>NZ_AUBU01000006.1 GCF_000429405.1 Algoriphagus marincola DSM 16067
GACCAAATGGGGGCAGAAATACGGCTATGCGATCAAAAGCTGGAGAGACAACTGGGAAGAACTGACCGCATTTCTGGACTTTCCGCTGGAAATCAGAAAAATTATCTACACAACCAACATCATCGAAAACCTGAATGGAAAAATCAGAAAATACACCAAAAACAAGCTTTCCTACCCAACCGATGAAGCCGTACTGAAATCAGTATTCTTGGCAGTCATGGAAGCAACAAAAAAATGGACCATGCCTATCCGAGATTGGGGCATGATCCTAAACCAATTTATGATTATGTTTGAAAACCGTATAAAACTCTAACTAACCCTAAAATCTATTTACACACTTTTTGGGATAGTGTCATTTATATCTTTCGTTTTCATTTTTTTTAAAAAAACAAAGCTTTTCAGTTCCTTTATAATATTGTTATTTAGTTCCTCATACGGCTTTTACTTGTATTATAATTTGTATGTTTTATATGATTCATGCTCTTGCCAGTCTTTATTCTCATTTATTTCTCTCAAGGAGAATTTTCAAATTTCGTTAATATTTGTACTGATTTGTATTATTTATTTAATATTTTTCTTTGGTGATAGAATTAAACCAACTAGACAAACGCTTTAAAAAATCCCATGCGCTCCAATCGGTCTCTCTGAAGATTGAACTGGACGGGAAACTATATGGATTGGTGGGACCCAATGGAAGTGGGAAAACGACCTTAATCTCTATATTATCCAGATTTCTTTCTTCTGATTCGGGCTCTATTAGCGGAATCCAAAAGGATACCCTTGGCAGTTTCGTTGGCAACGAATCGTTTATGGACCACCTGACCGTGCAGGAATGGTTGGAATTTTTGCAGGTATTGAAAAACCTAAAAACTGACGAATCCACAGTCTCGGAGTTGTTAGCTCTATTAAAGCTCGATGAGGAAGCTGATAAAAAGATCAAATCGCTTTCTTATGGACAAAAACAAAGATTAGGGATAATTTCAGCCATAATGGGTAAGCCAAAGCTTGTTATTTTTGATGAACCGTTGAATGGCCTTGACCCATCAGGGGTCTTCCTTTTCAAAAAAGCCCTCACTTGGCTGATTGATCAAAAAATCTCGGTGCTTTATTCTTCTCATCGCTTGGATGATTTGGCAAATTACTGCAATCATCTATTCCTCCTCAATAAAGGAAAACTGCTATTCGATGGGGATTTTGAAACGTTTCTTAAGCTCGGGAACGGAAATATTGAAGAAAGTTATCACTCCCTTGTGCTATGAGTCTGCTTAAAATCTTCTGGTCTAATTGGTTCAAAAGTAATTTTGTCAAAGGGTACATCCTTTGTTCCATTTTTCTAATCCTGATCGCAAATTTTTATATAGTCTCTTTTGAAAAAGACCTGATTTACCGGTTGGGCGGGTCTTTCAAAATTCCCTATGTTTTCAATTTACTTTTTGCAATGAATTATCCCTTCGTGTTTTTATTTCCTTTGCTGATGGGGTACGTGTCAGGAATAAAAGATCAGGGTGGCAGTTTTCTGCGCTATATTCTTTTATCAGGGTTTAGTAAGAAACAGCTTTTTATCTTTTTTCAGAAGAATTTGCTGATTGCAAACTCCATTTTAACAATACTAGTCTTTTTTTCAGCCTTAGTATTAGGATTCATTGAAGGAGTTTCTCCAAAGAGAACAACTATACAAGACTTTATCTGGCCATTTCTTTACTTCTTTCAAGGTTTCGCAATAGGTAATTACTTTTTGCTAATTCTACTACTTTCAAGAAGCCTGCTCAAAACCATTTTAATAACTTTCTTTTTTGCTTTCTTACTTGAGCCACTTTTAGTTTACACCTCAAAAGAAGCCTTTGATCTATTTTCCTATCTTCCTTTCCGAACGATTAATAATCTAACTTTTGTGCAAGGAATGGATTTTACCATTTCGGACACTCCCAGCCGATCATTGAACTTATTGCTTGCTACTTTATACCTGTTTCTTTCTTTTTTCTTAAATCTGAGACTTTTTAAGAGACTTAGAGTTTAATAATTGCATCATTAAGCAATTGAGGTTAAGAGGATTTCTGATTTAATATTGGGAATACCCAGAAAACTTGTGGAAATAAGGAAAGAGGCTTCGGGCTCTTTTTTTACTCCCTTTTCACCTTCCCCATCTCCACTCCAAAGAAAACGACCTCCGAGTCGAGTTGGGTGAGGATGGCGTGCGATCGCTCGGGTCTGGCATCTGTCAAAAAGATCTGCCCGAAGGTATGCCGGGAGATCAACTGCATAAGTTGGGCGATACGAATATCATCCAACTTGTCAAAAATGTCATCCAGAAGTAGTAGCGGCTTTTCGCCTCTATCTTTTTCAAAAATCTGAAACTGAGCCAGCTTCAAAGCAATAATAAAAGACTTCTGCTGACCCTGACTACCGATCTTGCGAATGGGGTGATCCCCGATCAAAAACACATAGTCATCTTTGTGAATCCCGGCATTGGAGTTTTTAGTGATCTGATCTTTTTTGCGAAGACTCATAAAATAATCTCCAAAATCCTCCCGAAGTGCCTCGGTCTGATACTGAATGGTTACTTTCTCCTGACCCTGAGAGATTTCTTCATAATGCGCCTGAAGCATGGGCGCCACTTCCTCTAGGAGTTTGGACCTTCTTTGCGCCAGCTCCTGGCTCAACCGGATCATTTCTTCGTCATAGCTTCCCAATAAGGTCATATCTCTTCTGCCGGTCTCGGCAAATTGCTTCAAAAGGGCATTTCGCTGCTTCAGAAAATGGTGATAGCGAATGAGTTGGTTCAGGTACTGCCGATCGAGCTGAGAAAGCAATCCATCAAAAAACTTCCGCCGTCCTTCACTCCCGCCTTTGATCAGCTCGGTATCATCGGGTGCTATTAAGACCAAAGGAATTAACCCTACATGCTCGGAGGTCTTATCCAAGGTTTTCCCATTTTGCCAGATTTGCTTCTTCTTTCCGAGCTCGAAAGTGCATCTCACCTCCAGTGGCTTTTCTTGAATTTCAAATTGCCCTTTGATCGAAAAGAAGCTTTCCTCATGCCGCACATTCAGGGAATCGCTCGATTGGACTGCGCTTTTGGTGAGGGAGAGGTAGTGGATCCCATCCAAAACATTGGTCTTGCCGCTTCCGTTGAGGCCAGTAAAGCAATTGATCTGTGGGGAAAAGTCCAGCCGGGTTTTCTCATGGTTTTTGAATTGTAAGAGTTCCAGGGACTTTAGGTACATGGGTCTGGGGAATTATTTTGGCGACAGCCTTAATTTTAGGAGAGGTTGGTTATATTTGGGGCCTAAATTAGCATATTTTAATAGTACGATATGGCAAAGAGAACGACAGCAAGCAAGTCAAAAGTGAAATATTCCAAGGAAACCTATGCCTACTGGTATGAAAGCATGCTTTTGATGCGAAGGTTTGAGGAAAAAGCTGGTCAGCTCTACGGTCAGCAGAAAATCCGTGGATTCTGTCACCTATACATCGGTCAGGAAGCCTGTGCTTCAGGTGCAATCACTGCCTTGACTAAGGATGACAAATGGATCACCGCCTATCGCTGTCATGCGCATCCACTGGGACTTGGTACCGATCCGGGTGCAGTGATGGCTGAGCTTTTCGGAAAAATCACCGGAACCACCAAAGGAAAAGGTGGATCCATGCACATCTTTGACAAGGAGCGAAACTTCATGGGAGGCCATGGGATTGTAGGTGCACAAGTCCCGATGGGCTTGGGAATTGGCTTTGCTGAAAAATATAAAGGCACTCAAAACGTCTGCATTTGTAAGATGGGTGATGGTGCAGTAAGACAGGGAGCTTTCCACGAAGCGCTCAACTTGGCCATGATCTATAAGAGCCCAGTCATTTTCGTCATCGAAAACAATGGCTATGCCATGGGTACTTCAGTAGCTCGTACTTCCAATGTCACAGAGCTTTACCAACTTGGGGAGGCCTATGACATTCCTTCTTTCCCAGTCGATGGGATGAATGTAGAAGCAATTCATGAGGCAGTAGCTGAAGCAGCAGAGCGAGCTAGAAAAGGTGATGGTCCTACGCTTTTGGAATTCAGAACGTATCGATTCAAAGGTCACTCCATGTCTGATCCTCAGAAGTATCGTACCAAAGAGGAAGTGGAAGAATATAAAATGAAAGACCCGATCGAGCAGGTTCTTAAAACCATTCAAGACAATAAAATCCTGACAGAGGACGAAATCTCCGAAATCAACTCACGGGTAAAAAAGAAAGTAACTGACGCCGTCAAGTTTGCTGAGGAATCACCATGGCCAGAAGGAGAGGTAGCTTTCCAAGATGTCTATGTACAGGAAGACTATCCTTTCGTGATGGAATAATTGAATCATCAAGTCATTGAAAGCCGTGATTATTAATAAAATCATGGCTTTTTTATTTGGCTTTGTCTAAATCATAAAAACCGTATATTTGCGACTCGAAAATTGAGTAACATGGCAAAAACTAAATCCGGAAAAGCAGCACAACAGGATCCAAACGACTTCCTGGAGAATCCAGAAGTATTGGCTGAGCGACTTGGTCGTGGTGAAGCTTTTCTGAAGCAGAATAGCAAAGTATTGGGTGGCGTTTTGATCGCTGCCATCATTTTGATCGGAGGAATTTTATTTTTCCAGATCAACAATGAAAATAAAAATAAGGAAGCACAGGCAGAGATGTTTCAGGCTGTCTATTTCTACGAGCAAGACAGTATTGATTTTGCGCTGAATGGTGATGGAATCAATGCAGGTTTTCTAGAAATCGTCGATGAGTACCCACGTACGGATGCCGCTAATTTGGCCAACTTCTACATCGGTTCGATTCACCTTTCTGAGAAAAACTTTGGAGAAGCAATCGAATATTTGGAGAAGTTTTCTTCTGATGACTACTTGGTACAGGCCAAAGCCTATTCCCTTCTAGGTGATGCTCATTTAGAAAGTGGTAATTTGGATCAGGCTATTTCAAACTATGAAAAAGCGGCTTCCTACAAGGAAAACGATTATTTCACGCCGAAATATCTTTACAAACTCGCTATCGCATACGAAGAAGCTGGCAGAATTCAGGACGCCATCGCTTCCTATGACGAAATCGAAACTAAATACTACGAGTCTTACGAGTATTCTTTTGCTCGAAAACACAAAGCACGCTTAGAAGGCCTTGCCGCTAAGTAATGCTTTAGTCCATAGCATTTTAGAAGAGTAAGGTCCTGCGGGTCTTACTCTTTTTTGTTTTTACCCAAATGAAAAGTTCTATATGGCTACTTCCAATAAAAGCCTGAGCGAATACAGCTCAAAAAATATTGCAGACATCAGCGCTAAAAAATTTGCCATCGTCGTATCAGAGTGGAATGAGGATGTAACCGAATCCCTCTACTCCGGAGCCTATCAGACCTTGCTACAGCATGGAGCAAAGAAGGAAAACATCCTCCGAAAAAACGTCCCTGGCTCTTTTGAGCTCACACTTGGCGCCCAATGGTGCGCTCAGGACGAATCCATCGATGCGGTCATCTGTTTGGGCTGTGTGATTCAGGGCGAGACCCGTCATTTTGACTTTATCTGCGATGCAGTAGCTCATGGCATCACGGAAGTTGGGCTGAAGTTTAACAAGCCGGTGATTTTTGGAGTTTTAACCCCAAACAATCAGCAGCAGGCTATGGATCGTGCAGGCGGAAAACACGGAAACAAAGGTGATGAAGCAGCCATCACTGCCGTGAAAATGCTGGGATTTTAAATTAGAAATTAGAATCTAGATCCAAGAAGCAAGAATTTAAAACCAAACCTATTTCTCGTATTATATGAAGGTAATGAAATTCGGGGGGACCTCCGTGGGTAAGCCCGAGCGAATGCATCAGGTCAAAGACCTTGTAACTGCTTCAGACGAACCGACCATTGTGGTACTTTCAGCCCTTTCCGGCACGACCAATGCCCTTGTGGGGATCGGAGAAGCCTTGGCAGATGCCAATCGAGTACTAGCCAAAGAGCGAATTGATGAACTTCATGCTCACTATCTGGACTTTTACCCGCAACTTTTGAAAACAGAAAAGGCTAGATCCAAGGCAGAAGCAATCATCAAGGAGCATTTTGAATTTTTGAATATCATTTTGAAAATATCCTTCAATGAGGCAATCAACCGGGATATTTTAGCTCAGGGTGAATTACTCTCTACCAAATTGTTTTACACGCTTCTGGAGGAAATGGAAATCCCATCGGTATTCTTGGTCGCCTTGGACTTTATGAGCATCGATGAAAACTCCGAACCGGAATTGACGCGGATTTCGGAGAAATTGAAGGCAATTCTAGCTCAGCATCCCGAGCAAAAGCTATTCGTGACTCAAGGCTACATCTGTAAGAATCACCGAAATGAGGTGGACAACCTAAAGCGAGGTGGATCTGATTACACAGCCTCTTTGATTGCTGCTGCCATCAATGCATCAGCCTGTGAAATCTGGACAGACATCGATGGAATGCATAATAATGATCCAAGAATAGTCGACAGAACCCGTCCCATCGCAGAATTGTCCTTTGATGAAGCTGCAGAGTTGGCCTATTTCGGAGCGAAGATTCTTCACCCGGCTTCCATTTGGCCAGCCCAGCAGTACAATGTACCTGTACGACTACTGAATACCATGGACCCAAGTGCTCACGGCACCTTGATCAAGGCAAATGTTGAGACCAAAGGTGTGAAGGCCATTGCTGCCAAAGACGGAATCACCGCCATCAAAATCAAATCCAGCCGAATGCTCTTAGCTTATGGATTTTTGAGAAGGGTTTTTGAGATTTTCGAAAAGTACAAGACTCCTATCGATATGATCACTACTTCTGAGGTAGCAGTATCGGTAACTATTGATGATGTATCTCATTTGAACCAAATCATCAAAGAACTCGAAGTCCTTGGTTCTGTAGAAGTAGACCAAAATCAATCCATCATTTGCATCGTGGGGAATATGGTCTCTGAAACTAGGGGAGCAGTCAAATCCGTGATGGATAGCCTGGTTGATTTCCCCATTCGAATGGTTTCTTATGGAGGGAGCAGGCACAACGTTTCGCTTTTGATTGACAGCAAGTTCAAAAAAGACGCGCTGCAACATTTGAATGATGGGGTTTTTAAATGGGAATGACGAAACAACTATCTACAACCGGAACTTTGCTTCCGGTTTTTTTATTTTGGGTATATTAGAATTATGAAAACAATTACGCTTTCCATACCAGACTTTATCGACATAGATAGTAAAGAGGCGCTTCAAGCAATAGCTGCCCACTTATATGGTGCCGGAAAGCTGTCTTTAGGTCAAGCGGCTGACTTGGTAAACTTACCAAAAGTTGAATTCATGGATATTTTGACAAGGTTTAATATATCAGTTTTCAACTACTCACATGACGAATTAGATTCTGATTTTGAAGCCATCAAAGATCATAATAGCTGATACCAGTTGCTTAATTATTTTAGAAAAAATTGGGCAGCTGGAGCTTTTGCAAGTCCTTGACGGAGAAATTGTCATTACTTCTACTATTCAAAGCGAGTTTCAAAAACCTGTTCCTCGATGGATTAAAATAGAAGATCCTCAAAAAACCTCTCCAACTATTATTCAAAGCCTACTTGACCCAGGAGAAATGAGTGCTATTTCTTTAGCCTTGGAAAAAAAGAATACACTATTAATCCTAGATGATGATAAAGCAAGAAAATATGCCAAACAGTTGACTTTGAAATACACGGGTACCCTAGGGGTGATACTCGAGGCCAAAAGAAAAGGAAAAATCAACTCGGTAATTCCAATTTTGGATGCCATTAAAAAAACTAATTTTCGAATTTCCCCAAAAATGGAAGCTTGCTTTCTATACCTCGCAGGAGAATAAATCAAATTCAATCAAAAATCTAAATTCCTTGACATCAGAAAAAAGTAATCCCGGATTCCTCAAACGACTCCAAACCAAATGGAAGCTAGACAGCCTCTTTCAGGTGGTCATGGTGTTGGTTGTTTTTGCCTGTACTGGATTCACGATTCTTTTTATCAAAAACCCGATTTTGGATTTCTTCGGAGTTGAGAAAGGAGGCTTTGTCAATACATTCTTATACTTACTCCTCGTATTACCTCTATATCAGATTTTCCTTTTGGTTTATGGATTTATCTTCGGGCAGTTTAAGTTTTTCTGGGAAAAGGAAAAGCAGATTTTCAGAAGAATCGGAAGTGTTTTTTCTAGGAAAAAATCCTAATTCCAAGAACCAATTCCTTGCAAAATCCCTTGTAATAGAAACCGAATTTTTAACCCAAAAATCCATTAAACCATGATTAGAAAAGCAACTGCCGTATGGCAAGGAAGCGGAAAAGAAGGAAAAGGACATCTTTCTACTCCAAGCACTGTTTTAAATAATACTCAATATTCATTCAGTAGCCGATTTGAAGATGGCGTAGGAACCAATCCCGAAGAGCTCGTAGCCGCTGCGCATGCAGGTTGCTTCGCCATGAAGCTTAGCTTCAACTTAAGCGGTGAAAACTTCCCTCCTCAGGAGCTGAATGTCACCAGCCACATTACTTTCGAAGATGGAACCCTGAAAAAATCACACTTGGTCCTTCAGGCTAAAGTGGAAGGCATAACTGAGGAAAAATTTGCGGAATTAGTGAAAGATGCCGAAGAAAACTGCCCGATTTCCAAAGCCCTTGACATGGAAATCTCGGTAGATTATACTCTCAATTAGGCATTAGAAAATTTAACATTGAAAAAAGATCCTTCGGGATCTTTTTTTGTACAAACTTAATTGAAAGAAAGCACGTTAAGTCTTTGCTACGAGCACTAAACCAACTCCATTACTATCAAATGAATACCGTTTCTGACCGGCAACTTGCCCATGATTCAAACCGCATGGTCTTTGCCAAAAATGCCATCTTCACGGTCTTGGCATTGATTGTCATCTTCAGCCTAGAGGGAAAGCTTTCCGCTGAAAATCTACGTGAGCTCTCGATCTGCTTTACCTTCACACCGGTCGCCACCGGCTTGGCTGGGATTATCTTCAAAAATACTGCGGGCCTTCGACAGTCCGCAGGCTGGATGAAATATGTGGGATATGGCATCGGCTTTCTTGCCTACGCTGGGCTTATATTTCTATCCTTTGCGATTGTGTTTTAGTCTACTTCAAAAACCAGCTTCATCGTAATGGAAGCAGTTTTATTTTTTGAGCTGGTATTGAAGGCTCCTCCCCAAGAGTAGTCCTCGCCGGAGTTTTGACCGGTGATCTGGAAAACCCCCATATTGGCAGAGATTAGATTTCCCAAACCTGCTCCGGAATTTTCTGCTATTCGCTCCGCACGTACACGAGCGTCTTCCGTTGCCTTGGCAATCATTTCCAGTTTGAGAGATTCTAAGTCTGTGTAGTAGTAGCGCGGCTGTTGGGAATAAAAAGCAATTCCCTGATTGAGCAGCTCGGTAATTTCCCGACTTATTTTCTCCACTTTTTCCACCTCCTTTGACTCGATGACCAAAGACTGATTGAGCTGATACCCGGTAAAGGTCTGACCCATGTAGCGTCCATCACTGGAGTAATTCTGCTCGTATTGCGGATTGGTGGTGACGGCATTAAATACCAACTGCTCTTCGGGAATTCCCTTTGAGATCAAATATTGCGTTACCGCCTCTCGATCCTTTTCCAAATTCGCGTAAGCGGACTGAATATTGGAGTTACTTCGGCTAAAATTCCCCTCCCAGACGATCAGGTCTGAAGTAAAATTTTTCTCCCCCAGTCCTGTCACATTGACTGTTCCCTGAGGACGGTTTCGGTTGATGACTGCATAGCCAAATATGATGGAAGAAAGTACAATGGCTACTGCAAAAAGCAAGGCGTTTGATTTCATAAATACTGGAATTTTGAATCTAAAGTTATTGATTTTCAGCGTACAAAAAAGCCTCCAAATTTCAGGATTTAGCAATAATTTACATTTCCTAAATCAATAAACCCGTTGTTTGAATAGCTGATCTTTAGGATTTTGTAAGTCGATCAAATAGCCATTGATCAATGCATATTTCAAGACCTCGTCTTGTTTTAGAAAGAAGCTAGGATTGGAACCTGTCTGCCAGCCTCCCGTGAATTCATCTCTGCTTTTCAATACGATCAGGGGTAAATTATGCAAATCTCCCGGGTCATCATTTTGGACTTTGACAGCAGAATAGCCTGATCTCAAGAGTTCCAAAGCTTTTTCACCTGTTATTTCATTCACGGATTCAAATGCCTGATCGTAGGTTTTGCCCTCCTCGTACCGTAGGCCATTTGCTTCGAGCTCCTCCAGTCCAAAGTACACCTTCATATCTCCTAAATCCTCCACACTTCCGTTGACATAGTAAGTAGAGTCGGCATTGGATTCTCTACGGCGAATGGCAATATCGATTGGGTACCAATCTCCCTCCACCGGCACTTGTACCTCCTGAAGAATCAAATCCATGAGTTGAAAGCCATTGTCGGGAATTTCAAAATATTGATCCACAGAATAGGCTTCATATCCTTTCAAAGCGATCTGATGCAGGGCATTCAGGATGATCATAAAATTGAGTTTCCGGATAAATTGCTTTTCCGGATCACCCAGATAGCCTCCGGACTCGATCAGAATAGTACTTGTTCCCCACTTTTGGATATTGTCTCCAAAAGCTCTTGGCTCAAAACCATCGTCATATTTACCTACTCCACCCGGAATGACCTGCTGCAAGACTTCATTCATTCCGACGATTGCCTTCATGGCCCGGCCACGGACTTCATTGACATCCCGCTCATAATTATATCCCGGCGCCAAAACCGAAATCGTCGCCTGCTTCGGGGTCTTATCTACATTGTAATAGATTTGTTGATCGTGAAGGTTAAAACCAAACTCCGGCTCAAAGGCATCCCGAATACTTTTTAAAATAACTGCTTCTGGCGAAATCTGTGAAATAGCATCTCGATTCAAATCTATATCTAAGGCATTTCTTCGCTTGAAGGCATCAGCCCCATCGGGATTCAGCATAGGTATAAATTTGATCTGAAGATTACTTTTCAACACTCGTCGAAGTTCATCGTAGGCATCGCCAGAGGCTTCCAAAAAGTTAAAGAGGTCGAACAATGACATGGTTGCTGTACTTTCATTTCCATGCATCTGTGACCAAAGCAAAACTTTTGTTTGTCCTTCGCCCCAAGTCAGTGAACTAATGCTCTTCCCCTCCACGGATTCGCCCAACTCTTCAATTTCAAAAGCGGAGGAATGCTTTTGGATCAAGGGCTGAATGTCAGCATGTTTAAACCTTCGATGTGTAATGGCAGGTTCTTTATACTGCTCAAAGGCAGCCTCAAGCGTTTCAAGCTCAATGGCATGTTTTTCATTTTCTGATGCCATTTTACACCCAAAGGCAAAAAACAAAAACAGCACAAACATGCAAATCGTAGAAGTTTTGATTATTTTCATCTTTTCAAATAGTAAGCTGGTGTGATCAAGTAAATCTAATCAAGATTGTTTGGAAACACAGGTTTTTACTGCCAATAAACCCATCGAAATTGTAATGAAACTTTCTTATCAAGTCGTAGACCTCCCTTTAAAACATACATTTACCATCGCTCATCAAAGCAGAGACGTTCAAGACAGCCTGATTGTAAAGCTCGAGAATGCTGGTTTTTTCGGTTTAGGTGAAGCCACTAGCAATCCCTACTATGGAGTCACTGTACAGCGAATGACAGATAGTTTGGATAGTTTTCGGGATGTTGTAGAAAACGGCAAATGGGATCATCCTTCGGAGCTCTGGGAACTGGGAAGACAGCATTTTGCCCAAGATGCTTTTGCCCAATGTGCGCTTGACATGGCTGCTTGGGATCTCTATGCCAAACAACGTGGCCAAAAACTCTATGAGGTACTCGGTCTGAATCCGAAAGATATCCCCATCAGCAATTTTACGATAGGGATTGACAGCGTAGAAAAAATGGTATCCAAAATGAAGGAAGTGGACTGGCCCATTTATAAAATCAAATTAGGAACAGATCATGACCTCGAGATCGTCAGGGCGCTTCGCAAAGAAACCGACGCTAAATTTCGGATCGATGCCAACTGCGCTTGGACCGCTGAGCAAGCCATTCGAAACTCAGAGGAACTTGCCAAACTAGGGGTTGAATTTATGGAGCAACCTCTTCCAAGGGAGAGTTGGGAGGAAATGAAGGAGGTTTATCAGCATTCCAAACTTCCCGTCATGGCGGACGAGAGCTGCATGATCGAGTCAGATGTAGCCAAATGCCAAGGTTTATTTCATGCTATCAATGTCAAACTAGTCAAAGCGGGGGGAATCACTCCGGGTCTTCGAATGATCCAAGAAGCCAAAAACCTGGGAATGAAAACTATGGTGGGCTGTATGACAGAGTCTTCGGTGGGCATTTCTGCAATCGCTCACTTGGCACCGTTGCTTGACTTCGTGGATATGGATGGAGCATTGCTGTTGGCAGAGGACCCTGCTGAGGGTGTAGTGGTCAAAACTGATGGCGTAACTTTTCCGGATCGAGCAGGTATTGGGGCTCTTTTGAAATAGAATATCGGGAACAAAAACTCGTTCGGAAGCCGCATTTATGTTACCGTGAGTGAAGACACTCCCGGTGGCAAATAGGAAAAAAAGAATGCTGCCTCTAGAGAAGCGAATTAGCATAGCTTTCCCCGTGAGTGATGACACTCACGAGGGCAAAAAAAAATGCTGCCTCTCGTTTCTAGAAGCAGCATAGTGGTCGCCATGGGTGATGATTTTCACTGGGAATTTAGCGGTAAACACATAACATGCCCAGCTTTAAGAAAAGCCGAGTAGCAGTAGGCCATTATTCCCTTTATGTCTATTATCCGGAGGCTTCCCTCTCCCTTCTTCCAACTTCCAGCCGGGTAAGCATAGAAATTTGGACAAAGACACAATTTCGGATCATTACCTAATTATTTGCCAATTCATTAACTATCTCCCACAATCAATTTAAAACCTTCCCCATGTACCGTGATAATCTGTACTTTCGGGTCGTCTTTAAGGATTTTTCGGATTTTGCTGAGATATACGTCCATGCTTCGGGCATTGAAATAGCTATCATCGCCCCAAATCTGCTTTAGTGCATGACTCCGGTTGACCAACTTATTCATTTCAGCGGCTAGCAAACGCAATAGCTCATTTTCTTTGGAAGTAAGCTTATGTGGGCCCTTGGGACCTTCCAATAATTGCTTGTCGTAATGAAGCTGAAAGTCTCCGAACTCATATACTTTTAGAGGTGTGATTTCCTCGCTTTTTTGAGTTCTTCGGAGGATGGCCGTCACTCGAAGCAAAAGCTCCTCCATGCTAAATGGCTTGGTGATGTAATCATCTGCACCGATTTTTAGCCCTTCGATGACATCATCTTTTTGATTTTTGGCAGTAAGAAAAAGAATCGGTAGATCCTCCTGAACCTTCTTGATCTCACGCGCAAGTGTAAACCCATCTTTTTTGGGCATCATGATGTCTAGAAGACAAAGATCGTATTTGTCTTTTTTGAACTTACTCCAGCCTTCTTCCCCATCCCTGCAGAGAGTGGGTTCATAGCCTTTCATTTCTAAATATTCCTTGAGAATATCACCCAGATTAGGGTCATCTTCTACTACTAATAGTCTGGCCTTGCTCATGTTGTTTTGGGTAAGTTTATGATAAAGGTACTTCCTTTTCCGATTTCACTTTGGACATTGATTCCGCCCTTGTGGGCTTCCAGCATAGTTTTGACATAGGAGAGCCCCAGTCCGAAGCCCTTTACGTCGTGGACGTTTCCGGTAGGAACACGGTAAAATTTGTCAAAAATCTTTCGCTGTGCATCCTTGCTCATACCAATCCCCTGGTCTTGAATACTGACAAATATTTGATCCTTATCCTCCCAAGCTTTCACACTGATTTCAGGTTTTTCAGGAGAATATTTATTGGCATTGTCCAACAGATTATTGAAAATATGGGCAATATGAAATTTATCGGCTAGGAGGATTGGGTGCTCTAATTCATTTTCGAAAGTCAATTCTCCCGATCGCTTTTCGATCTGTAGAGAAAAATGATCCACAGCGTCCCCGAGGAGTTCGGAAATATTGACCTCCTCCAGTTTAAGCTTGAAGTCTTGCTTCTCCAATGCTGCGGCCTGAAGGACATTTTCAACCTGAGATACAAGTCGCTTATTTTCATCTTTGATAATGCCCAGGTATCTATCCCGGAATCTGTCCTGAGAGGAGAGCTCAGGATCTTGAAGCGCCTCCACGGCAAGACTTACTGTTGCCAGCGGAGTCTTAAACTCGTGAGTCATATTATTGATGAAATCATTTTTGATATCTGATAAGGCCTTTTGCTTGAAAATGACCCGTATGGCATAGATAAAACACCAAATAATGACCCCAATAAATAAAATTGAAGAGGCTAGCGGAATCCAAAGCTGACGAAGCACATGCTGGTTTTTCTCAGGAAAAAAGATGTACAGATAGTTTTCTTTTCCAACGATGTCTCTTGGAAAAAGCTTGGCTTGGATTCCATACTGCACCAATCTAAAAGGCTGATCCACCGGACCAATTCCCATCAAGAGTCCATCATCTTTCAAGATTCCCAACTCAAAATCCTCCATGATACCCCGCTCTAGTAGAAAGCTTTTGACGATTTTCCGTACTTGGGAAGTATCCAATCTATCCATGATGGCCTTTTGACCCTGAGAAAACTCTTCCCATGCGCGATTCATCAGATCAATCTTCAGGTTTGCTCTTCGGATTTTATCCAAAGCCTGCGGTGAAATATTCGTCTCGTATTCCACAAAAGCCTCTTCCACCACCTTAGGACTAGGATTTTTCGCCGAGAAGGTTTCAATTTGACTTAGGTACTGAAGTTGTCTTTCCTTCTCTTCTAAAAGAATCGCCATTTCATCCGGCGTGAAAATGGTTGAAGCTACTTCAGGAGTCATGTAAGCAAAAAATTGCTCCAACTCATCCAATAAGGAAAGATTGATTCCACGTACTTCCAACATCCGCTTGAAGGTGACGCTGACCTCAGGCATTTTTCCTATGTCTAAGGTATCGACAATGGAAGTTTGGGGACGTAACTGTAGCCTGGGACGGATTTCATCCAAATCAATCGGCTCAATTTTTTGAAAAAGTGACTCCTGGAGTTTTGGATCTCGAATAAGCTGACTCAGAAGTACATCACTCGCTTCTCCTTTTTCCAAAGCATCTACCGTGCTTTCAAGGGCTTGATAGACTTCCTGGTCAAAGCGCTGCTGATTGATGCGGATGGCATTATTCACCCAATAGTACTGAAAGGCCATCAAACCAAAACTGGCGACGGACATCAGGATGATGATCAGGTTAATTTTGCGCTTGGACATATGACAAATTTACGGCCTTTGACTACTAGGGGTCAATGCTTAACAAGTTTTAACCGATTGAGATCAAGGCTATTTGATCTGATTCGCTGTAATAAGCAGCTTTTCGAGCCAAAACTGGCCGAATTCTTCGGTGCTTGCCGGCTTGATGCCTATCTTTGATGGCAAATTTCAGACCATGAATTCAAACCAACATCCACAAGATATTCAAGGAGTAAGTCTACTTTCGCTAGCTGATCAATATGAGCTGCCGCTCTATGTGTATGACGGTGAAAAAATCGTCAATCAGATCCAAGCGATGCAGGAGGCTTTTGCATCAGTTCCCCTCAAAATCAAATATGCCACCAAGGCTCTTCCCAATATTTCGGTATTGAAACTAGTCCGAAATGCAGGAGCTGGGATCGATGCAGTATCGATTGAAGAAGTGAGACTAGGGATGCTTGCGGGCTATGAAGCCTCTGAGATCATGTATACACCCAGTGGAGTATCCTGGAAGGAGATCGAGGAAGCTGTGGATCTCGGCGTGATGGTGAATCTAGATAGCATTCCACTTATTCGTGAATTTGGTGAAAAATATGGAAATCGAGTACCTGCCTGTATTCGGATCAATCCGCATATCATGGCTGGAGGAAACTCCAAGATTTCTGTAGGACACAAGCATAGCAAGTTTGGAATTTCTATTGAGCAGCTTGATCAGATAGTGCAAACTGTCGAAAAGTATCAGCTCAGCATCGCCGGACTGCATGTGCACACTGGTTCGGATATTTTGGATGCGGAGGTATTCCTCCGCGGAGCCAAAGTTCTATTTGACGCAGCAAAGCATTTCAAAGAATTGAAATTCATTGATTGTGGTGGTGGATTTAAGGTAGCTTATAAAGCGGGAGATCCCTTTACTGATATCCGGGAAGTAGGCCGCATCGTATCCAAGGCCTTTTTGGAGTTTTGTGAAGACTATGGCCGACCGCTAGAATTATGGCTAGAACCGGGTAAGTTTTTGGTCAGTGAAAGTGGGTATTTCTTAGCCAAAACAAATTTGGTGAAGGAAACGCCCACGGTGACTTTTGTGGGGGTAGATTCTGGGTTGAACCATTTGATTCGTCCGATGATGTATGATGCCTATCATGATGTGTACAACCTGAGCAATCCAGAAGGGCCAGAGAAAACGTATCATATTGTGGGGTATATCTGTGAGACGGATACCTTGGCTGCAGACCGGAAACTTTCAGAAGTAAGAGTAGGCGATGTATTGGTTTTGAAAAATGCCGGTGCGTATGGATTTAGCATGGCATCCAACTATAATTCAAGACTTCGACCCGCAGAGGTTTTGATTTGGAAAGGGGAAGCACATTTGATCAGAAAACGGGAAGAATTTGAAGATTTGATCAGGCATCAAGTGCAAATAGAATTGTAGACTAGAAAAAAGGGGGAAGCTTTTTGCTTTGGTATAGTTATTGAGAATGGAGAGAGACTATTAAGAATAAGGTCTGGAAACCCATTTGATTGATCACCCCAATCGTAAGCCCTAGTAGTTTCACAACCTAAATTTCATAATTCAATTTACTGAGGCCCAAGGTAAAATGCCTACCTTTAACTTGGTAATATTGGTGGCGTAAGGTACATGCGAACGAAGAGATCGGTCAGTCTACTAGTTGTTTTTTCCATTTTTTGGATGGGGTTGGGGATGCTGTCTGCTTTTGGGCAAGTAGTTGTTATTCCAAGGGACGGTTTTCCGTATTGTGAACCCTTTACTGGAAGTTCAACACGTGCAAATACCATCTTTGGTCCACCTCCACCTGCCCAAGGTGCAGTCCTTACTTCCGGAAATGGTGATGCAGTTGATGATGGTGTACTAAGACTCACCACAAACGACTCAGACCAGACTGGTTACGTTTTCGTAGACTTAGCTTTTTCTTCAGTTTATGGAATAAAAACAAGCTTTGAGTATTTTGCATATAATGCTGCTATACCTGGAAACCCTGGTGATGGGTTCAGCTTTTTCCTTTTTGATGGTTCCATTGGTCCTGCAGATTTTGAAATTGGCGGTCTAGGCGGTTCTCTTGGATATTCTCCTTTGAGATATAGTGGAGGTAGTTTTGCTGGAGGCTATGGTCTAAAAGGAGCCTATATGGGTATAGGGCTAGATGAGCGGGGAAACTGGGGAAATCAATATGAAGGTAGATTGGGAGGATTTGAAGCTCCATTTTCGTATGGATCAGGCCTTTCACCAGCGTTCTTCCCAAGATACCCTAATTCCATTGCCATTAGAGGCCCGGTAGACCCTAATGATACAGTAAGGGACAATGGAATGACTGGTCTAGGAGCAGGTTTTCCTGCCAGTTTTCCTGATCCTCCGACCTATCTCAGTTATCCCTTTATCGATGGAAAAATTTTGTTTAATGATCCAAGTGATGGAGCCCCATATGATATCTTAGCTGCAGGTTTTTTTCTTCCTCCAGGCGATCGGTTTGAAGTCGGGGCCCTTACAAGGGTTACAGACTGTTCAGATGATGGCTATCGAAAAGTGTTCATTGATTTAAGGCCTGATGGTTCAGGGTCATACACTATTACCATGGACGTATTGGTCAATCGAGGTGGTGTACAGGATGTGATCAAAATTTTCAACAATGTACCCTATCCCTTTGGAGCACCGCAAAACTTGAAAGTTGGCTTTGCCGCTTCTACTGGAGCTTCCTTAAGAAGTGTTCACGAAATCAGAAATGTTACGGTAGAAGTATCTAGCATTGATCCTGTTTTGGCTCCAAACCCGCCAAACTTAGATGAGTCGGTTTGTTTTGATGAGAATCTAACCTTTGATTTTGAAGTATCACTACCAGCTCAAAACCAATTTATTCGCTGTTTACAGCTTTACGAAAATAATCCCGGAGATCCGGATAATTCACCAAATCCAGCGGGGGACCCAGCCATTGGAAACTGTGGACTATCCAATGTTTGTATTGAAAAATGTAGACCAGAAAATCGTCAGATCACTATTCCAGGTGTAGGAATTTTCGAGGCGATTTTAGAAGAATTAAACACGGGGAATTTTGATGACGAAAGAAATGAAGCTTCCATTCAATTTACACCTGAGCCTGGATTCTTTGGTACTCACACTATATTTTATACAGTAATTGACAATTATGGATTGACTTCCTTCCCTAGAACAGTTACTGTCACCGTACATCCCTTTCCAAGGGTAGATGGATCAGCGGCTATCATTGGGCCTACTTGTAATGGGCAGAATGACGGTTCGATCTCAAATGCTATTTTACAAGATTTGGTGCCAGGCTATGTTTGGAGATGGGAAGACGAATTTGGAAATGTTTTACCCTCTTCCAATTATACAATTACGGAAACTACAAATGGAAACTATCTTCAGGCTGAGGTAGGTGTAACGGGCGTTAACCTTGGAAGATATTTTTTAGTCGTTTCAAATCCAGCCACTAATAATATTTGTGAAGACCGATTTGAATTTGAAGTCACTGACGAAAGAGGCACCCCCGTTGAAGTTGTCCTAGACGATCAGGAAATTTGTGAGGGTTCACCCGTAGAATTTATCCCTGAACTAGAAGATCCCACGGATGCTAATAATCCTACCTTCCTTTGGTGGAAGGATAATAATAAAACACAGCCAATAACTGATGGACTGGTAGAAGGAGGCGTTACATATTCCATTGTTTCTCCAGGACAATTAACGATAACCGGACTTCCCCAAAGCGCAACGGCCTATGAATATTTTGTAGAGGTGGCTGCTGATCCAAGCCAAAATCTCTGTGCCACTCCTGCAGGAAGCCTAAAACGGGTTCAGGTTTTGGTACTCCCTCCTCTTTCCTTGGGTGCTAATGTATCAGACGATTTATGCCGATTAGGAGCTGGACAGATAGTCGTAAATGCTTCTGGAGGTTTTGGCACATATGAATACAGTTTGAATGGTGGCACTTTTCAATCCTCCAACACCTTCTCTGGTCTTTTGCCTGGCACTTATACAATAGATGTCAGCGCTGGAAGTAATTGCATAGGAACCATCACCGAAACGATCGCAGGACCAGCAGAAACTCTTTCCATCACCCAACTTGATCAAACAAACCCTTCGTGTGGTCTAGAGAATGGGATCGTGACTTTTGAAGTGGCGGGTGGTACTCCAGGCTACACATTTACGCTAAATGGCAGTCCAATTACCCCACAACTCAGTGGTAATACTTATACTATTGATGGGCTCTATGATGCTCCAACTCATATCATCGAGGTAATTGACAGTAATAACTGTAACGCCACTTTCACCACACCTGCATTTGACCCTATTCCAATTCCTACTTTTGATGCAACAGACGCCGTAATATGTCCTGGCGAAACGGCTATTCTCACTGTTCAAGCCATTGAGCTAAGCAATGCCACAAACCTGAGCTACACCTGGAGAGATGGAAATGGAAATCCACTTATCGATGGAAATGGAATCAGTTATTTGGCTAATTCGACAAGCGGTGAGCTTCAAATCACTGGTCTGAGTGAAAATGTAGATCCTTACGAATTTCAAGTAATTGTTTCAGGAGATAATCTCTGTAATTCGAATCCGATACCTGCAACTGTGACGGTAAATCCGGTTCCCAAAATCCTAGAAGCCCAGCCCGTCAATATCTTGTGTTTTGGAGAGGCGACCGGAAGTATCACCTTTATCCCAGAGGATGCAGCGGCAGGAGCGGATTATGAATATCGTCTAAATGGGGGATCTTGGCAAGGTGCTGTTTTCAATAATCTGACCGCAGGCCTTTACAGTCCAGAAGTACGAAATACCGTTACCGGCTGTACTACTACCCTGCCCGATGTCACCTTAACCGAACCAACTGAGGTTTTATTTGATTTTGATGAAGTCATTCAGCCCGCTTGTGGAGAAGCAAATGGGTTGATCCGAGTGAATTTCAGCGGAGGAGTAGGACCCTACGAGGTAGAGCTTTTCCAAAATGGTTCCTCGATACGAACTGAAAGTAACGCATCTTCCCCATTGGAGTTTAGAGATCTTGCTCCGGGTGATTATGAAATTCGCTTGACTGATGATAATGGATGCCCTCATACACTTAATCAGCAACTGATCAATGACGTGGGGATACAGATTTCTGTAGATCCGATGAGTGATGAAATCTGTGCAGGAGATGTGGCCACCATTTTACCGGTAATCACTACAGCTGGAAATCCAGAATTGACTTGGTATAAAAACCCCAATCAGCAGAACCCTATCACCACCAATGCCACTCCTGATTCGGATGGATTGACATTTGTCGTGGATGCCTCCACCATTCAGCTTGAGGTTACTGGATTACAACCGGGCACTTACACTTATTATTTGGTCGCCGAAGGACCGGGTTATTGTCCCAACCCTCCATTTGAAGCAAATATTACAGTACTAGAACCTATCACAGCTACATTAGCCATAGAAAATGAAGCTTGTTTTGGTGCAGGAGATGGAAGCATCGAAGTTTCAGCAAGTGGGTCAGACGGAAATTTTGAGTATAGTATCAATAGTGGCACTGACTGGCAGAGTACAACACTTTTCACCAATCTAAGTCCTGGAACGTATACCATTGACATAAGAAGCACTGGAGGGAATGATTGTGTTTTCAGTGTAAGTGGAGAGGTCTTAGGAACAACACCAATCGCGATCAATGCTCCTGATATTCTTCGCAGCAGTTGTGGTCTGGCTAATGGAAGCATCGAAAATCTTCAGATTTCCGGTGGTTGGGGAAACTACTCTGTAGAATGGAGACAAGGAAGTGAAACTGGGCCGGTAGTCTCCACAGACCCTACTCAAGCAATAGACCTAGCACCAGGCACTTATTTCTTGCTTATCACCGATGCGGAAGGCTGTCTTTTTGTGGAAAGCTTTGTACTTGAAGAGCAGCCTCGGCCTAACTATGTGATTGCTCCTGTAGAAATCTGTGCAGGCGAAGAAGTCATATTGACTCCAGTTAATACTGTTTCCGGATCATCAGGGTCTGATTTGGTATGGTATAAGGATGCTTCCAGAACCCAAGAAATCAGCAATGGTCCGGATGCGATTGATCCAACTGTAAGCTATTCCATTGATGCTGATGGAGCCTTGACTATCACAGGGTTAGAAGGGGATAGAGATCCATACATTTATTATTTACATGTAGTATGTAATGACGAAAATGTCTCTGTAGAAGCCTTGGTGCGTACCGTTCCAGCCCTTGATTTCGAAACAGATCCAGAGCAGTGTTTTGGAGCAGAAGATGGTAAAATCAGAATAATAGCCGGAGCTGACCCACTCTACGAATACTCCATTTCTGGAAACAATTTGACGCAGGCTGAACTTGAAGCCGCTGAGTATGCTCCGGGGACTTATACAATTTCAGTAAGTAATGAAGGATTTTGTCTGCAAGACTTCACCGTTGTGGTAGAAGGCCCTGATGCTCCTTTGGAAGTAGATCCTCTAACGCAGATTGATCCAGGATGTGGAGCAGATATCGGTGTAATCTCTACAGAAGTTAGTGGAGGATGGGCCCCTTATGAGGTGACGCTTTTCAGAGATGGCTCAGCCATCGAAACTTCCACCTTCCAAGGACCAGAAGTTGAATTTGATGATTTAGCCCCGGGAGATTATTATTTGACAGTTACCGATGCCGAGGGATGTTTAGAAACTTCTAACACCGTTACTTTGGTATATGGTCCTACTCAGATCATCATCGACGATGTGGTGATTTGTGAAGGAGAAGATGCCGTGCTGATTCCTTCGATCAATCCTTCAGCACCCAATCCCACTTACTCATGGTTTAAAGATGCTGCAGCAACTATTCCAATTGTATCTGATCCAAATCCAGATGCAAACGGGCACATTTTCCAAATATCAGCAAATGGTACATTAACCATTTCAGGATTGGATGCCTCAGATTCTCCTCAGACTTACTATGCAACTGTTTCTGGCACTGATGTCTGTCCAGGTTTTATCGGATCGGCGCAAGTTGTGATCAATAGAATCCCTTCACTTAGCTATACAGTGAGAAATGAGGTTTGTTTTGGGGATAATGGAACAATCAATCTACAAGGAAGCGCCGGCGATGGCACATTTGAATATTCTCTAAACGGCAATGACTGGCAGAGCTCAGGGACTTTTGATGTTGCCCCGGGAATTTATACCGGATATGTACGAAGTGGGGCTGGATGTATCGTGCCAAGCCCAAATATTGAAGTACAAGGCCCTTCTGCTCCACTGAGCTATTCCGAACCCGTACTCGTAGATCCTACTTGTAACACAGCTGATGGAAGCATTTCCTTTACAATCAGTGGAGGCTATGGAATCTATTCTGTTGAGGTGACCAAAGACGGAGCTAGCTTTGGAACCTTTGCTTCTCCTTCAGGGCAGGTAGTTCTTCAAGATTTGGAATCAGGGAGCTATTCTTTCTCGATCTTGGATGAAAATCCAGATGGAATAAATTGTCAACTGAGCATTCCTGCTCAGATTGAATTGGAGGACCTTCCAACTCCTCTTTCTGCATCCGGGGTCGAAATTTGCGAAGGAGAGACAGCAAGTATTCAAGCAAGCACTACCCAAACGGGTATCAGTCCTGTATTTACCTGGTATCAAAATGCCAACGGAACAGGCGAAATAAATACCGGAAACTCAGGGTCTGTCACTTATCAAGTAAATAGCTCAACAGGGGAACTTTCTATTAGCGGATTAAGTGGTCAAAGTGATCCTTATGTGTACTATGTGGGTATTTCTGGAAATGGAGTTTGTGAACCAGAACTTGTGCCGGTAGAAGTATTTGTCTATCCAAAACCTAATTTAAGGGTATCCAACCCATCGATCGTCTGCGATCCCCAAGGAACCGTTGACCTGACACAGTTTATCGAAGGGTTTAATCCGAATATCTACGACTACAACATCATTGACCCGACTGGAGGATCAATGAGAATGGATGAAATTGATGCTGTAAACTTGAGTGGTTCTTATCAAGTTAGCACTAGTCTGAGAGGTGCAGATTGCTGGTCAGCTGAACAGCGAATCCAAGTGATTATTTCTGATACTGAATTGATACCTGAATTCAATTATGAAGTTGATCTAGGAGGTGGTAATATTCTCACGAATGCGGAAGTGCAAATTCAGGAACCGGTACAATTCCAAGATGTGTCCCTAGGTAAAGTCATCATTTGGAATTGGGACTTTGGTGATGGCTCCACCAGTTCAGACCAAAACCCAAGTCATGAATATCAAAAGAAGGGAAGCTATACCGTTACTTTGACTACCATAGACGAATTTGGATGCGTGGCAGAGTATCAGCGAGTCATTCAGGTATTTGACGACTATGTAATCATGGTACCAAATGCTTTCACTCCTGATGGCACCAAGAATCAATATTTCAAACCTCAATATAGAGGAATAGCCTCCATGGAGTTTTATGTCTTCAATACCTGGGGAGAATTGATATTTGAAGCCAACTCACTTGAGACGATGGGATGGGATGGAACACTGAACGGAAAGAAAGTCCCTAATGGAAATTATGTTTACCGGGCAGTCTTCACCACACGATCTGGGGAAAAAGAAGAAAGGTCAGGAGTTTTTGTGTTGATCAGATAAATGAGGAGGGGAAAATTATATAGCGTACTTATTCTGATTTTTTGGATTTATGCTGGCTTGGCAAAAGCCCAAGACGTACAGTATTCCCAATTCTACGCAGCTCCACTCTACCTAAACCCTGCACTTACTGGTGGCTCTGAACTCACAAGAATCGGCGTCAATTATCGGAATCAATGGCCCGGTCTGGATCAAAGCTTCAATTCTTACTCTTTTTACATTGACCATTACGTCTTTGATTACAACTCTGGAATCGGCCTTATTTTTAATGGAAACCGTGAGAGTATGGCTAATCTCTCTACTAATGAAGTGGGGCTTTCCTATGCATACAAGCTACAACTCGGCGAAGACACTTACTTCCGTCTGGGAGGACAGGCAAGCTACATGCAGCGGGATGCCTTTTTCTCAGATTTGGTCTTTGGGACGCAAATTGATATCATAAACGGAACCATTGGAGGAATAACAGACGAATTGGACGGGATCCCCATTGACAGTCGATACAACTTTTTTGATTTCGCCGTAGGTGGGATGTTTTATACCAAAAATATCTGGCTTGGGGCATCGGCTCATCACTTGGGAGAACCCAATATCAGCTTTGTGGAAGATCAGATTTCTGAGCTACCGATGAAACTTTCACTTCAGGGGGGAATCAAATTTGACCTGACAGGAGGCCGTCGCGATTATTTCACCCATGCCTATCAGGAGAGGGCGATCTCTTTTGCCTTCAACTACAAGCAACAAGACCCTTTCAATCAATTGGATATGGGAACACAGCTCTATCTTGATCCGCTTGTCTTAGGATTGTGGTATCGAGGATTGCCTACCAAAAACGCACTTCCGAATAACGAAGCAGTCATAGCCCTGATCGGCGTTTCCTTGCCAACAGGGCTGGATATCGGATATTCGTTTGACTATACGGTTTCCAAACTCGGGCTTCGCAATTCCGGTGGGGCTCATGAAGTGTCCGTTACTTACCGATTCCTTTGGGGTGATCCCAAAAGCCGAAACCAGCGAGCACGAACAATACCTTGTTTTAGGTATTAAAGAGTATTTAATCCCTGAAAGGTACGAGTACAGCAAGCAAAAGGATTTTACCGTCCCTAAGATAGTCACCACAAAGAACACCAAGCACACAAAGATTTTCTTTGAGTCCTTTTAGCAGTTTATGGTTCTAAATGAAAGCCCTCTGAAAACTTTAGTGAAATTAGCTAGGGGATATGAATTCCAAATTAAAACTTCACTGTGAGCGAAGTTTGGGAGCCTCCCAGTTACTTTTTCCTCAACATATGAAAGTATATAAAAGCCTCAACCCTATACGAATTGTTTTTTATAGTTTCTCCATCAAAATGGTTCTCCCAAGACTAGTATCCTTGATGAAATAGAGCTTACCTCCTTCGATAAGATATGGGATTTGTTCTATACTCCCGACTCGTGTATAATTATCAAAACTAAAATTTGGTACTTCCCACAATTCCTTTTCTAAAGATTTCTCATCCCGAACTATAACATATTTTTTACCTGTTTGAAAATCTACAAAAACCTTAAAAATTTGTTTTGCCGTAGAAGTTTCCTTCAATCGGGGGAGTGCCTTCTTTTGATTAAGGTTAAAGAACTCTTGACTGGTTCTTTTAAAATATATAAATCCTTCATTAGGGTGATATATCACAAAACTTCCCACTAGCCCACTTTCAAATGGCTCCGAGAATGGCTCAGGAATAGGGTTTTCCTTCGATCTACCTGACAGCAAAAACATATTTTCAGCGGATATCCTCCCTCCGTAGTAGTTTGGAGAAAGCATTACGTTGTCTTGTCTGTTTTTGAGAGCTGAAAGAGGAACATGAAAGAGCTGACTAATTGGGTTTTTCCCTTTGTATTTTAAAAACTCGATCCAAGCAGTAGTTTTATTCATAAAGGCGTAAGACTCAAATTCATACCCCGATATTTTTAGTTTTTTTACATCTTTTACAGATAAGACAGAGTCTAATAAAATCTGGTTATTTGTTATTCTACCCCAGACTGATGTGCTTCCAAATGTCACAAACGTAGTATCAGAAGTCTTGACTATATTCCCAAAACCCTGTAAAAAGCCAGAAACTGTATCCACTCCAAGGTTTTTCTCATCCAACAAAACCAAGCGAGACCGATTGGCATCAGCTGGATTTAGAAAAACAGCAATACTTTTCTCTCCAAAAGGCACCAACTCTGTCAAAAAACAATTTTGACAACTATATTTAATTTTATCTTCGGAAGGACTGGCCCATAGAAAATGTAAAGCAAAGAATAGTAAGTGCATCGCTTATAAGTTATTCATTACATCTCTTAGATCAGTGGAATTCAAACCCTTCAAGGATCTCCAATTTACCCATTTGGAGTCCCTAATTGTAAATAAAAAAGGCTCAAAAATTCCCGTTTCAAATTGTCCAAAAGAGTTTGAACTATCTAACAGCACATTTGATTGGTTTTTAGGCCACTCTATCTTTTGAGTTATGATGATCCTTTCTATGGCAGAACAATTTCCGCTTTTACAATAATCCAAAACCTCCTGAATACAGGCTGCACAATTTTGGGTTGGAATTATTAAATAGGTTCCACTAGCGGTAAGGCCTACTCCTAAATTAGAAAAATAATCCTCTACTCCTTCTTGGTAAGGATATCTCTCGGTCTGACAACTACTGAATATCCAAAGAGACAAAAACGAAATCAGCAAAATCTTCATTTTGATCTGTAATTTTCTTTATCAATATTCCATTCCCATACGGGAAAGAGATAGGTAAGAATAATTCTTTTTCGGGAAGGTCCATGGTGTAAATCATCTCAGGACGATTCAAATCAATCCAAACCAACCGCCATTTTCCAAAAAGCTTAGAATTTAGCCGACCGTTAATATTTTTCAACTCTTGACTTTCTTTCTCAAACCTGATCAATTTTCCTTGGTTATAGATTGTCTTCAAAAACCAATTTTCTGTAATGGTCATATTGGTTTCTTGCTGAAGATCCGGCTCCTCTCTCGTCATTCCTTCAAATGGGTTAAAATATTCAGAGGACAGGAAAACAGATTCTTGTTCTTCACCAGAAAAATCAAAAATCTTCACTTCTTGATCAACCGGGAATGAAAGAAATAATAGGGAATCTGAGTAAGAAAAAGAAGGCTCTCCCAACAAGCCAAAGTAGTAATCCCGATAGGCTTTAGGCCAATGCCCTAGTAACTTATAATCATCTAAAAGAAAAACATTTCCCGAATAGTATTCTTCAGAAAGGAAATCCTCATTTGGAGTAATTGGCCATATTTGATGATGGTCACCTAAATAGGGTTTAGAAGAAAACTCATTGACAATATTTATATTGTAGTCATCAAAGACGGATTGATTCTGTGGATTGACTATGCGGAAGAGTTCCTTTTCCCCAGAGACCAAATTTATTTTTACGCGTATATTCCTCACGGGGTCCACAGCTGAGATGAATTCTCCCTCAAAGACCAAGGCTTCTACGTTACCTATTCCAAAAGGTCCCTCTGGAAATAAGAAATAGCGCTTTTGAAAAGACTGCTTCTGCAGATCATAAAGATCAATTGAATAGGTAGCAGCATTCCAACTAGCAAATAGGTTATCCTTTGCATCATAAACCCAATCCTCAACCATAGAAGAGTCATTCAAAGCTAATTGATAGTCTTTGCTCTGAAACGGAACAGACTTATATTTTAACGATAAACGCTTTTCTTGACAAGAAAAAATAAGGAGCAACAGGAGTGCTGCTCCTATGAAAGAATAGTGTTTAGCTTGTGGCATCTTTTATTTCCTTCGCAATATTAATCACATCCGGACCAATCTTCAGCCAGTCTTTTAATCCTGGACACCCATCAAAAGTCTTACACCCAGTTCCAGTCTTTTTACGCTTTGTTGAACCGTCGAGAAGGCAGGTCGTTTGTCTCCATTCTTTTACCTCATCATCCTTCTTCAAATCATCAGGATCTTGGGAAACTCCTCTAATAGGGGTCGCAAAAGCAATCAATCCCAAAACAGCTAACATCAAAATTAAAAATACTTTTTTTACAATTTTTACAGTTCTCTTTAATTCTTAGCATTTGGAATATCTTTAAATAGCACATCGAGGAAATTTCTAAATGGAAATAATTCTTCCTCTAATGCATAAAAAATATCAAAGTATTCTCAGCAGGAAATCTAAATTTAAGATGTACATAAAGTCCTACTTGTCCCTTATGCAAGCACGTACATTAGCGAGTAAACTTTTCACAAATTTCTGTGCCCTCAGTGGAAAAAATAAAACCACCAAGTGCACCAAGATCACAAAGCTTATTTTACTTAGTGCTCTTTGCGTACTTAGTGGTTCAAAAACTTCTCTCTGATTGTGGCTAAAGAAATTTATTTATCAAACAAAGGAGGGCGTTTAGCCTGCCAGTCAGTTTTTCGCTGAATATAATCCCCCAAAAGCACCAATTTATCCTCTTCGAATAGATTTCCAAGTAAGGTAATGGATGTAGGACTGCCGCCTTGGTTAAAACCATTTGGCATACACAGCGCTGGATGACCTGTCAAATTGGTGATCTGAAGCTGCTGACCACCATAGCTCGGCGTCACAATCACGTCATAATCCTTCATCAGTTCGTGCATTTCCTGAATCAGGACAGTCCGCTGCCGAGCCAAATTCACATATTCCACCGCCGGAATCAAGCGGGCTGCACGGAATAGATTCGGCCAGGCACTTCTTCCCTGAGCCACCAATTCGTCATCCCAACCCAATCGTGTCAATTCATCAAATGCCGCTGCACCCTCCACCATCAACATCATCGTCAGAGGCCCTGCAGAAACTGAAGTCTCCAATTCTACGGGATGCAGTTCAAATCCCTCAGTTTCTAGAAATTCTAGCACTTTACGGTCATTCTCCGAACTGCGATTTCCCTCAAAAAAGGACTTGAAATAGCCGATTTTCAAGCTCTTTGGGTCTTTTTTCGAAGAATAATTAAATGCAGCCTCGATGGTACTAGCATCTTTGAAGTCCTTCCCGTTCAAAACCGAAAGCACAATTGCATTATCCAATGCTGAGCGGGAAATCGGACCGATTTTATCCATGGACCAGCTGAGTGCCATGGCTCCATGCTTACTTACCCGGCCATATGTAGGACGAAGACCTGTTACTCCATTTCGCGTACTAGGAGATACTATAGAGCCTAGAGTTTCTGTGCCGATGGCAAAGGGAACCAAACCTGCAGATACTGCAGAAGCCGAGCCGGCGGAAGATCCACTGGATCCCTGCTCCAAGTTCCACGGATTCTTAGTCACTCCACCGTACCAAACATCCCCCATGGCCAAGGCCCCGAGGGTGAATTTACCGACTAGGACAGCTCCTGCTTCATCCAACTGTGTGACGATTTGGGCAGTCTCATCAATTTCTTGGTCTTGATAAGGCGCGGCACCCCAAGTGGTTTTGGTGCCTTTTACCGCCAGCAAATCCTTGATGCCATAAGGGATTCCATGCAAAGGGCCTCGATAGCGACCCGATGCCAATTCCGCATCCATCAATCGGGCCTTGGCTAGTGCGTCTTCTTCCATCAAGGTAATCAGACACTGCAAAGTATCAGAATAGGTTTTGATTCGATCCAAGTAGATTTGAGTCAGACGCTCACTGGAAAGCTTACCGCTTTTGATCAAGCCTGCCAATTGATGTACCGGGGTATAGGCGATATCTACCTCGGAAGTAGGTAACTCTACATTTTCTGCCAATCCAAAATCAAGCGGTACTTGTCTGGTTTCTGGCTGAAATCCAATTGGAAGTGGATTAAAAACCAAAGATGGGGCGATGGCATTCTCCAGTTTGTATTCTCTGGAAGATTGGAGATTGGAGCGCTGATTTTCCAGACGGGAAATCATGCTGTCTTTTTCGGCAGGAGTAAATGAAAGCCCGATCAAGTCCGCAGCATGATCGATGCTTTGAGGGGTGATTTCTCCCATCATTTTTCCGGCAGTAAATCCAAGCCCTAAAGCCGCTCCGATTCCAAGAGCTACAAAAAAGCCTGAATGTGGTCTATTTTTTCTTTCCATGAGATAGTTTTGTATTATGCAGAAACAAGCACGCACCGAAGGTGTTTATTTAGCTGAAAAAATTCAAACCGTTCATGGATCAAAAGCCTGATTTCCCCATTTTTCCTATGCATTTCCGAGGCCTGCTCTTACTAGCTGGTATGTACACGATCGCTTGGTCCGCATTTTTCAAGTGGTTTGGGGAGGAATTGATCGCCTGGCTAGCCATTCAGCCTGGACAAATTTTTGACGTCCCGGCTATGTGGTATGGCAATTTAGGCCTAGTAGTTGGGCTGATCATCTTTGTATCGGCCTTCTACCCGGTGAGTTGGGTATATTTGATTCTGGCGGGTTTGACAGGAAAAATCATTCTAGCCATCTGGTTTTCACTCGGATTCTTACCAGATCTTGATTGGAATAAGCGGACAGGTTTTCACTTAATTTTCAATGAACTACTTTGGCTGATTCCGCTAATCCTCATCTTCCTCCGGGCTTTGCAAGTTCGGGAATATTTAAGGAAAGAGGAGGCTAGTTCTTAAACCCAGATTTTGCATTTGAATTCATAGTGAGAGTTCAAACCAAAAGAAAATCAAGTATTTAGTGAATGAATCATAGCACCGCTACGATGATTGAGGTAAATGCAGCAAAGCGATTGATTTTGAAGCGGTTTGGGCTTATAATAGAAATTCTAATGCATGTTTCGGGTTAGACCCAAACAGGATATTTTAATTTAAAAAGCTTTAGTAGCCAGGATTGGGGCCTCAGGCAGGGGATTTTTTGTAACTTCAACTGCTCATTTGGACCCAAGATAAAATGACTCAAAAACAAGCCCATAAACTTTTCCTTCTCGATGCGATGGCCCTGATATACCGGGCCCATTTTGCATTCAGCAAAAATCCCAGAATCAATTCCAAAGGACTCAATACCGGCGTGATGCTGGGATTTACCAATACGCTCCTGGAGGTATTAAATAAAGAAAAGCCCTCACATATCGCGGTTGCTTTTGATACCTCAGCACCTACTTTTCGACACGAACAGTTTGTAGAGTATAAGGCTAATCGGCAAGAGCAGCCTGAAGACATCACGGTTTCTATTCCTTGGGTAAAAGAAATCGTCAAAGCTTTCAATATTCCGCTTTTGGAAATGGATGGCTTCGAAGCGGATGATATCATTGGCACGATTGCCAAAAAAGCTGAGCGCGAATCCTTCACTGTCTACATGATGACCCCGGACAAGGATTACGGCCAATTGGTAGATGATCATATTTTTCTCTACAAGCCAGCCTTCATGGGAAATGGTGTGGATATCATGGGTCCAAAAGAGGTCTGTGCCAAGTGGGATATTGAGCATGTGGATCAGGTGACAGATATCTTGGGGTTGATGGGGGATGCAGTGGATAATATTCCGGGCATCCCGGGGATTGGAGCGAAAACCGCCACCAAACTGCTCAAAGAGTTTGGAACGGTGGAAGAATTGGTCAAAAACACGGATCAGCTGAAAGGGAAGCAAAAGGAAAATGTAGAAAATTTTGCCGAGCAAGGGCTCCTTTCCAAAGAATTGGCCACTATAAAAATCGATGTTCCGGTGGACTTTGTGGAAGAGGAACTACGCTACGACGGCTTTGACGAGGAAAAGCTTCGGGCAATTTTCACCGAATTGGAATTCCGCACGCTTTCCAAGCGTGTATTCAAAGAAGAGGGCAAGAAAGCCGTCATTCAGCAAAATGAGCAACTAGGACTTTTCGGGGATTCGGGCAGCAACAGTTCGTCTGCGAGTACAGAAATCGAATTTGAAGAAGAAACCGTCAATACCAGCGCACCTCTCATCCCCGAGACCATTGACAGCAATTTTCATCATTATCACAAAATCAAAGGTAAAGAAGCAGTCAAAGAACTTTTGGAATATTTGCTCTTGCAAAAGGAAGTTTGCTTTGATACCGAAACCACCTCGCTCAATGCCATGGAGGCTGAATTGGTCGGCCTTTCTTTCGCCTACCTAAGCGGAGAAGCCTACTACATCCCTTGCCCGGATGACCAGAAAGAAACCGCAGGGATTTTGGAGATTTTGAAACCCTTTTTCGAAAATGAATCCATCCTTAAAATTGGTCAAAACATCAAATACGACCTTCTGGTATTGAAAAATTACGGCATCGAAGTCAAAGGAGCGCTTTATGATACCATGCTAGCCCACTACCTGATCGAGCCGGAAGGGAAACATGGAATGGACGTATTGGCAGAGCAATACCTCAATTACAAGCCGGTATCTATCACCGAACTCATCGGGAAAAAAGGGAAAAATCAAGGCAATATGCGGGATGTGGACGAAGACACCGTCACTGCCTATGCCGCTGAGGATGCGGATATTACCCTTCGGCTGAAAGAAAAATTTGACCCGACGCTCAAGGAAAACGAGCTTGAAAAGTTGTTTTACGAAGTGGAGAATCCGCTGATTCCAGTCCTAACCGATATGGAATTCGAAGGGGTCCGGATCGATACCGATAGCTTGGCTGAATTGAGCAAATCACTCGAAACCGAAAGTCAGGAAATCGAAAAACGGGTCTATGAGTTGGCTGGTGTAAAATTCAACCTGGCTTCTCCCAAGCAGTTGGGCGATGTATTGTTTGAAAAGCTAAAACTTGATCCGAAAGCCAAAAAGACCAAAACAGGGCAATACGCCACCGGAGAGGAAATTTTGAGCAAATTGGCAGGAGAGCATGAAATCGCTCAGGCCATTTTGGATTATCGCCAAATGGTGAAACTCAAGTCCACTTACGTGGATGCTTTGCCCACCATGATCAATGAAAAAACCGGTCGGATTCATACGACCTACAATCAATTTGTGGCAGCTACCGGTCGTCTTTCTTCAATCAATCCAAACCTCCAAAATATTCCGATTCGTACCGATCGTGGGAGGGAAATCAGAAAGGCATTTGTCCCCCGCGATGAGAATCATGTCCTTTTAGCAGCGGATTACTCGCAGATCGAACTCCGAATCATGGCTGCCTTTTCTAAGGATGAATCCATGATCGAAGCCTTCAAAAACGGGCGGGATATCCATGCCACCACGGCAGCAAAGATTTTCCAGGTACCCCTAGAGGAAGTGACCTCCGATATGCGCCGAAAAGCCAAAACAGCCAATTTTGGCATTATTTACGGTATTTCGGCCTTTGGACTTTCCCAGCGACTTTCCATCCCAAGAGGAGAAGCCAAGGAAATCATTGATGCCTATTTCAAGGAATTTCCTGCGGTCAAAGCCTATATGGATGGGGTGATCGAAAAAGCAAGAAGTGAGGAATTCGTGGAGACTATTTTGGGTCGGCGTCGCTACCTCCGGGATATCAACAGCCGGAACCAAACCATGCGAGGTTTTGCGGAGCGAAATGCCATCAATGCGCCAATCCAAGGTTCGGCCGCAGACCTGATTAAAGTTGCTATGATTCGAGTTCATGATTGGATGAAAAAAGAAAAATTGAAGTCCAAGATGATCTTGCAAGTGCATGATGAATTGGTATTTGATGCACACAAAGACGAGGTGGAACTTCTGAAAAAAGAAGTGCCCAAATTGATGTCCGAAGCCATTGATATCGCAGTACCGATCGAAGTGGAAGTGGGATTGGGGAATGATTGGTTGGAAGCGCATTAGAATTGAAAGATTGGAAAATTACAAAATTGGAAAATTAGCTTGTCTTGATTCTTGCTACTTGATACTAACTACTTGCTACTCCTCTAATGGCTAAAATAAAAACCGCTTTGATACTAGAGACAAGATGCTAGAAGCTAGATAGTCTATCTTGATTCTTGTTTCTTGACTCTAAGCTCTTGTCTCTATCTACTTGCTACTTGAAACTAACTACTTGCTACTCCTCTAATGGCTAAAATAAAAACCTCTTTCTTCTGTCAAAACTGTGGGGCACAAAGCCCCAAATGGCTCGGAAAATGTCCTTCCTGTGGGCAATGGAATACCTATGTGGAAGAAATCATCCAAAAGGAAGAAAGTGGAAAAGGGACCTGGAAACCGAGTGGCAGCGGGACCAAAAAGACCAATACTCCAAAAAAAATCAAAGAGGTCAACTACGAGGAGCAGGCTCGCTGGGTGACAGGCGATCCGGAATTGGATCGGGTACTGGGAGGAGGAATTGTGCCGGGTTCCTTGGTGCTGATCGGTGGTGAACCGGGTATCGGAAAGTCCACTTTGATGCTTCAGATCGCGCTAACGCTTAGCGGCAAAACCATTCTCTATGTCTCCGGCGAAGAATCGGAGGCTCAAATCAAAATGCGGGCAGATCGTATGGCCGTCTCCAACCCGGATTGCTATGTACTTTCGGAGACAAACACCCAACAGATATTTCAGCAGGTCGAACTCCTTAAACCTGATTTTTTGGTGATCGATTCCATCCAAACCTTAAATAGCCAATACGTCGAATCCGCTGCGGGCTCGGTCTCTCAGGTGCGGGAATGTACCGCCGAACTGATGAAGTTTGCTAAAGAAACGGGCACGCCAGTCTTTTTGATCGGGCATGTGACCAAGGAAGGCTCCATTGCCGGACCCAAGGTCTTGGAACACATGGTCGACACCGTTTTACAGTTTGAAGGGGACCGACACCTGACCTATCGGATTCTGCGAACCTCCAAAAACCGTTTCGGCTCGACCCACGAACTTGGCATCTATGAGATGCGGGTGGATGGGCTTCGGTCCGTTGCCAATCCATCTGAGATTCTTCTGACCCAGCGGGAAGAAGTGCTGAATGGCGTCGCCATCGGTGCGATGCTAGAGGGCAACCGACCGCTATTAATTGAGATACAATCGCTCGTCAGTCCTGCTACTTACGGAACTCCCCAGCGAACGAGTACGGGACATGATGCCAAGCGGCTGAATATGCTTTTGGCCGTATTGGAAAAGCGGGGAGGAATGCGGCTTGGCAATCAGGATGTCTTTCTGAATGTGGCAGGCGGCATGCGTGTGGACGATCCGGGATTGGATTTGGCGGTATGTGCAAGTTTGATTTCCAGCTATGAGGATACGCCGGTTTCCGAACAGATTTGTTTTGCGGGAGAAGTGGGTTTGGGCGGAGAAGTTCGTGCCGTTTCTCGCATAGAAAATCGGATCTCCGAAGCGGAAAAGTTGGGGTTCAAAAAGATCGTCGTATCCAAGTATGCTGTCAAGGGAGTTGACCTGTCCAAGTTTAAAATCAAAGTCATCCAAGTCAGTAAACTGGAGGAGATGTATCAGTTGATTTTTTGATTAGTTTCTCCATTCAAATTTTTAAGTATAAAATGGAGTTTTTTACCACTGAAAAATTTTTTTCTTTTCCCCTGTAGTTTTTTGCTCCCTAGCTAGACTAACGAAGTAAAGAAGTCACCAAACAGCAGGAAAATGAAAACTACCAAAAATCAACAAACCACTCTATTTGAAGGAGCCGGCTACCTTATTGGCTCATTGATCACCTTTATCCTGGGAATAGGATTGTTTATCCTAACCGAAAACTTCGTCATCGCCATTTCCTCTTCACTCCCCATCGGAACAGTGATTGGGATTTTGATCGAGCAGAAGTTTCAAAAGGAGGAAAGCCAACAGCTAAGACAAAAGACCAAGCTTTTGACAGGGCTCCTACTCTTGGGGATCAGCGTCTTTTTTGCCATCTTATTTCTGTAAAAAAGGCTTTAGAAGCTGATTTCCTCATGCGTCCAGCAATAGAAACAGAAAAGGAGTTCATTTCACGGATAGAAAAGCATCAAGGAATTATCCACAAAATATGCTTTGTCTATGCCAAAAATGAATCAGACCGGGAGGACCTATATCAGGAAATCATCCTTCAGTTATGGAAGTCTTATCCGAGTTTCAAGGAGAATTCAGCTTTTTCTACCTGGATGTATCGAGTGGCATTGAATACGGCCATCACGCAAATTAAAAAGCCCAATTTATTGCTCCTACATGTCGAAATGCCGTCTGTAGGGGATGACAGCATAAGTCGGATGGAAGCCTCGGAAGATGTCAAAGTCTTATATGAAGCCATTTCTCAGCTCAACAAAATCGAAAAAGCCATCATTCTGCTTTGGCTGGATGAAAAAAGCTACGAGGAAATAGCGGATACGATCGGTATCTCCATAAAAAACGTGAGTGTCAAATTGGTACGAATCAAAGCAAAACTAGCCCAACTAATCCAAAAGCTTCAATAATCATGGAATCAATCAATCTGGATAAGTATAAAGAGGCTTGGAAAAAGGAGCCCATTTTCGAAAAAAAAAGGTTGACAGAGAAGGACATCAGTCAATTTATCCGGTCTTCCTCAAAAAGTATTCGCAGTCAATTTAGGTCCTCCTTGATTCTTGATATCACACTAAAATCAATCCTACTCATGGTGGTATTCTATCTCCTATTTTTCATGGGAGGAGATACTATTTCGTTTGCCCTGCTGTCTTTTTTGGCCATTTTGTCAATAGGGATCTTCATTCAGGCAGGCATCTTAAGAAAGCTTTCCCATTTTAAATCAGGTGACTCAGTAGTTGAGAATTTGCAGTCAAGTCTTGCGTTTTACTATACCCATTTCCGAAAATCCATTTGGGTATCTGCTACTACAGCGACACTCGTATTTCTCATTGGCTCCTACTTCTATCTGCAGAAAAAATATGGAAAGATTCCCACTTTCGAATGGGATGATTATGTGGTCTATGGAATTGGCATTTTGCTCAGTTTCGGAATCAGTTTTTATACCCAAAATTATCACAACCAATTCAAAATCAATCAACTGGAAGATTTTTTGAATGAAGCAGGAGAAGTCTCCATCGAGGAGAAACACATTCAGGACTACCATTACAAAAGGAAGAAATGGTTATGGATCTTTGTGCTCATGGCGGTTTTGGGGCTCATTTTCTTTATGTATTTATTGTTCATCTAATTATTCAATTTTATGGAATCGAATTCAAAAATCAGCTGGCCCCTTATCCGAACTCTCCTTTTTATTGTGTTGGGATTGATAAATACAGTTTTTATCAAGCCTGAAGACCTCGGCAGTTTTAAAAATTACCTAGGCTATGGCTTATTGATCATGGGGTTAATTGATGCTTTTTTTCTCATCCGCTCCAAAATCAAGAGTAGGAAGATCCAGTAAGTCCTACTATCATTGGCTCCTTCCCATTACTTTCCCGATGTTATAGAGTTAGAGTTTATTCTTATATTTAGAAATTAGTTTATACTCTTCAAAGTAAGTGGAAATGAACCAACAAGCGATGGGGCAATTTCAAGTCTTGGCATTTGAAAAAATTACATATCATTGAGGATATTTACTAGTTGGCATTCATTATAAAAAAACAAATGAGAAAATATTTAACTGCACTAATTGGAATTATACTTTCAAGTTGTTCTAATGGGCAAACAACCGTTGCTGAAAATGGGATTGAAATCTCAAATAATGGAATTACTAAAGAGCAGTCTGAACTTCTATTTGATAACACCAAATCATTCCCAAACAACACTCAATTATCAATCGCTTTAATTAAAAACGGGAAAATTGATTTTATTGGAATTGAAAGAACGAATGACACAATTAAGTTAATTGAAAATTTTAAGAATACTTTTGAAATAGGTTCTATAACTAAAGTATTTACAGCAACCTTGTTGTCAAATTTTGTAAACGACCAAGAAATAAAATTAGACGACAATATTCAAGATTACCTTGATTTCAAAATTAATTCCGATAATGTAATCACTTTCAAGGAACTTGCCAATCATACATCTGGACTTCCAAGATTACCTTCAAATCTGAGCCTTTTGTTTGTTGACCAAGACAATCCTTATAAAGATTATGACAAAGAAATGCTCATAAGTTATCTAACAAAAGAAGTGAAGCTAAATCAAGAACCTAGAAAAAAGTATGAATACTCTAATCTTGGTGCTGGTGTTTTGGGATTTGAATTAGCAACTATTGCAAAATCAACTTATGAATTACTCTTACAAGAGAAAATATTTACAAAATATAAAATGGTAAACTCTACGAGTAAAAGAGAAAATTTAAAAACTGAACTTGTGAAAGGATTAAAGCCAAATGGGAAACCTACTTCGAATTGGGATTTTGATGTTTTAGCTGGTGGTGGAGCAATTTTTTCTACTGTAGAAGATTTATCAAAGTTTGCTTTAGCTCAATTTGATATTGCGAATAAGGAATTAGCATTGACCCAAAAACCTACATTTAAGGTAAACGACAATATGAGTATAGGACTTGGATGGCATATTTTAAAAAGGAAAAATGGTGGCGAATTAATTTGGCATAATGGTGGAACTGGAGGCTATACTTCCTCAATGGCCTTAGATTTAGAAAACAAAAATGGAATAGTAATACTATCCAATGTTTCTGCATTTAACGAAAAAATGGGCAATATTGACCAATTATGTTTCGGACTGATAAAAACATTGGATGAAGAATAACGAAATGCCAACAATGGCTATACGTAATTCGGGCTAAAGTACTGATATTAAAGTAATTACATTAAACAAACTAACTGCTAAACGGAAGGTGAAATGCCTTGAAATCCCACACTACGCATAGCCGAGAACCGTTGGCGGTAATATAAGATGGCTAAAGAAGAGTTTAAGCTTTTTAATATAATCGATAATCATCCTCCAGAATTTGAGAAATCTGAGAAGAGAAAAATCTTAATTGGATTTCTTTTATTCCCAATTCTCATATTTTTCATCTCAGTGATAATTGTAATTCGTGATTTTAATTTATTCTCAATTCTCTTCATGTGCTTATCAGTTTGGTTCTTAGCTAATTCATACAAAAAGGTAAAGAAGTTTAAAGCGTTTGTTGAACTAGACAGAACTCAACTTGAAAGATTCACTGATATTGAGATGATAAGTGATACACTGAGATTCAAGAGATTGATTATAGAATTTACAGATTCATCTTGGGGATTATTTTCCATCGGTATGAAATATAGATTTGTGAAAAAGGATGAGCGGATATATCTAAATATAGGTATAGAAGGAGTCACTAGACCATTCGGATTTCTCCCATTTTATCTGAATATTAAAACTAAAAAACAGAAACTGTTTGACGAAATTAAGAATACTACCGCCAACATAGCACAGCCCAAAACCTAACGAAAACGAGCTAGCACGCTTGTTGCGCCAAGTCACGATATTGAAACACGAACAGAAAATACCACCAAGTCCGGCCTGTGGCTGTGCAGGCCGTTGTGGTGCAAAAATCCACTTGATGAAAAACCGCTTTTACATTTCAAACAAATAAACTAGATTTGTATCCAATTGGATACACTTTCCTATGAAGTTTATCGAGAAAACCTCTGAGTTTGACAAATGGTTGCGAAAGCTAAAGGATTTGAGAGCAAAGGCTAAAATCCTTTTTAGAATCCAGAAAATTGAATCAGATGGTCATCTTGGTGACTGCAAACCAGTGGGAAATGGAATTAGTTAGTTGAGAATTAATTATGCGAAAGGATATCGGATTTATTTTAAGGAGAAAGATGATACCGTCATCATTTTGTTGATCGGTGGCGAAAAATCGACTCAACAAACTGACATAGAAAAGGCAAAGGAGATTTGGAATAAAATAAAAGACAATTAAAATGAATACAACAAAATTTGATATAGCTGATTATTTGGAAAGTAAAGAAATGATAGCTGAATACTTGAATACTGTCCTAGAAGATGGAAACAGCTCTGACGTCATTAATGCTATTGGACATATTGCAAAGGCGATGGGTATGTCAAAAATTGCAGAAGAAACAGGTATGAGCAGGCCAAGTCTTTACAAGGCATTGTCAGATGGTGCAAAACCTCAATTTGAGACCATAATGAAAGTTCTGAGAGCAATTGGTGGACAGATAAATATAAAGCCAACTTAAAATTAAAAACGACACCACAACAACAAATAAAGCCAATGCTTATCTCCGTCACGTCAAGAAAACTAGTGAATAAAACACATCTTTAATGTCGTATAAAGACATTTACATAGCAGTGTCTTTTTTCAACGTTACAAATTTTTCCCTCAAGCATCATGAAAAAAAAGAACAAGGTCTTTATCGGATGCAGCCTCGACGGATTTATAGCCGATCAAAAAGGTGGAATCGATTGGCTGGACTCAATCCCCAACCCGGACCAAAACGATATGGGTTATGGAGAATTTATGGAAGGAGTGGATGCTCTGCTGATGGGTAGAAATACTTTTTTGATACCGTCTTGGGCTTTAATATTCCCTGGCCTTATGAGAAGCCTGTTTTTGTCTTGAGCAATTCTTTGAAAGAAGTACCAGACAAGCTCAAGGACAAAGTGAAGATTGTCAGCGGTTCGCTTTCAAAAATATTGGAAGAAATAAACAGGGAGGGATATGTTCGATTGTATATCGACGGGGGAAAAACGATTCAGAGTTTTCTGAAAGAAGATTTGATTGATGAACTGACCATTACCACCGTTCCCCTACTTCTAGGTTCCGGTATTCCTTTGTTCTCGGATTTACCAAAACCCCTTCTTTTTAATGCTATCTCTTCAAAAATCTTGTTAGGTAAAATTGTGCAAAGCGTTTTTGTACGAGATAGAAGCTAAATCAAGAAATCTAAAAGAATTCTCCCCACCGAAAGCAAAAACAGAGCTGTCCACATCCAGCTTCGCCAGCGATTGACTTGAAGGAGTTTTGAGATACTTTTATCCACATTTTCGCCTTGATCAATGCTATTGTGAATGGGAATGGCCACGAAAAAGGTATTGATCCAAATCATGGCCAAGAAAAAACCATCAAGCAAAAATATGAGCGGGTCAGAGAGGATTTGCAAAGCGATCACTCCGGTCTGAATAAACATCAGGGGCGCAACGAAGTAAAGGATTTTTCCTGTGTAAAGCCGGTGCCAGTAGTTGAGCTTTTCCCGGTCGATATATAGAAATGATGGATAAATGATGATTTGCACCAACCAAACCAAAATAAAAAGCCCAGAATCTAACGAAAGACGAATCCATTCCATTAGAATTTATTTTGGTTTATCGGAGTTGCCATTGCGTTTGAGTATGTACACGCTTTAGAATCAAGAAAAATGGAACCCACCAAATAAGGTCATTGGTGTATAGGGTATAGCTGAATTCAAAGGGGATTTCTTTCAAGATCAAGAAATTGAACAGGAATCCAAGAGGGCCAAAGATCTTTCCCAAGAAGCCAACCGCCACGATAGGCCAATGCTTAAGCGGGTTGTAACTTGCCCACCAATATCCGAGACCATAAACGCCCACGATCATACCCGTTCCTTGCCAAATAGTGGGATGCTGCAGGGGCTCCATTCCGGTCCATTCAAAAAATGTATTGGGCCAAATAACCACCCAAGCTCCCCAGAGAATATTGTAAACAGCGGCCAATTTCAGGCAAGTCGCCATCCAATTGGGATAATTTTTTTCCATTCCTTAAGGACAATCCGGAAGTCAAAAAGTTTGAGAATGAGTTCAATCTTTTTTCAACAGCACTTTTCACCTAGCCTCCACCCGAACCTTGGCTCCTGTCATCAAGATTCTGCGATAGCCATTCTGAGTATCCGAACTCACCTCCTTACCCAAGATTTTGACCTGTTCATAGCTTTCCGGTATTTCGATCGAGAGGCCCCATTTTTTCTGTGTTTGGGTCACTTCAATCATCAGCTCCCCATCAATCTTTTCATAGCTTAGGGAAATTTCATTGTCTCCTATTTCCACCTTTTCAATGCTGGCACTTTCCCAATCCGAAGGCATTTGAGGCCGGATATAAATCACCCGATTTCCTGCATCCGGCTGAATTCCGAAAAACTGTGTGACGATAGGAATCGCATAACTATACAAATTCCAAGCTTGAGTGAACATCCCATAATCAGGAGAAACTTCGTAGATAGAGCCTGGTAATGCAAAGCTGAAGCTTCGCGTCATTCGCTGAAGGTAATCCAAGGCCGCGTCCGGGTTTCCATAATTATTTTCTCCAATCGCAGAAACGCCCGTCGGCAAAGTCATCACAGCTCCTGTGTAGGAAAAGACCTTACTTCCGGTAAAGGATCCATCCTCAGACTCCGAACTATCATCCCGATCAATGCCCGTCACAAAAGTGCCAAATGGGTTGGTATATTTTCGTGCTGTTTCCAGCGCAATTTGAGCCTTCTCAGGATCAGCTACACCCACTTCCATTGGGGTATTCACAACCCAATTATGATAGAGAACAAAACCCTGTTTCTGATCTTTCGGCAATGTGGATAAACTCCTTTTTGTAGCCTCCAACTCCTCTACAGCCCAGGGTTTATCTAAAGTATCAGCCCGGGTAATCGCTCCTTCAATCAGATGCAAGGCTTCTTCCGCTGTACCGATAAAATCCGCATAGCTTCCAAATTCCGGTACCCAAAAATCCCTATTGATTTTTTCTGCCAAAGCATCAGCAGTCTGTTGATAACTTTCAGAAAGTTCGGTTTTCCCAAGTATTTCGGCCATTTTCGCCGCATCCGCAAAAGCTTTATAGCTATATGCTGCTACATCAATCATCTCCGATTCTAATCGGTGGATTTCCATCATCCCATAGCCATCAGCGAGCAAATTCCCATCCTGATCATTTTCTTCAAGGAGCCAGATCAGGCCTTTTTCCACAGAGGGAAAATACTTCTCCAAAAACTCCCGATCTCCGGTCCAGCGATAGACCTCCCAAATCGTGGAAACCCATTGGGGCGTCTCATTAATATTACCGGGATTAAAAACCACTCCATTGGTAGAAGCCTCGTGGATAATTCTGCCATTACCGTTGGTTTTTTCAGAAAGCTCATGAATCAGTTCCACCGTACTGTACACCAATTCTTTTCTTCCTGTAGCCAACAGTCCCTGAATGGTATATTCGCTATCCACCCCAAAGAACCAGGGATAATCCGGCAAACCTGCTCCGAATCCACGACCCATTTCAGGCACATCCCGCACCAACCAATCGGTATTGTACTTAGTCCACTCAAAGGCTTTTTGCAGTTGCTTATCTGGAATATCAATGGCTGATTTCTTTGAAATTTCCTCATAGCGCCGCTTTTTGGAAAACCAGTCAGCCTCCAGATTTTCTCTCAAATCAGCGATAGTCTCCAGAGCCTTCAATTCACTTTCGGTTGAACCTGCGATGTAGATCGGAAAAATCAATTCAGACCCTGATGGAATATTAAGTTGGACCCCGAAGGCAGCCGAAGTACCCATACCTCTCGACTCAAAATTGCAGATTGGATTGATAGGTGTAAGAGGAATTCCCGCATCCGTTCCCCATACGGCATACCAGTCATTGCCTTGATCCTTTGCAGTGAATGTTCCGGTCAACTCATTAAAAGCTACCTCATCCGCTTGATCAATCATCCCACTTCGCTCTCCAAGCCAAACGGGTCGAAGGTCTACCCTTGAAGTCCAGGAAAAATCAAAGGATTTATCCACAGAACCAGTATTTTTAAAACGATACAAAACAATCATTCCCTCCCTCGCATCCGGAACAAAGTGCATACGTTCTACTTCCAAATCTGCTAATACGCTTCCATAATCAATCGTATTGGCAAATGAATAATTGGTGAAAGTCTTTCCTTCTGTCAGGCAAATGCTTTGAGAATCATCTCCAAGCTGTACTATAAAGCCATCAAGCAACTTAATTGGATGCAACCAGATACCGCCCATTTCACCTTCCACATGCCAACCCAAATCCGGAAAGGTTCCATTTTGATGCCCGACTAAGTACAAACGATCTCCTGCAGCTGAAAATGGGGAGTTGAGGTATTCAACATTACCCTCAATTCCCTCTTGATTTTCCAAATCTTGAAAAATTTGGTTAAGTGGTCCGGATTCACTTTGGCAACTCCAGTAACATGCTAGGAGAAGAAGAACAAGCAAGCTTTTAGTGATTCGGAGAATTTTATTATACATGCTTCTAAGCGATTTTGCACTCGTAGGGTGCGTTTTTAAATATTTTTTGCACTATTACAGTGCATTTTTTATTCTTTAAAATTATCCGCATTTATAGAAGAAAAAAAGGATACAACCTTAACAAAGCAAAATGTTCAGGATATGGCATCTTCCCTCTTCCTACTTCCAGCTTCCAACCATAAAAATGAGAAAATAAGCCGAAGCATTACTAAGTAAATTAAGACTCTTATTTAATTTTCATCACCTTTCCTATTTCCCGCCAAGTAATCAATTTGATCCCTTCCTTTTCGATTAAATTCTTAGCTTTTTCACTCGTGAAAAAATCATAATCGGCCTGTCGCCAAGGAGCGTGGAAACTGTCATGCCCTGCCGTCACAGCGTTCATTTCCTCATCATCAAAAGCGAGGTGAATCAACAAAACATGGACTCCTGCAGGCAAATTTTTTAAAGCTTCTGTGTAAAATTCTTCCATTCCACTTTCATAAGCTGCCTCATCTGCCATAATTATTTGATCTATCACCGGCAACTTATCCACATTCAGCCCTTCAAACAGTTCCTTATTTGGCAGGACCAAGGCCTGCATCAATTGCTGATTTAGCATGGCAGGAATTTCATATTCCAAGGCGAGCTTGATATAGATTTTCAAATATTCAGGCCTCCCAAAAAACATACAACCCATATGGGAATCCAGATGGGTAATGTCTATGCCCATTGATTTTGCATTTTCTATTTGAGCACGAACTTCCTGCTCAACTTCCTCCGGACTTGCGTTCTCGGCTACTTGAGCACAGGAAGGGTACATGTGGCCCAATGGATTTACCAAACCAGGAACAGCAGTTTTCCCCGCTTCAGGACCCCAGTTGTACTGATACCATTCATTGGTTAAAGTTATATGAATACCGATGTCCGGATTTGAGATTTCCTTAGCCAGTTGGGCGACCTCCGAAGACCATGCTGCTGGTACCATCATACTGGTAGAAGTGACCAAGCCGTTTTTGATCGCCTCAAACGTAGCTTTATTCTGAGAATGAGAAACTCCCACATCATCTCCATGAATGATCAAAAGTTTGGAATCTTTGGGATAACCCAATTTTTCTTGGAGACTTTGGCAAAAGCTCGAAAAAGGGACAAGTCCCAGTAAAACGAGGAGCAACGTGAATTTTTTCATAATCAATCGAATCAAAGCTGAAATTAAACAAAATCGCTACAACTCAATTTTTATTTTTCTCCCAAACACTTCGCCTAGACAGCCTGTTTGCACAATATGAACTTCAATAGGATTATCGTTTGGTTTCGAAATGATCTTCGTGTAAAAGATCACGAAGCATTACACAAGGCTTGCTCTAGCGGAGCCGAAGTGATTCCTGTTTATTGCTTTGATCCTCGACATTTTGAGATGACGGAAATTGGCTATCCAAAAACCGGAAGTTTCAGAGGCAAATTCCTGTTGGAATCTGTGGCAGACTTGAGAAGAAATTTACGCAAGATTGGCGGAGACTTAGTAATCCTAAGAGGAAATCCAGAGGTCGAGATAATCACCTTGGCTGAGCGAGTAAAAGCAGATGCAATATTTTTCTCGGAAGAGGTGACTGCAGAAGAACAGTATGTGGATAAGGCTTTGGAGAAAGCTGCTTGGTCGAAGGGGATAGCCACTGAAAATTTTTGGCAATCAACCCTTTATCACATTGAGGATTTACCCTTCCCTGTGGCGCAAGTTCCTGAAGTTTTTACCCAATTCAGAAAATCAGTGGAGAAAATGGCTTCCGTAAGGCCCACTTATCCACAACCCAATAAAATAAACTTTCCCAAAAAATCAGTGATTCCTCAAAGTGGTGAATTGCCTGGTTTGAAAAGTTACGGATTGGAGGACCCTGAGCCTGAGCGCCGTTCGGTGATGGAGTTTGATGGTGGAGAAAGCGCTGGCCTCGGGCGAATCCAATCCTATTTTTGGGAAGGTAATCACTTGAAAGTTTATAAAGAAACCCGAAATGGGCTTATCGGTACAGACTACAGTTCAAAGTTTTCCGCTTGGCTAGCTTTAGGTTGCATATCTCCACGTACAATTCATGAAGAGGTGAAGCGATATGAAAAGGAGCGAAAGAAAAACCAAAGCACTTATTGGTTGATTTTTGAGCTGATTTGGAGAGATTATTTTCGCTTTATCACCAAGAAACACGGGAATAAAGTCTTCAAGATAGAAGGGATTAAAAATACAAGGGACTCCTGGCGCAGAGATAGTGCTGATTTTCAGCGCTGGTGTGAGGGGCAGACAGGAGTCCCCTTTGTAGATGCCAATATGCGAGAACTTAACTTCTCCGGCTTCATGTCAAATCGTGGCCGTCAAAATGTGGCAAGTTTTCTTGTCAATGATCTGGGAATTGATTGGACTTGGGGGGCTAGTTACTTCGAGAGTCAACTTGTGGATTATGATGTCTGTTCCAACTGGGGCAATTGGATGTATGTGGGTGGTGTAGGAAATGACCCTAGAGAAAACCGATACTTTAATATTCTTCGTCAGGGAAAAAATTATGATCGAAATGGAGAATATGTGCGTCTTTGGGTCCCTGAGCTTGCCTTGATTAAAGGCTTTGATATTCATCAACCCTGGGAGTTATCCACAGCCCAGCTTAAACAATCAGGAATTCAAATAGGCAATACTTATCCACAGGCTATGGTTGATTTGGAGGGTGTTTTCTAAAAATGGAGAAATGTGGATAATTACTTTTATGCTCCATATTTTTCGCACATTTTTTTTCGGAACTCCGGACTATATTACCAAAACGCAAAATACATCACTATAGACCAAACTGCCATATTGAAAATGAGACTTATATAAGTCAGAAAGTCTTTCAAATACGACCAATCGAATCCACGATTGATTCCGAGATAGCCTTTTACAAGCATACCAGCTATACTGCTCAAAATAATAAACCAGGAAAAAACCCGCAAAAAGAGTCTAAACTCAGTAAATTGACCATTAGAAGAGTTAGGATTGACAGTCATTTGAATTTTTGGATTGCTGATTATCCTGCTTGCATAAATACCCGGGGCGCCATACGAAGAATTGAGTGGCAGTCCAAAAGGCCCAAAAAAATAGCATTTCATAGTAAGTAGATTTTTCCCGAAGAAAATCAAGCTCAAAACGCAACTCGGGATAAACGTAGCCTTTTTGCCAAAAGACTAGCGGAATTGCAAACAACAAACCCCAAGCCCAATTCTTCTTAAAATATTTGACAAACAGTTTCACCGCTTAGTATTCAAATTTCAATCCCTCAAAATCCGGCTTCAATATTTTCTTACGATTCAGCTCCCGCTGATAAAGATACTCACCCAATTCGGCAAAGAATGGGAGCCCAATTCCCTCCGTCTCATAGGTATTATCATTCAAGGTTTCATTTTGATTGGTATAAATCACCGCCGATACAAAAAACTCTACCCCATTCTCATAATCCACAAAATAGCTTCCATCAATCAGATGACCATAGGCCCAACCTGTCTTATTGAAAATCCGGAAGCGATCCGGGATGGGGTTTTTATCTGTTCCGAATTTGAAAAACTTCGAATAGCTGTCGTAATAGTCTGGTCCTTCATACTTGGGAAAATCAGACTCGCCGGGTAACATGCTCATGTATTTTAGTATAAACTCCCGATGCACCTCATTCAAGTTAAAACGATCAGCTTCCATAAATGAGCGAGGAAATACAATTCGCTGGACGACTCCATGCAAGTCAGATAGGGCAAATTTATTTTTGAAGGTAAACTCCATGCCTGTCTCAATCAGCGAATCTCCAGAATAGTAGGCTCTCCCAATCATCGGTCGCTCAGGATTGGAATAAACCTTTCCGGTAGTTCTCTCGGGCAATTCCAAAAGAATATTTCCAGACTTATCCACAAAGCGGATGGGATTGAAATATCGGTTTTCGATCTCATTTGCAGGATAACTCAGTCGATGGTTAATCATTGTATGATTCAAGCCTTTCTCTGCCAATTTTTGATTGATGTAATCCTGTCCTAATAGCTCATAGAGTCGATTATAGGCATCATTGTCAGAAACCAAAAGGATTTTTTTGATGTAATGCCCAATGCTGGGAAGAGAGTCTTCCGAAGAGTTATCCACATAGGCTGGAATTTGTGAAGGCCTCACCGAATCTATCAGCATGGGCGTGTCCAAGGTTAAGTTATCCACATTCTGCTCTTGCAGCCACTCCAAGGCAAGAATCGCGACGGGTAACTTGACAGTGGAAGCCGGATAGAAATAACGCTCATCATCCAAATTGAAGGAGAAGTCTTCCATCATCGGATTCATATGTTCGTTTCGATCTATTTGCGTAAAAAGGATCTGAACTTGATACTTATCCACACTATCCAAGACTCGCTGAAGAGTCGGAAAATCCTCCAAACCATCTTCAAAAAGTATCGGCTCTTTTTGAGAACAAGCGAATGAAAATAAAACAATCAGAAATAGAATCGTTAGCTTTTGCATTGTTAAAGGGCTAGGTTTTCTAAAATATCGGCTAAGTATTCAATATCTTCTTTTTCGTGGAAAGCTGAAAGAACAATCCGGTTAACTTTGGGACTATCCGCATGTGGATAAGGAAAACTGGAGGTGATAATTCCTGATTTTTCCAATTGCTCCACCCAAGAGTCTTCCGTATATCGAAAAACCGGGTAGTCAGGATTTCCTATGATCTGTGGCATAAAGGCAATCAACTCATAGAAGTATTGACACAATTCCTTCAGGTGTTCATGTGCCGCCTCATATGTATGCTGCATTTCCAAAAAAGTCCGGATATGGGCAGGAGATCCAGGAGAAGCCCCAGCGAAAAGAGGTAAATTTTTAATATGGTCTATATGATAATCCGGACAGAGAACGATTCCTGCTGGCAGGCCCAAACCCTTTCCCAAAGAACCGCTCACAATTACCGAAACGGAATCATATTGCATCTTGGAGTAAGTGCCAAATATTCCATTTCCCAAAACCCCAAAAGCATGTGAGTCGTCAACCAGAAGCCAAACTTTATGCTTTTTACCAATTTCTTCCACCCAAGAATAATCATGGATTTGCACATTTAAGGCATCCACGGCATTACCGATTATCAATATACTTCGAGAAGAAAGAGACTCGGCTTTTTCCAGACAATCAATTTTCCATTGTTTAAAATTTAATTGATCACTTGCTAGATGTCCGTCTGGAATGACTGCCGGATGGGCATCTGGGGCGATCCAGACCTCATCTACCTGACTAATGACACTCTTCCAGGCAGCGATCCCAGCGAGATAACCCGAACTGAAAAGTGCTCCTGCATCAGCGCCAGCCTCTTGAGCAAAAAAGGTTTCAAACTCATCAAAGACTTCTAACTGTATGTTATTCTTTCTGCTTTGTCCGAAATTAGAACCATACTCGAATACATTATTAGCCAGAATATCCAAAAAATCTATATCCTGCGGAATCCCTAAATAGGAGGTCCCGCTGAAGTATAGGTAGTCCTTTCCTTCGATCTCGATCATTCGACCGATGCCGGTATTTAGCTTGTGTTTCTTCAAAAGATATTACTTCGCAAAAATCTGAGACTCATCTTGGAATGACTTGAATTCCAGCGCGTTTCCGCAGGGATCCAAGAAAAACATCGTCGCTTGCTCTCCTACTTCACCTTTGAAACGGATGTATGGCTCGATGACAAACTCTATCCCATGCGCTTTCAATTTATCAGCCAGATTATGCCACTCGTCCCAAGGGAGGATCACCCCAAAATGTCGAACCGGCACATTTTTTCCATCCACTGCATTGGTATTTGCTTTGGCTAATTCTTCAGGCTTGATGTGTGCAGACAATTGATGCCCAAAAAAGTTGAAATCGATCCATTTATCAGTACTTCTACCGATATCACATCCAAGCAATTCTCCGTAGAAAGCCCGGGTCTCTTCGATATCACGAATAGGGAAAGCAAGGTGAAAGGGTTTGAATTCGCTCATATTTATTACTTTCGTTTATTGATTTTTCATCCTAAAGATATGGCAAAAAAGCAGAAAGTTTCATTGGTTTTGAGTAGCGGTGGAGCTCGAGGATTGGCGCATGTCGGAGTGATTGAGGAATTGGAGGAGCGGGGTTACGAAATAGCCGAAATCGCGGGCTGCTCAGCAGGTGCTCTGGTAGGCGGAATGTACGCCAGTGGCAAAATGGAAGAGTTTAAGAATTGGATCTGCAATTTGGACCGGATCGATGTATTTTCCCTGATGGATTTTACCTTTTCAAGTAAGGGTTTTATCAAAGGAGAAAAAGTCTTTTCGGCTTTAAAAAAGGTAGTTCCAGACTGTCAGATAGAGGATTTAGCCTTGCCCTTTTCCTGCAATGCAGTTGATGTAGAAAGCGGAAAAGAGGTCATTTTTGATAAGGGAAGCCTATTTGCAGCCATTCGAGCATCCGGCAGTATTCCTTCCGTCTTTATTCCAGCCAAACAGGGAAATCAGCCCCTGATAGATGGTGGGGTGTTGAATCCGATTCCCATTTCTCTTCTGACACCCCAAAATGATACCCTTTTGGTCGTAGTAGATGTCAATGGGCTGGATCAAGAATACATCGCCCCTCCAAAGAAAGATTCGAAAGGAAACCGATTTATCAATAGCCTTCCTGCTTGGATGATTGATTATAAAAATAAAATGACCCAGTACTTTCCGGAGGAAAAACCCACAGAAAAAGATATCAGTTATTCCACCTTGAACTTGGTGAAGCGCTCATTCGATCTTCTGCAAGACCGTTTTTGTGAGATGCTTTTGGAAAAGCATGCAGTAGATGTACAGGTAAAAGTGGCCCGAAAGCAGGCAGGAACATTGGAGTTTTATCGAGCAGCGGAAATGATAGAAATTGGTCGGATTAAAGCCCAAAAGGCATTGGATAAACTGGAAAATGGAGATTAACGAGTTAAATCGGCTTTTGGGCAATGTGGATAACTACCTCTTGGATCAGATCCTGAAGGGTCGGTTTACCAAGGAGATGAAAATCCTTGACGCGGGTTGTGGAGAAGGAAGGAACACGGTTTACTTTATCAATCAGGGCTATTCGATCTTTGGAATCGACCCAAATGAATTGGCTATTCAGTACTGTCGCTATCAGGCAAAGAGTCTTGACCCAAACTATGATGCGCATCGGTTTCAGCTAGGAAGATTGGAAGAAATTCCATTCCACAGTCAGGCCTTCGATGCCCTTATTTGCTCTGCAGTGCTGCATTTTGCAGAAAATGTGGATAACTTTTGGCAGATGACCGAAGAAATTCATCGGGTCTTGAAGCCGGGTGGAATTTTTTGGTTTCGGATGTGTACCGGCTTTAGCGATATCTTAGAGAAGTCAGAAAAACTGGAAGGCGGAAAATACCGCTTGCCAGACGAATCAGAACGTTTCGTGTTGACACATAGCCATGTGGATAAGTTGCAGAAAATGGGCTTTCAATTTCTGGAAGCCCCCAAAGCCGTTTTAGTCTTGGAACAGCGAGAAATGGGGGTCTTTTTAATGAGAAAAACATAAGCAAAATCTAACTGTCAACAATTAAAAAATGACCTTACAATACGCACTTGAACTAATCGGAACATTTGTCTTTGCCATTTCCGGCGCTTTAGCCGTTCGGGAACGCGAGCATGATTTGTTTGGCGCGGGCTTTACGGGTTTTATCACCGCTATTGGAGGTGGTACTCTCCGGGATATTTTATTGGATGCTCACCCACTTGTGTGGATTGGAGATATTTATTTTTTGTATGCCATTTTGGTAGGGATTTTAGCAGCATTCATTTTCCCCAATTTTCTAAGCCGGCTTAGAAAAACCTTTTTCCTTTTCGATACATTGGGAATCGGCTTTTTTACAGTTTTGGGTGTGGAAAAAGCCCTCAGTCTGGGGGTCAGGCCGGAGATTGCGGCAATCATGGGGATGTTTTCTGCGGTGATGGGAGGGGTAATTCGAGATACCTTGACGAATGAAATCCCAATTCTATTTCGTAAAGAAATCTATGCCTCTGCTTGTCTGGCGGGAGCAATTCTATATTTGGTGTTGAATTACTTTGGCCTGGCGAGGGAGTGGAATTTGTTGATTTCTATGTCCGCTGTGATCTCCATTCGACTAATAGCGATGAAGTATAAATTAAGCTTGCCGAGGTTGGATTGAGGTGGTGATGGATAATTGTGTAATTAATTAATCGAGTAATTGTTATTGTTTACTTCGCTATTGGAAGTTCATCATTCGATGTTCGATATTTTTTTGATCTCATCCATCCAATTGCTGATCGTCACTGCAAGTGGAGCTTGCGGAGCGAAGCCCGCCTACTGGAGGGCAGGCAGTCTCAAATTACTATTGGAAATAGCTTTAGGTTTAATCTTAAATAAAGAAATTCTCTCCTATGTGCCTATGTGGTACTCTTCTATTTTTAAACCACATAGAATCATAGCCCACATAGCTTTTGTCGGACATAGTTTTCCCGCAGATTTTCGGTGCGGATACTCACTTATTAATCGACCAAAAGAATGGTTTAAGACCTGAATCCGCGCTAATCCGCTAATTTTTCTGCGTGGATCAGCGGAAAAGAAAAGACAAGTAAAGAAAGAGTTTTAAACTTATCCTATGTGCCTATGTGGTACTCTTCTATTTTTAAACCACATAGAAACATAGCACACATAGCTTTTTTCGACATAGTTTTCCCGCTGATTTTCAAAGATTTTTGGTGCGGGTACTCACTTATTAATCGACCAAAAGAATGGTTTAAGACCTGAATCCGCACTAATCCGCGGATTTTTCTACGTGGATCAGGGGAAAAGACAAGTAAAGAAAGAGTTTGCAACTTATTCTATGTGCCTATGTGGTTCTTTTCTTTTTTAAACCACATAGAAACATAGCACAAATAGCTTTCATCGACATAGTTTTCCAACTGATTTACCAATCAGACATGGCCTTTGTCAAAAACCTCGAATTCTTCATGTGCTTTGTGGTTCCTATTTTTAAATAAAGCATTATGCCTCACCTTCTTCCTCCACTGAAATCACAAAAAACTCCAATTCTTCCGTTTCCCGATTTCTGACATATAATTTTCCTTTTCTGACAAAGTATTCACCAAAACCTATCCGCATTTCACTTACGTCCATTTCATGGATCAAATTCATCTCCTTGTCAAAAATCATAAAATACTTAAGTTGTCTCCCTGTTTCGGGGGCTTTCATTCCTGCAAACCGATAAAAAAGCTGATTCACTTGATCAAAAACCAAATCGCGGTAAGAAACCTCTAAATCCTTCTTCTCAAATACTGCATCAAACTCTCCTAACTCGGTAGTTTTTGAAAAATTTCCTGATTTCCGTCTTGGGAAAAGATGAGGGGAATTATCCTTGAATTGGGCAGTGGATGTTTTTGGGTCAATGATAAAGACGTCAATTCCATCGGGATGAAAGACCATGAATTTTTCCTGAATAAATGCGGCATTTATTGGACTCGAAATAATTAACCGGCTGTTTTTGATCTCAAAATCCTTTCGATAATCCATGCTATCCAACCGGACTTCCCGATAAACCGAATCCTTAAGATCTACCCAGCCCAGCATTTGATCTTGCTTGAAGCTGGAAGTCAAGCCATACAAATACCGTTGGTCTTGGCTAAGTTTGGCCCATGCTTCAAAGTTTTTCTCCGGTGCTACCCGTACCATGCTATCGAATCGTGGCGACTCGAATAGCAATTCATTCCGCATATCTAACTCAATAAAGTTCCGCTGGGTAAAAAAGCGAAAAGTACTATCGGTCAGGGGGATAAAGTCAAAGCGACTTCTGTCCATCACGCCTTTCGGGCCTTCCCTTTCCAAATACAATGTTCGAACCCAAGATCTTTCCTCTAAGTCAATAGTCTCTATCGAATGATTTGTATAGTCATAGAAAAACAGATATCGCTCATTCTCTGATAGCTGGGCTTTTGGAATACCCTGGCCGACATTTATCAGATGCTCTTGACTGTCAATAGAAAGGGTATCTATGCTGATTTTATATTGAATCAGACTTTTTTCTTCCGATTCTTCATGCTGACATGAAATGAAAATTACCAAACCCAAAATCGATAGAATTTTCCTCATATTATTCAACCTTTAAGCGAATAAATGCCAGCTCATCCTCTTCATTCAAGAAAGAGTAGTATACCCCATCTCTTATGAATGATTTGGAAATGGAAGGATAAAAACCCGGCTCGGGAATCAATTGCTCATGGATAGGCTGGAGGTCGCGGTCAAAAACCGTCAAATAGGAGTTAAACACTGCTTCCCCAGTGCTGTCGTATCCCTCAAACTGAGTAGTGATTCGAAGAAATCGTTTGTTTTTAGGATCGAATTGGATGGGATGAAAATAAACTTCCTCGTTTTTCTTTTTGGCCGCTTCCTGAAAATCCTCCATGGATTCTACTCTCTTCGGAAAATTCCCCTCTTTTTGATTTTTCGTTAGTTGGCTTTCATAGGAATACTCTTTGAAATAGTCGGATTCAAAGTGGTAAACCCAGAGTTTATTCACCGATGAGATAGAAAAAATAATGCTGTCTCCTTTGAAAACAATTCCACTCATTTCTGGAAATTCGCCCCGATTGTATCGACGGTCCGGCTCCCGATAATAGATGTCAAAATCATTTGCCCAGTGGAAAAAATCCATTGCTCTGAACTCCGATTGCATTTTTTCAAAGTCTAAGCGTACCAATCCCTTCCGCTTTCGGTTGGGAAAGGTATCGGTGTAGAATGAGTAGTAATATCGCCCGCTCTCCGATACAAAACCCTGCAGATTGAGTTGGATGTCAGGATCGTATCGGAAGTCACTCAAACTATCATTCATGAAGCGATAACTAGACTTGACTTTTCCCTCAAGATTGGTTTTGTAGATGTTACTAGTGGTCTGAAAAAACAGTTCATTTGACTCAGTAGCTAACTGAATTCGGTAAAAGTATTGGTTTGGAACAGCGTTCGGCCCTTCTTTTTCGATCTTATACTTTTCGGCAAGTCTATTTTCCTCCAAATCTATGAGCTCCAATTCATAGTTCAAGGGGTTGAAATTATACAGATACCGTCTATCTTGGGAAAAATCCGCTAAACGTAGGTAATGGTTTAAATAGATAAAGTCATCTCCTGCATCGATCCCAATCGTATCGATACTAATTCTGACTTCAAGTGAATCGGTTGGAATTCTAAATGCATTGGAATCAATGTTTTTCTCTTTACAGCTGAGAAATATTAGAATCAACCCAAAAAATACTCCTAGTTTCTTCATCACTGAAACGCTTTAAACTCCAATTTTGACCATTGGCTACCTACTATTGAGGACGCATTTTCACTCCAAGTTCATCCAATCTGTACTCTGCATTCAAAAGATCACCCGCTGATTTCCGCTGATTTGATGCGCAGACAACCGCTGATTTTCGACCAAAAGAAGCACTTATGGACTCAATCCGCGCCAATCCGCGAATTTTTCTGCGTGTATCAGCGGGATTTTTTTTCCTTAAAATTTCAAACCCTATAGCTTTGCTTCTTTTTTCTCCTACAGGAGGTCTTATTCAGAAATACTCGGCTTCACCCTAACAAAAGCCATTTCGTCGTCGAGATTGATATAAGCATACAACATCCCGTCCTTAAAGAAAGACATATTTGAACCCGGAAATTTTTCAACGACCTCTTCATGAAGCATTTGATAATCTGAGTCAAAAACAGTGACCACGTTCTTGTAAATCACCGAATCTGCAATCATCCGATCCTTATCCTTGGTCAGTCTCCAAATCAGGTTTTTATCAGGCTGGGGAATAAGTGGACCAAAGCGAACTTGCTCATTCTTTTCCTTCATCACCTCCATCAAGGCCTCCCTACTTTCCACTCGTTGCGGATAATCCAATATTCGCTCATTGGAACTTAATTGAGCCTGATATTGGTAGTGAATCAGGGAGTCAGCATCAAAATCATACACATAGATTTCATTGAATCCAGTATTGGAAAACACAAAATCACCAGCGATCACATCCATGAATACCTGCTCTCCGGTGGACATCATAGAATTTCCCCCCATCTCAAACATGATTCGATATTCATCCAGTTTGGAAATCGCATCAGTCTCTTCCACTTGAATTTCCATGGTCTCAGTATCCACAAAAGCCAATCCTTTTGCTGGTTTTTTGAAGTCCTCATCGGTCAATTGACCTATAAACCGCTTCCCATCAGGAGAAAAAATCCCAATGGTCTCCACTTCATCCGTCTCACCAAAATCATATCCGCTCAGTTTGCTTTTGTCAAACTCATAGCTCCGGACTAGCTCTCCCTTCGGAGTGATTTCAAATATTTTTTGGAAATCGAATAGGAGCAAATTGCCACTATCCAACACCTGAAGCTTGCTGATAAAGCCTCCACCAACTCCATTAGGACCTTCTTTTTCTAGTTGGACAGTCTCCTTCAGTGCCAAGGCATCCAAATCAACTATCTCAAGCAGAAAAGTTTGAGGGTTGAGGTTAAAAAGCATTTTTTTATCCGCCGAAACATCAGCAATCCCCAAGCCCCAGTTGAGAAAAAAGAAATGATCTCCGGGATCCACCATCACCGTGTCGATTTCGTAGGTGATCTCTAGGTCTCGGGTAGCCTTAGAAGTTTCAGGATCTCCACCACAAGAAAAAAGGGTAAGGATTAAAAGGTAAATTGATAGTTTTTTCATCATTTTGTTGGTTTAAAACTTAAAATCCATCACCGCAAAGCCCAATTCATCATCCACATTGACATAGGACCAAAGCTTGCCATCTTTGAAGAAGGGGTTACTTGGAGTATTTTCTAATTCCGGGATTTCGGTTTCGCCCAGAAAGTTTAGGTTTTCGTCAAAAGCAAAAAGAAAAACCTGTGCCTTGCTTGGTGCTTCAGGATCATCACCCTTGGGCTCATAGATCCTCCCAAATCGATAAAAACGCCTGGTTTGCTCATCAAACAGCAATTTTTCAAAGCCGATCTGGGTTCTCGCTTTTTCCATTTCTGCCTCAAACTCTTCCATCGAGGATACTTTTCTTTGAATAGGAATTTCCTTTTGATTAGGGACCAGACTAAAGTCAAATTCAAAAAGCTGAAGCGAATCCTGTCCCGGTTCAAATCGATAAATGCTGTTGGTCGTAGCTCCGGAGATATAAAACTTCCCGCCTAATTCCTGAAATGAAATCTCCTCTATGTAGATTGACATGCTTTGATCCGATTGGAGAAGAATCCGATAATCGCCCACAATCTCCATCGCAGGAATGGGGAGTACCTTACCGCTTTTGTTTTCCAGATCAATTTTTGCCAATTGGGTAGTTCCCTCCATAAAGTCACCAGGAAGAGAGTAGACTTGTTTTTTGTCAGGGGTGATACGCATGGAATTGGTGATATTGAATTGCGCATTTTCTCCCAATCCTTCTATATCCAGTTCCTCTGGCTTTAAAGTCAAATCGAGCACTTTTTCACCTTGCTTATTGAAAATACCGCTTGACTGAAAGCTGGAAAAGAGAAACTCCTCCCCTGGTAGGTAGCGCGAAGTGCTGATAAAATTGGCACCGACACCATTGGGTCCTTCTTTTTCAAAGGGTATTTGCTCCTCCAAGATCAATTCATCCAGATTGATTTTATTGATCTGGGTGGTCGCATCATCAAATAGGTAGAAATGGGTCTTGGTTTCATCTAGTGAACTTCCCCGTACGCCTCGGGAAAGATTGATGATCTCCTCGCCTGGATCTACGACTAAGGTGTCCACAGTGAAAGAGAAGTTTTCCAGAATATTCCTGGGCTGGGAATCCCTGCTTTCATTTTCTCCTCCACAGGAGAAAGCCAAGGCAGCTATTAGGGTTGGAAAAAGGAATTTTTTCATAAAAGGTTTTTTCAAAATTCTAAAGTCATTACTACAAAGCCCGGGTCTTCATCCACGGGTCTGTAATTGTATATCTTTCCGTCAAAGAAGAAGCCGTTGAAAAAAACATTGGAAAGCTCTTCGATTTTCTTTTCTCCCAATAGATTGAAATCCGGATCATAGCTGAAGAGATACACATCGTCAGGCAATGGTTCTCCGGTTTCGCGAAGACCATTTTTCTTGACCCCAAAGCGGAAATACTGCTGTCTGCTTTCATCCCAAATGAATCCATAAAAGCTAATTTGCTTTTGAATCTGTGCCGAAATTTCTATTCGCTCTTCCTGTGATCCGGCTTGCGTTTTGAATGTTCCTGTTTTGTTGTTTTCGGCCAGACGATGATTGAACTGTATATGCTTTAAGGAATCACTCTGCATATCATATAGGTAGATGTCGGAGGTACTCCCAGAATATATGACAAGTTGATCTTTAATTTTTTCCATGCGAATCATATCGCCAGAAGTAGTCATGCCTCCATTTTGAGAAAAAGTGACCCGGAAATTTTGGGTCAGATCCAATGCTGGAAGTTTGATTAATTTTCCAGTCCGGTTCTCCAAGTTCAAAACAGCGAGGCCCTCGGTAAATTCCCCAAAAGGAGCAGGAAGGGAAAAAGCCTTTTTCTTATCCGGGCTCACTGCCAAGGAAGAATAAAGTCCTCCGAGAGATTCATCGATCCCGTCGTATTCCTCGGCTTGGAGTTTGAGATCAAAGATTTTTTCAGCCTCTTCGTTGAAAATCGCCTGAACGGCATAGTTGGCAAGTAAAAACTCATTATTGGGCAGCACGTCAAAGCTTTCTACAAAATCAGGAGCGCGATTCGGTCCATCCTTTTCAAAAGGTATTCGGCGCAAGAGTTTCAACTCAGCCAGATCGATCTCATGAATTTCAGAACTTTGGCTTTCGGAGAAAAAGATAGACTTGCCATCCTCGCTAAGTCCAAAACCATAGTAGGCGCTAGAAATCACCAATTCCTCTCCCACATCGACTTTGAGGGTATCTATAGTGATTTGGAGGTTTTCGAGTTGGTTTTCGGTGTAGGTTTGAGTTTGGATGGCTCCTTGTTCATTTTTCTCCGATACCTTTTCCGAACAGGAAAAAAGTAGAAAAAGCAACGTGATTAAGTTGAATCTATTCATCGATTAGAAATTAAATTGAAATCTGACAAAGCCGGCCTCATCTCCCATGGGCCAATAGCTGTAAAAATCACCATTCATGAAATAACCGAAATAAGGGACTCTGGTCAAGTCTGGTAAAAATTTCTCGCCGACTAACTGAAATTCTTCATCATAGGCAAAGAGGTAGCAATCCGCTTTCCGTTCTTTGCCATCAGGAGAAACTTGGTAGTTTTTGGTACCAAAGCGGAAGTAGAGATTTCGGCTATCATCCCAATAAATCTTTTCGAAGCTGATTTGCTGACGGATTTGGTTGGCCACTTCTTGTTGTCTTTCGCGGGAATCGACTTCCGTGGGAAAAGTCCCGGTTTTTTGATTTTCGACGAGTTGATGTTCGAAAGCAATGAGCTCTAAAGAATCCTGCTTAGAATCATAGCGATAAATTTGGGCCGTAGAGTTACAAAAGATTAGTACCTGGTCATTGATCAGTTGTAAGCGAACGCCATCTCCGAAAAAGGAGGCCATATTTCCCTGCTGAAAAATCACCTGAAAACCAGAAACTAAATCAAAAGCTGGAAGCTTGTAGACTTTTCCAGTTTCCTTTTGGACATCAAATACCGCCAAACCTAAAATGGGTTTCCCAAATTCGGCAGGAAGAGAAAAAAAGTAATTCAGATCCTTGCTAATTTGCATATTGTTGGGAAGAGAAAAGGGGCTATCTGGCTCGAAATCAATCATTTTTGCGAAGTCAAGTTCATAGGTTTTGACCTTGGTCCCATCCAGGCTAAAAATGTTAGGACTGACCTGATCGTAAATCATGATTTGATTTTCCGGTAGGGCTTGAAAAATACTGACCCAACCTTTGATTCCATCTGGACCCTCTCGCTGGAAAGGATGACGCTGGATCAGCTTCATCTCCTTCAAAGAAATTTCAAAAACCTCAAAATCTGGCTCATAGAAGGCAAATACCCGCTCTCCATCAGGGCTCAGGTCTTGAAAAAATAACATATCTGGCACAAAGATTTCTTCACCGGAGTCGACAGCCAAACTGTCAATACTTAGGCTCAGATTTGTCAATAAATTGGTGGATTTGCTTTTTTCTTTGGATTCCGAGCAAGCAAAGAGAACCAAGAGGGGAAGCACCCGAAAAATTATTTTCATACAAAGGCCATTTATTCTAAACTCTAAAACTAAAATAAATAAGCTAAAATTCTAGTGAAAAAATGTTAATGCTATCTAAATAAGAAAATGGCATCTTTAAATTCGTTTTTTCCGCAGGATGGAAAGGTGATTGGCTATTAATAAATTTAAAATTCAAAGTCCGGAAGCTCCTCTCTCCCTACTTCCAGCACTTGCGCTGAGCGAAGTCGAAGTGTCCAGCTAGGTAATTGAAGAGAAACTGTCTACTCGTGCTTTGAAGATTATCACTTAAACTTATTCTCCCCTCAATTCAACCACCAAATCGAAAAGTTCAAAACAGTCGCAAAGCTTACCCAAGCCAAATAGGGAATCATCAGCCAGGAAGCCCAATGTGAAATGATCCTGAATTTTTTGACACAGACAGCGATCAAAGCCAGAAGCGGAATAATCACCACCAAACCCATAATCGGAGACTCCATCCCAAAGAAAGCCGGCGACCAAAGGGCATTGAGGCCGAGCTGCGTGAAGTAAAGAATGAGTAGCGGCTTTTTCTGCGGATGATCACTCTTCCAGATCAAGTAGCAAGCGATTCCCATCAAAAGATAGAGTGTGGTCCAGACCGGGCCGAAAAGCCAACCCGGAGGATTGAAGCTGGGTTTATTGATCGTCTGATACCAGCTTTCGATGGAGGTGATGGTGAAATAAGCACCTGTACCCCCAGCTACTTGGGGTAGGATTAGGCTGATGATTAGTTTGAGCCAATTGGGCATGCTTACAGGATCTCAAGTAAAGTGCGAAAGGCTAAGGCCTTATCTTTATAGCGCTCTTGAGTTTTTGCACGGAGTGCATTTGCATGCTTGGATTCGTATTCCTGCATTTTGGCCATGCTCTCGGTAAAGTATTGAATGGCATAATTGGTACTGCCGTCATCTGACTGATGGATCAGTCGGCAGAACTTGTGTTCGGTAAATATTCCTGTGGCCATCACTTCCGGAATATGGGTTTCACGCATCCACTGAAGGAAGTCTTCTTCGATGTCCGGGGACACATTAATGGTCACATTATATAATATCATCCTGTTTTTGATTTAATTTTTGTTTTTTTGCCAACAAATTTGAAGACTCAAAGTTACGAATCCCAAGTTAAAAACCTTTCCCCAGCTAGCTATGCATCAAGTAGTACCTGAGCGAGGCTCCGGCTATACCCTTCGATTGACTATTGCCCGAATCGTCATTTTGGTGCTTCATGGTGTGGGAATCCTGGGATTATCACTTCCGGAATACCAAGATTGGTTTTTGGCTCTCACGCCGGTACAGCTATTGAGTAGCTTATTGATCATTTTACTTTTTCACCGAGGGTGGAATGATTCCTTTCCCATTTTTGCGGCAGCAGCCTTCTGGATTGGATTTGGCGCTGAGCTGATTGGGATTCATACCGGCTATTTATTTGGAGACTATGTTTATGGACCTACTTTAGGGCCCAAGCTTTGGGATGTCCCGATTATCATTGGGGTCAATTGGTTTATTCTCGCCTACTTGACGGGGTCAGTATTCCGTAAGGTTCCCAATGACTATTACGCGGCCTTTCTTGGGGCATTGGCAATGACCGCGTTGGATTACATCATTGAGCCGGTAGCCGTTGCTTTGGATTTCTGGTATTGGAAGTTTGATGTGATTCCGGTAGAAAATTATTTAGGATGGTTTGGGGTGTCTTTTGTGGTTCATTTGATATTCCGGAAGGCCAATTTTGAAAAATTCAACCCGATTGCACTCCTTTTATTATTGACATTAATCGTATTTTTCACAGTTTTGAATTTTACTGTAGTCTGAATTCTGATTTAAATCATAAAATTAAAACACTGATTCTCAAAACACATTGGTCTCAAATCAGCTTATACTATAAGCAAAAACCTGTCAGTTGAAAGCATTATGATAGAAGCAATAGGTTTTACTATACTGGGTTTCCTCCTCATGGAGCTGTCTGGGTGGTTTATCCACAAGTATTTGATGCATGGCCCACTCTGGATGATTCACAAGACCCATCATCAGCCTTCTAACTCGTTTTTCGAACTCAATGATCTATTTTCCTTGCTGTTCGGAAGTATCGCGGTGGTTTTGATTTTGCTTGGATTGGAAAATCTTGATTACCGATTTTGGATAGGAATGGGAATCAGTCTCTACGGCGTTCTCTATTTTGTCCTTCACGATGTATTGGTTCATCGGCGATTGAAATGGTTTGAACGTCCGAAAAATTCTTTTTTGCTGGGAATTTTTCGAGCACATCAAGCTCATCATCGCACCAACAAAAAGGATGATGCCATATCATTTGGTTTATTTATAGTACCCAAGGAGTTCTTTAAAAAAGAAGAAAAGTGAGCACGTATTCAATCAAAGATCTCGAACAACTATCCGGCATAAAAGCCCATACGCTTCGTATATGGGAACAGCGATACAATTTGCTGAGCCCCAAGCGTACCGATACAAATATCCGCTACTATGATGATGCGGATTTGAAGCTGATTCTTAACGTGGCCTTGCTTAATGACAATGGCTTCAAAATTAGTAAAATAGCGTCCATGGAGCATCAAGAGCTCCGAGATGAGGTGATGAAGCTGACTGAGCGATCACTTACACACGATGATCAGATACATGCCCTGACGATCAGTATGATCGAAATGGATGAAGAGCGATTCGACAAGATTCTTTCTTCGAACATCCTAAAATTGGGCTTTGAGCAGACCATGCTCAATATTATCTATCCATTTATGTCCAAGATCGGAGTGCTATGGCAGACGGGAGCAATCAATCCTGCGCAGGAGCACTTTATCTCCAACCTTGTTCGTCAAAAACTCATCGTAGCAATAGACGGTCAAGTGACAAATGGAGGTGGCAAGAAGTTTCTACTTTATTTACCGGCAGGCGAACTTCATGAGATTTCGCTACTATTTGCCTGCTACCTGATCAAAAGCAAAGGGCATAAGGTCATCTACCTTGGTCAAAATACTCCGAACGAAGACTTAAACTCCGTCTATGCTATGCATCAGCCGGACTACTTGATGACAGTGGTCACGACTTCTCCAAGTGCAGAGCAGATTCAGGAATACCTAGACAACTTATCCGAAAGGTTCAGCGAAGCTACGATTTTGGTATCTGGATATCAGGTCATCGGACAAGATTTGAGACTTCCTTCTAATGTAGAGCAACTAAATTACATACGGGATATTAAGGAAAGACTTGAGGAAATAGAGCGCGTTCCACAGGAAAAATAATTAAGTATAACATTTTCTGAAAAAGCTTAAACAAGGGCAATCTTCACAGGTTGCCATTTTTTTGCCTTTTATCCCCATTATTGGCCATATAGCCCAAGAATAGTCTTCAGAATTTTATTTTGTTTAATATATTTTTAAAAAAATTAGACAAAATGTTTGGATACTGTTTAATCCTTGCTACATTTGATTAAACAAAAACACAAACCGACAACCATGACGACTCTAGAATTCAGTTACTCGCTAAACAAATTGTCCAGTACCTTGAAGCCTTTTGCGCTCAAGTTGACTCGGGACATGGATGATGCTAATGATCTACTGCAAGATACAATGGTCAAAGCTTTTACCAACCGGGATAAATTCACGGAAGGAACCAACCTGAAGGCCTGGTTATATACCATTATGAAAAACACCTTTATCACCAATTATCAGCGAATGGTGAGAAGAGGAACATTCGTCGATACCACTGACAACCTACATTATATCAACTCCAGTGATTCTCAAATTGAGAATGGAGCCTACGGAAATTTCGCTATGGACGATATCCAGTATGCAATCCAGAAATTGGACGATGTGTATAAGACTCCATTCATGATGCACTTCCGAGGTTTCAAATACCATGAAATCGCAGATAAGCTTCAAATTCCGATTGGAACTGTCAAAAATCGGATCCATATTGCCAGAAAGCTACTAAAAGAGGATTTGGTAGTATATAGACACAAAAATTGATCAAATGAACCAAAAGCATGTGGTGGTTATCGGTTCGGGATTTGCCGGACTGTCAGCAGCTACCCACTTAGCAGTCAATAAAAGTTGTAGAGTCACCCTTTTAGAAAAGAACAGTACCCCCGGTGGGCGAGCACGTAAGTTCGAACATCAGGGGTTTGTTTTTGATATGGGGCCAAGTTGGTATTGGATGCCAGATGTATTCGAGGACTATTTTGCCAAGTTTGGGAAAAAACCTTCTGATTACTACGATTTACAAAGGCTTGACCCTTCCTATGCCGTGATATATGGTAAGGACAAGGTTTTGGATATCCCGGCCAACTTAGAGGAATTCAAAAAAATGCTTGATGGAATCGAGCCTGGCGCAGGCAAGCAGCTCGATGAATTTTTGGCACAAGCCAAATACAAATATGAGGTCGGCATTCATGACTTGGTCAAAAGACCTAGCCGATCGCTCCTTGAATTTGCTTCTCCGGGGCTTCTCGTAGATATGGTACGGATGGATATTTTCCAATCCATGGCTAAGCACGTACGAAAATTCTTCAAGTCTGAAGAAATCATCCGACTGATGGAATTCCCTGTATTGTTTTTGGGCGAGACGGCTGAAAACATTCCTGCACTTTATTCCCTCATGAACTATGCAGACATAGCTTTGGGAACCTGGTATCCCAAAAAAGGAATGCATGAAATCATTAAGGGAATGGTCAGTCTAGCCGAAGAAAAAGGTGTAAGCATCCGATACGATGCGGAAGTCGAAGAAATCGAAATTGAAAATGGGGTAGCCAAAAGAATACGCCTGGTCAACGGGGAAAAAATCGAGGCTGATATCGTGGTAGCAGGTGCTGACTATCATCACGTAGACAAGCACCTAGTCAATCCAAAATATAGCAACTACTCCGAAGAATATTGGGATAAGCGTGTGATGGCTCCGTCGAGTTTGCTCTTTTATTTGGGAATTGATAAAAAGCTGGACAATCTGCGCCATCATAATTTATTCTTTGATGAGCCGCTTGGACCACATGCAGATGCTATTTACAAAAATCCAAGATGGCCCGAGCGACCGCTTTTCTATGCTTCGCTTCCTTCCATTACCGACCCGACAGTGGCTCCCGAAGGAAAGGAAAACATGTTTCTATTGATTCCTTTGGCTCCAGATTTGGAGGATAGTGAGGAGATGCGGGAGAAATACTACCATATCATCATGGACAGGCTGGAAACCATCACAGGTCAGGAAGTTCGATCTCATGTAATTTACAAGCGCTCCTATGGACATGCGGACTTCAAGGCTGACTACCATGCCTTCAAGGGAAATGCTTATGGACTTGCAAATACCTTGACCCAAACGGCGATTTTGAAGCCAGCCTTGAAAAACAAAAAAGTCGGAAATTTGTATTACACAGGTCAACTCACCGTCCCTGGACCAGGGGTACCACCTTCACTCATTTCGGGAGGAGTGGTAGCAAATGAGGTGATGAAAGAAAACAATCTGTAAATAAATGGGTATATTATAGCGATGGATGCTAAAGAACTTTTTGACCAAACTACCCTTGAGTGCAGTAGACTGATTACTCAGCGATACAGTACTAGCTTTACTTTAGGGATCAAAACACTGGACAAGAAATTCCACTTGCCCATCTATGCTATTTATGGGTTTGTACGCTATGCGGATGAAATCGTAGATACCTTTCACGATCAGGATAAAGCAAGTCTTCTAGAACGCTTCAAAGCTGACACCTATGAGGCTATCGAAAAAAAAATCTCGCTTAATCCAGTTCTACACGCATTTCAACTCATCGTCAATCAGTATAAGATTGATTTGGATCTGATCGAGGCTTTTCTCCACAGTATGGAAATGGACTTGGATTTCAAAAAATACAACGATTCCAAATACAAAGAATATATCTACGGTTCGGCCGAAGTAGTCGGGCTGATGTGTCTGAAAGTCTTTTGCGGTGAGGACACCGCCTATTACGATAGACTCAAAGATCCCGCCTGTAAGCTGGGAGCCGCATTTCAGAAAGTAAACTTCTTGCGAGATCTGAAAAGTGACTATGAAGAGCGAGGCCGGGTGTATTTTCCGGGGGTAGATTTTCAGCTTTTCGATCAATTGGTGAAAACAGAAATTGAAAAGGACATACAACAGGATTTTGATGAAGCACTAGTAGGGATTGAAGCCTTACCGGATGGTGCAAAACTTGGGGTAAAAGTCGCCTATTTGTACTATCAAAAGCTTTTTGATAAAATAAAGGGCCTATCCCCTGAGGTAATCACCCAGCGCCGTATTCGGATTCCAAATTCTCAAAAGCTTTCCCTCTTGGTTGGAACTTATTTCGGAACCAAACTTGGAATTAGTTAATGGAAAAGTACCTGTATTTCGGTGTTTTGCTATTTGCAATTTCCTACCCCTTAGCTCAGTCTTTTGAGCACAGGATCCGCTATGCGAGTAAATGGGGAATGATTCTACCGGGGATGCTCATTACTGCCGCCTTCTTTTTGATTTGGGATGTCTGGTTTACCAATATGGGCGTGTGGGAATTTAATCCCACCTACATTTCTGGACTTTATCTGATAAATTTACCCGTAGAAGAATGGCTATTCTTTCTGGTAATTCCCTTTGCCTGTATCTTCATTTATGAAGTGCTTATTTACTTTTTCCCTTCCGATCCTTTGCAGGATTTGGGCAAGCCCTTTGTCTACATTATGGTACCATTCCTGATTGGTTTTGGTCTTCTGCATTTGGACAAGTGGTATACCTCTGTAAACTTTCTTGTAGGAGGCCTTGCCTTATTGATTCATTTTCTGATATTTAATGATAAGTATTTAGGCAAATTTATATTTGCTTACTTCGTCCATTTAATTCCCTTTTTTCTTTGCAATGGTATTTTGACTGGGGGAGTAACTGAAGAGCCTGTAGTGATCTACAACAATGCAGAGAACTTAGGAATTCGCATCTGGACTGTGCCCATCGAGGACAGTATTTACTCGATGACCCTATTGCTGATGAATATTAGCTTCTTTGAGGGTATTCGTAGTCAAAAAACAATTCAACCGATCTCAAGTTAATTGCTTATGAAATCGAGCAGGTTAGGTTCAAAAAACACCAATATGGATGATAAATTTGCGAGATTCTCCCGAATTAGATTCGGGACCAGCTATGTAGCCAATAAAAGAAAATCATAAACACATGAAAAATCTCCATGTAGAAATCGACCAACACTCAGGCTTTTGTTTTGGAGTCGTCTACGCTATTGAAATGGCAGAGGAGATTTTGGACGAACAGGGCTATCTATACTGCCTCGGAGATATTGTCCACAATGATGAAGAAGTCAATCGACTGACCAGAAAAGGCCTCAAAATCATTGATCATGAAGAACTCAAAAATCTTCGCAACGAAAAGGTCCTGATTCGGGCACACGGAGAACCGCCATCCACTTACGAACTATCCATACAAAACAACCTCACCCTGATAGATGCTTCTTGTCCCGTAGTTTTGAAGTTGCAAAACCGTATCAAAAACTCTTTTGACAAGGATGAGACCATTTATATCTACGGAAAGCATGGGCATGCGGAGGTAATTGGACTACTAGGTCAGACAAATAACAAAGCGGTGGTATTTCAGGATATTTCTGAGCTTGACATTGCCACACTTCCGAAAAATATGACGCTCTACAGTCAGACGACCAAGAGTACAGATAAATTCTACGAAATCAATCAAATCCTTCGGGAAAACGGTATCACGGTCAACACCAATGATACTATTTGTCGTCAAGTATCGAATAGAGACAAGGAGCTCCGGGAATTTGCAGACAAATACAACAAAATTGTTTTTGTAAGCGGAACCAAGTCTTCCAATGGCAAGGTCTTGTACAATGTCTGCAAGGAAAAAAACCCAAACACGTATTTTGTCTCCAATCCAGACCAAATCGAACCTTCTTGGTTTGACACCAATGATACGGTCGGTATTTGCGGCGCTACCTCCACACCCATGTGGCTAATGGAGCAAGTTCGGGAACGAATTCTTACCTATTGATCGTTTTAGCGTAGATTCACTCTACCAATTCAATTGCTAATCAAGCCTTATTCATGGCTAGTACTCAATCAATTTCCAGAAAAATAGACCCCCTTGGACTGATCATCGCTTGGTCAATCATTATTCTTTGGGCTATTAGCTTGGTCTTTTGGATGAATTTTGAGTTAAGCTGGACAAGCCCCTGGACCTACCTCGGAATCCTACTACAGACACATCTTTACACAGGACTATTTATCACAGCCCATGATGCCATGCACGGGATCGTCTCTTCTGACAAGCGCTGGAACCATTTGACAGGTTGGGTTTCTGCCCTTTTATTCTCTTACAACTTCTATTGGAAGCTTTTCCCAAAGCATCACGAGCATCATCGCTATGTGGCCACTGACAAGGATCCGGACTACCACGCTTCCGGCAACTTCTTTCTTTGGTACTTATCCTTCATCCGGCAATACGTGACTATTTGGCAAATACTCCTGATGGCAGTGACTTTCAATATTCTGAAGCTTTTTCTCCCAACCGAAAATCTGATTGTTTTCTGGATGTTGCCGGCGATTCTTTCCACCTTACAGCTTTTTTATTTTGGAACCTATCTCCCACATCGGGGTGAAAGTACCAATGAGCATCACTCACATTCCCAGTCCAAAAACCATCTTTGGGCCTTCCTGAGCTGTTACTTTTTTGGATATCATTACGAGCATCATGACTCACCGGGCACGCCTTGGTGGAGGCTTTGGCAGGTAAAAGAAAAACAAACTGCTGATTTTCGATGATTTTTGTCAAAATCTGAATGATTTCTGAAACCATCTTTGATAAAATTGATTTTCATAGTAGTCATAAAACCAACTATGAAAACAAAACTACTTTCACTGCTTTTTATTTTTCTATCCGGCACTATCCTAGCCCAAGGCGTGGTCAAAGGAAGAATTTTCAATCCTGTAAACAATGAGCCAGTAGCTTTTGCCAACGTTCTCATCTTGGAAACGGAATTAGGAGCCATTTCAGATGTGGATGGAAACTACGAAATCCAAAATGTACCTCCGGGACTTTACAACATCCGTGCAAGCTTTGTAGGTTATAAAACTGTCACCAAGTATGAAATCCAGGTCAGTCAGGCCAAAGCCATACAGCTGGATTTTGAACTACAGGAAGATGCTTCCGAGTTGAGTGAAGTGGTGGTAAGTTCAGAGTTTACCCGATCAGAAGAAACTCCGCTTTCCGTCAGAAGACTTAATACCAATGAGATTGAGCGCTATCCGGGAGGAAACCGGGACATCTCTCGAGTTATTCAATCTTTGCCGGGTGTAGCCAGCACAGCGAGTTTCCGAAATGATATTTTGATCCGGGGAGGAGCGCCAAACGAGAATAAGTTTTTCATCGATGAAATAGAGGTTCCTGTTATCAACCACTTTGCTACCCAAGGTTCCTCCGGCGGGCCAGTCGGAATTCTCAATGTCAACCTGATCAAAAATGTAGATGTCATCACGGGAGGTTTTCCAGCCAATCGAATGAACTCTTTGAGCTCCTTCTTCGAATTTGAGTTGAAGGAAGGAAGAAGAGACGAGATGTTTACCCAATTGACCGTGGGAGCATCCGAGCTAACTCTTTCCAACGAAGGGCCCATAGGGGATAAAACCACCTACCTTTTCTCTGCCAGAAGATCCTATTTGCAGGGGTTATTTCGGCTTTTGGGTCTGCCTTTTCTACCGACATTCAATGATTTTCAGGTAAAAACCACAACCAAACTGAATGATAAGACGGAGTTGACATTTTTGGGGGTAGGAGCCATCGATAATTTTGTGCTCAATCAGGATATCCCAGATGATGAAACTGAAGAAGAACGGGAAAACCGATTGTATCTCCTTGGAGTATTGCCTATTCAAGAACAGTGGAATTACACAACTGGACTAAAGCTTAAGCGCTTTAGAGAGAATGGTTTTTGGACTTTTGTACTTAGCCGAAATATGCTAAACAACCGCTCTTTCAAATATGCCAACAATGATGAAAGCTCAGAGGACAATTTGATTTTTGACTACCTCTCTCAAGAGTCAGAGAATAAATTCAGGGCGGAAAACTCCATTTTTGGAACTGGATACACGCTGAAATACGGTGTAAATTATGAGTACTCGAGATACCTAATCGAAAACTTTGATCGGGCTACACTTTCCAGCACGGGTCAGGTCATTGACATCAGCTCCATTAATAATTTCAATTCCTACGGTGCCTTTGTATCAGGAAGCAAGACATTTGACGGAGAGCGCCTGCTATTGACAGGCGGAATTCGGATGGATGGTTCCGATTTTGGTCGGACTGCCCAAAATCCACTGAATCAAATAAGCCCACGAATCTCTGTTTCCTATCAGCTCAAACCAAATTTATTTGCAACTGCCAATGCAGGAATCTATTACCAACGCCCACCATATACAGTCCTAGGATTCCGAAATAATGAAGGGGAATTGATCAATCAGCAAAATGATGTTCGTTTTATTCGCAACAATCAACTGATTGCAGGAATCGAATTATTACAGCCTGAGAAAAACCGAAGATTCACTGCCGAGGCATTTTACAAGCGCTATTCGAATTATCCTTCCTCTGTACTCAATGGAATTTCCCTCGCCAATTTGGGGGCTGACTTTGGTGTAATTGGTAATGAAGCAGTGATATCTAACTCAGATGGACGTGCTTACGGAATTGAATTTTTGGCTCAGCAGCGTTTATTTAATGACTTTTATGGAATTGCGGCTTTGACTTTGGTACGAAGTGAATTTACCAATCCAAATACCGAGGGTTTCATTCCTTCCTCTTGGGACAATCGGATCATTCTAAGTCTTACCGCTGGAAAACGATTTAAGAAAAACTGGGAAATCGGTGCGAGATGGAGATTTTTAGGAGGAACGCCTTATACACCATTTGATGTAGAAGAGTCTGCACTGATCAGTAATTGGGATCTACGGAATCAAGGAATTTTGGACTTTACTCAAATCAACGGCGAGCGTCTTCCGGCTTTCCATCAGCTCGATCTGCGGGTAGACAAAAAGTATTATTTCAAAAACTGGAACCTTAACTGGTATTTTGATATTCAAAATGCCTACAACTTCGAGGCACAACAGGCTCCACTGCTAGTTCCGGAGCGAGATGATGCGGGAGACTTGATCGTCAATCCAAATGACCCAAGTCGATATCAATTGAAATTGATTGAAAATACGGCAGGGAATATTCTTCCTACCATTGGCTTGATCATTGAATTTTAAAAATAAAGCCAGATCGTAAAATTCCGATCTGGCTTCATTTAAATTATTTCAGTCGCCAACGTACGTTTAATCCAAAGCCACCGGCGTCAAAATTGGTGTTTTCTACCAAAATAAAGTAGGGCCTCCAATCCAATCCAATCACTAGCGGAACGTCCGCAAAAGCATATTCAGCTCCGATTTCACCTGCTGCTCCAAGTCTAAAGGGATCGCCGAGAAATAAGGAAGGACCAAAGCCCAAATAATAATTAAACTCTGAATCTGCTATTGGACGATAGATTGGATTCCAGAGCAGGTCAATTCCGACTCCACCGCCTCCAAAGCTAAGGTCACCGTGCAGTCTACTAAAGTCTCCTAAGGAAAAGACCGCATCCAATGCTACATTATTTCCATTGACATTTCCGAATCGGAGACCCAATTCCTGACCGTGAGATTCTACTATTGCAAAGGTTCCTATGAAGAACATTGCGAGCATGAGTTTTTTGAAATTCATATGCTGAAAATTTAGGTTTAGATAAAAGTTACTTTAATTACATCGAAAATCAGACCAATTTTGATCTTTTCCCTTTTTTGATAGAATTTCATTTCCGATTCGAAGGACCTCATCTACTAGTAAATCCATGTCTTCAAATCTTGTACGTTGATTGACATTGGCAACTCGAAGCGTATATTTTCCATTCAAAATAGTAGAACTCGGAGAGGCAATCCCTTCCTCCTGAATCCGGACAAGAATCTCCCTATTTAAGTCTCGAATTTCTTCCTCGCTCATTCCTTGTTGAACCATTCGAAAGCAGGTGATACTCATGGAAACTGGCGCCATTAATTCCAGCTGTGCATGTGAATCAACCAATCGGCCCAAGTATTCAGCCTGCCGATTATTCTGAGCAATCATTTGGGCATACTTTTTCCAGCCATGCTCCTTCAAAGACATCCAGATTTTAAGTGCTTTAAATCCTCTTGAAAGCTCAAAACCATAATGACTGATCGGATCGGGACCACCTGAAAGCCCCCGCATCTCCTGTAGTAGGTAATTTGGAGTCATAGCAAACGCATCTCTATGCTTCTTGGCATCCCGAATTAAAGTGCATCCCACTTCATAAGGAACATAAAGCCACTTATGCAAATCGAATGCTACCGAATCTGCCTCTTCCAAAGCCACAAGCCGACTTGCATATATCGGATCTAGCCTGGCCAAAGCACCGTATGCTCCATCCACATGAAACCAAAGATTGTACTTCTTAGCTAATTCCAGTAACTCATCCAAGGGATCAATCGCTCCAGTATTGACAGTCCCGGCCGTACCCACTATAGCGAAGGGACTCAGTCCTGCAGCCAAATCGGCTTGAATTTGCTCTTTCAGTAGATCTGCCTTCATTTCAAAATTGGCATTCACAGGAATTTTTCGGACTGAATCAGTTCCTAAGCCCAAAATCTCGGCTGCTTTTTGAATACAGGAATGCGTTTCGGTGGAGCAATAAAGAACTAGATTTTCTCCATTCCCAACAAGACCTTTTTCACGGATATTTCCCTCACCATGAGAATTGCGAGCTACAGCCAAGGCGGTGATATTGGCCATTGATCCTCCACTGACCAAAATTCCGGAGGCATCCACTGGAAAGCCCATCAACTCTTTGCACCAATTCACGACTTGGCGATCTACATACATGGCCGAATGCTCTCCGATAGTCGTATTGGGGTTCATCCCGGAAGCCAACAAATCGGCAAATGTACCTAGGGGTGTACCGGTTCCCTGAATCCAGGCAAAAAATCGGGGATGTACGTTCCCTTTGTTATAGGGGAAAACATTCTGCTTAAAATCCTCATAGACCTTTTTTGGGTCCTCGCCATTTTCGGGAATAGAAGTCTCGAGCGCTTTCTTGACCTCTTGGGGAATGGGTTTCCAGATCTTTTCATCTCGGATGCCTTTCCAATAGTCGATGAGGTCATCGATCATCTGATGGCCCAATTGACGCATAGATTCCCAATCCTGTGGATCTAGGCTTTGATCAGTTTCGTTTTTCATGAAGCAAATGGCTTAAAGGAATATAGAAAGGCTCTTACTTGAATTTTTTTACAATCTTGGAAACAAAGGTTTTGTTTTTTTGAACCCATGGGAGGAGTTTTTGATAGGCAAAAAACTGTGCAGGCTTTAGGACCCAATACTGAGGTTCAGGCAAGGGCAAAACTTCCCCTCCAAAACCTTCCTTAAAACGGACTACTCCTGGGCTTCCACCCATAGAAATATCGTAAAAATCATATCCCTTTGATATAGCAAGCTGAATCACCTGATCCTGGAGAAAGTGACCCACCAAAAGGTCTTTCTTTTCCCGAAGTGTCGCTCCCATGATGTAGTGCAGCTTTTGTCCAGCTTCAAAAATGATCAAAGCTCCTTTCAAGGAACCCTCATTTTGACAGCAAGGGATCATGCAGTGACCACAATTCACCAAGGATATCAAAGTAGGTCCGAAGTCATCCCAAGATCGCACCGAATAGCCTTGATTTTCAGCATTAAGCTCTATCAGATCGTAAGCTTTTTGGATTTCCTCCACACTTTCTGCAAACACCAATTCATTTCCCATACGATTGGATTTATTGACATCCCGACGAGTATTGGCTTTGTAATTTGACCGCACTTTCTCATAGGCATCTTTTTCTCCGGCAAAAAGCTTCACCGCACGGAAGGCAGACAGACCAGTGACATATTTAAAAAGCAGACCTTTTCCAGTCGGTGCAATTGGATATGCCGGCTGGGAAGTCATAAAATGATCCTGAAAGTCAGAAATCGTGGTAATAGGTGCAGATAGCTGCGCTAGAAAGGCCCCACTTTTTTTGGCAAAAGCATAAAACTCACTGACAAATGCAGGAAACAGATCTTCCTTTCCCTCATCCAAGACTGGTCCGTAGGGTGCCACCAAAATCTTGAGCGGGCCAGCTTTAGCCAAAACTAGTCCCATCCCTCCTTGAATCTGACCAGAAGGATCTTTAGAAAGGATCAAATGACCTTCAAAACCATAGGCGCGATAGCTTTTTAACCAATCACTGAGTTGGAGGTAAATGCCACGTTTGGATTTAGCAAGAAATTGATCCCAATCTTTCCAGTCGTCTGTATTATTTGTGATGTGAAGCCTTATCTCTTTCAATGTCTCCAAGTTTGATCGCTAATTTGGTGGAAAGGGATGTAAGGGGCAAGAAAAGGGATTGGATTGATGTATCTTCTGATGATTTTTTTGACCCACCATATGTAACTATTTCGTTGTTTTTCAGTAAAACTAAGAGTCAAAAAGCAAATAACCAGCCCATGAATTTACGCATACTTATTTTTACCCTTATTTTAAGTTTTGGAGCTCAAGCTCAAACGAAGCTAATCAGCAAACTGGAAGGGAACTTTTCGGGAAATCAAATGATCGGCATTCAACTGGGTGAAAACATGGGAAACCTTTACTATGGTGAAATTTACGAGTTTGTCGAAACAGACTCCTCGCCGAGTCCAAAAACACTTTCTATCTATTATATTTTGACATCAGGAAAAATACGAGCCAGCAAAACCTTTTGGATGGAATCGGGCGAATACACACTTAGCGGAAATGTCAACCAACCTGAAAGTTGGCAACTAAGTCCTGCTCATCCATTTACTCAAATCCAATCTGATATAGAGCTTGCTGATGATCAAAATAAAAAGAGCCTAATTTCCAGTCATCTAGATAAGCTGGTAGGTCTTCGAATGTTGAATTCAAATAAATCTCTTTTTGACGATGAAGAATTGATGATTTTACTTAGCCAAGTTCCGAGTCATTTAGCCGATACCTGGGAAGTAGATGAAATCAAGACCTATTTGAGTCTGAATACCATGGCTCGGGCTAAAGTAGGGCAATTAGCTCCAGATTTTGTATTGGAAAGTAAAAGTGGTGAGGACTTTAGGCTTAAAGAAAAAAGAGGGAAATACGTTCTTTTGGACTTTTCCTTCACAGGCTGCGGGGGCTGTATTAAAGCCCTTCCCGAATTGATCGAGGTATATCAAAAACATGGAAATGAGGTGGAGTTTGTGACGATATGGAATGATAAAAGCCGGAATATTTGGGAAGAAAAGTGGAAGGACCACAAGGCGCTGATGACTTGGACCAACCTTTGGGACCGGACCAGTTTGGCCACCAGACTTTTTGAAATAGAAATTTTTCCTTCTTTTGTTTTAATTAATCCTTCCGGAGAAGTTCAGAGCATTTGGAATGGTTACAGCAAAGGCAAGTTGAAAAGGAAATTAGAGAAAGAGCTAAAGGGTTTTTCCGAATAATTATCAATAAAGCATTTAGTTTTTTTAAACCTCATTTATTCCAAATAGGCTAATTAACTTGGTGGGAATTCAAATATCAGTAGTTAAACTATGGCTTTTCACTCCGACCAGACATTTCAAAACCTCAGTCCTTCTGACTTTCAAATTGGTGAATACGATTCGTGTGACTTTTCAAACTGCAACTTTGCCAATTTGAATCTGCATGGGTCTAGCTTCGAAAATTGCACTTTCAAGGGTTGTGATTTAAGCAATACCAAGGTTTCCGGTGTTTCTTTTCAGAAAGTCCGATTCGAGCGCTGCAAAATCCTCGGAGTGCATTTCAATACAGCCAATCCCTTTTTGATGGAGTTTATGTTTGACCACTGTCATCTGGATTACTGCAACTTCTTTAATCTCAAACTGAAAAGATCCCGATTTATCCACAGCCGCCTTCTCGAGGTGGACTTTTCCCAAGCCGAACTGCAGGAAGCGAGTTTTCAGGGTTCAGACCTTAGCGGAGCCGTCTTCGATCGAAGCAATCTCGAAAAAGCCGATTTCCGAGAAGCTATCCACTACCAAATTGATCCTGAAATCAATAAGGTGAAAGGAACAAGATTTGACTTGGAAGGCTTGCCGGGGCTGTTGGGGAAGTGGGGGATTAGAGTGGGATGAGGAATTTTACTAATCAACAATACCATTTAACCTCCATTTACTGAAGTAATCTCCAAATCAAATATTCAACCAATAATTCAGCTTCAGCACCAAACTTCGCTGCTTGGAGGCAAAGGTATCCGGGAAATAATTGTCAGTGTAAACCAAGAAGAAATCCGAAACCGGTGCAAATCGCCATTGCAATCGGGTATTGATATTGATATTTTGAATTTGGTTGTTGTACTGGATGAAAGTTGTCCAGAAGAGCGACTTGGTAAAGGTCAAATCAATCCGCGGTCCCACAAGTAGCAAATCTGCGTCATTTTGTGGCTCAGGGAGACGGATCCGATTATAACTGAAGTTCATCCCGATATTAGCCGTATAGCCAATTCTCCAGGCAAGTTCACTTCGTAAAGTGGCTATATCTCCGGTAAAATACTCTCCCGCTTCACCTTCTAATCTAACGTTAAATGCCTGTCGAGGATTGGAGCGAAATTCGAAACCAAATCGATCAGTAGTATAATCCGTTCCAGCAGCCAATCGCTCCCCTCCTGTACGAGTTGGGTCAAAGTCATCAAACAAATAGATATAGCTGCTCGTATAGCCGACTGCAAACTGTGCCAATGACTGAAAACGAACTTCATACTGAAGACCAATATCCCGGTCTGTGGTCCCTAGAGTTTCATTCCATCGGAGCTCATACTCCAGTTGAGGTCCATGACTGTTGATGAAATTGGATTTGGGGAAAAACCGATAGCCCAAGTCTGGGTTAAAGCGCTTGTAATCCACCCGAGGGACAAAACCAACTTCAGGATTATAGCCAGCTCCAATATCCAAGTAGCTAATACTCCAACGCCAGTGCAGGTCGCTGTACAATATATAAGCATTGAGCGTTCGGGGAGCTTCTTTCTCGGTGCTTTCAAAAGTTCGATGGTAAAGGGCCTTTCCCGTCCAGCGATTATCCTCTGAAGCCAAATTATACTCCACCCCAAGCATGCGATTGTATTCATTGGGGTTGAAAATACTTTGATACTCATCCAAGGCTAAAGACTCCCGATCAACGAAAATAAAACCAACATTGGATCTAGAGAAAACCTTCTTTTGAACTGCGAAAACACTAAAATTCTTTCCTGCTATACCTCGATCCTCGTCGGTAGCGGTTTGCATATTCATCAGTCCTACACGCCAGTCATCTGTGACTTTTCCAGAAAGTCTGGCACCGTAGATGATTTTATTCTGCACATTTTGACCCGTTGCGCTATCACGGTCTACCCCGATTCGACGAGAGAAAAAGGGTCTTGCCAGTGGATGACCAAAACTTGCAAAAAGATCACCGTTTTCAAGAAAGAACTGTCTTCGCTCAGGAAAAAAGATCTCAAAACGATCCAAATTGGTGACTTGCTGATCTACCTCCACCTGAGAGAAATCCGGATTGAATGTTAAGTCCAAATTCAAGGCAGGTCCAATTCCGACTTTGGCATCCCCTCCAAATGCAGGAGTAAAGGACTCGGAAGTTCCTTCCAGGAAATTTTGGGACGTTCGGCCTGCGATGTACGGAATCACAGAAATATTCGCTGAATTTTTGCGTAGCGGCTCTTCAAAAATCAAGGTCCTGCTGAATGCTGTCGAAATGATGGAGAAATTTCGAGGAATAGGTGCCCAAGTACTACGTTCCCCATTATGACTATCGATTCGGTAAAAATTTACATTCCAATTTTGAGCACCATCCTTGTATCGCAGCGTAGAAAGAGGAATGACGGCCTCTACCTGCCAATGATTTTCATGAATAGTTGCACGGGCATACCATTTATTATCCCAAGCCAAATTTAGATCCTCAGATCGGGAACCTCCATTAGCTAAAAGTGCCTCTCGCTGTACACCATAAGGGTTGATGCCAAACTGAAAGGCATTGGTCTTATCGTTGAAGGTATCAAAAACGAAACTGATCCCGTCATTCTGTTCCCCTCGATAATCCCGACGGAGAGAAGTAGATACATACTCGCGCGGGCCAGTATTTTCCATGACAGCCGCTAGGTATAAGTTGTCATCATCAAAGGCGATTTTTACCCGACTTTGCGCGACAGCTGCTGAAGTGTCGTAAGGAAAATATTGAGTGAAGTTATCATTCCATCCTTCCTCTCCCCAAATCTCCTCATCCAGAATGCCGTCTAGCACAATAGGTTCATTAAGCTTAAAAGCAAAAGCATTTACTGATTGCGCAAAGCTTTCCAATTGGGTACACATGAAAAGCAGCTTTGCGAGGAGCAAGGTGGTGATGGAAACTCTCATAGCCTAGTTGATTTTACAAAACTAAGCCTACTCCCCGCTTGGAATTATACAATTTTATGAATGGTCTATTTATCTGACCGGGGAGTGCCAAAGGCTGTTAGAATCAGGTTCCTAGAACTAGCATTCCTCCTAAATTCACAGAGATATATTCCTTGCCAAATTCCAAGATTAAGTTTTCCACCGCTGATGGGTATTTGCAGGCTAGAATCAAAAAAACTGGCTTTGATGTGCGCAGGCATATCATCCAGCCCTTCATAAGTGTGGATAAAGCGTGGATAAGATTCCGGAATCAATTCATTTACAAAGGTTTGGAAGTCTTTTCTTACGGTCGGATCAGCATTTTCATTGATTGTCAGTGCGGCGGAAGTATGCTGGATAAAAACCTGTAAAAAGCCGATCTGAATTTGAGCAATTTCGGGAAGAGCTGCTTCAATAAGATCAGTAATTAAATGATATCCTTGTGAATACTTTGGAAGGCAAAGGGATTTTTGAAAAAACTTGTTCATCTCTACAAAATAGCAAAAGGCTGTCTTAAAAAAGAAAACAGCCTTGAGATTGAATAGGATTATGATGATTCTTATCGCCTTTCAAAATATAAATTTGGCCCGTCACAAGCGCCCCAAGATCCCTTGATAGTGTTGGAGTCTACAAAGGAAAATGGTTCATAGTCTTGTCCACAATAATGAATCAAGCCAAACCCATCTCTTTCTCGATCTTCTAAATAGGTTTCTTGATCGTACCTGAAAACCAAATATTCTGGATTATTGTCTGCGTCAGCGACGGTTTCATAGTTACCATGCAATTCAAATTCCCCGATAAATTTAGTAAAAGTCCCATTTTCGTTCAATTCATAATAATAAAGGGAATCCGCTATTGGATTGATCACCGGATTGGCCTCCCAAGAGGATGAAATCCCGGAAAAACCCCACTTTTGAGGGAATTCTGCCAACGTAAGATTTTCATCCTCCTTACAAGCGCCTAGAAAAACAATTACCAGAAAATACAGTGAAAAGCGTCTCATTTTTTACTCTTTTATTTGATTATGGATACGGATATTTTATTCAAAACGCTACAAAGCGATTAGATTAATCCAACCTGATTGGAAAGTGTCCCTATCCCATCGATGCTGATTTCAACCCGGTCACCCTTTTGCAAGGTGAAATTATCCGGAACGATTCCTGTACCAGTCATCAAGAAACAGCCAGCCGGGAATGTATTGGCCCGAAACAACCATTCGGCTAATTCCTGTGGTTTCCGTTTTAATTGTGTCAAATCAGTTTTCCCTTCAAAAACCAACTTTCCTGCCCTAAAAATTTCCAGTTTTATTTCCGTGTTTACTTCTATTTCATCTTGGATAAGAATACAAGGACCAATCGAAGCACATCCTTGATAAACTTTCGCCTGCGGCAAATAGAGTGGGTTTTCGCCTTCTATACTTCGGCTACTCATATCATTACCGATGGTAAAACCCTGAATTTTCCCAGTTGATGACAGCAAAAGTGTTAACTCCGGTTCTGGAACATCCCAAGTAGAATCCTTTCGAATCATGACTTGGCCTCCCGGAGCCGAAACACGCGATGCTGTAGCTTTGAAAAACAATTCGGGTCGATCCGCCTCATACACTTTGTCATAAAAATCCGCACCACCAGCATCTTGTGATTCTTCCATTCTAGCCGTCCTGCTTCGATAGTAGGTTACACCAGCAGCCCAGACTTCTTGATTGCCAATTGGAGCATCAAGTTGATCCTTAATCAGTTCTTCCGCATCTGATGGGTTAAGATTCTCCCAAGATTTTCGAGATTCTGACAAATAGTCTTTCAAATTGTCTTGCGCCAATAAAGCATCCCAGTCGAGCTGTGGTCCAAGGAAAAACTGCTTATCAATTTCGAGAAGCGTTCCTTGTTGTAGTTTATATAGTTTCATCTGTTTATAATTTTTTTTTTAGAGGTCAGGTAGCCGGTACTTGCCGGTTGACTGGCTCGATCTTATAATTAATAGGTTTGATTAGATAGCTAAGAATAATAATCCAAGAAGGGCAGGAAGACTTTGAATCCAAAATATCTTTTTACTGACGGTAATTGCTCCAACTATTCCTGCTATCACCACACAAGCAAAAAAGAAAACTTGAAGCATGGCTTCAAACTCTAAGTTACCCACAAAAAGAGACCAGATAAGGCCCGCCGAGAGAAAAGCATTGTAGACTCCTTGATTAGCTGCCAATGACTTGGTCTGCTCAAAATATTCCCGCTTGCCACCAAATGTCTTTCTTCCAAAGGAAGTCCAAGCAAAAGTTTCCATCCAAAAGAAAAACAAGTGCTGCATGGCAACCAGAATGACAAGTACTTTTAAAACAATTTCCATGATGGAATTTAGGGAATTCTGAACCATCTTGGAATTCCATTAAGAAAAATGACCCAACTTTAAGCTTTCAAATCAAAATGAGCTTATCCAAACTACATCCTGCCTTTAAGTCCCAAATGCTTGAAGAATTAGGTACTGTTGACTATCAACTGTTCGAAGAGTCATTGGAGCAGGAGTCAATTAGTAGTATACGATTAAATAGAGAAAAATTATTATCCTCTCCATTTGCTTCCAAGTCCATTCCCTGGAGCCAGGAGGGTTTTTGGCTAGAAAAAAGACCTCAATTTACCTTAGACCCACTTTTTCATGCAGGAGGCTACTATGTGCAGGAGGCTTCCTCTATGTTTATCCAACATATTTTGGAAAGCTTATCCATACCAAAAGGTCTTTATTTGGATCTAGCGGCAGCTCCAGGAGGTAAATCCACACTTCTGAGCAGCTACTTGGGAAATGAAGGTGTCCTGGTTGCCAATGAAGTAATCCAAAGCCGAACTCAGATTCTCAAGGAAAATCTTATCAAATGGGGATTGGGTAACAGCATCGTTACGAACAATGATCCTGCACATTTTGAGAGTTTGGAAGGGCTATTCGATTTAGTTCTAATTGACGCCCCCTGCTCAGGAGAGGGAATGTTTCGAAAGGATCCAACTGCCACAAAAGAATGGAGTCCAGACCATGTGAAGCTTTGCTCCTCACGACAACAAAGAATCTTGGACCAGGCTGGAGCCTTGGTCCAAGGTGGAGGATATTTGCTTTATAGCACCTGTACCTTCAATAAGGAAGAAAATGAAGAAATGATCCGCTTTTTGACTTCTGAATTCGCCTATGAGCCAGTTCGGGTTTCATTAGAACCGAGCTGGAATATTGAAGAGTCAACTTTATCAACTGAAGAAGGTGATTTTTATGGCTATAGATTTTATCCACATCGGGTTCAGGGAGAAGGCTTTTTTGTCTCTGTTTTGAAAAGACCTGAGGATGCATATTCCAATGAACCGAAAAAACCAAAAGATTTCAAACATCCTTTTTTGAAGGAAATTGCTGAACGGGAATCTAATCAGCTAGCGGAAGAACTTGGCTTTGAGAACAAGACCTTTTATCAGCTAAATGACTCTTTCTTTTGCTTTCCAGAAATTTGGAAAACTCATTTCGATTACATTTCCCAAAATCTGAACATCCGATACTTTGGAACAGAAATAGGGAAGAAGCAAGGTAAAAACTGGATTCCATCTCATGATTGGGCCGTTTCGATTTTACCAAAACCGAGTTATCCACAATTGGAGCTTACAAAAGAGCAAGCTTTGAATTTCTTCAGAAAAAAAGATCTGGAGCTAGAATATGAATCAGAAGGGTGGATTTTGCTGACTTATCAACAGCTTCCAATCGGTTGGATAAAAAACCTTGGAAACCGAATCAATAATTACTATCCGAAAGACTGGCGGATCCGGAATCTTTGAAGTAGTTCTCAAATATTTTTTCCAAAAAGTCTAAGGTCAAAAGGGAAATCATAATGGTCAACTATTTTGATCAATGAAAAATCCTGATGTGCAGGATTAATTAAATAATTATAATCTCCCGGAACCACTGCAGAAGGCACTTTAAGCACAAAGATTCTCCGGTTTTGAACAAATTGATCACCAATAAATTGTGTGCTATTAATATGAGGGAAGCTGTTCCAGCGATCAGGTAAATCTTCCATAGAAATAGACTTAATACTTACTTCACCAGGGATGTCAATTTCGACCATCACATAGTCCTTGGGTAAAATCGATAGGGAAAGATGAACAGCCTCTTCTGCCATGGCCAAGGCTCGACTATCCGCACAGTAGATTAGTTCAGTTCCCTTAGAGTTCCAGCGGTTTCCAGTAAGTGCTGCACCTTTGCCGGACAGCACTATACCAAACTTCTTCCGCATAAGCCGAAAAACTCGCATCAGACAAAAATGCCTTGGTCTATTCTGTGAAGCTCATGTAATACTAACTCTTTCCCGTAGGAATTTTTGAGGAGCTCTAAGGGTTTTCGATTACCGAGAGAATGGCTGCTGGTGTAGAGCCAAGACTCAAAATCAGCAGTAGAATCAAAAACCTCCAAACCTAAATAAACAACCTCAAGAAGCTCTATTATTTTTTCGGAGTGAATAGATCGAAAAACGTAATCCGATTCCTTTTTATAACGCTGAAGCGACTTTAGGGAGATATCTAGAAAATCTGACCACTCTTGATCAGAGAATGGCGCTAAGTCCTTGATGGACAGGAAAAGCGAGGTCGGAATCCCCATTCGAATCATATCAACTACAAGCATTCTGTTCGAAAAAAAGCCACTCAAAGGGATACCACGCATCGAAGGATAGCGGGAATATCCAGGAACACTAGTCATATACGTAGCCATCTCCTCAGCTACTATCCCTAACTTTTGTTGATCTGAATTGCTCATCTTTTAGAAATTTGTCTTTAATTTAACGACATTTTTCCAAAATTGATTCGGTTCTAAGATTTTTTTTAGTGGATATTCAATTTTTTAAATAAGCCGATTCTTCACCGCTTTCTGTACGGCTTCCATTTTATTATGGACTTGGAGTTTATTGTAAATATTTTCAATATGTTTTCGAACTGTCTTGGGAGAAATAAATAGATTTTCACCTATTTGATTGTAGCTGAGCCCTTTAGCTGTTTGTTCTAAAATTTCTATTTCCCGTTTGGTAAGCGATATGTCTTCTTTTGGCTTATCAAAATTCGGTGGATTTCTTAGAAGCTTAAGCGTTTTCAAAGCTATACTCGGTGTCATCGCAGCTCCACCCTCCAAAGTATCCAAAATACCTTGATACAGATCAGGTGGACTAACCTCTTTTAAAAAATATCCATGTGCACCGGCCTGAATCGCTCGGAAAATATGCTCGTCATTATCAAAAACAGTGAGCATGATGGTTTTGATCTGTGGATATCGCTTGCTCACTTCCTCCACTGCCTTAATCCCATCCATTTTAGGCATTTCAATGTCCATGAGTATTAATCCCACATTGGAATCTTCCTCCAGCTTTTCTAAAAGATCCAATCCGTTCGTGGCATGGAACTTCACTTCAAGATCCGGGAAAAATGCAAGCTTCTCCAAAATTGCTTTTAGCAAAAATGAATTGTCCTCAGCAATGGCCAATTTGATTTTCATCTCTTCGTTTTTTTAATAACCTAGTTAGGCGCGCTCCTCTTTATTAATCTAAGAGTTACAGCAAAATTCTTGAGTGTCTTGAGTAATTTGGATATTCAAAAATTTGCTCTAAAAGATTCTCCCATTTCTTTTCCAAACTAATTAAGGCATCTCTTGGTAAAAAACTCTTTGATACACGAGTTTACTCAACACTAATTCTAAATATAAAAAAATGACCTTGAGCGACAAATCACTCAAGGTCATGGACTTAAATTTTTTTTGACGACTAGCCGTAAATTTCATCTAAAATCTGAGCGAGCCTGACACTTGCAGCAATCATTCGCTCCTCAGCGATGTGATAATTTTGATACATATATAAATAGCTAAGTCTGCGATCTTCGGGCAAATCATATACAGCAGGCCGAAGACTGACTGCTTCCTTGAGCCAATCCTCCATAGTCGCCTCACGATAACTATCCTGCAGTTCAGGGGTAATTCTTCTAAAAAGTTCATCTCCAATTTCAGAGTAACTCATCCCCTGACGTTCAATCATTCCACTGTCCCAAAGCGCATGTAGATTGGTTGGCCTTCCGAAAAACTCGATCTTCACATCATTTCCTCCACGGTCTTCCCCTGTGCCTACATGTAGTGGCTGATGAATATCTTCCACCATGTGGATCAACATTTTAAGCTTTTCTGACTCTTCTTTTGGGCTCAATCCCCCAGCAATCAATTCGGCCTTCAAGCGCTGAATTGCCTCAAAAGCATCTCCGGTACTTTCTTGAATTTCTGGATTGTATTCACCTTCCTTACTTGTCAGGTAGTGCCAAGTCGTAGCATAATCATAGTTTCTATCCGAACGAACTTCATCCATCCAGGTACCACTTCGCCCCAAAGACATGGGGTAAAGCACCTTTTCAACTTTTTTGAGGGTGGACTTTTTCATCTGTCGCTCAGCCATATAGCCGATCAAATAGTGTCCTAATTGTCCCCAGGCAAATGCCTGAGAAGTCGCTAGCATCATAAGGCCTGCTAGAAACAGAGTTTTATAAACCTTCATGTCTTTAAATTAAAGCTCGAAATTACGGTAGAGAATAGAATAATTAATTAAGCTAGGATTAAGCTTTTTCGAGTTCTGATACGGCTAGCCAAGCCATTAGCCCCGCACCTATTTCCAAGGCATCCTCTTCGATATCAAAAGTCGGGGTATGAACTCCCGAAACAATTCCTTTAGCCTCATTCCGAGTGCCTAGGCGGTAAAAGCAGCCATCGATCTCCTGTGAATAGTAAGCAAAATCTTCCGCCGCCATCCAAATATCCAAGTCCACGACATTTTCCTCACCCAAATACTCTTTTGCAGCATCAGTGGCTCGCGCGGTGAGCTCGGGGTCATTTTGTAGAAAGGGATAGCCTTTTCGAATTTCAAAGTCTAGCTCTCCACCCATACTTTCTACTAAGCCGTGTGCCAATTGAAGCATCTTTTTGTGAGCTGCTGCTCTCCATTCTTCATTGAGAGTTCGGAAAGTACCTTGAATTTTCACTTCATTCGGAATCACATTGGTAGCTCCAAGGGCTTCTACTCTTCCAAAAGACAGCACAGAAGGTACTTTAGGGCTTGAAGCCCGACTGATCACCTGCTGCATGGCCACAATCAAATGAGAAGCAATCAGGACAGGATCAATTAAGGTCTCTGGCATGGCTCCGTGTCCTCCCTTACCTTTCACGGTCAGGTAAAGTTCATCTGCACTTGCCATATAAATGCCCTGGCGAAAACCCACTTTTCCCGCAGGAATAAATGGCATCACATGTTGCCCGATGATTCCGGCTGGCTTGGGGTTTTCTAAAGCCCCATCTTTAATCATAAAAGAGGCACCACCCGGAGCAACTTCCTCCCCAGGCTGAAAAAGTAATTTTATTGTTCCTTCAAACTGATCTCGAACCTGATGCAAAATTTTGGCTGCTCCCAGCAAAGATGCAGTATGTGCATCATGACCACAAGCATGCATAACTCCCTCTTTTTGAGACTTATAAGAGACCTCATTAGCCTCCACGATTGGCAGAGCATCCATATCGGCTCGTAGCGCTATAACCTTCTTGGTAGGGTTTTTTCCTTCAATCAATGCCGTCCAACCGGTAGTTGCTTTCGATTCGATTTTATGAATGCCAATTTCTTCAAGTTTTTGCTTTACAAAATTAGCTGTCTCAAACTCTTGGTAACTCAGTTCAGGATTAGCATGAAGGTGTCTCCTGTTAGAAATCACTTCCTCTTTCAGTTCCTGAGCTAGGCTTTTAATTTTCTCCTTCAGCATTATTGGTTTGACTTGGTAGGGTAAAATCTTTTCGTTGAATACGGTCTCTAACTATACGAGCTGTCGGAAATACAGATTTAATATCATACAAAAGCTTGAGAGCTTCAATCTTATGACCATATCGCCCCACTTTCACCAAATATCGGGGCTGCTCATATTGAATCTCAGGATTGATATCTGGCATTGCCTCTCTTAATTCTTCCTGCGTTTTGAAAGCAAGGTCTCGATCAAGGCCAGAATAAATCAAAATCCTGTATCCATTGAAATAAGGCTCAGAGGTATTTCTCTCATATTTCTGACGTGCAAGCTCTTTAAGCTGATCATCAATAGCCTGAGGTGACTCCGGAGCAGGTAGTGCCGGGAGTTGAGCCATTTCGGATTTGTAATCTGGATATTGGGGCAGTGTAGCACTTAAGTCTTCGCTGTAGTTTTCGAAATCACTCGGTGAAGTCGTCAGATTCGAACCGGACTTACAGGCACCTGCCACTACTATCAATACAATTACCCAGAGTTTCCGCATGGCTTAATTATCTATGATTACACACTTACCTTCTTGGATATCCTGCTCTACACTCTTGAACTTCACATCTTTCTTGGTAGAACCGTCATTGTATTGAACAGTAATCCGGTCGTTTCTTCCGTAAGTTTTCTCTGACTTTCTCGGAGCAACCACCTGTGGGGCAGGTCTTCCTGCCGTGGCGGCTGCAGCAGCTGCACGATTAGCTTCCGGGTTCAAAGTACTTCCTGCTTCAGCTTTTGAGGCCTGAACGGCAGGTTCGGCAGCTCGTTGTGCTTGTGCCTGCTGTACTTGGGCAGGATCTTGCTTCGGAAGCTCCGCACGGGTCAAGAATGAAATCATATCTTCATTCAGCTTACCTATGAAACGCTTAAACATCTCAAAAGCCTCAAACTTATAGATCAATAGCGGGTCCTTTTGCTCGTAGACAGCATTTTGTACAGATTGCTTCAAATCATCCATGTCTCGAAGGTGCTCTTTCCAGTTTTGATCGATAATCGCCAAAGTCACATTTTTCTCCAGAGATCGAATGAGATCCTGACCCTCTGTGGCGAGCATCTTTTCTAGATTGGCTACCACGCCAATTTGCTTGATGCCATCTGAAATGGGCACCATAATGTCCTTCACCGTTGCTCCTCGCTCCTCATGCACTCGACGGAGTACCGGAAGAGCAGCTTGGATGATGCGCTGATTTTTTTCCTGATAGTTTTTGAATGCCGCTTCGTAAAGCTCTTGTGTCAATACGCCAGCATCTTTGGACTTCAGATCACCCTCAGAGATTTGATAATCCAAACCTAGGGAGGTAAAGATATTCATGCGGAGGTTTTCGGCATCATCAGTGGATTTTGCCACATCGATGATGCTTTCGGCCACATCATACATGATATTCAGAATATCCAACTCTAGACGCTCACCTTTCAAAGCATTTCGACGGCGCTTATACACCACCTCACGTTGTGAGTTCATCACATCATCATACTCCAAAAGTCGCTTTCGTGTACCAAAGTTATTCTCCTCTACCTTTCGCTGAGCACGTTCGATAGACTTGGTAATCATGCTATGCTGAATCACTTCTCCCTCCTCTAGACCCATTCGGTCCATCAATTTGGCGATGCGGTCTGATCCAAAAAGTCGCATCAGTGAATCCTCCAAGGAGACAAAGAACTGGGAAGAACCCACATCTCCCTGACGTCCTGATCGACCTCTCAACTGACGGTCCACACGTCTAGACTCGTGGCGCTCGGTACCTATAATGGCCAAACCTCCCGCCTGACGTGATTCTGGAGTCAACTTGATATCTGTTCCTCGACCCGCCATGTTGGTTGCGATGGTCACAGTGCCAGGCTTACCCGCCTCAGCGACGACATCTGCTTCCTTAGCATGTTGCTTCGCATTAAGGACCTGGTGTGGGATTTTTTTCAAAGTCAGCATTCGGCTGAGCACCTCGGATATTTCTACCGAAGTCGTACCCACCAATACTGGGCGACCTTGCTTGACGAGTTCATTGATTTCTTCACCTACCGCATTGAATTTCTCTCGAACAGTCTTGTAAACCTTATCCTGACGGTCATCTCGCTGAATGGGCTTATTAGTAGGAATCACCACCACATCCAATTTATAAATCTCCCAAAACTCGCCCGCTTCTGTCTCAGCTGTACCAGTCATACCAGCAAGCTTGTGGTACATTCGGAAGTAGTTTTGAAGCGTAATGGTCGCATAGGTCTGCGTGGCGTCCTCTACTTTGACATTTTCCTTCGCCTCAATCGCTTGGTGAAGACCGTCTGAATAGCGTCGGCCCTCCATCACACGACCGGTTTGCTCATCGACGATTTTCACCTTTCCGTCGACAATAATGTATTCAGTATCACGCTCAAACATACAGTAAGCCTTCAAAAGCTGATTGACTGTATGAATTCGCTGTGCTTTCACACCATAGTCTTTAATGACCTCTTCTTTTCGAACGAGTTTCTCCTTCTCATCCAGACTTTCGTCTTTTTCCAGCTCTGCAATGACCACCCCGATATCCGGCATAATGAAGAAGTCGGCGTCTTCATTTTTAGTAGTCATCGTTTCGATACCACGGTCAGTCAGATCGACTACATTGCTTTTTTCATCAATGGTAAAAAGTAGTGGCTCATCCGCCTCAGGCATATTTCTCTTGTTGTCCTGCAGATAAAAGTTTTCGGTTTTCTGCAAAATCACACGAATTCCCGGCTCAGAAAGGTATTTGATCAAGGGCTTGTATTTAGGCATTCCTCGATAGGCTCTAAAAAGCGCCAAACCACCTTCTTTTTCATTTCCTTCAGCAATTTGCTTTTTGGCAGTGGTCAAGAAGCCCTGAACCAACTTACGCTGCTCATCCACCAAAGTAGAAACCCGAGGTTTCATCTGATCAAATTCATGCACATCTCCTCTTGGAACTGGACCTGAGATAATCAGCGGTGTTCTCGCATCATCAATTAATACGGAGTCAACCTCATCGACCATGGCAAAGTGATGCTTACCCTGTACCAAATCACCTGCTTCCCGAGCCATATTGTCCCGCAAGTAATCAAAGCCAAACTCATTATTCGTACCGTACACGATGTCGCATTGGTAAGCTTTTTTCCTTCCAAAAGAATTGGGCTGATACTTATCGATACAATCCACAGAAAGACCATGGAATTCAAAAAGTGGCGCATTCCACTCGGAATCACGCTTGGCTAGGTAATCATTGACTGTGACGATGTGGACACCTCGACCAGCTAGTGCATTTAGGTATGCGGGAAGTGTGGACACGAGGGTTTTACCTTCACCAGTCGCCATCTCGGCAATTTTTCCCTGATGCAAAACCATACCACCAATGAGCTGTACATCGTAGTGAACCATGTCCCACACGACCTCATTGCCCGCGGCCAGCCATTTATTATGCCAAATGGCTGTATCTCCATCGATCTCCACATTGGGTTTGGAAGCGGCAAGCTCCTTATCGCGATTAGTCGCTTCGACTACCAGCTTTCCATTTTCTTTAAATCTTCGCGCAGTTTCCTTCACCACGGCAAAAGCCTCAGGCATTACCTGATCCAGAATTTCCTCTAGGGCCTTATCGCGGTTTTTTTCAATTTCCTCGATTTGGGTAAAAAGCTGGTCTTTTTGATGAATAGCATCAGCAGGAAGACCTTCGATTTCTGATCGAAGCTTTTCGATTCTATCGTCAAAATCCTTCAAGTGGGCATCCACTTTAGATCTGATTTCACCAGTCTTTGCCCGGAGTTCCTGATCACTCAATCCACTCAATGCTGCGAATGCCTGATTGATCTCTTTGACTCTAGGAAGTAACTCTTTAATATCTCGATCGGACTTGGTGCCGAATACTTTTGCTATACCTTTTGCTATAATATCTAACATCTCTATCTGTCTTGTGCTAAATGCGGCCTAAAATTAAGCCCTTTTTATTAGAATTGATAATTGACTTTGGGAAGGGTTGATCATGGGTTTAAGTGATCTATAGTTTAATTTCTCCACTAAAAACCCGCTCTGCAGGACCGATTAACCAAATGTTTTGGTACCCAACACCGGGGGCTTTCTCAAATCGTACGGCCAATTCCCCTCCTAGGGTTTGAATCTGAATGGTAGCTGCCTCTCGATCTGCAGCAAAAGCCAAGGCAGCTGCAGTCACTCCTGTACCACAAGAAAGGGTTTCATTCTCTACCCCACGCTCATAAGTACGTACGAAAATTCGTTCCTCGGACTGTTTCTGGATAAAGTTTACATTCGTGCCGGCAGGCTGGTATTGCTCCGAGTATCGAACTTCTTTCCCTTGCTCGAAAACAGGATAAGAATCAATCTCCTCGACCATCCGAATGTGATGAGGCGAACCTGTATTCACAAAAAAATCTCCTTCCAAAACATCAATGGATGAGACATCTCCCATTTTTAGCTCCACAATGGAATCCGAAAGTAGCGCCTCGTGTGGCCCGTCAATAGCCAAGAACTTGGTTTTTTCAGATACTATCCCCAACTGTCCGGCAAAAGCTACTGCACAGCGCGCCCCATTGCCACACATACTTTGACTACCATCAGAATTGAAATAAACCATTTCAAAGTCATAGTCCTTGTGGTTTCGGATGGCAATCAATCCATCTGCACCAATTCCAAATTTGCGATCGCACAGGCGTTTCACCCAGGAAATGTCACTCAGATCTAAAACCTCATCCCGATCATCGATCATGACAAAGTCGTTTCCTGTCCCTTGATATTTATAGAAAGAAATATTCATAGAAATTCTAAAGAAAATTCCTGATTCAAAAACTTCTCCATAGCCTGTTCAGCTTAAAAACTTTAACATCTTGTCACTGTTTCAGACTATATGTCCGATTATGGTTCCAATTTCGTCAGATAATCCCTAATTTTAGTTATTCATTAGCAACTCTTAATCAAAAATATAACCATGGATAAGATGAACTTCAATCTCTCTAGAAGAGCTTTTTTAGCAAATACAAGTAAAACCGGGCTAGCCCTTTCATTGGGAGGCACAGCGATTCTCAGCGCCTGCTCCGGAGACGTGAAAGGAGATGCACAATCTGTATTGGCCACTAGCATGACCCAGACTCCGCTATCATTTGATTTTTCCGCTCTCGAACCACACATCGACGCGATGACCATGGAGATTCACTTTACCAAGCATGCTGCAGGCTACGCCAAAAACCTAAACGATGCCATGGGTGAAGAGCAAGTTGACTCCAGTCGCTCGTTGGAAGATATCTTGGGAAATATTTCCAAGTTTTCCACCAAAATGAGAAACAATGGAGGGGGACATTATAATCATGAGCTGTTTTGGAAAGTCATGACTCCTGATGCGGCAGAGCGACCTGAAGGCGACCTCGCTGAGGCAATCAATAGCTCTTTTGGAAGCTTTGAAGAATTTGCTTCTCAATTTGAAACTGCAGCAAAAACCCGCTTTGGCTCAGGCTGGGCTTGGCTCGTCGTAGGGGAAGACAAAAAACTCGCCGTGGGATCTACCCCAAATCAGGATAATCCTCTGATGGATATTTCTGATTTCAAAGGAACCCCTCTTTTGGGAATCGATGTATGGGAACATGCCTATTACCTCAACTATCAGAACAGAAGACCGGATTATGTAACAGCTTTCTGGAATGTAATCAACTGGAATACAGTGAGCGACCGGTATATGGCTGCTCTTTAAGCTGGAAAAAGCACCTAGGAAAAGGCCGGTTTTCCGGTCTTTTTCATTTATTTCAAAACTCAAATCAACCTTAAATCATGCAAGACCCTAAGTCCCTTACTTCAGTTGCCCTTTTTCATCAGACATTCAAGCACCCGGTGCTACCTGAGCCTACGATTCCCTCTGAGACTCGATGCAATCTCCGGGTTTCCCTTTTGTCCGAAGAGCTAAAAGAGCTGGAAGAGGCGATTGAAAACAAAGACTTGGTCGAAATCGCCGATGCGCTTTGTGATTTACAGTACGTACTCTCCGGAGCCATATTGGAATTTGGCTTGGGAGAAAAGTTCAAGTCCCTTTTCGATGAAGTACAGCGCTCCAACATGAGCAAAGCCTGCAAAACCGAAGAGGAAGCCAAAGCCACAGTGGCACACTATGAAGCAAAAGGCACCCCCTGCTTTTATGAAAAAGAGGGGGACCTATATCTGGTTTTTAGAGAAGGGGATCACAAGACCTTAAAGTCGGTAAACTATTCACCGGCGGATTTGAAGGGGATATTGGAGACTAATTCCGAAAGTTGAATAGTTCATAGGCACCTCATCTCCAAAGCAGATTGAGCCCAAAAGCAAACTGGAAGGTATCATCGGCGAAAATGGCCGGATGGGTGTATATTTCTTCATTCAGGGAGGTAATCTGCTTGCCGGTGACCAGATTGACTTCTATATCAAATGGCATTTTTCCATCCGTGAGCTGGTAGGTTGGAATCAGGGTACCATAGCCCCAAGAAAATCCAGCTCGATTACCGGTGACCCAGATATCCCCATCGGATTGAATACCCGAGGGACCTTTTTCGGTGAAATATCCAATCCTAAAGGCCAGTCTTTCGAAAAACCAAGCCTCGGCACCGACGCCAAAAGCGGTACTAAGCTCATGATCAGTATTATTTTCAGGGCCTCCCGGAAGGTAATCCTGAAATTGAAGATCGAGTCGAAGGTCTACTGCCTGAGCCCCTTCTCTAAAGTATGCCTTGCCAGAAGTAAGACCAGAACTAAGAGGAAGCTGGAAAGAGTACCCTGTACCCAGTCTGAGGATAATGGGCAAATAACTGATGGACATCCAGTCCTGATATTCCTGATTGGTCTCACCATTGAAGAGGAAATTAGAGAGTGATAAGGCCCCAAAAAACTGCTGATTTCGGATCTTTTCAGACTTGAAAAAATTTACCCCTTTTTGGTATTGAGCCCCAAGACTTGGGATAAAGTCGGAATTGGTCTTTTCTCCATTTACTGCATTTTCCTGCATCATATTGGCACTGAGGCCGACCTGAAGGCCCTCCATAAGCTCATATGCAGCCAAAATGGAAATAGCCCGCTGAGAGAAGAAATCGGTGTCAAATGTTCCACCACCGATAATAGTCGTCCAAACGGGATCGGGATTCTGATAGCTGAAATAGGAAAGACCGACGGAGATTTTTTCTTTCAGCCTTACCGCCCCTCCTACGAAATAATATCTGGAATTTGGTCGATAAGAATGGCCGTTGGCATAGTTAGCGTAGGCCTGAATGGGGGTCTTTGAACTCCCGATGGCTGCAGGATTATAAAAGGAATTTTCGATTCCGGCTCTGGTCAGCGTAGTGAAGCCCATCCCCTGGGCTCGGGCACTGGTGGATTGATTGTTGTACAACCCAAAATAACCGGGAGGATAATAGTAGGTGGTTTGTGAAAAAACAGGATAGGACAAATAAAGCCCAAAGAGTAGAAAGAATAGCTTTTTCATAGACAAGTAAGTAGTGGTTTGCTTACTCATCGTGGGGAATTGAAAAAAGTCATCAAAGAATTTTTATAAAAAAGTCATTGGTGGAGAAAGGACTTACTTTATCACCAATGACTTTTCTACGTTCTGTGGCTATGCATTCTTAGCCGGGATCTTTCAACCGGATGACGACTTGAGCTTTGCCCACAAATTTAGAATTCACCTCTGCCGCAATTGCCGCACAATTGGGAGGTCCTAAATTTACAGGTCGGCTTTGGGTTTTGAAGGCTACGATGAAAGCCCTGTACTTTCCGTCTTCCTCTGGAGTTTTATTGGCACTCCAACTAGCTGTTTGGCCCAGAAAATTACCTCCTGGAGTCAAGTCTATGATTTTGGCTGTGTAGGAAATTGCATTTGGTTCGGGCTCCACCAGAAACTGTAACCTTGACCCACAGGTATAGAATTTATCCGAGTTGTTTTGGAAACTGGTGAGCGAAAGGTCTACTGTAATGATTTTGATATTATCTGAATTGTCAATCTCGATATCCAAGGTCAATTCCTCGTAAAGAAAATACTCTCCATCTACTGCTGATTTCTCATAAATTCTCGCCTTGACCGTCTCCCTTCCTTTTTCTGTGTCCTCATCTGTCACTAAATAATTGATCCAGTTTTCATCGTAGGTGGTGATGACGGTCCCATTTTCTGCAAATTTCACTAAGCGCCCGTGTTTACCCTCGGTCGTCCACACCACCTTTTTACCTGTGAAATCTGCATCTCGTTGATTCACTGGCTCGATATAGAGTTTGGCTGTATTTATCTGATCTTCCTTGCCGGAAAGTACTAGACCTCCAGGTTTCAGGATATAGGTGCTCTTTTTCAGATTGAGGACAGTAGTGTCCCTACCTATGAGCTGATTTTTGTAATAAGCCTCCACATAGACGTATTCGAAGTTGTTTTCTTCAGGGAGATCTGAGGCGCTGGTCTCGGAGTAATAAGTGATTTCTTTGTCCGAACTGTCAAATGACTTGCCCTTGTTACCTTTTTTGTCCTGGATGTAGCCGTATTTTCCAGAAGTGCTCCATTTGAAATAGGGGAAATTATCGCCCCCTTCTTCTTCTAAATTTTTTATTTCGGCTTTGATCTCTTTGTTACCTCGGCTGGAAACCGTTGCCTCTGCGGGAAGCAGACTGACTTTGGCAGAGCGGGCTGTGACTGTCCATTCCTCAAACTGACGGGAATTTCTAAAATCCAGGCCAATTCGAAGAAAATCTCCTGCCAAAAGGGCCGAATTCAAAACTTTAAGGACTCTTCCTGCACTTTCAAAAACCTCATCATATTTACTGGCGTCTACTTTGGGAAAATCCTTCACGTAGTCTTTTCCAAATTCAGTCATGATGTCAAAGCCTGTGAAAGCCAACTCCTTAAAACTAGATTCAATTAGGCCTGTTTCCACTTTTTCGATTCCTTTTTTCAAGGCAGCAGCATATTGACCTTTTTTTATTTCCTCATAAACATCGGGGCTAGCCTTTAAAAACAATTCAGTCTTTTCGATAAAAGCCTCAACTCTCCCATTCTTAATATCAATCCCACCTTCTTTTAGATCTCCCTTGTACCCAAAAATCTCCATGATGAGCGGGAACATAAAATCAATGGCAAAAGTCTCCACTTCCAGCCGGGTCAATTTGAGGAACTCTGCTTCGGTTTTTGGATTGGTCGAGCTTATTCCTGGGCCTACGATATGCAGCTTATACTCAGCCTCACTTTCCTTATCTTCCAAAGGCAAGGATGCTGGACCACTTGTTTTCGCTGCTATTTCCGATTGTGTATTTTCCACCAGGCTGCCCAATATCCCTGTTAAAGAATTGGCAGCTGAGGCTGGGTCAATGGGAAAATCCTCCTTGGCTGGTGTACTGCCTCCTAAATTGGTTATAAGAGTTGTTTTCACCCCGGATTCATCCTTTGAAGATACTTTGTACAGGAAAGCATGCGCTCTTCTTCGATAGGAATTGGTAACGGAAATTTTTCCTAGGTCGCTTTCAAAAACCTGAATACCGCTTTTGATATCTGCCGCATCTACTTGAATATCGGATACTTTGGCTCGGATATCCAATTCATTGGGTTCGGGCATGATTTGCTTTAATACTTCCTTCAATGGCTCAACAAAAATCCCCTTGGAAAGTATGAGTGGATCTTGCTTCCATAATCCTTCAAATTCTTCTCTCCAGGAAACTGTGGGAGAAATTTCATCTATTTTGGCAAAGAAACTTGGGGCATTTTGTCCGGGAATTAACCATAAGCGGCTTCCTTGATACAATAACACATCCGCTGTGGTCTGAGGAGACAGTTTATTTTGATCACTCGAAAGGTACCCCATCAGAACTATTTCCCCATTTTTATCCAAAAGAAAGGTAACACTGCCTTCGCCGGGAGTTGCTATTGCTTTTACCTTTCCCTCACTTCCAACAGGGAATCTTTCTCCAAATGAAAGCAATTCCGCCCCAGTTAGGTCCAAAGAGCTTCCCTCGGGCAAGACAATCTGAACATCTTGAGTTTGATAATTTACGGGCGGGTTTTCTCCTACAGGGGGAGTGGTCGGATCGGTAGGATTTGCTGGCTCGGTGTCTTCCTGACAAGAAATAGTCAAGGTCACCAAAAAGAGGAAAAGTAACTTTTTCATAAGACAAGTAAGTAGTGGTTTGCTTACTCATCGGATGGTCTTCAAATAGTCATCAAAAATGCTAAAGATTATTCTTGAATTTTTTGCAATAGCTCCTGAGCCTCTGGTTTTGCCAAATTAGACAAGATGAGTTTTGCCTCTTCCATTTCTCCCTTCTTCAGATAAATCAAGGCAAGATACCAGCTGGCATCTTCCTTGAATTCAGAGGAATCTTCATCGGCTACCTGCTTCAAAAGTTCTTGAGACAAAGGGTAATTTTCCATTTCCAGATGAGCCATAGCCACAAAATACAGTAGCGTGTCATCGGCAGGGTTCTCTTTTAGCAGGAGCTCCCATTGGGCCAAGGCCTCCTGATATTTCCCTTCTTTGAAATCAACCATACCCCGATCAAATTCATAGGAATCTGTACCGGACATCGCTGTAATCAAACCAGGATCAGTCTCGTAATAAGCCTCAAAGAGTTTTTGATTCGAGTCTTGGAACCCACCCTGAAATCCCCACCAAGCCACAAGGATCAAAGCTACACTAGCTGCCACTGCCCAAATCCATCTTGAAAATGTTGCCGTCCTTGGGTTAGTTCCTGCAAATGCTTCTTCATGGATTTTTTCCAGTTCATTCTTGACCAAGAGGGATTCCAGGTCCTCGCGGAGTGCCTTTACTTCCTTCACTTTCAGCGACCAATCAGAATCTTCTTTTTTCAAGTCCTGAAATACCTTCTCCTGCTCAGAAGAAAGGGACTCATCTAGCCAAGCTTCGATCAACTCATATTCAAGTGGGGTGATATGTAGATCTTTTGACATCAGGGATTTATGATTTTTCGGAGTGACTCCATACAGCGATATTTATTGTTTTTGGCGGTCTTTGGGGTCCACCCGAAGCTTTGAGCTAATTTGTCCAAAGACATTTTTTTGAAATAGAAGAGTTTCAACAATTCCTGGCAACTCTCTCCCAACTGCTGAAAAGCCCGATCAAGCATGCTCAGCCTTTCGTCCAGCAGAAATTCTTCTTCAGCATCCGCCACTTCGATCGAAATGGCACCCAGTGAGCTTTCCTTTTTGAATCTGCTAGACCGAAGCCAATCCAACCATTTATTTTTAGAAACTTGAAAGAGAAATCCCTGCATCGCAGTGCTGTTTTGAGGGAGAAATTCCCCTTCTTTTACTTTTTGCCAAGCCACTAAAAAGGCCTCCTGAAAGATATCTTTTGCCTGATCCTCATCTCCATTATTTTGGATAATGTAGCTTTTCACCTTGGGAAAGACATCGATATAAAGTGAGCTCATCACTCTTCTTTCATTCTCCTTGATCCCTCGGATAAGCTCTTCTTGCGACAACTGATTGATCGAATCTTTTGGCATACTCAGCTAGTTGCCAAAAAGATACTAGTAAATCTATTTTATCCCAAGGAGTAGCTAGAAGTAAACTGCACTAGAATTGATCAATGTCCTGATAAACGTTTAAATTCTTGGAAATCAGATTAACCATCAGCTCATCATGCGCTCTTGCAAAGGTGCTGTTGTAATTGGACTGGGTGTAGTCTCCATTACCATTAAAGATCAAGGCTGCAGCCATTCCGTTAGAATGAAACATATAACCTGATCGCGTTCCGGGTAATGCACCATAGAAGTATTTAACTTGATTCGCTTGGGCTATACCATTTGCAAACCCGGGGTTTACAGAAGAGCCTTGGACAAATTGATTATAAATGGCAGATTCCAAAAGATCAGGTCTGGAGGGATTCCCATCAATAGCTGTGACAAACCGAAGAAGGTCGGGTGCTGTGGTCACAATTCCAGCATCTCCATCACGTCTTTCCAGGTTAAAATTGTACTCAAACCCTTGGGTGCCACCCTGGCCGTAATAAATCGCTTCATTCGGCAACTTACCTTGGGTTCCATTTTTTCCGAAGGCAGTTCCGGTCATTTTCAATGGATCAGTGATTCGCTCCTTGACAAATTGTGAAAAGCTTTTTCCGGAAACCTTCTCCACAATTCTAGCTGCCACAAAATAGTTGGTATTGATATACCAATACTGTGTTCCAGGATCAAAGTTCAGTGTCGCATTATCCATCATCCAGTCAAAAAAACCATCATTGGTCTGCTGCTGCTGAAAATCAATGGCATCTCTATTTCCATTCACTACCCAGCCTCCTGTCGTCATCTGCAGGAGATTTTTCACAGTAACCTGTTTTACTCGGTCCGAATACGCTTTAGTACCGTAGGTGGTTCCCAAAATTCCTCCTTCTCCAAAAACTTTGTCCTCAAGGCTGATTTCTCCATCCTGAACCAAAAGCATGATGGCCATTCCTGTGAAGGTTTTTGATACACTGGCCACTCTCATTTGGGTATTCAACTCCATGGCCTTGTTTTGGGCTTGATCTGCCACACCGTAGGCTTTTTGATAGACCAGTTTACCGTTTTTGGAAATTGCTAAACTGGCTCCCGGTACGTTGTATTGAGAAATGAAGCTTTCAATCTGACTATCCACTGCAGCTATATCCTGCTGCTGAGTAGGTGCCTGAGGACTTGGAGTAGGGTCTGTATCCTCTGAGCAGGCCACAATCCACATGGCCATAGAAATTAATAAAAGTCTGAATACTTGATGTTTGAAATTTTTCATGACAGAGAGTATTTATTTAATCCTTTCCCTATCATCGGATACTTCAGTAAAAAGTCATCAAAGACTAGGTGATTTTTTTTCGAAAAACCCAAAAGAGCACTAAAAACACCAACAAAATTCCTGTGAAAATAAGCCCTAAATAAGATTTGGTTTTCAGCTCCACTGGCCGAACATCTCCCAAAATAATCAAACTGGCCCAAAAAGAGGGGTCCAATTCTCTTCCTTTGGCCTGAGCCAGATAGTTGAGCTTAGCATTTCGTAAAGCCTCATCCTTACCCAGGCCATCCTCCAAAAAATCATAAAAATCTTCTGCAATACTCACACTGGCCTTTTCATCGATTTTTCCCAACCCGATCAAAAGGGACTTGGTCCCAGCGTAATTGAAGGCATGAGCCAATGAAATCATGCCCTCTCCTGGTGCATAGGCAGGTTTGCCCGACTCACAGGCTAGGAGCACTGCCAATTCGGATGTCAGATCCAACTCATAGATTTCACTTGCAAAAAGCTCATGTGGTTCGAGAGGATTATCAGAAGATTTGGCAAAGACCAAATGAGTATCATTGGGATTGACATTGCTGGAAAAGGCATGTGTCCCTAAATGAATAATGCGCGATTTCCCTGCTTCATTTTTAAAATTGCTCACCGTAGACCCACTCTCCAAAAAAGTTCTAGCATCAAATCGGGAGGCAATTTCCTCCACCAATCTTCTTGTAAAGGGCTGAGGAATAAGTTGCATGTAGCTTTTATCTAAAAACTGTCGGTCCAGAAAGGCCGCTTGATACCTTTGCTTCATTTGATCAAAAAAACCAGGAGCAAAGGCCACCAACTGATCCTCATAGGCTTGGTTAGCCTCGTCATCCATTAGAAGGAGTCCGTATTGGTAAGAAAAGCTATGGTCTTGAAGCAAGGAATAGTCTACCAGCTCTGACCAATTGTCTTTTCGCTCAGTGCTGAGTACCTCAAAACTTAGGTTAAACATCAATCCTTCTGGAATCACCGCAACTCTTTTTGTTTGGATGTGGTGTGCTGCGGGCTTCCAGATCAGTTGATACAGCTCATGAAAAAGAGCCGTTTGAAAGCTATTCTTGGATGATTGATCGGCAAGCTTATCCAGCGCTTTGGAAAGTGCTGAAGCATCGAGCGGAATGAGATTTTTCTCCGCTCCATGAATAGCCAAAACCCACCAATCTTTTCCCAAATGAAGGTAACGTAAATATGTTATATCTGGATTGAGTTGCGCGTAGACTCTTTGCAGGACATTTTGGCTTGTCTCAAAATGCAACTGAAAATAACTGGGGTATTGTATTCTCAGACTATCCAAGAAATCAGCCCATTCTTCCTTCGTCTGTGAATAGCGAGATAAATTTTTGGTCCCGGTTTGAAGGGACTCTTTCAGTTTTTCTTTCAGCTTTTGTTCCCTGTCCTGTACATCAAGGGGAATTCCGCCAAAACGAACCAATTGATTTTTTTGAAGCCGTGACCTGATTTGACGATAGCGGGCATGCTCATGATAGGCTAGAAGCCTGTCCAAGTGGCTTTCATTTCCACTGATTTGATAGAGCTCGAGTTCGATTTGTTCCAAAAACTCAAAATACTCGCGGTTGAGGTCAAGCTGAATACTGATATCCGAAGGTTCAAAAAGAAAATCCGACTGAGAATCAATGATCTGAAGTCCTTCTAGAAGCTCTTTTTCGATGGATTTCAAAAGCTCGGAATCCCGGTTTTCCAGATGATACCTACTTCGATTTCGAATCAGAATTAATTGTGGCTTTTGAAAGACTGCTTGAAGGGAATCATTGAGGCTAGTCCGCTGATCAAGCAATTGATCCCAAAGCCCAAAAGCCTCGGTAGCCGTTTTCAAAGCCTGAGTGTATTGATTTCCGAGTTCATAAATAGCAGCCTGATTGACGGCCTGGTTGTAGTCCAGATACAGATTGTCTGAACTGATCTCAGCAAGGTAGTTTCTTGCAGTCCGAGAGAGGGATACTGCCTCATTGATTCTCTGATTTTCTGCAAGGAAGAGACTGAAATTTTTCAAAAATTCTAAATTAATCACATCATACTCACCCTGAAATTCTTCCTCGAAAATTCCATTTGCCAATCGATAAAGAGAGTCCGCTTTGTCCTCATTCTGTAAAAAATCTTCCATTCGAGCCAAGGTATGAAGGCCATCACCGAGCCAATAGGCATTTTCCTGATCGCTCTGGCGGAGTCTTTCTAATCCATCCTCAAGGTACTTTCTAGCCAAATCAAGATCCTGGGTATCAAAATATACCTGACCCAAAAGAATTCTGGACTTGGTCGTATTGAGATCATCTTCGCCTAATTCTTCTGATTTTCTGCGGAAAGAAAACTCCAATAGCTGCTTTGCCCGGGAATAGAAGCCCATTTGTTTGTAAAGGCCCGCCAGATTATCTAAAGACCGAAGGTAGTCTTGTAGGATTTTTTGGTACTCCAGCGCCTCTAAGTCAGAAGCCATGTATTGTTCTCCAAAAGAAATAGCCAAACTCATGGATCGTTCTGCAGCCTCAAAGTCACTTTGGGCCATTTGAACACCCGCTAAGTTGTTTAAAATGATGCTTTTTCGATAGAATTGATTCCTTGGAGTAGGGACCAACTGATCGATAGCTTTCAGTGTCTCTTGATAGTAATAGGCAGCAGAATCTAGGTTGGCAGAGAAATAGGCGATATTTCCCAGATAACTATTGGCGAAATAGACATTTTCGGGATCAGATTCGGAAAGCTCTAAACGCAACACCTGTGCTAAATGCCTTTTCGCTGCAGGCAAGTCCATGTTTTTGACGGCAAGTCCACCTAAATTGAGGTAAAGGCTGGCTAAAACTTCTTGCTTTGGGTTGGGTTCCATTTCTGCCCAATCCAAAGCCAATAAAGTCTGCTCGTATGCAGCGGTATTGTTTCCGATATACTCATACCAATTAGCAAGGCTTTTTGCCAACTTGCGTTTGTAGGTGGGGTTTTGTGAGAGTTCCTCCCAATTCTGATGGATTGCAAGAAGCCTTTGCCTTGACTCGCTACCGTCAAAGTTCTTTTGTAGGATTCGGCCGTAAAGGTCTAAATATTGGGGAAGGCTGTCGTATTTCCCCTGCTCAATCAGACTTTGGGTGAAATCCTCAATTTGAATTAATGCTTCTTTCTCCTGTCCATTCTCGAGCATGCTTTCCAATTCAGCTTTAGTAGAAAGGTCTTGAGCTAAAAGTGAGAGAGAAAGGAAGAAAAAAAACAGAAACAAGAGTCTATTCATTCGATAAGATGGAGGATCATTCTATAAAGTCATCGAATAAGGTAAAAAAAAGTCATCGGAAATAAGCGGTATTCTTCTGGAAGAACAGAAAGAGTTTTCCTTGAAAACAAAAAAGCCCCGCTCGATAAATATCGAAGCGAGGCTTCTGTACCAGGAGCGGGAGTATTATTCCTTTTCGTTCCCATTGATTTTTAGTGTGTTAAGTTTTATGTGTGAAAAATTGTCATTTTTCTCTGTCTTGAAGCTTTTGCCTAAGGAGTTCGTTATGCTTCTCTAGGAGGTCATAATACTTCTCTTTCCAATTATCGCGCTGCTGGATGGCTTGCATCAAGCTAACCGGTTCAAAGTTGGTTGGGTCCTGAGCCATAGAATCCGGCCTGATGTAGTTCTCTTCCTCATCCATTTCCGGAAATTCTACCCGGAAGTCATGCCCCATCGCTTTCCCAAACTTTCGGATAATGTGATAGGGTAGATCTTCTTTTTCAAACTGCCGGTAGGTCGTCGATGGAGCCTGATCCATCTTTTTTGAAAGGGCTAGAATCGTAAATCCGTTTTTAGCGCACCAGTTCCGAACTGTTTTTTCCAATATCTCTCCCCTGTGTTTCAGCATGTTGCAAATTTTGTTGCAAAAAAATTGCGTTGGCGCAATGATTAATGTTGCATAATTGCAATAGATGGCGCATATTTACCGCATAGTTAGCGCATTAATGCAACACGCGCAATACCATTATTCTAGTATGCTGAGCAAAACCGATATAAAAAACCTGAAAAAACGACTACCGAGAGGATACTTCAAAAAAGTATCTGAAAAGAGTCAGCTGAGCCAAAGAAGTGTGTCTAACTTCTTTGAGAGCAAGATTTATAATGCTGAGATCCACCAGGTTGTACTGGATATAATCGAGGAGTTTGAAGCCGAAAAAGCTGAAATACTTGCACGTCAAAAATCACTGCTCCATGCCAAATAAGTCATTCATCGATGCAATGAAGCATTGCGTCAGCGGGAAATTACCCGCTGGAATCACTGATAAAAACGTAGAGTTTCTAGCTCAAGGTGAGGAAGTTTTCGCATTGATGCAATCGCAGCTGTTGCCTTTAGGCGATTGGCCGCAATGGCTCATTGATGCAATAGAGCGCGACATGGAAAAGCATCCAAAAGCCGTCGAGGCATTGGTAGAAGCGGACATCGTCGGACGCATGGAGATGATCGGGCAATATGTCAAGTGCCGGTATTCGGCCCTGGACAATGAAGCAGATGTGATCGATGGCCAGCTTCAGCGGCCAGAATTCACAGACTGCAACTTGAGAGGAAGCTGTCCTTATGAAGGACGGTTGTGCGAGTTGCTTAAGGCGCCCTTCGGGACGCTCACCCACAGGGAAATAGAAGTGCTCCGGCTGATTCCGGAAGGGCTGTTGGATAAGGAGATCGCGGATCAGCTGGGCATTTCTTCCCTTACTGTCGGGGTGTACATGAAAAACCTGAGAGAGAAAACAGGAGCTAAAAATAAGGCGGAGCTCGTGCGCTTTGCCTTTCAAAAGAATCTCCTATGAAAAAATTGCCGGGCAAGTTCTACCGCATAATCACAGATGGTTTTGGGAGGCTGCTTCGCTTCTGTGCCGGCAGGAAGCATGGCAGTCAACCCACTCACACAAATCAAAAACCTATGGAAATCCACCTTTTAGTAAGACAGTTTGACAGTGCCCTGCAGGGACTGGAGTACTGGCAGAACGAACGAAAGAAATTGGGGGATCTGCTAGTCGCTCCTCGGATGGATTGGGCGATTCACTCCCATACCAACATGGTCAAAAACTTTTATGGCCAGCTGGTCAACCGCATTGACGAGCTGATTCCAGACAAAAAACTTTACCGAGATCTCTATGAATCAGCCTGAGTCAGACATCCACGAAAAACTGGCCGAGTACCAGTCCATCCTCGCCTTTGTGCAGAGTGAGCTGATCGCTGACAGGGCCAAGCTGGCCAAAGCCAAAAAAGAAAATCAGCCGAGGAAGGTCATTGACCTGATCGAAAGCGATATCGAAAAGCTCGAGCAGGGAGTCGATCGCTATCAGGGCTGGATATCCATCCTCAAAAACAAACTGAAAAATGCGAGCTGATTATATCCAAGTCCACCGGAAAGTCAATAATGACACTTTCGGATGCGATCCTACCTACTTCGAGCAATTTATCAAAGGCAAGCCTTTGAAAGTCATTTACCAAAACCCCGAACACTATGTCCGTGTCCAAGACGAAAATCAGGAAGAATGGGGCCTATTCCCAGGCCAGTACACTCACCAATCTGCAGCGGGAGATTCTGAGGCTTCCCAAAAACAAGAAAGCGTCTAAACGCTACTATAATGCCAAAAGACTGGAAGAACATGGCTACCGTGTAGATCATAGGAACAGGACTTTCCTATTTCACTTTTCTTCCCTGGCTGAGATCCCGGTAGGTCCCCGCTATTATGTGCTGCAGTTGATCCGCCTCGGATACACCAAGCAGCTTTCTCTTTTCTCCTGATTCTTTGATTGATCATTCATGTACATTGAGTTACAAGACATCTTTGACGCCACTGATGGCGGTTTAAATATTATCTGCGATTACTTTCCAGAAGCTCGAAAAGCAGTGGAGCGGAAGGGCGCCAAGTTTTCTATCCGCCCGGAAAAGACTCCCAGCTGCACGCTCAAGCAGCTATCGGACGGCAACTGGGTTCTGACCGACTTTGGGGATGACTCCAAGCCTAAGAACGGCCTGATGATCTGTATGGAGCAGGAAGGCCTGAGTTATGGAGAAGCGATCCAATTCCTCGCTGAGAAATACGGCCTGAGTGCTACCAGCGAAAAATACCAAGCTCCGGAGGCGCTTATTGAAAGCAGGGATGCCGAAGCCAATGAGAATGACGGGGAGTGGTATTTCGAAGTGCGAGAAGGCTTCACGGAGTTTGAGGCTAAGACCGTGCTGAGCAAGAATGTCATGCCCTGGAAAAAAACAGAGGATGGCAAAAAGACCATCAATCTAGAGAAAGTTCAGGAGACTTTTCGCAAGTACAATTTCTATTCGCTGATCAATTACAAGGTGGTCAAAAACCGGAAGGTGACCATCATCCAATCGACTGAGGACTATCCCATCTTCATGTGGGATGAAGGTCCGAAAATGAAAAAGATCTATCAGCCGCTTTCCAAAGACAAGGGGCGTCGCTTCATGTATTATGGCAAGCTGGAGAAAGATTACCTATTTGGGCTCACCCAGGTAGCCCGAGAATATGCCAAGATCGAGGAGTCCTATGATGCTGATGAACTGGATGAAGAGGGCAATCCCATCGACAAAAAGAAGCCCAAGAAGCTGCCGCATGTGATCTACTGCACCGGTGGATCGGATGCGATGAACCTGGCTTTCCTCGGACATCAGGTATGCTGGGGCAATTCGGAGACGGCCAAGCTCACCTGGAGCCAGTGGCGGAGCCTTTCAGACAAGGCAGAGAAGGTCATGCAGTGCCCTGACCTGGACACTACCGGGATCCGCGAAGGCCATCGCCTGGCCATGGAATATATGGACCTCTTCACCATCAAGCTGCCCGAGGAGCTGAAAGGATTCAAAGACCGGCGCGGCAATCCCTGCAAGGATGTGCGTGACTACCTGAACCACTTCAACAGCTATCACTTTGATAAGCTGGTCAAGACAGCCCTTCCCTACCGATTCTGGGAAATGGAGGCGAAGTTTGACCGAAAGGGTGAATTCAAAGGCATGGGCTATGCGGCCGATCCAGTGCAGCTCTACAACTTCCTGCAGGCGAATGGCTTCTGCCAGTTTGAGGCGGAAGGCGAAAAGACCGGGACGATGTATGTGCACATTCAGGATAATATCGTCGAGGAAACCCGGCCGGGCCGGGTCAAAAACTGGATCCATAAATTTCTCCAGGATCACTACTACCCTAAGGAGCTCCGCAATATATTCTATCGCACTCCCCTGCTTTCGGATCAGTCCCTTTCCAACCTGCCGGTGGTGGAGCTGGACCTGAAAAGCTACGGCCCCGATCATCAGCTGTTCTTCTTTTCAAATAAAATCATTAAGGTTACTTCCAAGGAGATCCAGGAATTCAAGCTGGGACAGATCCAGCAATACGTCTGGAGGGATGAGGTAATCGATCATCACCTGAAGATCCAGACAGAGCACTTCAAAGTGACTGATAATCCCGAGCATGGCTATGAAATCGAGATCCTCAAAAAGGACAATAAATTTCTTAACTACTTAATCAACACCTCGCGCATCCACTGGCGAAAAGAGCTCGAAGACTCACTCGATGGCCTGCCGGCAGAAGAGGCCGCCGCCTATCGGGAGAAGCACAAATTCGATATCGCCGGGCCTAACCTCAATCTCGAGGAGAAGCGCGAACAGATGAAACACCTGGTCAATAAAATCTATGCCCTGGGCTACCTGCTGCACCGATATAAGGATGCTTCGCGTCCCTGGGCGGTATTTGCTATGGACAACCGTGTGGGCGATGAAGGTGAGTCCAACGGTGGTTCGGGCAAATCCATCTGCTTCAATTCCGTCAGCCGATTTATGAAATCGCACTACCTATCCGGACGGGATCCGAAGCTCACTGACAAGCCGCATATCTACGAGGGCATCACCAAGCACACCTTCTTTGTCCTCGTAGATGATGCGCACCAGTACTTGAATTTCCACTTCTTCTTCGATGTGATCACGGGCAAGATGGCCGTGAATCCGAAGAATACCCGGCAGTATGTCCTGGACTTTCCAGACGTGCCCAAGTTTGCCTTTACGTCCAACTTCGCCGTGCGCAACCTGGACGGATCAGCCCTCCGGCGGATTCTCTACACGGTATTCTCAGACTACTATCACCACTCCAAGGAAGGCTACTATCGGGAGCACAGGACACCAGAGGATGACTTTGGTAAAAAGCTCCTCGATGATGACTATACCCGCGAGGAGTGGAATGACTTCTACAACTTCATGATCCAGTGCTGCCACTTCTACCTGCAGCATGACAAGATCGAGCCGCCGATGTCCAATGTAGAGAAGCGCAATCTGCTGGGCGTGATGGGTGATGAATTCAAAGAGTGGGCAGACATCTATTTCTCACCCGAGTCAGGCCGACTCAATAATCTGGAGATCAAACAGGAAGCCTTCGACGAATTCAAATCACACACCAAGACACTCATGAAGATGCAGCGCTTTACCAAGGCCCTGCAGGCTTGGGTCCGCTACATGGGCTACAGGCTCAATCCCGATCACCTAGGGCTCAAAAATGCAGAAGGAAGGATCATCCAAAAAGGAGACTACAACGGTCAGCACAAGACACTGGAATACATCTGGATCCAGCCGGGCAATGATCCGGTACAGGCTCCGGGAAGTCCTCCGGAGGTACGGGCCTCCGAGGGGCCCAAGAGCATCCTCGACGAGCTCTCAGATTCCGATATCGAAGCATCATTCTAACCACTCATACCATGGACACAATCAAAATCGAAACTGAAGTCAAAGTGGCGAACTCCATCCGGGAGATGGTGGATCCCATGACCGGCAAGCGCAGAATAGGACTGGTGTATTACCAGCGCCTTTCTGATGGTGGCCTGATTGCCCGCTCGCTCAGCGAGGCAACGGACAAGGATATCCTGAAAAGAGGCATTACAGAGCGCAAAATCTATTTACCTGTCAAAATCATAACTGCTGAAACAACATGAACAACGACATGATTACCGTAGCCAAGGCCTATATCAAGGCCGTGGATGAGCTGCTCAATCTGCAGCAGCGCTACTTTGCCAAGTCGGCAGAGGCTAAGCGAAGCAAGGCTGGAGCCTTATTTCAGGAAGCGAAGGACATCCTTCGAGAATGCAAGGAGCTCGAGCACAAGCTCAAGGCTCAAACTAGTCACTACATGACTCAGATCTATGGTGCGATGACTCCGGAGGAGGCCATCCGCCAGATGAAAGAGAACCTGGACAGAAAGGAGGTGAGTCATGACTGAGCTCCGCTGGGCAATGGGGATCGGAACTGCAGCAGTGCTGATCCTCGGGCTGATGGTCTTCTGGTACGTGTACCGGCTGAAGGGGTCAGGCAAAAGCATTATCTATCTGGCTGTCTCCATCATGTGGCTGGCCTGGGGATCCTACGTGGCCGTTGTCTTTATGTTGATCCAGCGGCATAGTAAAGTAGAGCCCACTCCGGAAGTGATCACCGAGATCGGGATGACAGACTGGAATGAGTCAGAGCTTCAGGCCGGACTATTCGGCTGGGGTAAGCCGAAGTACAATCAGAATAGGATCCAGCGTCAGAACAGTCCAAAGCGGAAGAATCGACGGGCGAAGCGAATCCAAAGACGATATGGGCTGGCTATGGAAGATTGGAAGGAGGTAAATCGTGGCTAAGCTAGACATTACCTACCAAGAACTGATTGATATGGGATTCAAGCGATTTGACTACGAGGATCCCTTCTTCTTCGCTGAGTATGGCTATCAGCCCTTCGTACTTGAAATGAATCTTGCTAAAGGGTTTAAGATGGAAATAGATTCTGATCGGGATGGAGCCAGGCTCTATAAAGCCAATAAAAGGCCCTATTCTGAAAACTATTTCATCTATATGGAACTGAGTACCCGAAAGGATATTCAATTCACTCTAGCCGTCTTTGGTCGACCTGAAAAAGCAATGAAATTAAACCAGTTTAAAAAGGACGAGTGTCATGCCTAAGCTATCTAAACAATTCTATCTCGAAATCACCGTGGAGCAGTTTTTAAATAGCTGCTCCTATCTGGAACTCCAAGAGCTTGACTTGCTTTTGGAGGGATACTTAAGAAAAGCTAGACATACTGACTTGATAAATGAATACAAAAAGAAAAATAAAAGCTTGGAAGCTAAAGAAAAACAGTGAAAGTGAATTGATCCTCTGAATCATAGCTTAATAAAACTGGAGGAAAGAACTTTGTCCGATCAAGCCATAGCCTTCCTGACCAATATCCATTCCCTATTTCAGATAAATCATCCTGGGTAAAAAATTCTAAACCTATTTCGTCTTTGCCATATATTTCGACTATAGAGTTAACGAACTGTACAAGTTTATCTAACTTTTTACCTTTAATATCATTCGCTGAAAAAATAAAGTTTTTTGAATCATTAATTAAAAAAGTATTAATATCAAGTTTATTAAATATGGAAATAAGAGGTTGATCATATAGCTTTTGGAATGAAATCACTTCATCCCCCGCACTATTGTCTAAAGCTGACATAGGAGTAAAACTTGAATCCGGAAGATCATCGAAAGCAAGGTTAAGCAATACTTCAATTCTATTTTTATATTCCATTTTCTAAATATCCTCCTCCATTAATATTTCAATTACTGTTTAATAATAGATATCACATCAATCTCCTTCATCACCCGGTCAGTCTCCACCAAGGCCTTGATAATGCGCTGATAGTGCATAATATCCTCGAAATCTAGAACTCGGCCTTTTCGATCTTTAAGCCATTTCTGAGCGGGTTGATAGCCTCCGATATAGAAGTTCCAGGCGACTTCAGGAACTCCGTCAAAATACTGCTCCGAATTGATATAGACTCGGCCAGTTATGGGGAGATCGCTTCGCTCCGCTCGCGATGACGGTACAAACTTTGGCTTCTCTACCTCATTCTCTCCACCCACCGGATACTGTGTGATAAACTGGGAGAGTGTGGGGCTTTCCATTAGGTGAAGCTGCCGGAGTTCGCCGCCGAGGACGACGAGCTTCCAGAACTGGGCTGCATCCGTCGGATAGGGTACTCTCGGAAAGTCAATCTTCAAAAACTCCTTGTACGTCTCCCGATAGGTTGGTGAATGCAGCACGGCATAGATGTAATCTAAAAGATCAATCGGTGCGAAGTTATCAACAGTTCCAGTCTTTTCTGCTTCAAAAGTCAATCCCAAGCCCTTAGCTATCTGATCCACGATTTCCATATTCAGATTGGGCTTGCGGGTTTCGGTCGAACCCAAACTTAACTGACCGGAAGATTCAGGATAGAGGTAGAGGGGAAAGACTGTTCCTCCTCCTCTGTAAAAGACATTATAATCTGTAAGCGATTTGGTGTAAAAAACTAAGTTCCATTGTAAATGACCAATAACCTGGCCTTGTCTTCCTAAAATTATCGCAACGTTTTCCTTTCTATCAAGATGTTTCATTGCTTTTTGGCCTGGCCTACTAATCAATTTTTGATCGTAGTAAGTCCATTGGTTATCAAATGGTCGATAAACAGATTTTTGTATATATTCTTCATTAAAGTTTACAGTCTTAATAGCTTCTGTAATTTTATAACTTCCTGAATTCTTAACATTATATTTTTCAACGAATTCTTGATTAAAATTTTTAGATAGTAGAGTTCTGAATTTTTCCCTTATTGAATCTATTGATAAATCATAAAACAAAGAGTCTCTATCTGTTTTAACACCAGAATTATTATTTAAAAATAATTCTGTCAAAATGAATCCAGAATCGTTATCTAACTTATTTGAAAAATCTTTTTTTACAAAAAAGAAATGGGGGTCTTCAGGATTTAATTTTTCCCATTTTATTGTACTGACTTTGTTTTCATTGAGAAATTTATACTTTTCGTTTCTTTTTCCATAAAGCTCTTTGTAAAATAACTCTCTATTAGAATTTGTCTTTGTTTTAATAAATAAATTGATAGAAACGCCTTGCTGTATATCAAAAACATTTTCGTCATTTTCTGTAAATAATTCTACTCCTTTTAATTTTGCAAATCCATGTAAATCAAGAATATAAATTTTATCAAAGCTCTCCATTAAGCTCTTTCTCATCTGTCGATGAGTTATCCCATCTATAAAACTATTGTTTGTGATAAAAGCCAAGATTCCACTTCCATTTTTATCAATAAAATATTGACCGTATCGGATAAACTTTATGTAATCATCATCCAAATTGATCTTTTTCTCATTCAGATTCTTTTTGTAATCTGCAATCAGGTTTTGAATCCATTCTCCCTTATTCGTGCTACTTACCGAATAAGGCGGATTTCCTGCCACGATCATCACAGGTGCATCCCGTTTGATCTGATTGGCTTCGGAAGCTTCGGCAGATAGCCAGTTGGCGAAGAGGGTTCCGGTGTCTTTGTGGTACTCTTCCAGAGAATTCGTCAGATAGATGCGGAATCTTTGGTTTTTGGTTCCGGTGTAGCCGGTTTGCTTTAGTAGCAAATCCAGCTTGAGGTGTGCCATGGCATAGGAGGCCATCAGGAGCTCGAAGCCGTTGATGCGGGGTAGCAGGTGATTTTCCACATAGCTGTTCCAGAGACCCTGCTGCCCTTTCATCTTGTCATAGATCTGCCGGATCGCTTCGGCCACAAAGGTACCCGTGCCAGTAGCCGGATCGAGGAACTGCACCCGGTGCACTTCCTGCTCGACTTCCCGCATGCCTCCGGAGAATCGTTTATCATGGGTAGGAATGGGGACTTTGATCTTGGTTTTGGAGGTATCGGCCAAGCCCATGGGTAAGCCGAATTCGGTGATCAGAATCTCGTCCACAGCGCGGATGATAAAGTTCACCACGGGATGGGGAGTGTACCATACTCCCCGCTGCTTGCGAAGCTTGGGGTCGTATTGGGTCAGGAAGTCCTCGTAAAAGTGGATGATGGGATCCTCCATTTTGGTTGCTTTACCAAAGTTTTTCAGGATGGACTTGACATCCGCCGCCCGGAAAATATCTGCCAGTGCATCCACAATCCAGGTGATCCGATCATCGAGGTCATATCCAGCGATGTATTGGAAGAGCTTTCTTAGAAAAGGATTGGACTTGGGGATGAGTTCGGCCGCTTCCTGTCGGCTAAAGGTATCCAAGCTATCATCATAAAGTCGCGCGGCAAACATCCCATAGGCGATGGTTTGAGCATAGACATCTGAAAACTGCTTGTTGGTAATGTCATGAATCAGGATCTCCTTGAAGGCCGCCATTTGCTCACGAAGGGTGGAATTGTCCTCGTGTTCATCATCACTTTCCAGGGCATTGAAAATCACATTCGCCAAAAGGCGGGCTTTCCCTGCCATCATTTCTGCCAGCTTTTTAGGGCTCTTAATAGACTGGCCAATATGCGTGGTGAATTCCTTGATGAGAAGCTCGAAAGCCGGGAAATTATGTGGTAGCGGAAGGATTTTACCTTGATCGATGACACCGATCCGAACGGAGGTGGCCAACTCTCCTCCCCGGTAATAGTAGAAATCCAAATAGTCCGTGAAGATCAGATTATTCAAAGAACCTTTGTAGCGATCGAACTGCTCCTTATTACCATTCTTTTTGGATCCGGTCAGATCATTATCCCCGATGTCTTTGGCCTCGATATAGCCGACAGGAATTCCTTTTTTATTGGTCAAGATATAATCCGGAGCTCCGCAGGCTTGACGCTTGGGTTCGTTGGTGGCAGCTATATCTTGCACGAGAGATTCGATCAAATGCTGCAAATCTCCTCTGAAGGTGTGCTCCGTGGCGTGTCCAGTACGGAATCGGGAATTGATGGATTGGATGTATTCGGTGGTGGTCATTGGATTTATTAGCTCAGAAAAAATTTGGAAAATGATTATTACGAATCTTCAGAGATTAATTCATCGATATTTTCTCGAAGTTGTAATAAATCTTCATCATTTGAGTCTTCCGTATAAATGATTTCTTTCATCTCTGGATCAAAAATGTATACATAATCTGCGATGTCTGGATTGCCTCCTTTAGTTTTGCATCTAAACTTGTGTTTAGCTTCCCATCCAATAAATTCACTTTGAAAAAATTCAACCGCTTCTCTAATTGAGTCTCTGTATGCGGTTGTTATTTCTATAGTCTTCTCAGCAAGATTCAAATATTCATTGAACTCCTCATTTGCTTCTTGATATTTTCGCCTCCCATAAGAAGATGAATAGCTGGTGACCCATATTTCCATTATCTCTTTAGCGTTTTGGGTTTTTTGGAGATACTCATTAGTCAACTTAAAAGATGCACTAGCTTTAATCGCATAATTTAAAATAGTAGAGTCTCTATAGATAGTGGTAAATGCGCTGTCAATTATTGTCTCAATAGGTTGATAGCTTTCATAATCATATAGAGTTTTGAAGAGCTCTGCATTGATTAATTCATTTGCCTTCTCTTCTTTAGATTTACAGCCAATAGCTAGTAAAATTGCGATTAAGGGTAAAAATATTTTTCTCATACTTCATTATTTAAATCATCTATTTCAGTTTGTACGCCCTCACGTACAGAAATTTTTCAAATAATCGATTCTCAGGGCCTTCCCGTCATTGCGAGGGAGGCACGACCGAAGCAATCTCACTGATGAGACTGCCGCGCTCCCTTCGTCCGCTCGCAGTGACGAAGAGATCTCTCCTTCCCCATCGTATTCAGCCCGTGGCACACGGGGTTACAGATACCTGTCCCGGAGCTCTGCTCCAGGGACGCTGATGGCTATTCCTTTTTCCTCGGCCCCGATCTATCGGGGCTCCGGCTCTTTTCCTTTATATCCTTCAAACTTAATTTTACTCAAAAAAAATGTAACTTCTTAACAAAAGAATGAATACTATTATAATACCCCTGAAAATCAAAAAGATACAGCGTTAAGAACTGAGTTATTTTTCTGTGTCAAAAAAGGGCTGGTTACAAAAAGTTTGTAACCGCAAAACCAAAAGTTTCCGGTTACAACTTTACCGGGTTACGGTTAAGAAAGCGTTTTTCAGTTTCTTAACAGTTCAAAATATTGAAATTCAATTAGTTAACTATCCCGAATTAGGGAGTTACAAAAACACAACTTTTTGGGGTAAAACTCAGACTGAAAAGTTTTGCTGTTGCGTTGGCGCAATAGTTGCAATACTCATGCAACACGGTTATTTTTAAGAAAAAAGCCTGCATGAAGATAGCGTTCACGGTCAAAAAGCAGCACATCCGGCTGTTTCTCCACTACCTGTTTGAAGAGCTGCCCGACGGCAGTCTGAGAGTCACCCGCGAGACCGAAGCGGGCAAGTTGCTTACCTGTTTTGTGCGCTATGCCGACCGACCCATCCGGGAGGAGCCGACCGAGGGCACGATCATGCTTCGCCTGCCCCGCTGCAAGGGACTGGATACGGCACCCGGTCACTTTCTTCACTATACCGCCGAGGACATACACCGGCTCAATGATCTGCTAGAGGTCATCTACAATCTGGACATGGATCGCTACTACCTCAAGGGGCTACGCAAAGGCTATCAGCAGAAAGACATCATTGAGTCCTATATCGTGTCGCGGAAATTGACCAGCTTGTTTTCAGACAATGAGACTATCAAAAAGCGTCAGTACCGGGAGGAGCTCCGGGCCTTTGAGGAGCAGGTGAATCAGCTCTTTCAAAAAGCCTGGTCCCGCAATCAGCGGATCGAGTGCGAGCCCGAAAAATACCTTCAAAAATAACCCGGATTTCTTTCGCCGATATCACGAAAAACACTCGTAAAAATGACCGAACGCATCAGCAACATCTGCCGCCTGGAATACGCTCCCGTCTCCGCGATCAATACCTTTATCGAAGCATCGGAAGGTCACCTGCTCATCGATGCCTCCTGGACGGAGATTCCCATCATCCCCGGTGCCACCCTCAGCGTGCGAAAGTCACACACCAAAGCAGGGAGGCTCTACGAGTCCAGCTTCTCAGCCATGCTCCGGAGCAAACTGGACCTTCATCAGATCGTCATTATCCGAATCACACTGGACAAGGATGAGACACAGTATATAATAGGAGACCCTGACCTGCCCGTGCGACTGGATGAGACAGTCAGCATCCGGCAGAAGCCCATTTCCTTCAGCCATCAGTCCTGGCATTTCCCATGGATCTTTGCAGGAGAGCCTGAAGAAGTTGAATCTGAGCCTGATCCCGAGCCTGATCCAGAGCCCGAACCCGATCCAGTACCGGTGACAATTAATTGGGAATTGTCAGAGTGGGAATCTGAGCCTGACTTTATTGATGCAAATGTGAGGATATATGCCAATGAGGTACTAAAGCTGGAGCAGTTTGGCAATGGTACCGGTACTGTCAATGTATTTCAGGGTGACACGATTCGAATTCAATATTCCTATTTGGATATAGCAGAGGGTTCACCAGAATCTCCTTTCCTTCAGCTGCTGATTGATTCAGTATTGATTGATTCGCAGCCTGTAAGCATACCTGGTACTGGCACATTCAATCACTCATTTGAAATTGATTCTAATAAGGAGATTCTTGTCAGAGCAGTTGACTTAGGCTGATAATTAAGTTGAGATAAAGCCCCTTTCCCCGTCCTTTCTATGGCATCTGTGCCTAGGTATTCTTGTATTCCAGAATACTAGTCAGACCACAGAACAATGCACAGACTTGCCGCCAATTGGCCATTCTTACTGATTTCCCAGATCGCCAGGGGACATTTCTTTGTCCGTCCGGAGGAGCTTTCGGGCCTGATCGATCAGGCACGGGAGATCATCAGCCAGAAATCCGTCAAGCTCAGCAGCATGAGGCCTCGCCGCTCCATGCATCTGGTCGCAGTATCTGAGGATCAGCGCCGCTCTTCTGTCTTGCTCCGTGAGTGGGACGATGAGGAAGAGTACGAAGAAGAAGAGGAGCTCGACCCCTGGGGGAATGCCGCTCCTGGATCCACAGCCATCGTTCCCGTCAAAGGCACCATGCTCAAGTACGGTACCTGGTGCAGCTACGGCACCAAGGAGATCGCCGGTATGATCATGGAAGCTGCCAATCACAAAAACATCGGCTCAGTAGTCCTGGACATCGACACCGGTGGGGGAGCAGTTGACGCAGTTGCTCCCATCACCGAGGCCATCCGCTATGCCAAATCCAAGAAAAAACCCGTCGTGGCCTCTTTGGATCTGGCCTGCTCCGCAGGATACTGGACGGCATCCGAGACTGATTACATCGTCGCGGACAACAGCATCTCCTCTATGGTCGGCAGTATAGGAGTCATGCTCCAGCTGACAGACTATCGGGAGCTGCAGTCCAAGGCAGGTGTCAAAACCCACATTATCTATTCGACCTACAGCGAGCACAAAAACGAAGGCTATCAAGAAGCGCTGGATGGAGACTATGCCATCATCCAGCAAAACTTCCTCGATCCCATGGCCAAATCATTTCAGGATGCGGTGAAGCGCAACCGGAACGGAAAGCTGAAAACCGATGTGGAAGGGATCCTGACCGGGCGCACCTTCTTTGCCGATCAGGCGAAAGAATACGGACTGATCGACAAGATCGGCGACAGCATGACTGCAGTACAGGTCGCACAGACATTGACTCACGCAAAATCTATCATATAACCATTTAACCACAAGCAGATGGAAAAACTCTTGGCATCGATGCTGAAGTACTTTGGGATCAAAGAATTCAAAGTCGATGAAAAGCCTGGCCTCACCGAGGACCAGCGCGCAGAAATCGCCACGCTACTGGGGGAGGAAAAGGCCAAATCATTTGAGGCCTACATCCAATCCGGGAACAAGGCGTCGGAGAGCACCGACATCGGTGCCGATGTAGTCTTGGGCTTGGCAGACAAGCACAAGCAGGAGGTAGCGGACATGCAGGCAAAGCTGGCAACAGCCAATGCCGAAAAAGCGAAGCTACAGAAACTCGTCAGCACGCTCAGTGCCGAGGAGGAAGAGGACCTGAAGCCGGAAGTATCGGCTGAGGACTTGCCCAAAGGCAAAGCAAACGTGCCTCGTATCAAGGGCATTAAGGTGACCGCCGCGCACTATGCCGAAGTGAATCACTTCATCAAGACCGGCCGCATGAGAGACGTGGAAGCAGCAGCCAAAACGATCGATGTGGACAATCTGAAGGAGGAGTTCGGTACTTACCTGAGCCAAAACCAGAACAATCTGGAAGAGGTGAAAGCCCTGTTTCAGGGATTTACTTCAGCGAAGTATTTCACCTCGGGGATGGCCATCACCGAATGGAGAGCAACTCAGCCACTGATCACCTCCATTTCGCAGCAGTTCAAGCCTACCTGGACACCGTCCGGCAAAAGCAAGTTTGAGCCTTTGACGATCAAGAATTATCGTCATAAGATCAATATGCCTGTAGTGCCTTCTGATGTATTGGAATCCTACATGCTGCACATGTATGATGAAGGGCTATCTGTGGATCAGATGCCGATCACGAAGTACATCTGGGGTCAGTTGGTATTTCCGCAATTGATGCAGGACATCGAACTGCGGATGATCTTCAAGGGCAGATTTGTCGATGCCGGCGTGGTAAATGAAAATCAGGCAGGATCCGCTCCTGAAGACTCCATGGATGGATTGGAGACTCAGCTGGTGGACAACTTGACCGGTGGCAATGCGAAGAAGTTTAACTACTTCGACGGTGAAGGCTTTGACTACACCAACTGCACAGATCAGGAGATGCTGACCTTCATGAAGGACTTTACCGGATGGCTCGCGCCAGTATTCCGGTCTCAGAATATGGCAATTGCCTGCTCCTATGAGTTTTGGAGACGCTATAAGATCGCCTATAAGAATGTCTGGGGTGCCGGCAGCGGTACGACTGACCCGAACTACGGAGGCGACCGAATCGACTTCTCCAATCAGGTATTGGTGCCCATGGATGGGATGTATGGATCTCCGATCCTCTTTGCCACTCCTGGTGTCAATATGAAGAAGATCCGCCACAAGAATGATTTGCCGAATGTCATCAACGATGTACAGAAGCACAATTACGAGGCGAAGCTCTTCGGTGAATACTGGCTGGGTGCCGGATTTGCTTATGGTGAGGCAGTCTTTGCCTACGTGCCTGCGGATTACGATCCTAAGGCCCTGATCACTTCTGTCTATGGTGCTCACACCACCTATCAGCAGAACAAGGGAACTGATCCTAACAAGTCCATCACGGACTTTGGTAGCTCAGGAGGAGGAGGAATCTAAACGATAGCAGACTATGACTTACGTAAAAGTATCCTTACCAAAAATCAAGACGGGGGCGGGAGCTCCCGTCCCTAAGAAGCCGAACGTGAAGGTGTACCGGGCATCTGATGTCAATGTATTTCCTGAGCGAAACGGCGTGGAAGCGACAGGTAACTTCACCCTGAAGGAAGGTGCAAAAGGTATTGCCATCTACCTGGTCCCAAGATCGATCAACCGTGCTGACAGTACGGATGGAGATCCTCAGGACGAAATGGCCGGATGGATCGCTACTGTGGGCGGACAGCGCCCTGGAGATGACAAGCATGCCTCAGCCTGGCTGCAGGAAGACCTCAACGAGGGCCATATCCTCATCACTGAGGAATGCGGCGACAATGAAGGCACGCGCCTGCACGGTACCCCATGTAATCCATTGTACTTCACCGCTGAAGGACAGGACAACAATGAGGGGAAAATGACCACGCTTACCTGGACACAGGGACAGCGCACGCGCAATAAGACCCTTCACTGGACCGGAGAAGATCCGCCGGTAGCGGATGATCCTTCTGCAGGCAGCTCCGGAGGAGGAGGTATCTAAATCCTGATCGCTTATGACAGTAAAAAAATCAGCCCCGGCAAAGTCCGGGGCTTCTACTCGCAAAGCTCCGGCCAAAAGAACGGCCGCAAAGAAAGCACCAGCTCCGAAGAAAGAGGAGCTTGAGGTAGCGGAAGAACCTACAGAAGCAGTAAAGCCTGCCGAATCGGTGGAAGATCCGTCTCCAGAAGCAATATCTGATAACGATGTGGTATCGGGAATGCCTCAGGATCTGGGTATCCATGTGGTGATCCCCTATGTGGCTAAATTGGCCAAAGGAGATGAGCTGCTATATGCCGTCCGTGCTTGGCAGCAAAACTTCAAGGAACTTGGACGCATCATAATTGTGGGAGATGCAGCTCCATGGTTTGGAAAGGATATCATCCACATTCCCCATGCCCGGACCAATACCAATCCGCAGATCGATGTAGCCGACAAGCTGGCAACGGTGATCGCCTCCGATCTGGTCGACGAGATCTTTGTCTGGTCCAATGATGATATCTATCCGGTAGCTCAGGTCCACCCCGAGGATCTCCTGGTCAGAAAAGCCATGGGCCCCTTGAAGGAGAAAGGATCTGCAGGAGGTGTGTACAGGGACAATTCAGTCCGTACCCTGAAAGCTCTGGCAAAGCTCAAGCTGCCGAAAGCTTTCGACTATGCAGCCCATGTGCCCGTGGTATTCGAAAAGACCAAGCTCGCAGATACCCTGGCGACTTTCAAGTGCCAGAAAGAAGGGCATCTGATCAGTTCGCTCTATTTCAATACCCACTTTCCGGATGAGCGTCCCATCATTACCCGTAATGATGACAAAGGCTCCATCGTGGCATCGGTCTGGTCTTCCAGTCCGAATCCTGCGATCCTGCAGCGGGTATTTGAAGAGCGCAAATTCATCAATCACAACGACAAAGGATGGCCTCACGTGCTGCCGTATCTCAAGAAGCTATTTCCTGAGAAATCGCGGTGGGAGAAATGAGGCTCGAAGTAATAGGCTGGGTAAAGTCGGGCGCACCTCTGCATGAGGGTGTCCGGCTTTTTGCTTTGCTGGCCGGCAAAGACCATCCATTTCTAAAGCTTATCCAGGCAGACAGCCAGGCAAACTATCCAATCTTAATCCATGAGCTATGCCGTCGGTTTGGGCTGGATCCAAGGCAGATCACCCGGGGAGAGAAGTTCCGGGACAATTGGCCCTTTCTCAACGAGCCCAACTGCCCACCCGAGCTGAAGATCCTCGCTGCAGACAAGATTTCCGCCTATCACCGCTATACCCGTGCCCATGCCCTGCTCTTTGACTGCGTGACTCCTGAAGAGCAGCTGTCCACGGTCAAAGTCTTGGTGCGTAGCTATCTGGAAAACCGGGCCATCATCGCCGAATTTGTCCACTATAAAGAGCACGGCCATGTCCTGGGCAAGCATCCCATATTCAAGCAGCTGAGGGAGCTGCAAAGCCTGCGCTCGTTGAATCCTGTGGAGCTGGTCCAGCTTAAAGGCAAGCTCGAGCATAACATCTGGCGTATCGAGAAGGAGCTGAGCTTTGGCACCAAGCCTCATCTGGAGGCTGAGCGCACCGAGCGCCTGAGATGGAAGCGCTTGCAACTGGAGGAAGTCACCAAACTCCTGACGAAATACCAATGAAGCTATTCAGTCTCTCGGAATTGAATCCTCCCGAGCCTGTCCAGGCAGGGGACCGGTCGGAAGTACTCCGTGCCAAATTCATCAGAAAGCATGAAGCGAAGATCGAATCCCTCAAGCAGCTCACGGGCAAAACACCTGAGCCAGGCGAGGCGGTCTTTCTCTTCACCCTCAAAAGCTTCAATGCCTTCACCTTCATCGTCTACGTGATCAAGCATGTGGGCGAGATCCAGGAGCTTTGTCTATCTACCTACTCGCTCAATGAGCGTATCCTGACCAGCATGCTCAAGTGGTATGACAAAGGGCAGATCAAGCGGATCCGGCTGAGTATCTCAGACAGTATCCGGCACCGCATGCCCAAGGTCTATGACCTGATCGAGCTGCAGCGGCAGAGCCGGGACTTCACGGTCAACTATTGCTGGAATCACAGCAAGATCACCCTGATGCAGGCAGGTGGGCATCACTTTGTCGTCGAGGGATCGGGCAATTTCTCCGAGAATGCTCTGCACGAGCAATACATTTGGATGAATGATCCGGAGGTCTATCAATTCCGCAAATCCTGCATCTGTCCTTCTGAGCCGTATTCTGAAGATTAATTTCAAGCTATGAACCTAGGTCTTTCACTCACCGAAGAAGTTGCCAAAGAACTCGAAAACCTTGCTGCACTGGGCTATTCCCTGGAGCAGATGGCCATGTATTTCGATGTGGATAAAGTCTTCTTTGTCCAGGCTGCCGAAGATCCAGAGAGCAAGGTGAGCTATTATATCCGGCGGGGTAAGCTCATGGCTGCTGCCAAAGAGCAACTGGCCCTCCTGCAGGCGACCGAAGGAGGCAACGTCACCGCCTCCGAGCACCTGGCCAAGATCCGGAGAAACAAATCCTGGGAAATATCCAAGCTGGATATCTTCGGGGGATTTGACGAAAAGAGACTGCTGGCAAATCTGCGAGACTACATCGAATCGGGATCTTTGAATGACCTTAAGAATGAAGAGGCTATCTACCTGGATGCCCTTCTGATCTTTGCCGGGATGGGCCGAAAGATAGGCCGTAGGAATACGGTGGCTTTCTTTACCAAGCCGCCATTCGGGCTCAAATACGCCCGTGCCTCGGAGATGTACGATGAGGCGATCAATCTCTTCTATGCCGACCGGCAGATCGAGCGGAAAGCTCTACGGCACAAATTTGCCGAGCAGCTACAGGAAGCAGCCATGATCGTCCGGGACAATGCCGCCAGCTCCAAAGACTGGGAGGTCTATGGCAACCTGATCACCCAGGCCTCACGCATGCTGGGGCTGGACAAAGACGACCCGGAGAAGCCGCCAGCAGAGCAGTTTGCCAAGCCTATCCGCTTCTACTCCCTCAATCCGGGAGATGTGGGACTACATAGCATCGACCGACAGGAAGTGGCCCGTCAGATCGAATCCCTGGAGATCCCCGAGCGGGACAAAATCCGCGCCCGACAGGACGCACGAATCGAGCATATCAACCTAGAAGAACGCCTGCATGAGCTGGAGGAAGACAGTCAACCCGAAGAGTCCTAACGTCGCCGTGGCCTTTGCCAACTGGCTCTCGCAGCTCTGCCTGATGATATTGCCGCGATTCCTGTACATGATCGCCGGCCGTGGATCCTCCAAGACGACAGATATCCAAGTGGAGCGATTGGTAGAGATGATCTATGACATGCCTGGGGCGCCGGTAGCCTGGGTAGCTGATACCTATGCCAACCTTCAAAAGAACGTACTCCGGACGGTCAAAGAAGGTCTGCAGCTGAAAGGGATCTATGAGGGTACCCACTATGTGATCGGTAAGCGTCCGCCCGAATTCAGCCCTGTAGAAGTCCCCGACCTACCTCCCAATATCAAGGAGCACTTCTGGAAACCCTACAATCAGATCGGGACCTATAACAATACCATGATCTTCTTTACCGGGCTGAACGTGACCTTCGGTTCACTCGACCGCCCCGCCTCCCTTGCCGGTGGTAACTACGTCCACCTATTCGGAGATGAGGTGAAGTACTTCCGCAAGGATCGCATTTCCAATATGCAGAAAGCCATCCGGGGGATGCGTGTGAAATACGGTCACAGTCCCTTCTATCGGGGTCATACCTTCACGACCGATATGCCGGACACTGATAAGATCGGGCAGTATGACTGGATCCTGGAGCGCGGCAAGCGGATGAAGACCCAAGCGCTCATGCTGGTGCTGAAAGTGGCCTTTGTGCTCAATGAAGCTCTCGGGGAATATGCCGCAGCTGTAGAAAGCAAAGACCGGGAAGAAATCCTGAAGAAGAAACGTGTCTGGAAGCGATGGGAGGAGCGATGGACAGCGGCACGGATGCACAAGGACGCTCACACGATGTTCTATGTCGCCAGTTCCTATGTCAATGTCGATATCCTGACGCCCGAATGGTTTGACGATGCTTTCTCAGATGACTTCCTGGACTCCAAGACTACGGTCCTATCCATGAAGCCCAAGCCTGAGAAAGGCGAGCTCTTCTATGCCAACCTGCAGGACCGGCACTTCTACATGGACGGAACAGATCCGGATTGGGCAGCTCGCTTTGGGCTGAATGATGAGGAAGACTGCCGCATCCTGAAGTATCACAACCGAAAGAAAGCCATTGATTGTGGGCTGGACTTTGGTAATATGATCAGCATGACGATGGCACAGGATGACGGCAAGTATTATCGCTGCACCAAGTTTCTATTTACACTGTCTCCAGAGTGGATAAGAGAGCTAGCCGATAAGTTTCTCGCCTACTACAAGCCTCACCGGGAAAAGACGCTAAACATGTGGTATGACCGTGCTGCGAATAACTACGCCAAAGCCAAACAGGATCTGGCTACCCAAATGAAGCGCGCGATAGAAGTGGATGGTGAGGGCAATAAGACCGGCTGGAAAGTGATCCTGATGAGCGAAGGACAGGGCAACATCTATCAGAATGAAGAATATAACTTTATGATGGAATGCCTGGCCGAGCAGAATCCGAGACTGCCCAAGGTTCGGATCGACTTCTATCACTGCAAGCCCCTGCGCTGCAGCTTGGAAGATGCGAGGATGAAGAAAAAGGCCAATGCCAAAGGAAACTTTGTCGTGGTGAAGGACAAAAGCACTGAGAAGCTGCCCATCCATCGCCTTCCCCTGGAGAGCACCAACCCAAGTGACAGCTTCAAATACCTGATGATGAAGCGGGATCTACGCCGAAAAGTAGGCGGAGCCAGGAAAGTCAATGTGGGAGATGCGAGTGTTAGGTGATTTTAATTTTTGATGAATCATGATATTGATCTTCGTGATCAATAAGACGCACAAATACAAATTGATTTTTTTGAACTGATTTTAAAGAGGGGAATTCTTCTGTAAACGTTTCTATATTTTCTGGTCCAGGAAAAATTGTTTTTGGTCTCTCACAGTTGATCACCTCTAATTCCCGATATTCTTGAGATAAAAGTTTCAAAGTATGTATTCTAACTTCGTAGTCTTTCGGGTTAGTTAACTTGAATCTGATTGAAGTCGGTGGAGGTAAGGTTTCATCATCGGTGTAGATAACAATATTGCGTATTGATGCTTCAACTATCAGTTTTTTCTTTTTCTTTTCAGTTGAGGCTATTTTTTTTTCTTTTCTCTTTAACCACAATTTTATTATACCTAGTAACGTTCCGCCTGAGAATAGTACTCCCATAATTTTTTCCCAATTCATATTTTCCCAATTCATTTCACAAGATACTTGAGATAAATCCACTTGTCAAATGACTAGCTTCTGTCCTTTCCACTCCCCTAGTCTCCTCCGATATTCGGAGTATGAGCCAGAAAACCGTATATCAGGCGCTGAATGAGATGCAGGAACTGTCCAAAGAGGAGCAGCCCTTTAGCTTCTCTTTTATGTCCTACTCGGAGACCAAGCAGTCCACGCAAGGGGTCTGCTTCGTCAGCCGTGCTAGGCTAAAGCTGACTGATAAGCGGGAGCAATACCTGAATGCAGATGCACTGATCGAATACATCGACCTGGACACACTGGAGCATCGCCGATTCTACATCCCTGCGCTCATGACTTTCAACGGACAAAGACTCATCCTGACATGACGCAAGAAGTGAAGAAAATCGGGGAGACCCGTGTAGTGCATACCAGCGCCGGGGCTTTCGCCTTTGGGACGACACCCGAGGGGACATTTGACCAGCTCATGGCCCTCTCGAAGGGGACAGACTGGGAGTCGGATCCTTATCTGCTGAATGGAGCTAGGCTCGTACCCTACGGGGCAAACAATGACCTGCCCGTCCAGATCCGCAAGATCATGGACAAAAACAATCTTGCGCCCGGCATCATCGAGCGGGAGATTGGTCTGCTTTACGGGCAGGGTCCGGCACTCTACCGGCTAGTCTATCAGGATGGCTATATGATGCGCGAGTACTTGGAAGATGCGGAGATCCAAGACTGGCTCGACAGCTGGGACTATCGGCGATTCATTGACATGGCCATGGTGGAGTTCAAATATCTGAAAGGGGTATTTGTGAAGCATATCCGCAATCGAGGTCCACGTATCGGCGGTCAGGGCATGATCCGCCGCCTGCAGGTGATCCCCGGCACGGATGCCCGGCTTGAGTGGCCAGAAAATCCCCTACCCAAGCGGCTCGAAAACGTGAGGAGGATCTATACCGGCGACTTCGAAAATCACTGCCTGCACTCAGGGATGACTCCCTATCCGGTATATAATCCCGCGGATCCCTTCCGCCATCGGGTTTCGATCAGCTATCACAATAAGTATTCTTTTGGCCGCAACTTCTACAGCACACCGAGCTATTTCGGTTCGCTCAGTTGGATGATGCGGTCTTCGGATATCCCCGAGGTCCTGGCCTACCTGAGCGAAAACGGGATCACTTCAGCCTTTCACATCCATGTGCCGGAAAAGTATTGGACTGATAAGCGGGAGAAGCTCGAGAAAAACAATCCTACGCTCGATGATGCCAAGATCGACGCCATGCTGGAGGAGGCAAAAACTGAGCTTTTCAACAAGATGGCCTCTGTACTGACCGGCAAAAAAAACGCAGGCAAATTCATCGAGACCACGGACTTCTATGACGAGGATGGCAATCTCTGCGAGTGGAAAATTAATGCGATCGATCAGAACGTGAAGACCTTCATCGAGGCGCAGCTGAAGATCAGTGAAAAGGCCGACTCGGCCATCACCTCCGGGATGGGACTGCATCCATCACTTTCTAATATCATCGTGAATGGTAAGATGAGCTCCGGGTCCGAGATGCTTTACGCTCTGAAGCTCTACATGGCCAGCGACACGACTATCCCAGAGGAGGTCGTATTCGAAGCAATCAATCAGGACATTCAGGCAAATTTCCCCGAAAAAAAAGGCATCCGCATGGGCTTCTACCATCACACGGTGATGCGTGAGGAGAATGTGGCTCCCGAAAAACGAGTAGTCAACACAGTAACTGAATAGCTATGATGCTGATCAACAAATCCGGAAACGGAGCCGAGGAACTGCAGCAGCTCACCAGCTCCTTTTATTCCAACAATGACTTTGAGCGGGCTCGCACGCTTTGGATCCTGGAAGAAAACCAGATGATCAAGCTTGTCGGTGGGGACCTGATGGCCCGTGCTCTGAATCACTACAAAAGTGAGGCATTCCAGAAAGAAAACCCATCGGCCGAGGAAGCAAAGAATGACAAGCTCGTCCAGCTCCTGCAGATCCCGATTGCCTATCGGACTACCCTGCGATATTATCAGCTGAACACCGTCAGTCACGAAACCAGCGGGCGTAAGGTCAAGATCGACCGTACAAATGAATCCATGGCTTGGGAGTGGATGATCGACAAAGACGATGATGCCCAGCGCCGCATGGCTCATGAGACCACAGACATGCTGATCGACTGGCTGGAGTCCAACAAAATAGCTGAGTGGATGGGCTCCGAAAATCGGAAAGCCAGCCGTGAGCTATTTGTCAACTCCATCGCCATCTTCCAGAAGGCCTATCCCATGGTCGATCACAGTCAGAGTTTCTTCTATACCGTGGTGCCATTCCTCCGGGAGATTCAAAACCATGTGCTGAAGAAAGCCCTGGGAACCCATTATACCCCCTTGCTGCAGCGCTGGACCAGCGGAGAGACCGAAAGCGGCAGCGGATCAGCAGGAGGGGGTATCCCATCCCTGGATGAGGAGCAGGAGGAGTTTTACGACAGCCTGCTCCGCTACGTGCAGACCGTCCAGCCCTTGCTGGCAATGGTCATCGCAGTCAAGCGCCTGAGCGTGCAGGTCATGCCAGAGGGCGTAGTCCAGCACTTCCGCTCCATGGTGCAGTCCCGTAATGCCTCCCAGATTCCCCTCAAAGATATCCTCGACCTGCATATCAAAAACCTCAATGACGATGCTCGAGAACTTCTCGATGATATCAAGGTATTCATCCGCTCAGCTGATCCGGATGCGGGCGTGTATACGGTACTGCCCGAGAATAAGGAAGAAAACAAATTCTTCCGTACATGAACCAGATCGAGATCCCCGAGCGAAACCTGCAGCTGGAGATCCCGGCGCATTGGGATGAGATGAGTTCTGTCCAGGCAAAATATTGTCTGAGACAAGCTGTCTTGGCTGCCTCCGGAATCATAGATCCTGATGAAGCCAAGGTGCGCTGTCTCTACTATCTCCTGGACATCGAGCGGGATGCCGAGTCCGTGCGAAAAGAACGGCTACTCACCGACCGGCAGCGGGAGGAAAAGTATTCTAGGATCGCGATCCTGTGTGAAGAGCTGATCACATTCGTCTTTGCGGTCAATAGGAAAGGCCAGCTAGAAATCAACTACACTCCCGTACTGAATCACTTTCCCCAGGTCAAAGCCGGGAAAGTGGTTTTGTACGGACCATCCCACTTGCTAGCGGATCTCACCTTTGGGGAGTTGCGCGCAGCAGTGGAAGAAATGCAGGCCTACTTTGACAGCAGGGAGGAAGATCAGCTCAGCCGGATGATTGCCTGTCTGTACCGCCCGGAGCGGAAAGATTGGGAATCCTGGAAGCGGGCAGAAGACTTTGACGGACGCAGACGGGAACCATTCAACAGGGCCAGACTCGACGAGTTGTCCCTGATCACCGCACGGCTCGGGCAGGTGGAGCGCACGGGGATCCTGCTGTGGTTTAGTCACGCCCTCCATTACATCCAGACCGAGGATCTGATGATCAGCGGACGGGAGATCAATCTTTCTCCGCTCTTTCCGCAAGCTATCCGGGAAGATTCCGAGCCGATCCGCCCCGATCAGCGAGGTGCCGGCTGGACAGGGGTACTCTTCCAGCTGGCCGAGCAGAAGGTATTCGGCGAAGTGGATAAAGCCGACAAGACAGGGTTCTTCGACATCTTGGTCTACATGTATGAGAAGCACCTGGAGAATCAAAAAGCAAAAGCCAAACAGAAAAAACGATGAACGTCCTGACCTTCGATACCAAACTGCAGGAGCTCCTGGAAGAGATCCCCGCCATCAAAGGCTATGTCCGGGCCGTGGATGACAATCAGGCTACCGGTAAGCTGAATGACAAGCGAGGCATACAGCTCGTGGCCGTCCTGCCCAGCTACAGCGCCGAGGGTATATCCGGACGGAAGACCGACAGCTGGACCACGCTCTTCTGGGTGATCGAAAAGGGAGATCCCAGTCAGTCCGAAGCCAAAGAGCTGGCTCAATACCGCCGATGTGAGGAAGCCATCCATCAGCTAAAAGACCTGATCATCGAAAGCCAGGAAGACGGCTGCAGTCTTTTCTGGCGGCTGGAGATCGGCAGCATAGTCATCGAGCCCGAGTACAACGCCTTCGGCGGATGGAACGGTTACTTTATGACCGTCACTTTTTAGACTGACTTTATATATAAATCTGTATATTTATCCATGAGCTTAATACATGTCATCATCATAGAGAAAGACGGGATCCGAGAGCTTTACAGCAGTATGCCAAAAGTCTGTGAAGCTCATCCAGAATTCTCTCACAGTTATGCCAGGCTTCAGAAATTTCCCTTCGAATACAAAGGCTGGAAGTTTACCAAAGAAAAAATCAATCCCCATGAACAGAGCCAATAGAAGATCCGAGAAAAAATCTGGGAAGCAGCTGCAAAAGAACATTGTCCAAGCCGGCAAAAAAGTAGAGCGCATAGAGCGTGTGGTATTGGGATTTAATTACCTGGTGGATAAAAAAGCGGTGGAAATCGATCTGCCCAGCTTGAGCCTTTACCGGGAGCTGATCGGGACTGAGCCTAAGGAAATGGAATCCTGGATGAAGAATGCGTATCTCTACTGCCGGATGAAAAAGGGTATGGCACCTGGAGCCGTACTCTTTTTCAAGGACATTGAAAGCGGGGTGGTGATTGGTCAATATGATGGAAAAAGAGCTATTTTTTAATGAAAAATACCCTGTTTATGGTATTTACTTTTTTCGATTGATAGGCTAGTTTGCAAGCTCACTAAAATTTTTCATAATGAGCAATCGACCAAAACCATTATCTGAGCTCAGCGAAAGAGAGCTGGCAGAGACGCAAATCAAGCTTTTAAGTGCCATTCGAAAGAATTCTGCTAACATTTTGGTGATCCTAGGGATCTTTTTAGCAGTGGCTGTATTAGGAGGGATCATTTTGGCCACCTCATAATACATTCGGGGCGGTAACATTTTCCGGCGATTGTTAGGGGTAGAGCAGAGAAGAGACGGAAAAAGTAGATAAACAACCTGGTGCCTCTCATCCACGGCAATACATCGTATTGAAAAACAACGTGATCGGCGCGCAGCGCCGCCGTGGATGAGAGGCACGCCGCTTGGAGCGCACGGGAACCCCTCAAAAAAGAGTGGTTCACCGCTTCGGGCTATAAGCTCCCGAGAGCTACCCGTTTCGCTCGGGTCTGCGGATTCGCTTTCAGATTTATGGCTCGAAGTCCAAAGGCTATTTCTCAAAGGAAGTGCAAACGAAAACTAAGCCCTGCGCATTTTTTACTCTAGTTGCTTTCTCATGTCTTTGAGAAAGTTAATCTCCCGAAATACGGGTTTATCAAAGGATAAAGTAGAATAGATCTCAATCGTGATTTCTATCTCTTTTTTCATTTCCTCGGTGGTCATGCCCTTTTCTATCCAATGAAGGGCTTGCCATGCGATAAACCCGAAAACCCGGTTTTTTTCATGGAGAATTAAAAAGGCTTTTAGCTTCTCCATCACAAAATAGAATCTAAATCGACCGTCTGGAGGTCTTGGATAGCTTGGGAAATTTGCTCCCGCTTCTCCTTGGCCTCCTGTCGCTTGGTCTTTTCGGCTTCCACCTGCTCCGGGGTTAGGACTTGATCTGCTCGGAACAAAAAGCACATCGGGAAATATTCTCCGCTGTCGTCCTCCTCTGGGGCTTCCTCTCCTTTGGCTTGGGCTTTCTCGGCTCGCTGTGCGCTTAGGGGTTGCCCCCATATGATCAGGGCTTTTTCACCTTTTTTGATCATGCATCCTTTAGCCTTCCACTGGTGGAAAGTGCCTAATTCCATGCCTTCGGGGACCCTATAGAAGTATTTCAAAAGGATAGAATTAAGCGTTTGAGCGGTCCACCAAAAGGCCTCTTCTGCGGTTTCGGCTTCTTGGATCATTCGATCTTTTAGGCTCCTTGCATCTGCTGACATCTGCAAAAGCTTTTCCCTATTGGGGTTGGGCTTTCGCTCTCTCTTGGGTGTGTTCTCGGTCTGTGTCATTGCTTAGGCTTCGATTTCGGTTTTTAGTTTGTTTCGCTTTGCGTTGATTCGCTCTAAAGCATAGCCCAAGACTTCCACGACTAGCACGGGGTTTTGAATCTTTAAAACGTCGTCATAATCTTCTCGGTAGCTGTTTGATCTTTTGCTCACCCTTACGGCGAATTTTTCAGAAAAGAATTCGTCTTGCTCGCTTGCCTCTTGGGCATCTTGGCCAATTGTCACTAAAGCCTCGGCGAATCCGTCAAGCTTCGCCAGCTGTGAAATTTTGCGCTGCTTCTCCTGGAAGTAGTTGATTTTTTCCTCAAGGCTTAGCGGTTCGGCTTTGACTTTCGCCCGCAATTCTTCAAGCTCTTTTTTCATCGCTTGGATCTCTGGGCTATCAATTGCACCTACCTTTGATTTGTTAGGCTGATTTGCGGGGGTTTTGGACTGTTTTTCCATGGTGTTTTTTGTTTAAGTGTTATTGATTTGACATATATAAATATACATATATGTATATATAAATGCAAATATAAATTCCTGCTTATCAGTTACTTATGATTAACCCCAAGTAAATTTTGCCTTTAAAAAAGTGCTCCCGAAAGCCCTATTTAATCGAGATATTTTTTAGACTTTTTGACTCAAAAAAGGCTGAAAAGTGTCTAGAAACGGCTGAAAATCAGCCTCTTATTTAGAATATTTTTAAATTAATCAGCTGAAAATCAGGCTTTTCCAAACAAAATTTGGAAAACCTGCCCGTTTCGCTGAAGATTGACCCCGACTCCGCCCTCTCCTTGAATTGCAATTGCAAGCCCTTTGACCCCCTGACGAAATATGAGAAACAAAAAAATCCCACCATATTCTAGTGAGCCTGGGCGAACTCCTATGAATAGCACAGACGAGCACTGGTGCGATGTCCCGCAGGACCGCAGGTTTTAATTGGCGTCAGCCTCAGCTCAAGCCACTGGTGGCTCTGGCGGAACAAGCGGCATTCAGCCGCCCGCCTTTTAAAAAGATGCCTGGGCATCACCTATTTTTAGCTCGCGCAGCGCCGTGGGAATAGCAACCTACACTTGCCCCACCCTTATTGCACAGACGAGCAATGGTGCGACGTCTCGCAGGGCCGTAGGCATTTGTTAGGGTTAAGGATAGCAGGGGTATTTCTGATGCGAAGCAAGGACCGAAGCCCCGAATAGCCTGGCCGAATGGCAACCCCCTAAACATTCATTTATTATTATTTAAAAAAAGACCAGATCCTTGTATCTTTCAAACGCTAAAACATCAAACACTAATAGTATGAACCTTAAAAATATGGATCGGAGTCGGGTACCCGTAAGGGCCTGGGGCTTATATCAACGTTGTTTGGTGTGCCTAGCAGCTCCGGTCCACCACATATCATTATGGCTAAAACATCAAAAACGTTCACCATCCAGTACAAACTGGCAAACATGGATCTTTCCAGTCTAAAGAGATTGATCCAAGAAATCAAATCAATTACCGGTCTAAAACCTGATAAGATCTTGGATTCGGAAAACAATCCGGTTCACCCTTAAACCTTGCCCTGCCATTTGGTAGGGCTTTTTTCTGTCCTTTCTGGAAATGACCCACCGAAATACTTTAGCCTAACTAATAGGCAATAGGTGGATACGATTGTTAAAAAAGAGTTTGTCAGAAGAATTTTGGAAGACGAGGCAAGCAGGTTTGAGAAAAACCAGGGCTTGGCCATGCGTAAAATTTTAACTTTTCACACTGGCCAGACTGAATCATCTAGGATTTTTAAAGTAGAGACAGCTGATAATTTCGACGGCAAACTGACTATGAAGCATCTGGCTCGTCAGCGCTTTTTGGACATCAAAAGAAAAAAACGAAGCCGAAAGTCCAGACGGCTAAGGACCACTCAATACCCCATCCACAATCGATTTGTTTTTGGTCACTTCTACTCCATAGCCAACCGACTAATGGTGGACTTTACTAATGAGGTAGCTGAAGGGATCAAACGTGACCTTAAACTACCGTAACCATGGGTAAAAAACTGAGAGATGAAGACCTAGTACTGAACATCATTGTCAATGGTGATCAGGGGAAAAAGGAAATCGGAGAACTCGAACGATCGATCAAAGACACAAATTCTGAACTCCGTGCTTTGGAGCGCCAGCAAAAAGCTCTTGCTCAACAAAATAAAAAAGACACAAAGGAATATAAGGCCGTCACTGCAGCGATCAAGCAGAAAAACCATGCTATTTCCCTTGCAGAATCCAGGTTAAAGCAACTCCGCTCTGAAATGGATATCAATACCATGTCAGCTGCAGATCTGAGGCGAGAGATGAACAGGATCCGAAGACTTCGGGATATTGCCCCTCCTCTGACCGAAGAATGGAAAAAGCATGATGAAAGACTTACTCAAGTTACTACTCGGTACAATGAGCTTACAGGAAGAGCACAGCGTACCGGTATGAGTATTCAGAATCTAGCTGGAAAATTCAACCACTACATCGGCGTGATTACTGCAGGCCTTGCAACTTTTTATGGAGCTATCTCAGGAGTAAGAGCTGCCATTACTGCTTATGCAGAATTTGATGACAAGGTAGCTGATGTCATGAAAACCACCGGTATGCTTAAAGGTGAAGTCCTCGAAATGAATGAAAGCCTGAAATCTCTCGATACCCGTACTGCACAAGAGGACCTTCTTGGTCTTGGTAGAGTAGCTGGTAAGCTTGGTATAGAAGGCCGGGAAAATGTGGAAGGCTTTATCCGATCTGCAGATAAAATTGTGGTCGCTCTGAAAGAAGATCTGGGTGGAGATGTCGAGGACTCTATCAATGCTGTCGGTAAGCTAGTTGATATTTTCAAAATTGATGAAGAGGTTCCTTTGGAATCTGCATTGCTCAAAGTTGGTTCCGCGATCAACGAATTGGGAGCTGCATCGACGGCTAATGAGGGTTTCCTGGTTGAGTTTACCAAGCGCACTGCAGGTATGGCTCCATCTGCAAGAATCAGCATTACCGAGATCTTGGGATTAGCTGCTACCTTGGATCAATTGGGACAAACTTCTGAAGTCTCATCTACGACATTCAATAACCTTATTCCCAAGATGTTTACCAATACCGAAGCTTTTGCAAAGCTCGCCGGTATGACGATTGAAGACTTCACCAGGTTATTGAATGAAGATGCCAATGAGGCATTTATCCGGTTCCTGGAAGGAGTTCGGGGAAATAATTCAGGCTTATCTGAGATGATCAACAACATGGGTGACCTTGAGATAGATGGAGCTAGAGCTACTTCCGTGATTGCTGTTTTGGCAAACAATACCGAAACACTCAGACAGCAACAGGATTTGGCGAATGTTTCATTTGCAGAGGGGACCTCGTTGACCGATGAATTCAACGTCAAGAATGAAACTGCAGCTGCCAAGCTGGAGAAAGCTAGAAAAGGGCTTCAGGCCATGGTTGTGGAGCTGGGAGAAAAGCTCATGCCGGTGATGACCATGTCCACCTCAGGATTCTCTTATTTCGTCCGGATTCTAACCAGCGCATTAGACTTTTTTATGCAAAACAAGACGGCAATTCTTAGCCTGGTGTCTGCGGTCGTAGCCTACAATGCAGTGGTGTTCATTCAGAATAAGCAAACTCAGGCCAGTATTCTACTGGCAAAGGCTAAGATTTTTTGGGACAATGCTCAGCTGATCGCTACTCAACTGCTGGCAGCTGCTCAGATGCTTTTAACTGGTAACCTCAAAGGGGCTGCCCAAGCCATGCGAATTGTCAATAGTGTAGCCGCAGCGAATCCTTATGCAGCAGTTGCTGCTTTGGTGATTGCTCTTGGAGTAGCTGTATATAACTGGTCCAAATCTCTTACTGCAGCCGAGAAAGCCCAGCGAGCGGTAAATGATATTTCGAGAGATGCTGAAAAATCAGTCATCAGAGAACGTCTTGAGATTGAAAAACTCATTGCTATTGCCCAGGATAAAACTCGCTCTGATGAGGAAAGGCTCATTGCACTTCAGAAACTCAATGATATTTCTCCCAAGTATTTTTCAAACCTTGATCTGGAAACTGTCGGTACTGAAGCTGCCAAAAAAGCTACTGATGAATATATCGAATCATTAATTAGAAAAGCCAGGGTACAGGCGGCTGAGGAAAAGCTTGTAGAGCTCGAGAAAAAGAAACTGGACCTTGCCAAAGACTCTACTGATTTGAGCTTTTGGGAAAACCTTCAGGCCTTTGTTGTTGGTAAATCAAACGTGATATCCTCCAAATTAACTGAAGGTGCAAATGAAATCCGAGAGCAAGAAAAGCTTTTGACTGCCTTCATCAAAGAAAACACCGATCGCCCTGATTTAAACCTGAATACTAATTCGAGCAGTAGCGGAGAATCAGCCGAGCAAATCACCACCATACAAAGTCTGAATGAGCAGCTTAAGAAGCTCCAGGAAGCACGTGAAAAAATCAATGTAGCAGACACTGAATCACTCCGCAAAAATGCGGAAGAGCAAAAGCGCATCCAGGATGAGTTGGCCAAGTATCAGATTCAGACTACATCGAAGGTTTCCAAAACTAAAGCAGATCAAACTTCCAAGGAGGAAAAAGAGGCAGAGGCATTATTTCAGAAGCAGCAAGAATACCAGCAGCAGGTTTTGGAATCGCAGCTTTCCTTTATCGATCAGGAAAACATAGCCCATCAGCGACGCCTCGAGCAGGCAGGTTTGGCTAGTAAGAACCGAGAAGAAATGACTGCTCAGGAACTCGAGGTTTTGAAAGCCCTTCAGCTGCAGTATTACGATAATCTCAGTCATATTGACGCCCAAGCCATGCAAAAGGCTTTGGATAAGAAGCAATATGCTTTCGAGCGAGAGCTGGAAGCACTGCGGATTTCCCACAATGAGCAATTCAAGGAAATTAAAACCATGGCTCAGGCTAGAGCCATTCTGGAAGACGAGCTTTCGGCAGATGCTTTGGCAGGTCTGCGTAATATGCGTGATGCCCAGAGGGAAATCGATAAGAAGTTCCAGAGAGAGGAAGAAGAGCTGATGCGTCAGCACTTGGAAGGTCTTCAGGCCGAGCTCGAGCAATCTATAGCAACAGGCACCTTTCAGGGAATTGATCTAGCTGATCAGGTGCTTTCGGATGAGGAAGTGCAGCTCTTAGAGGAGAAACTTGCACAGGTTAAGCTACTTCTTTCTGAAATCGGATTGGGTTCCGGTACTGAAATCGCCGAAGACCGTGGCCTGAGAGCCCGTAATGTAGACATCCTTGGTTTTGCCCCTGAAGAATGGGACATCTTCTTTGAGCGCTTAGAATCAGGTAAGACCGGTATCAATGAGCTGGTCATGGGGGCACAAGCCATGATCTCCGCCTATGCCCAATACGCTTCTTTTGTGAATGCCGGGGAGCGGCGTGAGCTCGCGGAGTTTGAGAAGTCCAATGAGAAGAAGAAACAGGCCCTGAAGTCCCGTCTGGATCAGGGTTATATCTCACAAAACCAATATACCCAGCAGGTGGCCGCACTCGATGCGGACCTGGAAAGAAAGAAGGCGGAGCATGACCGCAACGCGGCAAAGCGTGAGCGCAACGTTGCCTTAATGTCCGCCATCGTCAATACGGCTTCGGCGATCGCTGCTGCCTTACCCAATGTTGCCCTCTCGATCATAGTCGGTGCTATGGGGGCTATGCAAATCGGTACTATCATGCGGACTCCACTTCCGGAGATTCCCGGAGCAGAAGACGGAGGATTCTTGGATGTGGTCCGATCTCAGGATGGTCGGCGCTACCGTGCCCGAAAAAAGCCCAATCACCGGGGCTATGTGGATAGCCCGACAGTTATCACCGGGGAGTCGGGACGGGAGTTTGTCGCATCCAATGAGGCGGTCAATAATCCCACCGTGGCACCCGTACTCGATGCGATTGACACGGCGCAGCGCCTGGGACAGATCTCATCGCTTAATCTGTTCCGTGTCCTGGAAGAAAACCGGGAGCTCCGCAGATCCATACCCGGAAGGCAGAAAGGAGGTCGGCTCTCTTCCGATCTTCCGGAGGCCTCCCCTTCGGGATCGGGTCTCGGCATGGGACTATATCCGGAGATGATGGCCCTGATCAAGTCGAACACGAAGGCGATCAATCAGCTCAATGAGCGGCTTCGAAGACCGATCGCCGCGGATGTGAGCATCACCGGCAAGCGAGGACTCGAGGAGCGGCAGAAGGAATTGGAGGTTATTCGTAAAAACGCCTCACTATGAGTGTATATATCAAAGTAAACGGACGAAAGCTGGATCTTCCGCTGGACTTCAATGTGGAGCTGGTCATAGAGAACCCGATTCTTATTCAAAACAGGACACCTTTTCCCTATACCACCAGCTTTGATTTCCCGCTGACTGAGAATAACCGCAAAGTCTTTGAGCACCCGGACCGGGTCAACCTGGCCAATCGATCCTGGGAATATTCCGGATCAGTGATGGGAATGAGTGCCTTGGTACTATACTATGGCTCGCTGATCATTCAAGAAATTGGTGGAAAACTCAAAGCTAATTTTCAGGCGGTAGACAATCTGGCTAAAGCCCGTCAGCCGATGAATGAGCTGGATCTAGGCCGATACGAATTCGGTGAAGCGGACTTTGAGCATCGGACGGAGGACTTTCCCGGAGTCGGACAGCCTCGGTACAATTACGGCTTGCTATTCTTTGAAGCACATCAGAATCAGCATGTCTTTACTGCCGCTCCGATCCGGCAGAGCGGTAGTAGAGAAACCCGCTCCTTTGACGGCACAGAGCTCTTTGTCAACATACTTTTCGGACAAAATAATTTCTTCAATGCCTGGGCATTTATCGGGGGAAATGATACCCGACTCAAGGAGAATATCGTTCCCGGTGAGCTGGCGATTCCCACCCATACGGTGATGTATCCGCAGATCCGGCTTTCGGAGCTCTTCAAGATCGTGCTGGATCTGCCTGATGAAGAGAATCCTTTCCTTGATGAAGAGCTGTCCAAGCTGGTCTTGACAGCGCACTATCATCCCAACTTCCGCGATGATATTGTGATCAAGTGGAAGGGGATTTTGGTGGACAATGACTATACAAACCCTTCCTCTCCGGCTGAGGAGTTGTATTTCAATCTTGGGACCTTTCAATCGACTGTCACCGCGGCAGATGTACTGCACTCGGCCATGAATATGTTTTGCATGACGCTGTTCCGCATCCAAGACGGACCGACTACCCGCTTTCAGATCAAATACAACCGGGATCTGATCAATGATGAAAGCTTTCAGGATTGGAATTCCCAATTGGCCTCTAGGTTGGTGCTTTCGCGAGAACCAGCACAAAACTATGTCTATGGCTATCAGGAATTCTCAGAGAAGCGACCTGAGATCGATCCGGAGTTTGTTCTTGGGACGATACAGGAGCTCCTCGATGCGCCAGTGGATCCGGACACGCTGGAGCAGGTGTATTATATCCAGACCACCCGGCAGCTGATTCTGAAGAAGCAAAGCCTCTATTGGGATGCGGATCCTCAGCTCAATAAGTACAGCTATGAGGTGAAGAATCACGGCCTCTTTGGCTCGGTGGCCAAGGACGGCTTTGATATTTCCGTTCCTATGGGCCCCTTGCAGATGGTGCCTTCAGACAATCTCCAGGACTTTCGGAATTCAGATTCACCAGTGGATCTCTTTCCACTCTATCAGCCCCTTTTCTCGGGATCCAAAGATCCTAGCTACAAGCCTTCGATCATGCTCTATCAGGGCCTGACACCTAATGGTAGCTTTGGCAACGAACTCGTGGATTATCCCTATCTGTCTTATCACAACTATGCTCCCACCGGTATTCGGATGGGAGAGCTTTCCCTGGCATGGGAAGGGGCTGATGGATTGATTTTCAACTTTCACAAGCAGTTCAAGGAATGGGTGGAGCGGGATCGGCTTCGGGCCTTTGGCAATCTCATCTTTACGGCCAGTCAGATCAAGCGGATCGACGCGCGAAAGAAAGTACTGCTCCGGGGTAAGCTCTGGTGGATCGAGAAGCTGACGATTCCCATCGGCAAGGATGAAGTCTTTCTTGCACAATGCGAACTCATCGAGGCTCCGATACCAGGTGAGGGTCAGCCTAGCTACTCCGACGGATCAGTCTGGGAGCCAGGATCCAGTGCGCCCGTACCGCCTACCGGCACTTGCTACACCATCACGATTGACACGCTGACTTTTGATCCGATCACAGACGACTTTGATATACAGATCAGGCGACCTGCCGGAAGCCTGCTCACGCAAAACTACCTACTCTATGACCAGTTTCAGGACGGAGATGACACGCTCATTGTGGTCTGCTCCGAAATCACACCGGTACTGATCCAGGGAGGAGAAGGTGTCGAGTCCGTCAATGGAGTCTCCATTTCGGTAGGAGGATCCTGCTCTGATGATGGAGATTGCATGCTATGATTTCTGTCCTTTCTGCAATTACCCACCTGAAGTACTTTGGAATCAAGTTTTCATACATGATCAGAGATTTCGTGCTTCATTCTATCCTACAAAAATCCGCAGAGCTAGCCCATGAGGTGGCCGACAAATCCCGATGGGGGATTTTCTTTGCCCCCATTCTTATTTTCATCGAGCGCTATATTTTTTCAGACTGGCCATTCCTGATTTGGCTTTTGGTTCTCATTGTTTTGGACACACTTCTAGGTTTTGGTTTTGCCGTTTCCAGAAGACAAGTATCTCCAGGAAAGCTTGCAGGTATTTTTATCAAGTTTGTCGTCTATGGATCACTGATGATACTCGGGCATGTGCTGGAAAACTTTAAAGTTTCGGATGAAGCTATGCCAGGAGGTTATTACTTCAAAATGGTGATCTATGCCGGAGTCATTATTGTCGAGGCGATCAGTATCATGCGAAACCTCGGAAAAATCAACAAAAAACTGGTGCCCAAATTTATCCTGAAGCGATTTGAGGGATTCAACGAATCCGGAGATTTCAATGAGCTGACCGGCAAGCCTGTGCCCAAGAATACCGACTTTCAATCTCCCCATGGAGATGATTTTTTAGAGCACATCGATCCGGAATACCGGAGAAAAGACGATCCCCGAAGACCTAATGACCAAGATCATGCAGCTGACTACTAATTTCAATTTATCCGAATTCCAGTGCAGATCAGGCGCTCCCATGCCTGACCAGGTATTGAACCACCTTCATTCATTGGCGATGGCACTTCAGATCATTAGGAATGAGTTGAAGGCTCCAATTACCATCACATCAGGATACCGATCTCCAGAGCATAATTCTAGAATCGGAGGAGCCCAAAACTCCATGCACATACAAGGCAAAGCAGCCGATTTTAAAGTCTATGGAAAAGACCCTAGAGCGGTAGCCGCGATTATTGAGCGATTGATTTCTGAGGGAAAGATTCCTCAAGGTGGGCTAAAGGCTTACAGATCATGGGTTCATTATGACATCAGGGGGGTCAGAGCACGATGGTGATCAGGGCGAGAAATCTATTCCTGCTCTGCATTCCCCTGTTCTTTTGGGCCTGCGGAGCAAAGCAGACTATCACCGGCGTGGAGCGTGTCTATCGGGACACGACTATCATCGTGGAGAAGCTCGTGCCGATTGAGGTACCGGGATCTACGATCCAGTCACCGACTATCAATATCGATTCGCTGGTCACCTTACTTCGGAGCGGAGTAGATCCCAAAGTGATCGAGCGAACGCTCATCCGGGAAGATCCCGAAACCAAACTGAAGGTCGGGATACTCATCGATGAGATGGGCAACCTGACCGCATTGTGTGAGCAGCAGGAGCGGATAATTGAGACGCTTCAGCGCGAAATCACACGCCTGCAGTCTGAATATGAGCGGGTGACGGTAGAGGTCTCTAAAACCTGGATCCAACAGCTCTGGCATGACTTTAAGCAGCTGATCATCGGAGCATTGCTCCTGATAGCATTTCTGACTATTCGAAAATTTCTTACCTAAACTTCATACACCATGAAAAACCTGATTACCAAAATCGCTTTGACCCTGCTGATAGCTTTGGCAGTGTCACCCATCCTGACCGGATGCAAGTCATCCAGTCTCGTCTCGGTCACCAAGACCGTGCAGCCTGCTTACCCGCTTTTGACAGCTCCGCTGGAGGTCAATGGGGCATCCGTGATGATCGATATCGAAGATACCGGTCAGCGTAGTGATGCAGCCTACCAGGCAGGACCTGAGGCTATCTCCATCATTTACTTTGAGTATGTGAAAGGGGTCAAATTTAAGGTCTTAGAAGACTATTCGGCCATCCCGGAAGGGAAAGTGGCCACTTCGCTAGGACCAGAAGAGATCTCCGAGTCTAAGAAGGGGGAGAAAGTCATTATCAAATATCCGCTATACTATCCAGACGGATCGAAGACACTCAAATTCAAACCACTCTACACCAGCAACTGATCGGATTAGATGGCCTTGACGATTCTTCAGCAGCCGCAGTCGCTGACCTTTGTCGGTAATATCCCCGAGCTAATTGTCCAGACGGACGGGCTCGGGATGACTGTCAATATCAGCAAAGGCACGACCCTTATCCTTGCCGAATATTACACGGCAGATGATTTGGGGCGTAGCCGGGTACTGCTGCGTGAATTCTTGGACGAATACCTTCACTTGGATCTTCCTGGTGAAGTGGATCTCTATGAGCAGACCCGCTCATTTGACACCTTTACCGTGGAGATCATCTCCGGAGAATTCACCGAGGAAATTACCTTTACGGCCATCAAGGGCGGTTCCTCTACGCTGAATTTGGACTGTGCATCCTTCCTGAAGGAATCCTGGCTCACCTGGCAGCCCCAAATTAAGAAGGTCAAAGATGTGCAAGTCGAATGGCTGAGCTTCTTTACCCAGCAGGCAGCTTTGGTTAAGATCAAGGGGTATTTCCCTGGAGGGACCTCTGAGACCAAAACACTGCACAACCTAGCTACAGGTAAGCATTACACGATCAACATGATCTATTCCGATCTTCGGAATGAGTTTGTGGATCAACCCATCTACATCGACGTGTGGGTGGAAAATGACGGAGGAGAGGCCTTTTCGACTTATGTGCAGCGCTATGTGCTTACGGATGAGTTTTTTGAATGGGATGATTTCTTCCTGTTTAAAAACTCGGTCGGCGGTTTGGATACCATCCGTCTCACGGGTGAGCGTGAGTCTACCAATCCCATCGAAGTCGACGCAGCACTGTTCGATGATGAATATGAGCGGGACTATCAGGTCAATCCCCGATTAGCCTTTGAGAAAAACACAGGCTTTTTTCGCAGTCGGGCGGAGCTACTTTGGGCGATGGATTTCTTCCAGTCAAAGGAAAAGTATTTTCTCCTTGAAGAAGCCTTTACCGAGATCCGGCTGCTCAATCCTGAGTTCAACGCTCCAGAGAATACACTGACAAGTCTGGAATTCAAATTCAGCTATACCCGCCAGACGATTTACCTCAGTCTTTTTAAAAAAAAAAGTCCCCTCATTGATCCAGTGATCATCGGACCGGGGGATGATGATTTTTACCTGCCTCCGAATATTGGCGAATTCCCCCAGCAAAGCGATCCTTCTGGATTGCTTTTCCCAGTGCAAAAGCCCGGTACTCCGGGCTGGTTTTTCATAAACTGGGAAAACATTCTGGCGGATATTTTGGAGAATATCCCTTCCGGGAATCACAACGAGTTGGCCGGCCTACAGGGAGGAGATTCTCCAGAAGGAGAATACTTTCACCTAACCGCTGAGGAGCTGCAGAAGGTGAAGGATCTTCAAGATCCTGCTCCTGTGGATGGTGTTTCGCAGACCGGCACGGTCTCATTCAACAGTCCGACTGATGTGGATGTGGATGGATGGAAGTGGATTATCGGAGGTGTCGAGTATGTCGGCGGCGAAAAAAACCTGCCAAGCATCACCGGGACGCCTTCTGATTACAGCCGTATTGACTATGCGGTAGGCGATGTGAATGGCGATGTGATCTGGGTAACTGGCCCTGAAGATCCTGATCAGCTCATTGATCCTGCTATCCCGGCAGGTACTATCCTACTTGCTCGGGTGATTCGTACTCCGTCTGGTGACAACACTCCAGAAGTCACTCCGGAGGATCTCAGCGACTTCGTCTCCAAATCGGCCACCGGTACCGAGATCATGCAAGGGAGTCTGGCTATCGGATCCCTATCCGATCCAGACAATCCATCCAACCTGATTCAGGTAGATACCAATGGAAAGATCATCATCGTACGAGCGGACCGATACGGTTCCTTTGCAACACGAAACTTGGCTGTAGGATTCTCCCGTCTTGCCCGAATCAATACGGTAGTATCCGGAGGCCCTGCGATTCGTGACTATCAGTTCAAACTTGATGTGCTGGCCACCTTGGATGGGGATGTCACACAGCGAGGGGAGCTGTATTGTGCCTTGATTAATGACGGCACGGGCGCTTATGTAAGTAGTGTACTAGAAGTATCCGGATCTCTTGATCCGGCAGTTTTTACTTTAGTGAAAGTCTCTGCCACAGAATACGATCTGTTTTATCAGCATCTTGATTCAAAGGCTATTCTTATTTACAGACCATTTGCTCTAGGTCCAGCTGATAGATATTTATTCTATCGGAGAGAGGCAATTATTCCAAGCCTTCCTCCTGGAGACCAGTATTATTTTAGCCTCTTCATTTGTCCTTTCGATATCGATGGAGGATCTGCAAATTCGGTCTATCTAACAAGTCAAATCATTGATGGGGGCAATGCCCAATCCTTTCAGCCATGAGTCACAGAATAAAACTTAGAAGAGACCGGAAATCATTCTGGGAATCGGGAGATCCAATCTTGGCAGCTGGGGAAATAGCATATCTCCAAGCTAGTAAGGAGTTGAAAGTAGGAGATGGGATAACACCATTCAGTCAGTTGCCTAAGTACATCAATGAAGAAATCCACTACCTAGTCAAAGAGGCGGATCAGGAAATGATACTAAATGCAGTATTGACTCCGGATGCAGAATTGACTTCTCCTATTCTATCTGCCAATTCTATTTATCGAGTTGAAATACAGCTTATGACATCTGGAAGATCAACAGGCGGATTTCGATTCCAAGTACAGAGATCCGGGCTGAGCGATGCAGAATTTAACTATGCAGGGGATCTTGATAATAATGGTGCGATCACGCTGGATTTTGGATCAACAATAAGCATAAATATTTCATCCACAAGAAGGCTAGGATACTTTGTCGGGCTGCTCCATGTCAAATCAGATCCTGGATCTCTCATTTTGAGTTGGTCCCAAACAACAGCAAGCGACGTATCTCCTCTCACTACACTACACGCAGGTTCCAATATGATTTTAAGAAAAATAAACTAATACCATTATGTCACACAGAATCCAACTAAGAAGAGACAAAGCGGCCTTTTGGGCCCAAGCAGATCCGGTACTAGCACAAGGCGAACTAGCCTGGTCCACCGATACCGGAGAATTGAAAATTGGGGATGGAACTACTCCTTGGAGCGAGCTACCAAATATCTTAGCTGGCAATAATCAATCTCCATCTGATGGGATTGTTTTCAAAGACCCATTGGAGGATAACTGGGTTTTTGAACATCCTTATCCGGCAAGCACAGAAAGCTCCGGAGGTCCAGCCAGCGGAGGAATTTCCTTTGATGATTCAGATCCGGAGAATGTCACCGAAATTCAAATCTCAAAAGAATTCGCTGGCCAGATTGGATCTGATGCGACAGAGATTGTGACATATTTTTCAATTCACAATATCATTGCAGTCCACGACCTCACTAGAGGCGGAGTTGCTCTCTTTTTGGTAAACAGCGGGCTAGAAGATCGAGCAGGCCATCTGATGCTTTATGTGGACTTCATAGGGCATCAAGAAAACAATCCCTTGGGCACGCTTGACGGAACCACAGGAGCGATTGATATTACTCTGGGGATGGCTTACAGAGTTCAAAATGGAGTCCGAGTTTGGCAAAGAGCATTTGTAGATTTTCCATTTTGGGATAATATGTCTGAGTATGAGCCAAATACTTTCTACTATGTGAATCATGAGGCAGGTGACGACGATGAGTATGAATACAGACAGCTATTTTTCTCGGCAGATGGACTGGAGGCAACATCAATTACACCGCAAATTTCTCAAGATACGTTAATTATCAAAATGCGGGGTGATACTGAGAATGAGGAGCCAGAGGACGTATATTACAATGAAGATTCGGATAGAGCTGCTGCACTTAAAGCTATTATCAAAAGTTCCGATGGCTTTTATAAAACCGCTATTGATTTAGGAGGATCTCCTCAAAACAGCATCCTTTTCAAACATGGAGGAGCCATTGAAGAATCAAGAGTGATATTTGCATTCACAGGATCAGCAGCTGCTCAATCTGAGACTTTTCCTGAAATATTTGTCCACAACAGTACATCAACAAATAATAGACTGGATCGAGAATGGATGGACAACTTGGAATTTGCCTTTATAAACAAGTCAGACTCCACAGTTATTTTGGATCCGGCAAATGCCGGGATCGCTGATCTTCCTTCTGTAGCTTATGTATCTATCACATTTGACAAGGTTTACACCTTGCTGCCAGGGGAATTTGTTCTACTCAGATACGATCATGATTCTGAAATATTCAGACAAGAGAAGCAAGCTGGGGGAAATGGAATTTCACAAGCAGATCTCGATAACGCAGTAGCTCCACTAGCCGTGATCCCCAAGCCGCTTTCTGTCCCTATCGGGTTCCCTGCGGAGGTCACTCATACAGGGACAGGGTGGGAGCCTTTCTCCCAGCTGGGAGCGATCCCTGCAGATGTAGTGACTCAGATCAATGCAGGGACTTCCATGGTGCTTGAGATCAACTTGGATTACTATATTAAGCCTAACGGCACTCAGCCTTTGGTCAGGCTAAAAATGGGCAATATCGAGGTAAAACTTCCATCAGGAAATATTCCGGGAGTGGATTCGTTCCTGTACTTCCATGGCATGGTAACGCTCTTTATCAGCAAGCCTGGGGCTGATTTACAGATCAAAGCGATGACTCGATTCCGTTCCTATGAATCATTTGCCGGAGGAGCCCTGCAGGATGATTTGGTTTACTTCCCTGGAGACTACCTGGGCAATGACGATTATACTTCCACGGGAGGACTGGCTACTGATGGAGCTTGGAATGCGACTGATCCCTGGATCCAGTTCAATGCAGATCTTGGAATCAAGGCCGGCTTGGAAAAAGTATCCGGGCAGTATGCCTTGGCATTCTAAAAAGTGAAATCGGCTCTCGGGCCGATTTTTTCGTTTTGGAAAATAAGTATTAATTGATCTAAACGATAAATAATAGTTAAAATTTTCTCTTATTTTGTGCCATGAATTTATTAAAATACATCCTTCTATTTACAGTAATTATCTCTTTTTCATCTTGTGAGAAAAAACAGGAGACCTTGTCACCAACTTTCGAATATGAATTATCGAAAGAAAAATCTGACTCAATAAAAAAATTTGCAGAAGAAATAATTGAATTATCTAAGAAAAGAGCTGTTGATTATGCCATTCAATTTTCGGGCTCTAAAGAAATTTCGCCGAATATTTTTTTTAAACAAGCTGAAAATATCGAAATAACTAATTTGGATATAGTAAATCGATCTGTCTCTTCTCATTCAAGAAATATTCTTAGGGAGATATCAATAAGAAATTTGAATAAAGAAGATGTAAGGGAAGTCTTATTTGATTATGAAAAGTACGCAACAAACGGAAACCTAAAATCTTCTGGAAGCTTCATTGTTGATAAGTTCAGTGAAATAGGATTAGTTGACTTTGGGGTTTCACATTTCTATAGGCTAAAATCTGGTCGAACGGAAAGTATAAGTACTGATATAATCAAGGATTTTCCTGAATTTAGAGAAGGTGAAACTTTAATATTAAAAATCAATTCAATTAAGATAATAGACGAAGAGGCCTTAAAAAAACAACGTGAAGAGAGAGAAAGAAGGAGGTTAGATTATTTTAACGGTGACGAATTCTTTTGATTGGAATAGATTAAACTGCCGTTATATCTTTAGTTTTTTATTTTTAAGTTCCCTCAAGCATTCCTGAAGCTTGATTTCATTCCCCTTGTCAAGATAAGAAATTGCTGCCAGACATAGTTCTTTTAGTTGACGACCCTTAGCCAAGCGTTCATAAGGAAGCTTTTGATTCGTCAGTCCTATCTTTCGAATCTTCATCCTGATTCGCTCTTCAAGCTTCACTAGCTCCGCCCTTAGCTGCTCTTCTTCGATTGTCAATCTCCTTGTCAAAGTCATGGATACATAATAAACAATTCTTTTAATGTGAATAGCAAAAATCTATTAACTAACTGAAAACTACCCAGTTTATGGGATTTTTTACAGAGTTTTTTAGTCGAAATTTGGAGGTTCTTTTTTGTTAAACTAAACCATTTCATCCCCTATGAAAAATGATGAGCAACTGGTGAAGGCAGTTAAAAACTTCTTTGAACTTAACTCACATCTATGCCACGAAGCGATGATGCTAGAACTATCATGCATCCGTGACATGATTCCACAGATCGCATGTAAATGCCATCCACATGAGGATCTTCAGATCACTTATCATCTAGTGGACACTTTAATTCAATTTATACACGATTGCAAGGAAATACCAGCCTAGGAATCTAAGAGCCTGATCTTTTCTAATTTATTGGATCAGGTCTCTTATTTTAACTTTTTCATCTCCTCCCTTAATCTAGCTTCATCCACATGGGTATATTCCAGTGTAGTCTGTATCTTCTCATGCCCCATCAGCTCTTTTACCACCTCGACCCCTATTCCTTTTCGTAGCGATTCTGTCGCAAATGTATGTCTGGCGACGTGTGTAGTGAGGTTTTTCCGGATACCACAGATCTCAGCGATATCCTTCAGGGTCCGGTTGGTTACCTGCTCTGTGACAGTATTGAATAGCTTCCCCTTTTCATTATGAATTAGCCGAAAATGCTCCTCGATCAGCGGTATCTTAACGAGCTTTTCTCTTCTTCTGGTTTTGAAAGGGACAAATACCAGCATGTCGCCGAGAATATTTTTCCAAGATACGCGCTGCACATCTGAAAATCGCAGTCCTGTGATGCAGGAAAATAGGAAATGGCCTAGAATCCTGACGTGATGATCAGGCGTGCTGGATTTCCAATAGTACTTTTTCAATGCCTGCAGCTCTTCCGGTGCCAAATAGGTCTTTCGGTTTTCATATTTGGGCATGGTGTACTTGGAGATACTCTCCAGGTTGACCGAGATCCCAGCCTGATCAGCCCTCCTTGCATAGGTGGTCAGCGTTTTGATTACCCTCCAGGCTGATGATATCCTGATTCCCCCTTTGGTAGTGAGCCAGGCCTGCAGGCTTTCGAGAAAATCTTTGTTGATCAAGCTGAAGGGAATTTCAGACTTGAATTTTCGGATCTTGTTAAGCGAACTGAGATCATTTCTATAGGTCTGATTTGCGATTTTGAAGGCAGCATACCGATCCTTCACGTCCTGTTCAGCCCAAACGAGGAAATCTTTTTTAGCCCCATAGCGGCGATATTCTTTTTGAAACTGCTCAATGGTCAGATTCATATCCGAGTGTCGATAGAACATGAATATCTCATTGATCTTGGCCATTTCTTTATCGGCCTCCATGTTGAGGTCGTTTGCGAGCTGATCCCCACGATACCTGGGCAGGAACTTTCCCCTAGAATTATCAAAAAATCCAACCGGCCAGGAGACCTTCAAAGGCACAGTAGTTCGCTTGGATTCGATAATTACCTGAAGATAAACAGAGGCTTCCCCTGACTTATTTGCCCGATCAAAACGGATTCGGCATGAAACAGAAGCTCTCATGCCCGGGGCAAGTTTTGTGTGAAAAATTGGAGAAAAGCGGGGTTTTGAAACCCCGCTAATAGTTGATTTTGGCATGCTGGTGAAATTTTGTGTGAAACAAAAATCACCGCATACATCACAGATGGCCCGATTTCTCGGGTAATTGTACCAGGAGCGGGAATCGAACCCGCACGGCCTAAAGGCCACAAGATTTTAAGTCTTGCGTGTCTACCTATTCCACCATCCCGGCTTGCTCTATCTTGCAATAGAGAATTATCATGGTCTTGAAACAAGAAAGCCCTTGAATCAAGGGCTTTTGAGCGAGAGACGAGATTCGAACTCGCGACCCCGACCTTGGCAAGGTCGTGCTCTACCAACTGAGCTACTCTCGCTTTTTTGAATGCTAACCCTTTCGATTAGCCGATTGTGGATGCAAAGGTACGCCTACTTACGATTTTTGCAATATTCAAGAGTGGAATTTTTTTTGAAAAATCGAAAAATTCAATCTCCGATTCCTTAAAACTCGTAGGACCCAATAATTTTGAGCATTTCACCGACGTTTTTTGCCCCTAACTTTCTAAGGATATTCTTCCGATGGGTCGCTACAGTATTGACTGAAATATTCAATTTATCGGCTATTAGCTTAGAAGAAAGCCCATCCAATATAAATTGCACAACCTCCTTTTCCTTATTGCTAAGCTTAATTTTCTTTTTCTCGGGAGCACTTTTTGTCACCAATACCCGGGTGCCATCATCCTGTGTATAAGAATAGGTCCAATCATAACTATTTACCTTGGGCGGGGTATGAAGCTCAAAGATGATATGTAAATCCATCGCAAAGTTACCAGCCTTATCTATAAAGTACGGCCGAACCTTCGCCATCATCCACTTTATCTCCCTAGTGGTACGATGTACCCATCTGGTGGTGTAAGAAAACTCAAAGGTGTGCCTTTCTGCTAAAGACAATTGATGGAATTGGTCAAATACGATCTTCTGGAATTTAAACATCTCTTCCCTGTCTTCGGGATGAAGCATCGTGAAGGATACTTCCATTCCTTTCTTTCGGAAAATTGATTCAGGATAGCCTGTAATTCTTTCTACTTCACCCGTGAAAAAAGCAAGGTTTAAATTTCGATAATCAAAACAGGCAATAACCAAACCTTCTCGAATCCCAATATTTTTACTGAGGGCTTCAAGCTCTTCCATCAACCTTTTTTCATTCGGATGGGCTTTAAACTCCTGCTCAGCCCAATTCTGAAAAAATTTGGTATACTGATCCTGTTTCTTAAGGTCTTTTAGAAATACTTTATCCATACTTTTCATATGAATCGGCTTAATTAATGTAATTATAACTATTAAAAATCAATCGAGTTTTTTCTTGACCTCATGGAGTTTCAGTAAAGCTTCTATTGGGGAAATGGAATTAATATCCACTTGGTCCAAGAGTTCCTTTGCTTCCTTGAACTTAGGGTCCATTTCAAAAAGATTGAGTTGATAGTTGTTTTTCGGTACTGATTTAAGATTTTCCTTGCCTTTCTGAAGTGCTTTGTCTTTTTCCAAATGACCCATAATCTCAGAAGCTCTAAGGACAATGGGATTTGGCATTCCGGCCATTTGAGCCACATGGATACCAAAACTATGCTCACTTCCTCCTGGCTTCAATTTACGCATAAAAATCACTTTATTTCCTACCTCTTTCACCGACACGTTGAAGTTTTTTATTCTCGGAAAGTCTTCCGTTAGCTGATTGAGCTCATGATAATGCGTCGCAAACAGCGTCTTGGCCTTAAAAGTCGGGTGATTATGTAAATACTCGACAATAGACCAGGCAATGGAAATCCCATCGTATGTGGAAGTTCCCCTTCCAATTTCATCCATCAAGACCAGACTGCGTCCCGAAAGATTGTTCAAAATACTGGCTGTTTCGGTCATTTCAACCATAAAGGTCGATTCTCCCTTTGATAGATTATCAGAGGCGCCGACGCGGGTAAAAACCTTGTCTATGATTCCTATTCGCGCAAAAGAAGCCGGCACAAAACTTCCCATCTGAGCCATCAATACCACCAATGCTACCTGACGGAGCAAGGCCGACTTACCCGCCATATTTGGACCGGTAATGATCAAAATCTGCTGACTATCGTGATCAAGGTAAATATCGTTGGGGATATAATCCTCTCCAGGAGGAAGCTGTCTTTCGATTACTGGATGTCGACCATCCTTGATTTCCAGCGTATCCGTATCAGCAATTTTTGGCTTGACGTAATTATTGGTCAATGCCACCTGAGCAAATGAAAGCAAGGCATCCAGTGTCCCGATTACTCTTGCATTCTGCTGTATTTGCGTTACAAATTGAGCAGCCTCTTCCACAAGCAAAGTGAAGTACTTTTGCTCCAAAGCAATCATCCGCTCCTCAGCATTAAGGATTTTTTCTTCGTACTCTTTAAGTTCCGGAGTGATATAACGCTCCGCATTTACGAGGGTCTGCTTTCGGATCCACTCCTGAGGTACTTTATCCTTATGAGCATGAGTAACTTCAAGATAATATCCAAAAACCTTATTGAAAGCGATTTTCAGCGAAGTGATCCCAGTATTCTGAATTTCACGCTGCTGGATTTGGACCAGAAAATCCTTTCCCTTGGTGGCTAGATTTCGATATTCGTCCAATTCATTATCTACGCCGTCTTTGATGACTCCTCCTTGATGAATGAGCATAGGGGCATCTTCCTGAAGTTCCTTGTCGATTTTTTCCAAGAGGTAATCGCAAGGATAAATCTGATCTGCCAAACGCTTGAGCGTCGCATTTTTTTGGGATTTCAAAAGCTCCTTTACGGGTAAAGTTGCTTTGAGTGCCCGTTTGATTTGATTCATTTCCCGAGGGTTCGCTCGACCAACTACCACCTTGGAAATCAATCGCTCCAAGTCCCCGATCATTTTAAGTTGACCGATGATCTCTTCAATCAAATGGGGGTTTTGGACAAAAAAATCGACCACATTTTGGCGTTCTTCGATAGGAGCCTTTTCTTTCAAAGGCAGAACCATCCACTTCTTCATCATGCGTGAACCCATCGGAGTGACTGTCTGATCCAAAACCTGAATCAAAGGAACGCCTCCCTCATGCTGTGGAAAAACCAATTCAAGGTTACGGATGGTAAACTTGTCCAGCCAAACGTATTTTTCCTCCGCAATTCTTGAAATAGCAGAGATGTGTTGGATTTCCTTATGCTCAGTTTCCTCGAGGTAATGCAAAACAGCTCCTGCGGCCACTGTTCCCATTTCAAGCTCTTCGATACCAAAGCCTTTCAGGTTTGCTGTACCAAAATGATTTTTCAGCTTTTCATATGCAAAGTCATATTGGAAAACCCAGTCCTCACAGTGAAAGGTGATAAAATCGTTTTTGAAAAGATCAGAAGCTTGATTTCTTGCCGTTTTAGAAAAAATAATCTCCGAAGGAGCAAAGCTTTGGAGGAGTTTTTCCACATAGGAACTACTTCCTTCTGCGCACATAAATTCACCGGTAGAAACATCCAAGAAAGCCAGCCCATGCTTTTCCTTTCCAAAATGAATAGAGGCCAAATAATTATTCTTCCGCGTGTCAAGAACTTGGTCATTATAGGAAAGCCCTGGAGTTACCAGTTCGGTGACCCCTCTTTTCACAATGCCCTTGACTGACTTGGGGTCTTCAAGCTGATCACAAATGGCAACGCGATTTCCTGCTCGCACCAGCTTTGGGAGGTAGTTATCCAAAGAATGATGGGGGAAGCCAGCAAGCTCTATATGTGAAGCCGCCCCATTGGCACGCTTGGTCAGGACTATATCCAGTACCTTGCTAGCCGTAACCGCATCTTCACCAAAGGTTTCATAAAAGTCCCCCACCCGAAAAAGCAGCAAGGCTCCGGGATGCTTTGCTTTGATCGCATTATACTGCTTCATCAAGGGTGTTTCCTTACCATCTTTGGACTTACTCATACCTGCTGGTGAATTCTGTTAAATTTGGGGATTGAAATAAAGCTGAAAATAATCCATAAGCAAGGTAGATCAAAAAAGATGAAGAAATTAAGTATGGAAGAACTCGATCGGCTGTCGGTTGAGGAATACAAAGAGACGAAGAAATCACCAATCTGTCTGGTATTGGATAATATTCGAAGCCTCAATAATGTGGGTTCGGCATTCCGAACCGGAGATGCTTTTAGAGTTGAGAAAATCTACCTTTGCGGAATTACCGGAAAGCCACCTCATCGGGATATTCAAAAAACTGCGCTCGGAGCCACAGAATCCGTTGAGTGGGAATATTGCCTCAATACCCTTCAAGCCATACACAAAGTCAAAGCTGAAGGATATCAAATCTTTGCTTTTGAGCAGGTTGATCAGTCCACATACCTCAATGAATTTGAGCCTGACCGAAATGGAAAATATGCCCTGATTTTCGGAAATGAAGTCTTTGGAGTGGAAGACGATGTACTAAAAGAATGTGATCAAGTACTTGAAATACCCCAACTTGGCACCAAGCACTCCTTGAATATCTCAGTCACACTTGGAATAGCACTTTGGGATTTGATGGTTAAACTCAGGCAATTCAATCAATAAATCGATAGCGGATTCCAAAAGTGCCTCTCAAATAATCAAAATCACCGACGATGGGAGCTAATTCAAAATGAAAGCCGAAATCCTTTCGCGCAAAAGGAAAGGCATTTACACCAATAGGAATAACTAGTCCATCAATATCACCAACTCTTCCTCCAAAGCCACCATAAACTTCTACATTCTCTTCTTTCATAATCAGGAGGTTCGCGACTAGCTCCACGTCAAAATCGGTCAAAAAATCATTGGTGCCTAATCGAAATTCCGGTACAAATCGCTCTCCAAATTGATTATTGATCCCAATAAAAGGCAAGGTTCCATGATGATAAGAAACTGTAACTTGAGAAAAGACTAGACTAGAAAATAGGCTAAAAACGAGAATTAAAAAAGTTTTTTTCATTGTGTAAAATTAAATTGTGTAGATTATTTGTTTAGGATTTCTTTAATTTTGATATGAGTTTTGATCATGTTGGAGCTCGCTTTAGCTACCACCTTACCGGACTCTTTTCGAATTACGGATTCCCAATGATTTAGGTTTGATCCTGAGCGAACTAATTTTGCGGAAACCTCAACTTTTTCTCCAAGCTTGGCCGAGGACAAAAAGTCAACATTCAAATTGATGCTTGTCATCAGGACTTCGGATTCGGAGACAAAGTTTGCCATCCCGATGACATCATCCATCATCAAGGAAGCGATCCCGCCATGAAGGATTTTGGCTGGATTGCACATGTCAGGTCGGATGGTATAAGATACTTTGACGAAACCCGGCTCGATTTCCAATAATGTGCCCGACAACCAATTACCAGCTGCAGAGGGAGTTTGGTCGAGGGTTTTACCAATTTGTGATTTAAAAAACTCAAGTTGTGGTGAGGTCATAATTTGATTTAGTTTTCGATAATCCGAAAATAGTCTTCAAAAGTAGATTTGACAGCGTCTTTTTCAGATTCGGAGCCCCAAAGGGGTATTTTTTGATCTTCGTCTAGTAAAAACAGTTTTACCTCCTCTTCTAAGAGTTTTTGGAGCTGAGTAACCTGCTCCAAGTGATCAAACTTATTTCCATTTTCAAAATTCAACAGCTTTATTTGCCCATTGTCCTCAAAAGACAATCGAATAGGCCAATCTATGTTCTTTGGCTCTAAATAGAGATAACTTTCATCCTTCTGACTGTTTAAAATGAGGACCAATATCAAGGTAGCCTCTTCACTATCTAATCCAAATCCATTATGCCTATATAGCACCATTCCCGCATCACTTCGATTCTCGCGATCATAATTGATAGCTTTTAGATTGAGGAAATAAAGCCGAGAAGCTGAGGTCATCCGGAAAGTTCTGTCCTCTCCAGAGTTATTAGCACGATAAGAGTCAAAAAAAGAAAAAACCACCACCAAAAGGATAGAAGCCGCACCGAAGATTTTTATGATTTTTAGAAGCTCCGGAGTAAGAATGGGATCTTTGGAAGGCATGTTTTAGATTTCTTGAAGTAGCTTTTGGCGTGTTTCAAGTAATAAAACCCAGGCTGATTCGATATGTTTCTCCGTGACGTCGGTTTGCCCGATGACCCATCGAATTACATATTTTCCATTCAGTTTGGTGTGGGAAAAAAATGCCTTCCCTGTTTCATTTACAGCTCCCATCCATTTTTCATTAAATTGATTTTCAGCATTCTGATCAGCCGAATCCAGTTTTTGTCGAAAGCAAATAGTATTAAACTTTACGGGAGCAAGTATTTCCAAACCCTTGGTTTCTTCGATCCATTGTGACGCTTTTTGGGTAAGCATCAGGTGATGACGCAGCTTTTCTCGAATTCCATTTAGGCCATAGCTTCGGATCACAAACCACAGTTTCAAAGCACGAAACCTCCGACCCAACTGAATTCCCCAATCGCGGTAATTGTTGACTTCTTTGTCCAAATCGGTCTTTAGGTATTCAGGAGTGAGAGAAAATGTTTGGACAAGGTCCTTGGGATCCTTCAAGAATAAAACAGTGCAATCGAAATTGGTGAACATCCACTTATGTGGGTTGAAAACATAGGAATCCGCCGCTTCATGCCCTTTGATAAGACTTTGAAATTCGGGTAAAAGCAAAGCAGTGCCTGCAAAAGCAGCGTCGATGTGATGCCAAATGCCAAATTTTTGAGTGATTTCCGAGATTTTACCGATCGGGTCTACCGCTGTACTGGAAGTGGTGCCCAGAGCAGAAACTACACAGAGAGGGGTTTTTCCGGCATCAATATCCTTTTGGATGGCTGCTTCCAAAGCCTCAGGCATCATCGCAAATTCCTTATCTACTTCAATTCTGACGAGATTTTCCACACCCAAACCTGCGATTCGAATCGCCTTGTCAATAGATGAATGCACATGGGAAGAAGAATAGATTCGGTAATGTTCTTTACCTGAAAAACCCTTCTCATTGATTTCCCAATTTGACTTTCGCTCTCGAGCAGTCAAAATCGCACTCAATGTGGCCGTACTTGCGGTATCGTGAATGACGCCTTTCCATTTCGAATCAATTCCTTTTGCATCCCGAAGCCAGTCACAGACGCGCTCCTCGAGCTCTGTGGCGGCAGGAGAAGTGAGCCAAGACATGCATTGTGCACCCAAAGTGGACATAAGCATTTCTGCCAAAATGGAGGGCTCAGAATTATTCGCGGGGAAATATCCAAAAAAAGCCGGATGCTGCCAATGAGTCATTCCAGGAACAATGATTTCCTGAAAATCCCGAAAGATCTTCTCAAAATCTTCTCCTTTTTCAGGTGCGGTGGCAGGCAATTGATTATAAATCTCTTTAGGCTTAACCAAAGGAGTTACCGGATATTTTTCCTTTTCTTCCAGGTAGTCCGCCATCCAATCCACCAGTTGGTGGGCATATTTTCTAAATTCTTGTTTATCCATTTTTCAATCTATCTCACATAGGAGCCCGAATTGATGTCTATTGACGTGCCTGTTGCATGATCTGCAAGACCGGAGCAAAGCAAAGTCACCATCGGCGCCATGTCTTCAGGCCTGGCAAGTTCTTTAAGCGCAATATCTTTTAGAGCAAAGTCTTCCCCATACACTGATAAAATCTCATTTGCCATGTCTGTTTTGGTGAATCCGGGAGCTATCAAAAATGCCTTGATGCCTTGTTTGCCATAATGTCTAGCAATCGATCGGTTCAGGCTGACCAAGGCCCCTTTGGAGGCGGCATAGGCCAAATAATCCGTCGTGTCTCCCCGAAAGGCTGCCCGGGAAGAAATCATCACGATTCGACCATTTTCCTGTGCTTTTGCCTGATCGATAAACTCCTTACACAAAATGCCCACTGCAGTGGCATTGACCGCCATGGTTTTTTCCCAAACTTTCAGCCATTCATCCGTCTCCAAAGAATCGGGTGCTGAAGGGGATATCCCAGCATTATTGACCAAAGCGGAAATTGGGCCATATTTTTCTACCAATTTGGGGATAAAACCCATTACCTGATTAGTATCTGCTAAATCACAAGGCTCCAAATGAGAAGGGTTTTTCAATTCAGCCTGTAAACTTTCTGCTTCTTTTCTGTTGGAATTAAAATGAATAATCACTTCTGCTCCTGAGTCGGAAAGTTGTTTTGCGATAGCACGACCTATACCGCGTGAAGCTCCGGTGACAAGGATTCTTTGATTTTCAAGGGAAACGTACATGATTTTTAAATTTTACCAGTTTTCTCGAAGGGCCAAATGCTGAATTTGAGCTAAATGATGTAATCCATGCCAAGCATAAAGATGAGTGGCTTCCGATAGAGGAACCTTTTTTTGAGATTCGGGATGGAAATAGCAGCGATCAAAATCCTCAGCACTCATGGTTTCAAGCAAAACAGCCCATTTAAAATGGATTTGTTTGAGCAAAATGATGGAGGATTCAATATCAAGATAGCTATCTGCCAAATTTGCCCATGACGCTTCCAAATAGGGTTTGATGGTAGGTGTGTCCTCTGTCAAAGTGAGTTTAAAGCGGATAAAAGCATTCATATGGCTGTCAGCCAAATGGTGCACCACTTGCCTCACGGACCATCCGCCCGGTCGGTAAGGGCTATCTAACTGAGCCTTTGAAAGTTTGGCAGTCGCAGCTTCAATCAATTCTGGGAATTGGGTGATTTCTGAAATAGCCGTTTCCAAATCCGGCTTTTCAGGCATAGAAAACCTGCCAATGGGATATTTGAGTGATTCGATGTCTATCATTTTTCAGTACCCTCCGCCTGCAGCGATGGTAGCCAAATCTACTGTTTTTGCTCCATTCTCCCACAAAATAGTTGCTGAAGCAGCAAGCGTAGCGCCCGTGGTAATCACATCATCCACCAAAAGGAGGTTTTTGCCTAGTATCTGAGCGGTATTTTTTATCTCAAATACTCCAGAAACGTTCTCTATTCGTTCTATTCTCGACTTATTGGTTTGAGTTTCTGTCCATTTGCGTCTTTCCAGACAATTTTCGACAGAAATAGCCAAAACTTCCGCGATTCCTTTCGCAAACTCTTCACTTTGATTATATCCTCTTCGCTTGAGTTTTTGAGGGTGCAAAGGAACAGGCACGATAGCATCCCAAGTGCCGGCGAAGTCGGTTTCGATCAAAATTTTACCAAAAAGATTTCCCAAAACCCTGCCTAATTCCGGCTTATTTCGGTATTTGAGCGTATGAAGTAGCTTTTGGCTCATACCCTTTCGGGAAAACTTCAAGAAAGAGATACAACGCGAGACAGGACAAAGACCTTGAAGTTTTTGTGTTAAGTCATTATCTATCGGTCGAAGGTGGTAACTAGATACAGGTAGTTTGTTTTTACAAATACCACAAAGACTCAATTCCCAATCAAAAAGGTTCCTTCCGCAAGACACACAATTTTGCGGAAAAATCAGATCCAAAAAATCTTTGAAGAAGAATAAACGCTTTGGATTAAAAGGCTGTTGTTCATGGGTCATACAGATATCTGTATATTTGCAGATTATTCAACACTAATGCATTAATTTAATGGGTTTATTGGAAGAATTCAACGATTACCGCGCTAAAATGAACGAGCGGATTCTCGCTGAGGACAATAAGGTGATCAAAAGGTTCTTCAACCTCGACACCAATGCTTATGCAGCCGGAGCTTTAGATATCAAAACCAAAGAAATGATTGGTTTGGCTTGTTCCATGGTGATGCGATGTGACGACTGCGTCAAGTACCATTTGGGATCTTGCTTTGAATCCGGAGTCACGAGAAAAGAAGTATTTGAGGTCTTTTCTATTGCTGTTTTGATCGGTGGGTCTATCGTCATTCCGCATTTAAGAAGAGCCGTAGAGTATTGGGAAACACTTGAAAATCAATAGTTTATAATGTTTAAAAGAGATCTTGATTTAGAAAGAAAGTGGGGAAAGTTGCTGCTAGAATTGGAAGAAACTATCGGTAAGAAACCCAAGGATCTCAATGGAGTCTTGTTTTTAATTGGGGTACAGGAACTTGGTAAGGGATCCAAGCATTTCTCTAAAGAAGAAAAGCAGGACTTGATGCACATTGCCATTTGTAAAGTTCTCAGCTATGCCGGTTATTACGAACTTGAATATGTAGACCAAGATGGATGGCCTCATTGGAATTTAAAACAAGAGTTACCACACTTCGACTTGTTGGAGCAGGAGAAGTTGTTGAAAATCCAAGTATTAGAATACTTTGAAAAAGAATACGAACTGCAAATAGATTAAGATGAAAATTCTCTCCTATAATGTCAATGGAATCCGAGCAGCCATGAACAAAGGCTTTGCTGATTGGCTTGCGAAAGAAAATCCGGATATCATTGGTATACAGGAACTTAAGGCCCATGAAAAACAAGTAGAAACCCAGGTTTTCAAAGACTTAGGCTATAATTTGTATTGGTTTCCAGCTGAGAAAAAAGGCTATTCTGGTGTGGCTATATTTTCCAAATCCACTCCAAAAAATGTGAAGTATGGAATGGGTCTGGAAAAGTACGATCAAGAAGGCAGAATAATACAGGCAGATTTTGAGGACTTCTCATTCCTATCTGCCTACTTTCCATCTGGTACCACCGGTGATATTCGTCAGGACTTCAAATACGAATTCCTAGACGATATCTTTGGCTACATGCAAGACCTAAGAGAAGAGAATCCAAATTTGATCTTGAGCGGCGATTATAACATCTGCCATAAGCCTATAGATATTCACAACCCTGTGTCTAATAAAAACTCCAGTGGATTCCTTCCAGAAGAAAGAGCTTGGATGGATAAATTCACTGAATCAGGATTTATCGATACATTCCGTCATTTCAATCAGGATCCACATCAATATTCGTGGTGGAGCTATCGAGCAAATGCCAGAAACAAAAACTTAGGATGGCGAATAGATTATCATATGGCAACTCAAGCCATGGAAAGTCGTTTGAAAAGTGCTAATATTCTCCAAGATGTGATCCACTCAGATCATTGTCCTATCGCTTTGGAAATAAAGGAATTATAAAATTATTTGTTGCTATAGTCAAAATTTTATCATGAACTCCATAAAAATTTCAATCCCCTCATTAATCGATAATATCAAGATAATTGAAAGCTTCATCGATAATGCAAGGGAAAAGTTTGATATCAATGATGACATCTATGGCAACATCATGATTTCTGTAACAGAATGTATCAGCAACGCCATTCTACACGGAAATCAAAGTGATAAGGAAAAACTGGTTCATTTAGAATTAATGGCAGAGGATGACAAATTAAGTTTTGTCATCGAAGATGAAGGAAATGGGTTTGAAATTGATAATCTTCCGGATCCAACTGCACCTGAAAATATTGAAAAACCAGGGGGAAGAGGAATCTTCTTGATCAAGCATCTAAGCGATGAAGTAAAATTTGAAAACCAAGGAAAGAAAACCATTCTTTCTTTTTATATGGATTGAAATGGCGATTCATTTCTTTACTGAAGACACAAGCTTCAATTTACCTCAAAAAAGAGTGCGTAAAAGTTGGCTTAATTCACTTGCCACTTCAGAGGGTTTTCAAATCGTAGAACTCAATTACATCTTCTGCTCAGATGAATACCTTCATAAAATCAATTTAGAATATCTAAATCATGACACCTTAACTGATATCATCACATTTGATAATTCAGAAGAGGAAAGTGTTATTGAAGGAGACATCTTTATTAGCATAGACAGAGTTAGAGAAAATGCCAAGACTCATAAATCGGAGTTGCAACAAGAACTTAGCCGAGTCATAGGTCACGGATTATTCCACCTCATGGGTTATAAAGACAAGGAAGAAGAGGAGGTAAAAGCCATGAGAAGAAAGGAATCAGAAGGAATTAAATTATTCGAAGAATTAAGTGTTCCACGTGAAACAGGAAAATAACCCTTCCATGTTCCACGTGAAACAGTAAAGAAAATACACATGTTCGATCAATACGATGTTATTGTAGTAGGGGCAGGCCATGCAGGCTGTGAAGCAGCACACGCTGCCGCAAAGATGGGTTCCAAGGTGCTTTTATGCACTATGAATATGAACACCATTGCTCAGATGTCATGTAATCCTGCAATGGGTGGAGTAGCAAAAGGACAGATAGTCCGGGAAATTGATGCACTAGGAGGTATGTCTGGTATAATTTCAGACAAATCAATGATACAATTTCGGATGCTAAATCGATCCAAAGGACCTGCTATGTGGTCTCCTAGATCCCAAAATGACCGAATGCGCTTTGCTGAAGAGTGGAGATTAGCCTTAGAAAGAAACCCAAATGTAGATTTCTGGCAGGAAATGGTAACCGGTATTGTGGTGAAAGGTGGACGAGTAGTTGGCGTACGAACCGGTATGGGCATAGTAATAGCTGGCAAATCTGTCGTTCTTACAAATGGAACATTCCTGAATGGAATCATACATATAGGCGAAAAGCAATTTGGAGGAGGAAGAACAGGTGAATCAACATCAAAAGGAATCACCGAGCAATTGGTTGAATTGGGATTCGAATCCGGAAGAATGAAGACAGGGACACCGCCTAGAGTAGATGGTCGAAGTCTTGATTACTCTAAAATGGAAGTGCAATTCGGAGATGAGAATCCAGAAAAATTCAGCTATTCTGATGAAACAAGCCCTTTAAAAGAACAAAGAACTTGCTGGATTACTTATACCAATAAAGATGTTCATCAGACCCTAGAGACCGGTTTTGATCGTTCTCCCATGTTTAATGGACGAATTCAAGGCCTTGGACCTAGATATTGCCCATCCATTGAGGACAAAATCAATCGATTTGCAGAGCGCGAAAGACATCAAATTTTCGTGGAACCTGAAGGCTGGAATACTGTTGAAATCTATGTGAATGGCTTTTCAACCTCATTACCTGAGGACGTACAATATAAAGCCATGAGGCAGATTCCTGGATTTGAAAATGCAAAGATGTTCCGTCCAGGATATGCCATTGAATATGACTTTTTCCCTCCAACCCAATTGAGTCTAACCCTTGAGACAAAGCTAGTAGAAAATCTATTCTTTGCCGGTCAGATCAATGGCACCACGGGATATGAAGAAGCTGGATCGCAAGGATTAATCGCAGGAATTAATGCTAGCTTAAAAGTTCAAGAAAAAGACCCTTTTGTCCTTCAAAGATCAGAAGCATACATCGGAGTACTAATCGATGATTTGATCAATAAAGGTACAGAGGAACCTTACCGGATGTTTACTTCAAGAGCTGAGTTCCGATTACTTCTAAGGCAAGATAATGCAGACATTAGACTTACGGAGAGAGGATATCAGATTGGACTAGCAGAACACGAACGCTTCGATAAAGTACAGAGCAAAAAAGAAGAAACTGCTCGGTTGATAAACGATCTAAAACAGAAGAAACTGGAACCTGCTATTTCCAATGAAATTCTTGAAGAAATAGGAACGGCAACAATTAGGGAGAAGATTTCAATAGAAAAGCTTTTGAAAAGACCGCAGATAGGTGTTAATGAATTGAAAATGCTGGATAAGGACTTAGAAAGCTATCTTTCAGGTTTCGCCCAAGATGTACTGGAGCAAGCAGAAATCCAGATCAAGTACGATAGCTACATCGAAAAAGAACGGCAAATGGTTGAGAAGCTATCGAATATGGAAGATTTCAAAATACCTCAAAAATTCGATTATTTGCAGGTTCCTGCTTTATCCGCAGAAGGTAGACAGAAGCTCAATAAAATTAGGCCAATTACCTTAGGACAAGCTTCAAGAATAAGCGGAGTATCACCCGCAGACCTTTCTATTCTTACTGTATACTTAGGAAGATAAAATGCTAAAGAGACTAAATAAATGCCCACTCTGCAAAAGTGGGCATTTTCTTAATTACCAAACCATCAAAGATTTTGCGGTAAGTCAGGAAGATTTTATCCTCTGTCACTGCAAGGAATGCAACCTTATATTTACGAATCCAAGACCAGGGAAAAATTCAATAGCTAAATACTATGAGTTCGATGAGTACTATTCCCATTCAGATGATTCAAATTCTTTTATCTCAAAAATTTACAATCAGGTACGCCAAATAAATATCAAGAAAAAATATAAGCTAATCAGCTCTCTTGGTACAGATAAAAGTATACTCGACATAGGATGTGGTACCGGGGAACTCCTTAAGTTTTTTCAGAGTAAAAATTGGAAGGTATCCGGAATAGAACCAAGTAAAACTGCTAGAAAGCTAGCTGAAGAGAAATTAAAGGTTCAGATAGCCGAAGAACTAGAAAATATACCCTCAACGAAAAAATTTGATATCATCACATTATTCCATGTCTTAGAACACATTCACGGACTAAGAAAAGCAGTAAAAAATGTTATAAATATCTTAAAATCAGATGGTTATATATTAATAGCACTACCTAATCACCAATCTCCAGAAGCATTGAAATACAAAGAATATTGGGCAGGTTGGGATGTACCAAGACACCTTTATCATTTTGATACCAAAAGCTTTGATAATTTGGCGAACAAATTTAATCTCCAAATAGTCGAGAGATATCCCATGACTTTCGACAGCTATTATGTCTCCTTGTTATCTGAAAAATATTTAAATCCTGAGAATCAAAACTTAACCTCTTTGGCAAAGTCGTTTATTTCAGGACTGGATTCAAATATGAAAGCAAAGGAATCAGGAAATTACTCTAGCATTCTCTACATACTTAAGAAGAAGTGAAAAAATTAAGAATTGTCATACTTTTTTTAGCTGCCATCAGTCTTAGCAGATGCGCAAAACAGTCTTCACCTCAAGGAGGACCAAGAGATGTAGAACCACCTAAACTGCTTCAATCTTATCCTGAAACTCAAGAACTAAACACGAGACCTGAGGAAATTGTACTGCAATTTGATGAATATATCAAACTGGACAATCCTTCCAAAAACATCATCATAACTCCAAGACTCAAAAAGGATGAAATCGTAACTACAGCTCTCAAAGATCAAGTAGTAATCGAGTTGAATCAGGAATTAGAAGATAGCACTACTTACGTATTCAATTTCCAAAATTCAATCCAAGATTTATCAGAAGGCAACCCAGCTGAAAATCTAAAGATTGTGTTTTCTACAGGTCCATTTATTGACAGCCTAACCGTTTCCGGTTCTGTAAACCATTATTGGCCAAAGAGACAGTTTGACTACCGGGATGTAATCATTGGTCTATATTTAGAAAATGATACAACAGATTTATTCACAGCGGCACCCTATTACTTGACACGAGCAGATAGCTTAGGAAACTTTGTCATTGAGAATATACGAGCTAACAGGTACAGAGCTTACGCTTGGCATGACGCAAACAATTCCACCAAAGCTGAATCTAAATCAGAAGCCTACGATTTTTTGCAGGATACAATCACAATAGAAACAAATCTTGAAGGCCTTCAATTTAATTTGTCACAAGCTGACTTAGGTGAATTAAGATTTTCGAGATCAAGCTTCACCAATGGTAGCTATGATATAATTCTCAATAAATCGACGTTAGAGGATAACATTGGAGTCGAAGGACTAGGGGAATCCATATTCTATTCAAAGGAAGAAAGCACCTTAAAACTTTTCTCAACAGAAGAAATACCAGACAGTATCCAGGTCAATCTCTTATTAAAAGACTCTGTAGAAAATAAAATTGATACGGCTATTTGGGCCAAATTTACCAAAAATGAGCGAAGACCAGATGACTTAACAATATCAGCCAATTCAGGATTAAATTTCACAGATACACTAAAGGCCATCCTAAGATTCAATAAGCCTATCTTGGAGATTAAAACTGACTCTTTATTTATACCCGTCGATTCCACAAATCAAATACAGATAGACAAGGAAATGTTCTTCTTTACAGATAGTTTAAAAAGAACCGAGTTGGCCATTAACATACCAGTATTAGATAGTTTACCTATACAGATATTCACCCTCACTGCAATGGACTCTACCTTTCTAGATATCACAGGCACCTACAATGGAGAGGCATTAAAAGCTAATTACAGGCAGATCAAACCAGAGACTTTAGCAGATGTATTGTCAGGAAGTATTGAAGGGAGTAATGGTCCATTTATACTCCAATTGCTAGACTCCAAAGGAGAAAAAGTACGTGAGGAAATTATTAAAGACGGAAATGAATTCACTCTTCAAAATCTACAACCAGGAAACTATCAATTAAGAGTAATCGAAGATAGCAATGGAAATAAACGATGGGATCCTGCTAATTTTTATAAAAATAGATTAGCCGAAAGAGTCTTCTATTTCAAGAATGATACAGGAAAAATTGGAGAAGTAATTCTCAAAAGCGGATGGACAAATGAGGGAATAATTATAAAAGCTAGCAAACCAACCGGATACTAGGAAGAGAAAACGCTGTGGATAAGTGGCAAAATGGAAGTGGAAAACATGCTTCCATTAACTGGAAAAATACTACTTATCCATACAAGCATTCACGAAAAAAGATTGGATCCCAAGATCGGTGCAAAACTGCTCATCTTTCCACTTTAAGAAATCATCTTATCAACAGCAGGATTAATAACATGCTTTCAACATCCAAGTATCAACAAGTAAAAGCAATATAAAACAAAGAACTGATTTTTAGAGATTTACATGTTAACAACATGGGGAAAAGCTATTTATAAATCAAGAAGAAATAGGAAAACAAGTGGAAAAATCAGTAAACAGTAATTATCCACTTATTAACACCCTTAATAACATTAATAAGAAATTTTTTAAATCTTTTTCTTTTTTACAATTAGTATAAGAGGCGGTGGATAAACCTCTTCTGATGGAATATTTTTTTGCCTATATTGGTTCAGACAAAACAATAACCCAATGGACCTAAAACGCTTATTCGATCTCATTCCTTACCAGATTTCCAAATACAATAAAGAGGTAGCTCTTTCCCGAAAACAGGATGGTCAATGGATTACCTATTCCTCCAGAGATTTAAAATCCATAGTAGATAGCCTGAGTTTGGGATTTCTTGCCAAGGGAATCAAGTCTGAGGATAAGGTTGCCATCATTTCAGATAATAGACCCGAGTGGAATTTTATTGATTTGGCGCTACAGCAAATTGGTGCAATTTCAGTCCCCATGTATCCGACTATTTCTAGCGAAGATTACGCTTATATTTTCGGGCATGCATCAGTGAAAATGATTTTTGCTGGGGACCAGACCATCTTTGAAAAGGCCAAAGAAGCAGCAAAAGGGCAAGAGATTTTTACCTTCGACAAGTTGGATGGAGCTGCTCATTGGGAAGAAGTGATGAAGCTGGGAGAGGATGGTGATTTGGCGCAACTGGAGTCAGAAAAGGATAAAATCAAATCAGAGGATCTATTCACCATTATCTATACCTCAGGTACTACAGGCAGACCAAAAGGAGTCATGCTTACCCATCACAATGTACTTTCAAATCTGCTATCGGTCTCAAACATTATGAGCCCCGTTCCAGGAGAGGGTAAAGTTCTCAGTTTTCTACCACTCTGTCATATTTTTGAAAGGACTGCCTCTTTCTGTTTTATGTATATGGGCTTCTCCATTTATTATGCTGAAAATCTCGAGAAAATTGGTGATAACCTAAAAGAAGTACAGCCACATCTATTCAATACGGTTCCAAGATTATTGGAAAAAGTCTATGATAAAATCGTGGCGAAGGGTTATGAGCTAACAGGAATAAAAAAGCAGCTGTTTTTCTGGGCACTTAATCTTGGTCTTAAATATGATCCGGCAAAAGACATGGGTGGCTGGTATAATACCCAATTAAAGTTGGCCAATAAGCTGATTTTCTCGAAATGGAGAGAAGCCCTTGGTGGTAATATTATGCAAATCAATTCTGGCGCCTCTGCTTTACAACCACGACTGGCTAGAGTGTTTTGGGCTGCCGGGATCAAAGTATGTGAAGGATATGGTCTGACAGAAACATCTCCAGTAGTGACAGCGACACTTACTGATCCAGAAAAAGTACGAATAGGCTGGGTCGGAAAGATTGTAAAAGATGTGGAAGTAAAAATCGCTCAGGATGGAGAAATCTTGGTTAAGGGACCCAATGTCATGCAAGGTTATTACCGCGAACCTGAGATGACCGCAGATGTACTAAAAGACGGTTGGTTTCATACAGGAGACATCGGTGAACTTGACGGAGATTTCCTACGGATTACTGACCGCAAGAAGGAGATGTTCAAAACATCGGGTGGAAAATATATTGCTCCTCAACCGATGGAAAATAAATTTAAAGAGTCTACTTTAATCGAGCAGTTAATTGTAGTCGGAGATGGTCAAAAATTCCCCGCAGCTTTGATCGTCCCTAGTTATGACGGACTTCGGGAATACTGCAAGCATAAAGAAATCCCGTACACGACTGATGAAGAAATGATTGCCCGACAGGACATCATCGAAAAGTATCAGCGTGAAGTTGATAGCTTCAATAAATATTATGGTAAATGGGAGCAAATCAAAAAATTCAAACTGCTTTCACAGCCTTGGGGCGTGGATAGTGGGGAGCTAACGCCAACCATGAAATTGAAGCGGAAAGTCATCCATGAAAAATTCCAAAATGAGATTGCGGAAATATATGCTTAGTAAAAGCATTTGATTCAAATCAAAAATTCGATTTTTCATCAAAATTTAACCTTAGGCTTCATCTCAGAATTAAATTCTGAAATTGAAGCCTTTTTTATAGAATATTTTGTTTAATACTTTATTAATGAATTTTTAATAAATAATATTTTACTAATACCCCGTTTATCAATTAAAAATTTGTGATGCATGCATAACTTTTTTATCAAAATAGTATGCATGCATACAAAATATTTCTAAATTGAGCTTCTCTAAATTCAGGCGAATACTTGTAAATGAAGCGAGAAGAAACAGTAGACTATCACATTAAGAGTGCTTGGCATGCCATATCAAGGATGTACAATCAGCAGGCAGCTGCCGAAGGATTCACTACGGCAATAGGATTTGTGCTGATCAACATTAATTCCAAGGAAGGAACTCCTGCTACCAAGATTGCTCCCATGATAGGATTGGAGACCAGAAGTCTCACCCGAATGCTTAAAACCATGGAGGAGAAGGGATTGATTTTTAAGAAGCAGGACCCTTCTGATAAGCGTTCCGTTCGGATTTTTCTTACTGAAGAAGGAAGAAGAAAAAAGGAAATTTCGGTACAGACGATCAAAGAATTTAATGAACAAGTCCGGGAGGTAATTCCCGAGGAAGATTTGCAAAACTTCTTTCAGGTTTTTGAAAAGCTCCAACTTGTCATTGATCAATTCAGTGGATCGGCTGTCAACAAACCCATATTTGAATTATAAACCTCAGACTACCAAAAACCCAAAAAAATGAACAAAACCATTAAAAAAGTTGCCGTTTTAGGTTCCGGAGTGATGGGTTCCAGGATAGCATGCCATTTCGCCAATATTGGCGTTGAAGTGCTTTTGTTGGATATCGTACCATTTGAACTCACAGAAGAGGAACAGAAAAAAGGGCTAACGAAAGAGCATCCGGCAGTTCGTAACCGAATTGTGAATACAGCTCTTCAAAATACTATGAAATCCAAGCCTTCACCTATTTATAAAAAGAGCTTGGTAAGCAGGATTTCTACAGGAAACTTTGATGATGATCTTCCTAAAATCAAAGATGTAGATTGGATAATCGAAGTAGTGGTAGAGCGATTGGATATCAAGCAGCAATTGTTTGAAAAGGTCGAAAAGTATCGAAAGCCAGGTACCTTGATTACGTCCAATACTTCAGGGATTCCTATGCACATGATGTGTGAAGGAAGATCAGAAGATTTCCAAGTAAACTTTGCAGGTACACACTTTTTTAACCCACCTCGATACCTTAAGCTTCTTGAAATCATTCCCGGTCCTAAGACAAAACCCGAAATCATTGATTTTCTGATGGATTATGGAGATCGCTTCTTGGGTAAAGAAACGGTTCTTTGTAAGGATACTCCAGCATTTATTGCCAATCGTGTCGGTGTATACGCTATCATTTCAGGCATGCATGCTATCGAAAAAATGGGATTAGGCGTATCTGAAGTTGATAAACTGACCGGCACCGTCATTGGTAGAGCAAAATCTGCCACCTTCCGAACCATGGATGTGGTTGGTCTGGATACTACAGTCAATGTTGCCAACAATCTTTATAAGGCTTTACCTCATGATGAATCCCGGGAGAAATTCAAACTGCCAAAAATTGTTGAGGTTCTTTATGAAAACAAATGGTTTGGTGATAAAACCGGGCAAGGCTATTTCAAAATGATCCGTCACAAAGACGGTAGAAAAGAGCTCAAAGAACTTGATTTCAACACTTTTGAATACAAAGATGTAGAAAAGCCAAAATTCAAAGCACTTGAAGCATCCAAAGAGATAGATGATCTCAAGAAGCGAATCAAGTTCTTGGTCAACTTTGATGACAAGGCCGGAGAATTCTATCGGGTTTCTTTTTATGACCTATTCAAATATGTCTCCCATCGTATTCCGGAAATCGCCGATGAATTGTATCGCATCGATCAGGCCGTTTGTGCAGGCTTCGGTTGGGAGCTGGGACCATTTGAGACCTGGGATATTTTAGGAGTAATAGAGACAGTAGAAAAAATGGAAGCGGCAGGTGAAAAAGCTGCAGCTTGGGTTCATGAAATGCTCGAAGCGGGTCATGAGTCATTCTACAAAGTAGAGGGAGGTAAAAAGAAATACTACGATATCCCATCCAAGTCCTATGTAGAAATACCAGGAATGGATGATTTCATCATTCTAGATACACTCAAAGCAGCAGACAAGAAAGTCTGGGGCAATGCAGGAGCTTCTATTTACGATATGGGAGATGATGTCATTGGTTTGGAATTCCATACCAAGATGAACTCCATGGGAGCAGAAGTCATAGAAGGTATCAACACAGCCATTTCCATGGCAGAAAAGTCTTACAAAGGCCTAGTCATAGGAAATGAAGGAGCAAACTTCTCAGCAGGAGCAAATTTGGCTATGCTATTCATGTTTGCTGGAGATCAAGATTACGATGAGATTAACTTGATGATTGCACAGTTTCAGAAAACGATGATGCGAGCAAGATATTCATCAGTTCCGGTAGTCGTAGCTCCACATAATATGGCATTGGGAGGCGGTTGTGAACTGTCCTTACACGCAGATCATATTCAAGCGCATGCAGAGTTGTACATGGGTCTTGTGGAAGTTGGTGTTGGATTGATTCCAGCCGGCGGCGGTACCAAGGAAATGACCCGTCGATTTGCAAATGGTGTGGTAGCTGGTGATGTGGAGCTTAATCAGCTACAGGAATACTTCATGAATATCGCCATGGCCAAAGTTTCGACTTCTGCCGAAGAGGCAAGAGGCCTAGGCTATTTGCGTCCGCAAGATGGAATCACCTTAAACCGAAAGCGACAGTTAGCTGAAGCAAAAGAGAAGGTACTGGCACTTTCTGATGCAGGATATACTCAACCGCTTGAGCAGACGAACATCAAGGTCTTAGGAAAAACTTCCTTAGCGCTATTTGAAGCGGGAATCACAGGAATGATTTACGGAAAATATATTTCTGAGCACGATGCAAAAATCGCCAGAAAGCTAGCTTGGGTCATGTCTGGTGGAGACCTATCCTCTCCCACAGAGGTTTCTGAGCAATACTTATTGGATTTGGAGCGTGAGGCATTCTTGAGTCTAACAGCCGAACCGAAGACGCTGGAAAGGATACATAGTATTCTATTTAAGGGAAAACCACTTAGAAATTAATGAAGTATCAAGTTAGTAGTATCAAGACATTGGAAACTGATCATTTATAACTTCAAAGAATGATCATTTGGCTTAAAAACTCATTGGAGTCTAAATTTTGATACTTGATTCTAACCTCTTGACTCTTCAATATCAATAAACCAAAAAATAAAATTATACGATGGATGCATATATAATTAATGGATATAGATCGGCGGTAGGCAAGGCCAAAAAAGGTGGTTTTCGTTTTTACCGTCCTGATGACCTGGCTGCTGACGTCATCAAACACCTCGTTGCAAATACACCGGGTCTGGAAGCTAAAATGGTTGATGACCTGATTGTCGGAAATGCGATACCGGAAGCCGAACAAGGAATGCAAATGGGTAGAATGATTTCACTTTTGGCCCTAGGAATTGATAATCCCGGTTTTGTTATGAATCGCTACTGTGGATCAGGTTTGGAAGCTATCGCATTGGCTGTAGGAAAAATCAAAGCTGGGATGGCCGATTGTATCATCGCAGGAGGTACAGAGTCTATGTCATTGGTTCCTATGATGGGATATAAAACAGCCCTCAACTGGAAAATTGCTTCTGAGACACCTTCCTATTACCTCAGTATGGGATTGACAGCAGAAGAATTAGCAAAAGATTATGATATCACTCGAGAAGCTGCTGATGCTTTTTCGGTAAGATCCCATGAGCGTGCTTTAGCAGCTATTCAAGAAGGCAGATTCAAAGATGAAATAGTTCCTGTCGAAGTGGAAGAGACTTACCTAGATGAAAAAGGAAAGCGCAAAACCAGAAAATATATAGTAGATACGGATGAAGGTCCACGTGCTGGAACAAGCATGGAAGTGCTTTCCAATTTGAAGCCTGCCTTCAAAAATGGTGGTCAGGTAACTGCCGGAAACTCATCCCAGACTTCAGATGGGGCGGCTTTTGTGGTTGTCATGTCTGAGCGATTGATGAAATCGCTTAATCTGGATCCGATGGCCCGAATGATGTCCTATTCTGTGGCAGGAGTAGATCCGCGAATAATGGGTATCGGTCCGAAAGAAGCTGTTCCGAAAGCATTGAAGCAAGCCGGACTTTCTCTAAATGACATTGACTTGATCGAATTGAATGAAGCCTTTGCTGCCCAGGCTTTGGCAGTCGTGAAAGCACTCGATCTGAATGAGGATATTTTGAACGTAAATGGAGGAGCAGTAGCACTGGGTCACCCACTAGGTTGCACAGGAGCGAAGCTTTCGGTACAGCTTTTCAACGAACTCCGAAGAAGGAATAAAAAGCACGGCATGGTTACAGCCTGTGTCGGAGGAGGACAGGGAGTAGCTGGGATATTTGAACTGCTTAAATAACATTTATAGAACCAAGACACTAGGGATGAGATCTTTTGACTCAATATTTAAGCTTTAAGCTTGTCTTCTCATTGTCTGATTTCTAATCTCTAAAACTTTAAAACATGACTACTATTTCAAAATCAATTCAAGGAGGAGAGTTCCTCATCCGGGAGACAGAGGCACAGGATGTCTTTATTCCCGAGCAGTTTAGCGAAGAGCAAAAAATGATGGCTCAGGCCTGTCAGGATTTTATCGATACGGAAATCACACCAAATATCGAGGAGATTGACAGTATGAAAAACCCAGATCTCGTTCCATCCATTTTCAAGAAAGCTGGCGAATTGGGCCTTTTGGGTGTATCTGTTCCAGAGCAATATGGCGGTTTGGGAATGAGTTTCAACACTTCCATGCTGATCGCAGATATCATCGGTGCAGCAGGGTCTTTCTCCACTACTTATGGAGCCCATACAGGGATCGGAACACTGCCGATTCTTTACTACGGAAACGAGGAGCAAAAGCAGAAATACCTGCCAAAGCTGGCTACAGGAGAATGGGCTGCATGCTATTGCCTGACTGAGCCGGATGCAGGTTCTGATGCAAATAGTGGTAAGACTAAAGCAACACTATCTGAGGATGGAAAGCATTACCTCATCAATGGGCAGAAGATGTGGATTTCCAATGCCGGATTTGCAGATATTTTTATCGTTTTTGCCAAAATCGAGGATGATAAAAACCTGACAGCATTAATCGTAGAAAAGACCTTTGGAGGTATTACTATGAACGAGGAAGAAAAGAAGATGGGAATAAAAGGTTCTTCTACTCGTCAGGTATTCTTCAATGACTGTCCTGTTCCAGTTGAGAATATGCTTTCTGATCGTCAAAATGGATTCAAGATTGCTGTAAATATTCTCAACATTGGTCGAGTGAAACTCGGAGCCGGTGTTTTGGGCGGTGTTCGTACAGTTACCAGTTTGGCTGTTAAATATTCCACCGAGCGAAAGCAATTTGGCACTAGCATCAACTCATTCGGAGCTGTAAAACGAATGCTGGCAGAAATGGCTGTTCGTACCTACGTTTCTGAATCACTCTGCTACCGTGCCGGTCAGGATATCGAAGATAGAATGGATGCTCTCGAGGCAGAGGGTTTGTCCGATGCGGATGCAAAGTTGAAAGCATTGGAGCAGTTTGCTATTGAGGCGGCTATTGCCAAAGTACATGGATCGGAAGTACTTGACTTCGTAGTGGATCAAGGTGTTCAGGTCTATGGAGGAATGGGATATTCTGCAGATGCGCCGATGGAGCGTGCATATCGTGATGCTCGTATCGCTCGAATCTATGAAGGAACGAATGAGATCAACCGTATGCTCATGGTTGGAATGCTACTGAAGCGGGCGATGAAAGGCGAAATCAACCTTTTCGAACCAGCAATGGCAGTTGCAAATGAGTTGACGGCCGTCCCATCTTTTGAAACAGTAGATACTTCAGAGCTTTTCGCAGCGGAAAAAGAAGTACTCAAGAAGCTCAAAAAAGTCTTCTTGATGGTAGGCGGTAAAGCAGCAATGGCTCTACAAGATAGAATTGAGGACGAGCAGGAAGTAATGATGAATTTGGCAGATGTCATGATTGAAATTTATGCTGTCGAATCAGCTATTCTGCGAACTGAAAAACTGGTAGGAATCCAAGGTGAAGAGGCTTGCAAAAATCAGATTGCTATGTCTCAGGTCTACCTATCTGAAGCTGTGGATAAAATCAATGCTGCTGCTAAGGAGGCAATCGCTTCTTTTGCAAAAGGTGACGAGCAAAAAGTAATGTTGATGGGATTGAAGCGATTTACAAAAATCGACTTGATCAATACCAAGGAGCTCAGAAGACAAATAGCAGACTATATGATTGAGCAGGGGAAATACCCTTTCTAAAGGTCTGTTATTTCTGAAATAAAGAAGCTCAAAGTCGCATAGACTTTGGGCTTTTTATTTTTTGATCCATTCTAGGATTTTTTCCTTTGGAAGAGCATCCACTGTCCTTCCTTCTTTCCCGGTCATACTCTCAGCAGCGAAGAGTGAATTAATGATGGCTTCTTCAGTAGCTTCGATCACCGCCATAAAAAGGGAACTCATATCATCATTTCTGATCGTTTGAAGATTTTCGAGGGATCCGCTTTCTGCATTGTATTTTGACCTGATTTTTTCTGCAGTTGAAAAGGCAATCACATAATCCCCCGAGCCATTGGAAGCAATCCCACCAGTTTTTGCCAAACCCATCATGGCTCTTTTGGCTAGTCTTTCGAGATTTCTGGATTCAAGTGGAGCATCAGTGGCCACTACAATCATGCAGCTGCCATCTGCTTTTTCGATTGCACTTCTAAACGGATATTTTTCCAGCTTCTCTCCTACTGGTATACCGGCAATTTGAAGGTTTCCACCAAAATTACTTTGAACCAACACGCCTACCGTATATCCGCCTAGAGAATGGGGCAAGACTCTGGAAGATGTACCGATTCCGCCTTTCCAGCCAAAACAAACCGTCCCTGTTCCAGCACCAACGTTTCCTTCCTCGATTGCTCCGGACTCGGCTGAATGAATGGCTTGAATCACCTCTTCCGGCCGAATATGCATGCCACGGATATCATTCAAAAAGCCATCATTCGTCTCTCCTACGACAGCATTGACGGATTGTACGGATTCATTTCCATCTTGAGAAAGCACATAGCGAACAGTCCCTTCAATCCCAGCAGCAACGGAAAGGGTATTCGTCAGAATAATCGGACTTTCGATCAATCCCAGTTCCTGCACCTGAGTGACCCCCGCCAATTTTCCAAAGCCATTTCCCACATAAATTGCTGCGGGTACTTTTTCCTGAAAAATATTTCCGCCATGGGGTAAAATCGCAGTCACTCCTGTCCGAATGGACTCTCCTTCAATTTTTGTCAAATGCCCAACTTTCAACCCTTCCACATCGGTAATAGCATTGAGTTTTCCACTAGGAAGCACACCAAACGGAATCCCCAAATCTCGAGGACGACTCTGACTGTAGGATTCAGAAACGAGCGAGACAAGGAAAATCAGACTGAGCAAATGCAAGGAATGAATCTTCATAGCTAAAGAGATATGGATGTTGAATTTTTCAATCCGTCAAAACGGACAAGTTCTTTCAATATTACCTATCTTAAACCCTTCATCCAACATTAAATAAACAATGCTTAAAAAAGAGCGCTACCAAGCTTTTATAGATTATTTTTCTCAAAATATGCCGATCGCTGAGACGGAACTCCAGTATGAAAGCCCTTTTCAACTCCTGATTGCGGTTGTGCTTTCGGCTCAGTGTACCGATAAGCGAATCAACATGGTGACGCCTGCTCTTTTTCGTGATTTTCCCACCCCTGAGCATTTGGCGAGTTCAAATTTTGATGAGCTTTTTCCCTATATCAAGACTGTTTCCTACCCAAACAACAAAACCAAGCATTTGCTCGGATTGGGGAAAATGCTCGTAGAAGAATTCAATAGTGAGGTTCCCGAGACAGTAGCTGAATTGACCAAGCTTCCTGGAGTTGGCCGAAAAACGGCCAATGTCATCACTTCGGTGGTTTGGCAGCAGCCCAACATGGCAGTTGATACTCATGTCTTCCGCGTTTCTCGTCGTCTGGGTCTAGTGCCGATGACTGCAAAAACTCCCTTGGAAGTCGAAAAACACCTAGTTCGTCATATTCCAAAGGAATTTGTACATCAGGCTCATCACTGGTTGATTTTACACGGTAGATATACCTGTTTGGCTAGAAGGCCGAAATGCGAAGAATGCCAAATCACTCATTTTTGCAGATATTTTGAAAAAAATCAAGGCTTGGTTCCCGGCAAAAAACCCAAAAAATAAATGTGTGGAATTCATCTAATCTGGGGTAAGGGTGCCAATGAAGAATCAATCGGCACTTTGATGAAGGATGCCCAACACAGGGGACCTGATCAGGATGCTCGGGTGAGTCCATGGCCGGGAATATGGATTGGTGTCAATCGACTCAAAATTTTACATCCCGGTCCTGAAGCAGATCAACCTTTTTGGTCAACTGAGGGAAATCACTTGCTAGTCTGGAATGGTGAAATCTATAATTTCCAGGATTTAAGAAACCTTTTGCTCAAAATGGGTATAGATCTTTTTACCCAATCTGATACAGAAGTCCTGATGCACTGGTTGAAGATATTTGGAAGCGCTGGCCTGGAGAAGCTCGAGGGAATGTTTTCATTATTTTTTGTGGACCTAACATCCCAAAATGTGCTAGTCGCCAGAGATCCCAATGGGGAAAAGCCACTCTATTATCATCAGACTCCCGAAAGCTTGATTTTGTCTTCCGAATCCCGGGGAATTGCCAAATTAATCCAGTCAGACTTTGATTTTAAGGAGGTCGAGTACTTCCATTATTTTCGTACACCCCAACCCGGAAAGACTTTTTTCAAGGGAGTCAAAGAGTGGAAAGCTGGTAGATTCAGTTTGATTCGTGATCAATCAGCTTTTCGATGGGATGATATTTCTACCAAGGTTTCAAAGGAAAAAGAGCCGAGCCAATCTGGATTTTTGGAGCTATTAAGGGACTCCGTTTTGAATCAGTTTCACGCTGATGTACCAATCGGAATGCTACTCAGTGGAGGTGCTGACAGCACGTTGCTTTATTCGCTGTGGTATGAGGAGACAGGAGTTACTTTGCCAGCATTTACCATTCAGCATGAAGTACAATATCAAAGAAAGTACAGCGATGCCAAAGCCGTGGAAAAGCTCGGAAAAAAGCTGCCATTCGAGGCGAATTTTGTACCGGTCAACCAGCAAATTTTTAAAGAAAATTGGCAGGAATACCTGACAAACCTTGACTATCCGGTAGGTGACTCTGCAAGCTTTTTGACTTGGCTCATTGGAAAAGAAGCCAAGAAATCAGTGAAAGTGCTAGTCTCTGGAGCTGGGGCAGATGAGCTTTGGGGAGGCTATCGTCGGCATCAGGCATTTCAAAGTTATCTAAACAACAAAGATTTGGCGCTATCGATAGCATCGTTTTTAGCTAAAATGCCTTTTGGTAGAAGCTGGAAGAAAACCTTTGAAGGCATCCAAAAAGACCCATTGCGAACCTTTTGGAATTTTTCTGCGCTGGAAAACCCTCCTCAGGACCTTTTTATGGATTATGAGCGAATCTTCAAATCGAATCTTTCTACCCTAAAGCAAGCCTTGGACTTTGATCGGCAAGTTTATTTGGTTCAGGATGTGTTGAAGATTCAGGACAATGCCTTGATGGCACATGGTATTGAAGGGCGCTCTCCTTATTTGGACCCTAACTTGATCCAGTTTTGGAAACAAGTACAAAAAGAAGAGGACCTGCTTGGTAAAAAATGGATTCGTCAAAGTTTGCGCGAACGTGAATTAGAATGGGTTGCGGATCGAAAAAAGCTTGGCTTTGGACTTCCATTGCTGGAATGGTTTAGTCGAAAAGATGATTTCTCAAATTGGGTATTTTCTACTGTAAAAAATTTCTCCAAAACCTATCAAAAGGAGCTACCCCCAGCTACCTTGGCCTTATGTCAGCAGCCGGAAAGTTATGTGAAATCTCATTTTCTCTCGATTTACAATTTCTTTCTTTTGGCAGAATGGCTGAAATTGCAAAAGCCATGAGAATCTTCTACATACACCAATATTTCAGAGCGCCGGAAGAAGGAGGGGCTGTTCGCTCCTACCACTTAGCCAAAGGACTAGCGGACGCAGGGATGCAAGTAGAAGTGATCACCGGAGGAAATATCAAAAGTTACGATCAGCGCTGGATAGATGGGGTCAAAGTCCATTATTTGCCGGTGGAATACGACCAGAAATTTGGATTTCTGAAGCGGGTTTGGGCTTTTTTAGCATTTGTCAGAAAAGCTAAAAATTTGATTCCAAAGTTGGGTAGAGCGGATCTTTTGTATGTGACTTCTACCCCATTGACGACTGGTTTGATTGGGCTTTGGGCAAAAAAGAAATTAGCCATTCCTTACATATTTGAGGTTCGGGACATTTGGCCGGAGGCACCCATTCAGGTTGGAGCGATCAAAAACCCCTGGCTAATTCAAGCTTTGAAAAGCTTGGAAAAAAACATCTATGAGCAAGCGCTTTCTTTGGTCGCACTTTCCCCGGGAATAGCAGAGCACCTGAGAAATGTAAGCTCGAAAAACAAAATTCAAATCATTCCCAACTTTTCTGATTTGGAGCGATTTTTCCCTCAAAAAAAATCAGAGAAGAGGCTTGAACGTTGGAATTTGAAGCCTGAATTGACCATTGCTTACACCGGAGCTCTGGGTCAGGTAAATGGAGTCGAAGAAATGCTGGACTTGGCGGAAATGGCTAGGCAGCAAGATAAAAAATGGCAATTTTTAATCATGGGCGAAGGAAGTCATCGACAGCAGATGATTGATTCTGCCAAAGCCAAAAAGTTGGAGAATGTTCACTTCGTTCCATTTGGACCCAAGGAAAAAGTAAACGAACTGTTGTCTTTGGCTGATTTTGCCTGGATTTCTTTTGCCCATCTTCCTGTGCTGAAAACCAACAGTCCGAATAAGTTTTTTGATGCACTTGCAGCAGGAAAAGCCATCATTGTTAATCACAAAGGTTGGGTTTATCAATTAGTCAAGCAGCATAATCTTGGACTGAGTTGCTTGCCGGGGAAAATGAGCAAATGTTTTGAGGAGCTCGAAAAGCTGGAAAATCAGCCCATTCGCTTACAAAAGATGCAAGCGAACAGCCGACAATTGGCTGAGCGATTCTTTACGAAAGAAAGAGCCATCAAAAAACTCTTATCGGTCATCGATCCCGATAAAAATCCGCCTATGCAGGAGGACGAGGTCTATATCCTGACTGCCTAAATATCTGCTCAGCATCCGGATTGGCCATCAGCATAGGTAGCGAAACTTCCTGATTGAAGACATAATCATCCACGATATTCCAACCCAGCCATCTCCCCAATCGTCCCGGCGCTACCGTACTGATCGCATCTGTAAATGGGGCTTCACCCATGTATTTTCGGATTTCGAAGGGATTGGTCTCATAGAGTAATTCATTTTCTACAAAATGAGCCCAGATGAATTCTTCATTGGCAAAGGACTCAGAAATCTGTTCTGGAGTATACCCGATAATAAACTGATCTGAAGTACAGGGAAGAATAGCTTTAGTGAAGTGATAAGCCTTTCCGTAGTAGATCATTTCGGCTAGGAGCGTATTATCATTTGGGTCTGTCCTGTTGAATTGTGAAGATATCGCCGTCACAATCATGGGAACGATATAGTCTTTCTCGTAGCGCTCTGCCATGTAGCGGGGCAAGTCAGGCTGAAAACTATGACTAGCCGGCAGAAAATAATCCAAGCCAATCACGATTAGGTCTTCAGTGACGACCAAATCTGAATTAAAGCCCGAGACGAAAGTGTAAACCTTCGGTACTTTAAATTCTGGAAAATAATACTTGATGGCTTTCAAGGCATTTTCCAAGTCCTTTTTTACCTCAGAAAAGTCTGCAAACTCTACCTGTACAGAATCATTCAAGACACGCATGGCTGAATCCTGATGGATCTGAACCAAGTCAGCTACCAATGAATCCATGGATTGATATAAGTCTGCCTGAAGGTAGTTTTTGGTGAATTCAGGATACTTTTCAAGAAGGAATTCAAAGTCACCTGCACTTTTAGCCTCGAAAAACTCCTTTTCCAATCGTAGAATTTCTAAATCAAGATCTTGGTCCAAAATCTCTGAATCGAGGGAGCAGGAATCTTCTTTTTGTCCGCAGGACTGAAAAAAAATAATTGCTAAGATGACCGCTAGGGCTCCTATGTTTTTCATTTCGTAGGGTTTTGGATCAAAATTACAGAATTCAAACCGTTAGATTAGAACGCAAAGCTTGACTTTTCCTTGTGGACTTTAGTGGATATGGAGGCTTTGCTGTAATTTCAGCTTGTGGAAAATAAATTCTTAACCAGTTTTGCTTATCTGAGACTTCTTTCTTTACGAAAGCTTTGGAATATTTTTCTACTAGGGTCTTCCTTTCAACTCAGTCGCTTTCTAAAAAAACCCATCATTTGGGGCATGCCCACATCCCTAAGCATCGAACCAACGACAAGCTGCAATCTCCGCTGTCCAGAATGTCCTTCGGGTTTGCGTTCCTTTACACGCCCTACCGGTATGCTTCAGCCTGAGCTTTTCGAAAAAGTCATCAATGAGTCAAAATCACATCTTTCTTGGCTGCATCTCTACTTTCAGGGTGAGCCATTTCTGAATCCCCGCTTTTTAGAAATGGTCTCGTATGCGCACACACAAGGTGTATTTACTTCCACTTCTACCAATGCTCATTACTTAGACGAAGCTCGCGTGGATGCTGTGATTAATTCCGGCCTGAGACAACTCATCGTTTCGATGGATGGTATTTCACAGGAGGTTTATGAAAAGTATCGGATAGGTGGTGTGCTTTCTAAAGTTGATCAGGGATTGAGATTATTGCTCAAAAAGCGAAAAGAAGCAGGGAAAAAATTTCCCCGAGTGGTTCTCCAATTTCTGGTGACTGGTCAGAATGAGCATCAGATACCGGAATTGAAAAGCTGGGCAAAGGAAGTTGGTGTCGATGAGCTTCAACTCAAGACCACTCAAATCTATGACTTCGAAAATGGTTCTGAGCTGATTCCTTCCGATTTGGGCTATTCCAGATATATCCCGGATGGCAAGGGGAAATGGAAGCTCAAGAAAAAGATCGAAAATAAATGCTGGCGAATGTGGCAGGGAGCCGTGGTCACTTGGGATGGAAAAGTCGTGCCCTGTTGTTTTGATAAGGATGCAGCGCATGTGATGGGGAGCTTTCAGGAAAAAAAGCTCGAAGAAATCTGGCATTCAGCTCCTTACCAATCCTTTAGAAGCCAACTTCTTCAGGACCGAACTCAAATAGAAATCTGTAAAAACTGCACGGAGTAAGGGCTAGTACCTGCTCAAAAAACAGCTTTTTGGAACTATTTTTGGTTTAAAGTAGAAATTGATGGATTTTTAAACCGCATATTTGCTTGAATCTCACCCGTGTCGGCGTTTTCACATGAAGATAACTTTACGAATCACTCATTTTTTCCTGCTGTTGATTTCCCTGCTGATTGCAGTTCCTGCACAGATTCAGGCGCAACAGACTACCGATATCACCAGCATCAAAGTAGACGAACTTTCTGACGATCAATTGCAGGAATTACTTCGCAGGGCGAACGAGGCTGGTCTCGGGACTATGGAGTTTCTTCAAATGGCAGAAATGCGAGGCATGCCCGCTTTGGAAGTAGAAAAGCTAAGGAAGCGTCTCCAGGATCTTGATATGGTGGGCAGCTCATCGAGTAGACAGGCCAATGTCTCCCGCCGTAATCCACGTCAGCAGGTAGATTTGAATGAAATTACCAAAGGCCTCTACGAACCTCAATCTGAACTGGACGACTCTGAAGGTTCCAGAATCTTTGGAAGCTCACTTTTTTATCAGAAAAACCGTCGACTCAGTTTTGAGCCTAGTTTGAATCAGGCTACCCCGTCAAATTATATTTTGGGACCTGGAGATATGCTTTATGTGGATATCTACGGGCAATCTGAGCAGTATTACGAAGCGACCGTCAACCCTGATGGTTTTGTGCTTTTGGATAATATTGGTCCGGTTTCAGTCTCAGGTAAAAGTATTCGTGAAGCCACGGGAATTATCAAAAATCGAGTGGCGCGCTTTTATCCCGGCATGCTGGGAGCAAACCCGAATACCTTTTTGCAGGTGACTCTAGGAAATGTACGCACCATTAAAGTGCATATTTTGGGAGAAGTTCGGCTTCCTGGCACATTCACTTTAAGCGCTTTTTCCACCGTATTCAATGCCCTTTACGCCGCAGGCGGACCCAATGAAAACGGAAGTATGCGTCAAATCAAAGTGATGCGTGATTCCAAGCCCGTTGCCGAAATCGATATTTATGATTTGCTGATCAATGGCACCGCCAACCTTGATTTACAGCTTCAGGATCAGGATGTGGTTTTGGTTTCCCCTTATCTGGCAAGAGTGGAAATCGAAGGAGAAGTCAAGCGTCCCATGATATTTGAAATCAAAGATGGAGATACCGTGGAAGAATTGCTGAATTATGCTGGGGGTTTTACGGATTTGGCTTTCCGTGATCGTCTAGCCATTTCGCGTATTTCTGACAATCAACGCTCTGTATCTGATGTGTACAAAAATCAATTTGGGATGTTTATCCTCAAAGGCGGAGATCAACTGACTGTAGGAAAAGTACTGGATCGCTATAGTAATCGGGTGCAAATCAAAGGTGCGGTCTATCGTGAAGGTACTTTTGCTCTGAGTGAAGATTTGACTCTTTCAAAGTTGATTGAAAATGCTGAAGGTCTTCGTGGAGATGCTTATCTGAAGCAAGCCAGCATTTTGAGGACAAAAAGCGATCTGAGCACCCAAATGATTCAAGTGAATTTGGAACAAATTCTAAATGGAACCGCTCGGGATATTCCTTTACAGCGGGAAGATGTCGTGCGGATCTCCAGTGTTTACGATATTCAAAATGAGCGCTACGTACAGGTTCTTGGGGAAGTGATGCGTCCTGGAGTTTATCCCTTTTCTGAGTCCATGACCGTAGAAGACTTATTGATTCAGGCAGGTGGATTTCAGGAGTCTGCAAACCCCAGTGATATTGAAATTGCCAGGCGATTGGAAGATTCAGATTTGGGCACCTTGTCCGATATTATTCCGATTCAGGTAAATGCTGATCTTTCGCAAGGCGCCAATCCTTCCATTCTTGAACCATTCGATCAGGTGATTGTCCGGAGAAAAGCTGCATTTACCATGCAAAAACTGGTGGCTGTAGAAGGTCAAGTCAATTCTCCGGGGATCTTTGCTATCGAAAGTTCAGTGGAGCGAATTTCAGATTTGGTAAATAGAGCAGGTGGCTTGAATCAATTTGCTTATGCTAAAGGAGCGACTTTGATTAGAAGGACAGAGTTTTTCAATACCGAATCGGAGCAAATCCGTCGTCAACGAAACTTAGAATCCCTCCGATTGCAATTGCTCAAGGACCCGAATAACTCAGAAGCGCAGGAAGAACTTTTACAGCGGCTTTTCGAGAATTTGAATGTAGAAGAAAACCCGGTGGACACCTTGATTGCTAATTCCAAGAAGGAATCACTGGATCAGATAGCTGCCGAAACTCCGGGTTTTGCAGTAAAAATCAAGGAAACCGAAGCTGTAGCTATTGACTTGGAAGCAATTCTATCCAATCCAGGATCTGAAAGTGATCTTTTGCTTGAGGAAGGAGATATTCTATCTGTTCCCAAGCTTCTTCAGACCGTCCGAATGCGAGGGGATGTGGTTTACCCAACCACGCTTCGACATGAAAAGGGTCGTGGACTGAAGCATTACATCAACGGGGCCGGAGGCTTTGAGCGAAGAGCCAATCGTAAGCAGACTTATGTGGTCTATGCCAACGGAGCAGTCAAGCGCACTAAGGGCTTTTTGGGAATCCGAAATTATCCTTCTGTGGAGCCGGGAGCTGAAGTGATTGTGCCGACTAAAGGACCGAAAATCCCTCTCCGATTAGGGGATGTGGTTGGAATAACTACCGGCTTGGCTACTTTGGCCTTGGTGATTTCGCAAATCAACTGGAACCAGCCATGACAGATAACAAGCACTTTTCGGATAGCCAGTTTACTTTGAAAGAAGTCATTCAAAATCTTCGGGATTGGTTGCTTTTTTTTATTTCTCAGTGGAAAATTTTGATTGCTGCGGGCCTAATCGGGATGGTTTTGGGAGCTTTGGTTTCAATTTTCAAAAAACCGGTTTTTCATGCAGAAACCTCTTTTGTTTTGGAAGAGGGAGATGCCGGAGGGATCAGTCAGATGTCTGGACTGGCTTCTTTGGTAGGAGTGAACTTGGGTTCTTTGGGAAGTACCAGCGGGCTCTTCCAAGGCGACAACATCATGGAGCTGTACAAGTCTGACCGAATGCTCGGAGAGACTTTGTTGAGTCCATTTGATCAAGAGAAACTTTTGATCGATCGATTCGTGGAATTCGAGGAACTGGACAAAAAGTGGGCCTCCAATGTTGATATTTCCGGAATGGATTTCTCCTTAGAGCGGCAGCAGTTTACAGTAGCGCAGGATTCAGTAGTGCAGCAAGTTTCCAAGCTTATCCGAGAAAGACAGCTCTCTGTGGTCAAACCTGATCGAAAGCTAAGTATCATCCAAGTTAGTATTTCATCGAAAGACGAGGCATTTGCCAAGATTTTCAACGAAACATTGGTGGATAAGGTCAATACCTTTTACCTGGAGACAAAAACAAAAAAAACCGGAGAAAACCTTCGGATTCTTCAAACTCAGGCAGATTCTGTTCGATCCATTTTGGATGAAAGTATCGCAGAATATGCAACTGCTACGGATCGGGTACCCAATGTGAACCCCCTGCTCAATTCTGCTCAGGTCGAAAGCCGTAAGCGACAAATCGACGTGCAGGCGACGGCAGCAGTCTATCAGGAGATCGTCAAAAACTTAGAAATTGCCAAGGTCAATCACCGCAACAATTCTCCTTTGATTCAGATTATCGACTCTCCGAGATTTCCATTGAAAAGAACAGAAATCCGATTGGTGAAAGGAATCGTTTTGGGAGCGATCATTGTGGGTTTACTGACACTATTTGCCTTATACTTTCGCAGGCTGTATCAAAAACATGTGCAGGAAAGCTAAACCCCAGCTGCCATGTTTGAAAAGCTCACCTTACTTCCTCTCAGCAATTTTATCCGAAACAAATCGATTCAGAACTTCCTGTTTCTGGCGATTATCCAATCATCCAATGTGCTGATTTCCATTATTTCCATGCCGCTGTTGATTCAGAGTATTGGTGTGGATCAGTTTGGTTTGGTAAACCTGGCGCTATCGGTCATCATCCTCCTGAATATTCTGGTTGGTTTTGGGTATAACCTCAGCGCCCCTCGTGAGGTTGCTGTCAACCAACAAAACAAAGAGGCCCTTTCGCATCTGGTTTCTAATGTCTTTTCGGGAAAGGCCATGTTGGCAGCGATTGCTACCCTTTTGATTTTGATTGGCGCTTTTGGACTCAACCTTTTTCAGGAGTATCAATTGATACTGGTTTTTTCCTCTCTGCTCCTATTCTCAGAAGCGACCTTGCCGCTTTGGTTTTTTCAGGGAATGGAAAAAATGAAACTGGTGTCCATCGCCAATATTTTCTCCAAGCTGCTTTTTTTGATGGGGATTGTGCTCTTTATCCACAGTCCTGAGCAAAGTCAATGGGTGAATTTTATGTTGGGCTTTTTTGGGCTTTCCATTAATCTGATGCTGCTTTTTTATATCCATGCTTTTATGGGAATCAAATTTTATCGTCCTGAGTTTTCGGCCATTTACCGAAGCCTCAAGGAGAACATACTCCTTTTCTTTTCCAATCTGGCTAGTCATATTTCTATTAATGGAGGACTGATTATTCTGAGCTTCTTCTCTGCTGCTGAGACCTTGGGCATGTACAGCTTGGCGGAGCGAGTGGTGATGGTTTTGAGACTATTTCCTGCTTTGATCATTCAGGCCATTTTTCCCAATGCTTCTAAATTGCTCAAAGAAGATAGACCTGCATTTTTTCGCTTTTTAAAAAATGTCTACTTGAGAGTTCTCTTGGCGGGTATGCTGATTTCCGCAGGAGCACATTTCACGGCACCTTGGATTATCCGAGTCCTTTCCCGTTCCGATTTGGCGGAGTCTGTGCTTTATTTGAAAATCTTGGCTGCAGTCCCCTTTTTGGCTTGTCTGAATGTGGGAAATGTGACCTTATTGCTTGTGGCAGACCTGAAGGAATTGCTCTTTAAGGCTAGCTGGATGATGTGCTTGTACATGATCGTGGTTTCAGCAATTTTAACCAGCTATTTGGGAGGTCTTGGCCTTTGTATCGGAATTATCTCCACAGAAATCATTGTATTTTTGATTTGTCTTGTACTGCTTTATCGGCATAAAAAAGATCTAGTCCGTGGCTTTTACACCTAATCCATCCGTAGCAATTATTTTGGTCAATTGGAATGGGCTGGAGTTTACCCGGGCCTGTTTAACATCTTTAGAAAAAGTCGATTATTCCGATTTTCAGGTTATCCTCGTGGATAATGCTTCCCAAAATCCGGAAGGGAAGGTCTTGAAAAAGGAGTTTCCAAAGACTCTTCTTCTGGAAAATGAACAGAATCTGGGTTTTGCGGGAGGAAATAACGTGGGCATCCGAAAAGCCTTGGAAATAGGTTTTTCTCACCTCATGCTCCTAAATAATGATACCCTGCTGGAGCCGGATTTTTTGGGAAAAATGATGCTTGCCTTTTCAAAAAATCCCAAACTAGGCCTGTTGCAGCCGATGATTTGTTTTTTGGATGAACCCGAAAAAATCTGGTCCGCAGGAGGAAAGTGGGTCTCTTGGCTTGCTCGTGCAAAGACCTTGGGAGATCGAAAATCCTTGAAAACCTACCGGATTTCTTCTACCCAACTTGATTGGACTACCGGCTGCTGCATGCTACTTTCCCGTGAGGCCATCTTGCATTCTGGATTACTCAATGAGCAATACTTTGCCTATTTCGAAGATGTGGAATGGTCACTGAGAATTCGGAATCAGGGCTTTGAAATCGGGTTGGTGCCTGAAGCAAAAATCTACCATGAAGCCGGAGGCTCTTCCAAAAAGTCACACTCTGAAGGAACCTTGAGTGCAAGGGTGTTTTATTACCATGTGCGGAATCAGTTTTTTCTGCTGAGAAGTCAAAAAGCTGGCTTAGGTTTTCTCTATCATTTGGGTAGGTTTAAGCTCTGGATCTTTTATTTCCTGCTGAGAGGCCGTTTTCGAAAACTAAAGGCCGTGGCAAAAGGAATCAAAGACGGGCTATTTACTCCACTTAAATATGCTCCAAAATGGCCTTGATCATCTTCTTTTTGATTGCCATAGCAGTAGGAGTTGGGTTCCTATGGACACTGGAAAAGATGATTTTTCAGGGTAAATGGACTTATGCCATTTTCTTTCTTGCCGCATTTCTTCCCTTTTATATTACCAGCTTAAGTGTGGTGTACCTAGCCACCCAGTCGGCTGCCGTGGTGAGTATATTTCAAATCCTCAAGGAGTTGGTAGTCTTGGTAGCGCTGCTGGTATTTGTCCTGTATCATCGGAAAATCGCCCTGTATCCCTTTCGTTTATATTCCACCGATTGGTTCTTCTTGGCATTCCTGAGTTTGGCTTTTGGCTATCTCTTGCTTCCGATAGGACAAGCTTCATTTCTAAACAAAGCCCTCTATTTCAAAAGCATGCTGATTCCCGGCTTGGTTTATTTTCTGGGGAGAAATACTTCCTTTTCAGACTTCGAAATTCAGCGTGTTTTCAAGATTATCTTTTTTGTAGCTATTGGAGCTTTTCTGGTCAATCTGGTAGAAAATTTCCTGCTCAATGCCCACTTGCAGCAGTTTACGGGTTATGCACTTTACAATTTTGCAATCAATGACATTGAGCCTACGGGAAATTTTGGATTGACCTGGACCTTTGAAACCCAGGCGGTGACCAAGCGCTTGGCCAGCTTTTTTTCAGATCCTTTGGAGATGGCGAGTTCGGTATTGATGGGATTTGCAGCAGGATTGATTTGGTTTTTGACCAGTAAAAAGGAATACAACTGGCTCTATCTTTTGGTGATGGCTTGTTCACTCGGAAGCTTGGTTTTTTCTGCTTCCAGAGCTGCATTTGGCGCTTTCTTCGTCATGATTTTCTTTATTGCTTTGGTCTTTCGCTTGTACAAACTGATCGGTGCGGGCTTTTTGGCTTTAGTGGCATTTGGTATTTACGTGGTCTTTTTTGCCTCTGAGGATTTTTACTTTTTTGTAATCGATACCCTGACCTTTGAGAATACCTCCAGCATCGGGCATGTGGTGGAATGGCTCTTGGCTTTGGATTCCATGATTGCCAATCCGCTGGGAATTGGTTTGGCGATGAGTGGAAATGCCGGAAGTGTGACGGATGAATTGAGAGTGGGCGGAGAAAATCAGTTTCTGATCTACGGGGTGCAATTGGGTTGGATTGGGATGCTATTGTATATCTTGATCATAGCTTCTGGGGTGGTACTAAGTCTGCGGGTTTTTTACGGAACAGAATCCACACCCAAAGCTCGGATTGCCTTCGTCGGAGCGGCTACAAAGGTTGGATTGCTTTTACCCCTATTCACGGCCAATGCCGAAATGTACACCTATGTAGCTTGGGTAAGCTGGTGGATGATCGGGTTTAGTGTGAGGGAGTATGGGAGAATCCAATTATCTTTGAGTAAACCCCTAGATTTTTGAAAGTACTCTTCGATCTCCAATACCTCAATGTCGCCAGCACTGGCATCAAAACCTATATGGTGGAATTGGCGAAGGGTTTTCGAAAGTATCCTCATCCCGAGATTGAGTTTATTTTTACACACGAGCCTGATGAGCAATTAAAAGATGAAAGTTTCAAAGGTCCACAAAACAAAATTCAGCGACTGAACTACCACTTGGACTATTTCCGTTGGAAGGAGTTTCAACTTCCGGATCTGGTGAAAAAATACAAACCGGATGTACTCATTTGTCCGGATTTTGTCTCTCCGGCGGCTTCATTGCCCTGTCGTCGCTTGACGGTCATTCACGATGCCTTCTTTTGGCAAATGCCGCAAAACTATCCTCGATGGTGGCGAAAGTATTTTCTGAGTCTGATCAAAAAAGGTCTGAAAGAGCAAACAGAAATCATTACCACGACAGAATACTCCAAGAAATCGCTATTAGAAAATCTGGGAGATGATTTCCCGATTTCTGTTATTTATCAATGCCCAAAAAGCCTCAAATCTCCTTCCGAAATGGGGGTTTTTTCAAAGCTAAACTTAGAGAAGAATGGCTATTTTCTACATATCGGTACCTTTGATAAGCGCAAACAGCTGCTGCTGCTGACCAAGGCTTTTGCAAATTTTGTCAAGCAAACTGGCTCGGACAAGAAATTGCTTCTGGTAGGTGGTCCCGGGCAAAGTGATCAGATGAATGACTTTCCGAAGGTGGAGGCTCTGATTCAGGAATTAGGTCTGGCCCAGCAGGTTTTACTTCCTGGTTATTTAAGCGACGGAGAGATCAAATCCCTGTACGAGGGAGCTTTTGCTTATGTGTTTCCTTCCGAAAATGAAGGATTTGGAATCCCGATTCCTGAGGCGATGGGCTTTGGACTTCCGGTAATCCATTCGGATCAAAAGGCACTGATGGAAGTGGCGGGAGGTGTTGGACTTCCTTTCCAAACCGGAAATCAGCAAGATTTACTGGAAAAAATGATACTTTTGGAGCAGGACTCTGCCCTTTGTCAGAGTCTCAGCGAAAAAGGGAAAATCCGCTCTGCCGACTTTTCCCCTCAAAAATTTGTAGAAGCTTTTCATCAGATTATTCTGAAATCCGGATCTTAATCCATGCGGCAAACTCACTGTCCTCTTTGTCAAACTCCTCCTCCTGCCAATCTCCTTCCGCTTTCCGTCCATACCTGTGCTTCCTGTGGAATCCGCTGGACTTATTTGCCAGAGGAAATTGAAATGGGAAGGCTATACGAGGATGAGGTTTATGCGGTGGTGGATAATCGGCAGTCGATTTTTGAAAAAATCATTTTCAGAGAGGCCAAACAAGCGCTACGAAAGGCACGAAGAATTTACCCGCAAGCAAAAAGTCTTTTGGATTTTGGGTCGGGGAAAGGACAGTTTTTGAAAGTTGCTCAAGATTTAGGATGGAAAGGTTTGGGAGTTGAAACAGCCCAAGAACGAGCTAGATTTGCTGCTGAGAAATATGGTGTCTCGGTCATTTCTGAATTTTATCAAGGGGGAAAAATCGGGTCAGAAAACTACGACTTAATCACACTAAACCATGTTTTGGAGCATTTGCCTGAACCACTGGATCTACTTCAAAAGTTGCTGGATCAGAATGCTCAGAAGCTTGTTTACATCGAGGTGCCAAGGGCTGATTCCTGGCAGGCACAAATCGCTGGAGGCAATTGGATGCACTGGGATATTCCTAAACATTTGACGCATTGGACAGAAGAAATTTTGGTCGAAAATGTGGAAAAATTGGGTTTTCGTAAAGTTGCTACACGTTCCTTTTCTATTCACTTGGGAGTCTTGGGGATGTTGCAGGCCTTTTTATCGCGTTTGGGTTTTCGGGAAAATCTGATTTTGCGACTCAAACGAAAAAAGACCATTGGATTGATGCTGATTGTGGGTTTGGTTTTGCCTTTTGCATGGATTTTGGAGGTAGTTTCGATTCCTTTCGGAAAGTCCGGAATTTTGGGAGTTTACTTCGAAAAGCATGACTAAAACCCGTAATGTACTTTTTCTTCAGAGTTCTTCGGAGCACTATGGCTCTGGAAAAATCATCTTGCAGGTTCTTCGGGTATACCAAAATCAAGGCTTCCAACCTGTAGTTGTTTTAACGGGTTCAGGGCCTATCGAGGAGGATTTGAAGAGGTCTAAAATTTCCTATCATATTCAGAATTTGGGCATTTTACGTAGGAAATATGTCAACCCCATTGGCTTAGCCAACCGAATTTCCAAAAATCTTAAAGCCTACCAATTCCTCAATAAGCTTTATCGACAGTACCAATTTGAATTGGTCTACTCCAACACCCTGGCTGTGGTAGTAGGTGCTTATTGGGCCAAGCGAAAGCAAATCCCCCATTGCTGGCATATTCACGAAATTTTACCCGGGCCGGCACCTTTGGTCAAGTGGCTGAGTAATCTACTGGATCAGACCACCCCTGCTCCGATTGCAGTATCTCAGTCGGTCGGAAATCATTGGGGAGGTATGTTGAAGAAGTCGGAAATTGAAGTCATTCCGAATGGAATTCCATACGGGGACTTTTTAGAAGCGAATGGTAACTTGAAAAAGGAGTTGGGTTTGAGTCAGGATACCCTACTCATTGGAATGGTCGGCAGAATCAATCCCGGAAAAGGACAGCTGTTTTTTCTGGAAATAGCTCAAAGCTTGCTTAAATCCCACTCCAATCTTCATTTCGTCTTGGTTGGAGACCCTTTTCCCGGCTATGAACCGATTTTGGAAGAAATCAAAGAAGAGATTAGAAATAAGAGCTTGGAGACAAGAGTGAGCTATTTGGGTTTTCGAAAGGACATCCCTGAGCTGATGGATTCCCTGGATATTTTTGTGCTTCCTTCGGTTTTGCCAGATTCTTTTCCCACGGTTATTTTGGAGGCAATGGCTGCATCCAAACCCGTGGTAGCTACTCGATCAGGTGGTGCCTCAGAAATGGTCGTAGAAGGTGAAACGGGTTTTCTTATTCCGATTGCTGAGGTGGAAGCTGGAGCAAAAGCTTTGGGCCAATTGATCAGAGATAAGAAACTCAGAATAGAGATGGGCCAAGCTGGAAGAGCTCGAGTCTTAAAGGAATTTAGCCTGGAAGCTTTCGAAGTAAATATCAAAAATCACCTATGGCAGCACCTGAGAAAAAACTGAAAGTTGCTATCATGGGCGCAAAAGGCTATCCATACGTATATGGTGGCTATGATACGATGATCAAAGAACTCGGAGAGCGATTGGTAGCCAAAGGAGTGCATGTACGAGTCTATAATCACCGGGCACTTTTTAAAGAAAGACCCCGTTTCGTCAATGGGATCGAATGTATTTATACGCCTGCGATCGAGTCCAAAAGTTTGACGCAGTTGACGCATACTTTCTTTTCTATGCTCCATGCCTGCTTTTCGGATGTGGATGTGATTTTTGTAGTGAATTCGGGGAATGGTCCGTTTGGAATTATTTCAAGAATTTTCCGCAAGCCTACCGCCATTAATGTAGATGGTTTGGAATGGCTAAGACCGAAGTGGAAAGGCTTAGGTGCTAAATATTTTTATTGGGCTTCCAAGATGGCTACCAAATTTTTCGATCAGATTATCAATGACTCAGATGAAATGCGCAGAGTATATTTGGAGCTTTTTCAAAAGGACTCCAAAGTCATCGCCTATGGCGCAAACCCTAGAGAAAGCGTAGGTTCCGAGCCATTGGAAAAGTGGAATTTAGAAAGCCGAGACTATTTTTTGATCGTAGGAAGGCTGGTGCCGGATAACAATGCGGACTTGATTATTGAAGGTTTTTTGAAGTCGAATTCTAAGCGGAAACTTGTCATTGTGGGCGATGTGCCTTTTGCCGATGCTTGGGCCAATCGTCTGAAAAATATTCAGGATTCGCGCTTACTTTTTACAGGTTATGTCACCGACCCCAATGAGTTGGCAGCGCTATATTCACACTGCTATGTGTATTTCCATGGGCATGAATATGGGGGCACCAACCCAGCGATGCTGAAGGCTTTGGGTTATGGCTGTGCGATTTTGGCTTTGGACACGCCTTTCAATCAGGAAATGCTACAGAATGGGAAGCATGGCTGGTATTTTGAGAAAAAGGCCGAATCAGTAAAAGAAACCGTGGAAAAAGCCGAATCAGAACCGGAAGAAATGGAGATGCTTCGAAAAACAGCTAGGTCGGGATTGACTCAAAAGTACAATTGGGATCATGTCACAGAGCAGTATTTGGAGGTGTTTCGTGGCCTGGCCAAGAAATAATTTTTACCACGGAGGAAGGGAGAGCGAGTGAGCTTTTTGTTTGCAATAGAATAGACTGCCACGCTTCGCTCGCAGTGACGGACCACTTTAAGTTCGATTTACTGATTTAGTATCAATCTTATTCTGCGCCAATGTGAGTGTCCTCACTCACGTCTGACCAACAGAAGGTTCAGTCTCCAGATTGCTATTCGTACTAAGTTTCTATGTGGTTTAAAAAAGTGGAATCACATAGGATTATAGGGAAGGCTATTTTTGTTTTTCCATCCCGCTGATCATCGCAGAAAAATCCGCTGATTTTCGCGGATTCAGATTCTGGACCCATTTTTTTTGGTCAAAAAATCAGCGAGCATCAGCGCAGCTAATCTGTGGAAATCTGCGGGAGATCCTTTGAATTATTGGTCTTCTGCTATGCATACTATGTTTCTATGTGGTTAAAAAAAAGAGGGACCACATAGCCATATAGAAAAGAACGATAAATGCGCCGATGTGAGTGTCCCCACTCGCGTTTGACTAACAGAAAATTCAGTCTTCAGATTGCTATGGGTACTATGCCTCTATGTGGTTTAAAAGAGATGAACCACATAGGGTTATAGGGAAGGCTATTTTTTGTCTTTTCCATCCCGCTGATCATCGCAGAATAATCCACTAATTTTAGCGGATTCAGATTCTGGAGCCATTTTTTTGGTCAAAAAATCAGCGAGTATCAGCGCAGCTAATCTGTGGAAATCTGTGCGAGACCCTTTGAATTATTGGTCTTGTGCTATGCGTACTATGTTTCTATGTGGTTAAAAAAAAGAGGGACCACATAGCCATATAGAAAAGAATTAGTAATTGCTCTAAGCCAATGCTACAATACATTTCTAGCTATAAAGGCCAATTGAAGTAATCTTCCAATTCTGAAATTTTCCAATTCTCAGGAAATCCGACTCCAATTGACCGCCGATTTTTTCTGTTGTCGTACCTGTCTAAGGATAGGAGCATTTTCAGGTTGGGAAAGATTGGGGTCATTTGCCAAAACCTGTTGTGCTGCATCTCTGGCCAAAGTCAAAATGGGCGCATCCTTACTTAGGTCAGCAATCAACAAATCCGTGATCCCGCTTTGTTGAGTGCCCATCAGATCTCCGGGACCGCGTAGTTTCAAGTCCACATCGGCAATTTCAAAACCATCATTGGTTCTCACCATCGTCTCTAACCGTACCCTGGAGTCCTTGCTCAGTTCATATTTGCTCATTAGGATGCAATAACTTTGCTCTGCACCTCTTCCTACCCGACCTCGCAGCTGATGGAGTTGTGATAGGCCAAATCGTTCCGCATTTTCGATGACCATGACGGAGGCATTAGGCACGTTGACCCCAACTTCGATGACTGTGGTAGCTACCATGATTTTGGTTTCTCCTTTTACAAAGCGTTGCATTTCATAGTCTTTTGCATCAGCTTTCATCGCTCCGTGGACAATGCTCAAGGGATATTGAGGAAATGCTCGGGCAATACTTTCATATCCATCCATCAGGTTTTTAAGGTTGAGTTTTTCAGACTCCTCGATCAGGGGATAGACGATGTAAACTTGCCGTCCTTTTTGGACTTCTTGATTGATAAAACCAAAGACTTTCAACCGGTCTTTGTCATAGCGATGGACGGTTTGGATAGGCTTTCGGCCAGCGGGCAGCTCATCGATGATAGATACGTCCAAGTCTCCGTAAAGCGTCATGGCCAAAGTTCTGGGGATGGGTGTGGCCGTCATGACTAGGACATGAGGATAGAAATTTTCATTCTTAGCCCAAAGTTTGGCCCGCTGCGCAACACCAAAGCGATGCTGCTCATCGACAATGGCCAAGCCCAAATTCTGAAACTGTACCACATCTTCCAAAAGCGCATGCGTACCGATCAAGATTTTGAGCTCTCCAGATTCCAAGCCTTCGTGAATTCCTTTTCGAGCGGATTTTTTTACTGAGCCAGTGAGTAGGGCAATCGAGATTCCCATCATATCCGCATATTCTTTGAGCCCTTCGAAGTGCTGATTGGCCAAAATCTCCGTAGGAGCCATCAAACAGGCCTGAGAGCCCGAGCTGATCGCAATCAGCATGCAGATAAAGGCTACCATTGTTTTACCGCTCCCAACATCGCCTTGAATCAAGCGATTCATTTGCTTGCCTGACTTCATGTCCTGATAAGCTTCGCGAATTACTCTTTTCTGTGCACCGGTGAGTTCAAATGGAATGTGGTTTTCGTAGAAATCCTTCAGTAATTCGGTGTTTTCCAAAAGCTGACCACGATACTTTTCCGTTCGGGTCACTTTCATCTTGAGCAGGCGGAGCTGAAGGAAAAAGAACTCTTCAAATTTCAGTCTTTTTCTCGCTCGTTGCAGTCGGGCAGGGTCTGTGGGAAAGTGAATTTCCCGGACCGCATCTTGTTTACCAATCAATTGGAATTGCTGGAGAAGGTTCTGTGGCAGCGTTTCCTGAATGTGCGGTAGACAAACTTGGATCAACTGCTCCATGATTTTGGAGATGCCACGGGAATCCAAGAATCGAGCGCGCAACTTCTCGGTAGTGGAATAGACAGGCTGAAAACTGTTTCGCTTCTCAGCTGATTGGCTCAAAGGCTCCATTTCCGGATGGGCTATACTCCATTTTCGACCAAACTGTGCAGGCTTTCCAAAGAAAATATAAACTGCACCGGGTGGAAGTTTTTTCTGAATCCATTGGATTCCCTTAAACCAGGTCATTTCCATCTCGCCGGTTTCGTCTTCTACATGCGCTACAAGCCGCCTTTTCCCTGTTCCCACGAGTTCCACTCGCATGACTTTAGCGATAATCTGGACATTCTCTAAGTCCTGATGCAGGTCTCGGATTTTGAAAAACTTGCTTCTATCCTCGTAGCGGAAAGGATAGTGCTGCACTAAATCCCCATAGGTGAATATTCCCAACTCTTGATTGAGCAGAGCGGCCTTTTGTGGGCCAACTCCTTTGAGAAACTCTATTTTGGTATCAAAAAAACGGGACAATGATGAATATTTTTTGCGGCTAGGCAATTTAGCCCCGCATGGAAATTAATTGCAAGTTTTGTCAGTATTTGTCTTAAAGAGAGGAATGTTTCGCAGCCTTAATCCAGAGTTTTTTCAAAAGCTCCCGCTTCGCTTGAAGATCTCGTAATAAAATGGATTGATTTTTTGCCCGATGAAGGTTTTGCTCGGGATAGTTGACCCGATAGTAGATATTTCCCTGTAGGTGATCGGTGAAAAAGCGAAGCCCCATCATGCAAGTCATCACCTCTCCTCCCAGCAGTAGCGATTCTTTTTCCTCTTTCTCAACCAAATTTCCCAACCCCGACAAGTAACCCTCCATCAATGCTTCAAAAACCGATTCGTCCAGAAGCAAATTTTCCCAATCAGTGCTTACCTCTGTTCGAGAACAGGCCACAGTCCGTACCAGATCGCCAAAATCATAAAGTAAGTATCCAGCCATTACGGTATCCAAATCGATGAGAGCTTTTACCTGTTCCAGATTTTCCGAAAAAATGAGATTATTGATTTTGGTATCATTGTGGGTAAGTCGTTGGGGAAGCCTTTGAATGGTTTCCTTATAGGATTCAATTAGCGGTTTTTGATTTAGGTAAAACCTCAGTAGGCTTTCCTCTTCGGAGTCAAGTTTTCGCTTAATTCCAGAAGCGATCGCAAAAAAACGTTCAAAGCGTAGATCGAGACGATGAAAATTGGGAATGGTTTCTTTCAATATGTCAACCTTCAAGTCTGCGCCTGCCTTAGAAAACTCAGCAAAAGCGGTTGCAGCAATTCGTGCTTGATCCTTAGAAGAAATATGCTCCAATGTCTTGCCTTGTACAAAAGGGAATACTCGCCAATTCTTCCCATCGACTGTACTTAATTGTTTTCCGCTTTTATTTAAGAGTGGAAGCGGTAATTCAAAGGGCAGTTTATCTGCAATTTGATTTATAAATAGCTGCTTTAGGTTGAAGGCAATTCGGTCTGGATATTGGAAAACATCCTGATTGAAGCCTTGCAGGACGTATTTGCCATTTGGACTTTCTATCAAAAATGTTTCATGAATAAGCCCTGCCCCCAGAGGCATGACTTGACATGCATCTAGATCTTCAAAAAATTCAAATTGTCTTAAGACCGGGCTTAGTTTCTCTAAGTTCATAGCCAAAAGTAGGCAGATTTTAGCTTCTGGAGAAAGCCACTTTTTCTTACCTATTTCAAATATTTTGAAGATAGAGTCTAAGGGTTTTGTAGAAATGCGGGGTCGAAGGAGCTTTGTTCAATGTTTAAATTATAAGTTTTTAAAATTTATTAAAAAAGTCTAAAGCTGTTTGGGTAAAAATTTGTTTATTGGAAAAAATTTTCCCAGAAACCTATGAATATCACCGCTATTGATTGGGCCATCATCGCAGCCTTTTTCATAATCTCGCTTCTGATCGGAATTTTCACTTCAAAAAAAGCAGGCTCTTCTGCCAAGGAATTCTTCCTTTCGGGTAGAAATATGCCTTGGTGGCTTTTGGGAGTGAGTATGGTAGCGACGACTTTCTCTGCAGATACGCCCAATTTGGTTACGGATATAGTTCGTAAAAATGGTGTTAGTGGTAACTGGGCCTGGTGGGCATTTTTGCTCACGGGTATGTTGACAGTTTTCGTCTATGCCAAGCTTTGGAGACGCTCTGAGGTCACGACGGATCTGGAGTTTTACGAATTGCGGTACTCAGGTAAGGGGGCGGCCTTTCTACGGGCTTTTCGGGCGATTTACCTAGGAGTTTTTTTCAATGTGGTCATCATGGCTACGGTTTCCCTGGCAGCAATTAAAATCGGGGGAGTCATGCTGGGTCTTTCTCCTGTGCAGACGCTTTTGATGGCATCAGTGGTGACAGTAATCTACAGCTCTTTAGGTGGATTGAAAGGGGTCTTGTTGACGGACTTTTTCCAGTTTTTCATCGCAATTATCGGTTCTTTCGGAGCAGCCTATTTTATCTTGGATCTTCCAGAAGTTGGGGGATTACAGAATCTACTTAGCCACCCGAATGTCTCGGACAAATTGGATTTTGTGCCTGATTTTGATGATCCCAATGTCTATATCCCGCTTTTCATCCTTCCTATTGCTATCCAATGGTGGGCGACTTGGTATCCTGGAGCCGAGCCAGGTGGAGGTGGATATATCGCTCAGCGAATGCTCTCTGCGAAGGATGAAAAAAATGCGGTCGGTGCTACCTTGTTTTTCAACATTGCACATTACGCACTCCGTCCTTGGCCTTGGATTATTATTGCACTTTCTTCCTTGATCGTATTCCCGAATATTTCGGATATGCAGGCTGCTTTCCCGGATGTAGCTGTGGACAAGCTGGGAGATGACTTGGGTTATCCGGCAATGCTGACCTATCTGCCGACAGGTTTGATTGGAATTGTACTAGCTTCCCTGATTGCGGCGGTGATGTCCACTTTATCTACTCATTTGAATTGGGGATCTTCCTACATCGTAAATGACTTCTACCTGCGATTTGTCAAGCCTGAGGCCTCTGACAAGGAGTTGGTGGCGGTAGGTAGAATATCTACTGTCAGCTTGATGGTTTTATCAGCCTTCTTAGCGCTTGCACTTTCTTCCGCATTGGGAGCCTTCAATATCCTTCTTCAAATAGGTGCGGGTACAGGCCTTATTTTTATTCTTCGGTGGTTTTGGTGGCGGATCAATGCTTACACAGAGATTTCAGCCATGGCTATTTCCTTTGTGGTTGCCATTTTCTTTGAGGTGATCAATCCCAATTTAGGCTTGATAGACATTCCAGAGAATCAGGCTTATTTGAAGTTGGTATACTCCGTATCGATTACCACAGTGGGCTGGTTGTTGGTGACATTTTTGACGCAACCTGAAAAGGATGAGATTCTTTTGAAATTCTACAGAAAAGTGCATCCAGCAGCTTTTGGATGGAAAAAAGTATTGGATCGCTATCCTGAAGAAAAGCAGGATATGGGTCAGCTTCCAAAGGAAATCGGCTTGATGCTGATCGGCTCAATTATGATTTATGCAGCACTCTTTGCAACAGGGTTTTGGATCTATGGAGAATCGCTGAATGGCACTATCGCCACAATCGTTTCACTGGTCTGTGGTGCTGTAGTGATAGCCTCTTGGAAAAAGCTGCGCTAGTCTTTAAACTCTACGCTATTCATCAAATTCGCCAAATCGATCTTAATGTATTCGATTAAGGGTGAAAGGGAGTCGTTTTTCATCGCTGTCTGGAAATACAAGGCGCCTCTGAGGAAATGCTCAGTAGAGTCCGTGACGAAAAATTGGAATTGGGTTGGAACCTCACCTTTGAGTTCGGCGACGACACCAGTATAGCCATTTGGTGTTCGAAGGATGGACTCTTCTATTCCATAGGCTTTGATTTGGTGCTTGGCAGTAAGCTTGAAAGCATCTTCCGAAAGGGATCGAAAATCAGCCTTTCCCTCGATTTTTTTGTAGGTCAAATGTACTTTGGCATCGAAATCCGCATAGTTGAGATTGATCCAATTTTTTTCTTGAAGATTGAAGGAATCCGGCTCCACTTTACTGTGAACTGAATAATCAAAGGTGTACGCGTAATCACCATTCAAATCCTGATAAAGATGCTCAGGAAGATCGATCCGGTTATATCCTTTGGGTTTTGGTAGGTAGGCATTTTCACAACCTACTAGTAAAATTGGGAAAATTAGGGTAGACAACAGTTTCCGCATGGGGTAAAATTAGGCCTTTGTGTTTGATTTCCACGGGGAATCTTGGAACTTTAACATCTAACCAAGCCAGTACGAAAATGAAAAATCATTTTAAGTTTCCGTTTTTATCCCTTGCCGCCTTTTTGATTTAAGGATTTTCCTCCTCTCTTCAGGCACAAACGACCATGGAGGAATTCATGTCCAAGTGGAATAATAGTAAGCAGTTTACCATTGATGTGCTCAATGCGATGCCAGACGATGGGATGGACTATAAAACCGACCCAGAGGCCATGAGCTTCAGGGAACAAATTCATCATATCGGAACAGCGATTAATGTAATCTCACAAGGATTTCTGATGGGAAAGGATCCTGGCTTTTCTATTGATTTGGCAACTGCCAGTAAAGCAGATTTGGCAGATTACATAGCTAAATGCTATGATTATGGCTAAGCTACGATTCAGGCTCTTCCTTTGGATAAAGCAAGGGAAGTCATCGAAGTCTTTGGAAATAATGTTAGCAGAAGACAGGTGATGGCTCTCCTGATGGATCACAGCACCCATCACAGGGGCTCTGCGATAGCCTATCTTCGGGCAAATGGCGCGCAGCCACCGGCATTTGTAGGGTTTTAAAAAAATATAACCGCTGAAAAAACTCAGCGGTTATTTTTTATTCTCTAATCCATCCGATCTTGTCGGCAATAGGTTCTCTTTTGCCAGTGGGCCAGCGATCATTAGCAGGCTTGGCTACATAGAAAAAGCCCATCAGCATATCTTCACCTTCTAATCCAAAATCTTCCCGTGCTTCCTCCCAAAAAGTCGGACCTCCTGTACCCCAATAGGCAGCTAGTCCATGTGCGGAGGCAGTAAGATACATATTTTGAACAGCCATCGCGGTAGCGGCAATCTCTTCCATCAGTGGTAGTCCGGAGCCCTCCGTTCGCTTCATCAAGATGGCGATTACATGAGATGCTTTGGTCGGATTTTCCTTAAACTTATTATAAGTAGCCTCAATGAACGGGGTACCATTTTTCTCCGCGCGCTTTTTGTAGAGCTCTGCCTGGTAATCAGCAAATGTTTTCAGCCCTTCTCCTGTGTAAACAATAAATCTCCAAGGCTGGGTCAACTTATGGGTAGGAGCCCAATTGGCATTTTCGAGCATTTCTTCGATGATGGCATCATCGACAGGATCATTTTCCTTAAACTGCGCCACAAACATGGATCTACGTCCACGAATGATTTTATTAACTTCTTCTACGTTGAAATTTGGTTTTTCCATTTGTTAGACTGCTTTAGCGGTTTCCATTTTGTTGATAATCTCCTCGTAGTCCAATCGGTTCCAATTTTCAGTAATTAATGGATCTGCCATCACTTGGCGCATGATTGAATCTTGTAATTGACCCTGAGCATAGGCCTCAGAGTAGCTCATATCGGAGAAAGTCACCATGGAATAAAGTGGCACCCAATCCTTCGGATAAAGTTCGTTCAGCTTGGTTTCGATCTTTTTCCGAATCAGAAATTTGGGGTCTGCAACAGTGTCCCGCATTTCAACGAAGTTTTCCATTGCCAATTGGCAGATGGCGTCGGTATCAGGCTTTCTGGTTTTCTGGAATTTTTCAAAGACCAGATCCCAAGAATTATGACCGTATTTATTGATCAAGCCATTTAACACACGACAATCTTCAAAGCCACAATTCATTCCCTGCCCATAGAAAGGAACCATGGCATGAGAAGCATCTCCTATCAAAAGACTATGCCCTTGTACCCAAGGGTAGCATTCGACATTGATTAGCGCAGAAGTGGGATTTTTAAAATATTCTTCCGTCAAGTCTGGCATCAATTCGTATGCGTCAGGGAAGAAGGCTCTGAAAACGGATTTTAGATCTCCTGCATCGTTTATTTTGTCAAAGCAAACCTTGGTGCCTTCAAATGGTAAAAAAAGTGTGCAGGTAAAGGATTTGTCAGGATTTGGGAGCGCAATTAGCATGAACTTTCCCCGCGGCCAAATATGAAGCGCGTTGGGATCCATGGCAAATTCTCCATCCGCAGTGGCTGGTATAGTCAGTTCCTTGTAGCCATGGCTAATGTATTCCTGCCTATAATTGAATCGAATCTGCTTTTGCATAGACATTCGCAGAGAGGAATAAGCGCCATCAGCCCCGATGATCACAGGAGCTTCTTTTTTGAAATTTCCTTCAGGTCCAGAAAAATGAATAGTCTGATCTCTGAAGTCCACTTCTTCACACTTATGGTCAAAAAGCATTTCTACGCCTAGATTTTCAGCTTCCTCGACCAAAAGTTGATTGAATTTGCCACGGGATATGGAATAGATGGCTTGACCTTCTTTCCCATACGGGATAAAGGAAGTTCCACCATGTTCATCGTGAATTCTTCGCCCATACATAGGAATCGCAAGGGGTAGTACCCGATCCTTAAGACCTACCTCTTCGAGGCTTTTCCATCCTCGATGGCTTAGGGCCATATTGATGGAGCGACCACCTTCGTATCGCTTGCTTTTCCGCATATCAGGTCTCTTGTCATAGATTTTGACTGGAAGACCTTGCTTTCGGAGGTATATACTCATCAGGGTTCCAATCAGTCCGGCACCCAAGATGGTTATTTCTTCTTTTTTCATTTTGGAAAGATTTCCTTCGCTCTTTTAAGCGAATTTATTGAGGGATTGTTCCAAAATCTTTGCGAATCGAAACACATCCATGAAGCTGTTATACAATGGAGTAGGAGCAAGACGAATGACATTGGGGTTGCGCCAGTCTCCCACTACACCATGCTGATACCATTCGTCGAAGACGGCTTTCCCGCCTTGATGAATCAGCAAAGATAACTGACAGCCACGTTCACTTGGGTTTTCTGGGGTTATAATTTCCAAAATCCCTGATTCTCCGCTGATTTCACGGATCAAAAATTCTAAGTATCCTGTCAAACGCTCACTCTTTTTTCTCAGGTTTTTGATTCCTGCCTCATGGAAAATATCCAAGGAAGCCTGATGAGCGGCCAAGGCCAACACATTGGAATTCGCCAGTTGCCAGCCATCAGCCCCAAACATGGGAATGAAGCCTTTCTCCATCAAAAAACGCTGTGCCTCATCATGGCCCCACCATCCTGCAAATCGAGGGAGGTCAGGTCGCTCGGCATATTTTTCATGAATATAGATGCCAGAGACATTACCAGGACCGGAATTGAGGTATTTGTAACTGCACCAAGTAGCGAAATCCACCTCCCAATCATGAAGGGATAGCGGAGCATTGCCAACAGCATGCGCCAGGTCAAAACCTGCCAGTGCCCCTACCTCGTGAGCTGCTTTGGTGATGGCTTTCATATCAAAAAGCTGTCCGGAGTAATATTGAAGTCCCGCCATGTTGACCAAGGCCAGCTCTTTTCCGTGCCGCTTAATCTCCGCCACAATATCTTCCGTCCTCAGCGTATGCTCCCCTTCTCTGGGTTTAATTTCGATGATAGTAGTGTCCGGGTCTAATCCATGCCATTTGACTTGACTTTCCAGCATGTACTGATCGGAAGGAAATGCTCCAGCCTCAATCAGAATCTTGTATCGCTCTTTTGTGGGCTGATAAAAAGTCACCATTAGCAAGTGGAGGTTGACCGTGAGATTATTCATCGCCACCACCTCATGCTCCTGTGCTCCGAGTATTTCAGCCAAGGCAGGTTTGGACTTTTTACGAATGTGATACCAGGCATCTTCTCCATGGAAATGACCGTCTACTGCCATTTCAGCCCAATTATTCAATTCCTTATTCAGGTAATCTTTCACAGATTTTGGCTGAAGGCCTAACGAATTACCACAGAAATAAAGTGCCTCCTGACCATTGACTTTCGGAAAGAAAAAGTGCCCTCTGAATTTTCGAAGTGGATCATTTTGATCCATTTCTTGAGCAAAAGCTTCAGTATATGAATAGGAAAGTGTTTTCATTTGAGGAAGAAGATAGGTTTAGAGAGTTTTTGAAAGGAAAAGGTTTACTTCTCCATGTAAGTACCGCATTTTTTGCAAGTCCTTAATTCATCACTACTCCAAAAGCGCTCCATGATTGGGGGTAGTTGATTGACAATGTCGGTAAGCTCGACATATTCTTCGTGAAGTTTGTGATTGCAGTTTTCGCAAAACCATAGAAACCCGTCCTTTTCACCTGGTCTGCGATATCGTTCCATGACTAGTCCGACCGTATTGGCAGGTCGCTGTGGTGAGTGTGGGACTCTCGGAGGAAGCAGAAATATTTCCCCTTCCTTGATAGAAATATCCTTAGGCTTGCCATCTTCGATGACTTTCAGCACAATGTCACCTTCCAATTGGTAGAAGAATTCCTCCCCTTCCTCGTAGTGATAGTCTTTTCTGGCATTTGGGCCTCCCACGACCATGACAATAAAGTCATCATTTCCCTTGTAAACCTGCTGATTTCCGACAGGAGGCTTAAGCAAGTGTCGGTTTTCGTCAATCCATTTTTTGAAATTAAAGGGGGAAGAGAGTGCCATAGTTTTGTTTTAAGGTCAGTGAAACTCTAACTCATCAAGGGGCTAAAAGTATTAAAAAACACGCATTTTTTTGATTTACTTTGTTTCAAACCCCAATTCCATGCATCTACCGATTTTTGACCTTCATTGTGATTTGCTATCCTACTTGTCGAAGATTCCCGGAGCAAGTCCCTCCAATGAAATTGATATTGCCTGTGCTTTACCTTGGCTGCGCAAAGGCAACGTAAAGCTTCAGGTTTTAGCGATTTATACGGATGTGCGCCCGGGTTCCATGGATTTGGCGCTCAAGCAAGCAGAAATATTCCAATCGCTAATTGATGAAGGAGCTTTTTCCGCATTTCAAGCGCAAAGTTGGAAATCTTCCGGTCCAATTGCAGCCCTTGCATCCATTGAGAATGCAGCAGGCTTGGGGGAGGAAAATTCATCATGGGAAGCCATAGAGCGACAACTCGATCAGATTCTATCCAAAGTTGGGCGTTTGGCTTATGTTAGTTTGACTCATCATACCGAAAATCGATTTGGTGGAGGAAATTACACCGAGGGAATTGGGCTAAAAGATGACGGGAGAAGATTGCTCGACCTTTTGATCGAAAGAAATATTCCCATCGATCTTTCTCATAGTTCTGACCTCCTGGCAGAGGGGATTTTGAATCATATCGATCAACATCAGCCTCAGTCCCCTATCATTGCTAGCCATTCAAACTATCGAGCTATTTGGGATCACAAGCGCAACTTAAATGACGAATTCGCCCAAGAAATTATCCGGCGGAAAGGGATCATTGGGGTTAATTTTCTACGGGCATTCTTAGATAATGACGTCCCAGAGCGGCTTTTTGAGCACATTTTGCACGGCTTTCAGATCGGAGGAGAAAATGCGCAGGGTTTTGGAGCAGACTACTTTTATACTCAGGATTTTCCGGATAAAAGTCGACATCCTTTCTACTTTCCCCTTGCTGAAAATGCCTCTAAGTACCCGGAAATTTTAGATGTTTTGGCTGAAAATCTCCCTGCCGAGCAATTGGAAAAACTCGCCTACAAAAATGTTCTTCACTTCTATCAAAACCTCTTCAGCTAATGTCTTCACATCATTTCGTCAAAGAGCAACAGGAACCCGCCTTAGTAATTTTGGACCTTCAGGACTTTTCTTGGGAACGGCTTTCCGGACTTCTTGAATGGGTACCTACCGTCTTGGTAGCTGAGGAAGCTGTAGACCAAGTGCTGTCCTGGGGCATCAAAATCGATGTCATTATCAGTTCAGAACGCTTTCGAAATAAAAACACTCAGCTAATGGAGGAGCAGTACCCGCTTCGGTTTTTGGTAAGTCAATCGGGTGAACATTTGAAGGAAGCATTGTACTATTTGCTTGCTTCGGATCACAAAGCGGCTCATTTGATCGGTTTTTCCAGACAGGATTCCAAGCAGTTGGATGAATTCCTGGACAAAATGGATTTGACCCTATTTGATGAGGGAAGAAAGTACTATCCCGTACAGGGAGGAAGTTTCAAAAAGTGGTTTCCAGCGACTACGGTGGAAATCTTTGGTCCAAATGGCCTTCCTGTTCAAATCAGAAACTCTGAAATGGATATGATTTTGCCCTTGGAATTTGTCACTCAAATAGAATTGCCTGAGGGATTTACTGAATTTTCAGCCGCAACTTTAATTTGGATTGGAGAGGAAGTCTGATCTATGAAAGAGTGTCGGAAAGCTTCTGACATAGCTGTTCCAAATATTCTTGATCCACTTCATCAAAATCATTCAGCTGATCGCTGTCTACGTCTAAGACCATCTTAACTTCTCCGTTTTTCAGAACAGGAACCACGATCTCCGAACGACTAGCTGAGCTACAGGCAATATGTCCTGGAAAAGCATCCACATCAGGAACTAATTGCGTTTTTCCTTCTTTCCAGGCCGTTCCGCAAACCCCCTTTCCAAAAGCAATTCTTGTACATGCGATGGGTCCTTGGAATGGTCCCAATACAAGCTGCTCCTCTTTCACGAGATAAAAACCTACCCAAAAGAAGTCGAAGCCCTGCTTGAGTACTGCAGAGATATTGGCCAAGTTGGCATAGAGATCAGGCTCTCCCGTAATCAGCGCTTCGATCTGTGGAAGAATGGCTTCGTATTTTTCGGCCTTGCTGGCTTCGGTAGGGATAAATAGATTTTCAGACATGGAAATAATAGGACAAAAGGTCTTCCTGAATCGAAATTTGGCGGTCGGGGTTTTGGTGCATTTTTGGCGCTTCTATCCCTTCACCAAATTTTGATGATCCTGTAAACACCCGAGCCTCGTCCCAAAGTTCGGCATCCAGGAAATTTTTTAATACAAATGCTCCACCTTCTACGATCACACTCTGGATTTTTCTTTTTTGTAGGTGAGCCAAAATTTCTTTGGGGTGAAAATTTGGTTCAAGCTTTACAAACTCGAGGTTTTGGTGCTCCTCATTTTTAAGCAGGTTATAGCAGATGGTCGGGATACTTTGATCAAAAATTTTCAATTGACGATCTAGGTGCAGTTGGGGGTCAATTACAAGGCGGATAGGATCTTTTCCGCTCCAGTCACGAACATTTAAGCTGGGGTTGTCATAGTAGGCTGTATTTTTCCCTACCAAAATAGCGTCTTCTTCGGCACGCCATTTATGAACAAATTGGCGGCTGAGGGGATTGGAGATCCATTTGGAAGAGAAATCCTTTCTGGCAACAAATCCGTCAGCGGTTTGTGCCCATTTCAAGATTACGTAGGGACGATTTTTTTCGATTTGGGTAAAAAACCGTCGATTTTGCCATCGGGCTTCTGTTTCCAAAAGGCCTGTTTCGACTTCGATTCCGGCGTTTTTTAGGATTTCAATTCCTTTGCCGCCGACCAAGGGATTAGAATCCATGGCGGCAATCACGACTTTTTTTACTCGCTTCTCTACCAGCAGATTGGCACAGGGAGGCGTTTTACCGTAATGGGCACAAGGCTCCAAGGTCACATAGACGGTTGCTTCAGGAAGGAGATCCTGATTTTTGACAGAATGGATGGCATTTACCTCCGCGTGAGGACTTCCATATTTTTGATGGTAGCCTTCTCCGATAATCCGATCATGATGCACGATCACACACCCCACTAGTGGATTGGGACTGACTGAGCCAAGTCCTAATTCGGCGAGCTCCAAGGCCCTTCTCATGTAGTTGATCGGATTTTCCATTAGAGATTCGAGCGAAAGTTTATTCGATCCAAAGTCAGTGTTTCACGAAGTCTTACTTCAACACCCCGGATGGTATCCGCCAGAAAGGCTTCATCTTTAGGATCCAAATAGAGATCGTAAATGCCGGGCTGAAGTCGAAATAGGAAAGCACCTGCGGTATTGGTGTGGGTGCTGATGCTATCTCCATTTAGAATAGCTGTAATCGATGGCCGAAGGGTAGTTGGAGAAACACTTCCCCTAATTTCCCCGAATGTCCCGGGCAAAATGGCTGTTACAGTTGGTGTAAGTTCAAAGGCAAATGGCTCTGTCCGAGTAGTCTGAATAGATTTTTCCAGATCAAAATCCAAAATCACATCATAAGAAAGCCCTCCATCCAGATCCAATGAGACAGGAATATTGACAAGAGCCTCTTCGTCTGTAGGATGTGCAATTGGATACACGTTTTCATTCTCCCATAGCGAATGCTCCGTTCCCAATCGCATTTCTAGCTCGATAATTCTTCCCGGAGGTAAGGTGCCTCGGCCAAGCAATAAGACTTCGCCGCCAACTAGGTCTGAGACACGAACCCGCTTATCTCCCAATTCATAGGGAATAAAAAATGATTGCTCCTCAGTATCCCTTCCTTCCACATTCATGCGGACATCCACCCCCAAAATTTCTATAAAAACAGAATCGTAGGCAGGAGGCGCATCTACTAAGACCAAATTGAGCAATGCTTTTGGCTCATCCGAAAGGTCTGAGCAGGAATAAGAAAATGAGATGGCTAGAATGCCGATAATCGAACGCAGTAGATTTCGCACAGGACAAAGTTAGTTCAAATCTTCGCTTCACGGCAAGTGCCCAAAAAGAACTTATGATTCAATCAAATAAAAAAGTCCGACTGAGAACATCCCAATCGGACTTTACAACCAAATCAACTACAACCTATTACATTTTTGGTAAGACTACACTGTCAACCGAGTGGATTACTCCATTTGACTGCCATACGTCAGCGATGGTTACTTTGGACTGTCCACCATTTTCGTCAGTGATGTACAAGTCCTTACCTTTCATCCAAGCTGTCAATTTTCCACCTTGTACAGTGGCTAATACTGCTTTTCCGTTTCCTTTTTTGATTGCCGCGGCGATATCTTTTGATCCCATCTTTCCAGCTACTACATGGTAGGTCAAGACAGCAGTTAATTGTCCTTTGTTTTCAGGCTTCAAAAGTGTTTCCACCGTACCATCCGGTAATTTGGCGAAAGCAGAATTTTCAGGAGCAAAAACTGTGAATGGACCTTTCCCTTGCAAGGTCTCGACCAAACCGGCTGCTTTGACTGCAGCAACCAAAGTGGTGTGATCGGCAGAATTTACCGCATTCTCCACGATGTTTTTAGAAGGGTACATAGGGGCTCCACCTACCTCGACGGTTTTTTCCATTTGGGCAAAAGCAAGGTTTGCACTGAGGAAAACAAATGCTAAAAGCGCTGTTTTTAAGAAATTTTTCATAATTGATGTGTTTTTTGATTTGGAAGGAATTACGAGGCCTGTAAATCATTTGGATCGATGATGAGGAGATTTTTTTGAAATAAGCCCAAGAATATTCCCGCTCTTCGGAAGATGTTAAAAATGAATTACCTTGAATTCTGCTCAAAAAGCTAAAAATTGTAGCTTTGTGCCTTTAGAATAAATTTCCATGAATCAGGACAAAATAGTAGCCATCAAAGAAGCAATAGCTCAGGCTAGAGCCAAGAATAAAGAAGAACTGGAAGCTTTTCGGATGAAATTCATTTCCAAGAAAAGCGTGGTGGGAGAACTTTTTGCTGAAATGGGCAAAATTCCTAATGAAAAGAAGCGCGAGTATGGGCAGCTGATTAATGGGGTCAAGCAGGCGGCTGAAGCAAAATTTCAGGAGCTTATAGATCGGGTCAATGAGTCCTCTAAAAAGTCTAAGTCTGCTGACCTGGACCTTACCTTGCCGCCCTCTAATCAATCCGTAGGGGGAATTCATCCACTTACGGCCACAAGACAACGGATCATTGAGATTTTCGAACGTATCGGTTTCAACCTTTCGGAAGGTCCTGAAATCGAAGATGATTGGCATAATTTCACAGCACTCAACTTCCCGGAAAACCATCCTGCAAGGGAAATGCAGGACACCTTTTTCATCGAAAAAAATCCGGATATCGCGCTGCGAACTCATACTTCCTCCGTGCAGGTACGGGTGATGGAAAATCAAAAGCCACCGATTCGAACGCTTTCTCCGGGAAGAGTCTATCGAAATGAAGCTATCTCAGCGCGTGCACATTGCATCTTCCACCAGGTCGAGGGGCTTTATGTAGATGAGAATGTTGGTTTCGCCGATTTAAAGAATACGCTCTATCATTTTGCCAAGGAGATGTTTGGAAAAGGGACTAAAGTTCGGTTCAGACCATCCTATTTCCCTTTCACTGAGCCAAGTGCGGAAATTGATATCTCTTGTCTGCTTTGTGGAGGTAAAGGCTGCAATGTCTGTAAGGGTACCGGCTGGGTAGAAATCGGAGGCTCCGGCATGGTTGATCCAAATGTCTTGGAGAACTGCGGAATCGACTCGAAAAAATATACCGGCTTTGCATTTGGTATGGGAATCGAGCGTATTGCCATGTTGAAGTATCAAATCAAGGATCTTCGGCTTTTCACTGAGAACGACGTAAGGTTCCTGAGGCAATTCAGACCCCTACTTTAATATTGCCTTTCAAATCATTAAGAACCTCTTCCACACAGAAGAGGTTTTTTTGTTGTTTTTACTTTTTCTGATAGGGGGTGTTTTTCTATGAATCTCCTTCGAAAGGACCTGTTTCTCAGTCAATAGTGACATTTTTCAAAAAAAATTGAAAAAATTTTAAAATTTTTTTCGCCCTTGATTTTCAGCGCTTTTACATTTTATCACCAGAAAAAAGCTTCATTTATGACCTTTTTTGATAATGGTACAATTTGAAGAAAAATAAGACAATTTTTAGCTGGAATTGATTTCTTGGCCATGATAAAAATCACTTGTCCAAAAGAATAAATGATATAAATTTCCATCGAACAGAAGAATATTTAGAATATCATTTTGCTGTATTCGATATACAAAAAATAATATTCTAAAATTTGAAATACAGAAATATCAATTCATAAGGCAAAATAGACCTGTTGAAATCTACATTAATTGAAAAGCTTTAAAACCACATATCATTTCGTAACGCTAGCTCTCCTCTTGAGCTTAGTCGTGGTTTCCAACGCCCTTGGACAATATGCCTTTGAAATTCCAAAATCCGAGAATGACCGGATCTTGAGTTTTAACGGAATCCAAGTCGATGTAAGTGGAAAGCTTGCTCTATGTTCACACAGCGAACGAGGATCTATCATTTTAGATGTCACGGGAGGAGTTCCTCCTTATACTTTCCTTTGGAACACCAAGGAAACAACTCAAAACAGAGGCAATCTGTATGCGGGTACTTACACAGTTGAGATCACAGATTCTCAAGGATTGAAGCACATTGAGAATATAGTGGTACAGCCTCCATTTCCATTAATCCTCAATCCAGTGGAAAAAACTGACGCATCTTGCGGTTCTTCTGCTGATGGCTCAGCGAAGATTTCCGTCAAAATCGGTCGTGGAGAGCCATATAAAGTGACTTGGAGCCATGGTCTTCAGGATTCTTGGGAGGCTAATGACTTGAAGCCAGGAACTTATATAGTCACAGTAGCCGATAGATACAACTGTGATGTGTCTATGAGTTTTCAAATCAACTCAAAGGAGGCTGGGATGCAGGTCACTGAATCGGTTGTTGATGCAAGCTGTACAGGTAAAAATGATGGGTCTATCACCTTGAATGTTTCTGGCGGACAAGCACCATACACTTATATATGGAGTAATGGGGTAAAGTCAAAGGATCTATCAAATGTATCTGCTGGAATCTACGATGTGCTTATTCAAGATCAAGGTGGATGCACCATGCAGGCTAGTTATCGAGTGGAAGAGCCCAAGTCCATGGAAGTAGAAGCAGAGGTTATCAATCCAAGTTGCTCTTCTGATTCCAATGGTACAATCGATCTAAATGTAATCGGTGGTACTGCGCCTTATGCGATTACTTGGAATAATGGAGCTAGTGGAGCGGAATTGGAAAACCTTCCTGCAGGAATTTATTCTGCTAGAATTACCGATGCTTCTGGTTGTTTTATAGATCAGCAAGTAGAATTGAAAGCTGAATCTGCATTGAGTCTGGATCTAATTGAGATTTCAAATCAAAGCTGCACCGGCGAAGCAGACGGAGCAATAAAAATTGCTCACAAAGGAGGCAAGGGCCAAGTTACCGTGACATGGGCAGACGGAGTATCTGGTGAATTGAACCGAACAGGTTTAGCTGCCGGTACTTATGAAGTAAGCATAACTGATGAGTCGGGATGTACTATTAGCGGAAGTTATAGTGTGTCTCAATCTGAAGCTGTCACTGCTCGGATAGAATCTGCACTAGATGTGAACTGTGAGCAGGGAAGTGTCACCGGTCATGCATGGGTTTCCATTACAGGAGGCAAGGAGCCTTTCACGATTTCTTGGAGTTCCGGGGAAAAGAACACTCGAGAAATCAACTATTTCCAAGCGGGTGTGGTGGAAGTGACCGTAACTGACGCTACGGGTTGTAGTTCAAATGTTTCTGCAGTTCTTGATTTTCCTTCTCAAATCAATCAAAGTGGAAGATTAGACTTTCAGTACAGAAAGCTTCAAATTACCACAGAGCCTGAGGTATTTATTGATGAAGAAATCCTTTTTGAGAGTCAAATAAGTCCAGAGATAATCGCGTGGGAATGGAGCTTTGGAGACGGTGTTTCTTCCACAGAAAAAGATCCAATACACGTTTATCAAGACCCAGGGACATACGAAGTGAAACTTACCGGGTATGATATCTTTGGTTGCTCCACCGATGAGGTGAGCAGTGTTAAGGTAATTACCGCTGAAGCTCAGGTAGTGATTCCAAACGCCTTTACTCCAAATGGAGATGGATTAAATGACACCTTTATTCCTAAAATTAAGAATATCAAATCCTTTACTCTGGAGATTTTCAATACTTGGGGAGAGAAAATGTTCTTCACCAATTCTCCCGAAAGCAAAGGATGGGACGGTACCTATAAAGGTCAACTCCTACCTGCTGGGAATTACCTCTATCGAATCACCTATACCGATCAAGACTCCAACCAAAAGGAGAAAACAGGAGGAGTCACCCTAATACGATAAATCAGAGTAAGGGAACAGTTTCCTTTTCTCTTGCTTTGATAATTTTCAGCTGGAGTATTTCTCAGGCTCTAGACTGCTTTTAGACTTTATCCCCTCCAGCTATTCCACAGCTATTGGCTACCATCCTGGCCATATAGGTTATTATTTTTTCGGGCTTGATCTATTCATTCAGGATTACCAAAGCCTAAATACTTACTAGCTCTTTCCCTCACAATTTATGCTTTCGAGATATTGCTGGAGAAAGTTTTTAAGCAAATTATACAGCTGATTAAAAACGGATTCTCTTTTATTCGAGGCTTTTACAATTCTTTGGGGTGATTTCTTCTAAAAAGTAAGATTCCAAACGGGTCGAATAATTTTCTAATAGACAGTAAATCAAATGATTTTCTGAATGTTAGGCTGATTCCAAATTATTTTTTTAAAAAAATTCAAATTTTTTTTAAGCCTGATTTTCAAGACAATTTCATTTCATATCCAGAAAAAAGTTTCATTTATGACCTTTTTTGATAATGGTATAATTTGAAGAAAAATAAGACAATTTTTAGCTGTATTTCATTTTTCTGAGCCAATTGAAATCGCTTGTTTTAAAGAATAATATACATATATTTAAATAGAACAAGGCAATTAATAGAATATCATTTTGCTGTATATGATTTACATAAAATAATATTCTAAAAAATGAAATACAAAATATTCGATTTATAAATCAAAAACACCATCCTGAAATTCTTCAAAAGTGAAAAACACACGGCTACCATATCAACTCTCGATTTCCTATCCTTTTCAGGATGGGGTAATCGTATCTGATGGCTTGGCTCAGTTTGCATTTGAATCTCTTCAAGTAGAAAACCTCAAGCCTCATCATAATCAGCAACGATTATTAAGAAGGCTTTATTTGTTGATCGCCTTTTGTATTGCCAGCTTGAGCCTTCATGCCCAGGATGTGCAGTATTCTCAGTTCTATGCTAATCCACTCTATCTCAATCCAGCTATGGCCGGATCTACTGAGATGACTCAGATTGGTGTCAATTATCGAAACCAGTGGCCAGGATTGGATCAGTCCTTTAATTCGTATTCTGCCTATATTGATCATTATATTTTTGGTGCAAATAGTGGAGTGGGTTTGATATTCAACCAGTCTGATCAAAGCATGGCCAATTTGAGTATTACGGAAATTGGTGCTGCTTATTCTTACCGTGCTCGCTTAGGCTTCCGTTCCTTTCTTCGTGTAGGTGGTCAGGTGAGTTACCAAGATCGAGACGCCTATTTCGGCGATATGATTTTTGGCAGTCAAATAGACGATCAAACGGGTGCAATTGGTGATTTTTCGGGTGAAAACCTAGGAGAAGATATGCGTCATCAGTTTGTGGACTACAGCTTCGGAATGCTTTTCCACAATGAAAATATTTGGTTTGGAGCTTCTGCACACCATGTAACCCAGCCGAACATTTCATTCATCGATGGAGAAATCAGCGAGTTGCCGCTCAAACTTTCTGCTCACGGTGGAGTCAAATTTGATCTTTCTGGAGGAAATTCCCGTGCATTCTATAATCAGCGAACTGGTACAAGAGAATTGACCTTTGCTTTCAATTATAAGAATCAAGGACCCTTCACACAGCTTGATCTAGGAACACAAGTAAATATCCAGCCTTTAGTTCTTGGAGTTTGGTATCGAGGAATCCCTGTTGGTCAAAGCGCTCTTCCAAATAATGAAGCAGTCATTGCATTGGTGGGTATTTCGCTAGGTGGAGGATTGGATGTGGGTTATAGTCATGACTTTACACTTTCATCATTGGGCAATGCTAATACTGGAGGAGCACATGAAATTTCAATCCGATACAGCTTCCTTGCAGGTAATACCAAAGGTGCTGGCCGAAAGTCCTCCATGCCTTGCTTCAAATATTAAGTTTCTCATAAACAATGCTTGGTTAAAAGGGCTTTAATTATCATAAAGCCCTTTTTTTATGCCAAAAACGCTACGCTTAATTCTTGGAGATCAATTGAATCAATCGCATTCTTGGTTTGAGGAGAAAAGTGATGATCACATTTACCTCATGGCCGAGATGCGACAGGAGACGGATTATGTAAATCACCACGTTCAAAAAGTCTTGGCCTTTTTTGACTCGATGAGGAATTTTGCTTCTGAAATCGAAACTCAGGGCCATCAAATGCGCTATTTCAAATTAGATGATCCGAAAAACCCGCAGGATCTCGAAAAATTGATTCAGCAGCTTGTGAATGATGAAGGGATCGAAAAGTTTGAATACCAACTGCCCGATGAATACCGCCTCGACGAGCAATTGCGCTCAATTTGCAAAAACCTGAAGATTTCTACCGATTCGGTCGATTCAGAGCATTTTCTCACTAAAAGAGCATTTTTGGAAGAATTTTTCAAAGGGAAGAAAACCTACCTGATGGAGTCATTCTATCGTGAGATGCGAAAAAAATATGACATCCTGATGGATGGCAAGGAACCTGTGGAGGGAAAATGGAACTTTGACCACGAAAACCGCTCTGCTCTCAAGGATTCCAAGCTATTGAAAAAAGCCAAAACGCATTCAAAGGATCTTTCGGGACTATTGGAAATGCTGGAAAAATCCGGGGTGAAAACCATCGGAAAGGTTGACGCTGAAAACTTCCCTTGGCCTACAAGTAGAAAAGAGTGTTTGGAGGTTTTAAACCATTTTTGCGAAAAGCTTCTGGTTCATTTTGGAGACTATCAGGATGCTTTGACAACTTGGGACGCCTTTTTATTCCATTCCAGATTGAGTTTTGCGATGAATAGTAAGATGCTGTCTCCGCTGGAGGTGGTACAGAAAGTAGAAAGCTATTGGGAAGGTCACCGAAAGGAAATTTCTATCTCTCAAGTAGAAGGTTTTATCCGGCAAATTATTGGTTGGCGAGAGTATATGAGAGGTGTGTATTGGGCCAAAATGCCCGATTATGCAGAGATGAATTTCTTCGGCCATGATCGTAAGCTTCCGGATTGGTTTTGGACTGGAAGGACCAAAATGAAATGTCTTTCAGAGTCAATCGGTCAATCGCTTGACTTGGCCTATGCCCATCACATTCAGCGTCTGATGGTCACGGGTAACTTTGCACTGCTAGCCGGAATCAATCCGGATGAAATAGACCAATGGTATTTGGGTATTTATATTGATGCGATCGAGTGGGTGGAGATTACCAATACTCGGGGCATGAGTCAATTTGCAGATGGTGGAATCGTTGGCACCAAGCCGTATGTTTCCTCTGCCAATTACATTAAAAAACAAGGAAATTACTGTGATCATTGTGCCTATAATCATAAAGAGAAAGTGGGCGACAAGGCCTGTCCCTTCAATAGCTTGTATTGGCATTTTTACGAGAGAAATCGGGAGAAATTAGAAAAGAATCCACGGATTGGAATGGCCTATCGGACACTTGATAAGCTGAAAAACAAGCAGGAAATTTTAGAACAGGCGGAGAGCTATCTTTCAAATATTAATGAGCTTTAGAAAAAGAGCTCGTGAAGGAATCTTCCAGGCGAAAAGGTAAACCCTCCTGCGATCAAAATTGCACCGATGTAAAGCAACACCATTTTGCGCTGATGGCTTTTTACTTTTCCTTTTCGAATGGCTAAGAAAGCTGTCGGTACAGTCCAAAGCACTAGAAAACAGAAAAGGTGAATCCAACCAAAATGTCCTAGGAAAACGGGTCCAACACGTGCCTCCATAAACAAAGCCAGAATCGCTGTGATAATCATCAAGACCATGTAAATGGCACCTAACTTTTGATGAAAAAGTCCACCTTTCTTTGCAAGTAATAAATATGCGCCTAAAAATACACATGGAACCACTGTGGCTAAATGCAGGTACATTAAAATCTCGTAAACCATTGGCTTAATTTAATTGAAAGATAAAGCAAAAGACCCCAAGAGAAAATAATTATCAGAATTGCCGCTATCAATACCCAGCACCGGCCCTGTCAGCCAACGCCCCTCTAATCGGAAGGTGGCAATTTTTCCCAATTTCCAGTCACCATTCAGTGAAATGCCACTTGTCTGGATTCCTTGATCGATGAGGCTCGTAGCGATAGCCTGAAATGGATCATTGTAATATTCGAAGCGAAGGGCTGAAGCTATTTTTTCTGAAAACTGTCTCTGTAGAATGGCAGACATCCCCCACCAGTTGCGATCAATATCAAAGGCCAAAGTCCTTCTACCTCCATCCAATCCGGCGATGAGTCTCCAGCCTTCACCAAGCTTAAAATCTCCATAGAAATTAGTAAAGTACAGCATCGTTTCAGCTTCCAAGGGTTGATCAGTTCCTATGAATGTGCTCCAATTCAATTTGATGTTTTCGTTGGGAGTATATGTGGCTTGAGTGCCAAAAGAAGGTCTATTTCTCCCTGGAATGGCTCTAATGCGCTGCCAGCCATTCAGATACAAAAAGGCAAAGTACCAGCGCTCATCCTTTTGCCAGCTTAGCTGTACGCCCGTTTCAAAATAGGGACTATTCTCGGCAATGATCGATCGAGATAAAGTCAGGTTTTCTGTCGATACGGCATTTTCAAAGCCAATGTGTGATGGAAGCACTCCAGCATCTATCCAAAACTTTCTGTTCTTGTCCAGAGCCAAGCCCACATTCGCCTGATGAATCCATTGAAAGAGTTCGGGTTCGTTGGCATAATTATCCCGGGCATAGGTTCCCTGCTGAATTCCTAAATTGGCTCGAAAGAAATCCGTTTTTGCACTGATTGTAACTAAGGCTAGGTTGATTCCCAGTCGGTTTTGATTGGTATGATTGTAAAGAAAAGGAAGCCTGTTTTCCTGGCCCATTTGATCCACAAAATCATAGCCATAGTAGACATCCAAAAAGCCTGAGATATCAAATTGTAATGAATTTCTAGAATTCTCTTGAGCAAAGGCAGGCGATGAAAAAACAAGAAGGAATATCAGGAGTGATTTTCTCATGTCTTTTTGTTTTCCTCTAGAACGACTCGGCTTCGTGGAAGTGCGGCAGGGTAGTTTTTCTGCAAGAATTCAATCATTTTTTCCCGCACATGCACACGCAAGTCCCAAGCAGTCGGCGAGTTCTTAGCAGAAACTAAGATTCGACTCTCCACGGTGCGCTCCTTAGCATCTGTCACCTGTAAAACCTTTACTTTTTTATCCCAAAGCGGGGTGTTTTCAAGAATCCGATCCAGCTCTTCACGAAGTGCATCGAAAGGAACCGAATAATCTGTATAGAGAAATACTGATCCAATGATGTCCGCTGAGGTCCTAGTCCAGTTTTGAAAGGGTTTTTCCAAAAAGTAGGTTGTCGGTAGCACTAGTCTTCGCTGATCCCAAATCCTGACCACAACATAGGTCAGATTGATCTCCTCGATCCAGCCCCATTCACCTTCGACCACCACGGCATCATCCAGCCGAAAAGGCTGAGCGAATGCAATCTGAATTCCTGCGACCAATGTGCCGATGGCTTTCTGAGCTGAAAAACCAATGATGATACCAGCTACTCCTGCTGAGGCAAAAAGCCCGACACCGATTTTACGGATGGGTTCAAAAGAGACCAAAATCAACCCAATTCCAAGAATGATAATAATAAAATTGACAATCTTTTGAAGGATGTTAAGCTGGGTGTAGACTTTTCTGGCTCGGAGATTATTCTCTTGACTGATATCAAACTGCTTCAAGAATACTCGTTTCAAAATACCTGTCAAGACCAAGAGACACCAGGTAAAACCTAGAATAATCAAGATGGTATTGATATGGGGTAGGACTGAAAATAAGCCGGTCCAGCTAGCAGATTCTTCACGGAAGTAGATTTTTGCAAGTACTAATACCAGCGTGACCAAAAAGGGAATTATTAGTCGTCGGTAATTTTTCATGTAAAAATAGGTTGAGCGAATTAGTAAAATAAGGAAGGATCAGGTCTAATCAAAAAAAAGCCCTTCTTGCCTAAAGCAAGGAGGGCTCTTGTGAATTTTTTATGGATCAATTAATCACCAATCCATTCTGCTACAAATAAGTTGGTATCTCGTGTACCGCCATTATTTCGGTTGGATGAGAAAACTAGGTGTTTTCCATCATTAGAGAATACAGGGAAGGCATCGAAAGTGTCATTTTCGGTAATTCTCACTAGTCCTGTTCCGTCCAAATTAATCATGTACAGATTAAAAGGAAATCCTCTTTCTGTATGATGATTGGAGGCGAAAATGATTTTTTCTCCCGAAGGATGAAAAAACGGTGCCCAGTTAGCCTGACCCAAATCGGTGATTTTCTGAATATCACTTCCATCCACATTGGAAACATAAAGCTCCATTTCGGTCGGCTTCACCAGTCCTTCAGCCAAAAGCTCTAGATATTCGGCTTTTTCTTCCTCTGTTTGTGGGCGAGAAGCACGCCATACTAGCTTGCTGCCGTCAGGTGAGAAAAAAGCTCCTCCGTCATATCCCAGATCAGAAGTGATTTGCTTGACATCTGATCCATCAATATTCATAGTGAAAAGCTCCAAATCACCGGTTCGCATGGAAGTGAAGACGATTTTGTCCCCTTGGGGAGATAGAGTGGCCTCTCCGTCATAGCCAGGATCATTGGTGAGTTGCTCTAGAATATTGCCCTCCAAATCAGCTGTGAAAATATCATAAGTATCATAGATCGGCCAAACGTACTTGCCATCTGCTCTTCGCTCGGGTACAGGAGGGCAGTCATCTCCTCCCAAATGGGTGGAGGCATAGACGATACTTTGGTTTCCCGGAAGAAAATAGGAGCAGGTAGTTCGCCCAAGTCCTGTAGAAAGGCGTTGAGGCATATTGTTTTTGAGGTCGTCTGTTTTCCAGTTGGTGTAGAAAATTTGATCGCACTCAGCTCCCCAACCTGAATAATCGGATTGGAAAACGAGCATTTCATCATCAAATGACCAGTAAGCTTCAGCATTATTCCCTCCGAAAGTCAACTGCTTGATATTTCGAAAGTATTTCATTTCATTTTCCGAAAGAAGCGCGGAATCCAAAGCCGTATGTGTTGGAGTGCTCTCTGCCGTTTGCTCGGAATTTTTTGGCGCACAGGCGATGATTAAAATCAATAAAAGCGGGAAATAGAAACGCATAGAAATCTTCAGTTTGTATTTATTGCAGCGCGAAGATACCAATTATTATCTTTGGGCTAAATCAAAATAGAACCATGAAGCAATATCAAATAGTTGGACTTATTGGAGCTTTGGCTTTTGCCTGCCAATCCGCCCCGAGTGATACAGATTTAATCAATGATCTTAAAAAGGATGTGACCTACTTAGCTGCTGACCAATTAGAGGGTCGGGCCATTGGTACTGATGGTGAAGTAAAAGCTGCGGAGTATTTGGCTGAGCGCTTCAGTGAGATCGGGATTTCGCCCAAAGGCACAGACGGTTTTTTTCAGGAGTTTACCGTTTCTAAGCCAAGCAATCCTCATGAGGAGGCAGTGATTGGTACAGATGGGGAGGGTGTCACAGGCCGAAATGTGATCGGGTTTATCGACAACCAAGCTGCTCAGACTATCGTGATTGGGGCTCATTTTGATCACTTGGGCTATGGCGGATCAGGATCTCTGCATCGAGGTGACTCTGCGATTCATAATGGTGCGGATGATAATGCTTCCGGAACAGCCGCCTTAGCAGCTTTAGCTGAGCTCTTGGTGGATGAAAAGCGTCAGTCTAATTTTCTGTTTATCGCTTTTTCCGGTGAGGAAAATGGCCTTTGGGGTTCCAATTATTTTGTAAAAAACCCTACCATCGATCTAGAAACGGTCAATTATATGATCAATATGGACATGGTTGGCCGTTTAAACGAGGAAAATACTTTGGCGATCAATGGAGTTGGTACCAGTCCTAGCTTTGTTCCGGCATTGGATCTGGTCAATAGCGACAGTCTCAAGTTGGTTACTTCAGAATCTGGCGTAGGTCCTTCAGACCATACGTCTTTTTATCTGCAGGATTTGCCGGTTTTACACTTTTTCACAGGTCAGCATGAAGACTACCACCGTCCCTCGGATGACTCCGAGAAGATCAACTATGAGGGCTTACTTCAGGTGGTTCGATACATTGATCGACTGATTGCGCAGCTTGACACAGAGCCAAAATTAGCTTTTACTAAAACGAAAGACAGTTCCGGTGATTCTCCAAGATTTACAGTTACACTTGGGGTAGTTCCGGATTATTTATATGATGGAAAAGGAATGCGAATCGATGGGGTATCTGAAGATAAACCAGCCCAAAAAGCAGGTTTGCAAAAAGGGGATATTGTAGTTCAGTTGGGAGACTCTACGATCGTGGATATGATGAGTTATATGCGGGCTTTGGGAGCTTTTCAACCCGGACAAGAAACGCAGGTGGCTTATGAGCGGGATGGTAAAAGAGTAGAGACTAAGGTGAGGTTTTAGTTTAAGGTTCAGGGTTCAGGGTTCTGAGTTCAAGGTTCATTGTTCATCAACGCATGATGGCTGATAGAAAAGATTGAGGTTTCCATTCCCCTCGTAAATCGTAGTTCGTAAATCTTACTTTTCCTATGTGCCTCTGTGGTGAAAAAAGGCCACTGTTATGGACCTTCTTCGATATTCAGTATTCATCATTCGATGTTCGAAATTTTTCCCATTCAAAGAGTTCTGATTCTAAGGATCAGGGTTCATTGTTCATCTACACTTGATGGCTGGTAGAAAAGATTGAGGTTTCGTTTCCGTCGTTAATCCTTCTTCCTTCTTCTTATTTATTTTTAACTTTATTAAAAATTTTAATCAAGTTAAATCCCATTTCCCTTGTCTAGATCCGCCAAGCTTCTCTTTTTCTTTTTTATTTCCAGTATCCTATGGAGTTGTTCCAATTCTGCTTCCAATGAATCCGAAGATGTTCCTTCAAAAGGGCCAGTAATTATGGCCTACTATGTGCCGGAGCGGAATTTTCAGCCAGAGGAAATTCCTGTAGAAAAGCTGACACATATAATTTTCTCTTTCACACATGTCATTGATGGGGAAATGAAGTTTAGAAACCCAGGAAATTCGGGTCCAAAATTGGAAGCTTTGGTCAGGCAAAAAGAGCGAAATCCAGATCTAAAAGTCATGATCGCATGTGGAGGCTGGGGTGCTGATGGATTCTCGGACATGGCTTTGACAGCCGAAAGCCGAGCCAAATTCATTCAAAGTGTCCGGGATTTCATTGCCAAATATCAACTAGACGGTATGGATATGGATTGGGAATATCCAGGGATATCCGGAGCTGGAACCAAAGCACGGGATGAGGATACGCAGAACTTCACGGCACTGATGAAAGGGCTTCGGGAGATGCTGGATACCTTTGAAAGCCCCAAGTTTTTGACTTTTGCCTCAGCGGGTTGGAAGCGATATTTTGACTTTGTGGAAATGGAAGAGGTGATGAAGTATGCCGATTTCACCAATGTGATGACCTATGACCAAGTATCGGGCGTGTCCATTTACACAGGGCATCATACCCCCTTAGGTTCCGTGACAAGCGAAGATGTGAAACAGACACCTTTTGGGGCTCACTTGGATAGCTTGTATCAAAGTGGAGAAAACTTGGACCCTCATCCCAGATCAGCCCAGAAAATTGTTGATTTTTTAATTGAAGAAGGGGTAAACCCGGAGCAAATTGTCATTGGAGGGGCATTTTATGGTCGGGTTTGGAAGGGCGTTCCTCTAGTAAATAATGGATTATATCAGCTAAGTAAAGGCTTGCATATAGGATGGATGGCCTATCATCAGATTCGGGAAAAATATGAGTCATACCCTAGTTTCAAGCGTTTTTGGGATGAAAAAGCACAAGCCCCCTACCTTTACAATCAGCAGGACAGTTTATTTGTGTCCTATGATGATACGGTCTCAGTTGCCTTGAAAACCAAGTATGTAATGGAGAAAGGTTTGGGAGGCATCATGTTCTGGGAATTGGGTAACGACACCAAAGAATCGGGTTCTTTGTTGGATGCGATTTATAAGGCAGCTAATTAATGTATCAAAAAGTCGAATAAATCTATCAGTGGTGAGAATAAGCGAAATATCAATAGAGCCTTGCAATGGTCAAGAAATAAAATTTATCTCAGATGGTTTGAATGAGTTCAACCTCAGTCAGGTGCCCCCTCTTGCTCCAAACTGGACCTCTTTTGATTTTGTGGCAAAAACGAAGGAAGGAGTGGAGATCGGTGGGATTCTTGGGGGAATAGGTTACTGGAATGGGTTGGAAATTCGGGCCCTTTGGGTCCATGAAAAATATAGAGGGAAGGGCCTTGGAAGCCGGATTTTAGCCTATATCGAGACTCTTGCTAGAAAAAAAGGAGCCGTAATCGCTATGCTGGATACATTTGATTTTCAGGCAGAGAAATTTTACTTAAAAAATGGTTATCAGCCTATCGGAGAGATCAAGGACTTTCCAATGGGCCATAGAAGAATCTATTTTTCGAAAAGGCTTTGATTAAATCCTTCTCAGATTAGCTGCAGGCAATTTTATTTACTCGCTTGCTATGGCGACCTCCTTCAAACTCAGTCGTCAAAAAGATTTCCACTTGGTTTTCTGCTTGCTCATAGGGGATAAAACGGGCGGGAATGGCGATCACATTTGCGTCGTTGTGACGTCGTGCAAGTGATGCAATGGCTTCATTCCAGCAGAGAGCAGCTCGAACTCCCTGATGCTTATTGGCAGTAATGGCTACCCCATTTCCACTTCCACAGATGACGATGCCTTTTTCAAATTCTCCACTTTCCACAGCGCTGCAAAGCGGATGTACATAGTCAGGGTAATCGACTGAAGCATCAGAGAATGGGCCAAAATCTTTGACCTCATAGCCAGACTTTTCAAGCTTCTGGATTAGTTGAGTTTTATATTCAAACCCGGCATGGTCACCGCCAATTGCTATTTTTCTGGACATAGTGGATAAGATTTTATTTATCAATTAGATGGTTTTAAGCTATAGGATACAAAATATGTATTCAATTACTCGTCGTCAAATTGTCTTTCGTACTCGGCTTCTTTGAGTGCACGTTTCTTTTCCAGGCGCTTCGCAATGGTAATCCCTGCCTCATACAGCACCAAAATCGGCATCGCAATCAGCAACTGAGATATCACATCAGGAGGGGTAATTACCGCTGCCAATACCAATATCACAACAATGGCATGCCGACGATAAGTTCGGAGCATTCCTGAAGTCACCAAACCACTCATAGACAGAAAATAGATCACCACCGGAAGCTGAAACATGATAGCTGATGCAAGCACCAACATAGTCAAAGTCGTCACATAGGAAGTGATATCAAATTCATTGAGAATGGAAGGGTCCAGTCTATAGTTGGAAAGGAAATTGATCGAAAGCGGAGATAGGATATAATATCCAAAAGCAGCACCAAGGAAGAACAGCAAACTCACGAAGAAAACAGCTCCTCTTGCAGCATTTTTTTCTTGATCGTAAAGCCCTGGACTGATAAATCGCCAAACTTCCCAAAATACGTAGGGAAAGGCCACAATAAAACCTACCACAAAACTGGAAGTCATGTGCATGGAGAACTGTCCGGTCATCTGCCTACTTTGGATGGTGAAAGGAAGTTTATCGATGCAAAGCGCCGGAACATTCAGGTACATCGCAATGTCACAAAGCACGCGATAGGTGAGAAAATCAATTTTGGACGGACCCAAAATGATGATTCCAAATACGATGCTTTTGGAGAGAAAGGCTATGACTGTGAAAATCAAAATCGCAGCTACCGATCGCAATAAGTGCCATCGTAGTGCTTCCAAATGATCCAAGAAGGACATTCCTTCTTCCTCTTCCTGTAGTTGGTCTAATGCCACGATTTAAATTTGGGTAATTAATACAATGGAAACTGAACCATCCATTCGTTTACTTCTGATCGGATTTGATTGAGAATAGCCTCGTCACTATGATTCATAAGGGCTTTGTCGATCAATTGGACGATTTTAGTCATATCCTTTTCTTTCAGACCACGGGTCGTCACGGCAGCAGTACCTACGCGCATGCCGGAAGTCACAAAAGGGGACTTAGTGTCAAAAGGCACCATGTTTTTGTTGATCGTGATATCTACCTTACCGAGTGTCTCTTCAGCGATTTTTCCAGTCAGATCCTTATTCCGAAGATCAATTAGCATCAGGTGGTTATCAGTCCCTCCAGAAATTAGCTTATAGCCTAATTTCACAAATTCTTCTGCCATGACAGCAGCATTCTTTTTCACCTGAAGAATATATTCCATGTATTCGTCAGAAAGTGCTTCCTGAAAAGCCACCGCCTTAGCAGCAATTATGTGTTCCAATGGTCCACCCTGAGTACCCGGGAATACGCCCATATCTAGTAAAGAAGACATTTTTCGGATTTCACCTTTGGGAGTTTTAATACCCCATGGATTATCAAAATCCTCCCGCATCAAAATCAAACCTCCTCTAGGTCCACGCAAGGTTTTGTGGGTAGTAGTCGTGACAATATGACAAAACTCCAATGGGTCATTCAAAAGGCCTCTGGCAATCAGTCCTGATGGATGGGATATATCTGCCAATAAGATGGCTCCTACTTGGTCTGCGATATCTCGAAGACGCTCATAATCCCAATCTCTTGAATAGGCAGAAGCTCCGCAAATCAACATTTTGGGTTTTACTTCCAATGCAGTGGCTTCCACCTTGTCATAATTAATGACTCCCGTCTCCTCTTCCACACCGTAAAAGTGAGGTTCATATAATTTTCCCGAGAAGTTGACAGGAGAACCGTGAGTCAGGTGTCCACCGTGAGCAAGGTCAAATCCCAAAATAGCGTCGCCAGCCTTTAGGCATGCAAGCATTACTGCTGCATTGGCCTGAGCTCCTGAGTGAGGCTGCACGTTAGCCCAAGTAGCTCCGAAAAGCTCTTTGGCACGATCGATAGCAATTTGCTCAATTTCATCTACTACCTCACATCCTCCATAATAGCGCTTTTTGGGCAGGCCCTCCGCGTATTTATTTGTCAATACGCTACCTGCTGCCTCCATCACCTGCTTTGAAGTGAAGTTTTCGGAGGCGATCAATTCGATTCCGCGCTTTTGTCTGTCTTCTTCTCTGTCGATGAGATCAAATACTACCTTATCTCTTTGCATAATTTGTGGGATTGATTGCCTACTGGAAATTTGCTCCTGAGGGCTTAACACTTACAAGGTTCAAAAATAGCCCGAAACTCCCGATAATCCAATGTAGCAAGCAAGGGAAATGAAGATGGATTTTTTTATCCAAAAGAAGGTCTTTCTCAAAGCTTTGGAAGGATGTCTCCATCACATTTTTGCTAATTTCGCTATATGCTTGATTTCAAATTCCGACCAGAAACCTATTTCTCAGAAGGCAGCAATTCAGTGCTGCTGGTGAAGCTTCACTATCCGGAGAGTCAATGGGGAGAGCAGATCAGTATTTACGCCCACGCACTCGATCTAATGATACAGCTTGAGGTGGTTGATTTTTATGGAAATGAGTACCTATTATATCCTTCAAAGGTGGAAGAGCCAATGAATTTGGAAGATTTGATTTATCTGATCGAGGGGATGCAGGTCAATCAGGATGAACTGGATGGAAAAATGGAATTGGTGTTGGATGGGATACCTGAGGCTAGTAGTGACTTTTATCCCGATTTGGAAACTTATTTTGCCGAAAAGCGAAAAAATTTTGGGCTTGAATAATTCAAGCCGAGTATGAATAGCAATGCTTGCTTAAAAGTCTGAAAGCCCAAGCTTCGGCTCAGCTACCTGCTGTGTTCGAAACCAAAGCTCATAAGTCTCAAAATCCAGGCAGTCCTTCAAAAGCAATCCTTGATAGCGAACACTCTTCAGACAATTTTTGGGAATCCAAGATCTCAACTTTCGGGCTTGATCTCCCTGAAGTTGGGAAAGCTGAATCCAGTTAGTTCCGTTGATAAAAATCGGTATAAGTTTGGTCATGGCTTTTTATCTTGATACAAAACTAGTCTGATTATCAAGCTGCTACAATGATGCCAAATTATTTTTATGTTAATAAAAGTTGAGATTTATAAATTGCCTTAATGATCGCCCCTTTCATCGCTTTAGCTTGTCTCTTTTTAGGTTTGTATCTCCAGCGAAAGCCGGGTTTTCCAGTGGAGCGGGCGATTTTTTGGGTCAATAGTTATTTGTTTAACCTAGTACTTCCTGCTCTAGCCTTGCTTTACATTCCGCAAATTGAACCGGGATGGGATTTGCTAATTCCTATTTCGGCAGCTTGGTTGACCTTTTTTCTCTCCTGGGCGCTATTTGGTACACTGGGAAAAGTACTGGGTTGGACACGGGAAGTAACCGCTTGCCTTGCCATTGTTGCCGGTTTGGCAAATACTTCCTTTTTGGGATTCCCGGTGATTGAAGCATTGTATGGAAAAGCAGGCTTGCCGGTGGCTTTGCTAATGGATCAAGGTGGATCCTTCTTGCTAGTTTCCTCGATGGCTATTGTCATCGCCTCCCTTTATAGCCATCAAAAGGGAAATCTCAGTGCTATTCCCTTGAAAATTATCAAATTTCCTCCCTTTGGTTTTTTGATCGGTACACTTGTGATGAGTTTGTTGGGGTGGAACACACCAGAGATTCTTATTCCGATTTTGACCTGGATCGGAAAGACCATGGCTCCGATTGCTTTGTTGGCAATTGGCCTCCGATTTCGGATAGTTAAAGGAGACCTGAAATCCCCCTATTTCTGGTTAGGATTGAGTTATCGACTGATTTTGGCTCCTGTGATTGTCTTTCTGATTTATCGGAATTTTATAGACCCGCAGGAACTGACATTCAAGGTCACCGTATTGGAATCGGCCATGGCACCCATGATCACCGGCTCAATTGTTGCTATTAATTATAATCTGGCACCTAGATTAGCTGCTTTACTTTCCGGCTTGGGAATGGTGATCTCCGTTTTTACTCTTGGGATTTGGTATTGGTTTTTAGGCTGACCAGATTCGATTCAATTCAATCAAAAACTCATCGTGAATTTTAGAATTGGTCGCGACAATCTGCCGGCCGAAGATATAATCTCCTCCTCCTAGAAAATCCGTCACTTTTCCTCCAGCTTCCTGCACGATCAAAGCTCCCGCCGCTACATCGTAGGAATTCAGGTTATATTCAAAAAAGCCCTCCAATCTTCCCGATGCGACGTAGGCTAAATCAACCGCAGCAGAGCCAAATCTTCGAAGCCCATGCGTCGATTGCATCAGCGATTTCAGAGCCGCTAGGTATTTATCGATTTGCTCAAAATTGTAATAAGGAAATCCCGTAGCAATCAGGGACGCGGCCAAATTTGGAGCGGCACTCACCTGAATCGGTGTTTCATTGCAGAATGCTCCTCCACCTTTGATAGCGTAAAAGCACTCGTGGAGATTAATTTCATATACTACTCCCAAGATCACCTCATCCCGTTCCATCAAAGCAATACTGACAGAAAATACCGGAATACCGTGGATAAAATTCGTAGTACCATCCAAAGGATCAATCACCCAATTGTAAACTTCTGAACGAGTGGTGTTGGTCCCTTCTTCGGTGATAAAACCAGCTTCAGGAAAAATTTTTGATAATTGATCCACGATTTGTCGCTCAGCCTCTTTATCGACATAGGATACCAAATCATTGAAGCCCTTGTGCTCCACATTTTTGACATCAAAATGCTGCCGTTCTTTGCGGATAAATGCACCGACTGACTTGGCCACCTCTTGGGTTTGCTCCAAGAGTCTCTTTAATTCCGAATCTTTCATACTCTGGTGGCTTTCTAAAGCTTAAAATATCTATTTGCTGTTTTTACTTTTTCCGTATTTAGCCAGGCGCTTTTCTTCGCGGCTTTCCTTCTGCTCGGTTTTTCCTGCTACGGTCAGGACGATTTCCCCTTTGAGGATATTTGTCTGATAATATTCGATGAGATCATCGAGGCTACCTCTGATATTTTCCTCATGGAGTTTGGTCAGCTCGCGGGATACACAAGCTTGACGATCCCCACCAAAGGCTTCTGCAAGCTGCTCCAAAGTTTTGATCAATCGATGGGGAGACTCATAAAAAATCATAGTGCGACTTTCTTCCATCAAGGCATCAATTCTAGTTTTCCGGCCTTTTTTATGGGGAAGAAACCCTTCGAATACAAAACGGTCATTAGGTAGTCCTGAATTGACCAAGGCAGGTACGAAGGCGGTTGCTCCCGGTAAACTTTGTAGCTCCAGTCCAGCCGCAATGACCTCTCGTACTAATAGAAAGCCAGGGTCAGAAATCCCCGGAGTACCCGCATCGGAAACCAAGGCAAAGATTTCCCCTTTCTTCATCCGTTCCACCAATTTTTCGACTGCTTTATGCTCGTTAAATATGTGGTATGACTGAAGATTATTGGAGATTTCCAGATGCTTGAGCAATTGCCCCGTAGTGCGGGTATCTTCAGCGAGAATCACATCTACGGACTTGAGAACCTCCAGCGCACGAAGGGTAATATCCTTTAAGTTGCCGATTGGAGTCGGTACAAGGAAGAGACTGATTGTCGGTGATTCACTCATCCTAGGATGGCATCTATCGCTTTAGCCAGTTTTCGATCTTTATCCGTGATGGTATTTCCTTCATCGTGCGTGGTCAGCTCGATTTCTACGGTATTGTACACATTGCTCCAGTTGGGATGGTGCTGCTGTGCTTCCGCCAAAAATGCCACTCGGGTCATGAAGGCAAATGCCTCTTGAAAATCATTGAATTTAAATGTTCGCTTGAGTCGGTTATTTTCTTCTTTCCACATTGGATTTGGGGTTAAAGTGAAATTACTCCCTCTATATTCGAGGCTTTTTCATAGTAGCTGATGACCTCATCAGCGCTTTGAACCATCATCTGAATGGTGGTACTGATGTATTTTCCTCCTGAACTAGGCTTGATTGTTAGTTCATTTTTTGGAAAAATCGCAGCTACTTCTGATTCTTGCCCATTGGGCACGATGAATTTAAACATATACAACATAGGAAAATCCCCATGCGCTTCTAGTTTCTCTTTGAAGTTGGTTTTGTTAAATGGCTTTTGCATTGTATTCCTTTCTAAACCTATACTCAAAAAGAAACCCATGTCGATCGACATGGGTTCCCGTTTTGATTCTTAGAAGAATTTATATCGATAGTCTTTCACATCGGCGAGCTCTTCGAGAGCCATCATCACTTGATAGCTGACTCGTTGTGCTCCGCTTTGTGCTAGCTGTGATTGATATGCTGTGTAATCAGCGATTTCGGCAGCCGGCGTAAGGGCATTAAGCTTTCCTACCAAGACTCCGATATCCTCTTGGATTGGTTGGGAAAGCTGTCCTTCTGAAAGCCCGAAGATCGCTCCTACTGCCTTTGGTGCAAAGCCAATTCCCGGAATCACGGATGAGCTAAGCTTCAGATCAGGAATTTCATTTAATGAAGCATCATCTCCATAGACAGCCTTCATTTCTTCTAAAGTAGACTTTCCTGCAAGGGCTTCTTTGATCAAAGCTGCTTTCTTGTCATTTCTTACCTGACCCTCTACTTGATCTCTCACATCAGCAAGTTCTGCGTCGCCTTCCTCTTTCTTGCTTACTAGGGAAGCTACGATGTAGGCATTGTCTAGTTCAAAGACAGGAGATACTTCACCTTCTGAAGCTTCTGCGAAAGCCCATCGAATGATCTCGCGTGCATTCTGTAGGTTGTTTAGGTTTCTTGCACCAGCATCTACATTATTTGCCTGAAGTACTCGGTAGTTCTGATCAATAGCGTTTTCAGAAAATTCATTTCTATTTCCAGACTCTGCTGCGAAAGCATCTGCATTTCTGAATGCTTCATTGCGAGTAGCATCTGAGGCGATCAATTCCTTTTGAAGAACTGCGATAGAAGTGTATTCAGATTGTGGCAGTTCAGTCACCTCGATGATGTGGAAACCATATTCTGTCTCCACTAGATTTGGCAATAAGCCGGTAGATCTTCTCGCATAGGTTGCGTTTGCAAATTCTTCCACAAACTCCTCTTTGGCAAACCATCCTAGGTCTCCGCCCTGCTGAGCCGTACCATCTTGACCATAGGTTCTTGCTGCTGCCGCAAAATCACCACCTTCTTTCAAGTCCTGAAGAACTTCTTCTGCTTGTGATTTGATACCAGCTTTGGCTACATCATCCATTCCTTCTGTACTGAAAAGGATGTGCGATGCTCTCATTCTTGGAGTGCCTTCGTACTTCTTGGTCACCTTGAAGCTGATGTAAGTAGAATTAGCTGTTACAAAAGGACCGTAAGTCACACCTTCTACAAACTCATCTGTATTTCTAGTGAAATCCTGAGGAAACTCATCTCCCGGACGGAAAGTGTAGAATGCCGGACGGATATCTGAGTTTCTGTTTACAAAAACAGAATCCTGATCGCTGTTGCGAAGTTCCTCAGTCAACTGAGTGATTTCTTCAATTACCTCCGCTGAATCAGCAGCACTTGGAAGGATGGAGAAATTCACATATTCGATATTGGCTGTATTTCCAGTCTGAAACTTTTCCTTGTTCTCACGGAGGTAGGTTTGCATTTCAGCTTCGGTTACGCTTACCGCTGAATCAGGGACAGCATAGTAAGGGACAAAAAGAATGGAAGTCTCAGCAATGGTATTTGCTGCTTTGTATTCCATTTTGCCTTCTGCTGAAGTTGCATATTCGGAAGTACCAAGAAGATTATCGTATTTGATACGAAGACGAGAGTCTGCGAAAAGTTGCTCTTGCTGTGCCCAGAAAGCTTGTTGAGCAGGATCTGCTGTTTCTAGAGACTGAAGAAAGCTGATTAGCTGTGTTTTGTCAAATTGACCAGTCTGTGGATTGACCAATTGCTGACGAAGCTCAGGGACGATGTTTTTTCCTTGCACCATATCGACCAATTCTTCTGGAGAAATGGTAAGACCAAGTTTTTCATATTCTTCTTTGAAAACCTTGTCTACAATCATGGACTGCCAAGCTTGCTCACGCACAGAGAACATTTCTACTTCAGAAGGAGCTCTTCCTGTCCGTTGCTGATAAGCTATTCGAAATTCCTCCACCTTATCCACATACTCTTGGTAGGTGACATCTTCGCCGGCGATCTCACCGACTACAGGGTTATTGTTTCCGAGAAGGCTGGAGTTTGGGCTTAGTAAATCCCCGCCCAAAAGGAATAGAATCAACCCGCCTGCGATTACGCCGATAGCGAGACCTGTCCGCTGTCTTATTTCTTTAATTAATGCCATTAGTTTTAGTACACTTTTTTAGAAGAGACGCAAAATAACGGCATTGCGAACGATTTTCAAAATATATTCTGAATCAAAGCTTTATCTATAAAATTGCTGAATGGTTGATTTTCAGGCGAAGTGAATCGATTCGGTGCTCTTGCTTAGATACAACAGAGAATGTGTAAGGCCCGATGATTATGGATTCACCTTTTTTAGGAAGGTTTTCTGTGTAAGAAAGAATCAAACCGGATAGGGTCTCATAGTCTCCAAGAGGCAATTCCCATCCATATTTATCATTCAGATAGTCGATTTCATGTCGGGCGCTCAGGAGAAATTCGTGCTCGGAAATTTTCTGCTCGATCAGATCGTCGCTGTCATACTCATCTTCGATCTCTCCAAAAATCTCTTCAATAATATCTTCCATCGAGACGATCCCACTCGTACCGCCAAACTCATCTACGACCAAAGCGAGACTTTTGCGCTCTTGGATAAATTGGATCAGCAGCTCATTGGCAAGTGCAGATTCTGGTACGATGATGATTGGCGTCAGGATTTCCTCGATGGTTTTGGGCTTTTTGAAAAGCTCTAGCTGATGACAGTAGCCGATTACATCGTCGATGGTTTCCCGATACACGATGATTTTCGAGTGTCCACTTTCTGCAAAGACCTCTTTGAGTTCTTCAATGTCGTCTTCTACTTCCACTGCTACGATGTCTGTCCTTGGAATCATACATTCCCGGACCCGGATGGTTTTAAACTCCACCGCATTGTCAAAAATCTTGGTGTCGATTTCGGGATTTCCCTCAGATTTGTCCTGCTGAAGGTGGTTTTGGATAAAGCTATTAAGGTCCGTAACGGTAAAAACCGGCTTGTCCTCGCTGTATTCTAGCCTTAAGATTTTTGTGATAAAAAATCGGGAAAGTCCCACCACGGCCCAAACTACCGGGTACATCAGGTAATAAATGATCAAAAAAGGGAGGGCGAAAACGTTTAACATGCTGTTTGGATTGAGCATGAAAAGGCTTTTTGGCAAGAACTCAGCTGTCACCAAAACAATGATGGTGGAAATCACTGTTTGCAAAATCAAAATCACTGCCTGCTGATTGAATCCTTCTGGTAGCCAGGCGGCCAATGGTGGTTCCAAGAGAAAAGCCATGAAAATACCATAAAGAACCAAGGAAATGGTATTTCCCATCAAAGTGGTCCCAATAAACTGACCCGGCTGCTGCACAAATCCACTCAGCACTTTACCTGCAAAGGCGCCCTGCTTGCTCTGTAGCTCTATCTGAAGTTTGTTAGCTGAGATGTAAGCGATTTCTATCCCCGAAAAGAAAGCCGAAAAAAGTAGGGTGATGATGACGTAAATCAAATAGCTGGTTTCCATGAATGCTTATCGCTTATTTTTCTTTTTTCCCTGTGGAGGCTCATTTTGCTGTTCTTCAGCGCGTTTGGTTTTTCGATACTGAAACCAAAATAGCAAGGCCACAGCAAACATAAAAATCGTGTATGAAAAACCGATTCCTACTGTCATGGTCTGATGTACTCCAATGATAATCAGAGCCAAAGCGAGGGAAAGGATTAGGACATCTGCTAACTTCATAAATTTTCTCCGGGAAGTACCGTCCGACTATCACGGACATTCTTCAGGGTGTAATTGGTAAAACTCTCATCAGCGACCATACCTGTACCGTTGAATAGCGTTTGCTTATCTCGAACGGTCACAAAGGTCTCTGTGTAAATGATTTTTTTATTCGGATCCCAAAAAAGCTCCTCTGCCTGTAAGTGCTGATCTTCGATTTCGTTGTCCACCTGGACATTTCCCTGCCCACGGTATAGGTTTTCTTTTTTATCAAAAAAGGCCTTATCAGCTTGGATTTTCGTGCTTGGTGTCCCGTCTTTTTCAAAAAACTGTATTTCGATTCCTTCCGGAAATTCCATGTCTCCTTCCAAGAATTCCATTTGCTTGGGTGCTCGAATTTCGGATCGCAGGAGTGCAGAGTCAGATTCGATGATGTGAATATTCGTGGCGACATTGATCGGGCCATCGTACACTTGTAGCGCGGATGCATCCACATCCTCCCGGCAGGAAATGATGGAAAGGCTAAAGAATAGTAGAATTGCTGCAAACAACTGCTTCATCACGCAAAGATACGAGACATTTTTTGATGGGGTTTAATAAAAAAAGGCAGCCTAAGGACTGCCTTTCAAATATGTTTTGTGTCGGATTAGTCTCTTGTTGCCAAGGTGACGGTCTCTCCAATCCAGCATCCTGTATTGATGGTGGATCCTGCCTGAAGGCCTTCTGTGAAGAGCTCTTCTTTGGAAGGGAATCTAGATCGCGCACTAGCCATACCTTGAGAGTCTCCTGCTCGCTGATAGGCATTGTAAGCTGCGATGTAGATAGAGTAATCTTTAGCACGTGACTGACCACCTCTACAATCGTTGAACGAGTTCATGTAAAGCTGCGCAACCAAGGTATACGCATCCTTCACCAATTCTTCATTAAGAGAAGCGGCTTGCTTAGCAGCATTTCTCGCGTCAGACTTACGGCCCATGTTTCCATAGATTTTAGCCAATTCCATCTGCATCTCGCCACGCTGCGTGTCGTTTTCAGCCAGCTCCAAAGCTTTTTCCACTACAGGAAGCGCTTTTTCATAATCTTGAGCCTGCATGTATCGCATTGCTCTTACTTGAGAAGTAGAGTAAGTTGGATTCTTGGAATCTATCAATTCCAAAGCTGTCAAGAAAGCATCCGAAGAGAAGCACTTATACTGCACGGAGTACTTGAAGATCTGATTTGCAAGTGCCTCATTGGTAGGATCAGCAGCTAGCTTAGGACCCATCGTATTTTCGATAAAGTCACAATCAATCAGCTTCATGGCCACAAGAATTGTTTCTGTAGTGCTTTTTGGACGAGAAACATCTTTTCCTTCAGCAGCCATCTTATCAAGATCTACCTGAATTTTATCATAGATTGCCAATACCTCTTCTGGCTCATAAGCCTTGTTGTATGCATTGTGACGGTAAACTGCATCGAAGTAAGCAGCATATAGATCGACCAAAGACAGTTCTCCATTTAATTCCATAGCACGCTCAAAGTCGGCTACAACATCTCCTAGCTTTTCTTTTGTGCCTTTGTAAAAGCCATAACCGAAATAGGCTTTGTTCTCAATCCACTTGGGTGCATTGTCATAGATCTGATCACGCTTATCGTAGATAGCCATCACAGAGTCCTGATATACTCGTTTCTGAGCTTCGTCAGCAGTCGCATCAGCAGCACCTTTATAGATGGTCACACCGTTGATATAGATAGACTCATTGAGTTCCGGTACATTCACCAATAGCCAGTTGAGTGGTCCGGTCGCCTCTATAAATTGCTCGGCTTTCATGTAGTCGGTGTAGGCTGCGTTTAATTCTCTAGCCTTGGCTTCTTCCGCAGAATCAGCTGGCCAGTTCCATCCATCCTGGGCCTGCACCATGCCTGCCAGGAGTAAGGCTGAAAGCCCCAGTAAGGTTGATTTAATTTTCATGGTTTCTAATTGGTTTTTATTCGGTTTAATAGTTTTATCTTATTCAAATACCCGCTTGTAGAACCAGGTGTTATCATTCAAAGAGAATCCTAGGGAGAAGTTTACGTAGGTTTCTCTGACAAGCCCTGAGTCCACGGTTCCTCTTTGACCAATCTTCATGGCCAAGTTCACTACGGACAGTTGATTAACACGAAATGAAGTTCCAAAGTTAATGCCAAGGTCATTGATCTGTGTGTTGTTCAGTACATACGGAGTCTGCTGAAATTCAAATCCTGCCCGGTAAGTAGAGCGCTTAGCAAGGTTGTCCACAGACAGATAATCAGGAACATATTCAAATCCCAGCCCCACTTTGATCGCCTGCTGAAGTTGAAGTGGATCACCTAGAAAGCTTCTGAAATCTGCAAAGTCTTGATACTGACCCTCTAGCCCTACGATAAATTTATTGGCTCGCTCATAACTCACTCCAAATCCGTAACGATTTGGTATTGAAATACTTCCCCTCAAATCATCTGCAAGCAGGTCCCCCGGCGTTTCGGGGTCGCTAGCTTGGCCAAATGCTGCTAGTTTGGCAAAAGCTTTTCCACGGAGATCGCCTATTCTCTGATAAATGGCGCCCAGATGAAGGTTTCCATTTTCACTTACAGGGAAAAAGTAGTGCGCCCCAAATTTGAAGCCCACATCACTGATTGTTAATCTTTCATAAAATTCGGAAGTGTTCCCTACTTGAGTTCCTAAGGTGTCGAAAATAGACAGCTGATTGGTTCGGATCGTAGATCCAAAAAAGTAGGATGCATGGAATCCAAGGCTCAGGTTTTTAGCAACCAAAAACCCACCACTAAGGTAGGCTTCCGAGATTCCACCGTCTCCGGTAATAGTATTGAAGCTGCTGAGATCTGTGCCTGCCACCTGACTAGTAATCTCCAAGTCATAGTTTACCGAGGTGAGTTGATTGAGACCCATACCCATGGTAAACTTTGTAGGCTTGAAGGGAAGCGACATGGCGATGTAAGAAAGTCCTCCTCCATCTACATCTGCTGTCTCAGAGCCGTTATTAGCATTGATTCGCTTGTAATTCAGTGCCGCCTGAAAGTTGAAAATCGTATTTCGGGTCTGAAGGGCCGGATTGACATAGTTGGGATTCCAGCCTGTACCGAAGCTTATTCCAAGTCCACCGTTTCCTTGATTGTGAGTGAGTCCTGAATAATTGAATTCACCGATTCCAAGGGCCGAGTAAGTAGATGCACTCGACTGTGCCTTTACCTCAGTAAATAATAAAAGGGTGCAGCAAACACCCAACAACTGCCATTTAATTTTGCTCAACATGGTGGTTTAGAATGCAATTCAATCCGCGCAGGACCAAATTTGGGACTACAAATATGTGTGCTTTTGCCAATGAATCAAAAATTTGGGCATCCCCTCCACAAATAAATACCTGTAAATCGGGATATTCTCGGAGGTAATGTCTGATTTGCCCCTCAATCTCATAGGCTATACCATACCAAATTCCTGATCTCATTCCATCGACAGTCTTTTTTCCCAAAGGATTAGTGATTTTCTCATTTACCTGAACCAATGGGAGCCTAGCGGTGAATTCATGCATGGCTTTTGCCCGCATTTGAAGGCCTGGACTGATAGCCCCTCCTTGGTAGACATTGTGTTCGTCCACGAGCTCAAAGGTCATGCAACTGCCCAAGTCCACGCTAAGACAAGGCTTCTCTCCAGATAGCTTCCATGCTCCTACTGCTGCGGCAATTCGATCCAATCCCAGCGTTTGAGGCGTTTCATAGCCGTTTTTGATGGGTATTGGAGTAGCATGAGTCAGAAAAATGAATGGGAAATCCAGTTCCGATTCCAATTCTTCTTTGCTCCACCGGACAGAGGAAATTAGGCAATGCTCAAAGGACTGAGATCGCCAAAATCCCCTTGCCTCAGCCAATTCCTGAAAGTTTTTTTCCCATATCAAATCCTCTCCCGAAAAGAGAGCGGACTTAATTCGGGAATTACCGATATCGATGATGAGATTTTCCATTTGGATTAAGCTTCGCAAATTAGCCAATTCAAAAAAGCGGGCATTTTCTTAAATCTAAAATTATCTTTATTCCTCGTTTCACTTAACAAACATTAACCCCATGGAGTACGCTGCAGATTTAATCGGCCTGATGTCCGGAACTTCCGGTGATGGATTGGATATTGCCTATTGTCGATTTACAAAAAAGGAGAATTGGAGTTTTGAGATTCTTCATGCGGAGACGGTACCCTTTCCGGAGGATTTGGCGAGTTTGTTGAGTAAATCACATCAGCTATCAGGGGAGCATTTGGCCCTATTGGATGTGGATTTTGGAGCTTGGATGGGACTGCAGGTGCGAGATTTTTGTCAGAAAAGAAACTTACAGCCTTTGGCAGTCTGCTCCCATGGACACACGGTTTTTCATCAACCTGACAAGGGCTTATCCCTTCAAATTGGGAATGGTTGGTCCCTGCATCAATACAGCGGATTGAAAGTAGTCAATGACTTCCGGATGCTCGATGTGCAATTGGGAGGTCAGGGTGCTCCTTTAGTCCCAATCGGTGACCGCATGCTTTTTTCGGATATGGATTTTTGCCTCAATTTGGGTGGAATTGCCAATATTTCCATGGAGTATGCAGGAAAGAGACTGGCCTTTGACACCTGTCCTTTCAATCTATTGCTAAATCCCCTCGCCGAGCAGCTTGGCGCACCTTACGATGATAAGGGCGCCTGGGCCGCTCAAGGCAAGGTGGATGATGAGCTTTTGAATCGCTTAAATAAAGTTTCTTTTTATCAAAAAACCGGAGCCAAATCATTGGGAAGAGAAGACATGGACCGGGACTTTTTTCCCTTGATCGACCAGGTAGCACTTTCTCCAAAGGATATTCTCGCTACGCTGGTTGAGCATTATGCCATTCAAATTGCTTCTGTCATTCGAAAAAATGCTTCCACTCCAAACCCCATAGTGCTGATTACCGGCGGCGGTGCCTATCATGAAAATTTCATAAAAAGACTGGATTCAAAATTGGATTCAAACTGGGAACAGGTAGCGGCATCCAATCAATTGATTGAATTCAAAGAAGCGCTTGTTTTCGCCTTTTTAGGCTACTTAAGAATTTTAGGGATCGATAATGTCCTTTCGGATGTGACAGGAGCATCAAGGGATTCCTGTTCCGGGACAATTTATGGCTAGGTAAGTCTGTGGGAGCCAAAGATTCCCCTTATGTATTTTTTCTGGGTCAGGCTCGAATATTTTCTATTTTTGCAGAGCAGATATAAACCCAATAAACGATGCAAGAATTACTCAAAAGGTTTGAAAATAAGAAACCTGAAATCATTTTTGAATGGTCAGATTCCGAATCCGAGGCAGAAGGCTGGGTCGTGATTAATTCCCTCCGTGGAGGAGCTGCCGGCGGCGGTACCCGTATGAGAAAAGGCCTAGACAAGCGTGAGGTAGAATCATTGGCCAAAACAATGGAAGTAAAATTTACCGTATCGGGTCCGGCGATTGGCGGGGCTAAGTCGGGAATCAACTTTGATCCAAAAGACCCACGGAAAGAGGAAGTTTTGAAGCGATGGTACAAGGCCGTCACTCCTCTTTTAAAAAATTACTACGGGACAGGAGGAGATATGAATGTGGATGAAATACACGAAGTCATTCCCATCACGGAGTCCTATGGCATCTGGCATCCTCAAGAAGGAATCGTCAACGGGCATTTTCATGCCACCGAACCGGAAAAAATCCGGAAAATCGGTCAGCTTAGACAAGGAGTCTCCAAAGTCTTGGAAGACCCTAAATACACTCCAAATGGTGCAAAAAAGTACACCGTGGCAGATATGATCACGGGTTTTGGGGTGGCAGAAGCAGTGCGGCATTATTACCAAATATGGGGAGGTAACCTAAAAGGAAAGCGAGCAGTCATCCAAGGATGGGGTAATGTAGGCTCTGCGGCTGCATGCTTTTTAGCGGTCGAGGGTGTTAAGATTGTCGGAATTATCGATAAGAATGGAGGTCTGATCAATACGGAAGGCTATTCTTTGGATGAGGTCAGAGAACTATTCCTCAATCGAATTGGAAATACGCTCGTTTCAGATGATTTAATTCCTTTCGAAGAGATTGATGAAAAAATCTGGGATCTCGAAAGTGAAATCTTCATCCCCGCAGCGGCATCGAGATTAATTACTAAAGAACAATCCGATCGAATGATCAAAGCGGGCTTGGAAGTAATCTCTTGTGGAGCCAATGTTCCATTTGCAGACCCTGAGATTTTCTTTGGGCCGATAGGAACTTGGACTGATCAGCAGGTTTCGGTGATTCCTGACTTCATAGCCAACTGCGGTATGGCGAGGGTATTTGCTTATCTAATGAGTCAGGAGGTCGAAGTTACGGATGAGGCAATCTTTGCCGATGTCAGTCAGACGATCGAAACAGCTTTGAAGAATACTTTCTCAGAAAACCCAACAAAAACCAAACTGGCAGAAAGCTCCTTTAAAATAGCTTTGGCTCAACTCGTGTAAAACTATTCTTTCAGAAAGCCCAGAAAGCATTAATTTTTGATTAATTCTGCTGGGCTTTCCCATTTATGAGTTGGGCGATTTCCGGCAAAATCAGTAGCTTAGCAAAGCTACTCAGCCACATTTGGGCAATTAAAATTTTGCTTAAATTACCCCCAGATAAAACGCAGCACACCTATTATCAGAAAAATGAGGAATTTTATACCAGTAGTTACCCTACTTTTCGGAATATTATTTTTTCAGGCTTTCTCAGTACAGAAAAGTTTTGCGAAGGAAGCGGTTTCCTTAGAAATCCTTACTGACCAAGATCATCAGTCTACGGAATCCTCGAATACTGAGCATGGACAAAGTGCTGAAGATCATGGAGGAGACCATGGAGAGGAAGCACATCATGCACCTCCAGGTTGGTTGGTGATTCCTTTTGTTGCCTTGCTGCTGATGATTGCCACCGGTCCCTTATTTTATGAGCATTTTTGGCATCACAACTACCCCAAAATAGCTGTGGCCTTAGCCTTGTTGGTCGTTTCCTATTACTTATTCATCCTTCAGAATGTCCATGGTCCTGTTCATGCCTTGGCTGAGTATGTTCAATTCATAGCCTTATTGGCATCACTTTACATTGCCTCAGGAGGGATTCTGATAGAAATTGATAAGAAAGCTACCCCACTGGCAAATGTCAGTTTGCTATTAATCGGTGCTTTAATTTCCAATTTGATTGGTACTACCGGAGCATCCATGCTTTTGATAAGACCATTCATCCGTTTGAATAAAGGAAATATTCAAGCTTATCACATCATCTTCTTTATTTTCATGGTGAGTAATGTGGGAGGTTCTCTGACTCCGATCGGTGACCCGCCACTTTTCTTGGGTTTCTTGAAGGGGATTCCATTCTTCTGGACCCTAGAGCATAACTGGCCTGCCTGGATATTCGCTTTGGCTGTGCTTGCAGTAGCATTCTATTTTATCGATCGCAAACTGGGACGTGCGGGAGATGATAGTGAATTGGAAGAAACTACCTACACCAATAAGTTTACCCTGATCGGAGTGAAGAACTTTGGATGGCTTTTCATCGTGATTTGTTCGGTTTTCTTGGACCCAAATGTGATCGAGTGGGTGCCGGCAATCGTGTATGACGGACAAAAATTCTCATTCCTACGGGAAATCATCATGCTATCCGTTGCATTTCTGTCCTATCGCTTTGCTGATCAGCGCGCGATCAAAGGGAATGAATTTAACTTCGAACCGATCCGTGAGGTGGCATTCATCTTTATTGGGATTTTCGGTACGATGATGCCTGCCTTGGAGTTGGTAGGCAACTTCGCCAAGTCTCCTGAAGGTTCAGCGTTGATCACTCATAATACCCTCTATTGGGGAACGGGTATTTTATCAGGCTTCCTGGACAATGCCCCAACCTATTTGAATTTCTTAGCGGCTGCCATGGCTTCCAAAGGAGCCTCGATCAATAATATTGAGGAGGTGCGGCAGTTTGCTGCGGATGGATTCCATGATTCTGCCTTCGAACTAATGGCGATTGCGATTGCTTCGGTATTCTTTGGAGCGATGACCTATATCGGAAATGGACCCAACTTTATGGTGAAGTCAATCGCCGAGCAAAGCGGAATCAAAATGCCTTCCTTCTTTGGCTATATCATCCGCTTCTCACTTCCGATTTTGCTTCCACTGCTCTTTATCGTATGGTTAATTTTCTTTGCTTTCGTTTAATTCCAAAACTTCCTTATATCGAAAGCAATCCACCAAATGATCATTCACCAGGCCTGTCGCCTGCATATGAGCATAGATGGTCGTGCTTCCCAAAAATTTAAAGCCTCTTTTCTTTAGGTCTTTGGCCAGTTTATCGGATTCGGGTGATGTGGCAGGGGCATCCTTCATGTTTTGAAGCTGATTTTGGATGGGTTTTCCGCCGACGAATGACCAGATGTATTTCGAAAAAGATCCAAATTCCTCTTGGATTTCCATAAATCGCCGGGCGTTGTTGATAGCCGCTTTGATCTTGAGCTTGTTTCGGATGATTCCCGGGTCCTGAAGCAATTCCTCCACATAGCTATCAGGAAATTCAGCGACGATTTGGTAGTCAAAATCCGCAAAAACTTTGCGATAGCCTTCCCGCTTTTTCAGAATCGTCGCCCAACTCAAGCCTGCCTGCGCTGATTCCAAAACTAAAAACTCAAAATGTACCTTATCATTATAGACGGGCACACCCCATTCCCTGTCATGGTATTCGATATATTGGGGAAAGCCCAAGCACCAAGGACAGCGGGTTCTATTTTTTTGCTCTTCCATCATCTTGATTTTGAATAAAAGTAGGAAAGCTTTGGGATTTGGAGGTAATGAGGCTTAATTTTTAGCCATGCAAGAATTACCTGATGGCATACCGACTTCCCGTTTAGAAATAAGTGCGAAAGCTTACCGACAGAATATCCGCTATATCCGCTCGGAAATTGGGCCTAAACCAACCATCTCTGCGGTGGTGAAAGGAAATGCCTATGGACACGGCATTGCTCAGATGGTCGAAATCGCTGAACGTGCCGGAATTCGACACTTTAGTACGTTTAGTTCGGATGAAGCCTGGCTAGTCAAAAGACACTCTACGAGAGCTTCTGAGATCATGATTTTGGGCATGCTCTATGATTCCGAGCTTCCGGATTTGATTCAGGCTGGAATTAGCTTTTATGTCTTTGATTTTGATCGGCTTCAGAAAGCTATTCAAGTCTCCCAAGACTTGGGAATTGCAGCTAAAATTCACGTGGAATTAGAGACAGGCTTTCATCGGACAGGTTTTGATTGGGAAGATCGAGCTCAGCTCGCTTCGCTTCTGCAAGAGGCAAAGGATTATGTCATTTTAGAGGGTTTATGTACACATTATGCCGGAGCTGAAAGTGTCAGCAATTATGTTCGGGTCAAAAACCAAATTGCTGTCTACTATGATTTCAAGAATTTTCTCTCTGAAAATAATCTCTTTTTCAATCGCTATCATACCGCTTGCTCAGCAACAACTTTAATTTTTCCGGAAACGATCATGGATATGGTGCGAATCGGAATAGCAGGCTATGGCTTTTGGCCCACAAAGGAAACCTTCTTTGCAAAGCTAAAGGATCTTCCGAAAGCCAATAAGAATCCTTTAAAGCGACTGATCACCTGGAAAAGTCAGGTGATGAGCGTCAAAAAGGTCGAAATGGGTGAGTTTGTTGGCTATGGAAATAGCTTTATGGCCTTGAAAAATATGCTTTTGGCCATAGTGCCTGTTGGATATGGACATGGCTATAGCAGGCTGCTTTCTAATTCAGGTCTAGTTTTGATTGGAGGGAAGCACTGCCAGGTAGTGGGGACGGTCACCATGAACGCCATAGCGGTGGATGTCTCTCACGTCAAGGATGTGCAGATTGCAGATGAGGTAGTGATGATTGGAAAGCAAAAAGGGAAAGAGATTACCGTAGCTTCCTTTTCGGAGTCTACCCAGCAGGTGAACTACGAATTGCTCACCCGATTGCCGCGGGATATTCCACGCAGAATTATTGATTGACCCTAATTAGGAATTCCAGATTTTCCAAGCAGCTTCAGCCTGACCTTCAAGCATTTCTAGGCCGTTTTTGGCTTTTCCACCCTTGTCCAGACAAGTTTGCATGAGCTTCGTAACTGCCGGATTATAGACCAGGTCATAAACGAGGGTATTTTTGGTAAAAGCTTCCTTTGAAATTGATGGCATGGCATCTGTGTTTGGAAAAGTACCCAATGGTGTGCAATTGATAATCAAAGGATACTTTTCAAAAAGCTCGGGCTTTCCAGCCAATTCCTCATAGTTGATACTCGAATCAGTGGTCTTGCGTGATACTGACAAGTATTCAATCCCAAGATCCTCCAATGCTTTGCAGACAGCTTTGGAGGCACCTCCTGTACCCAAGACCAATGCCGCAACTTCTTTTCCATCCAGCCACATTTCGAGCGAATCTCTGAACCCGATGTAATCAGTATTGTATCCGATGAGCTTTCCATCCTTGATTTGGATACAATTCACTGCGCCGATAGCTGCGCAAGCCGGATCCAAATCATCTAAAAGTGGAATGACTGCTTGCTTGTGGGGAATGGTTACGGAGAGACCTTCTAGAGAAGGGTTTTCGGCAACAATTTTTTTGAGTTGGTCGGCTGTTTCGATTTCAAAAAGCTCAAATTGACAATCGTCTAGTCCTTCTTTTTGAAATTTTTCTGTGAAATATTTCTTTGAGAAAGAGTGTCCCAGTGGAAAACCAATTAAGCCAAATTTTCGCATTATTTTTTCAGATAGTCAGCAACTAGATCAATTCCCAAAACTAATACAACACCTCCGACAAAGCCAGCTATTGCTAAACCCAAATTTGGCTCAAGGCCTACTTGCTCAAGATATTCAGAAGGCCAGAGATTTTCAGTCAAAAAGGGCTTTTGCTCACCTGAGGAAGAGGTTCGGTATTGGGTGACTACTTTCCAAGGCCAGAGTTTGTTGATCGAGCCAAGCATAAATCCTGAAAGTAAGCCAATCGTGGTAGAATAGAATTTCTTCAAAAGCCAGGAAATCACTCGGCTGAAGGACAAAATTCCAACTACGCAGCCAGCTGCAAATACCCCCAAGGTAAAAAGATCTCTCTCGGAAATAGCAGTCATAATGTTTTCATATTTACCTAAAATGAGCAAAATGAAACTTCCGCTGATTCCTGGTAATATCATGGCACAGATGGCGATCGCCCCGGCAACAAAGGTAAACCAGGTTGCGTCAGGAGAGCTCGTAGGCGGAAGCTCAGTCACCCACCAAGCTAGTGCTGTTCCCAAAACTACAGCAAGCACCACTCCTAGATGCCAGCGTTTGATTTCCTTAAGGATCCAAAAGGCGCTGACTAAGATCAAGCCACAGAAAAAAGACCACAGCGGGATGGGGTGCTCATCCATCAAGTAGGTGATCAGCCTCGAGAGTGTAAATGCACTTGTCAAAATCCCCAAAACCAGGCTCAATAAAAACTTCCCGTTTACCGACTTGAAAAAGCCTTTGAGCTCAAGCTTCAGCAGAAGGGAGAGATTTTCTTTGTTGAAGGAATTGATACTGTCGAGCAGCTGCTGGTAGATACCTGTAATCAGCGCAATGGATCCGCCGGAGACACCGGGAACGATATCTGCGGCACCCATAGCCAGTCCTTTCAGGTAGTTAATGAGGTACTTTTTGATCGATCTCATAGAAAAATAAGGGCTGACCGATGGATTCGATCAGCCCGAAATAATGTAAAATTTACAGCTTGATATCGCCTAGGAAATGGTCGAATGTGTCGCCTCTCAATCCCAAGCGGATTGTTTCCAAGGGAATTACTTCTGAAGGGCTGATATTTCCCAAGTTTACATTGGCTCCAAGGAGTTTGATAAACCAAACTTGCTGAGACTTGATAGGAGCTTCCCAGATGATTTTTTCCTCTGGAATTTTGGTTAGAATTTCTTCGACAAGACCTTGTCTTACCTCTCCAGAATCACGGAAAAGGCCGACATTTCCGCCTTCTCTAGCCTCACCGATTACTTTCCAAGCTCCTGCGTCAAGTTCTGTTTGCATTTGCTCGATCCATTTGTAGGGAGGAATGATTTTGGCGGCATCCTTAGAGCCCACCTCGGAAAGAACGGTCACTTGCTTTGAAAGGGTGGAAATAAATTCACACTTTTTATCGTGATTGAGGGAAATCGAACCGTCAGAGACCTCACAATATTCTAAATTATACTTGTCTAGGACTTTTCGGTAGTCATCAAACTGACCACGGACGATGAAAGCTTCAAACAAAGTACCACCCAAATAAACAGGGACACCAGCTTCTCGGTAGATTTCAATCTTCTCTTTGAGATTTTTGGTCACATAGGAGGTGGCCCATCCGAGTTTGACAATGTCAACATAGTCAGAGCAGATGCTCATAAAGTCTTCTACTTCTCTGATGCTAAGGCCTTTGTCCATAGCCATGGTGAATCCCGAGGTACGTGGCTTTTCAGTTCGTACCGGGATATTCTTCAGCACATAATTCATGGAGGTGAAATTTTTAAAATAACAAGCTAGGGGTTTTCTTCTTTGTACTGGGCAATGAGCTTGTAGATCGCCTTCTGCTTCTGGAGTTCGGGCATCAAATCATACAAAATCGTATGCCTGTCGAAGTCCAAAGTTAAGGCATTTTCCAAATATGAAAACGCTTCCTTGTATTTACCCATTTTTATTTGGTAGACGACCATTCGATAATAGAGCTCTGCAGCCTCCGGAAGCTCCTCAATTCCTTCATTGATGACGTCGATGGCTTCTTCGAAGCGGTTTTGGTCAAAATAAATTACAGAGAGGTTCACGTAGGTCTCCATGATACCCGGCTCAAGATTGATCGCCTCTTCATAGGCCTCGGAGCTTGCCTGAAGATTTCCCAAATTAAATTCTGCATCTGCCAGCCCAACCCAATAATTTGGATTTTCTTTGCTCAGGTTGAGTGCTTTTTTGAAATAATGAATGGCCTCGAAAAACTTTTCTTTTTTCAGCATGCACATCCCTAGCCCAAACCAAGCATCGTCATATTCCTCGTCTAGCTTAGCCGATTTTTTGAAATACTTGAAAGCCTCGTCGATTTGACCCAGCTTTTCATAGGCGGCGCCTAAATAGCAGCAGTTTTCGGCGTTGGCTCCTTCACAATTGATCGTGTTTTGATAAGCTTCACGTGCCTGCTCGAATTGCTCGGTATTCATCAGAGCATTTCCCAAATTAAAATACGCAGAAGCAAATGACTCATCAATTAGCAAGGCATAGTCGTAAGCCTTGATCGCTTCTTCGAATTTTCCCAAGCGATTGTAAACTACCCCGAGATTGTACCAAGCTCCAGCAGAATAGGGGTCTTGATCGATAAATTCCTGATAAAAATGCAGGATTTCATCAAAGGAGCCTTCCTCCTCCGTGATCATCGCGAGCTGGAAAAGTGCATCTTCATGATTGATTCGGAGCTTGACAGCTTCTTTGAAATAATGGCTTGCTTGCTTATTGTCTCCTTTGGCGCGGAAAAGATTGCCCAAAGAATAGAAAACCTCCGCTTTATCCTCCGCTAGTGGTAAAAACCGCTCCAGTAGCTCAATTCCTTCTTGGGGATTTCCAGAAATGATATGGGCATTTGCTAAAGCGAGGATGATCTCCTCGTTATTTGGAGAGATATTATTGATATTTTCCAACAGGGAAAGTCCTTCATCAACCTCATCCATAAAGATCAGGCTTTGCGCTTTGAGTAGCTTTATTTCTATTGAAAAGGGAAACTTTTCCAGAGCATGATCGGCTGCTTTCATGGCTTTCATAAATCGCTGCTGATCAAAATAAAATCGGATGATGTCTTCGAGTTCTTCCTCGTCAAAAAACAGATCCAAATTGGCTTTAAGGGAATTTTCAAATCGCTCAACAAGCTTTTTGTCGCTTTCCCAATCGTGATCGTGATCTCCTGTCATTCGAGTAGGTTAAGGTTTTTATAAGTTACCAAATAAATTGATGCAGCAATACCTCGGATTGGTAATTTTTGTGAAAAAAAACTGATCCGATTCTAGCAGACTTTGCAACGAACAGAATCAAGAATAAGTTTACTTGGCCCATTGAAATGATTCAGCAAGGCTTTTGAAAGAATAGCCCGTTTCAGCTTTGACTTTCTGATTGTCATAGTGGATTTCTAATCGGGAGAGCATTGCTGTTTTTTTATTGAGTGGAATCTTGGAAATTCTCAAAAATCGGCTGAACCCTGCATACCAAACGGCCAGTCTGAGCAAATTATCTGGCAGGGCTTTGCTGGGAGCTTTTTTCCCAAAGGTATGGGCCATTTTTTCAAAAAAGGATTGGTAGGAAACAGATCCTGCACTGAGAATATAGCGTTGACCCCATTTTTGTTTTTCAAAAAGGATCCGGGAGACTTTCGCCGCATCCCGCACGTCGATATAGTTGACGCTTCCCTTGGGATAGTAGCTTTTCTGCTCCAAAACATAGTCATAGATCGCAGTGCTGCTTCGCTGATGGGAGATCTTGCCTAAGATGATTGAGGGATTTACAATTAATACCTGAAGTCCTTCCTGCTCTCCCCGCCATACTTCCAACTCTGCCTCATACTTGGAGCAGGCATATTCGGTATTCAGTGGAGAATCGGTCCATTTGAATTTTTCATCTACGCGATGGATCTCTGAACTTCTTCCGATTGCTGCCACGGAGGATACATGGATCAGCTTAGGAATCCCAACTTGGATCATGGCATTCACCAGGTTCCGGGTTCCTTTGACATTCGTCTGATACAGAGTATCAGAGTCTCTTGGATTAAAAGACACCAATCCTGCTGCGTGGATGACTAGGTCCATCCCTTCTAATGCTTCCTCTAGAGACTGCTGATCATTTAAGTCCGCTTCTTTCCATTGAATAGATAGATCGAGTTCGTCCACCAGTCTGGTTGAAGAATTGGGTCTTTTGATGCCATGAATTTTTCCAAGAGAAGAGAACTCAGCCGCTAAAAAACTACCGAAAAGTCCCGTGATTCCCGTAATGAGGATATTCATCGAAGAGTTAGAGTTGGGTGTTGAGCCAGGAAGATTCTTTGATCTTGGAGTAGTATCGGGTTGCCGAAAGGGTTTTGAGCATATCCACGTATCGCTGATTGTGACAGTCTGAGCCTAAAAACCTAACATTCCCGGTATCGATGAGGCTTTCTGCAAAGTCTTTGACATGCTTAGAATAAAAGCCAGTCAAAGAAAGCATATTCACCTGAAGAAGAATATTGCGCTCGAGGATTTCCTCTTGGAGTTTTTTATCAGCGATCAGGTATTGATATCTTTCAGGATGGGCAAATACAGGCTTATAACCGGCCATTTCCATTTGAAAAAAGGATTCGAGAAGCATTTGGGGCTTATTGATAAATCCTGTCTCGACAAGGACATAATTGTCTCCGAAAGAGAGTAATTTTTCTCCGGATTTTACTTTCTCCAAAAAGATCTCGTCCAAGTAATACTCCGCGGCAGCTTCGATCTCAATGTCCAAACCCTCTTTTTTCACGGCTCTTCGCAGGTCTTCCAGACCCATCTGAATAGTTTCTGGGGTGTTTCGATAGTATTCAGACATGACGTGAGGAGTCGTGATCAGCTTGCTGAGTCCTAGATCTGACAACTCACGGATAAGAGTCAGGGATTCCTCCATGGTCTTTGAGCCATCATCGATGCCCGGGATCAAATGGGAGTGCATATCTGCTCTCAACCAACTCAAATCAAGTTCCTCTACCTCTACCGGTTTACGCTTTAGAAAATCAAGTATTCCCACTTCTTATAATCCTCCTCCAGATTGTTCTTTGAATTCCTGCAAACTTGGCCATTTTTGATCTTTTTCGGAAATAATTGGCTCACTCACTTTCCAATCGATTCCCAAAGCCGGGTCATTCCATCGAATTCCGCCTTCACTTGGAAAGTGATAATATTCAGAACATTTGTAAAGAAAAATCGCGTCCTCTAAAACAGAAAACCCATGAGCAAAACCAACCGGAACGTAAAGCAAGTTGTGAAGCTGTGCATCCAGAAGGACCGTGTGAGACTGTCCAAAAGTTGGAGAGCCCTTTCTTAAATCTACGGCTACATCCAACACTTTTCCTTGTACGACTCGGACCAATTTTGCTTGTGCGTATGGGGCTCTCTGAAAGTGAAGTCCTCGAACGGTTCCCTTTTGAGAAAAGGATTGATTATCTTGTTTCCAATCGACGGATATTCCCACTTCATCAAACCAGTCTTTTCGGAAAGATTCAAAGAAGTATCCTCTTGGGTCCTCAAAGATTTTTGGTCTTATCTCGACCAAACCGTCGAGTTTGGTGGTAATAATATTTGGCATGGGGGAAGAGTTTGACGCTTTAAAATAAGTATTCCGTAGACGAGTATCCTAATCAATATCGTGGAATTATCCCGACATTTGTTGTTAAAACTTGACTTGCTGTCGATTGAGACTTTAGAAAAGCTGAACTATTGACGCGAAGTCTACATTATTCAAGAAGAAAAGATACTATGAGTAAATATTCAAGAAAACTTCAAAAACTGTTTGATACCGCGCCTAGGCAGGAGACTGCTGTATTGGTTTCGCTGATTCGTCAGCAGCAGTCGGACTTTGAAGTAGAAGAACATCTGGAAGAGCTGTCGTTTTTGGCAGAGACTTTAGGCGTAAAAGCGGTTTATCGTTTTACCCAACGGATGGAAAAACCCGATATACGCACATTTATCGGTAAGGGAAAGCTGGAAGAAATTTTGGCCTATATCACGCATTTTGAAGTGGATATGGTCATTTTTGATGATGATTTGAGTCCTTCACAGATGAAAAACCTTGAAAACGAACTCAAGGTGAAAGTCTATGACCGCTCCTTATTGATTTTGGATATTTTTCTTCAACGCGCCCAAACCGCCCAAGCCAAAACCCAGGTTGAGCTAGCTCGCTATCAATATTTGCTTCCCCGTCTTACCCGAATGTGGACACACTTGGAGCGTCAGCGAGGAGGTACATCGACTCGTGGTGGTGCGGGTGAAAAGGAGATCGAGACGGATAAGCGGGATATTCGAAATAAGATTACGCTGCTGAAGCAAAAGCTCAGACAAATAGAAAAGCAGGGTGAGACTCAGCGAAAAGGAAGAAAGGGGATTGTCAGAGTGGCTTTGGTTGGTTATACCAATGTGGGAAAAAGTACGCTGATGAACCTGATTACCAAAACGGATATTTTGGCTGAGAACAAGCTTTTTGCTACGGTAGATTCTACTGTTCGCAAGGTAGTGTTGGAGCAAATTCCATTTCTTCTCTCAGATACAGTTGGTTTTATTCGAAAGCTGCCGACCCACTTGATAGAGTCATTTAAGTCCACCCTGGATGAGATTCGTGAGGCCGATCTTTTGGTCCACGTGGTAGATATTTCTCATCCAAACTACGAAGATCATATTGCAGTGGTGAATCAAACACTTCGGGAAATAAATGCCGGTGATAAACCCATTCTTTTGGTTTTCAACAAAATAGATCTAGTTGAAACCATGCCTTCTGAAGAGAAAATCATGGAAATGTCCGAGATGGATCTTCAGGATGCAGACTTTAAGGATTTTGGGGCATTGGCTGAGGCGTATAAGAAGAAAACCGGTATCGAGCCGGTATTTATGGCTGCCGGTTCTGGACAAAACGTGGATTTATTCCGAGAACGCCTGACCGAAGAAGTCAAAAAGCAACATTTAAAGATTTATCCACACTATCTGGGTGATGAAGTAATTTCATTCGAAGGAAAAGAGAATGCATAAAATCATATTAAAAAATCAATAACTATTGAAAAAGGGTCCTGTAAATTAGAATGCAGGACCCTTTTATTTTACAAGGTTTAGAATTTCAATTTCAACCCAAGCAAGAAATTTGTTCCTGCCTGAGGATAATAGAAGTTCTCTGTGATCAATTCACGTCCATTTCCTCCAGGTACAAAATAGCTAAAGGTATAGCCGTTTGGCTCGTAGAGTTCATTGAAGATATTATTGATGAGCAAGTTGATCTCCAACCCTTTGAAATACCGTGGTTGAGTCGAATAGCTAATTCGAAGGTCGTTGGTAAAGAAGGCGTCCAATGAGCGGTCCACATTCGAGGTGTTGTCAAGGAATTGTCGGCCTACATATTTGCTAAACCAATTGACTGACAGATTTTTAGTAGGCTGATATTCGATAATGGCGGATCCGACCACATTCGGCGAGAAAGCAATGTCGGTGTCCGTGTAGGTAAAAGTCTCTTGCTGAAACTCCTCTACGGAATAGTCATCGATGTATTCTGTGAATTCAGCGATTTTATTTTGACTAAAAGCAATATTTCCTCCCAAAGTCCACTGCTTCGAAAGCTTATAGGCACCGTCTAGCTCGATTCCTGCTCGATAGGAAGACTCGACATTTTCACGGATATAGGCTCCTACATCATTGATTTGACCGGTCAGGATGAGTTGATCCCGATAGCCCATGTAGTAGAAGTTGGCATTGTAGGTGAAATTTCCACTTCTGGATCTGACACCAGCCTCGATGTTGTTTAGTCGCTCAGGCCGGGGCACTTCTGTGATGGGGTTGTCGGTAAAGTCAGACCGGGTGGGTTCACGATTTGCCACTGCATAGCTCGCGTAGTAGGTTCGTTCTCCTTTTTCATAAGAAAAGCCAAATTTTGGATTGAAAAAGGTGTAAGACTCCTGGCCATCTACTATTCTCAAATCATCATTGATCCCTTTGAAAGAATAGTCAATTCCCCGGACTTGAAGGTCTCCGAAAATATTCAATCCCGGCTTGATTTCGTAGGTTGCTTTAGCATAGATATTCCGATCGTCTTTGATCGCATTATTATCGTAGTATCGATCTCGAATATTGGTATTCCCTGCAATTCTTGCCCAAATAATCTCACCAAAATGTCCTCCATCGTAGCGATTGGCTCCACCTCCTAAGATAAAGTCGAGTTTACCATTGTCAGATATATAGTTAGCTGAACCGATAAAACCGTAGAAATCATTGTCTAGCCATCTTCTTCTAATGAAATCAGTGCTGCTGATTACTTCTTCACCGATTTCTACATTGGGCAGATTGTAGCTTGCAAAATCATCATCCTCTCTGAATTGCTCGTAGTACCCTCTGCCATAGGTGTAGTGAAGCGCGAAATTTGTTTTCCAGTTGCTTCCGACTTGTCCGGTGTAGATTAATTGGTAATGATCCTGCTGATAATTGTCCGTTTCATTGTCGTATGTGTAGTAGTTCCAAGTCCGATCATCCTCCAATTTATCCTCTGGAAGTCCCCACCAAGATTGATAGGTTTGTTCTTTACCAGAGAAAGCAATCAATTTGATCACGCTTTTTTCACCGTAGTAGCCACCAGAGACAAACCAGCTGCGGAGATCCGAAAAGGCACGATCCACAAAGCCATCGGAGGTAATTTGAGAGAGTCTTGCATCCACTGCAAAGCGATTGTTGAGAAGACCAGTACCAGCTTTGACAGTATGTCTCCAAGTATTGAATGAGCCAAATCCATTGTCGATTTCGGCATAGGCATCATCTCTTCGTGTATCGGTCTGGAAGTTGAGACTGGCCCCGAAAGTGGCCGCACCGTTGGTGGAGGTTCCTACACCACGCTGTATCTGCACATTTTCTACAGAAGAAGCAAAATCCGGCATATTGACCCAGAATACTCCATGGGATTCTGCGTCATTAAGAGGAATTCCATTAATGGTAGCATTGATTCGTGTTTGATCCGAACCCCGAATACGAATCCCGGTATAACCTACTCCAGCCCCAGCATCCGAATGAGAGACCACAGAAGGAGTGAAATTCAGTAGAATCGGAATATCCTGACCTAGATTTCGCTTGGCCAATTGGGCCTTGTCGATTGTTTTGAAGGTCGTTGGAGTCGTTTCTGATGCTCGAGTAGCGGATACAATGAATTCCTCTGAAAGGAAATCTTTGCTTTCTAACTTGAAAAGAAGCGTCTCGGAATAAGGCAAAGTAATTTCCTCCGTGAGGGATGCATAGCCTAGGTAGGATACGCGGATGGTTATTTTTCCATCAGGGAGCTTGCTTAGAGTAAAATTCCCATCGGAGTCTGTCACTGCTCCTCTACCCGTTCCTTCAGCCCAAATAGCCGCTCCAATTAGTGGAGTGTTGGAGGATTGATCTACTACTTTTCCCTTGATTTGCTGCTGTGCAAATGCAGCAGATAAAGTCAGGCAAAACGCCAGACTTAGCCATAAATTTTTCATGATACTTTTTCCCTTGCGGGTGATTGGATGAAACATGGGAGGACTTAGGGGAAGTCATCCGTATTTGTTTACCCGTTTTGCAAAAGTGGACGACAAAAAAGCCAGTTGGTACCAGTTCTGTCTTCAGTGTGTATACTTTGCTTGCTCATTTCCCTTCGCCGGCACTACCCGGATCAGGTAATATGGGTATGATCTCAGCCCGTGATTTTAGGGCACCCCTTATGATCTGATGCAAAGGTATGGAGGAAATATTGGAAAGCAAAAAAGGAATTTAAGTCTTCTTCAGCCTTTTTTTAGAATCAATCGTAATGAATTCTACACTTGGCAATTAGAATTTCATCATCTTTTACCTGATAGATTAATCGATGTTCTTGGTCTATTGTTCTTGACCAAAATCCTGAGTATTTGAATTTTAATGGTTCTGGTTTTCCAATTCCTTCAAAAGGGTGTCTGGAAATATCTTTTAACAGCTCGTTGATTCTTTTCAGTTTCTTTTTGTCGGTTTTTTGCCAATAGAGATAGTCCTCCCAAGATTCCTCAACGAATACGAATTTCATTCTTCAAGCAGTTGTTTCTCGAATGATTTTCCGGATTTTAGCTTTTGAATAGCAGCATCGAGACGCTCTTCATTTACTTTAGAGGAAAGTTCATGATGAGTGGCTTTTAGGGAATTGTATTCGGCCAAAGACATGATCACAATTCCACTATCTTTTCCTCGGTTTATAATCAATGTTTCAAAATTTTGGGAAATTTGATCAAAGTATCTTTTGATATCTTTCCTGAAATCAGATAAAGTCGTCGTTAACATATCAAAATTATTATGTACACAAATATGTACATAATTTATTACAAAATTGTTGTCAGAGGATTTTAAATGAAAAAAGGGCCAAAGCCCCTTTCTTATAAATCATCTTCGTCAAAATCCTCATCCTCTCCCGGACCCATATTGAACATGGAGCTGAAGAGATCCTTGAACTGTAAGCCGGTGTCTAGTAAATTTTTACTAAGCTGAGAGTATTCAGCCAAGCCATGAAGGGCAAATTCCATGAAGAATTCCTTCTCTTTCTCCGGTAAATTCTTGACTAATCCGGTCACTACTTCTTCAAGGCCGGGGACCTCATGGAGTGCTTGCTTGTATTCTTTATCTGATTGGGAAGCAAGAATGTCCAATTCATTCCCCTCTCCAAACCAAGCCAAAGGAATCACATAAGGGTCACCTTCTTTTGATTTCTTTTTCGACTCAGGCGACGGGAAATAGTTGATAAACTGAGAACGTATCGCTTTTCCAATTAAATTGTACGCAACCAAACCTGCGCCTTCTTGTTCTCCCTCGTAGACTAATTCTACCTTCCCGGTAATGGCTGGAATCACGCCAATCAAGTCCGCAATTCGTACGGTTGTATTTTCTTCCCCATTCAGGTAAAGCCTCCTTTCTGCTGCTGAAATCAAGTTTTCATAAGCAGAAATCGTCAATCGGGCTGAGACTCCTGATTTTTCGTCTACATATTCTGAACCTCTTGCTTCGACCGCAATCTGCTCGATCAAGTCTTTCATCAGTTCCGGAATATAAATGTTATCCACAGGCTTACCTTTCAGGTTGGCCTCCTGTGCAGTGATCTTTTTACCTATTTCGATGGACTTCGGATAGTGGGTGATGATCTGACTCTCGATCCGGTCTTTTAGAGGAGTCACGATACTTCCACGGTTGGTGTAATCTTCAGGATTCGCTGTGAATACAAATTGAATATCCAGTGGTAATCGCAATTTGAAGCCTCGAATCTGAATATCCCCTTCCTGTAAAATATTGAACAGAGCCACTTGGATTCTCGCCTGCAAATCCGGCAATTCATTGATTACGAAGATGGAGCGATGTGATCTTGGAACCAGGCCATAGTGGATAACTCGCTCATCATTGTAGCTGAGTTTCATAGTAGCGGCTTTGATAGGGTCCACATCCCCAATCAAATCAGCTACAGACACATCGGGAGTTGCTAATTTTTCTGTGTAGCGATCATTTCTGTGCCACCAAGTAATAGGTGTATCATCTCCCCGCTCTTCGATTAGATTTCTGGCGTAGGAGGTCAAAGGGGCCAAAGGATCATCGTTTAATTCGGAACCGTACACAAGTGGTACGTATTCGTCTAGAAGGAGGGTCATCATCCTGGCGATTCGGGTTTTTGCTTGACCACGAAGACCAAGGAGGTTGATGTTGTGCCGCGACAAAATAGCGCGTTCGATATCAGGAATAACTGTATCCTCATATCCCCAGATTCCTTCAAAGACATTTTCTTTTTGCTTGATTTTAGCGATTAGATTGTCTCGAAGTTCTTCTTTAATAGATTTGGGTTGATATCCGGCAGCCTTCAATTGGCCTAAAGTTCGGATTTGGGTTAGTTCTTTTCCGGTAAGTTTTTGGTAGTCCATGCGTTTGTTTAAAAGCGTTTGGTTCGGTTTCTTCTATAGTCTTCAAAAATCAAATCGCCCAGTCCTTTCAACGAACTGTAATAGGCATTTCCATTATTGACTTGTGTAAATTCTTTCACAAATTCTTTCAGATAGGGGTCCGAGGCGATCATAAAGGTCGTCACCGGTATCTTCAGCTTTCGACATTGAGCAGCGAGTTTGAGGGTCTCATTTAATATTTTGCTGTCAATTCCGAAGGCATTTTTATAATACTTAATTCCGACTTTGAGGCAGGTAGGTTTCCCGTCGGTAATCATGAAAATCTGCTTGTTCGGATTTTTTCTTCTTCGAAGTAAATCCATCGCCAGTTCTAGTCCTGCCACAGTATTGGTGTGATAGGGCCCTACTTGTAGATATGGTAAATCTTTGATTTCGATCTGCCAGGAATCATTTCCAAATACAATCACATCCAAGGTATCCTTTGGATAGCGAGTTTTAATCAATTCAGCCAAGGCCATTGCCACTTTCTTTGCAGGGGTGATGCGATCCTCCCCGTATAGAATCATGGAGTGGGAAATATCAATCATGAGTACTGTGGAAGTTTGGGAACGATATTCCTGCTCTACGACTTCCAAATCATCTTCGGTCAGCAAGTAATCTCCTGAAAATCCGTGATTTGCCTGTGCATTCCGAAGCGAATCGGTCAGTGCGATTTGATCTAGATTATCGCCAAATTCATAAGCCCTACGGTCAGTACCCCGCTCATCACCAGGACCAGAGTGGGTGGTTTTGTGCTGTCCTGATTTTCCTCGTTTTAGTTTGCCAAAAATTTCCTCCAAAGCTGATTTTCGGATCGTTTGCTCAGCTTTTCCAGTGATTTTGAACTCCCCTTTTTGATTTTCTTCAGTGAGGTACCCTTTGGTTTTGAGGTCTTCGATGAAGTCCCCTATCCCATAATTGGGATTGGTGAGATTGTATCGTTTGTCCAGATTAGAAAGCCAGTTGAGTGCCTCTGCCACATCTCCTCCGGTCATCGTGACGAGTTGAAGGAAAATATTGAGCAGATTCTCAAAGGTATTTTTCTCTGGATCTTGGGGTGGGATATATTGAGTAAAGCGAAAGCCTTTCATAGTCAGATTTTTAGATGCTAGACTCAAGAAGCAAGACAGGCCTTGCTAAAAATCGAGCTAATCAAATCATAAGTTACACGTCTGGATAACAATCTGAAAGGGAATGGAGTTTTCATTATCCACTAAAAACACGAAAAAGATGAAGAATTATGAATTTGCGGTAGGTTTTGTGACGGGAGCTCTGATCATCTTCGTGACGCTGATTCAATTGAATGTAGCCCTCCCATTGGTATGGTTGCTATTTATGGCGGGACCTTTCTTGGTCATCTGGATGGTATGGTCTGTGTTGGTTGCACCGGTTCAGATCGAGGAGACTTTTGAAGATCAGTGGTATCAGGATAGACCGGATTTGAGGCGAGAGGAATAAAGTCCTAAATTGGGGTCTGCATGACCTCATTAGAAAAAAAAGCCCAAACCATCAAATCGACTGCCAAGCGATTGGGCTTCGATTTTTGTGGAATCGCTAAGGCAGAATTTTTAGAAGAAGAAGCGCCTCGATTGGAGGATTGGCTGAATCGCAACTATCAGGGCCAAATGGCTTATTTAGCAAATCACTTCGACAAACGACTGGACCCTCGCAAACTCGTTCCGGGCGCAAAAACTGTCGTCTCCCTGATTTACAATTACTTTCCCGAGAAAAAACTTCCTGAAAAAGCCGAGGATATCAAGCTCGCAAAATATGCCTATGGCGAGGATTATCACTTTGTCATCAAGGATAAGTTGAAGACTTTTTTGGAGGCTCTCCGGGAAGAAATCGGTGAGATCGAAGGGCGGGCTTTTGTGGATTCGGCACCTGTGATGGAGCGACAATGGGCACAAAAGGCCGGGTTGGGTTGGATAGGTAAAAACAGTCTGCTGCTCAATCGGGAGATGGGAAGTTTTTTCTTTTTGGCGGAATTGATCATCGATCTAGAAGTAGAGCCTGATTCTCCAATAGCCAAAGATTATTGCGGCACTTGCACAGCCTGCATCGATGCCTGTCCTACTGATGCAATCGTACAGCCCGGAGTGGTGGATGGTTCGCGTTGTATTTCCTACCTGACGATTGAGTTGAAGGATTCCATCCCAAACGAGTTCAGAGATAAAATGGAAAACTGGGCTTTTGGTTGTGATATCTGCCAAGACGTATGCCCATGGAATCGCTTTTCGCGTCCACATCAAGAGCCCGCCTTTGATCTTCATCCGGATTTAAAAGATTTCACAAAAAAGGACTGGGTAGAAATGACAGAAGAAACTTTCCGGAAAGTTTTTAAAAAGTCTGCTGTGAAGCGTACCAAATTTGTAGGACTCAAAAGAAATATCGAATTTCTAGGTGAAAAGAACCCATAGCCTATGCCTCGTACTCAGTCCACCTTGAAGCAATTTCAAAATCTTTTTAAAACTAAAAAGAGAAAAAAGCGCTCTCATAAAGTGGGGCTTCCTCCTGCATCCTTGGTATATGGAGGAGAGAAAAAGCAGGAAGAGGTTTTTATCAATCTGATCACCTATGATGAGTCAGAATTTTTAGAAGAACGAATCGAACTTTCGCAGCTTCAAGATCACCTCAATTTGCAAAAAAAAGTAATCTGGATTGATGTGGTTGGCTTGCATGATATCGCTTTGCTAGAGCAAATCGGAAAGCTCTTTGGTATCCATAAATTGACATTGGAGGACATACTTAGCGTAGAGCAACGTCCCAAAATGGAGGTTTTTGACGAGTACATTTTTGCTACGCTAAAGATGATTCAGTGCAATTCGCCTGAGTCTCCCATCACGGAAGAGCAAGTCAGTTTTTTGATGGAGAAAAATATTCTGATCACCTTTCAGGAAAAAGCAGGGGATGTATTTCAGTTTGTCAGAGACCGCCTTCTAGACCAAAAAAGGCCTATTCGTCATAGAGGTACTGATTACTTGCTCTATGCTTTGCTTGATGCAGTGATTGACAATTATTTCTCTGTCATGGAAAATATCGGTGAGCGAATCGAAAATCTGGAATCTCAAGCCATGCTGGAGCCTGGAAAGGAAACGCTGAATGCCCTCTATCTTCAGCGAAGGGAAATGATGGACTTGCGGCGTTCTGTCTATCCACTTCGGGAGGTGATTGGTGCTTTTGACAAATATGCCGAGCATAAAATTTCTCCAGAAGTCCGGCCTTTCATTCGGGATTTATATGAAAATACCATTCAAGTCATTGAGACTATGGAAGTATTTCGGGATATGTCATCCGGTGTGTTGGACCTGTATATGAATAGTCTTTCGAACCGGATGAATAATGTAATGAAGGTCTTAACGATCATTTCGACGATTTTCATTCCTCTTAGTTTTGTTGCAGGTGTCTATGGAATGAATTTCGAATACATGCCCGAACTGAGCTCCCGTAATGGATATTTTTACGTTTTGGGAGGAATGGGAATTGCTGCGTTTGGAATGCTCATAGCCTTTCGACTCAAGCGCTGGCTCTGATTATTGAAGCCGGATGATTTCTGTACCAGCACCATTTTTCAAAATGAGCTGACCCTCTTCGTAAGCGTAACTTCGAACCGCTCGAATCGCTTCTAAGAAGGCATTTTCAAATCTGCTATCCGGACAGGCCATCATGGTCGAACCTAAATTGCCAAATTGCAGCTGCTCATTCTTTTCAATTTCGTAAGGCCCAAAAATCCGATTACATCCACCATTCCCGCTGATTTGCTTTGACTCGGCATCAAACTGAATGTGGGCATCTTTGTCTGTACCTGATACCTGAACAGGGTTTCCGTTCAGCTCGATAAGTACCCACTTCTTCCCTTCCCAATTACTATCCGGAAAAGATTTGGGGCTGCAGGCGATAAGCCAGATAAATGCTAGGGTATAGGTGAAGCCTTTCATAGTGGTATTGCTTTTCCAATACAAAAGCAGATTAAAGGCCAAAAAAATTTAGATGGTGATTTTTAACCTTTTTTAAAAAGCTTTTAAGCTAATATCCATGCTGTTCACTGAGTGAGTCAAAGCACCCATGGAAATAAAATCAACTCCGCATTCAGCCACAGCTGCCAGGGTTTCTTCTGTAATTCCTCCAGAAGCTTCAATACTCATTTTTCCATCTACTAAATCAACTGCCTCTTGCATGGTATCGTAGTCCATATTATCCAACATGATATAGTCTACGCCTCCTACTTCCAGTACCTCAGCGACCTCTTGAAGATTTCTGGTTTCTACCTCGATTTTTAGATTGAGCGAATTAGCTTTGAGGTAGTTTTTGGTATTAGTGATTGCTTGTCGGATTCCTCCAGCGAAGTCCACATGATTATCCTTCAGCATAACCATATCGTATAGGGCAAAGCGGTGATTTACCCCTCCTCCGATGTGAACAGCCCACTTTTCCATCAATCGGAAATTGGGAGTTGTCTTCCGGGTATCCATCAGCCGAGCTTTGGTATGAAGGATTTTTTGGGTAAGATGGTGAGTCTTGGTGGCAATCCCACTCATTCGTTGCATGCAGTTGAGGACTAGTCTTTCAGAAGAAAGAATGGAAGCCGCCGGACCTGAGACTTCTAAGCCAATTTCACCGAAAGAAACAGCCTCTCCGTCTTTTTTGAAGACTTTTACCTCCAATCGAGGATCAAAAGCTTTGAAAATTCGCTCAGCCAACTCAACTCCAGCCAAGATGCCATCGCCTTTGATGAGCAATCTTGCTCTGCCTTGTCTATCCGATGGAAAGGCAGAGAGTGAAGAATAGTCTCCTGGACCAATGTCCTCGGCAAAGGCAGATTGTATAAATTGATCTAAGGCTGAATCAGATAGATAGGCAGGCTTCATGCCACAAAAATAGGCATATTGAAAGGTTTAGTCGCTGTTTTTGGAAAAATTACCTTAAGCTTTTACAAAGCCAAGGCTGTAAATTTTCAAATCTGTATCGAGTTGGTTGATTTTTATAAAGACTCGATAGCTTGCCTGACCACTTTGATATTCACCGATGTAGGAACTCAATTTGGGATTAGTTTCACTTCTGTAAACTAGCTGAAACCTCAAGGGAGGGTTTTTTTTGAAAAAATCTCTGATGACCTGTTCTGCTTGGTTTTTGGAGAAATCCCCTTGTTGCCCATTGATATTCAGGGAAATACTATTTTCGAAATAGCGAGCTAGTTCACTGCTGCTCCCAGAATCAATAGCCAAAATCACTGGATCGATAGATTCATTGAGTTCTTCCTTGTCCATCAAGGGCATGAAAATCAAGAATAAACTTAATATAAACGGGAGGGCATTCATTTGGGAATCAATTAGACAAATACTAAGCCAAAAAAGTATTAGGAAGTAGCTTTCCTGCTTTTTGAAAAGATGAATCTGAATCGGAATGGGAACTGCCCCTCACAATGGTGAGAAAAATAATATATTTGCCCCTATGGAAAAGAATGTACTTTTAATGATCCTGGATGGATGGGGCATAGCTACCAACCCGGCCGTATCTGCCATAGACAAAGCGAAAACGCCTTTTGTAGATAGTCTGTATCAAAATTATCCCCATGCCAAACTGGATGCTTCTGGCTTGGCTGTGGGATTGCCCGAAGGACAAATGGGTAACTCCGAGGTGGGACATATGAATATTGGTGCCGGTCGAGTAGTCTATCAAGATTTGGTAAAAATCAATCAGGCAGTCAAAAATGGAGAATTGAAAGATCATCCGATTTTGACGGAAGCATTTGAAAGTGCCAAAAAGAATAAGAAAAAGGTACACTTTATGGGTCTGGTATCCGATGGAGGAGTCCATGCCCATATTGACCACTTGAAAGGACTCTGTGATGCAGCTAAGCATCATGAGCTGGAAGATGTATTTATTCACGCTTTTACCGATGGACGGGATACAGATCCTAAAGGTGGAGTCAAATACCTTCAGGACTTGGAAAATCACCTTCAAAAATCAACCGGGAAAATCGCATCTGTGGTAGGGAGATACTATGCGATGGATCGAGACAATCGCTGGGAGCGTGTCAAGCTAGCCTATGATGCTCTGGTAAATGGTGAGGGAGAGAAGTCCAAGAATATTCTAGTGGCCATCCAAAAGTCCTACGATAATGGAGTGACGGATGAATTCATTCGACCCATCATCCATGTCGGTGCAGATAATAAACCGCTTGGTATCATGGCAGATGGTGATGTGGTGGTTTGTTTCAATTTCCGTACTGATAGAGGAAGAGAAATCACTCAGGTACTCACGCAGCGAGACTTTGAGGATTTCAATATGAAAAAGCTGGATTTAGACTATATCACTTTCACCAATTACGATGATACTTTTCAGGGTATCAAAGTGCTTTTTGAAAAAGACAATCTTAGCAACACTTTAGGAGAGGTCCTGGAGCGAGCAGGAAAAAAACAGATTAGAATCGCAGAGACTGAGAAATATCCTCACGTCACATTTTTCTTTTCTGGAGGAAGAGAAAAGGAATTTGAAGGTGAAAGCCGAATTCTCTGCCCTTCACCCAAGGTGGCTACTTATGATCTCAAGCCAGAGATGAGTGCCTATGAGATTGCTTCGAAAATCAATCCGGAATTGAAGCGAAAATCAGCCAATTTCATCTGCCTCAATTTTGCCAATGCAGATATGGTGGGACACACCGGAGATTTTGATGCGGCTGTGAAAGCTTGTGAAGCAGTAGATGAGTGCGCAAAAAGCGTGATCGAAACTGCCTTGGAAAATGACTACACGATCATAGTGATTGCAGATCATGGAAACTCGGATATGATGATCAATGAGGATGGCACACCAAATACAGCCCATACGACTAATTTGGTACCCTTCATTGTAGTCGATAAGCATGATCGATTTGAACTTGCCGATGGCAAATTGGGAGACTTGGCACCTAGCATCTTGAAATTGATGGGTGTGGCAGTCCCTGAGGAAATGACCGGAAATATCCTGATCAACTAATGAGAATTAGCCTATTTGTTGTTTTTGGGTTTGTTCTGACCCTTTTGAATTCCTGTGAAAATGCTCCTGGAATTGCTAAGCCCGGCGAGCTGGAGGTTCTACCTTACTATGATGTAGCCGGTTTTGTGGAGGCTGAGATTTCCAAATTGGGAAATGAGACCGTCCGTAAAATCACTCGGATCAATGGCAAGGAGGAATCCACGGAAGTGACACTAAGCCAAGAAGAATGGAAGGAGGAACTAGATGCTTTTTTCAGAGCTGATATCAACAAGCCTTCTATGGTTTCTGCATTTTCTACAGAGGTAAAGGGAGATGTATTGGTCCATAGGCTTTTGCCTGGAGAAAAAAGCCCTGTCAAGGAAATAAAAGTTCGAATAATTGATGATCGACCTATTTGGTTGACATTTAAGATTTCTAAGGAAAATATTTTCTATACCTCCACCATTCTTGGGGAGATTTATATGAATCAACGAACCCAAAAGATCGATCACTATTCCATCGAAACGACCCAAAAGATTATGTTTTTGGATGCAAATAATTTGAGAATCAAAGGAGCTGTTCAACCATAATCAATTTACCAATTCATAAAAAATCCCGACTTTCTGATGAGAGTCGGGATTTTTTTGTGGTGTGTTTACCAAGTTCTACCTCCGCTTGGCCGGGCTCTTCTCCAAGGGCTATCATCTGGCTCAGGCTCCTTGAAGTTGCCGATGATATAGGTAAAGGTCAGCATTCCGTATCGGGTCAATACATTGGTAAATACATCTGTAATGGCTACATCTGACACGGTTCGGCTGATGCTGTTGTTCTGATTTAAGAGATCAAAGATCACCACCTTCAATTCTGCTTTGTTATTCTTGGCAAAGCGGAAGCCTCCCTCTATATTCCAAAGCCACACTGACTGATCAAAACCTTCTGAAAGTCCGCTGTATAGCATGTTATTCACTGTATTTCCTACAAATAGCTTTCCGTTGTTTGGCGAGTAATACAAGCGAATATTAGACTCTTGCACGTAGAAGTTCTGATCCAGATTGGCCTGCAAGCTAGAGTTTACAATCGTATAGGTACCGGTAGTGCTGACCGAGAAGTCGACATTCTTACTGATATTGGAACTGATCGTGATTCCTTGACTTAGGTCGATATTATCATTCAGGTTTTTCTCCCCGTTGATCATACCTGGAGTTCGGTTGAAACCGATTCGTGTATTGATATTGAATTGGAGTTTCAGTTTAGGAATGGGCATTCCATAAGTGGCAAAGGCTCGCAATCTCCAATTACCATCCAAATTGACCGGCTGGGAAATCTGACCACCGGGTCTCAGCAATACCTCACCATTGATCAGTGTATCTTGGGCAGCAACAAAGGTGCTGTTTCCGATAAAGTTACTGGTAGCTGAGTAATTGATGAAGGTGAAGAAAGTCTTTGATTTCTCCAGATTCACCTTTGCTATATTGGCGAAAATATTGTGATTATAGCTCTGCCCAAGATTGGGATTTCCCACACTGAGATTGAGCGGGTTTTGATTGTTAATCACGTTTTGCAATTGATTCACACTTGGTTCATCGGTATCTGTTCGATAGCGAATTCTCCAGCTAAACCCTGATTCTCGATTTCTGTAATTGATATTGGCACTTGGTAGGATATTGTTGAAATCCCGACGGAAAACGCCTGGTTCGGGAAAAAAGGCCTCATTGTCCAATCTAGCGAACTGATAATCTAAGTTTAAGTTGATGCTATAACCATTATTGTTGTAAGCATAGCCACTTCTCAGGCGCTGTGTGATAAATTTATTATCAAACTCATTACTCAATGCCGTATCCAAAACGGGGAGGTTTTCTTCGTTGAAAACTCGTGTTTTTTGATCAGCAAGGGTTTTGTTGTTGGAAACTTGGTAGCCAAAGGTTCCCATGCCTTTTTCTCCCAATGGCTCAGTAAAGGTCAGATTCACCCGATAGTTGAAACCATCATTCAATGCGACTGTCTCTTGAATGGTCGTGTCTAACTGATTTCGTTGAAAATCCCTGCTTGCAGCTTCTAAGTCAGAAAGTTGATCCCGATTACTCCAAGTAGTTGAAATGTCCGTAGAAAGTGTTCTTCGGGGTTTGTCAAATTTATAGCGATAGGTAATATTATTTGAAATATTGAAAGCTTTAGTCTCCGCTTCCGAGACTGAGCGAAGAGCGGAAAGAGAATCTCCCTCATTGCCTAGTGTCAAGGCATCGCGGTCGCTGAAGGTCCGGTTGTTTTGAATTGAAAAGCTTGGCGTGATGATGATGCTGTTTTTATCATTCAGGTCGGCTTCAATTCTGGCGTTTGCCCGGTGATTGAAGTTTTCGACGTTGTTGATAAGGCTTTCTTGATAAAACTGACTCGTGCTTTCGTTTATAATCCGTTCTTCATTTGTGATTTGACGGAGTGTATTGTTCGTGTTGTTGAAGAAGTAAGAACCTGTGAAGTTTACCTTTTTACCCCATTTATCGCTGTAATTTAAACCCAATGCATTGGTAGCAATGATACCGATGTCATTGCCCACGAAGAAGTTATTATTTCCCCCGCCGCCCCATCGGCCACCTCCGCGTCCACCACGTCCGCCGCCACCGGAGTTAGCACTCAAGCCGGCCAGATCCTGTGAGGAGAAATTCTGCTGATTTATGTTATTGGTCAGGCCTAGAATGGAGAATCGCCGATCTCCGTTGAAAAAGTTTAAGCTACCCCCGCCAGAATATCGCTCATCTGTTCCATATCCGCCATAAACCCTTCCAAACTGACCGTTTTTACGATCCTCTCTCAAAATGATATTGATAGTCTTGGAGTAGTTGCCATCGTCAAAACCTGTCAAACGGCTCTGGTCTGAGCGCTGATCAAGTACTTCGACTCGCTCAATAGCATCTGCAGGTAGGTTTCGTAAGGCAATACTTGGATCCGAACCAAAGAACTCTCGACCATCGACAAGCACCTTTTGAACTGCTTCGCCCTGCGCTTGGAGTTGACCTCCCTGCATCGTGATCCCGGGCATTTTACGAATCAAATCTTCTGCTTGGGCATTCTCCATGGTTTTGAATGCATTCGCATTGAAAGAAGTCGTATCGCCCCTTTGCTCCCCAACGGGTACCTGTCCTTCGATCAATACTTCTCCCAATTCTTTGGTGTCCTCCATCAATACAAGCCTTCCTAAATCGCTTGCATCTCGCAGATTGTGGACTTTGGATATCTTTTCATAGCCTATGAAGGTGATTTCGATTTTCACCTGAGGGATATCAGGCCGTACAATTTCAAATTTTCCTTGTCCGTCTGTTACTGCTCCCCGAAGCAGGGAGTCGGCCAGTGTTTTTATTTGGACATTAGCCCCAACCATGGGCTGATTGATCGTACCGTCAATGACGATCCCGGTCAGTTTTCGCTCGGGCTGAGTTTGGCTTCGCTGGGCAAAAATAGAGTTGCTAGATAAAAAGCTGACAACCAATAAAATGAGAGGTATAATTTTTTTCATAATGAGCAAAGTTCAACTACTTTGACTCAATGAAAAAGCCTAGGGTTTAAACTAATCTGAAGAAAAAATAAGAATGGAATATCTTGGGGATAAAAGGCAAAATATGGGTATGGTTTTCTTTAAATTTTAGCCATGATACTATTGTATGAAATCCCAAAATGGCTGTCCTCAAATACGACTTTCCCATCCTTTATGAGAATGGCCTGGGGAGATTGATGAGGAACTCCAAAGTCCATGGCAACTTGATCGGATAGCGATCGGAAAGCAATCAGATCTAAAAAATAGGGTATAAGACGCTGCTCATCTTCTTTCTTCCAATTGCGTGCTAGTCTGTCGAGTGACATACTGCTAATAGAGCATCGCGTACTATGCTTGAAAATCAAGACTGGCATGTCTTTACTCTGCTGCTTGATTATATCAATTTGTCCGGGATCGGTAAGTTTTTGCCAATTCATACGTTATTCTCCTAATTTTGACCTGAATCTCAATTGAAAATTTACTAACCTTCATGCGAATTAAAAACGCAACATATTTGCAAAAATACAGTCTGCTTCTAATAAGTTCCTTATTTTTCTTCTTTTCCTGCAAAAGTTTGGATATATCAAGTCCAGGAGCTTCTCCGATTGTACCGGAGGCCCTATCGGAAGTATCCCTACCTGCACAAATGCCGGCGGCGTCTTTCGACCATTTGATCAATTCACAGATTCCACAAATCTTGGTAGAAGAAGATGATTTAGATCTGGGAAATGGTTTGGAGGGGAATCTGCAGATTAGACGGGCTGGAAAGGTAACCTGGAAGACCTTAAGCAAGGAGCATTTAGAATTGAGAATTCCTTTGCAAATACAGGGGGAAGTCGGCTTGAAGCAAGGAGGACTTGGGAGCCTTATCAGGAGAAGGGTTCCTTTGGACGAAAATTTTGTGCCTCTGATTCGAATCAATCCTGAGGTCAACCCTAATTGGTCTTTATCGGTCCACGATTTTGAATTGGTTGAGCTTGGTGGAGATTTGACTCTGGAAGTTTTGGGCATAGAACTGGACTTGACTGGCACGCTTGAGCGTCAAATCCGGCGATGGGCAGCGATGAATCTAGGCCCTGAGCAGGAATTGGTTCAATTGAAACCCTGGATTGATATTCTTTGGCAGCAGGTAGGAAAGCCTTTTGAGGTGAGTTGGCAAAACCAAAACCTAGCATTCTCGATTCAGCCTCAAGAAGTAGGTTTTGATGAGCAGTTTTCTGGGAATAATGCGCTGGATTTGTTCTTAGGTTTGAAGGGAAAAATCCAGAGCCACCCAGTGGAGGCAAAGCCTTCGAGAGCTTTTCCTCTTCCGAATCTGACTCAGCGAAGAGAGGAGAAAAACCTTATTTCAGCGCGAGTTCCTATTGGAATAGGATATGAATTTCTCGATCAGGAACTGGGCAATTTCTTAGGCAGTTCGCCTATCCGAGTGGATAAAAAAACCACCATGCAGCTATCAAATCTGCAGACCGGTCCTTTTGGTGAGTTGCTTATGGTTCGAGCAGACTTTTTGGCTATCCGATCAGATGGGGAACAGTTGGAAGGAGAGATCTACGTGGTAGGTAAACCCTCTTTTGATCAAGTGGAACAGCAGTTAGAGCTACAAGATATCAACTTCAAAGTGGTCACAGAAAGTACCAAAGTAAAGTGGGCGGTAGCTTTCAAAAAGGGGAAGATTATCCGAAGGATAGAAAGACAGGCAAGGTTTCCGATTGATGAATTATTGCAGGGCACTTTAGACTCTTTTCAGGGGCAACTAAAACTAGAAACTCCCATTGCAGATCTTCGCTTGGAGGATTTGAGTCTAGCACCCGGTGGATTTTATCCTTTAGTCGATGAATTGCTGATTCACATGCTGATCGAAGGGAAAGTTGATATCGTCTGGAAGTAATTAGCGAAAAAGCTTTCCAAAGCTATCTATTCCTTTTGTCTCGGCCGACTTGAGTATTTTGATTAAAAGCTGGGCTGTCAAAAAAGCATCACCAGCAGCTGTGTGTCGGTCTTCAGTTTGAATTTGATATCGCTCACAAAGTTGGTCTAGCCCGAATTCCCGCATCGGTATTTCATTCCAATTGATATGTGGTCCGTACTCCAGTCGGACAGCAAGGTCTAAGGTATCCAAATGTGGATTGGGAAAACTCTTCAAACCAAAAGGTGAGGATATTTTTTGAAGCATTTCCAGATCAAAATTCACATGATGCCCAACGATTATTCCTGAGCCCAGATAGCTCAGCAGTTTTTGGCTGAAAATCATTGGACTGAGCAGGTTTTCCCGATTGATCAATCCGTGAATTTTCGCGGTATTCGCGAGACTTTTTGAAGACTCAGGATAAAGTTCAATCGCTGAATCAACCCGGATTTTTCCCTGTTTGATTTTTACCGCACCAAAGGAAATGATATGATCTTTTTTGACATCCAGGCCTGTGGTCTCAGTATCTAATACGATGAATTCCAGCTGATTGATTTTTCGGATGGAAGGTATTGGCGTTTTAAAAAGAGCCAAATACTCTTCCACAAATGACTCTTTTTTTTCCTCCGGTCGAAATGGCCACCAGCTCATGAGCGGAAGAAGTCAAGTTGGAATCTGACCTGGATAATATCCTGAAGCTCTCCGATAGGGCCAAAGGTGTTTTTGAGAAGCTGACGTTGTATTTTCCCCAATTTTTCGGGAGCAATATAGCGTCCACTATTGCCATTTTGAAGACCTTCAATGGCCCGCATGCGCATCAGAATTTCATAGGCTTTGGCTGCTTGGGTAAAAAGCTCCCGATAGTTGGGTTCTATCTCAGCGAGTTTTTCGAATCGTTTGAAGGTATTGTTAATACCCGATACGCCATGATACAACACAAGAAGCCTCGCCAAATCGGTAAGCGGCATCATTGCTCGGGCTTTGATGTCAAATTGGTCCCGATGCTCACCTGATTTTTCGACCAGAAAGTTTCGGAAGAAACCCAATGGTGGAGGGTTTTGAAGGGTATTTTTTGCTAAGAAATTTAAAAAGACCGGCTTTTTCTTAATTTCCTCAAAGACATGAAAACTCAACTCATCTCCGAGAGCCAGACTACCTGCTATCACTCGAAAATCAAAGAAAATGGATGATCTCAGCAAGGCTTCCGGGCTTGGGTGAAGAACCCATTCGGAAAATTTAGCTTTCCATTTCGAAAGGGATAAAACCAAATCCGCATTGGAAGCCATGATATTTGCCGGGCATGCGCTAAATCCACAACTAAGCATGGCCTCTACCACATAGCTTCCCAGTTGCTGAAAGTATTCTTGTGTTTTTTCTTTAAGATCAGCTTCTACATTTCCATAAAGTATGGCATTATCCTGATCGGTGCGAAGCAACTGTTCTTCCCTTCCTTCTGAGCCTAATGAGAGAAAAGCAAATGGCACTTCTTCCATTTCAGGATAGTCTTTGCTCAAGTATTTTTTGCCAAAAGCAATGGCTTGCTGAATGATGACATCATTTATTTCCGTCATCACGCCTGCCACAAAATCCATGGCTACCTCATTTTCCAGATAGTAGCGGAGCATAGTTTCCGCACGATCTCGGATTTGGGCCATTTCTTCAATGGTGCTGGCATTGTTGAGAGCATGGATCAGCACTGCGGGGGAGTTGCCCATGGAAAGTAAAATATCATGATCGGAAAGAATTCCAGACACGGGACTCTCCGATGTGCCATCCTCAGTCAGTATGAGGTGGTGAAGGCGGTTTTTGATCATGCTGAGGTATAGATCAGCAAAAGCCGTATCTGGTTTTCTGGTAATCACCGGGCTAGACATGATCTCCGAACAGGATTTATCAGGAGAAATGCCTTTTGAAAGCACTTTACTTCGTAAATCCTTATCAGTGATGATTCCAAGCGGATATCCTTGCTCATTGCAGATAATAATACTACTGACTTGACGCTCATCCATGAGCTGAGCTGCTTCTCGGATGGTGTGTTCGGGCTGGCAAGTCAGGACATTTTTGGAAATACGGAAGGCGCTCTGCCCTGAAAAAATCAACAAGGAATGGTCCTCAGACTTGCGGCTAAATTCCATTCGGGCCTCCTGCCCCTTTTCCAAATCCGCTTTGAATACCACCTGTCCCGCAGCAAAGCCAGCAGCAAAATAGAGCGAAACCTTCGGGTTTTTCTCCAAAAGCTTTTCAAAAATAGCTACCGGTATCGCATAGATAAGGCAATTCTCTCCCGCAAGGGCATCAAGCACGTAGGGTCTTTTTCCCAGCAAAGCCAATATTCCAAACACATCGCCTACATCACAGTATTCTCGGATTTCACCAGCTTCTTGAAGCATGATTTGGCCCTCTTTGAGGATGAAAAAATGGGGTCTTGCAGCTTCTCCCTGATGAAATAACCACTCATCTTTAGATAGGTAGCTGATCTCAACCGATTGGGCTATGGATAGCAAGTCCCCCTCTTCCAAAAATGAAAAAGGAGGATGCTTTCTGAGAAATTCGGCTACCCGATTGATGATGACATTACTCATTTATTAGACACTAGATATAAGAATCAAGAAGTCAGACTTTTATCTAATTCATAGTTTTTCCAAATCGAACAATAACCGACTGAGAATTCTGCTTAAATGATCAAAATAAGCAAACATCCGTCATCTGTCATCGGACATCCAGCCCCATTGGTAAAGAAGATTAAGCTGGAGTAGATTTCCGGCTATTAAATTAATTTCTTTAACCTACTGTTATTTCCTTCCTTCAATAATCTGATTGACTACTTCCGGATCAAGCAAAGTACTGGTATCTCCCATATTTTCGGTGACACCTTCTGCTACTTTTCGAAGAATTCTGCGCATGATTTTACCCGATCGGGTTTTGGGTAGCCCAGGCACGATTTGAATTTTATCCGGTTTGGCGATCGGACCGATTATTTTGGAGACTGTATCCTTGATCTCTGCCACCAAATTTTCCGCGGTTCTGTTTTTCATATCGCAGATGACGTAGGCGTAGATTCCCTGACCTTTGACTTCATGCGGATACCCGACCACTGCTGATTCGATGACAAGTGGGTGCTCGTTGATGGCGTTTTCTACTTCGGCCGTACCCATTCGATGTCCGGAGACATTAATGACGTCATCCACACGGCCTAAAATTCTGTAATATCCATCATGATCTCGTTTTACGCCGTCTCCGGTGAAGTACATTCCTTTGTAGGTAGAGAAGTAAGTTTGCTTGCATCGCTCATGGTCTCCGTATGTCGTACGAATCATCGAAGGCCAAGGGAATTTGATGCAAAGATTTCCTTCTACTCCATTTCCGGTGAGTTCTTTCCCATCGGCATCTACGATGGTGAGTTGGATTCCTGGTAGTGGAAGTGTGGCATAGGCGGGTTTAGTTGGGGTAATTCCAGCCAGTGGAGATACCATGATTCCTCCTGTCTCCGTTTGCCACCAAGTGTCTACGATCGGGCACTTTCCTTTTCCGATATGGGTGTGATACCAGTGCCAAGCTTCTTCATTGATGGGCTCACCGACCGACCCAAGTACCTTGAGCGAGCTAAGATCATTGCCTTCAATGGGCTCAGTTCCGTAGGCCTGTAAAGCGCGAATTGCAGTCGGGGCAGTGTAAAACTGATTCACTTGATGCTTCTCTACCACTTGCCAGAAGCGTCCTGCGTCTGGGAATGTCGGAACCCCTTCAAACATCAGTGTCGTAGCACCAGCTAGAAGTGGACCGTAGACGATGTAGGAATGCCCTGTAATCCAGCCAATGTCAGCTGTACACCAATAAACATCACCGGGGGAGTATTGGAACACATTCTCGAATGAATATTTGGTATAAACCATGTATCCACCTGTCGTATGGACCACTCCTTTAGGCTTACCTGTCGATCCGGAAGTGTAAAGGATAAATAGCATGTCCTCAGAATCCATCTCTTCGGCTTTGTTTTCAGTAGATTCGTTTGCTACCACCTCATGCCACCAGAAGTCTCGACCTTCTTTCATGGTCACCTCTTGATTGGTACGCTGATACACAATGACACTTTCGACGGAGGCTTTTTCCAAGGCTTCGTCAACGACGGCTTTCACAGGAATTTTCTTCGCTCCTCGGAAATTGCCATCAGAAGTCAAAACAGCCTTCGCCTTGCAGTCGATGATTCGGTCTGCCAATGCTGAAGCACTAAATCCTGCAAAAACAACGGAATGAATGGCACCAATTCGGGCGCAGGCCAGCATAGCTACTGCTGCCTCGGGCACCATGGGCATGTAGATAATGACCCGATCTCCCTTTTGGATACCCTTGGATTTGAGGGCATTGGCAAATCGATTCACTTCTTCATATAATTCCCGATAAGTTAGGGTCCGTGTTTCTTCATTGGGATCATTGGGCTCCCAAATGATGGCAGCCTGATCTGCATGGGTAAAAAGTTGTCTCTCGAAAATATTCTCAGTGATGTTCAACTTTCCTCCTGCAAACCATTTCACGTCTGGCTTTTCGAAGTTCCATTCCAGCGTTTTGTTCCAGCGTTTTCTCCAGAAAAATGAATCGGCAATTCTTGCCCAAAATTCCTCAGGCTGGCTCACACTTTTTTGATATTCGTAGAGGTACCCGCTCAGGGTATGCAATCGATCGCTCATGGGTTTTTATTTTAGGTTTATTTAATTAGTTCAATATTGCTTTTACTTTTGCTACCAAGTCTTTATTGACAAAGGGTTTGGTCAAATACAAATCCGCTCCGATAGCCAATCCCTTCTGAATATCTTGCTCCTTACTTTTTGCAGAAAGAAAGATCACTTTGACAGATGGGTCCTGATTCTTGATGTATTTACAGACCTCATAGCCGTCCACTTTGGGCATCATAATATCCAAAATTACCAGACTTGGGGAATCCTTGTCCACTATGCCAATGGCCTCTTCTCCATCACGAGCGATAAAAACGCGATGTCCATCTTTTTTTAAGAGGTATTCCAGTGACAGGAGAATATTTGGTTCGTCATCGACGATTAATATCTTACTCATAGTGTTTGGGTCAGTTTTTCTTGTGGTTTAGTAATCAAAATCGGCAGCTTGATCTCAAAGTAGGTCCATTCATTTTTTCGATCAACGCTTAGTTCTCCCTGATGGGATTCAATGATTTTTTTGGAAATAGCCAAGCCCAGCCCACTTCCCACCGGCTTCTTACTGTTTTGATTTCTGGCTTGAAAAAACTTATCAAAGATGTAAGGGATCTCCTCTGAGGGAATACCCGGGCCATCATCCCAAACCGAAATCGTCCAAGAATTGCCTTCAAATTGAGCTTTGATTTTTACCTCAGAGCGGGCAAATTTTGATGCATTGGAAAGTAAATTCAGCAAAACTTGCTTGATTCGGTCTGGGTCCAAGTTTTGCTTTTTTATGCTTTCAGCTAGCTGAAGCTCAAACTTCAATCCTTTTTCTACCATCACTTGGCGGATTGATTCTGCAGATTCTCTGATAAGTTCAAGTAGATCAACTTCCCGGAGATTCATTTTCTGCTTTCCTGAGTCGAAACGCTCCAAATCCAGCACTTGATCGATCAATCGGCTCATCCGCTCAGTTTCCTGAATGATTATTTCCAAAAATCGATTACGCTCTTCTTCTGGTAGCTCATCTTCTTTTATTATCTCCGAAAATGCCCGAATGGATGTGATGGGTGTTTTCATCTCATGGGTCACGGTAGAGATAAATTCGTCCTTCAGTAGATCATTGATTTGAAGTTTTTGGATCAATTCCTGAAGCTTTTTAGAGGCCTTTTTGAGTTCTCGGCTTTTTGCTTCAAGCTCTTTGTTGAGAGCCTTGATTTCGCTGGATTCCTTGAGAATATCCAAGACCTCTTCCATTCGGATTTCCTCCTCTTTGACAACGGATGCAACCAATATTCGGGCGGAAGCCGCACCGATGACGCCACTCAGAAGACGCTCTGAATAATTGACAAATTCAGGATCGGCCAAGGCCTTTTCATCCAGTCGTTTTCCTGTGCTTGCAGTGAATTCTTTGAAGGCTTTGGCTGTTTTCTTTTCCCCGAGAAAATTGGTCAAGAGTGTTTTCAAATCCAGTAAATATGCTTGTCCTTTCCAGACTACTGACGAATCCATAGACTTACTGAGTCGGAAAATATCCACGAACACAACGGCTTGATTGTGCTCTTTTGAGCTTTGAATAGTAAAAAGGCTGACTCCTACGAAGCAGAAAATATTCATTGCCAAGCTGAAAAAAAGTCCATGAGAAATGTAACTCAGATCCGAAAGGCCCAAAAGCGCCTCAGGCCTTAAAAAACTCAAGCCAAATGGGCCATGCTGTAGAAGGCTTTCCGAAAAGTATCCCACATTCACCATAGTTGGTAAGACCAAGGTGTAAAACCAAATAGCAAAACCAACCAAAATTCCTGTTTGAGCCCCTCTTCTGCTAGCCTGCTTCCAGTAGATTCCACCGATAAGGGCAGGGGCGAATTGGGCTATGGCTACAAAAGAAATAAGGCCAATGGAGACCAAAGTGAATTGTGCTGCGACTTGATGATAATATGAATAGGCGGCAAGTATGACCAGAAGGATGGATAGTCTTCTGGAAAAAAGTAAGATTTGTCCCAAGCGGTGTTGATTCCTTTTCTGAAATCCAGGAAAGGAAAGTAAAATCGGCATTACCAGATAATTACTGATCATGGTACTCAGGGCTATGGTAGATACTATAATCATTCCGGTTGCAGCCGAGAATCCACCGAGATAAACTAGGATGGCTAGCCACTTTTCGCCCAAGGCTAGTGGAAAAGCCAGTACAAAAGTATCCGACTGAAACAAGCCCTCTGGAAAATACACCATGCCACCGAATGCGATGGGGAGGACAAATAGATTGATCAAAAGGAGGTAGAGTGGGAAAAGCCACATCGCCGTATCGATATGCTTTTCACTCGTGTTTTCGATGACTCCCATTTGAAATTGCCTCGGCAGAAATAAAACCGCCATCATGGACAGCAGACCCATCAGAAACCACTCCATGGCACCATTTTCACCTTGAAGAGTGAATAGGCTATCAAGACCTTGCTGAGCACTTTGATTGAAGAGATCCCCAAAACCTTCAAAAACGAAAAAGCTAACAAAAACCCCTACTGCCAAGAATGCGATGAGTTTAAAGACAGACTCGAATGCTACTGCCATAACCATTCCTTCATGTTTGGCGGTAGCCTCGATTGCCCGTGTGCCAAACAGGATGGTAAAGGCCGCCAAGACCAAGGATAAATAGAAGGCTGTGTCTTGGAAAAAAGGAATTCCCAGCGCCAAATCGAAACTCTGTGAATCCTGTAGCATCTGAAAGGAAGAGGAAACCGCCTTAATCTGAATGGCGATATAAGGTAAAATCCCCACCAAACTCAAAATAGTGACCATTCCTCCCAGAGTGACATTTTTGCCATAGCGACTGGCAATGAAGTCAGCGATGGAAGAGATATTTTGGACTTTGGAGATGCGGATAATCTTCCTCAAGACGATCCACCAAAGTGGTGCTGCCAGGCTTGGCCCTATGTAAATGGTCAAAAAATCCAGTCCGTGAGTAGCTGCTCTTCCCACCGATCCATAGTAGGTCCAAGCAGTACAATATACGGCCAGACTCAAGGCATAGATTGCAGGATGATTGGAGAGCTTGCGGCCGGTTTTGGCTTTTTTCTCCGAAAACCATGCAATGGCAAATAACAGTGCCAAGTATCCGAAGGTGAACGATATGATCAGCAGATTACTAAACATTCGCTTTTGAATTCGACTTTCGAAGGAAGATTACCATGGCTATGATTAGAAAAAGCCAAATTCCGAAGACCATCAAATACAATAAAGGTATGCCCAGCCAGCGCTCGGGGATGTCATAAATCGCCAGCACCGGATAGTTCAGTAGGAAAAGGGCAAAAATAAAAATAGCCCAGAGAAACTGCTTTTTCCGTTCTTCCTTCATGGTTTTTGGGTCAAATCAAACACTTAAGATAATCCTTTTGGGAGGTTAAAAGAAGAGAAAGCACGGGTATTCCTCCGGCTTTCTCTTTTTTAAGATTAATGGTCGTGTGCCTCACCCGCACCGCGAGGAATACGGATTTCCTGAATCATGTCCTGTACATCCTGAGGCGGAGCTGGTGTGAATTTGGATACACCAAAGCAGATCAGGAAGTTGAGAACCATTCCCACCGTACCAATTCCTTCAGGAGAAATACCAAATAGATAATTATCCGCAGAAACTGCTTCGGGACTAAGTCCAAATAAAGTCACTCCAAACTTGAAATAAACGATGTAGATTAGGGTGAAAAGTAAACCTGAGACCATTCCTGCAATAGCTCCTTCCTTGTTAATTTTGGTGGAGAAGATTCCCATGATGATTACCGGGAAGAAAGATGAGGCTGCCAATCCAAAAGCAAAAGCTACCACTTCGGCGACAAATCCAGGAGGGTTCACTCCAAAATAGCCGGCCAATACAACCGCTCCCGCAGCAGAAATACGTGCAATCAAAAGCTCACGCTTTTCGGTCATATCTGGCTTGAAGGTGCGGAAAAGATCCCGTGATACAGAAGTAGATATAACTAGGAGAAGCCCAGCTGCAGTCGACAGTGCAGCTGCCATTCCACCGGCTGCCACGAGTCCGATTACCCAATTGGGGAGCTCGGCAATCTCAGGACTGGCAAGGACCATAATATCCTTGTCTATGCTGAGTTCGTTAGTGGCCGGATCAGCAGCATATTGGACAATTCCGTCTTGGTTTTTATCATCGATCGCAATCAAATTGGTTTTTTGCCAATTACCGACCCATTCGGGAAGATTGTCCATAGGCTTTTCAGCCACCGAATCTAAAGCATTATATATTCCAAAAGCTGCTACTGCGGGAGCTGTGGTGTATAATATAGCGATGAATACCAAGGCATAACCAGCTGAAAGTCTTGCGTCTTTCACCCTTGGGACGGTAAAAAACCTTACAATTACGTGTGGAAGACCAGCCGTTCCTACCATGAGTGCAAGGGTAATCGCAAAGATGTCAATTGTGCTTTTCCTTCCAGAAGTGTATTCGGCAAAGCCCAAATCACCCAAGACTCCGTCTAATTTGTCCAAAAGGTAAGTACCATCTGCGACTGTGCTACCCAAGCCTAATTGTGGAATTGGGTTGCTGGTCAATTGCATGGAGACGAAGATGGCAGGGACCATGAATGCGAAGATCAACACACAATATTGGGCGACCTGTGTGTAGGTGATCCCTTTCATCCCTCCAAGCACTGCATAGAAAAAGACGATACACATCCCGATGACTACACCCCATTCGATGGGAACTTCCAAGTATCTTGAAAAGACAATCCCTACTCCCCGCATCTGTCCAGCGACATAAGTAAAGGATATGAAAAGTGCACAGATGACTGCGACTACTCGCGCTTTGTTGGAATAGTATCGGTCTCCGACAAAGTCAGGTACGGTAAACTTTCCGAATTTTCTCAGGTATGGAGCAAGTAATAGTGCCAAAAGTACATAGCCTCCCGTCCAACCCATCAGGTAAACGGATCCATCATAGCCAGAAAATGCAATCAATCCAGCCATCGAAATAAATGAGGCAGCAGACATCCAATCGGCTGCTGTAGCCATTCCATTGGCCAAAGGCGAGACTCCGCCTCCTGCCGTATAAAATTCTTTGGTGGAACCTGCTCTCGTGTAAATGGCGATTCCGATATAGAGGGCAAATGATAAGCCCACTAGAATATAGGTCCAAGTTAAAATATCCATGTTATTTGGGGTTTAGGGGCTTATTCTTCGTTTACATCAAATTCCTTGTCGAGCTTATTCATCTTGTACACATATACAAAAATCAAAAGCACAAAGGCATAAATAGAGCCCTGCTGGGCAAACCAAAAACCGAGTTTAAATCCTCCGATTTTGATGGCGTTTAGCTGATCGACAAGTAGGATTCCGAATCCGAATGAAACGGTAAACCAGATGAGGAGGAGAATCCCCAGGAGTTTGAGGTTTTTCTTCCAGTAGGCTTCTTTACTGAATTTGTTTTCTGTCATGGTTATTGGGTTTAGAGAAATATTTGTGTCTGCAAAATGAATTCACCGGCAGAACCTGATCTTCTGAAATTGTCGAAAATAGGGCGCTGACTGTACTGGAAGGTGATTTTGGCTTGATGTGCATTGATGTAGTAGTTCATGCCGAGGTCATATTGCCAATTCCCTTCCTCAAAGTATTCAAAATTCTTGTGGGTGATCGCTCCGAATGGCTGTAATTTTCCTTTGTCTCCTAAGATATTTTCAGGTAAAAGGAAGCCTCCCTGCGTGTAGAATATTTGCCCTGTTCCAATCATGGGTTGGGCATTTCCAGGGCCATTTTGGCTACTTCCACGTCCATAGCCCACATTCATGATTCCTACATTTCGGATATAATTGGGACCGAAATCATAGTGATAATAGACTGAGTAAAGGGTGAGCGCAGTTCCTGTTGCCTTATTGAGAGGCATGTCTAAAAAAGCGTCAAGCCCAAATAGTGAAATAGCGTGGTTTTGAGTATCTCCGGCAGCGTTTTTTGAGCTAGTCGCATCGCTATGATGATGCCAGCCAAAACCCAAATTGAATACTCGTTTTGTTCCCAAGTAAGTGCCAACAAAATAGGGGAGCTTGTTATTTTCTTTATCCCAAAACTGATAGTCAAAGTAGCCTTGAGTAGCCCAATGATCATTGATCACATTAGCAGCTATTGGGCGTGAAGTAGCTTCGTCGTATCTGCCTCCAGCTCCCACAGAAAATGGTTTGTTGAGAGCCATTCGGTAGTTGAGCTTACCGAGCATTCCTTTCGCATAGAAGCCAAACTGTCTCGCAAATTGATCCGTAAGTTCGATTAGCGGCCAATTGAAAATCGGCGCATCGACAGCCATAAAGTTAAGCGTACTATGACTGGTCATTCTTGAGATTCCATTCCAGTAGTGGAGGCCCATCCCGAGATAGAGTTCATTGGTGACTTTAAACTCTGTCCATACGTCGTGAAAGAAAAGCTGAGGTTTTTTGGCGGACATACCTGAGGCAGTGCCCAAACCTGTTTCAGGATCCACTGTCACAGGATTGCTCCCTGGATTACCTGTCAGTCCTCCTCCGGGAATTCCCCCATTGGTAAAGGTTTGATTATTGATGCCAAAATGACTTAGGATCAGAAAGCGAGGGGAGATTTCTGCATAAGCAAGAACTCTCGCTCTTCGAATGCCAATATCCGCTGTAGTGGATTGTGGGTTTCCGGCTACATCGAGGGTTCCAGGATTGTTTTGGATGACTCGTGCCCACATTTGATTCCAGAGTAGGAAGCGGATATATTTTGATCCGTCATCATTGAGCTTCAACGTGAGGGGTTTGTAGGTATGGTCTACAAAATCCTGGTTTGCTTTTTTAGGCCTTTCGGTTTCTTGGGTTCGTTTTTGGGCATAGGTGGGCATCCCTAATAAAAGGACTCCACACATGCTCAAAAGCACGGTGACATTGTTTTTCATGGTTATCTGGGTTATAGGTGCCTCTTTTCCAGGCCTGTAGAAAAGAGGTGACTCAAGATGTGGAGTTGGATTTCAAATCAAAAAACAGATGTCTTTTTTTGCTAAAAAAATATAGCTACCCAAATATTATTTGTTTAGCTATTTTTAAATCGCTCCCATTTGATCATCATAAACTTATCACCCAACTCTGTGAGCAGCATTCCTGACCCTTGGAGATTTTCCTTTTTAGTCATGAATTTCACTAATTCTTCATGGCTGAGCACCTTATAGGTAGGTCGATAGTCATATTGCTCAGGGGCTTTGATCTTGTATTGCCTGACCCAGTTCATGACAGATACATGACTCACACCTAATATTCTTTCGATTTCCCGAAAAGAGATTCCTTCCACATATAGCTGTAGCGCCTTGACTACATAATAGGAATCAATACCTTTCCCGATTTTATTCACCGAAAAGTGATAATTGCATTTTTTGCATTTGAATCGTTGTCTACCGCCTACAATTCCACTTTTTACTACTTTAGGATGATTGCATTTGGGGCAAAAGGGCTTTTCCATATTTCATTTTCATAATGAGCTATAGAAAATTAGCGAAACTATATTTATTTAGCAAATATTCATTTTCAAATAGAAAAATCAATCCAAAACAGAAAGAAATTTGGCAATTGAGACTTATATCTAGTCGAATCTTTCTAAAAAATGATTATTCGCTCTCCTGCCAATATTAAAGCTAAACGGTTTAAAACAAGTGTTGATATGAAAAAGTCGAATACTTCGATCTTCTTTCTTCCTACTTCCAGCTTGATTTCAAAAGAGATTTAGGATACGGGCATGATTCCGTATTTCAATATTTTTAATCTCAAATCAAAAACTCTGAAATAATTGCTAAACCTGCCGCCAGAAAGCTGACCAAGAGTTTATTGAGTTGTAATTTGTGATGAGGGCTACTTTCAAAGAAAATGGTGGTGGATATATGCAAGAATCCTCCTGAGACCAAGCCATAGAGTACTCCAATCCACTCTTTTTCCAAAATTCCTGATTGGAAAATAAGCGAGCTCGAAATCATACCCAGTGGAGATGCTAAGGCAAATATCACCAGTAAAATCAAGGTCCATCGCTTACTTAAGACTTGAGATATTACAGCCGCTAAGGCAAAAGCTGCAGGACCTTTATGCAGGATAATACCCAGTAAAAGCGTATTTTCACTATGCGCATGCCCGATGTGTGTATCCGTTTCGCCCATCAAAGTACCATGAGAAAGAAGTGTGCCTTCCAGAAATGCATGAATAAACAATCCCAGCATCACGGTCAAAACGCCTTTGGACTTTGGGCCATGCGGCAAATGGATATGACCATGCTCGATACCACTCGATAGAAACTCCAGAATCTGCTGTAGGAGAAAGCCAATCAGGATATAAAGCCCCATTTTGGCACTGTCAAAGCCACTGTCAAATAGCTCCGGAATGATATGTAAAATCGTGATCGAGAAAAGATAAGATCCTGCAAATACAAGGAAAAGTTTGAAATATTTATCCTTCCAACTAGGCGCAAAAAACACCAATGAGCCAGCCAGGAGTACTGTGAAAAAAAGAAGAATAAAGTTTAATACCATGTCGGGACAGGGCCAGTTTTATCCGGCCATGTTTGAAAACCATGGCAAAGGTAAGAAAATTCAATAATGTTGCATTTATTTCCTCTTATCAGTTGGTAGGAAAGGATAAGTATGGCTTAAGCCCTTCACTTACATGAAATTGATATTCACCATTTGAGTCACTATAAATCAAAAATACTTTGATCTCCTCAGTCTCTTCATCGAGAGCAATAGCTTTTTCCAGTCCCATGACCATCATAGCTGTAGCGTAGGCATCGGCGGTCATACAATCAGGCCCTACGACAGTAGCCGAAAGTAAATTGTGCCGAACGGGATAGCCTGTCTTTGGATCAATCGTGTGGGATATTTTCACCGAGTCCTGTACGTAGAAGTTTCGATAATTGCCTGATGTAGCCATCGCTTGGTCATCCAATGCAATGATGGAATACAGATCTGATGCGGTGGCTGACTCCTCGGGTCGGTTGATGCCTACTTTCCAGATCTCCCCCCGATCATTGACGCCTTTAGCCACCAATTCTCCTCCGATTTCCACCAAAAAATCACTGATGCCTTTTTCTTCCAAAAAATCGGATACTACATCCACTCCCTGACCCTTGGCTATTGCTGAAAAGTCCAAATAGAGACCGCTGACAGTCTTTCTCACCAGTTGTTCATCAAAGATGACTTTGTCAAAACCTACCAGCTTCAGAAGATCCCGGATTTCTACGGAGTCTTTGAGACTAGGACCATCCGGACCAAAACCCCACACATTGACCAAGGGTCCAACTGTAGGATCAAATGCTCCATCTGTTTTTTGGAAAATATCTTTGGAAGCCTTCAGTACCTGAGGAAAATAAGGCAGGTCAAAAACCAGGCTGTCTTGCTGGTTGAAGCGGCTGATCTCGGAGTCTGGGATATAGGTGGATAAACTTTGGTTGAAAACAAGGAGCAGGGAGTCCACGGAAAACTTCAAATCTCTCCCTTTGGTATCCAAATAGCTGATTTGATAACTGGTTCCCATGGTTTGTCCGGAAATGGAAATCCGACCTTCATAAACCGTTTCCTGTACAGACTCCGATTCTTCTTGGCCACGATTTCTCCAGAGATAAACCGCCAATACCATCAAGAGAAGTACCAGGGAGTAAATGATATTTTTTTGTTGATTGGATCGCATAGTTTATTGATGTGATTGTGGGGTAATCTCAATTACCGAGCTTTACAAATCAGCCTTAAAAGTCCGATGAAAGATGACCGATGTCCGTTGTTTGCATAACCTGAACTTCCATCCGGATTTTCAACCAATTTTCCTCCTAATTGTAAAATCTATCTGTTTTCTTAAGAGATCCAAATTTAGCTCAATTTTCAGCTTGTGGATAAAATCTATCATAAATTAAAAGGTATGAAAGGCTGGTTTGTTCCCAAGTCAATTCTCGAATGAATCTCAATGGCTTCCCGCTACATACTTCCCGCTTCCATCTATAAAACACGAAAATCGCTAAATCAAATAATTAGCGACTTGTAGAATCCCTATATTTGTGTCAAAGCAAAACCATGAGAGAAGATTACCTGAGCGGAGACGAAGAAAGCCTAAGCCCCAAGGATCAAGAATTTGAGCGGGCATTACGTCCTTTGAGTTTTGAGGATTTTACCGGGCAGGCCAAGATTGTGGAGAATCTCAAGGTGTTTGTTTTGGCAGCAAAAAAGCGGAGCGAACCGCTGGATCATGTTCTCTTGCATGGACCTCCTGGATTAGGAAAAACTACCCTCAGTCACATCATTGCCAATGAACTTCAGGCAGGGATTAAAATTACTTCAGGTCCGGTGCTAGACAAGCCATCGGATTTGGCGGGTTTGCTGACCAATCTGGAGGAGGGAGATGTACTTTTTATCGATGAGATCCACCGACTCAATCCCATCGTGGAGGAGTATCTCTACTCGGCCATGGAGGATTTCCGCATCGATATCATGCTGGACTCAGGCCCCAATGCCCGCTCGGTGCAGATTACACTTAGTCCCTTCACCCTGATAGGGGCGACTACCCGTTCGGGGCTACTGACTTCTCCCCTCCGGGCAAGATTTGGGATCAACTCCCGCCTCGAGTACTATGATGCGAAGCTGCTGACGGATATCGTATCCCGGTCAGCGGGAATTTTGGATACTCCCATCGATGAAATAGCTGCCTTTGAAATCGCCCGAAGAAGCCGAGGCACGCCGCGTATTGCCAATATGCTTTTGCGCCGTACCCGGGATTTTGCTGAGGTAAAGGGAGATGGTAGGATCACTTTGGATATTGCTAAGATGGCCTTGGATGCCTTGGATGTGGACGAGCATGGCCTGGACGAGATGGATAACCGCATCCTGCTGACCATCATCGAGAAATTCAAGGGAGGTCCCGTAGGGCTAGGCACGATCGCCACGGCCTGTGGAGAGGAAGCTGAAACTATCGAGGAAGTGTATGAGCCTTTTCTGATTCAGGAGGGCTACATGAAGCGTACTGCCCGGGGAAGAATGGCCACCGAACTCGCCTATCAACACCTAAAAATCAAGCCCAATCCTGGAACAGGAAGTCTTTTTGGGGATTAAAACTGGATTTTAGGATGATGCTATCCTGCTTCTCCGGGAGCCGGACTGCTTAAGTCGGTGAATATGAAATCCTGCTTTCGGAAAGGCAGGATAACTTGAGGTGTTCAGTCTATGGCCTCTGTTTGGATGGTTGAATGTAATGTCGTGGATAGAGGGGGAGCGCCCGGGTCTTCAGGTATCCCTGTGGGTCCACCTCCTGGAGGTGGCACTCCTACTAATCCTCTTCCTCCTACAGGTAATCCCGGAGAAGATGATGAAAGCAATAATTTTTGTAGGGATAATCATTGCATTCCTTTTCCGGAGGAGGAAATTATTAAGGATTCGTCTTTTGTTGGAACGAAGGCAGACCGTGTATACGAAAAATTACTGGATCTGAGTGGAGGATTTAGGAAAGCCATTCAAAAATTCGACGGTGAATTTCCTGTGGCTCATTTGAAGTTCAACGTTGATCCTCTAATGCCAGATACGATTAACGCTACTACGAATAATGCTCAAAAATATATCATCGAAATAAGTATTAATGGAAATACCTTAGAGCAAAGAACTACCCTTGGGCTAGCCAGGACAATGGCCCATGAAATAATTCACGCAGAACTTTTTAGAAAAGTTAGATCAGTAAATAATCAAATTTCTATAAACGACTTTCCCGAGATTTATGACTATTATATAAGATATCTTAAAAATTGGCAACATGAACAAATGGCAGCCCCCTATCGAAATTTAATAGCAGACATTATTCAAGAATTTGACAACGGGAAAAATTCTAGACAATTCTATATGGATCTCGCATGGGAAGGTTTAATTAATACGAGTTCATGGGAAAATCTATCCATACCTGAAAAACAGAGGGTCGTGAATACTATTATAGGTTATAAAAATTCTGGAGATAAATCGTGTAAGTTATGAGTATAATAAAACTGCAAATGCTTATTCTTTGGGTTCTTATGGGGCATATTCAGCGAGAAGCACATCTTTTATTGTTAGAATCTGACCAAGTTTTTCCCTACTCAAAAAAAATGGATGAAGATGGAATAATTCATTTTTTTGTAAAAGCACAGCATTTTGAATCCAAATCTGCTGAACCAGTAAAATTGGAAAAACATGATTTAAGCGATGTAGATTTTATGAATATCGAAGAGTTGCTACACATTGAAGATAGTATAAGGAGAAAACATATCGATAGTGGTAGCAAAGAAGGGTTGACCTATATAATGCCTAAAAATGAGTCATTTGAAAAAATATACATCTATGAGAAAGTTGACTCTGTTTACTTAAGGTATAAGGTAGAATGGATTGAAGAGGAAATAAATCTACCTTAGATAAAAACACTATCCCGAAAAGTGTGTAAATAGATTTAGACCATATTCATTTCTCAGTAAGATAAGTCTAAGAATATTAAAAAATACTTGAACCAAAACATTGCCATAACCTTGGCATTAGCCTTTAATTTGCCATTATTTTCCTTTGCTCAAGAAGTCAAACTGAAAGAGCTTTCTGAGGATTCGAAAGCGAATTACTTTTTTGCCAATATTCAAAGCGGCGAATTTCTGTCTTACCCAGTATTTGAAAGAGCCCTATTCATCAATGCCTTTTTAATTTATGACTCTAAGGCTACACCAACTGATTATTTCGAAGGAACGGATGAGATTTTGTCTAGTATTCTGATCAGTATTTGACCGGATGGAGACTACTATACTGCCAGTAAATTGTACAAGGTGGAGGGATTAGAAAATCCCAAAATTTTGGCAATCCAAGAGGGGGTCTTCCCAGATGTGATTGTAGAAGTCGAGTACGGAAAGAAGGATCATAGAAAGAAAGAAAGGATCAGACTCGGTTTAGATTAGAAACAGGTATTCTTTACTTCTTCAGTTTTTGGAATTGTCTATTTGCCATTAACCTGCTTTCGAAAATGTTGGATGAATTTTGAAATCTTTTAATTGGCTTACTACCTATTACTCCAATTTGGATTCTTAGAAGTATGAAAAACAGCTCGGATAATTAACTTTTTTTCTTGCGATGAAATGGTATAGTGTATTAGGAAAGGAAAGGTTTTGAGAGGGACACAGCGAACATTGTCATATCTAATGGCAAAAAAAGGATTCTTTTCAAGAATGGAAAACTTGTCCTCTACTGCCTCAATAAATTTATCTCCAAGGCCTTTCTGTTGCTTTTCATAATAATCTACTGACTCACTGATATCATTAAGAGCTGCTTTGTCTAAATAAATACTGTAGCAATCATTCATTTGGAGATTTAGGGAAAAATTTTTCTCTTGCCTCTTCCCAAGACAACAACTCTTCTTCTTTAGATTGTTCAATCCTTCTTCGGACGATGGATTTGTGTCTCTCTGGAATATCTTCCAAGTTTGAAATCTCATACCCTAACTCTTCGATAAGATTTAGGAAAAACTCAAACTTATCATCCGGAACCATTAGCTTCACTTCTTTCATTTCCAACAGTTTGTGGTAACACAATAATCGTAAGATACCAATTTTATGAGGATTTGTTATAATCCATTTTTTAATCGATTTCTTTATTCAAGGTTTTCCAAAAGCAAGACATAAAATAAAAATATTCTGAAAGAAGTTTAAAGCAAACTCGCTGCTTCTTGATCCAAAAACCAAATCAGGTTTCCGCTTTCAGGCTTTACCAAACTGGCTGGGTAGGAATCAAAATTCCCTTCTTTTTGGATCACCTCCCGCACCTTTTCTGCTTTGCTTTTTCCAGTCACCAAAAAAGCCACCGTCTCAGCACGGTTAATGATTTCTCCACTCAGTGAGACTCGAATTTGTCCTGATACCGGATGTGCTACAGTCACACAAAGGTCTTTGGCTTCCCACTGATCAATGGAATCCGGAAAAATCGACGCCGTATGTCCATCGTCTCCCATTCCCAAGATCACCAAGTCAAAGCGAGGCATTCCATTTTCTGCAGGCAGTTGCTTTTGCAGTACCTCGGAATAGCGTTTGGCTTCTTGGCTAGGATCATTTTCACCTTGAATTCGATGCACATTCTCTGCAGGCATTTCAATTTTTGAGAGCAGGTGATCCTGAGTCATTTTAAAATTACTCTCCGAATCACTCGGCGGTACACAGCGCTCATCTCCCCAATAGAAATGCACCTTTTTCCAGTCGATTTTATCCCCATATTCAGCCACCAACTCATCAAAAACGATTTTTGGCGTACTGCCACCGGAAAGGGCGATATGAATCTCCGATTTACTATCAATCAGATTGGACAAATAGTCAGAGAAGCTTTTGGCTACAGTTTCTTTATTTTCAAAAATTCGGGTTTCCATGGGTTTTGGGTTTAGCAAAGAATACAAAATCCTGTTTCATCGGTCAGCAAATCTCCGGGATTGCGCCATCCAAAGCTATCTTCGATCAATTCGTCCGAATTGCGAGGTCCCCAAGTTCCCACCGAATAGCCGTAGGTATTCACAGCCGGATTGTTTTCCCAGCACTTCAATATGGGATCTACAAATCGCCATGCAGCCTCCACCTCATCGGCACGGGCGTAGAGCGTAGTATCACCTTGCATGGCATCGAGCAGTAGGCGCTCATAGGCATCCATGACCTGGGCGGACTCTAGGTCGGAATAGTAAAATTCCATATTCGCTTGCTCCACATGAAATCCTAGGCCCGGAACTTTCACTCCGAATTTGATTAAAATCCCCTCATCGGGCTGGATTCGAATGATTAGCTTGTTGTCCTTGCGGTAAGCGTCTTGGCTCATGAAGACTTCATGGTGAGGAGTCTTGAAGTGAATGACCGCCTCGGTGACCTTGGTGGGCATGGCCTTTCCGGTACGAACATAGAAAGGAACGCCTTTCCATCGCCAGTTATCCACAAAAAACTTGATTGCCGCGTAGGTTTCGGTGGTGGACTCGGGATTTACCCCTTCTTCTTCCCGGTAACCTTTGACCGTTTTTCCATCAATTTCGGTTTTCACATACTGACCTCTCAGTGTGTTTTTGACGATTTCCTCCTCCGATTTCATAATTCGGAGGGATTTGAGGGCTTTGACTTTTTCATCCCGAATCTCCTCCGCATCGGAGGAAATGGGTGGCTCCATCACCAGCAGAGAGACAATTTGCAATAGGTGACTCTGAAACATATCCCGAAGTGCTCCCGATTTATCGTAATAGCCTCCCCTTTTTTCCACTCCTACCGTTTCGGCATTGGTTATTTCCACATGGTGAATGTAGCGTCGATTCCAGAGCGGCTCGAATATGGAATTGGAAAATCGGGTCACGAGCAGGTTTTGCACTGTCTCTTTTCCCAAGTAATGATCGATTCGATAAACCTGCTTTTCATCGAAATAGTGATGCAGCGCATCGTTTAGGGTTTTGGCTGACTCGAGATCATAGCCGAAAGGCTTTTCCACGATCAAGCGTCTAAAACCATCTTTTTCCTTGCTGAGTCCTGCCTCGGACAGGTTTTTGGCGATTACCTCATAGAGATTCGGAGGCGTCGAAAGGTAAAAAATGTAATTCCCAGAGGTGCCGTGCTGTTCATTCAGAGAAGCTATCCGATTGGCCAGTAAGTCATAGCTGTGGTCATAGTCACTTCCCAAGTCTTGGTAGTGGAATTGTTCAGCAAAGGCCTGCATGGTTTGAGGGTCTTCTTTGCTGTTTTCTTTTTGAAGAAAAGGGCTTTCCAAAATGGCTTTGGTCCGAAACTCCTCGTCGGTCATATTGCTCCTGCTTACTCCTAGGACACAGAAATTTTTGGATAAATGACCGCCTTTAAAAAGGTTGTATATGGCCGGAATGAGCTTCCTTGAAGTGAGATCCCCAGATGCGCCAAAAATGATTAGCATCTGGTTGGGTGTTTTTTTCATAGGGAGGAGCTTTGTTGCAAAAGGGGAAATATCAGAAGTCGTGATTCAGTTTTTTTCTCAAAATCCCAAATAAGCTGATCAGATCGGTTAATTTTGAAATCTGACACAAAAATAAGTGAATTGGTGAGAAAGAGCGAGCTTGAGTGCAGATTGATAGGATTAATTGAATTTTAGAATAGCGCAAAACATGCAAGAAACGCAATATGATTTTGGTTTGATCGGTCTCGGGGTAATGGGGCGGAATTTTATTTTGAATGTAAAGGACAATGGCTTTTCAGCTTTCGGCTATGATCTGGATGCTGAAAAAGTAGAGGCTCTCCGGCAAGAAGGCGGTGATCATTCCCGTGTCGATGCGACCCAAGATCTTTCTACTTTTTGTCAATCACTTAAGCGTCCCCGCAAAATCATGTTGCTCGTGCCGGCAGGGAAAATTGTGGATCAAGTCATTGAAGACTTACTTCCGCACCTTGATCAGGGCGATATCATCATTGACGGTGGGAATTCGTTCTTTTCGGATACAGATCGGCGGGATGCATATTTGAGCGAAAAGGGCATTCATTTCTTTGGTTCTGGGGTTTCCGGCGGTGCCAAAGGTGCTAGAAAAGGACCTAGTATCATGCCGGGCGGGAATAAGGAAGCTTACGAACATGTGCGCCCGATCTTTGAAGCGGTGGCAGCCAAGTATCATGGTGAACCTTGCGTGGCCTACTTGGGTCCCAAGTCAGCTGGTAACTATGTCAAAATGGTTCACAATGGCATCGAATACGCCATGATGCAGTTGACTTCAGAGATCTACGACTTGCTGCATCGTGGAGCAGGTTTGAATAATGATGAGTTGCACGAGGTTTTTGATACTTGGAATAAAGGTCGTTTACAGTCCTTTTTGGTAGAAATTACTGCAGAGATTTTCCTTCAGGAGGATGATTTGGGTTCAGGCCGCTTGGTGGATATGATTTTGGATAAAGCCAAGCAGAAAGGGACCGGCAAGTGGACCTCCCAAAATGCTATGGATCTAGGAATTCCAGTTCCTACGATCGATATGGCTGTGAGTATGCGGGAGATATCGGCTTTGAAATCTTTGCGTGTCGATGCCGATTCACTTTACGATCGTCCTAAGCTTCCTGCTTTGTCAAAAGAAGAGTTAATTGAGCAGGCAGAACAGGCTTTTTATTTCTCCTTTATCATCTCCTATGCGCAAGGTTTGCATCAGCTTGCAGAGGCTTCCAAGGAATATGGCTACGAGTTGGATCTTTCTCAGATTGCCAAAATCTGGCGTGCCGGATGTATTATACGTGCGGGATTATTGGCAGATATTGCAGAGGCCTTCGGCCAAAATCCAAAACTTGAAAATCTTTTGCTTTATCCAAGTTTTGTGGATAAGGTGAATGCAGCACTTCCTGCAGTTCGAAGAGTGGCTAGTCAAGCCCTGGAAAGGGGAATAGCCATGCCTGGCTTGTTGACTTCGATCAGTTATTTCGATGCCCTGACCACAGGCAGACTTCCACTCAATTTGATTCAGGCGCAGCGCGATCACTTTGGTTCGCATACCTATGAGCGGATCGATCGAGAAGGTATTTTTCATACAGAATGGGGGAAGAATTAATCCTCCCCCATTTTTTTAAAATTACTGAAGCGATTCGTAGCTTTTTACTTTTTGGGCTCCAACTGGGTTCCCAAGGTTTGATTACCACCTATCTCAATTACTGATGAGCCATATACCCGGATCGTTGACTTTATAAAGTCTTCTTCCGATGCCTCATAGATGTTGTCCACATATTTCTGTGGGTTGCGATCGATGTAGGGGAACCAAGTGCTGTGGATTTGGATCATGATTCGGTGTCCTTTTTTGAAGGTGTGAAGCATATCCTGAAGTCGGAAATCCACATCGGTTGGCTTGTTTGGTTCGAATGGCTCGGGATTCTCGAAACTATTTCGGAATCGACCCCGCATCACTTCTGATCTTACGAGCTGCTGATAGCCACCCATGATTACATTCTTGGGATTATGATCATAATTCGGATGATCCTGAGGATAGACATCGATGAGTTTTACGATGAAGTCAGCATCAGTTCCAGTCATGGATACCTTCAATCGGGCCATGATTTCACCTGCAAGGGTCACATCCTCAGCCAATACCTCTGTCTCAAAAGTAAGCACATCGGGTCTGCGTCCTGCTTCCCGCTGATCATCACTCATAAAAAGTCTTGGTGTAAAAACTAGACTCTCTGTATTGGAAGTGTATTGAACGGGCTTGTCAGGATCACTGATGTATTCAAATACAGCCTCTTTATCCAAAGGTTTGTTGACCGATAATTGGCCCCTTTCCCCAAAATAAAGTTTGGCTGGTTCGATTTCTTTTGGTGGCCAAGCGTCAAATTCTCTCCATTCCTTTTTGCCGGTATCGTACATGAGAGCTTCAGGGAGTTTCGGATTGTCGCCTCCTTTTAGGTGATGGTTAAAAAACCTGCGCTCCACTTCTTTTTGATAGAAAGTATTGATGCTATCGCCGAAATAAATATGGCCGTGCGTGGTCTGACCAGTTTCAGGGCGAGACCATTGTCCGTGAGCCCAGGGACCCATGACGAGCATGTTTTCAGCCGAAGGACTCGTCCTTTCGATGGTTTTATAAATATTCAAAGGCCCATAAAGGTCTTCTGCATCAAACCATCCACCCACAGTCATGACAGCATGATCGATATCATTCAAATGAGGTAGAATGGCTCTTTTTTGCCAAAATTCATCATAGTTGGGATGCTCGGTGATTTCCTGCCAAAAGAAATTATCGTAATGGTATTTCTCCGTGATATTTTTCAAAGGTCCCAAGCGGAGATTGAAATCATAGCCATCACTGATCGGCTGACTCATAAACCGGGCAAGTTTGTCCATATACCATGGAGAGCTCGTGGGACCATCATGCTGGTATCCAAAAACCGGCATGGCAGCGGTATAGCTTTGAAGAAAAGCGCCATTGTGATGGAAGTCATCAAAGAAAAAGTCTGCAATCGGAGCTTGGGGTGAAGAAGCTTTTAAGGCCGGGTGGGCATCGGGTAGCCCTGCTGCTGTGTAAAATCCTGGATAAGAAATTCCCCATTGACCGACTCTTCCATTATGCCCAGCAATGTTTTCCAATAGCCATTCTATCGTATCAAAAGTGTCGGATGATTCATCCACCGCCATCTTGTTATTGACGTCATTTCCCGGAATGTTGGGCGTCATATTCGTAAATTCTCCTTCAGACATCCATCGGCCCCGAACATCCTGGTAGACAAAAATATACCCATCTCGCATCAGGTAGCTACTTGGGCCTAGGCTAGTCTTGTAATTACTTTCTCCGTAAGGGGCCACGCTGTAGCATGTACGTTGCATCAAAAAGGGATAGATCTTCGATTTATCCTTTGGGATGTAAATGGAAGTAAACAGTTTGACGCCATCACGCATCGGAATCTGAACCTCCATTTTATCATAGTTTTCTTTGATATAGGTGGAGTCAGCCACTTGCGCAAACAAACTCCCTGTGACTAGCAGGAAGAAAAGAAGGAAAGTAGATAAGGTTTGTTTCATGTGTTTATAATTTGTTTTTAAGCGGTCACATGGAATCTTGCAATTATAGTTATACCCCGGTGTGAAGGGTACGTCATGCTCGATTTCATGTGTTTATAATTTGTTTTTAAGCGGTCACATAGCTTGTCCCGAACTTGATTCGGGAGAATCCCTGTCTGTTTAGGCAGGCCTACCTGCGGAATGCAGGCTCGTTTTTATACTTGTGAAATTAAAGTTTTTTTGAAGAAAGGCTTCCTATCCATTCATTTATGTGCCATTGATGAGGATGGGATATTGTTGGATCACCTATGCGGATACTTCGGAGGCTTCGGATTAACTTTCGAACGTGCCGACCATCTTGCTGCTGTCTTCCAGTTTCCCTACTTCCCGTTTCCTTCCGCCTCAATCATATTCTCAATTCCTTTCAGTAATGCATCCGAATTAAAGGAAATACTATCTATTCCTTCTTCGATCAGGAATTGAGCAAAGGCAGGATTGTCGCTCGGTGCCTGACCACAGAGCCCGATTTTCTTTCCGGCTGCTTTGGCTTTTCGAATTACCTCTGCAATCATCCATTTTACGGCAGGGTTGTTTTCATCAAACAGATCGCTCAGGACCTCCGAATCCCGATCCACGCCTAGTGTAAGTTGAGTCAGGTCGTTGGAACCGATGGAAAAGCCGTCGAAGATTTGGGCAAATTCTTCAGCGAGGATCACATTGGAGGGAATTTCGGCCATCACGTAGATCTCGAGTCCATTTTTCCCCTGCTCCAAGCCTAGCTTTTTCATCAGGGTAATCACTTTCTTTCCCTCCTCCGGTGTGCGGCAGAAGGGAATCATCACTTTGAGATTTTCTAATCCCATGTCTTCTCTGACTCGCTTGACGGCTTGACATTCCAAAGCAAATCCCTCCCTGTAGTGCTCGTGATCGTATCGGGAGGCTCCTCGGAAGCCCAGCATGGGGTTTTCTTCTCCGGTTTCAAATTTGCTTCCCCCTAAAAGATGGGCATATTCGTTCGTTTTGAAATCGCTCATGCGCAATATCACATCCTTCGGATAGAAGGCGGCGGCAATAGTCCCTACAGCCTGAGACAGATTATCCACAAAATATTCTTGCTTGTCAGAATAGCCCTTGCAGAGCGTTTCGATTTGGGCTTTTTCTTCCAGATCCTCCAACTCATCAAAATGCACCAAAGCCATCGGATGCACTTTGATGCTTCCGTTGACGACAAATTCCATTCGCATCAATCCTACTCCTTGATTTGGGAAAAAGGAGAGGTTGAAAGCCTTTTCAGGATCGGCAAGGATAAACATGGGCTGGGTTTTGGGAAGCTTAAGGCCTTTGAAATTGTGTTCCTGGGTTTTCCACTTCAGCTTGCCGGCATAGACTTTTCCGATTTTTCCGGAGGAATTGTCTACTGTTACCAAGTCTCCATTTTTGAGCTTTTCCAGAGCCCCTTCTGCACCCACGATTGCCAGCGCCCCCACTTCCCGCGCCACAATGGCGGCATGGCTGGTTCTGCCGCCTTTGGCTGTAATAATGGCTCCGGCTTTTTTCATTACTGGATCCCAATCAGGATTGGTGATTTCGGTGAGAAGAATATCCCCTTTTTCCAGCAGATCCGCCTCAGCGGGAGAGTGAAGGATTTTGACTTTTCCGGCTGTGATTCCGTTACCAATAGCATAGCCGGAACTCAGAAGCTCGCCTTTTTCTGTCAAGGAATACTCTTTCAGTACGTATGGATCCTTGTCAGCATGTACAGTTTCCGGTCGGGCTTGCACGATAAAAAGCTTTCCGGAGTTTCCATCCTTAGCCCATTCGATATCCATGGGCATTTGGTAATGCTTTTCGATCTGCACCGCCCATCTCCCTAGTGTTTCGATTTCTTTTTCGTCAAGCACAAAGGCTTCTTGTTTTTCTTTTGGGGTATCCAGATTGACTACTCCTCCCTTTTTTTCATAGATCATGGTTTTGGTCTTGGAGCCTATTTTCTTGGAAATAATGGACTTTTTACCCTTTTCCAAAGAAGGTTTGAACACCAAATACTCATCAGGAATCACTGCTCCTTGCACGATATTTTCTCCCAAACCCCAGCAGCCAGTAATCAAAACAGCATTGGAAAATCCCGATTCAGGGTCGATGGAAAAAGTAACCCCACTACAAGCCAAGTCAGCCCTCACCATCAATTGCACACCTACCGAGAGTGCTATTTCGTGTTTGTCAAAGCCCCTGTCATGGCGATATTTGATCGCGCGGGCATTGTAGAGCGAAGCAAAGCAGGATCTGACGCCTTCTAAGAGCTTTTTTTCTCCTTGTATATTCAAGAAAGATTCATGCAATCCTGCAAAACTAGCTCCCGGAAGATCCTCCGCTGTAGCACTACTCCGGACTGCTACATCTACTTCGCGCTCATTTGCTTCGCAAAGCTTCAAGTAAGCTCCTTCGATTTCCTCGATCAATTCATCCGGAAAGGTGCCTTTGAGAAAAAGCTTTTTGATAGAGCTAGAGACTGAATTGAGGTTGGAAAAGTCTTTCAGATCCAACTGCTTTAGATGGTCGTGGATAGCTTCACCGATTTGATTGTGCTGCACAAAAAGCCGGTAAGCATCTGCTGTCACAGCAAAACCATCTGGTATATTGATTTTCAGAGGAATCAACTTTTGAAACATCTCTCCGAGAGAGGCATTTTTTCCTCCCACTTTTGCAACGTCTTCCATTCCGATCTCCCGAAATGATACTATCAAATCTGCCATCCTATTTGCTCGTTATTGATGCTTAAAAATAGAAAGGAATAGCTTGGATTTAGCTGATAAAAATCAGGCCTTTGTAAACCAAATCTCACTCTTAGCTTTGGAAGGTTAGATAAATCTGGGATGGTTTGAAAATAGATAGATTTTTTCGGGTATTTAGTAAAGTAGAAAACTATACATTTTTTGGGTGGTTAGGATATTGAAAAAATTGATAAATCGTGATGAATATTTCCTGGGAAAAAGAAGCGGATAAAAATGTCTTTGGGGAAAAGTTGATCCCCTGCAGCATGGACCCTTTGACGGGATTTTTCAGAGATGGCTGCTGCAGTACGGGACAGACTGATCATGGGACTCATACAGTCTGCGCGATTGTAACGGAGGAATTTTTAGATTTTTCAAGGAAGCAGGGTAACGACCTGATTACACCAAGGCCTGAATATCTTTTTCCCGGTCTAAAACCTGGAGATCGCTGGTGCTTGTGTGTACTCCGCTGGAAGGAAGCCTATGAAGCAGGAGTAGCTCCGGAGGTGGTGTTGGAAGCCACCCATGAGCGAAGCTTGGATTTTATACCCTTGGATGTGCTGGTGAAGTTTGCTTTCAGTAAAAAGTAAAGGACTTACATCCTAGCTAACTTTTAGAAACAATTCGCCATGTCTCTTCACCACCCGAATACCGAAGTGTTGATTGATAAAAGCTTTGCAGTGGTTTTCGGCCCACTCAGCACGAGATTCTGTATCAAACAATAGCGTCATCCGAAGCATGGTTTTGACGTATTGCTCATTTTGACCCAACTGACGAATCATCGAGATTAACGCAGCCTCCCACTCTTCCTTAAACTTGTCAAAATGCGATTTGCCGTCAAATAGCAGTTCTAGCTGATTGTCTTGTTGTTGATAGCGGTAAACGCCACAAAGCTGCCGATAGATCATTCGAATGCGATCGGTAGGAAACTCAAACCCGTCTAAAATCACGGCATAGGTGCTGTCCATGAGTTTTAGTGGATTGTAGAGGTAAGTGTAGGATCGCTTGAGTTCGTATACCATCTGATCCAAAAGTTCCTCTTCTAGCGCAAACTGCGCCTGTCTAAGTATATAATTTTTGTCTAATGGGAAAAGTTTTTGAATCATTTTCAGTTCGAACTCTGGCAAAAATAGAAAAAATCCAATTCTGGATAAAATTCTTTTGATGCAGAACGAGAATTATCCAAATATTAATTCAAACCAAAAAATAATTCTTTTTGAAAAACTGTCTTTTACCAGTCAGCCGGTCTTCTGGCTTGGTAGGCTTGCATTTGATCCAAAAGCTCCACAGGATCATCAGAAATGATCAAGAGTTCTTCCTGCTCAGGGTATAAAAAGCCCTCTTTCATTGCATGATTTAGAAATTCGATGAGCATGTCATAATAGCCGTTGACATTATAAAGTGCGAGGGGTTTCTGAATATAGTGCAATTGATTCAATGTCATAATTTCAAAAAGTTCCTCTAAAGTCCCGATTCCACCCGGCATGGCAATAAAACCATCACCACGCTCAGCCATTAGCCATTTCCGGTCGCGCATGGTCTCGACGATTACTAGCTCTGTACATCCTGAGTGTGCTACTTCCCGGTCAACGAGTTTTTGTGGAATAATTCCCAAAACTTCCTGCCCCGCAGCAAGCATTTCATCTGCAATCACCCCCATGAGCCCTACCCGGCCGGCTCCATACACTAAGGATAGGTCTCGATTGATCATCTCTTGTGCAAGTGCTCTTGCAGCTGATTCGAAAACAGAGGAATTGCCTTTTTTTGAGCCGCAATAGACCGTTATTTTTTTCATAAATAGGAGATTTAAAAAACTGTCCGAAGTTAGTTCTTCGAAAAGTAATGACAATATAAAACCGCTTAAAAACCGATAATTCGTCTTAGGAATATTCTGTACTTTTGGATATGAAATGCCCATGTGAATGGCTCCTCACACAGGGGAATTCCCCGATATATCAAAGTAGGGATTCTCCCGAATCAAGTTCGGGACAAGCTATGTGGCCGCTGAAAAACAAATTATATACGCATGAAAATTTGCTTTGCCACCAACAACTCGAAGAAAATAGAAGAGGTCAAGGCAGCTCTTCCTGATTCCATCAAGATAGTTTCACTCAAAGAAATTGGTTGTGAGGAAGAGCTTCCTGAGACTGGTGATACGCTTGATCACAATGCCTTCCAAAAAGCTCGATATGTCAAGGAGAAGTATGGTGTAGATTGCTTTGCAGATGACACAGGTTTGGAAGTGGCATCCCTCCAAGGAGAACCAGGAGTCTACTCCGGTCGCTATGCAGGTGAGCCTCGATCGGATGAAAGGAATGTGGACCTTTTGTTGAAAAATCTAAGTGGAATAAGCAATAGAGAAGCTCAGTTTCGGACTGTGATCGCATTGATTTTGGGTGAGGATGAATATGCTTTTGAAGGGGTAGCTAAGGGGAAGATTATCGAGGAACGAAGAGGCGAAAAGGGATTCGGGTATGATCCTATTTTTGTGCCAGAAGGAATGAATCGGACCTTTGCAGAGCTTGATATGGAAGAAAAAAACCGCATTTCTCACCGTGGAAAGGCGGTTCATGCATTAGTTCAATTTTTAACGAGTAAAAATTTTTAAACTTGTGGCAAAATTCAGCACATGGGACGGCCATTCATAGTAGGAATCACAGGAGGTTCTGCCTCAGGTAAGACACTTTTTTTGGAAAGACTTTTAGGAAGTTTTGATCCAGGAGAGGTTTGTTTGATCTCGCAGGACAACTACTATAAACCAAGGCATTTGCAGCCAATCGATGCGCAAGGGATACATAATTTTGATACCCCCCAAAGCATAGACTTTGAAGCCTATGCAGCTGATATTCGCAGGATTCAAGCAGGAGAGACAATTTACAGAGAAGAGTACACTTTTAATAATGCCGCTAAAAAACCGGCGATGCTCACCTTTCATCCTGCACCGGTTATCGTGGTGGAGGGAATATTCGTATTGTACTATCCTGAGCTTTCGGACTTGCTCGATCTGAAAATATTCATCGATGCCAAGGATCACATCAAACTCAAGCGCAGAATCATCCGTGACAAAGTAGAGCGAGGATATGATCTCGACGATGTGCTTTATCGGTATGAAATGCATGTGATGCCAACCTATGAAAAGTACATCAAGCCTTTCAAAAATGACGCTGATTTGATCATTCCAAACAATTTGAACTTTGATAAGGGTTTGGAGGTCATTCGCGCTTACCTCAAAGCGAAATCAAGCTAAAACTCTCAGGAAAGGGCTTTTACATTGTAAATATTCTCTATATTTGCGCAGCATGAAGCAAAAAGCACAAAATAACATTCTATGGCAGCGAAGGTTCACATTGGCCTTGGCACTATTGCTGTGCTTTTTTGTCTCCTCATTAGAATACGTCACTCATCCCGAAATCAATAAGATTGAGCATCAATCCACCGAGGATGGAAGTGAGCAGGCTGTCATCTCCATGGCAGTAGATGCTGTGGTCCCTTTTGCGGTGCAATTGACCCAGACGGCCTTATACTTTATTTATGACATTATCAGCTTCGAGCCAAGGTCATTTACCGTTGAATCGGCATCCTTTGCTCCATCCAATCAGCTGGTTGAGATACTTTTTGAGCGGATTATTTCCACGCTCGGGCCCTAGTTTTCCTTCTTTTTCTTGCCAATTTCCTTACATGACCTATTGGTCTATGCTTCCTTATTCTATTTAAGAAATCAATAATTAATTCTATAATCCAATGCAAAACAAAGGAGTCATTGTGTTTTTGACAGTGGTGATCACAGGCTTGTGTCTGTATTATCTGTCATTCACATTTGTATCAAGTGGTATTCAAAAACAAGCCACTGAATATGCCGTCGAAGCGGATGGCAACGTAGATTTTGCCAAAAGAAGATCCTACCTGGACTCTATTTGGAGAGAGCCGGTGTACAACTTCTTAGGGGCAGATTTTACCTATCAAGAAATCAAAGAAACCGAATTGGGTCTAGGTCTAGACCTTCAAGGAGGAATGCACGTGACCTTGGAGGTTTCCCCTGTGGAAATCGTAAAGGGTCTTGCAGGAAATCCCAAAGATCCTGGATTCAATCAGGCTGTAGATGAAGCTCGCGAAGCTGCTAAAACCTCAACTGAAAAGTATGTGGATCTATTCTATTCCGCATGGCAAAGCAACAACCCAGGACGTCAGCTAAGCAGTATTTTTGCGACTGCTGCCAATCGTGGCCGTATCTCCCTGGAGTCATCTGATGCAGAAATTCTAGAGATCATAGACACAGAAGTTGAAAACGCAATCGAAAGATCTTTCAACATTCTTCGTACACGAATTGACCGATTTGGTACTTCTCAGCCAAACATTCAGCGAATTCAAGGAACTGGTCGTATTCAGGTAGAACTTCCGGGTGTAGATAACCAAGAGCGTGTAAGAAACCTACTTCAAGGAGTAGCGAAATTGCAGTTTTGGGAAGTAGCTGAAGTAAACGAACTAGGCGGTTCCCTTGACGCGATCAACGCTGCTTGGGTAGCTGATAATCAAAATGCAGATACTAGCGACGAAGACACGGTATCTACAGAGAATATGACAGAGGAAGATTCTCTTCGAAATGCGCTTGAAAAGCAGTTGGCGGAGATCGATCCAATGAATCCTTCCAATGACGTTTCTCCGATCTACAGCCTAATTCAGCCGAATTATGGTCTTGCCTATCAGGTTCGTGATACTATTATTATCAACCGAATCCTTAAAAACCCAGATTACAAATCACTACTTCCAAGAGACATTAAGTTGCTTTGGGGTGTGAAGCCATTTGTACCAGAAGGTACAGATTTGGAGATTCTTGAGCTTTATGCCATCAGAGCTCCTCGAGGAGCAGATCAAGCGCCTCTAGAAGGTGATGTGGTAACCGACGCTCGTCAGGTACTTGATCAGACTTCCCGTCCTGCTGTATCTATGCAGATGAATGCAGAGGGTGCCAGAAAGTGGAGATCACTTACAGGTGCAAATATCGGTCGTCGTATCGCAGTAGTTTTGGATGACTATGTGTACACAGCACCGGTAGTAAATGGCGAAATTCCTACAGGTCAGTCTGAAATTTCAGGATCTTTCACCCTGCAGGAAGCACAGGATTTGGCAAACATTCTGAAGTCAGGATCACTTCCTGCGCCAACTCAAATCGTAGAAGAAAGCATCATCGGCCCAACATTGGGTAAAGAAGCTCAAGGCCAAGGTATCATTTCCATGGTCGCAGGTCTTGTCTTAGTTGTCCTTTTCATGGTAGCATACTATTCCAAAGGTGGATTGGTTGCTATCGCGGCATTGGTATTCAACATCTTCTTCATTCTAGGAATCCTTGCTCAGTTGGGAGCAGCTTTGACATTGCCTGGTATCGCCGGTATCGTATTGACTATCGGTATGTCCATTGATGCGAACGTACTCATCTTTGAGCGAATCAAGGAGGAACTTCGAAATGGAGCAGGTCTACTTGCTTCAATCAATGCAGGTTATAACAAAGCCTTCTCAGCCATCTTGGACTCCAATGTGACGACATTCTTGACTGGTGCCATTCTTTACGCTTTGGGACAAGGTCCAGTAAAAGGCTTTGCCATCGTATTGATGATCGGTATTGCTTCGTCCTTCTTCTCAGCGGTATTTATCACTCGAGTGATTGTTCACTGGATGAGCAAAAAAGGAGAAAAGAGCTCTATCAGCTTCGCAACGCCATTTGCTAAAAATGCATTGACTGGCTTGAACTTCGATTTCTTAAGCAAGCGAAAGACCGCATATTTGATTTCATCCGCGATCATCATTGTCGGTTTGGCTATCGCCGCTGTAAACGGGTTAAAGTTTGGTGTTGACTTTACAGGTGGTCGATCTTATATCGTTGCTTTTGAAGAGCCGGTAGTTCCTTCTGAATTGAAAGTAGGACTGGATGGCGAATTTGATGGCTCCGTAGAGGTTAAAACTTATGGTGCGAATAATGTCCTGAAAGTGACCACCTCCTATCTGATCAACGAGGATGATGACGAGTCCAACCGTCAGGTAGAAGAAAAGGTAAAAGAAGGAATTGCCACAGTCACTGGCTTCTCTTTCACAGATAATGCTGAAAACCTAGGCACCGGCCAATTCGCAATTACTGGATCCTCGAAAGTGGGGGCGACTGTAGCAGACGATATCAAGACTTCCTCTGCCGAAGCCATGATCGTAGCCTTGATTGCTATCTTCCTTTACATTTTGGTACGATTCCGAAAGTGGCAATTCTCATTGGCATCAATTGCTGCCTTGGTTCACGATACATTATTTGTTATTGCAGCATTTGCAATTGCTACCGCACTGGGTGCGACCTTTGAGATCGATCAAGTATTTATCGCTGCGATATTGACGGTGATCGGTTACTCGATCAACGATACGGTGATCGTTTTTGACCGTATTCGTGAAAATATCGAGCTGAGAGGCACCGGTAAACTGGTGAATATCTTCAATGAGGCGATCAACCTTACCTTGGGTAGAACCTTGATTACTTCATTCACAACTTTGATCGTGGTATTAGTACTATTGATCTTTGGTGGAGAAGTCTTGAGGGGATTCTCTTTCGCCTTGTTCATCGGTATTCTAGTAGGTACTTATTCATCTGTATACATCGCTACTCCGATTGTAGTAGACTTGATGAAGAAAGAGTTGGATAAAGAAAAAGAAGCGAAAAAAGTAGCTTAATCAGCAAAACCTATAAATGCAAAAACCCGGCTTAGTTGCCGGGTTTTTTTATGCCCTTTTCAAAAATTTGAAAAGGATAATGGATTGGTCAAATCATGATTTCAAGCTGTAGTTTGGAGCTTCTCTAGTCACACTCACATCGTGAGGATGCGACTCTTTCACACCTGCAGCGGTGATTTTCACAAACTTGCCATTTTTCTGTAAGTCGTCGATTGTTTTGGTACCGCAGTATCCCATACCTGCTTGTAGTCCACCCACGAGTTGGTAAAGGACCTCTGCTACCAAGCCTTTGTAAGGTACACGGCCTACGATGCCCTCAGGCACTAGCTTTTTGATATTGTCTTCTGCATCTTGGAAGTAACGATCCTTGGAGCCAGATTCCATGGCTTCCAATGAACCCATTCCACGATAGGACTTGAATTTTCTTCCTTCGAAAATGATCATTTCACCAGGTGCTTCTTCGGTACCAGCAAGTAGGGAGCCAATCATAATAGAACTACCTCCAGCTGCGACGGCTTTTACCAAGTCGCCTGAATATCGAATACCCCCATCCGCAATTACAGGTACTCCTCTTTCCTTTAAAGCTTGTGAGCATTCGAATACTGCTGAAAGCTGAGGAACTCCAACTCCGGCAATGATTCGTGTGGTACAAATGGAACCTGGACCTACTCCGACCTTTACTGCATCAGCTCCGGCATCCGCCAAAGCTATTGCCGCTTCGGGAGTAGCAATATTTCCAACGATGACCTCTAAGTCAGGAAATGCTGTTTTGATTTTTTTACAAGTTTCGATTACGCCCTTGGAGTGTCCATGCGCGGTATCGATAGACACCACGTCTACACCTGCTTGCACCAAAGCCTCTACCCTACTTACGATGTCTGCGGTCACACCGACAGCTGCACCTACACGTAGTCTGCCATATTCATCTTTACATGCATGAGGCTTATCCTTTCGCTTCAGAATATCCTTGTAGGTGATCAAGCCTGTCAGTTTATTATCTTCATCGACGATCGGTAATTTTTCGATTTTGTACTCCTGAAGAATCTCTTCAGCCTGCTCTAGGGATACACCAGATTTGGCGGTGATTAGATTCTCGATCGTCATGATTTGCTTGATCGGGAGATTTGGGTCCTTGATGAAGCGAAGGTCACGGTTGGTGATGATACCTTTCAGAACTCGATTTTGATCAACGACCGGAATACCACCAATGTGGTATTCGCGCATGATAGATTCTGCATCACGGACCTTAGCATCAATATTCAAAGTGATTGGGTCCAAAATCATCCCCGCTTGCGAGCGTTTTACCTTTCGGACTTGAGCTGCTTGCTTCTCGATGGACATATTTTTGTGGATGAACCCCAAACCTCCTTCCAAAGCGATAGCAATGGCAAGTTCTGCCTCAGTTACGGTATCCATCGCTGCGGACACTAGAGGAATGTTCAGTCGGATTTTTTTGGTGAGCCAGGTAGAAGTGTCGGTTTCTCGGGGGAGAACTTCGGAGTATCCTGGTACTAGAAGCACATCATCATAGGTGAGGGCTTCGAAGAGGAATTTATCGGAATTTCGATTCATAGCAAATATTGGTTTGAGGTAACCCTATTTGCCCGTCAAAGGTACAAACAATTTCTCATGCGGAAATACCTATTAGAAAAATAAATCTTCAGATGGAAGTTACTTAGGGTTTTCAGCCTGCAGAAAACGGGTCCTGCAGATATTTTCCTGATTTGCTGGCCCGAATGATGAAGTAGAGTAGTAAACCAACAGGTCCCATCATGAAGGTGAAGATGAGGCAAGGTAAAATCCACCATCTTCCAATATTTCGCCTAGTGGAATCCCGACAAATCCACATCCCAACAAATAAATCAAATACCAAATAATGGATCCAGCCAGCCAAAACGGCTAAATCATCCTCGAAAAGTAACTTTAGATTGCCTAATGTATCGAAGCCACCTTGACTTTCCCCTGTCAGTGCTTGCGTAATGAAAAATGCATAAGTCAAGGCAAGTCCAACCATGACAAAGGAAAAGAGCGCCTTATAAATCCATGTCTTTTCGTAAAAGACAAACAAAAAAATCCAGCAGAAAAAGGCGATTGAATTGACGGTCAAAAAAACATTTTCTGCTGAATTCATGCTCTTGGAATTTAAGTTTTATGATTTTTTGGGCAGGATGATTTGGTAAGTTCTTCCTCTTCGTACATTTAGATTTCGCTCTCGCATCCAGGGATTATAAAGCTTGAGTTCTTTGTAGCTATAACCTTGACCTTTTGCCCATTCGGCTAAGTTGGAGATGTCTTTTTCTACGGTTACTATTTCCATCTCTGGATCCTGATAGTAGTCTTTTGGGCGTAGATTGAAGCCATAATCTTGAGGATTTTCAAAGATCACTTTATAAGCCAAAATCCTAAAAATGTATCTGCTTGTCTCGTCATTCAGCAATAGCTGATAATAATCCTCCTCCAGCTGTTCGGATTGCCTTCTGGAGAAACCAGCCTGACCCATATTATAACTTGCCGCTACTGCTGTCCAGTTTCCAAACTTTTTGTGGGCTTGATTTAAGTAGGCTGTTGCTGCTTTGGTAGCCTTTTGCCAATGGTATCTTTCATCGACATTGCGATTGACCTCCAGGCCAAAATCTTTGGCGGTGCCTTGCATAAACTGCCAAAAGCCCTTAGCTCCGGCAGGTGAGGTGACATTCGCCAAACCTGATTCGGCCATGGCTAAGTATTTGAAATCATCCGGTACTCCTTGTTCCTGAAGTGTTTTAGATATTTCAGGAAGATATTTTGCGGAGCGCTTCATCAGGAGAACGGTATTGGACTGCCAATAGGCTATGGAATAAATCTCCCGCTCCAGACGCTCGAAGATATCTTGTCTATCCAGAGGTACTCTTTCTCCCGCAAAACTCAGGGTATCGGGAATCGGAAAAATCCGGATTGAGTCCAAAGGAATGGGTGACATTCCCTGCTGCCGGTCCATAAATTGTGGCCCAGTGGTATCTCTTGTGGGTTTTTGAAGCAGGATGGCCCCAATGCCAGCTAGACATAGGGCCAACATGCCGTAAATGAAAAACAGGTGGTATCGAGGCATTAGAAATTCGGGCTGAGTAGGTATTTGTTGTAGAAGTCATCAATTACTTGCACCGCTTCTGTGGCATTTTCTACAACTGAAAATAAGTCTAAGTCTTCCGGGCTAATGTATTTATTTTCTAAAAGGGTACTTTTTATCCAGTCCACTAAGCCTTCCCAGTAGTTTTTACCAACCAAGACGATAGGGAAACGGCCGATTTTGTTGGTTTGGATTAGGGTAAGCGCTTCAAAAAACTCGTCCATCGTCCCGAATCCTCCCGGAAGTACCACAAAGCCTTGGGAGTATTTGACAAACATAACTTTTCTGACGAAAAAGTAATCGAAGGTTAGAAGCTTATCGCGATCGATGTAGATGTTATTGAATTGCTCGAAGGGTAGGACTATGTTCAGGCCTACGGATTTACCTCCCTCTGAGTGGGCTCCTTTATTTCCCGCCTCCATAATTCCCGGTCCGCCACCAGTAATCACCCCATAGCCATGCCGGACGAGTTTGGCGGCGATTTCTTCAGCCATTTGATAGTGCTTGTGGTCCCGTGGTGTTCGTGCTGATCCAAAAATTGACACACAAGGACCGATTTTAGCGAGTTTTTCGAAGCCTTCTACAAATTCGGACATTACTTTAAAAATCGCCCAAGAGTCTGCGCTTTTTATCTCACTCCAGTCTCGCTCCTTAAATGCCTTTCTGATTTTTTCATCTTGCTTGATCAGTTCTTTTTCGCTCATATCTATTCTTTTTCTGCTAAAACGATTCAGGACCTAAATAGTCTGTCTTTTCTTTAAAAATTTGGGCATTTGCCATTTCAATTCCTGAATTGAAGTTAGAAAAAATTTACAGTAGGGAGAATCAATTCGGTAGATTGCGTAGTAATTTTGTGGATTATTCATTGAATTCTTGAAGCTAAGCGAAAAGTCTCAAGCAGTCTTGGAGGTATTCCGGGAGCTTGAAGTCGAGAGTAGGGACTTTGTCCAGCATGCAGGTTTGTCTTGTGTGGTAGGGTGTGGGAAATGCTGTGCTAATCCAAAGGTACCAGCCAGTCCTTTGGAATTTTTGCCATTTGCCTTGGAGCTTTATGAAAATGGAGCTATCGAGTCAAATTTACGCATGCTTGATTCTCTGGGATCGGAAGGGTTTTGTCTGCTTTATCGTCCTACCTCTGAAGATGGTAGCAAGGGTTTTTGTAGCCAACATACTCAAAGAGGCCTGATTTGTAGGCTTTTTTCAAGTTCTGCACGCCGCAATAAGCAGGGTGAAAAAGAATTGATTCTATGTAAGGTTCTTAAAGAAGCAAAGCCGGAAGCTTTTGCGAAAGCAAGTGCTGCCATTAAGCATGAGCTGCAGGTTCCGATGGCATCTACTTACTATTCCAAGCTTGCTGATATTGATGCTTTTCTGACTGAAACTTACCCCATTAATCAGGCTATTCGCATAGCGATTGAACTGGTCCTGCGCTATAAGTTTTATGAGGAATCTGAGACGCTTGAGGATTATTGATTTTTTTGCTCTTCTCAATTAAGTTATATTCGTCCAACGAACAATTGTTAGATTTTTGGTATGCTCAATATTTCTGAAATCACTCAGACCATCAAAAAATTGGTCGAGACTCGAATCAATCTGATCAAACAAGACATTCAGGAGGAAATCCTGACACTGACTTCCAGAATATTTTTGCTGGTGGTGATTGGAGGATTGATGCTTTTGGTCTTGTTATTTTTGAGTTTGGCTTTGGCCTTTTTTCTGAGCAGTTATCTCGAAAGTCCATTTAGCGGCTTCTTGATCGTAGGACTACTGTTTTTGCTGATGATATTGATTCTTTACAAGGTGCGAGACTCGAAATCTTTCAAGCAAAATATCCAAAATGGGTTGAAGAATTTTATTGGAACTGCAGCTAAAAATTTTAAGTCCGATGAAGAGTGAACTGGAACGTCAAACTGAAGAGCTAGAGCAAACGCTTCAAAAGCAGCTTGAGTTGCTAAAAAAAGAATCTGAGGACTGGGTCAAAGTCGGTGGAGCAGTTTTGGCTGGAGCTCTGCTGGTTTTTGCAGTGGTGCAGCTTAAAAAGAAAAAGTCTTCCCGAAAAACTGATAAAGTACTAGAGGTATTGGAGCGGGAAGGTTTGCTGGACAAGGATCTTGAGAAGAAGATTACTAAGTCTGAAAAAGCTACGTTTTGGCCTGGAATCGGGCAGCGATTGCTGATAGCAGGTCTTGCATTGGCAAAAGAGAAATACCTCAAGGATTTATTCAATGCAGATCAAACCGAGACGTTCGAAAAAGGTCAGTGAGATACTGAATGATCTTAGCCTTTCCAGTAAAAGAGGGGTCGCATGGTTGATCGATCCAGATGAGTTTGATTTTGAAAAGCTTGAAGAAGAATTTTTTTGGCAGGCGTCTCGAGCTGAGTTGGATTTGATTTTTATAGGAGGTAGTCAGGGACTTACATCTGGTGTCGACGAGTTGATCTTTGCCCTTCAACAAAAACTTCCCTCAATCCCGAAAGTGATTTTTCCAGGCTCCGAACTGCAAATAAGCGATCAGGCAGATGCGCTTCTGTTTTTGAGCTTATTGTCAGGGAGAAACCCCGAATATCTCATTGGTCAGCAGGTCAAAGCAGTAGAGAAGCTTAGATCAAGCGAGTTAGAGATATTGTCAACCGCTTATTTACTAGTCAATAATGGAGATATCTGTAGTGTTCATCGAAAGTCCGAAACCTTTCCTTTGTTAAATCAGGATATTGACCAAATAGTCAATACAGCGCTTGCTGGAAAGTACTTGGGGATGCGTCATTTTTATCTTGATGCTGGAAGCGGATCAGATTCGACAGTATCTCCTGAAGTGATCAAAGCAGTCAAAAGTGCTGTAAACAGGCCTTTGATAATTGGAGGTGGCTTGGATAGCTTAGAAAAGGTTCAGCGTTGCTTCGATGCAGATGCTGATCTGATTGTGATTGGAAATCAGGCACAAAAAAACCCCGATTTTTTGATCGAGGTTTTAGATTATAAGCGGTTTTACAATGCTGCTTTACACATTGATGAGTGATTCGCGGCGACGCATTTTCCCGGCTGGTACTCCATACATCATTTTAAATCTTCTGCAGAAATAGGCAGTATCCTTGTAGCCTACCTCTTTTCCGATATCTCGAATAGATTTTTTGGTAGTTCGAAGAAGATCTACAGCAGCTTCCATTCGCTGATACTCAATGTAGTCTTGTGGATTTATGCCCGTAAGCATTTTAAAATATTGGCCCACATAATCTTCAGAGACATTGGCTACTTGTGCTAGCACCTTATTAGAAAGATCTCCTCCGAGATTTGTCTTGATGAATTTGAATAATTCTATCAATCTAGGGTCTTTGAAGTACGTCACATTTGTCGAAAGCTCTTCGACAAAAAGTCTGTTTTTCAAAATATGTCTTAAAATCTCAATGACTAATGCTTCACTGAGTGCTCGAAGTGAGCGTTCCTTTCCGATGGAAGTTTGCTCCACTTCCTTCATGATATCTTCTATCAAAATGGCGATTCGGTCATTGAATCGGATGATAAAGGGAGGAATATCTAAGCTATTGAAGAGGTTGACCACGTCGAATACCTTTGATTCAAAGCTGACTACAGAGATACAGTCTTCTTCAGAGTTTCTGATTTCTTTGAAGCTGACACTTTGGAGGTACTTTCGTTTGTTTTCCTGAAACTTATCCATGGAAATATCCACGTGCTTATTTCCTCCTCCTATGGTCAGTGGGGTCTTTTTTTCACCTGGCAGAAATAAGACTTCCCCTTCATTCAATAGTTCTTGGTCCTCACCAAATTTGACAGTACCATTATGAAGAAGAATTAGCATATTGTCAAATTCTTTATGGTCTGCCACGGCGAAAGGCTTCTGAACTTGGTAATTGAATCCGCGGAGGAAGCGAATATTTACTGATTCAATTAATTTATTGTAATATTCCATTAAAATATTTCATTAAATACTGATTACAAAAATAGCACTTTTCTTTTATAAAAATTAGAGTATTTATTGAAAAGGAAAAAAAATAATAAAAAAAGGCGCAATTTTTTGAATTGCGCCTATATTCTAATTAGTAATACTTACTTGAGAAGGTTTCTCGATATCACTATTTTTTGAATTTCTGATGTTCCTTCATATATCTGAGTGATCTTGGCATCACGCATCAAGCGCTCCACATGATACTCCTTGACATATCCATATCCTCCATGGACTTGTACAGCTTCCACTGTCACATTCATTGCAACTTCCGAAGCATAGAGTTTGGCCATAGCTGATGCATGTGCGTAGTCTTCACCCTGATCTTTGAGGCATGCAGCTTTGTATACCAGCATTCGGGCAGCTTCTATTTGGGTGGCCATATCCGCTAGTTTAAACTGAATAGCCTGATGCTGACTGATGGGTTTGCCAAAAGCCTTTCGTTCCTTAGAATAGGCAAGGGCTAATTCATAAGCTCCAGCAGCTATGCCTAATGCTTGTGCAGCAATACCTATACGGCCTCCATTGAGGGTTTCCATTGCAAAGGTAAAGCCAAAGCCCTCTTCACCGATTCTGTTTTCGACAGGGACTTTTACATCATTAAACATCAGGGAGTGCGTATCACTTCCTCGGATGCCCAATTTATCCTCTTTTTTGCCAATGATAAATCCTTTCCAGCCTTTTTCTACGATAAATGCTGAGATTCCTTTATGTCCTTTGCTAGCGTCTGTCTGTGCGATCACTAAATAAACACTTGCTGAGGACCCATTGGTAATCCAGTTTTTGGTCCCGTTTAGAATATAATGATCCCCTTCGAGCTTGGCTTCAGTTCTTTGTGAGGTAGCATCCGATCCTGCTTCAGGTTCAGAAAGGCAAAACGCACCTAGAACCTCTCCGGTAGCCAATGGCTTCAGATATTTCTCTTTTTGTTCTTCGGTACCGTATTTTTCTAAGCCCCAACAAACAAGAGAATTGTTGACAGACATGGACACAGAAGCTGATGCATCAATTTTGGAGATTTCCTCCATAGCCAAAACGTAAGAAAGCGTATCCATTCCGCCTCCATTATACTTAGGGTCAACCATCATTCCCATGAATCCTAATTCGCCCATTTTTTGGATTTGCTCCTTAGGGAATCGGGCTTCGGTATCTCTGTCGATGACTCCCGGCAGCAGTTCTGCTTGAGTAAATTCCCTCGCTGCATCTCTTACTGCAATATGCTCTTCAGTCAGTTCAAAATTCATTATATAATTCGGGTTTATTTTACGTGTTGAAATTTATAGTAAAAAAAGAAAAGGGGCAAAATGTTGCCCCTTTCCGAATTTTATTTTGATTTGAATCAATCTCGATTCCCAAAGAAAATAAATATATAGTAAGCTAAGGTCGCTAAGGAAGCCAATGCAGCGACTACATAAGTCATGGCTGCCCATTTCAATGCATCTTTAGACATGGCGTATTCTGAAGAAGTGACAATATTACGATTTTGGACCCAAGCCAAAGCTCGATTGGAAGCATCAAATTCTACAGGAAGCGTCACCAGAGTGAATAGGGTCATCACACCATAAGAGCCGACCACGATGTATCCGACAAACTCATAAGGAAGTCCCAAAGCAAAACCTCCAAAAAGGGAGGCGATCAAGACCACATTCAAAATCTTCCCCGAAATGTTCTGCAGCGGAACCATGGCAGATCGGAAATTGAGCCAAGTGTAGCTAGTGGCATGCTGTACAGCGTGACCACATTCGTGAGCTGCTACTGCTGCTGCGGCGGCATTTCGTCCATAATATACATCAGGACTCAAGTTTACAGTTTTGTTCATTGGATTGTAGTGGTCTGTCAACTGACCTTCCACCGATACCACTTGCACGTCGTGGATATTATTATCCGCAAGCATCAGCTTAGCGATTTCTGCACCCGATAGATTTGCTTGAAGGGCTGTCTGAGAGTACTTTTTAAATTTGCTTTTCAGCCGATTGCTTACCACCGATCCGATGATGGCGAAGAAAACGACAATTACTATTAATATGATCATCTTTATTTCAGTTTTTGGTTGAGTACGAAATTACGCGGATTCAGGTTTTTTCCAAGCGGGTTTTTGAAGCATATACACCCATGAAATCAGCCCTGCAATGAGAATAAGGATCAGCTGTGTTCCGTGGATTATTGCCGCAAAGATTTTTCCGTCCTGCTCCGCTATTCCCAACTGTATCAAAATAAAGGCCACGAGTGCATGAAAGGTACCAATACCACCCTGAACTGGCGCTACCATGCCAATACTGCCCATTACCATGACTAAAAGCACCTCTCCGGGAGACAAATTGGCAGTACTTGCAATTCCCATGGATACGGCATACATGGTCGAAAAATAAATAATCCAAATCAGCAATGAACTCAGCCAAAAGCCCCATGGATTGCTCAATCGACTGATTCCCTTCACCCCACTATAAATATCACGAAGGAAACCCTGGATTTTTTGAATTAGTCCACTTTGCCGAAATCTTCGGAAGATCAAATATCCAAAGAGAATGAAAACTCCAAAAGCACCAATTATCAATGGAAGATTATCCAAAATTCCTTGGAAGATTTGCTCCAAATTGACCAATTGGTTGGCTAGGCTGATAAAAAGTTGATTTTCGATGAGAAAAGCTAAAAGGATGGTTCCTATTAGAAAAAGAAGATCAATGGATCGTTCGATGATGACGGTACCCAGGAGTTGGCCAAGAGAGATTCCATTGGTGCGTGTCAAAACCCCACAGCGAGCGACCTCCCCAGCCCTTGGAACGACCAGGTTTGCCAGGTAGCCAACCATCACCGCATGGTAAGCTTCGCTGTAGCTGACCTTCTTTCCCTCAGACATATCCATCAGCAAGGTCCATCTCCAACCGCGGAGCCAAAACCCGAAAAGGGATATTACCAAGGAAAAGCTAATCCAAAACCAATTACTGGTTTTTACCTGGCTCCAAAGTGTCTCGACTTCAATATCCTTATATAAGAGCCAAAAGATCCACACCGCCAATCCCAAAGAAATTAGCACTTGTAGGATCTGTTTGATTCTTGGATGAAGCATCAAATCAATTGATTTTGATCATCCGGAAAGATGATGGTTGGTTTGAATTTTTTTGCCTCTTCAAAGTCCATGATTCCGTAAGAAAAAATAATGATCATATCTCCAACGGCAACTCTTCTAGCAGAAGGACCATTCAGGCAAATTTTTCCGCTTCCGCGCTCACCTTTGATCACGTAGGTTTCCAATCGCTCACCATTATTGATGTTGACGATTTGGACTTTTTCATTTTCGATTAGATTGGCCGCATCCATCAAATCTTCATCGATGGTGATTGACCCTACATAATGAAGCTCCGCCTGGGTAATTTTCACCCGGTGGATTTTAGACTTCATGATTTGAATTTGCATTGGCTTTGTTTTTTCAGGCCGCAAATCTAAGCATTTACTGATAAGTTGTCGATCAATCTCACTTTTCCAACCTCGGCGGCTACGCAAAGGGAGCTTTTTTGATTGGGGTCAAAAGTCTTCAAAATTTCAAAACTTTCTGTCCCCACCAACTCAAAGTACTCTAAACTCACCCCTTCAGCTTGCTTAAAATCGCGGATGATGTTCTGTTGCACCTCAAACCAACTTGTTCCATTTAAAAGTTCCTCTTTAGCCCATGATAGGGAGTGAAATAAAAGCAGTGACTTATCTCTGGAGTCTGCGTCAAGCCGGCGGTTGCGGGATGACATCGCTAAGCCATCGTTTTCTCGGCGAGTAGGAACTGTTTGGATTTCGATAGGAAAAGAAAGGTCCAACACGAGCCGCTTGATAATCGCCACTTGCTGCAGGTCTTTTTGTCCGAAAAAGGCTACATGAGGCTGGATCAGGTGAAAAAGCTTGGAAACAATCAGTCCTACTCCATTGAAATGTCCAGGCCGAAAGGCTCCTTCTAGCACTCGCTCCAGCGGGCCGAAGTCCAATGTCATTTGAGATTTTTGAGGGTACATGGTATCCACAGAAGGAGTAAAAACATAATCCGCACCCTCAGTTTTCAAAAGATCCAAGTCATCATTTAGACTTTGTGGGTACTTGGCAAAGTCCTCCGGATTGTTGAATTGAGTGGGATTGACGAAAATGGAGACAACCGTCACATCGCAATTTTCTTTAGACCTTCTTACCAAGTCGAGATGGCCTTGGTGCAATGCGCCCATGGTTGGGACGAGCCCTATTCGAAAGTTTTTCTGATGAAGTCGGAGGCGGATTTCTGACCATTCGACTCCAGTGTAGAATACCTGCACGCTTTGGGTAATAGCTTGGGGAAGATGCCGCAAAACTAGATTAATATTCAGAAAAACAAGGCTTTTCACCCTTTTTTTATTATCTTTGCGTCGTTGTTTATCACTTTACTAAAAAAACACTTAATATGTCCAAATTACGTATCCTCTACGTTGCTAGTGAAATCAACCCTTTTCTCCAAACTTCCGAAGTAGCCCAATTCTTACGAACACTCCCTCAAGCCATGCAAGAGCGCGGTATGGAGATCCGTATTTTGGTGCCTCGATTTGGGCTTATCAATGAGCGCAAAAACCGACTTCATGAAGTAGTTAGGCTTTCAGGGATCAACATTGCCGTAGGAGAAGAAGAAAAACCACTAGTCATCAAGGTGGCTTCCATCCCTCAGGCGAAGTTGCAGGTTTATTTCATCGACAATGAGGACTACTTTCAGCGAAAGAGTGTCTTTCATGATAAGCAGCAAAAATTCTACGAAGACAATGACGAGCGTGCGATCTTTTTCTGCAAAGGCGTGATCGAAACTGTCAAAAAACTAGGATGGGCTCCGGATATTGTACATTGCAATGATTGGATGACCTCACTTATTCCGATGTATCTGAAGACTACTTACAAAAACGAGCCTCTTTTCAAGGACACAAAATCCGTATTTGCTATCTACAACAATGGATTTTCTCATACCTTTGGCGATGATTTGTTAAACAAGGTTAAGATGGTGGACATAGATGACACGATTTTAGCACCTTTGGAAAGCAAAGATTTCGAAGGCTTCATCCGCATGGGCATGGAATATGCCGACTTAGTAGTCAAAGGCGGGGAAGTTTCGAAAGATCTAAACCAACTAATCGAGGATTTCTCTAAAGACAAGAAGTTTGAAATCAGTATTGAAGAAGAGGAGCAGGCTCACGAAGAGCTCTACGATATTTACACCAATTTGGCAGGCTAAAGCACTAGCGGCTGCCCTTGTAGTCACCATTTTCTTAAATTCTTGTTCTGACCCGTCTTCCGTGGGTATCGAATTGGCACCGGGAAACAACCAAGTGGGAGTTTTCTTTGTGGACTTCGAACTACCTGCGGAAGTCGTGTTATTGGACTCTTTTAATACGACCAATCAAAGTATTTTGGTCGTAGGGGAAGAGCAGGATGATTATTTTGGAAAGACTTCCGGAATGGGTTTCACCCGTTTGTTTATCAATGCCGTGGAAGAAAGACCGGAGTCTGAGGCTATTTTGGATTCCATGTTTTTCAACCTGGATGTGGTATCTGTTAACGGACAGGATCTGGAAAATCCCAAGTTCTACAGCGTCCATCGCTTGACAGAGCAACTCCAGGATACGCTTTATTACAATTTCAATGAGCTGAGCTTTGAAGAGAATCCCATAGCTAGCTCTGAGATTGAATTTGGTGAAACCAAGGATACCACCTTGATGATCCCTGTGACTGAAGCTTTCGCAGAAGAACTTTTCGGTAAAATGAAGCGGGGTACTGAGTTCAACAATCTTTTTACTTTCCGTGAGTATTTCCCCGGAGTAGCCATCAAGGCCCGTGAAGGAGATAATACAACCATCGGTGTCAATTTAGGATTTGAAACAGGCATCACCACCTTCTTTCACTATCCGGGAGATACGGTAGCGACTACTTATGAGATCAGTACGGCCTCTTCCAGAAGCTTCAATTCTGTGAAAAGTGATCGATCTGGGACTCCGACAGCTGTGGTAACTGAAAACCAAGTTGCATACAAGACAGGAGGAATAGTAGGTGCTAAAGCTAACTTAGGGATGGTGATAAGATTAAATACGGAGCCTATCGACGAGTTTTTAGATACGCTATCAGGAGTAATCTTTAATCAAGTAATATTTGAATTTGATGAAATTGAAAGTTATCCTGAAGATCAAAACCCCCTGTTCTCAGGATATTTATATTTTACTGATGAATCAAATAATTTTATTTATAATGGGGAAGAGTTACTTCCTTTAGCCGTTCAGAGAACAGGACAGCCACAAATTGGAGAAGATGAAAATGGAAATCTCGTACCGATCAATATTGCTCCCGCTCAAATGCTTTTGAACCCTTCACGAACCTCTTATTCTACGGATATATCTTCTCATTTTAATGCAATTTTCAGGGGCCAAATTCCAAGGAGAGACTGGATTTTTTATGGTGGAACATTTTTTAGGCGTTCTTCGGGAAACGACGACTTTAAGCGCTCGTTTAGACAGTTCAAAGTTCAAGATAACAATATAAAAGTCAGAGTGATTTACTCGAAAATTCGATAAGCAATCGTTTTCGAAAAAGTTATTAGAATCCACTTTCAAATTTTAAGAAAGTGGATTCTTTTTTTTGGCATGAAAGCTGTTTCTTTGTGGAAGTTCAATTTACCTTAAATTATTTTTCAATATGTGCGGAATTGTAGCGTATGTGGGGCAGCAGGAAGCTTTGCCCATCATTATCAAAGGACTCAAGCGTTTGGAATACCGAGGATACGACAGTGCCGGAGTAGCCCTGTTGGATCAAAAAGGCCTGAGTATTTACAAAAAGAAAGGAAAAGTCTCTGAACTGGAAAAGCATCTTGAATCAAATGGAGCTATCCAGTCTAAGATAGGAATTGGGCATACCCGTTGGGCTACTCATGGAGAGCCTAATGATGTCAATGCACATCCCCATTATTCCTCTTCGGAGAAACTAGCCATGATCCACAATGGGATCATCGAAAACTACGAGGTCCTAAAGAAAGACCTTCTCCAAAAAGGCTATTCGTTTCAGTCCGAAACGGACACGGAAGTTTTTATCAAGTTTATCGAGGATATTCAAAAACACAATCAGTGTTCGCTTGAGGAGGCATTACGACTTGCGCTTCATAAAGTCGTCGGCGCTTATGCCATCGTTCTGATCAATCTGGAAGAACCGGATACCTTGATCGCTGCTCGAAAGGGTTCGCCCTTGGTGATAGGAGTGGGGGAAGATGAGTACTTTTTGGCATCTGATGCTACCCCCATTATAGAATACACCAATAAGGTAGTGTATCTGGATGACTACGAAATTGCAGTGATCCGAAACGGTCGTCTTCAGGTCAAGACAATTGAAAATGTGGAGACCAATCCTTACATCAATCAGCTGGAAATGGAGCTTGAAGCTATCGAAAAGGGCGGCTATGAGCATTTCATGATGAAGGAAATCTATGAGCAGCCAAAGTCCATCGCTGACTGTCTTCGGGGACGATTGGATGCAAAGTCAGGCCGTTTAGTTTTGGGCGGTTTGCGTGATTACATGAATAAATTTCAGAATGCCGAACGCATCATTATAACAGCCTGCGGAACTTCTTGGCATGCGGGTTTGGTAGCAGAGTACTTGTTTGAGGAATTTGCCCGGGTCCCTGTTGAAGTAGAATATGCGTCCGAATTCAGATACAGAAACCCGGTGATCAATGATCGGGATTTCGTGATTGCGATCTCCCAATCCGGAGAGACAGCTGATACCTTGGCTGCGATCGAGTTGGCCAAGTCCAAAGGGGCAACCATTTTTGGAGTTTGTAACGTGGTAGGTTCTTCTATTCCACGCGCTACCCATGCAGGTTCATACACGCACGCAGGTCCAGAAATCGGTGTGGCTTCGACCAAAGCATTTACAGCTCAGATTTCGGTCTTGGCGATGATGGCGCTTAAGTTAGGCTATCAGCGTGGTACTTTGCCTGAAGGACGCTATATCCAGTTGCTTCATGAGCTAGAAGCCATTCCCTCTAAGGTAGAAAAGGCATTGGAATCCAATAAGCAAATTGAGTACATCGCCTCTGAATACAAAGATGTACGAAATGCCCTGTATCTAGGCCGTGGATATAATTTCCCGGTTGCTCTGGAAGGTGCTTTGAAGCTGAAGGAGATATCCTATATCCATGCAGAAGGCTATCCAGCTGCAGAGATGAAGCATGGTCCGATCGCCTTGATTGATGAAGAAATGCCGGTAATTTTTATTGCTACGCAGGATAGCTCTTATGAAAAAGTAGTCTCTAATATTCAGGAGGTGAAAGCCAGAAAAGGAAAGGTCATCGCAGTAGTCACTGAGGGAGATACACAGGTGCGGGGTATGGCAGATCACGTGATTGAGATTCCTGAAACCCACGAAGCTTTTGCGCCCCTAGTGGCCGTGGTTCCACTGCAACTGCTCTCTTATCATATAGCAGTGATGCGTGGTTGTAATGTGGATCAGCCAAGGAATTTGGCAAAATCTGTTACTGTGGAGTAAAATTCTCTTAGGATTCAATCCCAAATTTTTCTTTTTAAACCCGGGCTCAAACCCGGGTTTTCTTTTTGTAAAACGCTGAATTTGTTTATCTTATATCGGAATTTTTGATTGATGGCTTTTTTTTTCACCAATTGATGTAGGTATGTCACAACTTAGCAGGTACAAAACTTTGTATCTTTGGATGCTCATCCCGATGGCCTTTATGCAGCTAGGAATAGCAATGGATTATTGGGGAGATTTCACTGAAAATGCCTGGTCTGTTCATATTCATTATTGGACGGGGACGATTTGGTATTTTTATCTCATCGTTCAGCCCTACTATGCTACCCATGGGCAGCTTGAAAAGCATAGGACCAATGGCATCATCGGAATGTTTCTGGCCGGGGGAGTTTGTCTCACAGCATTGAGTATGATGCATCGAGACCTGGAAAGTGCGCAGAGTTCCTTAGCAAATCCCGAAAGGTTTGGGCCTTTTACCCCTGACTTTTTTTACGGAGTTGCTATCTGTGAGATTCCCATGATTCTCATCTTTGGATTTGCAGTAATAATGGCTACTCTCAAAAGAAAGCATTTGGAAGACCATGCATGGTGGCTGGTTTCTACGGTTTTTATCATTATGATGCCTGCTTTGGGCAGAGGTATTCAAAACATATTTATTATTTCACAAGTGGATCAATGGCCAAATTTAGACATTGTTTTTCCCACACTTCTTTCCCAAGCGATCATTATTCTATTGATCCTTTTAGCAGCATGGAAATATCAACAATTAAAACACCCGGCTACCTTTTGGGCTTTGGGGATCAATGTATTTTGTCTTTTTATTTTTCAGCTTGGAGAAATTAAATGGCTTCAGGATCTCCTCAATTCGCTGATAAAAGGGTGATTTGAAAAAAAAATTCAATCAATCTCCGCAGACCCCGGGAGAAAAGGAAATTACCCCAGATGATCTAGCTTCGCAATCATTGCCATAAGTAATACCGTTACAACCACAAACCGGTTCATATATTTGGTAGCAGCCTGCTGAAATATTGATCAGGTCAGGATCTATACAATCTAATGGCAATTCTTCTTCACATTGGAACCCAAGGAATAGAAAGGAAAGAAACAAAAGGGAAATTCGTTGAGGAGCCATAGCATTTTAATTTTTCTGAAGAGGGATGAAGCTGTCTAAATGATACTCAAACAATATACTTTAAAGGAAAACGCAAACAGGATTAATCCTTACTTTTGTACAGCGAAGAAAAAACCATGCTAGATAAATTACAAGCGCTAAAAGAGAGATTTGAAGAAGTTGGACAACTCATCATCCTGCCCGAATCCATGTCGGATATGAGTAAGTATGCCAAGCTCACCAAAGAGTATAAAGACCTTGAAAAGGTAGTGGAAGCATATGACGAGTACAAGTTGATTCTTCAAAATATTGACAGCTCAAAAGAAATCTTAGAAAAGGAAAAAGATCCGGATTTTCGCGAAATGGCCAAATCTGAGCTGGATGAATTGCGAGAGCGCAAGGATTCGATGGAAGAGCATCTCAAGCAACTTCTGATTCCTAAAGATCCCAACGATTCTAAGGACTGTATCTTAGAAATCCGAGGTGGTACAGGAGGTGATGAAGCCGCGATTTTTGCAGGAGATTTATTCAGAATGTATCAGCGATTTTGTGAGATGCAAGGATGGAAGTTGACCGTTTTAGATTTGACTTTTGGCTCTGCAGGAGGCTATAAAGAGATCATTGCTACGGTATCTGGGGCAGATGTATATGGCATGCTCAAATATGAATCCGGTGTACACCGAGTGCAACGTGTGCCGGCAACCGAGTCCCAGGGGAGGGTACATACTTCCGCAGCTTCAGTGGCAGTACTGCCCGAAATGGATGAAGTAGAGGTTCATCTCGATATGAATGATATCCGGAAGGATACCTACTGCTCCTCCGGTCCGGGTGGGCAGTCTGTCAATACAACCTATTCGGCGGTCCGATTGACCCACAATCCCACAGGGTTGGTGGTGACCTGTCAGGATGAAAAGTCTCAAATCAAAAACTTTGAGAAAGCGCTGAAGGTCCTTCGATCAAGACTATATGAAATCGAACTAGCCAAGCACAATGAATCCGTGGGAGCGCAGCGTAAATCCATGGTAGGTAGTGGAGATCGTTCAGATAAAATCCGAACCTACAACTATCCCCAGTCTCGGGTGACTGATCACCGAATCAATAAGACCGTCTATAATCTCCCCGAAGTCATGGATGGGAATATTGAGGAGTTTATTTCTGCATTGCGCTTGGCAGAAAACCTTGAGAAAATGCAAAATTCTGGTCTGGAAGAATAAATTGACCTTTTGCGTAAAACTGGGGCTATTTTTGTAGATTGCTTGGATAGGGAGTTATATTCCCTGATTGTTAGGAATTGCTGTTATGATACTTGCAGGAGAAAAAGAAATTAAGCTGGTAACGTGGAATGAAAATCACTTCCACCAATTATATCCTTTGGCCAATAATCCCAAAATAGCGATGAATTTGCGGGATAGTTTCCCGCAACCATATACCATCCATGATGCCCGTCACTGGATTGAGCATAATCAAAAATTTAATCCTCCGCAAAACTTCGCGATCGAATTCGAGGGCAAGTTAGCCGGAGCAATAGGTTCCGAGCGAGGTAAAGATGAACTACGAACAAACGTGGAATTGGGTTTCTGGGTAGGGGAGCCTTTTTGGGGAAAAGGAATTGCTACTGAAGCAGTTAGACTTTATACCGATTACCTTTTTGAGCGCTTCGATATACAGCGGGTTTTTGCCCAGGTTTTTGATTACAATGGAGAGTCTATGAATGTGTTAGAAAAGGCAGGCTATGTTCCCGAAGCCATATTGAAAAAGGCCTATGTTAAAAGAGGAACCATAGGAGACCTTTTTCAATATGTAAAAATCAGAGGGGAAAAGTGATGTTTACTAGCTAGTATTTAGTAGCAAACATCCAGTAAAAAGCCCACTCTTTGATTTTTAGTTTTTCCCTTTCTATGCATTTTTAAGTGCCTCAGAGATATCCCAAATTAGGTCTTCAAAATATTCCACTCCGATAGAAAGCCTGACTAGGTTTTCAGAAATTCCAATTTCTGCCCGGTCTCCTTCATCTACATCACTGTGAGTCATGGTGGCCGGATGTTCCGCGAGAGATTCGGTACTACCTAGTGAAACTGCTAGTTTGAAGAGTTTGAGGTTGTCTAGGAATCGGAAAGCCGCTTCTTCTCCTCCCTCTATGTCAAAAGAGACCATTGCACCTGCTGAGGACAGCTGATGCTTAAAAATCTCATATTGAGGGTCACCTTCTTCTAAATGTCCTAAATAGTAAACCTTACTTACTTTTGGATGGTTTTTAAGGAAATCGGCTACTTTTTCGGCATTTTTTGCCTGCTGTGTCATTCTTACTTTCAGCGTTTCTAGGCTTCGCATCAATAACCATCCGGTCCATGGCCCTGCCATATTTCCCAAAAAAGTCCGGAGCGTTCGTACTCGCTGCATTAATTCAGATCGCCCAAGGACAGCACCGGCTATCAAGTCCGAATGCCCTCCAATATATTTGGTCGCTGAATAAACTACCAAATCAGCTCCTAACTTCAGAGGATGTTGCCAAAGAGGCCCCATATAGGTGTTGTCTACTACGACATAAACTTGATTTTCCGGGGTACTTAGCCGGTCAGCCACTCTTTTGCAAAGGGTCAGATCGAAAAGGGCATTGGTAGGATTAGCAGGAGTTTCGATATAAATCAGTTTCACATTTTTCCCTTGGGCTATAGATATCAAAGTTTCCTCATCCATGGCGTTGGTAAAACCTACACCTTCAATCCCGTATTGAGGCAAGACTTTGTTGATAAAGTGATCCGTTCCTCCATAGACAGGTTTACTATATAGCAATGCATCCCCAGGTCTTAAAAACTCTAGTAAAACCGTTGAAATCGCAGACATACCACTTTCGAAAACAGCGCATTCATCTGCACCATCCCATAGAGTCAGTCGTTCCTCCAGGATTTGAAGGTCTGGATTATTCAGTCTGGAGTAGATTAGGCCCGGTTGTTCCTCTGGTGATTTTTCTCTTTTGCCGTAAGCAATTTCAAAAAACTCTTTTCCTTCTTTTGCACTTTTGAAAACGAAGGTGGATGTCTGGAATATAGGGCATTTGACAGCTCCTTCAGACCATTCTGGCTTGTAGCCATATGACATCATCAAACTCTCTGGGGCAAGTGAATGCATAAAATTTGGGTTTATATTCTCCCCAAATCATCAAAAAATTTTCGGAATTCCCAAATCAAAAAACCTAATATAATTTGGATTAATTATATCATGCGGTATGATATTTTAAATATCTAGAATAAAAAGGATATAATTTTACAAGTGCCAAATAAAATTTGGCTATCTCGAAAAAATATGACAAGTGGAAAAATTCTATGTGGTGAAGATTTTTTTCTATTGAACAAGAATTTTTCTGACCACAAGGTCAGCAGACCCCGTCATTCGGATAAAATACAATCCCGGCCGAAGATTTTTAATTTCGATCCGTTTTTGTCCCTTATTGATTGGAAGCATTTCAATGGGTTTTCCATTTGGATCAATGATATCAATTGAATTCCACTGGTCTAAAAATTCCGCCTCAATAAACACATTTCCTGAGGATGGGTTTGGAAAGACATTCAATCCTTTGATAGCCGGCGAAGGCTCCAATGATGTCACTAGACTGACAATGACAGGCAGGCTCCTCTCCGGTCCAAATCCACATGCATTTTGGGCAGCTACAGTCAGGCTATATTCCCCCTCTTCCACCCAGGATACCTCTACTCTGTTGGTCCCCTGACCGCTCAAAATCCTTCCTTCACCTTCTATTTGCCATTGGAAATTAAAGTTGGGCTGATTTTGAACTTCATAAAAGTAATTTCCTGGAGCCAAGATACTTTCGCCTTGAATTTCGCCGGGTTGGCTAGGACTTGCGATCACTTGAATTGGAAGAAGGACTGGATCAATGGTACCACAGCTATTTTCGGGTGTAGCAGTCAGTGTGGTTTGGCCAGCTTGTGTCCACTCTACCTCAACCTCGGCAGTCCCTTGTCCTGAGATGATGGTACCACCTGCTGCATTCCAGGTATAAGTTACACCTTCTAGTGTCGGGAGTGCGTAAGTCTCTGTTTGATCCACGCAGGTTGTTCCTTCTCCCTGGATTTGAAGATTTTGAGGTGGGATATCAGAGACAATTACCTCCATGTATGAGGTTTCTCCGGATCCACAGAAATTCTGGCGACTGACGAAGACCCCTTTTCTACCCGGATCAGTCCATTCCACTTCGATTTCGGAAGTGCCTTGACCGGAAATGATATTGCCTCCGTCTACACGCCAGGTGATTTCTGATCCAGGTGCAGGGGAATCAGCAATTGTGTATGTTTTCATTTCCAGACAAGTAAAGCTAGGACCTGAAATTTCTGCCAATCCTCCAGAAGGTGGTACACAATCGTATCCAATAACAACCCCATCCTTCCCCACTGCGAATGCTTTATTGGGATTCACTGATTGGATTGCATACAAATCTCTTTTTGTTTTTGAATCGAATTTGGTCCATGACTCACCGCCATCTACGCTGATCAGAAATAGGCCTTCTTTTCCTACAATAAAGCCTGTTTTATCATCAAAAAAATCAACTCCCAAAAAGTCTATTTCATACTCAGTCGGTATCTTTTTCCAAGACCTGCCTAGGTCCTCGGTTTTTAAAATGGTCCCTTTTTCACCAACCACAATCGCAGTTGAATCGCTCAGTTGTGATGTGAAGTAAAGATCATTCTCTGTTCCAGATTCGATTCTTGGCCAATCTGAGCCATTATTAGAAATGCTGATGTAGCCACCCTCTCCTACCGTCATGGCGTTTTGAAGATCAAAACCTAAAAGGTCATTTATATCTTGGTCGGTATCCGTGGTTTCTTGCTGAAAAAGTTCCCAGGAGTTGCCGCTGGTGCCAGAAGAACGCACAATCAGGCCAGATTGTCCAGACAGATATGGGAATTCGGGAAGGAATAAATGAATTCCTTTCAGAGATTGATTTGTTTGGATCGGAAGTGGCGTCCATGATTGTCCACCATTGGACGTTCTATAAATGTTACCGTTTTCTCCAGCAACAAAACCATAATTTCCGTTCCAAAAATCAGCGGTAAGAATTGAGATTTTATCCGGAATGGGCCTTTCAATTACTGATCTAAATGCATTGGTGGTTACGAAAAACTTCCCTTCAGTTCCTGCAGCTATTGCAAAGGTGTTGGATAGAAATTCAAGCGTATAAAAATCTACACGATAACCCAAAAGTTTTAATGCCCAAGAGTTTCCAGCATTAGTAGATGTAATGGAATATCCATCTTGACCGACAGCGTAAATTGTGTTTTCACCTGGTTTGAAGCTTAGCTTTTTAATTGTTCTTTCACTTCCTTGGGCAGGCAGGTTGATTTTTGAAAAACTTGTTCCCGAATTAACAGACCTAAATAATGCATTATTAGCTCCCGCGACATTAATTATCCTTTCATCCAATTCTCCGATGCTTAGGCTGTAAAAATCTACAGCCTCGGACGCTTGAATACTAGTCCATGTTTTACCAGTATCAAGAGAATGGATAATAGTTCCTGCTTCCCCTGCCGCGTAAACTTTACCCGAAGCTGAGATTTTTATGCTCTTTAAATTCTCAGAGGTGGCTACTGAGGTGATTTCCCATGTTTCACCCATATCTCTGGATTGGGCAACAAGGCCCTGATCTCCGGCTAAAACTCCAAGCCCACTATCCGAAAAATCCACTTCATAGAGGTTTGCACTTAAATTGGAACCCACTTCTACCCAGGTTTTTCCTTCATCAGTTGATTTAATAATTAAACCATCAGCTCCAACAGCAATTGCCTCCGTTTCATTAATTTTTGAAACACTAAAAATATCCTTTGTAGTACCAGAGTCTGACGACTCCCAAGTTTTTCCCCCATCCAAAGAGTAATAAACTTGACCTTGTTCACCGACCGCAATTCCGGTAATCTCGCTAAGAAATGTCAAATCGAAAAACCTGAAATCAAAGTTTCTAGGAACTTCCTGCCAGCTTTCTCCTCCATCTTCTGTGACTGCAATAATTTGCTCACCTACAATAACTCCATGAAGATTAGATGTCCAATATATTGACTCAAAGTCTAAGCCCCAGCTTTGTAATTGCGAAAAGGTTTGTCCCTTCGCAAAACTGGAGAACATAAATATGGTAAAAATAAAGAGTAGGTATTTTCTCATCATTTGCTTTGAATACAAACAAATTTAAGTGAATTCCGCACTTGTCAAAGTTCAATTTTGAATGTCTAAATTAAGGCTTTCCTATCATTTATTAGGATTGATTAGTAGATTTAGCAAAAGCAAACCAAATAAAAGATATGACTCGGAATCTGACTCTTATTTTCTTTATCACCATTTTGGCTTCTTGTGGAGGTGGCGAGCGAGTTTCCAAAGAAGTCTTTGAGGAAGTAAACCAAGCAATGGAAGTGAAAAAGCTAAATGAAGCTGAAATACTCGAAGAAGCCATGATATGGGGTGATTCAATCAGCTTGGAGGCTCAGAAGCAACTCATGGGAAGCCTTCAGAAAGCCATTGCCGAGAAAGGAGTACCCGGAGCTATTGAGTTTTGTAATGTTCAAGCCCTTCCTATTTTGAAAGAAGTGGGGGACAAATACGGAGTGGAGGTAAGAAGAGCTTCCAATCGGTACCGAAATCCTGCAGACCAGCCTACTGAAATGGAGTTGCGCTATCTTGAAACCTACGAGTACGATGTTGAAAATGGAAACGAACTAGCACCCAATCTCCAAAAACTAAATGGAGGAGAGGAGTTGCTTTACACTAAAGCAATTGTAATTCCTGGAGGACTTTGCTTGAATTGCCATGGTGAACCGGGCAAGGAAATCAATGAAGAGACCTTACAGAAGTTAAATGAGCTTTACCCTGAGGATAAAGCAAAAGGGCATCAAATCGGAGATCTTCGCGGGATGTGGTCCATCAAAATTCCCAAAAAAGAAGTCGTAAAAAGGATGTAATTGAGATCAAATGGGCATGAGCAAGACATGGGTTTTTATTATTCTACTTTTCCTGACCTTAGGCGAAAAGGACTATTCGGAATTCAATGCCTATGATCAGTCTATTGAGGGTACTGATCTCTATTTTTCTATGGTACCAATTCCCGCTGGAAGTTTCATTATGGGCTCTGATAATTCAGATTTTTTAGATGAAAAACCAGCTCATGCTGTTCAGATTGATGCATTTTGGATGAGCGCTCATGAGATTACTTGGGATATTTTTGAGCTATTTGTTGATAAGAATTATGAATTAGCTATTTCCGAAGGTCCCATTGGGGATCAAGTGGATGGTCTTTCTCGTCCTTCTCTACCGTATCTAGATATGACTTTCGGGATGGGTAAGGAAAGCAAGCCTGCTGTAGGTATGACACAGTATGGAGCTATCCAATTTTGCCATTGGTTATATCTGAAAACGGGTGTATTCTACAGATTGCCTACCGAAGCGGAATGGGAATATGCAGCGAGGGCAGGATCAGATGCCCGGTATTTTTTCGGAGAAAAGAGTTCTGATTTGAGTGATTACGCATGGATTAAAGAAAATTCGGAAGAGTCCACTCAGAAAGTAGGCCTCAAAAAGCCAAATCCTTGGGGGCTTTACGATATCTATGGAAATGTACTGGAATGGACCATGGATCATTATGATTCGAATTTTTATAAGGAATCCTCCGAAATAAACCCCTTAAACCCTTCCACCAATCTCTATCCAAGGGTAGTTCGTGGAGGTAGTTTCAAGCATTCTGCAGATGAAATTAGCGCTAGCAGAAGATTTGCCACTGATCCAAAATGGAAACAGATTGATCCACAAATTCCCAAAAGCCAATGGTGGTTTCCAGAAGCGCCATTTTTGGGGATTCGGCTGGTTAGACCCTTAGAAAGTCCATCTGAAGAAGAAATTCAGGCCTATTATGGACAAGCACCTATCGATGACTATTAAACCTAAAACAACCCAAAATATGAAAACCGAAAATTCTCGCCGGGACTTTATTAAGACTTCCGCCATTTTGACCGGAGGTGTCCTGACTTCGCCATTCGTCGTACCTGGGGCTTATGCCTCTTCTGACAACCATCTCAAGCTGGCACTCATTGGCTGCGGAGGTAGGGGTACGGGAGCTGTATTCCAGGCTTTTGAGACCGGTCACCCCATTCGATTGGTTGCAATGGCAGATGCATTTCAAGATCGATTGGATAAAAGTTTGAAGCCAATTTTGGATAAATATGGTCCAGAAAAGGTTCAGGTCCCGAAAGAGAAACAGTTTGTAGGATTTGAGGGGTACAAACAAGCAATAGCTGAAGCAGATGTGGTTATTTTAGCGACACCTCCTGGCTTTCGCCCCAGTCACTTTGAAGAAGCCGTAAGGCAAGGCAAACAGATTTTTATGGAAAAGCCAGTAGCCACCGATGCTGCTGGAATTCGCAGAGTTTTAGCCGCTGCAGAGATAGCAAAACAAAAAAAATTGAATGTAGTCGTTGGTTTGCAGCGGCACTACCAAGCCAACTACCGTGAAACCATCAAACGAATTCACGATGGAGCAATAGGAGATATTGTTGGTGGACAGGTCTATTGGAATGATGGTGGGGTATGGGTGAGAGAACGACAACCTGGCCAGACTGAAATGGAGTATCAGATGCGGAATTGGTACTATTTTAACTGGCTTTGCGGAGATCATATCACAGAGCAGCATGTGCATAATATCGATGTGGCCAATTGGGTCAAGCAAAGCTATCCGGTGAAAGCAGAAGGTACAGGTGGGCGTCAGGTTCGTACCGGAAAAGATCATGGTGAGATCTTTGATCATCATGTGATCACCTTTACCTACGAAGATGGATCGGTGATTCACAGTGAATGCAGACACTTCCCCGGAGCAGCTAATCGGGTGGACGAAACCTTCCAAGGCACGAAAGGGAAAGTCTATCTCAGTGCCGGAAATCACGGTAATCTGAGTGATTGGAAAGGGAATTCCATTTATACCCATGATCGGGAAAACAATGCCAATCCCTACCAGGTAGAGCACGACGAACTCTGGGCGGCTTTGGTAAAAGGAGACTATAAATTTGCTGATGCTGAAAATGCAGCAAAAAGTACCATGACTTCCATTATGGGAAGGTATGCGACCTATTCGGGAAAAGTCATTTCCTGGGATGAGGCTTTGAATGGATCTGTAGATTTATTCCCTGAAAAACTTGCCTGGGATGCCCTTCCAAAAATACTTCCCAATGAGGATGGATTTTATCCACATGCCGTTCCCGGTAAAACTAAAGTGATCTAAGCCATGGAAAGAAGAGGATTTATAAAAAAAGTAGGTCTTGGAAGTACTTTTTTGGGTCTTACTGGAGGAATGAGTTTTCAGGCTATGGGCAAGGATTCGCTGAATGCTCCAACTTTTAACATGGACTTTGCTCCGCATTTCGGGATGTTTAGAAATCACGCCCCGGGAGGAATCATCGATGAGCTGAAGTTTATGGCTGATCAGGGTTTTCGCTCTCTAGAAGATAATGGTATGCTCAAGCGATCTGTTGAGGAGCAAGAGCAAATCGGAAATACACTAGATCAACTGGGGATGCGAATGGGAGTTTTTGTGATCGAAGGCGGGGATAATTGGAAGACTTCTTTAGCAACAGGCAAGCAGGAATTTATGGATACTTTTCTCAAAACCTGTCGTGAATCAGTGGAGGTGGCCAAGCGGGTCAATGCCAAATGGATGACGGTGGTACCGGGGTATTTTGATAGAAACCTGCCGATGGGGATTCAGACTGCCAATGTCATCGAAGCGATGAAACGGGGTGCTGAGATCTTCGAACCACATGGATTGATCATGGTCATGGAGCCTCTCAGTGACAATCCTGATCTTTTCCTTCGACATGCTGACCAGACCTTTATGATTTGTCAGGCAGTAGATAGTCCAGCTTGTAAGATTCTATACGATATCTACCATATGCAGCGAAATGAGGGAAATCTAATTGCTAATATGGAGAAGTGCTGGGATGAAATAGCCTATATCCAAATCGGTGACAATCCGGGAAGAAAAGAACCGGGAACTGGAGAAATCAATTTTGAAAATGTATTTAAATACATTCATGATAAAGGGTTTAAGGGGGTAATGGGAATGGAGCATGGCAATGCGATGCCTGGAAAAGAAGGTGAGCTTGCACTTATTGAAGCGTATCGAAAAGTAGACGTGAAAGTTTAAGGAAATTATTCAGAGTCATGTGCTGGGGTATTTCAAATCCCAGCATAAAAATATAAGGCTCCTAATGCTTTAGCTTCTTACATTTGGCCTAGTCTGAAATTTTATTCATAAAAAAGTATTTGTGCAAAACTTCATATTCAAGAATCGGCTGAGCTTCACGCTTGCCATCGTTTATTCACTTATTTTTTCTGCTTGTCAAAATAAATCAGGTCAGGAGCCTCCAGAAAAACCATTGGCTTGGGAAGTAGTCAATACACCAACCGAAGCATCTCTTCGTGGTATCAGCGTAGTCACTTCTGATATAATTTGGGCAAGTGGTTCGCAAGGAATTTGGCTTCGATCAGTTGATGGAGGGAGTTCATGGAGTTCAGGAGTGGTTGATGGCTTGGATTCGGTAGATTTCCGTTCGATTCATGCTTTTAATGCTGAAGAAGCCATAGTGGTGACAGCTGGACAACCAGCTCGGATTTATCGTACTTCAGACGGTGGGGAAAGTTGGGAGTTGAAGTTAGAAGAGTCCGAAAAGGCATTTTTCGATGGAATCAATTTTGCAGATGAAAAGCGCGGTTACGTCTTCGGAGATCCTGTAGATGGCTTTTGGATGATCTATCAAACCTTGGATGCAGGCTTGACTTGGAGTCTATTGGATTCCCTTCCGCAAGCGGAGGAAGGTGAAGCAGGTTTTGCAGCATCTGCTAGTTCACTCCTTGCACAAGAAGATAATATTTGGCTCGGGAGTGGCGGTAGTTATTCAAATATCCACCACTCACCGGATCGTGGGAAAACCTGGATGGTTCATCCGAGTCCACTGATTCAAGGAGAGTCCTCGCAGGGAATTTTTTCAATGACTTATACGAAAAAGGGAGAATTGGTAGCTGTGGGTGGGGACTACTTAGAGCCCGATTCAGAAAAAGGGAATATTGGACTATTTTTGACTCCTTCTATGAACTGGTCTGAAGAAAATACTACAGGGCCAAGTGGCTATCGATCCGGTGTACAATACTTCCCGAGGTTTTCATGGTTGATAGCTGTTGGACCTAGCGGATCAGATTTTTCTGAAGATGGTGGCAAAACTTGGGAGCGCTTTTCAGACATGTCCTTCCATGCAGTTTCTTTGAGTACCTCAACAGGAAGTATTTGGGCATCTGGTCCAGATGGTAAAATAGCGAAGTTGCAATATTGAAATTCTGAATGTTCGATTTCCTATCAATACAAAAAATACCTGCTAGAATAGGCCTCGAGATTTAGATTTCGCACGCTTATGCCCTTATTCTTTCGACGACTGTACTGAGTGAAACCGAAGTATGCAGCTCAATTAGCAAAAAAAATTAGGGTGCTGGGTGAATTGCTTATCTTGCTATTCTAATTTCATCTTTTGCATTGAATCCTTGAGTAAATTTAAAAAATTGTAAAGTTTTGCCACTTTACTTGGAGAGATAGTAGTCTTCTGTGTTATCTTTAGGATTCAGATTTTTCTGCTTATTTTACTAGACACCTCTATCGAAATTAAAATGTTTGAAATAATACCTTCAATATGGCTTATTGATGGCAAATGTGTCCGCCTGAAGCGTGGAGACTTTTCCACTCAGGAAGTCATTTCCAATAATCCTCTCGCGATTGCTCAGCAATTTGAGTCTATTGGCATTAAGCGCTTGCACTTGGTGGATTTGGATGGTGCAAGACGGGGTGAGCCAAAAAACTACCATATTTTGGAGGCAATCTCCGGATATACCGATTTGAAGGTTGATTTCACCGGAGGAATTACGACTGATGGAGATGTGATCAAATGCCTAGAGTTTGGGGCAAAAACGGTAACGATATCTTCTGCGGCGGCAAACTACCCGGAGCGTTTCGCTCAGTTTATCTTGTCCTATGGGCGTGAAAAAATCAATCTTGCAGCGGATACCAACCCATCAGATAATAAAATTAAAATCCGTGGTTGGCTCAAAAAAACAAGTATTGATCTCTACGAACATATTGAATTCTTTTATGAGCGAGGCCTCAAATATCTCAAAGTATCGGATGTAACTCGAGATGGGGTCATGGAAGGTCCCAATTTTGAGCTTTATAAGACGGTGAAGGAGAAGTTTCCCCAGTTGCATATTGCAGCAAGTGGCGGGGTGAGAGGGATTGACGACTTCAAGGCGCTAAGAGACGTAGGGGTACAATCTGCTGTTTTTGGACGAGCCTTTTATGAAGGAATGATTAGTGTACAAGATCTGGAAAAATTTCTAACAGAATCATAAAAAAAGGGACTTTCTAAAAAGTCCCTTTTTGCTTTTAAAAGAAAACACAAATTAGTCTGCTTTGAATTTCTCTAAAACATAGAGAAAGATATTAAATGATAATGTTGATGAAGGCTCACTGGATTTTTTTCCTTCAGGTCCTATGACTACTTCTCTTCTGATAGGAGTGGTAGGAATTGGAACCGGACTAACTTTTAATTCAGCATTAACTTTGATATCATTTTGATCCGAATTAAAATTATGATGAAAGGATCCATCTTCTTCTACAACAGGTCGGTCTGATTGTCTTGGTACTTCAATTGGCTTCTCTTGCTCATTTTGCGCCAGTGATTCACCTGAAAAAAGGCATAATGCTAATACAGAGGTCAGAATAAAGCCAATTTTACCAAAAGGAAATGTAGGTTTATTAAGCATTTTGAGTTCGTTACCTTATTTTAAACTTAGGGCATTTTAAAAGGTTCATAAAATTAGTAAAAAAAATCACTATGCAAACGATTGACTACGAAGATTTCGCCAAATTAGATATTCGTGTTGGTACCATTATTCGAGCTGAAAATTTTGAAAAAGCGCGGAAACCTGCCTATAAAATTTGGGTTGATTTTGGACCTGAAATCGGTGTGAAAAAGTCATCTGCCCAAATTACGGAGCTTTACTCAGAAGCCGAGCTTAAAGGTAAGCAGGTAGTATGCGTAGTCAATTTTCGACCTAGACAGATTGCTGATTTTATGTCTGAAGTTTTGATCACTGGATTTCCAGACGAAAAAGGACGGGTAGTTCTTACATCTACCGAGCGAATTGTTGCCAACGGAGCCAAACTATATTAAATCATGCAAAAAATCTCATCTATTCTCCTTGTTGTATTTTTATTTACCTACCAGTCCTCTTTCGCCCAAGAGTCTGATACTGCCTCGCATAGTCCGCGTCAATTTGTAAAAAGCCACACCGGGGTGTTTGACGGTCAAAGGATTTCTTATCAGTCCATTGTCAAAGAAACATTTCTTAAGAATTCGAAAGGAGAAGTGACTGCCTCATTCTGGAGTACTAGCTACATCAAGGAGGGAGCTGACCAAAATCGGCCTGTGATCTTTATTTTTAACGGAGGGCCAGGCTCAGCTTCTATTTGGCTTCACATGGGATTTTTTGGGCCTAAGGTAGTTCGGGTAGACTCTGAGGCCAAAGCGGATGATGGAGCTGCTCCATACCTTGTTGAAAGCAATTCAATGGCTTTGCTGGATCTGGCTGATCTGGTTTTTTTGGATCCTATCGGAACAGGCTTCAGTCGAGTAACGGAAAAAGGGAAAGTAGAAGACTATTGGGGTTTGGTCGAAGATGCACAGTCAGTTGCTGATTTCATTCGGATTTGGATTCGGGAAAACAATCGTTGGCAGGCTCCCAAGTTCTTGGCAGGGGAAAGCTTTGGTACAACCCGAGCTGCAAAAGTTGCTGAAGTTTTGGAGGGAGATGGGCAGCACGTTGCTTTAAATGGCCTAATTCTGATTTCTCAGGCATTGGATTATGCAGGATCATCTTCTTGGCCAGATAATTTGACCTCATTTTTTACCTATTTGCCATCTATGGCTGTGACAGCCCGGTATCATGGGAAAGCCGGAGAGGGAAAAAGCATAGAGGAATTTGCCAAAGAAGCCCGAGACTTTGCCTATCAAGAATACCTTCCTGCTCTTTTCGAAGGTCAAAATCTATCCAAAGATAGAAAAGAGGAGATTGCGGAAAAGCTTTCTTATTTCACCGGATTAGGTCAAAAATATATTCTCAGGTCTGACAATCAGATTTTGATGCATCGCTTCAAAAAGGAGCTTCTGAGAGAAGATGGGATGGCAATAGGGACCTTAGATGGACGATTTGCGGCAGTGGAAACCGATCAAGTAGCAGAAGGTCCGGTACTAGGAGATCCGAGTGATTACATGACAGAGGGAGCTTACACCGCAGCCTTCAATTCATACCTACTCAATGAATTGGGTGTGGAGCTGGAGATTCCTTATTTGTCTTCCAACGGAGAAATTGGCGGTAAATGGCGCTGGAGACCAGTTCCAGATGGCAGTTATTGGGAGCCTTCCTATGTCAGTACTGCGAGAGCACTTAGCGAAGTGATGCATAGAAATACAAAGATGAGAGTAATGGTAGCCAATGGCTATTATGATTTGATTACTCCTTTCTTTGATGCGGAATTTACTTTTGCCAGACATGATTTTCCTCAAGACCGCATTGAGATGAAGTATTACGAGGCAGGCCACATGATGTACAATCGCAGAGAGGACTTTGAAGCCTTGGCAAAGGATATTCGAGCTTTTATCGAGGAAGTTTTGGCGAACTGATTAAGCTTACTTCATAATCGCTAAAAGCTCATCTAAATAGTCGCGGCTATTTGATAGTCGGGGGACTTTATTTTGTCCGCCAAGCTTTCCTTTTTTGCGCAGCCATTCTTGGAAAAGCCCACTTTCGGCTACATGAATAATTGGTTTTACCAGCGCTAGATCTTTGTGCCTTTTGGCGTCATAATCGGAATTGATTTCCCGCAAGTGTTGATCTAATAGCTCTTCGAATTTAGCTAGGTCAGTCGGGTTTTTGGCAAACTCAATGATCCATTCATGCGCACCTTTTTCACCATTGTTTCCAAAGTAGGCAGGGGCAGCAGTAAAGTTTTCGATGGTCGCTTCAGTCTTTTCAGCTGCAAATTCTACCGCCTTTTCTGCATTCTCCACAATGACTTCTTCTCCAAAAGCATTGATAAAATGCTTGGTTCTTCCGGAAATTTTGAATCGGTAGGGCTTAGTTGAGGTAAATCGGACGGTATCTCCGATTTTGTATCTCCATAGCCCACCATTTGTTGAGATGACTAAGGCGTAGTTTTTTCCTACTTCTACCTCCCATAGCGGAAGTACGGTAGGATTCTCATCCTCCCAGGATTCCATGGGGATAAACTCATAGAAAATCCCATAATCCAAAAGCAAAAGTAATTCGTCAGAATCTATTTGGTCTTGCAGTCCAAAGAATCCCTCCGATGCATTGTAGGTTTCCATGTACCGCATCTTGTCAGAAGGGATGAGTTCTTTAAAAAGGTTGCGATAGGGACCAAAGGCTACCGCTCCGTGAAAAAAGACCTCCAGATTAGGCCAGACTTCCAGGATGTTTTTGGCTTTTTTGATCTCAAGGATTCTTCTCAGTAGGACGATGGTCCAGGTGGGAACACCCGCAATGCTCACTACGTTTTCGTCCATGGTTTCGCGAGCCATTTTTTCAATTTTGGCTTCCCACTCATTCATCAAAGCGACCTCAAGCGAGGGAGTTCTGGCAAATTGTGCCCAAATGGGAAGGTTACGCATGATGACAGCTGAAATATCACCTGCTTTTGCTTTGCTATTTGAGTTAAGTGGGTTGGATTCCAAAGAACCTCCGATTGTCAGGGATTTACCCGAAAAAAGCTTGGAGTCAGGATAGTTATTTACATAAATAGTGACCATATCCTTCCCGCCTTTAAAATGACACTCTTCAAGGCTTTTTTCAGTGACTGGAATGTATTTGCTTCTGCTGGAAGTAGTACCTGATGACTTAGAAAACCATTCGATTTCTGTGTTCCAGATCAGGTTCTGCTCTCCTTTCATGACTCGGTCGATATAAGGCTTGAAGCCTTCATAATCGTTTAGAGGTACATTTTTAGCAAAATCTTGGTAGCTCTTAAAACTTGAAAAATCAAATTCCTTTCCGAATTTGGTTTGTTTTCCAGCTTCAATAAGGTCTTTCAACACGCTGTCTTGAGCCGCATGCGGGGCTTTTTTGAAATATTCGATTTGTCCCAGGCGGCTTTTGAAGACCCAGGTCATAAAGCTGTTGATTACCTCCATTAATTTGAAAAAGTTTTGCGTTTCAATTCAAACTGACTGCCCAAATAGACCTTTCTTACTTGCTCATCGGCAGCTAATTCTTCAGCTGTCCCAGCCTTCAAAAGTCTTCCTTCAAACATCAGATAGGCCCGGTCCGTGATGGATAGAGTTTCATTTACATTGTGATCGGTGATCAATATCCCGATATTTTTGGTTTTAAGCTTGGCTACGATGGTCTGGATTTCCTCAACGGCAATCGGATCTACCCCGGCAAATGGCTCATCAAGCAATACGAATTTAGGATCAACCGCCAATGCACGGGCAATCTCCGTACGTCTTCTTTCGCCACCAGAAAGGACCATTCCGAGGTTCTTTCGGACGTGTGTTAAGCTGAATTCTTCCAATAGGCTTTCCACTTTTTCCTTTTGCTGCTGCTTTGGCATATTGGTCATTTCGAGGACTGCCAGAATATTTTCTTCCACGGAAAGTTTGCGAAAAACGGATGCTTCCTGCGCTAAATATCCGATACCCAATTGAGCCCTTTTGTACATCGGTAGGCTGGTAATATCTTCCTGATCCAAAAAGATTTTCCCTTCATTCGGTTGGATCAATCCCACGATCATGTAAAAAGAAGTGGTTTTTCCTGCTCCATTGGGACCTAGTAACCCGACAATTTCCCCTTGCTTTACCTCAACGGAGATATCGTTGACCACCTTTCGGCTTTTGTATATTTTGATGAGATGCTCTGCTCGAAGTTCCATACTAGTCGAATTTGATATCTTTCACGTAGAGTTGCAAACTACTTTTGTCCCGGAAGAAATTTTCCCGCATTTCTGCCACTAAGTCAAAACGCATTCGGGATCTAAGGAAATTCACTGTAGTCAAATCTGGGTCCTTTGCTCGATCCGCCATTCCGAAGCCAAGACAAACCGGAGTGGTGAGTTGGCCGTCCTGCACAATTTTGAACCGAAGATGCTTTTCTTTCAAAATGACCACATCCTCGGCCTGCACATTGGAAATCTTGAAAATGGGCTCGGGATTTCCGGGGCCAAAAGGGGCCATTTGCTTTAGAATATTGTAAAAGCGATAATTGATTTGGTCCAGCAGGAGTTCTCCATCGATCTCAATGACCGGTTTTCGATGAACTTCCTCGATTCGGTTTCGAACTACCTCTTCAAACTTTGCTTGAAAGGCAGGAACCTTATCCACCGAAAGTGTCAAACCTGCAGCATACTTGTGACCTCCAAATTGATCTAAGAGATCGCTACATTCTGCAATGGCTTCATAAATATTAAAATCTACAACAGACCGCGCACTTCCCGTTGCTTTAGAATTGGATTCGGTGAGTATAATGGTTGGACGGTAGTACTTTTCGATACAACGGCTCGCTACGATCCCGATGACACCCTTGTGCCAGTCTTCCTTGAATAGAACCGTCGAGTTCCAGGTTTGCTCCTCTTCCCTTGCCGCAATCATTTCAAATGCTTCTCGGGTGATGTTTTCATCGAAATTTCGTCGGGTAGCATTGACTTCATCCACGACTTTGGCTCGCTCAAGAGCCTCGTCCAGTTCGGTAGAGATCAGAAGCTCCACAGATGCTTTGGCATGTTCTAGGCGACCGGAAGCGTTGATTCTTGGACCGATTTTGAAGACAATGTCAGAGATGCCGATGTCTTTTTCGATTTTGCTGCGTAGGATCAAAGCTTTGAGTCCGGGTCTGGGAGTATTGTTGATCCGATCGAGACCATAGTAGGCCAAAATTCGATTTTCTCCGGTGATAGGTACAATGTCCGCTGCAATACTCACCACGACTAAATCCAGATACCCGTAAAGTGCGGATTCATCTATATTTCTTCTTTTGGCAATTGCCTGGATCAGTTTGAAACCGACCCCACAGCCGCTCAATTCTTTGTAGGGATATTGACAGTCCGTCTGTTTTGCATCCAAAACGGCAATGGCAGCCGGAAGAATTTCCCCGGGTGTGTGGTGATCACAAATGATAAAATCTACGCCCAGTTCCTTGGCTAATGCCACTTTTTCGATGGCTTTGATTCCACAGTCTAGTGCAATGACCAAAGAGAAATTTTCATCTGAGGCATATCTGACCCCTCTTTCGGATATCCCATAGCCTTCTTTATAGCGATCTGGGATATAAAAGTCTACGTGTGGATAAATGCCTTTTAGAAAGCCATAGACGAGCGAAACTGCCGTGGTGCCATCCACATCGTAGTCTCCATAAACTAGGATCTTTTGCTCGTCCCGAATGGCTTCCTCGATTCTATTGACAGCCTCCTGCATCCCCTTCATTAGATAAGGGTCGTGAAGCTGACTAAGGCTCGGTCGGAAATAATCCTTTGCCTGCTCAAAGCTCTCCACCCCCCGATTGATCAGCACATTGGCCAAAGTCGGATTGACATTGATCTCTTTGCTGAGTTTTTCGAGTGCAGATTGAGCTGCTATTGGTTTAGGTTTCCAGACGTACTCCATGGGTGTAAATTACGAAAGAATTTGAGGATCGGGTTCGATCGTGTATTGTGAATACCCCTTTTCAGGATTGTTTAACTTCTTTTTGGTATTGAAACCAATAGTAAGCGGGAAAAATCAAGGCCTTAAGTTTCCAGTCATTTTTTTCCTTGATCGAAAGATGGGAATTTGCGTGAACAGCCCGGTACATTTTTCCTGCTAAGAGCGTATGCCCCAGAAGTAGTAAAAACAAAACCGCATAAAACAAGAGTTCCTCCATCTTAGCTTTTAGTGAAGACCAGTGCGGCCCAGTTATCTTTTTCGCTTTGATTGACCAATTCCAGGCCAAGCTTTTCGCAAGCCGATTGGATATCGGCAATATCATGGGTGTAAAAACCACTCAGAAGTAAGTACCCATGAGGTGCCAAAAGACGGGAATATATCTCCATTTCGTCCAAAAGCACATTTTTGTTGATGTTGGCGAGAATGATATCAAAGGGCCCCTTGGGATTTACATCCCGAATGCTGCCTAGCCCCATGGTTGCCGGGACTTCATTGAGCTGAAAGTTTTCATTCCCATTATCCACGCACCAGTCATCGATATCAAAAGCTTCAACAGAAGAAGCCCCAAGAAGATGAGCCATGATTGCTAAGATTCCAGTACCCGAACCCACATCCAATACACGCTTACTTTGATGGTCAATTTTTCCCTGAAGCTTCAGAATCTGAAAGGTAGTCGCATGATGACCTGTCCCAAAAGACATTTTGGGATTGATGACTATCTGGTATTTAAACCCTGGTCTTGGCTCATGAAAAGAAGCTCTGACGAATACCAAGTCACCGACTGCAATGGGGTCATAGTTTTTCTCCCATTCCTCATTCCAGTTGACTTTTTTGGTGAGATTCTCCGAAAAGGTAATGTTTGCATGACTTTGATATCGATTCAGAATCTCATCAAATGCTTCCCGGTCGAAACTGTCCAAGGGCGAATAGCAATCGAATCCCTCCTCAGTTTCCAAAAAGGCATCAAAACCTATTTCAGAAAGCTCAGCAATTAGAATCTCTCGAAAATCTTCGGAGCAAGTGAATTTGAATTCCCGGTAGTCCATCCAAGCTTAGTAGGATTTGGCGATATCGATGAAGTCGCGGGATTTCAAAGAAGCCCCTCCGATAAGTCCTCCATCCACATCGGGCTTAGCAAGAAGTTCGGCAGCATTTGACGGTTTCATACTTCCACCGTAAAGAATGGAAATTGAATCAGCTACTTCCTTACCATACTTACTGGCCAAATGCTTTCGGATAGCCGCATGCATCTCCTGAGCTTGCTCAGCGGAAGCTGTTTTTCCTGTACCGATTGCCCAAATGGGTTCGTATGCGATGGTGACTTTTGATATTTCTTCAGCACTAAGTTCAAAAAGGCTGTCAGTGAGCTGGAATTTGACATTAGGTTCATGGGTTCCGGCCTCTCTGATATCCAATGATTCACCGCAGCAGAAAATTGGTTGGAGTCCAGCTGCCAAGGCTTGCTTCACTTTCTCGGTGAGCATTTCATTATTTTCTTTGAAATATTCTCTTCGCTCCGAATGTCCGATAATTACGTAGCTGACTCCAAAAGACGCTAAAATTGCCGCTGAAACTTCTCCTGTGTAAGCTCCTGATTCCTTGTCAGAGCAGTTCTGAGCTCCTACAAAAACGTTGGGTGCACCTCCGATTAATTTTTTTACCACGTGAAGGTGAGGAAAGGGTGGATTGAGCACGAGGCTGACATCTTTCAACTGTTCATCCTGTGCCATTTGCACGATCTCAGAAGTAAGTATTTGACCCTCTTCATAGGTCATGTTCATTTTCCAGTTTCCAGCTATGATTTTCTTTCGCATCGTAAGAGTTTTTATTAGGTTTGAGAAAAACTAAGGACAAAATTTTCTATAAAATTAATCAAAATGTCTGGTTGGGGAAGAAATAACCCAAAGCAAGTCCGAAAAACCACATGGACGGTCGAGGAGGCTGAGGAAAAAATCGCTGCTTTCTGTGCCTATCAGGAGCGATGTGTCTGGGAGGTGCGGCGTAAGCTTTATGAAAAAGGGATCGCTGAAGCGCAGATTGAAAAGCTGATAGGTTTTCTTCTCCGGGAGAAATTTATTGATGAGGGGCGCTATGCTAAAGCCTTTGCCCGGGGAAAATTCCGCTTGAAAAAATGGGGTAAAAACCGGATTCGAATGGAGCTGAAGATGCGGCAAGTTCCTGAGGACCTGATCAGAAAAGGCTTGCTGGAAATTGACCCAACGGAGTACTATGACACGCTTCTTTCGGAGACAGAAAAGAAATGGGAGAAGACCAAAGAACCCGACCTGTACAAAAAGCGATTTAAGGTTGTCGGCTATTTGATGCAGCGGGGATTTGAGCAGGATCTGGTTCAGGAAGCAATAGACTCACTTTTGTGATTTATGATTGACGAAATACGATTGACGATGGGCAGAGTAGGGATGGAAGTGAAGCTTAGAGTCTTTGCCCGAACTTTTCATGAAATACGAGTTATGGAGTACGAAATACATGCAGCAGAGCAGGATTTGAAGTAAATTTGCAAATCTTTGCCCGAACTTTTCCATTTTCCAACCTATAGCTAAAGTACTGCCCTTGCTCATGACTACAATTTTCCAATTTTCTAATTTTTCAATTTTGAAATCATCTCACTCATAATCTTTGCTGAGAGCAAGGAAAGCGGAATTCCTCCTCCAGGATGTACTGATCCCCACAGAAATAGAGGTGGTTCCTAGCGACTTTGGATAATTTCCAAAATTTCGTCCGTTTCGGATTCAAGATAGCTTGATATTCGTAAAATATTTTTGATGAGAAGAACAGAAATATTTTTGGTAGTTAAATTTCCGGTATTCAGATAAATAATTTTAGGAGGAGTGCCATAAACCCCGTTGAGATCGATAAAATCTGAGTCAAAAGTAACTATCGTATAATTATTTTTCCTTGCGTATTGAAAAATTTCCATATCGGATGAGTTTTCCAATCCAACTTGCTGGCTATTTGATAATTGCGAGGGAAGAAGCTTTAAAATTTTTGGAGAAATATTTTGATGAAACAATAGCTTCATATTGTTGAAATCATCCTTCTTTCTTTATCGGCTGCATAAGCTAAGCAGGCATCAATCATTTCATCTGTAATTTCCTCAAAATCAGACTTTATTTGATCGCGACTCATTCCATTGGCCATCCAGTTCAGTACGTCATAAACTGAAATTCTGGTGCCCTTAAGACATGGTTTACCAAATCGTTTTTCGGGCCGAATCTCTAGGTGTTTTTTGAAATCCATAATGTAAAATACGAAAAATTGGATGATAAGATTAATAGTACTAAAGTCATTTTTGAATTTTGCCTAGGAATCCCCCACAAATCCCATCATAATCTTCGCCGAAAGGAGACTTAACGGAATTCCTCCTCCAGGATGTACCGATCCCCCGCAGAAGTAAAGATTTTTGATGTCGGAAGAATAGTTGGCATGCCGAAGGAAAGCTGCAAATCGATTGTTGGAAGAGTTGCCATAAAGCGCCCCATTCGCACTGGAAGTTTTGGACTCAATCGTTCGAGGTTCTAGAATTTCCTCGACCTCGATCAAGGATTCCAAATCAGTTTTTAACACCCGATTGACTTTGGAGATGATATTTTTCCGGGCTTCCTGTATCAAGCTATCCCAATCCTGCCCCTGATTATTGGGGACATTGATCATCGTAAACCAATTCATACAGCCCTCGGGAGCATCGTCGGATTTGTGAGTGGAGGTGATATTGATGTAAACAGTCGGATCTTCGTAGATGCTTCCCTTTTTGAAAATATGCTCAAACTCAGTTTGATAATCTTCCGAAAAAAGAATGTTATGTAGTCCTAGCTCTTGGAATTCTTTTTTGACTCCCCAATAAAAAATCAGGGCAGAGCTGGATTTGGGTTGCTCCAGCAACTTCTTGGGCTGCTTCTGCTTGCGCAAAATACTTTTGTAGGCATTCACCATGTCCATATTATTGACGACCAGATCAGCTGGATGGCTTTGGCCATTGACTTGGACTCCCACGGCTTTGCCATTTTCCACTAAGATCTCTTCAACTTTTGCATTGAAATGAAAACCAACTCCTAGATCTACAGCTAGTCTATACAAGCTCATGGTGATGTCATGCATCCCTTTTTTGGGGAAGTAGGCTCCGATATTGAATTCCAAGTGGGGGATGATATTCAGGGTAGCTGGGGTCTGATAGGGGTCCGATCCATTGTAGGTAGCATAGCGATTGAAAAGCTGAACCAACTTTGGGTTCTGGAATTGCCGTTCATTTGCCTGATTCATGGTGGAGAAAATGCCCAATTTCCCCATTTTGAGGTAAGACTTTAGCGCTTGCGGATTGGTCCAGGTACCAAATTGATGCAGGGATCGATGCATGAATAGGGGTGCCAAATGCTCATAAATAAAGGCCGAGCTCCGCAAAGCCTCTCGTACATTTTGAGCAGGTTCCCCTAGCTTGGTTTCTACCTCTTCAGCAAAGCGATGGATATCTGCCCAGGCCTTGATTTGCTTCCCATCTTCCCAAAAATAATGACAGGCTACTTCCAGTTTTTCGTAATCAAAATGATCCTTGGGATCTTTCCCGGCTAGCCGAAAGAGCTCTTCGACTTGCTCAGGGAGGGTGAAAAGCGATGGGCCTGCATCAAAGCGGTAACCTTTTAAGGTGATTTCGGAAAGTTTTCCGCCGGGATAGGAATTCGCCTCGAAAACCTCAACTTGATAGCCTTGGACCGCTAGCCGAATAGAGGATGCAATACCGGCAATTCCGGAACCTATGATCAGGGCTTTTTGGGACATGGATATGCTTTTGAATCTAAACTACACAATCGGCCGGGAAGTTGGTAGAAAATCGGGAAAAGCTCAAAACAATTACTATCCCAAAAATATATCATGCCTTCAGGGGACATTTCCGTGAGTGAGACAATAATGGAGGAGGATAAAACCAAAAAGCCTTGAGAAATTAAATCTCAAGACTTTTTTCACTAGTTGTCATTGCCGCTGTTAGTGTCTCCACTAACAGCTATTATCAAATCTTCTCAAAAACCCGTCTAAAGCTCGTTGCCTCAGCGATTCTACCATGCAACTCAGAGATGGAAACTCTCTCCTGCTCGGTCGTATCCCGGTGACGGATGGTAACTGTATTATCTTCCAAAGTCTGATGATCCACGGCGATACAGAATGGCGTACCAATTAAATCCTGTCTTGCATAGCGCTTTCCGATAGACGCCGCCTCTTCATAAATAATATTGAAATCATATTTCAATAATTCCACAATTTCCTGCGCTTTCTCAGGCAATCCGTCTTTCTTGGTAATTGGAAGAATGGCTGCCTTCACCGGAGCGATAGCAGGATGGAATTTCAAGTAGGTTCTGCTTTTCTCCTCTGATTTTTCTTCCGTGTAGGCATTGCAAAGCGTCAACAAAAACAGGCGATCTGCTCCGATCGATGTCTCGATCACGTAAGGAATGTAGTTTTGATTAACCTCCGGATCGAAGTACTGCTGCTTTTTCTTGGAGAATTCTTGATGGGATTTTAAATCAAAATCAGTTCGCGAGTGAATCCCTTCCACTTCTTTGAAACCAAATGGGAATTCATATTCGATATCCATGGCTGCATTGGCATAGTGGGCCAATTTCTCATGGTCATGCTTTCTCAATTTCTCAGCCGGCGTACCCAAAGCCAAATGCCAGTTCATTCGAGTCTCTGCCCACTGCTTGTACCAGTCTAGTTCGGTGCCAGGGCGAACGAAGAACTGCATCTCCATCTGTTCAAACTCACGCATACGGAAGATAAACTGACGGGCTACGATTTCATTTCGGAAGGCTTTCCCGATTTGGGCAATCCCAAAAGGAACCTTCATCCTTGCGGTTTTCTGCACATTCAAGAAATTCACGAAAATCCCCTGAGCTGTTTCCGGACGCAGGTAAATGGTCGAAGCATCTTCAGCCACAGAACCTACCTGAGTAGAAAACATCAAGTTAAACTGACGCACATCAGTCCAGTTGGTCGTGCCACTGATTGGACAGGCAATTCCCGTATTTACAATCAAGTCCCGAACTCCCGCCAAGTCTTCCGCCTCCAGCAAGCGAGCTAAAGCGGCAGTAAGTTGCTTGCCTTCCTCCACTTTCCCTTCATTTTCCAATTTGGCAGCATGCTCCTCTACCAAAACATCGGCGCGATAGCGTTTTTTGCTGTCCTTGTTGTCGATCATGGGATCATTGAAAGAGTCCACGTGACCGGAAGCCTTCCAAGTCGTAGGATGCATAAAAATTGCCGCATCGATCCCGACAATGTTTTCGTGGACACGCGTCATGGTTTCCCACCAGAGACGCTTCAGGTTGTTTTTCAACTCAACCCCATAGGCCCCATAGTCATAGACCGCCTGCAGACCGTCATAGATCTCGGAACTTGGGTACACAAACCCATACTCCTTAGCATGGGCAATTATATCTTTCAATTGGGCGTTTTCCGCCGGAGTCGCTGTCTTTGCCATAGGGTGCAAAATTAAGGAAACTTATTGATTTGGGGGAGGAAGGGATAGAAATTGATGAATCAAGTTTGAGTTGGAGCAAAAAGAAAAACCCAAGTCCTTCGACTTGGGTTTTTCTTAATTTCACATTTTCCATTCATCATTTCTTACTCTCCGCCACCGCATGGTGTGCTGCTCTCGCAGCGAAGGCCATATAGGTCAGGGATGGATTTTGAGTAGCTGTAGAAGTCATAGATGCACCATCGGTCACATAGACATTCGGTACGGCATGCAGCTGATGATGGGCATTGAGTAGGGAAGTTTTGGGGTCTTTGCCCATGCGTACTCCACCCATCTCATGAATATCCAATCCCGGTGCCTGTTTGCTGTCACTGGAGCGGATATGGGTGAAGCCTGCCTTGGTGAACATCTCCGTCATCTGCTCGATGTAATCTTTGACCATTTTCTCATCATTGTCATCATAATCTACCGAGATTTTGAGCAGGGGCATGCCCCATTCATCTTTCAAGTTCGGATCGAGTGCGACATAGTTGCTTTCCTTTGGTATGGTTTCGCCCATCATATGCGAACCTACCCGCCAAGGGCCATATTGATCGGGATTGAGTAGGCTGTTTTTGAGATCCATTCCTACGCCGCTAGTATCTGCGCCTGCACCTCGGCTGGCAGAGAATCCTGCTGCATAGCCTCGGAGAAAGTCCGTTTCCTGCTTGTACACATTTCGGAATCTGGGGAAATAGCCGCTTGTCGGTCTTCCACCACTTGTGGTGTATTCCGAATGTCCCTCATATTCTCCGGATACACGAGCCCGATAATTGTGGAAAGCCACATATTTTCCGAGTAGGCCATTGTCGTTGCCTAGCCCGTTGGGGAACCGATTCGAGGTAGAATTCAATAAAATTGCATTCGTATTCAAAGCGGCTGCATTGACAAAGATCACATCGGCGTAGAACTCTTCCATTTCTTTGGTCAGGCGATCGATGATTCGGACTCCGGTGGCCTTTCCTTTTTCTTCATCATAAATAATAGAATGAACGACGGAGTCAGATCGAAGGGTCAAGTTTCCAGTTTTTAAAGCCCAAGGGATGGTAGAGGAATTGGAACTGAAGTATCCACCGAAAGGACAGCCCCGCTGGCAAAGGTTTCGGTTTTGACATTTGGCTCTACCTTGCTGTGCGTAGAAATCCAAATTTCCGTTGATGTGTGCACAACGAGCAGAAATCATGTGTCGGTCATTGCCATAGTGCTTTTTCAATTGCTCCGCAAAGTGCTTTTCGACTACATTGAGTTCGTATCCCGGCAAAAATTCTCCATCTGGCAAGTGTGGAATACCATCGCGATTTCCCGATACTCCAGCGAATTTTTCTACATGACTATACCAAGGAGCTATATCCTTGTAGCGAATCGGCCAATCCACCGCAAATCCATCCCGGGCAGGACCTTCAAAATCAAAGTCAGACCAACGCTGCACCTGTCTGGCCCAAAGCAAAGATTTCCCTCCGACTTGATAGCCCCGAATCCAATCGAAGGGCTTTTCCTGCACGTAGGGGTGCTCGGTGTCTTTCACGAAAAAATGCATGGCATCTTCCCGAAAGGCATAGCAGCGGCTGATGACGGGGTTTTCTTTTTTGATATCCTCCGGAATCTGACCACGATGTGGGAATTCATATGGAAGCATGTTGGTCGTGGGGTAGTCCTTGATGTGTTCGACATTTCTACCTCGCTCCAGCATCAGGGTTTTGACTCCCAAGTCGCAGAACTCTTTGGCAGCCCAAGCTCCACTGATTCCCGAACCGATAACGATGGCCTGATAGGTTCGATCTTGCTTACTTTTGATATTTAGATTAGCCATTGACTCGAGGTTTTTGAAGGTCAGAAATCAAGACTGCCCCGTTGTACTCACCTGGAATGAGGGAGTAAGGAACCACTTCAGTTTGGATGTATTCGGAAGCCATATATCCTTGAATAGTAAATCGCTTCGCAGTATTGACGAAATATGCGATGGATTCTTTGGTGCGACCTTCCTCGGAATCATCTCCTTTGAGTTGGGCCGTTTCTAGCACCATTGCCTCCTTTTCTTTGGTGGTCAACTGATCAAAAGCTTTTCCACTGCTTTCTTTTATATAACTGGAAAAGGACTGCAATCCTTGAGAAAACTTTTTCTGATTTTCTTCATTGAAGCAATCGTTGACCATCACTAAAATAAAATCATGGACTTCCAGGTCTAAAGCGCCTTTGATCTCTCCTGCGGGAATGATCGTATCAGAAATACTTGCAAGAAGCTTTTTGAGTGATGGTGTGATTTGGAGTTTATCGTAGGCAGTGAGGATATCTTCCTTTCCAAAATCACAGGAAGGAATAAGGGCAAGTCCCCCGGAAATCAGGGCAATATGCCGCAAGGCGTGTCTTCTATTCATGGGTAATAATGGGTTTAAAGCAACTGGATTAAAAAGTAGGGATTTTTCTTTCAAAATCCCACCTTATACATGCTTTTGGAGGAAATGATACCATTAGTGGTAAAAAAATCTGGAGTGAAAATCTACCGGGTCAGGACCCCTATTTCAGCCAAGGTAGCCGAATTACCGTCTGCGGGTTTGATTGCTTCCAATTCTATCCACTTAGCTGAAACCCCATCGAAGCGTATTTCCTGCTCAATTGGGCTATTGACCACGTTGGCAAACTCACCACTAGCGACTTCCGTCCAGTTTTTTCCGTCTGTACTGACTCTGAATACAAACTCTGTGATATGTCCACTTGGATACCGGGCTTGCATGGGGAGATAGGTAAAGCCAGTTAGCGTAACCGCTTCTCCCAGGTTTACCTGTATTTTGGAGGAACTTAAAGTGGCATATGAGCTAGGGTTTTCATCGATCGCTTTTTCATCTTCGGTCTTCCATTTTGCTTTGGCGATGTCCAGCTCTTTTTGAAATAGGTCACTGTTTTCGCCAGTCCTCGGGTCAAAGGACATAACTTTTAAGGTGGAGGCTTCTTGAATTTCCAAAGGATGGGTATAAAGCTCCGATGGTTCTGATCCATCCAAGGAATAGCGAATCTCCAGTCCCTCATCCGGTGAAAGCAGGGAGACTAGTCCGGACTTTTCCCGTTGGATAGTAGGTGGAAGAAGCAATTTCGGGGCATAGTAGATTCCCAGCTCTGAAATCACGGGGATGTCTTTTCCATCCTCGAAATTGATTCGGATTTTTTGGGTGCTTACATCCGGAAACCGCAAAATCCGTTTGTAGCCGACGGTATTGCCAGACGCAATTTTTTCCCAAGATCCATTGATCTCAGCTTCCAGCGTGAAAGCCTTTACCCGCTGTCCGAGCGGGGTGTATTCCTGTAAAAGCAAGCGATTGAAAGACACCTCTTTCCCAAAGTCCAATTCCAAATTGGCTTTTGGTCCTGCCCCATCTGATAGGGTCCAATAGGTTTCATATTCCCCATCAATCACCCTATTTGCCTCGTAGCCATAGCCCCGATCTGCACTAGATGAAATGGTCGCTTCAGTCGCTAGATTTGTTTGAAAATCTTCTTTGATTTTTGCTGCCATTTTTAAGATGGCTTCTTCATCATTCTCATGAATCAAGCCGCGGGTGTCCACAGGGAAATTGATCAGCAAAGAAGAATTTCGACCGATGCTTTTGTAAAAAATCTCCATCAGTTGGGGGAGGGTCTTGACTTTGTGATCCTCATAGGCATGATAATACCATCCCGGGCGAATGCTCACATCAGACTCAGCAGGCACCCAATGTGTACCATTTTCCTGTCCGGATGCCCACTTTTCCGAATACTCAGGCATGCCTGCATAGACCGAGTCTCGCATCAGATTGGACCAAGTGGTCTCGTAGGCAAAGCCATGCTCATTACCCACCCAACGCACATCGGGTCCGGCATCGGAGAAAAGCATGGCATTTGGCTGCAATTCCCTTACCAAGGCATGGGTATTTTCCCAGTCGTAATAGGTCAGCTTATCGACTTTCCGTTCCTCATTGGCTCCACCATACCAACCTGTACCTCCATTGGCCCCGTCAAACCAAACCTCAAATATTTCCCCATAATTCGTTAGCAATTCGGTCAGTTGATTGCGCATGTAGGTGATGTATTCAGGCTTTCCATAGTCCGGATGATTCCGATCCCAAGGGGAGTAATAAATGCCCACTTTCAACCCATATTCCCGGCAAGCATCCACAAATTCACGGATCAAATCGCCCTTTCCATCCCGCCATGGACTGTTTTTCACAGAGTGCTCCGTGTAGGCTGATGGCCAAAGCACGAAACCATCGTGATGCTTGGCGGTGATAATCAGTCCTTTCATCCCGGCTTCTTTGGCGATCCTTGCCCACTGTCTTGCATCCAGCGTGGTTGGGTTGAATTGTTCGGGTTTTTCATCCCCAAAACCCCATTCCCGATCCGAGAAGGTGTTCATATTGAAATGCACAAAGCCATAAAATTCGAGTTGCTGCCAGGCTACCTGTCGCTCATGAGGAACAGGCAGGACTGGCTCAGGCGGAGCTGATTTTTCTTGGCACTGGGAAAAAAGAATCAGAATAAGCGGAAAGAGGAATTTTTTCATATTTCGAATTTGAAGCAGCATTCTAAGAATTTTCGATGGAATTGGAAAAGAAAAGTCCTGTTCAGCAAGGCTTTTCTGCCATTTGGAAAAAACGGGAAACTATTACCCCGCTTTCCTTGTATTTTCGGGGTATGAGGTATTTAATTCTTTTCGCTCTGCTTTTGGGCTCACTTTCTCTAAAAGCTCAAGTAGAAATCACGGTACGGGATGGGCTTAATTATGATCCGCTATCAGAGGTTTTGATTCGCTTAGAAACAGGCGAAGAGTTTCAGACAGATCGGCTTGGGCTGGCCACTTTTGATCAAAAGACTCCTTTCTCAGTCATTCTTTTCAAGCCTGGATATGAATCGCTCGAGGTTACAGTGAATGCGGAGGAAAGCACCTTTTTTCTTTTCCCAAAAAGTATTTCACTCTCGAGTGTGACTGTTAAGGCCTTTGAAACAGAGCGACCACTCTTAGAGCAGTCTGCCTCTATCAGTTTGATAGGTGAGTCGGATTTGTATCGCTTTAATGAAACATCCATAGTCAATGCCTTTAATACCAAACCGGGTGTGCGAATCGAAGAACGGGCACCGGCTAGTTACAGGGTATCCATTCGAGGAAGTTCCCTTCGAGCTCCTTTTGGAGTCAGAAATGTCAAGGTTTATTGGAATGAAGTGCCGATCACGGCTCCTGATGGGACGACTGCTTTGAATTTGCTGGACCTTAGCAATATTCGTACAGCCGAGGTGATCAAAGGGCCGTCTGGAAGTATCTACGGAGCTGGAAATGGTGGGGTCATCAACCTTAGCAGTGCTGAGGACTTACAAAGCGGCAAACTGACCTCGGAGTGGGTTGCTGGATCTTTTGGATTAAATAAGGGACGGTTTGCCATCACCCAACCTATCGGAAAAGGAGGCATTGAAGTAGCGATCGTCAATCAGGAAAGTGACGGCTATCGCGAGCATTCGGCTATGGACCGGACCGTTTTTCAGTTGGGAGGCTATTTTCCAGTAAACGAAAAACAGGAGATCCGGACACAGATTTTGTTTTCAGATTTAGACTATCAAATTCCCGGTGCTTTAAATGCCGAACAGCTAGCGGAAGACCCTACCCAGGCTCGTCCCGGATCGGTAGATCAGAATAGCTCTATTTCACAGCGAGCGCTTTTAGCAACTTTTGGTCATCGCTATCGATTCTCGGATAAGATTGAAAACAACACCACATTCTATGTGAACACCAATGACTTTGAGAATCCCTTCATTTTGGACTACAAAAAGGAATTGGGCTTTGGGAGTGGAGGAAGGACTCGTTTTACATTCGATTGGAATTTGGCAGGTAAGCCGCTTCGACTAATTGCCGGAGGGGAATATCAAACCAGTCTCACCGATGCTCAAAATTTCGGGAATCGAAGTGGAGTGGCAGATACCGTTCGCTTCGCTGATAAATTACGGGCGACCCAAGCATTTTTATTCCAGCAAGCCGAATGGGAGTTTACTGAGCGCTGGTTGCTGACATTAGGTTTGAGTCAGAATTTTTCCTCTTTTGAAATCGACCGTTTGATTGATGCAAGTGGAGGTCCTACAGGCCCTCAGAAAAGACAATTTGATCCTATTTTAATTCCCCGAGCAGCAGTCAATTTCAGTTTAAATGATTTTTCGGCTTTGAGAGCATCTGTAAGTAGTGGTTTCTCTCCGCCCACTATTGATGAGGTTCGTACAAATGAGGGAAGTCTGAATTTGGACCTGGAGGCTGAGCGGGGAACAAATTTTGAGCTGGGGTATCGATTGGGAAAGAATCGATTGAATTTCGATCTGACAGCTTTTTATTTTCGACTTAATCAGACTATAACCACTTTCACGAACGAACAGGGCGTAGTACTCTTTCGAAATGCCGGGTCCACCGATCAAAAAGGAATCGAGTTGGCTTTGGATTATCAGTTGGTACAGCGAATGGGTGGATTTCTACGGGTTCTGGATTATGGAGTAGCTTACACCGGACATTATTTTGAGTTTAGGGATTACCAAAAACGAGATCAGGATTTTTCCGGAAACCAATTGACGGGAGTAGCTCCAAATACAGTCGTTCAGACGCTGGATTTCCGTTTTGCCGGAAATGTTTACCTGAATTTGACCCATCAGTTCACCGATGAAATCCCCCTGAATGATGCCAATACAGTTTACCAAGATCCATTTAATCTGGTGAATCTCCGGATGGGCTTTTTCGAGCAGATTTCTAAAAAGCTTGATATGGAAATCTACTTTGGTCTGGAAAATTTGTTTGATGTGGATTACTCCTTGGGAAATGACCTGAATCCCTTTGGAGGCAGATTTTATCAGCCAGCTCCGTCACAAAATGTCTATTTCGGGGCCAAATTCAATTTCCGCTATTGAGCTGAATGATCAGTCCCTCATCGGTGAGATTCGTCTGATAAACCTCCAAATCAGAACAAGAGCCTGAATGGAGTGCGCCTGTTTTCAGGTCGAAGCGGTATTGATGAAGTGGGCAGATAATTTCTTCATAGCCATTGATGCTGCCTTGAATAAGCGATGCGCCGCGGTGCGGGCAAAGACTATCAAAAGCGAAAAAAATTTCTCCTATTCGGACTATCCCGATTTCTTTTTCGCCAAGCTTTACCCGTCGGATGGCTTTTTCTGGGAAAAGATTGATGACATTTTCTCTGGACTGACCTAACTGGAATTTCTTCATAGCAGTGTAAAAATCAGATTTTTACCCTTCAAAATAAAATTTTAGATTTAGCGGGTAAGAAGTGGTAACTTACTCCAAACCTCGAAAAGTATGAAAACTCTAATCACTTTTGCTCTTTTATTTTGCTTCGGATGGGTTCAGGCGCAATCCATAGAGGGAGCTTGGAAGATGACTCATCAAAATGGTGAGGAAGTTACAGATGTAGAATATATCAAGATTTATCAGGATGATTACTTTGCCTTTGGGGCTAAAAAGATCGCTGATAATGCCTTTGTAGGTGCAGGTGGAGGTCCTTTTGAATTGGACGGAAATACATACACAGAGACTTTGGATTTTTTCACCTTAGAGCCCTTTCAGGTCGGGACAGTTAATAAGTACCAATTGGATTGGGTAGATGGGAAAATCGTCATTTCATCAGAAATCAACGGGCGAATGCTAGTAGAAATTTGGGAGCGAGTTTCCGATGGGCAGGATGATTTGACGGGCAATTGGGTGATCACAGGCAGAAAGCGAGATGATGAAATTCGCCGATCTACTCCAGGAGCCAGAAGGACGATCAAGATTCTTTCCGGAGGGCGCTTTCAGTGGGTAGCCTTCAATTCGGAGACTAAGGAATTTAGTGGTTCTGGAGGGGGTACTTACACGGCAAAAGATGGAAAATATACCGAGAATATCACCTTTTTCTCCCGAGACAATTCACGTGTGGGAGCAAGTTTGGGTTTTGATTATGAGGTCATTGACGGAGAGTGGCATCACAGCGGGCTGAGTTCAACCGGAAACCCTATCTATGAAATCTGGACCCCTTACGCGATCGGGTATCCCGGTGCGAAGAAATGAATGAGTCAAGTCATACCAATAAAAAAGAGCGGAAATTTCCGCTCTTTTTTTGTAATAGAAATTACTGTAATGGCTATTACAATCAATGAACTTTTAAGTGGCCTAAGGTTACACCTCTACCGCGTAAAGCTCTTTCAATTTCTCGACAGTGTAATCTATCTCTTCAATAGTATTGAATCGACTAAAGGAAAACCTAACGGAATCTCTTTCTGGATTATGATTCAATGCCCTTAAAACATGTGATCCAACTGTGGCGCCCGAACTGCAAGCCGAACCACCGGATCCAGAGATGCCAGCCAAGTCCAGATTGAACAGTAACATCCCCGCATTGGCCTCAGATGGAGGTAAACTCACATTAAGGACCGTATAGAGCGACTGATCAATATCCCCAGACATTCCGTTGAATTCGACACCTGGAACGCTTGCTTTGATTGATTCGATGAAATGCTTTTTCAAGGCTTTGATGTGTGCCTCATGGCCACTCATATCCTCGTATGCTATTTCCAAAGCCTTGGCAATCCCAATGATTCCGATCACATTTTCCGTTCCACCCCGCATATTTCGCTCCTGAGCTCCGCCATGAATAAATGGGTGGATCTTTTTGTCTTTTCGCACATACAAAAACCCGGAACCCTTTGGACCATGAAACTTATGCCCACCAGCGACAAGAGCATCGATCGGTAAACTCTTCAGATCATGAACATAATGCCCCATAGTCTGTACGGTATCCGAGTGGAAAAAAGCCCCGTGAGCCTGCGCTAACTGGCCGATTTGATTGAGGTCGTTTAGGTTTCCGATCTCATTATTTGCTTGCATCAAGGAGACGAGCGCATTTGGATATGTTTTCAACAATTCCTCCAATTGGCCTAAGTCGATTTCTCCTTTTTCATTCACATCTAATAGATGTAGCTGAATGTTTCCTTTTTGAGCACATACTTCCAGCGTGTGCAATACTGCATGATGCTCGATAGGAGAGGTAATAGCATGCTTGATCCCGTGTGTTTCGATTCCGCAAACCAAGGCGGTATTGTCTGCCTCAGTTCCTCCAGAAGTGAAGAAAATCTCTGAAGGGCTTGCATTGAGCAGTTCTGCCACTTTTTTGCGCGACCGCTCGATGGCAGTACGGACTTCTCTTCCGTGGCTATGAACCGAAGAGGGGTTTCCGTAGTGGTTTTTCATAAACGGGAGCATGGCTTCGATCACTCGATCGTCCATGGCTGTAGTAGCAGCATTGTCCAAATAGACCTTCATCTTTTCTTCTTTTTGGGTTATTTAAATCAAGGAAGCGCTGACGACTTCTTTGATGTCTTGCATGATTTTCTTGGCTAGGTGTTCGGCTTTGGATTCAGAGTCGGACTCCGCATAGATTCGGATAATCGGTTCGGTATTTGACTTTCTCAAATGCACCCATTCCTTCTCAAATTCGATTTTTACACCATCAATATCATTGATAGGTTGCTTTTTATATTTCTCACGGATCTCTGAGAGGATTTTATCCACATTGATCTCCGGGGTAAGCTCGATTTTATTTTTAGAAATATAATAATTCGGATAGGTCGCCCGAAGTCTAGAGATGGACTTCCCAAACTTGGCCAAGTGGGTCAAAAATAGCCCAATCCCCACCAAGGCATCTCGACCGTAGTGTGAAGTAGGATAGATGATTCCTCCGTTTCCTTCACCCCCGATGACTGCATCTACGGCCTTCATCTGACTGACTACATTGACTTCACCTACTGCTGCGGCCGTGTAAGTGCCACCTCGCTTCTCTGTCACGTCCCGTAGTGCTCGGGTAGATGAAAGGTTTGATACCGTGTTTCCTTTTGTGTGTGACAAGACATAGTCTGCCACTGCTACTAAGGTATATTCCTCCCCAAAAGGAGACCCGTCTTCATTGATCAGCGCTAATCGATCTACATCTGGATCGACGACGATTCCTAAGTCAAAATTTCCTTTTTCCAGTTTTTGAGAAATGTCGCGTAGGTTTTCAGGAAGTGGTTCGGGATTGTGCGGGAAATGACCGTCAGGGGTACAATACATTTCCTCAATGACCTCGACTCCCAGCGCTTTCAAAAGCTTTGGTACTACAATCCCTCCGGTAGAATTCACGGCATCGACTACCACTTTGAATCCACGGGCCTTAATCGCTTCTACATCTACCAATTCCAAGTCCAACACATGCTGAATGTGGCGATCCAGATAGTCATCAATAGGTGTATAAGCTCCCAATTTTTTCACCTCTGCAAAGGAAAAGTCCTCTGTTTCTGCCTTTTCTAAGATATCCTTTCCTTCTGCATCAGAGATAAATTCTCCCTTCGCATTCAGAAGTTTGAGTGCATTCCACTGGATAGGGTTATGACTAGCCGTAAGAATAATTCCTCCTCCTGCTTTCTCGGCAGGGACAGCAAGTTCTACAGTGGGAGTGGTACTTAGACCCAAGTCTATCACATGTATTCCAAGGCCTTGAAGGGTAGCAGAAACCAATTTGGATACCATTTCCCCAGAAAGTCGTGCATCTCTTCCGATGACGATTTTTGAGTTTCCGGTTTTTTCCAATACCCAAGCGCCATAAGCGGCGGTAAACTTCACAACATCGATCGGGGTGAGACCTTCTCCGGCTTTCCCACCGATAGTTCCCCGTATTCCGGAAATTGATTTAATCAGTGACACGTACAGTAAATGATTTGTTGAAAAATTGAAAAAATCCTGCCGATAGGCAGGATTGAGATTTATTTGAATTTTGCCAGTACTTTATCGACTTCGTTGTCGGGATTTCCACAACTACTGTTTGAGTCCACCGTCTTCCCACAGTAGCTACAAGTCCCACCATCCTTGTTGAGATAAGGGTTTTGAGAAGCACAAGTTCCTTTAAACTCCCCGTTTTTTATGAGTATGAGCCTGACAGACATCAAAACGAAGAATAATGCCAAGAAGCCAAGCGTGATTAATACAGTTGCCATAACGGATAATTTTGCACAAATTTAAAGCTTTACTTCGAAAACGACTATCATTTCCACATAGTTTCCCAAATCATGTCTAATTTGAGTACCCGTGCCGAGCAGTTGGCTGCTTTCGATCGATTATTGACCATCATGGATGAGCTTCGCGCACAGTGTCCTTGGGATCAAAAGCAGACCACGGAAAGCCTCAGGCACTTGACTATTGAGGAAACTTTTGAGCTTTCGGACGCTATCCTCGAAGGAAATCCTGACGAAATTAAAAAAGAGCTGGGGGACATACTTCTTCACATTGTTTTTTATGCCAAAATCGGTTCTGAGGAAGGCAACTTTGATATAGCTACTTTGACCAATTCGCTTTGCGAAAAGCTCATCCGCCGTCATCCTCACATCTATGGAGATACTCAAGCAAATGATGCTGAAACCGTCAGTCAAAATTGGGAGAAAATTAAGCTGAAGGAAAAAGGGAATAAATCTGTCCTAGGGGGAGTTCCGAAATCACTTCCTGCCTTGATTAAAGCGATGCGGATTCAGGAAAAGGCCCGAGGTGTGGGCTTTGACTGGGAAGAGAAGCATCAAGTTTGGGAAAAGGTAGAGGAAGAAATGCAGGAATTCAAGGAAGAGTTTAATGCTTCTGATGCTAGTGAAATAGACCAAGAGAAAGCCACAGCTGAATTTGGGGACCTGCTTTTTTCATTGATCAATTATGCACGTTTTATCGATATCAACCCTGAAGAAGCATTGGAGCGGACGAATTTGAAATTCATTAAGCGATTCCAGTATCTGGAATCAGCAGCACAAAAATCCGGTAAAAATCTGGCTGATATGACTTTAGCAGAAATGGATGTCTTTTGGAATGAGGCAAAAAAGCTGTGAGAAATTTGTGTTTTTAGTAAATAAGCTTTTCTTTTTTTAAGGATTTTAACAAAAATTCTATTAGGTAAATTGAATGGTCGATCAGGCTGATCCGTCTAAATTTTTAATAAACCCAAAGAATATTCTGACTCATCTCTATTTGTCGGAATCTGAATATCCGGTTCTCCAGGCTGAATTTCTGCTTTGACTTGTTTTGGCAGGCTTTTGGAAGATTAATCAATTATGAATAAAGGCATTTTGGTTTTTTTGGTCTTGCTCCTGTGCGGTCATGGGGTTTTATCTCAAGATACCCGATCTTACAAAGGAGGTTTTACCTTCAAGGGACTTCGTGGAACAGCTGAGCTTCAGTATACACTTGATGAGGAGATGGAGCCTATTTTGAATGGTCCTTTTGTTTTCAACTATGGCAAAATGGATAGCCTGGAAAGGGGATTGTTCAGAAAACTTCAAGTTGAGGGTGTATATGCCGAGGATCAAAAAAATGGGGATTGGACCTACCGGCAAGAAATACATCAGATAGGTATTGAGGATATTGTAAATAGGCAAATTCAAGCTGCGCTTTTTACAAATCTGATAGAACTGGAAGCAAATTATCAAAAAGGGGAATTGAGCGGCTCATGGAGCTATTCCGAGAAAAATTGGCAGGCTGAAGAGTACTTGAATGTATTTGTAGCCAAAGATTTGACTTTTGAAAAAGACAGCTTGCTTGGCTCCGTAAATTTTGAGTCGAAAGACCCAAAGCGTACCTATCAGATCTTTGGCCAGGTAAATAAAGAAGGCTTGATGGTAGGTAATTGGGAGTTTTTCTATCCCATGGACAGCAATCTTACCATTCATGAAACCCGGCGCTACGAAAAGGGATTCTTGATTGGTCTTTCTAAAGTCAATAGCCTGACAAATCAGAAAATTGATGAAGTGGTTTTTTATAATGCTATTGAAAAACTCGATTCACTCAATCAGGGATTTGAAGTAGACTACAAAGTATCTGATCAGGCATTTGGACTGATTTTCAATGATGGCTATGCGGAAAGCAGCGAGGAGTTTCAGGAACAATATTTAGGAACCTTTCTGCTGGAAGATGCCCTTAGCAGGCTTTTGCAGTTTGAAGAAGATTTCTTTTCCGAGGATGGGAAACTCAAAAAATATCCGCTTTCAACCCGAAGGTTTGTCTATGCCATATCCGAGGAAGACCAAGGCCGCTACGAAGAAATTATCGAGGTTTTTGACAGGTTGAAGGAAAAATCCAACCAAAAAGCTATTTCCGATTTCCTTTCACTTAACCAAAACACTTCCGATTCACTGGCTTTCAGCGGGGCCTATTTTGAGTATTTGATGAGGAAAATCGGAAACTATGAGCAAGTTATCCAATTGCTTCGCAATGGAGATATCCAATACTTTGATACTGGGAATTACCTACGTGACGGATTGAATTTCTTGAATTCAGAGGAGCAGATTAATTATACTTATGACACTGAATTGCGTCAAAAGACTTTGGAGTTTCCGCAGCTCTCTGAAAACAAAAAGCTCTCAACAGATCTGCTAGCGCACATTCAACGGGAGTGGGAGACATTTGAGTCGATTCAGGTTTATATTCAAAAGCAACAAGTCGACTTTAGGCAAAGTACTGAACTTGATGTCCTCGAAGAGCGGATTTTAAAAGAAAAGCAACGGGTAGCAAGTCAAAAAAAATCACTTGAAATCCGCAATAACCGACACCTGGCATTGGTAGATTCGGTCTATCAGAACCTCAGTGTAAAAAATTATCAGCAACTCCTCAATACGTATAATGAAACCGAAGGCTTTTTGGAAAAAGCGGAGGTTGGGGATGAATTGATTGAGTTGTTTCTCTTTCTGGAGGAAAGCCTTCCCGAATTGCAGCGATACGAAAATCTAGGCTCATCCCTTCGAGAAGAGTTTACAGAAAAGACGCTGGACCCATTCACCTTTGAGACGGACTTTGAAGTGCTGCGTCAACCGGGACTCATTCAGGCAGCAGAATCCATTATTGATTATGAACTTGACCTGATCATGCGTTCGGAAGATTTTCGGGATGTGCAGGTTCATCTACTCAACTTGGATGCTCTCGAATCTCGCCTTTTGGAATTGAAAGGCAGAAATACCAAAAGACTGGAGCGAAATATTCGGAAAGTCTCCGGCAACATCAACCAACTTAAAAAACTACTTTCGATATGAGGTTTGACTTTTTAAAAGCTTTAATAAGCAGGATGAAGGCGCCTCTCTTGTTTTTGATATTGATAGTCTCGCCTTTAGTAGCTCTGTCACAAGAAGAACCTGAGCAGGAAGAACGGATCACGTCTCGTCGATCTGAGCTTTGGAATGGGCTTTACACGAAGTATAGAATTGGCGAGAAACTATTCTACTACGGAGAGTATCACCTTCGGACAAGAGATCAATTGGTTCAAAACATGGGGCAAATCTATTTGAGATTTGGACTCAGTTATATTATCAATAAAAACCTGGAAATTACAGGTGGGATTGTCACTCCATTCTATTGGGCACCACCGGAGTACGCTGATCAAGAGCTTCCCTATGATAAGATCGTCAATCAATTTCGATTCTGGCAACAGGCCCTTTTTATTCAGTCGCTAGGAAAGGCAAAACTTTATCATCAAATCCGAACTGAACAGCGCTGGAGAAGGGATTATTATGTCGGTTCCCCATTCGAACTCAGCTATCGATGGCGATATAAAATTTCATCATACATTCCCCTGAACTCTTATAAATTCCAACCGGGAACTTACTTTCTCTCGCTTTACAATGAAGTTTTTATACAAACTGGAAAGACGATCATTCGAAATCCATTCGAGGATAATCGGGCTTTTGTAGGCTTAGGGTATATTTTGAATGAAAATATTCAATTTCAGGTTGGTTATGCCAAAAGTTGGCAGCAAAGGGATTCCGGGATCAATTACAATAATCGGGACCTGATACGTTTCTCCGTTTATCATAATCTTGATTTTACCAGAAAGAAAAAGCCACCGGTGGATTTTCAGCCAGTGTTTTGATGAATTTTCAGTAAAACCAAGCTTTCTTCCAGCCCAAATCCTGAGAGGAATAAATACTTCCTTTTCCGCTGAAGACATAGGCGATTCCACAGGCAAGCGCTAGAAAAACTCCGGCTTCTGAGCCAAATAACTCCATGCCCATAACAGTGCAGGCCATTGGGGTATTGGTGGCCCCTGAGAAAACACCGACAAAGCCCATCCCCGCCAGTAGCGCTAAAGGCAGGGGTATCAAGCTACTCAATGCATTGCCCAAGGTGGCTCCTGTGAAAAACAAAGGTGTCACTTCACCACCCTTGAATCCTGCCCCCAAGGTAAATCCGGTCAAGCCAGTTTTGGCGAGCCAGTCGTACCAAGGCAAGGGCTGCTCAAAGGCCTCCACAATCCGGGGAATTCCCAATCCTATGTAAGTGGTGCTGTCCGAAATCCATACAATCCCTGCGATCACCAGTCCGCCTATGACCGGTCTCAGCGGAGGGTAGGAGAAGGTCTTGGAAAATAATTTTGAAAAAAAATGAGTGCATTCCGCAAATAATCTACCCGAGAGCCCAAAGGCAATTCCAGCTGGTATCACCCAAAGTAAATTCGGTAAAGAATGAGTAGCTACTTCAGGAATATAATACTCGATGTGCCCTACTCCCCAAAGCAATTCGCAAGTCCAGTCTGCTACAAAAGCCGCCCAAAAAGCTGGAAAAAGCGATTGAGGCCGAAATTTGCCTGTATGCATCCATTCCAAGGCGAAGATTGCCCCGGCAAGTGGTGTCCCAAAAACTGAAGAAAATCCGCCAGCAACGCCTCCTATGAGCGTCAAACGCCGATTTTCACGATTAAGTCCAAGCCATTTGGTCAATTGATCGGAAAGAGATCCTCCCATCTGTACGGCAGTCCCCTCTCGGCCTGCTGAGCCACCAAAAAAATGGGTCAAAATGGTCCCAAAAAGTACCAAAGGCGTCATTCTAAGCGGAATGGGGCTTTTATGTGCATTGAGTTCGTCTAGAAGTAAGTTGTTTCCTTTGAGGGAGTTTTGCCCAATTTTGTAATAAGTCCAACCGATCAAAAAACCACCCATTGGAAGGAGTGCAATAACCCATCGGTGAGACTCTCGGTAATCAGTAACCCAATCAAGAGAAATCAAAAAAACAGCAGAGGCAGACCCTGCCAACAGTCCTATCAAAAGCCCGTCAAGGAGCCACTGAAAAAAGTAAATGCCAAATGATTTGAAAGTCAATTTAGATTTTTGTTCTTGGGATGGGCAAATTAGGAATAGAAATTGAATTTTAAAGAACTGTCCGGCCGCTTACAACTATTCTTGGCAGGGAGTGGTTATTTACAAAATCCATTGAAATGAAAAATATACTTATCACCGGTGGCTCAGGCCTGATAGGGCAGCGCATCACTCAATTGCTGGAGCAAAAGGGGATGGAAGTCGCTTGGTTGAGTCGATCTGCAAAATCACGAAAATCGTTTACCTGGGATATTCCCAGTCAACAAATCGATGCTGAGGCGATGGAATGGGCTGATGCGGTGATTCACTTGGCCGGTGCTGGAGTGGCAGACAAAAAATGGACTCCTCAGCGGAAAAATGAGATTCTGGAATCCAGGACCCAAAGTACTCAATTGCTCCATCAGGCAATTGAAGCGGCGAAAGAAAAACCGACGACTTTTATCTCTGCTTCCGCGATTGGATATTATGGATTTGATACCGGTTCACAATTACTCGATGAAAACAGTCAAGCCGGGAGTGATTTCTTGGCGGATGTGGTGATTGCATGGGAAAAAGAAGTCAAAAAGATAGAGTCATTGAATTTGCGGACGGTATTACTTCGGATCGGGATCGTCCTAGATGCCGAAGGTGGAGCTTTAGGAGAAATGCTCAAGCCGCCTGTCGCTGCTCCGCTTGGAAATGGAGACCAATGGATGAGTTGGATTCATATCGAAGACTTGGCAAGAATGTTTGTATTTGCTCTGGAGAAAACAACCTTGCAGGGAATTTATAATGCAGTCGGACCCAACCCCGCCACCAACCAACACTTAACCCAAGAAGCAGCAAAAGCAAAGGGAAAGCCTTATTTGGGTATAGGGGTTCCTGGTTTTGTGCTTCGATTGATGTTGGGTGAAATGGCCCGTATGGTGCTAGGAGGAAACCGTGTCGCTAGTCAAAAAATCCAAAAAGCCGGGTTTGAGTTTGAGCATGAAAATTTAAAAAGTGCACTTCTTGACTTATTTAAGAAGTAATCTCAGAGGCGCTTTGTCCTTCCAACCAAAAACCAGAGTATCGTACCCAAGAAAGGGACAAGTACAACAATCAAAAGCCAAATCAATTTGTCCGTTTCGTTGGCAAAATTGCTGATTACCACATCGTAGATAGTGTAGGCATAAATAGCCAGTCCGATGATTCCTAGTCCAAACATCAGTAGGAGAATTTTTTACCGCTATTGCCGATAATAAGGTAAATGATGGGTCCAATCCCTTGGGCAAAGACTAAAATCAGCACCCAAATTAATTTCATATTGGGATCTTTGAATTCGGAGCGAATGACATCTACAAGACAATACACCCAGAAAATGAAATAAAGAATACTAAATAAAAAGAGGATGATAAATCCACCGCCAATATTTTGAATGAACATCATATGCAAAGTTTTTATCGATGAATTCTACTTGAAAAAATTGGATTAAATTTTCGCTTTTCTTTGTGTCTTCTACTCATGGCTAAATACAGGAAAACTCCGAATGGTGTGGTAAAGAGCAAGATCAGCAACCACATCATTTTTTCGTGTGGAACGCGAAAATCACTTTTGATCAAATCTACCATGGCGTAAAGCCAAAAAGCAGCATAACCAAATAAAAGAAGAGCACCTCCAGCTTGCCAAATCCATAGTCCTTGTCCGGGAGTAATTAATTCCATAGCTTTTCTTCAATTATTTTTACCACTGCTCTAAAATAGCTTTTTTTGAGAAAAATTAGTAAGAATTTAGTCAAAAGTTTTAATCATACTTATATGCAAAGAATCCTATTTCTCCTGATTTTCACATTCATGTCTTCCTGGGCCAGCGCCCAAGTTGATCTGAGTTATTATTTGCCGGAAGGCTACACCTATGACCCCTCCATACCTACTCCCAAGCAGGTTCTTGGCTATGAAGTGGGGGAATGGCATGTCACGCATGACCAATTGGTGATGTACATGAAAGCGGTTGCTGAAGCCTCTAATCGAGTAATGTTTGAGGAGACGGGTAGAAGCTATGAAAAGCGTCCGCAGACCTTATTGACCATTTCTTCCCCTGCCAACTTAGCAAGACTAGACCAAATCAAGGCAGATCGTAAAAAACTCCGGAATCCCAATCAGAGTGTTTCCATAGAGTCTATGCCGGTGGTGATGTTTATGGGATATTCTGTACATGGGAATGAAGCAAGTGGTGCAAATGCTTCGCTTTTGGCCGCTTACCATTTTGCTGCGGCAAATGAAATTGAAGCTGAGTTGGAAAATGTGGTTTTGCTTCTCGATCCAGCGATCAATCCTGACGGTCTCAATCGATTTGCCTCATGGGTCAACTCCCACAAGTCTTACAATCTTAATGGGGATCCAAATGGAAGGGAATACAATGAAGCCTGGCCAAGAGGTCGGACGAATCATTATTGGTTTGACCTTAACAGGGATTGGTTGCCAGTGCAACATCCAGAGTCAAGAAATCGGGTAAAAGTCTTTCAAAGCTGGTTGCCTAATATTCACCTGGATTTTCATGAAATGGGAACCAACAGCACCTTTTTCTTCCAACCTGGTGTTCCATCGCGTACCCATCCGCTTACCCCGGATAAAAACTTTGAGCTGACCGAAAAAATAGGAACCTATCATGCCAAGGCTCTCGACAAGATCGGCTCGCTTTATTACAATCAAGAAAACTACGATGATTTCTACTATGGAAAAGGCTCTACCTATCCGGATGTACAAGGGTCAATCGGTATCCTCTTTGAGCAGGCAAGTTCTAGAGGACACCTTCAAGAATCAGCCAATGGGATGTTGAGTTTTCCTTTCACAATTCGAAATCAATTCACCGCAAACCTTTCTTCTTATGAAGCTGCAAAAGAGATGCGTGAAGAACTCAATCAGTGGATGCGGGATTTTTATGTTGGAATAGCTGAGGAAACTGCGGCAGATGTCAACAAAGCGTACATTTTTGGTTCAGAGAAGGATGATGCCCGTAGCTTTCACTTGGCAGATTTGATCCTACAGCATGACATCAAAGTATTTAGCCTGGAAGAGGATATTACTGTAAATGGAAGGGATTTCAAAAAGGAAAATGCCTACATCGTGCCGGCAGACCAGCCCCAATATCGATTGATCAAAGCAATGTTTGAAACTAGAACGGAGTTTCAAGATTCACTTTTCTATGACATTTCAGCTTGGACTTATCCGATGGCTTTCAATTTGGACTACATGGCTTTGAATAGCCGTATTTTGAATTTGGCAAATGTACGTGAGATCAATAAGAATGAATTTCAGCTTAAGCCTGGCCAAGTCATTGGTGGGGTGGGAGCCTATCAATATGCCATGGAGTGGACAGACTACTATGCTCCGAAAGCAGCCTACAAGTTGATGAAGGAAGGCTTCCGTGTGCGGGTGGCAAATGCAGAGTTTTCCACACCTGAAGGTAAAAGCTTTGGTAGAGGCACTATCCTAATTGATAAGGGAGAGACCGATTTGTCTGATGCAGCTTTCTTTCAAAAGCTACAAGAAATTGCCTCTTCCTCTACTGTGGATATTCATGCTATCAGTACTGGATATACAGCAGGGATCAATATGGGATCTACCTTTATCACACCTTTGGAAATTCCGCGAGTGGCTTTGTTGGTAGACAACGGAGTAGATGGATATGAAGCAGGAGAAATTTGGCACCTGCTGGATCAGCGAATCGAAATGCCTATCACACTTTTGCCTGTAGATCGAGTCAGCTCCAGTGTTATTGATCGCTACAATGTCATTTTAATGCCTGATGGCAATTATGGAAGCTTAGGCAAATCCGGAGCAAGCACCTTGAGATCTTGGGCTGCTAAAGGAAATACCCTTGTAGCCAAAGGTGGTGCGCTTCGCTTTCTAGCCCAAAATGAAGTCATTGATATCAAATTCCGTTCGGTGGATAATGATGAAAAAGGACTTCAGAAGCCTTATGCGATTTACCGAGATGCGACCGGAGCCAAGGTGACCGGAGGAGCAATATTTAATGCTAATCTGGACCTAACCCATCCTTTGGGATATGGCTATACCGATTCGGCGATTCATACCTTCAGAAATGATAATCTGTTTTTGGAGCCTGCCGAAAACCCATACGCAAACCCACTGGTATATACTTCAAACCCGCTTGCTTCTGGCTATTTGCACCCAAGCAATCTGCCTGGACTACAAAATGGATCTGTAATCCAAGTACGGGGTATCGGGCGAGGAAGAGTCGTGGCCTTTGCTGATAATATGAATTTCCGTGCTTTCTGGTTTGGTACGAATAAGCTGTATCTAAACGCAATCTTCTTTGGTCAGGTGATCAATGGAGGTACTACTCGATAAAATTTTCAAATCCCGATTTCAACTAGAGATCGGGATTTTTTTAACTCTTTCCCCAAATCTATTTGAAACTGTTATGAAAAAAATCTTTCGAATCCTGCTTTCGGTGGTCTTATTATCAAGTGCTATTGGAATTGCTCAGGGGCAAGAGATGAGCTTTGAAGAATATAATCCGCCATCCACCTTAAAAGTAGAGGAGACCATCGTCACCCGGGCCAAGTTTCCATTCGTCGATATCCACAGTCATCAGGGTGGTGTCAATAAAGAGAAAATTGATCAGCTTCTTTCGGACATGAAGGAATTGAACATGGGAGTTCTTGTCAATCTAAGTGGTAGAGGATTTGGCAGAGGTGATTCCAATAGCCAGCAAGAGTATATCCGTGGGATGCTCAAGGAGTTTGAAACTTTTGCTCCGGGAAGATTTATGGTCTTTACCAACCTGAATTTTGCAGGGTTTGGAGATGAGAACTGGAGCCGCATTGCCCTCAAGGAACTAGAAGAAGATGTAGCTGCTGGAGCGGTAGGCTTGAAGATTTACAAAAGTCTAGGTTTAAATGTGACAGACATCCAAGGCAACCGTGTGCCTGTTGATCATCCGGATTTGGATCCTGTTTGGGCCAAAGCAGGTGAGCTGGGAATTCCCGTATTGATTCACTCTGCGGATCCCGCTCAGTTTTGGCAGCCGATGGATGCTAATAATGAGCGTTGGCTCGAACTCAAAACCCATCCTCGCCGTCAGCGATCTGCTACAGATCCTGCCCCATTCGAGCAAATCATTGCTGAGCAGCATCATGTCTTCGAAAAGCATCCGAATACGACCTTTATCAATGCTCACATGGGCTGGATGGCTAATGACCTGGACAAAGCTGAAGCTCATCTGGCAAAGTATCCTAATGTCAATTTTGGAATCGGAGCTGTCATTGCCGAATTCGGAAGACAGCCGAGAAGAGCGCGGGAGTTTTTTATTAAAAATCAGGATCGTTTACTATTTGGAAAAGATGCCTACAATCCAGAGGAATTTCATACCTACTTCCGAGTGTTGGAGACCGCTGACGAATATTTTCCCTATTACAAAAAGTATCATGCCTTCTGGCGAATGTATGGTCTGAATCTTCCTGATGAGGTACTCAAAAAGGTCTATTATAAAAATGCGCTAAGGATAGTACCTGGGATGGATTCATCGCTTTTTCCAGATTAAACCATTTGTTTTGAGGCATTTTTCTTAATCCTTTCCAATAAGTCTTCATTATTTATTCGGGCTTCCTCGATATCATAATCATCTTGGAGCCCTAGCCAGAAGTTCGCAGAGTTACCAAAATAGGAGCTTAATCGAAGTGCGGTGTCAGCAGTAATTCTTCTTTTCCCTTTGATGATTTGTGAAATTCGGGTTTGAGGGATTTCTGTGTCCTTTGATAGTCGATACGCTGTGATATTTAGTGGATGTAGAAACTCCTCAAGCAAAACTTCTCCCGGGTGAATATTTGGTAGTCTTTCCATTTTAATTTTCTTTTTTTAATGATAGTCCATTATCTCTACATCATGAGCACCATTGTCTATCCAACGAAACACAATTCTCCATTGGTCATTTATTCGAATACTAAAAAAATCTGAACCTTTCAGTTTCTCAAGCTTATTTGATGGAGGAATTCTCAGGTCAGACCAGTTTTGAGAGTTATTGATCATTCTCAATTTCCTTCTACCGATTTTCTGAATTTCAGCTGGTATTTTTTGAACGCGCTCTCCGTTCCATATTTTTTCCGTATCCTTTGAACCAAATGAAACAATCATGCTAACGAATAAAGATACTAACGTTAAAGATAAGCATTTGTTTTTTAATGCTAGGCATTTTAGAGGTTTTTGAAACAGTAAATGCCTAAAAGTGATATTTTTCAGTCTCAATTTTTGACAGTTCAGTCTCAGATTTCTACACTTCAGTCAGGTTGATTTCCTGAACCCAGTCTCGGAGTTCATTTTTGGATCAAATACGATTCGCTATGAACCTTCGACTGACACTTTTCTGCTACCTGTTTCTACTTCAAGGCCTAGCCTTTGGACAGACAATTCTTTCAGGAAGAATATTGGATGAAAAAGGCATACCTCTCCCTGGAGTCAATGTTTTGCTCAAAGGAAGCTATGACGGGACGACTTCTGGAGTAGAGGGAGAGTTTGAATTCAGTACCAAAAAGAGCGGAATGCAGGTATTGGTTTTTCGATTGATGGGTTTCAAAACCCTAGAAATCCCGGTAGCGGTTGAAGGGGAATCCTTGCAAATACCTGATCAGGAATTAAGGGAATCCATCACAGACATCAGTGGAGTCACGATTTCCGCTGGAGCGATGGAGGCTTCCGATGAGAAAAAATCGGTCGTACTCCGACCCTTGGATATCGTTACCACACCCAGTGCTGTGGGAGATATTGTCGGAGCCCTTCAGACATTGCCTGGTACGAGTGCTGTAGGAAATGACGGACGACTTTTTGTAAGAGGAGGGGATGCGAGTGAGGTAGGAATATATATCGATGGCCTTCGAGTGGCCAATGCCTACGGGACTACCGCTGGAAATGTACCGACCCGCACCCGTTTCAATCCCAATCTTTTCAAAGGAACATTTTTCTCTACAGGAGGCTATTCGGCAGAATACGGGCAGGCCCTTTCTTCGGCTTTAGCCTTGAACACCAAAGATCTTTCCATCCGAAATCAGGGAGATTTAAGCCTGATGTCGGTTGGTGGCGGCTATTCGCACACCTTAGCAAATGAGGAGCAGAGTATTACCCTCACGGGAAATTATTTTGATCTCTCACCATATCAAGGATTGGTCAAGCAGGATTTTGACTTTGAAAGAGCTCCGTTTGGATGGGACTTAGAAGTGGCGGCACAGAAGAAGCTCGGCAAAGATGGACTCTTGAAGGTTTTAGGCCGGACAGAATCGGGAGGTATGAAAATCCGCCAGCCTGAGCCAGGGCAGGAAGGGGCAGGACCATTGATTGACCTGCGAAATCAGTACAGCTATGCTCAAAGTAATTGGTCTAAAATTAGCCCAAAGGGTTGGACTTGGTTTTTGGGAGCTTCTATCTCCGCCAATTCAGATGAGATTGCTTTTGATACTATTCAGACTACGCGAGACAATCAATTGGCTCACTTAAAAGCATCTACCATCCGGGATTTTTCAGATCGGGTATCCATGAAACTAGGAGTGGAGCACTTTTTCAACACTTATGCCGAAGGGCTTCCTTTGCAAGGTCTGGAGCGCAGCTTTCAAGATGGCCAGACCTACTTATACACCGAGTGGGATTGGTATCTCAGCAAAAAATTAGTGGTACGCGGTGGGCTTCGAGGGGGCTTAAGTTCGCTTTCCGAGGAAAAATGGCTGGATCCGCGTGTCTCTTTTGCCTATCAAGTATCCGAAAATGGTCAAGTTTCATTGGCAGCTGGAAAGTTCTCCCAAGCCCCATTGGAGAATTATCGAGTCCTAAACAATGACTTGAAAAATACACAGGCTGATCATTTGATTTTGAATTATTTCTGGAATAAGGATGGTATTACATTCCGAGCAGAAGCTTTTCACAAGGAATACGATGAATTGATCCGATTTGAAGGTGTACCCATGGCTCCTGTGAATCTTCGAAATGAAGGAAGCGGTTTTGCCAGAGGTTTTGATTTATTCTTCCGTGATCGTCAAACCCTAAAGAACACAGACTATTGGGTGACTTACAGCTTTGTAGACAGCAAGCGAAGCTTTGAGCAATTCACCACCCAGGTTCAGCCTGGCTTTGCTCCCAAGCATAATCTTTCTGTGGTAGTAAAGCACTTTGTCACCGGTCTTAAGTCTCAATTGGGAGCCAGTCTCGCAGTGAATGACGGCTATGCATATACCAATCCTAATCTTCCAGGTGAGATGAATAGTAAAACACCTGGATTTCAAAATCTAAGCCTTAGCTGGAGCTACCTGCCCCGTCCTAATCTGATTATCCACGGTGCGATCACCAATGTGCTGGGGCGGGAAAATATTTTCGGATATGATTTCTCCACTACCCCCAATGCTCAAGGGGTCTATGAATCCCGAGCTATCGGTCAGCCTGCGCCAAGATTCCTATTCTTAGGCATATTTCTGACCCTTTCTAAAGACAAAAACGCAAATCAATTAAATAACCTCTAAATCTAATTCTTATGAAAATCTTTAATCTAATCTTCGCCTTCGTCTTTATTTCATTTTCAGCATTTTCTCAATCCAATGGAGCCTTTGAGACTGCTATTAAATCGCAAATTCAGGCTATGGAGCAAATTGACAGCCCTGAATCGGCCCAGGAAGTGAGCAATTCCTTTCTGAGAATTTTCGAGGCAGAATCTGGAGAATGGTTACCCCTCTACTATGCTGCGCTGACAAAAATTGAAACTGCCTTCCGCTTTGATGTGGACAAGGACGCATACTTTGATGAGGCAATAGACCTCGTACAAAAAGCAAAGGAAATATCACCAAATAATTCTGAGTTGACTGCATTGCATGGATATGCCTTGATGGGAAAAGTATCCGTCGACCCCGTCTCCAGAGGGCAAAACCTCAGCCCACAAGTGATGCAACTTTATGGGACGGCTATCGGTCAGGATCGATCAAACCCACGTGCAGTGGTTTTGATGGCACAGATGGAATTGGGAATGGCGGAGTTTTTTGGTCAAGGTCCAGAAAAAGCCTGTGGTATGGCCCGAATGGCCGAGGAGCTTTTCCGAAAAGAATCGCAAAAAGTAGATGAGAACTACTTGCTACCAACATGGGGAGCAAATACTGCAAAAGCACTGATTGAAAACTGCCAATAAAACCAACTAGAATACCCAAGCTGATGAATATGCTCCAGCAGTAGTTCATTGGTTTGGGTTTTATTCTTAATTTCCACCAATGCAAATCGAGCTAAACAAACCAGAGACACACAGAGAGCTCTTTACCCGAGTGGGTCCTTTTATTTGGATCAATTTGCTCATTGCATTCGTACTGATGGCGAGCACCTGCCCCAGTTGCTTTTTATCTCTGGAAGGGCTAAAGCAAATATTTCCCGATTTTGCTTTTTCATTTTGTATTTCATCAGCCTTAAGCTATGGAGGTACGGTGATAATTCGCTGGCTCGATCGGAAGATCCCTTGGGTGGTTTATCCTTTTGGAAGGCTATTCGCCACGGTTGGCATCTACATGGCTTATTCCTTCCTGGTCTCCTTCGTATTTGTTTTTGTCTTTGCTTGGCTGACTGGGCAATTAGCGATACAGAATATCCCTTGGGGTGAGATTTTCCGCTTGACTGCTTTCCCCATGCAGGTGGCTCTGATCATCATGGCAATATTTACCACTTGGTCTTGGCTGGGTGAGTGGCGCAAATCAGCCGTGGAAGCTGAGAGATTGAAAGCGGAGCGTTTTGCCAGTCAATATCAAAGTCTCAAGGATCAACTTAACCCTCATTTTCTCTTCAATTCCTTGAATGTCCTCACCAATCTAGTCTATGAAGATGCCGATCGGTCTGCTGCTTTTATCCAAAAACTCTCCAAAATCTACCGCTATGTGCTAGAAGTGCAGCAAGAGGAGCTAGTCTCCTTGGAAAAGGAGTTGGACTTTGCTAAAAACTTTCTGGATTTACAGAAAATCCGCTTTGAAGAAAACCTTCAATTTAGAATGGAGGAGGAAAAGGGACAGCAGTTTTATTTACCACCTTTATCTCTTCAGTTGCTTCTCGAAAACGCCATAAAACATAACGTGGCTTCCAAGGAAAACCCCTTGTTTATCGATATTCGCCAAAAGGGGAATGAACTATGGGTAAGTAATACGCTACAACTCAAAAATCAGGTTGAGGAAAGTTCCACAGGAATAGGTTTAGAAAACATTTTGAAGCGTTATAAGCTTCTCAATGCAAAGGCTCCTACCATCAAAAAAGGTGAAAGCGAATTTTTAGTAATCCTACCTTTGATAAAGATTGAGCAATGAGAATACTGATCATTGAAGATGAAAACCCTGCGGCGAAGAGGCTTCTTTCTTTGCTGAAAATCCATTTTCCTTCAGCAGAATTTGAAGGAAATTTGGATAGTGTTCGTTCGGCGCTGAGTTGGCTTTCTGAACATTCAGAGCCGGATTTAATTTTTTGTGATATTCAATTGGCAGACGGACTGAGTTTTGAGATTTTTCAGAAAAACCCAGTCTCTTCACCTGTAATATTCACCACGGCCTTTGACCAGTATGCGATTAAAGCATTTCAAGTAAATGCCGTAGACTACCTGCTCAAGCCTATCGATCCGGAAGAATTGGCTCGGGCGGTCGATAAGTATCGGAAAAACCAGCTTCCTAGTCAGCTAGACGGACGACTTCTCGAGCAATTGCTCAAACCCCAATCAATACGCTTCAAATCCCGATTTTTGGTGAGTTTTGGAGACAAAATACAAAGTGTGTCGTTAGATGAGGTAGCATTCTTTTTCAGTGAAGAGCGAGTGACTTTTTTGAAGACCTGGGCTGGCAAAAAGTATGTCATTGATCAGACTTTGGAGCATACGGAGAGTCAACTTGATCCAACTCGTTTTTTCAGGCTGAATCGCAAATACCTCGCTTCTTTGGAAGCGATCGAAGCGGTATTCACCTACTCCAACAGTCGCCTTAAGATTAAATTACAGGCTTGTGAAGATTCTGATATTCTTGTCAGTAGGGAAAAAGTGAGTGAATTTAAGGCTTGGCTTGATCAATGATTGGGATATATAGAGTCTAGGACTTAACTTTTAGCTATGAATTCCAATCCGGATAGTAGCAGAAAGAATGAGGAGCTCTCCTGGCTCGAGCAGTTGCAGCGAAATAGCTGGGAGCCGGAGGTCATTATTTCAGGTATCATCTTGGCCTTTTTGTTTGCCTTTCCATCTCGGGTCTATGAATTCGCCGCCTTTTTGATTCAGGAAGCCGGGGTAAACAGTATGTTGAGTTGGCTCATTTTAATTTACTTGACGGCCATTATCAGTGTGTTTAAGATTTTTTTTGTGGTTCACTTGGCTCTTCGGTTTATGTGGGCAGGATTGCTGGGACTGAGTTATGCGTTCCCGAAAGGAGTAATTCAGGAGCGGCTTTTCAAGACTGGTCAAGGCTATGATTACCAGCAGCCTGACTCCATGGTGCTTCGGTTGGAGCGGATCTGTAGTAGCACTTTTGCTTTTCCTGTGTCCCTATCCATCATTTTTTTAATTATCACATTATACCTAGGGATATTGGTGGCAGTGTATCTGTGGTTGGATTTTACCTTTATTCAGATCTATCTCTTTTTCATGATTACACTACTTGTTTTTGCTCTACTGATGATGACAAAAAAGAAGACCAAATTCAAGTCTTGGTATTCTACTTCGATCGTTTCTTCCATTTCTGCGATCTATCAGAGTAATATTGGAAAGTGGTACTCCATCGGCTATATCTTGTTGATTTTTATACTTGCTGCTCCTATCATCGTGACTGATGTGAGAGACTTCACCTTGTTTTTTAACGAGCGAAATATGCTTGATCATGAAGTAGAGTGGCCTGCCAAGAATCTGTATTTTGAATCAGATCACAATGCGGGGAAGCGTTTCCCAAGAGCTTTTCTAGCCAATGAGGCAGTTGAAGGTCAACATTTACGATTGGGAATAGCACGATATGAAGGGGATCAAAAGATGATGGAAATCATCAATAGAGACTTTTCTTCTAGCCTTGATTCCTTGGGTTGGCACGAACTAAATCAGACAGCGGATCTTCACCGAATCTATGTGAATGATTCGCTTATTTCGGTCAATGGCTGGGCCAAGTACCGCCTTGCAGGAGCAGGACAGCGGGTTTATCAGTCCCTGCTTGATGTCAGTTTTTTAGCTCCCGGTCGATATCAAATCCGAGTAGAAAAGTTGATGCTGAGAGATCCCTTATTCGGAAGTGATACGGACTTGAGAGTGTTGGAAAATTGGTCAGTTTTTGAGTTTATCAAACTTTAATCTTTGAATTTATCAAACTAACTATGATAAGAAAAATTATTGCTGGGGTACTCTGTGCCGCAATTACTTTTTCATGCTCAACCATGGAAAAGAAAAGTCAAAACTTCAATTTTGAAGATTTGGTGACGGATACCTTGGTATTGGAAAAGGATGAAGGCGTAGCCAATATTTCTCAGTCACTGACTTATATGGAGACAGACTCCGGAGCTTATTTATTCGATTTTCAAAATAGGCAATTGCTTGCATGGAGCTTTCCAGAAGGCAAGAAAGTGTTGGAGCAGTTTTATATGCGGGAAGGTCCAGATGGAGTAGGGGATAGTCCCTTCAAACACCTTATTACCAAAGAAGGAATCTTTGTTATAGATGCGGAGACCAAGTTGATTCAGGCAAATTTCGAGGGAGAAGTAGTTTCCCGATGGCAATTGCCAGGTGTTCCATCCGAACGGCTGTATGTGAATTATACTACCGTTCCCAATAATCCAATTTCCAAAACCGGAAATCAATTGCTTATCGCAGATGTCCCTTTCGTTTTGAAGGAGGAAATTATGGATTATCAAAACTGGATCTTGCGATATAATCTCGATGATCAGACCAGCAGTCACATTTCTTTTTCTTTTCCAGAAAAACTCAAGGAGTACTATGATGATCCCAATCTTGGACCTTACAGTCATTACTATAATTCTACAAGTGGGGATTTATTAGTCTCCTTTTCTGTCATGGATAGTTTGCTTGTGATATCTAAAAACAGAAGCCAATGGGTGGATGCATCAACCGATGAGCGGCTTGAAATTTTAAAAGGAAGAACAGAGCAGCAAGGTGAGTATACGGTGTTTTTGCCGGACCATAACTCAGGTAGGTATGTTTGGGTAACTTTTGATCCAGTGCAAAAAGTGTATCTGAGGCAGGTAATTACGGGCCTCTGGCCAGAGGCTGTGCGTGAAATAAAGGGCCCTTACAAGGTGAAATTGGTGGTGCTGGATGAAGATTTCGAAAAACTAGGTGAAGTCGATATGCCTGAAAATCGAAATGGCTTTTCTACGCCTGTTGGATTCTATTATTCCATTGGAAATTTAGGAGTAGAAGAAAAAGTGGGTTTTGTAAGACTGGATTTTTCAAAAATGAAATGATAAAAAAAGCGAGACCTATTCAGTCTCGCTTTTTACTTTTAGTTCTATTTCCTCTCCAGATTCATCTTCGAATCTGTATTCCGTCACCGGTAGGGAAGAGTCTTTGATCAGTTTTATCCATTTGTAATATTTGAAAAACCACTTGACCCTTCGGCTCATGATGCCTTGGGTAAAGTAGGCATGCAGATATGGATGCAGTCCGATTTGGACTTTAGCTATATTCTGCATAGTCAGCAGGTGCTCCAGGTCTTTCTCCAGTTTGTCCGCCACCAAAATGGAAGCTTGAATCTTGCCGGTGCCATTGCAGGCAGGGCAAACTTCTTTAGTGACAATATTGACCTCTGGACGAACACGCTGACGGGTGATTTGCATCAATCCGAATTTTGTCAGCGGTAGCACGGTGTGTTTGGACCGGTCTGCCTTTAGCTCGTTTTTCATCGCATCGTAGATGGCCTTTTTGTTTTCGGCCCGCTTCATATCGATAAAATCGACTACGATGATACCTCCCATATCCCGGAGGCGGAGCTGTCTTGCGATCTCTTTGGCTGCAACCATATTGGTCTTCAAAGCGGTAGATTCTTGGTCGCTTTCCTGATTGGATTTATTGCCACTATTGACGTCAATGACATGGAGCGCTTCTGTGTGCTCAATGATCACATAGCCTCCTTGTGGTAAGCTGACCGTCTGTCCAAACAGACTTTTGATCTGTTTTTCGATCCCAAAACTTTCAAATAATTTAGCTTTACCGTTGTAAAGCTTGACAATTTTTTCTTTTTCAGGAGCTATTGTCCTGATGTAGGATTTAATCTGATCGTAGGTAGATTCTTCTTCTACGGTGATTGCATCGAAGGATTCATTGAGCAGGTCTCTCACTAGTGAGGAGGCCATACTCATCTCTCCAATAATTTTGTCGCGACTCTTGGCTTTTAGCAGCTTTTTCATCCCTTCTTCCCAATTGTTGAGAAGGTTTCGAAGGTCTTTGTCCAGTTCGGTGACTGATTGACCTTCGGCCACAGTACGGATGATTACTCCGAAGTTGGCAGGTTTGATAGAAGTGATAAGCCTCAAAAGCCTTTTTCTCTCGTCACTGCTCCGAATTTTTTTGGATACATTGACTGTATCTGAGAATGGAACGAGAACGAGGTAGCGACCAGGAAGAGAGAGCTCACAAGATAGTCGGGGGCCTTTCGTTGAAATAGGTTCTTTGACAACCTGTACGAGCACTTGGTTATTTTTAGACAGGATGTTAGAAATCTTTCCAATCTTGTCTATTTCCGGCTCGTTTTCAAAGCCCTTCAGGTTGTAATTCGAATAATTGTTGTTGCGCACCATTTTAGTGAACTTCTGCAAGCTTCGAATATTGGGACCCATGTCTTGGTAGTGAAGGAAGGCATCTTTTTCGTAGCCGACATCAATGAAAGCTGCATTCAGCCCATTGACTATTTTCCTTACCGTGCCAAGGTAGATGTCTCCTACTTTAAACTGATTGTCTACACCTTCTGAGTGCAGTTCAACCAAGCTTTTGTCCTGAAGGAGGGCAATCCGACTTCCGTTTTGAGCAGAATCAATTAACAATTCCGTACTCAAAATCTAGTCTTATACTATGTAAATGAACGTGTGTTTTTGTCTAAAAACGGGTATAAGAAGAAGTGTATTACTTCTTCTTATGTCTGTTTTTTCTTAGTCTTTTCTTACGCTTGTGCGTAGAGATCTTATGTCTTTTTCTTTTTTTTCCGCAAGGCATAGTCTTGTTGTTTTAAAGTGATACAATTTTATTTAGAGCCTATCCAGGTAGCTTTGCACACTTTCCAGAATCATCGCATCCTGTGTCATGTCCTTCACTGCTTCGAATTGAGCCCTTGCTTTATTTCTTTGATTGGCTTCGAAATAGCTTACACCTAAGTAAAACTGCCCCTGAAGATTGTCAGGGTGATAGTTAATGAGCTCCTCAAATCGCTCCACGGCCCGCTTATACTGTCCGGACTGCATGGATAGGATGCCCATATTGAAAAGCGCATCTTCATTTTGAGGGTCTTCTTCCAGAATCTCCCGAAGCATCATAATGCCTTGCATGGGATTGGAAGATGACACATAGGTCATGGCTATTTTTGATTTCAAATCACTGCGTGCCGGATCGTTTTCCAGCACAGTGCCGAGATACTCTCGGACGAGTTGGGCGGTAGCTTCGACTTTATCAGGATTCAAGGCAAAGGTAAAAGCCTCAAAATAGGCATTACCGGTTTTTTCGTCCCAAGAAATCTCATCAGATCGCTCTGCCGCCAAAGATAGAAAATACCCCGCACTGTCGTACAAGGATTTTTCTTTGTAAAGTTCAGCCATTTGCTCCAGTTCTTCCAGGGAAATTTCTTCACTGCTTACTTTGGATCGCAACACAGCAAGACTTCTTTCGGCTTCCTCACTTAACTCTGCCTCATGCATAGCGGCAGGGTCGGAAGCAGTTTCAGCAGAAGACTGTGCTGTAGCTGTTTCAGCTTGCCCCTCATTGTCCACGACGAATTTTGGGAGGGAATAAAGCCCTGCAATTGCCAAAAGGCCGACGACAATGAGGATAAGCTGTGTTTTTTTCATTTCAAATTTCTCCTAAGACCTATTCTTGTGGAGCTAATTCTTTAATTTTGTCACTGCTTTTGATCTTTTCGATAAACACCTTTGAAGGCTTGAAAGCCGGGATGTAATGCTCATCGATGACAATGGCAGTATTTTTAGAAATATTTCTAGCGATTTTTTTCGCTCTTTTCTTGTTGATAAAGCTACCAAAGCCTCTTACATAAATGTTTTCGCCTTCAGCCATGGATTCTTTGACCACGCTGAAAAACGCTTCAACTGTCTGGGTAACATCATCCTTTTGGATCCCGGTCATGTCCGAGATTTTGGTGATTACTTCTGCTTTTGTCACGGTGATTTAGATTTAGAAATTATTAAATAAGCTTAACAACCTATTAACCAAGTGTTTTTGGGACTGCAAATGTACGAGAACCTGCTCAATTAAAAAACAAATCCATAAAAATTAACCAGTTTTGTGCTGGACCTATTCTTAGCAAATGAATTTTAAATCAACTGATAATCAAGTCTTTTCAAAAGAAATTCTCAAGTGGTATCGCGCAAATCCAAGAGAATTACCTTGGAGAGGCACCACTGATCCCTATAAAATTTGGCTTTCGGAAATCATTTTGCAGCAAACCAGAGTGGCGCAAGGCCTACCTTATTATTACAAGTTTGTGGAACAGTATCCTACGGTCAAAGATCTGGCAGAGGCGCCTGAGGAAGAAGTGCTGAGACTATGGCAAGGGTTGGGATATTACAGTCGGGCCAGAAACCTACATTTTTGTGCCAAGCAAATCTGGTTTGAAAGGGCAGGAGAGTTTCCCAATTCGTATTCGGAGCTTTTAAAACTTAAAGGGGTGGGGACCTACACGGCAGCGGCGATAGCGAGTTTTGCTTTTTCTGAAGCCAAAGCGGTAGTAGATGGAAATGTATTCCGGGTGCTTGCCCGAGTTTTCGGGATCGAAACAGACATTGCCAGCGGAAAAGGGAAGCGGGAATTTCAGGAATTGGCCGATCAGTTGATCCCTCAGGACAATCCCGCTGAATACAATCAGGCGATGATGGATTTTGGGGCAAGGCTTTGCGTGCCCAATAAACCCGACTGTGCGAATTGCCCGATTCAAGGCTCTTGCTTTGCCTTCAATAATCAACTCGTCAATGATCTTCCAGTCAAAATCAATAAAACTAAAGTTCGGGACAGGCATCTTCATTATTTTGTCATTCGCTGTGGAGAAAGTTGGGTCTGGAAAAAACGTAGCTCCGGAGATATCTGGGAAGGCCTGTTTGATTTTCCGCTGATCGAAAAGGAGAAGGATTCGCTAGAAGAAGGCTTAGCCATTCCGCTGAAAGCTGGTGAACCAAAGAAGTTTCCCAAAAAATACCGACATATTCTGTCACATCAGCGCCTGCATGCAGAATTTTCCGAGATTGAAATTCCAGATGAAAACCGTTCGAGTCTTGAGAATTGGGCTGAGCAAGAAGGATATCTATTAGTAGAGGAGGAAAAAATCGAATACCTCGCTAAGCCCAAGTTGATTGTTAATTTTTTGACCGATCAGGGCTTTTGATTAACTTCAATTTTCAATCAAAAACAAGCAAATAAATCATGGCAGGAGTTAATAAAGTTATTCTTTTGGGAAATCTCGGTGCGGACCCAGAAGTCAAGTATTTAGAAGGAGATAATGTGGTAGCCAATCTTCGACTCGCAACCACAGAGTCTTACAAAGACCGAAACGGAAACCGGGTGGAACAGACCGAATGGCATGATTTGGAGCTTTGGGGCGGACAAGCGAAAATTGCCGAGCAATACCTTAAAAAAGGAATGCAGCTCTATGTAGAAGGAAAAATAAAGTCTGATACCTGGCAAGACCAAGAGGGGAATAACCGGAAGCGGACCAAGATTCGTGTGCTAAGCTTTACCATGCTCGGTTCCAAGTCAGATAATCCGGGCGGAGGAGCCCCTGGAGGCTATTCTGAAAATAAACCTGCTTCAAATCCAATGGCAAATCAAACAAAAGCCGAGGCAGCACCAGATATCTCAGCCCCGTCCGACGATGATGATGATCTTCCGTTTTAATTCAATCCCCTGAAATATTCAGGGGATTTTGTAATTTTGCACTAACCATCGTGTTTTGTCCATGGACGACCCTTACCCGAGTGCCTACTTACTCGCTCAAATCGCTGAAATCAGCCCTACTTACCTCCTAATCAACGGAGTGATTTTTATCCTTTTGCTTATTTGTTCTGCCCTGGTATCAGGTTCTGAGGTTGCTTTTTTCTCATTAAATAATGACGACCTCGATGATCTGTACAATCAAGATACTCCGAAAAGCAAGACAGTTCTTGATTTGCTCAAGCGTCCGAAGGTATTACTGAGCACCATATTGATCCTGAACAACATGATCAATATCGCCATTGTGACCCTGACAACCTTTGTGGTGTGGACTATTTTCGGGATGAATACCACTGGCATCATTGTCATATTGGTACAGACCGTCGGAATTACATTTGCCATTGTGTTTTTTGGGGAAATCGTCCCTAAGGTCTATGCCAATAAAGCTAGAAAGGAATTTAGCCTTGGAATGGCCCCAACCATGAATCTTTTTGCTTCTGTATTGAAGCCAATTTCCATTTTCTTAATGTCCATCAGCAACCTTATTGAGAGACGGATTGAAAAGAGAGGTTACACGCTTTCGGTGGAGGAATTGAATCAGGCTTTGGAGCTTACCACGGAGGATACCCCTACTGAGGAGCGTGAGATCTTGAAAGGTATCGTGAATTTTGGAACGCTTACGGTGCGTCAGGTGATGCGAAGCCGAATGGAAATCACAGCTGTCGATACAGAGATGGATTTTCATGAACTCATGGATAAAATCAATAAAAGTGGCTATTCCAGAATCCCGGTTTTTCATGAGACTATTGACAATATTCAGGGGATATTATACATCAAGGACCTATTGCCTTACATCGAGCGGGATGAGAATTTTGCTTGGCAAGAGCTTATCCGGAAGAGTTTCTTTGTGCCCGAAAACAAAAAGGTTGATTCCCTCTTGAAGGATTTTCAACAAAAGCGGGTGCATATGGCCATCGTCGTCGATGAATATGGCGGCACTTCAGGTTTGGTGACTTTAGAGGACTTGATTGAGGAAATCATAGGAGAGATCAATGATGAGTTTGATGATGCCGATGACTTTTTCTTTAAGGAGCTTGATCCTCAGACCTTTATTTTTGAAGGAAAGATTTCATTAAATGACTTTTGCAAAAAGCTCGAGCTTGACTCACAGATTTTTGATGAGGTAAAAGGCGAAAGTGAATCTCTAGGAGGCTTATTACTTGAGCTGAACAGTAAACTTCCCAAGAACGGCACCAAAATCGGTTTTGAAAATTTTGAATTTACCATCTTAGCTGTAGATACTCGTCGAATCAAGAAAGTCAAAGTCCACATCAGACATAGTGAGAAGGATGGGATAGGTGAGAATATTGATTGAGCTTAATTCGGCTTATTTCCATTTTAGCAAAATAAAATTTTGTTGAATAATTAGACTGTACTCAGTTTAAGAAGTCATCTGATTATTTGTAGATAAATTTTTTTTAAAAAATCACCAATAAACCTGTTTGTCTGACTAATTTGATTTTTTTCCAAAAACTGGTTTAATTTTTACCCGTATTTTCCAAAAAATAGATCAATTTATTGAAATTGGGTTTATTTTTTATTTAAAAATTCAATTGCCGAAAATTCAAAAAAAATTGATTTTCTAAAAAATAAATCACCTATAAAGGTGATCTATTGCCTTTATTTTAAAAAAAGGAAATTTTTTAGTAATTTTTCGAAAATTTTGAACCTATTAAATCGTAAAATATATGCAAAATGGAATGTACCGTCCCGATCTGGAACATGATTCCTGTGGTATCGGAGCGGTGGTGGATTTGACAGCTCAAGCGACGCATGAAACGATCAGTGATGCGTTGTTTATGTTGAGCAATATGGAACACCGGGGAGGAAGAGGCTCAGATCCCAAAACGGGAGACGGAGCAGGGATTTTGATCCAAGTCCCGCACGATTTTTTGAAGGATATCACAGCAAGGACGGAAATAGAATTACCAGAAAAGGGTTCTTATGGAGTGGGGATGACTTTTTTTCCCAGAAATAAGCAGCTTTTTCAGAAATCAAAAGCACAGCTCAATACCATCATCGATGAGCTTGGATTTGAGCTGATAGGCTATCGGCCAGTACCCGTTGATGAGACTGTACCGGGTTCAGGCGCTTTGGAAGTGATGCCAAATATTGAGCAGCTTTTTGTCAAGCATAAAAAGGGACTCACGGGATTGGATTTGGAGCGTAAATTATATGTTTTACGAAACCATGCGACTACTCATATCAATCAGAATATTCCGGGTGTAAACCAGTCTTTTTACTTTGCTTCGCTGAGTAGCAAAACACTTATTTATAAAGGGCAGCTTCGTACAGATCAAGTTTTACCTTTTTACAAAGATCTACAGAATAGCAAGATCGAATCCGCATTTGCGATCGTACACTCCAGGTTTTCTACCAATACCTTCCCAAATTGGCGTCTGGCACAGCCCTTTAGATGCTTATCCCATAATGGAGAGATTAATACCATTCGGGGAAACCTGAATAAAATGAAGTCCAAAGAGACGCTGATGAAGTCTAAGTTCTTCTCGGACGAAGAGCTTCAGATGCTGATGCCGATCACCAATAAGTTGAATTCGGACTCAGCTAATTTGGATGCCATGGTCGAGCTGCTGTCACTTTCCGGAAGGTCCATTTCCCATGCCATGATGATGCTCGTGCCGGAAGCTTGGCAGGACAATGAGGTCATGGATAGAGACCGAAAGGCTTTTTATAAGTTTCATGCCTCCTTGGTTGAGCCTTGGGATGGTCCGGCAGCACTCTTATTCACCGATGGGGAAAATGTAGGTGCGACCTTGGATCGAAATGGACTTCGCCCACTTCGTTATTTCATTACGAAAGACGAGCGATTGGTGCTTTCTTCCGAAGCTGGAGCTTTGCCTATCCGGGAAGCTACCATTGTTCAAAAGGGAAGAATCAGTCCCGGGAAAATGATTTTGGCAGACCTGAAACAAGGAAAAGTAAGATTTGATGAGGACATTAAGTCTGAAATCTGTCAGAGTCAGCCTTATGAAAAATGGGTCAATGAACAGCGAATTAAGCTGCGTCTTGAGCCTGATCCGGAGGTCTTGACTCATCCATACTCCACTGAAAACATCAAGAAATGCCAAACAGTCTTTGGGTACACTTCCGAGGAACTCAAAGTGGTCCTTGCTCCCATGGGAGGTAATGGGCAGGAAGCGTTGGGGTCGATGGGGGCAGATACTCCTTTGGCGGTTTTGAGCAAGCAGAGCCAGCATATCGCTAATTATTTCAAACAGCTTTTTGCGCAGGTTAGTAATCCGCCGATTGATCCGATAAGAGAGCGATTGGTGATGTCTCTTTTCACCAGAATTGGGGAAGGTTACAATATTTTAGAAGAAAGTCCGCAGCACACCCGGCAGATCCATATTTCTCAACCGGTACTGCTGAATGAGTCTCTTGAGAAGATTCAAAACATGGAATCTCAGGGCTATCGTTCCGAGAAGCTGTTTGCACATTTTAAGGCAGATCATCAGCCGGGAAGACTACTTGAGGCCTTGGATAGCCTTTGCAAAGCAGCTGAAGAAGCCATTGCAGCGAAAAAAAATATTCTCATTATTTCTGACCGAAACAGTGATGAAGAATGGGCTCCTATTCCTTCTTTATTGGCTATTGGAGCAGTTCATCATCATTTGGTGAAAAAGAAAATCCGGACCAAGGCTGGATTGGTCTTAGAGTCAGGTGATATTCGAGAGACGCATCACTTTGCGACAGCGATTGGATATGGTGCTTCGGCCATCAATCCATATCTGGCATTGGAATCTTTACTTTCCATGTATGAGAAAGGACAATTCCCTGAGATCAAAGACCGAAAGGCGCTTTTCTCAAATTATCAAAAAGCCATTGGCAAAGGATTGCTAAAGGTGCTTTCGAAAATGGGAATCTCTACGCTTCAGTCCTATCAAGGAGCTCAGATTTTCGAGGCGATTGGATTGGGGCCTGAGGTGATTGATCGATGTTTCAAAGGGACTATTTCCCGAATTTCCGGAGTTTCTTTTGATGAGCTTGCGGAGGAGGTTTTGATTCGTCATCGAGCAGCTTATCATAGTAATAGCCCGATTTTGGAAACGGGAGGGGTATATCAATGGAAGCGAAAGGGAGAAAAACACTTATTCAACCCTGAGACGATCCATTTGCTTCAAAAGTCTACGAGACTGAATGATTACGGTATTTACAAAAAATTTGCATCTAAAATCAATGAGCAAAGCAAGGATGCGCTGACTTTAAGAGGGCTTTTTGAGTTCAAGAAGCGAATTTCTATTCCGATCGAAGAAGTGGAGCCTGCAGAGTCCATTTTGCGTCGCTTTGCTACTGGAGCCATGTCCTTTGGTTCGATTTCCCATGAGGCTCACACCACCTTGGCGATAGCCATGAACCGGATTGGTGCGAAAAGTAATTCGGGTGAGGGAGGAGAAGACGAAATTCGATTCGAGCGTAAAGAAAATGGTGATTGGGAACGATCTGCTATCAAGCAGGTGGCCTCAGGTCGTTTTGGAGTGACGAGTAACTATCTGGCAAACGCAGACGAATTACAAATTAAAATGGCCCAAGGAGCCAAGCCAGGTGAAGGAGGTCAACTTCCGGGGCATAAAGTAGATGATTGGATAGGAAGAGTGCGCCATTCGACTCCTGGTGTTGGATTGATTTCCCCGCCGCCACACCATGACATTTATTCGATTGAAGATTTGGCTCAGTTGATCTATGATTTGAAAAATGCCAATCGAAAGGCTCGAATCAATGTGAAATTAGTTTCCCAGGCCGGTGTTGGTACTGTTGCTGCGGGTGTAGCAAAAGCAATGGCAGATGTCATTTTGATCTCTGGAGCTGATGGAGGTACGGGTGCATCGCCACTTTCATCCATTCGCCATGCGGGCCTACCTTGGGAACTTGGGCTTTCTGAAGCTCATCAAACCTTGGTGAAAAATAATCTTCGGAGCCGAGTTGTATTGCAGACTGATGGTCAGGTCCGTACAGGAAGAGATTTGGCAATTGCTACTTTACTTGGTGCAGAAGAGTGGGGTATTTCTACCGCTGCTTTGGTGGTCGAGGGCTGTATCATGATGCGAAAGTGTCACCTGAACACTTGTCCTGTTGGAATTGCTACACAAAACCCGGAGTTGAGAAAGCTATTTACCGGGGATCCTGATCATGTGGTGAATTATTTCCACTTCCTAGTCCAGGATCTTCGGGAAATCATGGCCTCTTTGGGCTTTGCCACGGTGGATGAAATGGTTGGTCAAAGTCATGTCCTTCAGTCTACCGGACATCTGAATCACTGGAAGTGGGACAAAGTAGATTTATCACCGATTTTCCACAAAGTGGAGGTGCCCGATCATGTAGGTATTCACAAGCAAATCGATCAGGATTGGGACTTGTCCGAAGTATTGGATACCAAGCTAATTGAATCGGCAAAACCTTCTTTAGAGCAGGGAATTCCGGTCACAGGGGCATTTCAAATCAAAAATACAGATCGTGCCGTGGGAGCGATGCTTTCCAACGAAATTTCCAAAATCTATGGCAGTCCCGGTTTACCGGATGATACGATTCAGATCAAATTCACCGGATCCGCAGGACAGACATTTGGAGGTTTTTTGACCAAAGGAGTCAGCTTTGAATTAGAAGGAGAGGCTAACGACTATTTCGGAAAAGGACTCTCCGGAGGAAGATTGACAGTCTATCCAAGCAGAAATGCCCGATTCAAACCAGAGGAAAATATCATCATCGGTAATGTGGCTTTTTACGGAGCGACTTCTGGGGAGGCATTTATCAATGGAAAGGGTGGGGAGCGCTTCTGCGTGAGAAATTCCGGAGTAAAGACCGTCGTGGAAGGAATCGGTGATCATGGTTGTGAATATATGACCGGTGGACTGATGATTAACCTTGGCGAGGTAGGACGGAATTTTGCTGCAGGTATGAGTGGAGGAATCGCCTACATACTTCAAGATTTTATCACAGAAATCAACCCTGAATTAGTGGATGTAGATCCGCTTACCAAAGAGGATATAGAGACCATCCAATCGTTCTTGAGAAAGCATGTGAAGCTTACTGGTAGTCAGCTTGGTCAAGTATTTCTAGACGATTGGGAAAAGCAAAGCCTGAAATTCATCAAGGTAATTCCGAGGGATTACAAGGCGGTATTGGAAAAAAGAGCAAAAGAACAATCAAAAACATTGGCATAAGATGGGAGCGAAAGAAGGATTTTTACAATTTCAGCGAGAGCTGCCAATCAGTAGAGACCCCAAAGAGCGGGTTGGAGATTATAAAGAAATCTATGAGGACTTTCCTGAGGAAAAGCTCAATCATCAAGCAGCACGCTGTATGGATTGCGGTATTCCCTTTTGTCATCAGGGCTGTCCGCTGGGAAATGTAATTCCGGAGTTTAATGACGCGGTTTACAATCAAGAATGGGAGCAGGCAATTCAAATTTTGAAAAGCACGAATAATTTTCCCGAGTTTACAGGGAGAATCTGCCCCGCTCCATGTGAGGCAAGTTGTGTTTTGGGGATCAATAAGGACCCAGTTGCCATCGAGTTAATCGAGAAGAATATTGCCGAAAAGGCTTATGAATTAGGGTTGATTCAGCCTAATCCTCCCCAAACCCGAACTGGAAAGCAAATAGCGGTGATTGGCTCGGGACCGGCGGGACTGGCAGCAGCCGATCAGCTTAACCAAGCGGGGCATGAGGTTACTGTTTTTGAAAAGGATGCAAAGCCGGGAGGATTGCTCCGATATGGGATCCCGGATTTCAAACTTGAAAAGTGGGTAATCGATCGCCGCATCGATTTGATGAAGCAGGAAGGTGTGATTTTCATTTGCAATACCGATGTGGGTTTCAATATCAAGGCAGAAAATATTCTCCGAAATTTTGATGCAGTTTTGATTGCTACGGGAGCTCAACAGCCGCGTGCACTGAATATCAAAGGATCTGACCTAAAAGGAGTCCACTTTGCGATGGATTTTCTTGGAAAACAGAATCAGGTAATCGGAGGAGAAATCCAGGAAAACCCAATTTCTGCAAAAGGAAAGCATGTCTTAGTAATCGGTGGTGGCGATACCGGAAGTGACTGTATAGGTACCTCCAATAGGCATGGAGCAGCTTCGATCACACAGTTGGAATTACTTCCCAAGCCACCCAAGCAGCGAACTGTTCTCAATCCTTGGCCGGAGTGGCCGATGACTTTGAAGACTTCTAGCTCCCATGAGGAAGGAGCTGAGCGAATTTTCTCCATCCTTACCAAAGAGTTTATTGGAAATGAGGACGGGGAAGTCACCGGTCTGAAGTTAGTGGATATCGAATGGATGGAGAAAGATGGTAAAATGACCTTTGAAGAAATAGCCGGAACAGAGAGAGTGGTTCCATGTGATTTGGCATTCTTGGCTATTGGTTATACCGGACCTGCCCAAAATGGTCTTTTGGAAGCTTTTGGAGTAGATACCATGGAAAATACCCTTCCAAAATCCAAGAATTACCAAAGCAGCAACTCAAAGGTATTTCTAGCTGGAGATATGCGAAGAGGTCAGTCTTTAGTAGTCTGGGCAATTTCAGAGGGAAGAGAGGCTGCTGTGAAAGTGGATGAATTCCTGATGGGAGAATCATCTCTTCCTCAAAAAGACGAGTCTTTCTTCCATGTGGAGGATGAGATTGCTGGAATTGAATAGGTTCAGATTCAAATTTGAATCTTTAAAGCAAGCAACCGCCCGTTTGGGCGGTTTTTTTGTTTGTTCGGATTAAAATCCGGATACCATTTCTGCAGCTACAGTAGTTGGATTTAGATTGGGGAAAATGGTTTTGCCAGTGCTTGGATCATCATAATTATTTGACCAGAAGGATTCACCGTATGCCCGAACGTAGAAATTTCCTTCAGGATTGAATCCCCATTCATTGAGTTCGTTTCGACTGAAAGCCCTCTCGAATGGGTTTTCTTGAGAAATAAAAATCGGTGAAAATGCTTGATAGTTTTCATTGGAAACATCGTTGTCCGCAGAAAAGAAAAAGCGGATATATCGCCTATTCGAGGAATTTCCAGCTGGGCTAGTGGAAACTCTAGCTGTGAAAGAGTTGATTCCCGGAACAATCTCCAATTCTGTAATCTGAGTGGATGATTTTTTACCTAAAGAAGGAATATTGGTAATTGGAGTAGAAAGTGATTGGTGGGAGAAGTTGTTGATTCTAAAAGTCCCATACTCCTCTTTTTCAAATCGCAGATTCACGGTCCCAAAAGGAATATTTTCAAACGAGAATTTCCCCTCAGAATTGGTTGAGGAGGATAGTTCCGTGGAAGATGTCTGTTCAAGAACTATCCTCATCCCCTCAGGTGACACTCGATTGGAGCTTTCATCATAAAGAAAAACCGAGCCGCTTATTGAGCCTTGAGTTGGGTTGGGTTCAGGTGTTTCGTTCCCTCCGCATGCAAAGACAAAGGCGAGTAGCAGAGAGGTACATCCAATTTTAGTTGAGTTTTTCATCGAAATAGAAAATGAGATTAAGGAATTCAATATCCTAAATATAAGATGATAAAGCACTGAATAGAATAATTTAACTTAGAAAAATGCAAAAAAACCACCTGGAATAAGGTGGTTTTTTTGTTCTAGAGATTACCCCCTCTACGCTTTCTAAACTCCTCTTGGTCTTCAATCTGACCTCCTCTTCGTCCTCGACTTCTTCGAGTTTCTTTTAACTCTTCCCATTTCTTCCTTTGCTCTTCTGTGAGAACTTCTTTGATTTGCTCATCCTGTTTTTTCATTTCTTCTTTTAGAGCTTCGCGATCAGCTCTTTGAGATTCCATTGCCGCCTTTCTTTTTTGAGCATTTGCTAAATTGATTTCTAGAATCTTGGCTTTCTGTTCTTCATTCAGCCCGAGTTCTTCGGCCATTCGATCGGTCATCATTTTGGCCCTTGCTTCCGGGTCTGGTCTCTCTCCTCGGCGCTGTTGCTGGGCAAATGCACCAAGAGAAACCAAGAAAATCATTGCGATACTGACTAATAGCTTTTTCATTTTTTTGTGGTTTGTTTGGCTATTTGACTCCAAAAAATTTCCAAGGTTTATTCGGCCTAGGAGTTAAACTTGAGTTTAACATTTATTCACTTTTGCTCAATCAATTCAGCCCGTTCGGATTCTCTGACATACTTGGGCTTGATCAATAAGCGAAGACTTGGATCAAAGCTGAGGTAGTTCCAAGACCAGTCCAAAAAGATGAATAGCCTGTTTTTGACCCCTAAAATCGCCATCAAATGCACAAATAACCAAGTGAGCCAAGCCAGCAATCCCTGAAACTTGACGAAAGGCAAATCCACTACTGCGAGTTTACGACCTACTGTAGCCATTGAGCCCAGATCTCTGTAGTGGAAGGGAGAAGGCTTTTCTCCACGTTCAATTTTGGGAAGGTTTTTTGCAAGCTGTGCAGCTTGCTGCAAAGCCACCTGTGCTACCTGAGGATGTCCACTCGGATATTCTTCTTCCTGCAAAAGGCTGATGTCTCCAAGCGCAAATACTCCTTTTATTCCAGTAATTTCAGAGTATTCGTTTACATAGATCCTTCCATTCTTGGCGTAGATTTCCTCGTGAAGCCCCTTAATCTTGTTAGGTTTAATCCCCGCTGCCCAAAGTAGCGTTTCTGTCTCAATTGTTTCATCATTTCCCAATCTCACCGATTTCCCGTCATAGTCTTTTACAAGAGTCTTTAGTCGCACTTCTACGCCGAGCTTTTCCAAGTAATCCTTTGCTTTCTGTCTAGCTTCCGGAGACATGGGACCCAATAGGTTTTCTCCTGCCTCTATCAGGACTACTTTCATGTTTTTGAAACTCAATTCGGGGTAGTCTATTGGAAGCACATTATTTCTAAGTTCGGCTACTGCACCTGCAAGCTCCACTCCGGTAGGACCTCCACCGACTATTACTACGTTCATGAGTGAGCGTCTATTTTCTGGTTTTTCGATATTGATAGCCCGCTCATAGTTGGAGATAATCTTGTTTCGTATGTACAAAGCCTCCGAGACGGTTTTCATCGGTGACGAATAGGCTTCTATGGATTTATTTCCAAAAAAATTGCTGTCTGCACCCATAGCCAAAACCAAATAATCATATTCCAGAAAGCCGAGATTGGTAATGACCCGCTTTTTTTCGGAATCGACTTCATGGACTTCAGCCATGCGGAAGATGACATTTTTGGAGTGGTGAAAAATCTTTCTAAGTGGGAAACTAATCGCACTTGGCTCCAAGCCAGCAGTTGCTACTTGATAAAATAGCGGCTGAAACTGATGGTAATTGTTTTTATCCAAAAGGATTACCTGAAACTTCTTTTTGTTGAGACTTCGTGCCAGCTTCAGTCCAGCAAATCCAGCACCGATGATGACGACTTTTGGATTTTGGGAAACCGGAATATTGGGTAGGGGAGAGTCCTGGAGTGCTTGCATGGGTTTTTGTTTCTTTTTACGAGAAAAGAAGAGCTTGGACTGAGTTTTTGCTATAAAATTTACTGTATTCGCTTGATATGACTTTCCTGCCCACAAAAAGAAAAGATTTGCTATTTTTGGCCCAAATCAAGCAAATCCATGGGAAGAGCATTTGAATTCAGAAAAGAGCGAAAATTTAAGCGATGGGCAAAAATGTCCAAGGTTTTTACCAAACTAGGTAAAGAAATCGTCATGGCCGTCAAAGCGGGAGGACCTGATCCCGATAGCAATGCCAAGCTACGGACTATCATTCAGAACGCTAAAGGTGCTCAGATGCCCAAAGACCGCATCGAAGCGGCAATTAAGCGGGCTACCAATAAAGATGAAAAGGATTACGAAGAGATTGTGTATGAAGGATACGGTCCACACGGTATAGCTGTGATCGTGGAAACTTCTACTGACAATACCAACCGTACTGTTGCCAACGTCCGATCTTACTTTACCAAATTCGGAGGCTCTTTGGGTACTTCTGGTTCAGTAAGCTTTATGTTTGATCACAAAGCGGTTTTCCGTTTTGCACAGGGAGATTGGGACATGGAGGAGTTGGAGTTGGAATTGATCGATTTTGGCTTAACCGACATTGATGAAAATGAGGGAGAGCTTTTCGTTTACACAGAGTTTGGAGACTTTGGTACGATGCAAAAGGCTCTGGAAGAAAAAGGAATTGAGGTTATCTCAGCAGATTTTCAGCGCTTTCCTACCACCTTGGTGGAGCTCAATGAGGAGCAAGAGGAAATCATAAATAAGCTGATCGATAAGCTGGAAGAAGATGATGATGTAAACAATGTCTATACAAACATGGCCTAAGCGTTAAGCTTAGGCTTTTTTGCAAATGAAGCTACCTAAAAGAGAGAATTTCACCCAACAGGCCAAAGAATTGATTATTGTCGGGAGCCTCAATCCCGTCAAGCTGCAAAGTACAGAGGATGCCTTTACCTTGGCTTTTGATCGTTCCTTTCACATTACCGGGGTCAATGTTCCTTCGGGAGTTTCAGATCAGCCCTTTGGTGCAGAAGAGACTCTTTTGGGAGCTCAGAATAGAGCCAAATCCGCTAAAGCAGCATTCCCTGAAGCAGATTATTGGGTAGGGGTAGAAGGCGGCGTAGAGGAAGATGCAAGAGGACTTTTTGCTTTTGCCTGGGTATGGGTTTTGGATAAAAACGGTAAAGAAGGGCAGGCAAAGACGAGCACTTTCTATTTGCCTGAAAAGGTGGCGGAATTAGTCAAGGGAGGAATGGAACTAGGTCAGGCAGACGATGAGGTCTTTTCCGAAGATAATTCCAAACAAAAAGGAGGTTCGGTGGGCATTTTGACTAAAGGAAAGCTAAATCGAACTGAATATTATCAGCAAGCTGTGCTTTTAGCTCTAATTCCCTTTCTCCAAAAAAATCTCTATAAATAGGATTTATTCTATAAAAATTTTGAAAAAGTCAATTTTAGTAAAAAAAATTTTTGTGTGAATAGGAACTTTCATATTTTTTTCACTTCTTTATTCTTATAGTTTATTGATTTACGGAATGAATACATTGATATAAGATGTAAAAGTTGCTTTAATCACCCTAAATTTCTCAAAGCAACCAAGCCTCCCTTCGGGGAGGTTTATTTTTTTAGATTCTCCAAGAAGCTTCTCAAGGCTACCCGCCAGTCTTCATCCGCATCCCATTCGGGTCCGATATAGAGTTCATCTCTTACGATGAGCTTGATGTAATATTTGACTACCGTTTGGGTCTCGGTTTGCTGGTTTGCTTCCAATCCCATGCTTTTTTTCAGGTCGGCTTCCCGTCCTTCTACGCGAACCAACAAGAATTGAACCCGATCCCTGATTAATTCTTGATCTGTTTTAGATTCTGTCAGCCAAACGTACCCATATGGGTAAACCGATTCTAGGATGGATTCCAATTGATTTTTTTGGGCCGCTTGATCGGCTAGGACTGCTTCGGGCGATTTTCCGTAAAGATCATATCGGAAAAAGCTCAAAAAACCTGTCGCTGCACTACTGCCTTCTAGGGGTATACCTAGTTTGAATACTTCTAGGTTAAGGGGATTTCTAGGTAGAAATTTAGCAGCTGCCTGAGCATTGTTGCTTTCCATTCCGGCCATTTCAGGAAATTCGGCAACATCAATTACCAGAAGGTTTTTGGAAGGTCTTGATTTTCCTGCCTCTGCGAAAAGTGAACCAGCCTCTTGAAGTTTGCCTCCAGATGTGCCAAATAAAGCCGTAGAGGAGATCATTTGAGCGTCGCCTGTAAATTCACCAGTGTGGACACTGCTTTGGTTTTTTTGCCGGGTAACCAAAATGATGTTTTTGATCATTCGCTGCTCAAAGGCTTTGGCATAAGCGGAACGAACTTCTTCCGAAAGAACCACCTGCTCCAATTCATAGTATGCAACCGGATCTGCACCTGCCTCTACCAAATATTGGTGGACGCTGTCGGCGACTACCTGCCAATCCATTACCGGTCTTGCAGCTGGATCTGCTGAAACCAGTACTACTGACTTTCCATTAAAAAAGCTTTCTGGTAGGCCGCTTTGGGCGATTACCAATTGGGTCAGCCAAAAAAAGACAAAAAGACCAAAGAAATATTTCATTTATTCGCGTTTCTGGGCTACTTCCTTTTTAATTTCGCCATTAAATAACGAAAAATTCGCCAGCCTATGCGTCATCACTTTAAAGTATTCCTAATTATTGCCGCCTTATTTTCGGCTCAAAATTCTTTTTCTCAATCACTCGATGGAGATAGACTTTGGAAGCATTTAGAATACCTTGCTTCTGACGAAATGAAGGGAAGAGAATCTGGCACAAAAGAAAACTTACTGGCTAGAGACTATATCGTAGCCCAATTTGAGGAGATGGGATTGGACTCGCAGTATCCGGATTTTATACAAGAGTTTCGATTCACGGACAGACGCAGTCAAAAGTCCATAGAAGGATATAATGTGGTGGCTTTCGTACCTGGGACCGAAAGTAAAAAAATCATTGTGGTGACTGCTCACTTTGATCATGTCGGCATAGGGAGACCAAATGCTCAAGGTGATTCTATTTACAATGGCTCAGATGATAACGCTTCCGGTACGGCAGCCTTAATAGAGATGGCGCGTTATTTCTCCGAGAACCCTCCGCAGCATTCCATGCTTTTTGCGGCCTTGGACGCAGAAGAAAAGGGCCTGCAGGGAGCAAGAGCTTTGGTACAGGATTTTCCATTTGAACTGGAGCAGGTTTTATTGAATGTCAATATGGATATGATTTCCCGAAATGATAAAAATGAAATCTATGTCTCGGGGACTCATTATTATCCTGAATACAAAGAAATTTTGGAGGAGTCAGCCTTAGGCAGTAATGCTAAGTTGATGTTTGGGCATGATATCCCAGGTACAGGATCGGATGATTGGACGAGGTCCTCAGATCACGGTGCTTTTTTTGAGAAAAAAGTACCACACCTGTATTTTGGGGTGGAAGATCATGAGGACTACCATCAGCCAAGTGATGAGGTTCGGCAGAAGGATAAGGGTTTTTTCCTGGATGTCTCTGAACTGATTTTAAACAGTCTGAAAAATATCGATCAAAAAGGCTCAAATCTCTGAGCCTTTCTTTTTCCTTTGAGTTCTAGGTTTTTTACTTTGTCAGTATATCCACTTATTCAGCACTTTGGCTAAAAATGATTTCATAGCGCGACTTTTGATCTGGCGGCTCCGGCACATGAGCAATCAAAATTTTATTTTGATCCTCAGTGGTGTAATTGGGATTCTGTCTGGGTTGGCGGCAGTGATACTCAAAAAAGCGGTTCATTTTATTCAAGTTTTCCTCACAGAGGATTTTTATGTCGAGTATGCCAACTTCCTGTACATTTTATATCCTATCATTGGAATTTCGGCAGCCTACCTGCTGAGCAAGTACATTTTCAAAGACTTTGGGGGACATGGTATACCGGATGTACTTTTTACCATTTCCAAAAAGCATAGCTTGATTCCACGGATTAAAACCTATAGTCGGGTCATTACTTCGGCTCTGACAGTTGGCTTTGGTGGATCTGTGGGTTTGGAGGCACCCATGCTAGTCACTGGCTCTGCCATTGGATCCAATATCGGGGTGTCGATGCATCTTAATGCAAAGAAAAGAACCCTACTGATTGGATGTGGTGCCGCTGGAGCTATATCGGCCATATTCGGGGCACCAATCGGCGCGGTGATTTTCGCGATTGAGGTAATCTTGATGGAAATCAGTACGGCTAGCTTTATTCCGCTATTGATAGCTTCTGTGATGGGGTCCCTTACTTCCATGGTTTTAATAGGAAGAGATCAATTATTCAAATTTGACCTTCAAGGTACCTTCTTGGCCTCTCATATGCCCTATTATTTGGTTTTGGGGATTTTGTGTGGGATTATTTCACTTTATTTTTCCAGTGCGGTCATGAAGACCGAAAAGATCATGGAAGGCTTAGAAAGCCAATTGATCCGAATTCTTTATGGGGGAGCTTTGCTTGGATTTATTTTATTCTTTTTCCCGCCTATTTATGGAGAAGGTTACGATACATTGAATTTATTGATTGAAGGAAATTCGGATCAGTTACTTGACCGGTCTCCTTTTTTCTCAGCTATTCAAAACCCCTATCTAATTCTCTTTTTCTTAGCATTTGTCATATTGATCAAGCCGGTAGCATCAGCCCTTACTTTGAGTGCAGGAGGGGCAGGGGGTATTTTTGCGCCTTCGTTATATGTGGGGGGTATTTTAGGTTTTTTGTTTGCCTACGGCAAAAATATGCTCGGCTTTCATATTCCCCTTCCCTTGGCTCATTTTACCCTCGTAGCCATGTGCGGAGTGATGGCGGGAGTACAGCATGCTCCGCTTTCGGCGATATTCTTGATAGCTGAAATCACCGGTGGATATGAGCTTTTTGTCCCGCTTATGTTTGTATCAGCTATTTCATTTTCCACAAAAACATACTACCAAAAGGACAGCTTATATACGCAGCAGCTCAAAGAAAAGGGTCGTCACCTCCCGGAGACAACTGATCAGCAACTTCTCGACATGATTACAATTCTTCAGGTGATTGAGCGGGATTTATTGCCGATTCATCCAAATGCCAAGTTGAAGGACCTGATCAATCTAGTAAAACAATCCAAGCGAAATATTTTTCCTGTGGTAGACGAAAACCAACAGCTTCGAGGGATTGTCACGCTAGATGACATTCGGGATATCATGTTTGACTCAGAGAAGCAAACTACAGTAGAGGTAAAGAGTCTGATGCACAGTCCTCCTGAAATCCTACTTTCTAATGAAAATATGCAAAAGGCCATGGATAAGTTTGAAAAGTCTGGTGCATGGAATCTCCCCGTAGTTGAGGATGGACGCTATTTGGGCTTTGTTTCTAAGTCTCGTATATTCAATTCCTACCGGAAAAAATTGATCTTTAAATAGCACGATTAATTCCTTTTTAGAATAAAATTTGGATTTTGAATTTATCCACTTTTTTCGATGTGGATTTCTATAAAAAATTTCATTTAGCTATTATTATCCACAAAATTCAGCGAATTTATAATCATCTAATTTATTGATAATCAGATTAATGAACTGAAAATGTTGAAAACTGTGGATAAATTAACGTAAATGTGGATAAAAAATTCTTGACTTTTTAAATGTCTGATTCTAGCCAGAAATGGACGATTTTTACCTAAGTGTTTCCTAAGCTTAACCTTCCCTTAATATTCTGAAATGGGCCAAAATAAAAATTCAAAACAAATTTAATTTCGATTTTGTTATCCTTTCCTTTTTTCGAATAATATTTTAACTATGTAAAAAGTAAATTAACTTTACAAAGTACAATTTTTAGCGACTTTTATTTTCCTACAGGTAGTTGGTTGAGGTTACCCATTTGTTTTAGGATCCAGGATTGCCGGCTTTTGAGGTAGTTGGTGGGATTTTTTGGTGACCATTTTCGTGGGTTGGGAAGAATTGCTGCGATCATGGCTGCTTCGGCTCTGTTGAGTTCTGAGGCTGGTTTTCCATAATAGGTCTGAGCGGCAGCTTCGATTCCATAAATACCCGGACCCATTTCTATCACATTCAGATAGACTTCAAGAGTCCGTTCTTTTCCCCAAATCAATTCTATTAAAACAGTAAAATAAGCTTCCAAACCTTTCCGGAGATAGGTTCGTGCTGGCCAAAGAAAGACATTCTTTGCAGTTTGCTGAGAGATGGTACTTGCCCCTTTGATTCGCTTTCCTTTTTTGTTTTGTTCCCAAGCTTTCTCCATAGCTTTCCAGTCGAATCCATGGTGCTCAAGGAAATTTTGATCTTCCGCTGCATAGACGGCCTGAAATGCATGCTTGGAAATTTCAGAAGCCGGAACCCAATCTTTACTCAGCTTGATAGATTGCTTTTCATCAGTGGCTTGCTCAAAGGTGCGGATGAGCATCAGGGGAGTCACCGGTACAGGTACAAACTTGAAAAAAAATACCGAAAGGATAGACAAAACAAAAAATCCAAGAACTAACTTCAGCAAAGATCTACCTACTCGCTTCAAAAACCTGATCATGGCTTGTAGGCCTTGGCCTGAATGAATTGATAAAAAAATACTGCCTCAGGATGCTGGGCTAGTTGATCCAAATCGGCTTCCATAGCTTTCACAGTGGCTTGATCGATCTTTCCCGAAAGGATCAAATCTTCCGCTGCACTTTTCATCAGTTTTTTCCAATATTCGACCATTTGTTTCAGTAGGGCAGGCTGGCTCTGATCGAGGTGGAGTCCACCTGGTTTCAGCTCTATGTTCTCAAATCCTGATTTCTTAAGCAGGTTTCCCAATTGAAGCCCTATGTCTGGGTTTCCTCCATTCTCTTTTTGCAATTCGTTGAAGGCATTATAATAAGCTGCTAAACCGTCGCATTGTGGAAAATAGTGAAAACTGGAATTGAAGACTTCTGTGATGTACACAATCCCTCTAGGCGATAAATGATTAAAAACTGAATCTATAACAAGTTGAGGTTCGGAGACATGCTCCAAAACCCAGCAAATAAAGGCGCCATCATATTTTTCTTCCAGGGCAAGGTTTTGCGCATCCTGTTGAATGATCCGAAACTGTGAAGACGGATAATTTTGAAGGTTAACCTGAGCTTTTTCGATTTGAGAGGCTTCGAGTTCTACGCAGGTCAGGTGCATCTCCGGATAAAGCTCCAAAAGTACCTTAGTCTGAGCACCTACACCTGAACCCACTTCCAGAACTTTATTCCTCCCTGCTAAGTCGACCCAAGGATAAATCAAGGAAGCCAGCATGCCAGCCTGTTCCAGCAATCTATCTTGCTCTCCTGTCAAATATCCGTGAATGTAGTTGCCCATAGATTTTCGAAAATTACCGAATTTTCCTTGCTTTTATAGCGTCAAGCTTAATCTGTCTTCTTTTTCAAAATTACCGGAAACTGCACGCTTTCGGATACTTTTTCAGCAAAGGATTTTAAATCTGTATAGGCACGGGGTGTGAATTTTTTCACGTTAATTTTTAATATTCCATTTAAACGGATTGACCCTTCGTCTACCTCGGACTCCAATTCATAGGTCAATTCCTGATTGGAAGTTGCAAACTTCACAGAAGGAGGGAATTCGTCCAATTCAAACCCTTCGGGTACTTCCATTTCAAATTGAAACCGTTGATAGAATGGATAATCAAAATCAATTGGATAGACTCTTCTGGGCTCAAGAAATGGATTTTCATAGAATATGGATTCTTTGAATGGTGTCAGAATGACTAATTCCTCATCGGCTTTAAATGCAGGTTTTTTTGCCCGTGAGATAATAAACTTTTCTTCTTGAAACCGATCTTCCAAACTGACATCATAGTATTCATCTTCCAGATCTTCTAATTCAGGACTAGGGTTTGCAAGTTGATCTCTCAGACTCAAGACACTTAGGCCTTCCAGTTTGGAATCAATGCGATAAGCCCAATTTCCTAAAGAGTCTTTTTCCAAACTGAATTCCAGACTCGAGCCAGATTGATGTTGGAGGTCAATCGGGACCAGCTTGGACTCATCATTTCGAATGAGAAATCCCTGAGGGACCAGTTTTTTGGAAGGGATCATCCCAAAAGTCAAATAGGGGTCTGTGGCATCAAGCCATATGGTGGAGTCTTTGATTTCCAAGCGGATGAGTGAATTGGAAAACTGATTTAAGAATGGACTGGGAATCAGATCAGTTCTATTTTCACCCTTTTGATTGATCAAAACCAAATCTGAGGAAAGGCCATGTTCTTGGAGTAGATTGAGTAAAGTCAAATGGATATCCAAATGATTTCCAATTCCCTTTTTGACCAAAGATTTGGCATCTTGAGAGGGAAGGGGATACACGCTAGGTTCTACTTTAAATTTGTCCTTGACAAATCGATAAATATTCTCAGCCGTTTGAAAATTATCAGTGCCATAGAGCACATCTTTGATTCCAAGCTTTTTCATTGAATTGCCTTTAAAATAGGACTCAAAAGCTGGAATAGATTGAATTTGGGTGCCCAATTCCTCCCATGTTGAATATACAATAGGCTGAAACTGCGTTCCGTCCTGAAATAAAAAACCTTCCACCCGATACACATAATCCAAAGGATTACTGATGTAGGGCTCCATCTGAAAGGCAGGGACATTTTCCAACTGCCAGAAAAAATTATCCTTGGAAGGGGAGATTTGAAGGTTTTCTCGGACAGGAGTACCCTGGGTGACAAGTTGATACCGGAGATAATCAGGTACCTTAAAGGTATACTGAGATTTGATTCTTGGGTAGCTTCCTTGAAACTCCCATCCTTCTAGGAGGTAATATTCCCGATCCACCTTCACATATTTCCACTCTAGGATAGATCCTTTTTTCACCTGGGGAAAGACAATCCGATAATCTGACCAGCCATTTTCATGATCTGATCTAAAAATATGCTCCTCCCCCAAATCTAGCCTTTTTCTTTCTTCTCCATCCAAGTAGCTGACAGTGGCTTTGAGATCGAGAATTTGTTCGATTTTCATTTCACCAGCCATTAAAAAAGGGATGGTGATATTACCAAAATTATCCGGGTTATCACCCAGGATTTTATATCGGAAGTGGTACTCAGTCACCAGTCCAATTACCCAGCCTTCGCCCTCCTTGATCAAGGGATAAGTTTGGCCAGTTTCAAAAAGACATACCACCTGAGCTTCTGGCTGGAAAAAGACTGAATCCAATTCCTCCTCAAACTCACTATACTCCCCAAAAAGACTCTGTGCATGACCTGCCCAATTCAATACAAGGAAAAGGGTGACAAGTCTAAACTTGAAATTCAAGGATCTACGACTTTTTTGAAAACAATTGGTGCATTCATCTTGGTAGCAATAGATTCCATAAAGTATTTTAAGTTTCCGTATTGCCGTACATCGATCTTGGGCTTTCTGATTTCTACTTTGGCAGAAATCTGAACCTTATCATTCATTATGATCGGATTGTATTGAAAGACAACTTCTCCATTTTCCATGGTAATGGATTCCTTCAATGGGTAATCATCCAACTCATAGCCGGAAGGGATTTCTACCAAGGCTGTGTAGGTCTCTGAAAATGCAAAGCCAAAGTCTACCGGAAAGATCCGGAAATCCTGAGTGAATGGATTTTTTGAGAAAGTAGCAATCTTGAATGGAGAGAGCATGATCAAGTCTAAATTATCAGATTCTGGACCGGGAATCCGAAGCTTGTAATTTGTGGTGGTGTAATTACTTTCCTTCATCTTGTCTTCCACTTCAAAATCAACCACTTCCCAGTTGGGATCCAATGTAAATAGCTCATAGAGAGGTCTATTGCTTTTCTCCAAATCATGAGATCGCTGGGCAGTAACCAGCCCTTCATAATAGGACTGCCGTAGATTGCCTTCTACCATCAGATTATTCGCCTCATCAAATTTCAACTGAGAGATAAAGATTGAGTTAGAATTATGCGGAATAGATATGGGAACCAATTGACTGTTGTCCTTGATTAGGAGTAATCCTGCCTTGACATGTTTGTCCAAGTCTACATAGCCAAAGGGAGCAATCGGGTCTTCTAAATCCAATAAGTACTCATTCCCGTCCAACTTAGCCAGTAAGACCATACTGTTAAACTGATTGATAAAAGGAAAAGGCACCAAGTCACTTCGACCACTTCCCTTTGATCCTACCAAGATCGGATGACACTCGATACCCAGTGAAGTCAGAATTCCCATTAAGGCCAGATCCAACTCCAAAGGAGATCCGATTTTTGATTTCATCAGTTGATTGATCCATTGATCGGGGAAGAAGCCTCTTTCCTCATTGATTTGGAAGTTTTCCTGGATGTAGTAATAGGCTTTCTGGGCTTTCTCCAGTTCCGTGCTTCCTTCAAAGTCTGCTCCTACTGTGGCTTTATCCAGTGGTGCAGTCCTGAAATAGCCTTTTTCGTCATAATCCTTCAAAACTTCATTTCCGAGGACTACCCAATTTTGGAGGACATCTTCCCATTCTGTCAAAGTTTTTTGATAGCGGGAAAGCTGGAATTCAACGCGCTCTCTGTAGTCGGCAAAGTTTTTCATGTATGGCTCTGCCTTTAGTGAATTCAGCTTTCTCAGAGTCCAGCTATAGGTGCCATTGCTTGCTGTTTTTTCAGAGGTCGTATTATACTTCTCCCCTTGACCGATCATTTTATATTCCAACTGGGGAATCATCGTGATGCTGTAAGTAGACATGATAGTTGGAATATCATTTTGAAAGGTCCAACCATCGAGCATGGTAATGTTTTTGTCGGTCTTTTTATAAGTGTATTCGATGATAGAGCCGACTTTGACATTGGGAAAAGTGATCCTGACTTCCTTCCAACCATTCGCGACTTCTACTTCAAAAATCTGGTCTTTCTCCACTTTAATCGTTTGAGTTTGCCCTCCTTCAAAATTGGTGATCAAGGCTTTCACACTGCTAATTTCCTCAGTTCTATTATCCCCTGAATAGAATGGTATGGTGACATCGCCACGGGAAATGCCAGATTCTTTAAGAATCTTCATTCTGAAATGGTAAGAAGTCTCAAAAACATCCCCGTAAAATTTGGAAACTCCCTCTTCGAACAACATGACAGCGTCCGCATCTGGCTCGAAGTCCACCTCTGAATAGGCCATTTCATTGGCATTGTATTTTCCAAATTTCTCCTTTTGAGCATAGCTGGTAATATGCAATCCGGAGAGAAAGAGTAAGAATAGAATCTTCTTCATACTATTGTTGACTTAGGCTGGGTTTGGTAAAATGATAGGCTCCATTTCCTACCGAGTTGATTTTGCTGACTATAAGTTTTTTGGCCTCTTCATCCTGAGAATCCGAAAGCGACACCTTGATTTTTCTGGAGACGATCAATTGATTGTTTTCCAGACGGTTTTCGATTAGAATGCTGTATTCCTCTTCCTTAATCTCTAGAGGCATCAAACTGAATTCTGAACCAACTCCTGAAGGAAGGTCTATGGTATAAGATTCAGATAGATCAAAGTTTTTGAAGCCGATTTCTTCTAATTTGATTTTGGTGAAAAATGGCTTGAGTAATAAGCGTTTGGCTGTGGTTTGGGCAAATTTTTGGATGATACCCTTAACTTCTCTATCAGCAATCGGAAGGGAATCGAGGTGATCAGGTTTTAGTTCGTAATCCTGAATCACCAAGCCTGAAATCGCAGAGTACTTATTGAAATAATCCCGTTGCTGTCTGGAGTCTAGTTGTCTGGAAAGACTGGTAGCTGTGTAAGCTGGATTTCCCTCCAGATGCTGCTTCATGGTCATTTGAGCATCTCCGCGATCATCCAAGCTGATATGAAATTCATTTTCTACTCGATTCCAATGATCTTCCTGATAGCCCGGAGTCTTTGCCAAATATCCGCCAGTAGGAGTGACGACCAACACATGTCTATCATTGGTAAATGAGCCCAGATATCCGGCTGGAAGGCTATTGGAAGTACACTCCAACCAAACTGGCTGCTCATCCACCTCGGCACGCAAAATCACATGATTGAATTGGTTGGATGGCAAATCAGTATGAATATCGGACTCACCCTCACCGGCATAGACCAGTGTATAATAGGCTGGAATCCCTGCAGTCTCTAGCATGGCTTTCATTAAATTGCTGAGTCCTTTGCAGTCTCCGTAGGAATATTTGACTGCATCCGTGGCAGTCATTGTCTGCCAGCCTCCAATTCCCAATTGGATACTGACATAGCGGAAGTTCTTCTGTAGATAATCGTATAAAACGGCAATTTTCTCATAGGGATCCTCTATGCCCTCGACTAATTCAAGGATTTTTGCTTTAAACTCCTCAGGCAAAATATCCCGTCCTTCGTTCAGCTTGTATTTCCAAAGTCCCAATTCAGACCAATCAGTCATGGATCCTCGAAAGTTATCCAGTTTGAATTCCTTCGGTGCGATATACAGTCGATGATCATCCTCCTCCTTGATGCTCAGATCTTGAACAGGTAGTTCGGACTCTTTCCAGGTCAGTTGAACCCTCCCATCTGGAAGTGTTTCCTCCTGTCTATTTCCAGAAAGATGCTGCTCTTTGTACCTGATTCCCATAGATTCCGGGTAACTTATTTTTAACTCTGCCTCCTCCAATTTTTGGAATGCCCGCTCCACGGGAATCCAAGGCTGAAAGCTAAAATTGGATTGATGATAGACTTCCGTTTCTATATGAACTTCGATGGGAAAGATGGAAGAATTCACCTGATAGTATTTCTGCCTGTTGTCAGCAAAAACCGAAAACCCATCAAATAATTCTGCATCCGACAAATCCTTCATTTTGGCTTTTTGGATTGTTTTTCCATTCTGAGGATCAATTATCTCCAAGCTGAAATTTTTAATCTGGACAAGCTTATCATAAAAAATTCCAACAGAAGCATGGGGCAATCCTTCAGGACTGAGGACCGTCACAGTTTTTTGAGTTTTTAGCGTATAGCCAAAGTCCTCGTCGATCACAATCTCCTTACTATGAGTTAAATGGGAATAAATGGGCACTTCTTTCGAAGGTAAAGAATCAAGATGAGCGGTAAATAACCCTGCCAAAATGGCGAGAATCGTAAGAGTCATAAATTCAAAACTGGGTAAAACTTGGTCGAAAAATATATATTAAATTTTTAAAAGCAACGGGTTTTAACAGATTTCAAACGAAAAATTTTTTCAGACTACAAAACATGCATTTCATACTTAAAACTATGCATAGAGCAAGATATTTTTCCTTGCTTTTCAAAAAATATCTAAGCTACTTGGAGGCTTAAATAGAAAAATTGCAGCATGAAACCCGTAATCATCAGAAGCTTTGAGGACTTCGAAAAATACAATGGACAAGAAATAGGAACCTCCGAGTATTTTACCATCACCCAAAACCGAATCAATCTTTTTGCCGATGCAACTCACGATCATCAATGGATTCATACAGATCCTGAGCGAGCTAAAGTAGAAGGAGCCTTCGGCAATACCATTGCTCACGGCTATTTGACACTTAGTATTGTACCTCATCTTTGGGAGCAGATCGTACAGGTGACTAATCTGAAGATGATGATCAATTATGGGATCGAAAATTTACGATTTGCACAAGCTGTCACCGTAGATAGCGAGGTGCGGCTCCACGCAAAACTCAGAAATGTAGCCAACCTTCGAGGTACGGTGAAGGCCGAAGTGGAGGTGAAATTGGAGATTAAAGACCAAAGAAAACCGGCTTTCGCCGGAGTTTTGATCTTCTTGTATCATTTTGAAGATTAGGATGCTAGGAGGTCATTGACGACCGTGGCAGCGCATGAGCAACCGAAGGCAGCCGGTAAGAAAGACATGGTGCCATAGGCTGACTTTTTGAAGTTGCTTCCATCGGTCATCATCAGACTCTCTTTGATGACCTTTTCTGTTGAATACACTGCCTTAAACCCATCGTAAATCTTTCTTTTTTTCAATCGCTTTCGGATTAGACGAGCCAGTTTGCATTCGTGTGTCTTGGAGATATCCACCACTCGGATTTTTGTGGGATCTACTTTGCCACCTGCGCCCATTGAGCTTACCAAAGGAAAGCCTCTACGATATGCCCCTTCAATCAAGTGAAGCTTTGGAGTGAAACTATCGATGCAATCAACCACATAGTCAAAGTCATTTTTCTCCAAAAGGCTAGTCATGGGTTTGGGCTCTAAAAATTCCCGTATGGTATGGATTTTTAGATTGGGATTGATGGAAAGTAGCCGCTCCTCCATCCATTCGGCTTTGGATTGCCCTAGATTTTTTTGGGTTGCAGGCAGTTGACGATTCACATTGCTGATGTCTACACTATCTCCATCGATGATGGTCATTTCGCCTACGCCGGAGCGGGCGATAAATTCCGCTGCAAAGGACCCCACACCTCCCAGTCCTACCACGAGGACATGTTTTTGAGCTAGTTTTTCAAGCCCTTCTCGACCAGTGATTAATTCTGTTCTGCTCAGCCAAGCAAAGTCACTCATTTTAATTTCTTACTTGATATTCGATTCCAATTTTGTATGACCTGCCGCTCCAAGTCTTCGACAGAAAGGCCCAAAATTAAAGAAGCTGCCTGATAAATTTGATCAATTTCTTTCTCCGAATTATCGGTTTCAAAAAAAATCCGCTCTTTTGGACAGTTTTTAAGCCATTGGGAAGCATTGGATTTGGAGTCTAGGATTTTCTCTCCAAAGGAGAAGTTTATAGAGAATGGCAATAGTTGCTCTGCAAGATGGGTTTTTAGGTTCCATCCATGCCAGATGATCTCGGGATGCGAGCTTGTATTTTTTAAATATTCCAAAAGTAAATCATGCCCTTTGACGCAGTGTAGAATCAAGGGTATCCCCTCTGTTTTTGCGGTATTTGCCTGCTCTTCAAATGCAGCTTTTTGAATGGAAAGTTCCGGTTCACGGAGCCGGTCAAAACCTGCTTCGCCTATTGCCAAGCAGTTTTGATTGGTTACATAATTTCTGAATTCCGACCATTTTTCCTCCCAATTGTCATATAAATACCAAGGGTGAAGACCAATAGAAAAATATTGATTGGGAGATAAGGAGTTGATATCCCTTTCTGCATTGAATATGCCATTCGGAATATTCAATCGATGGGTATGGATATCGAAAAGCTTCATTTTGAATTCTAATATTTTATCAATTTATTTAGGTCAAAACCAAAGATTATGATTCGACAAAGCTATCCACTATTACTCGTAATTGCTGTATTTTTTGCCTGTCAAGGCACGGAGACTGAAGATGCCTCCGAACCGATCAATTTGGAATTGGAAGTTACTGATTCGGTTCGCATACCTTATGTAGGCGTTTTATCCTTTATGGATATCCAGCCTGAGATGGACCGTGCATTGTTTTTTGATTTGCAGAAAAGAAGCTTTGTCAGCACTGACTTACAAGGTAATATCCTAGGGCAATTCTCGAAAGACCGCGATTCTCCAGATGGATTTGGATCCTTTCCAATGGCAGCGGGTAGATTTTTGGATCAGAATCGAATTCAGCTAGTTTCCATGTATGGGGTCTTTGAATATGATTTGGAAGGAAATCTCCTGCGAAGCGCCAAGACGCCAAAAGACGAGATTAAAGGCTTTTCGGGTAGGATGGATGCTATTCGGGAGATCAAACAGGTCGGTGATCAGTTGCTCCTGACAGGTCTTTTACCGCGAACGGAGTATAATAAGACCCAACCGGAGTTTTATGATACTTTTCAGCAACTCGTGTGGGTTGATCCGCAGTCTGGAAGTATAGAGCAGTTCCTGGGTTTGGATTCTGCTAGTATTTTTCAAAATAATCGCTCACATGAACCGACGACGCTCTCAGCCACCTTTGATATCAGAGATAATGAATTATTTGTGATATCTGGCGGTGATCCTTATTTGAATGTGTATGAACTGGAAGAACCTTACAAAAAATTAAAGCGAATGCCATTGGAATTGACCGATTTTCAGGTGAATCCCGGTGAAGACCCTCAAAAAGCGGATCCTCGAGCTATTTCTTTTGATCCAAGCTATGGGATGATCAGCAAGCTGACAATTGTGGGAGATTACTTGCTAATCAACTATACGACCGGCTATGAAGACCTGGATCGAGAGGAGTATCAATCAATTCAATCGCAAGAGCAATGGCAGGATTTCAATACAAGGGTTGGTGAAAAGTACAAGCCCCGGCTTCAGGTTCTTTCTTTGGAGTGTGAGAAATTACTAGATATTCAGACGCCCGATAGATTGGGGAATGTCTTTGTCAGCCGAGATGGAAATCTTTGGTTTAATGTATTGCCAAATCCGGACGTTGAGGAGGACTTTTTTCAAATCAATAAGGTGGAGATCAAAAAAGCCGGGATTAACCGGCTTTGAACATTCTTACTGTTTTTGATAGGCAAAGGTACCGCCTCCTTGTTTGAAGGTGAGTGTTCCTTTACTCGGGTCAAAAATAAATGTGGCACCGACTTGCCGAAATTCGAAGGTATGCTCGGCAGTGGCTTCTAAAGGTATGGCTGGCTGTCCAGTAGCTTGTACTATCAGGGTTTTTCCTTCCTTGGTAAAGTTGAATTTAAGCGGAAGCTGTTCAGAGGTATATTCCCCTAGATAAGACTCGAGTTGCTCTGGACTCACCGAGTAGCTTTGAAATGAAGGGAATTTGATCTCTTTTCCAAAATAAGAGTCCAAAAGTGCCAGAGTGATGTCGTTGGTATTAAAATTCACAGCATTTGCTAGAGTAACCAGCGTCAGTTTTTCATCTGGAAAATGCGCCAAAAGAGACTGGAATCCATCAATTCCACCATTGTGTCCAAGTGCTTTTCGCTCATAGTAGGGAAAAGCAAAAATCCCTCGACCGAAGCCATCTTGAAGCTCAGTCATTTTGTCCAGACTCTCTTGTGAAATCAGCTCACCAGCAAAAAGCTTTTCGATAAAAGCCGCGAGATCCGCTACTGTGGACTGTATGGCTCCAGCGCCAAGTGGAATACTTGGGTCCGTTTCTGCCTCCAGTGTCCAATTGTCCTTGAAGGAATAAGATCTTGCTTCATTTTCCTCAGGCTTGATCTCATCAAATATTTGTGTGTGTTCTAGCTTTAGCGGGCCTGTAATTCTTTCTTCCAAAAGTTCTTGAAAGGATTTTCCGTAGGTTTCTTCCAAAATGAATGTCAGCAAGACATAATTGGAATTTGAGTATTCTGCCTTGGAGTCAGGAGTAAAAATACTGCCGCCTTCTGAAATGATCTTTACCATTTCATCCTCAGTCTTTGGCTTGGTGTAATAGGTCAGATAAAGAGGGCTATTGGTAAAATTGGCAATTCCGCTTCGATGCCTCAGAAGCTGGTCAATGGTGATAGCATCGGCATTGGGTACTGAAGGATAAAAATCTGCCAGTTTTTGATCTAATGTAAGATTTCCCTCTTCCACAGCCTGAAAAATCAAAACTGAGGTGAACATTTTTGAAATTGACCCGATATTAAATTTGGTTGTGGGAGTCAATTTTTGCTGCTTTTCCAAGTCCGCATAGCCTATTGCCTTTTGATAGACGGGCTCCCCGTTTTTTGTGATAAATACAGTTCCCATGTACTTATCATAAAAGTCCAATGAGTCAAAGAAACGGTCAGTTTGCTCAAAATTTGATTTTTGGCCAAATAGACTTGTGCTGCTTAGCCAAAATAAGGACAGGTAAAGTGTAAATTTTCGAAGCATGATTTGAATTAGTTAGATATAAAAAGCTCCTAGCTAAAATATTGGCTAGGAGCTGATTTTCAAAGTATTAAGTTTAATCTAGGCGGTTTCTTTCTTCTGAGCTACCTGTGCTAGAACGTACTCGGAAGCTTTCACCCTGAGCAAATCTCCATCTTAAGGTAAAGCGCACACCCTGATTGCTTCGGTATTGTCTAAAGCCTGTATTGATGTCTGCGAAATCCACATTGGCTCGGATGATCTGTGAGCGGAAAAGGTCAGTACCGTTGACAGATAAGGTGAGCTTATCCTTCATCAAGGTCTTCGTCACCCCTGCATCTACCCAGGCAAACCCTTTGATGGTACCCTGTCCCCAGATTTGTGGGCCTACATACATTCCGACCAACTCAAATTTGAAGCCTTTTGGCAAGGTCAGATTATGTTGGGTACGAGCCATGAAGGATACTTGATCTGTGTCAAGGAAGTCATCTCCAATTTGGGACTTGAATCGGTTATAAGTCACCTGTACCATGTTTGAAGCATTCCACCACTTTGTAATTTCAACCGGTACGATTCCACGGAAATTGACATTTCTGGTTTTATCAAAATTATCCGTGAAGGTGGTCGTCGTTCTAGCTTCCTGATCTTGGATAAATACCTGCATAAAGGCATCTTCAGTCTCAGAATAACCTAAAGTGAACTGGTATGCTCCATTGATGACATGATTCATCTCGAAGTTATTCGAATACTGAGGTCTCAAATTCGGGTTACCGGTTTCTGATGTCAATGGATCGATGTAATAGATGAATGGATTGAGCAATCGATAGTTTGGACGAGTGATTCGACGGTTTAGATTATAGATGATTTGATACTTCTCACTCACCTGATGCTGTACAAAGAAGCTAGGGAACAGGTTGAAATATTGTTGTTTGTTTTGCTGTTCCAATGTCACTGAATTTCCCAAAATGTCTGAGTACTCACCTCTTAAGCCAAATTGATAGTTTACTTTTGGACTGAAAGCTCCTTTCAAGGAAGCGTAAGCAGCTAAGACATTTTCACTATAGATAAACTGGTTAGAATTTGGATCCGGCTCAAAAGGTCCTTCTTCGATTGCACGGCTTAGATCCAGATTATTGTCGGATTCTACCCAGCTACCTTTTAGACCTGTTTCCAAGATCTTTCCATTTTTTAAGGGTTTGGTGAAATCAACTTTTGCCGTCAGGATGGTATAGTACATATTATTCAGCGTGAGTATTTGATCAGTTGTAAAATTGGACTGATCCACCCCGGTCCAGTACTCATTGGAGAGCAAAGACTCAGAGTTTGATTTCATGATGGTATAATCCAAGTCCGCAGCAATTTTAGTCCCTAAGGTATCTAGCTTTCCATCATAGTGGAGGTTTCCAAAAATTCTGTCTCTGGTTCCATTATCATCATTTCGAGAGTTCAAATAGTTGAATTCCGACTCACCAGGAATAGAAATCTCTGTGAAGGAGTTATTATTCGATCCTCCGGTAGACCTTGAGGCTTGAAGGTTGATCCCCAAGTTATGATTGGGATTGATCTCGTAGTTTGCCGATCCGGTAAAATTCGGAGTACGGAAGCGAGTTTTGATTCTGGAGTCTTGAGTAAACTTGGATGTCCCTTCTTCTAGCTCAAAGTTTCGGATGATATCCAGGTCATTGTAATTTGCGATTTCATTGTAGTTCAAATTCGCATTGGTAGACCATTTTCCTTTTTTCACATTGATAGTTGCGCCAGCAAGTGGAGCATTCAAGCCGTTGTATTGATTTCCTATTTGAATATTTCCAAAGACTCCATCTACCGTGCTTTTCTTCAATACAATATTGATCACACCTGCGGCACCTTCAGCATCAAATCGGGCAGAAGGATTATTGATGACTTCGATACTTTTGATGTTTTCTGCGGGCATTGACCGAAGGTAGTTTGCCAAATCAGTCGAACTCATGTAAGTAGGTCTATCGTTGATCATCACTGTGACACCAGTGCGACCATTTAGATTGATATTTCCATCCTGATCGACATAGACACCCGGAGATCTACCGATGACGTCCAAGGTGTTTGACCCTTCTGCCATCACAGTTCCTTCTACATTGACGATAGTTTTATCCGGTTCGATGATGATTTCCGGTCTAGATGATTGTACGGTGACTTCATCAAGACCAGTCATTTCATCTTCCAATTTGACGACACCAAAATCTTTGGTCATTCCAGGGACTAGCTCGAAGGTCTCAGAACTATAGGTCGTATACCCAATTGAGGAGATCACCAGTTTGACCGTTGCAGACTTTACTGATTCGATGAAGAATATCCCCTCCTCATCAGAAACAGCTCCATCCACTAATCCACCGTTGTTTGATTCGATCAAGGCAACGTTTGCAAAAGGAACGGCCTTTCCATTTTGGTCAACGATTTTCCCTGAGAGCTTGCTGATATCTTTTGCAGCAAGGGTGCTTAGGCCCATCAGGTAAAATAGAAAAGAAAGAAAAATTAAGTTGGCGGTTTTCATTTGTGTTGGTTCTTTATTGTTTTCGTGCCAGCTAATGAAAAAGAAGTGCCATACTGCAAAAAGCTCTAAAATCTGTCAAATGCGGCGTTTTAGGCTATTCAACAAAAAAAGCATGTTCGTTTGTGAACACTTATTGTTCCGAAAACCGAACAAAAAAATCCCCGGATTTGGGTCCGGGGATTATTTTTAATTGTTGAGTTATTATTTCAAAGCAGCCAAATAGCGCTTGTTAACCTCTTCCCAATTGATCACATTCCAGAATGCTGAGATGTAATCAGGACGACGGTTTTGGTAATTCAAATAATAGGCGTGCTCCCACACATCCAATCCGAGGATAGGAGTACCTTTAATTTCAGCAACATCCATCAGTGGGTTGTCCTGATTTGCAGTAGATACGATTTCTAAATCGCCTGTTGCAGTAACAATCAACCATGCCCATCCAGAACCAAAACGGGTAGCTGCTGCCTTTGAAAATAAGTCTTTGAACTCATCAAAATTCACAAATTTTGCATCGATAGCGCCAGCTAGTTCACCTGTAGGGTTTCCGCCGCCGCTTGGAGAAAGAATTGACCAGAAAAGGCTGTGATTGTAGTGACCTCCTCCGTTATTTCTAACGGCTGTATTGGAACCTGCCACTTTCATCAGCTCTTCCAGAGATTTGCCTTCTAGGTCAGTTCCTGCTACTGCGTTGTTAAGATTGGTCACATACCCATTGTGGTGCTTGCCATGGTGGATTTCCATTGTACGCGCATCGATATGAGGTTCAAGTGCATTAAATGCGTAAGGTAAGGATGGTAGTTCAAAAGCCATTTGTTTTTAAAATTTATGGTGAAACATGTATTAAATATCCCTTTAAAGAATCTGCTTTGGTAACCACTATCCATGACAAATGGTTCTTTTATGTCGAAAAACATCTCATTTTCGTAGTTTTTCGAAAAAGCGATGAATTAATTCCTCCGCTTGCGCCGCCAAGATACCTTCGTGAATTTTTGTTTTAGGGTGGAGCGTATTCGGGTTACTTTGTCTAAATCCTCTTTTTGGATCCGCTGCTGCAAAGAAAACTTCCCCTATTTGGGACCAAAAAAGTGCTCCTCCACACATAGTGCATGGTTCAAGGGTTACATACAAGCGACAATCATTGAGGTATTTTCCTCCCAAAGAATTGGCTGCTGAGGTGATGGCTATCATTTCCGCATGGGCGGTCACATCGTTTAGCCTTTCCGTTTGATTGTATGCTTTGGCTATGATTCGGTTTTTGGATACGATCACCGCACCTACGGGGATTTCCCCCTCTTCGAAAGCAATCTGCGCTTGCTTTAGCGCTTCATTCATGAAATATTCGTCCGAATACAGCTCCATTTACCTGAAATAATCAAGGATTTCATTTCGAATACCCTCATTGATCACTACAGCCAAAATCAAGGAAACTACTAAACCGATGGTCGCCTTGTAAAGGTCATTACTTGCCAGTTTGAATGCTCGGAATCTCCACGCTTTCTTGTTTTTGGCCTTGCCATGCTTTCCTATAGCAATGGCTAACTCACGACCTCCTAGCAAACCAATGAACACCCAAGTGGTACTCATCGGCACATTGCTGTACATTTTGAAATAGAAAAGGATTATCGCATAAACAAAGTCTACGATGGTAGCAGCCCGTACGTCGGTGACATTGGTCTTCTCATTTACGATTCCCTGGATCTTGTCACCTTTCAGGTAGAAAAGAAATCCTAGGCCTACAAAAACAAATCCTGTGTATATCAAAAACTCAGTAACTCCAAGCTGCCTAGGAAGGAAGACGGCAATATTTGCAGCATCCTGCATGATCCAAACCGACCAAAGTGTACCTGAAGTGATCCACTGAAGGATAGTCCAATAAGGTTTTGGCTTTCCCTTGAGGTAATTCTTCATCAGCCGCTCTAAGGCAAACCATACCACAATGGCTAGGACAAAAGCCAAAATGTAACCCATAAAACTCTTAACCATCACACTTGCGATGGTACCGGCTTTGTAGGTAAATACATTCAGAAGCAAAAAGGTAGTAGAGACTGGCATTCTAAGCCTAGTCATAATCAAAAGGACAATAGGAGCGGCTAGCTGTAGAAAGACAAACCCTTCCGGAGCACGATCAAGGCCGGGTACTGAAAGGCGTTGGTGACTGACATCTCCGTCATAAACGACCCAACTGTAAGTCACCGTCGCGACGAAAATCATTCCCATAAAGAGCCAAAGCCAATACCACTTGCGATGCTGATTGGATGCAATGAAAGTACCAATGGTCTGAATACTGTCATTGGCGATGGCTGAATAGGCTGCTAAGAAAAAACCAAACCACATCGCAGGATAAGTGTAGGGAGCGATGATGGCTGCCACTGAGATCAAAACACATATCACAATCAAGAAAGTCCTTTCTTTTTTTGTGAAGTCAAAAAGTGCGTAGGCGGTTTTGGAAAGGTTTTCCTGATTGATGTTTTGGTCAATGCTCTTCTTGGCCATGTTTTAGCTGGTGGGAGTTTGGGACAAAATTAAAGAAGTTATTCAGGCCTTCATGTTAATAAATTGTTAAGCTAAAAATAAGCAATCTATTTAAGCTTGACATCATGTTGTTTATCCTAAAAAAATTCCAAATTTTGCCCATTGATCAAAAAGCTATTTGGATAGCAGCGCCAATTCAACGGTGTTTTTTCAGATGAGTGAGAAGATCAGAAAACAAGCCAACACCTATCGCATTTAATGGAAAGCTGGGATCTAGAGCAAAAAAAAGAAGCAAAGTGGAAAAGTTACGCCATTGGATTGGTTGCGCTTTTGCTGTTCATTTTTGCAATTGATCTTTTGACTGTCTCCATGGGAGACCTCAATAGTAAAGTCGCTACTGATCTCTTCTCAGCTACCAAAAATCCCTTCATTAGCTTATTTATTGGTCTTTTGATGACCGCTTTGCTACAGAGTAGTAGTACAGTAACTGCAAGTGTGGTGGCCGTAGTTGCGGCTGGGACTATTTCTTTGGAGCAGGCTGTACCCTTGGTCATGGGAGCGAATATCGGCACGACGCTGACCAGTACCTTGGTTTCTTTTTCTTACATTATGAAGAAGAAGCAATTCAAGCGTGCGCTTTCAGCAGGTATCATTCATGATATCTTCAATATTTTCACGGTAATCATTTTACTACCTCTGGAACTCTATTTCCAACCATTGACAAAATCGGCTTTGTATTTTGCCCATTGGTTTGCTCCTAACGAAGATTTCTCCGGACCTGTAGTCTATCATTCCTTGTTTACCAGGCCTCTAACAAATTGGCTGGTAGAGGCCATTGGTATCCCTTTTTTGACTACAATTCTTGCAGTGTTTTTGGTTTTTGCTGCGATCAAACTGCTAGCCACTTCTATCTACAAGACTTTTGTAGTCCATAGCTTTCAGGATATCAATAAAGTCATCTTTAAAAATAGCAGTCTGGCTTTTTTCTACGGGACCTTTTTCACCGCGGCTGTTCAGTCTTCTACAGTGACGACTTCGCTGATTGTCCCGCTTGTGGCCACCAAAAAAGTAAGCCTTAAAAAAGTATTCCCATTCATCGTTGGGGCAAACATTGGAACTACCATTACAGCAGCAATAGCCGCACTTTATAAAAGTGAAGCTGCGATCGCTTTGGCAATTGTGCACTTTCTGTTCAATACCATCGGGGCTTTGTTGATTTTAGGCATTCCTAGGTTTCGGAATGTTCCCATCCGTTTGGCAAATCTGATGGGGAAGAAATCGGTAAAATCCCGATTATGGGGTTTTGCTTACCTTTTACTGATGTTTTTTATTATTCCCTTTTTGCTGATTTATTTCAGCTCAAATTAAGATTGGGAGTCTTTCCAGGCTTCAAAAAGGGCTTTTGCACTACTGGTACCAATCCGATCCGCACCTGCTTGGATTAGCTCCAAAGCAAAGTCCAAGGTTTTAATTCCACCGCTTGCTTTGATGCCTGTATTTGAAGAAAGGGTTTCTCGCATCAGCTTAATATCTGAAACCTTCGCTCCGCTAGGCGCATAGCCGGTGGAGGTTTTGACAAAGTCGGCACCTGCATCCTGACAGATTAAGCAAGCTTCCCTAATTTGACTTTCATCGAGGTAAGCTGTTTCGATAATCACTTTCAAAACCCGCTCCTCCTCATGACAGATTTTAGCAATTTGTGCGATTTCGATTTTTGGCCAATTCATCCCCGAGTGAAAGGCGGTCTGTGACCAAACGAGATCTAGCTCATCTGCTCCATTTTTGATTGCTTCGTGGGTTTCTGCCACCTTAGTAGCTGTATCTTCAAATCCAAAAGGGAATCCAATCACCGTGACTGTCTGAATATCCTCTTGCTCGAGTTCGCGGTGGACCTTTTTGACCCAAAAAGAAGGGATACAAACACCTATAAATTGATATTCGATGGCCTCCCGAATCAATAAATCTACCTCCTCCGTCCTCATGGTAGGCTTTAGCAGAGTGGATTCTAAAAATCGATTAAAGTTATTCTTCATTTGCCACGTAGTCTTTCAAATACATAAACTCCAACGTCAAATCACCATCTCTTGCAATAGTGGCCCGCTCAAGAATGGCGGAGTTTTCCTTTAATAGTTCCGGAACGATCCATTCACTCAATTGTCTGCCAAAATCCTTGGTGGCCTCCCTGGGTAGCTCGCAGGGCAAATTATCAATAGCCATGACGGAAATGCTGTTCTGCTTTCCAAAAGCTCCGATTTCTTCTCCACTATCGCGGTCAATATCATAAACCGGAGAGGCGATCGTAGAAGGCCTCACGGTGGTGGGGATGTAGCCATCGATGTCGCAAGTGATATCAGCAATCACCGAAATGGAAAAGTCAGGCGAGGCGATCTCTGATTTTTGGAAAAGCTGTGGCGCTTTTGGGTCCCAGTAGACCGCACCGATTAAGATTTCTCCTTCTTCTGCAAATTTGGCGAAGTGACTTTCGTAAAGCTCCGGCTTAGTATAAAATTCCTCTTTGCTGAAAGCACCATCCGTGCGTCTACGGTTATAATCTCCCACATCCAATTGCACATAGACGGGCTCTTCGAAATACTGATGCAAGAACTCTTCCGTACTAACTTTTCGGATTCCCATACTATCCAGGATTTCCTTTGAACCACCTCCTACTCGTCCTGTTCCGGTCAAGATGATTTTCACCGGTGGGAGCTGAATTTTATTGAGTTCAGCCTTTAGCTCCACTAAATCAAAACACTCATGAGCTCTTTTGATTTGGAAAAGATCAGTCTTTTGACCGTAGGTCCAGAAAGCATTGTATGCCCCGACTACGCCTGCCCAGCGTCCGAATGCCACTACTCGCTGCTTGTTATCATCGGTTAATACCTCATAATCGATCAGTCGGATGTTTTTCTCCAAAACAGCCCGAAGCAAATTCCGATTGTAAGGCTGCTTTTTGATCGTATGAGAAAAGAAAAAGTAAGTCTTATTTGGAATCAATTTCTCAATTGGCACTTCCTTCACTCCAAAAAGTACATCACAGCCAGAGATATCCTCCAAAACTTCAACTCCGGCTGATTCGTATTCCTCGTCTGAATAGCCCCGTATCGGGCTTGATTCTACGTAGAAATGGAGTTTGCCCTGATATTCCTCATTAAGATTTTGGAGCTGCTCGGGAGAAAAGGGAGCTCGCTTGTCCGGTGGATTTTTCCCTTCGCGGATAATGCCGATCTTCATACCGTTGTTTTCTTGATGCTGGATAAATTTACAAATGAACTACATCTATTTGATTCTGCTTTGGGCAGTTTTTTATGCAAGTCATAGTTTTCTGGCTTCGGGCAAGTTAAAAAGAAAACTTGAGTCAAAATTGGGAAAGGCCTTTAAATGGTATCGACTTTTTTATTCCCTATTCTCCCTTTTCTTTTTCGTGATTTTAGCACTTTACAGTTTAAGCATTCCGGCACAGAGGCTTTTAGCAAAAGGGGACCTCCTAATCTACTTTGGATATATGGCTGCTACTTTCGGGACGATTATCATTGTCCAAAGCTCTAAAATGTGGTCCATCGGGAAGTTTATAGGTACAAGGCCCGAAGAACCACAAACTGAAAAGAAACTGATTCGGGCAGGATGGTATAGTAGAATGCGGCACCCTTTGTATGCAGGTTTACTTTTGATCTTTTTGGGATACTTTTTTGTGGCAGGGACTTATACCTCCTTGACTCATTTGCTTTGTTTGATTGTTTATCTTCCGATTGGGATTTACTATGAAGAGAAGAATTTAATCGCTGAGTTTGGGGGTGCTTATAAAAAATACAGAGAAGAGGTACCGGCCATCTTTCCCAAAATGAGATTTTGGTAATATGTTTTTTTACTGGCTAAACAGATTAGATCAAATAAAAAACCCCGTCAGAGATGAACTATGACGGGGTCCCAAGAAATATTATTCTCGAATATTAATCAATTCCGTAGAAATCAATATCAAATCGAAGGACTGAATTCGCAGGAATTCGAGCATTGCTAGTTTGATCTCGGTATGCAAGTGGAGAAGGGATAATCATCACAGCTTTAGATCCTGGTCGGAGTCTTCTGAAACCAAAGTCCCATCCTCTAATGACATTGCCGGATCCTACCACAAAACTGAATATGGTGTAAATTCTATTTTCTACCCAAATATCATTATCGATAGCTACCTGCTCAAGGGTGGTATCGAAAACAGATCCATCGGTAATTAGGGAACCGACATAATCTGAATAAACGACCGTTCCACTTGTAGGTCTAGTACCTGTTCCTTCCTCCTGAACAATCACCACAACCCCTGATGGATCATGGATGCGGTAAAGACTGTCGATCCGTGCCGTATCCAGATAGGCATCAATTTTTTCCCGGTCAATGGCCAAATTCCCCGCTTCATCATAAGCTGGGCCTGTTTGAAAGGGATTATTTGGCTCACAAGCCATCAAGGCCACAAATGAAAATACAAATAAGGATAAGACTTTTAGTCGTTTGATCATTGCTGAGGTCCTTTTTTCAAATCTATAAAATCAAGCTCGAAGATAAGGGGAGAATTGGGTGGAATATCACCTTGAGCCGCACCTCCATATCCGAATAGGGAAGGCATGATGACGGTCGCTTTATCCCCTGCTTCCATGATAGCGATAGCTGATTCAAAGCCTTCGATCAATTGTCCTCTTCCCAGAATAAAGCGCAAGGGTATATAATTTCTATTCTCAGAAAAGATGTTGTTTTCTCTTGCGACTGATTCAATCGATGTATCGAATACTCGACCGTTCAAAAGCCTACCCACATAGTTCACCTGCACAGTATCTCCTGGAACAGGTAATCTGCCGCTATTTGAAAGTTCTTGCCAAATGACTCGAAAACCGGAGACCTCATCCACAAAGTCTTTGGGTCCAGTGATCGGGTTTTCAGCCAAGTACTCTTCAATGGCTTTTTTGTCTTTTTCTAGGATACTTTCTACTGTAGACTCTGAATCTACGCAGGCCGTAAAACCGATTGCCAAAAGAACAACACCTAAATAGGATAACAGCTTTTTATTCATGATTGGATTGAATGATTTTATTTCTGTATGTCTGTGACTTCTACGTCAAAAACCAAAATGGAGTTGGGACCAATCAGTGCTCCTGCACCATTTTCTCCATAGCCAAGTGGAGAAGGAATCAGAAACTTCGCTTTGGATCCTTTTTTCAATAGCAATAATCCTTCATCCCATCCTGGAATGACCTGACCCATTCCCACGTTTACTGGAAGAGGCTCGTAAGGGCGCCCAGCATTGAAAATTCCTTTTTCTTCTGCAAGGCTTTGAATAGATGTGTCGAAGATGGTGCCATCTAGAAGGTATCCGGCATAGTTGACATACATAGTCGTACCAGGAGTAGTCTCCGGGCCAGTGCCTTCACGCTCGATGACATAGTAAAGACCATTTTCAGTCTTTTGTACATCCAAGTTGTTGGCAGCGGCATATTCTTCGATTTTCTTTCCGTCTTCTACCAAAAGTACTTTGGCACGCTCTGCTCTTTTCTCATTTTCGATGATGGAAACTTGAGCAAAGTATTGGCTCAAAGAATCCTGAGAGATGATATCCATCACGCCAAGGTTCACGACCAATTCCTCTTCAGCCTCTAAAAAAGGAGGGAAATTCGGGCCAAAAATGGTTTGAACCTGAGAGGTAAAGGTAATGCTGTCTCCCTTTTTCAGTGCCATGAAGATCTCATCCATCCCATTATTGACTGGGATACTGTCATTCGCCATCAAGTAGCCAGGTACAGGCTGATCATAGGTATTGTAGATCAAGGAGTCTTCAGCATTTTTGATCTGAAGGTGGTACATCAAAATCTCACCATTTTCTGGCTTTTGAGAACCTTCATTGATGTAGGTGTACTCGATTCCATCCCGCTCGGTTACTTGTGTTTTTTTACAAGAAGTGATGGTGGATGCCAGTACCAAGCTGGCAAGGGTTGCCGTCAGGCGAAGTGAATTTTTCATATGGGTGTTGAAGAAATTTTTACGAATTGTTACTGGACAGAGACCTCTTCCTCTTGAAAAAGTTCGGTTTGATGCTTTTCTACAAGCTTTTCAAACTTTTCAACCGTTTCTTTCAGGCTCAGCTCGGACTTGCCCCCTGAGGCATTTTTGTGTCCTCCACCATTGAAGTATTCGGCTGCAAACTTATTCACGGCCACTTCTGCTGATGATCGGAAGGAAATCTTGATTCCATCCTCCCGCTCAGAGAAAAGGGCTGCTAATTTGATCCCATCCAGAGAAAGCGCGTAATTTACTAAGCCTTCGGTATCTCCGGTTCGGCTTTGATATTTTTTAAGATCTTTTTTGCTGATGGCAAAGTATGCCATGTGTAGGTCTTCCCGAATCACCAAACGTCTACTGATAGCAAAACCAATAAATTTCAGTCTATTGACTGAATTGGAGTCGTAGATCCAGTTGGCAATTTGGGTGACATTCGCACCAAGTTCGATCAAGTCTGCTACGACGAGATGGACGTTTTTGGTCGTATTGGGATGTCTAAACCCACCGGTATCCGTCATGATACCCGCGTAGAGGCAAGATGCGATACTATCATCGATCAAGTCTCTGTCCTCCAGGGCTACAATCAATTCATACACCAGTTCGCAGGTAGCTGCAGCTTCTGTACTCCAGAGTCTATAGTTTGCAAAATCCTCCGGATCTTGGTGATGATCGATGTTGACGATGTAGGCGTCAGACTTACGAATAAGTTCGCCAAGCTCGTTGACTCTGTTTAAGCAAGAAAAGTCCAGGCAAATAACAATATCTGCTTCATCAAGGGCTTTTTCCGCTTTTTTTCTGTGATCCTCCCGGCTAAAATCCAAGACGTCATCATTTCCTTCCATCCAGTTGAGGAAAGAGGGATAATCCGTTGGAGTTACCACGCTGACTTGATGGCCATTCTTTTTCAGATAGCCTGCCATTCCCAGGGAAGACCCTAATGCGTCAGCGTCGGGTTTTACGTGGGTGGTGATGAATATATTTTTGGGGGAGGAGAGTTCTCTTTTGAATGAGGCTAATGCTTCCATTTGTCAATTTTCTACGGCACGTATGCACTAGTAGTCCGCAAAGGTCAGTAATTTTTTCGCAAATGCCAAAGTGGCCATTTTATTGAAAATGAACGGGCTACTGGATAAATACTGCATGATCTTCGGAAACTCTGGGCTTTTCCGCTATTTTTGCGGCCGAAATAAACCAATGTAAACTCAAAAACACATGGCAGGAAACAGAACATTCACCATGATCAAGCCGGATGCTTTCGAAGCTGGCAATTCAGGAGCCATCTTGAAAATGATCGAAGATGCAGGCTTTAAGATCGTGGCTATGAAAGCTACCCGCTTGACGCCAGAGCTTGCTGGCAAATTCTATGAAGTTCACAAGGAGAGACCTTTCTACAAGGATCTTTGTGCATACATGTCTTCCGGACCTATCATCGCTGCTATCTTGGAAAAGGACAATGCGGTGGAAGACTTCCGAAAACTGATTGGAGCTACCAACCCTGAGCAAGCTGCGGAAGGAACCATTCGTAAGATTTTTGCAAAATCCATCGAAGCAAATGCGGTACATGGATCCGATTCTGACGAAAATGCAGCAATCGAAGGTAATTTCTATTTTTCTCAGCTAGAGCGAATTAGATAATTATCAAAAAAGTAAAAATTGAAAAGGCTGTTCTGATTTGATTCGGAACAGCCTTTTTTGTGAAATAAAGTCTAAAATTATCCTCTTGGGATGGTGATCGTCCTGCTTTGGTCACCTCTTGAAATAGTCACCTCACGATCGCAACCCTCATCTCCAAAGTCAACAGAAATTTGAGGTCTTTCTGAAATATTCAAAGTAAGAATACCCTTGCTGGGAATTTTGATGCCAGTATTGATACAACGCTGTGCGTAGATCAAGGGATCGGTGATTTCTACTCGATAGCTATTTCCTCTGCGATTGACTCCTTCAGACCCTCCGTCCACTGCATAAATGAATCCTCTTTCTTGGTTTGGCAGGAAGATACGCTTGGTGTGCCTGGATTCGAAAGTACGGGTAGTGCCATCAGGCCAGGTGATTTTCCCGCCTTCTACTCGAGTGATGAAGGTGAAAAATCGATCATCTTGATTGAAGCCTTCATTTCTTACAATTCGGACCCCTTCGATTTTTCGCTCATTGATATAAAAATCCTCAAAGGTAGTCGTGATGACAGATCCTGGCGCCCAATATCTGCCAGTGTAACTTACAATTACTTTACCTTTTCGAGTGATTCCCCTCGGGCTGGTGCATCCATCTCCAAAATCCAAGATCATTTTCTTTTCATTGGGTAGCCAGGTGATATCCACCCGCTCGCAAAGGTCTTCCTCTACCGTGGCTACGGTCCGGTCTGCAAATCCATTTCGCTGAAATCCTGTCAGGACGATATCATCAATATCTTCTAGCGTTCCAGTCAGGTCGGTTTCACGATTTACCTCTTCCGAGTCCTCCAGTTGGCTGATGGGAGCTTCATCCTCCTTTTGGCAGGCTGTAAAAAGAAAGCCTACTGCTGCAAGGGCAATTAGTGTTTTTTGTAGTCTGTTCATGATCGGGAAATTTTATATCCAAAACTGCCCATTTGACTGAGGCAAAAGCCATAGGTTTAATAGCTTATCAAAATTTCTTCCAATTTCTTTCGATGAATATCCGGTACAAAGGTCTCTTTTTTAGGATAACCTACCGGTAGGAGTAGGTAAGGCTTCTCATGCTTGGGACGATTAAGGATATCACTGAGGAAATTCATCGGGCTGGGAGTATGTGTCACCGTGACTAATCCGGCCTGGTGGATAGCTGCAATCAAAAAACCACAAGCAATTCCCACGGATTCATTCACATAGTAATGTTGGATTTTTTCATCGCCTTCCATTCCATAGGATTGCTTGAAAACGACAATTAAGTAAGGAGCGATTTCCAAAAATGGCTTCTCCCAATCCGTTCCTAAGGGTTTTAGATCGGATTTCCAAGTTTCGGTCATTCTTGATTCATAGCTGATTCGTTCTTCTTTTTCAGCTTCTATTCTTATTTTTTCTTTGATCTTCGGGTCTGAAATCAGGCAAAAGGTCCATGGCTGCTTGTGGGCACCGGATGGGGCAGTTCCTGCAGTAAGAATGATTTTTTCCAATACTTCTCTTGGTACATCTCGATCATCAAATTCCCGAATGGTTCTTCTCCGATTCATCATTCGATAAAATTCATCAGAACGCTGAATCAGTTCTTCCTCGGCGTATTCCTGATGATCGTACTTGAGGTGAGGAAACCCATTAATTATTTTCTTTTCCATAAAAAAAAACGGCTACCCTTGAAGATAGCCGTTTTTAGCAGAATAGCCGAAACTTAATCGAGAGTAACTTCTCTTGTCCCTCCCGGATAGGTGATTATAATGTTTTTGTCACATTGACCATCGCCATAGTCTACCGAAACATTGAACCCGCTGTAGTTGAATTCCATAACCCCTGAGCTTGGGACTAGTACACCGGTTTCTACACAGTCTTGTGTGACTAAAAGCGGGGAGGTGACAGTTGTAGTATAGTCAAGTCCTGCTCTACTTTTTCCTGAAGCATTTCCTGTGATAGAAATTTCATACCCATTTTGTTCATTGAGGGTGACAACTCGCTCCTGCGTAGTAGTGTAGGTGACGAAAGTGCCATCAGGCCAAGTAACTTTCCCATCTGTGACGGTCACTTTTAATGTCACGCGATTATTGAAAATATCGATATTTTGGTTTTCTATGGTTCGAGTGCCTTGTACTGCGAGTCCATCCACTTCATAGCCTTCAAAAACTGCTATGACCTTAGCTCCTGGAAAGAGAAAGTTTTGATTGTATGTAAATACGATTTTTCCTTTCCGTACAGTTCCTCCCGGCGAGGTGCATCCCTCGCCAAAGTCCACAGTGATTTTTTTCTCTTCCTCATTGAAAGTCACATCTACACCAGGACATATTTTATCAAAGCCTTCATTGACTAGGCGACCTCCGAAATTGAGAGACTGAAAAACGGTCAGCGTAAAATTGTCTAAATCTTCATAAACCTGATTCACGGTAATATCTTCATTCACCAGAGTAAGATCTACCTCCGCGGAGGTTGGATCTGTGTCTTCGCTACAGGAGAAAAGTATCCCAAGAAGTCCTATTGCAAGGATACTACTAAAAATTATTGATTTCTTATTCATAATCGTTTGAGTTTGAAAGTAGGAAGTTAGCTTATATTTTATTGGTTTTTAGGCTTTTGTGTATCTTTATTCGGTGATTTCCCTCCACAGCCTACATTAGTTCCAAAGGGGATGTCTTCTGGAAAAAGCCCCATTTTCTCTGAAAAATCAACGATATTTTCAAAATCAGGGGGGCTATGTTTTCCTTTTTTCTTTTTGGGCATACATTATTAATTCTGTTTTCTAACGATGAAAATCAAAGAATCAACATAGAATAATCACGGGAAATCTATATTTGAGGATGCAAAAAGGATTTGATTTTGACCCTAGCGAAGTTCCTACAAAAACTCTTTCCCTCAAAAGACAAATATCAGGCCTTTCTCTCTTGAGACTTCTATTATTTGTGGGAGTTCTAGGTAGCGGAGTACTTTTTTTCTCTGATTCAGGATTTTGGATTCTCGCATTGCTTGTTATTTCTGGAGCTTTTGTCAAAGCAATTCAGCGCTTCAATTATCTAAAAGACCAGGAAGCCATTTATAAAAGCCTTCAAAAGATTCAGTTGGAAAATCAATTTCGAGCAGATCGAAAACTCAAGGAATTGGATGGGGGAGAAGAATTTTTGGAAAAAAGCCATCCTTTCACCAATGACTTGGATCTCTTTGGGGAGCACTCTCTTTTTCAATTGATCAATCGCACTCAATCCCAAAAGGCACGAACCATGCTCGCTAATCGATTGAAGTCTTCTTTTAGCCTACAGAAAAGTGAAGAAATCCGTTCGGCAGTTGAAGAGCTTTCCTTAAAAACCGATTTTCTCAGATCCTTTGAGTCTGTGGGAAAGGCTTTTTATCAAGAAGGTAAATCCACCACAGCTTGGCAGGCATGGATGAAAGCACCTGCCAGTAAAAAAGCCTTCACCCTAGGATTGGGAATCCTCGGGATTATTGGAGGGGTGATATTGGGGAGTCTCGGATATTTGGGGCTATTGCCTTTGGCATGGCTAGGGCTTTGGACTTTGATCGGGATACCTTTTTTGGGTTTGGTTTTTGGAGATCTTAAAGAAGCTGATGAGCGGATACCCTCTTCTGATTTGTTGAAAACATACCGGCTTTGGGTTGAGCTTCTGGAGGATGAAGAATTTGAAAATCCACTGTTAGTTTTACAAAAAGAGGTCATCGTTCAGAAAAATGGTCCTAAGGCTTCCCTACTTTTGAAGCAACTGGATGGTCATTTGCTCTGGGTACAGAATCGTCTCAACCTGCTATACATTCCCCTGAATTTATTTTTCTGGACAGATTTACTGCTGCATTATCGATTGATGAGGTGGAAAAGCCAGTGGGGTTCACTGATCAGTGAGCTACCCGATGCTTTAGCCGATTGGGAGCTTTGGGTTTCTTTGGCAGCCTTTGAAAAGGCCGAAAATCAAACCTGTGAAACAGAAATCTCTAAGGATTTGAGTTTCTCTGCTCTAGGCATGACACATCCCTTGCTCCATCCCGAGATAGCAGTTGCCAATGATTTTCGACAGGATCAATCCGGCAAGTTGATTCTTTTGACAGGAGCAAACATGAGCGGAAAAACCACCTTTATGCGTACCCTTGGGATTAATTTAGTGCTTTTGAATTTGGGGCTGAGTCCTTTTGCGAAGCGTCTACAAGTAGGAGAATGTCAGCTTTACACTAGCATGCGGAATTCGGATAATCTCGGTGAAAGCGTCAGCTCATTCTATGCCGAGCTGAGCCGGATCAAGGGAATGATTGATCGCTTGGAGTCTGGAGAAAGGCTGTTTTTCCTTTTGGATGAAATTCTGAAAGGAACTAATACCGAAGATCGGATTGCGGGAAGTGAGGCATTGATTCGGCAGTTGGAGGAATTGGACTTTTTGGGAATCATCAGTACCCACGACATTGAATTGAGCCGTTTGGAAGAGAAAATTGAATATGTGCGCAATTTCAGCTTTCACTCAGAAGTCAAGGAAGATACTATCGAGTTTGACTATCTAATTAAGGAAGGCCCTTGTCCAAGTTTCAATGCCCATAAATTGATGGAATTGATGGGAATTCGCTTCGATGAGAAGGCTTAATTTTTCCTTCGAAATGAAAGATGTATTTTTGGGCATTCTAAAATCATGAGCAAAAAGAATCAAATACTCGGCGTTCTTGGCGGCGGTCAGCTAGGAAGGATGCTGATTCAGTCAGCCATTAATTACAATCAGGATATCCACATTTTGGACCCGGATCCCAATGCCCCCTGTCGCGACCTTTGTCAAAAGTTTGTAAATGGGTCTTTGAGAGACTTCGATACAGTTTATCAATTTGGCCAAGGTTGTGATATCATTACCATTGAGATCGAGAGCGTCAATACAGAGGCTTTGGAAAAACTTCAAAAAGAAGGAAAGCAAGTGTTCCCGCAGCCGGAAATCATTCGACTCATTCAAGATAAGCGGGAGCAGAAGCAATTTTACCAGAAAAACGGGATACCCACTGCCGATTTTATTTTGGCAGCGGATCAGGAAGATGTGCTTCGAAATAAGGCTTTTCTTCCTGCTGTAAACAAACTTGGGAAGGATGGATATGATGGACGAGGAGTGCAAATTTTGAGGGATGAATCCGATTTGGATAAGGCCTTTGATGCGCCGGGATTGCTTGAAAAGTTGATCGATTTCGAAACCGAAATAGCTGTCACGGTGGCTCGGAATGAAAAGGGAGATTTGATTGCTTACCCAGCTGTAGAATGTGCTTTTCACCCAACAGCTAACCTAGTTGAGTTTCTTTTTGCCCCTGCGAGTATTTCCCCAGAGGTAGCTGAAAAAGCTGAAAAGATAGCCAAAGAGGTTATCACCAAACTGGGGATGGTAGGGATATTGGCTGTAGAGATGTTTGTAACTAAGGAAGGGGATGTATTAGTAAATGAAATCGCTCCCCGTCCACATAATAGTGGTCACCATACGATCGAAGCCAATTTCACCAGTCAGTTTGAACAGCATCTCCGCTCCGTGATGAATTGGCCTTTGGGCGCCACGGATCTCCGGACTCCTGCAGCTATGATCAACTTGCTCGGGGAAGATGGCTATATAGGGGAAGCCTACGTGGAAGGAATGGAAGAGGCCGTTTCCGAAAAAGGTGTTTACATTCATCTCTATGGCAAAAAAGTCACCAAACCTTTTCGAAAGATGGGCCATGTGACTGTTTTGGATGAAAATGTGGATAATTTAAAAAAGCGAGCTATCGCGATCAAAAACCTAATAAAAATAAAAGCATGAACCCACAGGTAGGAATCATCATGGGCAGCCAGTCAGATCTTCCGGTTATGGCTGAAGCAGCACAAATGCTAGAGGAACTTGGAGTCACTTATGAATTGACCGTTGTGTCTGCTCACCGAACTCCAGACCGAATGGTGGAATACGCCCGATCTGCACGAGAGCGCGGGCTCAAAGTCATCGTGGCTGGAGCAGGTGGAGCAGCCCATTTGCCGGGTATGGTCGCTTCAATGACCAGTCTTCCTGTGATCGGAGTTCCCGTGAGGAGTTCCAATTCTATAGATGGATGGGATAGCATTTTATCCATTTTGCAGATGCCTGGAGGGATTCCTGTAGCTACAGTAGCCTTGAATGGCGCAAAAAATGCGGGAATTTTGGCTGCATCTATGGTAGGAGCTTTTGACGAGCAGGTAGGTAAAAACCTAGATGCCTATAAGAAAGGTCTTCAGGAAAAAGTAGAACAATCAGCTCAAGAAATCGAGACCAAAGGCTGGAAGGCCATCGTGAAGAAATAGAAGTTTTATTAGGCCATGAACTGGAATAGACCTGTCAAATTCAAAATCAGTGGAGAAGATTGGGAAATGCCCCTGTCGATCTTGATTTTGTTGATTGTTTTAGCCCTAGTTCTAATGATCGGTGGAGCTTGGATGGGTTTTCGGTTTGGTTCTGGACAGCTTGAATAGATAATATTAAAAAAGCCGATTGGTTTTCCAATCGGCTTAATTGAATCATATTTTTTGATTAGCGTTTTTTTCAATCCGTAAAGATTCCCCACCCGTCATCGTATTTTTCAGAAGGATCAAAACCCTTGATCCATTCCAAAAATAGTTTCCTGTATTCTTCGATAGCTGCTCGTAGTAGTTGAAGATGCTCTTCGGCGTGAGTTTCTTCCATGGCTAGCTGGTAGGTCATGGAATTAAGGCTTTTGGCATGGATTTTCATAAGCATGGCATTTTCCATTTTTGCGACGAAATCAGGAATAGCTTCCGCTCCCGCGAATTTGGCGCTCATAATCATGGCGTCTTCCATCATAATGCTACCATAGAGCTCCTTTCGTGCCTCATCCAGACTTCCGACCAATGCCCTCGTAAGATCTACGACATCTTTCGCCTTCTTCATTAAGGGGTGCTTGTAGATTCGATCCTGTTCTTTTCGAAAGTCGAACTCATCATCTCCATCGAAATCTGGATCTTCATCATCAAAATCGTCCCACATAATAATTTGATTTAAAAGGGTAGCTGGTCTTCTTCGTCAGAATGAAAAGTGTCTACATCGAGTGGGGCATTGGCAGCAGAAGTATTTGCTGTGCCAGCTCCCATTTTTTCTACTCGGTATGCTTTGATATCCGTGTACCATCTTCCATTGTATTCACGGCTTTCTGGATCCACGCTTAGTTTTACCTCATCGCCTTCTGCAATTGGGAATTGATCGATTTTATCTCCCCAAAGGGCTACACACACCTTTTTTGGGTAGTTGCCTGGAGTTTCGATGATGAATTCCTGCTTTCTCCAGGTATTTCCGTTTCTAGAGTTACCACTGACTTCTGCCAGTTTTTGAATTACTTTTCCGCTCAGTTCCATAGTCTTTATATTTCTAAGGACGAAGTTAAGGAATGCCTACGGAAAGACCTTGGTAGAATTTACTTTTTGAAAAGGCATCTTTTTCGGATTTAACATTTTTTGGCACTTGAATTGGGTTTGTTTTAAAGTTTCCCAATAGTTTTAGGTTAGTATTTACAGTTTTGAATGAAATCAGAATAAAATTTGGGGAAACTACGAGGAATAAAAAAATCCTCAAATCCATTTGGGAGAAGTAGTCTAAAACACTACTTTTAAATCCATTTCTCACTAAAAATCAAAAATCACCAAAATCTATACTATGGCTTAGACTTTTACGTTGTTCATAAACTATAAACAATGAGTAAGCAGATAGGACCCCGAGATGGTGAGTTGATCACGCAATATCGTAATGGCCATGAGGCCGCCTTTGATCTATTAGTAGATCGCTATAAGTCAAAAGTATTCACGACTATTTTTCTGATCGTAAAAGATCAGGATTTGGCAGAGGATCTTTTGCAAGAGGTGTTTGTGAAAGTCATCAACACGCTAAATTCTGATCGATACAATGAAGAAGGCAAGTTTCAGCCCTGGATCATGCGAATCGCGCACAATTTGGCAGTAGATCACTTTCGGAAAGCTAAGCGGTATCCGATGATCATGATGGAAGATGGCTCCAATGTGTTCAATTCCTTGCGCTTTTCAGAAGGAAATGCGGAAGACGAAAAAGTGAAAGAAGAAGAGATTGCACTAGTCAGAAGATTGATTGATGAATTGCCAGAGGCTCAAAAGCAAGTGCTGATTATGCGGCACTACATGGATATGAGTTTTCAGGAAATTGCCGATCAGACAGGTGTGAGTATCAATACAGCTTTAGGAAGAATGCGCTATGCATTGATCCACTTACGAAAGAAAATGAAACAAATAAATTTTGCCTATGACAAAACTATTTACCCCAAATGACCTGGTCAGATATATCTATCAGGAAATGCCGGAGGTAGAACAAGAACTCTTAATGCAGGCCTTGCGAGATGATCAAGATCTCATGCAAGAATACCTAGAAATGCTGAGCACGATAGAGTCACTCGATCAAATCCGACCTCTACCTTCGGAAAAAGTAGTAAAGGCTATCAAATCGAGAGCTCATTCTACGGGACTTCAAAAAGTCTAAGGAAACGGTAACCCTGCCAATAGGCAGGGTTTTTATTTTAGCGAAGCGCCTCAATGAAGTTTGCAATGTCGGAAATCACTGTGGCATAGGTGGCTGGCGTAAAACCATGTCCTTGTCCTTCGATAATTTCATATTGGAAATTTACCCCAGCGCCAGTTAATTCGGCTGCAAGCAAATCACTCTGTGAAATCGGTACTACTGTATCTTCGGTACCATGAAAGAAGATACTGGGAACAGAAGAACTACTTACAAAATTTACGGGGCTAGATTGGAAATAAGCATCTGGATTTGACTCAGGAGTTCCTCCCAATAATGCTGTCAATCCTGATTGCGTTACAAAATTGAAACTGTGCAGTGATTCAAGTTCAGTAGGAGGGAACAAAGCCATTACCGCCTGAATATTTCCGATTTCTTGATGCTTATAGGTATGCAAAAGTGCCAAATGACCTCCTGCACTGGCACCTGCCAGGTAGATTTCATCACTGATATTCCATTCGAGTTGATTTTCCAAGACATGTTCAACTGCTGCGATCACGTCATTTTCCTGGGTGGGAAAGCCATTGGTGTTTGAGATGAAATTGTACAGCCTATAATTAATTGCTACAAAAGCAAAATCCGGTAAAGCTTGTTCGAATGCTGTTCGAAATTCCAAAAACTCCTCCTTTGATCCATCTATCCAAGCACCGCCATGTATATATATAAGTATAGGAGTGTCTTCCAAAGTTCTCCTGGCAGGGAGAAATACATCCATTACTTGGCGAGTATCCGTTCCGTATGCCTCATTGGTAAGTTCCATGGCCAGCAGAGGGCCATCCGGCAAGGGGTCATCTGTGGAGCTACAACCCTGAAGAAGAATAACTGCAAAAAAGAAACTGTAAAAAATCCATTTCGAAGCTTTTGATAAAAATTGTTCGCTTGTCATATTAAAACCATTTGATAAGTGATTGAATAATTTGTTTTGTTTTTATTCCGAAGGGAGGTCGTAAAAGGGTCGCGTTGTTCAAGCCCACGCGTTGTTTCAATACGGCTTTTTCGTTGCTGAAAGCTAAGAAGCCATAATATCCATGAGCTTTTCCAATGCCGCTATTGTTCACACCGCCAAAAGGCAATTCATTATGGATGAAATGGAGCACACAGTCATTGATAACTGCTCCTCCGGCACTAGTCTGGAGGAGAACATCTTCGTATTGCTTACTTTGATCAAAGACGTAAAGCGCCAAGGGTTTTGGTTTTCGATTGATATAATCAATAGCTTCTTGAAGATCAACATATGTAAGAATTGGAAGAATAGGTCCAAAAATTTCTTCTTGAGCGACTAGCATTTCATCTTGCACATTGGTAAGCAATGTAGGTTCGATAAATCGATGGTGATGATTATTTTTTCCTCCAAATTCTATTTCAGCTCCCTTTTCTACAGCGTCATCCAAGTACGATTTCAATCTTGAAAAGTGCCTATCATTCACAATCCTCGCCATATCCTTGGAGTTTTCTATCCCTTTGTAGTCAGGGTCATACATTTGCTGAATAGCCTGCTTCAATTCAGCCAGAAGTAAGTCTTTTTGCGATTCATGGACCAAAATATAGTCTGGAGCTACACAGGTTTGCCCGCAGTTGACCAGTTTTCCATAGATGATTTTTTGAGCGGCATCTTTGATATCAGCTGATTCGGTGACTATGGTAGGGGACTTCCCACCTAGTTCCAAAGTGACAGAGGTCAAATGCTTGGCTGCATGCTCCATCACGATTTTGCCAATTTGTGGACTTCCGGTAAAAAAGATGTGATCAAAGGGCAAAGCCAACAGCGATTGAGCCACTTCTGCATCGCCTTGAACTACCATGACTTCATCTTTTTCAAAAAGATCCGAAACCATCTCAGCAAGTAGCGCGGAGGTATGGGGGGTCAACTCGGAGGGTTTGATGATGCACGGGCAGCCAGCAGCCAGGGCAGAGACCAGCGGGCCAACTGCCAGATTGAAGGGATAATTCCAAGGAGAAATGATCAAGGCCACCCCTTTCGGCTCAAACTGTACACGAGCTTTTGTCCCCAGCATGGGCAGGGGTGTAGGCAGCGATTGGGCTTTTATCCAGGACTTCAAATGCTTTATCGTGTGATTGATTTCGGAGGTTACAGGAAAGATTTCCGAAAGATCTGTTTCCGTTTCCGGTTTTTGAAAATCATCCCAAAGAGCTGTTCTGATGGCTTGTTGATGGTCCTTGATCCAAGATCTGATTGCCTTTAATCGATTGATTCTTTCCTGAGCAGTAGAAGATCTCCAGGCAACTGCAGTTTGCTGCTGTTTTTTAAGGATGTCATAAAGACTGGTTGTCGTTGTATCTAATGTGCTTTCCATAGAACCAAATATTTCTGAGATCAAGATACAGAATCAGTATTAAAAGGGTAAAAAGTTTTTGGATTAATACTGTGCAATAAAGATGAGACTTGATAAATGTCAATTTTCACGAACTGTTTAATGAAAAAACACTAACTCTAAACAAAAAAGCGTTTTAGAGTCATAAAATTTCATTTCATACCAAAAATTTTGCATTACGTATCAAAATTTTTTGAAAAAGGCTTGGAAATGAAAAACATTAAAGTGTATTTTTACAGCAAATTAATGCCATCGTATCTTCTTTTGAGATTTGGTGGATATAAGAATCGAGAAAATTTTAAAAGCTATGAATACTTCTACCTTGATTTTCAAATCCAAATCAGCCCCTCGGGTTTCCATTTTTGGATTATTGTTATTGATGCTGTCATTTTTCACCATATCGAGTGCAAATGCACAGAATATCAGTGAATTGAATCAGTTTTTAGGCTCTCAGGAGGCTGAGCAGCTAGGGATTGATAATGGCTATTTATTTGGAAGTCAACCTACTATTCATATCACTCGGACAAGAATTATACTTCCAGAAGAGGGAATTCCTTCGAAAGCGGAGATCAGTATGAGTGCTATGAATCGTCTATCAGAGGCAGGTGATGCATTACAAAATGCGGAAATTCTACAGGTAAAAATATCAAGTGAGGATCAAAAATCAGGAAGTATTCCTGCGTCTGTATTGGATCAAATGCCCTCACTAAAGGTGATTTTTATTTTGTCGGAGGCGCCGATCTCTTCATCGGAGGTACAAAGTATGGTTTCATCTATTCAGAATCCGGCAGTGAAGATTCTTTACCTCTACTCACAGCCTGTTTAAAAAACAAATTCAGATCTAAATCCTAATACTATGGATCAGCAATACAAAATTTTTGGAAAGATCAGCGGGGTATTTGCCTTGTTGATACTCTTGTTATTGGGTATCTTCAATCAGTCCTTCGCACAAAATCAAAATGTCAAGCCATTTACTCAGCGGGTAGGAACACCTGCTCCACCAAATGGAATTTTCCGTATTAAAGGAGACTATACTCTTATCGGGAATACCAACTTGACTTTAGAGGATTATGGAGATAACACCAATAACTCGAACAATGAAATGATCTATGTGGATATAGACGGAGATGGGCAGACGCTGAACTCCTCTTCATCTACTTTGGTCTTTTCTCAGGAGAATGGTATTGATCCCAATTGTTCAGAGATCCTCTACGCAGGGCTTTATTGGTCAGGAAGATCTACTTCTGACCAATATGTCGTTAATATTGGAGGAACTAATGTAACAACTGATATTTTTCATAATCAGAGTATTGGTTCAGGTTCTTCTTATTCATTAACGATGTCCAGAGGTGGCTCTCTTAATGATTATTATGCTATTTACACCTTTGCTGGTTCAGGTGACACATATCAATTTCATTTTACAAATGATCAAATTGGTCCTAACGGAGAAAGGATGTATTATACTATTAACGGTGGTAGTCCAATTTTTCCATCAGGTCAAATTCGTGAAACAAATGTACCCTCAAACGATCAGGAGAGAGTTACTTTTAATCCGATTGTATTTAATGATGGATCAAGAGTCATCTCTATAGATGAACTGACTCGCGAAGAGGACGAGGATGCTCAAGAATCTGATTTTTTGAATAATCAAAATTTTGCTAGAGTTACAATAACTAGCGGTGGCACTACTCTCGACAAAAGACAAGTAAAACTGAAAGGTCCTGGAGCTGCAAATTATACTCAAATTACAGCCTCAAATTCCAATATTCAATATTCCTCAGGTGGAAATTTGGCGGATATTTTTGTTGGTTATTCCGACATCACTCAATATGTAAAAGACAATGGTCTTGGAGAGTACACTGTTGCGGACCTGGCTTTAGTTGAAGGAGATGGAGGAGCTACTGGTTATTTTGGACAGTGGGGTATTGTCGTGGTCTACCAAAATGAAAGGATGCCTTGGAGAGATGTTACGCTTTTTGACGGTTTTTCTTACGTCCAATCTCCTGGAGATGGAGATTTGGCGGAAGGGGTTTTGAATATTTCAGGCTTTAATGCGGCTCAAAGCGGTGATGTGAATGTAAAGCTAGGTGTAATGGCCGGAGAAGGTGATCGCGGGATTACAGGAGACTTTTTGGAAATTGAAGCTGGGGTTAACACAAATGATTGGAGAAGACTATCTCATCCACTTACCACGACAGGTAACTTTTTTAATTCCTCCATATATACTCCAAATAGGGATGCCAGCAATGATTTAGTTGTCAATCCTCGGAATCCGAATATACTTAATAATACCGGTATTGATATTGCGATGTGGAATATCGATAATACCAATAATCAGATTATTGCAAACAGTCAGACTTCTACCCGCTTCAAGTATGGTACGACCCAAGATTTGTATGCCATTTACTTCGTGGCCTTTGCAGTAGATGCCTATGTTCCTGATGTAGAGGCTTTCCATCAATTGATTGATATAAATGGTCAAGGACCTGGAGCTACTATTGAGCCAGGTCAAGAAGCTACATTCACTGTAGAATTAACGAATAAGTCTCTCACGGAAGGAGATGAGCAGGGCAAATTGGAAATTGCCATCCCATTTGGTTCAATTGTAGATTTAAACAGTTTTGAAACTGAATTTCACACCAGTGTTACGCCAGGTGGAAATAGTGCTCCGACCTTTGATCCGAATACAAGTATTTTGACCTGGCAATTTGGAGATTTGCCCTTATCCAGTGATGTTGGGCTGACTGTTGATGATGTGCTTGCTACGCTTACCTATTCGTTGATAGCAACGGATGACTGTTTGATTCTTTTTGACAACGAATGTTCTCTACCAAGTATGAGTGTGGATGGAACTGTTTCTGTAGTGGGTGCGATTTCTGGAGCTCCTTTGGTTGATGACCTAATAATTGATCGAGATACTTCAGATCCTTGTGCCGGTGATACTGGTTTACGAGGACCGATTGAAATTTCTTTTGATACGAGTAATTTTCAGTGCAGTGAGTTTATAGCTGACTTCGAATTCTGTGCACCTAAGGATGAGGTGACTTTGGCAGAGATCGAAGCTATTTATGACTTCCCTGATGGATATACATTCTATGACGGAACTGATAGAACTATAGCAAATCAGTTCGATGCCAACACTCCATTCCCTGGGGCTGGAACTTACTATGCATTTCCATTTGACTCGAATATTTTCTCTGGTTGCTACACGGAGTTTACTATTTCTATTATTCCAGCGCCTACCCTAGTGGTAAATGATCCAGCAGCTGTTTGTACTCCAGGTACGGTTGATTTGACAGCTGATGCAGTTACTGCAGGAAGTGATTCTGATTTGACATTTACTTATTGGACAGACGAGGATGCGACTGTTTCCCTTCAGAATCCAGCTGCTGTAGCCACTTCAGGTACATATTATATCAGAGCTAAGAATGCAGCTGGCTGTTTTGTGATTGAGGCTGTTGATGTGGTGGTAAATGAGACTCCGATTGCGCCGGTATTGGATGTTCCTGCACCAGCTTGTGATGCGACGAGCGTGACGATTACATTCACCGCTGAGGCTGGAGTTGAATACTCCTTGACCAATACATTT
>NZ_KE386898.1:0-3536 GCF_000429405.1 Algoriphagus marincola DSM 16067
ATACGATTAGCGGAGACGATGCGGGCAACTACACGTTGACCCAGCCAACGTTGAGTGCGGATATTACGGCAAAGGCGTTGACGGTAACGGGTCTGACAGGCAACAACAAAGCCTACGACGGAACGGATGCAGCGACAGCAAGTGGAACAGCGGAACTGAGCGGAGTAGAGACAGGAGACGCTGTGACCTTGGGCGGCACACCTACCTTCACGTTTGCTCAGACAGCTGTTGGAACAAATATCACGATCAGCACCACGGGTTATACGATTAGCGGAGACGATGCGGGCAACTACACGTTGACCCAGCCAACGTTGAGTGCGGATATTACTCCAAGATCAATAAGTATTGTTCCTGATGAGAACCAGACGAAGGTTTACGGAGAACCAGATCCGGCACTGACGTATGCATTCATCGGTGAAGCTACAGGAGAGGTTCCTGGCTTTGACGGCTCTTTAACAAGAGTTCAGGGAGAAAACGTGGGAACTTACGAGATCACACGAGGCAATCTGGAATTGAAGGACAATGGATCCTTTAAGGCATCCAACTACGAACTTGACCTGACTACGGGAGTGAAATTCACGATCACCAAAGCAGCTTTAACCATCACAGCCAACAATGACAGTAAGTTTGTGACGCAGTCAGATGCAATCGGCTATGCGGGTGTTAGTTACAGTGGCTTTAAGTTTGGAGAAGACTCATCGGATATTGACATCACAGGCCTGAGCATTACCAGAACGAATGCGGGTACTGAAACAGCCGGAGAGTATCTGGGAGTATTGGATGTATCGGGTGCGACTGCTGAGAACTATGAGATTAGCTATGTTTCAGGTGACTATACGATAGTTGGAGCGGATCAGCTGTTGGTGAAGTTGAAGGATTCTGAGGTGGTTTATGGAACCACACCGGTATATGAGGTCGCCGAAGCGGGATACTACAGTTCTGATGATGAATTGATCAAGGACCTGACTTCAAGTACGGTAGTGAATGGCACGCAGGTGACGGTAACTGACGGAGCATCGGGAACTGCCAGCTTTGAGATTATGGTTGAAGATGCCACGTATGCTACTTCCGATAAACTTAACGTCGGAACTTACGACTTGGTGGCATCCAATTCAGCGGTGACCAGTCCTAACTTCAGCAATACACTGGTGCTACAGGGTAAGCTAAAAGTAACACCGAAGGAACTGACAGCAGCTGTTACCAGCAGTACGACGAAGGTCTATGACGGCAATGCGCAACTGCTGGATCTGGAGCTTAGCTTGACTAGTCTGGTTAATCTGGATCAAGTGACTGCTACGGGTACAGGTGTGTACGACAATAAGAATGTTGGAACTAGAAGTTATACAATATCAGGCTTGACGCTAAGCGGAGCGGATGCAGATAATTACTTTATCCTAGGCGGGGCCCAGCCTACTGTGAGCGGAACTGACGGTGAAATCACCAAGCGAACGCTGACGGTGACACCAGACGGAGGACAGACCAAGACCTTTGGAGAATCCGATCCGACCTTTACGTATAGCAACAGTGGAGCGGTGAGCGGAGAGACGCCAGGCTTTAGTGGTAGCTTGACCAGAGCTACAGGAGAAGCGGAAGGTACTTATGAGATAGAGCAGGGAAGTCTTACCATCATCGATAATAACAGTTTCCTAAAGGACAACTACACGCTGGACTTTACAACAGGTGTCTTGTTCACTATCGGCAAGAAGGCCATTGATGCCACAGATATCACCGTGGATGCGATTGCGAACCTAACCTATTCCAGTCAGGCTCAGACACCGGCCCCAGTGGTGAAAGATGGTAATCTTACCTTGACAGCAGATACGGATTACAGCTTAGTTTATAGTGAAAATACAGACGCAGGTAAGGCGACGATTAGTATTACCGGTTTGGGTAATTATACAGGAGAGCGAAAAGTATTCTTTACCATCGCTCCGAAGACCCTGACGGTAACTCCTGATGCGAATCAGTCAAAGGTTTATGGAGAAACAGATCCGATGCTGACCTATACTCATAACGGAGAGGTGAGCGGAGAAAATCCGGCCTTTGAATATACACTTAGCCGTGCAGAGGGCGAGAATGTTGGAACTTACGAGATCAATAAAGGAAGCCTGATACTGAAGGACAATGGATCCTTCAAGGCGGCTAATTACGAACTTGTACTGACTACCGGAGTTGACTTTGAAATCACGAAGGCAGCGTTAACCATCACAGCCAACAACGACAGCAAGTTTGTAACTCAGTCTGATGCGACAGGCTATGCGGGTGTAAGCTACAGCGGCTTTAAGTTTGGGCAGAATGAATCAGTTCTGAATACGACGAACCTTACTGTTATCCGTACGAATGCCGGAACAGAAACTGCAGGAGTCTATGCGGATGTATTGGAAGCTTCGGGGGTGACTGCACAGAACTATGATATCACTTATGTTGAGGGTGATTATACCATTGTAGGAGCTGATCAGTTATTGGTGAAGTTGAAGGATGGTGCAGTGGTTTATGGAACCACACCAGTGTATGAGGTAGCTGAAGCAGGCTATTACAGTTCAGGTAATCAGCTAATTCAGGATTTGACCCAGAATACACAAATCAGCGGCGCTCAGGTGACGGTGACAGATGGGGCTTCAGGTACCGCAGTGTTTGACCTTGTGGTTAGCTCGCCGCAACTAAGCAGTTCAAATAATCTTAAAGTAGGAAACTATGAGCTTGAGGCAGCAAATGTCACAGAAAGTAGTCCAAACTTTGGGAACACGATTGTACTGCAAGGTAAACTGGAAGTGACACCACAAGAGCTGACCGCATCGGTAAGCAGCAGCAAGACGAAGGTTTACGACGGCAATGATGCTATGCTAAATCTGACGCTAGCTTTAAGCACACCGATCACAGGTGATGAGATTGAAGCGAGCGGTTCTGGTAAATACAGCAGTAAAGATGTGGGTAGCAGAAACTACTCAGTCACAGGCTTAACGCTTAACGGGTCTGATGCAGGCAACTACTTTATCCAAGGCGGAGCTCAGGCTACTGTGAGCGGAACTGACGGTGAGATCACCAAGCGAACACTGACTGTGACTCCGGATGAAGGACAGAACAAGACCTTTGGAGAATCTGATCCTACGCTGACCTATACCTACAGCGGAGCGGTAAGCGGAGAGATTGCCGGCTTCATTGGCAAGTTGAACCGTGAATCGGGAGAAACTCAAGGGACCTATCCAATCACAGTTGGTACGCTTGCGCTCAATACCAACGGAAGCTTCCTGAAGGAAAACTATACCTTGGACTTCACGACCGGGATGTTGTTTACGATCGGTAAGAAGGATCTCGAATCCGCTGATATCAAGGTGGAAGAGATCGCAGACCTGACTTACAATGGACAGGCCCAAGAGCCGAAGCCTATCGTGAAAGACGGGGTGTTGACCTTGGTTGAGGATACCGACTACACGCTGAGCTATTCAAACAATATCAATGCAGGTACGGCGACTGTGACGGTTACAGGTATCGGCAACTACAGCGGTACGACAAGTCAGACCTTTGAGATTACGAAG
>NZ_KE386898.1:5630-389031 GCF_000429405.1 Algoriphagus marincola DSM 16067
CTTTAAAGACTCTGACGGAGATGGTGTGCCAGATCATGTAGAGGAGCAGGAAGGTACTGACCCGAATGATCCGGATGATTCAAAAGATTCCGATGGAGATGGAGTACCTGACTATGTAGAAGAGCAGGAAGGCACTGATCCGAACGAGCCTGGTGATGCTAAAGATTCTGATGGAGACGGAGTTCCTGACCACGTCGAAGGTCAGGAAGATACCGACCCAACAGATCCTGGCGATAAAAAAGATTCTGATGGAGATGGAGTCCCTGACCATGTGGAGGATCAGGAAGGTACTGATCGATTTGATTCTAAGAACTTTAAAGATTCGACTGGCGATGGAATACCAGATTATATCTTGTTCAGATCGATTGAATCTATTGAATCAGCTGAGGTAGTATTGCTATGGGGAGATGAGGACTATCTGTCCAAGTTGCCGATAAGCTTGAAGGTGAAACTTTATTCTGGAGCTGAATTGGATATGGAAATGGACTGGAATGCCAAAGATGTGGTGAACATTTATAAAAATGGAACCTACACGGTAAATGGTCAGCCAGTTCTGCCAAGAGGATTGTATAATTCCAAAAATAGAACAGCCATCCTTAGGGTAATAGTCCTTCCAAAACCGGCGCCATTGGATGTGACGCTGACTAATAGTGTCTTTGTTGGAGACGAGAGGAACTTCTTTATTGAAGTAGGAGCCTTCCAGGTAACTGATCCGGTGGATAATATCCATGAAGTGACCCTTTACGGCCCTGGTTATGATAATCAGTACTTCGAGATCAAGGACAACATCCTGTTCTGGAGCAGTGCGGATCCTGCCGAGGGCAAGACCACCTTTACGATAATCGTTCGGGTGACCGACCGGGACGGCAACACGCTGGACAAGTTCTTTGAGATCAGCAGAATCCGCCAGGATATCAATGAGATCGAGGTGTTCAATGCCTTCACTCCGGATGGAGACGGCATCAATGATACTTGGGGCATCCCTGAGATCCGGTTCTACCGGGGAGCGCGGGTACAGGTGTTTGAGCGCAGCGGAGAGCGGGTATTCTACACCGAGGATCCGGATGTGCGATGGGACGGAACCTACAAGGGCAAGGAGCTGCCGGTGGGCACGTACTTCTGGGTACTGGAACTGAAAGAGACCGGCGAGACAAGAAGGGGGATGCTGAATCTGATCAGAAAGTAAAAGAAGTAGCAAGTATCAAGACATAAGTATCAAGTAGCTAGACGCAAGAAACAAGATCCAAGACTGGGGAATCCCGGTCTTGGACTTGGCTAAAGCGCTGCTTCGTGTCTTAGTTTACAAATGAAAAATTAAAATCAATGAAAGGATATACAGTGGAAACATCAAAAAGCCAATCGACAGTGACTATTGTGCTTAGAGTGGTCACAGGTTTATTGTTTTTGTACATGATCTGGTTTATGGGCTATGAGAGCAAAGCCCAATCCCGGAAGTACATCAGTCAGTTCAGCCATGTGCAGAGCTACCTGAATCCCGGGATGACAGGTTATGAGGGCTCCACGCTTAGAGGTTTTGTGCGGAATCAGTGGGCAGGCTGGGAAGGAGCTCCGAAGACCTATTTTGTATCGGCAGAGCTGGACTTTTCCCAATTGGCCGGTTCGGGCGAGCTGGGCAAGAATGCGGTAGGGATCAACCTGCTGAGCGATGAGTACGGAGCGTTTCGGGAGACCGAGTTGATCATCAGCTACGGTACTCGGATCCAGCTGAGTAAGCAGGCGAGTCTGCGACTGGGAGCGGGTGTTAACATCAATCAGGTCCGTTTGGACGGCAACAGCCTGAACACCGAGCAGGCAAATGACCCGAAGGTGATGCAGTACCTGGGAGGATTTGCGAATATGAACGTGTTGGATTTCAATTTGGGGATGTCACTGACGCACCCGAACTACTATGTGAGCTATGGGGTACATAACGTAAACAGGGGAAGCATCAGCAACGGAGACGTGTTTATGGACCGCAAGCCGATGGTGAATATTGTACAGGCGGGCTACCGCAACCGGGTTACGGATAGTTTTACACTGATCATGAACGGAATGTACCGAAGTCAGGAGGACTTGCCGGATAATGTGGAGCTGAACCTGAAATTCTTGTTATATGATCGGGTATGGATCGGAGGGGGACACCGGTTTGACTATGCCAATCATGCCCAGTTGGGGATGGTGATGGGCCGGGTGAATGTGGGTTATGTGTATGAGTTTCCAAGACAGGAAAGCTACCTGCTTCCCAACCCGACCCATGAGCTGATGCTGACGTTTAGGTTATTTGAGGCTGAAAGCGGAACAATCAATTTATGGTGAAGTATAGTTTAGTAAACGATCTAAAGTGATAAAAGTAAAGGAGTCAAATGAACTCCCTTTGCTTCATGAACCTAAACAAAAGTCATGGATAATAAATATAGCATTACGATCCGAAAGGACATTGGCTTGATGGAGGTGAGGTTTTTCGGCAAAATAGAGCTCGATGATATGTTTGATTATCTGGATGATTTAAGAATTCTACAGGATTATGATCCTCATTATCCAGCTATCTATGATTTTATAGGATGTTTGGCTTTGAAACAAAGGAGCTCAAGCTCAAAATTGAACTTGAGAATAGCATGAGTGCTAGGGTTTGAGATTTTCTCATTCGGGTCAAAGTTAAGAAGCATTAATCTACTGTTATTCTTCGGCTTTGCCCAATATTTTCTAGTCTAACAAAGAAATGATTTATGCCAGGGATGGTTTAAAAGGTCAGTTCTCTGGATTGAAAAAAAATCTCATCTTCATTGCCCGCTTCTAAATTGTACTTCTGGATATCTTTATTCCAATAAAATTTATTGTCAAAAAAGAATGAATAATAATATGATGACCCTCTGTCTTGGATTTTACCAATCTGTTTAAAATCCTTATTAAATATCAAAAGCTGTCTATCACTTACAAAGTCGCGATTATTAAGCTGTTCAAGAGTGATCCCATTTCTTACTGTTCTTAGATATAGTTCATTCTCTTCATCAAAAACTAATCCTTCATAACTATCATTTATCCAATAATAAGTGTTTTGGATTCTGGACGGTTCTATTTCTGAGTTTATTCGATCTATCGGAATCACCTCCCCAACTAATTCACTGGATGCAGGATAGCGCTTGACTCCTGATTCAAAATCTGTCACGTATAAATCATCAGATAAGGGATAGCTGATGATGAATTTATCAATCTTCTCATTATAGATGATGCTTATCATTTTCAATTGTTGAGAAATATTTTTGTCAGAGTAGACTGCAGGGTAATCTATTTCAAACTCTTTAACTGATCCATCCGAAAGGTCAATTTTAGCGATTCGATTATATTTAGGATTAAAGTTTTCTGGTATTTCAATTGGTATAATTGGTGAAATTTGCATGTAAACACTTCCTTTTCGATAAGCTATAGAAGTATTTAATGCTATGGATCCAAAGCCAGAAGGGTAATCGCTTAAATCAATCTTCTTGTAAACTTCACCTGAAATATCGGTAAGAAAAATCTGTCTAAGCGGTCCACTATATAAAACAACTGTATCTTCATTGATAAATTTAATGGAAGAATTTAAACCCATTCCTGGGACTGCATTAGGTCCATTTATATCAATTTTAACTTTTCTCTCCAAAGTTTGTGATTGAATGTCAAAATAGTCGATTGAGTATCTATTTGGATTAAACCAAATTAGTTTCGGCTTCCCGTCTATTTCGGCATGCTGGCTATAGTAATTCCAAAGAGGAGTTTCTGCATCTAATGGCAGTGAATAGTTTTCAGCTAATGAGCTTGATTGGGCTTTTGAATCATCATACTGTATTGCTTTGTCTGCCTTTCCGTTTGTGCAGGAAGATGCAATTAGAATTAGAAATACGAATAGAAATTCTCGCATAGATTATTTGCCTATTGACCTTTAAATTGATAATGCATCCCAATGATCAAGATTGCCGAAAACAAAATTACTTTAAAGGTTTTCATAATATATTGAAGTTAGTTTCAATAAAATAAAATAAAATAACAAATAATTAGGTGTCTTTTTCTTTATCAGCCTAGATTTTTGGTTTAGTTTTAATTGATACCTGAAACAACCTCCAAAACAGTTACCGGGTGGGTTTTATTTTTCATTTTGATCTCTCCGATTTCACGGAAACTGAATTCGGTCATCACCGGGCTTGCATTTTTTTCTAACACCAATATTTCACCCGGCTTAGCAGCAGTTTGCAATCGGGCTGCCACATTCACAGCATCCCCAATGACGGTATAATCTAACCTCCGGAGGGATTTTGAGCCAATATTTCCAGAGACCATTTCTCCGGAGTTGATTCCGATGGAGACCTGGGGTTTGAAATTGTTTTCTTCCGAAAAAACAGGCATTTCATTGATTTTCGTCCGGATCGCCAAACTGGCTCGTAGTGCTCTGGCAAAATGATCCTCTCCCTGAAAAACGGCCATTACGGCATCTCCGATAAACTTATCCACGCTGCCAGCCTCTTCGATGATTTCTTTGACCATGAGGTCGAAGTAGTCGTTTAATAGACCTACCACGACATTTGGCTCTTCATTTTCGGAGATCTTGGTGAAAGCCACCAAGTCGATAAATGCCACAGATGCCTCGATCACTTCATTTTCCATCAAGCTAGATTCCAGCTCTTTGTTTCCCATGAAGTTCAGTACCGTTTCATCCACATACATCTTCAAAATATTATTTTCCCGCAGTGCTTTTAGAGTGGATTTGATCTGATTGCGGTACTGAATAGTCTTTTCCAGTGTGATTTCCAGATCTCTGAAGTCCACCGGCTTGGTGATAAAGTCAAAAGCGCCCAAATTCATGGCTGTGCGGATATTTTCCATGTCTCCGTAGGCAGAGATGATGACGGTCTTCAGTAAGGAGTGTTTTTCCTTCACCTTTGAGAGGAGCGTGAGTCCATCCATTTCGGGCATATTGATATCGCTGAGAATCAAATCTATATCGGGATTTTCTTCCAGCATCTCTAATGCAATCCGACCATTCAGGGCAAATGAAAACTCCATCTCCCCCTCACGGATGCGTTTTCGAAATTTCTGTTTGATCAGAATTTCGAGATCCGCTTCATCATCTACTACGAGTATTTTGACCATTTTTTTAAGAATTGTGCTTTTCAATCAGCTTGTTTACTTCTGCTTTTAGCGTGATAAAATCTATGGGTTTGGTGAAAAATTCTTTTGCTCCTGATTCCATCGCTTTTTCATAATTCTGCGTATCACCATAGGCAGAAATCATACTGACCTGAATTTCTGGAAATTGGTTTTTGATATTGTTCAACAATTCCAAACCGTTCATTCCTGGCATATTGATGTCTGAAAAAACATAAACTACTTTAGGTGGATGCTCAGAGTCTAGAATTTTGAGAGCTTCTTCACCTGAAAAAGCAAATGCAAGTTCCAGAAGACCACTTTTTACTTCTTTTCTGAATTTCTGTCGAAAAAGCATTTCCACGTCTCTTTCGTCGTCTACAATGAGTATTTTCATCTGTTTATAATTTTTTTTTTAGAGGTCAGATGGAATCTCGCTTGGGAATAGTCATATCAGTGTGTGATTGCTAAATCATGCTCGATTTCATCAGGATTCATTTTTTGGGATAAATATTTCAAATTCAGTAAACTCACCGGGCTTACTTTTTACTTCAAGTCTTCCATTGTGGCCTTTGGTAATGATGTCATAACTCATGGATAGGCCCAAGCCAGTCCCTTTTCCGGTAGGCTTAGTAGTAAAAAAAGGCTGGAAGATTTTATTTTGAATGGAAGTAGGAATTCCTTTTCCATTGTCTCGTACTGTGATTTTTACTCCAGAATTGGTTGCATGAGTTTTTACAATGACAGAGGGAAGAAAGTCATTTACTCCTTTCTGATTGAGTTCACGTTTCTTTTCATCTGCTGCATAAAACCCATTATTGATCAAGTTGAGAAGTACTCGACCCACATCTCCTGGGACTACGCTTATTTTTTCCAAGTTATCGTCAGTTTCTATTTTAAAATCCGCATTGAAGGATTTGTCTTTGGCTCGAAGTCCGTGGTAAGAAAGCCGCAAATACTCGTCAGCTAATTCATTGATATCGGTTGGCTCTTTCTGTCCCGTACTGCTTCGGCTATGGAGCAGCATTCCTTTGACGATGGAGTCTGCCCGCTTCCCGTGGAGCATGATTTTCTCCAGATTGGTTTTAAGATCGCTCAAGATTTCAATCGCCTCCTCCTGATTGCCGGAAGCCAATTCTTCTTTTGCTTCTTCGATCAATTCGGTGCTGACATCGGAGAAATTGTTGACGAAGTTGAGTGGGTTTTGGATTTCATGGGCAATACCTGCAGTGAGTTCCCCAAGCGAGGCCATTTTCTCAGAGTGAATCAACTGCTCCTGAGCTGCTTTGAGTTCGTCGAGTGCTTTGACCAGTTCATTCTTCTGCTTGGTGAGTTCGGTCGTCCGTTCGGCTACTTGTTTCTCTAGTTGGGTTTTGAGAGCCTCGGTGATTTTGTATTCCTTCTCTTTTTCAAGAGCTTTTTGCTTTTCTTTTTCGAGAGCTTTGCGCTGCTTGGTATTATTGATCCACATCACAATAGCCCATAAAATGGCAAAGCCTCCAGCACTTTCGAAGTAGATTTCCAGGGAGTTGTAAAGACTTGAGCTGATCATTTCGGTAATAGTCTCCAAAACCATGACCGCCATAATCGGTAACCAGGCGTAGATCATTCCCTTTCGGTGTTGAAGTTCCGGATTTCGGATGGTCACATATACGATGATTCCGCCCAAAACAAAATTGAGCATCCCGGCTAGTGGAGAAATATACCCTATCCCTAGTTTAGCGATAGTCAACAAAATACCCGCAACAGCCATCCCCCCTTTGATGATACGCTTCCATTCCTGAGACACCTCAATGGGTCCCATGGGACGTTGCAGATAGTACAACAAAATCAAAAGAATGAATCCGAGATTCATAGGCTAGGTGGTTTTTTTGGGTTTTACTGGAAGAAATATAGTAAAAGTCGTGCTAGAATTCTCACCCGTCTGACTTTCAACACTTATTTCACCCTGATAAGACTTAATGGTATCATAGCTCAAAGACAGCCCCAAACCTGTTCCGAGTCCAGTTGGCTTGGTAGTAAAAAAGGGTTGAAATATTTTACCAATGATGTCTTGAGGAATGCCTGTTCCGTTATCAGAAATTTTAATCTCGATACCTTTTTTGACTTTATGCGTACTGATTTTCACTTTCGGGATAAAGTCAGGATCCGTACTCTGTTTGGCTTTTTCTTGGGCAGCATAGAAGGAATTGTTACACATATTGATCAGAATTCGGGAGATTTCCTGCCTGATCACTTCTGGCTGGGGCAGCTTTTCAGAAAGCTCCTTATAGTATTCACCTTTGAAATCTTTTTCTTTTGCTCGGATTCCGTGGTAGCTGAGACGAATGGATTCATCTGCAACCATATTGATATCAACAGGCTCTTTGGTGCCCATGCTTGCCTTGGAGTGTTGGAGCATGGCTTTGACGATGGCGTCGGCTCGCATGCTATGTGTAGCGATGCGATCCATGTTTTCTTTGACATCTTTGGCGATAATTTTTGCCTCCTCAAAATCCCCAGATTCGATTTCCTCATACATCTCCTCCACCAGCTCATGACTTAATTCAGAGAAGTTTTTGACAAAATTCAAGGGATTCTGAATCTCATGAGCTATTCCAGCGGTGAGCTCCCCAAGTGAGGCCATTTTTTCGGCCTGAATCAGTTGTGATTGTGTTGACTTGAGGTTTTCGTGTGCAGACTCGAGGTCCTTGTAAGCTTTTTCGATTTCCCGAGCATGGGCAAGTTCTCGTTCTTTGGCTTTTTCTCTTTCTGCTTTCAGCACCCGGTTTCTTTGGTACAAATGAAGGGGATAAATCAAAGACAAGAATAAAATGGTATAAATCGTATAGGCCCACCAGCTGCGGTACCAAGGAGGAAGAACAGTGAAAGAAAAGCTGATCGGTTCAGTCCATTCTCCTGATTGATCTTCGATGGGGCCTTTGATTCTCGCTCTTACTTCAAATTTGTAGCTGCCTTCTTGAATGTTTCCAAAAGTAGCAGAGGTACGTCTGAGGACAGGTCCCCATTCAGATTCGTAGCCATTGAGGCGGTATTGATATTCGATTAAGTCAGGTTTGGACAATTCATCTGTCCCGTATTCGATATTGATTTGATTGTGGCGATAAGGCAAAACCAGCTTTTGGGGAATGGGGAAGAATCCATCCACACTTTCAAAACTCACCCCTTTGAATCTGCGGCTTAGATTACTTTCTTCACTGGGATTGAGTCTCCTTTTGATAGTGATGAGTTGGTCTGTGGCTAGAAGCTCGGGAGAAACCTTTTCTGCATTTTGTAGGGATTGCCAAGGAATTATTTCCTCATTTAGGCGGATTTGTTTCAGTAAAAGTTTGGGTTGACTTTGATTGCTCTCATTTTGGGAAAGGTCAAAGCGTACCAAGCCATTTTTAACGCTTCCGGTACCGGCCCAGAGAATTCCATCCCGATCAAGGAGTAGTGCATTTTCTCCATCAGTTAAATCCTTGACAGGATAGCCCGTTTCCGAATTAAAAATATTCTGGTTTTGAAGGGGGTTATCGGCCTTAGGGTCAAAATCAAAAATCGCCAAACCTTGGTTGGTTCCCAAGCTGATTGATGGCCCTGGTAGATCTGTGATTTGAAGAATGACATTATCAGGAAGTCCTTGCTCGGTATCGATTGAAAAGAAGTTGGGAAGATGGTCAGGACTTTCTCTTAAAGTTTTGATATCCTCAACAAACAAAACGCTTACGCCATGTCCGGTACCTATCCAAATATTGCCGAGCTCATCTTCAGTCAATCGCAAAACGGCATTGTCGATCAAGCCTTGATCCATTGAGAAATTGATGAATTTTTCCCCATCAAAGCGAGTAACGCCACCATCTACTGCCCCAAACCAAATCGCTCCTGTTTGGTCCTCAATGATATCTAGAACCTCATTTCCGATGATTCCCTGGTCAGTTGTATAATGAGTTAAGGTTTCGTCTTTCCACCGAACCACCCCATCATAGGTTCCCATCCAGATGGAGCCGTTTCGGTCTTGGGTAAGGCACAAAATCTCATCACTAGGAAGTCCAGATTGACTGTCAAAGATGGTCACCACATCTCCTCCAATAATCGACACACCATCTCCGCCTGTTCCAAGCCAAATCCGGTCTGTTTCATCTTCCAAAATCGCATGGATCACATCTCCAGATATTCCTTGGTCGGAAGAAAGGGTGGTAAATGACTGGCCATCATATATACTGACACCCCATCCAGCTGTGCCAAACCAGTGATTCCCTTCTCTGTCCTGAAGGCCAGAAAGTACGAGGTTTCCAGCCAGGCCTTGTTGATTGGTAAAGCTGGTAAAAGCCAATCCATCCAACCGGCTGACACCTCCTCCATCTGTGCAAAACCAAAGATTCCCTTGACTATCCTTTGCAAGATCGAGCACACTGTTGCCAGCTAGACCTTGTTCGGTTGTGTAGCTGATATAACGCTCACCATCAAACCGGCTTACACCTGTCTCGGTGGCAATCCAGATTTGTCCATTTTTATCCGAAATGATACTTCTGACAACGTTTCCAGCCAAACCATCGGCTTTGTTGAAGTTTTGAAAAGTTTTTCCGTCGTATTTACTGATCCCTCCTCCCAAAGTTCCTATCCAGAGAAATCCATCCGCATCAGAATAGATTGCCCTTATTCGATCGCTAGGTAAGCCGTCCTCAGTGGTAAAAGTCTTAAAAGTACTTCCATCAAATCGGCTTAATCCATCACCATTCGTTCCGAACCAAAGATTCCCTTCTGGGTCTTTGGCCATGCTGATGACCACATCTCCGGCCAGTCCATCGGACTGATCCAAAGTGCTGAAGCTCTCTCCATCATATCGAATTACACCGATTCCACTAGACCCAAACCAGATATTGCCTTCCCTGTCTTCCACCATCGAATAGATGACATCGTCGCCTATTTTGTCATAGCCGAAGTTTTCGAAAGTCTTTCCGTCGAATTTGCTGATTCCTCTGCCGACGGTTCCAAACCAAATATTGCCCTTGGAATCCTCCAGCATACTCCGGACTATATTACTGGCGAGGCCTTGATTTTCGGTGTAGGTATAAAAGTCCAATCCATCAAATCGAGTCGCTCCCCCTCCATTTGTTCCAAACCAAATATGCCCTCGTGAGTCCACTAAGGCACTATTCACCCCATCCAATGCGAGCCCATCGTCCGAAGTATATTTTTTGAACTGTGAAACTCCTCCTTCTCCTAAAAAAAACGGGTTAGAATCTTGGTCCAGAATCGGATTCCCTTGCTCATCTCTAAGCATGGGAAGCATAGACCTTTTTTCATTGTTGGGCTTGTTGAAATTTCGGATTCTTGACTTTGGAAGGCTGCTAAAAGAGACTTTTATCTCCCTTGGCTGATTCCCTTCTTCCAAATCGGAAAGTCTATGAATAGGTGCTTTTACAAGATCGTCGGTTTTGGTGACAGGTTTTTTTAACCCCGATTGGCAACCAAGCACCAGAATAAAGAGTCCGCCAAACACCAGGACTTTGCCGTACTGGGTTAATTCTAAAAGTGGAATTTTTTCCAATTTTTCACTAAAAAAATTTTTGAATCTCATGGATTGATTTTAATACCTGCCTGACTCTGGCGTTTAGTAAAAAGAGAAAATTTATCATTTGTGAATTCTTCAAAAAATCGCATACAAATTGCTGATTATGAGATTTAAAAACATTTAATAATTGGGAAAATACAAAAACATTGACAGAAAAAATAGCGACTTGTACCTTTTCTTCCCCTAACTGAAGATATATTTCCCGAAATTCATTTCTTCAGGTATTTCATGTAAATCAATAAATGAAAATGGAATTTTTAAGCTACCTTTTTTCCTGAAATCAATTCAAAATGAGTCAGCTATGAATTTTAAAATTTCAGTTCTCGCATTATTGCTCTTTTCGCTTTTTATAAGGCCTGCGTCTGCTTTGCAGGAATCCACTCCAGGCTATTTCATGCATCCCGATGTACATGAAAACACGGTTGTTTTTGTAGCCGAGGGAGATATTTGGAAGGCCTCACTTTCCGGGGGGATGGCTACCCGCCTGACCACTCACCCGGGAGACGAGTCAGATCCCAAAATCTCTCCCGATGGCCAATGGATCGCTTATGCGGCTAGCTACGAGGGTCCGACTGAGGTCTATGTCATGCCGATTTCCGGAGGTCTTCCCAAAAGATTGACTTACGAACCTGCCGCTTCTATTCCCACGGCTTGGAAATCCGCGACTGAAGTGGCCTATACCACCAATCAGTACTCCACTTTGCCTCGATTGCGCACCGTGGTGGTTGATATGAATTCGAGGGAAAAAGAAATGCTTCCTCTGGAAATGGCAGCTGAGGGGAGCTTTGACCGGGAATCGGATACGTACTTTTTTGTGCGGCCTACTTATCACAACAATGTAACCAAGCGATACAAGGGAGGGACAGCTCGCCAAGTCTGGAAATACAGCGATGGAGCTCCTGAAGCCGTCAAACTCACACAGAATTACGATGGGGAAGATCATCATCCGATATATCATGATGGAAGAGTTTACTTCATTTCTTCCCGGGATGGCATACAGAATATCTGGTCCATGAATGCCGATGGATCTGATATTCTGCAGCACACGAAGGAAGAATCCTATGATGTGAGAGAGTATTCCCTTTCCGGAAATACGCTCGTTTATCGGGCTGGAGCGGATTTATTCCGAATGGATTTGGGCCAAAACCAAGCCCAAAAAATCGCGATCAATCTGGTTTCAGATTTTGATCAGCTACGGGAAAAATGGGTGGACAACCCAGCTTCCTACATCACTAATATTTCGGTTTCTAATGACGGGGAACAGGTTGCTCTGACTGCTCGGGGCCGGGTTTTTGTCTATCCAGCTAAAGAAGGGCGAATGCTTCGACTAAGCCGAAAAGACGGCGTACGCTATCGGGATGCGGTTTTCACTACAGATTCCAAGGATATTTTGACTTTTTCGGATGAAAGTGGAGAATTTGAAATCCATCAATACTCCGGTTTGGGTTTAGACCAAGGAAAGCAGTTGACGGATAATGGTACCACGTTGCGATTCAACCTTACTCCTTCTCCCGACGGAAAATGGTTGGCTTGGACCGATCTGAATAATGACCTTTGGATTCGTAATCTTTCCACGGGAAAAGCCGTCAAAGCCAATCTCACAGATGAGGACTTGCATGGTAGCCTGGCTTGGTCTCCCGATAGTCAATGGCTAGCCTATGGGCAGGCTGCTTCCAATACTTTTACTCAGCTATTTCTATTTAATCCCTCTTCTGGGAAGCGGGTGACGCTAACCTCTGATCGTACCAACAGCCTCAATCCCCAATGGAGTGCAGATGGGAAGTGGATTTATTTCCTCTCTGACAGGAACTTCGAAACCAAGGTGGGAAGCCCTTGGGGACAGCGTCAGCCGGAACCTTTCTGGGAAAAGCAGATGAAGATTTACCACATTCCTTTGCAGAAGGGCTTGATTTCTCCTTTCACTCCCAAAAACGAACTGAAAGCGGAAGAGAAAAAATCTGAAGGTCCAGTGACGGTAACCATTGATGAAGAGGGACTGATGGAGCGAGTGCAGGAGGTTCCTGTGCCAGCTGGAAATTATAAAAATCTGATCGTGACGGATAAGGCTTTGTATTACCATCGAGTAGGTCCGGGTCCAAGTATTTATTATGGCGGCGGGGCATCCAATGATGATGAGCCTGCCTTGATGATGACTCCGATTTCGGAAAAAGCTGAGCAGAAAGTTTTCGCAGATAAAATTAACAGCTATGCGATCTCAGCTAACAACAAATACGCTTTGCTAAGACAAGGGTCCAATCATTTCTTGGTGGAATTAGGGACTTCACCCGTTTCTGATTTATCAAAAAATAGATTGGATCTAAGTGGCTGGAAATTCAGCATAGATCCTCGGGAAGACTGGAAGCAGATCTACACCGATGCTTGGCGCATGGAGCGGGATTATTTCTACGATGCCGGGATGCATGGGGTAGATTGGGATAAAATGCATGAAAAATACATGCCTTTGGTGGATCGGGTCACTACACGAAATGAGCTTTCGGATGTGATAGGGGAGTTGATTGGCGAACTCTCTGTTCTGCACACCTCCGTACGAGGAGGAGATATCCGAGATGGGGATGATAATATTCAGTTTGGAATGCTGGGAGGACTTTTCTCCAAAACCAATAATGGCTATCAAATCGACTATATTTTCCAAAGCGATCCTGACTATCCTGATGAGAAATCACCTTTGAGCCATCCTGCTTATGGAATTCAGGAAGGTGATGTGATCACGCATATTGACGGGACTTCCGTATTGGAAGTGGAGGATATGCAGGTATTGCTTCGCGACAAAGCTGGCAAGCAAGTTCGGATAGCAGTAGCTGGAAAAGGAGATCACATCATTTATCCCATGAGTTCTCGGGAGGAGAGTAATCTCCGCTACAACGATTGGGAATATACCCGGAGACTGGAAACTGAAGCCAAATCCAATGGAGATATCGGTTATGTCCACTTGAGAGCCATGACTTCCGGAGATATCGGACAGTGGTATAGGGATTTTTATCCGCAGTTTAAGAAGAAAGGCTTGGTCATCGATGTGCGCCATAATAGAGGAGGAAATATTGATTCTTTTATTTTGGAAAAACTCATTCGTGAGGCTTTCTTCTACTGGAAGAGCCGAACAGGAGAGCCTTACTGGAATATGAATTATGCATTCCGAGGGCATTTGGTCCTGTTGGTGGATGAGTTTACAGCTTCCGATGGAGAGGCTTTTGCCGAAGGCTTCAGAAGATTAGGTTTGGGCAAAGCAATCGGAGCTAGGACCTGGGGAGGTGAAGTTTGGCTTTCCGGAGTGAATACCCTTTCGGATAATGGCATTGCACGGGCTCCAATGAATGGGGTTTATGGAGTCGTTGGTGGAGACACCAACGACGGCGAGGATGTGGAATGGCTGATCGAAGGAGTTGGGTTTATTCCTGATATCGAGGTGATTAATCTACCAAAGGCCACTTTCGAAGGAAAAGATGCTCAGCTGGATGCTGCGATTGAGCATTTGAAAGAGTTGATCCAAAAAGATCCGCGTTCGGTACCAGCGCCACCTGCATATCCGGATTTGAGTTTTAAAAATGGGAAGGATTAAAAACCTGCTAATTTATTGAATTTATGCGAGGCAGCGAGATCATTGGTTTCGCTGCCTCCATTTTTTGATGGATTTTCCCGAGAAGTAAATCAGTGCCAAAAATCCCGTCAAAATGAAAACTCTACTCTGTTTGATTCAAAATTAAAGAATTACTTCATCCATTAATTGGATTAGAATTTGAAAAGCCTCAATCCTCCAATTTCAAAAATCTCGCCGCATTCCCATAAAATATCCCTTCTTTATCCTCCTCTGTCAGGAAATCCAAACTGTTCAAAAAATCGATAGACTTCTCGATTGCGTAAGGCCAGATCATCTGATCAGAACCAAACATCACTCGATCCAAGTAGCCTGCATGCTTGATGTTTTTAAGAAAATCCGTCACGTATCTTTGGGTATTTGGCTCCACCCAGAGTAATACTGCGATATCTGTATAGAGTTGTGGATAGTAGGCCATCAACCGAATGGCATGTTCCGGCCAATCCTCTCCTCCGGCATGCATCAGATAGACTCGAAGTTTGGGATACTTGACCAATACATCTTCGATCAGGTAAGGATCTCCTAAGGCCAGTCTTGCTTTTGGAGACCAAGAGTAAGTGCCTCCCGGATCTCCACCTCCGGTATGCACAGCCACCGGAATGTCATATTTTTCACAAATCTCGAGATAAGGTTGCCAAATGGGATCGCTGAGCGTGGTACCACCGTAGTAGGGACCCAATTCTCCAAAGATTTCGATTTCACCTGCATTGATCATTTGCTCAAACCGCTCAATATCGATGTCGTAATCATCTGGGGAAATAGACAAAATCCCCTTGATTACACGGTTATCTTTATCTTTTTCCTTCCAGATACGGACACTTTCAGGATTACCACTGACAGCAGCCTTAACGATATTAAATCGTTCAAAAGCTGCAAAAGTCTCTAAGCGATGTTGCTCAGCATTTGCTGAACCCTTTACCCCATAATGATCTGTAGCAGAAGGTTCCCTCACACCAAAATCACTCTCGGTGTAGGAGTGAATGTGCATATCGATGATTTTTCTTTGTGAAAAAGCTTCCTGAAAGGATATTCCTACTAAGAAAATTAATATAAATGTTTTTTTCATGGATGTGTGATTCATGGATTGATTCATTTTTTATTCCACTGCAAAACGATCTCTGTGATAAAAAGCGGAACCACCCATGAAAGCCAAATGGCGGTAGGACCTGTTTCTATAAATGGCCCCAAATCATCATAAAAAGGCTGTCTCGTCAACCATCGAAAAAGGACGAAGGCAAAGGTGACCACGTAGCTTCGGATCATCCATTCTTTGTGGAGGTTGATTCGGCGCAGAAGGATAAATCGAAAGGCCATCCCTGTGGTGCCAAACCATGCAAAGGCCAAACCGATCAGAGATAAGCTCCAAGTCCAATGGAAATCAAGGGCGATGGTGAGTGAAAGTGTAATCGAGCTAATGACCGCGATCAAAATTCCACAGATATAGGCCATTCCCATTATGCGGTGGACTTTGAGATATCGAATTCTAAAAGCTTTCCAAAATTGAAAGGGGCCTAAAGTGAGAGCGATGAGCCCCCCTGAAATATGGCCGATCAATGGCCATTTCATCTCCCAATAGTCTCCAAAAAAGGATTCCTCAAAGCCAAAGTAGGGTAAGGCGTCATGCAGAATGAATTTGCCCGCGAATAGTATCAGGAAGCCCCAAACAAAAAGTAGAAGCCAGGCTTTGGGTTTGCTTGGGACAAGTGTGAGTTTAGTTTCCATTGGGATTTCTCAGTTAGTAGTTTGAGGAGAAAGCCGATCTTAAGCTATTGAAGCCTCGTGTAGTTTCTTGGTATCCACGTATTGTTGAAATCCAGTGATTTTTCCATTTTTCACAGTCCAAAAATGTGCAACCTGCGCGTTGTATGCTTTTCCGCTTTTATACTTGGCATCATATCGCAAAGTGGCTAGTACCTTTCCATGAAGCATTTCATGGATTTCGATGTCCTTTAGATTGAAGTATTCATGGTCTTGCAAAATGGGACCAAAAACTCCATTCAGAACTGCATCTGGACCCACATAGGGATTTCCTTTTGCGTATTCATTTCCTTCGGCTTCGTTCCAAATGATTTGAGAATCCATAGTCCCGAGAACTCCCGGTACATCTCCTTTGCTGAAAGCATGGTAGAGACTATCGACAACTGCTTTATTCTCTGCGGATTGATTAATTAAATTTTCCATGGTTTTATAAGATTACTATTAGTGTGATTTATGGGCTTCCAGTTCGATTTCAATCAAAAATTCGGGCATGACCAAGCCTTTGACTTCAATCCACGAACCGGTAGGAAACTGCTTTTGGTAGATTGAGCCTCTATATGCTGCGTGCTCTAGAAAGGCAGGCATATCCGTGGTAAATACATTTTCTACCAGTACATCATCGAAGCTGCAGCCATAATGTGCCAAGACTTTTTCCAGGTCAGCATAGCAGTTTTTCATTTGCTGAAGAAAGTCTCCAACAGCCAATGGATTACCTTCATTATCCATGCTTACTGCTCCTGAAATCTTGATGCTATCTCCGATTTTCACTGCGTGGGTGTAGCCATAGGCTTTTTCGAGTTCGGGTCTAAGAGAGAAAAATTCTGGGGTTTGACTGCTCATCTCATTTTTTTTAGGTTAAAAGATGGAATAATCTCCACTTTCATTTGATCCTTCCCAAAAGGCTTAGGATGAAGGCCTATAAAATGTTTCCCCAATGAGTTTTTTCCTTCCCCGGAAAATTCACAATTAAGCAATTGATATTCAATTGCATTTTATTGTATATTAATCGCATGAAGCGATTTTTTATCCTTGTTTTTGTATTGTTTCAGATTCAACTAGAAGCTCAGGTAGTTTCAATAGACGGTAAAGTCGAATATTCAAAGATCTTTGAGGAGACAGATGATTTTGGTGCGGATTACCTTGAAAAAATAGAGCAATCACTTCCTTCAGTGAAAGAGACCGAATTGAGGCTGCAAATGCTCTGGGATCTGGGCTATTATTACCATACCAGAAATCTACGCAAATCCCTTTCCGTCATCAATCAAGGGCTAGAAGAGGCTCGAATAGCAGAAAGTAAGCTATGGGAGGGTAGAATGCAGGTGGCCCAAGGGGCTGTTTTGCTGAGAATGGAACAACTCGATCAGGCAGAAGAGGTACTTCAAAGTGCTTTGGAAAAACTTCCCGAATCCGAAACTTGGCTTTTGCTCACCAATCTGGGCTATGTCCATGAGCGAAGGGGAGACTTGGGAAAGGCTTTTGAATTGGCAACCCAAACTCTTCAACTCGGGGAGAAATACGGTGACAGGAAAGCTATGGCCATGGCCTATTCGGATATCAGTAACTTATTTTGGAAGCAAGGCAAACCCGAGCAAGGCTTGGAATATGGACTGAAGTCTCTCGCCCTATTTGAGGAGCGGGAAATCCAGGATTTGGATTTTGATTTTACCCTGCATGTGACTGGAAATAACCTGATTGCACTCGGGCGAAATGAGGAAGCACTTCCTTACTTCCAGCGATCAACGCAGATGGGCAAGCAGTACGGATTTTACAACAATCTCAGCGACACATATATCGCCTTGACAGATTTGTATCTGGCTTTGGAGGATTTTGAAAATGCCGAAACTTCCGGCAAGGAAGCGCTGAAGTACGCGGAACTCCTTCAAAATGAGTTTATGGTCGTGCGCTCCCTGCTGTCTTTGGGCAAAGTGAAAAAAGAGCAGGGATTCTATCAGGATGCGATTACCTACCTTGGCCGAAGTATCCGCACGGCTACCGAGGACTTTGGAGATCGGTATTTTTTGAGTTTGATCTATCGCGAATTGGCGGAAGCCTACGAGGGAGCAGGTGAAATTGCCAATTCCTATCAGGCATTTAAGCGCTATCATGAGCTCGATCAATCTGTCTTCAATGCAGAGGCGGATCAGCGGATTGCTCAATTGCAAACTGAAATGGATGTAACCCAAAAGGAAGGAATTATTTCCCTTCAAGAGGAGGCGCTGAAGCGACAGAATATCATTCAGATTTTTACACTTCTATTCACCGCATTGATGGTGTTTTTTCTATTCTTCCTTTATCGGGTTTTTGTGAAGCGAAAAAAGTACAGCCAACTTTTGGAAAAGCAGAATCGAGAAAAAGAATTTTTGCTGAAAGAGATCCATCATCGGGTCAAAAACAATTTGGAGACTATTTCCAGCCTCTTGGCTTTACAGACAGCTCAAATCGAAAATGAGGAGCTTCAGGATATCATGATCGAAAGCCAAAACCGGGTTCAAAGCATGGGGATGATCCATCAAAATCTCTATCAAGGAGAAAATTTGGCCGCGATCGAGATGAAAAATTATTTTAAAAATTTAGGCGCTTTTATCATTGATTCTTTCGATGCTTCGGCACGAATAAGCTTGGAAGTAGAGATGGAACCCCTGGAGTTGGATGTGGATCGTGCTATTCCGATTGGTTTGATTGTCAATGAGCTGATTACCAATTCGCTGAAGTATGCGTTTCCCGATGGAAGAGAAGGTGAGATTCTGATTAATTTGAAAAAAGATCAAGATCATCTGTATCTGAAAGTAGCAGACGATGGCGCTGGAATGAAAAAAAATAATCCCACTTTGGGAACGGGCTTTGGTACTCAGCTCGTGGCACTTTTGACTAAGCAGCTCGACGGAAAGATGACACTGAGTACCCAAAATGGAACAGAATTATATTTTGAGTTTAAGACCAATAAAGCAGCATGAGTGAGAAGACCAGAATTTTGATTGTGGAGGATGATATGATTATCGCTGCGAATATTTCCCTGCAGCTCTCTAAGCTTGGCTATGAAGTCACGGGAATTGAGTCCCGGGGAGAGGATGCCGTCAATCACGCCATGGAAAATCATCCTGATATTATTTTGATGGATATCCAGCTGAAAGGGGGAATGACTGGGATAGATGCGGCAAAGAAAATCCAAGAGAAGACTGCAATTCCTTTGATTTACCTGACTGCCAACGCTGACGAAGCTTCTTTTCAAAAGGCCAAAGAAACCAAACCCTATGCCTTTATTTCCAAGCCTTTTAACAAGCTAAATCTGGAGCGGACCATTGAATTGGTAGCGGAAAAAATCAAAGAGGAAAAAATTGAAACGGAAAATTCAGATTCGTTGATTGAGAGCCTGGATGACCGGATTTTTATTCGAAACAATGGGAAACTGATCAAGCTGATGCTGGACGAAATTTTATACATTGAAGCTGATCGAAACTACTGTAATATTTTTACCAACAGTCAGAATTATCTCATTGTCAGTCCATTGAATGCATTTTGCCAAAAGATTGAAAGTAGGGATTTTCTGCGGGTGCATCGTTCCTATGTGGTCAATCTTAAGAAGCTTGATGCAGTTGCGGATTCCCATCTTGAAATCAAGCGGAAGGTTATCCCGATCAGCAAGATGTATAAGGAGGATTTGATGCGGAGTATTCGAAAGGTTTGAGTTTTATCCTATCTTCCCATCTCTATTGATATCTTTTCCACTTTCCTCCTCCAGTACTTTCAGCGTTTTGATCAGTAGTTCTTGCGTCTTCCGCAATTCACTTTCCAGATAGGCCACCCGTGCTTCCAAAGAGGAAGCTCTAGAGTCCTGACTGGAGATTTGGCTTTGTTGGATTAGGTTCCAGAATAGTCCCATGGTCAATTCGTAAGTTTGATTGTGAAAATTGTGCCTTTTCCCTCTTCGGATTCTACTTCGAGAATTCCCCCATGAGCCTTGATAATATCATAGCTCAAGCTCAAACCGAGTCCAGTTCCTGATCCTGAGGGCTTGGTCGTGAAAAAGGGCTGGAATATTTTGTCTTTGATGGACTCGGAGATTCCCGGGCCATTGTCAGAAACTGAGATTTCTATTCCATTTTTTGTTTTAAGCGTACTTAGTGTCAATTGTGGTTTGTATCCCTCCAAGTTACCTTTTGCTTTTTCACTCACCGCATAGAAGGCGTTATTAGCCAAATTGAGTAAAACCCGACCTATTTCAGAAGGCAGAATTTTGACTTTTGGAAGATTCGGAGCGAGATTCAATTTGAGATCTGCATTGAAAGACTTGTCCTTGGCTCGAAGCCCATGATAAGAGAGTTTGACATATTCATCAGCCAAAACATTGATATCTGTAAGTACTTTTTCACCGGTACTTATTCTGCTATGCTCCAGCATATTTTTCACAATGGAGCCTGCGCGATGACCATGTTTGTTGATTTTTTGGAGGTTTTGCTTAAGGTCAGCGATGATTTCAAAAATGAGTTCATAATCACGTTCTGCTGCGGGTTTTTCCTGTTCTTCTTCGATTTCTTCAATTAGCTCATTACTGATTTCGGAAAAGTTGTTGACAAAGTTCAAGGGGTTTTGGATTTCATGGGCAATTCCAGCTGTGAGTTCTCCGAGCGAGGCCATTTTTTCAGCTTGGATTAACTGTGATTGAGTATTGATTAGCGCCTCATTTTTATTCTGAATATTTGCCAAGGCTTTCGATTTGCCAGTTTCATAAACTAATAAAATGATAAAGATCGTAAGATTAGTCCCTAGGATGGAGGAGAAATAAAAGAGATTGCTTTTTGCAGGGTCGAAGGTAGGGACCGGCGTTCCGAATTGACTCTCAAACCAGAATAATCCCAAACTGAGGAATGCTGATAGTATCATCCAAAATGTCGCAGCGCGTTTTCCCTGTATCAACATTGCCACCGCGGGCAGTAAGAAGAATGCCGCTGCAGCAGGAGATGATAAACCTCCCTGAAGCCATGCCTGTATTGGAAAGCTGATGGCAAATTGTGATAAAACTAATGTGGTAGCGATGGATTTTTTTAACCCATATCGATAAGCTAAAAGAATAAGCAGGTTAATCACCCCATTGACTAGAAGCAGGTAGCCATTAAGCTCCGCTTTGATCTCAATAGCCAAATTGATTCCCAGAAAATTAGAAACTGCCGAGATAAGTAAAACTGCGACAAATATTCGTTCTGATCGTAATTCATCTCCGCTCTGCAGCTTTTGGGGAGGGATGAAAAACTCTGTGATTTTTTTAAACATAATTATGCTTTACTAAGTGCTCCAAATAGCTTACCGTGTCTTTTCCAAAGAATGTAGATGAAGGTATTGTCCAAAATAAAACAAGAAATTCCCAGGAACTGAACGAAGTGATTTTCAGGGTAGAAGAAGAACATGGAAACAGAAATTAATCCTGTGCCCAACATTCGAGCCCAGGCCAAAACCATTGAGAATTGTCCGGTATCTTTGGTTTGCATCAGCAAAAACACACATTGTAATGAGAGAATTACATTGATGATATATCCCGAGTTTGCCCCGATGAGTGTGTCAAAGCCTTCATTTCTAAAGAGGTAGGAGAATATGATCCAGAAGCCAAAATTGATCACACAGAATAATGCGAAATGCTTTTTGGTCTCCGGATTCATCGGCTGTTTGGTACCATATCGAAGGACCGAGTAGAAAATAAAGCAGTCTAATAAAAATGCAGCCTGATAGCTCAGGGCGAATAAAAGACCGGTATTGGGATGATATATCCAGCTCCATACGAATTCCCAGCCGATATTCGCACCAGCAACGTAGGCTGGCATTTCCACAAATTTCTTTTTGCGGATTTCCATCACTAAAATCACGTATGCGACGACCCAAAAAAGGCAACCGACACCATTGAAAATAAGCCCGGCAAGTGAATAATCTTCAAAATTGATTAAAGGCTGATTCATAGCATTTAAGATTTTGTGCCCCAATCTTGTGTGAGGGATTTGGGAATGTAGAAATTGATGATTGAGCGGGTGGTCATTCGTTTAAGCATCAGCATAAGGCCAAGCTTTGTAAATCCCTGAAGGAAAAATGAAAAGATCAGGCTTTTATCCAGAAACTCCCCTACCGCTGTGATTCTTTTGAGTTTCCTTTCCATTCTATCAATCTGTGATTGATCAATGGGCTCCACGCCAAGCAAATCCGAAATATCTTTGCCCATCATTAATCGCATCATAGCAATATTGGATTGACTCCCCAGAATGGGTTTTGATTTCGTGTCTTGGAATTCCCGAAGGGCTTTGACCAATTCCTTGGCATGATCACTTGGGGCAATTTCTTTGTCCAGAATGCTGTGACCGAGCTTCAATGCATCCTTGGCGTTTTTGGGAATCATATCCTCATCTAGACCAGCGATGTGGCCGATCACCCTCCAGCAATGAATGTAAGCTTCCATTTCTACTGGCTCAAATTCTACCCCAATCGTCTCGAGCCCTTCCAAAATCAAAGCTGAAAATGACATCAAAGTCCCCGCTAAATCCTCCTGATTGATAGGCTCACCGTAGGTGTCGGCATCCCAGTTATGTTGCTTCAGAAAGTATCGAATGGTGGCATGGATGAGACGGACTTTTTGTGTAGCTCTCAGTCCCTTACCTTTCTTATCCAGTCCATCCGGAGACATGGCAAAAACAACGAATAGGGCCGTTTCTGCAATTCTTCTTGAGTAGGCGTCCAAGGAACCCTTCTTTTCATTGAGTCGGGCAGTCTTGTGAAGGACTTCCGCACCACGGGCACAGGCATAGCATTCAGGCAGTGATTTGTAGCAAAGTAAAAGCCCTATCCAAATCCCATGTCTAAGGTAGATTTGTTGGCCTAAGGCAATCAGATCAGGGTCGGCCCATTCAGGGAGTTTGGCACTTTCTTCAAAATAATCATGAAGCTCTTTGGGTGCTGTGGGAGGCAGTTGTTCGCTGTCTTTGACGATTGATTGAAAAAGATGATTGATCTCAGCCGATTCTTGTTTTGCCATGATAATAGCTACTGTCTGATCAGCTAATGGGTCCATGTGAGCACGCTTGGAATCCAACTTTTGAGGGGACCAATCCGAAAGTTCTTGAGGATCCATTTCTTTGAATTTCTGAAGAGCTCTTCTTTTAATTCTTTTGTTTTTGATGACAAAAGCGATCGATAGGACTACAAAAATGAGTAATAAGACCAAAAGTAATTTTGAGAGCATATGGGTGATAGTTAGTGTATATGGTCGAGTTTAGATAGGCGGATTTTGTAATGCTGGATTTTAGTATTCAACTTAATTTTTAGAGTTTTAATGCAATAAATGCTTTCTAAAGTACAAATTGAAAAATTAAAAAAGCGCATTTTTTATTTTTTATTTGGCGTCTTTTAATTCGTCAAACTTGACTTGTAAAGCATCGCCTTCAGGGCGAAGCATACAGTAGCTCACTCGGGCAATAATTGAGGTAGTGAAATCACAAACTTACTTCCATCATGATTGCTTTCGACATCCAACCGACCTCCATGCGCCTTCACGATGTCATTGGTAATACTGAGCCCTAACCCAGTACCTTCTGTACCTTTTTTGGTGGTGAAGAATGGTTGGAGAATTTTGTCCTTGATTTCATCTGGAATGCCAGGGCCATTGTCTTCTACTTCAATTGTAACTTGATTTTTCTCGATCTTCGTGGAAATGGTGAGTTTCGGTTGGTAATTGCTGGACTCATCGTTCGTTTTTAATCTCATTGCGTCGAATGCATTATTGCAGAGATTGACAATGACTCTGGAAAAATCTTCTGAAATCAGATTGACCTTACCTATTTTCTCATCAAATTTCAGTTCTATATCCACATTGATGGGGTTTTTTGCTGCCCGCATCCCGTGAAAACTCAGGTTTACATATTCCTTCAGAAGAGCATTTAAGTCAGTAGGCTCCATTTTGCCATCTCCACCTCGGGAGTGTTGCAGCATGGAGGTTACAATCCCATTAGCTCGCTTTCCATGTTCCTGTACCTTGGAAAGATTTCCTTTCACATCTTCCAGAATGGCGATGATCTCTTCCTTCTCCTCCGAATCCACTAACTTTTCCAACTCCTCAAAAGCTTCATCAATCAGTTCATTACTGACTTCAGAGAAGTTATTCACAAAATTCAATGGATTCTTAATCTCATGAGCTATCCCAGCGGTGAGCTGTCCTAGAGAAGCCAGTTTTTCTTGCTGCACGAGTTGAGTTTGTGTGGCTTTGAGTTCAGACATTGCCGACTCGATCTCCGCCTTGGCTTGCTCTAGTTTGACAAAATCCTCATATCTGGAATAGGCAATCGCAAAGGCTTCGGATAGTGATCTGATCAAGTCAATTTCATCTTCAGAAAGTGGTTCTGTAGAACCCACATATAGCATCCCTTGGGTAAAAGGGACGAAATGAAGGTTTAGGGATTCTGGAGGAGCGGCTGCGCCCTGATAGGTTTTTTCATCTTGGATCAGATCCTTTTCCATGATTTGTTGAATCCAGTTGAGAAAGTCTCCCTTACCCCAATGCTGTCGGTAAACTTCTCCTTTTCGCCAGGCTTCGACGGTCTGGAAAGTGAGCTCGCTCGCATCAAAGGGAAGATGCAATACTCCCAAAGATTTCCCCTCAGGCGAAGAGAGGTAGGCCTCTACGATTTTTGCTTTTTCATTGATGATGAATACTCCGCAGCGGATAAATGGAATGTCTAAAGTGGTGAGCTCTTTGAATAAAAGTGGGGTGATTTTATCCAGATCTGCAGCTGTCCTCATAGAGGAAATATCCGCACGAACTCGATCCAATGAGGCTTGTCTTCGGGCTTCTTTTGCGCTAGCCTGGGCTCTCTGCAAATCCAAGAAACGAGTGAAAGCAAATGAAAAAACCGCTGTGGCTCTTCGCATCAAATCCCAACTATCAGCTGAGATGGGCCCTGAAGATGCGGCGCCTAAGAATCCATCTGAAAACTTATAAAGGTGATAGGTTCGTTCAGGGATAGTTTCTCCATAGAATCTACTTTTTCCAAGAAGCTCAGATTTGCTTTCACAGTATCGGATCCATTCTACTCGCTGTTCGCCCTTCATAAGAATGGAGGTTTTTTTCTCTTTAGATCGATAGAACCTCAACATTTGATTTCCTACCCAAGTATCCTGCAGATCAAGGACCATTTGATCGGAAACGCTTCGTGCGGGGTTCTGACTATTTTTTATCGTGAACCAGCATTGGGTCAAGCCATTCGATTCTTCATGAATGTAAATGGAGCTTGTTTCCAATTCCTCGACGCCTAAATTCCCCATTTCTTCTCTTAGCAGTTGTGCTACCTCGGTGAGCTCCTCCGGATCTTGCATAGCCAAGGAGCGGGAACGAACTTTTTCCAATGCTGCTTCGATTTGAGCTTCCCGAGCCTGATTTTCTGCTTTTTGGAGATCGAGGAAACGCGTGTAGGTTAAGTCAAAAACCTGCGCAAATCGCTTGAAAATATCTTCTTCCTCACAAGGAACTTCTGTAATTATCACCAAGTATCCAGTCTTGAAGTATGCTGCATGCAAGCGTTGCCAGGTAGGACGGGGAATACCGGATCCCTCCATTTCCTCAAAAATTTGAGCAGCTATCGGGATTTGTAACAACCAATCGTAATGCTCCTGAAGTTGTGGTCCTTCTAATGTGACGGTTCGGTAGCTTTCTCCTTTTTTCCAACCTTCATAGAGGCTTTCGTGTGTATAGTCTCCAACATTTGGAAGGAAAAAGGGGTCGATTAATCCATTATCCGCGCTCAGCCACCACTCGTCTTCTTGACGATCTTTTTCACAAAGGACAAAGCCGCAGGTCCATAAATTATCAACCAGCGTATTCAACTCATTAAATAGAAGAGTCGCTACATCTCCAAGTTCCTCGGCTTTTTGCATGCCCATGGTACGAGATCGCACCCGCTCTAATGCCGCTTCAATTTGGGATTCTCTAGCTTGTGCTTCGGCTTTTTGTAGGTCTAAAAAGCGCGTATAGGTTTGCTCAAAGACTTTGGCAAATCGCTTCAAAATCTCATTCTCTGAATCCGTGAAGGGAATCCCTGAATAATTCTGAATTCCCAGCATGACATCACTCAATAAAACAGCAGAACGTGAAAATCCCGGGCTTGAAAAAATAAATAGCTTTCTTTCTTCCGGTACTTCAGGGTAATGAAGAAAGAATAATTCAAAAAAATCATTCTTTTCCTCTTTGCTGAATTGGTCGGAAATGAAATTAAGACCGGCCTTCTTGGCATTTTTTATAGAATTGAACACGGCATTATTCCTATATGGAATGTGCTGAAGAACAGGATAAGGCCTGCCTGGAACTGCGGTCCAAAGATTAAAGTCATCCGTGTCTCTAAAAGACATATCTATCTGGGCAGAATCAATGTTGAAATTGAGTTGGCGGAACTGCTCAAAAACTATCTGAATTACTTCAGGGAATTCCTCACTCTTGTGCATAGCCAGAGATCGGGAACGTACTTTTTCCAGAGCCGCCTCAATCTGGGCTTCCCTTGCCTGTTCTTCAGCTTTTTGAAGATCCAAGTATCGGCGATAGGCGAGTTGAAAGACATTTGCAGCTCGTCGGAGAAGGTTTAGGGAGCTTTCATCAGGCTGGGTATAGGTTACCATTACGAGGGCTCCTCCCTTAAAATCTGAGATTGACCAATAGGCTATTATTTCTTCCGTTGGGATGGATTCGATCTTCTTAGAAAGCATAGCGTAGGCCTGAGGAGAATACTTTTTCATAGCGAGCAACCACTCCTGGCCTTTTTCTCCATCATTTACCAAGACATAATCCTTGTCCCCAGCATAATAATGGGCCATCATTTCATCTACGATCTTGATCCCAGATTTTGGAAATTTTGCCATTCCTTGGAAGAGCTTTTCCTCCATACCAGGTGCACGAACAGCTCCCCAAGATTCGAAATAGTCTTCATCCTCTTCATATAAATGAATGGCACAGACTTCCAGGTCTTCTTGACCTAATTTACCCATTTGGATTCTTAGTTCTAAGGCTACCTCTTCCAATTCTTTTGAAGAGTGCATAGCCATAGCTCTAGCCCGAACTCGCTCAAGTGCTGCTTCAATCTGTGCTTCTCTCGCTTGAGACTCTGCTTTTTTTAGGTCAAGGAATCGGGTATAGGTTTGTTCGAAGACTTTTGCAAAGCGTTGGAAAATCACATGGGATTCAGGGACAGGCTGATAGGTAATGAATAGCAAGAACCCATGCTTGAAAAAAGCAATATGATCGTACTGCGACTCGGGTAGTGTGGCTCCAGAAGATATAATTTCACGAAGTGCATCGCCCATGACAGGAATAGTCATTAGGTAATCATAATGCGCTTTACAATCTTCGCCCAGAAATTCTTCCACATGAAAAGTTTCACCAGCTTTTCCTTTTTCGTAAAACTTCAGGAAGAAATTTTCCCTAGGAGTTTTGTAGAAGGGTAAAGACCCTTCTCTGCTGCTAAACCATTCATAGTCCCCTTCTGGATCATCAGCATAGATATGGAATGCACAGCCCCAAGTATCTATTCCCAAGGCTCTGACCTGCCGATCCAAAACTTCTGAAGCTTCAGTCAGCTCGTCTGAGTGCTGCATAGCCATGGTTCTGGATCGTACTCGTTCCAGAGCAGCTTCTATTTGTGCTTCTCGTGCCTGTGCTTCGGCTTTTTGGAGGTCGAGGAAGCGGGTGTAGGCCTGTTCGAAGACTTTTCCGAATCTTTTTAGGATGTCATTATCTGCATCGGAAAATATCTGACCTTTCTGATTGATGATAAAAATGCTGGTATTGCTGGAAACGGCACAGGATCGGAAATACGGTTTTTTTCCTTCAAGCCTTTGTTTTTTCTCTTTTGAACTAAGTCTTGCCCATGGTTCATGTTTAAACAGAAATTTGAAGTATTCATTTTTCTCTTCTGCGGTAAATTCTTCAGTGAAGAAACCAGGGCCCCTTTTGATTCCTTCTAGTAGATCGGTATAAAAGGGTTTTTCAAATCTCGGGATTTGGACTACCTGCGATGTTTCGGCTGTTCCGCCGGCACCCCAGCATTTGAGTTCCTGATCGATCTCGCTGTTGATCACGATGAAAGATCCGCCATGAATGGAAAGTCCCAGCTTGACTAGTTCCTTATGAACGGTATGAATGACTGACTGCAATTCACTGGTCTGGTGCATGGCCAGACTTTTAGATCGAACCCGCTCCAAAGCTGCTTCGATTTTGGCTTCTCGCGCCTGTGCTTCTGCTTGTTGGAGGTCCAGATATCTTCGAAAGGTTTGTTCAAACTGGGAACTAAACCGCTGGGCAATGCTAGTGATTTCGGAATCAAATTCTTCAGGGCAAAAGGCGTAGAAAAACCCATGTTCGAAGATAAAACAGTGCTGGATCTCTTTTTTGGGAAGTGTTTCCAGCGGGATCTGGATTTTATATTCCGGTGCAGTATTGAGCATCCGATAATAGTCCAGTAAATCCTCCCCTTCCAAAATATACTTGTGAAAGGGAACTTGTTGGAGCCAAGCCTGACGGGCTTTTATTAGCATGGGGTGCCAATCCATATTGATGTTGCCAACATGCAGATTGACCTCATCCCCGTTTTTTCTAGCGGTCCAAAGCTGATTGTTTTCGTTCTCATGATTCAGAATCCCTATTCCAAACCTAGTCCGTTCATCTACTCCCAAAGCAGTTAGTTCAGCGAACATTTTGAGAATGCATTTCCCTACGTCCTCACTGCTATGCATCGCCATGGTCTGAGCTCTGACACGTTCTAGTGCAAGGTCGATTTCAACTTCTCGGGCTCTGGCTTCAGCCTTTTGGATATCTTGAAATCTTCTGTAGGCTAAGGAAAAAACCTGATGAAATCGCTTGAATAAATTCAGTATTGAAGTGTCCATCGGCTGATAGAGGGTCAGACCTAATCCTCCCTGTCCTATGGATAAAAAGCAGTGGCTGATTTCATCAGAGTCCTCCAAAAGAGGGTCAGGGAAATGATTCTCCGCTTTGCGATGTTCACGAAATTCCTCCAGTTTTTTTCCTGAAATAGTACCAGTAAAGTGCCCGTCTTTCGATGCCAGCATTTGCTCCACTATTCCATGTTCGACGGGGTTTTTGAGATATTCGGTCCGTTCTACTGCTTCTTTATCATAGTAAGTAAAATACTGGTAGCAAAGATAGATTCCTTTTTCCTCGTCAATAATTGCCGTCTGAATATTCCGAATTTTTTCGACTCCAAACTTTTCTAGCTGTTCCGAAATAATGCGGCAGATAGCCAACATATCCTCGGGTTTTTTCATACCCATGGCTACAGCCCGGACTTTTTCGAGAGCAGCCTCGATGGCCAATTCCCGGTTTTTTTCGACCAAAACAGCTGTTTTTTCTGAGATAATTTGCTCGAGTTCTTCTGTCTTTTTCTTCCAAATATCTATTCCCCAAGTGTCCTCTTCGCTTTTAACCTCCTCCGGTTTAGAGCCATGCCAATGGACCAAGATCCATTTTTTTTCTTGATATTCAAAGACTATGGAAAATCGCAATTTTATTTCAAACTGATCCGAATCGGTGGTGATTCTCATGATCATGTCATCGACGTAAATCGCGGAATTCTCTCCGTTTAGGACTCTTCGGTGTACCGGCTTTATCTGATGCTCTAGTTTAATTCCAGTTGCCTGCTCTTCTTGCCTTTTGATCAAGTCAAAAAATTCCTGACTGGAAAAGATCCGCTCATCCTCTGTTGTACCGAAACCCATGATTTTTGGATCAATCAAGTGCTTCAACTCATCGATAATCGGTCGAATATTCAATCCGATTTCGATAAATTCTTGATAGGCTTGGTTAAGCGATTGCTCTTTTTCTTTCCTCATTATGAACTCGACTTAAAATCTGAATCAATCGGTAAATAAATGATCATTTCGGTTCCTTCACCTTCCTTGCTTTTGACCCGAAGATCACCTCCATGTGCCTTGATGATATCATAGCTTAAGCTTAAGCCAAGACCAGTACCACTCCCAGTTGGCTTGGTGGTGAAGAATGGTTGGAAGATTTTATCGATGATGGCTTTTGGGATTCCACCTCCATTGTCTTTTATGCAAATTTCTACACCATCTATTCCGCCTAATTCTACCAAACGGGATTGCACGGACACTTTTGGTTTGTAGGATTCGTTGATTTGTTCTTCTTCGGAAATCACAGATCGTTTCCGCTCAGCACAAGCATAGAAGGCATTATTAATCAGATTGAGAAATACTCTCCCTATATCTTGAGAAACTACCTTTACCCGTGGGATATTTGAATCCAAGTCTGTTTCAAAGTCAGCTGAAAAACTCTTATCCTTTGCTCTCAGTCCATGATAGCTTAGGCGAAGAAATTCATCCGCGAGTGCATTAAGGTTGGTAGGCTTTTTCTCTGATGAGCTACCCCGGCTATGTTCGAGCATTCCCTTGACTATCGAGTCAGCCCGTTTGCCGTGATGTTTGATTTTGGTGAGATTTTCCTTTAAATCTTTACTGATTGTCTTGGCATCTTCTATATTTCCATTTTCCAACTCTTCATGCATTTCATCAATCAACTCTTCACTGACCTCTGAAAAATTATTGACGAAGTTTAGCGGGTTTTGAATTTCATGGGCAATGCCGGCAGTGAGCTCACCAAGAGAAGCCATTTTCTCGGAGTGAACAAGCTGGGTTTGGGTAGCTTTTAATTCCTCGTAAGCCTTTTCTATTTCTCGTGCATGAGCTAGCTCTTTTTCTCGATTTTTTTCTTTTTCCCGGGCTAAAACCCGATTTGTCTGTATTTTGACCAGTCCGTAAACCAACAAAGCAAATCCTAGAAAGTATATGATAAAAGCCCACCAAGTAGCATACCATGGAGGAAGGATTGTAAAAGAGTAAGTTATTTCCTCAGATAAGGTATTAAAGGTGTTTTTTGCCCGAACTCGGAAGATATAGTCCCCATAGGGAAGGTTTGAAAACTCACGAGTCACTTTATCATTCCACTCTTCCCATTCTTCATCATAGCCTTCCAAATAGTTTTGAAAGAGGATTTTATTTTCCCTGACAAAAAAGGGAGCAGCATATTCAAATGTTATTTTATTGGAATTGTAGGCAATTTCAGGGGGCTCTCTATCCAAAAATTCAGCAAGCATAAGTGGACCGGAAGAACCAGAAATCGCTGTAAAATAAAGGGGAATAGAATAGTCTGTTTTGTATTGTTTATTCGGGTCGAGCCTCATCAGCCCCTCGTCAGTTCCAATCCAAATGACCCCGCTGGGCTCCGTATATCCTGATGCTATGCCACTGGCTGTTATCAGATTTACAGGGTAAGTTTCGAGTATAAAGCTTCCATCGGGTTGCTTTACTGCATACCTTTTTTCTCCCTTAAAGTCTAAAAAAACATTACCCGTCTCTCCGACCCCTAAGCCATAGGTGTCTAGGTTAATATCAGCTACTTCATCCGAGAAGCTAAATAGCGGATCCCGCTTAAAGCTTTGGGTGGATGCGTCAAAATAGTAAAAGCCATCGATGCCTGAAGTATATACTTTCCCTTCGATGGGCCCAACTGCCAGTCCGGATAGTCCTCTGATTCCATCATTTTCACTAAACTCCTGTACTCGTGCATTTGGCACATCAAGTCTGCCAGAGGCAGTTTCTGGCAAATTAATTCGGTACAGAATTCCGGCTTGGGTTCCACCCCAAATTTCTCCTTGCTCATTTTCGACCAAAGAATAAACAGCTCGTGTTACACCGGTTATGGGGCCAATGTCTTCGTATTGATATTCTCCATTGCTTCCTAATTCCCTTCTAAAAACCTGAATTCCGAAATTCCCGCTGAGGAAAACATAGCCTGGATGTTTTTCAGACACTAATATTCTTAAGGTTTGAAAGGGTGCAGTTTCAGGAATAATTTTGGCTTGATTTCCTCTTATTTCATAAACACCTACCCCTGTGCTCAAAATCCCATTGGTATCGGAGTACAGATCAAAAACCTGAGAATTGGGTGTCCCTTCTACCTTTTTGACAATTCCGTCTGACTTGTCAATGTATAATACCGTGGTAGAGGTGCCGATGTAAAGGGTATTGTCGAAAGCAGAGAGTGAAAGTGCATTTCCGATTTCATAAGTATCCGAATCAAATCGGGTAAGTGGAGAGAATATTTCAATTTTGGAAAGTCCGCTATTAGTCCCAACCCAGAGATTATTGGTATTGTCTAGATGGAAAGCATAGACACTTTGATCTGGAATGGAATTTTTAGTATTAAAATGTGCTTTGATCGCACCTTTTCGATCGACTATAAAAAATCCATAACCTAAGGCACTGATTGCATAAGTGCTGTCAGGAAGTGGAAGTGCCTTATACAATGTTCCATCTTTTAGATAGGGATCAATTTCAGTAGGGAATGGGGTGAATGTATCCCCATCATATCTAAAAAGACCACCTGAAAATGCTCCTACAAGGAACTCTCCGGTGTCACTGTAGGGCAGCAGCACTTGGACTCGATTCGCACCCAAAAATTCACTTCCTGGAATCAACTGAAGGCTTTCATCTTCTTCCCGGTATAGACCTAGGTTTATTTGATGTGTATAGTACTCGCCATTGAGTATAAAGCCATACATGAACTCGGTATCCGGGTTCCATATTTTGATGTTCCCCGATTGATCTTCTGTCGCCGGGGTGTAGATGAATATAGCTTCTCTCGCCTGGAAGTAGATTTTTCCCTTGCTCTCTCTAATAGACCAGATATCATTAAACACAAAGTCCGAAGGAAATCCATCCAAAATCGATCTTTCAACTGTCTTGCCGGTAGAATCCGATATAACTATCCCGAAATCTCCCAGCGAACCGTAATAAAAGGTACCATCAGAGGCGAGTAAAGTTGACCGTACATTCGTATTGAATTCTGTACTCGGAGAGGCTAAAAGATTCCAATTCTTACCATCAAATTTTTGCAATCCTGAGCTAGTGCCCACAAAAAGAAAGTCATCCTTGTTTTGATTGACATTCCAAACCTGCTGACCTGCCAAAGAGTTGCCCCCTATCACATAGTTGGTGTAGCTAGGAACTCCTTGAGAAGCATTGATCTGAGCTTGTGATTGAAAGCTAGTCAGGCAGAAAAGTAGTACAGCAATAGAAAAGCTAATAGACCTAAAGAAAAAAAAGGATTTGTCTGAATGTTTCATAGTGCTCAAAATTTTAGTAGTAAGGAAGAGGCTCAGTTAGACTTGCGTAGAACCTATTTCCTGGAAACTTATACTTAAGTCATGTAAAGCTGATTTGCTGATAGATGGATAGGTAGCGATATAATGAATTTGGTGCCTTTTCCTTCAAGGGTCTCGATATCGAGTTGTCCCCGGTGGGCCTTAATAATGTCATGTGAAATACTTAGGCCTAAACCAGTTCCCTCTGTACCTTTTTTTGTGGTAAAAAAGGGCTGGAGTATCTTGTCTAAGATTTCTTCTGGTATTCCAGGACCGTTGTCTTCGATTTCTAGGTAAACGGCTTTATCCTCGGAATGCGTCCTGATGGTCAAGCTAGGCTTATAGTCAGATATCTGCCTCTGAGCCTTTACTCTTAAGGCATCAAAGGCATTGGTGCAGAGATTAATTATGACCCGGGAGAAGTCTTCTTTGATAAGCGATACCATAGGTAGATTTGGTGCCAAATCAAGGTTCAAGTCAAGATTAATGGGGTTTTTTCCAGCTCGCATCCCATGGTAGGCTAGGTTTGAAAATTCAGCTAGCAATTCATTCAAATCAACTTCTTTGGTTTCGCCAGATCCACCTCTCGAGTGCTGAAGCATCGAAGTCACAATATCATTGGCTCTAGTGCCATGCTCATGGATTTTTTTCAGGTTGATTTCGATGGTATGAAGCAGATCAGTCATTTCCTCAAACCGCTCTTTCAATTGAGGACTGCTGCTGTAAACTTTCGCTTCACTGACCTCTTCCAAAACCTCAGTGACCATTTCGATGCTGAGATCAGAAAAATTATTGACAAAATTCAGGGGGTTTTTGATCTCATGAGCAATGCCAGCAGTAAGCTGACCGAGAGAAGCAAGTTTTTCTTGTTGGACCAATTGATCTTGGGTAGTGCGAAGGTCCTTCAGTGCGATTTCTACATTTTTCTTGGCAATCTCCAGCTTTGTGAAATCCTCGTAGCGATCATACGCTACCGAAAAATTACCTGCCAATGTTTGGCAGAGCTCTTCATTTTCAGTGGTAAGAGGCTCCGAATTTCCGATGTAGAGCATCCCCTGCTTGAATGGGAAAAACTGTAAAATAAGTTGCTCGGGAATGGGTCCGCCCACATATTCTTCTTGGGAAGAAATAAACCCTTTTTTGCTTAAGCTCTCCACCCAATTTCGGAAATCATTCTCTCTCCACTTTTCCCGATGCCGGTTTTGCTTTTTCCAATAGAAATGAACAGTCTGCGTGAGTTTTGTCGCTTCAAAAGGAATATGTAAGGCAGCAATGGATTCCTGATTTTGGGTGTTTAGAAAGACATGCATTAAGTCATTTTCTTCTTCCACTATGAAGATTCCGCACCGAATATAGGGGACTTGAAGTTTGGACAATTCTTGCCAGATAAGGGGTGAGATTTCTTCCAAATCTTCTGCCTTGCGCATGGATGCAATCTCAGCCCTGATTCGCTCTAGAGATGCCTGCCTGGAAGAGATCAAGGCAAGCTCTTCTACAGCTTGCCTTTTTTTATCCAGTTCCTCGATAGTTTCCTCCAAAAGTATAGAGGTAGTCCTTCGCATCTTTTCTGAGCGATCAAGTTTAAACTCTACAATGCTCAAATCCCTTTCGATGCCCTTGGCCGAACGGCTCAATTGCTCCTTTTCTTCTTCGGTGAGCTTTTCTGACTTGGAGATTAGCTCCAGAATTGTCTGAATATTTTTATTCATAGAATGATTCGAAAGAAATAAGAGGGCTTACGAGCAGTTCCCTCTGTTTTCTCTTTGCTGTAATTTATTTCTCTGATAATGCGACAAGCGAACAAGTATTGTTATGAAATTCGTGTTTGCCCTTGGTTGACTTACCCATCTCCCCGTAGCTGAAAAATCCGGCTAAAGGAGCGTCCCAGACATTTTTCACTTGGTCAATTTCGTCGCTGACCATTGGGCCAAGAGAAAGGTGTCTAGCCTTGCACGAAAACATAATCAAGGCATCAGCCTTCGGAAGTTCATTTTTTTTCACAGTCTCGCATTCTTCTACTACTTTCTCGATGACATTAAAATCTGGAGCAAGAGAAAAGCGGATTTTGGAGCCTTGTGGGACACTTCCTGCGCATACTAAAGAGCGATCATTTTTATTCGCAAATAGCGGGGCTCTAATTACAGGCTCTGTTCCTTCCCGTTGGATTTGCATCGGGAATTCTGAACCTACATTGACGATGACCTCTTTCCATTCATCGATGTTTTTATTGACGCCCATGTACTTGATGACTACATCAAGTGCAGGTTCATCATCGATGGTGTAAACCGTATTTCCTTCGCTTTTGGTAATCGTTCGAACGGTGCCTACAGGTTGCCAGCCGCTGGTCGCCAAACCTGCAATGGATATTTTATCCTCATCAAGAATCAGCGCTACGATTCCGGTGATGTTGTAATGGCCATTAGTAAATGCATAGGTCCCAGTCATGGTGAAATCATCTCCGGCCATTCCACCAAAGATGGTGACCTCTGGACCGACTGCTTCTTCAATACCTTTGATGATCATTTCCCCATCTGTGCTGATCCCTCCTGAGGCAATGATGAAAGCCGGATTTTTGAAGGTATTCAAACCCAATTCTCCGGTTTTTCGGGCTACATCTAGAATATTTCCATCTCCTGTCTCGAAGTGTACACATTGAAAATATTCTTTCTTGATATCCAAAAGCATGATCACGATGGACTCCTCACCAATTTCTCCGTCTATAAATTCTCCTGCGGTGGTTGCTCCGAAAATACTGATGTCTCTTTGCTCTAATAATTTGCAAATAGCTACCCGATCCTGCTTGATGGATAGAAATATGATGGCTAGTGTAGGCTTAAAGCCATCAGAAAGAGTGGTTTCAAGGGCTTGACTGATTTCAGCCAGTGAATTTCCTTTGATTGTTTTTGCTTTCATGCTTGAAAAGATTTTTAAGAGTTTACAGTGCTTGCAAAAGAGTCCGTGGCAAAAGCTGGAAGTCCGAAAGCTTTTTGCTGGAGGACATAGTCACTCATGATGAGTGCACCTTCTACCCATCCCTGCTCAGGTGACCAGGATTCATTGCATACAAATAAGTTTTCGGCGGGTGAAGTGATGTGGGGATAGACTTCTTGGAGATCATTGATATTGATTTTGTATTGATGATATCCAAAGCCATAAGGATCCTGACCCCACACCCGATAGGTCGACAGTACTGGATTAGGTACCTGATCATCTTCTTTCAGGCCGAACAATAATTTGATCTGCCGCATGATCTCATGGACTAGTGCTTTGGAGCAGGCTTTGGTTCCAGGGGGATTTTGTGGAAAATCTTCTGTTTGGTAGAGGTCTCCTACATTTTGCATCTCTTTCCAGAAATTTCCCCGGATATAGTCCGTATACTGAGTCAAAGCTGCCGGCCCATTGTAATTTTTATCGGCAATTGGATCAGAAGGGAATTGGGAAAAGCAGTAAACAGAACCTAAGGGAAGATCCGTAAAATTCGGCCCATTTGTCAGATTGATGTCTTTGATTTGATGCCACCAGCGCTCTTTAAAGTAGAGACCCACTTTTGTCAATTCCATGTTTTGCACACTGTTGACCGCGCTCATAAACTTTTCATTCTGTGAAAGAATCGGTGAAACTTTGATCAATTCTTTGAGGGGCTTCTTGGGGATGGCAAGGATTACCGTGGGAGCAGTATAGGATCCCAGATTTGATTCGATCAAGTATCCGGATTCTGTTTTGGTGACAGATTTGACGGTTTCATTCAGGTGAATACTTCCACCTGCTTTTTGAATAGAGGCTGCCAAGGCATTGGGCAGGGATTGAAATCCTTCTTCGAGCGTTTGGAAGTGGGCATTTTTGGGATCGGGGAAATCGAATAAAATCTGAAGTCCTTCTCCGGCATTGATATAGTCCTGAAATGGCCCCATAAATCCCATGATATGGCTGAGCATCTCAATGCATTCTTCGCTCATGTTATAATTCCTCAGTATACTCCAAAAGCCCCATTGATTGATCGGAATGGGTTTCCCTTCAAAGTTTTTGTAGGTGCAGTTGTTTCGGAAGTGTACCCATTCGGCAGGAGAGGAGGGAAGTGGAATACAGTTTTGGTTTAAAATATCATCGATCACTGCTGTCAGTATATCGGAGGGTTTTCTGCCTTGTTCATTGGGAGCGAGATTGAATAGGGAAGCCCAAATGGCATTGTTACTCGCTTTTACCTCGGCTTGGGTGAAGGATTTTCCCCGGATGTAGTATCTGTTGTTGTCATCACCCATTACAAAGTCCACGGTACGGATCTGCGCCTGGGGATTTCCTTTATTTTCCTCATTCAGTGCATCGATGAGTCCCCAAAGATGTTCCATCCCTTTTCCTCTGGGGACAAAGCGCATTCCACCTTCTTCATCGTGAACTTGATAGGTTTTTCCGTCGTGACCTTTGATATCCACAAAAGTGGTTTCAAGTCGACCGCCTACCTGCCCCATTTTCTCTAAAATGGTCACCTTGGTGGATGGCTTCTCTTTCAGTAAACGCCAAGCTGCAAAAAGTCCGCTCATACCAGCTCCGACAATTAGGACATCAGTGGAGTGACTTGTTTTTTTTGTTTTAGTACTCATGATAAAAAGAAATTAGAGTTTGAGATTTATTTATTGACAAAAAGCTTCCAAGCTGAAGGATAGTCCCGTTCATCTAGATTGATACTTACAAGATAGGTGGAGGCTTTATTGCAGCTTATTTCTTCCAGGAGGGACTCCAAGTCGCCAATGGTGTTGACCACGGCGCTTTTAGCATTCCCTGAATTGTTTGAGAAACCCTTCATCAGACTCACATAATCCCATTCTTGGAGAATATTTGCCTCTTCAAAGGGAGCCGAGGATCCGGTTTTATAAGGGGCAGGATCTAGCAGCATTTGCTCTACACCATATACTTTGTTATTCAGCACAAAAACTACCGCATTTCGACCTTCTTGTACCATGGTTGAAACCGCTTGGCAAGTCAACTTAAAAGCTCCATCTCCTACGATCACGAAAGTCCTGACATCTTCTCGAAAGGAAGCTCCCAGACCTGCAGGTACGCTCCAGCCGATGGATGCCCAGATATTCTGCGCTAGAAACCCATCTTGACGATTGATTTTCAAGGAGGAGGATCCTCCGAATGATGAAAGGCCGATATCGGCTACGATCAGGTGATTATCATTGACATGCTGATCGAGTACTGCAAAAAAGGAATCGTATGTAATTGAGGTTTGGGGAGCAGGAATGGTTGGGATCGTCGGAGGGCTTGGCTGCTGCCAAGAAGATTTATATCCGTTTTTCTGAATTAGTGCCATGACGGCATCTATCACATGCTCTAGAGAGACCTGTACATAGAGATTTTCACCGTCTTTTACCATATCCCGGGAAGCAAAGACTTGGGTAATATTTCCAGTCTCAGTGCTTTTGGAGCCAAAAGTATTCAGGTCTGTATTCCATACTCCCAATCCAATGATTGCTGTGGATTGCTTCAAATAGGAATTGGTGTAATCACTAGTAAATACAGCATCATGCATCCCCAGAAACCAGGGGTTATCTTCTGAAACTACTGCTTTACCCAAAAAAGACGTGACATAAGGCGCCCCAATAGCCTGTTGCAAAGCGGCAAATTTGGATTGTAATTTTCTGGTGGCGATTTCCTTTCCTATCCAAAGAATAGGCTTTTCTGTTGATATCTTCGCATAGACAGCCTCGGCTGCTTTTTCTATGGCCTGCACGATTTGGGCTGCGTACTTATTTGGGGCGGATTGCGCAGCCATACCTTGAAGTACAGGTAATGACTCATAGTTGGGAACAGGGCTTAGCGTTCCCTCGGGATTTGCACAAGGCATGTAATAGCAATCTTCCATGATCTCTATAGCCACCGGCTTGCTTTTGCTGATACATGCGATGATGGCAGCATCTATTTGCGAAGGTGCCGTCAGTGGGTTTGATATCCGTTCAAATGCTACTGTGACAGGAGAGTAGACTGTGCGATTGGTGTCTTCGGTGCTGACATTGTGATGATAGAGTTCGCCGGCATTGATCTCGTCCATGAGTTTGGTATTGCTCAGCGTACCGATGATCGCTACGACAGGGACACTTTCTACAAAGGAACCTCCGATGGCATTGAGTAAAGAAAATGAACCTACACCGGTGGTCACGGCAACTGCCCCGAGACCATTAGCGCGGGAGTAGCCATCCGCTGCATAGCCTGCATTGAGTTCATTGCAATTACCGATACGATGAAGGTACCGATCCCCCTTTGGGGATTTGTAAGTATCAATGATTTCTAAAAGATCGCTGGTATAATCTCCGGGAACTGAAAATAATTGATCTACACCTAGCTGATGGAGCCTGTAGGCTAGGTATTTCCCAACGTTCATTGCATTGGGATCGAAAGTGTTTGAATCAGACATAAAATGAAAATTAAAAGATTAATAAGATTAAATTATTATCACAGTAAAGGGTTCTAATCCGATGCTTCAATTCATTAGATCTTCATATCAATGAAAACTTGTCTAATCCCCGTATGGGATTTTCAGGATAGAACGCTATAAGTAAAAGCCGATAAGTCAAAAATTCTTTCAGTGAAAAATCTATTTGCTTCACTGATTTAATTCTTTCTAAAATACAAAATATACTTGTAATTACAATAATTAAATCTCGAATTTTTCAATCTTGTATCAATTAAATCAAGTTTTAAAATTGTATTCCGACTTTGCTTCGTATTAAATGATTCCAGCTTTTCTTATTACTATTTAAAGAGGCTGTTATTTCTCCGATTAGATACTTTTAAAAGATACTTTTTTGTACCTGTAAGGGGGAGGTCGTTTGGACAGATGTGATAAAAAAACTCCCCAAATACCGATTAAATTTTTCCAACAGGTTTATGAAAAGTGCATTTAATCTTAGGAAACTAGGTGATAAAATATCCCCAAGATTGGGGATTGATTTTGCCTGATTATTCTCTCACTTTTGAATCAGCCTTTAATCAAAAATTTAATTCCAATTAGATGAGTGTTCTCAACCGGTTTTACAAATTCAATTTATTCAACTAAAAAATCATAAAATGAAATCGTATCTTCCTAAAATTGCTTTTTCCCTCCTTTTTTATTTAAGCTTTTCCACATTTGCCCATGCACAAAAATCCATGCAGGAGCTGGCTGAATTGAATGATAAAAAATGGGACAAGCTAGTCAAAAGCTATAAAAATAATAGTACCTGGATCGATCAACTTCAAGGCTTGCTCAATAAAGAGCTCCTTGCGGAAGAGAATTCACCAAACTCCAAAAAAATCGGTGTTTTATCCATGCAAGTTTGGGATTATTCAGTGACGACTTCGTCCAAGGTGGCACAAACCACAATTTATTCCAAAAATTACCTGACACCAGAAGGAAGCAATCTTGTGGCAGATCATTTCTTGGAGATTTTACTTCCTGAATTTCAAGATCAATTCCAGGCGAAAGGGATAGCGCTGGTAGAACCTAGTGAGTTTATCACGGATGAAGAAAGCGGAAAATTAATACATTCCAATATTATTGTCGAAATGGGCAAGTTGAAGATCCTCACTAGCTATTTCTGCAAGGGCACGGCCTTTTCTATAGTACCAAATGGTGGAGTCAGGCCGGTTGGATTCATAGTATACTACCCCTTTGGTTCGGTAGGTGATGATTTCACCTAAAGTGTCTTGATACTTGATGGCAATATTTTCTGCTTTATTGACATAGAGTAAAGCAGAATCAGTGTTCTCCTGAGCATAGTAAAAGCCAATTCGGAGTAAATCCAATACCTGATCTTTTTCCTCTAGCTTCCGGAGTGCTTGGCGAAGTGAGTCAGGATAAAGATAAACCTGAGCATTAATTTCAAAAATTACGAAAAAGGAGAAGAGTATCAGGAGATTCTTCATTCCTGAACATAATAAATTCATTTTTTATCTGAAATTCCAAAGGAATTTTTTTGTGTTAGTAAGTGGTTTTTTGTATTTCGAACCTTGTGATTTTTTCTGATGATCATTTCACTAATTAAATCATTTTATCTCTGAAGAGTAGTTTTTGGCGGATTTTTCGGAAGAAGGAGATAATAGAATCAATGTCTTTATTTTGTCCCTTTAGGGACTTTATATGGGTGGCAGAAAATTTTGTAGGGTTGATCATCTGTGCCGTTAGGTACAGAATATAATCATTCGAGGGGTTTGAAAATGTAACGCTGATCATATTCTACCTCATGTATCTTCAGAAGCTCTAAATATTCTTCGATAAAAGATTTTTTTGAATGATGCTTTTCCTGGTTTTGGATATATTTAGTTACCCGAGGTATCTGATCCTTCGAGTAGGAAAAAGCTCCGTATCCGGATTGCCAAGAGAATTTTCCCTTAGCAAGACGCCTCGTATTAATCCATTTGGAAGAATCTTCTTTTACCATTTTCATCAAAATAGATAAGGCTTGATTAGGCCTAAATCCTATGAGTATATGGATATGGTCAGGCATTCCATTGATTTGTAAAACCTTGTGTTCATGATTTTGAATTATCCCAGAAATGTATTTGTAAAGCTCTTCTTTCCAATGTGCTTGAATAAGAGAAATCAGGTTCTGTACGGCAAAGACTACTTGAATATGAATTTGTGTGTAGGTATTGGCCATGGTTGAAAATTTATATACCGTACCTATAGGCACGGATAATCCTTAATATTATTGGGTGCTACCAATATTAGGTCCCTAAAGGGACTATTCAATTCAATCATTATCAATTTTACTCTACCTTTATCAGCGTACAGATTCGAGATTAACTGATTTTCTGCCATGCCGATAGGCTTCTGAAAAATGAGATCATGTTTCTTTAGGTCGCCTGCTGGATAGAAACCCGCAAATCGGTTTTTGAAATCGGCAATTGACGGATTCGAGCTCCCGTGGCATTGAAAATAGCATTCGTTACTGCAGGAGCAATCACCGGTGTACTCGGCTCGCCCGCTCCTCCCGGAGGATTTCCGGAATTGATGATATGCGTCTCTATTTTAGGAGCTTCACTCATGCGGGTGACCTGATAATCATGGAAATTGCTCTGGGCCACCGCTCCATTTTCAATCGTGATTTCACCGCTCATCGCTGCTGCCAGTCCATAGATGATTCCACTTTCCATCTGCGCTTTGAATCCATCCGGATGAATGGCAAAGCCGGCGTCTGCCACACAAACTACCCGGTGAACTTTGACCTTTCCTTCCACATTCACCTCCACTTCCGCAACTTCCGCCACAATAGAGCCGAAGGATTGGGCAATAGCGATCCCTCTTCCCCAATTGGTAGGCAAAGGGGAATTCCAATCAGATTTTTCTTGAATCAGGTCAAGTACTTTCTGAAATCTTGGTTTGTCCTGAGTAAGGCTTTTTCTGAAAGCTAAAGGGTCTTTTTTCGCTGCAAATGCGAGTTCATCTATAAAGGATTCGGTCAAAAATCCATGTACAGAATGGTCCACACTTCGCCAATTACCCCAAGGAACAAATGAGTTGGGACTCGTAAACTGAATCAATTGATTGGGAACAGAGTAGGGTAAATCCGCCGCTTCAGGCGGATGGTGCTTAAACAAAAACTGATGAGAATAAGCCACCGGATTTCCGGACTCATCCAAACCGGCCTTCATGCGGCTGATCGTTGCCTCGCGGTACACGTCATGCTGGGTGTCTTCTTCCCGTGACCAGATCAATTTGACTGGATAATCTACTTCCTTGGCTATTGCAACCGCCTGCTTGATCACATCTGTCTCAGATCTTCGTCCAAAACCACCACCCAAAAGCTGATTGTGCACGGTGACCTGATCAGGAGAAATATCCAAAAGCTCAGCCACGGCAGCTTTTGCACCTAAGGGGTTTTGGCTTCCGCACCAGATTTCGCATTTCCCGTCATGAACCCATGCAGTACAGTTCATCGGCTCCATAGTGGCATGGGCCAAAAACGGGAGTTGGTATTCTGCCTCGACGATTGTCTCCGCTTCAGAAAGGGCATTAAGTACATCTCCGGATCGAAAATGCTCTTCAATGCTTCCCTCTTCCAGTGCTTTGTCCATGGCCATTTGATACCCATTTAAAATATCATCCTGGCTTTTTCCATCATTTTCTGTGGATTCAAATTCGATGTTTAGACGGTTTATGGCACTTTTTGCCTGCCAAAAGCCATCAGCAACCACAGCCACAGCATTTTCCAGATTCAGAACTTTCAATATTCCTTCACTATCTGAAGGGATAGAAGTATCTACGGTTTTCACTTTCGCTCCAAATACCGGGGCAGCCTTGATCGTGGCATATTTCATATTGGGTAGGATCACATCCATTCCAAACTTAGCTGTGCCAGTGACTTTGGCTGGTATATCCAATCTGGGCTGAGAAGTGCCCATGAGGGTAAATTCCTCAGGAGTTTTCAATCGAGGTTGCTTGGGAGCTTTAACTTTGGCGGCTGCTTGAGCTAATTCGGCAAAGGTTGCTGTTTGATTGCTAGCAGGATGCGAAATGGTACTTTTCTCGGCTTTGAGTTCTTCGACTGGTACCTTCCAAGTATCTGCGGCAGCCTGGAGCAGCATTGCCTTGGCAGCAGCCCCGGCGATTCGCATTCCTTGTTGACCGGTAAATCTCACGGAGGCACTACCCCCTGTGATTTGGAAATTCATAGACTTTACTGCCGTGAGAAAAACCCCATCAATGGTTCCTTCCAAAAACTTGGGGAAGGTCTTGTCTCCGGCAATAAAACCTTTGGCTACCACATAATTTGCATATTCCTTATCGGCAGGAGCCTCCATAAATTTCACCTTAGACCAGTCTGCATCCATTTCGTCGGCCAGCATCATCGCCAAGGTAGTGTGCACGCCTTGCCCCATTTCTGCGTGAGGAATGATGGCTGTGACGGTATTGTCAGGCGATATTTTCAGCCAGATATTCATGACTGTTTCGCCCTCTTCGGCGATTAAACCAGCCACTTTGGAGGATCGGTTGCCCGGGCGGATTGCCACTCCGATTACAAGTGCACCACTCGCTAAAATTCCTGTACCGATAAAGGCTCTTCTTGTCCACTTTTTCATGTGTATATAATTTTATTTTTAAAGGCCACAACTTGTCCCGAGTATCGGGGTGGAATCTCGCACGATTTCCCTGATCTATCGGGGTATTCCACTGTTTGTCGAATTTCGTCATGCTTGTCTACTTCAGACAGGCTCGATTTCATGGGAGTAGGGGATTAGAGGTGGAGGCTTGGAGTGCTGCTGAGGCACGCTTGATTGCCGATTTGATCCGTCCATACATACCGCAGCGGCAGATATTTCCTGACATGGCCTGCTCGATTTCCTCGTCCGAAGGAGTTGGATTTTCATTCAAAAGGGCTACTGCAGACATGATTTGCCCGGATTGACAATAGCCACATTGGGGAGTTTGCTCTTCGATCCAAGCTTGCTGAACGATGTGTAAGGTGTTTTCATCAGGAGCAATGCCCTCGATAGTCGTAATGTTTTTCCCTTCTACAGAAGATGCAGGAGTGATACAAGACCGGATTGGCTGCCCGTCAACATGGACCGTACAGGCTCCGCATTGAGCTATTCCGCAACCGAATTTGGTTCCGGTCAATTCACATTGCTCACGGATTACCCAAAGGAGTGGCATTCCTGCAGGGGCTTCCACGGGATATTCTTTTCCGTTTATAGTCAGGTTAATCATGATCAGGTTTTATGGTAAAAGATTCAATTTCAGTAATTTCCTGTATTTATTTCTCTAAAATACAAAAAGGTCATCGAGGTAAGGTGACAAACAATTGAGATTGTATCAGCCAAGCCCCCGATTTTTTAGTCCATTGAGCGGAATATTTTCCACCTACTGTGGCTTCTTCCGAATCTTCGAAATATCCTTTCCAGGTTCCTGTCTCCCAGGCAAGTTGAGTTTCTGGATTGACAATGACTTCATCGGGAGTTCGAATCCAATACATTCTGGGTCCCTGCACTTCCTGTACATAGTCCATCAAGGCTTCTTTTCCTGAGATCATAGTCCCGGCGCCTGTAGTGATTAAAACATCGTCTGTCAGAAAAGTTGCGTTTAATTCCTCGTCAAAAGCGCGTAAGGCTTGATTGGAAGCTTCTCTTTGTGCAAGAATCTGAGATTTTTCAGATTCCTGCGCAAAGGTGAAATGGAATAAAAAGTAAAAAAAAAGGCAGCTTAATCCCTTCATTTTTGGTCTCGATAATGATTAAACCAGCTTAAAATCGCGGCACTTTTACTCATCAGCATACTGGGTCGGTTCACCAATCCATGAGAGGCATTGGGAATGCGAACCATGGCAGATTCAACACCCTGAAGTTTCAGCGCTGTATAGTATTGTTCGGATTCTGAAATAGGGGTTCGGAAATCCTTTTCTCCGGTAAGAAGCATGGTTGGGGTAGTTACATTTCCTACTAAGGAAAGAGGGGATCTTCTCCAGTAGTTTTCGATATCTTCCCAAGGCATGGCTCCAAACCAGTATTTACCAAAAAATGCGGCACCATCAGCATGAAGTACAAAACTTGTCCAGTTGATCACAGGTTTGGCCACCACAGCTGCTTTAAAGCGATCGGTTTTTCCGACGATCCAAGCAGTCAAAACTCCCCCACCAGAGCCACCTGTCACAAAAAGATTTTCGGTGTCGATGTAACCTTTTTCAATAACTGCGTCTACACCTGACATCAGGTCTTCATAATCATGATTGGGGTAGTCATGATGAATCAAGTTGCCAAATTCCTGGCCGTAGCCGGTACTTCCTCTTGGATTGGTGTAAAGTACCACATAGCCTGCAGCAGCATAAGCTTGAATTTCATAGGCGAAGGAAGGGCCATACATGGCAAAAGGCCCTCCATGAATTTCTAAAATGAAGGGGTATTTTTTGTTGGGGTCAAAGTCAGGAGGGGTTACGATCCAACCTTGAACTTTTCGACCGTCAAAACTGGATTCCCACCAGATTTCTTCTGTTTTTCCAATTTTCCGATAAGAGAAAATATCATCATTCAAGGCAGTGAGTCTAGTGGTGGTGCCACCGTTCCAAATGGCGAGGTCGGCTGGGTGTTCTGGACCGCCCAAAGTATAGGCGATTCGGTTATTAGACGAAACGGAGTAAGTGCCGGAATTATAGGGCCTTCCCAAATCTAGCCCCCCAAGCCCTTCGACGACCGTTCTGATTTTTCCCGTCAGGGCCACATAACCCACCTTGGTGTCTCCAAATTCATCATATTGAAAATAGACTCCTTGCCCACTGGCGTCCCATTGGGGATTGCCTGCATCTCGGTCTAGGTCAGCTGTCAGGTTTTTGATCCCCGTTCCATCTGTGTTCATTACATAGAGATGCGTGACTTGGTACCCTTGGAAGCTATCGTCAAATCCAGTGTAAGCGATCATTTTTCCATCTGGTGATAGGCTTGGGTTAGAATCAGGACCAAAACGGGAAGTCAAGGCGGTGATCTTTCCACTCGCTAAATCAAGTTGGTAGATTTCGGAGTTCGCTGGCTCCAATTCCGAATTTTCAAGAAGATTGGCAGAGAAAAAGAGGCTTTGACCATCAGCAGACCAGATAGGAGATCCGTGATTCTGATTATCAAAAGTTCGCTGTCTCGCGGTACCACCAGAAAGGCCTATGGTAAAAATCTGCGAATTTCCGCTAGGCAGGTAGCCGGCACCATCCCCACGGTAGTTCAATTCATCTATAAAAATCGGAGCTTCGTTCCATTCTGCTCCTTGTGGTTTGGAGGGGATGCTGAGCATGGATTTTTTAGGAGCGGGGACAAATTGTGTAAAGGCCAATTGCTGTCCATCCGCAGACCAACTCACCGCTCCCGGTGCATTGGCTGAGTTAGTCAGGGCCACAGACTCTTTGGTGTCTAGGTAGAATACAAAAAGTTTTACCCGTTCATCCTGGGCATTGGATCGGTAGGCAATTTTGCCCCCATCGGGGGACCAAACAGGCCCAAAATCTCGTTGATTTCCTTGTGTCAGGGGCCGATTTTGTGTTCCATCCGCATTGACAATCCATAAATTGGAATAGTCTCGATCGGTCATGATGTCCTTGAAGTTGCGGACATAGACGATCTTGCTCCCATCTGGAGAAATGCTCGGGCTAGTGACATATTCGAGATCGAAGAGATCTGTCAATTCGAAATTTGTTTTTTGCTGGGCGATGGTCAGCGAATACAGCCCGAAAGAAAGAAAAAGGAAAACCAGTACTTTTTTCATGGTATTATTAGTTAATGATAGGTTGATTGGATCTTTTTTTAATCTGCGTTCTTAGTATATAGATGACGGCTAATAGCAATATGAAAATGCCTATTGCTAATAATTCATTATTGCTTAGTTGAAAAAATACCCAGGCTAAAGCGATCAGGGTTATGATTCCAATGCTATTCCCAAAGGGTACTCGAAAGTAGTTGGGGACCACGGATTTATTTTTCCAGCGAAATTTGAGATAGGCCAGGACAGCTCCAAAGTAGATTACCAAGGAAGCTCCTGTGACCAATACCAACAAATACCGGAAGCTGCCGGAAGCTGCGAAAGCAAATTCTAAAACACCCAAGAATAATATAGCCACATAGGGAGTACCGTGGGAAGGATGTACTTTGGAAAGAACAGGATGAAGCAATCCATCTTTTGCACCTGCATACAGGATTCTAGGAAGAAGTGTAATTATGGAACTTAAAGTGCTCCAAACTGCAATAAAAGAGAGAATCAATACCAACAGAAATCCTGTTTCCCCAAAAATCACTTTGGCTAATTCAGCTAAAGGAGCTTCCTGATTAGTAAGCATCAAATCTCCCAAAACTCCTTGGGCGGCAAGGTGGATGGTACAAAATCCTAAAATCACCATTACAATACCTATTATAAAACCCATAGGACCTGTTCGGGTCGGGTCTTTCATTTCTCCGCCATTGGCTATAGCGAGTTCCCCTCCCAAAAAGGCAAAAATGAGCAAAATGGAAGCCTCTCCGACTTTCCCGAATTCGGGGAACCCTTCCCAACTGATATTGGCAAAATCTATTTGGGTAAGTGCAATACTGACCAAAGCCATCAGAGATAGTACCTTAGTCCAGGTGAGGATTTTGATAAAGACCATACTGTCTTTTATTCCCTTAAAATTCAAAAAACAGCTGAAAGCGGTGATGGCAGCGAAGAAGGCAACCCTCATCCCGGTTTCTTTGAAAATAGGAAAGTATGAACCTGCAATATCAGCCAGGGCGTTCATCAAGGCACCACATGCTAAAACTCCTACTCCCATCCAATACAGAATATTGGCAATAAATCCGGCCATGGGGCCAAAGGCACGATTGATGTAAACATACAAACCTCCGGTATCTGGTACTCGGCTGCCCAATTCTCCAAAACATAATCCGAGACACATAAAAATAAATCCGCAGAAGATGTAGGCCAGAATACTGGCATGGCCCAAAATCCCATAAACCAAAGCTGGTAAAAGGAATATACCACTACCAATGGAAATGCTAAGCACATTGGTAATGACACCACCCATTCCTACCTCACGCTTGAGCTCAGTTCTTTGTTTTTCTGCCATTTGTTAATCTTTTAAGCCCTCTCCAAGTCGAGGAGTTGGGGTTCTGACACCAACAGATTTTGAATAGGTATTCCATTCCTGAAGCAATTCTTCGTATTTCTCAGGATAGCGTTCTTTCACATTGTTTTGCTCGTCCCGTGATACGGACAAGTCATACAGTTCAAAGTTTTCTTCTGAATAAGGAGCAGTGATATTGAGTAATTTCCACTTGCCTTTTCGAAGCATGATTCGACCTCGATGCTCCAAAGCAAATACATAGGTGGAATCGTGGATTTCATTTTTTCCTTCCTGTAGAATGGGTAAGAGGGACCTTCCAGCTAGTGGCTTTACTTCCTTTTCTTTCCAATCGGCAGGATATTCCAAATCTGCGAGTTGATAAAAAGTAGGGGCCAGATCCATCACTGTTACAAATTGATCCACAATTTGGTTGGTTTGAAGTACAGGTGAACCTGCTATGATCATGGGAGCAATCATACCTCCTTCGGTAGTATATCCTTTGAAGTAGCGATAAGGGGAAGTTCCTGCTTCGGCCCATTGAGGCCCATAGGAAATGAAGGAGTTTTCTTTGCCCATTTCTTCATAGGTATCTGTATAATTGTCTTGAAGAAAAGGACCGAAATAGGAACTGTAATAAAAGTCTTCAGCTGCTGCTCCATTGTCAGAAACGAAGACGATCAGTGTATTTTCATACAATCCATTTTCTTTTAGGTAGCTTACTAATCGGCCGATATTGTAATCAAGGTTGTCAACCATTCCGGCATAGAGCTCCATTTTCCGGGCTTCTTTTTTTTGCTCTTCGGGAGAAAGTGAATCCCAGGAAGTGACAATCGGGTTTAAGGCCGGAAGCGAAGCATTGGACGGAATGATTCCAGCTTTTTTGAGGGATTCCAGCCTTTTATTTCGTAGAACTTCGTAGCCCTCATCGTATCGTCCTTGGTATTTTTTCCAAAACTTTTCATCCACCTGAAGCGGCCAATGGGGTGAAGTGTAGGCGGCAAAAGCAAAAAAAGGTTGTTTGTCTTCTCGATTTGACTCGATATAGGAAATCAGCTTGTCTGTATAAAAATCAGTAGAGTAGGCACCTTCTGGCCAGTTAGCTTTTTGGCCGTTTTCGGTGTAAGGGGATTCAGGAGCATCAGGGAAAATACCCCTGCTACTGTAATGATTCGCACCTCCCTCTAAGGTCACAAAGGATTTTTCGAAGCCTTTTCGATGCGGATTGTCCTCGGGACGTAGTCCTAGATGCCATTTACCCACGGTGTAGGTGTGATATCCTGCTTGCTGAAGTAATTCTGGTATTGGAATGATTCGCTCACTCAAATGTCCTTCATAGCCAGGTACACCAGTGACTAGGTCTTGCGATCCCATTCCTGCTACATGATTGTAATTACCAGATAGCATCATGGCCCGGGTAACGGCGCAAAAAGGAGCAGTATGATATTGACTAAAGCGGATTCCTTCTTTTGCCAATTGATCCAGACTTGGCGTTTCGATGTCTCCACCAAAGGACCCAAGGTCTGCATAAGCCAAATCATCTGCTACAATCAGAAGGATGTTTGGGGCTTTTTCTGGCGAATTTGGTTTGGAGCAGGAAAAAATTAAAAGGCTAAGTAATGCCAAAAGAGTGGTAGCTGAATAAAAATGTGAGAGATATTTCCTTTTCATGCTGCTGAATGATTTTTCTCGAAGACAAACCACATTTTTAATTTTCCCTTCCCTTTGACCTCCAATTCACCTCTATATTCGAACTCAAGTCCTTCTTCATCCTGAATTTCAGCATAGGTGTTTTCGGAGATATTGATTTTGTTTAACTCACAAGCTCCTTCCATTCTTTGAGCTGTATTGACTGTGTCTCCCCAGATATCAAACTGAAATTTTTTGATTCCTACGATTCCTGCCACCACTGGACCTGTGTTAATTCCTACCCGCATATCAAACTTTGCATTACTAGGCGTGGAAGGGTTGTTATTTCGCTGTATGATAAAGTCTCTCATCTCCAGAGCAGCCCTCACTACCGCCTGTACTTCCGATTTCTTATTTAGCCCTCCAGCTGCCATGTAGGCATCACCGATCGTTTTGATTTTTTCCAATCCATGGGAAGCGATGATTTCATCAAATTTTTTGAAACAGGTATTTAACTCATTGACCAACTCCTTGGCACTCAAATGCTGAGCTTTTTGGGTGAAATCAGCAAAGTCTGTAAAAATCACGGTTACCTCTTCAAAATCCCTTGCTTCTGAAAATCCCTTTTCTTTCAATTCCTCTGCAACTTCTGCCGGCAAAATATTGAGCAAAAGCTTATCCGATCGATCTTTTTCTGCCTCAATGACCTCATTGGATTTTTTGATAAATACATACCTTCTCCACCAAAGGATGACGAGAATAAGCAAGAATAGTCCAGAGATCAGGAAAATAAGCTGTCGATTCCGCTCGACTTTCAGCCTTTCTTCAAACAGTAGGCTTTGCTCACGCATTTGCTGTGCATTTTGGATGCTGTCTAGAAGTTGCTTTTTTTCAAAATCATAATTCAGCATCAGTTGGGTAATCTCCTTGGTGTTTGATTCATTGCGAATACTGTCTCTGAGGGCGATGGCTTTTTTCAGGAAGGTAAGCTCATCACGCGCATTCCCTGATTTCTCAGCGACCTCCATCAGTCTCTCGTAAGCCATTCTGGTGACCTTTACTTCGGAGGCCTTTTCTGCATTCTCCAACGATTTTTCCGCATGGAACTTAGAAAGATTGACTTGGTTTTTTTGGAGATACAATGCCGCTAGCCTGTTGTGAGTGTAGGCCAAGCCTCTCGTGTAGCCTAGGGAATCCCGAATTCTCAAGGCTTCCAGCAGGGTTTCTTCTGCCAAGTCCAAATCACTCTTGTTGGCATAATTATTCCCCAAATTGCTAAGAGATAGTCCAATGGAGTAAGGGTTTTTGGTTTGAATTGCGATATCGAGCGCCTGTTTATGGTAGAAAATAGCCGAATCAATCGGTCCAGTATGTTCGAAAATAATGGCGAGATTATTCAAAGAGGTATGGACTCTGCCTAAGTCGCCTACCCCTTCTTCAAGAGCTAGAGACTTTCTCCCATAGTCGAATGCTTCCTCATAATCGTATTGATCATAGTATATGAGGCTGAGGGAATTGTAAACGCTGGCAATTCCGGTGGGTACTTCATGCTCTTCATAAATTGCTAGCGCGGAAAGGTGGTTGGAAATTGCTTTTTCCAGGTCTCCAAAAAACGCATAAATATTGGCAGAGAATGAGTGTGCTCTTGCTCTTTCCTTCCATAGATTTCGGGAAGCGAGTTTGGGGATTATTCTTTCTATGGATTTTGGATCGTAGGTAGCCGGATTTAATTCTTGCTGAGCCATCAAAAGGTAAAGCTGAGACTTCAGTATCCGGGCACTGTCTTTTTTTGCTTCACTTTTTTCAAGAGCCTCCTGTGCAAGTTGAATGGCTTCCTCGTACCGATATTCGGAGTAGCTATCGTAGGTGAGTACAATCAGACTGTCAATCTCAGTAGTTGATTGACCAAAAAGCTGGCAGGTGGTTAAAAAAAAGACACTATAAAAAATTATACTTTTCATTCTTTTTTACTGTCAAGGTATTTAAAATGACTGTTGTCCTGCGGGCCTCTCACGACTAGGCTAGGTGGTAAGGGTCCCAGTTGCTTTACTGCCAAATCCATCGCTCGCATCATCTGAGCTAGCTTTTCAGGGTTTTCCTTGGCGAGGTTTGTTGTCTCTCCGGGATCGGTTTTTAGGTTAAAAAGGAGAGTGTCGTGAGCGTCCACGGCTTTCATGCCGCGACTACCCTCATACCCTTCAAAAGGTCTCTTTATCTTCCAGTCTCCCTGTCTAAATCCTCGTTGGTCGGAAAGCATGTAATAGACGTATTCATCACCTTCCCGTATACCATTCTCGAAGAGTACTGCACTCAGATCTTTTCCGTCTATCGCCCTGTCCTGAGGAATTTCAGCCCCCACCAACTTGCAAAAAGTTGGAAACCAGTCCATCTGCGTTGCTAGGTCTTCATACACCTGACCCGGATCGATCTTTCCTTTCCACATGGCAACCGTTGGAACCCGAACCCCACCTTCGAAGGTATACTGCTTTCCTTCTCGCAATGATCCTGCTGATCCTCCATGATCTTCCATGACCAGCCATGGTCCATTGTCTGAAGAAAAGACAATCATGGTGTTTTCTAGTAGATCTTTTTCTTCCAGTTTCTTTAGAATTTCTCCCACACTCCAATCAATTTCTTGGATTACGTCTCCATAGAGTCCTCTTTGGGAACTGCCTTCAAAGTCAGGAGAAGCATAAATGGGGACATGGGGCATATTATGCGCCAGGTAGAGCAAAAATGGCCCTTCAGCCGCCTGATCGATAAATTCCAGGGATTTTTGAGTGTAAGTTTTCGTGGTAAATCGCTGGTTGACGGAAATTGAATCGATCTCATTGTCTTTTAAGTAAACCACCGAAGCCATGTCATTGCTGTAGGGAATTCCATAATAAGAGTCAAAGCCTTGATTGAGTGGAAGGTACCTTTCCATGTGCCCGAGATGCCACTTTCCCACTGCAGCAGTTTGATAGCCCTTTTCTTTCAGGATTTCGGCAAAAGTGATTTCCTCAGGAGCCATGCCAGTAAGGCTTTCTGGAAAAAAGACGGCATTGATTCCCATCCGTTGGGGCATACGTCCCGTCAAAAGACCTGCTCTGGAAGGGCTGCAAACTGGTGATGCCGAAAGAAAGGAGGTGAACTTGATGCCTTCACTTGCGATCCTGTCAATATTCGGGGTTTGGATATCGGTAGCTCCAAAGCAACCCAAATCTCCATAGCCGAGATCATCGGTGAAGATGAAAACTATATTGGGATATGACTCAGAGTCGGGTGGGGGAGTATCTTCCTTTTGATTGCAGGAAAGGAAAATCATTAAAATGATTAAATATATTCCGAATACTCTCATGGCTTTTTCATTTTTGGGAAGGGATGCGCTTCATACTCAGAATATACACATTTTCTAATGGCCTGTCCCGCTCGTCAGTTTCCAACGTTGCGATGGCATCAATGACTTCCAACCCATCAACCGTTTGACCAAAGACGGTGTAATTTTGATCCAAGTGGGGAGTTCCTCCTAGGGTTTTATAGACTTCTACGTGCTTTTCCGGAATCTTGTACTTTTCAAAATCCTCAAATCCGGCTACTATCTGATCCAGCTTTTTATACAAGGAGAGGTAAGTAGCGGTATCCCTAGCTACTCTAGCTTGCTCCAGAGAATCAATGAGACTTTTATTATCCGGATGGTTTCGGGCAAAAGGGCGTTGCAGCATGCTGTTGATTCTACCTTGATTGTGTTGGATGAGGCTGTCATTTTGGATTTTTCCCTGCACCAAATAAAACTGAGTACTGCTCGATGCCCGCTGCAGATTGCCCGTTCGGGCGGCAGCTAAGGCCCCTTTTTGATGAAAAAGCTCAGAGTGGATTTCCGCAGGAACTTGATATGGTAAATCATTACTCTCCAATTGTTCTCCGGTTTTCGCAGTTTTACTTTTGGTGTCACCTCCCTGTATCATAAAGTCCTGTATGACTCGGTGGAAAAGTAAACTGTCATACACTCCTTCCTCGACCAACCTCAGGAAATTGTCCCGGTGCTGTGGCGTCTCATGGTATAGTTCTACGACTATTCTCCCTTTGCTGGTAAGGATTTCAACCTGAGGGCGTTCTTGTGCTAAAGTAGCTAGACTACTTCCAAAAATAATTAGTAAAAAAATTAGAAACTGTTTCATTTCTTTTTCGAGTTGAAGAATGGATTAATGTTGATGTGCCAGTCGATGTTTCCTAAGTAAATCTTCCCCAAAGTCATTTCCTTTTTCCCTGAAAATGGAGTGGATGTGATTGGCATTATCTAAGAATCCAACATTGTCATATTCGATCAAAAAGTCTGGACTATGGATGATGTAATAATGGGGCTTCATCGGCTCGTAACTTCCGATCCAGGCAAAATAAACCTCATCCATCCCCCGAGCATGTAGCTTTGCTAAATGTTCCTCGGCCTTGAGATGATCCAGATTGGCCACATATTCTTCAATTAGATAGTGAAGGATTTGCTGCTGGCTTTCCGAAAGTTCGGATCCTTTGATACCCTGAAATTTTTCCAGCCATTGCGGTCTTCCTGGACTGGTGATGATGTCTCCCGGGACGTCATCAGAGAGTGTAGCTTTACGTTTCTGTTCTTCATCCAGCGAGTTGACAAACCAAAACCCATAGTCTTCTTCCTTGCTCAAAGGTCTTAACCCCGCGTATTGAGTATCCTCAACAACTGCCGGATCCGAACCTAAAAACAAAGGAGTCATGCTAAACTCATTTCCGGCTACAGTCAAATTGAGAGAAATGTGATGTCCTTCAAATTTCAATCCCCAATGCGTATCGGTTTTGGGATTGCCTGCGATGGCTAAAAAGTAATTCCCATAATCCCAGTTTAAACCTCGGATCATTTTTATAGCATTTTCATTCACCTCCCCACGCTCATATTTGATCTCGAATAGTTCATGGAGAATATCATCCACTTGCATGATCGCGAAGGTTTTCAAATACCCTTGGGAGCTAAGAATAGAGCTTAAAACCTGATGAAAGGCAATTTTGCTCTTTTCAGAAAGTAGGCCGTATTGAAGACCGGCCCTAGGAGCTAGTCCAAGAGGTAAATTGGTCCATTCAGTTCGGACAGAGTCTGCAAATTCAATCATTAATTCATCCTCTTGCCCGTCTTCCAGAGTTTCGATAAACCTTAGGGTTTTTTCCTGAATAGATGTGACGCTCTGTGCAAAAAGAAGAATAGGGAAAAAGCAAGCTACTAGAGAGGAGATTAGTTTTAATTGCATGGACAATAAAAGATAAAGGCGTTTTACTATGCCTGAATGGAAAAAGAATCTTGTAAAAGATAGAATAAAAAATTCTATAATTCTAAAAAAAGTCCAAAAAAGTGGGAACGTTACTTACCTTTTTAAAATCACTTTGTGGTATTCCCTGTTTGTTCCCCATACAATTTCTATGGTGTAAATACCTGCAGTCTGACCGATCAACCAGTCTCCTACTTGTTTCCCCATGGTTTGAATATCATCCACTCGAATGTAGTGATAAAGACCAGTAGAGGAAATAACCCGAATGGAGATTGGTTCATCCCGATAAGAAGAAGGGTCAATCATGCCAATTTGAAATGAATATCCATTGGTTGGATTTGGATAGGCTCTCCAGGTCTTATTGCCTTTTTGTCCCTCTATCTGAATAGCGGTTGTTCGGCTGTAAGTGTATGTTCCATCAAAGTCCACTTGCTTTAGTCGATAGAAGATGTTCCCGCCTTGAATAGGAAGATTGATGTCTTCGAATGAATAGGAGGTAGGAGAATCAGCAAACCCTTGGCCCTGAATTTCTCCTATTTTGGTCCATGAATCGACCGAATTAATAGCCCGCTCGATTTCAAAGTGGGAGTTTTCCCATTCTTTTGCGGTAGACCATTCCAAAAGACCTGTTCTTTTGGCTACTTGATAGGTTGACTGGAATGACAGGAATTCGACAGGAAGGATTCTGGCGATTTCATATCTGACAATAACCACACCATTAGAGCCTCTTCCGCCTCTTCGATCATCACCGCCACCACCTCCGCCAGAACCTGGAGTTTGGCCTTCTTCACCCTCATCATCATCTTCAGCTCCATTACCTCCCCGTAAATTTGCACCGCCGAAGCCTCTGTCATCTTCGCCAGCACCACCTCCACCGGCAGCGTAGACTCTGTTGTCAAATTCAGTTACAATTAGGCCAGCTCCACCATTACCGCCTTCTTCATCACGAGCATTAAGTCCATCTTGGCTGATTCCGCCACCTCCGCCTGCACCACCATCATTTCCTCGGCCACCATTTTTTCCATTATTTCCACCCTGACCTCTGTGGTTATTGTTTCCCTCATTTCCTGCTCCACCACCTGAGCCCCCGAAAATTCTATTGGAGACTACTGAATATCCTTTAGTAGCATTTTTGTAGGAGGAATTCGCACCGTTTTTACCTCTGCGGCTATCAGCAGAACCACCTCCGCCGCCGCCAGCAGCCCTTACTTCATAAATACCTCCAAGATCAAAAGTTGACTCTGATCCATCTTGGCCTTCTTCGTCTTCATCATCAGAACCTTCACCACCCGATCCTACTTTGATTTCAAATGTTGTATTGGCAGGAAGTCCATTGACTTCGATTTCAGTGACTTCTGCCCGAGTATGCACCAGTCCTCCGGCACCTCCACCACCTCCGATGTTTGAGCCGCCGCCACCACCACCGCCTACTACAAGGACTTCAAATTCAGCCAGATTTGCAGGTGCCTCCCAGATACAATCCTCAAAAAATTCGATAATTACTGTTCCAGATTCAGAACCGTCATCGATATATTTCCAACAACCGCTAGGTGGAGGACCGCTTGTGTCATCACAATCAAGGTCTGAGTCTACGATTGCACCTCCAGTCAGATTTCCATCATCAGGTGATTTGTTTACAATTAGAGGTGCCTTGAAAGGGCCGGTGAGATTGTTTCCTGTTATTGTTCCATCATCTGTATCAATATCACCACCAACTGATATGGTATTACACTGATTAGTATTAAGTGGCCGAATGATTGCATCGTCGTAATCATTATCAAGGTCATCTCCGACGGTTAACGATCCTGCTAAAGTGACTAGATTATTATTAATAAAATTCCCTCCTACAGCGGTATTGCCTAGATTTAGGACGCCTTCATCATTCTCTAAATCTCGCTCAACGGTTAAGGTGCCGCTACTTGAATTGATTAAGCCTTCATTGGTTACATTTCTAAAAAAGACTGAGCCAAAATTATTTAGGACCTGACTTGCTCTAATTCGAAGGTCTCTATTGGTGCCAGGGTCTCCAAACTGCCCATAGTTGTTTATTGTAATATCGTCACCATTTAAATTGGCAAAATCATTTGAATAGATTACACCGTTTGCAATACAAATCGTCAGATCGTCTCTATTTCTAAGATTGATTCTGCTGGATCTATTTCCTAAAATACATACTACATCACCATCTTGAATATTACGGTTTGGTGTAGGATTTCCATTCCCAGAAAATGTAATCGTACAGCTTCCACACTGAGCAAAGGATCCTTGGGTACCAACTGCCAGGTAGAATAAGATAAAAACGATCAATTGAAATGTTTTCATTTCATTGAGATTGAAATTTTGAAAGGGTGATTTTAATCTTTTTGATAGGTCTCGAAAGGGTGAGTTCAAAACTTATCAATCGATTGAAACGCACTAATTGCGATTTGAAATACAAAAATATGTATTTTAAATTATACTCAAAAAAATACTTTGCTTGATTATCAGAAGCTAGCAGTAGTTTTCAAGGAAATTGGAAATATCTCTTTTTATTTCTTTAAAAAATCAATTTTATCCCTAGATAAATCCATTAAAAAATATTCACGAATTAGCGGAATTGGGGATTGATGCTAAAAAATCAGCATAAAAAGGAGGGGGTAATAATACTATCTTCTCAAAATCACTTTGTGATACTCTCGGTTTTCTCCCCAAATTATTTCTAAAGTATACAAGCCTGATGGCTGATTGGATAACCAATCCCCAACTTGAGATCCCATAGATCGAAGATCATTCACTTGAATAAAGTGGTAAAGTCCTGTTGGTGAAATAATTCGAAGGGAGATAGGTTCATCCCGATAGGATGAAGGATCAAGCAGTCCAATTTGGAAAGGATAACCTGATGTTGGGTTTGGATAGACTCTCCATGACTTATTGCCTTTAAGGCCCTCTACTTGTATAGCTGTAGTTTTGCTGTAAGTGTATGTTCCGTCAAAGTCAACTTGCTTCAGTCGATAGAAGATATTACCGCCTTGGATAGGAAGATTCATATCTTCGAATGTATAGGAAGTAGGAGTATCAGCAAATCCCTTTCCCTGAAGTTCTCCTATTTTAGCCCATGAATCAACTGAATTAACTGCACGCTCGATTTCAAAGTGGGAGCTTTCCCATTCTTTGGCGGTGGACCATTCGAGGAGACCTGTTCTTTTGGCTACTTGATAGGTTGACTGGAATGATAGGAATTCGACAGGAAGGATTCGGCATCCCCCGTAATATGCAGGTGAAGGATCTATGCTTGAACCCCAACGTGAAGATGGAGGAAATGCCCCTTCAATAGATCCACTTGGACCTCTAGCATCACAAATAACAAATTGGCTGTTGTCTCTCACAATAACTGTTGAGCCAAAGCTTTGAGCTGTAAGGTCGGCTGTAATTAAAATATCAGCATTGTCGTAAAGCTCTATTCTTGAACTTCCTACATTGAATAGATTGACATCATCCAAAAAATCTGCTATTGAATTGTCAGAAAATATGATTGGTCCCCTTACATCGGTCTCACCTCCTACACTTAAAAACGAACTATTATTGAAATTTAATCCTGAGCCTCCAACATTTCGAATGTCAAGATCTCCATTAAGTATGACCGAAGAAGTTCCATTTGCTATGATTGGTCGATTGATGGTTGTATTTCTGCTGACAGTCAGTGATGAATTATCATTTAAGGTAATATTATTGTTTGCGGTGCTACTGTTATTTGTGGTGATCAAATCTCTGCCGACAGAAAGTGAGGCATTATCATTGAGTTCTATTCTTCTATTGGAGGTAAGATCTCTTGAAACAGATACCTGTCCTGAGCCAGAAATAGTAAGTCTAGTTGGGTCCCCACCTCCAGAATTATTGATATTCAGATTTCTCTCGATGCTTAATTCACCATTCACAAAAACCGGATATGGTCCATTGATTATTAAATCACGGGAAAGATCAACTAGAGTATTTTCACTAATTGAAAGACTATGCCCTGAGCCACTGTTTTGTAAATTAATATCTCTCGCTATGATTATTGCGACTGGGCTTTGATTGAAAGGATTGCTTGTGACCAATGTTCCTCCAGAGCGGAGATTGATGTTGTCATCTACTTCAAATCTACCACTGTTCAAAACGGAAAAATTAGCACCATTTTGTATGTTGGCACTACCGTCAATTATAATGTTTCCCTCATTTAAGATGGTTCCTCGAAAAGTAACTGTGCTATTTACATCTATTATACCTGTTGGTCTATTGAAAATTGTAGGATTGTTTTGAATAGTCAGGTTATTGATATCAATGGTGCCTTCGTTTGTTAAAACGGCATTGTTTCTAAGAGTTATGTTGCCTGTACTTGTTCCAGAGTTAAAGTAGGTACTACCATTCCTTATGTCTATTGGTCTTCTAATAGTTCCTGCATTGTTTATGCTACCTCTATCCACGCGAAGAGTACCGGCATCATCATAAGAGCCTCCTGCGAAAACATTGAATTCACTATTCAAATTGTTGAGTGTAAGGCCTCCTTCATACGTTCCAAAGACATTGATTGTAATCCGATTATTGCTATTATAATTTTGAAGGGCGCCCGAAAAATTTGCTCCTGGAGCTACACATATGGTAAGGTTATTCCGATTTCGCAGATTTATTGATCTATTTCTGTTTGCAGCAGTAATACAAATTGTTTGACCATCAGCTAGTGAGGTGGGTGTATCATTCCCAGCCCCATTATTGAATATTGTAACATCACAAGTTCCGCACTGTGCATAGGATTTTTGATCCACTATAATGGCAATGAATAAAACGAATATGTACAGTATTTTTTTCACTTTTATTCGAAATGCATTTTTTATAGTATTAAAATCAAAATTCATAAAACGAACTTATTTAAGTTTAAATATTCGTTCTTTTAATTGCACTTAACAAGCAAGTATAATGAAATGTTCTGATTTAAAGAGAAATTCAGAATAAAATTTTTAAATAGAAGTCAAAAAATTATAAAATACCGTTTAGGGATTTTACTAGGTAGGGTCCCCTTTGTAAGGGATATTGATGTTTTTTCACGGGTCTCATCTTCATGCGATTCAAGGATTTCTTGGTAAGAGTAATCGCAATTGATAGGAATGATGAAAGAATTGAATCTGTTTTAAGCGGGAATTCCAAAAATATTGAAGCCTAAAATGTGCTTCATTCTGTAATGAAGCTTAGAATCTCTCTACTTAATTAAAAATTAGCTGCATTTGAAATAGTATGCAGGATCTTCTGAATGGCTGTCCTTGAAAAAAGAAGCCATTCAATAGGAATTTATAAAGTTGAAATAAAAGGGTTTCGCTAGCGTCTTAGGACTACCTTGTGATACTCTCGGTTTTCGCCCCAGCTAATCTCTAAGGTGTAGACTCCGGCAGCCTTATCTCTCAGAATCAAGGATAGTTGTTGACTGAGAAGCTTAGCAGATTTACCTGAAATACTATCGAATACACCTGTCGCTGCGATGACTCGAATAGAGATCTCCTCGTCATTGTAAACACCCGTATCGATCATCTCCAAGTTGATGGGATCTCCGGAAGTCGGATTCGGGAATACTCTCCAATAAGTCACTCCAGACATTGGGTCGACTTGGATGGCTCTGATATCACTATAGGTAGAGTCTCCATCAAAATCAAATTGCTTCAATCGATAGAAAATATCTCCTCCCGCTAGAGGTAGCTTGCGATCTTGATAGAAATATTCTACCGGTCCATCGGAATAACCTGCTCCTGTCACCTCTCCTATTTTTTCCCAATCGGTAACATTATTGACAGAGCGCTCTATTTCAAAGCGATCATTTTCCCATTCTTTGGCAGTTGCCCAACTTAAATCCCCAGAGCGAAGAGCTGCATTGTAATCAGCCTTAAAGTAGAGGTATTCAATTGGAAGAATTCGGAAATTAGGGTAGCGGATATAAACTACGCCTTGGAAGCCATCACTTCCGCCTGTTCTTCCGGCACCTCCGCCTGAACCATAGGTAGTAGCAGGTAAGCCTCTTCCGGTATTGTTTCCTCTACCTCCTGCATAAGAGGCTCCATAAGGGCTTCCTCCCATTCCAGGTTCATTAACAGCAGCTCCAGAAGAGGTTCCTCCTCCTCCAGCACTATAATAAACTTCCTCATCTGAGATGTCGTTCATGACTCCATTTCCGCCTGATCCGGCGCTTAGAAGTGATGCATCTCCATTTCCATTTCCACCCCCTGCAGCTGCACCACCGCCACCTGCACCAGAACGGCCAAAGCTTTGCCCATAGGCTATTCCGCCATCATTTCCTCCGGAATAGGTTGCCAATCCTCCTGTAGAGCTATCAGTACCATGTGCTGCTCCACCGCCTCCGGAGGCACCGTCTCTACCAGTTCGGATGATACCATCTGTGCTAGAGGATCCACCACCGCCACCACCAGCAGCGTTTAGGTCTACAAATGTATTTCCACCAGTATAATCGAATGATGTCCCTGTAAACGATGAGCCATATCCATCTCCACCTTGCTGTCCTGAGCTTGTCGCCCCAAAGCCTTGTCTACCCGGGGTAACTTCAAAAGTAGCACCTTGCAATCCGGGCAAGCCATTCATGGTGATTCCGGTATACTGCTGATAAATTACAGCACCACCACCGCCACCACCAGCAGCATCTCCAAAGCCACCGCCGCCGCCGCCACCAACGACCAATACCTCGAATTCATCCAAGCCATCGGGAGCGTTCCAAGTCCAAGAGGAACAATCACCAGTGATGCGGATTATAGTGAAGCCTTCTGAATCAGTGTATTGGAAGACCTCTCCGGTACCTATACAAGGAGGTGGAGTAGTACAGTCATAAGTAAAGACAATCCTACCATTTGGTCCAGCTGTGCTCACAATGGCCTGAGCCAGTCTATCACCAATTGGTTCGGAAGGACCTAGAGGGGTCACAAAAACATCTGTCCCGTCAAATACCGCATAAAGTGTAGAACCAGGAGTTACAGGAATTGTGACCGGTGCCGGATTACCTCCGTCCCCAAATACCTGGATCGTCACTTCGCTAACTCCTACACCAACGGAGTAGGAGGAGTTTCCACCTGCTTCTAAAAACTCGGTACTACAGTTGATGCCAAATGGAGCTGTATTGTTTGTAGGCACTGAATATGGGCATTGATCGGCAACTCCTTCGATGGAGTTGATAGTCAGGATGGTTGTTCCCTCATTGGAATAAGGGAGAGATGCGAAAGTAAACTGACCTGCATTGGTGACGGTCACCGTAATCGTTTGATCTGCAATCTCATTTGCTCCGCTTGTACTGTAATTTATTATGTAGTCTCCCGGGGTTAGATCAGGACCGTAAACGGTAAATGTAGAAACATAAGGAGGAGATGATCCAACAGGTGGGTTGTTTACCTCAATATTGGAAATAGGGTATGTCGGATTATCTACTGTGATGGTACCTGTCGCATTTACTGACCCACATCCTCCAGTCAAAGGGATACTATAATTAAATACTCCTACCTCAGATGGTGTACCTGATATTGTAATGTCTCCTGAGCCAGGATCAAAAGAGGCACTTATTCCTAGCGGCAATCCGTTTGCTCCTGCTATACCTTCATTCGCTATTCCTGTGGCTCCTGTAGTACGATGGATAAGTGTAATTGGAACGGCTGTATCTAGACAAAGAACTGGATCAGGGTTGACTGGGGTTACTGTGTTTTCTGGAGTAACAGTGACAGTGACTATATTGGATGGTGCTGATATACATGAAACTCCATTCAGAGTCGAAACAACGATTCTCTGGAATTCTGTGGTCTCTGTCAATGCCGGTGAATCATATGTTTCTCCAGTAGCTCCCGCAATTGGAGTCCAGATTGGGTTAGAAGCATTCCTAAACTGCCAGATATAGCTGATATCATCACCATCGCCATCCCCTGCATCAGTACTTGTAAATGCGACAGGGTCGTCTCCAATACAAATGGTTTGATCAGCTGCTATTGCTCCAGGAAGAGGCTCGCTTTGCAGCGTAATGGTCACCGGATCAGAAGGTGGTCCTTCACAGAAATTGCCACCCACAGTTGAAATAGTATACCTTCTATATTGAGTAGTTTCTGTAAGGACAGGAGGAGCGAAATCAGCACCTGATGGATTACTTGGAACGTCTACCCAGTTTGGAGTAGAAAGATCAGTGTTCATTTCCCATCTGTAGGAAATCACAGACCCAGGGTCTTGAGGGGCATAAACATCCCCAATAATAGGATCAGGTGTATCTCCCTCACATATGGTTTGGTCGCTTGCTATGTTGCTTACATCAGGGACATCTCTTACTACAATCAAACCTTCCACTCGTACCTGCTGGCAGGATCCTGTGGTAAAGACCTCATAGGTATATTCACCAGGAGTTGTTGGAGAACCGCTAATTCTCAAATTAACTCCATTCCAAATAGCTGAAAGACCTGCAGGTAGTCCTGTAACTATTGGACCGTCCAATCCCCCACCAACTGCATATTCGATATCTATAATTGGAGAATCCTCGCAGACAACTTGACTATCATCAGTTCCTGGATCTGAGGTTAATCTAATGAAAGGGGAAAGTGTTCCGAAGGAAATATCATCCAATGCAAAGTCATTACCACCTAGTGCAGTATTTAGATTGACAATTTCAATGATTGCAGTTGTGGCAGTTCCCGAGCTCCAGCTTGGATTGGATCTGAATTCTCTCCAGTTATCTAACCCTACCTGAGCTTGACTAGTTGGCTCTGGGGCTGTGGATAAATCCAGAACAGTACCTACTAATTGACCATTGATTTTGAATTGTAGTCTAGCATTTGATGCAGGGTTCAAATTCATCGCCCAAGCGGAGAAATAGTACTCTGTAAACTGCTCAACCGTGACCTCTTGTCTCCAAATAACGGGCTGTCTAAGAGGACTACCTATTAGCGCACCTCCATTAACCATCATGAAGTTTCTAGGTCCAGTCGCATTGTTGGTATGGTCTCTACCATAAAAATTAGTATGATATCCTGGAGGAGTGGTTGTGGTGCTTCCGTGAGCATTTACATTCACTGCATAATAACCTTCAGGCCATAAACCTGTTGCGGGATTACCATTGACATAATATGCTTGATTTTGAGTGTATTCAGTGAAGAAGCTTGGATTTGCAGGATCAAAATTGGTAAAGGATCCATCCACGATTAATTCCTCAGCGATACTGATTGACGATGTACTGGTACATCCATCAGGCGAGGTAGCTGTTACCGAATAAGATCCGGCGATATCTACAAGTACTGAAGAGGTTGTCTCTCCGGTATTCCATAACCAAGTTGTTCCAGTCACATTTGAACTTGCCACTAAAAGCACACTTCCATCTACAGCACAGTAATCCGCCTGAAGGGTAATTACTGGGGTTGGGTCAACAGTAATAGTGAAGGATTCTGAAGGACCTGGGCAACCATTCACCGTAGGTGTTACTGTAATGGTGGCAGTAATCGGACCTGAACCAGGGTTCTCCGCAATAAATGCAGGAATGTTTCCAGTGCCGGACGCAGCTAGACCAATCGATGGTTCACTATTCGTCCAATTATAAACTACTCCTGCGACTCCATTACCCGTAAAATTCACAGCTGTGGTAGATTGGCCAGAACAACCGATATCTTGATCTGAGATAGGATCTACAGTTGGCATAGGCCGGACCAGCACATCGACTTCGAAGGTATTCCCAACACATCCGTCTGGAGTGGTAGGAGTGACTGTATAGGTGACCGTCTGATCCACCAATGAAGTGTTTATCAAGGTCTGTGAAATAGTGGTTTGAGGAGTAGCCACATCAGACTGACCTGTTAAATTTCCATTTGAAGATACCGTCCAGGTATAAGTCGTTCCAGCAGGAACCAAGCCATTAGATCCATCTAGCGGGATTACTTCGAAATTCTCCCCACTACAGATTACAGTTCCTGTGATATCTGATATGACAGGGGTCACATTTACTTCCGTGGAATTGGTCACAGCTGATACCGCCGTACATCCTCCAGCATTACTGTAATTCACCGAAACATTCTTGGTACCGCTAGTTAACCAAGTAAGAGTGACGGTGTGATTGGAAGACCCTATACCTCCGGAGGTAATGGTGTAATCGGTTCCCGAAGTCCCTGGGATTGTCCAGATATAGTTTGATTGTCCAGGTTGCGTAGTGTAAGTGACCGGAGCTCCTATACAAAGATCAGCGGTAGGAGCATCTGTGAATGTTGGAACAGGTAGAGGATTGACATCAATAGTATTGGTGACAGCTGATGCGCCTTCACAATTATTCGAATTACTATAATTTACAGAGACAATTTTGGATCCAGCAGATAACCAAGTTAAGGTGACTGTATTGTCAAAAGGTCCAATACCTCCAGATGTGATCGTATAGTCTGTTCCCGCAGTTCCTGGGATTGACCAGGTATAATTATCCTGACCTGATTGGGTAGTATACGTTACCGAGCTACCCACACAGATATCAGTAGAAGGTTGTGCTGTAAATGTTGGTACAGGTAGGGCATTAACGAAGGTAGTATTGACAACAGCAGTTGCTGCGGAGCAATTATTGGCATTGGTATAATTGATCGATACGTTTTTGACACCAGCTGTCAACCAAGTAAGTGTAACTGTATTGCTAGCAGTCCCAATACCGCCAGAAGTTATCGTGTAATCTGTTCCAGCTATTCCTGGCACTGTCCAGATGTAGTTGGTTTGACCCGATTCAGTAGAATAAGTTGCCGAAGTTCCTACACAAACCTCAACAGGAGGTGCATCGGTGAATGTTGGTGTTGGAAGCGAATTGACGATTGTGGTATTGACTGTAGCAGTTGCTGCTATACAATTATTGGCATTGGTGTAATTAATTGATACATCTTTTGCACCAGCCGTCAACCAGGTAAGCGTGACTGTATGGCTTGAAGCTCCTATTCCACCTCCTGTGATATTGTAGTCTATTCCTGCTGTTCCAGGAATAGTCCAAGTATAATTAGACTGACCCGGTTGGGTAGAATAGGTTACTGATGTTCCAACACAAACTTCAGCAGGAGGAGGGGTGATAAATGTAGGAACAGGAAGAGCATTGACGATTGTTGAATTGATTGTTGCGGTTGCAGCTGTACAATTGTTGGAGTTTGTATAATTAACAGAAACATCCTTGGTGCCATCCGTTAACCAAGTTAGCGTTACGGAATTGTCAGTGGTTCCAATTCCACCACCTGTAATGTTATAATCTGAACCAGCTGTTCCCGGGATGTTCCAAACATAATTGGATTGACCTACTTCGGTAGTATAAGTTACTGATTCACCTACACAAACTTCATCTGGGGGAGCAGTAGTGAAGGTTGGTACAGGCAGCGCATTGACAATCGTAGAAATGACAGTAGGCGTGGCAGCAGCGCAATTGTTTGAGTTGTTGTAATTTATGGAGACATTCTTGGTTCCAGAAGTTAGCCATGTCAACGTCACTGTTTGATCTGTTGTCCCAATTCCGCCTGCGGTAATGGTATAATCTATTCCAGCTGCTCCAGGTACTGTCCAATTATAATTGGATTGTCCTGACTCAGTGGTGTAGGTTACCGAAGTGCCTGCACAAACCTCTCCTGAAGGAGCAGGACTTAAAGTAGGAACTGGCAATTCATTCACCACAAAGGCTCCAGAAATACCAGAAGTTTGATCAGGTCCACAACCGCCTGAACTGGAAACTACCACGTAATAATATCGAGGTGTGCCATCAGCCACATCAGAAGGTGGAGTAAATGTATCTGAGTCTGTTCCAACCGGAGTGTCAGCTCCAGTATTAATTACTCCAGTAGTGTTGCTGTACCACTGATAAGATAAGGTTCCAGTTCCTATTGCAGTCACCGAAATCGAGCTAAACGGACCCTCACCCTCGCAAATTATTTCTCCTGTAAGATCCTCATTTTCAATAGATGTCAACGGGTTAACTATGAACGCACCGGATATTGTAGTGGGAACGGTACCGCAGGTACTTGACGCTGTAGCATAGTAATATCTCGGTAATCCATCTGCAACACTTGCATCAGAAGGAGGAGTAAACATGGTTGGGCTTGTTTCTCCTGAAAGCATAACCCCTCCTGTATTATCTGGGCTTGTATTTTGATACCATTGATAAGTAACCGCACTTCCTCCATCCCCCAAAGCGGCCACATTCAGTTCTTGAGAAAAAGAGTCTCCAAAACATATCGTTTCATCCAAAACATCGGGATTGTCTGTTATAAGTGTTCCCGAAGGATTCACAATACGGACACCTGAAACGGCAGAAGTTTCGGTACCACAGTCTCCAGAAACAACTACATAATAATACGAAGCTCCTACAGGTGTAGAAGGGGGAGTATATGTGTTAGAATTTGTTCCAACCTGCGTATCTACAGAAGTATCAATGACTCCGGTGGTATTTCTATACCATTGGTAAGATAAATTTGATCCAAGTGCCACAACAAATAAAGGATCAAAACCATCTCCAAAGCATTCCAGTACATTGGTATTATCAATCTGTGTAATAATGGAGGTGTAAACACCTACCTCTATGGTATTGCTGGCAGGACTAGGTACAGAGCATCCATTTCCATCCGTATAATTTACTGTGACTGTTTTCGACCCAGATGTCAACCATTCAACAGTTACTGAGTTACTAGTCGTTCCAATTCCTCCCGCAGTGATGTTGTAGTCCGTACCTAAGTTTCCTGAAATATCCCAGTCATAGTCGAATTGACCACCTTGGGTCGTATAAGTTACCACATCATTGAGGCAGACAGGATTAGATGGTTCCACCGTAAAAGTAGGGGCGGGGAGGGGATCCAAATTGATGGTATTGGAAGCTGGGGAGATGCCTGTACATCCATTTGCATCTGTATAATTTACAGTGACGGTTTTGGTGCCATCCGTTAACCATTCAATAGTCACTGTATTGCTACCAGTACCAACTCCTCCCGCGGTAATATTATAATCATTCCCTAACGTACCGGAAAGGGTCCATATATAATTGGATTGCCCTGTTTCGGTAGTGTAAGTGACTTCGCTTCCAATACAAACCGGATCTGTAGGTTCAGTAGTGAAGGTAGGAACAGGAAGAGGGTCTAGGGTAATGGTATTGGAAGCTGAGGTAGCACTAATACAACCATCGGGATTGGTATAACCAACCGTCACAGTTTTATCTCCATCAGTCAACCATTCGATGGTCACTGTATTACTACTCGTGCCAATACCACCACCGGTAATGTTATAATCAGTTCCCTCAGTCCCTGTAATTGTCCAGATATAGTTGGATTGGTTCGACTGGGTGGTATAAGTTACCTCGTCCCCAATACATGTTGGATTGGAAGGCTCAGTGGTGAAGGTCGGAACAGGCAGAGGATCCAGGTCAATAGTGCTTGTTGCCGGTGAGGAGCCAGCACAACCACTGGAGTTTTCATAGTTGACTGTTACAGTTTTTTGCCCAGCAGTCAACCAAATGATTGTTAATGTATTGTCGGTTCCAGCGGTTACGGTAAAGTCTATTCCTTCATCACCGGAAATAGTCCAATCATAATCTGAAATTTCTGGCCCTGACTGTGTTGTATAAGTGACTTCCTCACCTATACATACTATTCCGGAAGGAGCAGTGGTGAAGGTAGGAACCGGGATCGGATTTACAGTGATTGTATTAGATACAGGGCTTGCTCCTTGACAGCCATTGGAGTTTTCATAATTAACAGTGACAGTTTTAGTTCCATCTGTCAGCCATTCTATTGAAATTGTATTAGTAGTTAATCCGCCTGCTACAATATTATAATCTGTGCCTTGAACTCCAGAGATATTCCAAGAATAATTCGAACGTCCTGATTGGGTAGTATATAAAGATATATCACCAATACAAAAATCATCCGATGGTTCAATTAAGAAAGTAGGATTTGGGAGGGGACTAACTGAAACCGAGCTGCTAATAAAGGAAGGAGCAGAACATCCGTTTGAATTCGAATAACTCAAGAATACTTGTTTGGTGCCTTGAGTCAACCAAATCAGAGTTAAAGAATTGTCTGTACTTGTTCCACCAGAGGATATAGAATAATCAACTCCCTCCGTACCAGATATCTGCCAGTCGTAATTGAATTGTCCGGTTTGAGTTGAATAAGTTACCTCTTCCCCAATACACACTACTCCAGTGGGTTGGGTAATAAATGTAGGTGTTGGTAGTGGGTTAATAGTTAGGTTTCGGGTAGCAGTGTCATCTGAACAACTTCCTGAGCCTGCTACTGTGTAGCTAATAGTAGTTGTACCACTAGAAAGAGCAGTGACTTCTCCCGTCGATGCATTTATTGAGGCTACTGCTGTATTACTTGAGGACCAAGTGCCTCCTATTGAAGTTGAGCTGAATAGGGTAGTTTCGCCTACACAAAGTTCATCCGCCCCACTTAAGGTCCCTGCATCAGGCGCTTGGGTTACTGTAATGGACCGGGTTTCAAAGTCATCTGCACAGCCTCCTGAGCCTGAAACCGTGTAGGTAATAATTGCGGAACCTGCAGCTATTCCGGTCACAAGCCCAGTTGAAGGATCTACTGTGGCAACAGCTGGATTTCCGGAGGACCAAATACCTCCTGAAGTAGTAGAGGAGAAAGTTCTTGTTCCTCCTTCACATACCTCCTGTACTCCGCTCAAGGTTCCTGCATCAGGTGGTGCAGTGACAGTGATAATTATACTAGTCTCAGGTGCAGGACAGCCCCCACTGGCAGGGAGGGTATAGAATATTTCCGCTGAACCTGCGGAAACTCCAGTTACTAAGCCTGTGCTGGAAACCGTGGCAACAGCTGGATTAGATGAAGACCAGGTTCCGAAGGCCGTTGAAGATAAAAGCTGAGTATCTCCTCCTATACAGATATCCTGATTTCCACTGAGGGTTCCTGGATCAATAGGCTGATTTACAAAAACTGTTCTGGAAGAAGTGGCTACCGAACAGCCCGTTATGGTATATCGGATCGTTGCTGCACCCGCGCTTACCCCAGTAATCACTCCTGTTGTGGGATTGACTGTGGCAATAGAAGGATCTGCTGATGACCAGACTCCTCCAGTCATGGTAGAAGTAAATGTAGTCGTACCTCCGACACAAATAGATTGAGGGCCATTGACAATGCCCGCATCCAAGGTGTAAGTAATTGTGATTCGACCAGCTCCGCCTTCACCTCCATCTTGATTACTTCCATTTCTTCGGGCACCTCCACCACCCCCTCCTGGTTCCGCACCTGGCTCACCAGGAGTGTTTGTAGAAGTGTTAGCTACACCACTACCTCCAATGCCTCCACCATCAGGAGCTGTAGCTCCATTTTGATTTGTTGCATCAATTCCATTTCCACCTGGACCTCCTGAAGAACCACCTCCTCCACTTCTTCTACTGCCACCTGAGTTATCTGCATTCGCTCCATCACCTCCAGTTCTTCGTACTTCTCCAACGCCCAATAATGCTCCATTTCCTCCAATTGATGAGTTAGTTGATGCCCCCTGACCTCCATTTGCTACTACTAAATTTGAACCGAAAACAGAGTTGCCTCCATTTATGTCTGAATTGTTCCCCCCAGCTCCCACAGTATAATTGAAGAAATCACCAGGATTAACTGTAATAATTGATCGTGAATAACCACCACCACCACCACCGGCTCCATATCCATCAACAGTTCTTCTACCACCTCTTCCTCCACCTCCCCAGGCTTCCACAATAATTTCTGTCACTCCATTCGGAACAACCCATGTACCTGAAGGATTAGTGTCAAAATCCAAAGTCTCTACACAGCCACAATCTTCTACAATGATAGTTCCTGTTGCAAAGGCTACTCCGCAGGTTCCCAGCAATTCTATGCTGTAGTTGAAGGTTCCCAGCTCTGTTGCGTTGCCTGTTATGCTTATTTCTCCGGTAGAAGAATTAAATGTGGCACTTACGCCCGTAGGAAGTCCATTAGCGCCATCTATTCCATCTCCAGATATTCCGGTAGCCCCAGTGGTACTATGGGTAAGATTAATGTCTCCTGTGAAAAAACAGAATGTATCGGAAGAACCAGGGGTGACTGTTTTGCCCGGATTTACTTGGATAGTTTTTGTAACTACTGCAGGACTACAGGAACCACCGCTAGCAGTAAGCTGCAAAGTGATTAGGCCTAATGCGCTATCGTTTGGGCCTGCTGTATAGGTTGCATTGGCAGGATCATTGGCATTGGTCCAGGTACCATTTCCATTCAAATTAGTCCAAATGCCACTTGTAGCGGCACCACCTATGCTTCCTCCCATTGGTGCCGAAGTCTCGCCATCACATATTTCTGCCAAGGCTCCTCCTGCATTAGCTGTTGGGCTAGTGGTAATTGTTAGCGTTTTGGTTGCTGTAGTTACTCCACAATCCCCCCCGACTGTCGTTAAGGTTAGGGTAATTGTTCCTGACTCGGAGGCCCCAGCAGTATAGGTCGCATTAGCTGGATCAGTAGGATTAGTCCAAGTACCGGACCCTCCACTCCAAACTCCTCCCGCAACAGATCCCGATACGGATCCACCCATTGCCGAAGTAGTTTCCCCTTGGCAAATACCTGCTAAAGCGGGACCTGGGTTTGCTTGTGGAAGTGCATTGACTAGAATGGTTTTTGAAACTGAAGTGGTGCCACATGCTCCACCCGTAGTAGTGAGGGTCAGTGTGATTAAACCAGATTCTCCTGTTGATGCAGTGTAGGTAGCAGAGGCAGGATTGTTAGCATTCGTCCAGGTACCGGCCCCTCCACTCCATGTGCCCGAAGTAGCCACTCCCCCAATACTCCCTCCCATAGGAGCCGAGGTTTCTCCCTGACATATGGCCGCCAATGCACCTCCGGCATCTGCTGTTGCACCGGGGTTTACTGTAATGGTTTTTGAATCGCTAACCGAACCACAGGAACCTCCTGATGTGGTCAGGGTTAAAGTGGCAGTGCCACTATAAGATGCGGGTGGTGTCCAAGTTGCGTTTAGAGCAGTTGCACTTGGGCTGAAAGTTCCTCCAATTCCGCCGTCAGACCAAGTTCCACCTGTAGCTCCGCCACCCACACTGCCTCCTAATGGAACAGAACTATCTCCTTGGCAAATGGCAGGAAGTGAGGAGCCTGCATTAACAGTCGGGCTTGGGTTTACTAAGATTGTTTTGGAATCGAAAGTATCACATCCCCCGCCTGTAGTAGTTAAGGTAAGTGTAGCAGTTCCAATATAATTAGCAGGTGGAGTCCAGGTCGCATTTAAGTTTGTAGCACTAGGGCTGAAAGTACCTCCAATTCCTCCATCAGACCATATACCACCTGTAGCGGAACCACCAACACTCCCACCGAGACCAGCGGATGTTCCTCCTTGACAAATTGGGGACATTGTTGGGCCAGGATTAGCTGAGGATGAACAAGCAGGCTTTAAAGCAAGTAATATTGACGAAAAGGGATCATTCTCATTATTTTCCAGCTCAGCATCTCCGTCTCCAGTATTCCCAGTATTTGGATTAGGAGCCCATGCAGCACCCACAGATAAATCGGCACTTCGTCTGGATGTTTCTTCAAAAATCTCATTTAACGGAAGGGTTCCTGGACCAGGTGTATTTGTATTCCAGCCGGAATAGGTTCTGTCGTCAGCAACCACGCCGAGCATAACAATTGCATTTCCGGGAGTTGGAGGAGAAATTGCACTTGCCGTCAAATCATCAGCATCACCTACTACAGGAGTTCCTATTGCATCGAAGGGATCTGTGGTGTCAACTCCGGAAAAGACAGCAATTCCACCTACAATGCTTTCTGCTTGATTATCTGCATCAAAATCGAAATTTCGGTTTGCGACATCTCCAGCATCAGCGATCTTATAAAGCCAAGCTACAGCCCACCTATTATCTCCCTCAGAGGCGAAAACCCCTGAAACAATGGTTGTCCATCCACCTAAATAACTTCCTTGGCCTAATTGGTCACGATCATTGTCACTTTCTGCAATATTTACGATCATCAAGTCTCCAACTTGCAAATCTGCTGGAGCCGTTAGAACTATTGAACCACCATTGCTCGTATTGGTTGCCGAACCTCTGAGAGCTATCTGCCCCAATACATCTCCGCTTCCAAGGCTTAACAACAATCCAAAAATTAATAGAAATTGTCCTACGAATTGGCTGAATTGCTTTGGATTTGAATAAAAAAGTGCCTCTTTCCTTCTTATATAAAGGAAATGGTCCAAAAGTATGATCAGAAAACATCCCAATAGGGAGCTCTGAATTATTTTCCTAAAAATTTTAATCAAATTTCGTTAACACTTTATTGTCACAAACATACAAAAAAATACTTTTTGTATTTTCTGACAAATGTCATAAATCGTTGAAAAATAGTAGCCTTACAGAATAATTTTAATTTTTGATCAAATTTTCAGAATTCTACACTTTTATCAACTCAAATATGCAAATATTTTCCTGATCTCTTTTTATGCTAGGTAGGGCCTTTGAAATATTTTTGAATACAAGAGTTTGTTCCGGATCCAAAAGTTTATTTACAAGAATCTAGCTAGCTTCCTTTTGCTATACAAATGCTATTAATTATACAAAAGGAGTGAAAATTATTCAGTAAATCACTATTAACCAAATACTTAATAAACAAAGCAAATTGGGTGGTTTAAAATCCATTTTCTTATAGATAATCTGTAAAAAATAATAACCTATAAAAACCGCTTTAAGAATCTGCGCATAAAAAAAACCGACTCTTTCGAGCCGGTTTCGTTTTTTATAACAGGACACTTGTGCTGAACGAGGCCGAGGCATCGGTCACCCAACATCAAACATCGGGTTTTTTACCCATTCATACTGATCAAAAACTCTGCATTGTCGCGAGTTCCTTTCATTCGGTTGAGTAGGAATTCCATGGACTCTTGAGAGTTCATGTCGCTCATCAACTTGCGAAGAATCCACACACGTTGCATTTCTTCCTTGTCCATCAGCAAGTCCTCGCGTCGAGTACCGGAACTCAAGACATCGATCGATGGATAAATTCTTCGGTTGGCTAGCTTTCTGTCCAAAGCCAATTCCATATTACCGGTTCCTTTGAATTCTTCGAAGATCACCTCATCCATCTTGGATCCAGTTTCTACAAGAGCTGTGGCGATGATAGTTAATGAACCGCCATTTTCCACATTTCTCGCTGCCCCAAAGAATCGCTTGGGCTTATGCAGGGCATTGGCATCCACACCGCCGGAAAGGATCTTTCCGGAGCTAGGCACCACAGTATTGTGTGCACGGGCAAGTCGGGTGATGGAGTCCAAAAGGATAACCACATCATGGCCTACTTCTACCATTCGCTTAGCTTTTTCCAAAACGATGTTGGCAACTTTCACATGACGCTCGGCTTGCTCATCAAAAGTGGAGGAAATCACCTCACCTCGTACGGATCGGGCCATATCGGTCACTTCTTCCGGACGCTCATCGATCAGCAAGATCATCAGGTGTACTTCCGGATGGTTTTTAGCAATTGCGTTGGCGATTTGCTGCAATAAGACCGTCTTACCAGTTTTTGGCTGGGCTACGATCATACCTCGCTGACCTTTTCCGATAGGAGCGAAAAGGTCCAAGATTCGAGTAGAATAGCCGTCTGGTTTGGCGGAAAGGTTTAATCTTTCTTCAGGGAAAAGCGGAGTGAGGTACTCGAAAGGAACGCGATCACGAATTTCGTCTGTCGTCTTTCCGTTGACAGTGCCGATTTTCAAAAGGGCAAAATATTTTTCACCCTCTTTAGGTGGTCGGATAGAGCCTTTGATATGGTCTCCTGTTTTCAGGCCGAATAGTTTGACCTGACTCGGTGATACATAAATATCATCTGGAGAAGCCAGATAGTTATAATCCAGTGAGCGTAGGAAACCATAGCCTTCTGGCATCATTTCCAATACCCCTTCATTTTCGATGACTCCGTCAAATTCCTTAGGACTGACATAGGTCTTCTTCTTATTGCTCGGGACTGTTTCGGCTGCAGGAGTATGAATTTCATCTTGAGACTTGAAGTTTTTGCGCTTTGGAAGCTCTACTTCAGGTTCAGCTGCTGCCTCTGGTTTTGCCTTTTCATCTTTGGACTCGTTGGCTACGTTGACCTCTTCAAAAACCTTGCGTCTAGGTCTAAAAGTTTTGGGATTTTCATCTCCGCTTTCCTGTCTTTTTTCAGGTCTTTTGGGAGCTTCAGCCTTTTCAGGTTCTGCCGCTTTTTTCTCTGGCTTGCCTTGCTCTTTAGGAAGTTCGGTCACATTTTGTCTTCGGAATTTTGGTTTGAATTCCGGCTCTTCTTCCTTAGCGGCTGGTTTTTCTTTCTTTTCTGGCTTTGCTGCCTTTGCAGGTTCTTCGGCTTTGGGAGGCTCTTGTGTTGATTCTGCTGCTGAAGGTTTTTTCTTAGGGAGGGCTTGCTCTGGGGTGATAGCTTGCTGGTCGAGGATGGCGTAGACGAGTTCGTCTTTTTTGAGGGATTTGAAGTTTTTGACGCCCAGTTCCTCGGCGATTTCCTTCAGTTCAGACAGTAATCTGATTCTGAGTTCTTCTATGTTGTACATAAAGAGAGTATGAGTGAATGATAATAATAGTGTGCTTAACGCGGTTTTGATCGCAAATGAAGATCGTAGCAAAAAAGAACTGCTTGAATTGTTCAGGACAAAGTGGGATGCCTGTTCACCTGCGGTATGTCTGCAATATTACAGCTATATCTTAGATTTAACAAATATTTGTTTTTTTCTCTGATTTTTATTGAGCCATCACATTTCGGATGATCGCGATGGATTTCCAAACTTGATTGCTATCGAGTTGCTCTCCATAAAAAACCAGCAAAAAGTCCAATAATTTGCCTCGAAGCTCCTTTTTAACTTTCAATTGGCAGGAATAAGAATCCTTCATCAGACACTCTAGGTATTCGATAGCCTGCGAAAGTTCCTGCGCATCAAATGGCAAGGAGCGACTTTCGTCCAATAATTCGTGCGGAGTTTCAGGCCCAAACCCGATAAATCTGGCCATCTCCAGAAGAAATACTAGCGGAAAGTGCTTGATTTCCTGTGTATTTCGGTCCAAACACAGAAGTGAATTTTTGAGCCAGTCGAATAATTGTTCGTTGTGATAATTTTCATAAATCGACTTGGCAACTGCCTCTGCCAGAAAAAGTGCAATGCTTGTGCGGGGAAATTCATAAGGAATCAGTGCAAAGGGATGGGCTAGTTTGGACTCGGAGATTCGCTGCAGTCCCGAATTTTCCTTTTCATAGACTACTAAATCCAAAATGGTCATCGGTTGATAAAGTGCTGCTTTTGATTTGGCACCAGCTTTTCTCACTCCATTGATGATGTAGGATTTTAGTCCGAGCTCACGGGTAAATATTTTGACGATCAGGCTTGTATCCCTGTACCGGATTGAGTTGATGACTATTCCCTCAGTCTTTTTGAGCATCAGCGTTTGTCTTCAAAAAAACATTTGCGGCAACGCGCCTCATAGATACTATGCTCACCCAGCATTACTTTCTGTTTGGAATCGGAAAGTCGGAGGGAAAAAGCAGCCAAATCCCCGCATTTCATGCAAATCGCGTGGACTTTGGACACATACTCTGCTACTGCCATCAACTTGGGCATAGGCTCGAAAGGCTGCCCTTCAAAGTCCATGTCAAGCCCCGCCATTATTACCCGCTTGCCCTGATTGGCGAGTTGGGTGACCACGGATACGATTCGATCATCAAAAAATTGCACCTCATCTATCCCTACCACATCACAGTTTCCGCTGAGTAGCAGGATATCTTCTGCAAAATCCACTGGAGTGGAGCGGATCGAGTTTTCATTATGGGATACTACCTCCTCTTCGTGATAGCGAGTGTCAATTTTGGGTTTGAAAATCTCAACTTTCAATCGGGCGATTTTGGCACGGTTTAACCTGCGAATCAGTTCTTCGGTTTTTCCGGAAAACATGGATCCACAAATCACCTCAAGCTGACCTTTCCGGTCATGAGTACCACTTCTACGTACAGATGGTTCTATAAACATGCCTTACTCGCTGTAGTCTAGATGGGGGAATTTGTTGATTTCTGCCACTCGGATTCGAAGATCACCTTCAGGAATATCCGTTTGGCAGCAAAGTCTTTCATCCTGTTTCAATCTTCCTTGTTTTTTGTAGAAAAGCTCCCGTTCATTGGGTGCGTCGAGATTTTCAATCCCTGAAACGACGATCATTTTGCAACTGGTACAACGACCTTTTTTGCCGCAGGCATGCATCCAATCGATGCCGTTTTCATGAATTAATTCAATAACTTTACCCGAGCGATTGCCCGAGTCCAGGGTACGATTATATAGGTTCTCTATCACTATTCGGGACATTTCTTCGTTGACTTTAGTAAATCACCAAGTGAATGACAACTCAAATTAACAGCAAATATTTAGAAAATTACGCCAAAGCGTACTCCGAGACCGTCTGCGAACGGTTTTTTACTGATCGGCAATTCATCTCAGGACAGGATATCGTTGGCTTGACCAGCTCTGTCCAAGTTAATTTCTTTGTGATCAAGCATCTCTTCGAGCTGTGGCAGAAGGAATTACAGAAACTGAAAAGCAATCCTTATTTCGACTATCGGGATATTTCAGTTCATGAAGCCTTAACCCAGTTTATGAATGTGCTATCCCGAAGAATCCGAGTGGAGAAAGGAAATTTTCAGCCCTTACTCGAAGAGGCGGTGAAAAGAGCTGTAGAACTGGCCACTGATCCTGTGAGCTATTATCAATCTGAAATCGATCAGGCCCCGGCAAAGCAGATCAATGAATACCTGCGCGAGAATAAAAAGTACTATAAATGGCATGCTCAATTGATTAATTTTTTGATCGACAAGGCTGGGTTTGGTCAGGAGGCGTCAGACTATAAAAAAGCCATCGCGGCCAATTACCAAGCAGTGAAGGATCAATTGGAGTCCGTCAATTTGCTGCTTGCCACCTTGGGCGATGTCAAAGCTTTTGACCTCGATGCTTATCTACAAAATGACAGTCAAACTGAAGCGGAAGCCCTTGCCCCAAACCCAAAGACGGAGGAGTCTGCTTCTTTCTTTGAGAATTTCGAAGAAGAGGAAGTAAAAGAAGCTCCTCAGGCAAAAGTGGAAACTACACCTGAGCCGGTTGCTTCTACTCCAAAGAGTCCAAGTCCAAGCGCTTCAGGTTCGATTCAAGTGACGCAAGTTCGTGCTAGATTTTCTGCTGAAAGTTATAAAGGGATGAAAGGGATTATTGGTGAATTGTCGGAAAGCCTGGCCATCAATCAGCGTTTCATGTTTCGAAAGGAGCTTTTCGAAGGTAATGATGACTTATTAACTCATGCTTTGAAATCGCTTGATGCCTGTGATTCATTGGAAGACGCCATCGAATTAATTAATCATCGATACCTACCCGAGTTAGGTTGGGAACCCAATTCAGAGCCAGTGGACGAATTTCTTTCATTGGTCTATAGACGCTTCCTGGATTAACCCAATCGGCCCAATTGCTGAGAACGGGATGCATCCATTTTGATAAAGATGAATAGCAAAATAGTAAATGACCACAAGGAGGATCCTCCATAACTGAAAAATGGAAGTGGAATTCCCACTACCGGGAAAAGCCCGATCGTCATCGAAATATTAATCATAAAGTGGAAAAGAATGATAGAAAGCACGGAGTAGCCATAGACTCTGGCGAATCGTGTTTTCTGTCGCTCTGCCATGACGACCAGCCGGTAAAGCAAAGTCATAAACAATCCGATTACTACCAAGCTGCCCAACCAGCCAAATTCTTCCCCTAGCGTACAGAAGATAAAATCCGTGTGTTGTTCCGGTACAAAATCAAACTTGGTTTGGGTGCCTTGCAAATAACCCTTTCCTAAGAATCCACCTGAACCAATGGCAATTTTGGACTGGGTTACATTCCAACCAACTCCAAGCGGATCCAAGTCAGGGTTGAACAAAACCATGATTCTGTTTTGCTGATGAGGAGGGAGCTTGGATACCACAAAATCGATACTGTAGCTGTATCCTATCATCACCAGGGCAATCGCTCCAAATACCAGCGTCCTTTTCCAAGATCGCTTTCCGATGGATACTAATAATAAAAAGATTAGCCCTATTCCTATTGCTAGGTATAAATTGTTTTCAATACCCAAAGCGAGTAGAGACAGGGCAATAAAACCAAGACCCAAGATATAATAGCGCTGAGGAAAACCTTCTCGATAAAACATGATGAAAAGCGCAAAGTAAACCATTGCCGTACCCGTGTCAGGCTGCAGCAAAATCAGGATTACAGGTGCCATCATCACTCCCAAGGCAATAAGTTGGTTTTTGGTTTGAGAGAGATCGAAATTCGGCCTTTCCATCACCTTTGCTAGCGCGAGTGCTGTTGCAAATTTGGCAAATTCGCCAGGTTGTATCCTGAAGGAGCCAACTCCTATGGAAAGTACCTGCCCATTAACTTCTTTTCCCAGAAAGGGAGTCAATAGAAGTAAAACAAGGAAAAAGAGGTAAACCGGAAGGGCAAGATTTTCAAAAAGCCGATGATCAGCGGCCATGATAACAAGGATAATCGCCACCGAAGCACCGATCCAAACAAGCTGCTTACCCGAGTTGATAGAAAAGTCGAAAATGCTTTTGGCAGCCTGCCCGTCAAAAACCGCAGCATAGATATTAAACCAGCCTATGATGACTAAGGCAAAATAGACTAGTACGGTAGGCCAATCGACGCGACTGATGGGGAGATCGTTACTTCGCATTAATAGATGAAATTATTGGCCAATACATATTCTTCTAACTGGGGTCTGGTGATTTGTCCTCGAAGGTACTTTTCAATCATCAAACTCGCCGTACTTGCTGCAGCTCGACCACCCCATCCCGCATTTTCTACATAGACAGCTATCGCAATCTTCGGATCATCCTTTGGTGCGAAAGCCACAAATACAGAGTGATCCTCTCCATGTGGGTTTTGGGCTGTTCCTGTTTTACCGGCAATCACCAAATCTTGGATAATAGCCCGATTTGCTGTTCCGTAAAGTGCCTCCGCCATTGCGTCTTGAATTAGATCAAAATGCTTGGGGTCAACACCTACATCATTTTGGATTCTGAATTTGGCAGGGATTCTAGTAGGATCTCCATCCACTGCTTTGATAAGATGCGGGGTGTAATAATATCCTTTATTTGCGAATATGGCTGCCAAATTGGCCATTTGTAATGGAGTCACCTGTAATTCTCCCTGCCCAATTGAAAGCGAGTAAATAGTCGAGTATTTCCAGCGTCCTTCACCATAGACTCGATCATAAAGTTGACTGGAAGGGACATCCCCACCGTATTCGCCGACCATATCTACCCCGAGTTTTCCCCCAAGTCCGAATTTCATCACTTTTTCCCGCCAGGCATCCAGACCAATCTGGGTATCCTTAAAGGTATTGCTGGAGATCTCCTGATTGATGATCCTTCTGAAAGCCTGATGATAATAAGGGTTACAGGAATTTCGGATAGCTCCGAAAAGATTGACCGGAGAAGGATGATTATGGCAGGCTACCAAAGATCTGTTGCAAGTAAAGGTCGTCTCTGGAAATATGATCCCTTCTTGTAAACCAATCAAGCTCTGCACAATTTTGAAGATGGATCCGGGTGGGTAGCGGGCCATGACCGGACGATTGAGGAAAGGCTTGCTATCCAAGGAGTTCAGAATGGAGTAATTTTTTCCAAAATCAGCTCCAGTCAATTCATTTGGGTCATAAAAGGGAGCGGAAATCATCGCCAATATCTCACCTGTCTTTGGTTCGATGGCCACGACTGATCCTGTTTTCCCCTCCATCAGATGCTCACCGTATAGCTGAAGTTCTCGATCCAGTGTTGACGTTAGATTGATTCCTGCAACGGACGCGGTATCGTAAGCCCCATCTTTAAATGGTCCCTTATCTACGCCTCGGACGTTGACCATTTTGTATTTGACCCCTTTTTGACCTCTCAGTTCATCTTCGTAGAATCGCTCCATTCCACTTAGGCCTACATAATCACCCTGTTCGTAATAGTCTGAGCTGTCTCTCTCGAGTTGGCGGGCATTGATCTCACCAATATAGCCAAGAGCATGAGCTGCAATAGGGGTAGGGTAGGAGCGCACAGATCTCGTGGTGATAAATAAGCCCGGGTAGTCGATGAGGAAATCTTGAATCTTGGCAAAATCCGTTGAAGAAATTTGCTTGATCAGCGGAGATGGCTTGACGGATGAATACTTTTTAGCAGCATTGTAAGCTGTGACTAGGTCTTCTTTTTCAATCCCAAAAATCGAAAGGAATTTAGCCGTGTCCTTTACAGAGAACTCCTTGGGTACGACCATCAGGTCAAAAATAGGATTATTGTAAACGAGGAGTTCGCCGTTTCGATCATAAATCAATCCACGATAAGGATGATCCACCACTCGCTGAATGGCATTTCGCTCTGCCCTACGGGTAAAGCTATCGTCCATTACCTGTATCATAAAAAGCTTGGTCAGCAAAACTAAGCCAACTAAGGAAATGATGATAATGATGACAAACGGCCTCTTGTCGTTCATAGAATACTCCTCCTTCTTTTATAGAACAACGCTTGTACAAGTATAGCCAAAAGCACCGTTAAAATGGAGGAAAAAAAGCTTTTGTTTAGGATATTGAAAACACCCATGGTTCCCCATTGATCTACTGTGAAAAACAAAAGAGAAAACAAGAATGTCATAGGAACAATATAGGTCAAATACCAACCTGTGCCCATTTCCTGAAGGGTAGGGGAAGTTCCTTCGTCGTATCCACCCGTTGGACTGATGATTCGTAGCCAGATAGGTCGAAAAAATCCTATAAATGTAGTGCCGACCGCATGAATTCCTCCCGTATCGTAAAACATATCCACGGTCAGTCCAACTAAGAAACTGATCACCAAAAGCGAAATGGTCGATATGTTGACAGGTAGATGTAAAATGAGCAATAGATAAATGAAACAAAGGGCAACGCCAAAGAGTGCCAGGTTTTTCAAAAAGAATATCTGAATAACCAGCAGCAGCATTCCCCAGATGATTGTCGAAAAAAGATTTCTAATATTCATCGCTTATCTCGGCTTGTTGATAGAGAGAATCCCGCTCCTCAATGGATGTATTTCTGACCAAATACACATAATTTAGCTTGCTGAAGTCAGCACTCAGTTGTACACTGATATCCAGGTAATTTTGGTTTTCAGATGGATTGACGCTTTTGATTGTGCCAATCAAAATCCCTTCCGGGAAGACCGCGTTGTAGCCGGAAGTGATTACGGTGTCTCCAGGCGAAGGCGTCACGTGTCTAGGTACATAGAGCATTTTGGCCACCTGAGTATCTTTTCCATCCCAGTTGATAGATCCGAAGACATCGCTTGATTTGATTTTGGAAGAGACCAAGAGCCCGGTATTTAGGAGGGAAATACCTACGGAGAAGTTTTTGGAAACCTCCTTAACTCTTCCCACTGCACCATTTTGGGTGAAAATCCCCATTCCCTCTGTGACTCCATCGTCCGCACCTCGATTGATCGTGATGTGATTCTGAGCTAGACGCAGGGTTTGGCCTACTATTTTACCACCGATGATTTCAAAGGAAGCCTTAAAACTGGAATCCAATGGGGCGTAGGAAACACTATCCATGGAATTTTGACCAATCAACTCCTTCAGCAAGCGGGCATTTTGAGCGCTTAGCTCATCATTTTCTTCAGAAAGACTGAAAAATCCTGTAATGTCAGATTGAGTTTTCAATAATGATCCGGAGATGGCCATCGAGCTATTGAAAAATGCTGCTCCTTGGGGAGAGTTATTTCTGACCACCATCCAGATGGCGATGATTTCTAATAAGACAAATAATAAAAAGGCCCTTAGTTTATAAAGGAATTCGAAAATGCGTAGCATTCGGGCTTTAAGTCATCAATACGGTTCGGAAATTATGCAAGTTTTTCAGCGCTGTGCCTGTTCCTCGTACTACTGCACGAAGGGGATCTTCAGCGATGTGAATGGGCAATTTGGTTTTTTGATGTAATCGCTTGTCCAAGCCTTTAAGAAGTGCTCCTCCTCCGGTGAGGTGGATACCATTATCATAAATATCCGCTGAAAGTTCCGGGGGAGCAATCTCCAATGCTTTCAAAACAGCCTCTTCTATTTTGGAGACTGATTTATCCAGAGCAAAGGCAATTTCAGAATAAGACACCTTGATTACTTTCGGGATACCGGTCATCAAATCCCTGCCTCTGATTTCGTAATCTTCTGGTGCGTCATCGAGTTCCGTAAGTGCAGACCCGATGGCAATTTTTACCTTCTCGGCAGATCGCTCACCGATGAGTAAGTTGTGCTGTCTCCGCATGTAGTCCAATATATCTTTGGTGAAGGTATCACCTGCCACTCGGATGGACTGATCGGCTACAATACCTGAAAGCGCGATCAAAGCGATCTCAGTAGTACCTCCTCCGATATCTACGATCATAGATCCCATTGGCTTTTCGATATCAATTCCGATACCAATTGCCGCAGCGATGGGCTCAAACACCATGTATACCTCCTTGGCACCTGCATGCTCAGCAGAGTCACGTACCGCTCGTTTTTCTACTTCAGTGATCCCAGATGGGATACAGATGACCATCCGATGCGATTGCGGGAACATTCCTTTTTTCTGTCCGGGGATCATTTTGATGAGACCTCGGATCATTTGCTCAGCGGCGTAGAAGTCGGCGATTACTCCATCTTTCAGTGGGCGGATTGTTTTGATGTTTTCATGCGTTTTCTCATGCATGTTCATAGCTTCTCTTCCGACCGCAAGTACACGGTTATTAGTCTTGTCAATCGCAATAATAGAGGGCTCGTCCACCACGATTTTATCTTTGTGGATAATCAGCGTGTTGGCAGTACCAAGGTCTATGGCAATGTCACTTGAGAAAAAATCAAATAATCCCATTTTTATTTTGGTGTTTTTGAAGGTAAATGAAGTAGGGTCTAACAGCTCTCAACAAGATACGCATATTAAACGGAGGTCGGCAAAATTATTATGTTCTGACCACAAAAAGGAATCTCTGGGCATATTTTTTGGATCAAATTTCAAGCCGTATATCTCAGGCTCTTAAAATGTTTCATTTCTTTTTAATTTTTATTTGAATGGATGGTGGTTTCTTTAAATTTCCTCTTGGGGGGAGAATTGGTTTTCGATTAAATTTATTTTACCTTTGTGCCGTATTCGATAGTTTCTAGAGGGGACCACATGTCCCCTCTTTCATTATGCTTACTGTATGAATGATTTGAAAGATAGACTTGAGGCTTTGGTTATTGATTGTCTGCCGGACGAAAGTCATTTTCTGGTGGATTTACAGCTGATTTCCAAGTCTAATCAGCTGCTATTGAATATTCTGATCGATGCAGATGCAGGACTGACGATCGACAGTTGTGCAAAAGTGAGTCGGGCAGTGTCCGGAGAGATTGAGGCATTAGAATTGATCGATTCGGCTTATCGAATTGAAGTTTCTTCTCCAGGAGTGGATTTTCCACTTTCTTCTGAAAGACAGTATAGAAAAAATATCGGGAGGGAGTTGAAAGTATTTCTTCAGGACGGGAAGGAATTGAAAGGAAAACTAATATCGGTCTCCGAATCAGGAATAGTTTTGGAGGCTAAAATGAAAGAAAAAGGAAAAAAAGCGGTATTACAGGAAGTAAATGTTGCTTTTGAGGATATCAAAAAATCAGTTGTACAAGTATCTTTTAAATAAATCAAATGGATGCCAAAGTCTTAATAGATTCCTTCGCTGAATTTGCGAGATCTAAAAATGTGGATCGACCTACCATGATCCGTATTCTTGAGGATGTATTCAGAGCCATGATCCGTAAAAAATTTGAAACGGACGAAAACTTTGACGTGACAATCAATGCTGATAAAGGAGACTTAGAGATCTTCCGTATCCGTGAGATTGTGGACGACAATTCTGAAGATATTTGGGATTTTGATAAAATCAGTCTGACCGATGCACGCAAAATCGAACCGGATTTTGAGATCGGTGAGGAGGTTTATGAAAAAATCGAACTGGAAGAGTTTGGGCGAAGAGCTGTGCAGATGGCTCGTCAGACTTTGATCCAGCGAATCAAGGACTTGGAGAAGGACATTCTTTTCAATAAATATGAAGAATTGGTCGGAGAGGTAGTCTCTGCTGAGGTTTACCAGATTCTCGGCCGTGAGATTCTTATGATTGATGGAGAGGGGAACGAGCTGATTTTGCCTAAAGGAGAGCAAATCCCTAAGGATCGATTCAGAAAAGGCGATACCGTGAAGGCCATCGTCCACAAGGTTGACATGATGAATGGCAATCCAAAAATCATTTTGTCAAGAACATCTCCTGTTTTCTTAGAGAGACTCTTCGAAAATGAAGTTCCTGAAGTTTATGATGGCTTGATTACCATTGTAAAGATCGTGCGAGAGCCGGGAGAGCGAGCCAAGGTGGCTGTAGAATCTTATGATGATCGGATTGATCCAGTAGGTGCATGTGTGGGAATGAAAGGCTCAAGAATTCATGCGATTGTGCGTGAATTGCAAAACGAGAACATCGACGTGATTAATTTCACAGAGAATTTGGACCTTTATGTAGCCCGTGCATTAAGTCCTGCTAAGGTATCTTCATTGAGCGTCAATGAGGAAACTCGTCGGATTTCTGTATTTCTAAAGCCCGATCAGGTATCTTTGGCAATCGGAAAGGGCGGATACAATATCAAATTGGCAAGCCGATTGGTAGGATATGAGATCGACGTGTTCAGAGAGCTGAATGAAAATGAGGAAGAAGACGTCGATTTGATCGAATTTGAAGATGAAATTGATGCTTGGATCATCGATGAGTTGAAGAAAACCGGTTTGGATACGGCTCGTTCCGTATTGGCTTTGACCAAAGAAGATTTGGTAAGAAGAACCGAACTGGAAGAAGAGACTATCGAGGAGATCTTCAAGATATTAAAACAAGAGTTTGAATAAGTCAGGGTGTTTAGCCCGTAGAATTATCCAATAGTAAAAAAGATTTCGAAAGCGGTTTTTAGCGTATGTCAGAAGAAAAAATGATGAGATTAGGCGCTTTGGCAAGAAAGCTCAACGTAGGGACAGCAACCCTCGTGGAGACTCTTGGCAAAAAAGGCCATGAGGTTCAGGACAATCCCAATTCAAAAATCAGCATGGAGCAAGTAGAGCTGCTGAATCGGGAATTTAGATCCTCTGCTCAGGAAAAAGAAGAAGCATCGCATCTCTCCATAGGGAAGCGACATGAGACAGTTACGCTTGAGCCAGAGCCCAAGCCAGAGCCAGAGCCTGCTCCAGCGCCTGCGCCAACTCCAGCTCCCGCGCCTAAAGAGGAAGTGCCTGCTCCTACACCTCCGAAAAAAGAAGAACCGAAAGCTGCTCCGGCAGAGCCTAAAGCTCCTGAAGCTGAGAAAACGGACAAAGCTGAAATCGAAGCCCCTAAGTTGGAAGGGATTAAGGTATTGGGTAAAATTGATCTTCCTCAAAAGACAGATCATAAAAAAGGTGGAAAACATGAGAAGCAGTCAAGACCTGCTCCAGCTAAGCCTGCTCCAGCTCCTCAAAAACCGAAGGATGAGAAAAAAGCTCCAGGGGTAGTTAAACCTGAACCGCAACCTAAAGATGAGAAAAAACTACCAGGTGTAGTAAAACCTCAACCACAGCCTGAGCAACCTAAGAAAGAGGAGCTTATTTCTGCAAAAGCGGATAATCTGAAGGGATTAACAGTCCTAGGAAAGATTGAATTACCTGCCGAAAAGAAAAAGAAAGGTGGTCCTGTGGCTTCTTCTGATGAGCGAGCTAGAGATAAAAAGCGACCTAGGAAGCGGATCGATAAAGGCGGAAACAGAAACAGAAATCAAGGAGATCGAAACCAAAAAGGTGCTCCTGGACAAAAAGGCCAGCAGGGTAGAAACCAGAAAGCTGAGCCTACTCAAAAGGAAATCCAAGATCAGATCAAGCAAACTTTGGCAAGGCTACAGGGCGGTAAGTCAGGTAGTAAGAAAAGCCGACGTGATAAGAAAGCAGAACGCGAAAGAGATACTACAGATGTAGTACAGGAAGGATCAAAAATCCTGAAAGTTACCGAGTTTATCTCAGCGAATGACTTGGCGGCACTCTTGGACGTATCCGTAAATGAGATTATCTCCACGTGTATGTCTTTGGGAATGTTTGTTTCCATCAACCAACGATTGGATGCGGAAGCAATCACCATTATTGCTGATGAATTTGGCTATGAGGTTGAATTCACCAAGGATATCGAAGATGAAATCGTAGAGGAGGAAGTCGATAAGGAAGAGGATTTGATTGAGCGTGCGCCGATCGTTACGATCATGGGTCACGTCGATCATGGTAAAACCTCTCTTTTGGATTACATCCGCATGTCGAAAGTAACTGCTGATGAGGCAGGGGGTATCACCCAGCACATCGGTGCTTACGATGTAAGAACCAAAGACGGTCATAAAATCGCATTCTTGGATACTCCGGGTCACGAAGCCTTTACGGCGATGCGAGCTCGTGGTGCTAAAATCACTGACGTGGCCATTATCGTGATCGCTGCGGATGATAGCATCATGCCACAGACCAAAGAAGCAATCAACCACGCTCAGGTAGCTGGTGTACCGATGATCTTTGCGATCAATAAGGTGGATAAGCCTAACGCTAATCCAAATAAGATCAAGGAAGAGCTTGCCAACATGAATTTGCTCGTAGAAGAATGGGGTGGTAAGTACCAGTCTCAGGATATCTCCGCAAAAACAGGTCAAGGTGTTGATGATCTTTTGGAGAAAGTACTCCTAGAATCAGAAATTCTTGAGTTGAAAGCCAATCCAGGTAAAAATGCGGTAGGTACAGTCATTGAAGCATCCTTGGATAAGGGTCGTGGATATGTGGCTACTTTGATGATCCAAGCTGGTACACTTCGGGTAGGTGATGTAATGGTGGCTGGTTCGCACTATGGACGTGTGAAGGCCATGTTTGATCATACCGGTAAAAAACTCAAGGAAGCAGGACCATCTACACCAGTTCAGGTACTTGGCTTGAGTGGTGCTCCACAAGCAGGTGATATTATCAAGGTTTACGACAATGAGCGTGAAGCTAGAGAAATTGCCAACTCCAGAGAGCAAATCCAGCGTGAGCAAAGTCTCCGTACGAAGAAGCACATTACTTTGGATGAAATCGGTCGTCGATTGGCTATCGGTAGCTTCAAAGAACTTAATATCATCATCAAAGGTGACGTGGATGGATCAGTGGAAGCACTCTCTGATTCTTTGTTGAAGCTTTCTACAGATGAGGTCAAGGTAAGTATCATCCACAAAGCTGTGGGTCAGATTTCTGAATCCGATGTGCTTTTGGCTTCAGCATCCGATGCGATTATTCTTGGGTTCCAGGTTCGTCCTTCTGCCAATGCGAAGCGGCTTGCCGAGCAGGAAGAAATCGAAATTCGTCACTACTCCATCATCTACGATGCGATCAATCAAATCAAAGATGCGATCGAGGGTATGCTTGAGCCAGAGTTTGAAGAAGTCATCACCGGTAATATCCAGGTTCGTGAGGTATTCAAGATTTCTAAAGTCGGAACAGTTGCAGGTTCATACGTAACTGACGGATACATTACCAGAAAGAACAAGATTCGAGTGATTCGAGATGGAATCGTTATTCACGATGGAGAAATCGATCAGTTGAAGCGATTCAAGGACGATGTAGCCGAGGTAAAAGCAGGCTATGAGTGTGGTATCTCGATCAAAAACTTCAATAACATCCAAATCGATGATACCATTGAAGGGTATGAAATGAGAGAGATCAAGCGTAAGCTTTAATTTACTTGAGGAAATAAAGAAAAAAGGAGCGGTTAAAATTGCTCCTTTTTTTTGTGCCGTTTCCAGTGGGTCAGTCGACCAAATTTAAATTTCAATCAACCGCCCCGGTATTTTGGGATGTCGTAGTTGGTTTCCATTCAGGTTAAATGTGTGGCTAGTATTTTTCGATAAAGTCCTTCTCATATTAGGTTTTTTTGGGAAATATGTGGAGTTTGAACACTTATTGGAAAAATATATTTTTGAAGAAACTTCTTTCCATATCGCTTTTATTCTGCTTTGCCTTATATCACTTTGGGCATTATGTATTCTATTTTACCCATCAGGTACAAGTGGAAAATACCTGGAGCGAGAAGATTTATGCTGCGTCCAATGAGATCGAGTTAGAAGAGCGATTACTTGAAGTGCCTTTGGCAGCACCTTATATGGCCAATGAGCAGGAGTTTCGGGCTACGAATACCCGTTTTGAGAAGGATGGTAAGTTTTTCAGAGCTATCAAGCAGCGTTATCAAAATGATACACTTCAGATTGTTTATGTGGCAGATACCTCTCGACAAAAGCTAGAAAGTACATTTGAGAAGTGGGTTTCTTGGCTGAGTGAGGGAGAAATGCAGCAAGAGTCATCCAAGTCCATTAATTTAAAAACGTTTGTAAAAGATTACATTCAGGAATATCCTTTCGAGTTTGTCGCATTTGAAGAATTAAATCTCATTAAACACACAGGGTTTATTTTTTCAACTTACACGAGTCCTTTTTTTCAATTAGATACTCCACCTCCGCAGATTAGCTGATTTTTTTAGGGTTTTGTGGGCTTTTGGGGCTCACTGCTTCCCTATTCTATGTCCATCCATTCTTGGATTGGGCTTTTCCTATTTATCTATTACGTATTATCTATTCAGCTATGAAATTTAATTTAATGGCTCGGACAACCCTATTTTTGGGTTTGACCTTGTCATCTCTTACCTGCTGGGCTCAGTCTCCGCTAGACGAACTCATGATGCCCAAAAATGATATTTGTATCCTTTTCAATTATGAATACGGTCAGTTTGACCAATATTGGGAGGGAGATTTTCTTCGTGAAAATCAAACTATTGCCACTGTCCAAAGGAGAACAGCCATGCTGATGGCAGCCTATGGAATCAATGATAGGCTTGATGTTTATTTGGGATTGCCTTATGTGTCCACCAATTCCACTATTCCCAACGGTGGAAAATTCGCCGGTGCTTCAGGGCTTCAGGATATTTCGATTGGTCTGAAGTACAAAGCGCTTGAAAAAAGCCTAGGTGCCGGGAAATTGTCCGCTTTCGGATCCTTGCTTTTTTCTACACCAGCCTCAAATTATCTATCGGATTACCAGCCATACAGTTTGGGTTTGGGGACTCCTCAGCTTGCCTGGCGTGGTATAGGTCATTTTGAAACTGAAAAGGGTCTCTATTCTCGATTGGCACTTGCCTACACATGGAGAGGTTACACTGAGGCAGAGCGGGAATATTACTATAATGAGGGGAGTTATTTCACTCCATGGATGGATGTCCCAAGCTCTTGGAACATGGATTTCACCCTTGGTAAGTGGTGGATGGAGAAGAGCCTTCGGGTGGAGGTAAGCATTTCTTCTCAGGTCTCCACTTCCGGTGATGATATCAGAGCATACAATGCACCCCAGCCCACCAATCAAGTCAACTTTTCGAGACTAGGAGGATTTGCTCATTATTATTTCCAAAAGGTCAAAGGGCTGGGCGTTTTGGGGTATTATCAACAAGTGATTTCTGGGAAAAATGCTCCTAAAATGGGAGCATTTGGCTTAGGAGTTACTTACCAGTTTGGACTTTAATCAGCACAAAAATGAATAAGATTACATATACTATATTAATGATTGTGTCACTTTTCTTGGTAGCTGGATGCTCCATGGATTTACCGACACAACTCGAATTTGAAAGTTACGAATATGCTTCTTTGGATGAAAACGGTGGGGATCTTCAGCCTATTTTGATGTCTAAAGGATTAGATATTTTTGTAGAAGAGCCAAATGGAGTGAATTCGCCAGAATTTCTCGAAGAGGTCGAGCAGGTGAAAAGACAAATCTCCTCTGCGAGTGAGGATCAAAAAAGAAATGTCCTTCAATGGACAAACAACCCCGTAGTTAGGTGGAATGAGATTGCTCTTGAGCTGATCGCAAAGTATAATTTGATACCTGGACCAAATCCAGATGGTAGCTATACACTTCCTAATCCTGCAAGCCCAGACGGTCCTCCACCTTTTCCATTTGCACACCCACCCTATGCTAGTCGGGCTTTGGCTTATCTCTCTGTGGCACAATATGATGGCTTGATTTCAGCCTGGTATTACAAATTTCAATACAATAGGCCTGCTCCGTATCAAATCGACGAGGAAATCCCTCATGCCTATGTGGAGCAGCCCATACCAGCCTATCCTTCCAGCGGGGCGGTGGTTGCGAGAGCTTCCCGAGAGGTCTTGACTGCGATGTTTCCTTTGGAGGCAGCCTACCTGGCGGCCCAAGAAGAAAAACACCTAGAAGCCTTGTTGCTTTCAGGAGAAAATGTACCCAGTGATGTCGAAGCAGGATTAAAAATTGGAAACGAAATTGCCTCAAAAGCTTTGGAAAGGGCATCTTCTGATGGAATGAAATATGCACAAACCTCTAAGGCGGTTTCTGATTCTATTGCCAATGCAGCTTTTGAACGCTTTGGCTGGAAGTGGGTTAATTTGGAATCTCCACAGCGACCTGTAGGATTGACACCACTTTTTGGGAAAGTGAAAATGTGGAATGTGCCAAGCGTAGAATCCACTCGCCCACCAGTACCGCCAGTACCAGGTACACCAGCCTATGAAGAGGATGTACGGATTCTCTTGGATTATGCTGCCAATGTCACACCGGAAAGAAGAAGAATTGCTAATTTTTGGCAAGATGGATTAGGTACTTATACTCCTCCTGGACATTGGAATGATTTTGCCATTAGGGATATCGTCAAAAACAAATTAAATCCACTTCGTGCCGCACGGGTCATGGCGTTTTTGAATATGGCTATGATGGATGCAGGTATCAGTTGCTGGGATGCAAAATATTATTATCACTATCCACGCCCGATTCAGTTAATTGAAGGCTTTGAAACCATTGCGGGGACTCCCAATTTTCCAGCCTATACTTCCGGGCATTCGGTTTTTTCTGCTTCAGGCGCGGAAGTTCTTGCTCATTTTTTCCCAGAGAAAGCGTCCCAATTTAGAGCTTGGGCTGAAGAGGCTGCTATTTCTAGAGTCTATGGAGGGATTCACTGGACTTTCGATGCTACAGTAGGAACTACTCAAGGGATAAATGTTGCTCAGTATTCTATAGATAGAGCAAAAACAGATGGGATAGATTGATTTTTCTGAAATTTCATAGAGATCAAAGAGCCTTTGCAGGCTCTTTGATCTCTTTTTTGATGCTTCGTGTAGCCAAAACCATCAAAGAAATAGCTAATACAAAAAGTAGGGCCGCGATCAGCGAAAGTACATAGACCTGGTCTTGGAAATTTTTCCAAGCAAATAAGCCCAATGAAGCCAAGGTGACGGTGAACATGAAGAACATTGGCAAAGTCACGAACAAGGCATTTTTCTTTTTCCGAATCATCCAGACCGCTATGGTCAAAAGAGCTAAGGCTGCGAGAAGTTGATTTGCCGAACCGAAGATGGGCCAAAGCGTGGCAAATTCGCCAGAAGCGAGCAGAAGGGCAGAAAATAAAACCACCAAACCGGTAGAAACGAAGCGATTTTCAGATAAAGTTTTGCCCATGGGAGTTTTCACATCCTCGAAATATTCCTGAAGCGTAAATCTGGCCAGTCTGGTACAGGTATCCAAGGTGGTCAAAGCAAATGCTGATACTGTCAAAGCAACAAAACTGACCGCAAATTCAACTGGGATTCCCAAAGAACCGATCATTCCCCCAAGTCCACTGGAAAATAAAGAGACAGGACCTTCAGTGCCAAGCCTCGATAAATATTCTCCTTTGCTCAAAACTACTACCGCACCGACGGATAGTATGGCCAAAAAGGATTCGATGAGCATTCCTCCAAAGCCAACCACTTTGGCATCGCTTACTTTATCCAATTGCTTAGAAGTCGTTCCTGAAGCGACCAAAGAGTGGAAGCCACTGATCGCTCCACAGGCGATAGTCACGAATAATACCGGGAAAATATATCCCAAATTTTGATCAGTAAGGGTGATCTCGCTACTCATTTGGATGGTAGGATTCGAAAAAATCACTCCTAAAATTGCTGCTAGCATCATTCCGTAAAGAAGGAAGCTATTGAGGTAATCTCTTGGCTGAAGTAAAAGGCTTACAGGAGTCACCGATGCGATAAATGCATAAGCGAGAAGTAGGAAAATCCATGCACGGTAATCCAGTGCAAAAGGAATCAACATTCCGAGATAGACGGAGAAATACATGAGGGCCACACCTACGATAGAGATGAGTAGGAAGGCTTTTTTCCGATCACCAATCAATCGATTGACGATCCCAAAACCCACAGCCAGAAGTATAAATAGGAAAGAAGCAGAAGCAACCGCTGGATTGGAGATGAAGGTCTTTGCAATGATATCAGCGAAAACTCCGATCACCAAAATCAAGGTAGAAAAGCTAAAAATGACAAAAAGCTGCTTTCCGCGCAGACCAATCTGGTTGCGGATAATGACTCCAATGGATTTTCCTTCGGTTCGGAGGGAAGCCGCCATACTCCCCAGATCATGTACCGCCCCAAAGAAAATACCACCCACCAAAATCCAAATGATTGCCGGAACCCATCCAAAACTAACGGCTATCACGGGTCCCACTATTGGTCCCGCCCCCGCAATGGAAGCGAAATGGTGACCCAAAACCACAATAGGCTTGCTTGGCTCATAATCCACTCCATCCCGATGAGTATGAGCAGGGGAAGGCTTTTTGTCATTTAATCCGAATTTTTTGTAAACGAAATTGCCGTAAAATCGATAGGCTAGTATCAAAATGATAGCAGAAAGGACTAAAATGACGGTATAGCTCATAGCTAGAGGTAGGTCGGGTTTATGTTTTTGGGGTAATGTCGAAAAATAGTAAATATTTGGGAGTTGCACTCCAATAATGCCTTGGATATACTAGCTGATTCAGCTAAAGGGACCCGAATTGCCTTCCACTTATTTTTCATTTCATGGATTTAAGGTTTAACTTTGTTTCTTTGACTTTTCAAAAAAAATCGAATAATCCAATTATGGCTTGGTTTAAAAGAACAGATAAGGGGATCAAGACTTCCACCGCGGAAAAGAAAGACGCGCCGGATGGTCTGTGGTTCAAAACTCCCAAAGGAAATATCATTCATACACGAGAGCTTAAGAACAACTCTTATGTTTGCCCCGATGATGATTTCCATGTCAAAATTGGATCGGCAGAGTATTTCGAGATTCTCTTTGACGACAATAAGTTTAAGGAGCTGGATGAAAACATGATTTCTGGAGACCCATTGACCTTTTCGGATACCAAACCTTATCCTGTCAGAATCAAAAGCAGTATTGAAAAAACCAATTTGAAGGATGCGGTCAAGACAGCTCACGGAAAGATCAATGGTCTGAATATCGTGATTGCCTGTATGGACTTCAGCTTCATAGGTGGATCAATGGGTTCGGTAGTAGGTGAAAAAATTGCGCGAGCAATTGATTACTCCTTGAAGCATAAGGTTCCATTTTTGATGATTTCCAAATCTGGCGGTGCGCGGATGATGGAGGCAGGTTTCTCCTTGATGCAAATGGCTAAAACCTCTGCAAAATTGGCATTACTCGATCAGGCTGGAATTCCATATATCTCTTTACTCACTGATCCGACTACAGGTGGTGTCACCGCATCCTATGCGATGTTGGGTGATTTTAACATCGCCGAACCGGGAGCTTTGATTGGTTTTGCAGGACCACGGGTCATTCGAGAGACGATCGGTAAAGATTTACCAAAAGGATTCCAAAGTTCAGAGTTTGTACTCGAACACGGATTTTTGGACTTCATCATCGATAGAAGACAGTTGAAATCAAGGATCTCAACTTTGTTAAACCTCCTGAACAATTAATCAGTTATAGACTTATAAAAATGTGCATCCAACTTTCATTTTTGTGGGAGTGGATAGTCGCATTTGATGATTAATAAATATATTTGTACGCCTCAAATGAGGCATTTAATCCATCCGAAAAGTAAAACCAAAATTTCATGGGTTCAGTAATTATCACGTCAATCGTAGCATTTACCCTGATTATCCTTTTACTGGTTTTCATCCTTCTGTTTGCTCAGTCGAAACTGGTCAATTCCGGAGATGTGAAAATCGTCATTAATGGGGATGACAGCAGTCCACTGGTCACTTCAGCCGGTACGACTTTGCTTTCTACCCTTGGTAATCAAAAGATTTTCCTTCCTTCAGCATGTGGAGGCGGGGGTACTTGTGCCATGTGCAAGTGTGTAGTAGAAGAAGGAGGCGGAGAAGTCTTGCCTACAGAGGTCGGACATCTTAGCCGGGCTGAGCAGCAAGGTAATGTACGCTTGGCTTGTCAGGTGAAAGTAAAGCAGGATATGAAAATCCGCGTTCCAGAAGAAATCTTCGGTATCAAGAAGTGGGAATGCGAGGTTGTATCCAATTACAACGTTTCTACTTTCATCAAAGAATTTAAAGTAAAACTTCCTGAGGGTGAAAACCTTGACTTCGAATCAGGTGGTTACATCCAGATTGATGTACCAGCGATTACAGTCAACTTCAAGGACATGGACATCACTCCTCATCCTGAATTGGGTCACCCTAAAGATGTATATCAGAGTGATTGGGATAAGTTTGGCTTGTGGGATCTTGTCATGAAAAATGACGAAGAGCTATTCCGAGCTTACTCTATGGCCAACCACCCTGCGGAGGGTAACATCATCATGTTGACCATTCGTATCGCGACTCCACCATGGGATCGTGCTAACAATAAGTGGATGGATGTCAATCCAGGTGTTTGTTCTTCTTATGTATTCTCCAGAAAGCCTGGTGACAAAGTGACGATCTCAGGTCCTTATGGTGAATTCCACATCAACCCTACTCAGCGCGAGATGATCTACATCGGTGGTGGAGCAGGAATGGCGCCATTGAGATCTCATATTTTCCACCTTTTCCATACTGAGAAGACGGATCGAAAAGTATCATACTGGTATGGAGGTAGATCTAAGAAGGAATTGTTCTATGTTCCTCATTTCCGTGAAATCGAAAAAGACTTCCCGAACTTCAAGTTCTACATTGGTCTTTCCGAACCACTTCCTGAGGACAATTGGAAGATCAAAGAATCAATGGATGATGAAGGAGACGGTTATGTTGGTTTCATTCACCAAGTTCTGTTCGATAATTATCTGAAGAATCATCCGGAGCCAGATGAGGTTGAATATTACCTTTGCGGTCCTCCATTGATGAATGCAGCGGTACTCAAGTTGCTAGACGACATGGGCATTCCAGAAGAAAATATCCGATTCGATGATTTCGGAGGCTAAATAAAAAATCCCGCATTTGCGGGATTTTTTATTTGCTCATACTTTTTTGATTATTTTTAAAATCTAACCTCCAACTATGAGTATTCAGTCTTTTTTTGAACCAGTAGCCGATTTTCTTTGGCAGAAAAAATATCCTGAAAATTCCTTCTTCAAACAGATTCACTGGTATGGAGAAGAATTTCCCGATCTCAAAGGTATCCAAATAGCACTCATTGGGCTAAAGGAAACCCGTGGAGAAAAGGAGAGTAGAAGTATGGATCGGGCTGCAATTGAAATTCGCGAGAAGCTTTATTCACTTAAGCGGGGTATTGGTTCCTATCGAGTGGCAGACTTGGGCGATTTGATCCCGGGAGAAAAGCTGGAAGAATCCTACGAGCGTATCCAAAAAGTAGGAGATTTTCTGATGAAAAAGCAGATTCTTCCTATCTATTTTGGGGGAAGTCATGACCTGGATTATGGTCAGTATCTCTCCTATGAAAAGATGAAGAAATTGGTTTCGCTTTTGACCGTAGATGCCAAATTTGACATGGAAGAAGAGGGTCCCTTATCCCAAAAGCACACCCAAGAGATTATTCTTCATCAGCCAAACTTCCTTTTTTCCTATGCGCATATTGCCTATCAAAGCTATTTGGTCGATCCATCCTTGGTAAATGTGATCGAGAAGCTGTACTTCGACCATCTGAGGCTGGGACTGGTTCGTAAGGAGTTTAAAGAGATTGAACCCATTATTCGAAATGCTGATCTGCTGAGCTTTGACTTGGCGGCTATTCAATCTTCAGATGCTCCTGGAGTACCCGAGGCAAATCCTTTTGGGCTTACTGCAGAGGAGGCTTGTCAGATTTGCTGGTTTGCAGGGATGAATGAGAAATTGAGTTCTTTTGGAGTCTATGGATACGAGCCTTATTTCGACGATAGTCAAAATAAAACAGCCATGGTAGCCGCTGTGATGCTTTGGTACTTTATCGAAGGGTTTTATTCAAGGAAAGACAGCCTTTCTTTCAAAAGCAGCGACTATATTAAATATACGGTATCTTTGGACGCAGAGCCAAACTCTTTGGTTTTCTACAAGAGTAAGCGTAGTGGCAAGTGGTGGATGGAAATTCCCCAAAATGATCCTGATAGATTCGACCGGGGTACTATGACCATTCCCTGTAGCTACGGAGATTATCAGACCGCCCAAAAAGGAGAGATTCCCGAGCGCTGGATCAATGCTCAGATTAAATTACTCTGATGCAAACCTACACGCGGCAGCAATTAGCGCTTCGAAATGGTCAGGATAAGCCGGAGATTTGGATTGCCTATCAGGGCATTATCTATGATGTGACTGCATCTAGATTGTGGAAAAACGGAAAACATTACGAACATTGGGCTGGACAAGACCTCACAGAGGAGCTAGTTGATGCTCCACATTCGGAAAAGGTCTTTGGAAGATTTTCAGCCATTGGAAAATTAGTATGATATTAATTGCAGATAGCGGTTCCAGTAAGACAGACTGGAGAGTCATTCATCAAGACGGCAGTATTTCACAATTCAGAGGAGTTGGGTTCAACCCTTACTACCAGACTTCAGAGGAGATGGAAAAGGAAATGCAGCAGGAGTTTCTTTTGAGTATTTCTGCCGTGACTAAAGAAATTTATTTTTACGGAGCTGGTTGTTCGGCAGAAAACCGCAAGGCTGAAGTTTCACGTGCTCTTGCCACGATTTTCCCACATGCTTCTATTACAATCGACCATGATTTGGCTGCGGCTGCTCATGCTACCTGTGGCCATGAGCCTGGGATTGCTTGTATTCTAGGAACGGGTTCGAATAGCTGTGATTTTGATGGGGAGAAAATAGTTGCTACCAGGCCAGCTCCAGGCTATATCTTGGGTGATGAAGGGGGAGGAGCGTATGTTGGTAGAAAATTACTCCGAGACTTTATCTATGATGATATGCCCAAGGATATTCGAGAGGCTTTTGTCAAAGAGTTTGGTCTGACCCAGGAGATCATTCAGGATCATGTTTATCGTAAGCCTTATCCAAATCGATACATGGCTAGTTTCTGTAAGTTTATCACCGAACACAGTAATCACCCCTATTGCTATTCATTGTATTATGAATCGTTTCTAGAGTTTTTTGAAAAGCATATTTCCCGCTATCAGGACTTCCGAACTAAGCCGGTGAATTTTGTGGGCTCGATCGCCTTTTACAACAGTACAATTCTCCGAAAAGCCGCTTACGATCAAGGATTGAATATTCAGAAAATCATCGAAAACCCCATTGCAGGGTTGACACTCTATCATCAAAATAAGCTATGAAGGTAACCGAAAGCAGTTCGCTCTATGATAATTTGGAACAAATGTCCGTCTTGGACTTGCTCCAAAATATCAATCGTGAAGATCAAAAAGTGCCTTTGGCAGTAGAAAAGATTATACCAGAAATCTCAGCTTTGGTGAGTCAGATTGTCCCTCGGATGGAAGAGGGCGGAAGGCTTTTTTACATTGGAGCGGGGACTTCAGGAAGACTTGGGATTTTAGATGCTTCTGAGTGTCCACCTACCTATGGTGTGCCGGATGATTGGGTGATTGGTTTGATCGCAGGGGGGGATTTGGCTATCAGAAAAGCCGTTGAAAATGCAGAGGATGATGCAAATCAAGCATGGAAAGATATTCAAGCCTATGGGTTTAATGAACATGATACGGTAATTGGAATAGCTGCCTCTGGCACAACGCCCTATGTGATCGGTGGTGTGAAAGAAGCTAGGCAAAAAGGATTGCTTACTGCCTGTATTACTTGCAACCCAAACTCCCCATTAAGCCAAGAGGTGGAACATCCACTGGAGGCAGTGGTCGGACCGGAATTCGTCACCGGAAGCACCCGAATGAAAGCTGGAACTGCGCAGAAACTGGTGTTAAATATGATTTCTACGACAGTCATGATCAAACTTGGTCGGGTCAAAGGAAATAAGATGGTTGATATGCAGCTCAGCAATGCCAAACTAGTGGAGCGAGGCACCCGGATGATTATGGAGGCAACTGGTTTGGGTGAATCGGATGCCAGAAATTTGTTGATCAAGGAAGGTTCTGTCCGAAATGCTACTAAAGCTTTTTATTTGGATAAAGGTCGTGCTGAATAGTATATCGATTGGAAATCATCTATCTTTGCAGCCCAATTCAAATAATTGGAATTCAGTAAATTATCAAACAACAAAATCCAGCAGTGATGCTGCATACTTATGAAAAACAATCCACGCAAGCCATTCTTTGGCAAGGATAAATCAGAAAAAAGAGAGGAGTCTCAAGACCGTCCAAAAAAGTTTAAATCCGTAAAATCGGATTTCCAATCTTCGGATAAGCGATTCGATAAAAAAGGATCCAAACCGCGCTTTAAGAAGGATTTTAATGAAGGAGGGCCAAGTGATAACAGAAAGTCTCCTTCCAAGCGATTTTTTAATAAGGAGGAAGAATCACCAAAGCGCGAAAGATATGAGCGCGATTCCAATCTTGGTACCAAGCGAACTTATGTAGGAAGAGGAAAGGATCAAAAGCCCATGTATGGGGAGAAAGCACCTGAAAAGGGCAATAGATCCTCTGCAAAGAGAGGCTTTGGTAAAAATCGTCCGAACCGTATCCAGAATCAGGAGGTTCCACGACCTGAATATGACTTTCAGGACATTCCCCAGGCAAAGAATAAAAAGTCCGGTGCCGAGCTTATTCGCTTAAATAAATACATCGCAAATTCAGGGATTTGTAGCAGGAGGGAAGCTGACCAACTCATTCAGAATGGTCAAATCACCGTCAACGGTGAAATCATTAAGGAGATGGGCTATAAGGTCAAGCGCGACGATCGCGTGGTGTATAATGGGAAGCGAATTAATCCGGAGAAGCCAGTCTACATTCTACTGAATAAGCCAAAGGATTTTATCACTACCACAGAGGATCCTTTGGAGCGAAAAACAGTTATGAATCTAGTGGAAAATGCTTGTGAGGAGCGGATATTCCCGATTGGAAGGTTGGATAGAAATACCACGGGATTGCTTTTGTTTACCAATGACGGCGAACTCGCGGCCAAGCTATCTCATCCTTCCAACAAGATCAAGAAGATCTATCAGGTGACGCTCGATAAGCCTTTGACCAAAAATGATGAAGAGGCAATCAGGGAAGGGTTGACGCTGGAAGATGGCTTAGCCGAGGTGGATGATTTGCAGGTGCTTTCAGTGGATCGAAGAATCTTAGGATTGGAAATTCATATTGGTAAAAACCGAATTGTGAGGAGAATCTTTGCACATCTAGGTTATGATGTCACAGCGCTTGATCGAGTGTTGTATGCAGGCCTGGACAAGAAAGACCTGAAGCGGGGTAATTATCGCTTCCTGTCTGAAAAAGAGGTAGTCAAACTCAAGTTTTTCCTTTAAAACACTTAGCCCAAGAGCATCCTGTTCTTGGGCTTTATTTTTTATATTTATCCGCTTTTCTTTCAGTAAGATTAGTGTCCGGACTAAAATGAGCCAAGGTGTTTAGAATCTAAGTTTTTCTTTGCTAAGTCGATCCAGTTCCTCAAGTAAGGCGATCATTTTAATTCGATTCTCTTTTTTAGAGACATCAAATCCAAGTCCTGAAAATTGCTGTTGAATAAATTTCAAAGCATTGTAAGGTGTTACGGTTGTTTTGTTGAATGCAGCTTCCTCAGGAGTGAGGATATTGTTGTACATATCCATCAAGACAATACCTCGATCAGATTTTTGAAGTATTTCGATGGAACTGTCAATTGCTTTTGACCAATCCATAGGGTGTAAGGGTTTTTTAATCAGGGGAATAAGCTATACAAACCAAATCAAAAAAAGCAGATAATCTAGCTTTTGACAGAAAATATTATGATTGGGTTTCTAGGCTCTTCATGATCAACAAAAAGCCTTTAGACTTTGGTGAAGGTCTTTCTTGGTCATGATTCCTCCTTTTCGCCAGAGGATTTTGCCTCTTTTGAATAATACGTAATGGGGAATAGACCTGACGGCAAACTGCTGTGCCAGTTGAGGATGCTTGTCTACGTTTATTTTCAAAAGTTTGATCTTCCCGCCAAGCTCGTTCAGTACCTTTGCGATAATCGGGTCCATGGTCTGACAGGGTCCACACCAATCAGCATAAAAATCTACCAAAACAGCGTCTTGGCTTTTCTGAATCAATTCTTTGGGGTTCTTTTTTGCCATAAGCAAAAATGCCGACCCCTGAGAGTCAAGAGCCGGCATTTGATTTTATTTGATGAGATTACTGATTTGCACCCGCTGGAGGAGTAGGCATCTCTAATCCAAGCTTAGCCAAAACCAATTCAGTGAATTTGTCTTGCTCTTTGGTGTAAAGAAGGATAGGAGCCTGACCGGCGGTCTCAGCAAAGATATGCGTGTAGTTATTTTCAGCGGCTACTGCATTGATCGCGTTGATCACCTTAGTCTGTACAGGCTCTAGGAGCTCCTGTAGCTTTCGCTGATAGCTCACTTGAGCATCTTGCTCGTATTTTTGAAGATCTTGCTGAAGCTTAGTCAATTCTGCTTCTTTTGCCGCGCGTGCATCATCAGTCATAGTCTGAGCAGCCTGCTGATAAGTCTGCACTTGACGCTGAAAATCGTTCGCTTTAGTCTGAATGTTGGTTTGAAGCTGAGTTTGATAGTCTTGCAAATCAGCGCCAATCTGCTCCATCTCTGGCATCAGGTCCATGATAAACTCCACATTGGTATAGCCAATTTTCAACTCTTGTGCTTGTGCTGCAAATCCTGCGCAGATCAGAGCGACTGCAGAAAGGATAACTTTTACTTTCATACGTTTTGAATTTAATTTTAATTGTTGTCTTCTATTCCTAATTCTTCCAAGACAAATTCCGAATAATCATGTCTTGGGTCTGTGTAAATAATGCCCGAAGGTACGGAAGCTTTGTCAAATAACATCGCCAAGTTGTTTTTACGGGAAACCCGCTCGATGGCATCGTATATTTTTGACTGCAGCGGTTGCAGGAGTTCGGCTTGCTTTTGGAAGTACTGACCGTTGATTCCAAATATCCGGCTGTTGAACTCCTGAGAAGTTTTTTCCTTCTTTTGGATTTCCTGCATTCGTTTTTGGTACATTTCTTCGGTCAAGAGGACTTCTTCCGCCTTGAGCTGTATATACATTTCTTTGATCTCAGCATCCAAATCCTGTGCCTCTTTCTTCCAGGCATTACTCAGCTTTTCCAGCTCTTGCTGTACCACTTTGTAATCCGGGTGCTTGTTGAGCACATATTCTGAATCGATGTATCCAAACTTTTGAGCCAATAACTGATTGCTAATCAAAGTAATGGATAGCAAAAGTATGATTTTGATGGCTTTGTTCATGTCTAATGATATCATTTTGTCCTAGGAGCTAAAACGCTCGAACCAAACATTAAATTTGACATAAATTAACCAATTCTGCATCAATTTATCTTATCTAAACTGCTGACCAATGGTGAAGTGGAACTGTGGACCACTTCGACGAGTCTGTCCAGGGATCGGGTCGAAACCGTAGCCCCAGTCTACACCGAGCAACCCAAAGGCTGGCATAAAGATCCGTGCACCTACACCGGCAGATTTTTTCAAGTCATACGGATTGAATTCCTCATAGGATCCCCAGTTGTTACCAGCTTCAGCAAATCCTAAGACAAAGATGGTGGCAGAAGGGTTCGGAGAAACCAAGAAACGTAATTCCATCACGTATTTGTTGTATACGATACCTCCAAATGGATCTGGGTCTGCTGTACCACGGGTATCCCGACCTGGGGTGATGGATTGGTTTTCATAACCTCTCAGACCGATGATTTCTTGACCTAGGGCAAAGTTGTTGAAGGTCATCCCGTCACCACCCATTACGAATCGCTCCAATGGAATGATGCCGATTCGATTACCATAAGATCCCAAGAATCCCATGTGAGCTCGAGCACTTGCCACGAGTTTGTTGGACCCAAATAGTGGAGTGTAAATACTCGCATCAAACATCCACTTATGATATTCCAGCCACTTGTACTTTTCCTCATCCGGAGATTCTGGACTTAGATTGTCATTCATGGATGAGTAAGGTGGAGTCATCGCCACATTTAGCATCACATTCGATCCAAATCTTGGATAGATAGGATTATCGATGTTGTTCCTAGCTATCGTTGTGTTGAGTGTAAGACTATTGGATCGTCCTGTTGGATAGCTCAGACCAAATGAAGTACCAAACTGATCAAATTCGTAAACTTGGAATTGCAGGGAGTTAGAAATGCTGAAATAATCATCAGGCCAGGTTACTCGTCTTGCCAAACCGAGTGTAGCTCCAGTGATTTTAAAGAAGCCAAGCTCTTGTCCAAAATTGCCTGGATTAAAGAAGTCAACCTGACGCTGTACAGAGTGATTAAAGCTGAAACTCAATGCATTCGGCTTCTTACCTCCAAACCAAGGCTCGGTCAGTGAGATCGAATAGTTTTGGAAAGATCGACCATTAGCCTGTACTCGAAGTGAAAGCTTCTGCCCATCTCCCACAGGAAGTGGATCCCACTTGTCGAAGTTTCCGATGTTTTTGATCGAGAAATTGTTGAACGTCAAGCCAACTGTACCAACAAATCCGAAGAATCCTCCCCAACCACCGGAAAGCTCAATTTGATCATTTGGACGCTCTTCGAGCTCAAAGGTGATGTCCACGGTAGCAGCATCAAAATTTGGCCGGAGATCAGGATTGATCTTTTCCGGATCAAAATAGCCCAATTGGGAAAGTTCTCGAATGGTTCGTACCAAAAGTGCTCTATTGAACTTCTGCCCAGGGAGAATTCGGATTTCCCGCATTACTACATGGTCGGAAGTTCGCTCGTTTCCTTTGATATTGACAGAATTCACAGTCACCTGAGGCCCTTCAAAAATCCGCATTTCCATATCAATGGAATCACCGATTACGTTGACCTCTACAGGTTGGATATTGAAAAACAAGTATCCATCGTCCTGATAGAGAGAGCTGACATCATCGCCTTTTTGAGGGTCATAATTCAGTCTTTTTTCCAGTTTCTCCCGATCGTAAACGTCGCCTTTTTGAATTCCCAACTTGGCTCGTAGCACCTGATCTGGGTGAATAAAGTTTCCGTTGAATTCAATATTTCGATAGTAATATTTTTGACCTTCTTCGATTTCTAGGTCAATATTGATTTCATCTTGACCAAAGGAATAAATCGAATCGGTAACGATTTTGGCATCCCTAAAACCTTTCGTTTGGTAGAAATTGACCACATTGTCTTTATCGTTTCGATATTCCTTTGGGATGTATTTCGATCCTCCGAAAAAGTTGAGTTTGAAGTTTTTATTGATGTATGACTTGACATCCTCCTTTGAGGCGGAGTCAGTGTACAAAATTGCATTCGCTACGTCTGAAGGCCCAGCCGCGGTCATTCTGGAATAGACATCCTTAAAGACACTTACCCGAGCATGTTCTTTGGTTTTCTTGAGTTTGGATTTGATTTTGGCGTCTGTGATTTCCTCATTTCCAAACACCCGGATTTCGTTGATCTTGACTTTTCCTTTGGTATCTACATCAAATCTAAGTTTCACGCTATTGGGTAAAGTCGTATCTCTGACTTGGGCTACCTTTACTTCTGTGTTCAAAAAGCCTTTGTCGACAAAGTATTTTTGAATATTTCTTTGGGAAGTGTTGAGTACATCCTCACGCACTACCCGACCACGGATATTTATTTTATCCCGTAGTTCGCTTTCTTGGGTTTTGTTGATCCCGGTAAATTCAACTCTGGAGAATCGCGGGCGCTCAGTGAGGTCAAGCAACAATGAAATGTCTTCACCCTCTACCTTTGTGACCAAGATTTTCACATCTCCGATGATTCCCTGATTCCAGAGTTTTTTCAGAGCATTGGAAATAGCATCTCCTGGCACCTCGATCTGATCATCCACCTTCAGCCCTGAAAGGGAGATGATCGCGTTTTCATCAAGCGTCGAAAGCCCTACGGCTTTTATCTCGGCGATTCGATAAGTCTGTGGCTTGGAGTAGTTCAACTCCATGATGTCTATAGGCTTGCTCGAGGAATATCTCGATTGCCCAAGCCGTATCTGCGACATCGCTGTGTTTGCCCATACTAGACAAAATAGAATCAGTAAACTTCTTTTCATCAATTACTTAAGATTTAACCTGCTCCCCTGTTTTGCCAAACCTACGCTCTCTATTCTGATAGTCGATGATAGCAGCCAAGAGGTGCTCTCTTCTGAAATCAGGCCATAGAACCGGAGTAAAATGTAACTCCGTGTAGGCTAGTTGCCAAAGCAGAAAATTGCTGATACGATACTCCCCACTTGTCCGAATCATCAGTTCCGGATTGGGGATGCCCGCGGTCTCGAGGTGGTCTTCAATCAACTGTTGGTTGATTTCTTCCACCTTCAATTTTCCTTCAGAGATTTTTTGAGCAATGCGCTTGGTTGCTTGGGTGATTTCCCACTGACCACTGTAGCTAAGTGCTAAGATGACAGTCAATCCATCATTTCCTTCCGTTGTCCTCTTGGCTTCCATTAGCTTGTCGAAGGCATTGGGAGGAAGGCTCTCCAGATCACCGATACTTTCCAGGCGGATGTTGTTTTTCATCATCATCGGCACCTCATCAGTGATGGTTTTTACGAGGAGTTCCATCAATCCATTGACTTCTTCCTGTGGACGGGACCAGTTTTCGGTCGAAAACGAAAATAGAGTCAGGTACTTTACACCAAGATTCTCTGCCCCCTCAATGGCATCCTTCACGGCCTGAATAGCGTGACGATGACCAAATATCCGCATGGCGCCTTTCTTTTTGGCCCAGCGGCCATTGCCATCCATGATGATTGCTATGTGATTGGGGATTCGCTCTCGGTCTAAAACTTCCTTCATTACTTCCGATCCGGGTACCTACATTTTTGGAGGTACAAAAATGCTATTTCTTTTCCAAATATTAAGCCTAAGACTCAATTAATTAATAGGCGTAGCACTTTGTACTCTGTATGGTATAGCTGATCGTGAGACTCAGGAAGTAGTACCAGTCCTTGTCGTAGGGATTTCCAAAATTAATCCCGTATGGTTGATCGGGGTTATTTGGGTCTTGGAATCTTGGTATGGGCGGGGAGCTACTATCAATTCTATCGATAAAATCCGTGAAAGTAGCCCGGATTCCTGCTTCCATAGCCAGGGTCCAGCGATCATTGAGCCGATATTTCACTCCCCCACCAAAGGGAATGACTACCGTGCCTAGATTGTAGCGATCGGAGGAGTTGAATGCATAGGTATTTCCTTTGAGGAAAAAATGCGAGTATCCAATTCCAAAGAATGCATAGGGAGACCAGAAGAACTCAGAATCATTCCGAAGGAAATCCAAAAAATTGAATTCCATTACCGCTGACCCCTCGATCATTCCACCCCTAAACCGCGCATCTCTACGCTGAGCAGCTAGGTCTAAGGGTCTTACGCTATCGGTCGCCCGAATCGTCCCTGCTGTAATGCCTACCCGAAGCGTCCAGACATTGTCAAAATTTCTCTTGCCAAACAACGTGCCGTGAAGACCTAAATGGTCCAGGTCAATAGTTCTGAGTATATCTCCGGTGTAAGCAGTGGTGCCTAGACCTCCTCCGATTTCGTATTTCTGAGCTTTGGCATCTGGGGCTGTAATCCCCGCAAAGAGCAGAAAACAATAAAAGAAGCTGAGTATCTGAAAATTGACCTTTTTCAAGACGATGCAAGTTATGAAGTACCTAACGTTTAAAAAACGCTCTTTGGTATCTCCTGGGTTAATCTTTGTTAAGCTAAAACGATCATTTGGAGCCTTAATTTCTCATATCTAGACCCCAATGTAATTTCTGTCTCAAGGTATCAAAAAAATCATAATTGGGAAGCTTTACAAGTTTGGCTGAAAATGTCTCTTTTTTGATTTTAAATCTTAGTTCCGGTGAAACAGAGGTGGATCTCGAGTCCAGCGAGACCAAGTATTTGTCAGCTCTACCCTCGATTTCTATACATATTTCACTGTCGTCAGAAACCACAATCGGCCTCACATTGAGGTTGTGAGGGCTGACCGGAGTAATCACCAGGTTTTTTGCTTTGGGAGAAAGTAATGGGCCTCCGCAGCTTAGCGAATAACCTGTGGATCCGGTAGGTGTGGCCACAATGAGTCCATCTGCCCAATAGCTGTTTAGATATTTTCCATCCACGTAGGTGTGTACGGTGATCATGGAAGAGGTGTCTCGCTTGTGAATGGTGAATTCATTCAGCCCGAAGTTCAAGCCATTGAAAAGTTTTCGATCACAGTCTAAGGACACGAGGCTTCTTTCTTCTATTTGAAAATTTCCAGAGGATAGATGATTTACCGCCTCCTCAATAGTGTCTGTGGTAACTGTAGCCAAAAAACCCAATCTCCCGGTATTCAGTCCTAAAATCGGGGTCTCCAAAGCACCTACCTGGCATACTGAGTCCAAAAGGGTCCCGTCCCCACCAATGGAAATCAGAAAATCCATCGAAGCCATTTTATTTTTGGAATCGATGAGCTGATAGGTAAGACCAGTATTTCCCTGCATTCGAAGGAGTCTGTCGAAGGGCTGTGTGACGTGAATTTCAAAGCTTTTTTTCTCCAAAGCACGAAAGAGTGCTTTGATGTCTTGAAGAAATTCTTGCTTTAAGCTGAGTCCGTGAAGCGCAATTTTCATGTGGTTATAATTGATTTTCAGCGGTCACATGGAATCTCGCAAACTTTACAATCATCCCGGTGTGTGTCGCTAGCGACCTGCTCGATTTCATCCGCTAAATATCTAAAAATCTCAGCAAGTTGCCGATTCGGTCTTCTTCGCTGCTTATACCTGCTTCTTCCTGATAGTGATCGAGGATTTTGTAGCCAAAGCGCTCCAAAGTAGCTTTGATATAGCGAAGTTCGGGCTGATCTAGCTTCAGCGTCAGCTTTATTTTAGAATCATCGAGAGGATCATTGCTGATAAATGAGCTAAGGATTTTGGTATTTTCTGTCTCTGTGAGTCGGGCAATCTCAGCTAGGCTATAGTCCGACATATTCATGGAAAGGACCAAGACAGAACCTTGAGACTGAATGGAAAGGCTATCTGCAAAAGCTGATATGGCGTCTTCCATGGTCACAACTCCCAGGTAGGTCATTTCTCTGTCCAGAACCGCCACCATATTGGAATGGTGTTCAGCACTTATTTTCAAAATATCATATACGTGCTGATCAGTGTAGACCCAACAGTTGTAGTTATTCAAAGGAATTGTTTCAAGAAACTTCTCTGGGTCATTTAAATCAAAAATGATCTCATCACTCAAAAACCCAAGAAACTTACCCTTATCTACTACTGGCAAAAGATCGGTACGAATTTCCTCCATCCACGCCAAAGCCATCTTGGCCTGATCGGTCAATTTGAGTGGTGGAATAAGGTTATTGATAAATTCGTACGCCTGCATAAATGAAAGTTAGGAAATGATTTATAAAAGCAAAACGCCTAACTAGGTTTTCTTGTTCCTTGAATCGAATCCTTGATTAGAAGATCAGGTTGTTTAGGATCCCTAAAACAATTCCACCTAAGATAATCCAAGGCGATGAAATCTTGGTGAATTGGAGGAGGCTGTAGGCGGTTAAAATCATGAAAATATTCAGCAAATTAGCCTCCAGAGGTTCGAAAAGCAGATATGCAGCAGCAATGAGCATACCGCAGGAAACTGCATTGATGCCTTCGAGTGCAGCACGAACTGGGCGGTATTTTTTGAGTTGATCCCAAAATCGTATGACGAAAAATATTAAAAAAATACCTGGAAGAAATATTCCTGCAGCAGCTATCAAGCCACCAGTAAGGAAGCCTAGTAAGCCATACTCCCGCATAGAAAGCGCTCCGACGAAAGAAGATATACTGAAGGTGGGTCCGGGAATCCCTTGGGAAATTGCGTATCCAGTAAGAAACTCTTCCGAAGAAAGGAAATGCTTGAAATCTACAAACTCAGTATAGAGATAAGGAACTAATACTTGCCCTCCTCCGAAAATCAAACTTCCGTTTCGATAGAAATTTTCGAATAATAAGACCGATTGGAATTTGGTCAAAGCACCCAATACTGCGGCACCTGCCAGCACTCCCGCCCAGAGGTAGAAATTAGCCCATTGGATCTTTAGTGGGGTGTCTTGCTCCAGTTTAGGTTGTTTTTTGTATTTGATGGAGGTGCTTAATCCTCCGATCAGCAGCAGGATGGGAAATACGAAGGGCGAACTGTAGAAAAAGGCCACAAAAGTGGAAATAAGAACCAGAACCATTGCCTCGGTGGTCTGCACCATTTTGCTGATGGTTTTCTGAGCCGCAAAAATGATAAACCCAATGGCCATGGGCTGAATGAATTTGGCAAAATTCAGTGCTCCGGGTGTTTTTTCCTGAAGAAAGTAAATTAAAATAGCGGCTCCCGTCATGATCAAACTGGCTGGAATGATCCAAACCAAGAGTGCCAGATAAGCAAGATTGGGGCCTCCAACCCGAAAACCGATGGCGGAAACCAACTGTGTAGAGGATGGACCCGGGAGCATATTGCATAGCGCATTTAGCTCCCAAAGCTCATCTTCGGTAATGTAGCCGCGTTGATTGACCATTCGCTCCAAGAGCATGGCTAGAAAAGCTTGCGGTCCTCCAAACGCAGTCAGCGAAAGGGCCAGAATGTCCTTAAGAAACAAGTAGTATCTGACCCTTTTGATCGACATGGTTTATTTTTTCAAGCCTAGTTCCCGTAGGCGCTCATCCAAAAATTCGCCTGCCGTTGCATCTTCAAATTGCTTGGGGTTTTCTTCACTGATGCAACTTTCCAGACATGTCAAGTCCATTTCAGAGCGTGGGTGCATGAAGAAAGGAATGGAATATCGGCTCGTATTCATCAATTCACGAGGTGGATTCACTACCCGGTGAATGGTTGATTTCAACTTTTTATTGGTCAGTCGCTCGAGCATATCACCTACATTCACCACCAACTGGTCAGGAAGTGCCGTGATAGGAATCCATTTGCCATCCTTTCTCAATACCTGCAGCCCATCTGCACTGGCGCCCATCAAAAGAGTGATGAGATTGATATCCCCATGCTCTGCAGCACGAACGGCATCATCAGGTACTTCCTCGGGATTTTCGATAGGGAAATAGTGAATCTGTCTCAGGATTGAATTTCCATGTGCTACTTTATCCTCAAAGTAATCCTCTTCCAATTCCAAGCTGATTGCAATCGCTCTAAGCATCGCCTTTCCTGCTTTTTCGAGGGTTTGGAAAGCTTCAGTCGCCGCATCTTTGAATTCAGGGATTTCTTCCGGCCAGACATTGGATGGATATTCTTCCTTCACAGAATCCCCCTCGGGAATCTCAGAGAGTTCTTGTCCCACATGGAAAAACTCTTTCAAGTCGCCGGTATTTCTACCTTTAGCATGTTCTTTTCCTTTGCCGGTATAGCCTCGCTGAAATCCTATTTCTGGATGTTCATACTTCGTTTTTACTTCATCTGGCAGGCTGAAAAAGTCCTTGATTGACTTGTAAAGACGATCTTGAAGGTCTTGATTGAGACCGTGGTTTTTGATTGCTACAAAACCTATGTTTTCGTATGCTTCACTTAGTTTTTTGACAAAGGCTGCTTTTTGTTCGGCCGACCCGGAAGTAAAATCGGCAAGATCCAAGCTGGGGATTTCATCAAAGAGGATTGACATAGTGGGTATGTTAAATGTATGGCAAGTAAAATTTGGCTAAAAATAATACCTTTAGAGTCAAAACCCATGCTGATGAAAAAGAACCTGATATTTCTTGGCTTTGCTGCGGTATTTCTGATGGCTTGCTCTGAGGAAAGAAAAAAAATTAACGAGCAGGTAGTGCCGCATCCTTCGGAAGACTCTACGCAAGTAGAGGATGCGCGAGACGAGGTTGCTTTTTTTCAATATGAAGAATTACCTGATTTTCCAGATGCCATTTTGGAGCTTTATACCCCTTTAGGGAATCAGGTGTTCAGACCTGGTAAAGTTCCTTTCGAATTCAATATCAAGAATTACCCCTTTGAAGAGGAAGCTTCTAATCGGTTTAGGCTTTTCCTAATCCTAAATGGAAGTGATCCAGTTGGTCACCGAAGTCCGATTTTTCAACAGGAGCTTCAGGAAGGTACCTATCGGGTAGTGGCTTTCTTGGTGGATGAAGCAGGTTTTGCTTTGAAAAACTTTGGAAACTATGTTGACCGGGACTTCCAAGTAGGAGATTCCAGGCCCTTTCCTTATTCGGCAGAGCCGTATTTGGCTCTGAATTTTCCCCGGGCAAATCAAGAGTATGGCGCTGAAGATGAATTTGTTGTGGACTTTTTAGTGCTTGGAGGTGATATGAAGTTGGATGGGCTGAAAGTGAAAATCGAAATTGGAGACTACGAGTACGAAATAGACCATATAGCTCCAATCAGGATTGAAAATCTCCCTGCCGGCGAATATCAGGTGAAAGTTTCTCTCCTCAGAAATAACAATACTGAGCTTGAGGGACCATTCTCTTCCGTCACCAAGACGGTGATTGTGCGATAAGTAGCTATCTTTGCGATTTACCACAATTTTGATTTAATACATGCTACTTGTCAATCAAATCCGAGAAAACTTTGATGCTGTTTTAGCCGGTTTACAAAAAAGAAATTTCCCTGATGCTACTGCTGTTTTGGAGCAGGTGATCGCCTTAGACGATCAGCGTAAATCATCCCAAACCCAGCGAGATCAACTTCAAGCCGAATCAAACAGTATTTCCAAGCAAATCGGGGTCTTGATGAAGAACGGTCAACGAGAGGAGGCTGAAAAAGTCAAATCTCGGACTGCTGAGTTGAAAACCGAGATCAAAGCGTTGGAGGATTCAACAACTCAGGCAGAGGAGGATCTAAAGGCTTTACTTTATACTATTCCGAATATCCCTCATCTTTCCGTTCCTGCCGGAAAATCGGCTGATGATAATGAGGTGGTTTTGGAAAATGGTGTCATTCCTACCCTGCATGAGGATAAGTTGCCGCATTGGGAACTGATCAAAAAATACGATATCATCGATTTTGACCTGGGTGTAAAAATTACCGGTGCGGGTTTTCCTGTTTACAAAGGAAAAGGAGCGAGGCTTCAGCGTGCATTGATTAATTTTTTCTTGGACGAAGCTCTGAAAGCAGGCTTTGTGGAGGTTCAGCCACCCATCTTGGTCAATGAGGATTCTGGCTATGGTACGGGTCAACTTCCTGATAAAGAGGGACAGATGTATCATGCCACTGCGGATAATTTGTATTTAATCCCAACGGCTGAAGTTCCAATCACTAACTTGTATCGAGATGTGATTTTATCCGAGGAGGAGTTGCCGGTAAAGAATGTTGGTTATACGCCTTGTTTTCGAAGAGAAGCTGGAAGTTGGGGAGCTCATGTCCGGGGATTGAATCGCTTGCATCAATTTGACAAAGTAGAGATAGTTCAAATTACACACCCGGATAAATCCTACGAGGCTTTGGAGCAAATGAGTTCCTATGTACAGGGGCTTTTGCAGAAGCTTGAGCTTCCTTATCGAGTTCTCCGTCTTTGTGGAGGTGATATGGGCTTTACTTCTTCCTTGACTTATGATATGGAGGTTTACTCTGCTGCCCAAGAGAGGTGGCTTGAAGTGAGCTCAGTTTCTAACTTTGAAACCTACCAGAGTAATAGATTAAAGCTACGCTTCAGAGGAGAGGATAGGAAAACGCAATTGGCACATTCCTTAAATGGATCAGCTTTAGCACTTCCTCGAATTGTAGCGGCAATTCTTGAGAATAACCAAGAAGCAGATGGTATCCGCATGCCAGAAGTATTGCATGGTTATCTGGGATTCGATAGAATATAAATAAGCTAAACCGTCCGACTATCGGACGGTTTTTTCATTTTAAATCCGATCTACAATGAAAAAGATCTTTGTTTTATTCGCTTTTCTGGTTTTGGTAAATTTCTCCTATGCTCAAGAAGAGTCTGATAGAGAGCTGATTATTCAAACTGTTCAACTTTACTTTGATGGGATGATGGAACGGGACCGTTCGAAGTTGGATCAGGCGTTTTTACCAGAGGCAAGATTAATTGGCTACCGAGGAGAAAATCTGACCATCACGGATTTTGAAACTTGGGCTAGTGGTACGGCAAAGGGGACTCCAAGAGATACCAATGAGTATAAAAATAACATCGTTTCCATTCGAGTACAGGGGAATACCGCTTCAGTGGAAACAGAGCTCTATTGGCCTGGAATCTATTACTATGATTTTTTGACCTTGATAAAGGTGAATGGGACCTGGAAAATTGTCCACAAAAGTTGGACAGAGAAAAAACTATGAGGATAGCTGTTGATGAATAGCTAATACCTGAGGTATTAATAGCGTATTTTCCTTGTTTTTAATGATGTAGTCAGCCTTTTCATTTTTCTCCTCGTCAGGTAGCTGTTGATCAATAATATGATTGACCTGATCTGCAGTTCGGTGTGGATCACGCATCAGAACTCTCGCGATTCTAATTTTCAGCGGTGAGCTTACATTGATGACCGCGTCAAGCTTCTTTTCTTGGCCCGTCTCGAAAATTAAGGCAGCTTCTTTAAGAACATAGCTGCCATTTTGAGCAGAAGCCCATGCTTCAAAATCCCTTCCTACTGCCGGGTGCACAAGGCTATTGATGATTTTTACTTTCTCAGGATCGCTAAAAACCTTTTCAGCTAAATATGGCCGATTGAGTTGATCGTTTTTATCATAGCTTTCCTCACCAAAAGCAATCTTTATTTGCTTTTTTAACTCCTGGTCTTCATTCATGAGCTTCTTGGCTCGGTCATCGGCATAATAAACCGAAACCCCCAGGATTTCAAAAATTTTTGCAACGGTGGATTTTCCAGAAGCAATTCCTCCTGTCAAACCCACGATTTTGGGCTTAGTTGCCATAGATCAATTTAAAACTACTGGGTTCTACTCTTACCTGATCCAAAAATTCCGGCAATGGACTGACTTGAATTGAGATTGTGGAATCTTCCTTGTTTCTCCTCGAATAATTTAAAACTGCCTCAAATTCCAAATCTTTTAGCTGATCAGTTTTCCGCTCATCCACCAAGTAATACATCATTACGATAGGCTCTTCCTCTTCCAAGTTTACCGATCTGGGGAAATTCACCTTTTTCAATTTTAGGCGTTTGTTCCCCTCCAAAAAAGCAACCACTTCAAGTTCTACCTTTATTTCTTCGGTTTCTAAGGTCACAAACTCAGCCAATTCTTTTGAGATTTTTAAAGGGATATTTTTAGAAATATTCTGATCAATTCTGTTTTCGTCTAGGGAAATGGGGAATTTCCCTTCGTAAAGGTCCAGAATGCTTGAGGGGCCTTTCAAGGTAATTGTATTGGGCTCAAAAGTCGGATTAGAAAGCATGCGGATGTTTTTCCCTAGAGAGTAGCTAGTAGAGTCTAGGGTTGGTGTGAGTTTGATAGTACGAATCGGATCGATTTGGAACTTTAGACTATCAGTCCCAAGATTTAAAAGTTGGGTGGGGGAAATAAATTCACTTAAACTCCTTCTCACAACAGCAGTCAGAAGGTAGTCATTGGCTGCAGGTCGATCAAGCTCAACGACGAAAGGCTGTACATTGACTTGAAAATATTTTTGAAGCAGATCCCATCCATTTCCGTTGATCTCGATTTCTATACTGGATGGTAAAGGTTTCACAGCCATAAACTGCTCCTGATCGAATTCGAATTCGATTGGATAATCCACAATGGTGGTGTAGTCCTCTTTATTGAGAGCATTTAAAATCCAAAAAGTGGTAGCCGCTGCGACGCAGAGAACTACCACTTTGATATTGGAGACTTGTTTGGGGCTTATTCCCCTTTTGGACTGTTTAGTTTCCGGCAAAATTCAACTTATTTTGAAGTTTTTTTGGTGAAATCTAGACTAATCGCTGACTTTTCAACGGTTACTTTAAATCCGCGATCGAGTTCCATCGTCACTGTGTCGCCATCGATCGAAGAGACTTTTCCATGAAGTCCACCAATGGTGACGATTGGATCGCCTTTTTTGATTTCCTCAATGAATTTTTTTGTCTCTTTTTGTTTTTTCTGCTGTGGACGGATCATGAAGAAATACATGATCAGAATGATGGATCCAAATAGGAAAACCTGTCCCATGATGCCTGCACCTCCAGCGGAGGCTTGAGCCAAAATACTTGTTATCATTTGTTATTTATCGCTTTACTGGTCCAACGGGAGCAGGGCCTCCAGCTTTCGGTGTAACATTACCACGCAGTCTCAATCGAGTCACGGTTGGGTTGGTATTAGCTTGGATGGTTACTGTCGGAGCTTGTGCACCAGACTTAGCAGTTGAGTTGAAAACCACCTTCACAAAACCAGTTTCTCCTGGGTTAACCGGAGTTTTGGTCCAGTCAGGGCTAGTACAGCCACAAGATGCCGTAATGTTTGAAATTACTAGTGGAGCTTGTCCATTGTTAGTGAAGTTGAAAACTCGCTCTACAACTTGTCCTTCGTTGATGGTACCGAAGTTGTATTCCATTTCTTCAAACTGGAATGCTCCCAATGTTGCCGGATCGGCAGCTTGAGTAGTTTGAGCGTTCACAGGAGTGATGGATGATCCTTTCGCTTCCAATTGAGCAATTTTATCCTCTAGCGCTTTGATTTTCTCATCCTGCTGGGCCTTTTGACTGCAAGCTCCTAAAGAAAGGGCTGCGACTGCTGCTGCGATGCTTAGAATTCTAAGTTTCATAATCAGTTGTCTTTATTGATTTGGTCGATTAATTTATTTACGTCGTTAAGTAGATTTTCTGCCTTGTTTTTAGCGTCGTTGATCACTCGCTTACCCTCTGTTTTTGCTTCGTTGAGGTGTAGCTCTTTTCCTTCCACGAGTTCATCGATGAGTTCTTCCAACTCGTTTTTATATTTTTTAAGTCTGTAGGAAAGTCTATCGCGGGTATTGCTTCCTGTATCAGGCGCAAACAAAATACCCAATGCAGTACCAACGCCTGCTCCAAGTACAAATGCTATTAATGAATTGCTGCTCTTGCTCATAGTTTCTGTTATTTATTGTCCAAAAGTCCTCTTCCGCTCTTACGGATTTTTCCCTTTTCAGTTAACTCTTTTGACATCACATCCAAAAGGCCGTTTACAAACTGCTTACTTTTCGGTGTGCTGTAAGTCTTCGAGATATCTATGTATTCGTTGATGCTGACTTTTACAGGAATGCTTGGGAATTGCTGCATTTCTGTAATTGCCATAGAGATGATCACCTTATCGGTGAAAGCCAGTCGGTCAATGTCCCAATTTTTGGTTTTTTGAGCGATCAGCTCCCTGTTTTCTGCACCTCTCTCGATGGTGAAGTTAAAGATATTTTGAAAAAACTCCTTATCTTCCTCCCAGTTCATCGCAATTTCAGGTAGATCTGAAACTTCACTGTTCAGGACATTTTTGAAAACTTTTGCTGCCAAACTTCTCACGACAGCTTTGTTCTCTGTCCAATTAAGGTCCTTTTCAGAAAAGTAGTTCAGAATTACCTCATTTTTGAAAATAATTTTCTTCAAAATGGCCTCTACTACCTCTTCATCCTGCTCAGCAGTCGGTTGGTCGATGCCTAAGTAAGCTTGATATTCCTCGGAAGGCTTGACATAGTCCCGGAACCATTCCTTGATCTCAAGCTCAATGTCGTCCAAGTTGACATTGTTTTTAGCTAAAGCGGCTTGATATGCGGGAGAGTTTCGAAGTTTTTCGAGAATTTGATTCCGGTGTAAGTTCAATTCGGAGGAAAATTCCACTGCTTGGCTCCCTGACAGTTTGCGCTTTCTTTCGTATTCCTTCCCTACATGGTCTGCAAATGCCTGGATCAATTCAATCGCCGTGAGATAGAGTTGGGGAATTCGCTCGGCTGATGTGACCATGTTTTTAAGCAAAAATTCCCGGTCTCTCAGGTTAGCGTTTCGATATTGAACAATGGCTTCTTTGACAGCTTTTTTGACTTTTGGGCTGGCATCAGATCCCTCAATGGCATCTGTGTTGTTTAGGTTTTTTTCAAAAATCTCCAAAGCCAACTGGGCCTCTCTGTTCAAGGCGGCTTTGTCCTGAACTTCCATGCTATTTAGATCAGGAAGGAAGGATTCTTTGATGAAATCGCGAGCGAGATTATGATTGGATGCCTTGCACTGTTCGTAGGCATAGAGGTTCTGAAAAGCTTTGACCCTGAGGATTCTTCGATTTAGCATAATTAGTCAAACGAGCTGCAAATATAGTCATTTTGATTGGGCTTATTCGCCCGGATCGCTCATAAAAAAGCCACCGAAGCAATACGGTGGCTTTTAGATTTAAGCGAGTTTATTCTTTTTAAAAGGGTAACTTAACTCTACCGATAGCAGCTATTCGCTCTTTTGCAACTTGAATAGCTGCCTGCTGGGCAGGGATTTGCTCTTTTTCGGATTTATCCAAAATGCCTAGGCAAGTATCATATATTTTTTCAGTCTGCTTGAAGACTGTTTCTTGCTGATAATCTCCAAGGTATTCAGCTCCGACGTTGATTACTCCTCCTGCATTGATAAGGAAGTCAGGAGCATAGACGATTCCTTTTTCCAAAAGAATTCGACCATGCTTTTCTTCATCCTTCAATTGGTTGTTGGCACCACCGGCAATCACAGCACACTTCAATCGGTCGATGGTGTCATCATTGACTGTAGCACCTAATGCACAAGGCGCATAGATATCCATGTCCAAGTCGTAAATTAACTCTGGGTCGACGGCAAGTGTACCGGTTTCACGAGCCACCTTTTTGAGCTTATCTTCAAAAATATCTGTTACCAATACTTCTGCGTTTTCCTTTACTAAGTATTCGATCAGGTATTTTCCGACTTGCCCCACACCTTGCACGACAATTCGCTTTCTAGCCAAATTATCAGATCCAAAGGCTTTTTTGGCTGCTGCCTTCATCCCAACATATACGCCATAAGCTGTGACAGGAGATGGATCGCCTGCGCCACCTTTGATTTGAGGAAGGCCAGTGACATGTCGGGTTTCCATGGAAATATGTTCCATGTCTGCGGTGTTCATATTGACATCTTCCGCAGTCACATAGCGTCCTCCCAAACTTTCTACAAATCGGCCAAATCTTCTCAAAAAGGCCTCGCTTTTCAAGCTTGGATCTCCGATAATGACTGCCTTTCCTCCTCCAAGATTGAGACCGGCGAGGGAGTTTTTGAAGGTCATCCCTCTTGAAAGTCTCAAGACGTCTGTGATAGCTTCAGCCTCCGAAGCATAGGGCCACATGCGTGTGCCTCCCAATGCTGGGCCTAAAGTAGTATTATGAATGCCGATGAGGGCTTTTAGTCCAGTGGCTGCGTCATGGCAGATCACGAGTTGCTCGTGATCCATATTTGTGATTTGTCCAAAAATGGATCCTTCTTGCACTGTTTCGGAAGCTTTGGTTTGTAACATGTGAACTTCGCTGGTTAGATTGTGTTATATTTGGGTTCTTGCTTGAATTCCTCAAACCCGATTGATACAAAATTAAATACTTTTATCAGCGAGCAAAGGAATAATTCGCCCAAGTTTCATGAATAGATTTCTAATTTCAAAAGCTTTTATTTGGTGAGACCACTTTGGAGACTTAATAAGTATTTATACAAATACAAGGGCCTGTTGCTTTTGGGGATTTTTTTTACGGTGATCTCAAACATCTTCGTAATTATTCCCGCGCAGTTGGTTCGTTTGGCCATAGATTATGTGGTGGAAAGTTTTTCCATTTTTAAGCCAATTCAGCTTGGAGGAATGGGGGAAGAAGCACAGGAAATTTTCCTAAAGTTTGTCTTCATATTCGGACTTCTGATTTTGGTAATGGCACTTTTGAGAGGTTTTTTTCTCTTTCTTATCCGTCAGACCATCATTATCATGTCTAGGAGAGTCGAGTATGATCTAAAGAATGAGATTTTCGAAAAGTACCAAAGCCTTCCCTTAAGTTTTTACAGAAAAAATAGCACCGGGGACTTGATGGCAAGAATCACTGAAGACGTGAGTCGCGTTCGGATGTATTTAGGGCCTGCCATCATGTATGGGATGAACTTGCTGATTCTTTTTCCTTTGGTTATCAGCTACATGATTTCTGTCAATCCTGAATTGACTTTGTATTCCCTTCTTCCGCTTCCGGTACTTTCTGTTTCCATCTATTTTGTCAATAATTTGATCAATGAGCGATCAGAGAAAATTCAACGTAGCCTTTCCGGACTGAGCACTTATGTGCAGGAAGCTTTCTCAGGCATCCGAGTGCTAAAGGCTTTTGTGCGGGAAAATGACAGCGTTCGGGATTTTGCGACTGCCAGTGAGGATTATAAAGAAAAGTCCATCCGACTTACTAAAGTCAACGCCCTGTTTTTCCCTTTGATCATGGCCTTGGTGGGGATTTCGACCATCATCACGGTCTATATCGGAGGTCTTCAGGTGATCAATGGAGAGATTGGTTATGGGGTCATTGCTGAGTTTATTTTGTATGTAAATATGCTGACCTGGCCGGTGACTTCACTAGGTTGGGTGACAAGTATCGTACAGCGAGCGGCTGCCTCTCAGACACGTATCAATGAGTTTTTGGATGAGAAAAATGATATCCGTAGCACGGAAAATCTTGAGATACCTGTCAAAGGAAAAATTACCGTGAAAGACTTGAGCTTCGACTATCCGGATACAGGAGTCAAAGCACTGAAGAATGTAAGTTTCGAGATCGGAGCTGGAAAAACTCTGGGAATCATCGGAACTACAGGGTCTGGGAAGTCTACTATTGCAAATCTTCTGATGCGCATGTATGATCCTTCTTCAGGAGAAATCCTTATTGACGATCGGCCGATTCAATCTTTTGATATTTCGTATCTAAGGAAAAACATAGGCTTTGTACCTCAAGACGTCTTCTTATTTTCTGATACAATCGGGAATAATATTGCCTTTGGGATAGATCATCCGGATAAAGCGATCATCGAGCAAGCTGCCAAATATGCGGACGTGTACAATAATATTGTTGACTTCACCAAGGGCTTTGACACCATGCTAGGCGAGCGAGGTATTACGCTTTCCGGTGGGCAAAAGCAACGAGTTTCGATCGCGCGGGCTATCGCAAAAGAACCTCAAATCCTGATCTTGGACGATTGTCTTTCTGCGGTCGATACTAAAACGGAAAACGCCATTCTCAACGCCCTCAAAAAGATCATGAAGGATCGCACTTCTGTGATTATTTCGCATCGAGTTTCCTCCGCAAAGCTAGCCGATCACATCATCGTATTGGATGACGGAGAACTTATCGAGCAAGGAACACACGAAACGCTGATGGAGAAAAGAGGTGCCTATGCGGAGCTTTATGAAAAGCAGACTCAAGCGGGAGAGTCCATTGAGTCTGATGTTTGATTTTTTGATTATAGGTAATAAATTCTCGCCTTATCTTTAAATCTTATTTAGCTGGAAGTAGGAAGAAAGAAGCTTCTGAAATGCTCAAACTTTCCGTTTAATTTAGCTGTGATGCCATTCTAACTTGCAGTAAAATAGATAATCATATTTGTTGTCTGATTTTCCAATGGATTGACACTCGCTTGATTCTATGGGATTTATGATTGACTCAAGCGATTATTTGGTTTGATAAAACAAAGAGATGCAAAGAATTTTTTAACTTACTCTATCCATCTAAACCCCTAGCACCGTGGAAGATCAAAGAAGCGGTATCAGTGATATCGAGAAAACCCTACAAGAGGTAGGAAAGAAAATAGAGGAGCTAATTGCAAAAGGCACAGAAGCAGGAGGAGAGGTCAAGGAAGAAATCGAAAAGAAGATATCTGAGTTGCGAGAGAATAAAACTACGCTCGAAGAAGAACTCAAAAAAGGCAAGGAAATGCTCGAGCGAGAATTCAAAGAAAAGAAAGAAGAATACGAGCCCAGACTGAAGGAGTCCAAAGGCTTTTTCCTCGAAGGTTTCCGGCAACTGGGATTGGCATTCAAATCCCTTTTTTCTAAAAAATAAAAAAAGGCCGGAAGTCCGGCCTTTTCAAATTCTACCTACCTGCAAGGGCATTGCAGCGGTCGTAGGCCGGATCAATATCGATGAAGACATCTTCTTTGGCCGTTACAAACCACACACTCAAAAGATCATCTTCTTTCTTTCGGAGCGCGGCAGCTTTCATTTTTTCATAGTCATCATTCAGATTAGCCCGATGAGCAGGATATCTGTTTTGATAATATAAGATTCGAAGCTTGGTGCCTTCTCTTGGATCTTCGAATTGGATGGGTTTGGTAATCGTACCTACCTCCATGCTATCAATTGTGAAGTATAAGACAGGGTCTTCAAGCGTTCTGAGCGTCAATCTGTTTGAGCTAGTACCTGGATCGGTAAAATAGCCTCCGTTGTCCGAAGTAGCTCTATCATCGGAGTTTTCCTTGGCTGCTTTAGCAAACTCAATATTGCCCTCCATGATCTCCGTCCGTAGACTATCCAGAAATCTTTCAGTTCTTTGGATGTCTTCTTCGGTAGCTTTAGGCACCATCAGAATGTGTCGGGTATTGTAAGTGGCACCTCTTACCTCAAGAAGCTGAATCATGTGAAAACCAAACTGTGTTTCTACTGGATCACTGATTTCTCCCTGTCTGAGGGCCAATGCAGTTGCTTCATATTCAGGAGCTAGTTGACCTCTTCCAAAAAATCCCAAATCACCTCCCTGAGCAGCAGATCCCGGATCCTCCGAATACCTTCCTGCCAAATCTGCAAAGTCTGCTCTTCCAGCCAAAATATCCTCCTTAAAGTTTAGCAATTGATCGTAGATCTTTTGTTTGGTCTGCTCATTGACTTCAGGCTTTTTGACAATCTGACCTACCGTCACTTCGGCAGAAAAGAAAGGAAGCGAATCTGTTGGGATACTTTCGAAGAAGGCACGAACCTCTGCTGGAGAAACCGTCACTCCCTCTGTGATTTTATCCCGCATACGCTGTACGACCATCTGCTCTTCGATTAGATCGTACATCTCTGATTTCAGTTGATCTGCTGTTTTGCCGTACATCTGAAGGATCATATTTTCATCTCCTCCAATCTGCTGCAATACCATGCTGAATCTATTTTCAGTCTGCAATTCCACTTCTGCTGGAGCCACGACTACTGAGTCGATTTCGGCTTTCGCCACCATTAATTTATTTACCAGTAGGGTTTCGAATACCTCACATCGGGTAGGAGGAGTGATTCCCTGCTGAGATTGCGCGATGGCTTCGATGAAAGTTCGCTGCACATCAGACTCTAGGATAATGTTGTTGTCTACTTTGGCTACAATCTTATCCAACACCTGCCCTGAGGTAGGGTCGTCTTGTGCAAAAGAAGCATTGAGGGAAAGAATAAAACTGAAGGCTAGTAGGGTGTATTTAAGTTTACTCATTGTAGATGTAAAACGAATGCTTTTGAATTATTGGTTAAGTGCTACGAAAGCTTCTTCTTTGATGGTTTCGTTGATCTCCACAGGATATTTAGCGCGGAGTTTTTTGATGAGTTGCTTATCTAGGTACTCTTGATAGTCCCGAATGACAATTCCACGGGTTTCTTCGAATTCTTTAGACCCTGCGGGGAATATTTCACCGGTAAGGACTAGGTGCAAATGCCCGTCGATCTCGATTTCTTGATAGGAAAGATTTTTATCCATGCGGGAAAGGACGGCTTGGTCAGGAATTTCCATCAGACCAGATTCTATTTGGTAGGCGAGGGGATACTGATCTGCAATTTGGGTTTGGAAGTTATTGACCAATTCTTCTGAGTAGGTTTTCCCATTTAAAAAGGTCCTCGCCTCATTGACCCGATTCAAGTCCAATACTTTTACAATCAAAGTCTCGGCACGTTCTTTCCACTGATAGTTCTCCCGGTTTTCTTGGAAGTATTTCCTTTGTCCTGCCGAATCCTGAATGCCTTTTTGCCATACCTCCTCATTCATTAAAGAAAAGAGCAAAATACCATCCCGATATTCTTTGTAGAGCATTTGATATTCTGTGTTGTTTTCAGCGAGATCCTTTTCCTCGAGTTGGGATAGTATTTTAGAGGAATAGCGGTCAAACCAAACATCAAATGCTTGGGCATTTGGAGGAAGTCTTCTTTCCTCTGCAGCAATAAATGCCAGAAAATCATTAATCATGAACTCCTGTCCACCAGCCGTAAAAAGGATGCTGCTCCGTTCTCCTAATTCGTCGATTTTGGATTGAAATTCTGAAGGACTGACTGAGTTTAAATTGCTTTCCAGTAGTGAAACCAAAGGCTCATTTTCCTGAAAACCATAGCGGGCTTTCTGAATAGCAAGCTCCTGCGTATGAATCATGCTTGAGCGAGAGTCGCGCAGAATCCGAGAGCGAATCATAGGTTCCAATTGCTCAAAACTATCCAAGTTCTTTCTGTCCTCCAGTCTCAAAATATGATAGCCATACCGGGTTTTGATCGGAGGGGATACTTCACCTATCTCACTTAGTGAAAACGCTGCCAATTCAAATTCGGGAATCATATTCCCAACAGAAAACCATGGTAATTCGCCACCTTTTTGACTAGTAGCAGGATCTTCGGAATAGTTTTTCACGATATCACTCCATAGCGTACTTGGCTTTTGGATTTCGGCGTAGACATCAGATATTTTTCTGCGGGCCCGATCTTCCGATGTAGGATCTTCTTCATCCACTCGAACAAGGATATGAGAAACTTTGACCTGTCCGGGATTAGGTCTGCGGTCAGTGACTTGGATGATATGATATCCAAAATTGGTCAAAACCGGATCAGATACCTCTCCCGGCTGAAGCATAAATGCCGCATCTTCGAAAGGCTGTACCATTTGAAGGGAAGAGAAATATCCGAGATCTCCTTCATTGCTTTGTGCAGAAGGATCTTCTGAATAGTCTTTAGCAAGTTCATTGATGCTAACGCCTTGCTCAATTTCTTCCTTTAGCTTGAGAGCCATCTTCAGCACTGCAATGGAATCATCGGTATTGGCATTGGGAGGAAAGCGAAGCAAAATATGACTTGCTCGAATGACTTCCTGCATTCGGGAGTAAGCTTTGCGAAGCTCACCTTCTTCCAGGGAGTTTTTTATCAGGAATGGAGCTTTCAAGTTTTCTTTGAAAGACTCAAACTCTCGCTCAAACTCTTCTGTCTGATGTAGTCCCTGCGCTTCCGCTTCGACTACTTTCAGTTTGTAATTGATAAATAAGGCTAGGTTTTCTTCGAATTCTTCCCGGGTTAGGCCCATGGAATTGCCTTCAGAAGTGGCTCCTTTCCCTACCAAGTAGATAAACTCGTTCAAAGGGACTTCCTGATCTCCGACTTTTAGCAAGGTAGCATCCTGTCCGGCTACAGGATGGGTAGCGGTCAGTGTTATCGTACAAAAAGCCAAAAATATAAATATGGACTCCGAAAGGGACCGATTAGTCATGAATGAGATTGCTTTCAATTTTGCTGCAATGATACAAAAATAGGATGATTTTGAGTGAATTGCCTGTTCACTCTTGCTTTTAACATGAATTAGGATTGAAAAAATTTGATCAGCCTGCAGGTATTGGTACCCTGATGACTTTCAAATTGGATTTCATCCATGATCTTTTTTACCAAAATAATGCCAAGACCGCCTTTTCGCTTCTCGGATATGACCCGCTGAATATCCGGAGCCTCATATTGTAATAAATTAAAAGCCTCCCCTTGGTCTTCTATTTCAAAAACTATCCGATCGGGTAAATCATTCATGCTTAAAAATATATGATCCCGGCCATTACACTTATGGGAATGAATAATCAAATTAGCGCATACCTCTTCCACTGCCAAGGTGACTTGGTGCCGGTCTCTTTCTGAAAGGCTTGTCGACTCGAGCTGCTGCTCGAGAAAGCGCCTTAATTCAGCGAGGGCCGAAGTTTGACAGGAAAGCTGAATCTTCTGCTTCATAAAGTGATTACTGGGCTAAGGCTGATTCCTTATCCGGGAATATTGATATCAATTGATCTAATCCAAGTATCTGGAAGACTTCATAGACACGGGGTTTTAGTCCAAAGATTTTCAACGACACACCTTTCTCCTGAAAATCCTCCAAATAGGACATGAAAACTCCTAGGCCTGCGGAGGAAATGTAATCAATATGAGTGCCGTCTACGAGAATGGATCTGGCTCCGCTTTCTGAAAGATGACGGATCGATTCGTCGAGTTGGACTGAATTACTTGCATCGATTTCCCCAGAAGGAGTCAGAATGTGATGTGTATTTTCAATTTGTGTATCTATGGTTAGCATATTTTCATAATTAAGTGAATTTCACTACCATCATCGAGTAATCGTCATCGATAAGCCCATTTCCACCTACAAAATTGTGGAGCGTATCGATCAACATAGCTTGAATTTCTTTTGGAGTTAAAGAATGATTGATTTCCAACAGGCTTCTAGCTCGTTCGAAGCCAAATTGCATAGCTTTTTGATTTTTAGCTTCAATGATCCCGTCTGTGAAAAGCACCATTACGTCTCCTTCGTGATAGGTGAATTCTTTTTGATCAACGTGCTTTTCATATTGCATGTTTCTTAAAATTCCCAATCCTAGCCCCCCTGATTCCAAATAGGTGGCTTTTTGACTCTTGGCATTGAAGTACAAGGTGGGGACGTGTCCAGCCCGCGCATAACGAATGAGTTTTTGAGAGGTGTTGATTTCAAAGACTGATGCCGTGATGAAGTGATTTCTCTCCAGACATTTACTGAGTGCAGCATTGGATCTGATCATAAACTCGCCCGGGCTGAGATTGAGCTGAATCAAGCTCTGAAAGACTCCTTTCATCTGAGCCATGTGGAAAGCGGCAGAGGTTCCTTTTCCTGATACATCACCAATAATCAGGACATATCGGTCTTCAGCTTGCTGAAAGGTGTCATAATAATCACCTCCCACTTCATCAGCAGCGTTGGAATAAGCACAGATTTCAAATGAACTGTGATGATCCAGCCGATCAGGAAGCAATGCCTTTTGTACGCGCTGTGCAATTTTTAGTTCCTCTTGGTAGCGTTCGTTTTCGATGGCCTGGTTGAGGAGGCGGTGGTTTTCTACAGCAATACTTGCCTGTCGGGCAAATGTGCTGATGATATTGATCATTTCTTTGTTGAAACCATCCTTGATCTCTTTGCAGAGCACCATTCGGCCGATTACGGACTTGTTGATCACCAGAGGGACTAATAGAAGCGATTGGTATTTTCCTTTTTTGACTTTCAGGGAAAATGGTTCCAGAGTATCCGCTTTTTGACTGCTAGCCCATTCTTGAGCAGCTTGACTTGACTCTAAAGTGTCGGATAGTTCTGGAAGTTCTTCTTTTTCAATCCATCGAACCTGCGTAATCGACTCGTTTTTTTCGGACTGATACATCTCCAGCCAAGCTCCATCTGCAAATGATGCACTCATCGAAGAATCCAAAAGGATATCGAGCACATTTTCTTCGTTTTCTTCGGGCTGAATCGACTGACTGAGCCTTTGAAAATTGATGGCTTCCGTGAGCTTTTGCTCAAATACCGAAGAAGTCGGGAGATTGAACAGTGTCACCAAAAAGCTGAAAAGAGAATAAATAAATACGAAGACGTAAAGCGCAATAAGGAAAAGATTATCCAATAGATTGATCGGATAGATTTGCCGCTCGCCAGACAAGGCATTTGCCTGCAGGAAAAGATAAATAGAGGTCAAAAGAATTACCGAAAGGAAAAGAAGAGACTTCCATTTTTCTTTATATGTCAGGTAAGGAATCCATTTAAGATTCACAGATAAAAACCCACCTAAAATCATCAGGATGACAAAGGCAAAAATAAAACTGTAGCCAAAGGTGTCTTGGGTGAAATAAACAAAAAACATCGCTACAAGCAGGCCGATCTCGAAGGTTTGCCATTGCTGCACGACCTTTTTTGTCTTTTGGTACAGGATGAGTTTTTTCCAGAGTAAAGTCGTGGAAATCAAAAAGACCGTGATCAGGGCAAAATGGACGTGATAAAAGAAGTTTTTGAGAAAAGGCTCCTCGGCAAGATTCGAATCACCCAAGAAAAGGTAAAAGAGCTGAATGATCAGAAAAGTTGCTGAAGCAAAAATACCCGTGGAGGCGGATCGCCAAATGAGATTCAAAAACTCATTGTTGGCATTTTGCTGAAAATTCCGAGTGTAAAAACTGTAAACCGATAGAAAGAATAGAATCTCTAAGGTCCAGGTCACAGCTGGAGCAATCCCGGAGTTGAGATTATTGATCTCTCCAAAAAGCCGGACTAAATCCACAAATAGCAGAGACAGCCATATCAAAATGGATAGTAGCAGGCTAAGCCTTCCGATATGTACTGAGGGCAGCTTGATCATGGAATTACTATCCCAATATTACTCAAAGGGATTGGAAAAATAGTGCTAAGGCACTTTTTGGTAACTCTCGTTTTGTTAAAAAATTATAAGAGACTTCTAAAATTTTTACAGGCAAACCAGGTCTTCAATCACATCTGCGCCATATCTCTCCTCAATTAGACGGAGAATTTTACTCTTGTTCATTTGAATTTCCCTTTTTACCGGGCCTGAGGTGATTTTCACAAAGAGTTTTTTATCCCGGATGAAAACAGACTGCGTACGATCTCCGATGGTTTTCCCTACCAAGCTACTCCAATCGTGAATCAATGATTTTTCGCGGAACTTACCCTCAAGCCTGTAGGTTTTTAGAAGTTCCTGAAAGGCTTCTTCCAATGGAGCGGCATCTTTTTTTCTTCCTGTGAAATTATTCATCGATCAATAAAATAATGATTGGGCAATGCTATCGGCTAATAGTTTCCCGGATTTGCTCAAAGATAGGCGATTTCCATTCCAAACCAGCCAGCCTTCCGATTCTAATTTTTCCAGATGGGAGCGTTTTTCCATCTTCAGATCTTTTCCATAGGTTGATTTGATCAAATCAAAATCAGCTCCCCAAGAAGTACGAAGAGCTGTAAGCAAGTATTCATTGAGCCGGTCGATTTCGTCCATAGGATCTTCCGTGTAGATAATCCTTTCATTTTGGATGCTCTTAAGATAAAGGGCATTATTCGAGGGGTTGAAACCTCGGTTTTTTCCATCAAAGGAGTGTGCTCCAGGTCCTAGCCCAAGGTACGGCTCACCTTTCCAATAACTGGAATTGTGGAAAGATTCCTGACCGGGAAGAGCGAAATTGGAAATTTCATACTGAAGGTACCCTGCGCGCTCAGTTTTGATTTGTAGCATCTCAAATTGCTCTGCGACAAAGTCTTCCTCAGCAGGCTGGAATTTTCCTTTTTCGGTCCAATTTCCCAATGCGGTCTTGGGTTCTACGGTCAAGGCATAGCAGGAGAGATGCCCGGGATTTTGGGCAATAGCAAGGCTTAGGTCTTTTTCCCAAATCGAATGATCGGCATGTGGAAAACCATAAATCAAATCCATGCTAAACTTTTTGAATCCTGCATTTCGAGCTCTCTGAATAGCTTGAATGGATTCTTCTGCAGAATGGGCACGATTGTAAAATGTCAGCACCTCATCCTGGAAGCTCTGAATTCCCAAGCTCAGACGGTCTATTCCCAACTTTTGCCACTGATCCAGCTTAGCTTCTGTCAGGTCGTCTGGATTAGCCTCCAGTGTCACTTCCTGAAGATCAAGGGTAAAATTTTCTTTGATTGTATCAAAAATCTCCTTCAACCAATTAGGCTCTGCGAGGGAAGGAGTTCCTCCTCCCAGATAAATAGTTTGGATTGTTTCGCCTTGCAAAAATTCTTTTCTCAACTCAGCTTCATGAGCTATTTGCCGGAGCATCTCCTCAAAGCGGCTTGTATTGGTGCTAAAGTGAAAGTCACAATAGTGACAGGCCTGCTTGCAAAAGGGGATATGAATGTAAATTCCAGCCAAATTGATTAGGTTTAATTCTGCAAATATAAGTGTTTCAATTCCCGCTGTGTTTATTCGTCAGTTTCTGATTCTGCTACTTTCCTTTTGGCTACTTGGCACCATCCAGGCCCAAACCAATTTTTGGTTGGGTTGGCAGGGAGCTAATGAAAAAACTGACGTAAGATGGCAAGTATTCGGGGACTCACTCGGGAGAAAAGTAGCCATTGATTCTGTCTTAAGTAGCCTTCGGTCGAATGGGTATTTGGGAGCCTCTGTTGATCGGCTTCAAGAATCTGGGGATTCACTTTGGGTAGAGATTTATGAAGGTCCAAAGATTGATCGAGTAGCACTTACATCCAAAAGCCTTCCAACACAGTGGCGAGAAGATTTGGAGAAAAAGGGGGCTCTTTCCTTTGAGGAGGTCAATAGTTTTTTTGGGGAAGTGCTGGATTGGGCAGACGAGACAGGTTATCCATTTGCCTCCCTTCAATTGGACAGTCTCAATCGCGATGGAGATCAAGTTTTTGGACAGGTAGATTTCCAAAGTGGGCCTTTGATTCTTTGGGATAGCGTTCAGATTGAAGGCAATTCGGTGACCAAGAAGACCTATTTACAGCGTTTGACGGGAATTCATCCCGGCGATCCATTTTCACAAAAGGATATTGAACGCTCACTTACTACTATTCGTCGCAGTCCTTATTTTCGGCTTCAGGGACAGCCTCGGCTTGATTTTAGACTTCAAAAAGCCAGTCCTGCTTTCCGGCTTGAAGACCGCAAAGCCAATGTCTTGGATGGTATTTTGGGCGTTTTGCCCAATGAAAACGAGCCTGGTAAAGTGCTTGTCACCGGGCAACTTGATTTGGCGCTGTATCATCTAGGTGGAAAGGGACGAGATGTGGAACTACACTGGCAGCGATTCAATGAATTGACCCAAAGTTTGAGCCTTAGAGCAAAAGAGTCTTTTGTTTTTGGCTCCCGCCTTGATGTGTCAGGAGAGTTTAGTCTACTTAAGCAGGATACAAGCTTTGTCAATAGGAAGTTGGGATTACGCTTTGGCTACCGGAGTACAAATTGGTTGTATTTTGATTTTTTCGTGAGAAGGCAAGCTGGTGATTTGATCAGTACGTTGGCCTATTCAGAGGCGGAGGTTTTGCCTGAATTGGCAGACTTCCGATGGACAGAATATGGGGTTAATGCACGAATGGACTGGTTGGATGATGCGATTTCCCCACGGAAAGGAGGCATGATTCAGTTGACTTTTTCGGCAGGAAACAAGGAAATTTTACAAAACACGGGAATTCCTCCGGTCGCATACGAGGGGATAGACCTGAGGACCCCACAGTATGCTTTATCAGGTTTTGGGGAAAAGCATGTATTTATCACGAAAAATTGGGGCTTGTATTTCAGGGGTGCTGCTGGTTTGATTCGCAATGAAAACCTTTTCCAAAATGATCTTTATCGACTCGGAGGATTGCAAAGTATTCGGGGATTCAATGAAAATTTCTTCTTTGCCAGAGATTATTTTTACCTGAATGCTGAGCCACGACTCTTTTTTGGTGCAAATAGCTTCCTTTTTCTCTTTTCCGATTACGGCTTCATCGAAAACCCGTATTTTGCAGCACCAAATATTCAGCCGTTTTCACTTGGTGCTGGCCTGAATCTTGAGACGGGAAATGGGGTCTTTAGATTTGTCTACGCGGTGGGCAAAACCCAAGAGCAACCACTTTCTTTACAATTTTCAAAAATTCACTTCGGATATATCGTTCAGTTTTGAAACATGGTTAAAAAAGGTCTTTTACTTTTTCTCTTCAGTTTATGTTTTTTGATTACCTCTCATGGGCAGGTTTTAGAAGACTACAGCAATGATTGGGAGGAAAACTTGGTAAAAAACTGGTTTTCTTCTAGCGATCAATTAAGTCAATGGGTCGATATCAGGCAGTTTCCGGAGGCCTACCTAGTGATGCAGATTCCGGGGGAGACCATGGTTTTTGCGGGAGAGAGGCTTTGGTTTTATGCAGAGAAGGATACTTTACTTAGCAGAAAGGTCAAGGATTATCAACTGGAATTCGGTGTTGATTCCCTACAAATTAGACTTTTGGGAGACCAACTGGTGAAAGCTGAGGCTCTTTTGGAGAAGCGCTTAAACCCAACCTTTACAGTAGAGCAAAAGAAGGAGACCGCTGGTCCTAGTTTGGTTGAGAGAGATTTTGAGAGGCAGTCGGTCCGGGATTTTTTTATTATCGCTTTGTTGATTTGTCTATTTCTATTAGCAGGCTACAGACAAGCATATCCCTACGTGTTTTTCTCAGTTTTGAGCCCTAGGGGATTGGTTACCGCTGAGGATTTTTCTGAAGGAAGCAGTCTTCAGAAGTTCTTTTCCTTTGATGTCCTATTATTCGTATTGATTGTCAATATTCTTGCAGCACTATCGGGGGTTTTTGGATTGATTTTTTTTAGACAAGACCTAATCTATGCCTGGAGCGACGGGACTGCTTTGGATTTGTTGTTGATTTGGATGGTAGGGGCTATGGTAATATTTGGTCTGACGGTCTTGAAGTTTGTGGGTATTCGAATCACGGCTTTTGTGTTTGATTTGGGAAGAATGGAGTTTTCTCATTTTTTCTATTTGCTGAGGCTCATTGTATGGGTAAACCTGGTTTTTCTACTAGTGATATTCTTTTATTTGATGAATACATTTTCACAGGTGGAGACTTTTCTGATGACGTTCTATGAAGTGTTTTTCTGGATGTATTTGGTTGGAATTGCTTTTTTGTTTCTATCCATGATGAATAAACTGTCCTTTAAGAAATACCATTTATTTACTTACCTTTGCATCGCAGAACTGGTTCCGTTCCTGATTCTCGTGAAGTGGATCATGGATTTCGGTCAATATTAAACCAAAACATAAAGGAAAAGAAGCATGAGTGCAGCTACGAAGGACCGGCTAAGACCCGTGAAAAGTATTCTTGTCTCCCAACCAAAACCTACCAACGATAATTCTCCCTATTTTCAGCTTGCTGAGAAGTACAATCTCAAGATAGACTTTAGGCAATTTATTGAGGTACAGCCTGTGTCCTCCAAGGATTTCAGAAAGCAAAAAATCGACATTTTGAAGCATACAGCGGTGATTTTCACCAGTCGTAATGCTATTGATCATTTCTTTGCGATTTGTAAAGATTTCAAAATTGAGATGCCGGCTGATATGAAATATTTTTGTATCTCCGATCAAACTGCCCATTATCTTCAGAAGTACATTGTGATCCGGAAGCGAAAGCTTTTTGTTGGAACCAAAACAGCTCAAGATCTTTTTGATTATTTCAAAAAACATAAAAACGAGAAATATTTATTCCCTTGTTCTGATATCAGGAAGGATGATATTCCCGATTATTTGGCTAAAAATAATATTGACTTCACTGAAGCGATTATTTATCATACGGTAGCTGCTGACCTTTCGGACCTGGCTGATGTGAAGTATGATATTTTGGCTTTTTTCAGTCCTTCAGGAATCAAATCTCTTAAGGTAAACTTCCCTGAATTCGAACAGGGTCCTACTCGAATCGCTGCATTTGGGCCTACAACAGCCGAAGCAGTAAGAGAATTGGACTTGATTTTGGACATTGAAGCACCACTCCCAAATGCACCTAGCATGACCGGAGCCTTGGAGCTTTATATTAAAAAAGCGAATAATTTGTAATAATCGGAATCAAAATCAGTGGTTTTTCAGTTAAAATCCTTACAATAGTCCTTTGATCTGTAAAAACCACATATTGATGACTTTAGGGTTTAGACGGAAATCCATTTTTACTTCCATATTCTTGCTTTCGTTTCTCCTTTGGGGAAATGCATTTTCGCAGCAGGATGCGCAGTTTACACAATACATGTTTAATGGCATGTATTATAATCCGGCGTTTGCCGGTAAAGAAGGAGGATATAGATTCTCTGCCCTGCATCGTTCACAATGGGCTAATTACACCACTTCCAGTGGAACAGGAGGTGCTCCAGTGACCCAACTATTGACGGCACAAGGCCGTCTTGATTCCAAAAATATCGGCTACGGACTTACCGTGGTGAATGATCAAATAGGTGCTACCGGTAACTTAGAGATTAACCTTCAGGGTAGCTATCACAAGCAAATCAATCGTACTACACTCAGTTTTGGGGCTTATGTTGGAATGTTTTCCAGCGCGATTGATTATGGCGAGCTAATTGTCGTCAATCCTGAGCCTAACTTGCCTAGTTCAGGTAAGGAAAATTCAATTAATCTAAATTTTGGAGCAGGTCTCTTATTGGATAGAGGGAATTATTATCTTGGATTGAGCAGTAGACATATTAATCGTCCAAGTTTTGATTTCGGAGATGGAGGTTTTGCAAATCCATTAGAAAATCATTCCTATTTATTGGCTGGATATCGATTTAGGCCTATTGGGCAATTTAGAATTGAGCCAAGTTTCTTGTTGAAATCTGTATCTTTCAATAATTTTTCTTATGATGTGAGCGTTATTGCTACCCATCAAAATAAGATTACAGGAGGGTTAGCGTTTAGAGGGGAGGAATCAGTTTCTGTAATTCTAGGATATTCCCTTCTGCCTGATAATTCCCTGACCTTGGGATATTCCTTTGATTTGGTGATTAGTGGATTGGAAGCTAAGTCACCTACTAGCCATGAGTTGATGTTACGGTACAGATTGACCACAGTGACACGAGAGATAGAACGAGTAATTCAGAGGACACCGAGATTCCGGTTTTGATCCAAAGTAGGGTCGAATTAAAAGATAATTTGGCCAAAAAATAATGCTCTGAAAATTGGCAGGTTATTTGCATAAATGTGGAAAATTCAGCTAAATTTCGCCGATTGAGTAGTTTTTAAAATGGAAAATCATTTGATGATATAAAAAATGTCATTTATGTATAAAAAAATTAATCTACGATTAGCAAGTGTAACATTAGGACTTGCTATAGCCACAATCCTACCGGGTTGTGGGCTCTTTAACAAAAAAGGTACAGCGAGTGAAAAACTCAACCGGCGAGGTGAAGTGACGGGGGTGCCTAAAAGAGCCAATTGGCAACAAAACCTTCCCTACGATATGGTTCCTGTAAAGGCAGGTACTTTTTGGATGGGGCAATCTGACGAGGATATTGCTTTTTCGCAGTCTTCAATGAACAAGCAGATTACGATTTCTGAATTTTTTATGGATAAATACGAAGTGTCCAATAATAAGTATCGGCAGTTTTTAGAATCAGTAAAAAATGGAGAACTCACTTTTGGTACTCCAACAACTCTAAAAGAAGAACCACAATTTAATTATGAAGAGTTGAAACCTGATACGACCGTATGGTCTACCAGTTTTACTTTTCATTATGGTGATCCTTTAATGGAGTTTTACTTTGATCATCCTGCTTTTGATAACTATCCTGTGGTGGGTGTGACTTGGGATCAAGCTAAAAAGTACTGCGAGTGGAGGACCTATTACATGAATGCTAACGATGAGTATGACTTTGATATGCCTAGCTTCCGCTTGCCTACTGAGGCAGAATGGGAGTATGCAGCTAAAGGAGGAAAAGATGTTGCAAAATATCCATGGGGTGGTCCTTATCTTAAAAACAAGCGTGGATGTCTGATGGCTAATTTCAAGCCAGGAAGAGGTAACTATATCGATGATGGATTTGCCTACACAGCTCCTGTTGATGTTTTTGCTCCGAATGGTTTTGGATTGCACAACATGTCAGGAAATGTAGCAGAGTGGGTACTTGATGCTTATTCACCTACTTCTCGCACAGTGACATGGGATTTGGATCCTGTATATGATATTGAAACAGAGCCAAGAAAAGTAACTCGTGGCGGTAGCTGGAAAGATATCAATCACTATCTAGAGACTTCAACTCGTACCTACGAATATCAGGATGTGGCTCAGGCGCACATCGGATTCCGTACGGCGATGACATTCATCGGAAGATCTGGATCAATGGACGTAAAAACCAACCAAAGAAGAAGAAGATAATTCCTATTCAAAACCTTAAAAAACCATAACCTTAATTCTAACAAACAACAATGGCTAGCAACAGCAACTTCTTTTATTCTAACATCATGCCTAAGATCTATGGTATTGGTGCAGCAGTCGTAATTCTAGGTGCGATGTTTAAAATTCTTGATTGGCAATTTGCCAATCTAATGATTGGAGTAGGTCTTTCTACAGAAGCATTGATTTTCTTTTTATCTGCTTTTGAACCGAGACCTCAAGAAGTAGATTGGTCTAAAGTCTATCCGGAATTAGCAGAAGAGGGTGCCAGTCCTTCAAAAATGGGAGCAAAATCAAAGGCAGTTGCTGGAGATGGTGTTTCTCAAAAACTTGATGAAATGCTGGCTAATGCGAAAGTTGGCCCAGAATTGATCGATAGCTTAGGTAAGGGCATGAAAAACTTAGCTACTTCAGCTGAGAAAATGGGTAATCTTGCCGATGCAGCAGTGGCTACGAACGAATATGCTACTAACGTAAAAGCAGCTGCCAAGACATTGGTAGATATGAATTCTTCTTATGGCAAAACTGCTGCTGCTTTGACTGAGATGTCAGCAGCCTCTCAAGATGCTAAAGCGTATCATACGCAAGTAGTAACCGTCACAAAAAATCTTTCTGCATTGAATGCAGTATATGAGATGGAACTACAGGATGCCAACAATCACGTGAAGACACTTAATAAGTTCTACTCCAACATGACTACAGCCATGGAAGGTATCACAGCTGCTGGCAAAGAAACTGAAGCTTTCAAAACTGAGCTTTCTAAATTAAACGCTAACGTCAGCTCTCTAAATAAAATCTACGGTGGCATGCTATCAGCCATGAAAGGTTAATCATTTCTACCATCTAAACTGATAAACCAAAAAATGGCAGGAGTAAAAGAGACACCTAGACAACGGATGATCGGGATGATGTACCTGGTTTTGACAGCGCTTTTGGCACTGCAGGTCAGCAATCAGATCCTCCAGAAGTTTGTCCTCATCAATGATGGACTAGAGCGTACTTCCAAAAATTACATTCTCGACAATCAAACCTCCGTTGAATCTATCCAATACACCGTAGAGCAGCAGGGTAATAATGAGAAGGATTTGCCGAAGGTAGCGGCTGCTCAGGAAGTAAGGGCAGCTTCAAAAGAAGCTTATGATTACCTAGCAGCTTTGAAAAAGGAACTAATCGAAGTTTCCAATGCTAAAACGGAAGAAGGTACTTATGTGAATTCAGCTTTGAAAAATACTGAAATCGCAGGTAACCTATTTATTAATAACGGACGAGGAGAGGAATTAAAAAATAGATTGAATGCCTATCCTGAAAGAATCGAAGAGATTTTGTCAGGTGTCGGTCTTGATATCAATTTTGACAAGATTGCTTTAGATGCTTCAGAAATTCCTCTTTTTGAGAACGATAGAGAAGCAAAAGGGAAGTCTTTTGAGGCGTTGAACTTTGTGAAGTCACCAGTGGGAGCTGTTATGACATTGCTTTCTCAGTATCAAAATGAGGTTTTGAATATTGAAAGTGAGGCATTAACCAGCATTGCCAACACCATTGGTTCATTCTATTTCAAAGCAGATATCACAGAGGCTAAAATCTCTGCAGTTTCTAATATTGTGGCGGCAGGTACTAAATTCGAAGGTACCATGTTTATAGCCTCCTCTTCTTCTTCAGCAGCGCCTTCCATGTCACTGGATGGTAGATCAGTTGAAGTAGATGAAAAAGGGTTTGGACGTATTGAATTTACTGCTACTCCAGCTTCTGAATATGATGACAGAGGTCTCGCAAGACGAGTCCTCAAAGGCGAAATCGTAACAAATATCGGAGGAGAAGATCAAGTGCTTCCTGTGGAGTATGAGTACTTTGTAGCTCAGCCGGTGGTGAAGGTTTCTTCTGAAGTGGTTCAGCAGCTTTATGCAGACTGTGCTAATGAACTTTTGATCGAGGTTCCAGCATTGGGAAATACTTATGCACCAGAATTTACAGTTAGCAATGGTCAATCGATCAAAGGTAGCTCTCCTGGACAGGTAACAATTATCCCGGGAGCTTCTGGATCAGTTACGATCGGTGTAAGCTCAGGAGGAAATAAAATCGATGATGTTTCGTTTGATATTAAACCAGTACCTGCTCCGACTATTGTTCCTACACTTTCTAACGGTTCGCCTCTTGACCAAACTCAATCACAGGCTATCGGTTCATTGACTGGATTGAAAGTAATTGCAGAACCTGAGCCTACCTTTGGAAGAACAATGGCAAAAGATGCAAATTTCGAGGTTACGGGCGGTGAAGTTAGATTGTTGAGAAATGACGTGCCAAGACAAACGATTCAAATATCAAATGGAAGTAGTTTGGCAATGCGTCAGCTTCTAGAAAGTGCAAGAGCTGGTGATGATATTGTTATCGTCGTCAATCAAGTAACGCGTACAAACTTCCGAGGAAATAAAATACCTTCCTCTTTGAATCAAGTGATTCGTATAGGTGTGAAATAATTTTCTCGCCTGACTATAGAACAGATGATTATGAAAAAGTTTCTTCAATATTCCTTTATTGCCGTTTTGATGGCAGCCACCTTATGGTCTTTTGAGGTGCATGCTCAAGTGGCTACAAGTGTCAATCCATCAGGCTATGGCGACCGTCAGTTTAAGATGGATACCATTTTCTCTGCGAAGCGAATTCGGGAGGATGATAAAATGTACCAAATTGGAGTTTGGAGAAGAATAGACCTTCGCGAGAAGTACAATCTTTCCTTGTATGGCTCTGGGGATACTAAATCTAATGGTATCATCAATCAGATTTATAAGGCAGTAGTAGATGAGAATGCGCTAGAAGTCTTTGGTGACGAGGATTTTACCCAACCTCTTTCTATTGCTGAGTTTCAGGAAAATTTCTGGTTGAATGCTATTGGGGATAGCATCTTCGTCAAGCAATTGTATTTCTTAGATTTCAAAGAAGACTTCGTTTTTGATAAGCATCACTCGGATATGGTTTTTGATGTAAAGTATATCCATTTGGTGATGCCGTCAGCTACCAATGCCGATGCAGGTCAAAAGACCATTGGATTCATTCGCTATAAGGACTTCTACAACTATTTTAAGGATCATCCCGAAGCGCGTTGGATCAATTTCCAAAACCTTTCAAAAAGTCTAACTTACGATCAAGCTTTCGATACTCGTCTGTTCCGCTCGGTTGTAAGGAGATTTACAAACCCTGACGAGGCTTTGGTCGCAGATATGGTCAACCCTGAACATCCGAATCCGGAAATGCAAGCTTATCTCGATGCATTAGCCTTCGAATACAGATTACTAGAATTTGAAAATTCCCTTTGGGAATGGTAAAATAAAAAGGGAGCTTAATCGCTCCCTATATTTTTTTCTCTCCATTCTACCAGTTCTCTTGCCCTGCTGGCACCAATCACCTTGGCAATTTCTTCTTCCTTTGCATCCTTTAGCTTTTTTACACTTTTGAAGTGCTTCAGTAATTTATCCGCTGTGGATTGCCCAATACCTGGTATGGCAGTGAGTTGGGTTCCAAAAGCATTTTTACTTCTGACTTTTCTGTGAAATGTGATGGCAAAGCGGTGAGCTTCATCGCGGATTCGTTGAAGCAATCGAAGACTTTCTGACTTTTTATCAATGTGAATGGGGAAAGAATCTCCCGGGAAGTAAATTTCTTCCAGTCTTTTGGCAATTCCAATGATGGGCATTTTCCCATAAATACCCAATTCCTGCAGTGCCTCTACTGCTGATGAAAGCTGACCTTTTCCTCCATCAATTACGATTAATTTTGGGAGCGGTTTGTCTTCTTCCATCATTCGCTTATACCTTCTCCCTACTACCTCCTTCATACTCGCAAAGTCATTGGGACCTTCCACTGTTTTGATGTGATAGTGTCTATATTCTTTGACAGCAGGCTTTCCATTGAGAAAGCAAACCATGCTAGCCACGGGACTGCTGCCTTGGATATTGGAGTTGTCAAAGCATTCGATATGGTCAGGAATATCCGGTAAGCTCAGGTCTTCCTGAAGTTGGCGAATGACTCGGTCCTTTTTGTCTTTGTTGAGACCCTGAAGAAGCGCCTTTTCCTGTTTGTAGAACTTTGCATTTTTGAGAGATAGCTCTATTAGTCTTTTTTTATCACCAATCTTGGGCATAACGAGATTTAAACCTTCGATTGGGTTTTGTATCTCAAAAGGCACCAAAACCTCCTCTGCATCACTTTTGAATTGATCTTGCAAGCGAATCAGGGCGGTCAAGAGCAATTCTTCATCCGATTCATCCAACTTCTTTTTGAGTTCTACATTTTTGGATACGATTAAGGACCCGTTTTTCACGCGCATGTAATTGACATAAGCATACTTTTCATCAACTACAAGCGTACAAACGTCGTGATTGTGAATGCTTGGATTGGCTACCAAAGATTTGGCTTGATACTTTTCAAGCAGATCCAACTTTTCCTTTGCCCGCTGTGCTTTTTCAAATTCCAGATTCTGTGCAAACTCCTGCATTTCCAATTTGAAATGGGCTTTTGGTAGCCCAAGATTTCCTTTAAGAATATGTCTTGCTTGCTCTAGGTCTTTGAGGTAGTCCTTTTCGCTTTGCTTTCCGACACAGGGGCCCTGACAATTTCCGATGTGGTATTCTAGGCAAACTTTATATTTTCCCTCCTGGGTTTTATATGGGGATAGGTCAAGCTTACAAGTCCGAATGGTGAAAAGTGAGCGAATAAGGTCCAAAACATTATTCATGGCCTTGACGCTTGCGAATGGACCGAAATAGGTGCCACGTTTGGGAATCATCCGCCTTGTCTGAAAAATCCTGGGGAATGGCTCATCAGTGATCAATAAGTATGGATAGGTCTTATCATCCCGCAATAAGATATTGTACTTGGGTTGGGACTTCTTGATCAGGTTATTCTCAAGTAGCAAAGCGTCAAACTCTGAATTCACGAGCGTGATCTCAATCTTGTCAATCTCTTTCACCATCCGGCGGGTTTTGAGATTGACCCCGGTATTCTTATTAAAATAGCTGCTAACTCGTTTTTTGAGGCTTTTGGCTTTGCCTACATAAATCAAATCCCCTATCTCATTGAAATATTTGTACACTCCCGGATGGTCAGGAAGCATCAGATGATCTTTGGGTTTGAATGATGAGGATTCCATGGGACTAAATTAAAAAAACAGCTTTGAATGAAAGCTGTTTTTAAGTTTTGGGTTTTTCTTAATCGATTTTAGAAATCATTTTTCTTGGCATCGTAGTCAAAATCTACGAAACGCTGACTTTCTTGCTCATAGGCATTACAGTCAATTTCAATGCTGAGTGGTCGCTCGGGTCTTGGGAAAGGACCTTTGGTGTATCCTAAGGATTCGTCGGCGTAGACTTTTTCCATGTATTTGACCCAAATGGGCCGGGCTGTTCTACCACCTTGACCTGATATCCAGCTTCTAAAGTGAATCGCACGATCATCTCCTCCTACCCAAACGCCTGATACCAAATCCTTACTTATTCCAATGTACCAACCGTCCGAGGCATTTTGAGTCGTTCCTGTCTTTCCTCCTAGTTCATTTCCTTCACGTAGGCTGTAAGGTACACCTTGACTAGTTCCGCCAGCTTCATCGAATCCTCCCCGAAGCATGTATGTCATTAAGTAGGCGTGTTCCTCACTCATAGCAGGGCGCTTCTTAGGGGTGAATTGCTGAATGACATTTCCATTTTTATCCTCAATTCGATCAATGTAGAATGGGGTAGTGTATTCCCCTTTGTTGACGAAGGTGCCAAATGCTCCTATCATCTCAAATACCGATACATCATTAACACCTAAAGCCAAAGCAGGAACCTCTTCCAAATCACTCGTAACTCCCAGTCGCTTGGCTGTTTCTACCACGATCTTAGGACTTAATTTTTTCATCATGTAGGCCGTCACAGAATTGACCGATTGGGCCATTGCCTGGCGAATCGTCATTTTTTCATAGGTGAATTCACCATTCGCATTGGCAGGGCTCCATGCCGGCTGACCAGGGATATAAACTTCCACAGGTTGATCTACTACGGAGTAGCAAGGAGAGTATCCATTTTCGATAGCAGCCGCATAGACAAAAGGCTTGAAGGTCGATCCAGGCTGTCTTTTCCCTTGCTTCACATGGTCAAATTTGAAGTATTTATGATCGATACCACCGACCCAAGCTTTGATATGGCCGGTATGTGGGTCCATACTCATAAAGCCTGTTTGAAGGAATTTCTTGTAGTATCGGAGAGAATCCATCGTACTCATCAAAGTATCAACTTCTCCTTCCCAAGAGAATACCTTCATTGGTTTTTTCTCGTTGAGCTTAATGTTGATAGAGTCTTCATCGTTTTTGTAGCGAATCTTGAGTAGTCGATAGGCTTCAGTCCGTTTTACCGCATTTTCGATGAAATTCGGGATGACCCTGTTTTCGCTATCCACCCAAGGTTCTCGACCACGCATTTCATCATAAAACTTTTGCTGAAGGGCTTCCATATGCTCAGCTACGGCCTCCTCAGCATAGCGCTGCATGCGACTGTCGATAGTGGTGTATATTTTGAGCCCATCCCCAAAGAGATCATAGGAGCTTCCATCTGATTTCAGATTTTCTTTGGTCCATCGGATCAAATCAGCCTTTAAAACTTCCCGGAAGTACGTCGCCAAACCTTTGTTGTGGTTAGCCACATTGTAGTCAAGTTCAATTGGAAGTGCAGCAAGTGAATCATATTCTGATTCACTCAACACATCGTTTTTCACCATTTGACCGAGAACTGTGTTTCTTCTTCTTAATGAGTTTTCAGGGTTGAAAACAGGGGAGTAGTAGGTAGGTGCTTTGAAAAGCCCTACAAGTACAGCCGATTCCTGAATATTCAACTCTGAAGGTTTTTTATTGAAGAAAGTTTCTGCAGCTGTCTTGATACCATAAGCATTGGATCCAAACTCAGAGGTGTTAAGGTAAAGCGTCAAAATTTCCTTTTTGGTGTAGGCTCGCTCCAATTGAGTAGCAACTATCCATTCTTTGGTCTTGATGATGAGCATGCGAAGACCTGGTACCGAACTCAAAAGACCCTGATTTGCATCTGTACGGGTATTGAAAAGGTTCTTAGCGGTTTGTTGGCTCAATGTTGATCCACCCCCGGCGTCTTGTCTCAGAATGATTGATTTGACAAAAACCCGAATCATAGCTTTCAGATCAATTCCTGAATGCTCCTCAAATCGCTCGTCCTCTGTGGCAATTAGTGCCTTGACTAAATTGGGAGAAAGCTCATCATAAGTCACGGGGCTCCGATTTTGTCGGTAGTAAGTTCCCAATAGTACTCCATCAGAGGAGAATAACTGAGAGGCTACTTCTGTGTCAGGATTTTCGAGAGCTTTGAAATCCGGTAAAGGCCCAAATAGTCCCAAAAAATTGACGCTGACCATCCAAATAAACACGATGAAACCTACCACACCCGCGGCGAAGGCAAGCCAGAGGAATTTGATCGTCTTATTAACCCAATTGGGCGTTGATGCTTGTTTTGATTTACTCATGTTTTACTGATAGGTGGCCTTGAAAAAAGCCCGGTATTCTTCGATGTTTTTGGACCGGTTGAGGGTCTGGAAATTTTCTATGGAAATAAAGAAACTGTTCTCCTTGATTTGCTCGGTCAAATTGTCGGATTCAAATTTTTCCATAAAGATATCATAGTACTCTTTTGCTTTGTCGGCATTGTTGAACGGACTAATGATAAAGATGGCATTCTCCCGATTCATATTCATATTTCCCGTTCGTAGTCTGGAATTTGAGAAGGTTTTTGCATGGAAGTTTTCTAGGTCACCGATTAGACTTTGAGACTCCTCTGCAAGCTCCGGACTCATGACCAAGACCATGATATGCGTTTGGGAATCATTGACTTTGAATGGGGAATCTGTCAAGTCAGGCTTTACCGCTGTCGAATCCTCCATTGCCAAGGCTTGTGCCGCAGAATCCAATGCCGTCGAGTCAACCGGATTCAGAGCTGCCAATTCCTCAGCTGTCAGTAAGGGATTTAGCATATTCCTTGCCAAATTCACCAAGCTCTCATCCTGAGAATTTTCAATGTACGATTCCAAGCGGGCTCTAAATCGATCCTTGCTTTCGATTTTTCCCGTCACCATGATATCCAAAAGCAGCAATCGCTCTGTATTTCGTGTAAGCGGGTATTCCTCTAAAGTCTGCTGAATGATAGTTCGTGCCTGTCTCCAATTTCCTGCATAATATAAATTGTAAGCCTGCTCATAATTTTCAGAAGATGCGAGATAGGCCAAATTCCCTGAAGCTGCATCTGGATTATTGACAGAGAAAGTGTATTGCGACTCGGGATACTCCCGGTTAAGGCGACTGACATATTGCTGGAAGTTCCCGTTGAGGTCTTTTTGGGCAAGGTAGAGTAGGTAATAGGCTTCAGGCTTTCGACTGCTCGAAGGGTATTCGCGGACGACTGTTTCTAGATTGTCCACACTTGCCTCTATTTCTTCCAAATCGAAATATTGAAGCTTGCCAAGTTCGAAATAAGACTCCTCCAGTTCATCGTTGAGTTGGGCGATATCTTCTTCAGTTTTTGGAATCTGTGCCAAGAGACTTTCTAGGTCGGGCAATTGGGCTAGTGGGTTATTTTCTTCAGAGATAGCGGTGGAATCTACTTTTTTCTCTATTTCCGTTTCAGGAGTGCTTTGAAAAGTGGCTGCGCTTCGACGCCAATTATCCTGTAGGGGACGAGTGCCCCATACTCTTCGGAATTCTATGGCACCCTGCTGCATCGCCACTGCATTGTCAAAGTAAAATGAGGATCCTGTTCCTCGATCTGCAAAGGCGAGGAGGTTGTCAAAAATCCCACTGTTTTTAGGTTCTTCTTTTGCCCTTGCTTCTGCAAGTAGCCGTTCCTCTTCTCGCTGAATGTATTGCTCGGCGATGAGGCGCTGCTCTTCTTCACTCATTCCACTAAGACGGACCAAACTATCATTACTCTGAATTCGCTCCACATGAAATACGAATTGATCCAGTACCTCCTTTTGGCTGGCAATAGAAGCAGCAGCAGGGTCAGTAGGTTTAATATAGGTCAGGGCCGAATCTAGGTAATATTTAGTAGCACGGTAATCGACATATTCTTCAAGGTGGATTTCCGCTAGTTTTTGATAGATGTATCCTTTCAGTCGAGGATTGCTGCCGGGCTCTTTGGCAGCCTGATGAAGTAAATCTACTGTCAGTGGAAGATCTCCCTGTTTCTCCTCAAAAAGTGCTCGCTCATACACGACCACATCTTTGAGTTCCTTGTTTTTCGGATCATCGTAAAGTGACTCGTAGTAGTTTCTGACTTTGCGAAGGTCTTTCGATGCATTTAATTCAGCTACTTGTTGGGCAAAAAGTTGGGAATAAAATGCCCGCTCGTAGGGTGGATTGCCTTCCAATGCTTTTCTGTAAAAGTCATAGGCCAAATTATCCAAGCCTTCCTGCTGATAGCGCTGGGCTAAGATGAAGTAGATTCTGGAAGCTTCCTTGTTGTTTTTGGCGTACTCGATAGCCCGATCAAGAGATCCGATGACACCATTTTGATCGTTTCGCTTTTCGTAATAGTAAGCTAGCGTCCGGTAAAGATCGTAGCGGTTTTCATCGGAGATCTTTTCTTCCTTGGAAAGGTAGTCTATGGTAAAATTCGCATTTTCGATTTCGCCTAAATCGACATAGAGGCGTAATAAGGCAATTAGGACTTGGTGACGAAGGTCGGCATCCTTGCTTTCTACATTGACATACTTGAGTGCGTTTTTAGCATCGTCAAAGTTGGCCTGCATGTAGTCGATTTTTCCCAAAAGAAAATAACTATCATCCACCCACTTGGAAATACGATGCCATTCTATGGCCTTGGAAGCCAACTCACGGGCAGATTCGAGTTTTTCTTTGGAGGATTGAATCACTCCCGAATCCAAAGGGATAAAAACCGGTAATATCTGGGTGTAGTCTTCCTTGTAATTCCGTTGATTTTCATCCAACACCTCCTGAATTTTCACATCTGCGAGGTAGTAAGCATTGTAGTGGGAGGTGAGATTATGAAATGCCCGATTGGTAAAGGTGTCCCGTTCGGATGAGCAGGCCACCAAAAGAAAAAGGGATATGGAAAACAGGCGTTTTGAAAAGCGCATGAGGGCAATTGCAATTGAGCTAGCAAAATAGTCTTTATTGTACAAAGGAAGAACGATTTGGCTTTTCTATTTATTTCAAAAGACAGGCCACTGCTTCCAATGGCCAAAAATATTTACCTATTTTAAGAAAATGAATTCAGATCAAAAGGACTCTAAAGGCAACAAAGATAAGTCCCCGGGGAATTATCCCACTTTTGTCAAATATATCGGTTTGTCTTTTCAGCTGTTTGCTATCATTGGAGGAGGAACTTGGCTGGGCTGGTGGATTCAGCAGCGATCTGATATGAAATTCCCGGTTTGGATTCTGTTTTTCAGCTTTCTTTCGGTTTTTATTGCCTTTTATCAATTGTGGCTTTCGATCAAACGGGATGGTTAATTTGGAGATTTGGGGTACCTTTGCCCAAAATTTAATACTCCGTGAAGCTCCTTCAAAACTTACATTTCCGCTTCTTTCTATTATCAGCAATCATTGCCCTTTTGATTTTGGGACTGCAAGTGCTTTTTCCCGTAATTATTCACGAACGGATCTGGCACATTTATTTTTTTTTGCTAATCCTGTCATTTTTGATCGCTTTATTGAATTCAGCCTTATTAAAAGCATTTGCTGAAAATTTCTTTCATATTTCCGTTTTGGCAATGATTCTGAGGTTAGTTGCCTCATTAGTTTTTGTTGGAGTGGAAGTTTGGCCCGGGAGGGAGAATATTATTTTGTTTATAGCTGATTTCTTTGTTATTTTTTTGTTCTACTTAATATTTGATATCTACGCCTTTCTATCTAACTTGCGCCCGATTTCGAAGTAGCCCTCAAAAAATAGAGTTGATGACGCGCAAAATCCTGGTTCTAAGTATTTTATTTTCAGCTTTTTTGCTGTTTAATACAAATTCATCTTTCGCCGCAGGTTCTGAAGAAGACAAAACTAGCTTCATCATGCACCACGTGAAGGATTCCCACGAGTGGCACTTTGCGACTTTTGGACACACTCATGTGACACTTCCGCTACCTGTTATTGTCTATTCTTCTGACAGAGGTTTGGAATTTTTCTCTTCTACAAATTTCCAAAATCATGATACACATGCTTTCGGAAAAGAATACGCACATGAAGGTTACTACATCGATGAGCATGATCATTTGGGTCGTGTAGATGGCGCAAGTTTTATCGAGCTTTCCATTACCAAAAATGTCGTGATGATGTTTATCGTCATGTTCGTTTTGGCCTACGTGGCACTATCTGCTGCTAACCACTACAAGAAAAATGGAGCAGTGGCACCGAAAGGCGCTGCTGCATTGATTGAGCCGATTGTGATCTTCGTGCGGGATGAAATCGCCGAGAAGTCCATCGGGCCTAAATACAAGAAGTTTGTACCGTATTTGATCACGCTATTCTTGTTCATTTGGTTTGGTAACCTCCTCGGACTACTTCCGGGTGCTGCCAACTTGACTGGAAATATCGCAGTGACGATGACCTTGGCGGTTTTGACTTTCATCATCACAAATGTCAATGGAAATAAAGACTACTGGAAGCACGTGTTTGCTACACCGGGAGTTCCGATTCCAATGCTTTTGATCATTGTGCCGGTAGAAATCATCGGTTTGTTTACCAAGCCGTTTGCCTTGATGGTCCGACTCTTCGTCGCAATCACAGCCGGTCACATTGTGATCTTGGGTTTCATTGCCCTTGCTTTCATCTTTGAATCGTATGCTATTGGGGTGGTTTCCACCTTGATGGTGACCTTTATTAATATTATCGAATTATTGGTGGCTACTATTCAGGCCTATGTATTTACGCTTTTCACAGCGATGTACATCGGTGGGGCAGTAGCCGAACATGCTCATGATGAGCATCATTAATTAGAATTTCTTTGTTCAATTTATAAATATAACTACTATGTTAATGTCTATCTTGTTGACTGCTGGTTACGCTCTAATGGGAGCTGGTATCGGTGCGGGTATTGTTGCGATTGGCGCAGGACTTGGTATCGGTCGTATCGGTGGTCAGGCAATGGAATCTATTGCTCGTCAGCCTGAAGCTGCTGGTAAGATCCAAGGTGCTATGTTGATCATCGCAGCCTTGATCGAGGTGGTTTCCCTGTTCGCAGCGGTAATCTGTCTGTTGATCGCCTTGAATATCGCAGGCATCAGCTAAAAATTGATTGGGGAATGGCGTTAGGCCTTTCCCCATTCTTAATATCTATTGGACAAACAGAAAAATCACACATCATGGATTTGATTACTCCCGGTTCCGGTCTTATTTTCTGGCAGCTAATTGGCTTCCTGGGATTGCTTTTCATCTTGATCAAATTTGCCTGGAAACCTATGCTGGCAGCTTTGGAAGAGCGTGAAAGCACCATTGAAAATGCCCTTAAGCAGGCTGAGATCGCCCGAAATGAAATGGCCAATCTAAAGGCTGAAAACGAGAAGCTTCTAGCTGAAGCCCGTTTGGAAAGAGACAATATCTTGAAGAAGGCTCAAGAGGCATCTAATAAAATGATCGAAGAGGCTAAGACCGAAGCACAAAAGCAAGGTGCACAGCTGATCGAGAATGCAAAGGCTGTCATCGAGACAGAAAAGAAAGCTGCCCTTACTGAAGTGAAGAATCAAGTAGCTTCTTTGACCCTAGAAGTAACAGAGAAATTATTAAAGAAAAACTTGGCCGACGATGCTTCTCAGAAAGCATTGGTAGACGAGTATGTCAAAGACCTGAAGCTAAACTAATCCAATCTCCATGTCAAATCATCGAGTAGCCTCCCGATATGCCAAGTCAATCTTGGAGTTGGCCCTTGAAAAAGGAGTATTGGAGGAAGTACACGCAGACTTTCAAAAGCTAAGTGCAATTGCCAAGGGCAATAGTGATTTAGGCTTTGCCTTGAAAAATCCGGTTTTGACTTCCGACAAAAAGCTTAAAGTCTTGAAAGCTTTGTTTGCGGAAGGTGCTCAACCTATGACTTTGACTTTTTTCGAGATCGTTTCTCGGAAAAACCGTGAAGCAGTTCTTTTGGATGTAGCCAAGGAGTTTGAAGCTCAGTACAATCTTCATAAGTCTATTCAGGTAGCCTATTTGACCACGACGTTCCCAATTGACGATGCGATGCGTTCGGAATTTGAGAGAATTGTGAAGGAAATTTCCGGCTTAAAGACCGTACAATTGGTTGAAAAAGTCGATCCTAATCTGATCGGAGGATTTATCCTGAAGGTCAATGACCGTCAGTTGGATGAGTCTCTAAGCAGTAAATTGAGAATTCTTAAAATGGAATTCCAAGAAAACCATTACGAAAGTAAAATCTAATCAAAAAAGCATTAATCAATCGATATCATGGCAGAAGTAAGACCAGATGAAGTTTCGGCAATCCTAAGAGAGCAACTTGCGGGAGCCCGAACAGAAGCCGAACTCGAAGAAGTGGGTACAGTCCTCCAAGTAGGGGATGGGGTAGCCCGTATCTATGGACTTTCTAAGGCGCAGGCCGGTGAATTGCTTGAATTCGACAATGGTCTGAAAGCAATGGTACTTAACCTGGAAGAGGACAATGTCGGTGCCGTACTTTTCGGTGACTCTAAGGTCATCAAGGAAGGCGATACAGTAAAGCGTACAAAAAAGATTGCCTCCATCCAAGTGGGTGAAGGAATGCTTGGCCGTGTAGTAGATACACTTGGTCAGCCTATCGATGGTAAAGGTCCTATCGCCGGTGACTTGTACGAAATGCCATTGGAGCGTAAAGCCCCTGGTGTAATCTACCGTCAGCCGGTAACTGAGCCACTTCAGACTGGTATCAAATCTATCGATGCGATGATTCCAATCGGTAGAGGACAGCGGGAATTGGTAATCGGTGACCGTCAGACTGGTAAGACTGCGGTAGTAATCGATACCATTCTTAACCAAAAGGAATTTTACGACAGAGGTGAACCTGTATTCTGTATCTACGTAGCAGTAGGTCAGAAAGCATCTACTGTAGCAGGAGTAGTTGCTGCCTTGGAAAAAGGTGGAGCTCTTCCATACACAGTTGTTGTATCTGCAGCAGCGTCTGATCCTGCTCCAATGCAGTTCTTTGCACCATTTACCGGTGCTGCGATCGGTGAATTCTTCCGTGATACTGGACGCCCTGCCTTGGTGGTTTATGATGACCTTTCCAAGCAAGCCGTAGCCTACCGTGAAGTTTCTCTTCTTTTGAGAAGACCTCCGGGACGTGAAGCGTATCCTGGTGATGTATTCTACTTGCACTCCAGATTGCTAGAAAGAGCTGCTAAAATCAACAAGTCTGACACGATTGCGCAGCAGATGAACGACCTTCCTGAGTCTATCAAGCCTTTGGTGAAAGGTGGAGGTTCTTTGACCGCTCTTCCTATCATCGAAACACAGGCAGGTGACGTTTCTGCATATATCCCAACGAACGTGATTTCCATTACGGATGGACAGATCTTCTTGGAGACCAACCTCTTCAACTCTGGTATTCGTCCTGCGATCAACGTGGGTATCTCTGTATCCCGTGTAGGTGGTAACGCTCAGATCAAGTCCATGAAAAAAGTAGCTGGTACCTTGAAGTTGGATCAGGCACAGTTCCGGGAATTGGAAGCATTTGCAAAGTTCGGTTCTGACTTGGATGCCACTACCAAGCGTACTATCGAAAGAGGTCGTCGTAACCAGGAAATCTTGAAGCAGCCTCAGTACTCTCCGGTATCTGTAGCGCATCAGGTAGCTATCATCTATGCTTCTACCCGAGGCTTAATGGATACAGTTCCTGTAGAAAAAGCTAGAGCTTTTGAAAAGGACTTCTACACCTTGCTTGATACTTCTTACCCTGAAGCTTTGGAATTGATCCTAGGTGGTAAGATTGACGATGCAGGGGAAGTATTGAAGAAAGCTGCCGCAGAATTGGCACCTAAATTCGCAAAATAAATCAGAATCCATCCGGAGGTGAAAGCCTCCGGTATTTATACTAGAAGAAACACGCACGAATGGCTAACCTGAAGGAAGTAAAGCAGCGGATTACCTCGGTAGTGTCCACACAGCAGATCACCAAAGCCATGAAAATGGTGTCGGCTGCCAAGCTGAGAAGGGCACAAGACCGGATCGTTCAGATGCGTCCTTATTCGCAGAAGCTGACCGCTATCCTCAACAATGTCTCAGCCTCCTCTGAAGGTGCTGCAGATATCGTTTATGCACAAAAGCGGGAAGTGAAGAAGGTCCTGATTATTCCGATCACTTCGGATAAGGGACTTTGTGGTGCCTTCAATTCTAATATTATCAAGGCTACCAATGCCGCTATTCGGCAGCAGTTTGAAGGGAAAGAGATTACTATCCTTCCTTTGGGCAAGAAAGCTTTTGAAGCATTCAAAAAGACTGATTATACCCTTGTAGATCAATTCTACGGAGTATTCTTAGACTTGTCCTTCGACGTAGTGCGAGAGGCAGCAGAATTCGCCATGAATGGTTTCGCTGCAGGTGATTACGATCAGGTGACCTTGGTGTACAACGAATTCAAAAACGTTGCTACCCAAATCGTCCAAACCGAGCAGTTTTTGCCCATGGCAAAAGAGGAGACCGAAGAGGAAGTGAAGACAGCGGAGACGGATTATATCTTGGAGCCTTCCCGAGCCTACATCATCGAAGAATTGGTGCCTACTTCCTTGAAGATTCAGGTTTATAAGGCAGTATTGGAAAGCAATGCTTCCGAGCACGGTGCCCGAATGACTGCCATGGATAAGGCGACTGAAAATGCAGGAGAGCTACTGAAGGAACTTCGCTTGATGTACAACCGTACGCGTCAGGCGGCAATTACAAACGAGATCTTGGAGATTGTGGCCGGTGCCAACGCCCTCGAAGGCAGCTAATCCCAATCCCAAAAATAGATTCAAACCACAACTTGAAAAGGTTGTGGTTTTTTTGTTGGATTTTAATAAATTGAACTAAAGTTTTTAATTAAGCGATGTTCAATTTGCCAGAAGAAAAGAATCTGCCAATCCAATTTTTATCCTCTACTTTAGGTAAGACTGCTGCAACCTATAAATTTTATTGGTTTCTTTCTTTAATTCAGTTGATTGAAGAAGAAGGTGTTATCCTTGAAAAAAGGAAAATCTTTGCAAGGATGCTTGCCAATGCTTGGTATACTGTTAATTATTTCAAAATCTCTTTTGGAAAGCAAGACAAAGTGCATGAGGCTGTTTCATTTTATAGGGTGGAGAGGAAGATTCCAATTGACTTAGGACAGACCAAAGTTTGGGAAAAAATTCTGTCTTTTAAAGATTCTAGATCTGTTTCAATTCTTACACATTTTGATAATCAAGTTCCTCATTGGTTTCTTTCGCCTTGGTTTCCAACGATGAGTAAACGACAGATTTATGCGAACTCTAAAGATCCGAAAAGAATGAGTCCGTATTTTTTAGAATCAGTTAATATTGAAGTTAATCCAGAGTGGCTACCTTATTTTTTAAAAAACTCCGCAGTTTTAAAAGATTTTTGTCTATGGAATTTGAGTTTGTTTTTGCAAAAGCATAATCCAAATGTCCCTGATATTCCTAATAAACTTATTAAACCAATAAGTAGGGCATCGCTTTATAAGCAGAAGAAGGGTTTCTGGAATTTCTATTTTGATGAAGTCAAAGAGCAGAAATGTATCTACTCTGGAGAAATTCTAACCTCAAATAATTATGTTTTAGATCATTTTGTGCCTTACAATTTTGTTTCTCATGATCTGAATTGGAATCTAGTTCCAGCTCATTCATCAATTAATTCGTCTAAAAGTGATAAGCTGCCAAGGCTAAACCAGTATTTTGATTCTTTTTTTGAGATTCAAGAAAAAGCTCTTGATATAGTTATTAGAAATAACCCAGATACAAAATTGATTGAAGACTATTTATCAATTTTTCCTTCTATTGAAAACATTCAGTATTCCGGATTATCAAAGAAGAAGTTCAAAGAAACAATTGAGCCTTTAATTACTATTGCTCACAATAATGGGTTTGAATTCTATGAGCCTAAAACAGAATAATTTTTCACATCTCACTGCCAAGGATCGTTCCTCTCTTTCTTTTCCAGCAAAAAAGGTAAAAGAAATGGGTTTGCTCCAAGGAGATATTTTAGATTTTGGATGTGGCTTTGGAAAAGATGTTGAATTGCTTTGTAAGCAAGGTTTTTCTGTAGAAGGATATGATAAACATTACCGACCTGAATATCCAGAAAAGCAATTTGATACCATCATTTGCTTTTACGTTTTGAATGTTTTATTACCTGAAGAACAATCAAAGGTTTTAATGGAGATATCAGCTTTGCTAAAAGCTACAGGCAAAGCCTATTTTGTTGTTCGCAGGGATTTAGTTTATGAGGGATTTCGAATCCATAAAATTCATCAAAAACCTACTTACCAAACGAACGTTATATTGCCTTTCAAGTCAATTTTCAGAAATGATTTTTGTGAAATCTACGAGTATCAGCATTTCAATCAACTAAAAAAGAAAAAATCAGATTGCCCTTTTTGTAATCCCAGTTCCAATACAGAATTGATATTAGAATCTGCGCAAGCATATTCAATATTTGATAAATATCCTGTGAATCCAGGCCATGCTTTAATCATTCCGAAGCGACATATTTCAGATTATTTTGAGCTGAGTTTTAAAGAACAATCATCTTGTATTTTTATGCTCAATGAGGTGAAAAAGGAAATTTATAAACGTTTCAAACCAAATGGATTCAATGTGGGAGTCAACATTGGAGAATTTGCCGGACAGACTGTTTCACACGTCCATATTCATTTAATACCAAGATATTCAGGTGATGTGGATGATCCAATAGGCGGAGTGAGAGGGGTGATACCAGATAAAAGGAAATATTGAATATCGCTCTTTACTCTCGTCAACTTACCTTTAGTAACTTACCAAAAGTAAGTTAAAAAAACTCCTTCCTTTTTTGATCCTGCTCTCAGGTAGTTTGAAATTCTTGCCTCAAAAAGCTAGCTTGTTATTGTAATCCCAAGCACTATGAAAAAGCCCCTACATTGGATCAGTTTGCTGATCAGTTTATCTTTTTTCTATTCCTGTCAAGAAAAAACAGCTACCAAAAAACATCCCAATGTGATCATCATCTTGGCAGATGATTTGGGTTACGGGGATATTGGAGCTTTCAATCCTGAAAGTAAAATTCCCACACCCCATATCGATCAATTAGCTCAAGAAGGCATGAGCTTTACGGATGCTCATACTCCTTCGGCAGTTTGTACTCCGACTCGCTATGGATTGCTGACAGGGCGGTATAATTGGCGAAGCAAACTGAAAAGTGGAGTATTAACCGGGAAATCAAAAGCATTGATTGAAAAAGAGCGGACTACCATTGCGGACGTTATGAAAAATGCCGGCTACCATACTGCTTTTATTGGGAAGTGGCACTTGGGCTGGAATTGGGGATTGCAGGAGGGAGACTCCTTGCGTGGCGAAGGCTGGGATGCAAAGGATTTTGAACAGCTGGATTTTACCAAGCCTGTTTCTCACACACCAAATGATTTAGGCTTTGATTATGCCTTTGGACATTCAGGTTCCCTTGATATGGCACCTTATGTTTATGTAGAAAATGGTAAAGTCACTGCAATACCAGACACCGTGACTGTCAATACAGGAAAGTATTCTTGGTGGAGGGAAGGACCAACAGCCCCGGATTTTGATCATGAGCAGGTGACTCCGAATTTCTTTGAGCGCTCGATTCAGTACATCAAAGATCAATCAAAACAGAATCAACCCTTTTTTCTTTATTTAGCCTTGCCTTCGCCTCATACTCCAATTTTACCTACTCCTGAGTGGCAAGGTAAAAGTGGTGTTGCCCCTTATGCCGACTTTATGTTAATGATTGATGACTATGTGGGTCAAATAAATCAAGCCATTAAAAAGGCAGGGATAGAGGACAATACCTTGGTGATTTTCACCAGTGATAATGGGGGATCTCCTGCCGCAGGCTTAGACATCATGCAAGCTGCCGGACATTATTCGAGCTATATTTATAGAGGACATAAGGCGGATATATATGAAGGTGGACATAGGGTACCGTTTATAGCAAAATGGCCTTCAAAGATCAAGCCTGGAGTATTGAGCAGTCAGACCATCTGCTTGACTGATTTGATGGCGACTGCAGCCGAAATCGTGGCTTATGATTTAAAACCAAATGAAGGGGAAGATAGCTTCAGTTTGTTGAAAATGCTGGAAGGAAATGATACTGAAGGTATAGTTCGAGAAGCTACAGTCCATCATTCAATAAATGGAAGTTTTGCCATTCGTCAGGGAGATTGGAAACTTATCATGGCGAAGGGGTCTGGCGGATGGAGCTTTCCCAAGCCAGGAGATCCTGCCGAGGAAGGATTGCCAGAGGTACAACTTTACAACCTCGCTTTAGACCCTGGCGAAAGTCAAAACCTTCAAGACCGGTATCCTGAAATAGTGTCCGATTTGAAGAAGCTTTTGATTAAATACATTCAGGAAGGAAGAAGTACGCCTGGACTGCCTCAGCCCAATGACGAGTATTCGAAACCTTGGCCTCAGATTAGTTTTATAGAAGAGTAAATGATGTCAGGTTTAGAGTGCCGGACCTTTGTAAATGTTTTTCTTCCTGCCAAATAATCCATCGATGGAAAAGTTTCCACCTCCCTGAATCAAGAGTGACAAAAAACAGATAAAGAAAAGTAACGGCAATTCTTTTCTTCCAAAAGGATCGTCCCAATGTGCATAAAAAGCTGCAGTCAACATGGTAATCATTAGAGGGATAGTGGCCAAACGAACCTTGAATCCAATGATGACCAATACCGCACAAACCACCTCGGCAAAAGTGGCAAGGGCCAAGGATACCGTTGGTCCCAAACCAAAAGGATCGGCAAATTTGACTTCATCAGCCATCAAGCGGTTGATTTTTGGAATTCCGTGGGTGAGCATCAGGCCTCCGGCACCTAATCGAAGGATCAATAGAGCTAAATTCTTTTCTAGGGTTTCTCGCATTGGATAAAAGGGGATTTAGGTTTGAGTAGTTGAAAATTTTACGCGTGAGGAAAGATGGAAGTTAAATGTTTTTGATAAGGGGTAAAATGGGATGGTTGGTTGAATCTTTAATCCTTTGATAGGAATTGAATGGCATCATCTGTCGGAGATTAAACATCCAAATCAAATCGGCAACATGCTTCCAACTCCCATCTTCCTACTTCCTGCCCATATAGATTGGAAACTAGTTTTGGTCTATTATTTAAAATATTTAGCCACTTAATTAAACCTTCCTACTTCAAATCCGCTGATTTCCATCGTAGGCTCTTTTTGCTGATGGAGTTCGGCTAAAAGCTTTCCGGTAGCCGGTGCCATGGAGATTCCCATCATAGAATGCCCGCTGCCTACCAGGACGTTCGAGTAGCCCGGTGCAAGGCCGATGTAGGGTAAGCCATCCGGTGAGCAAGGACGCAGACCTTTCCAGATTTCGGTTTCTTTTGGGAATTGAGCTTGAAAGTCAGGGTAGTAGCGATTGATCGACTCAAAAATACCCTGCACGCGCTTCATGTCGATTTTTTGATTGGTTCCCGCGATCTCCATCGTGCCTCCAAATCGAATCTTGTTACCATAAGGGCTCACGGCAACCTTCATTTCAGTGAGGATACTCGCTTGCCTGATTTCAGGCTGGTTTTTTTGGAGAAAGGAATATCCCTTTCCTCCCATCATGGGGAGTGAAAAGCCCAATTTTTTGGCTAACTCTCCAGACCAGGAACCTCCGCAAAGCAGGATCTTTTCAGCTTCTATTTTTCCTTTGTCTGTCAAAACGGATGCTACCTTCCCAGCAGACTTTTCGAAGCCCAAGACTTCGGTTTCTGTATGAAATTGAACTCCTTTTTCTTCCAGATACTTTCTCAGGAAACTGTACAAAGCACCCGGGTCTAGGTGGGCATCGCCAGGAAAGAGTACGGCACCTTTGGCTTTCACCTCCAGATTGGTTTCAATCTTTTGGATATCTGTTGGACTGAGAATTTCAGCCTCCAATCCATGCTTTCGAGCCAAATGGGCAAATTCTACCTCTTCCTTTTCTACGGCATCAGTCTGATAGACCATCATCAACCCTTTTTCCTGAAAGGCCAAAGTAGCCTCGGGATGTTCTTCCCGAAATTGGAGGTAGAGTGATTTGGATAGTAGGGAGATATTTTTCAAAAAGGGGATGGCCTTTTCTACCTGCTTTTGATTGGCAGACTTGAAAAATAGCAAGCTCCATTGCAAAAGCTTATAATCGAATCGGGGATGGATGTAAAAAGGACTTTTGGAAGAAAACATCCAAGATATCCCCTTGGCAATCATTCCGGGAGCAGCAAGTGGGATGATGTGAGATGGGACAATCATACCTGCATTTCCCGTGGAGCAATTGTCCTTCAGGTCAGTTCGGTCAATGATGCTGACTTCAATTCCTTCTTTTTGTAGGAAATATGCAGTGAAGAGTCCAACGATTCCTCCGCCGATGATGATGGTTGGTTTCATCTGTTTATTTTTGCTATTCAATGGTCAGATGGAATCTTTGACGATTAAAATAATCATTTCCCTGTGTGTTTAATGATGATTTTAATCGTGTCGATTTCATCTGTTTATAATTTGTTTTTTAGAGGTCAGATGGAATCTCGCATGTTTTACAATCATTCCAGTGTTTATCGACTCCGACATGCTCGATTTCATGTGTTTATAATTGTTTTTCAAAGGTCACATGGAATCCCTTCCTGCGATAGGCAGGTCGCAATTACAATCATTCCTTTATGTGACAGGTACGTCATGTCTGCCTGAAGACAGGCTCGATTTCATATCTTGAATTTACGGATTAGGCACCAATATGCATAAAAAGGTGCATTTTCAATATTAGGAATTTTAAAGACTTCTAACCGTTAGTAATTTTCTTTCAAAGGTTTTTTATTTATGATAAACAGTTGTTAGTTTTTGATATTTTACTAGTTGTTTCCTTTTCGGCTGTTTCCTTTAATAGACTATTGTTTTTTTTCAACTATTCTTTAATATTAAAAAGCTAATTAGTTTATTTGGTAGGCGTCTTCTTTATTTTCTCAATTTTAAATTCCAAAAAAATGAAGCGAAAAAAAATTCTCAAGGTAAGTTTAGTTGTATTTATTTTGGCATTATTCAGTAATGGAAATAGTCCTTTTACAGTAAGTTATGCAAGCGCTCAAAGTTTAGCAAGTGCTGAATTATATTCATCTAAAAATGTCGTCTGTCTGATAGCCAAGCTTAAAATTGGAATAGACGTTAAGTCTGGATTTGAGTTCGTTGGAAGCGGAGGCTTTGAATTCAGCCTAGGCAGTAAGGATAAATGTAAACCGGGATTGATGGAAGAATGTACTGCCACTAGTTGCAGCAAAGCATAGATAAATTTAGAGGCTGGTGCAGAGGTTTCAGACTGATGCAAGAGAAATGGTCTGTTCAGCCTCTTTTTCTCTTATAAAAGATATGGCTAGAAAAGTATTAAGTTTTATTGGGCTAAGTATTCTTTTATTTTCCTGTCTGTCTCAAGATAAAACCCAAGAATCCGTCATTGATGTGGGATGGTCTATTGTCGAAGATAGTGATCGTATAGCGCTGCAAGATTACTATTCCCACAGCCACTATGTAGTTATTAGCATACCAGAAGAACAACCATTTTATACTGCTGATAAGATCCAGTCTGGAGATGGGAAATATTTTTTAGGTGATATTGATCTTGAAAATACTATCCTGATTGTGGATGACCAAGGACAATTTATCAGTCAAATCGAGACTGGAGGGAATGGTCCAGGGGAAGTCCCAAGGATGGAAGATTTTGTTTTCCATCCTGATCGAAACAGTTTGTTGATTTTGACGGGATGGAAGATTTTTGAGTTTAGCACCACAGGTGAGTTTTTGAATGTAATTTCATTGCCAAGCGGTGACTTGTTTCATTTTATTGCTTATGGCGGTGAGAATAAAGTTTGGCTGTACACCTTGCCTTTTCCTTCTGAACAATTGCCATCGGACGAATTCCGCATGCTCACGCTTTATGATTTGGATGATGATGAGAAAGTATACTCGTATTTAGAGGTTCCTGAAGGTCTTAGAGCCGAAGTTTCGGGTGAAAAAGAGTTGACTCTTCAACATGGGAGAGTCATACTGACACCCGCCCATGGATCACGAGCGTATTCCGTTTCAATTAAAGGAGATGACTCAGATTATGTGATTACGCGATTTTCTTCTTTACCTCAAACACAGAATTTGTTCGGGTTACAAGATCTAGGGGAATATTTTGAGAAATTGCAGGATGATCGCGGTATAGCCTTTCTAGATAATTATATTGATTCGGAAGAGTTTTCATTGTTCATGATGATTAAAGATGGGTTATATCCAAGATGGGGAGTCCTTGAAAAGCGTACAAACACATTGTATCTCACTCAATCCTTATTTGATTCCAACCTAGGCCTACCCTTACTCCCATATCTTGATGTTCAGGATAAAAAAGTTTTTAAGTTGTTAGACAGTGAATACTTCTACGAGATTCTGGAGCAAGATATAGATGGGCAGGTGAGCGGAAAACTGAAGGCTAACGTACCTCAATTAATGAATCAAGAAAACAAATTGTTGCTCTGTATCTATGAAAATTAGTTCAGTGATTTCGTTTTTATTTCTGGTTTTACTCAGGTGGGGTCACCATCAGAGCCATATAGAAGGCCCGTCAAAAATGGTATTGGTTCCCGGTAATGATGAAATTGAGTCCTTTTATATGGATCAGTACGAACTGACTATTGCTGAGTTTGCTGAATTTGTGGAGGCCACGGGTTATGTTACCGAGGCAGAAAAGCTAGGAGGTACAATGCGACTTAAGGGTGGTACAAATTGGGAGATTATTGAAGGTAAGGCCTGGAATAGGCATACTCTATTGGACGAAAACGGAATAGAAGAAACCTTAGATAAGATTCCGGAATTTAGAAATCATCCGGTAATGCATCTCGCCCCTAGCGACGTGCAAGCCTATGCAAATTGGGTGAACAAAAGGATTCCTACTCTCCAAGAATGGATGCATGCGGTGAAAGCAGGACAAAAAGATTATCAATATGCTTATCCTGGAGGAAATGATCTTCGCAAATTAGGTTGGTATGAGGGGAATACAGATAGTTGGTTCCCAATGGATGTAGGAACTAAAATGCCTAATGAATTAGGTATTTATGATTTAGTAGGAAATGCAGCTGAAGTAGTTCTTTTAGAAAAAGGTTCCCAAGAATTTCAAGTTCGGGGAGGTACTTTTTTTTCATCCAAAATGTTCCTTGAACCAGAAAGAAAAGCACCGATTGGTGCGGTTTGGAATAGACCACTTGATATGATTGGAATTCGTCTAGTAAAAGATGTCCAGTAAGTAGCTATGTCATCCTTCAGTCAATTGTACAAAGTGTTTGCATAGGGCCCAAAAATTAAATAAAATCTATGCAACACAATTTTAAGAGTTTCATTTTCACAAATCTGATAATGTTGACCCACCAGATGGTTTTGCAAAGCAAGAATTGCTTTGAGAATCGTGCGAATGCAAAATTTGGAATCGCATAGGCTCTCACCGCGTATTAGTCTCGTATCAACCCTTTGTTCTCTTTAAGTCAATTGGCTTATTCTATTAAATACAAAAGGAATGCGCAGCTACAACATTTATATCAGAAACTATGGACAAACTTTGTTCGAAGGAGCATCGAGCCTTGGGTTATTCCAGAGAAGCCTAGAAGTTTTCTTTCGTACTTTTTCCCTTTGAATCGTATCTGTAAAGTAGAACATTAAGACTCATCAATTTCTCCTAAAGGCTGCATGGGCTTTGTGGTAGGTAGTAAACTGAAAATAGCCCAACGATTCCTCCGCCGATGATGATGGTTGAATTCATTTTGTAGTAGAAAGTATCAAGATCCTAGTATCAAGAAAATAAAACTAGGGATTTGGAACATAAAGCGATAGGATTAACTGTCTAGTATCTTGTGTCTAGCATCTTGCTACTCCTCATATTACTTGAAATCCATGCACATAAGGATCGTCCTCATCCAAGATGATGGTATTGTATCCATAAACTTTCGCCCAACCTTCTATGCTTGGAATGATAGCGGGTTTTCCTGCAATCTCGCTAACTTCTTCGATTCTACCGATAAATTTCGAACCGATAAAGCTTTCATGGATGAATTCATCACCGGGTTTTAGCTTTCCTTTCGCAAACCATTGAGCCATCCTAGCAGATGTACCGGTGCCACAGGGTGAGCGGTCAATGGCTTTGTCTCCGTAGAATACTGCATTTCGGGCTGTGCTAGTCTTATCCAAGGTTTCACCCGTCCACATCACATGGGAAAGCCCACGGATTCTTTCATGCTCGGGATGAACAAAATCATAGCGTTCGTTCATTTTCACCCGGAGATTTCTGGCCATTGAGATCAGTTGTTCGGCTTTAAAATGCTCCAAACCGGGGAAGTTTTCCTGTGGATCGACTATGCAGTAGAAATTTCCTCCATAGGCGACATCGACATGAAGCTTGCCAAGTTCCTCAGTATCGATTTCCAGATTTTCCGCTGCCAAATAGCTTTTGACATTGGTCAGTTTAACTGATTTGACCTTTTTGCCTTCCTGCTTATATTCCACCAAGACTAAGCCTGCCGGAGCTTCCATTCGCAAGAAGCCTAGGGTTTTAGGGTAGATCAAACCCTCTTCGATGGCGATGGTAATCGTGCCGATCGTGCCATGCCCACACATGGGAAGGCAACCGGAGGTTTCAATAAAAAGAATAGCAAAATCATTATCCGGATCATGCGGAGGGAATAGCATGGAGCCCGACATCATATCATGACCCCGTGGCTCAAACATCAGTCCTGTTCGGATCCAATCGTAATTTTCAAGAAAATACTGACGCTTTTCCAGCATGGTTTCTCCTTTCAAAAAAGGTACACCACCGGAAACTACCCGTACGGGATTCCCACAGGTATGTGCGTCAATGCAAGAGAAGGTGTGGCGGGAGGGCATTTTAGGTAGGGTGGATTTTATTTTTTATGAAGTAAAGCTGAGATCAAGTTTTTTAATTATTAAGATAGCTGCGCAGATACGGTAAGATATGTCCGCTAGTGCGGACAAGATAACAGAGATTCGACTGTGTCTTGGCCGATTTTTCGGCCATATCTTGCGAAGCATATCTTTCAAATTATCTTATTTTTTAAATTCTCCATCTTCCATTCTCCAAATCCCCAATGGATTTCCATCTTTCAAGGCTTCCGGAAGTAAGTCCTGCGGCATGTCTTGAAAGGCTATCGGGCGGGCAAAACGCTTGATGGCATAGGCTCCCACAGATGTACTCCGGGCATCGGTCGTCGATGGGTAAGGTCCTCCATGCTGCATGGCATGACCCACTTCCACTCCGGTTGGTACCCCTTTGAATAGTAGTCGGCCGCACTTCTCTTCCAGTAGGTTGATCAGGAAAAGTTGATTTTGGAGTTCGGCTGATTCTGCCCAAAGGGTGATGGTCAATTGCCCGTGAAGGTGTTTGGCGATTTCTTGTAGTTCAGCCTCAGTTTCGTAGACCACCATCATAGCAAAAGCTCCAAAAACTTCCTGCTGGAAAACAGAGTCTTTCAACCAGTCGCTTGCCTTGATTTCTGCCAAAGCGGTACTCCCGTTAATCAAGTGTTGTGCATCGGCTACTTTGACCCATCGAAGTTCCTCTCGTGATTGTAGAAACTGTAGGGAATTGTAGTAAGCCTCTGCAATTCCCGGATGAAGCATGGGAGCGGAGGCGATATCATTCATTTCTTCAGCGATGGCTTTTTCGAATGCCGTTGCTTGTTCTTTTGGCACGAAAATCAGGCCTGGATTGGTGCAAAATTGCCCTACACCCAAGGTCAAGGAACCCACAAAAGCTTTTGCAAGTGAGTCTGTTTCATTTTTCAGCTTTTGAGGAAAGCAGAAAATCGGATTGACCGATCCCATCTCTGCGAATACAGGAATAGGCTCTTCCCGCTGATTGGCTAGGTCAAAAAGGGCCTTTCCACCAGTATGTGAACCGGTAAAGGCGACGGCTTTTGCCAAGGGATGCTTGACCAAAGCTTGTCCTTCGGCAATTCCACCTTCTACATGCGTAAAGAGTGCTTGGGGAAGATTGCTCTTTGAGATGGCTTGATGGATGCAGTCGGCTACCTTTTTGGAAGTTTCGGGATGAGCAGGATGCGCTTTGTAAATCACCGGGCAGCCGGCGGCCAAGGCAGAAATGGTATCTCCACCAGCCGTGGAAAATGCCAAAGGAAAATTACTCGCTCCAAATACGACCACCGGACCTAGCGGTGTCAACATCCGACGAATATCTGCTCGGGGCAAAGGTGTGCGGTCTGGCATGGCAGGGTCGATGGTGGCTTCTACCCAACTCCCTTCTTTGACCAAATTTGCAAAAAGTCTGATTTGACCTACTGTTCTACCCAATTCACCATTGATTCTCCCATCCGGAAGATTGGATTCCACGACGGCAAGGGATACGATCTCAGCTCGATTTGCTTCGAGTGTTTCTGCTAGCGTATTTAGAAATTCGGATTTTTCTCTTGAAGAGATGTTTTTATAGAAAAGAAATGCTTCTTGTGCGGCGTTGAATATTTGGTCGAGGTTCATTTGATTTGAAAATTTCAAGATTGAAAGATTAGAAAATTGCTATCCTTTGGTGGAGAAAGGGAAGCTATAATGAAATCCCTACAATTTAGGCTTTTTGGCTATGCCGGCGGTAATGATTCGTTCAATTCGTTCTCTCTCTTCTCCAATCAATGGAAGCCTTGGAGCGCGTACATGCTCAGAACCGATGCCACAATGCTGCTCGGCCAGCTTGATGTATTGGACGAGTTTTGGGTGAATATCGAGTTCGAGCAAGGGCAAAAACCAGCGATAGATTTCTCTCGCTTCTTCGATTCTCCCTTCCTGTACCAAATTGAATATCGTCACGGTTTCTTTTGGGAAGGCGCAAACCAAGCCTGCTACCCAGCCCACGGCTCCCATCAGCAACTCTTCCAAGGCTAAGGTGTCCACCCCACAGAGTATTTGATAGCGATCGCCAAAGCGGTTGATCATGCGGGTAACATTGGAGATGTCTCGGGTAGATTCCTTGATAGCTTGGATGTTCGGGCACTCTGCGAGTTCGGCAAACATATCCACAGTCACCAAAGTCTTGTAATCCACCGGATTGTTGTAAATCATCATGGGGAGAGCAGTGGACTTGGCGACCGTTTTGAAATAGGTGACGACTTCCCTTGCATCCGCAGCGTATCGCATTGGCGGGAGAATCATCAAGCCGGAAGCTCCGAGCTCTTCAGCTTTTTTAGCCCAAAAGAGTGCATCCTGCGTCGCTCCCTCCGCGATATTGAGGATGACAGGGACCTTTCCATTGATATGTTTGACTGTCTCTCGAGTTAGGGTGATTTTTTCCTCCTGAGATAGTACAGAGCTTTCGCCCAAGGTACCGCCTAGAATGATTCCGTGTACTCCCGATTCCAATTGGAAATCCAGGTTTTTGAAGAATAGCTCCATATCCAAACTTCCATCTGAATGAAATTTGGTGGTGACTGCGGGGAAAACGCCTTTCCAGTTCATAGTATTTTGATTTTTTACCAATTAGGGCACGAAGAATTTTATTCAAAAGTATAAGATGAGTCTAGGAAAATCTTTCACAGGATTAATTCACTCTGATACTATATTGATCATAATTGGTGTAAATGGAGTTTTTTTAGTGAATTTAATATTAATTTGAGATATGGCCAAGGTAATTTCCTTTCAAGTTCCAAAGTCCCAAAAAGAGTTTGTCCGCTATCAGGAGGATAGTGGAAAGATTTTCTATGACAAGCTTCATCAGCACCCGCTGTTTCAATTGACTTACATTATGGAAGGAAAGGGACAATTCTTGAGTGGTGACTATGTGGGGAGGTTTTCATCAGGAGATTTATTTTTTTTAGGTGAAAATGTTCCCCATGTTTTCCGAAGTGATCCGGAGTATTTTGAGGAAAATATTGATTTACGATCTGAGAGTAGGACTATTTTTTTTGATTTTGACGCATTGGGGCGGGCGATTGGAGACTTGGAAGAGCTTTCGTCTCTTCAAAAGTTTCGGGAATACGCTGGTTTGTGTTTTCAGGTGAAAGGAGGAACACAGGAAAAAATCATTGAATTGCTACAAGTTTTTGGAAAGTCAGCTGGATTGAAACGCTTTCAACTGGCTATACAACTACTAAGTCTTTTAGATGGGGCAAAGGACGATTTACTACAATTAAATCAAGATGGTCTTTTTCAGGGGCTTTCGGAGAAAGATGGCAGTCGAATGAATCGGGTGATGCAGTATTTGCTTGATCATCGTTACCAGAAGATTAGCCTGGATGATACGGCTTCCGTTGCCAACCTCTCGAAGGAGGCATTTTGTCGATATTTTAAGCTGCGAACCCGGAAGACTTTTACGCAGTATTTGCTGCAGATTCGAATCAATGAAGCACAGAAACTTCTTCAGGAGACCGATTTGGGAATTTCAGAGATTGCATTTCAGGTGGGATTTGAGAACCTGTCCTATTTCAATAGGAGCTTTAAGAAAATTACTGGCTTGACGCCAAGGGATTTTAAAATGCTTAACTAAGCAAGTTAGAAAGGATAGAGTTCGGGATTCAACTGTCTGAGTTTGTAGCATCTAAATTCTTCAATGGGTCTCTCAACTATTGCAGCTGCTAAATAGAGGGTTGTTTTTGACAAAAACTTAGCATTTAAAAGTACCTCCCGAATCATATCGTCTCCATAGTACCTACGACAGTTGCGGATATCGGGTACGTCGCCCCGTTCGAAAACCCGTTCGATGACAAACTTGTACTTTTTGTCATAATCCAGGTTTTCAAAGTTGACATCCCAGAAAATACGTTTATCAAAAACCGGTTTTTCTTTTTCGTTCATACCCTTCAAATTAATCAAAATTGGCTAAGCCTATTGCATTTCCTTGATCAAATGATAGGAAAAGGCGATGATCTCCTTGTAATTCTCCTTCCCGATTTTTTCATCGATTCCATGAAACCTGCTAAGACTCGTGGAGTCCATTCGAAGTGGATAAAAGCGATAGACCTCATCCGAAATCTCATAGAAATAGCGGGCATCCGTACCTCCTCCTATCATACTTGGAATCACAATCGTCTCTGGAAACATTCCTCGGATGGTTCTTTCCAGCGTTTTGTATTCCTCTGAGTCGATACCAGATACCGGAGAAGGATTGGTGGCAAACCCTTCAAGCTCTACCTTGACGAGATCCGATACGGTGTTTTCAATATGAGCCTTGACCGATTCGATATTCTCACTTGGGAGGATTCGGAAGTTTACCCGTGCCTCAGCCACGGTAGGGATGACATTGTCTTTGACTCCTCCGGAGATGATAGTCGGAGCGGTGGTGGTATGAGCATTGAGACCTTCAAGAATTGGCCCTTTGAGTAGCCAGGAATTAGCAAATGCCATTCGTAAGGAAAATGGTAACTCGGGTCCCAAATATTCAACCTGATAATCAAGCGGAGTTACCATTTTATAGGGCAATTGATTGTTTTCCAAGTCCACGATGGCTTGGGCTAAAATCCCGATGGTGTTTTCCCGTGGAGGCGCTGAGCTATGACCACCCTTTGTTTCAACCGTTAATTTGAAAGTAGCATATCCTTTTTCTGAGAGGTTGATGACAGCTACTGGTTTTTCGATGCCCGGAATTAGGCCTTCTGTGATAAATCCTCCTTCGTCTATGGTCATTGCTGCTTGGACTCCTTTCGACTTCAGGTATTCAGCCACTTTCGCGGCTCCGTTTACTCCTCCTATTTCCTCATCATGTCCGGATGCAATGTAGAGCGTTCGGGTAGGTTGAAAAGACTCCCCGAGTAGCATTTCCACCGCTTCCAATACTCCAATTAGGGTTCCCTTATCATCCATAGTTCCTCGACCAATAATATGTGAATCGGTGATTTGACCGGAAAATGGTGGTGCTTCCCAATTCATCAGAGTGGGCTCATCCACGGGGACTACATCCTGATGTGACATAAGAATCAGCGGCTTTTTGTCCGGGTCACTTCCTTCCCATTTGTAGAGCAGGGTGTAATCACTGATTTTCTCTAAACTCAAATTGGCATGAGTCAAAGGGAAAGTTTCTTCCAAAAAACGATGAAACCCTAAAAATTCGGCCGAGTCCGGAGGCGTATTTTCATTGAAGGAGATGGTTTTGAATTGGATGGCTTTGGAGAGGTTGTCATAAACCTTGTCCGAAATTGTTACTTTAGGTAGTGGGTCTACATCTACCTGCTTAGACCGCATTCTTAGGGTATTGAATAAAATAACGACTACTAAAAGGACTAATGCACCCAATAGGCCAAAAAGGAATTTTTTCATAGAAGTAGTATTTACCGGGAAGATCGAGAAGTTGAAATCGAGCATGACGAGAGCGACACACAGAGGGATGATTATGATTGTGAGATTCCATGTGGCCTTTGAAAATCAAATTATAAACACATGAAAATAGTCAAAAAAAATTTGGAAAAAGTTCAGATTGTCTCTGTTTGCTGGGGTAAAGTTGAGAAGAGAGGGTTTACCGAACGGTGACATGAAAGCAATTTTGCTTTCTTTCCTTGATCACATAGATTTTGCCTTGCTTTTGGAAGTGACTTAAGACCTTTTCCAATTGCTTTTGCTTTTTCCAATCCCAGGATTTCTCTCCATTAAATCGGATGTAGGAAATATCGAAAGAAAGTCCGTAGGAATGAGAGCTGTTTCCTTTGGTGGCATTTCGGTTTCTACGACCCAATTTCTTTTGCTGATCGATCGTGCGGGTGCCGGAAGTGACCGTAAAAAAATCTTCTTCTCCTGCGAGTGCCTGATAGGTCAGACCGATTTGCTCTAGTATTTTTTTTGCTTCAGGAGTAAGGTAAGGGTGACTGTGCGTGAGCTTTTCTACTTCATAGCCCTTTCCGGAGTTTACCTCTACGAGCGTCCCTTTCTCGACTAGTTGAAAAAGGCGCTTTTCGTCAAGTATCAGTTCAGTACCGTTTTTTTCTGCTGCAGAAAGGTGATTGGAGTAGGCATCTTTGCGTAATCTCGCTTTGAAAGAATTTAAATCCGGGACAATGAAAATATCCTCCGGTTTAGGCATCAGTTCGGGAAGCTCCAAGGGTTGATCCTCGAGCCTTGGAACCGGTTCACCCAAGAGAATGGCGTAGGTTTCAGAAAGTTGTTTTTTGATTGCCGGTCGGTAACTGACCATGGCAAGTGTACCAAGGGAGAAAAGTGTGAAAAAGGGAATTACGAAGAATAGGGTGGTTTTCTTCATCTAGAAGAGAATTGTATTTTTTTGGGATGACGCTGGAAGATAAGAAATGGATGAAACTGTGCCAAACCTTTATTTTTTAACGGTTCAGATCCTTTTTTTATTGCAAAGGCTAGGCCACAATCCCTTATGGAAATATTACAATCTTTGAAATGAATAACCTCTTCGCTTCAGTTCTTGGATCAAATCCCCGAGTTGATGATACAATTTGTCGGTGCGCTTTGGGCTTGTGCCCGGATGAATTAAAAGGTGAAAGCCATGTAATCCGGAGTCTTTCTCTTTTTCATAAATACTATTTAAAATAGCCTCACTGCTCAGATAATTTGGCATATCTGGAGTGGTATAGTCCGCATTGCTGCGGGTACCGGGTGTGAAATTGACCGTGATTTGATCCAATTCCTTGGCTATTTCTACCACCTCTTGATTGTGCCATTCATAGGGAGGCATAAAATAGTCGGGAAAAATATCCAAAGCATTCAGTTCGGTAAGGTTATCCTCGATATCCTTTTTGATTTCCGCATTCGAATGAAGCAAACTATCCTTTTTACTCCAGTCGCAATAGAGTAAATGCTTATCCGAATGAGCTCCTACAAAGTGTCCTTGCTGAGCTATTTCCCGAGTTAGTTCCCGGTGAGCTCGTATAAAATCACCTGTCAGAAAAAAGGAGCCTTTTACCTTATTTTGGGCGAGTACATCCAGTACCTCCTCAAATCCTTCGAAGAAATCATGTCCGGTAAAGCAGAGATAGATTTCTTTTTTGGAACTGTCAGACCGAATCAGCGCTCCTTCTTTGTCAAAAAGGCTTTGGCTAAGCGCAATTTGCTGAAAGAAAAACAATAAAAAATATAGACCAAGTTTACTCAAGGCTTAGGTATTTTAAAATGAGGAGTAATTCGGCCGAACCATCCAATGTGGGCTCATTGGTGCTGTAGTCCGCCCAATCATCCAGATATTTGATGTGCAAAGGCTGGAGGTGCGCATACTCATCCGGCTTGGAGGGGGTGATTCCAAGCATCTGCTGATGAATGGTAGACCAAAGCGGTCCATCGACCAAACTGCCCTTAACTGATTTGTTAAGAATCTTCCAAAAGGGCATATGCACGTCCACGGGAGTGTCGGCTTTTTCGGGTATTTCGGTAATCATACTACTAGACCAGGGATTGAGTCCTAGGAGCCAATTAACATGGTTTTGCAAAAGCGGTCGATACTTTCTTGATCCGGTCATTTCTTCGTAAAGCATCGCTTGTGTCGCCACAGCTGCAGCCAAATTATTGGAACACCAAATGAACAAATGTCCGACTCCGTAGGGGTTTTGATTGGCTCGGGCTTGAATTTTCTCCAGATTTTGTTCGTAATAATTCACCATTTTCTGCTTGTCTTCTTCATTGCCCACCTGCCAAAGTGCATAGTGCCCCATATTGACATAGGGGTACATTTCGTAGTGACTGGCACTGTCCCTTTCCATCCAAGACCAAGCAGCAATCAGATCTCCATATCGACGTGCGTCCTCTAGGAATTCAGGTTTTTTGGTCACTTTATACAATTTGGCAGCAGCCCATTCCATATCATCGGCCCAAGTATTTTCCTCATAGCGATAGGGCGCACCAAAACTATTGCCCTGCTGATATCCTTCCTGCTTTTTACCCATCCTATAAAGTGTATGAGCAGATTTCAGACAGCTCTGAGCAAATACTTCATATCCTTCGATTTGACTAAATACTTCATATCCTAAGGCCAAGGTAGCAGTCGATCTTCCGGCAAGGTTGGCGATTCCTGTGGCTTGGCTTTGGTATTGGGAAAGTCCTTGCGGCTCCCCTGTAGCAAAATAGGCAGGCCGAAAGCTATTTGGCCCCCAACCGTAATCTGCATTTTCCTCATGAGGGAGCTTGAAGCCTCGATGATCCCGATCATCGGCCACCTGATGGTAGAGTTCATTTGGACTCGGATGAAGTTTCAAAATCCACTCCAGTCCCCATTTTGCTTCATCGAGAATATCAGGGATTTGGTTTTGTCCCGGTAATCCTCTTGCATTGACCTGATCCATATATCCATCAGGGTCCATCTGATAGGCCATCAGTAGCCTTGCCGTGGTATTACTACTCGTGATTAGGTATTTCAATTGATCCCCAGCATCATGCCAGCCACCTGTAGCGTCGATTCGAGTAGAATCTGGTCGGATTCCAAAAAAGCTCAATCCATCCAATTGATGACAAAATTCTCCGGTAAAAGGATTGAATCCACAGCGTTGGGTACGAATAAAACTGACCACATCCTCCTGCCAGGCGGGATAGGGACCTATTTGAAAAGTTTGGCTTTTGATTTTGCCATCTTTGGACTCGAAATAATAGCTTCCGGCAGTGCTTACCTCTGAAAAGTCAAGACTGTAGTAATGGGAGAAAGGATGCCAGGCCTGTTCATGAAGATCGCCTTGGAATTCCTTGATAGAATCTCCAGATGAGTTTTTTAAGACCAAAATAGGCTTTCGCAATTTTTGGTCACTTAGAAGCAAGGCCTTTTTGGGCATGTCTGAGGGATAGCCTCCCAGGTTGATTCGAATGGTGGGGTTTTCCTGTGCAATGCTGCGGGAAAAACATAGAAAAGTGAAGATCCAAAGGATGAAGATTCGTTTCATAATGAGGGTTTTTGCTTCTTAATGATGTATAACTTTCCCAATTATAAATGCTTGTTCCGAGGCTGTCGGCCAGTACTATCCATAAACGGGTTTTATTCACCCTCAAAATAGTACTGAAGTAATTATAAAAAAATGCCCCCAAGAAGCATCCGACTTATTGGGGGCAAATATGGAAAAGCTGTTCGTCATTATTCGGTTTCTACCGTGACCGTATTGTCATCAGGAATTCGGTCGATCAATTTATTGTAAGGGTCGATACCTGCTTTGGCAGGTTCGCCTTTCACCCGTACTGTGATGGTACTTTGCCCGGGTTTGATCTTATGCTTTTGAATGTACAAGGGGTTCACTCGAGTTCGTCCATTTTCATCGGTATCATCTTCGGCAAAAACCCCGATGTCGATGTAATCAGCGTCGTATTCAGCATCTGATTCCCTTCCTGTTTCATCGGCATACAGCTTCTGAGAGCGGATATTCAAAGTGATGTCATATTCACCCTCAGCTACTTTGGTGGCTTTTGCCTCCTCGGTACGATTGTCATAAAGGGTGATTTTATTCCAAGTATCATCCAGGTAATACATCAGGCTATCAGGAGTTACATCTGCTAAATAATTATATAGATCTGAGCTTCCGGGGAATGGGGGTTCTAGCCTCAATCCAAAATCTTGATTGAAATTATACAAGGCCGAGTCCATAGCTTCAGGACCTATCAGATCTCGTAAGCCGTAAAGAATCAATGATCCCTTATAATACCACTGATAGGCTCGATTGCAATTGATGAAGACATTTTCCTTTTTGCTTTCATTGGATCTTCCTCGGAGGTAATTATCCAATTCACTTTTTAAGAATCGCTTCATATTATCCTTTCCATACTCTCTTTCTGTCAAGATCAATGCTGAAAATTCGGCCAAGGCTTCTGAGATCAAATTGGATCCGCGGGTATAGTTTGGAGTGATCTGATGTCCCCACCATTGATGTGCCAGTTCATGGGCAGTAACATAGTAGACATAATCAAAATCATTAGGATCTGAGAAGTTGGCTACCCACCCGAAGTTTTCCGAGAAAGGGACTGTATTCGGGAAAGACTGAGCAAATCCTGCATATCGTGGAAATTCCAACAATCGCATTTGGCGGAACTGAAAGTTGCCATAAGTCTCTGAGAAGTAAGTCAATCCATCCTTGTAGGATTCTAGAAAGCGATCGAGGTTATAAGTATGCTGCTTGTCGTAGAAAATCTCAATAGCAACTTTTTGTCCGTCAGGTAATTTTGCTTCATCCCGAAGCACTTCATATTCGGCAGACACAAAGGTGAAAAAGGCTTGAATAGGGGTGTCTTGAATATAATGGAAGTAACGTCGCCCATTTTCCTCCCATTCCCGCTGCAAATATCCCGGAGCTACTGCTATTTGTGAAGGAACAGTACTGACTACTGCTTCAAATTGTATGAAATCCGCATCATCAGCAAATAACAGCGTAGCCCTTCCCATTGGATCATCATGAGGAGGGAGGTCTTCTGGTTTGGGCGGTAAATCATACTTCTTTCGATCCTCATCTGATGATATTTCTGCTTGAGCATTATATCCAATCTCAGGGACTCCTCCGGAGAAGAAGGTACCGTTGTAGACGATTTCACGCTGATACCCCGAATTAGGAAATCCACTATATCCTGCTTTACTGACGATGGTGAATTGCAAGGTGTCACCCGGCATCATGGGTTTGGGTAATGCAGTGATTTTATACCATTCCCGCTCTGGCTTTTTCCCAAATATTTGAAACTTGTTAGGCTCATACTCTAATGGGAATCGATGATTAAGGGTATCCCCATCCAAAATCACCTTGAAATCACTTAGGGAGGCAGAATTGAAGTGAATCGAATCAATCGGGCTGTCGGTTTTGTTGACTAACTCTACTTCGGCTAGGAAATCGGCTCTGCGTTCCATCGGAAATAGATCTGCCTGAATATTGATTTTTGTGTATTTAGGCTGAGGAATTCCTTCATATTTTTTCAATTGCTTCTCATAGGCGACAGATCGTATTGTATTCTCGTCTGAGGTTCGGTAGTTGTTTTTGTAGACGACATTATTGAAAATGTACCCGCCGGAGACTAAAGCGATGAGTAAGAATAAGAATGAAAGCCTTGGAGCCGGCTTGGAAAGTCTTGATTTGGCGATTTGCCAGCGGCTTTTCCAAGTATTTTCTGTGCCTCTGCTGAAGAAAATGCTAAAGAATAACACTAGGAAGATTCCCCACGCTGTCCAATACAGGTTAAACCAAAACAAGGATGTACCGAAATGGCCCAGCCCATTCATATCACTCCAAGTGTATCCTGGCTTGTAGCTGTAGAAAAACAGATTGAAGTTATAATCTGCAAAGTTTCGAAGGATCAGCATCACCAGCCAAATACCAATAGCGGCCGCATGACCGGCAAACTTATTATTCACTACGACATGGACTGCAAAAACCAAGAGGACCATTTGAAGGTAGTCGGGTAGTGAGATCAGGTAGCTATCTATCAGATACACCTTTAAGTCATAATTGAAATAGCCCTTAAGTGTCTGAATTAGAATCCCAACAAAGATTGGAACAGTAGTCAGAATAAGGCAGATAAAGGCCATTCCCATAAATTTAGAAGTAATGATGACGTTGTCCCTTACTGGAAAGGTATCATTGATGATGGAGTAACCCGTAGACCTGTCTCGATGCAAAGCTTCACCGGTAAAAAATACAATGATGATGAATACAAAAAGATTGTAATCAAAGGTTTTGTATTCCATCAAAAAGGAAGTGGAGGGGTGGTTAGGAACGCTGTACAAAGTGATCCCGATCCAAAAATCAAGAATCAGAAAAATCAACCCGCCCAACAAAATAGATCGGAAGTAAACATCTTTGGTGATGTTTTGGACTTCAATTCTTGTTAAGGTTTTTAGGCTGTTCCACTGATACTTTTTCGAAAAGTCAGTGATGACATCCAGCTTTTTAAGGAAGTAGCTGGATTCCTCCTCTTGCTTTTCTTTGCTTTTCTTTTGTGAAGTCTGAAAGAAGTAATTAAAGCTAAATCGTGTATAAGCTGCAATGAATAAGACCAGACCTATGCCTATCCAAATAAGTCGATTAAGTAAAAGATTGCCTTCTAATGGAAGGAAAAAGCTGTTTTGCTCGTATGGGGTAAGGTAGCGAGTTTGAAGATCAAAGGTATTTACTCCAAAAGGATCAATGAGCTGTACAAGATCCTTGTTTTCGATATCCTGAGAGAGAAAGTTAGCCAGTAGGTAAATAATAAACACTACGATTCCGCCTGAATAGATCGAGCGGATATTTCGGGTAAATACGATCAGCGCGAAAAATAAAGATCCTGCTAACCATAAATTTGGCAGGAGTAAGGTAAGCCAAGGCTGGAAATAGTTGACCAAAAGATTGGGGCCGTATCGCTCTGCCTCAGTGCCAAAAAGAGGACCCAAAACACTGCCCAGGTAAATTCCGATAAGTGCACCCGTGGAAATGAACAAAAGGGTCACGAAAGAACCCCAAAACCTACCCATAAAATAACCAAACTTGCTGATCGGGTAGCTAAATAGGAAGGTTCCCGTTTTGTGTTCTAAATCTCTGTATAGTGGAACGCCCATAACCGCAGAGGCAATCAGGATTCCGAAAATTGAAATCAGAAGAAGCAGATTGGCGATGACAATGGGGGCATTGTGAAAGACTTTTTCGGAAGCAGGAGTATTGCCCGAACCTATAAGCAAAGCAGCGACGACTAGCAAGAGGAAGAAGTAAATCCAAGTTGCCGGTCTTCCAAAACGATATTTGAGTTCGAAAAGAAAGATATCCTTAAACATGGCGATAGATTAAATAGTGATCGGATCTACTTTCTTGGAAATAAAGCTAAAATAAACGTCCTCAAGATCTGCAGGGGTACTTTCAAAGCCATTGCCCGGGTCTGTGTCACTTTCCACTCGCAAGCTCAATTTACCTGCAATTAGCTTGGTGGAGATAACTTGGTATTCTTCTCGATAGTGTTCCAATTCCGACTTATCAATCGATTTTTGGTAGATTTTCCCATTCACTTGGGCAAGTCCTTCTTTAGGCGTGCCTTGCATGAGTACCTCTCCGGTACAGATGATCGCCATATTGGAACAAAGCGTATTGACGTCTTCTACGATGTGAGTAGAAAGAATCACAATAGTATTCTCACCTAATTCTGAAAGTAAATTGTAGAATCGATTTCGCTCGGAAGGATCAAGACCTGCCGTTGGTTCATCGACAATAATGAGACTTGGATTTCCTACTAGTGCTTGGGCAATCCCAAATCGCTGCCGCATACCACCGGAATAGGTGCCGAGACCTTTCTTTCGGTGCTTGTATAAGTTGACTCGGTTCAATAGGGAAGCAACGAGTTCCTTTCGTTCTGCCTTATTCCCCACCCCTTTCATTTGAGCGATATGATCAAGCATTGTCTCTGCGTTGATTCTTGGGTACAAACCAAAATCTTGTGGCAGGTAGCCAAGACGCTCTCTTACGGATTGTTTGTCCTTAAGGACATCAATTCCATCAATTGTAACTGTACCGGAATCGGCTTCCTGTAATGTAGCAAGTGTACGCATCAAGGTGGATTTTCCTGCACCATTTGGACCGAGAAGCCCAAACATTCCTTGGGGTATGGTGAGGGAAACATTGTTCAGAGCCTGAACCCCATTGGGGTAGGTTTTTGAGAGGTTCTTGATCGATAGTTCCATGGATTATTCTGTTGAGTTAAAAGTTTTGATGGAATGAAGATTTGTTTAAATGCTATTTCAATATAAAGATTTGAATTTTAAGTATTTAAAAAAATACAATTTTGCAGGCTTTAGGGGTTAGATGCGGATTTCATCAGGATGGATGCATTCCTTTTCAAATTATTTTTTAACTAGAAGGTCTGAAAAGAAAAAAATCATGATTCATTATAAATTCAGGCCACTTTTCTACTTTCTGATTCAAGGTCTAATCCTATTTTCCTGTCAAAGCAAGTCCTTTGAAAAAGAGTCCGGTCAAGTCGAATCTTTTGCTGAAATGGTCGCCGCAGGTGTAAAGCCCATAGCATTAAGTCCGCCTATGAATTCGGCCGAGATGGACCTTTTTATTCCGGAGATGGAGCGTCTCGCTACGAAGTATGAGGTGCAGTTTTACCGGGAGTCTTCACTGATTCAAACGGACCTTTTCCCGGTAGCAGCAAGCGAAGGGAAAGAGGTGTTGATCATCTATCAGAATCCAATTTTCTTGCAATCCTACCAAAATCTGAAAAGTGATTTGGAATCAAGCACTGTGGAGGATAAAGAAGATTTGAGCAGACGTTTTGGAAGATTGCTTGGATACCCTGTCTGGAAGATCAATGAACTCTTGGAAGCTAATTCCTCTTTTCGGGATTTGGAGCATTTCGGAATTCAAGGGCAGGAGTTAAGTTTTTACTATCGTGATCTAGACCGAGCAAAGTCATTTTATCAAACTAAATTGGGGTTGAATTTGCTTGATGAAAATGAAAATTCAGCCACTTTTCAGATAGCAGGAAATTCGAGGCTGGTGTTGAAAAGCGTGACTGGGTCTGGCTTTACAGGTCTGGAAAATAAATCTGTGGCTTTAGCGCTTTTGACAGATAACCTTGAAGCTTGGTATGAACATGTTCAGGAAGAAAAAATACCCATCAAATATACACTTAAGCAAAATCCGGAAGGTGCGCATGATGGATTTGTCGCGATAGACCCGGAAGGCTATTTGTTGGAGTTTGAAATGTTTCGGCAGCATCCCGAGAATGAAGTATTGATGCCGGAATTACAGCGCTTGGAACCGAATGCTACTAGCATGGGGGAAGAATTGAATTTTTATGCAAGCGTCACTTGGTTGTATTATGAGGACATGCTTCCTATGGAGAATTTTATGATGGAAAAGCTGGGTTTCAAATTATCTGCAGATCAAGGCTGGGCAAAGATTTACAGGGTTTCGGAAAATAGCTATTTAGGATTGGTGGATGAAAAGCGAGGGATGAATTCCTTTTCCGAGGAAAAACTGGTGGAAGTAAAATTCAATTTACAGAACCCGCAGGGATGGGAAGATTACTTGAAAAACACTTTAAGCGACTCAGTTAGAGCGGAGCAGACATTTCGCGATTTGGGAAGATATTTATTTCGGTTTTGATTTCCCGCAAAGAAAGTAAGAGGTGTAAGTAAACTTTGGCAAGGAAGGTCATTTAGCCTTTCTTCAGGTTAGATTTTAAGGGTAAGGCTTTAAAGAAACGATCTGATTCTAGTCAATTTGATTACAATCAAATTGACTAGAGGTAGACCATAGTCTAGAATACTTAGTAATTTCCCTCTTGTTTAAAAAAGCCCTTATGTTGAAAAATCTACTTATCCTCATTCTCTTCCTATTTGCTAGCTTTAATGCACAGGCTACCGAGCTTGCCCAAATGATCCAAACCTATCAAGCGGATCGTGGGGCCTTAAGTCGCTTGTATACCAATCCACTTTCTGAGGAATACTTCAATCGAATGGAAGCATTCAACAAAGAGTATTTGCAAACTCTTGAAAGTTTCAATTATGATTCCTTTTCCGAAGATGGAAAGATCGATTACGTTCTTTTTCGAAATTACTTGGAGAAGGAATTGGCTGAGCTGAACCTTGACCGAAGAGCCTTTGATGAAGTTAAATCTGTGGTGACTTTTGGAGCTCCTCTTTACCAATTTGTAGCCAATCGACGTAGAGCTAAGCAACCTCTATCGCAAGATTTGGCGGCGGAATGGAATCAGGTTGCCAATGAGGTAGAAGCCCAATTGAAACTTCTGGCTAGTATCCCCAAATACAATTCCTGGCAAAAAGCCGATTTGGCGGCTTCTGCTGTAGAAAGCCTTCAAAGGACAGTAAAAGAGGCTTATGATTTTTATTTTGACTTTGATCCCGAATTCACCTGGTGGATGCCGGAGCCTTGGGGAAAATTAGACAAGAGCCTGAAAACTTATGCATCTGCTTTGCGAGAGCATTATACCAACTCTGTCAAAGATGACGGAAGTGGCATCATCGGCAAACCTATCGGAAGAGAGGCCTTACTCAATCAATTAGCCTATGAAATGATTGCCTATAGCCCGGAAGAGCTGATCGCCGAAGCAGAGAAGCAATTTGCCTGGTGTGAAGAGGAGATGCTCAAAGCCTCCAATGAACTAGGTTTTGGGGATGATTGGAAGGCAGCCTTGGAGATGGTCAAAGAAACATATTTGCCTGCAGGAGCATGGCCGGAGGAAGTTGTGAGATTGGCAGAGGAGGCTACTTCCATCATGGAAGAAAATGACTGGATCACGGTGCCCGAACTGGCGAAGGAAACTTGGCGAACAAGCATGATTTCGGCAGAGCGACAGCGTGTAAGTCCTTTCTTTTTGGGTGGAGAGGTGATTCAGATCGCCTATCCTACTTCAGAAATGAGCCATGAAGACAAGATGATGTCCATGCGAGGGAATAACCCTCATTTTTCTCGAGCCACTGTACAGCATGAATTGATTCCTGGTCATCACTTGCAGCAATTTATGAATCAGCGCTACATGACTCACAGACGCTTGTTCCGTACGCCATTTTGGACCGAGGGCTGGGCTTTATATTGGGAGTTTGTGCTTTGGGATAGGGACTTTCCGAGAGATGCTAAGGATAAAGTCGGAATGCTTTTCTGGAGAATGCACCGCTGTGCCCGGATTATTTTTTCTCTAAATTATCACTTAGGGAAAATGACGCCGCAAGAGTGTATTGATCTCCTGGTGGATAGGGTTGGTCATGAGTATGCCAATGCTGAAGCAGAAGTACGAAGGTCTTTTGAGGGACGATATGGTCCGCTTTACCAGATAGCGTATATGATTGGAGCTTTGGAGTTTTATTCCTTGCGGGAGGAAATGGTTGATTCTGGTAAAATGGAGGAGAAGGCCTTTCATGATCTGATTATGCAGCAAAACACCATGCCGGTGGAGATCTTGAGGGCAAAAGTTAATGGTCAAAGTTTGGATAAAAATCACCGTGCAAGCTGGCGCTTCTTGGATTAATCCTGATATTGAAAAAAATTAGAAAGACTCCATCTGGCCTCTGAAAATCAAATTATAAACACATGAAAAAGATACTAATATTTCTATGCTTTGTGGGAAGTATAGCATACGGGCAATCTCCGCTGCGAAGCCAAATCGATCAAAAAGCAACAGAAATCGAATCAAAGGTCATTGAATGGCGGCGCGATTTTCATAAATATCCAGAGCTTGGAAATCAAGAATTCCGAACCGCTAAAATTGTAGCCGAGCATCTTCGGTCTTTGGGAATGGAAGTGACTGAAGAAGTCGCGGTGACAGGAGTGGTTGGTGTCTTGAGAGGTGGAAAACCGGGCCCTATGGTTGCGCTTCGAGCAGATATGGATGCACTTCCGGTGACTGAGCGAAATGATCTGCCCTTTAAATCTGTAAATACGGCAGTCTATAATGGACAGGAAACCGGTGTAATGCATGCTTGTGGCCACGACTCGCACGTTGCCATTCTAATGGGCGTAGCAGAGATCATGGCCAGCATGAAAGATCAGTTGAAGGGCTCGGTGAAGTTTATTTTCCAACCTGCCGAAGAGGGTGTATATGATGTGGACATTGCGGGTGCGGAATTGATGGTGAAAGAAGGGGTCATGGAAGATGTGGATGCCATATTTGGATTGCATATCTGGGCACATATCGAAGCAGGTAAAATCGGCTATCGATCCGGGCCTTTTATGGCCGCTGTAGATAATCTGGAAGTGACTATTACAGGTACTCAGGCGCATGGAGCCGCTCCTTGGTCCAGTGTTGATCCGATTGTTACCTCAGCACAGGCCATCATGGGTTTGCAAACCATCCTTTCCCGAAATGTCAATATTACTGAAAATCCGGCTGTTGTTACAGTAGGGGCGATTCACGGAGGTATTCGGCATAATATCATTCCCGAAAAAGTGGAAATGATCGGAACCATCCGAACTTTTGGCGATGAGCAACAGACTTTGGTTCATAAGCGCATCACCGAGATCATCACCAATATTGCGGAAAGCGCAGGAGCAAAAGCAGATGTCAACATCGGGAAACTCTATCCATCAACCGTAAATCCACCTGAGCTAACCGCCCAAATGCTACCTACCATGGATGCGGTGGCTGGTACGGGAAACGTCATCGCCATGCCACCTGTAACCGGAGCTGAAGATTTCAGTTTCTTTCAACGGGAAAAGCCTGGTTTCTTTATTTTCTTGGGCGGAATGAAAAAAGGAGGAGATCCATTGACGACCCCTTCACATCATACACCGGATTTCTTCATCGAGGAAAGTGGATTCAAGCTGGGGGTTAGGGCCTTGAGCTACTTTGCTGTTGATTACATGGAGAAAATTAAATAGGTAGGTTTCCAGATTTCTGAAATCCCTTTAGTGGGGTTTTATAAAAAGGAGCAGCTAAATTCACCTGCTCCCTTTTTTATTTTCCACACAAACGAAATTTCAACTTCCTACCAAAAAATACAAACCAGCTGCTAAAGCTGCTCCCGCGATGGGACCTAAAATCGGTACCCAGGCATAACTCCAATCCGAAGTCCCCTTCCCTTTGATAGGCAAAAGTTGATGAATTATTCGAGGTCCTAAATCACGGGCAGGATTGATGGCATAGCCCGTGGTGCCGCCCAGGGACATACCAATTACCCAAACCAAAAATGCGACAGGAAGCGCCCCAACTGAACCCAGGCCAATGGGTGTTTCGGACGCATCCTCAATTTTTGCACCAGTAATATAAAGGATTACAAAAACCAGTACGAATGTCCCGATGACCTCGGAGATGAAATTATTTGGGAGATTCCGAATAGCTGGGCTTGTTCCAAAAGGGGCAGCAATTTCTCCGGGGTCTTGGGTGGCCTTGAAGTGATCGATGTGGATCAACCATGAAAGAAATGCTCCTATGCCTGCTCCCAATACCTGCGCTCCGATATAGCCGGGAGCCATAGCCCAGTCAAATTTTCCTGCCAATGCAAGGCCCACAGTCACAGCTGGGTTTAAGTGAGCGCCACTGTAAGGACCCGCAACCACCACTCCGGTGAAAACAGAAAGAGCCCAAGCGGTGGTGATGACCAACCAGCCAGCATTGTTCCCTTTGGTTTGGGGCAAGACGACATTAGCAACTACACCAGAACCTAAAAGCAATAGCAGCCCGGTTCCGATGATTTCAGCGATGTATGGATTCATATTATTCTACCCAGTTTTTAGATCGTTCGACTGCTTTGTGCCAAAAGTGAATCAGGTTTTCACGCTTTTCGGCATCCATTTCCGGCTGAAAACTCTTGTCTGATTCCCAGAGGGACTGGATCTCTGATTGATCCTTCCAAAAACCAACTGCCAAGCCAGCCAGAAAAGCTGCCCCAATCGCCGTAGTTTCGATGATTTGGGGGCGTTTGATTTCACAATCTAGCAAATCGGACTGAAACTGCATCAAAAAATTATTGGCTGTGGCACCGCCATCTACCCGGAGTTCTTTGGTCTTTTCTCCAGCGTCTTTTTCCATTGCTTTTAGCACATCGTAGACTTGATAGGCAATGGCTTCCAGAGCGGCCCGTGTAAAATGCGCAATGGTTGTTCCTCTGGTAATCCCAAAAAATGCTCCCCGGGCGTCCTGATCCCAATGTGGAGCCCCTAAACCTGCTAAAGCAGGAACGAAGTAAACGCCTTCATTATCCGGCAAACTCATCGCCAGCTTTTCGGATTCTTTAGCATGACCAAATAATTCGATCCCATCCCGAAGCCACTGAATAGCGGCTCCACCTATGAAGACCGAACCTTCCAAAGCATAGTTGATTTCATCTCCGATTTTCCAGGCGACGGTAGTCAAAAGTTGATTTTTCGATCGGACAGCTTCTTTACCTGTATTCATGACCAAAAAGCAACCAGTGCCATAGGTGGTTTTAGCCATTCCAGGTTCTGTGCATAGTTGACCAAAAAGTGCAGCCTGCTGATCTCCGGCGATACCTGCGATGGGGATTTTACTCCGCAATACATCTCCAGCCGTCTCGCAGTACACTTCAGAGCAAGTTTTCACTTCTGGCAGCATGGACTGCGGAATACCAAATAGATCCAGAAGCTCCTGATCCCATTCCTGTGTGTGAATATTGAATAGCATGGTCCGACTGGCATTCGTGATGTCTGTCAGGTGTTTTTCACCTTTGGTGAGATTCCAGATGAGCCAAGAATCTACTGTTCCAAATGCCAATTCCCCTGCTTCGGCTTTTTCTCTGGCTCCTTCCACATTTTCCAGAATCCATCTGATCTTGGTCGCGGAAAAATAGGCGTCGATAATCAAACCGGTTTTGGAGGCGATCATTTCGGAATGACCTCTTTCCTTTAAACTATCACAAAAAGCAGCTGTGCGCCTATCCTGCCAGACAATGGCATTGAAAACGGGCTTTCCTGATTTCCGATCCCAAACGATGGTAGTTTCACGCTGATTGGTGATGCCGATAGCCGCTATTTGATCGACTGAGATTCCTTTATTGACTAAGGACTCAATCATTACCGAAGACTGCGAAGTCCAGATTTCCACAGGGTCATGCTCGACCCAGCCTTGTTTGGGAAAATGTTGTTTAAACTCTTTTTGGGCGACTGAGACGATTTGCCCTAGCTTGTCAAAAATAATGGCTCTCGAACTCGTCGTACCTTGGTCCAAGGCCATGATGTATGGTTTTGTTTGGGTCATTTTTTGGGTTAATTGATGATTACGCCTTTCTCCACTTTTCCACCTAGCAATACTCAGGCTTTAATTAAATACTTTTCAGCCACTTTTCTAAAATCTGATAATTCCTGCTCGATCCATTTTGAATCTTTTCCAAGTTCTTGAGCCATGATTTCAGCTACTTTCAATGAGGAGTCCAGAGCTGCCTGCGCATCGAGAATGAGCATTCGGATTCTTCTGGAGAGCACATCTTCTACTTTGACGGCCATTTCTTCCCGAGCAGCCCAAACTACCTCAGCAAGAATATTTGGGAAGTCGGGATGGATTTTTTCGCGAAGCGATGCATCTTCTTCGGCTAATTTCTGAATTGCTTCGGCATCGGAGCCATAGACTGACCAATGTCCTTCGGGGACTTGGGTAGTATGTCCGTGGAGCTTCATCTCGAAGGATTCACTTGGAGCCAAAAGTTCCTTGGTGATTTCCTGATAGTGATCTACCGTATCTTCTCCCATTTTTCGGAAGGTGGTCCATTTTCCCCCTGTCAAGGTTACCAAATTACTTTCGGATACGATGACTTTATGGGAGCGAGAAATTTCCTTGGTTTTTGCTCCTTCTTCTTTTGGTCGAGCCAAGGGACGTAATCCTGCAAAAACCGCTTTTACATCTGCTCTTGTCGGTACTTTCGTCAGATACCCTGACGCTGTTTCTAACACAAAATCAATTTCCTTTTGCAGGGCCTCGGGCTCCAATTTTGCTTTTTCCCGAAGGGTGTCGGTAGTGCCTACGACCAGTTTCCCATGCCAAGGTACTGCAAAAAGCACTCGTCCATCATTCGTTTTTGGAATCATGAGTGCGTCTTTTCCTCCTAAAAACTCTAAATCCATGACCAAATGAATCCCTTGGCTGGGCTGAATCATTTTAGCAGCATCGGGATTGTCCATTTGGAGGATTTTATCTGCGAAAACACCCGTAGCATTGACGACCATTTTTGCTTTTAAAGTGTATTTCTCCTGATTGAGCTCATCTCGTACTTTTAGCCCTGTGATTTTCCCATCTTCATCTTTCAGTAATCCTCGGACAGAGACATAATTCAATAGACATGCACCCGCATCATCTGCGGTCTGTGCTATGGCAAGAGCCAGACGAGCATCATCAAACTGTCCGTCATGATAGACAACTCCACCCTTTAGCCCGTCTTGCTTCACAGCAGGTAGTCGTCTGATAGTTTCGGATTTGGAGATAAATCGGCTTTTTCCCAAACGCAGTTTTCCAGCCATCCAATCGTAGATTTTCAAACCTACGCTATATTGAGCACGGTCAAACCAAGAGTAAATCGGAATGATGAAAGGTTGATTTTGGGTTAGGTGTGGGGCATTTTGTAGAAGTTTTCCCCGCTCCTTGAGCGCTTCCAGGACCAGTCCCACATCCCCTTGAGCCAAATATCGAACACCTCCATGGACTAGCTTGGTACTTCGGCTGGAAGTGCCTTTGGCAAAATCCGCCTTTTCAAAAAGTGCTACGGAAAGCCCGCGGGATACGGCATCTAAGGCAACGCCTAAGCCGGAGGATCCCCCACCGATCACTGCGATATCCCAGATTTTATCCTTGTCGCTAAGTTGGTTTATGTTTTCCTCCCGGTTCATTTTATTGCACTCAATGCCTAAAAGTACTATAAAAAGAAATTATAAGAAACAAAAGGAAATAAAAAAATACATTTTTTACTTCCTTTTTGTTTCTTTATTTAAATTGCCTAGGTCTAAACCCTAATTCAAACCTTAAACTTGCATTCTGATGTATTCATTCATAAGACAAGTTGACCTAATTTGCTAATCATCATGAAAAAATCTATCTGCCTCTTTCTTTTTTTCATTTCACAACTTGGTGTGTCAGCCATAGCCCAAACCATCGAGAGCCTAGCCGAAGAATTACCCTCTCTCTTTTCCATCCTTACCACCTGGGGCGTAAGGCCCGAGTGGGATGAAAAATCAGAAAATATTTATTTCCTCAATAAGCTCGTGGGTGATGTGTTTAAAATCAATATCGCATCTAAAGAAGTCTCACAGGTAACCTCAGGGTTCTATCACGGAGGAATTCACCGGGTGCTTTGCTTGGCTAATGGTGACCTTTTGCTTGCTATGGGTTCATCGATTTTTGATGCAACTAATCCAGAGAAGGACCGACATGCAGGATTGGGACTTTATGTTCTTACAAAGGAAAATCCAAACACTCCCTATCCTTTAGAGGCGTATTGTGACGAGGGTCCCGCAGTATCGAAAAACAGTCTGAAAATAGCCTGGACCTTAAAAGGTCAGCGCGAAATAAAGGCTGGGGAGATTTATTATGAAAATGGTATTCCAAAATTGAAGGATGTCCAAACCGTGATTTCCTATCAGGATTCCTCTGCCTATGTGAGATTGGAAACTCAAGACTTTCGCCCACCACTAAATGAGGAATTGATTTACACCCATTATTGGGGAGACGAAAAGGACCAATACTTCAATTCTCAGGTTTTTGGTTATAACTTGACTACCAAAGAGACAAAAAAATACACAGACCTACCCAAAAGCTACAACGAAGCGGAAGGCATTTTTCCAAGTGGTGAATTTATGGTAATTGAAAGTGACCGCCATCAACCAATGAATGAACGAAACAAATACAAACTTGATATTTACAAACTCAAATTGGATGGAAGTGGAGAGGTGGAGCGACTGGCTGATTTTTCCACGAGGTATTTCAACAGAATCAAATCCGATAATCCCGTGGTAAATAAAACAGGCAAAATCATTGCACACCAGTTTGGCTACCAAAAAGGAGCAGGCGATGGAAGGGGAATATTCCTGTTTGATTTGGAGGCCTACGAAAAGGCTAAATCAATCAAAGAAGAATGATTGAATCCGGATTTGAACATGGATTTGAACGAGTAAAAAAATACTGGATAAATGACTATCGCAGAAAGGCATAAGCATATTTTAGATGAATTGGGAAAAAGTGGATTTGTAAATGTATCAGATCTTGCAAAATCACTTCAAGTAACTGTAGTGACCATCCGAAAGGACCTAAAAATCCTCGAAGACAAAGGCTTGCTCTATCGCTCTCACGGAAGTGCCACCTCCGTTTCCCCCTATGTTTCTGACCGTTCGGTTCAGGTCAAAAAACTCGAACAGGTTGAGGAGAAAAGCAAAATCGCCCAAAAAGCGTTGGAATTTTTAGAACCAAAAGATGCGATAATCATCGGTTCGGGTACCACCGTGGGTGCTTTTGCCCAAGCGATTCCTCGAAATTATCCTTTGACAGTACTGACTTCAGCCATGAATGTCGCCTTGGCCCTGATCGACACCACGGAGATTGAACTGGTACAGCTTGGAGGAGTGGTAAGGAAAAGCAGCAGCTCCGCAGTGGGACATTTTGCCGAGGAGATGCTCAAAAGTTTTGCTTGCAGTAAGCTTTTTCTCAGCGTGGATGGAATCAGTTTGGACCACGGGCTCACCACTTCCAATATGATGGAAGCCCACCTGAATGCCCAAATGATACGATCAGTTCAGAAAACCATCGTGCTGGTCGATAGCCGTAAGTTTGGTCGAAAAGGCTTTGGGAAAATCTGTGATCTCGAAGATATTGATGTGATTATTACTGATTCGGGTATTCCAGAAATCTATCGTGAGAGATTGGAGGAGAAGGGGATAGAGCTGGTGTTGGTTTAATACTCTTTATATAATTTTCTAAACACCGAACTCCCATTTTTTTCTAAGCTGACCTCGTAAATAAAGTCATATTCGAGATCCTGCAGGTCCTCATATTTTTCTCCTTCTCCCACAAAGTAATTGGCAAGTCGGCTGACGGTGTTGCTGTGTCCGACCACTAGGATATTTCCATCTAAGCTTTTCAATTTCTCCACCAATTCATCGTGATTACTGGGGTCATAAGACTGAATCGAGATTCCTACCTGATCGGCTGTTGGTTGCGCTGTCAGTCGTGTTCTTTTATAATCCGTGCTGAATACATGCTTGATTTCTTGGTTTTGAAGAATCTGTGCAAGTTTTTTTGCTCTTAAATAACCTACTTGAGCCAATTCGGGATCCGGATTGTCCACGAGTTGTTTTTCGGCATGCCTGACGATGTAGATGGTTTTGGGTTTGTTTTGGGAGGTGCAGGAAAAGAAAATTAAGACAAGAATGAAAAGGGTGAGTAGATTTTTCATGGTTTTAATAGATATGCTTTACAAGATAAGCCTTCGGCAAAGAAATACCTCACTTCGTTCGGTTAGATAAGCCTTCGGCAAGATATAGACTCCTTCCTCGGCTAGGATATGCTCTAGCTTGTCAAGTAAGTGTTAGGTCGCTGACCGTCACTGCGACGACGATCCCGAGAATCGGGAGAATACCCCTCCTGTAGGCACTCAAATGCTTGAAATCCAACCTTGTCGAATTATTTCACCCAAAGCTTCTCTCAGGGCGTAGCTACTTTTTTATTCTGGATACTAAGCCTGAGATATCTGCGAAATCAGCGTTTTTTTCTGCGTAAATCTGCGGGAAATAGAGCCTCTTTAAAAATAAAACTCACTTCGTAGATCGAAATATTTCGCCTGAGGAAGGAGGGCTTATTTCCATCGTATTTCTACCGTATTTCCCTTTTCTTACTTGGCGGAAGATTCTTAACCTGAGAAAGTATTGTCAATGTGCTGATCCTTAGCTTTGATTTCCTCAAATTCTAAGTATTGTTCCCAAAATTCACTTTCAGGAAGAGCTGCTCGGAGATAGAGTTTTTCCTTTTTGATAGGATGAACAAATACCAATTTGAAAGCATGTAAGTTGATGCTGGCATCAGGATTGGGCTTTGGGAAACCGTACTTCAAGTCCCCGCGAATTGGGCAACCCATTGAAGCCAGTTGAACTCGGATCTGATGTGGTCTACCAGAGACTGGGCGGACTTCTATCAGCCAGTGGTCATTCAATTTGCCGAGGGTCTTATAATTAAGCTCGGCTTTTTGTGAACCCGGCACCTCTTTCTCATGTGCGGTGACCACATTTTTTTGCTCGTCCTTGGTCAGCCAATGGGTGAGTTTGCCCATTTCTTCTCTCGGTCTTTTTTTGACAATAGCCCAATAGACCTTGTGAATATCCCGCTTGCGGAAAAGCTCCATCATTCGCTCCAAACCTTTGCTTGTTCGGGCAAAAACCACCAAGCCGCTGACTGGCCTGTCTAAACGATGTACGGGATGTAAAAAAACAGCTCCGGGCTTGTTGTATTTTTTGGCAATGTAATCCTTGCAGTAATCGGTCAGGGTTTTGTCACCGGTTTTGTCTCCTTGGACGAGAACACCTGCTTCTTTATTGACCACAAGTAAATGATTGTCTTCGTAAACGACGTTGAAGGGCTGCTTTTTCATAGATGGCACAAAGGTAGGCAATTTGTGATTAGTTCGGGATATTCTGCCTTCTTCGTCTTGTTTTTTAGTTTAAACAGTGTATACTAGTATTTTAATAGATAGAATTATGAAACTACTCCAATTTGCTGGCATACTTTTTTTAATCCTTTCCTGTTCTCCTTCGGAAAAAGCCGAGGTTAACAAAGGCGATGATACCAAAAGGATTTCGCTAATAGCCGAAGACTCAACGGTTGTCAGAGATATTATTGCATCTACCTTTATTTTTCAGGATGGGGATCAAAACCATTTGATTTTCCGGGATGCTTCTGCATCGACTATCTATGTTTTTGATCGAGAGAGGGGAGAATTGGTTGACAAATGGACCAAAACAGGGGATGTGCCAGGGGCCTTTTCTTTGGCTACAAAAAATTTGAAACTTTCAAATACCGGAGAGATTGTACTCATCGATATTAGTGAGGGGTTGCGGGTTTTTGCAAAGGACGGGGAATTGATCAGTCGTGCTAGTCCAGTCGCTAGTCAATGGAGTTTAGGTGGGGCTTTCAACCTCTTCAGAAATACAAGTTTGCTATCCATTGAAGGAGAGGAGTATGTTCTTTATTCTTTGGATATCTTGGAACCTGACTTAGTAGAGTATGGACCTCAATTTCTTCAGAATCGGAAAAACCTAGTGCTGACAAACTTGGAAACAGGCGAGCATCGATTGATTTTGCCTTTTCCCGAAGGCTCAAAATTTTTGAATGGCATGGTTTATCCTTTCGAGGATTTTAGACCCTTATTTGTTGTGGAAGAATCCGCTAATAGGTTATTTGTGATTTTTCAAAATGAACCTATTCTGTATACTTATTCTTGGAATGATGCAGCACCTGAATTGCTTTCCAGTGTTAGGGTCGATTTGCCAGGGTTTGAGGAAAATGAGGGTTGGGAGCCTGGATCCATTCATATGGCACAAATTACTGATAAGGAAAACGAACCATTTCCAGCTCGAATTCAGGGTTTTGAAGCTGTTGAGGGTGGATTTTTGTTGAGTTACAGCACAAAACCAACGGATTTGGATAACTACAACCGCTACAAAAGCAAGGACCGAACGAGGGAAGGCCTAAATCAAATCTACGAGGAAACTCGTCGGAAGACGGTTTTTCTTGATTTGGATGGAAAAGTGCTTCCTGTTGATTTTCCAGAAATGCACTATCAAAGTTTTCAGATCATTGATGGGAAAATCCATTGGATGAAAACCCCCACCCCGGGGGAAGAAGCAGAAGAATTTACTCTTTATTGGGGCAAGCTAAAAATTGAATAAATCAATTCAGTTTTTTCACGATGTCTGCCATAATCGATTCGGCGTGCACGATTGAGTTTTCGATAAAAAACTCTCGGGTATTCAGTCCGCCGCAAACAACTCCGGCCAGATAAACGCCCGGCACATTGGATTCCTGATTGGCTTGATCGTAGCAGGGTTGCCTTTTTTCATCAAGAGACAACTCTACACCCAGTTGATCCAAAAGCGCAAAATTGGGCTTGTAGCCTGTCATCGCTAAGACGAAGTCATTATCTATGGTTACATCACCAGTAGGAGTCGTAATCAACACCTCCTGATCCCTAATTTCCTTGACTTTTGATCGGGTGAAAGCTTTGATAGAACCTTCCTTGATCCGGTTCATGATGTCAGGACGTACCCAGTATTTAACATTCTCATCCACCTCGTCTCCCAGTAAAACCATGCTGACCTCAGCCCCTTTCCTCCAGCATTCCAAAGCTGCATCTACCGCTGAATTTGCTCCACCGACTACCAGAAGTTTTTGTCCGATATAAGGCCAAGGCTCTTTGTAATAATGCATCACTTTCGGCAGTTCTTCTCCGGGGACATTCATCAAGTTTGGTAGATCGTAGAAGCCGGTGGCAAGCACGATTTTCTGCGTTTGATAGCTTCCTTTTGAAGTTGTGATCAAAAAGTTTTCACCTTTTTTCTCTAGAGTTTTGACTCCTTCGTAGAGATTGACCTTGAGTTTAAAATGAAAATAAATGCGTCGATAATATTCTAAGGCTTCGGTGCGGGTAGGCTTGTTTTCTACCGACATGAAGGGAATGCCAGCCATCTCCAAGCGATCCGAGGTAGAGAAAAAGCGCATATTTATCGGGTAGTTGTAGATGGAATTGGTCAAGGCACCCTTTTCCAGGATCAGGTAATTCAAGCCTTGTTTTTGAGCTTCTACTCCACAGGCTAGTCCAATTGGACCGCCTCCCACGATGATGACGTCAAAAATCTGATTACTCATTGATCTTATAATTTAAATTTGGCTACTTGATCGCTGAAACTTTTTTCATTCCAATCAAAGGTCCTCTCTTGAATACTTATTTCCCCCTTTTTGTTCCAAATCACAGCACTTGCTGATCGGGTTCCATAATTTCCATTGGCTCGGATCAATTGGGCCGAAAGTGCAATTTCCAAGTCTTTGGGCGCACCAGTGTCAGGCAAACTTTCTAAGGGATAGGTATTCTTTGATTTTAAAATTTCAAGAAGCTTTTGTCTGGAAATCTCTTGATCCAAGGTTTCTTCCAATTGCTTTTTTGCCAAATTGGTTTTCGGCCAAGGGTCATTCAATAAACCGTTACTCAGACCGTGGATTCCGGGTTTGATTTCCTGGATTCCCTTTCCAAAATTACTGAAATAGCAAAGTTGATCTCCATCAGAGACAAGTAGATTGAATCCCTCGTAGCGATCTTTTTCCTTCTCGATTTCTTTCAAATAATCCTTCGGAGAAATGGAGTCCTCCAAGAAATCCTGAACTAATTTTCCCCGAGAAATTTCCCCATGACCCGTTTTCCTGAAATCCCGATAATTGGTCAAAAAAGACCAGCGTCCATTGGGATGAAAACCCATCCAAGTCCCCCCGCTTTTGAGGTCTTTTCCTCCGAAAAATCCGGATTCCCATTGATGCATTTTGGCCGTAGGCCGCTCAAAAAACTCATCCCGATTGGCAGAGATGATAAGCGGAAATTCTGACTGGGTTTTCCAGGAAAAGGCTACCAAACACATAGGCTTAAAGATAAAACAAAGGCCGGAAAAACCGGCCTTTGGAGTGAATTAATCAACTTTTATCTCCTCGAGGCTTGGGTAATCAGTGTAACCTTTTTCGCCGGGAGTATAGAAGGTATCGGTGTCCCATTCTGCCAAAGATGCATCTTGTGCAAAACGCTCAGGAAGATCCGGATTTGAAATAAATGGCTTACCAAAAGCTACTGCATCAGCTAGGCCTTCAGCTATGACTTGATTCCCTTTTTCTTGATCGAAAGCAGCATTGATGACCAAAGCTCCCTTGTACATCGGGCGATATCTTTTTGCGATATGCGGTTCCAGATATGGAATCTCACTTACCTCATTGAAAGGCTCCGAAAGATGCAGATAAGCCAAATTGTACTGATTGAGTTTTTCGATGATGTAGTCAAAAGTAGGAATGGTCTCCTCATCTGCTTCCATTCCGAAAATCCCGTGCAAGGAAGGATTTAAGCGTAATCCGATTCGATTTTCTGGCATGACCTCCTTTAGCGCATCTATCACATCAAATAGGATTCTAGCTCTATTTTCGATCGAACCACCATATTCGTCCATTCTGACATTGCTGGTTCGACTGAAAAACTGATGCAGCAGATAACCATTAGAGGAGTGAATCTCTACTCCATCAAAACCCGCATCCATCGCGTTTTTTGCCGCATTTTTAAAGTCAAGAATAGTCTGTTTGATATCTTCGATAGTCATTTCCTTGGGAGTGACTGTGTCTTTAAAACCTTTTGGAGTGAAGGATTTTGCATGGGGGTTGATAGCTGAAGGTGCATGCGGTAAGTCTCCATTATGGAAGTCCGGATGGGAAATTCTGCCCACATGCCACAATTGGATAAAAATATGTCCGCCTTCTTTGTGAACAGCCTCAGTTACTTTTTTCCAGCCTTCCACTTGAGCTTCAGTGTGAATACCCGGAGTATTGATATAGCCAACTGCTTTTTCGGAAATTTGAGATCCTTCTGTGATAATAAGACCTGAAGAGGCTCTTTGTTTGTAATATTTTATATGAATGTCAAATGGAGCCTTTGCCTCATTGTTGGCCCGACTCCGGGTCATTGGGGCCATCCAAACCCTATTTTTCAAAGTTAAATCTCCAACCTGAATAGGTTGTAAAAGCGCTTGTTTGCGATCCATAAAATAAAATTGGTTTAGTTTTCAAAATTCTATGTATATACAACTAATCGCCGTCCTTGATAGTTCATGGGAATCAACATAAAAAAAGCCATCGAGTAAAACCCGATGGCTATTTGTATTTCAAAGGGTACTTTTAGAAGTTGACAGTTACTTCATTGGAGCAGGTAGAAGTTCCTGCTTCACATACTTGATAAGTCAGGCTACCTCCACCTCTATTTCTGGTTTGGTCGGTAAAACTGCTTCCTGAAACTCTTCTTACATAGGCCCCGTCTCGATAGATATCTACACTTCCAGTATTTCCAGACCATGATAAGTTAGTGGCCCATCGTCCTCTATTTTTGAACCCATTTGCTGTAAGTTCAATCCCTGTTGGGTCTTGAGGGTCTCCAGGGTCAGTTCCTCCACCATCTCCGGGATCAGTACCACCTCCATCACCTGGGTCAGTGCCGCCCCCGTCACCTGAACTACCCAATGAGTATAGCAAGTGATTATTTGTAGTTCTGGAATTGGTTACCACACTTTTTGTGGAGGTTTCTGTAATAAAATCATAGACAGCTTGTGCGCTGGCACTTGGATTTGATTCCAAATAAAGTGCAGCAACCCCTGCAACATGAGGAGATGCCATAGAAGTACCGCTAAGAACTGCAGCAGCAGTACTACTTGTGAACCAAGCGGCGGTAATGGAAGATCCTGGGGCAAAGATGTCAACGCAATTTCCATAATTAGAGAAAGAGGATCTGCTATCAGAACTCGTGGTAGATCCCACAGTGTATGCATTGGTAGCACTTGCAGGGGAGGCGTTGCATGCATTCGCATTGCTATTACCTGCTGCTACCACGGTGGGAACTCCCGCACTGTACATTCTGTCGACAGCATCATTTACAGCGGAGCTTGCGCCTCCACCCAATGACATATTTGCAACTGAAGGTCCGGAAGCATTAGCTGCTACCCAATCCATACCGGCGATTACTCCACTGAAGGTACCTGAACCATTGCAATCCAAAACTCTTACCGCTACCAAGCTTACATTTTTGGCAACTCCAAAGACAGTGCCACCAACGGTACCTGCAACGTGAGTTCCGTGACCATCACAATCTTCTGAGTTTCCTCCAAAGGCATCAAATCCTCGCTGTGCTCTTCCTCCAAATTCCACATGGTCTGTGCGAATCCCTGTATCAATAATGTAGGCAGTGACCCCCTGTCCTGAGGTATTATAAGTGTAGGAACCATCTAGCGGGAGATTGGTCTGGTCGATACGATCTATTCCCCAAGTTGCGTTGGCTTGGGTTGTAGACTTATATACATAGCCATCTGGTTCAATGTATTTGACAGCTGGATCATTTTCTAAATCGGATAATTGTTTAGGGGTCAATTCCGCAGAAAATCCTGGAATCAAATTACCGTAAACCTTATCGATAGACTCTTCACCAATTTCATAGCCTGCCGCCAGACTATTTGCTACTACACGCATACCGGCCTGCACGGACTCATAGTCGTCCTTCATTCTAAATCTCACTGAATTGTCATTCAGTACCACGATATACTTGCCGGGTATATACTCGGCCTCTCCCATTGTTGCTACATCATCAAGCTCGGAGAGATTGACTTGCTGCTCTGTCTCAGAGCAGGCTGCTGCAAAAACAGCTAAGCCTAAAATCAGCCCTGAGGCAGGCCTGAAAAAGGATTTAATTTTTGAAAACATAACTTGATTGATTGATGGTTAATATTTGAATAAAACAAATATTATTTGAAATATTTCTTTAATGGCAGAATAAATTTTTACTTTATTTCATAAAAATTCCATTAAAATTTTTAAAGCTTGAATTATGTATTTTGAATTCAAAAATTTGCACTTTGTATAAAACTCAAAAACTGAGAAATGATTCTAATCACAGGAGCCGCTAGCGGAATAGGTAAAGCTTTGGCTGAGAGGCTTATAAATAACGGAAATCAATTACTGCTGATAGATTTAGATGGTGTGAAGCTCCGGTCTATTTTTGAAGAATCAGATGTGGTTAGTTTGCTCTCCGGAGATGTTTCAAAAAAGGGGTTTTGGAAAAGTGTAATGGAGTATTTAGAGCTAAGATCTATACAAGCTTCCTTTTTGATTAATTCAGCGGGAGTGATTCGGCCTGGCTTCTTGCTTGACTATAACATAGACGATATCGACTACCATCTAGACATCAATGCCAAAGGAAGTATCCTTGGGACGACCATCTTGGGTAGAATGATGGCAAATCAGGGCTTTGGACATATCATTAATATTTCCTCTTTGGCAGGATTGGCTCCTGTGTCCGGGTTAAGTCTCTATTCTGCCTCAAAATTTGCTATCCGAGGGTTTTCTTTGGCTATTGCTCCCGAACTCAAGAAATCAGGTGTAGATGTTTCGGTGGTCTGTCCCGATTTGGTAAAAACCCCCATGCTGGACCTCCAATTGGATTATCCTGAGGAGGCAGTACTTACTTTTAGTGGTCCTGAGAAGATACTTAGCCCTGATGATATTGTCCAGGCGATTTTGAAATTGATGCGGAAGCCCAAGCGACTAGTTTGTATACCTGAATCCCGAGGCTTACTTGCCAAAATCGCTGGAACCTGGCCGAATTTAGCAGAAATCTTTCGCGCTAGCCTTGAGAAGAAAGGTAAAAAGACAATCCAAAGGCTTCGTTAAACATGAATTGCGCAGTCTTATCAGCAGCGAAAAGGAATGGCTAAAATTCTGCGAAATTGATCGATTTATACAACCATCCGTCATCGGACACTTGACACCCGTCTTGATTAACAAAGAAAATTAGGTCAAAGCAATTATTGCAGATAATCATAGCCTTAAACATAAATTTTTCAATCATTTAACACTTTTTAATACGATAATTATCGTACTTTTTTGGTAATTACGATTCACTTCGTATAACTTTGTACGAAAGCTATCGTATAATCGCTATGCAAAAACCGACAGAAGCAGAGTTAGAAGTTCTTGCCATCCTTTGGGAATTGAAGGAAGCAAGTGTTCGCCAGGTCCATGAGCGACTGGCTCAGACCAAAGAGACAGGTTACACCACCACGCTGAAGATCATGCAGATCATGCATGCAAAAGGAATGGTCAGCAGAGATGAAAAAAGCCGCACGCACCTTTATCGCGCCACTGTCAAGCAGGGCGACACTCAAAAGTCCCTTTTGAAAAACTTGATGTCCTCTGCATTTGGCGGTTCTTCGAAAGCACTTGTCATGCAGGCATTGGGCCAGGATAATCCTTCCAAGGAAGAATTAGATGAAATCAGAGCATTTTTAGATCAACTAGAAAACAAGAAGTCATGAATTTTCTCAACGATTGGATACCCGAACACTTGCTCCAAATTCTTGGTTGGACTTTGGTGCATAGCCTGTGGCAATGGATGGTTGTCTCCATTGTATTGTGGTTAGGATTGCGAATTTTTCATAATAAGACACCTCAATTCAAATATTTATTGGCTTTAGGGACTTTGTCAAGCGGCCTAGTTCTTGCCCTGATCACGCTTTTCTATCAGGGTTCCATTCATTCTCCGAGTCTGTCCCCTTCTGAAGCCCAATCAGTCGGCTGGGTACTTCTGTCAGAACCCACTCAGTCCATAACTTTTCTCCAAAGCACCTTGATTTGGGTTGAATCCCAATTGCCTTTCCTGGTAAATATCTGGTTTTTTGGAGCAGTTCTATTCTTGTTCCGTCTTTTTGCGAATCTATCAGCTGTGAGAAATTTGCGGCAAGGCAGCATGCCAAACGCAAACTTGGAGTTAACCAATAAATTGAATCGGGTGGCTGCTCGATTGGGAATCAATAATAAGGTTGAACTGAAAATCACCACTGATGGACTTTCCCCTATGGCTGTGGGGGTATTGAAGCCAATGGTTCTATTTCCAGCGGGATTGCTCTTTCAGATGTCTCCTGAACAACTTGAAGCAATTTTAGCGCATGAATTGGCCCATATTAAGCGGCATGACTACCTGTTCAATCTGATGCAATCGACCTTAGAGATTTTGTTTTTCTATCATCCTTGCTTTTGGTGGACCAATCAAACCGTCAAAGAATTAAGAGAAAATGCCACTGATGACCTAGCGATCAAAGCAGGTGTGGAGCCGAAAGTGTTGGCTCAGGCACTCGCTGAGGTCTTGAATTTCGCACAAGAAAACTCACCCGAATTGGCCTTGGCAGCTTCCAAAAAAAGAAATCCAACCCTTCATCGAATTAAAAGAATGCTGGGTTTGCCAGCACAGAACTATCCACAAAACCCTATAATTTCTATACCCATGTTACTATCACTTGTCCTGGCTGTTGGGATATTTGCCCACGCCGAGTCTTCAAATTCGAATGAATTTGAAAATCAAACCCCTCTAGTTTCACTGGAAAATCCAGAATTGGATTTTGTCACACTTGCTTCCAAAAATCCTTCAATAGTAAGGGTAGATACAACTGTCAAAAAGGAGCGTAAAGTCATCATCAGAGATGGCGATTCCGCTCAAGAGTGGACAGATGATCAAGGAAATCATGTGGTAATCAGGCAAAGAGGGAATGGCAATACTTTTAGGTACGAATTAAAAGGTGATACATTGATTGTAGATGGAGACACAATCGTCAAAGGCAAAAAATCTATGGTGTTTATTGATGGAGTGCCGCATCCTGACTTTGATTTTGATGCCATGCCAGAGTTTGATTCATTGATGATGGGGATGCCTACTCCTCCAGTTCCGCCGTTTCCAGCGGATGTTCCTTTTGAGTTCTTTGGAGATGCAGAAGTTTTTATGCTAGAGCCGGGCGAGCCTATGATTTTCGAATTTGATGGTGAAGGCCCCGGGTTGTTTTTCTTCGGTGACACCACCGAAATGAGCCCTAAGGAAAGAGAAAATTGGATAAAGGAAAAAGAAGAAAGAATGCAAGTTTGGGCTGAGCGGATGGAAGAAAGAGCTCAGCGGTTTCAGGAGCGATGGGAAGAAAATGCCGAAGAGCGCGAGGCGAGAATGAAGGCCTGGGAAAAGGAAATAGAGCCAAAGCTCAAGGAATTTGAGAAAAAGATGAAAGCTTGGCAGGAAGCTCAGGAGCCTAAAATGCAGGAGTTCCGCATGAAAATGAAGGAATGGGAAAAAACGCAAGAGCCAAAAATCGAAGAATTCCAACGAAAGTTTGAAGCTTGGCAGCGTGAAAACGAACAAAAAATGCAGGAATTTCAGAGAGAGCTTGAATTAGAAATGGAGAAGCTTCGCCAAAAGCAAAAGGATAAAAATTAATTTGTGTGTTGATACTTTTAAAAAAGCAGTGGCCTATGGTCGCTGCTTTTTTTTGGGAAATTCTCCCACTTTTCAATCTGATCTCAGGAGTTTCGATCAAACAGAATTTTTTTTCTAGAAAAATCTATCAAAAAAGGCTCTTTTTTGGACATTTTTGGCCTTTTTCTTTTCCTATCTAATTCCTTGATACCCAATAAAATTTCCATGATTTTTTTGAAAATTTATTGGGAGGAATCAATCTTTTGGCTACTTTTAGTACAAAGTGGGAAAAAGTGGAGTAAAGTGGTAGAATGTGAAAATCATTTTATTACTTTTGTTTTTACGAGTTCTCGCAAAAAAAGCGCAACGGAATAATGTTCAACAGCCACTATGATTGTAAGCTTGACCCGAAGGGTCGCCTGGCTTTGCCTTCCAAGATAAAGGGAGCAATACCGGAGGCGAATGGGTCTACTTTGATGCTTCGCATGGCAGAAGATCGTTGTCTTGCGCTTTATCCGCTTGTAGAGTATCGCAAGCTTGAGAATCAGATTAAGTCTTTGAACATCAATAACCCAGAGCAGCGAGCGCTGCAAAGGGCTTTTTTCAATTCGGTTGTGGATGTGGAGTTGGATAGTGCGGGCCGAATCTTGATCCCAAAGCAGTTTCAGGCTTATGCCAGTTTGGAAAAGGAAGTAGTCGTAGCGGGAAATGGAACCCGGATCGAAATCTGGAATCCTGAGAACCATGCCAAGCACGTCATTCCTGATCCAGCGGATCTGTCAGCATTAATGGAAAAATATCTCTCCTAAATCATGACGGCTTCTGTATACCATATTCCAGTGATGCTCGCCCAATGCACTGAAGGCTTGGCTATTGACCCCAATGGTGTTTATGTCGATGTGACTTTTGGTGGAGGAGGACATTCCCGCGAAATCCTGAAGTATTTGGATACGGGACATCTTTATGGTTTTGATCAGGATCCAGATGCGGAAGCAAATATTCCGGAAGATTCTCGCTTCACTTTTGTAGCGGCAAATTTCAGAGATATCAAGAAGTACTTGAGGCTATACGGAGTCCGACAAGTAGATGGGATCCTAGCTGACTTGGGGATTTCTTCCCATCAGATTGATGAACCGGCCCGTGGATTTTCCACACGGTTTGAAGGAGAGCTGGATATGCGCATGAATCCCTCTCAGGGAAAAAGTGCCAAGGATGTACTCAACTCCTATTCGGAGCAGGATCTTCATAAGATTCTGGGGATGTATGGTGAGGTGAAAAATGCAAAAACTTTAGCGCAAGCTATCGTATCACATCGATCTGAAAATCCCTTTGAAACTACAGAGGGATTGACTGCATTCTTGAAAAAATATGCTCCGAGGGGCAAAGAGTTTAAATATTTCGCTCAGGTATTTCAGGCACTTCGGATCGAGGTAAATGATGAAATGGCGGCCTTGGAAGAAATGCTATTGGGTGCGATTGAGCTTTTGAAACCGGAAGGAAGATTGGTAGTAATGAGCTATCACAGCTTGGAAGATCGCTTGGTGAAAAATCTAATCCAAAAAGGAAAATTCCAAGGGGAGCTAGAAAAGGATTTTTTCGGAAATCCCATTCGTCCTTTAGAGCCTGTCAGTAGAGGTGCAATTACCGCTTCGGCTGAGGAAATAGCAGAAAACCCGCGAGCCAGAAGTGCAAAGTTGAGAGTGGCAAAAAAATTAGGGAAATGAGCCAGAATACTTTTCGGAAAAAGCTGAAATCAACCAACAAGTCCCGTACGACTGGGACTGGGAGATCGATTTTTTCCTGGATTGAGGAAAAGCTCGATGTGACCAGGGTTTTGGGGGAAGGGGTTCCTGTCCAATTGGTGCCTCCTATAGGTTTTGTGGCGCTATTGGCGCTTATATATATATGGGGAAATCACCGGGCTGAAAATATGGTCCGAAAAATTGAAAAGGTGCAGCAAGAGGTGGAGGATATCCGTGCGGATGTCACTACGCTCGAGGCAGAGTATATGCTTAGTAGTATGCAGTCCGAGCTCGCTAAAAAAGTAGCGGCCAGAGGTATCGTTGAATTAGATAAGCCACCGGTAAAAATAGAAGTAGAAGAGTGAACATTAAGCGATCCATAGTGCTCCGAGTTAGGGTGGTTTTCATCCTGATTGCGCTTGCGACAGCAGCGATACCGCTTCGTATTGTCAAAATCCAAGTAGAGGAAGGCGATAAGTGGCATGAAAAAGCACAAACGATCAATTTTCAGTACCGTGAGGTTCCTGCGACAAGAGGAAATATTTATGCTGGAGACGGGAGTCTTCTTGCGACTAGTTTGCCTTTTTATCGGGTTGCGCTTGATCCTACTATGGCCAAAAAAGCACTTTTTGATTCTGGCATAGATTCTTTGGCAAATAATCTTTCTGCATACTATCGAGATAAGTCTGCCAAGGCTTACAAGCGTATGATTATGGATGCCCGATTGGAAAAGAAGCGATACATCGTACTCAATCGACGTCAGGTAGGCTATCAGGATATGCAAAAGATGGCAGAATGGCCAATTTTTAGAGAGGGAAGACTGGGAGGCGGAGTGCTCTTTGAAAAAGTAGAAAAGCGCTATCGTCCATTTAATTCCCTGGCCAGTCGCACAGTCGGATTCGTCAATGAGGATGAATACGGCGCTGGAATCGAATATAGCTTTAATGAATACTTAAAAGGGCGTGATGGCAAAGCTCTTTTTCAGCGGATTGCCGGAGGAAGTTGGAAGCCTGTTTTTGATGCAGAGGATATCAAGCCGGAAGATGGTTTTGATGTAATTACCACCCTGGATGTCAATATTCAAGATGTCGCAGAGACTGCGCTGCTTCGACAGTTAGAAGATCGGGATGCAGCTTTTGGTTCGGTCATTGTCATGGAGGTGAAGACTGGAAAAATCAAAGCCATTGCCAATCTTCAGAAAAATAAGAATGGTCGAGGCTATGGCGAAAACTACAATTTTGCCATTGGCGATCAAGGAAATACAGAGCCTGGATCCACTTTTAAGCTATTCTCCATGCTGGCGCTTTTGGAGGAGAATAAAGTCTCTTTGGAGGAGAAAATCGAAACAGGAAACGGAGCGCACCGATTCTACAATCAAGTCATGCGCGATGCCAAAAACGGTGGCTATGGTACGATTACCATTCGGGAAGCTTTTGAGAAGTCTTCCAATGTGGCTATTTCCAAATTGGTTGACATGCATTTTGGTTCTAGCCCCTCGAAGTTTTTGGGCTATTTGGATCAGGTGGGACTTCGTGAGCCATTTGAATTTCAGCTAGCAGGAGAGGGGAAGCCATTTTTCAAAAAACCGGGAGAAAAAGACTGGTACGGGACTTCTTTGCCTTGGATTTCTATTGGCTATGAAAGCAAGCTGAATCCCATTCATACTTTGGCCTTGTATAATGCCGTTGCCAACGAAGGCAAAATGGTCAAGCCATACTTGATCCAAGCAATTGTAAGAGGTAATAAAATTGAAAGGCAGTGGGATACGGAAGTGATTCGAAGGAAAATCGCCTCTGAAAAGACTATAAAGCAACTTCAGGAATTGCTTGAAGGAGTCGTAGTGAGAGGTACGGCTAAGAACATTGCCAATGCTGAATATGCGATTGCTGGTAAGACAGGCACAGCCCAAAAGCTGGAGAATGGACGCTATACCAAGCGATACTACACAAGCTTTGCAGGATACTTTCCTGCAGACCGACCGAAGTATTCCATGATTGTGGTGATCGATAGCCCGACGGGTTTTGCAGCATACGGAGGGGATGTTTCAGCCCCGGTATTCAAGGAGATTGCCGATAAAATTTACGCAGTGGACCTTGAGCTCAACCCTTCTTCGCAAGACCTTATTGCCTCTGAGGAAAAGTCTAGCAACACTCCTTTTGTCAAAGCAGGAAAGGCAGAAGAAATCCATCAAATTTTGGAAAAGCTAGGTGTACCAAGTGCTCCCGTTCAGCCTGAAGAATGGGTGAAAGTGGTTGCCAACCAAAATCAAATCAACTGGAAAACCAATGATACGGATGCCGCAACCGTTCCAGATGTATCTGGACTGTCGCTGAGAGATGCACTATTCATTTTGGAGAATAAGGGGATTCGGGTCAATTACAGTGGAAGGGGAATTGTCAAAAGTCAATCCCTAAACCCTGGTACTCCACTTGAGAGAAATACAATTATCAAACTTGAATTGGGATAAGTTGAAAGTATTAAAAGACATATTATATAAAGTATCCTTGCTCAGCACCATTGGCGATATGGAAGTGCGGGTGAAGGATATTGTCTTTGATAGCCGAAAGGTGTCCAAGGGTTCAGTTTTCGTAGCCATCGCGGGTACGCAGGTTGACGGACATGAGTTTATTGATAAAGCCGTCGAATTAGGTGCTAAGGCTGTGGTCTGTGAAACACTTCCTGAGTCACCTGTAACCTCCATCACCTGGGTACAGGTCAAAAACTCCGCTCAGTCTTTGGGGGTCTTAGCTTCCAATTATTTTGGCAATCCATCCAGTGAAATCAAGGTGGTGGCTGTTACCGGGACTAATGGCAAAACTACTTCGGTCACTTTACTTCATCAGCTTTTCATGGCGATGGGCTATAGTACGGGTTTACTTTCTACAGTAGAAAATAAAATCAACGAGGAGATTGTTCCTGCTACCCATACCACACCGGATGCGGTCAGCATTCAAGCTTTGCTTCGCCAAATGGTCGAGGCAGGCTGTACGCATTGCTTTATGGAGGCGAGTTCTCATGCGATCGTACAAGAGCGAATCGCAGGTTTGAAATTGATCGGAGCGATCTTTACCAATATCTCTCATGATCACTTGGACTACCACAAGACCTTCGATGAATACATCAAGGCAAAGAAAAAACTCTTTGATGACCTTCCCAAAGATGCATTTGCGCTCGTCAATGGAGACGATAAGCGAGGGATGGTGATGGTGCAGAATTGCCGGGGTACCCATCAAACTTTTGCGCTCAAATCTGCAGCAGACTTCAAAGCGAAAATCATATCCAATACCATCGAAGGCTTGGAACTGGACATCAATGGCAGACAGGTGTGGTTTAGGCTAATCGGGGCATTTAATGCTTACAACCTGTTAGGTGCTTTTGGAACTGCCGTGCTTCTAGGAGAAGACGAGGAAGAGGTTTTGCAACACCTCTCTGCCATCCCAGGAGCGAAAGGACGATTTGACCGAATCACAGGAGCTGGTATCACGGCAATCGTTGACTATGCCCATACCCCTGATGCACTTGAGAATGTATTGAAAACCATCAATGGAGTGCGGACCGGAGGTGAGCAAGTGATTACCGTAGTCGGTTGCGGTGGAAATCGGGACACGACCAAGCGTCCCATCATGGCCAAAATAGCCGTGAGGGAAAGTGATAAAGTGATTTTGACATCTGATAATCCTCGATTCGAGGAGCCAGAGCAAATCATTAAAGACATGCAAGCGGGTGTTGGACCAACTGAAATGCGTAAAGTCCTGAGTATTGTTGATCGTCGCGAAGCGATTAGGACTGCCTGTATGCTTTGCAAAAAAGGAGATATCATCCTGATCGCTGGAAAAGGTCACGAAGACTATCAAGAAATACAAGGTGTAAAACACCACTTTGACGATGCCGAGGTAGTGGGAGAAATTTTGAATCAACTCAGCCAAAACTGAAATGTTATACCCGATTTTTGAATATTTGGATCAAGTATGGGACCTGCCTGGAGCCGGGGTGTTTCGCTACATCTCTTTCCGAGCTGGTATGGCAGCCATTCTGTCCTTGATCATTACCATTACTTTTGGGCATCGCATCATCAATTGGATTCGCAATCGCCAAATTGGAGAAACTGTCCGGGACCTCGGATTAGAAGGGCAATCTCAGAAGAAGGGTACGCCTACCATGGGTGGATTGATGATCATTTCTGCTATTGTTATCCCTACTTTGCTTTTCGGAGACCTAGACAATATCTACATCATTCTATTGCTCATCACTACGCTTTGGCTGGGGGGAATCGGATTTTTGGATGATTACATCAAGGTATTTAAAAAGAATAAGGAAGGACTCAAAGGTCGATTCAAAATCGTCGGTCAGATCGGGATTGGAATTATTGTAGGTGCGACACTTTATTTTCACGATGATGTGGTTATTCGTGAGTTCTCTACCCCAGTATCGGTCGAAAGTGGCGTAGTGGAAACTCCTGCCTTTCAAGATGTAAAAGCCCTTAAGACGACCATTCCTTTTGTTAAGAATAATGAGCTAAACTATGAGCGGCTCTTAGGTTTTATGGGCGAAGCGGTCACTCCATTTTTATACATTTTGGTGGTGATATTTATCATCACGGCCGTTTCAAATGGCGCTAACATTACAGATGGGATTGACGGCTTAGCGGCGGGTACATCAGCCATCATTGGCTTGACTATTGCAATTTTTGCATACCTCAGCGGTAATGCCATTTTCTCACAATACCTGAATATCATGTACATCCCCAACTCAGGTGAGTTGGTGATTTTTGCTTCGGCATTTATCGGTGCTTGTATCGGATTCCTTTGGTACAATGCCTATCCAGCCCAGGTTTTCATGGGGGACACCGGTTCCCTGATGTTGGGAGGAGCTATTGCAGTCATGGCCTTGGCACTTCGAAAGGAGCTGCTTATTCCGGTGATGTGTGGAATTTTCGTCATCGAGAATCTGAGCGTAGTCCTGCAAGTAGGCTATTTCAAATACACCAAGAAGAAATATGGAGAGGGTAGAAGGATTTTCCTCATGTCCCCACTTCACCATCATTATCAAAAGCGAAATATTCCTGAAGCTAAAATTGTCACACGATTTTGGATCGTGGGAATTTTACTCGCAGTTGTCACACTTGCCACTTTGAAATTGAGATAATTTGAAAAACGTAGCCATCATAGGAGCCGGAGAAAGTGGATTGGGAGCAGCATTGTTCGCCAAGCAGATGGGCTATGGGGTTTTCGTAACGGATTTGGGTCAAATCAAGGAGGAAAGAAAGGCTGAGTTGATCAAAGCAGAAATCGAATTTGAAGAAGGAAGACATTCGGAAGAGAGAGTACTAGATGCAGACTTGATTGTGAAAAGCCCCGGGATTCCTTATTCAACTCCCTTGATTCGAAAGGCTGTCGATAAAGGTCTTGCAGTTATTGATGAGTTGGAATTGGCGCATCATGTTTCCAATGGAAAAATCATTGCTATCACAGGCACAAATGGCAAGACTACTACTACGCTTTTGATCTACCATCTGCTAAAGAGTGCTGGGCTCAATGTGGGCTTGGCGGGTAATGTCGGTCATAGCTGGTCAGGACAATTGTTGCAAGGTGATAAAGACTGGTGGGTGATCGAGACGAGCAGCTTTCAGATTGACGGCATGCAAACTTTTCATCCTCACATCGCCATTTTGACTAATGTCACTCCTGATCATCTGGATCGCTATGAAGGTCAGGTAGAAAAATATATGAAGTCAAAATTCCGGCTTTTTATCAACCAAAAAGCAAATGATTTTGCACTCTTCTACAAAGAAGATATGATTTCAAAAAGCGGAATAGAGGAAGCAAAAATCAGGGCAAAAAAGCATTTCATCTCTTTGAATGCCGAGAATAACCCTTCTGCTTTTCTGCAGGGTGATGAACTCGTCGCAAAGGTAAACCAAGAAGAAATCAGGATTCCTAAAAAGGTGCTTCCTATTGCCGGCAAGCACAATGTAATCAATGCTCTTTTTGCTATAACCGCAGCAAGGATTGCAGGTCTCAGTCAGGCTCAAATAGAAGCGGGGCTTCAAAGCTTCAAGAATGCTCCTCATCGCTTGGAAAAGGTAGCTGAAATAGAAGGTGTCAGCTATATCAATGACAGTAAAGGCACCAATGTGGAGGCAACTACTTATGCTTTGGAAAGCTACAGCCAAGGAGTCATTTGGATAGCTGGAGGGGTAGATAAGGGTAATGATTATACGCCTCTTGTACCATTGGTTAGTGCTCGTGTCAAAGCTCTGATCTGCCTTGGAAAAGACAATGTAAAGCTTCAAAAAGCCTTTGCTGGAGTAATCGATGAGATAAGAGAAACTCAAAATATAAAAGAGGCAATCACCTGGAGTCGTCAAATGGCACAGAAAGGTGATGTGGTCTTGCTTTCGCCTGCGTGTGCAAGCTTTGATCTTTTCAAGAATTATGAGGACCGGGGCGATCAGTTCCGAGCCGGAGTTTTGGATTTAAAAATGAAAATCAGCGCATGAGCCAGTTTAAAGCATGGATAGATGAGCATTTCAAGGGAGACCCCATTATCTGGGGTATCGTGATACTGCTGTCTCTATTTAGTATCCTGGTGGTGTATTCTGCGACAGGGTCTTTGGCTTATAAATATGCCGGTGGAAATACCGAATTGTACCTGGTAAGGCATTCAGCACTGGTATTCGTTTCTCTAGGAGTCATGTGGCTGGCCCATAAGGTGCCTTATCGAAACTATGCCCTCTACGCCAGATTGGCTATGTACCTTTCCATGCCTCTGCTTTTGATTACCTACTTATTTGGCTCCAATATCAACGAGGCTAATCGATGGTTGACAATCCCGGTAATCAATCAGGCGTTTCAACCTTCCGATCTGGCAAAATTGGCTCTCATCGCAGCATTGGCTGCTATGCTAGCCAGAAGACAAAATAACATTAAGGACTTCAAGAGTACATTCTTACCCATCATCATCGCAATTGGTGTGATTTGCGCTTTGATAGGACTGGCAAATATGTCTACGGCCATCTTGCTGCTATGCACCTGTCTATTGATCATGTTTATCGGAAGAGTACCTGTGAAATATCTGCTGGTAGTCGTGATGGTGGGAGTTTTGGGCTTGACTGCTGCGATATTTTTGGGACAAAGAGGGGAAACGTTCCAGTCTAGGATTACAGACTTTGTGGAGTCCTCCTCAGACGATAGCAAAATCCCCTTCCAAGCAGAGCAGTCCTACATCGCTATCGCAACGGGAGGAATTACGGGCAAGGGTCCTGGAAATTCTGAGCAAAGAAACTCATTGCCACACCCTTATTCTGACTTTATCTATGCCATCATCATTGAAGAGTATGGAATGATCGGCGGAGTGGCTGTCCTTTTCCTATATCTGGCTTTGCTATATCGAGGAATGCGAATTGTCGCCAATTCCAATAAAGCATTTGGAGGCTTGTTATCTGCAGGTCTCAGCTTCGCACTCGTCATTCAAGCATTGGTAAATATGGCGGTAGCCGTAGGTCTTGGACCTATCACCGGGCTTCCACTTCCTCTACTAAGTATGGGAGGGACGTCCTTGGTATTTACAGGAATTTCCTTGGGGATTATCCTTTCTGTCAGCCGAGGAGATCATCAGGATGAATTACAAACCGGGACTGCGATGAACAGACCCAAACTAAAAGCAGCAATCTAATCGAAAAGTCAGCAACATATCGCCTTTTGATCAGTGGTGGAGGTACCGGAGGACATATCTATCCTGCTATTGCCATCGCCAATGCCTGGGTAGAAAAGCATCCCGATAGCGAGGTGCTTTTTGTGGGTGCCTTGGGTAAAATGGAGATGCAGAAGGTCCCTGAGGCTGGCTACAAAATCATTGGATTACCAGTGGCGGGATTACAGCGATCCTTGACTTGGAAAAATCTATCCTTCCCCTTTAAGCTGATCAAAAGCTTGGCAAAAGCAGGGGAGATTGTCAAAGATTTCAAGCCTCAGGTAGTGATCGGAGTTGGTGGCTATGCAAGTGCACCGGTGCTCTATGCTGCTCAAGGCAAAAAAATCCCAACTCTGATTCAGGAGCAAAATTCCTATGCGGGAATAACCAATAAAATCCTATCTAAGCGGGCAAAAACCATCTGTGTCGCCTATCCAAACATGCAGTCTTTTTTCCCTGCTGATCGATTGGTCTTGACTGGCAATCCGGTAAGAAAAGATATCCTCAATCTCGATGGCAAGCGGGAAAAAGCAATGGCTCACTTTGATATGGATCCAACTAGAAAGACGCTTTTGGTTTTGGGGGGATCCTTGGGGGCAAGGACGCTTAATCAAGCTACGCTAAAGGATATGCAGGCATTTGAAAAGGATGGTTATCAGGTGCTTTGGCAGTCTGGCAAATACTATTTCAAAGACATGTCAAAGGCAGTGGAGGATTCTGGATTAGAGCACATCCATCTTCGGGAATTCATTCGCGAAATGGATCTAGCCTATTCAGCTGCAGATGTAATCGTGTCGCGTGCAGGGGCGCTTTCTGTTTCGGAGCTTTCGCTTGTAGGCAAGCCGGTGGTTTTTATTCCGTCTCCCAATGTGGCAGAAGATCATCAGACCAAAAATGCCATGGCCTATGTACTGCAAGAAGCAGCACTCATTTTAAAGGATGCCGAGGCAGTAGGCCAAATGAAGGAAGAGGTGGATAGCATCATGAATGAGCCTGATCTAGTAAAAAAATTGAGTCAAAATATTCGCGCTTTGGCAAAGCCAAATGCTGCTGAAGAGATAGTAAATGAAATAGAAAAGTTAATCGCTTGAATCTAAAGGAAATACATAGCGTCTTTTTTCTCGGAATCGGAGGGATAGGAATGAGTGCTTTAGCCCGCTGGTTTAAGCATAAAGGCTATGCCGTTTCCGGATACGATCGTACAGCCTCACCGCTTACTGACGAACTCCAGAATGAGGGTGTTCCGGTGATGTTTGAGGATGATTCATACAAGCTTCCAAGCAGTCTTTTTGATAATAAAGAGGCCTTGTTGGTGGTATGGACCCCTGCTGTACCTAGAGATTCGAAATTGTATCAATTCTTTGAACGGGAAGAAATCCAAATCAAAAAGCGCTCAGAGGTTCTTGGGCTTCTTTCATCCGAAAACTACACTATAGCTGTGGCTGGAACCCATGGGAAGACCACCACTTCATCGATGATCGCTCATCTCTTGAAGTCAGCGAATAAGCCGGTAACAGCTTTCCTTGGTGGTATTACCCAAAATTATCAAAGCAATCTCCTGATCAATAGTTCGAAGGATAAAACTATCATGGTGGTAGAAGCCGATGAGTTTGATCGGTCTTTCCTTCGCTTAAATCCTGAAATGGAGATCATTACCAGTGTGGATCCTGACCATCTGGATATTTACGGTGATGAAAGTAGCATCGTCGAAGGCTTCCGGGAGTTTGTAGGACTTCTCAAGAAAAAAGGAAAGCTATTTATTCAAGACAAAGCTCTACAGCGATTGGGTGAACCGGTGGCTGATAAGAAAGGTATTTCCACCTATGGACTGAGAGCTTCTACCGGTATTCATGCGGATAATGTAAAAGCCAAGCCAGGATCATTTGTCTTTGACTATCTGGATGTAAAGATGCAAATCAAGGGTTTGGAACTCTTTATTCCTGGATTTCACAATGTGGAGAATGCTCTTGCAGCGATAGCAGTTGCCCTGCATTTTGAATTGACTGAAGAGCAAATCAAAAAGGGTCTGGCTAGTTTCCGAGGGGTCAAGCGTCGATTTGAAATCCATCTCAACGAACCTCGCAAGGTATATGTGGACGACTATGCACATCATCCGGAGGAGATCCGTGCATGTTTGAGTTCGATTCGGGCCATGTATCCGGGACTAAAGCTGACGGTGATTTTTCAGCCACATCTTTTTACCAGGACTAGGGATTTTGCTACAGGTTTTTCTGAGAGTCTTTCCCTCGCAGACCAGGTACTGCTTTTGGATATCTATCCGGCGAGAGAGCTTCCGATTCCAGGAGTGAATTCGGAAATGCTTTTGGAGAGTATTCAGGCAGATACGAAGATGACTGTGGCCAAAGAGAAGCTATTCGAGGTTTTGGAAATCCTACAGCCAGAAGTACTGGTGACTATGGGGGCAGGCGATATTGATCGACTCGTGCCAAAAGTGAAAATATGGTTTTCGGAAATGTCTAATTCAACTGAACAAGGAGTATGAAAAGACTGAAGAAATATGGAGTTTTTGTGATTTTGACCTTGATCTTGGGTGGCTTTATTGCTTTTGTAGAAAAGCAAAGTATCTACAAAACATACCAAGGAACAGAAATCGAAATCGAGGGAGTAAGTGGATTGTATTTCGTGGATAAGCAGGAGATAGAAACCCTGCTCGCAGAAGCCTTCCCGAATTTGAAAGTAGGTCTCCTTCTCGAAGAGGTACCATTGAATGCGATTGAGGATCGCCTAGAGGGACATCCATTTATCAAAATGGCTGACGCGAGTATAGGGCAGAAAGGAATCCTTCAGCTCTACCTCGAGCAGCATCAACCTATTGCGAGGATTGTGCGCCCGCTTGCTGCTGATGGGTACATCACCACGGAGGGTAAAATCATTCCCATTTCACCGAGCTATACGAGTCGTGTGCTGATTCTTAGCGGTGATATGGCAGAAAAGCTACTGAATGAGGGTGGAGTGATGAATCAAATGCCAGAATTGATGGATTTGATTCGCTTTATCTCAGAAGATGAATTTTGGAATGCACAAATCACGGAGGTGGAGATCAGGGAGCGTGATGACATTCGACTCTATCAGCAGGTGGGAGAGCAAGTGATTGAATTGGGAGATGCTGCAGACCTAGAGGATAAGTTTGATCGAATTCAGATTTTCTACAGTGAAATTCTTCCCCGTAAAGGCTGGGATGCCTATGATCGGGTCAGTGTAAAATTTAAGGAACAAATAGTCTGTGAATAAAAGCTTGGGTATGGAAAATGAAAAATTAATCGTCGGATTAGACATAGGCACCACAAAAATCTGTGCCATTGTCGGTCGCAAGAATGAATACGGAAAACTCGAAGTTCTGGGAATGGGCAAGGCCGTCTCAGATGGAGTGGACCGAGGTGTCGTTACCAACATCGACAAGACCGTGCACGCTATCCAAAAAGCCGTAGAAGAAGCTTCTGATATGGCTGATGTGGAAATAGGCGAGGTGATTGTCGGTATTGCCGGGCAGCACATTCAGAGCAAAATGCAAAGTGGAAGCATTATGCGTCAGCCATCTGAAGATGAAATCACGGTAGAAGATGTACGCCGTCTTTCTTCTGAGATGGAAAATATTTTGGTACCTCCCGGAAACAGAATCATTCACGTGATGCCACAAGACTACACCGTGGATTACGAAGGAGGAATCAAAGATCCCGTGGGTATGTCCGGTACGCGCTTGGAGGCTGATTTCCATATCATCACAGCACAGACCACCGCGATCAACAACATCAATCGATGCGTGAGAAGAGCAGACCTCACGTCCAAGCAATTGATACTGGAGCCTCTTGCCAGTTCCTTGGCAGTTCTTAGCGATGAAGAGAAGGAAGCAGGTGTTTGCTTGGTGGATATTGGAGGTGGTACGACGGACGTAGCGATTTTTTATGAAAATATCATCCGTCATACAGCGGTGATTCCACTCGGAGGAAACATTATTACTAAGGATATCAAAGAAGGATGCATGGTCATGCAGAAGCAGGCCGAACTCCTCAAAACGCGTTTTGGTAAAGCAATTGCCAACGAGGCCAACCCTAATGAGATCGTATCCATACCTGGTCTCAGAAACAGGCCGCCGAAGGAGATTTCCATTCGAAACCTTGCCAGCATTATCCAAGCCCGAATGGAAGAAATCATTGATATCGTCCAAAATGAGATTTGGCAAAGCGGCTATTACAAGAAGCTTACCGGAGGAATTGTCATCACAGGCGGGGGTTCCCAGCTTCAGTGTATTTCCCAGCTTTTCGAATTCCAAACTGGCCTAGATACCCGAATCGGCTACCCAAATGAGCATTTAGGAAAGACAGCTCTCGAGGATGTCAAAAGCCCGATGTATGCTACTTCGGTAGGATTGGTTTTGGCAGGATTCAAATCCCTGGATGACCGGGAAGAAAGCTACAATAAGCGCATTGCTAACGGCGGGGTACAGAAAATTGCTCCCAAGCGGGAGTTCAATGCAAAAGATATTTTCCGAAACATCAGCGATAGGCTCAAGAGCATTATCCATGATGAAATCGGAGACGATAGTAATTACTAGGGCTTATGATTGGGGAGATAATGGACGCTGTCTTTTGTTTCCCTCCATTTCAAACCTTAAAGAAAAAATAGAAACTAGTTCACCAAATAAATAAATATGTCAGATAACATGAAAGATTACAGATTTGATCTTCCAAAAAATCAAAAGTCAATTATCAAGGTAATTGGCGTCGGAGGTGGTGGCTCTAATGCAGTCAACCACATGTACAATCAAGGAATCAAGGACGTGGAGTTTGTCGTGGTCAATACCGACGCACAGGCTTTGAAGTCTAGTCCAGTTCCTTTGAGGCTTCAGTTGGGTGCCAACCTAACAGAGGGACTTGGTGCAGGTGCCAATCCTGAGCAAGGAAAAAATGCCGCACTTGAGTCTCAGGAGGAAATCCGAGAGCTACTTGCAGACAACACCAAAATGGTATTTATCACTGCCGGAATGGGTGGTGGAACCGGCACAGGAGCTGCACCAGTATTGGCTAAGATTGCCAAGGAGTTGAATATCCTGACTGTAGGTATTGTGACCGCACCATTTATGTTTGAGGGTCGCAAGAAGATGGCTGTCGCTCAGGCAGGTATCGAGGCTTTGAGAGAAAACTGCGATACAGTTCTCGTCATCCTAAATGATAAGCTAAGAGAGATTTATGGCAATTTGGCTATCCGAACTGCATTTGGAAAAGCCGATGATATTTTGACTACAGCCGCAAAATCCATTGCTGAGATCATCACGATCCATCAGGATGTCAATGTGGACTTTGAAGATGTGAAGACTGTCATGAAAGATGCGGGTGCAGCTGTCATGGGATCTTCTACAGAAGAAGGCGAAGGCCGCGCTATCCGTGCCGCCGGAGCTGCAATTTCCTCTCCGCTTCTAAACAATGTCGATATCAAAGGAGCAGAGAAAATCCTCCTTTCTATTATGTCCGGTGAGGATGAAGAACTTTCCATGGATGAGTTGAGTGAGATTACTGAGTACATCCAAGAAAAGGCCGGTGATAATGCTGAAGTAATCTTCGGTCAGGGCATCGATCCAGAGCTTGGCAAAGCTATCCGGGTTACGGTAATTGCCACGGGTTTTGAAATGGACAAACTAGATGGAACTCCAGCTGCGAAGCCAAAAGCTCAGATCGAACCAACTCCTGCACCAGTGGTAAAGGACACAAAGCCAGCTGAAGAAGAGGAAGAGATCAAAACCGTAATAAATCTAGAAAGCGGCAAAAGTGAAAAAGTGAAAGAAGAGCCGATTGCAGGAAGCACTTTCGTTTTCTCTAAACCCAATAAGCCAGTAGAAGAGCCAAAAGAGGAGGAAAAAGAAGAGCCTCGTCATGAGACTTTCCGATTTGATCTCCCAAAAGCTACTCCGGAGCAACCAAAAGAAGAATCCACTCCAGCTTCAGAACGAATTGTTCATGATCTTTATGAAGAAGAAGATGAGCCGAAGAATGAAGTGAAGGCAGAGGAAGAAAATGCTGATCCGGCTAAGCCTGTTTATGCGAATGACTTCTATGAGCAAATGAAACAAAAAGCTATTCAGCGTGCTCATGAGCGTTTTGAAAAGCTAAAAGGAAGCCGGTCATTCAATCCTAGCCCTGAAGAACTCAAGGAAAAACTTGAAGTACCGGCTTACCTTCGAAAGAACGTTACATTAAGCGAGCCTGAGCATAGTTCTGAGAACAATATCAGCAAGTTCAATGTAAGTGATGAAAATGAGATTTTGGGGAATAATCGCTTTCTCCACGATAATGTGGATTAAGGATTAAAACTCCATTAACATCTCTGCTTGGGTTTGCAGTAGTTCTATATAAAGCTTGTTGGTGAGCAAGTTATCTGACATATTCTGCTCGATTTTAGCCAGTTTTGGCTTGAGAGCGAGGACATGCATCCCCAAGTAATGGAAAATATCAGTGAGGTGGCTCAGTGCGATGCCACCTCCTCCTATTCCTGAAGAAAGGCCGACTAGTGCGGCCTTTTTGTATCTAAACGAATTGGGATAAGTCATCCCATCAATGAAAGTCTTCAGAATTCCCGGGAAAGAACCATTGTATTCAGGGACGATGAAGATGAATTTTTGGCCTTCGGCTACCTTTTGGTGAAAGCGATTGTAGGATTCATTTTTTCCGTTGTTTTCATAGAGTGCTGTTTCTATAAAATCATTCGGAAGTTCTTCTAGCTCTAAAATTTCAGAGGCTTGTCCTTTCTCACTTAAGATTTGCTGATATTGAAGTGCAATCAGTTTGGATACTGAGTTTTTTCTATTGGTACCGAGTATAATTTTAATCATAGCTTCTTTTGAATAACAAAGAATACAAGCTTTGGGCATCAAAAGTTCGAGGGATGCCTTAGATTCCTATCTTTAGGAGAAATTTTAAAACCGATGAACTACCTTACTCAAATTCATGAAGCTGCTCGATTTCTTAAAAATCTTTGCCCTGATCCTGTAGAAAATTTGATCATTTTGGGTACTGGATTGGGAAAGCTGGGAGATCAGATTGATATCAGTCTGGAGATTGATTACAGTGATATTCCCCATTTTCCCATTTCGACAGTCGAGACTCACTCCGGAAAGCTACTGATTGGTACTTTGGCTGGAAAGCCAGTGATTGCTATGCGAGGCCGTTTTCATTACTATGAGGGATATTCGATGCAGCAGCTCACTTTTCCAGTACGGGTGATGAAGCACCTAGGAGTGAAAAGACTGTTTGTTTCCAATGCTTCAGGTGGCCTCAATCCGGATCAAGCTGTAGGTGAGGTCATGATTTTGACAGACCATATTAACCTACTCCCTGATAATCCCCTCCGAGGTGAAAACCCTCCGGAATTTGGCCCGAGATTTCCAGATATGAGTGATGCTTACTCAAGTCGAATGGTCGAGATGGCCTTGGAAATTGCCAGGGAAAATAAGTTTAAAGTTCATACAGGAGTGTATGCGGCCGTGTCAGGCCCTAATTTGGAGACTCCTGCAGAGTATCGCTTTATCCGAATCATCGGGGCGGATGCGGTCGGAATGAGCACGGTACCAGAAGTAATAGTCGCTCGCCAATCCAACATGGAAGTCTTCGGGATTTCGGCCATTACCGACCTTGGAGTACCTGGGAAGATTCACAAAATCACCCTAGATGATGTAGTGGCAGCAGCAGCCAAAGCAGAGCCTATTTTGAGTAAAATTTTACTTGAATTGATCAAAAGGGTTTAATCCTGTGGGAGTTGGTCTATTGCCTGTAGAACTGATTCCATGTAGGGTTTGATCTCTTCAGGCCAGGTGCCTGGATCGGTATCAACTTGCCAATACATGATTCCTGTTCTATTTTCGAAAGCAAAATAAATCGCTCCCTGATCATCACAGTCAGGGCATCCTATCACAGCGAAGGGATTATTTCTCAGAAACTGAGGAAATTTCTCTTCCAGACCTTGAGCGATCGATAACCACTGTGGATCAAGTGGTTGCGATTTATAAGTAATTATGGCTGCTTCTCGGAAGCTGTTCATATTGTCGGCATATAGCCTTCCATTTTCTAGTTTGTAGATTTTGATACAATTGCCGGTGCAAAAGGCAGACCACCAACCAAAAATGAAGGCATCTTTTTGAGGAGCTTCATCTTCTTGACTGCAACCTAGGAATAGGAAAAGAATAATTAGTGAAGAAATATAAACCTGTCTCATTTGATCATTTTTTGGGGATTTTACGTAAGAAATTTTAAGTTTGTTTAATTCCTGAATTGGATAATAAATTCATTTTTGAATTTTAGTTTATGCGCGTAATCATTTTCTGCTTTTTATTTCTTTTTGTCATTTCAGGGCTTCATTCTCAGAATATTCCCGACTCATTGAGATATAATTTTGGAAAAGCAGAAGGTGCGCTACAGCAATCCTATATTTTAACTGGGAAGATAACAGACAAAGACACCGGAGAGCCTGTGGAAGGTGTTGGACTGCATTTGGATGGATTTTACACGGGCATCAATTCTGATCGATTCGGTACTTACTATATCTCCTTGACTCCCGGTTATCATCGATTGACATTCAGGCACTTGTCCAAAATTCCCATTTTCACTGAGCTGACTATCTACACCAATGCAGTGATCAATACCACGATTACCGAGAAAAGTTATGAGTTGGAAGGTGTAGTCGTTCAATCTGATGAGCCTGATCGAAATGTCAGAAATCCCATCACGGGAGTAACAAAGCTGACCACTCGAGAATTACGGGCGATTCCGGCTTTCTTGGGCGAGGCAGATATTTTTAAAGGTCTCCAGCTCCTTCCGGGGGTCAGTTCGGTAGGAGAAGGCACCTCAGGAATCAATGTACGCGGTGCCAAAACGGATCAAAATCTTCTGCTGATGGACGAGGCGATCGTTTTAAGTTCCAATCATGCCCTAGGCTTTTTATCTGCTTTCAATGCCGATGTCACAGAGACTTTTACCCTTTACAAGGGAAATCTTCCGGCAACCTTTGGAGGTCGGGCAGGTTCGGCCTTGAATATTGAAATGAAGCCCGGTTCTACAGAAAGTTGGCAAGGTCAAATCGGAGTAGGAACGTCCAATGGGAAAGTGCTGGTGGAGGGTCCTATTCAAAAAGATAAAATAGGTTTGATTTTTGGAGGTAGGATTTCCAATGCCAATTGGCTGCTTCGAAGAGCAAGAGACTTTGATATTCAAAATTCCCAACTCGACTTTTATGATGGCTATCTGGGACTCAATTGGAAAATCAAACAAGGTCATACACTGGAGGCAAAAACCTTGCTGACTGGAGATTATTTCAAGTTCTCAGATGAGTTTGGCTATGATTGGTCCAACCGTGTAAGCAGTTTGAATTATCGTGGGGTTTTAGGAGAAAATTGGTCGATCAAGGCATTGCTTGCAGATGGTGATTTTTCCAATTCTTTTTTCGATCCGGAGGGTCTCGATGCGGCATCGGTAGAAAATGGCATGCGTTATCAGCAGGCAAAAGCTACACTGACTTGGGCCAATGAAAAGCTTGCGATAAATTCAGGAGTGGAGGCAGTTTACTATCAAGGGAAGGACGAGCGAAGGAGTCCTTTTACAGCTGAATCCAATGTGCTCGAAGAAAAAATTGGGAAGGAGCGGGGCTTGGAAGTAGGTCTTTTCTCGAGTTTGGAATGGGATATGTCAGAGAAGACGGGTTTGGTAGGTGGGCTTCGCTTTGTGCAGTATAATCAACTGGGGCCGGATACAGTCTATCAGTACAGCGAAATAGGGCCTATCGCTACGGAGCAAATTGTTGGACAGGAAGTTTTTGGGGGTGGTTCTATCCAAACTTATTCCGGTCTGGAGCCAAGAATCTCCATTCGTCATAACCTAGATCAAAATGCCTCTTTGAAAGGCAGCTATGCACGGCTTTATCAGTATATCCAATCTATCAGTAATACCTTCGGTCCTACTCCGATCGATCTTTGGCAACTCAGTACCCGATACATCCCACCACAGCGATCAGATAATTTTTCCTTGGGATTTTTTAGAAATAGCAAGGATAATAAATGGGAGTTTTCTCTCGACGGATTTTATAGAATCACTCAAAATCAAATCGAATACAGGGATTTTGCGCAGGTTTTTCTTAATCCCCATATGGAGACTGAGGTTGTCCTGGGGGAAGGACGAGCCTATGGAGCGGAATTTTTGATTAAAAAGAATCTGGGAGTAGTCACTGGCTGGCTGGCCTATACTTATTCTCGATCTTTCTTCAGAAGTCAGGGACAGTTTGAGGAAACTCAAATCAACGGTGGGGATTGGTTTCCGAGCAATTATGATAAGCCCCATGAGGTCAATTTCATCCTCAGTCGAAAAATGTACCCAAGAGGTCTTTTTAACTTGAGTATCAATTATGCCACCGGAAGGCCAGTCAGTGCAGTGAATGCAAGTTACGTCGTCAATTCCCTGATCATTCCAGAATATAGTGAGCGGAATCAATATCGAATCCCGGACTATTTCCGAGTGGATATATCCTACACCGTGGAGAAGGTATTTTCTAAAAAGGGAGACAGTTTGAATTTCAGTATTTACAATCTTTTTGGAAGGAGAAATGCCTATTCGGTTTTTTGGCAAAAGGATGGGGATAGTAGGCAGTTGAGGCCTTACCGTTTGGCGGTATTAGGGTCTATTTTCCCTTCGATTACGTATAGTATTCAATTTGGAGGAGGTGACAATGAGTAGGTTTAAATTATATTTTGGAGTTTTTGCTACGCTGATTCTGTTTAATTCCTGCGTGGATCAGATTGACTTTCCGCTTAATCGGGGAGTAGAGAAGCTGATAGTCTTTGGGCAGTTGAACAACTTGGATGAGGATAAATTTGTAATGCTTTCGGAGACCACTTCTGCAGATCGCGAACCCCTCTTTTCAGGTCAATATTTAGTCCTTAATGATTTGCCAAGGCCTGTGACCAATGCTAATGTTTTTGTGGTAAATACCCAAAATCAACGCTTTTCGCTCAATCAGGTGGAGCCTGGGAAATACATGCTTCCAAGATCAGTTCAGATTCGGGAAGACGTCGGTTATTTTGTGGAGATTCAGATAGAAGGAAAAACGTATAGATCCGAACCTGAGCAGATGCCCGCGGCAGTTGGTACTGATGAGGTCAGCTATGAGTTCAGCCGGGGTGTTTTTGATAATGACCCGGATCGGGCTTTTATTTCGATTATTTCTGACGTGACTTTGCCAGAATCGGATAGTCCTTACTTTCTGCGCTGGGATGTCGATGAAGCTTACTATTGGAACCTGACTTTCTTTCCCAATCCCTTCAATAAAGCCCCACCAGACTGTTATGTTTTTGGGTTTCCGGATCCTGAGCGACTTCCGCTCTTTAGTGGTGAAAGCGTAAGAGCGGGAGTAAATTCCTCTTCGCAATTGCTCGCCCAGCGAATCGTCGATGAATCTTTCCTCAGTAGACATTACTTCAATGTCAGGCAGGTTAGCATTTCGAAGGATGCATTTCGGTATTGGAGTCGGGTAAAAGATCTGGTCAACAATACCGGTTCAGTATTTGATATTCCGCCTGCTCCCGTGCGGGGCAACGTTCGGAATAGTGCCAATCCAGACGAGGTGGTTTTGGGCTATTTTGAGGTGGCAAGGATATCTCAGGAGCGAATCTACACTACTCGGGCAGATGTTCCTTTTTTCATTTCGGAGGTTTGTACTTATTCTCCAGAAAGGCCCATCACCGACTATCCTGTGACCTGCCTTCGCTGCAGTGAATTTCCCAATAGTACGAATGACACGCCGCATTGGTGGTTTGATCAGTGAGTTATCCTGCCGATCGAGTAATTATTGAGACTTTGATCGGAGTAATTTGTATTTTCAAGAAAAATCAAACTCATAGACCTATGCAAAAGAAACTTTCAGGCTTGTTGCTATTTTTCTTCCTTTTCGGAGCTTTCACAGTTCAAGCCCAGCAATTTCGTGCGCTTGTTTTTAGCAAGACAGCAGGATTTCGTCATCAATCCATTCCCAACGGAGTGGTTGCTTTAAAGAAAATGGCAAACGATCAAGTTTTTTCAATTCATACTACGGAGGACGCTAATTACTTTACCGATAAAAACCTGGAGCGATTTGATGTAATTATATTGCTCAGCACCACTGGTACAATTTTCAATGAGGAGCAAAAAGCAGCTTTTCAGCGATTTGTACAGAGTGGAAAAGGTGTGGTTGGAATTCATGCCGCCACGGATACCGAATACGAATGGCCTTGGTACAATCAATTAATTGGCGCTTATTTCTTAGCTCATCCCAAGCAGCAAACCCTACGGCTTGAAGTGGTGGATTCGGATCATCCGGCGACCTGGCACCTTCCTAAAAACTGGCTTTGGACCGATGAACTCTATGAATTCCGCGATATCAATCCGAATATCAAGGTATTGCTCAATGCAGATGAGTCTACATACGAACCAGCCAAAGCCATGGGCGAAAATCACCCGATGGCTTGGTATCATGAGTTTGATGGAGGAAGGGTGTTTTATACCGCTTTAGGTCATGTGGATGCGGCCTTTGAGGATGCTGATTTTCTCAAGCACCTTTATGGCGGAATTTGGTATGCGGCTACCGGGCAGCCTTTCAAATAAGGAAATTGTTGCTTTTGGAACTTATCAGCAGCAAATCGGTTTAACCCAAATAAAACCAGAAATACCATGCTAAAAGCTCAAGCTAAGCCTGTTCACCTCTACATGGAGGCTAATCCCAATCCCAATTCTTTAAAGTTTGTGGCTAACTTTATGTTGGTAGAAGATGGGGTGAGTTTTGACTATCCCACACAAGAAAGTGCGGAAAACAGCCCCTTAGCGCAGGAATTGTTCAATTTTGCTTCAGTCGAGCGGGTTTTTGTTGCATCAAATTTTGTGACAGTCACTAAATCCGAATCAGTAGAATGGGCCGAAATCCAGACCATTATTCGAGACCATATTAAATCTTATTTAGAAGCTGGCAAAAAGGTAGTAAATGCCAAATTCGACAAGGACCCCTTATTCGATGAAAATGACTCCGAGATCGTCAAAAAGATCAAAGGAATCCTGGATGAATATATCCGTCCTGCTGTAGAGCAAGATGGGGGAGCAATCGTCTTTCATTCATTCCAAGATGGTGTGGTGAAAGTTTTGCTTCAGGGCTCCTGCTCTGGCTGCCCATCAAGTACCGTGACGCTTAAGGCAGGGATCCAAAACCTTTTGACTCGAATGCTACCCGAAGTCAAGGAAGTAGAAGCAGAAGGCATCTGATCGATAATGGATGAAACTTCGCCAGTGGATTTGGTTTTTCTTGGGAGTCTCGGCTCTGCTGATCAGAGGTCTAGCTAATAATTTTCCAGTTCAAACCGACCAAGTTTATTCAAGAGGTCTATTTCCATTTATCCGAATTGCATTTGATTATACGCTGGGAAAACTTCCTTTTCCCAGCGTTTTTTTATTTATAGCTCTTATTCTTTTTCTGATCCTCCTTTTTTTTCGAGGGTTTTACCGAAAGAAGGGTTTAAAACAAAGACTTTCATTTTCCTTCCGGTCTATTCTTAATTTTGCCGGAGGATTGCTTTTTTTCTTCATGCTCTTATGGGGCTTCAATTATCAGCGGACTCCTGTATCCCAGCAGCTAGGCCTTTCGGCTAAGCCCTTGGAACTGCATGAAATGAAAGCAGAAATTGAGGAGAATTATCGTGAGCTGCTCCTACTTCGGCAGCAGTTGAAATCTGATACCTTGCCGATTGTGCCAGAACTAGCTTATCAAGATTTGGAATCCGAAGTCCGTGACATTCTGGAGGATCAATTACCCTCCTTGGGAATATCGTTTTTGGGAAAGCCACGTACCAAACTTTTTCCACCTCCGGGGCTGATGCGAAGACTCGGGATTTTGGGTATCTATTTTCCTTATGTGGGAGAAAGCTACATCGACCCGACACTCCATCCGCTTGAGAAGCCTTTTACTATCGCTCATGAGATGGCACATAGCTTTGGAGTTACGGATGAGGGGGAGGCCAATTTTGTTGCTTGGGTGGTAGGTAGCCAATCCAAAAATCCTCTGCTGGGATACTCGGCATCTTTGCGATTATTTCTCTACCAGGTGCGGGATTATTATCGAATGGCTCCTGATGAATATTTGTCATGGACACAAAACTTGGATAGGGGAGTACTGAACGATATCCGATCCATTCAGGAACGAGCCGCTCAGTATCCACCTTTTTCATTGGAGATTAGCCGTAAAACCAATGATCTATTTTTGAAATCACAGGGAGTGAAAAGTGGAGTACTTAGCTATCAGGAATTACCGATGCTGGTGAAGGCTTGGAAGGAGAAAAAGCAGTTTTTGAATTAAGTATTTTAGAAAAGAAGTGGCAAAATTATGCCCTTTTAATCCTTTTTTTTCGATTCCCAATCCATACCCCCAAAATCACCGCAGCTATTCCTACATAATGCCCCCAAAGTAAAACTTCTCCGTCCCAAACTCCCCAAAGAATGGCGACAATGGGAATCAGATAAGTGACTGAACTGGCAAAGACTGGGCTGGCTGTTTTAACTAGCATATTGAAAAGAATCAGGGCCAAGGCAGTTCCCATGATCCCTAAAAGTGCCACATAGCCTAGGGCCTGCCAAGCTCCTGGTACGGAGACGAGCTTGTAAGAAAATTGGGTGCCTGCCATTAGATAAATCAATGCCACAGGCAGAACCATCAGTAGTGAAATTGCTGTGATTTCGATGGGTTTAAGTTCGACAAACCGAAATTTGATAATATTCAGGTTGAAACCATAGCAGGTGCAGGCCAGAATGACGAAGAAAGCGTAGGCATTAATGTCCGAAAGTGCTCCAAAACCACCGCCCTCTCTTACCGTCACCAAAATCAACACACCCAAAAAGGCGATTAAAAGGCCAAGAGCATTTCTTCGGGTAATTTTTGAACTGAAAAATAATGCTCCTACCAATACCACAAAGAGGGGTGTAAGTGCATTCAGCACCCCGGTAAGTGAGCTGCTGAGTTGGGTTTGAGCTTTTGCAAAAAGAAAGGCAGGGATAAAACTGCCGACCAAGCCGACTATGATTAAGTTTTGTACTTGTACGCTATTTAGAAAGCGAACCCGAGGAAGGGAAAGCGGAAGTAGGAAAGTGGCCGCAGCCACAATTCGAAAGGCTCCGAGTTCTCCCGGTGAGAAAATTTCCAATCCCCGCTTGATCAAAATAAAGGAACTTCCCCAGACTAATGCCAGAATGATCAGATAAATCCAGTTTCTTACCGAGCTCTCAGATGGCTGATTGGACATAGTTATTTGATTACGGGTTGGTGCCGCAAATGAAGCAATTCTGAACTGAAATTGTTTGGGAAAATTTTCAAGTGGGAATTAAAGACTAGCAAACAACTTTAGAAAACGTAATCTGCATAGACTTCTTCCACTTGGTCAAGGATAGCAGTTACTTCTTCGTAGGTATCTGCGGTGACCATATCCGTTCGATAAGGTTTGAAGTTTGGCATACCGCGGAAGTAGTTGGTATAGTGTCTTCTCATTTCCAGGATTCCAAGCTTTTCACCTTTCCATTTGATGGAAAAATCCAGATGCTCCTTGGCTATCCTAAGTCGCTCAGCCAAGTCTGGTGCGGGAAGCTTTTCACCGGTGGCTAAGAAATGTTTGATCTCATTGAAAATCCACGGGTAGCCTATCGAAGCTCTCCCGATCATCATTCCATTGACATTATACTTTGATTTATATTCAGCAGCTTTTTCCGGGGAATCGATATCTCCATTGCCAAAGACAGGAATATGTAATCTCGGATTTTCTTTCACCTTATTCAGGTAAGACCAGTCGGCTTCACCTTTATACATTTGTTGCCTTGTACGGGCATGAATACTGATAGCCTGAATGCCTACATCTTGGAGTCTTTCCGCTACTTCGACGATTCGGATTGTGTCATGGCTCCAGCCTAGGCGTGTTTTCACTGTGACGGGAATATTTACCGCTTTGACAATCTCCTCAGTCATAGAGACCATTTTATCAATATCCAGTAAAATTCCTGCACCGGCACCTTTACAAGCTACTTTATGCACTGGGCATCCATAGTTGATATCCAAAATATCCGGACCGGCAGCCTCAGCAATGGCAGCAGCTTCACGCATAGATTCGATTTCATTTCCGAATATCTGAATGCCAATAGGTCGCTCATATTCGAAAATATCCAGCTTTTGGACACTTTTTGCTGCATCACGGATCAGTCCTTCCGAGCTAATAAACTCCGTATACATGAGGTCTGCGCCGTTTTTTTTGCAAACAGCCCGAAATGGCGGATCACTCACATCCTCCATGGGTGCCAATAAAAGTGGGAATTCTCCGAGTTCTAAGTTTCCTATCTTTACCACTGCTTATTCTAAATTTGGCGTAAATTTACGTCCAATATGGAGATTTACGAAACCACACGAGAAATAGCGCAACGAAAAAACTGGCTTTTGTCTCTGGTAGTCATAGTTTTAATCACTTTCGGGGTACTTATTGTTTTGCAGGGCATCGCACTTTTTGTTGCCTTGTTTCTATTTGGGATCGATCTGGATTCAGTGGTAAAGTTGATGTCGGGTGACACAAATATCCCAAATGGCCGAATGGCTTTATATTTTATTCAGGGAGTAGGATCAGGAATCGGTTTTCTGGTAGCGGCTTTTATCGTGGCAAAAGGCATAGATCGAGCTGACTTGGGCTGGAAGCGACAGCTACAGCGATTAAGTTCTTCCAAGCTCTTCCTCACTTTGCTTATCACCTTGGGGGGGATGTTTTTCAATGCCTTGCTTGTTTACCTGAATGCCCAACTGGAACTCCCGGGTTTTCTTTCTGAGCTAGAAGCTTGGATGAAAGAGATGGAAGATCAGCTAATGGAAATGACCATGTTTCTGACTGATTTTCAGTCTGTGTCGGAGCTGTTGGTTGGCCTTCTGGTGATTGGTGTTTTGGCAGGCTTGGGAGAGGAAGTGTTCTTTAGAGGGGTCGTTCAGCCAAAGATGCACCTCTATACAGGGTCCTACCATTGGGGTATTTGGATTACAGCCTTTATTTTTTCAGCTATCCACATGCAGTTTTATGGGTTTTTGCCAAGGATGTTTTTAGGAGCGCTCTTTGGCTACCTATATGTCTATTCTGGGAGTTTGATTTATCCGATTGTTGCTCACATTTTGAATAACTCCATCACAGTTTTACTGATTTACTTTGCAAAGCAAGGAATGGTCGATTTTGACATCGAATCCACCGAAACCGTGTCTTATCCTTTAGCTTTGCTGGGATTATTGGTAGTTTCGGCAGGAATCTATTACTTTAATAAAACTAAGCTGCTACCACATGAAGGATTGGATCAAAATCTTTGAAAGTCCACAGCAAATCCGGGCCGAAATAGTCAAAGGCATTTTGGAGGAGAATGAAATCCCTGCTGTAGTGCTTAGTAAAAAAGAAACAGCGTATCAGGTTCTGGGCTACTATGAAGTTTTGGTCAAAACTCAAGATGCGCTGAAAGCCACTAATCTCGTGAATAATGAGATCTCGTTTTAATATAAATAATTACAGTAATCTCGGTCAGCGTGCCATTACCGCGCTACTGGGAGCAATAATTGTGATTTCAGGTATTATTTTTTCTGACTGGACTTATTTTCTGGTTTTTGCATGTATTCTTGGCTTTGCCCAGATGGAGTTTTACAAGCTTTGTGGATTGGATGGAATGTTACCTTTGAAAAGCTTCGGTACTTTTTTAGGACTGTTGATTTACACGCTGACTTTCATGATCGAAAAGGAACAGCTGCCCAATGAATACCTATACCTGATTTTCCCAATCATTTCATTGACCTTTTTTATCAAACTCTATAAAAAGACTGATAAGAAGCCATTTACCGGGGTGGCCTTTACCTACCTAGGAATTTTCTATGTAGCAGTCCCCTTTTCCCTTCTAAATTTGGCTGTATTTTCGATTGAGAAAGTTTATAATTTTGAAATCATTTTAGGTTGTCTTCTGATTCTCTGGGCAAGTGATACAGGAGCGTATTTTGCTGGTACCAAATTTGGCAAAACGAAGCTTTTTGAGCGGGTTTCACCCAAAAAATCCTGGGAAGGTTTCCTGGGAGGGGCTTTTTCTGCCATTGCTATTGCCTTCTTATTGGCTCGATATTTTCAGACGATTCAAGATTGGAAATGGCTGGTGATTGCGGGGATAATTATCATTGCCGGGACCTATGGAGATTTGATCGAATCGCTCTTCAAGCGATCAATCGAGATCAAGGATTCTGGCCGTGTGCTACCTGGACATGGTGGATTTATGGACCGATTTGACGGATTGTTACTTTCGGCCCCTTTTATTACAGCTTTTTTGAAAATCTTCTAAAGTATTCAAAGACCTAATCTGAAAAACTACTTAATATTGTATCGCATTTCACCATAACAAAAAACCCAATATGGCTTACATAGAACCGGCTCCGATCAAGGATAAAGAGAATCCTCTGGAGTCAATGATGGAGAGATTTAACATCGCTGCCGAAAAACTCGGACTTTCTGATGAAGTTTACAATGTTTTAAAGAACCCTGCCAAGCAGGTCATCGTCTCGATTCCCATCACGATGGACAATGGAAAAATTCAGGTTTTTGAAGGTATCCGTGTGATCCACTCAAATATCCTAGGCCCTGCAAAAGGAGGTATTCGATTTGCCCCAGATGTGCACTTGGACGAAGTTCGGGCACTAGCAGCATGGATGACTTGGAAGTGTGCAGTGGTAGATATTCCTTATGGTGGAGGTAAAGGTGGCGTACGCTGCAATCCACGCGAAATGTCCAAGGGAGAGATCGAGCGATTGATGCGAGGCTATACCCTGGCTATGCTTGATGTCTTCGGACCTGACAAAGATATTCCAGCTCCTGACATGGGTACAGGTCCACGCGAAATGGCCTGGCTGATGGACGAATATTCCAAAGCCCACGGCACTACTGTCAATGCTGTAGTAACAGGAAAGCCACTTGTTCTTGGTGGTTCTCTCGGAAGAACCGAAGCGACTGGTCGTGGTGTGATGGTTTCGGCTTTGGCTGCCATGCAAAAGCTAAAAATCAATCCTTTCCAAGCGACTTGTGCCGTACAAGGATTTGGAAATGTGGGTTCTTGGGCAGCACGTTTGCTCGAAGAGCGAGGACTGAAAATCGTAGCAATTTCCGATCATACCGGTGCTTTCTATGATGAGAATGGGATTGACATTGTGAAGGCAATTGAATATCGGGATAATAATGGAGGTCATCTGGAAGGCTTTAAGGATGCCGATAAGATGGATGATCCAATGGATCTTTTAGAACTGGAAGTCGATGTCCTAGTACCTGCAGCCGTAGAGGATGTCATTACCGCTAAAAATGTCGATAAGATCAAAGCTAAGTTGATCGTGGAAGGAGCAAATGGACCTACTTCCGCCAAGGCTGATGCTATTATCAATGAGAAAGGTATCATGGCTGTGCCGGATATTTTGGCAAATGCGGGTGGCGTGACCGTTTCTTACTTTGAGTGGGTTCAAAACCGTCTGGGCTATAAGTGGACAGCAGACCGTGTCAATAGACGTTCCGATCGGATTATGAAAGATGCTTTCGAGCATGTCTACCAAGCTTCTAAAAAATATGATGTGCCTATGCGGATCGCTGCTTACATCGTAGCGATAGATAAGGTGGCACAGACTTACACCTATCGAGGTGGATTCTAAGCATCTATTTATTTTTGCTAGATAGGAAATGGGGTAGGGCATCACTTACCCCATTTTTTATTTTACAAAATACTATTTCAGAGTTTTCGTTTAGCTTGAAAAGATGAAGCAAATGAGGCAGGATTCCTCACCCTCTATCTTGCCATTTCGAGGGCAATTCCTAATTTTGTTCAAGTCCATTGATTGAGCATTTTCTGTTTCTTAAACAGCAAAGTTCAATTCTGGCTTTTAATCGCCTATGTCCTTATCCGTTTCTCGATTAAGTAAAAGTTTTGGCAGTCAACAAGTCCTCGATGAGGTTTCTTTTGAGGCAAAAGCGGGACGGATTTTGGGTTTTTTGGGTCCAAATGGCGCGGGTAAATCCACTACCATGAAAATCATCACGGGCTATCTTTCAGCTGAAGAAGGCTCAGTAGAGGTGATGGGAACAGATGCATTGGTATTCCCGAAAAAAGTTAGTTCCTTGATTGGCTATTTGCCGGAAAAGAATCCCTTGTATTCGGATATGTATGTCAAGGAGTTTTTAACTTTCGCCGGAGGCTTGTATGGGCTATCTGGAAAAGACTTACAGTCGAGGAGAAATGAAATGCTGGAGAAAACTGGGCTTTTACCGGAGCAGCACAAGAAAATCGGGCAGCTTTCCAAAGGCTATCAACAGCGTGTCGGATTGGCAAAGGCATTGATCCATGATCCTAAAGTCTTAATCCTAGACGAGCCTACCACCGGTCTTGACCCAAACCAACTCGCTGAAATTCGTCAGCTTATTCGAGAGATAGGGAAGGCAAAAACCCTGATAATTTCCACACATATTATGCAGGAAGTAGAGGCTATTTGCGATGATGTGGTCATTATTGCCAAAGGAAAAATCAAGGCGGCTGATTCCCTTCAAAATTTTCAGCTAGCGGGCAGCGGTCAACAACTGATCGTGGAGACGGAAGAAAGCTTGGACTTGGGTTGGTTTGAAGGCTTTGAGGATGTCATCTTCGGTCCCAAAGGAAACAAACAGGTGGTCATCAGTACCGCTGATGCAGCGAAAGCAAGAAAGACTGTACTCAATATCATCCAACAACGAGAACTCAATCTCCTCTCCCTGAATCAGGGTAAAAAGAGTTTGGAAGACCTATTTAGACAGTTTACCCAATGAAGAGCTTGATTATCAAAGAAATCAATTCGTTTTTGGGAAGTCTGTTGGGCTACCTGATTTTGGCTTTGTTTCTGGTGGCGATTGGTCTGATTGTTTGGGTATTTCCCCAAAGTAGTGTGCTGGACTATGGGTATGCTGATTTGGAGCCACTTTTCACCTACACGCCTTATGTATTCACTTTTTTGATACCTGCGCTATCTATGCGGGCTATCGCAGAGGAACGGAGAAACCATACTTGGGAACTCCTTCGGACTTCTCCTTTGTCGGTCTTTCAGATCGTTTTGGCGAAGTATCTGGCCATTTTAGTATTGGTGGCAATTGCGCTTATACCAACCTTACTATACTTTTTCAGTATTCTTCAGCTCGGTGATCCTCCCGGTAATTTAGATCAGGCCAGCTTTTTTGGAAGTTGGATTGGATTGTTGTTGATCGGAGCGGTATTTGGCGCAGTAGGTTTGTTTTCCTCTTCTTTGACATCACAGCAGGTGGTGGCTTTTGTTTTGGGAGTGTTCTTCTGCTTCCTTTTGTATTTTGGATTATCTGCAGCAGCAGACCTTCAGTTTGGTGCCTGGGCTTATTGGGTGGAAGAGTTAAGCCTGAGTTTTCACTATATCAATCTGAGTAGAGGCGTCATAGACTCGAATGACCTTTTCTTTTTCTTTGGAATGATTTGGCTTTTCTTGGGAGCATCGGTTTTGACTTTACGGAACAAATGAAAGCTTCAAGACAACATACCGCTATCACTTGGCTGGGCTTGTTGCTGGGCTTGGTGATTTTGCTGGGCTTGGGGCAGTTGATTCGCTTCAGAATCGATTTGACCGAAGATCAGCGCTACTCTTTGCATGAAGCCACAGAGGCGGTGCTGGATAGTTTGAGGGAGGACATCCATGTAGAGATTCTCCTCAGTGGAGAAGACCTTCCTGCTGGAATGCGTCGCCTTCAGCGATCGATCGAGGAGCAAGTGCGAACATTTGATGCCTACAGCGATCGGAAAATCAGCTTTTCCTACTTCGATCCCTTGAGTTTGGCAGAGGAAGAGCAGGAGGAATTTATTCTTCAACTAGCTGATTACGGAATCAACCCCACGACTCTTTTTGTCAATCAAGCTGCTGGACAACAGACCAAATTGATTTTCCCCGGGATTCTGATCTATAGTGAAGAATTCGAGACGGGAGCCCTTGTTTTGAAGGGTGAGAAAGGAATGGGAGAGGAGCAAATTCTCAATCAATCTATCGAAAATTTAGAGTTTGAGCTAAGCAATGCCATTCGAAAACTAACCCGCTCTGATATGGGAGCATTAGCCATGATTATCGGGCACGAGGAGATGAAAGAGGATGATGGCTATGGTCTGGTGGAAGCTTTGGATGGAGACTTTGAAATATTCAAAGTGCCTCTTGAGCAAGCCCGAACAGTGCAAGACTTGGTCAATTTTAAGATTATTTTCATTCAGGGGCCACAGCAGGCTTACAGCGAAAGGGAAATTTACCTTTTGGATCAGTATGTGATGCAAGGTGGAAATCTGGTCATTCTGTCAGATGGGGTTCAAGTCGATGTGCGTGAAGCAGGCGGTGAGGGGACTTTGGCTATGCCTTATGAAAATGGATTGGAAAACCTCCTTTTCAAATATGGGGTTCGAATCAATAAGGACCTGATTCAGGATTTGAATTTTGGTTATTTTCCCGTTATGGGAGGCAATTTTGGGGATCAAGAGCAGTTGGTTCCTCTGCCTTGGCCATTCTATATTCAATCGACCCGAATGTATCCCCATCCGATTACCAAGGGTTTGGATTTGATTTATCTTCGCTTTGCCAGTAGCTTGGATACGGTTTTGGCACCGGGAGTGAAAAAAACGCCTCTGTTTTTCACATCTGATTTGTCTCGAGTTCTAACAGCTCCGGTTCGGGTAGCTTTCAGCGACATGCAGCGTGAACCGGATATTGAGCAATTTCCCATGCAAAACCTTCCTCTAGCCTACCTGCTGGAAGGGGAATTTACTTCTTTATATAAAAATCGTTTTCTTCCGGAGGGGTTTGAGCAATCAGAATTTAAGGAAAGCGGTGAGGGAAAAGTGGTGGTGATCGGTGATGGCGAGCTATTCCAGAGTCAGAGTGATTTTCAGTCAGGAAGGCCGCTGAATTTGGGAGAGGATCCTTTTAATCAAAATATCTATGCCAACCGACTTTTGCTCCGCAATCTTGCTCAATACTTGGATAATCCGGAAGGAATCATCGCTTCCCGTACGCGTAGTTTTCAGATTCGACCCTTGAATCGATTCAAAATTTCCCAGGAAAGAACCAAGTGGCAGCTGATCAATGTCGGATTGCCGGTGGTTTTCCTACTTCTCTTTGGAGGAGCAGTGGCAGCCATCCGCAGGAAAAAGTATTCGAGGTAAGCTTAGGGTTTAGCTAGATGAAAGTTGAAATAATTTCAACTGTGGCCAGATTCATTCCCTGTCAAATCGATTTTATTTATAAATTTACCCCCATTCAAAATTGTAATCTTTAAATAAGCCCTACATATGAAATTTATTGTTTCTTCTTCTGCACTCTTAAAGCAGCTTTCGGCGATCAACGGCGTGGTTACGACCAACCCGGTAGTACCTATTCTGGAGAATTTTCTTTTCGAAATCAAAGACTCGATGCTGACAATCACAGCTTCGGATCTTCAGACTTCCATGATCACCGAAATTCATGTAGAGGCTAAGGAAGATGGCAATATTGCTGTTCCTGCACGTATTCTGATCGATACGCTCAAGAACTTGCCGGAGCAACCGGTAACTTTCAGCATCGACCATGATACCTACGCGGTGGAAATCAGCTCTGACAATGGACGCTACCGCTTGGCTGGTGAGAATGCGACAGATTTCCCAAAAATCCCTACCGTCAGCAATCCGACCACTGTGGATATGTCCACTGAAGTCTTGGCTAGTGCTATTTCCAACACCATTTTTGCTACCTCCTCGGATGAGCTTCGCCCTGCGATGACCGGGGTTTTCATCAACCTGAGCGACACCAATACCACCTTTGTGGCTACAGATGGACATCGTCTGGTTCGCTATAGAAGAGTGGATATTGCTTCTGGTAGCCCTGCGAGTTTGATCATCCCAAGAAAGGCATTGAACCTGCTTAAGTCTACGCTTCCATCTGAGAATATCTCCGTGAGTGTGGAGTTTAATCAATCCAATGCTTACTTCAAGTTTGGTCAGATCAAAATGATTTGCCGTCTGATCGACGAGCGATTCCCGGATTATGAAAATGTAATTCCTGCGGATAACCCAAACATCATGACCATCGATCGTCAGGATTTGTTGAGCTCACTCCGTCGTATCGCTATCTATGCGAATAAGACCACGCATCAGGTAAGATTGAAATTGACTGGATCTGAATTGATGATCTCTGCAGAAGACCTAGACTTCTCCAATGAGGCTAATGAAAGGCTTTCTTGTGATCATGACGGAGAGGATATCGAGATCGGATTCAATGCCAAGTTCTTGGTTGAAATGTTGAACAACCTTTCTTGTAAAGAAGTCAGCTTGAAGTTTTCTGCGCCGAATAGAGCAGGATTGATCTTGCCGGCTGAGCAGGAAGAAAATGAGGATATCTTGATGCTCGTGATGCCAGTGATGCTCAATAATTACGTATAATTTTAACCGCTTTCATACGTTACAGCCCGATTCTTTGACTCGGGCTTTTTTTATCCTTTGAGGTTTCCAAAAATCTCGAAGGTCTTTTTTTTGCCACTTAGAACACGACTTGTCCCGAAAGATTTCGGGAAAGTTCACGAAGGGAAATATCAAGGGAATATTCTTTGCAATATTAATCTCTTGCGGGCTTTGTTAGGAACTTCGCTGACCTGCTTCTACAGATGGTTGATAAAAATCCTTCGAGTCCCAATTGGCCTTCGGAATTCAAGACTTCAAAGATTCTTTTTCGCATCTCGTAGCATCTTCAGATACAAGCCTTCCACCCGTTCTCTGGCCCATGGGGTTTTTCGGAGAAATTTTAAGCTGGACTTGATCGACGGGTCATGGGTAAAGCAGCGAATGGTGATGCGCTCACCCAGTTCCTTCCATCCATAATGAGCGACCAATTGCTCCAAAATGGTGTCGAGTCGAAGTCCGTGGAGGGGATTGTTTGGTTGATGTTCCAAGGGATTAGTGAATTGAGAATTTAAAGTTAAGAATTATTGTAAACCCTGTTTTTCTAGATATCCGATTACTTAGCAAAGGGGTAAAAATTATAAAATATTTAATTTTCACTTTCTTCCTCAAGCTGAAAATATCCAAATGTCCCACTTTGGCATTCCATTAAAATGGATTTTTCTTTAGACGATTTTAGCGCTTTTTTCAACTCTGAAAGGGTGTGAACTTCTTGCTCATTTACCTTTAGTATCAGTTCGCCTAGCGGCCATTCCATTTGATCGGCCTGAGTACCTTGATGGATATGGGTGACTACCAATACGGGTTTCTCCTGATCTAAAATTTTCAGCATCTCAATCTGTGCGTAGGGATCGACTTCTTGTATGGCTTGTATTATTTCAAAACTCAAGGGTTGGATCACCATCCCAAAAATCTCCAAATATTCTCGTTCATTTAAGATGGGGCTGGAAATGATTCCTTTCTCTGGATTTGGCATGGCCCTAGCCTTAGACTGATGGACTTTTCCATTTCTCAGATAGTTGATCGTTACTTCCTCGCCTATCGGTACCAGTTTCATCACATCAAAAATATTTTTGTGTCGGTACAAACCTTCCTTTCCAATAACGATTCCATGACGGTCAAATTCGGCCTTATTGATCGAGAGAATGACATCTTTGGCTTGAATTTTCGCTGCCTCCAAAAAGCCATTATCAAGAACCTTGGAGACGATGACACCTTTGGCTTGTGTTTGATTTAAATAGGGGTTAAAGTTTTCTGCATTTTTTTGCAATTTCCCTCCTATGCCTGCAAACTGAGGTTCACTCAATAAAATAAGGTTGTCGATAATTATTTTTATAAAGCTGGCAGGCGTGATAAAGCCAATATTTTCGGCATTGACTATCACCGCGGTATTGAGTCCGATTACTTTCCCATCTTCCGTGATACTTGGGCCCCCTGAGTTACCTGGATTGATGGCAGCATTGGTGACAAACCGCTCCGAACTGAACTCAGAACCTGATATAAAATTTGTGATTTCTCCACCGGTAATATTGGGTTCTACCATCCCCAAGGGATAGCCAATCGCTTTGATCATTTCTCCCCGGGATGGGTTAGTGCCTTCCCGTAATTCAAGATATTCGATCGGTTGAATCGCCAGTTTTTTGAATCGCTGCAGTTCTTTTTCGCTAAGCTTGATCAGTGCAACATCAGGTTCCAGTTGTTTGACCAAGCCGACTAGTTCCGCCTCGAATCGTTCCTCACTGGTGAGCATGGAACTGATTTCTATCTTAACCGCATTCCGAACTACGTGCGCATTGGTGACGATATAGCCCTCAAGATCTTGGTATTTCACAAAAAATCCCGAGCCTGACCAAATTCCTGGAATTTTTACAGATGGATTTAGGACGGATTGAATATCCTCCTCGATGTAGCCCTCGACAAGAATCTGAACAACGCCGCTCATCATTCGGCGGGCGATATCATTGAGTTTGGCCTTTGACTTGGACATAGTTTAGATTCTGTTTCGAACAAGGATATGGGTAGAAGTTACAGAAAATAGGATTAAATCGGCGTATTTGGCTGAATCAAATCCCAGAGATTTCCATACAAGTCCTTGAAAACAGAGACTATACCAAAGCTTTCTTCAGCAGGCTCGCGGATAAATTCCACTCCTCGAGAAGTATATTTTTCATAGTCTCCATAAAAATCATCGGTATAAAGAAATAGAAAAACCCTTCCTCCCGTCTGGAATCCGATTTGCTTTTCCTGAGTTTCATTGGCTGCCTTTGCTAATAACAAATGACAAGTCGATCCGGGAGGAGAAACTCTTACCCATCTTTTGCTTTCACTCATTCTTGTGTCTTCCAAAAGCTCAAAATCAAGAACTTGCGTGTAGTATTGGATGGCTTCGTCATAGTCTCTGACGAGCAGGGAGAGTTGTCCGAGTTGCTGGGGCATAAATGAAGTTTTAAGTTATTTCTGGGAGTGTAAGTGAAGAAAATAAATCTCAGTAACAAATGAAATTTACTTTTTCGATTCATGCCTTAGAACAATTGAAAGTTAGGGAGATTCCTAGAAAGCAAGTAATAAAGGTTTTGGAAAATCCAGATCAAGTTTACTCAGAGTCAGATGGAAATGAAATTGTAATATACCAATCCGTATTTCGGAAGGATACCGATGAAGCCTATTTAATTCGAGTTTTTGTTAATCAAATTAAATCTCCAAATTTGGTAATAACTGCATACAGGACGAGTAAGGTCCAAAAATATTGGAAAGATGAAAGTGGTCTATAAAAAAGAGGTTGATGTTTTGATGATTCAAATAGCTGAAGGTAAAGTCGCTGAAAGTGAAGAATCAAAACCTGGAGTAATCATCGATTACGATCAAGAGGGGAATATTCTTCGAATTGAAATTTTGAATGCTTCCAAACACTCAGATTCGCCTCATTTCATCGATTATGAGTTGATTGCATGAATTAAACAAGTCAGTGGTAAGTCCAAATTATTTGCTTAAACCCTTGCATTCGAAAGACTGGAAATTTTATATTATGGATATCCGCTTTCTTACCAGAATTCACAAAAAGTCGGCTTATTGTCTACTGAAAGGATCAGAATCCGGAAGCTTCGCCTGCCAGCCGTGGCTGGGTCTTCGGTCTTCGTTCTTCCAACCAGTCAAGCAAAGTAAATAAGACAACTGGCATGATTGAGGATAATCATATTTTATATTTTTAAATATTCACTCCTTTGCTCAAGCTCTTTCAAGAGCTCCCACTCCTTGCGATAGCTTTTACGAATCACCCAGATAAATCCAATCCAAAAACCTACTCCTGTAATCACGCAATAGATGAAGAAGGCAAGGGAAATATAGGGTTTGAGAGCAATCAAAAACATAACGATCCCAAGTCCATAAATCAGGTAAATCATCGGAGTGAAAATTTGGTGAATTCGCTTCCTCCGGAAAAGGTAAGATTGGATGCTTTTGATGAACTCGGTGGTGGGAAGGTAAATCTCCAAGCGATTCAAACCGATCCGGCTTGTTAATTCCAAAATCACCCGGATCATCAATGAACTGGTCATTAGAGTTAGGCTTGAAATCAACAGGGGAGTGCCAAATTGACCATATTTGAAAAAGTATAGGGCTAAGATCGAAAGGGTCAAAGTCAAAATACTAATCGTCCAAAGCTGATCTCTTTTGAGCTTGCGAAGGGAGTTTTTCGCAGAATTCAGGACCCTGTCTGCGCTCAGTTCGCTAGTCGAGGTCCGTTGAGAATTGTAGATCGATTGTATAGGGTCAAAGCTTTCCATCAGTGATACAGGGATAAAGTTGTTTTTTGATTCGATGTATTTTTACCCGGAGATTCTCAGGGCTCAATCCGAGCGTCTCCTCAATCGTGGCGTAAGGGATACCCTCCAACACCATCAAAATAAGCATTCGATTTTGAGGGCTGAGCTGATCAATGCAGGCATACATTTTTTGAATTTTATGTTCCTTCTCAGAATCATATTCCTCTGAGGTCAAAGCAGAGAAAGCATCTTGCTTTTGCTGTTCTTTATTTTGCTTTTTCAGCTGAAAAAGACAGGTATTCACGGCTATACGATAGATCCAAGTCTGCCAATTAGCATCTGCCCGAAACTGCTTTCGATGAACCCAAGCCTTTATAAAGGTCTCCTGCAGGGCATCCTCAGCCAAACCCTTATCCTGCTGAAAGTAGCCTAGGCAAAGCTTAAAGATTTGATCCTTGTGTTCCTCAAAGCGAGTTTTGAATAGTTTTTCTTCTTCTATTGAATTCAATTTTTCTTCTTCTCAGTTCTTAGAGTACGAAAGCTTCTATTTGTTACAAAATGGATAAAAAAAATCAAGCTTTTCGAAGTGCTTTTTAAAATCGATTCGGGTGTCAGGTAAAAGTCATCTAAAAAATTGATGAAATCGAGCCTGTCTGAGGCAGACGGGCATGACGCAAGCGACACACAGAGGGATCATTATAAATGTAAGATTCTCCCGAATCAAGTTCGGGACAAGCTATGTGACCGCTTTAAGACAAATTATAATCACATGAAATCGACACGATTAAAATCATCATTAAACACACAGGAAAATGACTATTTTAATCGTCAAAGATTCCATCTGACCATTGAATAGCAAAAATAAACAGATGAAAGAAATGTGTAACAAATTCTATTGGATGAACTCTAACCAACAAAAAGTCCGATGAAAACAAACACAATTTCTCTCGAAAAAGCCCAAGCCTCTCAACTCGATCAGTGGAGAATTGAATTGAGTATAAGATGTAAAAATGGGATTAATTTTATTTTTGGAGCGGCATTAATCTGGGCAGGAATTACAGTGATCTGGAATCTTGAGTTGAGCTTGTATAATCAAAGTATTCTCACTTTTTCTATTTCTGGGCTAATGCTCCCCCTGGCATGGGTCTTCGGGAAAATCATGAAAACGGCTTGGAATGTGGAAGGAAATCCCCTGAATAAGGTTGGGATGATTTTCAACCTAGCTCAACTCTTTTATTTCCCTTTTCTCTTTATCCTTTTGGGAAATAAGCCTGAATACTTTGCCTTGGGTTATGCCATCATCACCGGAGCCCATTTCTTTCCCTATGCCTGGTATTATAAGACCAATTGGTTTGGTTTTTTTGCCGGGCTGATCCCATTTGGATCATGGATGCTTTCCATTTATTTCCCCGAAATGATCGGTTTGATCCCGGCTTTTGTATCGGGCTGTTTGGGGATTTTGGGGCTGGGTTTAATGAGAGATTATAAATTGAAAGTAGCAAAAGTACAGTAACTGAGTATCCTTTGAGGTTTCTAAAACCTCGAAGGATTTGAATTGGCAACAAAAACCTTCGAGGAGATTTCTCAATCGTTCCTCTTTCGAAATGACACCTCAAAGGTTTTCCATCATTTCCAGCTTTTTGACTTACTCAACTTTCTTCCTTTCTCCTCTAAACGTTCCATTCGGCTGGATAAAGCTTACTGCCGTGATCTCCCCGTCTTTTTCCTCAAACTTGACTTTGAAGCCTTCCAGCACCTTCAGGTTAAACTCGTGTTCGCCGATATTGACCAATTCGTATTCGGGCTGACCGGGCACAAAGGCATAAAGTTTTTCCTCCTTGATGTAAATCTTCACTTCCTGCACGCCCATTAGGAGATAGGCTCCTTCGTACTTTTTCAAGTCATCTACCGAAAGCTCGTTTTCCTTCGGGGTTCGCTTGAATTCGATTGGGTCGAGAGCAAGCTCAAAAGGTGCTTTCAATCCGGAAATATCTCCAGTCATATTGCTGACAAACTGAAACGGAAAGGCGTTGTCCTTATTGGGCTCACCCTGATAGATTAAGTACATGTTGAAGGTGTCGTAATCTTTGTGTTCCAAGAATCCCCCCAAGAGACCTGTCTGCACAAAGAGCGTATCATTTTTCAGGTCAATCTCCATTTTGCCATAGCCGGGATGTTCGTAAGTACCGGTGTAGTCCATTAAAATGTGAGAAGGCTTGGTCAGGCTGACTTTCGCCGTAGAGTCTGCGGCAGCTTTCGCCTTGGCTTGGGCTTCTTTGGCTTCCTCGAGTCGTTTGACTGTCTCGCCCAACCAATCCGCAGGTTCCAGATTCAGCATGCGATCGGCAATCATATTTCGGACGACATTGGGAAGGGGAGAGCCATTTTGATTGGTCAGAATCATGATCCCTAGGCTGTCTGTGGGGAAGAAGGATGCGGAAGCTGAAAATCCGTCGATATTTCCCCCATGCTCCACCCGATAATGTCCCCGGTAGGAAGCCAAAAACCAGCCATAGCCATAGTTGGAAAATTGCACATCCGGATGCTCTTTAGAAGGGTTGCCAGCAGATACCACCATCTGCGCACTCATCGCTTCCTTTACATAATCCTCTGGAATGATTTGTTCGCCTTTGAATTTTCCGCCATTGATCCAGGTGATCAGCCAGTTGGACATCTCGGAAACGCTGGAATTGATCGCTCCTGCCGGACCCATGGCGGCGATGTTGTAGTAGTCCATTTTGCTGGTTTTTCCATCCAGCTCCACAGAATAGCCAAAAGATTTATCAGCATCCTTTTCCATCTCCGGAATGCGGAAATTGCTTCGGGTCATGCCTAATTTGTCAAAAAAGAGTTCTTTTACGTTTTGCTCCCAAGTCTTACCCGTGAGTCGGGCACCGATTTCTCCTTGGAGGAAAAACATCCAGTTGTTGTAGTACCACTGTTGACGCAATCCGGTGAATGGCTCCTGAAATTCGATGCGTTTGATCAGTTCGGACTTAGACTCAGAGGGAAACATAAACCAAGAAAAGTCATGTCTCGGCAATCCCGTCCGGTGCGCCATCAAGTCCTTGACAATGATCTGCTCATTCATCCAAGGCTCTGCGAACCGGAGTTCGGGGATATAATTTCCCGGACGGACATCGAAGTCGATTTTCTCCTCTTTGCGCAGCACTCCTAAGACGGCTGAGGTAAAGGCCTTGGAGGAAGATCCAATGGCAAAAAGCGTATTTTCTGTCACCGGAACCTGATTTTCCACATCCTTGTAGCCAAATCCCTTGGCATAGACGATTTGATCTTTTTGTACGATAGCAACTGCAAACCCCGGTGTTTTCAGCGCTACACGGGCTTTTTCGAGCTCGGTATCCAAAGTTTTGAATAAATCCGTCTTTTTCTGAGAAAGGGAAGGGCTTGTAAAAAAGCTGAAAAGGAGGAGGGCGAGGAGAAGTCGACGCATGATAAAATGGTTTAGGATAAACAATAATAAAAAATTGCCCCAAAAAGAGATAGACTTATTTGGGGCAATTTGAAGAATTCGTGATGGTTTTATGCCTTAGCCGGCATTTTCTAAGGTCCTTCTTACCTGATCCAGATTGACCCGAACCTCCTCGATGGTTTCCCATTCACGGCCTCGCTCTCCATGCTCAATTCCTACATAGCCATGATAATCATGGGCAAGGACGATTTTCATCATTCGGGTATAATCCAATCCAAATTCGCGTCCATTGTCATCCCAAACCCTAGGTTTGAGACTGACTCCTTTGGCACGAGGCATCAATTGATCTACTCCTCGATAGGAATCGTAGCTTAGAATTTGATCTCCATCCCGCTTCATGACAAAGTTTCCAAAGTCAGGCAAAGTGCCCGCCCTAGGGTGTTCCGTTTGTCTGATGAGTTCGGCGAGCCAAGTTCCATTGGAGGAAAAGCCTCCGTGATTCTCTATGATGACATTGATGTCAAAATCATTGGCGAATTCACATATTCTTCGAAGCGTGGAGCTGCAAACGTTGATTGCTTCCTGCTCTTGCTTAGGGTCCTGACTGAAGGGGACGGCGGTATAGGCATTCACTCTGATAGAGTGGCAACCTAGAAATTTGGCAGCTTCCACCCATTTTTTATGGTTTTCAACGGTTTGCTTTCGCTCTTCTGAGGTTGCGGCACCCAGCTGACCTTCCCGGTCCACCATAATCAATACGTTGGTGACGCCTTCTCCATCGGAGCGGGTTTTCATTTCTTGGAGATAGGCTTTATCCTGAGCCTTATCCATAAAAAACTGGTTGACATACTCCACTGCATCAAAGCCATGCTTTTTAGCTTCGACCGCAAAGTCCAGGTTGTCCATTTTCCCACCAAACAAAAGCGGATTTACGGACCATTGTGCCAAAGAGATTTTAAAAATCGGGTCAGCTTTAGATTTGGCTAGCGCAAATTCAGGGACTCCCAGCCCTAAGGCAGCTGCTGCCAGACTGGTATTTTTGAGGAAGGTTCTTCGGTTGGTCATAGGGGGTTGGGTTAATGGGTTTTGAGTTATTAATTGTGATGTTCTAAGTTAATGAATTTGAGGGAGATTGTCTTTGGCTAAAGAGATTGCTTCGGGCCATCTAGGTAAATAATAGCTTTTGGCTTTTTTCTGGCCCTCGCAATGACGTCTAGATCGTTACTTCGAGGTTGCCCGTCACTGCGAGCCTGTCTGCCGACAAGGCAGGGAGTGGACCGTCACTGCGAGCGAAGCGAAGCCCGCCTCCCGGAGGGCAGGCAGTCCCAAAAAAGGGAAGTACAATTTATGAGATTGCTTCGGGCCATCTAGGAAAAAGAATAGCTTTTGGCTTTTGGTCGTGGCCCTCGCAATGACGTAGCTACCGATTTAGATCTCCCATCCGCTTCGATACTCCCTTGTAAGCAACTGATTTGCTTCTTCATCATTGGTGATTTTGACCAAGTTAGAGTCGAAATCCACCTTTTTTCCTGCTCTCAGCGCAATAGCTCCCAGGTTGATCGTGTCGGTAATGCATTGAGCACGGGTAAAACTACCTGGAGTTTGTCGCTTTTCCAGCATGGCATCTACCCATTGATCAGTTTTGCGGTCCACTTCACGGGAATTGATCCGCTCGGAATCTCGGACGGTCATCATTTTGCTTTCCGGTAAAAGAACGGGGTTTTCTCCACGGAAACCTCCCAGTATTTTTCCTTTGGTACCCACGATCATCAAACCTTCATCTGGCGTGTCCTTTCCATCCATTTCCAGTTCTTCCGGTGCAAAAGGCTTCATTCCCCCATCATACCAAAAAAGATCGAAAGCAGGAAGGGAAGCTTGGGCTGGAAATTGCCACTTGATCGTGCAGCTATCTGGGAAGGCGACGTCATTTTTGACCCATTGGTAGACCTGATTGACTTCCTCACGCGTAGTGGTTCCAAAAGCCCTTGCGGAAACAGGGCTTCGATCGATGCCTAAAGTTTCAAAAAGCGGAAATAAGCTGTAATGTCCCATATCCGCAACCGATCCACCGCCGAATTCATACCAACCGCGGAAGACATTATGCGTGTAGTTTTTGTGATAAGGCATATCAGGCACCGGTCCCAGCCAAAGATCCCAATTCAATCCTTCCGGGACAGGTTGACTTTCAGCAGGCCGCTTGGTCCACTGCTGCCAAACGGGCCTATAGGACCAATTGTGGATTTCTTGCAATTCCCCGATTAGTCCTGCATCCATCCAAGCTTTGATTTGTCTGTATTCGGGTCGATCGGACCAAGCCAGCAAGTGAGTCACTAACCCAGTATCTTTCGCCTTTTGGATGACCTTTCTTCCTTCTAGCAGTCTGTTGGCGATGGGCTTGTGGGTAACCACATGCATTTTCTGGTCCATAGCTGCTAAAGCGATTGGCGCATGAGTATGGTCGGGAGTCATGATTTTGACTACGTCGATTCCACTTTCTTTGGCGAATAGTTCTCGATAGTCTTCGTAGCTCGCGCAGCCTTTGTATTGGCCGGAAGCTTGGTTTTGGGAGTAATATTTTTCCACATATTCCTGTCCAATATCCCGCCCACCAGGGATCCCTGGTTTGCCTTCCCACCAGGAATCGTCTCCGATGGTTCTTCGAATATCATTTCGGATTCCATAAGGTGACCAGTCAAAGTAATCGGTTGAGAATTTATTCACATCGCAGACGGCTACCACCCGCACTTTGGGATTTTGCAAAAGGCTTCCCATCTCCCTTAATCCCTGGGTTCCGCAACCGATATTGGCTACCGTCAACTGATCGGATGGAGGGATTTTGCCTAATCCCGCGATTACATTTGAAGGGACAATGGTGAATGAGGCGGCGAAAGTAGCGGCAGAAGCCAGAAAATCCCGGCGGTTCAAGTGGTTGGATTTAGACATGATTTAGGTTTTTTGGGTTAAACCTGAAAAATGTTTTAGAAAATCTACTACAACCTCAAAATGCTTTAAAATCAGACGTTGTACTTCACTTTTCGATTTCACCGTAGCTGTGCTACGACTCAATTTCCAAAGTGCTTGATTTTCTCGCATTTTGAGTCTTCGCTACGAATTCTAATACATAATCCAAGTTGGAAATGGAATTTATGGAAATAAGCCAAAAAAGAGAATCTTTTTCTTTCCAGCTGCCCCCTTGGGTTTTTATCGAAGTAAATTATTATCGTCTGTACAAAGAGTTTCCTGCTTTCGGAAATGCAGGATAAAAAGTGAAAAAGAATAGTAGAAGAGAACACTACGTTATAAATTTTTTTTATCCTTTAGATAAATAAAAATATTAAACCTTTAGTATGATCTTTCAGTTTAACTTTTTATTAGAATAAATTCTGCAAAAATAATTGTTTCAAAATTAAATTCTAGAAATTATGAAAACATCAGAAAACATCAGAAAACATCAGAAAACATCATTTTCTCTTATCAGCTTAAGGAATCTGTTTAGTTTGATTTTAGCGATGTGGTTTTTGGGATCTTGTCAGGAAAATTGTATCCCGCACTTACTTATGGACTGGGTAAAGGAGCCATAGAAGCCGTGCAAAAATGGGATAAGCCATGGGAAGGTATTCAAAAAGAAGGGAAGTATGCAGTTAAAGCGGTTTGGTAATATGAAAGCGACAGCCATTAGTTTACTTCTGTATTTAGTCTGCAGTAGTGTTTTAGGACAAAATTTATTTTCTGATCCACCGGAAGATTGGAGAAAACTTGATAGGGGGATGTCCTTGACGTTGGTAATCCCTTCTTTTATGACCTCGCCGCATAGTAATATGAGCCATTTGCTAGTACAAAATGGCTATCCTCCCATCCCCAGGGGTAGTTTAAATTATGGTTTAGGTCTGGCTTATCGAATAAAAAAATTTGAAATTGGTACAGACTTTTCAGTAGGGAGCCAGGTTTCTACAAATTATGATCAGAGGTCTGAAATTTTGAGAAGACCTATGACAGTAAACCTTTTTCTGAATTATCATCTGTTTAGGAAAGGCTCATTTACCTTTTATCCCATTCTGGGCTTATCCATGACAGATACGAATTTGATTGCTTCCAAGCAGTCATCGGTCACTGATGTGAACAGTCTTCTAGAGAATCCGGGAACTTCGGTAAACCTTCAGCATTTTTCAGGTGGATTGTTAACGGGATTTGGGGTTGCATTAGCGGAGCATTGGGTGGAAAGTACAGGCATCTTTAGGTTAAAGTTTGCTTACCGGGTTCCTTTTGGAAAAGGCTATGGCTGGGAGTCCTTTTTTGCGAATATCGAACCAAGCAGTCCACTTGATAATTTTCCTTATTTCTTTATTCAATTTGAGATGGGGGTTTTGGCAAATTGGAAAAAAGGAGATCCATGGATGGATAAATTCTAGAGTATCCAATGAAGTAATTTTTTAAAGCCTGAACTTGGGATTATTTCCAGTTCGGGTTTTTTTACTTTTTCAATAAACTCCAAAACTCCTGGTGCATCTTATCCGCATCGATCTCGGTATAGACTTGGACCACTCGAGGAGTATTTTCCGGAGGAGTCATGACCGATGAAACCGTCGCCCATTCGGGATGAATGTAAGCCATCACCAATGCCAAATCCCACATCACCCGGGTTTTGTCTTGTGGATTGTGAATGCGCCAGCGATCAGCCAAAATCTTTTCGATTGCCACGTTTTCATCCAGTCTAGCATAGGTCTCATCCCGGTCAAACTTCAAGGCAAAGGAAGTCGTCGTGGTCATGATGGTGAAGTCCAATCCTTCCAGATTCAAAAGATAATCGAAGGCATTTAGATCGCAGCGTATGTTGAATTCACTTTTGTTCCAAGCCCGATTATCAGGCGTGTACCAAGAACCGAGAGAATATAGCCGAATCTTGTCTTTGATATCCGGTGCCAGCATAAGGGCTGTAGCAATGTTGGTCATGGCCCCGAGGGTCAATACATGAAGCCTTTCATCCCCACTCATTTTTCTTGCTTCGGCGATGATGGCCTGAGCTGCGGGAGAATCTCTCGGGTCCTGCTGTCCCCACGCACGGCCAATCTGCCGGTCTGCACCCAAAGGATGGGGAATATCCATTCGTCCCATGGCTGTGAGGATTTCCTCATTGAGTCGCTGACTTTCTTCGACGGGCTTGAGTGTGGCGGTTTCATAGGCATTCCACTTTTCGAAGACATTCAGATCGGCATTGTTGAAGTGGGCCGAACTCAGCCCGATCAGATCAATTCCCGGCACTTTGACCAAATAGGCAATTGCATAGAGATCGTCCATTTCATTGCCTGTATCGGAGTCTAGCCAGACTTTTTGCTGGGAGAATGCGAGGCTTTGGATTAAGAAAAGATAAGAGAGAACAAGGAAAAAGGGGATTTTCATAGGTTTCTAAAGGTTTACCTCCCAAGATAAAAAGATTGTCTCAAAAAGGGTAGGCAAGCTAATTTCCAGAAAAGCTTATCTTAAGCGAATAAATCAATCCGCCATGCAAAAGCTTGTTCTATTCCTTCTCCTTGGCTTTTTTCTGTTCTCCTGCAAGGAAAAAACTCCCCAATCGGAACAAATTACCTATCCCGATAGACCCAACATCGTTTGGATCGTCGTGGAGGATATGTCTCCCGAACATCTGGAAAGCTATGGGGGCACAGGAGGGAAGACGCCCAATCTAAACGCTTTGGCAGCAGAATCTCTGCAATACCAGAATGCCTTTTCTACTGCGGGTGTTTGCGCTCCCAGTCGGGCAGCTTTGATCACTGGGACCTATCAAACTTCCATTGGGGCCCATCATATGCGGACTTTGGCTCCATCTGCAGCGGCAGGCGATGCTTATCCTCCAGGATTTAAGGGGTATTCTGCCGTTTTGCCTGAAGGAATGTGGCCCTATCCAGTATACTTGAGGATGGCAGGCTATTACGTAAGCAATAATGTGAAGGAGGATTATCAATTCCGAAGTCCGGGGATGATGTGGGATGAAAGCAGCCGAAATGCCCATTACCGTAACCGGCCTGATAAAAATCAGCCTTTTTTCTCCATTTTCAACTTTACCACCACCCATGAGTCCCAGGTTTGGGCTAGAGAAGGTCAGGACAGCTTGCTGGTGGATCCAAAGGACGTGACCGTGCCACCGGTCTATCCGGATGATTCCCTTACCCGAAGGACGATAGCCCGATTTATCACCAATGTGATGCGGATGGATGCCCAAGTCGGAGAGGTGATTGCCCAGCTGAAAGAAGATGGATTGTACGAGAATACGATCATTTTCTTCTATTCCGATCATGGGGATGGGATGCCGTATTTCAAGCGGGAATTGTATGATCGAGGGCTAAAAGTGCCACTTTTGGTGAAAGCACCTTGGCTGGAAGGAGGAACAAAAACAGATGAATTGGTCAGTTTTGTGGATTTTGGGCCAACACTACTTTCTTTGGCAGGAATTCCCATTCCTGAAAGTATGCAGGGACAGGCCTTTTTGGGTGAGCAAAAGTCGGAGCCTCGAAAATACATTTATGCCGCCCGGGATCGTATGGACTCCGAATACGATCGGGTAAGGGCAGTTTCAGATGGACGTTTTAAATACATCAGAAACTACATGCCTGAGAAGCCGAATTACCAAAATATCCAATATCGTCTTCAAAATCCCCTGATGGTTCATTTGCTCGAACTGAATGAAAATGGGGCACTCAATGAAAATCAAGCCCGCTGGTTTGCCCAAAGCAAGCCTGAGGAAGAGCTGTACGATACCCAAAGCGATCCTTGGGAGTTTACTAATCTGGTTGGGAATCCAGACTATGCAAAAAAATTAGATGAGCTGCGCAATGCCTACCAGGACTGGATCACAAAATACGGAGATCAAGGAGCACTCAACGAAATGGAAATGGTGAAGGCTATGTGGAATGGAGCCGAGAATCCACCGGTTACTGCGGAGGCTGCGGTGAGTTTCTCCGAAGGCAAAGTCACTTTAAGTTGCCCAACTTCTTCAGCTCTGATCGGGTGGAGAAAGTCTGGCAGCGATTCCTGGAAAATCTACACCGGACCTTTTGAGGCAGTGTTGGGAGATTCCATCTATGTGAATACCCATCGTATTGGGTATGAGGCTGTGGAGGTTTCCATAAAATTGGGTAATACGGATTTAAAAAATTAGGCAAATCGTGAACTAATGGGAAATAATTAGTTCGTTTTTCTGTGAAACATATTCAAATGGTCTATTTTTCATGTCCAAGCAGAGGATACAATAAGAAAAGTCCAAAATTCAAGGTTCGGACCTTAATTGTATCCTCGTAGGTTACAGATTGACTACCTCCGGGACTTGTACGGGGAAATATAGAGTAGTCAAAATCAGCCCGTTGATAACTGGCTTCCAAGCCTAATTGAAATTTCCCTATAGCCCTGGATACTTGCAGATTTCCTCCCGCTGTAATAGAGGATGAATTGGGTCTAGAGCCGACATGAGCCCATGTAAGAGTTTCGTTACCAACTGACCTTACCATCTCGTAATAAGGGTAGTTGATCTGTCCATAGCCTAGAAATATTCCCGATCGATATTCCCAACTTCCTTTTTTTAAAAAATATCCCAGTCCGGGAGTGATTGATAGCATGTTGTTATTTTCATGAGAAAAGCGAAAATCCAATCCGTAAAGATCATTGACGAAATCCTCCATTTCGGTAACAGAGATCGGATTGTTTGTAACACCTGATCTAAGAAATACATAAAAGTGACTGGCGAAATGATAATTAAGAGTTCCGTGAATAGAATAGCCTACTTTTGCAAATCCATTACTAGCCTTTGAAATACTCGCAAGATTGGGTATGCTGGAATCTGGAAAATAAATCGCAGCCTCTTCCATATTATTTCCTCCGAATACACCCAATGGAAAGGCAGGGCCTGCACTAACAGACAAGGAGATTCTTTGAGGTGGATTTTCCTGGGAAAAGGAAGATTGAAGCATAAAGCCAAAGAATAAAAGCAGAAGAAAAAGATTTTTCATAGGGAGCTATTTTGATAGGATTAATCGTTCTTGATGAATCATTTTCCCTTCAAAACTTATTTTAAGGATATAATCACCTTTTGGCAAGTCCGAAATATCAATTTTTTCACCACCTCTATAGCCTGAGATTTCCGACTTTGAGTTAGCATCAATTCCTTGAATTAGTAAATCAAAGGTCATGTCTTTACTTAGATCAATGGTTAATTCCTCAGAGGATGGATTTGGATAAACCTTGAAAGATCCAAAATTAAAAAAGCTGACATTTCTAGTGGATAAAATTGTCGATCCATTTCTCGCAGTTATCTTAAAACTAATGCTTCCACCTGAAACCATATTAAAAGTAACGTAATTTCCGGCGGTATTGATGGTTGTAATACTTCCCGACGTTCTTTCCCAAGTAAATGAATTGGCATTGGGGCAAGTTACGGTTGAAGTTACGTTTCCTATACCAATCTGATTAGTTGAATTTAAATTAACTCCTGTATTGCTACCTATAGAATAGTCTCCTTCGAGGCAAACATTAGTTTGGATTGTAAGAGTAATTTCTTGGATTTTGGACTGGCCGCAACTCGAGCTAATTGTTAATCGAAGTTTGGCTGTACCACTATGGATTGGAGTAACAGTGACAGTGGACTGATTTGTTGAAGAGGAAATGATGGCTTTTGAGTACCCTTCAACGATTGACCAATTATAAGTAACACCCGGTCGGTTAATTACATTGTAAGATACAGCATTTGTCCCGATTATTGTTTGAGGGCTGCCGGTAATTGGTCCAACGTAGGTCCAAAATTCAGGTGAACCTATTACTTGGCCACCTTGATAAAGGTGATAGAAGGATTGGTTTAGATTATGAGCTACCAAAGGGCCTTCTGTTCCATATTTGGAAATGTATTTTACGAAAGATCCTCCGACTACCTCTCTGACCGCCGAATGTTCTGAACCAATTAGGTTATAAAAGGCAATATTAGCATCCGCTTCATTACAGACCTGTAAATACTTGCCACTATTTTTAAAATCTGAAGCTGACTTGACACCTTGAGATGTGGGGCATGAATATGGAGCAGGAAGGAAAGTTTTATTCCATCCAGGAGAAGTACAGCCATTTTCGAAATAACTCATTACAAACCCGTGGCAGTTATAATTAGCACCTACGTGGCAATCAGAGAGTCTTTTAGACCCGTACAAGGATTCGTTTATTTTCCAGAAACTGTTACTTTGATCAGAAAAGCATACTGCTTGAGAAAAAGCAAGACTCCAATTAAGGAATAGTGATAGGATTAATACAAGTTTTTTCATTTTAAAAGTATTCAAATAAATTTATTTTAAGAAATCGACAAAAACAATAGGTAACCAAATTTTAAGGTTTAAAAATTTAGATAATTTATTCTTTTAGAATGAAATAGTTTAAAGTGGTAATGCCTCATGGAAAAAAAATATCAATGTGGTGACAAAGGAGACCTCAACGAAATGGAAATGGTCCGAAGTTGGTGGAATGGAGCCGAGAATCCACCGGTTACTGCGGAGGCTGCGGTGAGTTTCTCCGAAGGCAAAGTCACTTTAAGTTGCCCAACTTCTTCAGCTCTGATCGGGTGGAGAAAGTCTGGCAGCGATTCCTGGAAAATCTACACCGGACCTTTTGAGGCAGTGTTGGGAGATTCCATCTATGTGAATACCCATCGGATCGGGTATGATTCGGCTAAAAAAGCTATTGTTGTGAACTAGGCAAGCAGGGAATCTCCCTCACCGATCCAAAAGGCGGGCGAATCCGGTATTCCTCTATCTGTTTTTGCCAGTCGATATCCTTCATCTGATAGTCCGGTGTGTAGCGTACCTGATCCCAAAAGGTGGATCTTGGCTCCTCAAATCGGGGATCATTCGTCTCTTCCATCCAGACTAAAAGTTGCTGACGAAGGACAGTTTTCATTTCTGCAAAAGCCGGGTCATCCGCCAAATTATGCAGCTGATAAGGATCATTTTTCACATCGTAGAGTTCTTCTTCAGGCCGCAGGCCAAAGCTGAGTTGAAACAAATCCGGTTGTCCAGCCTCGGCTTTTCCCTCCATCGCCATAATCAAGAACTTGGTAATGGAGTGGTCCACATCTCCATATTGGCCAACCGACTGATGCACGGTCGGATCTCCGGCAGGATTTCGCTCAGGCATGGGATTCCAGATGTAGAGATAATCCTGATTCCTGACTGCCCGCATGGGATAGCTCAAATTGCCTTTCCGTACATTGGCATGGCGCTCTCGTTCGAGAAAAACTTGGTTTCGATCCTGCTTTTCTCCTGCCAAAAGCGCCCACAGGGATTGCCCGGACATGGAATTTTGCAATAGGCCTGCCGCCTCCACAAAGCTCGGCGCAAAGTCCACGAAATTCACAAAGTCGTGAATTACTGTTCCTGACTTGACTTTTTCCGGCCAACGAATGGCTAATGGCATTCGGGTTCCATAATCGTAAAGATTGGCCTTGGCTCGCGGAAAAGGCATACCGTTGTCACTGGTCATTACGATGATGGTGTTGTCGAGTTCGCCGATTTCTTCCAGCATCGCAATCAACTGCCCGCACTCCCGGTCAAATCGCTCGATCTCAAAGTAGTAATCCAAGATATCATTTCGCACACAATCATTATCAGGGAAAAAGCCGGGAACCACCACATTCTCCAATTTCATCCCAGTCTGAATTCCCGTATTTGCCACATAGTTCCGGTGTGGATCGGAGCTCCCAAACCAAAAAGTGAAGGGTTCTCCAGCCTTTCTTTCTTTCAAAAAAGCGTCAAAATCTGCAAAGCTTTTCCCAGCTGGATTATGCTCAAAACCTGTCACTTTAAACTCTCCCGGTCCCCAGCCTTTGCGGGTAGCGCCGGTGAAGTAGCCGGCTTTCTCCAAAATCTGCACATAGGTAGGATGCGCATTGGGAAACTCAGACCAGAGATTTCCCCCATCACCATTTTGATGAGGATAGCGACCCAAAAGGATAGAAGCCCGGGAAGGGGAACAGGAAGGCGAGGCGGTGTAGGCATTTGTAAAAAGTGCTCCTTCAGCTGCCAATCGGTCAAAAGTTGGGGTTCTGACTACCTTGTCTCCATAGACTCCCGCATGCGGATAAGACCAGTCATCGGCAATCAGGAAGAGGATGTTGGGTTGTTTGCTTTGGGCTTTTGTCACCAATAAGAAGCAGAAAAAAAGAAAAGTGGCTAGTAGGAGGCTTTTCATAGGCTAGGCATTTTCCTGAATTTAGTTTGCTATCGGGTTGATTCCAAAGGTATCTCTTGATTACAAGTGGAGAAAAAAATTAAACTCGATGCAACCATTGGGCTAAATCGTGCATCTACTACTTAAGAATTAACTTTTACTTTTGACCAAACCGCACTGTTTTGAAAAAAATCATAATCGTCTTGGTTTTGTTTTTGGGTTTCCAATCCCTCAAAGCCCAAGAAAAAGAAGGCTATTGGGGCTTGGCAATTGGTTTACGATCCCAAATCGTCCAAGACCAACTCATCACCCGAAGTCGCTATTCTGGGGCACCCATCTATTTCATGCTAAACCATGAGCGGCAAAAGCTTAAAAAACTTAGCAATTTCCAATTTGAAGGAAGCATAGGTCCATTGAAAACCAGGGAGTTTGAAATCAGGCAGAATCTGGGTAGATATCAGCAGCCACAGATCACTTCCTATTGGAATGAAATCACCTATTCCTCCCTTTTCCGGCTAATAGCTGATGAAAAAAGTGACTGGTGGCTCGGGCCATCCCTTTCCCATTTGATCCATGTGCGCTACTCTCCCCGCTGGGACAATAGCGCAATCAATTATGATTTCAGCGGAAATCTACAGGCAGAGCTGCGTTATCGAAGAGATTTTGAGCTTTTTGGTAAAGCGATGAAAGGAAACATTGGGCTGAAGCTTCCGGTAATCGGGTACATATCCCGGCCCATTTATGCTGGTGTTCCGGACTTTTTGGATCAGGAGCGGAGTTTCGAAAGTCAATTGTTTGAAAATACCAGCGTGAGTTGGCTAGGGGATTTTCCCAGAATTCAGTTTGATAACTTTATCGAGTTTCCCATCGCCGGGGGAAATAAAATCCAGGTGATTTACAATTGGGAATACTATTCCTTTCAGGATCCCAATCCGGTACAGACCGCCGCCCATACTTTTGGTATCAACTTTCTAATGCGCACCAAATGAAAAAGCTAACTGGAATTTTGACTCTAGCCATTCTCCTTCTCTGCGGATCTTGTGAGCAGCTGTTGTTGGATCCCCAACCGGACAATACGAATGCGGAGAACTTTGATATTCTCTGGGAAGTGATGAATGAGCGCTATTCGCTTTTTGACTATAAAAAAATCGACTGGGATAGTGTAAGAAATGTGTATCGTCCGTTGGCACTACAGGCCCAAAATGACACAGAACTCTACGATGTCTTTGCAGCCATGCTCAACACGCTTCGAGACGGACATGTCAATCTGCGAACGCCCTTTGACATCAGTCGGTACCTTCCCTATCTAGGCGAACCGGCCAATTATAGTTTTGATGTGCTGGAGCAAAACTATTTGGAAGACTACCGAATCACCGGCTATCTGCTAAATCAGGAAATCGATGGAGTAGGCTACATCCATTACCGCAGTTTTGCAACCCCTATTTTGGATTCGGAATTGGATATTGTCGTGGATCGCTTTAAAGGCCTGCCGGGGGTAGTTATCGACATCCGAAACAACGAAGGCGGAGATCCGGCAAACGGGCTAAAAATCATCTCCCGGATCATTTCAGAGCGAACCAAGTTGTATTCCTATCAGTTGAAAACCGGTCCCGGACCGGGTGATTTTTCGGAGGAAAAGGAAGTTTTTTTAGATCCTGACACAGAAAATCCCAAATTTTCTGGACGAATCGTGGTGCTGACCAATCGGACGGTTTACAGCGCGGGAAGTTATTTTGCTGCCTACACCAAAGCCTTGCCTGAGGTGGTGCTGATGGGAGATGATACCGGGGGTGGCTGCGGCGTGCCTGCAGGCTACGATTTACCGAATGGCTGGTATTTCAACTACAGCAGTACGATTGGTTACACGGTAGACGGGCTTAACTTCGAAGGAGGAGTCCCAGTTGACATCCGTGTAGAAATGACTCCTGAGGACATTGCGGGAGGCCGAGATCCTATTTTGGAGCGGGCTATCGAGTATATGAAGACGGGGCGGTAGTGTATTACTGTCCAGCTGTTCAGGATTTGTAATCCTGAACCTTGATCATAGGATTTTCAATCCGTGAAAAAAAGATTACAAATCTTCGAAAAGAAGAGCTGGTATTATTATTCAGGCATTTTCAATTTATGAAACTGGAACCGTCCACCACGCAGGATATTCAAATCGATTCTTTCACCAATTCCCTCAATACTGCCCTTCTCAGAAAACTGCCAGATTACCCAGTTCTTGGTTTCCGGCTCTAGAATATGATTGTAATTGGCCACCCAAATAGGATAATGGTCGAAGCCTTGATTATGTAGAATCTCCCAGAAAAAACGATCGCCCGTATAGATCATCGGTTTTACTCCAAAATGTGATTCAACCAAATTCAACCAATTTTTGATTCCCTCTCGCAATCTGTCTTTGGATTGGATGGTGCTGTGCTTTTCGATATCTAAAATTGGGATCAAATTTCCCGATTTTAGTTCAACAGTTTTGATATAGTTTTCTGCCTGATGGGTACTGTTTTCATTGGGTCTATAGTAGTGGTATGCACCCTGGGCTACTGGCAGATTTTTGGAAGCTTCCCAGTTTTCAAAAAATCTTCTATCCACCCCATTATGTCCCATGGTGGCACGAAAGACCAGGAATTGAACGGGGCGATCTTGAAGCTGAAGTGTAAGCTTGTTGAAATCAATTTTCCCTTGATACTGGGAGATATCGACACCTAAAATTCCATCTGGAAATTCCGTGAAGACCCGCTCGAATTTTTCAGTTTCTGTCCAAACTGGAGTCTTTCGCGTATGGTCTGAAAATTCCCGTTTAATCCCCTTACCGTATTTGATAAGAAAGATTGTTCCAGCAATTAATACAAAGAAGATCAGAGAAGTTGCCCAAATCGAGGATTTAGAAGCCTTTTTCCGAGGCATAGAATCAAAAAATTATTTCACATCAAACACCGCCGACTCCCAAGGGCCAAAGTCCAAATCAATTTCAGCCCCTTCATCCGTCACCCGAAGAATGGCCTTCTTTTTCCCAAACATCACTTCCTTGATCTCCCGCTCTCCCGCTTTCAAGTCCCATGCCTTGAGCAATTCCGGAGAAAGTTTGAGTGTTGTTTTCACCGATTGGAATTCATCAAAGTTGGTTACCACTATTAGCTTCTGGTTTTCGTCCCAGCGGGCAAAAGCAAAGGCTTTGTCTGTGTAGGCTATATTTTGCTTTCGGTTGAAAGAATGCAATTCCATATACTCTCCCATCAGCGCCGAACTGTTTCTGGTGAAGTTGAGCACTTCAGAGTAGTAGTTTCGCAGCGCTTTTTCATTTTCCGACAGCTGTCCTCCATCAAACTTCCCTCCATTCATCCATTTCTGATGTTGCGGTACTCCGATGTAATCGAAAATGGAGGTTCGGCTAGGGTCGCCAAAACCTGGATCCTCAGCTCCCGGTTCTCCAACCTCCTGCCCAAAATAGATCATGGTCGGAGATGTGGAAACAGTTGCCGAAACCACCAAAGCAGGCATGGCTTTCCAGGGATTTCCGGCAAACTCCGGACTGGCAATGCGCTGCTCGTCATGGTTTTCCAGAAAGTGCAGCATGTGGTGCTCAATGTCTTTCAATCCTTCCAGAATAGGCACCAAATTATCCGTCGAACCATGACCCTGCATGATATGCTTCAGGGTGTCGTACAGCTCCACCTTGTCGTAGAGGTAATCCATTTTTCCCTTGTGGATATAGTCTCTGTAGAGACTTGGGTTGTACACTTCGGCCAGAAGAAATGCTTCCGGATTGGTCTTTTTGATATGGGAATTCAAATAGGACCAGAACTCTACCGGAACCATCTCGGCCATATCAAAGCGGAATCCGTCCACTCCTTTTCCCAACCAAAACTGGGTGATGTCCTTGAACTTTTTCCATGAATCCGGCACTTCTTTGCCCTGCCAAAAGTCATAATGTGCTTTCCAATCCAAGGAATCCGCGCCGGTAGGCAGTTCGTCAAAATCCTTTTTTCCATCGGGACTTACTCCATAATTGATTTTGACGGTCTCGTACCAATCATAGAAATCAGGCTGAGCTAATCGGGAACCATTTCCGGTCCATTTGGCTGGATTTTCCTCAAATTTTCCATCCGCTAAGGGATGCTTTTCTCCGCCTAGCGGCTGGTAACCGTTTTTGGGTTCGGGTACCTGAAAGGCTTCTCCCGGGATATAGTAAAAGTTGTTATCCTTGGTATATTCTACAGATGTATCATCATCCGCTCCGAAATCTTTCACTCCTTCGGGATTGTTTTTCCCCTCGTAATGCCGGGAAACATGATTGGGTACGATGTCGATGATCACTTTCATCCCATGCTTATGAGTTCGGGCGATCAAAGCTTCAAATTCCTCCATCCGCTTGGTCACATCCACGGCCATATCGGGATTGACCTGATAGTAATCCCGTACGGCGTAAGGGGAACCAGCCCTTCCTTTGATCACATCCGGATCATCTGAACTCACACCGATCTCCGGAAAATCTCCAATCACTCCATGATGCGGGACTCCCGTGTACCAGATATGGGACACCCCAAGCTTTTTGATCTCTTCCAAGGCAGTATCTGTGAAGTCGTTAAACTTCCCAACACCGTTTTCTTCCTTGGTTCCCCAAGGTTTGTTGGTGGTATTCGTATTGCCAAAAAGGCGGGTAAAGACCTGATAAACGACTATTTTCTGGGGTTTCATAGGCTCGGGTTCTTGGGGTTGGGGAGCTTGGCAGGAAAGGGCTGCTGCTACCAAAACCGCCGGGATTAAAAATTTCTTCATCAGTTATCGAGTCAATCGGTACAGTAAAATCGTATTTCTTTTGATCAGATCGGGGAATTGCTTCATGTTGATGGTTTCGCCTGGAGCGTGCGCACCGCGACCCGAAGCACCCAAACCATCCAAGCCGGGAAGAATCTCGGCCACATAGGCGATATCCGCTGCGCCTCTGCTTCCCGGATCGCCCGGCTTCACTTCTCCCAATCCCATATCCAAACTGACCTGATTCAGGACAGCTGCCAATTCGTAGTTTTCTTCCCGAGGGCTCATAGATGGTATCCCATCTTGGAATGTGATTTCAGCATCGGTTTGATTGAGATTTCGATTGACTATTTCCTGCATTTTTGTACGGGTTCGCTCTTTTTGTTCTTCTCCCAAAAAGCGCAAATCTCCAGTCACGTAGGCTTCTCTTGCCACAATATTGGTTTTTCCCAAAGCTTCTCCTTTTCCTGTTTTCGAATCGTAGGAAATATCCGAACCGCCGATAATTTGTCCCGGGTTGAAGGTGAGGTACTGCTCACCGGCCAGTTCTTCCCGAAACTCTGTCAAAATTCGGGCAGCTTCATAGATGGCGCCATAGCCCACACTTTCGCGGAAAACCCCACTGGAATGACTTTGACGGCCAGTAGTTTTCAAAGTCCAGCCGCTGGAACCTCTTCTGGCAACTGTAACCGTATTGAATCCCTGAGCAGTCTCATAACCTAAAGCGATATCATGAGACTTGGAACGCTCTATAAAATCTCTCCTAGAAAGCTCATTGTCCCCTGAACTTTCCTCATCTCCCATAAAATACACAGTCACGGTTCGGTCCTCCAAGAGTCCGAGTTCGTGTAGCGCTTTCAGGCTGGCAAAAACCAGCACATCTCCGCCTTTCATGTCATTGGCGCCTTGTCCGGTGGCAGTGCTGTCATTCAGCCAGGTGAAGGGAGTGAAGGGCATGTCTTTTTCAAAAACCGTATCAATATGCCCTATCAGAAAGAGTTTTTTGCCTTTCGTTCCTTTCCGAGTTGCCACAAAATGCCCTGCTCGGTTCACTTCCGCAGGCACTTCGACCCACTCGGTTTGAAAGCCGATTTTTTCAAATTCCCGGGCGAAAACACGACCTACTTCCCGCACGCCTTCCTTGTTCAGCGAACCGGAATTGATATTGATGACTTCCTCGAGAAGTGCGACGGTCTCTTGGTAGTTTTTGTCGATCAGTTCTATCAGTTTCTGCTCGTCTTTATTGAGTTTTTGCTGCGCAAAGGAGAATAGTGGTCCAAAGGCCAAAATGAGGATCAGGGTGATTTTTTTCATCTTTTTAGGATTTGAATTTTCGTGATTTCAACCAATCAGGAATGATGAATATAGAGGGTATCCCGAAAAGTAAAAATAAAGTGATTGACTTGAAGCCTGTAGGGAGTTTAGTTTGATTTCCCAAACCGATTTCAATCGTATTGAAGGTTAAAAAAAGGAAGGTGAAAATGACAGCTACATTCAGTATACGAATCATTCTTCCATATTTCTTTTTCTGAGATTCGCTTTCACTTGGATTAACTTTGAACGGCAGATTAATTAATTCGGGAAGGGTACTGATAAATCGAATTATCAGGTACATAAAAAAACCAAGGATTGGAAAAACCCAAATTACCCCCTTTCCCGCATAGGCATCAGGAAGACCATCCGATCCAAAATGTCTTGGTAGACTGTCTGGAAGTCTTTCATAAAAAATAGTGGGAATAGCAAAGAGGGCTAGGATTGCAATTATACCTAGAATATCAAGGGTCAGATCAAAAGGATGAATCCTGCTTTTTTTCATAGGCGAAAAATAGGCGAAAATTTGGGTGGTGACAAAGTTGGAATTTTAATCAGAGGATATTGGATTAAAAATTTGATACGGATCGCCCCTTTGGGGCTCTTGGATATCGAAATCTATGGATATTACCCAGAATTGAATTCTGGGTTAGAACAGGGCGTGCCGTTGGCACTTTTCTAACATCGGAAGATTTTTAAGTAGCACCAAAGGTGCGTCCTGTAATAGGCCCAAATTCAATTTGGGGTATCAAATTAGGGGTTTAAACCCCAGAGCCCTGAAGGGGCGACCTGTATTGAATCAATCCCATACATATTTCTCATCATATTCAATCCGATATTCCTCTAGAAACCTCCTGTACTCGGTTTGGAAATCTGTTTTTTCGTGATGCTACTTTTGATTTTGGATATATCTTTTGACCGTATCCAATTTGGATTGGCTGACAGAAAATACGCCATAACCCTTTTGCCATTCGAAATTGTGATGGATTAGTTCCTTGTATTTTATGGAACTGGAGATTTTGACATTTTTCACCAAATCGGCAATAGTGATTGTTCGTGGAAGTGTGCAAAGCCAGTGAATATGATCCGGCATCATGAAAATTTCTTCAGTGAAACTGCCCAAATTGGCTCCAACTTTCACAAAATAGGCTTGGGCATTTGGTCTGATTCGACCTGAAATCATCGGTATTCGATTCTTGGTAGAAAAAACGATGTGGAGGTAGATTTTTACTAGGGACTGAGGCATGGTTTCAAAAATTTTATGTTGTGAAAAATGGGTTACAGATCGTGCCTGCCTGACGGTCAGGCAGGCCTTTGGCACTCTTAAAAATACAAAATTGATTAGAAACCCAGAATTGAATTCTGGGCATTCAAAGGGCGTGCCGTTTGCACTTTTCTAACATCGGAAGATTTTAAAGGAGCACCAAAAGTGCGTCCTGTAATAGCCCCAAATTCAATTTGGGGTAACAATAGGAATTCCAGGGATTGGAGCCCTGAAGTGCCAGTCCCGATGAGCAATAGCGATATCAGGAGGGCGATCTGTCATGTTCTAGATTATTTGATCAAACCCATCAGAATTTTGACATGAATCAAAAGTCAATTCCCTTCTAATTTCAAGTTTGAATTTTAGCTATTTTCGACGCAAACCAAGTTAATAGGACTTCGTTATTCAACATAATCACCAAATTCAATCAATATGAAAACCCTATTCGCGAGCTTCGCTATTTTTCTATTTTCCGCCCTGACAATTCAGGCTCAAGATGCTGATGCTATTTTGGGAGTTTGGAACAATACCGAGAAAGACGGACGGATTGAAATTTACAAGGAAGGCAATAAATATTTCGGGAAAATCATTTGGCTAAAAGAGCCGACTGATAACGGCAAGCCTAAAACCGATGAAAATAATCCGGATGAATCTCTGCAGGATAAACCCATTTTGGGCCTAGAGATCTTAGAAGGATTTACTTTTGAGGATGGTACTTGGGAAGATGGGACCATCTATGACCCTAAAAATGGGAAAACCTATTCCTGCGTGATGACATTGAAGGACAAGGATATTTTGGAGGTTCGAGGGTACATTGGTGTTTCTTTATTTGGGCGTACGGTGGAATGGACTAGGGAAAAGTAGTAGCTATTCTCCCCTTTGGTCAGAAATTGACTGAGTATTACATTAAAAATTTGGCTAATATTAGGCCTTCAACAGACCTATTAATATGGCCAATTTTAATATCGATGCCGACAAAAGCCTAACCTACGACGCCATTGTCATCGGATCAGGAATTAGTGGAGGCTGGGCAGCAAAAGAACTTTGCGAAGCCGGACTAAAAACCCTTGTCCTTGAACGAGGACGTATTGTGGAGCATGTGGTGGATTATCCTACCATGACGCTAGATCCTTGGGAGCACGAACTTCGGGGCGGACTCACTCCCGAGCAAAAAGCCAAACACCCAAAAGGTGGAAGATCGGGCTTTATCGGAGCTTTCAATGAGCATTTTCATGCCAATGATCTGGAAAATCCCTACACGGAAGTCAAGCCGTTTATGTGGGTGAGGGCTCATCAAATGGGTGGTCGATCCTTACTTTGGGGAAAGCAAACCTATAGATGGTCGGATTTGGATTTTGAAGCGAATGCCAAAGATGGGCATGGGGTGGATTGGCCTATTCGATATAAAGATATTGAACCTTGGTACACCTACGTGGAGAAATTCGCCGGAATCAGTGGGGAAGCTATAGGTTTACCCCAGTTACCGGATTCTCATTTTTTGCCTCCGATGGAACTGAATTGTGTGGAAAAACACGTCAAGGAGCGAATTGAGAAAGACTTTAACGGCAGAAATCTAATTATCGGGAGGGTGGCTCACTTGACCGAACCCTTGAATGGTCGAGGAAAATGCCAGTTCCGTAACCGCTGCGATCGAGGTTGTCCTTATGGAGCGTATTTCAGTTCCAATGCAGTGACCTTGCCTGCAGCCAATGCCACAGGCAACTTGACCATCCGACCGTTTTCCATCGTGCAGTCTGTGGTCTATGACGAGCAAAAAGGGAAGGCCTCTGGGGTGCGTATTATCGACGCCGAAACCAGCGAAGAGATTGTTTACAAAGCCAAAATTATTTTTGTCAATGCTTCCACGCTGAGCACTACCCAGATTTTGATGAACTCAACTTCAAACCGATTCCCAGATGGTTTGGGAAATGACAGCGGAGAACTTGGACACAACTTGATGGATCATACTTATCGAGTCGGTGCGATGGGAACTGTTGAAGGTTTTGAAGATCAATATTACAAAGGTCGCAGACCAAACGGAATCTATATTCCGCGCTATGTCAACCTCAAAGATGGACCTCAGTCGGATAAATTTGTCCGTGGCTTTGGTTTCCAAGGTGGAGGCGGCAGAGCTGGCTGGGGAGCAGGCAGCAATCAGGAAGCTTTTGGAGGAGATTTCAAAGACGGTCTTATGAAGCCGGGACCTTGGGAGTTTTTCATCACTGGTTTTTCGGAATGCCTTCCTTACCATGAAAATCAGGTTTACTTAAATAAAGATGTGTTGGATAAATGGGGTCAACCCACTCTTTCCATAGATGCGGAATGGAAAGCCAATGAACTTGCACTCAATGATCAGGCGAGGCAGGATGCCAAGGAAATGCTGGAGCGAGCCGGGCTGAAAGATGTCATGGAATTTGACAATAAACATGAGATGGGCTTTGGAATCCATGAAATGGGAACTGCCCGAATGGGTAGAGATCCAAAAACCTCCGTTTTGAATGGGAACAATCAAGTGCATGGATGTGAAAATGTCTTTGTTACCGATGGAGCTTGTATGACCTCTTCCTCCTGTGTCAATCCTTCCTTGACCTACATGGCACTCACCGCAAGAGCTGCCAATCATGCCGTATCTGAACTCAAAAAACTCAACCTCTAAGCCATGAACAGACGCGACGCACTTAAAAAATCCGCTCTGGCACTGGGAGCAGCTGCTGGAGCTCCTACTTTACTGAGCTTGTTACAGTCCTGTGCCCAGCAGGACCGATTGACCTGGACTCCTCAGTTTCTGTCAGAAGACCATGCTATATTTCTGTCCTCTTTCGTGGACTTCCTTTTGCCCAAAACCGAAACTCCCGGTGGTTTGGATGTGAAGGCAGATGTTTTCATCGACCTGATGTATGCTAAAACCTACGACGAGGAAGGGCAAAAGCAGGTAGTCGCCGAAATAGAAAAGTTCAATGCGGACTGTAAAGAAAAGTACGGAAAAGTATTTGCTGAGCTTTCTGAAGAGGAAAAAGCAGCCTGCTTCAAGGAGCAGGAGGCTAATTCTCCAAAATTTGCCAAAAAAGTATGGGGAGGAGATGTAGGCCCTCGGGAGCCAGTCGGGTTCTACAGAGGTCTGAAATCCACCGTACTTTGGGCCTATTTCAGTTCGGAAGAAATCGGAAAAAATGTCCTGAGCTATGATCCAATTCCTGGAGAATACCGGGGCTGTATGCCACTTTCTGAAATAGGAAACACTTGGAGTTTATAAAAATCAAAGCCGGGTTTTGCCCGGCTTAGTTTTTCTATTATGGATATTCGCTTTCTTACCAGTATTGACAAAAAGTCGGCTTATTGTCTGCTGAATGGATCAGAATCCGGAAGCTTCGGACTTCGGTCTTCCAACCAGTTAAGCAAAGAAAATAAGGGAAAGGCATGATTGCTGATAATCAGATTTTCTAATTATTCAATACCTGATTTTTCCATCAGTCTTTGAACAATCTGCATCGCGTAGCGCTGACCGATCTGCATGGTTTCTCCTGAGAGTTGAGGGTTGATTTCCAAAGTTTTCTTTCCGATAGGAGAGGAGTAAAACTCAATCAGCTGAAGCATTTCTTCCTCAGTGTAGTATTTTTTGTAAACTTCCCCAACTTCAGCAATCAGCGCATCAGAAGTGATTTCTGCTTTGAATTCATCCCAAAACTCCGCAGGCACTGAAGCGGAAAATGCCGGGTTTTGCTTCATCATGTCCACCATTCCACTCATGGATTCTCCGATTTGCATGGCTTCCATCAATCGGCTGACAGTTTCATCGGATTGAGCCTTTGAGATGTTTGGAAGGATCAAACAAAAGAGGGCGATTGAAAAGATAATTTTTTTCATAAATCAAGAATTTAAAAGATATAGTAGTGTTTTGTTCGGCTATTTACCGAAAAACTTTTAATTTCTAAAAAAGAAGTTTGAGTTTTTTTTAAATCCCTATTCCCCAGCTACTCCCGGCTGAATCTTTTGGTTTGATGCTAAAGTCTTTTCTGATTCACCTTCCACGGATATCGCTGCCAAAACTTGAATAGCATCTCTTTTCACCAGTTCAAATGCATCCTTATTTTCTGCCAAAATCGGTTCGGATGGTGGGATTTTTTCGCGAAGCCAATCTACTTGCTTTCCATGCTTCCAAAAACGGAAACAAAGATGCGGGCCTGTTGCCAAACCTGTGCTTCCTACATATCCGATCACCTGGCCTTGGCGAACTCTACTCCCTTTTTTGATGCCTTTACCAATTTTGGACATGTGGAGGTACTGAGTAGAATAAGTGCCATTATGTTTGATTTTGACATAATTGCCATTTCCTCTGCTATAGCCCGCTTCGACAACTGTACCATCGCCTACAGTTCGGATTTCTGTGCCTCGAGGCGCTGCATAGTCTGTGCCTAGGTGTGGTTTGTAGCGTTTTTGTACCGGATGGAATCGTCTAAGATTGTATCGAGAGCTTATTCGGGAATACTTCAAGGGATCGCGAAGAAAGGCCTTTTTCAAGCTGTTGCCCTCCTGATCAAAGAAGTTCATTTCCCCATTTTGCTCAAAAGGAATTGCATGATAAGGTTCTCCCATGTGCTCGAAATAAGCTGTTTGAATGCCTATTACCCCGACGGACTGATCTTCTACAAATTTTTCATCAAAAACGACCTTGAATTTATCTCCTTTCTGCAAACGCTGAAAATCAACAGACCATCCGTACAAATCTGCGAATAAGTCGATCAGATCTGGGCCGACACCTTTTTCGATCATGTCTACATAAAGCGAAGTTTGGATCACCCCGCCAATCTCACGGGTACGGATTTCAGCCGGCTTTTCCTTTTTGTAGATTTCCAAACTGTCCAGATCAAAGACTACATATTCGGCAGCATTGGGTTCGTAGATAAAATAACGTGGCTTTACTGAAGTGGAATCTTCAGCAGTGATAAGCTTAAATCTCTTATTGAAAGCGATGTTTCTTACATCAAAAATTTCTTTGGATTTTTTGGCTAGCTCATCGATGATTTGATAAGGGACTTCAAATGGCGAAAGAATACTACCAAGTGTTTGATTTCTGGCTACTGTTCCCTCTATTATATTGAGTCCAGTGACATCTATTCCGTAGAGAAATTTAGAATTTGGATCGACGGCTAAGCTGTCTATTTCTGCAATTTGATCATCGAGGCTTGTATCGATATCTGTATTGGATCGGTCTGAAAAGTAATAGAATGCTGCTAAAATTATTGCAAGTCCGAGAAGTCCGAGCCATTTATTGTTCATGAGGGGAAATTTGGGGTGAATAGAATGCTATCCGAAGGAAAACAAATGATGTATTTTCTACAAGTTTTTTAACAAAAACTATTCCTTCTAAGGATAGTTTTGCTAAATTTTTCAAATCCTTCAGTTATTTAAGGCAAATCTCTCGAAATCTTTCAGTATTGGTCCTTATTCTCATCAAATAGATGATAGGCGAAAGCACAATTTTTTATCTTTGGCGTCCAAAACCAAATTTTGCTATGTATAGAAGTCACAACTGCGGCGAACTTCGCCTAGACCATGTCAATACTCAAGTCACTCTTGCAGGCTGGGTTCAGCGAGTAAGAAATAAGGGAGGCTTGATTTGGGTGGACCTTCGGGACCGCTACGGATTGACGCAGTTGATTTTTGAGGAAGGTTCTACTGCCAAAGAACTGCTTGATAAAGCCGGATCCCTGGGCCGTGAATTTGTCATTCAGGCAAAAGGTACCGTGATCGAGCGGACATCTAAAAATGATAAAATCCCAACAGGTAGCATTGAGGTGAAGGTAGCGGAACTCGAGGTCTTGAATCCAGCTAAACTTCCACCATTTTTGATTGAAGACGAAACGGACGGGGGGGATGATCTTCGGATGAAATACCGATACCTGGATTTACGTAGAAATGTAGTCCGGCAAAAGCTCCAATTGCGTCATCGCATGATGCAGGAGACTCGGAAATACATGGATGCAGCGCAGTTTATTGAAGTGGAAACTCCTGTCCTAATCAAATCAACTCCAGAGGGTGCAAGAGACTTTGTCGTACCGAGCCGAGTGAATCCGGGGGAATTTTATGCTTTGCCGCAATCTCCCCAGACTTTCAAACAGCTTTTGATGGTTTCGGGTTTTGACCGGTATTTCCAAATCGTCAAGTGTTTCCGCGACGAGGATCTTCGGGCAGATCGACAGCCTGAGTTTACTCAGATCGACTGTGAAATGTCTTTCGTGACACAAGAGGACGTGCTTTCCATGTTCGAAGGGCTTACCAGGCACTTATTCAAAGAGGTAAAGGGAGTAGAATTGGAGGAAGTCGGAAGAATGACCTTTGCCGATGCGATGCGATTTTATGGAAATGATAAGCCGGACCTTCGCTTCGATATGCGATTTGTGGAATTGAATGACCTTGCAAAAGGCAAAGGCTTTGGAATCTTCGATCAGGCTGAGTTGGTTGTAGGTATCTGTGCCAAGGGAGCTGCAGAATACACCCGCAAGCAATTGGATGCCTTGACTGAATGGGTGAAAAGACCGCAGATTGGAGCTAAAGGCATGGTATATGTCAAGTATAACACAGATGGATCGTTGAAGTCGACTGTGGATAAATTTTACGGACAAGAGGACTTGACGGCATGGGCAGACGCTTTTGGTGCGGAGCCCGGCGACTTGATGCTCATTCTAAGTGGAGATACGAAAGTGGTGAGAAAGCAGCTTTCCGAACTAAGACTGAAAATGGGCGAGGACCTAGGTCTCCGTGACAGAACGGTCTTCAAGCCTCTTTGGGTTGTAGATTTTCCTCTATTGGAATGGGATGAGGAGACGGAGCGATATCATGCCATGCACCATCCATTCACCTCTCCCAAGCAAGAGGATATCCCGCTTTTGGATTCCAATCCAGGAGAAGTGCGGGCCAATGCATACGATTTGGTAATCAATGGGGTGGAAATCGGTGGAGGCTCTATTCGAATTCATGACCGAGCCACTCAGCAATTGATGTTCAAGCATTTAGGCTTTAGCGATGAGGAAGCCCAAAAGCAGTTTGGATTTTTGATGGAGGCTTTCGAGTATGGAGCACCTCCTCATGGTGGCATCGCCTTCGGTTTTGATCGTCTTTGCGCCATCTTCGGAGGCTCTGATTCCATCCGGGATTACATTGCCTTCCCGAAAAATAATTCAGGAAGAGATGTGATGATTGACTCGCCAAGTACCATTGCCGATGAGCAGTTGCAAGAACTTTCAATTCAGCTTGCCTTGAAGAAATAGGTCTTTATTCAGGTCTGAGGATGTAGGATCGGATTCCCATGACTATGAGTAATTGAGCGATCACATAAGTGCCCATGATCATGATTCCAGCTTCGGGAAATTCAAAATAGAATTTGTTGATAGCGATCATGCCATCTGAGACAAAGAAAAAACAAGCCCCGACGAATACCTGCCAAAATGAGTCGGGGTTTACTCTTTTAAATCGTTCTCGAGCGGTAGTCACCATACTCACGATGATGATAATGTAGATGACAACGGGGATTTTTAGCGGACCAAGATTATTGTGAATCAGGAAATAGACAAAAGCTGCAGCAATGTAAATGGGTAGGTTGAAAAAGAATGTTCGGATGAAATTGACATTAAAAATCCGGTTTGGGTTTCGCTGTGAAATCTTAAATGCGATGATGTAACAAATTTGAGCCAAAAGGAAGGCCCCTAATCCGTAAATGAACAAATTTTCCCATAGTAGCAGGACATCTCCAATAAGTGAAAATATCAGTGCTCCCATCATGGCTTTAGAAAGCAATGTCCAAGAAATTGGCCTTGTGATTAAGTAAAAATAGATAATCAAACTTGTGACTATCAATGGTTTGGAATAAATTCGTGCCTCATCAAGGCCTTTGATAATCAGCGCAAAGTCTGCCATCGATGCGAACAAAAAGAGGTAAAGCCAGAGTATATTTTTGTTTTTCAATCGAAGGGTGGTTTTGTAGTGGGGTTTGAGGATGTGAAAATAGGAAATAAGTCTTACTTCAGTTAAGGCGAATTTAAAGAAATATTATTTGACTAATTTCTAAGACATTAGTATAATATTTTTTTTTAACGTATAATTCAGAATAAAAATTTTGAATTTCATCATGTTCAGCTCTTTTGCGAACATTTATTCTGATTTAATGTTAAGGAAATGTTAATAAATGCTAAATTTACGCAGTAAAAATTAACACAGAGTACCCCGCAAAGAAGTATGTCAAAATTACCTTTGCGCTGTAATTGATAAAACCAACTTTTACTAAACCAAAAAAACATGAGGCAAAATTTACTCAAAAACTTAGTGACTGTTCTTTTGCTGGTATTCAGCAGCACATGGGCAATGTCACAAGGTGTGACGACAGGTAACATCCAAGGGGTGGTGACTGAAGTGTCAGGCGAACCACTTCCAGGTGCCAACATTGTCGCGACACACGAGCCATCCGGTACCCGTTACGGGGCAGTGAGTAACTTGGAAGGTCGATTTGTACTTCCAAACATGCGTGTAGGTGGACCTTACACAGTACGAATCACCTTTGTGGGATTCGAAGATCGTCTATTCGAAGGTATCGTTTTGGGTCTAGGTCAGACTTATACCCTGAATGCATCTCTTTCTGATGGATTGGAGCTAGAAGCTATCGAAGTTATCGCTAGCCAAGATGCAATTATGAATGCGGATAAAACCGGTGCAGGTTTGAACTTGACAGGAGATAAAATCAACTCTCTACCTACCATCAACCGTAATATCAATGACTTTACCCGATTGACTCCACAGTCTAATGGTACGTCATTTGCCGGTACTTCTAGCCGATTCAACAACTATACAGTTGACGGAAATATTTACAACAACAACTTCGGTCTTGGATCAGGGCAGTTTGCCGGATCTAACCCGATCTCCCTAGATGCGATCGAAGAAGTACAAGTTAACTTGGCTCCTTACGATGTGCGTTTGGCAGGATTTACCGGAGCATCTGTAAATGCTATTACTAAGTCAGGTACAAATGAATTTTCTGGATCTGCTTATTACTACTTGAGAAACGATCAAATGATCGGTGACAAAGTAGGTGAGACAAGATTGCCAGTAGATGACTCTAAAAACGAAATCGTAGGTTTCCGTTTAGGAGGTCCAATCATTAAGAACAAATTGTTCTTCTTCGTTTCTTACGAGACAGAGACTGAAGCTGTACCAAGTTACACGAAAGTAGCTGCCCGTCCAGGTTTAGAGCCTGATGGTTTGACAGTTTCCAGAGTTCCTGCTTCTGATCTTGATTTCATCAGCAATCAGTTGCGTTCGCTTTATGACTACGAAACTGGTCCTTACGAAAACTATCCTTTTGCCTCTGAGCAGGAGCGTTTCAATGCAAGATTGGACTTCAACATCAATGACAATCACAAATTGTCAGTGAGATACAACAACTACACGGCTTTCACAGACGTGCGTACCAACGGAAACTCTATCCGTTTCATCTCTACTCGATATAGAAATACTTCTAGAACAGGTATTGAAGCGATGAATTTCCGTAACACCAACTACACCAACGACAGAAATGTACAGTCTTGGGTAGCTGAATTGAACTCCAGAATCGGAGCTAACATGTCAAACCAATTCAACATTGGTTTCACATCAATCACAGATCCTAAGCGTGGTATCCCAGGTGGACAGGCTTTCCCATTCATCGAGATTTTGGAGCCAGATGCTTCAGGTAACTTGCTTTATTACACCTCTGTAGGGAATGAATTGTTTACTGTAGGTAACTTGTTGGAAAACAACATCTTCAACGTAACCAACAACTTCTCCCTATACAAAGGAAAGCATACCTATACATTTGGAGCTAACTTTGAATACATGACCTTTGACAACGCGTTCAACCCTGTATTCAACGGTTTCTACCGATTCAACAGCTATGATTCATTCGTTGAATCAGTTATCAACAGAACTCCAGGAGCATATCCAGATGCTTTCGCAAAGAGCTTTGCCCTAGACGGATCTACTACTCCTCCAACCGATCAGACTCGATTTGGACAGTTTGGTATCTATGTACAGGATGAATATCAAGTAACATCTAAATTGAAAGTAACTGGTGGTCTTCGTGTAGACTTCCCATTCTATCCAATCGATATTCCAAGAAACCAATTGTTGGATAACTTGAACAAGACGTTTGAAACTCCTGATGGGACAATCACTCCTGATGTAAGTACATTCCCTAAAGTAAATCCTCTTTGGTCTCCACGTGTTGGTTTCAACTGGGATGCTAAAGGTGACAGAACTACTCAAGTACGTGGTGGTACAGGTATCTTCTCAGGTCGTATTCCATTCGTATGGCTTTCTAACCAAGTAAACGGTTCTGGTGTGGTTCGAGGTGGACTTGGATATGAAGGTGATGAAGTAGCTGAGGCTTTCGGACCTAACTACGTATTCAATCCGGATGTAACTTTCGGAAATCCTGAGAATCCTGGACAGTCTCTTTCTAACGAATTGAACTTGACAGACCGTGACTTCAAGCTTCCTCAAGTTTGGAGAACCAACTTGGCAATCGATCAAGTGCTTCCTTTCGGAATCATCGGTACTGCTGAATTCATCTACTCCAGAGACGTAACTACTCCGATTGCTTACAACCCAGTAGTTCGTACTCCTGATGGTACACTTAACGGACCAGATCAGCGTCCTTTCTGGAATGGCACTAACTATTCCAATGATTCTGACTTCCGAAACGTGTTCTACTTGACCAATGCAAGAAGAAATGCTAACTACTACTCTATCACTGCTCAGTTGCAGAAGGAGTTTGAAAATGGTTTCTCTGCTATGGTTGCCTACACCAGATCAAGATCTCAAGATCTGGATGCAGCGGGAGGTTCTCAAGCGATCTCTTTGTGGCCAGCGACTGTTCAGTCTGACAGAAACAACCCTGAGTTGAGCTTTGCAGGATTCGATGTTCCAAACCGTGTGATCGGTACACTATCTTATCAGACAGAAACTTCTACGATCACCTTGTTCTATGAAGGTGCTGATGCAGGCCGATTCTCTTATACTTACTCTGGAAACTTTGGGGACGCATCTAACCGATTGATGTATATTCCTAACTCTGCAAACGAGTTGAACTTCCAAGAATTCACGCTAGGAGGTAGAACAGTGACTGCAGCTGAGCAGGCTACTTTGCTTGATGCATACATCAACCAGGATGAGTACCTAAGTGCTAACAGAGGTTCTGTTGCTGAAAGAAATGGTGCATTGAGACCATTTGTTAACAGATTCGATCTTCGATTTACTCAGGACTTGGTTTTCACCAATGACAAGAAAAACAGATTGCAATTATCTATCGATATCTTGAACATCGGTAACATGTTCAACTCTGAGTGGGGCATCCAGAAGTTTGCTTTCCAAAACAACCTATTGAACTATAGAGGTACAAATGATGCTGGTGAGCCGGTTTATAGATTGAACACTATTCCTGGTACTTCCGACTTCCCAACTGAGACTTTCCGTACTACCACTTCATTGGGTGATACTTGGAGAATGCAAGTTGGTATTCGATACATATTCAATTAATTCTTACAGATTTTATGAAAAAAGGCACCTTTTCGAGGTGCCTTTTTTTAATTTGCAGCATAGAAGGATCAAAACTTTCGAAAAATGAGGCACTTACTTTTGTTGATTTTTTTCATTTTGGCATCAATTAATTTGGCAAATGCTCAAACGGATTCGCTGGTTTTTAAGAATAAAAATCTCATCATTGGAGAAATAAAAAGTATGGACCGAGGAGTAATCATCATAGAGACGGATTACTCTGACAGTGATTTTAAGGCTGAATGGGAGCAAATTGTAAATATCCAATCTAGGACTAACTTTTTGATAAGCTTAGTGGATGGAAGGAGATTTAATGGGAAAATAAGAAGTGTATCAGATAATGAAGTTAAGATCACCTTTTATGATCCGGAATCGCTTATTAGGCTAAAGAAGAAACAGATTTCAAAAGATACTGAAGGCTCAGAATCAATCATTGTCCCCATTTATGACATCGTTTATTTAAACGCCCTGGATGAAGGTTTTTGGAGCAGACTTTCTGCAAGTATAGATTTTGGGTGGAGTCTGACCAGAGCTAATAACCTACGGACTGTCAATCTTCGGAGTAGTTTGGGATATTTGGCGGATCGATGGAAATTTGGATCATCTTTCAATGGTCTCCGGTCCACTCAAGATGAAATTGAGCCTGTAAGAAGGTCCGATGGGAATATCTCCTATGTGTACTTTCTCCAAAAAGACTACTTTTTAATTTATGATTTGACCTATCTATCGAATACAGAGCAGTTGATAGCTTCCCGAGTCGGTAATAAAATCGGAATTGGTAAATATGTGGTCAGGACGAATAAGTCTTATTTTGGTTTTCAGGTTGGGGCCAACTTAAACAATGAACAATTTTTGGACGATAGTCCTGGAAAGAGGTCCGGCGAGTCCTTTTTAGGGGCGGAAGTAAGTCTTTATGATATTGGGGACCTGAAATTGCTAAGTAATCTGACCACTTACCCTAGCTTAACTGAAAAAGGTCGATTCAGGGCGGATTTTAAGCTGGATATCAAATATGAATTCTTGTCGGATTTTTATATCAACCTAGGAACAACTCTCAACTTTGATAATCAGCCTGTAGAATCAGCAACTAGCCTCGATTACATTATCCAGACTACTGTAGGTTGGAGTTTGTGATTTCCTGAATCAATTGACCTTTTCTGAGTTATTGTTTCAATTCGAATCAATAAACATCCTTGATTTTTTCCTTTGGTCGAAGCCATCTGCCTTCAGTATGTTTTTCGCAATTTATTCTAGTTGATTGTGGATACTTTTGTGTAATTGAACCAAGCTAGGTCTATCCGAGTTTAGCCTTCATGTTGCACTACAAAAGATATCCGAATCCCAAATCTGATGAATGGGTGGTCTTTATCCATGGGGCCGGAGGCTCTTCGGTGGTCTGGTATAAGCAGATCAAGGATTTTCGGGAAGAGTTTAATCTATTGCTCATTGACCTGAGAGGACATGGGAAGTCTACCAATTTGCCGCAGGCCATATATCAGAAGGAGTACACCTTTGAAGATGTTACGCAGGATGTTATTGAAGTTTTGGATCATTTGAAAATGCCTCCTGCACATTTCATGGGGGTATCACTAGGTACTATTCTGGCAAGACAGTTGGCAGAAATGGAGCCCGAAAGAGTCAAATCCTTGGTTTTGGCAGGTGCCGTGACTAGGCTCAATGCGAAATCAAGAGTTTTGGTATTCTTAGGAAATACATTCAAAAAGGTAATTCCATACATGTGGCTTTACAGTTTGTTTGCGTACGTGATTCTTCCTAGGAAGCAGCACACTGAATCCCGGAATTTATTTATCCGGGAGGCGAAAAAGCTTTGTCAGAAGGAATTTATCCGATGGTTCAAATTGACCGCAGATATCAATCCGCTACTTCGATATTTCAAAGAGGTAGAAATAAAAATCCCAACCTTATATGTGATGGGAGATCAGGATATCATGTTTTTGGAACCTGTGAAAAAAATCGTCAAAGAACATAAAAATGCCAGTCTTAAGATTCTTCAAACTTGCGGGCATGTCGTAAATGTGGAGCGCCCTGCAGAATTTAATCAGCATTCAATGGCTTTCCTTAAGAGTATAAACTAATAATCAAATCCAGTACTTTTCTGTATGAACAAGCAGACAAAAATCATCCTTTTTGTAGTCATTCTTCTCGTAGTGGCCGCAGCAATTTTGTACCCAAGACTTGACCTCAGAAAGTCAAACGACACTTCTGTAGCATCTGCGGGAGCAGGTCCTGGACAGCCTTCTGCCCTGCCTGTGAAGGTGGTTAAGCTTCAAAGAGAGACCCTCACCAGTCAGCTTCAGGTGACAGGTAGTATTCTAGCCAATGAATCGGTAAGCATTCGTCCTGAAGTGTCCGGCTTGGTCACTAGAATAGCCTTCAAAGAAGGACAATATGTAAAAAAGGGTACGCCACTTCTTTACTTGGATGATGATGAGTTGCAGGCTCAATATCAACGCCTTCAATACACTCAAAAGCTTTATGAAACTCAAGAGAATCGTCAAAAGCAACTTTTAGAAAGAGAAGCGATCAGCCAGGAAGAATATGATATCGCTCTTAACCAGTTCAATACAACAATTTCTGATATCAAACTGGTCGAAGCCCAACTCGCAAAGCGAATCATTCGAGCGCCATTTGATGGAATTCTTGGCCTTAGGGAAGTATCTGAAGGAAGCGTGATCGGAACAGCTGATATCATCACTAATATTGTGAATATTGATCCGATAAAGATTGATTTCTCCATCCCTGAGCGATACAGCAATCAGGTTGAAGTAGGGGCTCCGATTTACTTCACTAATGAGTCTTCCGAAAAAGAATTTGAAGGAACTGTTTACGCATTCGAGCCTCAGATTGATGCGGCAACGCGTACGATGAAACTAAGGGCTCAAAGCCCTAATAAGGATAATTTATTTCTCCCAGGAATGTATGTGCGAATTCGCTTTATTCTAGGAGAGACAGAAGATGCATTGATGGTACCTGCAGAATCCGTGATTCCGGAGTTGCAAGGTTATAAGGTATATGTGGTGGATGCTGAAAATAAAGCTCAAGAGCGAGTAGTCGAAATCGGCACCCGGACAGATACTCAAGTACAAATAGTCAGTGGTCTGGAAGAGGGAGATCTCGTCCTTGCCACGGGAGTCCTTCAAGCGCGACAAGGAATGCCTGTAGAATACACACAAATCAACTAAGATGGCTAGCTTATCCAATCTCAGTATTAATAGGCCGGTTTTGGCCATAGTGATGTCCCTGATCATCCTACTTTTTGGTTCTATTGGGATTTCACTTCTAGGTATCCGGGAGTTTCCCAGTGTGGATCCGCCTGTAATTAGTGTGCGTACAAATTATGTGGGTGCCAATGCCGACGTTATTGAAGCACAAATCACTGAACCGCTAGAAGAGGCCATTAATGGTATTCAGGGGATCAAATCCCTGACTTCGACCAGTAATGATGGCTCCAGTAGCATCACAGTTGAGTTTGATGTGGGAGCGGATTTGGAAGCTGCTGCCAATGACGTGCGAGATAAAGTCGCGGGTGCTCAGCGAAACCTTCCTCCTGATGCCGAACCTCCTGTAGTATCCAAGGCTGATGCCGACTCTCAACCCATTGTATTTTTGAATGTCAAAAGTGACGAGCGGACCCTTTTGGAGCTTTCGGATATTGCTGATAATATTTTCAAAGAAAGACTTCAGACCATTCCTGGAGTCAGTAGAGTTCAAATTTGGGGTGAAAAAGAGTATGCCATTAGGCTACGTATGGACCCTTTGAAAATGGCGTCTTATGGAATCACTCCACTTGATGTTTTGCAGAAAGTACAGTCTGAAAACGTAGAATTACCATCAGGACGAATAGAAGGAGAAACCATTGAACTGTCTGTCCGAACAAAAAGTAGACTTTCCACGCCACAGGAATTCAATCAACTGATCATCAAAGAGGATCAGAATAATATTGTTCGTTTTCAGGATGTAGGAAAGGCGGAATTGGCAGCTCTCAATGAGCGAACTGTCCTCAAGCGGGACGGAGTTCCGATGGTCGGCGTAGTTTTGGTTCCTTTGCCAGGATCTAACAATATTGAAATCGTCGATGAGTTTTATAGACGACTAGAATTTATCAAAAAAGACTTGCCGGCAGATGTAGGTTTGCAGATTGGTTTTGATTCTACGCAGTACATCAGAGATTCGATTTCTGAGGTACAGGAAACCATTATCACAGCATTTATCCTGGTGGTTGCAATCATCTTCCTGTTCTTAAGAGACTGGAGAACTACTTTTATCCCGGTACTGACTATTCCTATCTCATTGATTGGGGTGTTCTTTATCATGTACTTGCTAGATTTTTCCATCAATGTTTTGACTTTGTTGGGGATTGTACTGTCAATTGGATTGGTAGTGGATGATGCGATTGTAGTGCTGGAGAATATCTACGCCCGAATAGAGAAGGGCGAAAAACCACAAGATGCAGCAGCCAAGGGCGCTGAAGAAATCTTCTTTGCGGTAATTGCGACCACAGTTGCACTCGCAGCGGTATTCTTGCCAGTGATTTTCCTAACCGGAACGACCGGAAGGCTATTTAGAGAATTTGGTATTGTAGTAGCAGGAGCCGTAATCATTTCATCTTTTGTGGCCTTGACTATGACCCCGATGTTGAGCTCAAAATTGCTGAAGCGTCGAGAAAAGCATAATTGGTTTTACAATAAGACAGAACCAATTTTCGTATGGCTCAACGATGGATACGATGCCTTATTGAGTCAATTTTTCAAGGTGAGGTGGATTGCATTTCTTTTGATTGGAGTAATGGGATTTGGGATTTATTGGATGTTCAATGAAATCCCTTCAGAACTTACGCCAACAGAAGATAGAGGTGAAATCCGAATTAATATGTCGGGTCCAGAAGGTGCGACCTTCGGCTACATGGATCGCGTGATCGATGAGATGGTGGCTGATTTCAAAGCGACCATCCCAGAGGAAGAACTGGCTGGAATCATCTCTGTAACTTCACCGGGCTTTGGTACGGCTAGTACCAATTCGGGTTTTGGGCGATTGATCTTGACTGATGCTGAAAACAGGACCCGATCGCAGCAGGAAATTTTCACGGCAGTCAATCAAAAGCTTGCTGGATATACAGCTGTCAGAGCATTTGCTTCCCAGCCTCAAGCAATTGGTAACCGTCGAGGAGGCTTGCCTATTCAGTATGTGCTTCAGGCACCAACTCTTGAAAAGTTGAAAGAGGTCATCCCTCCTTTCATGGAAAAAGTTGGTCAAAGTCCAGCCTTTATCTTCTCTGATATCAATTTGAAGTTTACTAAGCCGGAGCTTGAGATAGAAATCGATCGTGAAAAAGCTCGAAATATTGGGGTTTCTGTTCAGGAGATTGCTAGGACCCTTCAATTATCCTACTCAGGACAGCGATTTGCTTATTTCATCATGAATGGTAAGCAGTATCAGGTGGTCGGTGAGATGCAGCTGGAGGATAGAAATGAGCCTTTAAACCTAAGGATGCTCTATGTCCGGGCTGAAAATGGGGAGTTGGTTCAGTTGGATAATTTGGTGAGGGTTGTTGAAACAAGTACTCCACCTCAGCTTTACCGTTTCAATCGATTTGTATCAGCCACCGTCTCTGCAAACTTAGCCGATGGCTACACCATCGGTCAGGGACTTGAAGAAATGGACCGTGTAGCAGATGAAGTGCTGGATGATAGCTTTTCGACCGATGTTTCTGGACCTTCAAAGGAATTCCGGGAGAGTTCTAATAGTTTGATCTTTGCGTTCCTGTTTGCATTGGTCTTGATCTATTTGGTGCTTTCTGCTCAGTTTGAAAGCTTCAAAGATCCGCTGATTATCATGTTTACAGTGCCTTTGGCATTATTTGGAGCGCTCTTGACTTTATGGTCTTTTGGCTTTACACTGAATATTTTCTCTCAGATCGGAATTATCATGCTTATTGGTTTGGTGACCAAAAACGGAATTCTGATTGTGGAATTTGCCAATCAGCGAAAAGCACAGGGCATGTCTGTGAATGAGGCAATTTATGGAGCAGCAGTCGCTCGTTTCCGGCCGATCTTGATGACCTCACTTTCGACTATTTTGGGTATTCTCCCTATTGCTCTTGGACTGGGAGCCGGTGCAGAAAGTAGGGTACCGATGGGCGCAGCCGTAATCGGAGGACTTACTTTCGCCACTATTTTGACATTGTTCGTCATTCCAGCTATTTATACATATCTGACTTCTAAAGAAGCAAGACTCGCAAGAACCTGATGAAGAAAATTTTGATAGGCCTGATTTTAGGCCTGATGACACAGCCTTTACTAGCACAAGACCAAGAACCGCTGGATTTGGAAAAAGCCATTCAGCAAGGATTGGAGAATAATTTTCAGGTCAAAATTGCCGTGGAGACGATCAGTCTTCGACAGGGTGAAATTGGTCTGGGTTGGTCTGCTTTCTTTCCGGTGGTGGATGCGATTTATACTCGAAGCTATGCTAATGAAGATGTGGTTCAAACCTTTCGGAATGATCCTGAAACGCCCATAGAAATTCTAGGGGCAAGAACTCAATCAGAAAATTTTACAATGGCTGCAATTTATGGGTTTCGTCCCGAGGCAGTTGTTGCGATCAAGCGGCTTGGCCAACTCGCTGAGATTTCTGAATTGGATGCAAAAGTTGCGGTTGAAAATACCGTAGCAGCGATTTCTACAGCCTATTATCGATTGGTTTTGGAGCTTCAGCGTTATGAAGTTTTGGAGCGCACGCTCGAACTCAGTCAGGCAAGATTGGATATTGCGCAAGCCCAATATGAATTGGGTGGTGCAGGAAAAAGAGATTTTTTGACAGCAGAGGTCGATTACAACACTGATTTGAGCCTATTGAAAAGTCAATCCCAGGTAATCGAAGCTGCTCGGATTAATCTCAATGAACTGATGGCTCTTGAGCCCGGTGTTAAATTTTTCGTCAATGACACGATCACGGTGGGTGATGAATTGAGATTGCTGGATTTGGAAGAAAATGCCTTGCTTCAAAATAAGCAGTGGCTTATCACCCAGCGGCAGGAAAACGTAGCCTTCCTACAGCTTCGAGAGCTTCAGGTCGCAAGACTGCCTGCGATCAACTTGAATGCAAGCTATGCAGACAATACTTTTAATTCCGTTGCTGGTTTTTTGATTCAAAACCAACGATCCGGTTTTAATTACGGGGGTAATATTTCCTTCAATCTCTTTTCTGGTTTCGCACTTAATCGTCAGATTCAAAATGCCAAGGTGCAGCAAAGAATTCAGAATTACACGGTGGATCAGTTTGAAATACAGTTGAAATCAGATCTTTACCGAGCATTTAATACCTATATGAACAATCGTGAGCTTCTGGAAATCGAGCAGCGTAACTATGCCGTGGCAAAAGAAAGTAGTGAGATAGCATTGGAGCGGTTTCGATTGGGTATAGCTTCGTATTTGGAGTTTCGGGATGCGCAGGTCAATTTGTTGACAGCAGAAAACAGACTGATCACTTCCATTTACAATATCAAAGAGCAGGAAATAGAACTCATGCGTCTATCAGGGAAAATTTATTTTGAAAACAGCTCTGATCAATTGCCTCTGAACTGATTTTTAAACTTCATCGGTATCCGCGTGAAGATGGGCAAATTGTATTTTGGCATACCATTTGACTATCAGGCTTTTCGAACCAACTGAGAGTTGATCTCTCGTGTATGTACAAAGCCTTTCGAATCATTAGTACCTTTCTAATTCTTAGCTTATTTGGGGTTCAGTGCACCTTTTTAGAAAAGTATTTTCCCTCCCCTGAAGATGAGCCATCTTATTTTCTAGATCTCAAGGGGATCAAAAATCGAGGAACTTTACGGGTTGCTGTTGATAATAATTCGACGGGATACTACATCTACCGAGGTAGAATGATGGGGTACGAGTATGAGATGCTTCGTGATCTCAGCGAAGAACTGGAGCTGGGTCTTGAAATCAAGGTGCTCACGGAAATCGATGAAGCATTTGATCAGTTGAATTCCGGAGGAGTGGATTTGATTGCCATGAATCTTGAGTTTGATTCTTTGAGATTTCAGAAAGGAAATTTTTCGAAACCTCTTGGCACCATCAACACCGTCTTGGTTGGGTCAACCAATTCGCCTCGTATTCAGAGTTGGGAAGATTTGGAGGGGGACACCATTTATGTGAGAAAAGGAACAATCTACAAGTCACAGCTTTGTAGGATCAAAGATTCCTTGAATGTGAATTTTACCATTGAAGAATCAAGGCTTCATGAGGAGACGCTGATCGAGAAAGTGGTTTCGGAGGAAATTCGGTGGACGGTAGCCGATCAAAATATTGCGAGAGCAAATGCAACCTATTTCGATGGACTGAATATCTCCTGGAAGATATCTGAGGCCAAAGAAGTGGGCTGGCTTGTTCGGAAAAACTCTCCTCAGCTCCTTCAAGCTGTGAATACTTGGATTGAGGAAAATGAAAAAAAGTTGATTCCTATTCTCTATTCCAAGTATTTCCTGAATTCTAAGAATAGTTATTACCGTTCTACGAGTCCCTTTTCATCTTTGGCAGGCAATCGTATTTCGGTTTTTGATGATCTGATCAAAGAAGGCGCCAGGGAATTGGGTTGGGATTGGAGACTATTGGCTTCATTGGTATACAGAGAGTCTCGCTTTGATACGGCAGCCACTTCTTACGCTGGAGCCCAAGGCTTACTTCAGCTGATGCCTGTGACCTTGGAGCGATTTGGGGTAGAAAATCCAAATGATCCGATCGAATCTCTTAGAGGAGGAGTTCGATACCTGAGGTACTTGGATAAGTTTTGGTTGGAGCGAGTTCCCGAGGTAAATGAGCGAATCAAGTTTATTCTAGCCAGTTATAATATTGGTCACGGACATGTCGAAGATGCTTGGAGACTAGCGTTGAAATACGGAGCCAATACCCAGACTTGGGAAGAGGTAGCAGAATATTTAGCCCTCAAGAGCGATCCGGAATATTACTTGGATCCCTTAGTCCGAAGTGGATTTGCCAAGGGGCATCTAGCTGTAAACTATGTACGGGATATCCTAAGCGTATTTGAATCCTATAAGGCTTTGGTCGAGCCTTAACTTACTCTTTTAGCTCAAACAGGGCCTCAATTTCAACCGGGATATTATCCGGCAGCGAGCCCATTCCCACTGCAGAACGAACCCCAATTCCATTGTCTTCTCCCCATATTTCTGCAAAAAGCTCACTGCAGCCATTGATGATGTAGGGGTGCTTTTCAAAGTGAGGGACGCAATTGACCATGCCCAAGACTTTGATCACGCGCTTTACCCGGTCCAAGCTTCCCAAATTAGCTTTGATTGTGGCAAGCATAGCTAGACCAACTTGTCTTGCTGCTAGTTTTCCCTGCTCGGTATCCAAGTCTTCACCCACTCTGCCGATAATTAAAGTTCCATCGGATTTGACTGTCCCATGTCCGGAAAGATGAAGGTATTTCCCATCGATTAGGAATGGCTTATACACTCCAAGAGGTTTGGGTGCAGGAGGAAGTTCAAGGCCTAGTTTTTTAAAGTTTGATTCTGGAGAGTTCATTTTTTATAGGTGTTTAAATCCAAGTTTAATTTAGTGTAGATACTTGATATAATCTAACTAATCGAGCATTGACCAATGATCTCTTTCAGCCCTAGATAAAAAAGTCTAAAATCAATACGCCAATCAGTCCAATGATGGCAACCAATGTTTCCATCAAGGACCAGGTTTTGATCGTGTCTTTGATACTTAGATTGAAAAATTCCTTATACATCCAGAATCCCGCATCATTGAAATGAGAAAACATCAAGCTTCCTGCTCCAATGGAAAGGACCAATAAGTTTGGGTCTACGTTCATGGTATGGATAATGGGAGCGATAATTCCTGCGGTGGTCAGACCGGCTACGGTAGCAGAACCCACGCAAACGCGAATAATTGCAGTGATAGTCCAGGCAAGAATCAGTGGGTGGATGGGCCAGTCTTTGAGGCCATCCGCTATTTCCTGACTCACTCCTGAGTCGGTAAATATCTGCTTCAATGCTCCTGCTCCAGCTACAATCAGCAAAATCATGGCAATATCTTTGGTGGCCTGAGTGTAGCTGTCCATGAGTTTTTTCATAGAGGTTTTTCTTCGAATGCCTAGCGAGTAAGTAGCATAGAGCACCGATACAAGCATCACCACTCCAGGGTCTCCCAAAAAGCCGAATAGAGGTCTTAAAGGACTGCTTTCTGTAAGTCCTAAGCTAATGACCGTGGTGCCAATCAGTAGAAAAACAGGCAGGAGAGCGGTAATCAAGCTATTGGCTATTCCAGGTAATTCGCTTTCCTCCCGGACCTCCGCTTGGAAAGTTTCCAAGGGCTTGGCTTGGATATTTTTCAGGCTCTTAGCAAAAACAGGCCCTGCCAATGCTACTGTAGGAATGGTGATCAACAAGCCGTAGAGCAAGGTTAAACCCATATTGGCATCAAACTGAGCTACCAGGGCTGCAGGAGATGGATGAGGAGGTAGAAATCCATGGGTCACCGATAAGGCTGCTAAAAGCGGAATACCCACATACACGGCGGATAAGCGATATTGATAAGCAACTGTGAAGGCCAGAGGCACTAAAAGGACAAAGCCTACATTGTAGAAAAGTGGAATTCCAACAATGAGGCCTGTGAGTGACATGGCCCAAGTGATGCGGTTTTTGCCAAATAATTTCATCAAAAAGCCCGCTATTCGCTGTGCAGCGCCGCTTTCGGCCACTAATTTCCCTAACATAGCTCCCATCACGATGACCACGACCAAATCCCCAAGCAGACCTCCCATTCCTTTTTGTACCGAACCTGCAATCTGATCGGCAGGGAGGCCCAATAAAAAGCCTGCTACTATGGATGAGATCAGAAAGGCTAAAAATGGATTGAGCTTGGCCCAAACGATCAAAATCACCAATAAGGCAATACTGATCAGGACGAGAAGGATTGTCATAGGTTTTTGCTAGGTTGGAATTTCAAGATAGGAAATATCTATTTTTTGAAAATACCGATCAAAAAATAGATGACTTGAACTTCCATCAAACATTATTTTCTAATCCATCTAAAATTCAGTTGAATTTCGCTTGAGTTGATTTGGATGAAATAGAGCCCTGGCCTTAGCCGTTTCAAATCTGAGATTAGCTGCGGAGAGTCTAAGGATTCTTGAATTAAGGATGTTTCATTTTTATGGAAGACCTTGATCTCTGCATTCTGAGGGTCAATTTCGGTAGGAAGTTTCAGGTGTAATGGACCTGTTGTATAAGGGTTAGGATAAATAATACCATTCTCTGGAATTGGATTTATTGGGTTTAACCTGACTGTGTTAGACCAAGAGATCAAATCTGTCGTCTCTTCCACATGCTTGATTCGGTAAAAATAGGTCTTAAACTTTTTTGCCGTGACATCCTGCCAATTGTATCTGCCTTGCTTCTCAGGATCCGATTCAACCGCACCTAAGAGATTCCATGTTTCTTTTGGATTTTCACTTCTATAAACTTCAAATTGCCCAGCTTTTTCATCCCTGACCTTCCATCTAATTTCCGGAGCGGATTCTTTCCAACTTACTTCGAAATCAAAAAACTCAATTGGAAGAATACTCAAGGTTCGGAAACTGCCAATTGTGAAATTGATTCCTGAAAAGTCATTTATAGGCACATCTCTTCTTGCCCAAAGTCTGACAGGGTCGAGGCCCGAAATGTTATTTCCAGGTGCCGCATAGCCGGTTCCAACAATCCGAAGGTCATCTACATCATCTACGATCAATTGATCTGCTGAAATTCGAAGCTCCAATAAGTTTGGACTAGGATTAAATCCCGAAAATTGGAAATAGGAAAATAAGCGGTAGAGAATGTCAGTTCCATCTGTATCCTGAAATCCTGCATTGAAGTCAGCTCCTTCAAATTCGGTGAAGGTAATTTCTAAATCACCTCCAGCCGTTGTACCCAAAAGCTGCACTAGCCTTTCTCCTCTGTTAGCCACATCTTCAAATGGGAAGGTGCCATTTGTAGCAGTAAGTGTAGTGGGTAGATTGGAGTAAATAAATGAATTGGCATTTTTCCAAGTTCCGCCGGAATAGTTGATACCTCCGATTCCGGAAGAGTTTACCGTTAGGGTATTCCCATTTAGATCTAGACTTCCACTTTGTAAATAGAGTGTCTCGGTCACATTCAAGTCAGCTTCGATAGTCAAGTCCCCGGCAGGTTTATTGAGTGACATGTTTTGAGAGGTCAGTAAAAAGTTTTCGATTTGCTGATCTCCATTTCCTACAAAGTATAAGTGTGAGCTCGTGGCTGAGATTTCCCCCGTCCCACTTTGTCGAAGATCTCCAAGAATGAAAAGATCGGAAGGCAAAATTAAATCTTCAGATCCTTGGAGTTCTAGGTTTCGAATGGCATTTGGGATAGCTGCATCAGGATAGGTAGAAGCTAGAAATGTCTTGGTGCTGCTTCCGCCACGATGGATTATGGTGCCATTCAGTTGAAAGTTTGCTGCTTCGATTTCTGGGGTTTCGCCTTCGAGGATTAGTTCTGCCCCATTTTGAAGGACGAATTGCAAAGCACTGACGGAGCCCGATCGGAAAAGAATCTCATCATTGCATTCAGAAATTAATTGGGCGCCGGGCTCAATAATCAGCTCGCCAAATGGGCCAGGACCAAAAACAGTGGTTTCCGTATTAAATGAAAAGGTGGGACAGTTTCCAGGTGTAACACTTGTGTCCAGCCTTTGTAAAACTGTTCCGCTTCGAATGATAAAACTTAAGGCTTTGAAAGCCTCTTCAATAATTAATGTCTGTCCGGAACCTGGATCAAATATTACCGAATATCGGCTTCTGTCTGATTGAGCGCTCCATGTATTAAGTGGAATGATTACTCTGCTATTTCCACGAAAAGTGATGGTGGAGGTGGGTGAATCTCCTATCCAATTGATACTATTCCAAGCTCTATTTGGAGTTCCGGGGGCTGCTCCGTCAAAACCTTGTAAAGACCCATAAACATCTAAATTAAATCCATTCAGGTTTAACTTTTGACCTGCTCCAGCTTCGGCATTGATAAATAAACTTTTGACTGCTTCGTTTTGAGTGAGTGTAAGAGTGTGGGTTTGTTCGATGTAGATATCGTGATTTTGATTGGGTAGAAAGCTGGCTGCCGCCCAAGTGCTGCCATCAAAGATTTCCCAAATGGTGAGATTATTAAAATTGCCGGTCGAAACAGTCCGAAATGCTCCGGTTTCTTGGGCATAGAGAACCGCGCAAGTCAAGCACATGACTCCAAAAGCCGACATAATCCTGTATATTCGGCATCGGAAAAATATCCGTAGGCACATCGTTTTGTCCCTCATATCCAAAGTAAAAAGTGTTGAAAAAGGACAATTAAGTTAATACAATGAAATCAAAAAAGAAAGTTATCGGTCTGATTATTTTTCTCTTAGTTAGTCAGGTCTATGTCTCTCAAGCTCAGTTATATCGAATCAGTTTGCTGACCTGTGATCCGGGAGATGAGCTCTACATGGCTTTTGGACATAGCGCCATTCGTGTGCTGGATAATATCAAGGGTACGGACTATGTATTCAACTACGGTACCTTCAATTTCAATACGCCCAATTTCTACGGGAAATTTGCAGGAGGCAGACTGGATTACATGCTTAGCGTGAGTACTTATGCAGATTTTGTGGCGACCTATACTCGAGAGAAGCGGTCCATTCGAGAACAAGTGTTGAATTTAAGTCTGGAGCAGGAAAAGTATATGGTGGAGTTTCTTCAGGTCAATTACCTTCCTGAGCGGCGGTACTATCGCTACGATTTCTTTTTTGATAATTGTGCCACGCGAATTCGGGATGCGATGGATTTGGTATTAGGTGACAAATTGGTCTGGAATGATGAGGGAGCCGATAAATCCGAAAAGACCTTCCGAAACTTGATCGATGAATATGTTTTGAATATGCCTTGGGCAGACTTGGGGATAGATTTGGCTCTAGGGGCAGTGATCGACCGGGATGCTACGGCACAGGAGGAGCAGTTTTTGCCTGATTACATGGAAAAAGCCTTTGCGAGAGCAAGTATCGTAGGGGATGGTCCGACTAGACCACTTGTGAAGGAGAATCATGTCATTTTGGATTTCCCTAGACAAAATGCCGCAATGCCAAGTCTGAATCCCTACTGGCTGTTTTGGCTGGTGGCAGTTGTATTTACAGTGATTACCTATATCGGCTTCAAGCGAAAGCGCTTGTTTATCGGCTTTGATGTAGCCCTATTTTCGATCTTGGGTATTTTGGGCATAGTCATCTTTTTGCTTTGGTTTGCTACAGAGCATTCAGCCACTCAGTGGAACTGGAATATTCTTTGGGCTTTTCCTGGGCATTTGATATTAGCTTTTGCCTTGCTTCGCAAAAATCTAAAACCTTGGGTGCGTCATTACCTGCTTGCAGCTTTGATTTTGGCTGATGCGGCTGTGGTTTTCTGGATTTTGGGATTCCAGTCCTTTCACCCAAGCCTTATTCCAATTTTACTTGTAGTGATTCTTCGCACGAATTATCTGTACTACAATGTCGATAAGTATAAAGCTATTTCTGCCTAATTCAGATTTGCCCAAACTATTATAGCCCCAAAAGGTGTTTGTAGAAAAGTATGGAATTTAAAATCACATCAGACTATCAACCTACTGGAGATCAGCCAAAGGCAATCAAAGAATTGACTAATGGGGTCAATGAGGGTGATGAAGCACAAGTACTCTTGGGAGTGACAGGTTCGGGAAAGACTTTCACGATAGCCAATGTAATTCAGGAGGTTCAAAAACCCACCTTGATTTTGAGTCATAACAAGACCCTTGCCGCTCAACTTTATGGGGAATTCAAGCAATTTTTTCCAGAAAATGCAGTCGAATATTTTATTTCATATTATGACTACTATCAGCCTGAGGCCTTTATTCCCAGTTCAGGTACTTATATAGAAAAGGACCTTTCGATCAATGAAGAGATCGAAAAATTGCGACTTAGTGCAACATCTTCTTTGCTTACCGGGCGTAGAGATGTGATTGTGGTGGCTTCAGTTTCCTGTATCTATGGTATCGGAAATCCGGAGGAATTTGGGAAAAGTGTAATCCGGCTCCAAGAGGGGGATCGAATTCCCAGAAATCAGCTTTTATTCAAGTTGGTGGATATTTTGTATTCTCGAACTCAGCATGAATTGACGCACGGTACTTTCCGAGTCAAAGGTGATACAGTGGATATTTTTGTGGCCTATGCGGATTGGGGCTATAGGATTTTCTTTTGGGGGGATGAGATTGAGGCAATTCAGCGGATCGATCCGGCTAGCGGTAAGAAGCTGAACGATGAAAAAATCATCTCTATTTTCCCGGCAAATCTTTTCGTAACAGGACGTGACACCATTGATAAAGCCATTCATGAAATCCAGGATGATATGGTCGCTCAGGTTAATTTCTTCGAAAAGGAGGGGAAATTCATTGAAGCTAAGCGCTTGCAAGAGCGGACTGAATTTGATCTGGAAATGATCCGGGAGTTAGGCTATTGCTCAGGTGTGGAGAACTATTCCCGCTACTTTGATCGCCGTCAACCGGGAATGCGTCCTTTCTGTCTTTTGGACTATTTTCCAGATGATTACCTGCTTGTGATTGATGAATCGCATGTCACGGTGCCGCAGGTTCGGGCCATGTGGGGAGGAGACCGATCCCGAAAAGTTAATTTAGTGGATTTTGGATTTCGTTTGCCCTCAGCTTTGGACAACCGTCCCCTGAAATTCGATGAATTCGAAAACCTGACCAATCAGGTCATTTATGTCTCAGCCACGCCGGCAGATTATGAACTTGCGAAAACGGAAGGGGTGGTCGTTGAGCAAATTATCCGTCCAACAGGTCTGTTAGATCCTACCATTGAAGTTCGCCCAAGCCAAAATCAAATCGATGATCTGCTCGAGGAAATTGATCAAACGATCAAGCAAGACGCGCGAGTATTGGTCACTACTTTAACCAAGCGGATGGCTGAGGAGCTGCAAAAGTACCTAGAACGTGCCGGGGTGAAATCCCGCTACATACACTCCGAGGTGAAAACCCTTGATCGGGTGGAGATACTTCGGGAATTGCGTTTGGGAATCTTTGATGTTCTCGTCGGGGTGAACTTGCTTCGGGAAGGGCTTGACTTGCCTGAAGTGGCGCTTGTTGCCATTTTGGATGCAGACAAGGAGGGTTTCCTTCGAAATGAGCGAAGTTTGGTACAGACGATAGGCCGGGCTGCACGTAACTCAGAAGGCCGGGTAATCATGTATGCAGATCATATCACGGATTCCATGCAAATGGCTATCGATGAGACCAAAAGAAGAAGATCCCTGCAGATGGCCTACAATGAAGAGCATGGCATTACGCCAAAAACTGTCATCAAGTCCAGAGATAAAATCATGGGGCAAACTAAGGTGGCTGATTCGAAGAAAAATGCCAAAGTTTACGCCGAACCTATGCCAGGTGAGACTGCTATCGCAGCTGATCCGGTAGTACAATATCTCGGAAAAGAGAAACTGGAAAAACTGATTGCTCAGACACAAAAGCAGATGGAAAAGGCAGCCAAGGAATTGAACTTTATGGAAGCTGCCCGTCTCCGCGATGAGTGGATGGCACTCAAAAATAGACTTGCTCAGCTGGAGCAAGGACCCAAGAAATAAAAAAACATTATGACACTTCAAGAGGTCAAAAGACTTGCTGCTCAGGGCGAGGGGCTTCGACTGGAATTTAAAAAGAAGGTCGCCTTTCCGGAAAAAATTGTCCGGGAGCTTATTGCCCTTGCCAATACCGAAGGCGGTAAATTGCTTTTGGGTGTTGATGATGATGGGACAGTCAGTGGGCAGCGCTTTATCGAAGAGGAAGTGTTTGTCTTAAAGCGGGCTATTCAAGATTATATTCTCCCCAGCTTTGAGTATGAAGTGGAGATGATCAAAATCAACGAGAAGAAGGGAGTGGCTATTTTTGATATCCCAAAAAGTAATGGTAATGCTTACCACTTAATGGATGGAAATCGGAAAAAAGCCTACATCCGGGTCGAAGACAGAAGTGTGCAGGCCAGTCGGGAAGTCTGGGAAATTCTCAAACGTCGACATCATCAGCGAGATATTGTTTTTACTTACGGCCCAAAAGAGGAAAAGCTGATGCGGGTTTTGGGAGAAAATGGAAAAGTAACCCTTCGCGAATACATCAGAGAGGCGAAGCTTCCAAAATTTCTAGCCAGTAAAACCTTGGTGAGATTGGTTTTGGCAAATGTCTTGGAAATTCACCCGGAAGAGTCTGAGGACTATTTTACCTTGAAAGAGTAGGGAGCTTGATTCCTGTTTGAAAAGTAAACCCTTCATTTCCCTGTAAGCCACCCGAGTGAATGGCTAAAATTTTTGACCCTCTCGGGAAATAACCCTTTCCAATCAAGTCCCAAATCCCTGTAAGCATCTTTCCGGTGTAAATTGGATCAATGATTATCCCGAATGTCTCATAAAACCACCAAATAAAATCGATTAGGGATTGTCTGTATTTGGCATAGCCACCAAAATGGTAGTCCGTGAATATTTGATTTTGATTGCTAAGATCAACCTCAAACATCTTACTCAGATCAGCCACTTCTTTGTGAATGAATTCACCCTTCAAAGCGGAGAAACCCAAAATTTTTTGTCCAAGGCTAGCTGATTGAATCAAACCCAAGAAGGTACCTGCAGTACCAATAGAAGTTCCGATATGAGTAAAGCTTTCATCCTCATCCGAAAGTATGTCACTGGTGCCTCGTATGGCTTCTGCATTGGTTCCACCCTCCGGAATAAGATAAAATTCCCCAAACTTTTTCTTCAAACCCTTGATGAAACCCTCCTCCTTTTTTCTTCTAAAATCTTCTCGATTCACGTAGTGAAGCTGCATCCCTTTTTCTGTAGCAGCTTTCAGGGTAGGATTTAACGGTAAAGTTTCTTCACCACGAATGATACCAATAGATTTTATCCCAAGAGCAAATGCCGCTTGGGATACTGCATGAATATGATTGGAATAAGCACCGCCAAAGGTTAGGAGTGTATGATGATCTTCAGCTTGAGCTTTTGCTAAGTTGTATTTGAGCTTGAAAAATTTATTTCCTGGTACCAAGTCATGGATCAAGTCCAAGCGTTTAATGGATAGTTCGATCCCTTTTTCTTCTAAAAGAGGATGATCTAAAGGCTGATTAACAATGGGATTGGGCCTTAGCATACTTGAATTTTGAGAAAGTTAAGTTACTTCCGTGTATTTTTACAGGATGAATCAGCAACCCGAAGAGGAATTTGAGGACGAGGAAGTAGCAGCCCTTTACGAACATTACCATATCAAGGTAGACAAAGGACAATCTCCGATCCGTATTGACAAATTCCTCACCGAGAAAGTGGCTTTCGCAACGCGTAATAAAGTGCAGCAGGCCATAGACAATAGCTTCGTGCTTGTCAATGGCCAATCTACCAAAGCAAATTACAAGATCAAGCCACTGGATGAGATCCGAGTCATGTTTCCACAAGAACCACGGGATACCGAGGTAATTCCTGAAAATATTCCCTTGGATATCGTCTACGAAGATACGGATTTGCTGGTAGTCAATAAACCTGCCGGAATGGTAGTTCATCCAGCACATGGCAACTGGTCGGGTACATTGGTGAATGGGCTGGTTTATCATTTTCAGCAACTTCCCGAGATGAAGGGGAATGTGGGCCGACCCGGATTGGTTCATCGAATCGATAAGGATACCTCTGGCCTTCTGGTGATCGCGAAGAAAGAAGAGGCCATGACGCATCTTGCGGCGCAGTTTTATCATCATACCATTGAGCGAAAATACATAGCCTTAGTCTGGGGCGAGATGGAGGAGAAGTCAGGGACCATCACCGGCCATGTAGGAAGAAGTGCCAAAGACCGGAAAATAATGGACGTCTTTCCTGATGGAAGTCAGGGAAAACATGCCGTAACCCATTGGGAAGTAATCAATAATCTACGTTATGTCAGTTTGATTTCCTGTCAGCTCGAAACCGGAAGAACACATCAAATCCGTGCTCACATGAAATATCTGGGGCATCCCTTATTCAGCGATGCAATGTATGGTGGGGATAAAATCCGGAAAGGGACTCAGTTTTCAAAGTATAAGTCTTTCGTAGAGAATTGTTTTCAAATCATGCCAAGACAAGCTCTTCATGCAAAGTCCTTAGGCTTCAAGCATCCCCGTACTGGAGAGAACATGTATTTCGAAGCGCCACTACCGGAAGATTTTTCGGCTGTATTAGCTAAGTGGGAGCATTATGTACAATATGAATAGGCTGTTGATTTTTTAAAAATCTGATTTTTCTTAGTAATCCCTCTTATTAAAACCTCCCGTATCTAGATGATAATTAGCGAGTTGGTGCCCAGAATCTGATATCGATCTGAATGAATACCCCATTTCTATAAAAAATATTCATTGAAAATAAGTCAAAAATAAGACTGGAATCAGTTTCAATTTTAACGAATTGATATATTTAAAACGATTTCATTAAATAAAATGTAAATTTTTTATAAAATTTTTAGATTATTTTCAAAAAAGAATCCTTTTGCTGTATATTTGAAACAGTCAAACGGCTAAAAGTTCTAGTATCATACTGTAGGATGTTGAAATTGGCAGACAAGCCCTCCTGTCTCGGGGGTGGAGATGAAAGGACAAAGCATTTATCGAGCTCGTGAATGCCTAACTTCTCCGTGGAGGTTCGAATCCTTCTCCTACAGCAGGTTATTTTGGGTTTATTGTTAATTGATTAAAACCATGAAATTGTTTTTCATGGTTTTTTTTTTGCCCCTAGGTCTCAGATTTCTTAGTTGAATTGAAGATTTGTTAATGAAGCTTTGATTTTTAGATATTCTATTTTTGAAACTATATCAAAAACAGCTATTAAATAAAAATAATGTAAAAAATTAGAAAAATTTTTGCAAAAAGGGTAATAAAAGGATCATTTTATTAATTTTGAATCATCAAGAGTTAGCAATTGAAATATCGCAAAACGATGCGATCTATACTTGAAAAGCGGCGCGTAAGCAATGGAGACAGACGACTTTTTCGACTGTAAGTTATTCGCCGCTTCTTTTCTGAATTAAATGACCAAAGGTCACCAAGATATAATCCTGTAGGATGTTGAAATTGGCAGACAAGCCCTCCTGTCTCGGGGGTGGAGATAAGGGAAAAAGCATGGCTCAAACCGGACTATCGCCTAACTGCTCCGTGGAGGTTCGAATCCTTCTCCTACAGCAAAAAGCAGCAAGAAATTGCTGCTTTTTTAATTTTTAGAGCGGATTTAGTTATTTTTCACAAAATACATCAGCATGATCAAAGGAATACGAGATAAACTCAGCCATCATCCTCGGCGTAAGCGGGTTTTGCGGTTTTTGATCTATCTCCTGCTCAGTCTTCTCTTTTTGGAGTTCTTTTTTTATTTCGGTTCCAATCTCCTTTTTCTTAATTGGGCGCGGACAAAAGTTAATGAAGCAACAGGGGGAGTCTATCAGGTAGAGTTTAATCGTTTGAATTTTTCACTGTTTCGACGTGGAGTATTCCTAAATGGGATCGTCCTTCGTCCGGATCCCAATACTGCTGCCAATGAAAATCAAGTCTTGTTTGATTTTCAATTGGATGAATTGGGAATTAGTAATCTCTGGTTTGATTGGGATCAAAAAATCCTGGAAGTAGGAAATATTCGTCTTGAGAATCCGAATCTTTCACTTCAACTTCCTCCTGAATTGGAAGAAAGCGATTCTCTGGACCAAGAAGAAGTGTCAGCAGTACGCCGACTTGAAAATGAAATCAAAAAGAGTATTGATAAGTTGATCTTTGGTGGGGTGATTATCGATGAAATCTTGATCGCCGACGCAGACTTGTTCTTTTTTAACTTTCTCAGTAAAAAATCCATCAATGCCAAGAATACCAGTCTCCATGTATTTGATGTGGATTGGAGCGAATCTGGAGACTGGCTTACCCCGTTCAATGCCAAAGGTTTTGAGTTTGAACTGGAACAAGTGGAGTTTTCACTGCCGGATAAGGTTCATACCATTTTTGCCGAAAAAGCCTTTGTTACCTCATTGGATAGCCGTATTTCAGTTGAGAAGTTTTCCCTAAAACCTGATAAAACTATAGACGCGCCTGTCTATTATGAGCTTTTCCTTGATGAATTACGGATAGGGAATGTGGATTTAAACCGTGCTTTCAGACAATCTGAGCTGGAAATTGATGAGGTTATTCTAAACATGCCCTCCGTTCAAGTTACCAGAAATGAAAATCTCGGGAAAAGTGTCCAAAAGAGTGGTGACCTCAATGAATTGATTGATGGGTTGCTTAAGTCTATTTATATAAAAGAACTGTCTGTTCGCGAGGGTGATTTTTTGACTGGGGGACTTTTGGATAGTCTTCATAACCGGATAGAGGCAGGCCAAGTAGAGTTCAAGATGGTTGAATTCTATCTAGGTGAGAATCAGGAGAGAAGACAGAATCAATTTTTTTATGGGAAAGATGCTGCCATGGAATTGGGGGGATTTGTCCTTTACCTATCGGATGATTATCACCTAATTCGGGGTGAGAAAGTAATGGCTAGTTCCTTTTTGGACCGAATCGAGGTGTCAGGATTTGAGCTAGTCGAGAGGCAGGAAATAAACTCTGACATAGTTCCCAATCAGCGGTTTGATATCAAGCTTGAGACCGTGGAGATGGAGGCTGCTGAATTGAAAAAGCTCTACAACGAGGGGATATTGGATGTAGATCGAATTGCCTTAGTCGCACCTGAAGTGGAAATCACGGATCTACGAAAGGCTAGCTCAGATGAAGTCAAAAAAGTGAGGAGGAATATCTGGGAAGGGTATTTGTCAGAGGCAAATATTGGGAATTTTGACTTGATTGATGGTCGGGTCCAATTCAAGAATGCAACAGGATTAAGATCGGATGATGTAGCCTTTGAGCGTATCAGTTTGAGCCTTGAGGATGTCAAAGTGTCACTGGATTCCGTGCTTGAAATCCAAGATGCCTTTCTGGCTGAAGAAGTGGTCTTGAGTTTGGATAAGTATCGACTCAAGCTTCGGGATAATCTTCACGTTTTCGAAGCAGGGGAGGTGATTGTCGATTCGAAGCGTGACTTGATTGAGTTAAAAGACTTTACCTTGAGACCGGAAAATCCTGAGAATATTTCGGATGTTTTGGATGCCTATGGTAAAAGTGTTGCATTAAATTTCAAGGTTCCCAGCTTTCAGGTTAGAGGAGTTGATATCAGGGCAGCCCTGCTGGAAGAGAGATTGGATATAAGAGAGATTTTTGTCCTTGGCCCCGAGTTTGACTATAGAAAATATCGAAAAACATCTGAATCTTCCCGAGGGGACGGGCCAAGTTCTGTGGATGATTTTCAGGGACTTCTTTCTTCTTATTTCAGGTCAGTTTCTATTGATTCGGTCCGATTTGAAGAAGGGAAGCTTGACTTTTTTGATTTTTCTGGAAGAAGGGAAATCAGTTTTTCCGAAGAGGATCTATCCCTTTACCTGAAGAATTTTTACTTCGAAGAAGGAATGGAAAACGATACTTCTAAAACCTTCTTTTCTGATGAAATCATTCTTGATTTGGCGGATTACTCCTTTGTTCTAGCCCAGGGTGATTATGATGTGACGACTAATCACCTTCAATTTGATACCAAGAAAAAGCGTCTTTCAATCGATACACTGACACTCATTCCAGGTGAAAATCTTTCCAGTAAAATCGCCTTGTCCTTGCAGCTTCCGATGGTGGAGTTCGATGGGGTAGATCTAGAAGATTTTTTATTCAATGATCGTCTTGAGCTCAATCGTCTTCGGGTGAATGGAAGCTCGATTAATTTGGAAGTTAATCCGGATTATATTCGCAATGCGGGCGAACAGGCAAGAAGAAACCAAGCGAGAAGCGAAAGAAGGGTGCTAAAGGAGGTAAGCATAGAGGAAGTAATTGCCACTAATTCTAATTTTAACCTGCTCTATCGGTACGGGCAAAGGGGGGAGCAATCCATCAATACTGATTTTGATCTGTCTATTCAGGATTTGAATTTAGGTGAAGAGATGGACCTGAGGCGTGATGCTTCTCAGCTCTTCGGACAGTTGGCCATTTCTCTCAATGAGTTTCAATTCAATCTCCCAGATAGTATTCATCAACTGGTATTTTCCAATCTTTCTTTTGATAGTGAAAAAGATGAGACTGTTCTTTCTGGCATCACGATAGCTCCGATCGATCGCTTGAATAAAACGCCCTTTTTTCTGGAAGGTAGCATAGCTGAAATCGGTATTTCCAATAATGATTTGAGTCTCATTCAGGAAACCGGTGTATTTGATATTGAAAAGCTTCGTATCTCTCAACCTAAGCTAAGTGTCATTCGGGACAAAGATGCTCCAAAGATCAAGAAAGAATTCAAATCAAATGAAGCTGATTCGGTAGGTTTGATCCAGTCCATTCTCCTTCAGTCCATAGAAATACAAGAAGGACAAATAAAAATTGAAGACCTAAACACGGGAGCGATCAATGGACTAGGCTTCAATGAGGTCAATGCAGAAATCAATGCATTGAATTGGAATCTGACCCAAATGGGGGATGTAAAGATCCTTGAATCACTTTTAGAAAGTAAATCTTTTCTTTCATTCGGGGATTATGAGATTTTCACCAAAGACAGTATGGAGTCTATTCGTGTGGGAAAAGTAGTTTTTGATGGAGAGAATTTTGAAATGGATCAGGTTCGCTATGCGCCGACTATGGGGCGCTATGCCTATTTGAGAGAAAAAGGCTTCCAAACGGATGCGGTAGATTTAAATATCGACCGGCTTAGAATAGAAGGGATTGACTATTCTGCCTACTTTGTGGATGGGCTGATTAAAGCTAGGAAATTCAGAGGCGATGATTTTCGACTGGATATTTTCCGCGATAAGCGACTTCCATTGCCAGAAAATGTCTATAAACCCATGCCTCAGGTTTTGCTAAGTCAAGCACCTGTATCGGTACTTTTGGATACAGTGGTTTTAGAGAATGGTCGAATCCGCTACCAGGAATTTACGGAAGGTTCTCAGCTTCCCGGACAGATAGTCTTTGAGGAAGTGGCCGCAGGAATCGCGCCGGCAGCTACCAGTACTGAAGGATCATCATACCCATTGAAGGAATTGGATTTGATTGCAACTGCTAAGCTGATGGGAGAGGGGGAAATCAATCTTCAAAGCCGTCTATTTTTCGAAGATCCCTATCCCATGGATGTAACGCTGCAGCTCGGTGCTATGCCTTTGGAAAAGTTGAATGGGATATTGGCAAAAGGGGCATTTCTAAATACTCGAGAAGATGCCCGTGTAGTGATGGGAGATTGGAGTTTTCGGCTAGATGATGATGAAGCTATCGGAAAAATGCGCTTTCATTATGAGGATTTGAAAATTGATTTTCTGGACTCACTGACTTTGGAAAAAGGAAAAGGCAAGCTGGCCTTAATGAGTTTTCTGGGGAATACCTTGATCAAAAATAACAACCCGCGGAAACTTTTCGGGAATACGGTTCTATCTGATATTTACTTCAAAAGAGACACGACAAAGTTTGTGTTCAGCACTTGGTGGAAAGCTACTCTAAGTGGCCTCAAGGGTTCGGTTGGACTGGGACAGCCGGCTATACCGGTTCGGAAAGAAGACGAGGAGTAATCGTCCTTTTGGAGGATCTAAACCATTTCTTTGATAAAAAAATCCCGTTTTGAACAGAATTGAATTCCTGCCCAAAACGGGATTTTGCAGATTTAATGAAATGCTTTAGTCCAGCTTTCCTTCGGTGTCTTTAAAATCTCCAATTACTCTTGCACCGCTATTGATTTGAACATCACCGTAGATGGTGATGACATTATCTTCACCGACAAACTCTAAGGTAGCTCCGCTATTTAGTCTCAAATCGCCGTAGATTACCGTGCTTCCTGTCAATCGAAGTGTTGAATTACTATTAACATTGATGCTGGTGTTTTTGCGATACTGGCCAAAGGCAAAGGATCCTACTACATGCATCAATCCATTGCTATTGATATTGAGGTTATTCTCAATGGCCAAGGATCCACAGAATAGAAACTCCCCGCCGATATTTACATTTTTCAATTGAGCAGAACCGCTATAGGCTGCTTTTTCATTTCCGTTGATGTTGAGATTGGAATTTCCACGATAAGGATCCAAGCCTTCGCAACTAACTCCTGAGCCTTCATCATCCTCATCGTCGTCGTCATCATCATACTTTTTGATTTTTAGAATTTGAATACCTCCATTTCCTGTAGCCACGAAGATAAACTCGTCCTCAAAACGGACGAAATTTGACGAACCGTCAAGATCCAAAACTCCATACAGTTCTATATCATCCTCATCGTCTACATCGGCGATAGAGATTCCCGCAGCCCCGTTTGCCATGAATAGTAGCTCATCGTCCACAGAAACAGCATTTGTAACCACATCACCCGGCTCTACATTCTCTGGGTTGATGGGAATAGCAACTAGGCTTTCTTCCTGACCATTTGACATTCGATAGATACCGGCTCCATTTCTTCCCTTTGCGATATAAAGATACCCGTCTTCAATATCGATAGTTCGCTTGGCTTGGGCTTCATCTGACTCGGTATTGATGCTACTAACCTCGCTCAATGAGTTGGCATTAAGAACTAAAGCTCCCGACGTTCCATCCAAAATTGCAATGCGATTGTCTTCGTGGGCAACACTTCTCAAGTCACCGCTTTCACGCTCTTCAAGTTTGACAAAGCTCCGGTCAAAAAGTGTCAAGGCACCATCGCTACCACTGACAATAGCGGTAAACTGACTGCTGGCAGTGACATCAGTGGCCACAAATCCAGGGACTGAAAAATATCGGAAATCAGAAGTAAACTGTCCATCAGAGACACTTACCACTCCAAGATTGGCAGGGCCATCGACATCCATCTGATCGATATCCATTCCCATGGCTAGGAACAATAACCCGTCTCGATATTCTACTGCGCTGACATCAGCATGCTTGAAAATCACTTGTGAGACTATCTTTGGTTTGTAGGCATCAGAAATATCTATGATTTCTACAGCGCCAAGAAATGTCGGTCCGGCAGTATTGTACGCCACATAAGCGTACTCATCATCAATATCTACATGGGTGGCCTGTAGTGTATTGCCTTCATATACTGGAGAGGAAGCTTGGGATACAAGTACAAGAGATATTTTCTCAGCATCATCATCATCCAAAACTCTCCCCGAAGGATTAGATGGAGCGGTGATTCCTATCACGCCTCCGCCCTCAAGGCTTAGACGTTGACTCAACTCATCGGAGTTGGTATTGATAAGTACAGTTGGGTCCGACGGGTTTTCAATCGGATCATTACATGCAAAAATCGTAGCTGTCATAAACGCTGCGAGTAGCAAAGCATTTATTTTACTGTTATGTTTTGATTTCATGTCTTGTAAAATGTTTTTTGTAATTATATAAATGAAATATAAAATTCAGCTTTTTTATTATTGATTATAAATTATTTAAAATCGCTCGAATATAAATTAAGTTAATTATATAATCCAAAAATTATTTTATATAAAATTTTAAATATTTTAGCATGCGTATATTTCATAACTATTATTTTGTTGTTTGTTGATAAATCAATGTTAGTAAATTGATTTTTGAGTAATTAGGCATTTTTTTCAAAATCCTGAATAAAAAAATTAGCCTTCATTGATACCACAGACGATCCTACCATAGGGTCCCAGTCTGTGGCGGTCCTAAGCCAAAAGAGAGAACTCCAGGATACTAGCCCTTTTATTCCCGCTGATTTCGGAGATAACGAATACCATCATTTTATTTACCAAAACAGAAAATTTCCTGATGATCGATTTGATACTTTGCTCTTTTTTCAGTTGCCGTCTTCTGTGTCTTTATAGAGAAGACTCTACTACAGCTTTTAGGTGTTTGGAGACACAGACCGAGGCGAAACCTCCGTTATTTCACCGAACGAAGTGAGGTATATTTCGCGATGCGTGTTTCAATCGTATTTCCAATAACTATGTATTTCATTGTCTGCCATCTTGTCACTTTTTCTCAATTGGAACAGGCATTGATAATTCCCAATAGTCAATAATTGTATTCACTAAAACGATTTATACCATGCAGGAAAAAGGTACCATCTCGATTCATACCGAGAACATTTTCCCCATTATCAAAAAATTCCTCTACTCAGATCATGAGATTTTTCTTCGCGAATTGGTTTCCAATGCCGTCGATGCTACTCAGAAAATCAAGCGTTTGGCGACATTGGGTCAGTACAAAGGCGAATTGGGTGATATCACCGTGGAGGTTTCCTTCGATGAGAAAAAGAAAACCATCACCATCTCGGACAAAGGTCTTGGGATGACAGCAGAGGAGATCAAAAAGTACATCAATCAGATCGCCTTCTCCGGTGCGACTGAGTTTGTGGAGAAGTTCAAAGACGCCAAAGATGCCAATGAAATCATCGGTAAGTTTGGTTTGGGATTCTATTCTGCCTTTATGGTGGCCAAAAATGTAGAAATCCATACGCTTTCCTATCAAGACGGGGCCGAACCTGCCATTTGGACCTGTGATGGTTCGACCGAATTTGAGATCAAAAAAGGCAAACGCAAGACTCGCGGTACAGATATCATTCTTCACATCAACGAGGACTCAGAAGAGTTTCTCGACAAGTGGAAGCTGCAGGGAATTCTGGACAAATACTGCAAATTCCTGCCTGTTCCGATCAAGTTTGGCACCAAGAGCGAATCCGTAGAGGACGGTGTCGATGACAAAGGTGAGAAGAAGTGGAAATCCGTCGAAGTGGACAATATCATCAATACCACTTCCCCGATTTGGACCAAGTCGCCCAGTGATTTGAAGGATGAGGACTACTTGAATTTTTACAAGGAACTCTATCCGATGAGCGAGGATCCGCTTTTCTGGATTCACCTGAATGTGGACTATCCATTCAACTTGACCGGAGTATTGTACTTCCCAAAAGTGAAGAACGAGTTCGAATTGCAGCGCAATAAAATCAAGCTTTTCAGCCGTCAGGTATTTATAACCGACGAGGTGAAGGACATTGTGCCTGAGTTTTTGATGTTGCTTCACGGGGTAATTGATTCTCCGGATATTCCATTGAACGTATCGCGAAGCTTTTTGCAGGCGGATGGTAATGTGAAGAAGATCAATAACTACATCACCAAAAAGGTAGCTGACAAACTTTCCGAACTGTATAAAAAAGACCGGAAAGCCTATGAGGCTAAGTGGAATGACATTGGCCTTTTCGTGAAATACGGTATGATCTCGGAGGATAAGTTCTACGAGAAAGGTAAGGAATTTACTCTGCTAAAAAACACCAAGGACGAATACTTTACCCTTGACGAATACACCGAGAAAGTCAAAGCCATTCAGACCAATAAAGACGATCAGACGATTTTCTTATACGCCACAGATGTAGATAAGCAGGATAGCTTTATCGCCTCGGCCAATAAGAAAGATTACGATGTGTTAGTTTTGGATTCGCCGATCGATAGCCACTTTATTCAGCATATCGAAACCAAGCTCGACAAAACCCAATTGAAGCGTGTGGATGCCGATGTGGTGGAAAAGCTGATTCAGAAAGAAGATTCTTATGCCAACTTGCTCACCGAAGATCAAAGCAAGCAGGTGAAGGAACTCTTCGAAAAAGCGATCGATAACAAGTCCTACTCGGTAGAGATCGAAGGACTTAGCCCGGAGGAAATGCCGGTCACCATCACCATGGAAGAGTGGATGAGAAGAATGAAGGACATGGCCCAGACGGGCGGTGGAGGTCCGATGAGCTTCTATGGACAGATGCCGGATAGCTACAAAGTGGCGATTAATGGAAACCATCCCGTAGTGGACAAGATTCTGAAAGCAGAAGGCGAAGAAGCCCAATTGCAACTCGCCAAGCAAGCTTTTGATCTAGCTAAGCTTTCTCAAGGCTTGCTGACTGGAAAAGATCTGACTGCCTTTGTGAAGCGAAGTGTAGAGTTGATTTAAAACCTTTGAGGTCTCAGAGACCTCGAAGTAAAACCAATTTAATTGAGAAGGAAATTTTTCCTAAATCCCCGTCAAATCGACGGGGATTTTTTATTCCCCACTCCCGTACTAGGCTATTCCAAGAATTGGCTTATTTTTGTTTATGCTTTCCAAAAAGACCAAGTACGCCCTACACGCCCTGACTTACCTCGGCAAGCATCGGGATGAAAAAACCGTTCTGATCCATGATATTGCCGAAGAGCATGGGATCTCCCATAAGTTTCTGGAGAATATTCTGCTCGAACTCAAAAAGGCCGGTATCCTCGGCAGTAAAAAAGGAAAGGGAGGTGGCTACTACCTGATCAAAGATCCCAAGGAAATTCCGCTATCCAAAGTCATTCGACTCCTTGATGGACCCATTGCCTTGCTTCCCTGTGTCAGCCTCAACTACTACGAACCTTGCTCCGAATGCAAGGACGAGGCCACTTGCGGCATCAATAAGGTCATGATTCAAGTTCGTGATGAGACGCTTAAAATACTGGAAAACAAGACTTTAGAAGATATTTTAAAAACTTAACAAAATTTTTTCCCTATAAAGTCTATAAAAAAGATAGGGTTTATATACTTTTGCTTTCACAATTCGTGAAAAACGCATGATTCTAGACCAACCTCTTAAGAAGGTATTCGAAACCAAGCCCGGGAAAGACAGCAATCTGAAAAGCTTGCTGAAGTCCATTTCCTGGCGAATCGTCGGAACCTTAGATACCATCATCATTTCATTCATTATCACCGGTCAGTTGACGATGGCCTTGTCTATCGGTTCGGTGGAGGTGATCTCGAAGATTTTACTCTACTATCTCCATGAGCGGGTCTGGGAGTCCGCCACCAAAACCAAAACAGCAGATGCAGAAAAAGAATATGCAAGACCTTGAGAGCCGTTTAGATCAATTAAGCGCTGTTGAAGGCTTAGCGCTGATCGCGGACCTCTTTCCTGGGAAAGTAGTTTTTTCGACTTCACTGGGTCAAGAAGATCAGGTGATCACCCAGTTGATCGCTTCTCAAAATCTCCCGATTCAGATCTTTTCGCTGGATACGGGCAGATTGTTTCCGGAGACCTTGGAGCTCTTGGCACGAACTGAAAGCAAATACAAGACTCGCATCAAGGTTTACTATCCTGATCGGGAGTCTGTCGAAAGTTTGGTGACGGATATCGGAATCAATGGCTTTTATGAGTCAGTCGAAAACCGCAAATCCTGCTGCTATGTACGCAAAGTGGAGCCTTTGAAAAGAGCGCTAGCCGGGAATGAGGTCTGGGTCACCGGGCTTCGTTCTGAGCAAAGCGCCAATCGAACCTCCATGAAACGTATCGAATGGGATGAAGCCAATCAGATCTTGAAATACAATCCGCTGTTGGATTGGTCTTTTGATCAGATGATCACCTACATCGAGGAGTATAAGATTCCGTACAATCCGCTGCATGACAAAGGGTACATCAGCATCGGTTGTGCTCCCTGTACGCGAGCCATTCTTCCCGGAGAAGATCCCCGCGCCGGAAGATGGTGGTGGGAAGATTCAAAAAAGGAGTGTGGGTTGCATTCCAGATAGCTGTGGTCATTTTGCAGAAGGCAGAAGTCTGATATTGACGTCACTGCGAGTCCCGCAGGGCGAAGCAGTCTCCAAAGCGGGGAATTGTGATATAGATTGCTTCGGGCCAGCAAAATAAATTGTAATAAAGAAATGATCGTTTGGGCCCTCGCAATGACGCTCAAACACGTAAATCGCACTTCATAACTCGTAAATTCTATGTCAAACCTATTCATACCTAATCCCAAAGAAGCAGAATCGATCCATATCCTGAGAGAAGTGGCGGCGCAGTTTGAGCGTCCGGTTCTGCTTTTTTCCGGGGGAAAAGATTCCATCACCTTGGTGAGATTGGCACAAAAAGCCTTTTTCCCCGCTAAAATCCCTTTTCCACTCTTGCATGTGGATACCGGGCATAATTTTCCTGAGACCATTGAGTTCCGGGATCAACTTGTCAAGGAACTGGGCTTGGAGTTGATCGTTAGAAAAGTGCAGGACTCTATCGATCAGGGGAAAGTTCGCGAAGAAAAAGGACGCTATGCCAGCCGAAATACCCTTCAGACTACTACGCTGCTTGATGCGATCGAGGAATTTAAATTTGACGCTTGTATCGGTGGGGCAAGAAGAGATGAGGAAAAAGCCCGGGCTAAAGAGCGGGTATTTTCCGTGAGGGATGATTTTGGCCAATGGGATGAAAAAAATCAGCGTCCGGAGCTTTTCGATATGCTCAATGGGAAGATTCAGGTGGGGCAAAATGTCCGTGTATTTCCGATTTCCAATTGGACTGAGTTGGACGTTTGGGAATATATCCGAACGGAGAATATTTCAATCCCTAGCATCTACTTTGCCCATAAGCGGGAAGTGTTTTTCCGCGATGGCTTGATCTGGACCGCCAATGAGCATGTCTACCGAGAGCCTCATGAAAAAGTCATTGAAAAATGGGTTCGATTCAGGACCGTCGGAGATATGACTTGTACCGCGGCGGTGCTCTCAGAAGCGACTTCCCTGGATGATGTGGTTGCTGAAATTCGGGAATCCAGCATATCCGAGCGGGGAGCAAGAATCGACGATAAGCGATCAGAAGCGGCGATGGAAACGAGGAAGAAGGTAGGATATTTTTGATTTGGAGCGTCATTGCGAAAAGGAGGAACAGCCTGCCCCGTACGAATGTCGGGGACGACGAAGCAATCTTTAAATAAAATAGAAACACCATTGAAATACGATAGAAATAGGTCCCGCAAGCGGGACGAAATACTTGGCTTGAACCAATGGCTAATATTTCGCCGAACGCAGTGAGGCTTATTTCAAACTATTTCCACCGTATTTCAAAAAGAAGATAAAATGGACATACAAAACCGAAAACTCATCAAAATCGCCACTGCCGGGTCGGTAGATGATGGCAAAAGCACGCTGATTGGTCGTTTGCTTTATGACACGCATTCCTTGACGACGGACAAAATCGAGGCTATTGAAAGAAGTAGTAAGCAGCGGGGTTACGATTACTTGGACTTTTCGCTAGCGACCGATGGCTTGGTTGCAGAACGCGAGCAGGGAATTACCATCGACGTAGCACATATTTACTTCAATACCGATAAGACCAACTTCATCGTAGCCGATACCCCGGGTCATGTGGAGTACACCCGAAACATGGTCACAGGAGCCTCGACTTCTCAAGTCGCCATCATCCTGATCGATGCCCGGAAAGGGGTAATCGAGCAGACTTATCGACACTTTTTTATTGCCAACCTGCTCCGAATGAGCCATGTGGTGGTAGCTATCAATAAAATGGATTTGGTGGATTACAACGAAGATGTCTTTTTGAAAATCAAGTCGGATTTTGATGCTTTGGTAGTAAAAAGTGACTTTGAGGAGGAGCAAATCACCTTTATCCCTCTTTCTGCTTTGAAAGGAGAAAATGTAACCCGAAAGTCTGAACACATGCCTTGGTATGTAGGAAATACACTTTTGGATCATCTCGAAGTATTGGAACCGGAAGATCTTCAGGAAAGTACGGCAGCGAGATTTCCAGTACAATTGGTCATCCGACCAAAAACTGAAGCCTATCATGATTTCCGAGGGTTTTCGGGAAAGTTATATGGTAATTCCCTGAGTGTTGGGGACCGGGTTACCCTGCTTCCTTCAGGGACTGAATCCACGATCAAAAGCATACATTTCTTTGATCAGGAATTGGAATCGGCTTCTCCGGGTTCCTCCATTGTACTCACACTTACAGATGAGGTGGATTGTAGCCGGGGGGATATGATCGTAAAAAGCGGAGAGGCTCCGAAAAGTGAAAAGCTTGTTTCGGCTACTGTCTGTCAAGTCAATTCAAAACCTCTCCAAGTCGGTCAAAAATACACACTGCAACATGGTGTCAATCGGGTTTTGGCTAAAGTGGAGCGCATCGAGGCGAAGGTTCACGCAGACTTTTCAGGAACTGAAGATAGCGATCAATTGAAGCTCAATGATATCGGGAAGGTGCATTTCAAACTGAGTAAAGCGATTCATTTTGATGCTTACCATGAGGCAAAGCCAAACGGAGCCTTTATCTTGATTGATGAAGGAAGTTTTGATACGGTTTCGGTGGGATTTATTCAGTAACAAGACTTCAGTATCAAGACACAAGACTTCGAAATTCATCATTCGGTGTTCGATATTCGATATTTCAAAACTTCGAACCGGGAACACTGAACCTTAAACCAAAATAACCAGCCTTGACTCTGTCTTGGCTTTTTCTAAAAACATTTACCCTACTTACTCGATAGGGAAATAAAACTATTACGCTATGCAAAGCTTTCGAACCGAACTGGAAAACCCCCTTGTAGAAAAGGATATTGTTGAGTTGGAGCGAAAAATCGCGCTTTTCCAGGAGGGGAAAATCGACGAGGAGAAATTCCGTAGTCTTCGCCTTGCCCGAGGTGTCTATGGGCAGCGACAGCAAGGTGTGCAGATGGTTCGGATTAAGTTGCCTTATGGAAGAGCCACTTCTGCTCAGTTGAGACGGATTTGCAAGGTTTCGGAAGAGTACTCCACCGGAAGGCTACATATCACGACCCGACAAGATATTCAAATTCACTATGTGAGTTTGGATCGAACGCCAGAGCTTTGGGCAGAATTGGAGCGAGATGATGTCACGCTTCGCGAGGCCTGCGGCAATACGGTTCGCAATGTCACCGCCTCCGAAACTGCCGGTATCGATCCCAAGGAACCTTTTGATGTGACTCCATACGCTGATGCCACTTTCCGTTATTTCCTGAGAAATCCGATTTGCCAGGAAATGGGGAGGAAATTCAAAATGGCATTTTCTTCCTCAGATGAAGACACCGGCTTGGCTTACATGCACGATTTGGGCTTTATCCCAAAAGTGAAGGAAGTCGATGGGAAACAGGTTCGAGGGTTTAAAGTACTACTAGGAGGAGGTTTGGGTTCTCAGCCTCGACATGGAGATCTGATCACGGACTTTTTGGAGACGGAGCAGTTGATTCCCTTTATCGAAGCGGTATTGCGGATTTTTGATCGGCATGGGGAAAGGGCCCGAAGAAATAAGGCCCGGATGAAGTTTTTGATCAAGGATTTGGGAATTGAGACCTTTTTGGATTTGGTAGAAAAAGAGAAAAAAGCCCTGCCTTTTCAATCCCATCCGCTTTCCCTTGAAAATCAAGAAGAAAAACCGCTACCCAACCCCCCAAAAGTCAAAGTCAGTTCTTCTGAATTGGGTTTGGATTTTGAACTTTGGAAGCTGACCAATGTGCTCCCGCAAAAGCAAGACGGTTACGTTTCCATTGGGGTCCGAGTGCCTTTGGGAGATTTTTATCTAGATCAAGCAAGGCCTCTGGCAGATTTGGTGGAGGAATATGCCGCAGGGGAAATTCGATTTACCCTTCGACAGAATATTTTGATTCGGGATGTTCGGGAGGATTTGATTCCATTCTTTTTTCAGGAACTGAAAAAAATCAATCTGGCTCAGCGTGGCTATAATTCTCTGGGTGATATCACCGCCTGCCCCGGTACCGATACCTGCAATTTGGGGATTGCCAGCTCAACGGGAATTGCTGTAGAGCTTGAGAAAGTAATTCAAGAGGAATATCCGCAATACCTCAAAAATCAGGACTTAGTCATCAAAATCTCCGGTTGCATGAATGCCTGCGGGCAGCACAATATGGCTCATATTGGTTTTCAGGGGATGTCCATGCGTGTAGGGAAGACGGTTTTTCCGGCACTCCAGGTTCTTTTAGGTGGGGGGAATCTCGGAGATGGAAATGGGCGCTTTGCTGATAAAGTAACCAAGATTCCCAGCAAAAGAGGACCTCAGGCACTTCGGATTTTGTTGGATGATTTTGAGCAAAATGGGAATGATCTGGATTTTCTGGAATATTATGATCAGCAGGGACAAATGTATTTTTATGATTTGCTGAAAGAATTAGCAGATCCGGCCGGTTTGGAAGATTCGGATCGGATTGATTGGGGGAGAAAGGAAAATTATGAGGTAGCCGTCGGGGTGGGGGAATGTGCAGGAGTAGTGATTGACTTGGTGGCTACCCTGCTGTTGGAGGCCAAAGAAAAGCTCGACTCAGGTCAGGAAGCCCTAGAACAGGGGCGATGGTCAGACAGCATTTACCACCACTATGCCGGGCTGATCAATGCTGCCAAGGCACTTTTGCTCAGCGAAGATATCAGCACAAATAGCTATGCAAATATCATCAAGCTATTTGATGAAAAATTGGTCGATACGGGTAAAATCCAGCTGGATGGCACTTTCGCAGAGAAGGTCTATCAGATCAATCAACAGGAGCCCAGTGAAGAATTTGCCAGCGCTTATGCTAAGCAGGCTTTGGAAATCTATGGATTGCTGAAAAGCTATCGGGAAGAGGAGGTAGAGGCATGAGAGCAACGATCAATCCCAAAGTAACGCTTGTTGGTGCAGGCCCTGGGGATCCGGAATTGATGACTTTGAAAGGAATTTTGGCGCTGAATACTGCTGATGTGGTTTTGTATGATGCACTGATTGATCCTGTTTTATTGAGGCATGCACCGAAGTCAGCCATCAAAATCTTTGTTGGTAAGCGTGTAGGCAAGCATTCAAAGCCTCAGGAAGATACCAACCAACTCTGTGTGAACATGGCAAAAAAGCATGGCCATGTAGTCCGACTTAAAGGTGGTGATCCCTTCGTCTTTGGTCGGGGAGGAGAGGAAATCGAATACATCGAAGCCTTTGGTATTTCAACATCTGTCATTCCTGGAATCACTTCCGCTGTGGCTGTTCCAGCAGCAGCCGGAATTCCCGTAACCAAACGCGGTGTTTCTGAGAGTTTCTGGGTGGTGACAGGCACGACTACAGCGGGTGAGCTTTCCAGAGACTTAGCATTAGCTGCCCAGTCCACAGCCACGGTAGTAATCTTGATGGGAACCAAAAAATTGGCTGAAATTGTAAAAACCTATCAAAAGGCTGGAAAAGCCCATTTGCCGGTAGCCATTATTCAAAGTGGAACAACTCGAGAAGAAAAAATAACCGCAGGATTTATCTACGACATCGAACAAAAAGCCCAGGAAAACAAAGTCGAAGCTCCGGCAGTGATCATTGTGGGTGAGGTGGTAAGGGAAAGTATGAGACTGGCGGAGGTTTATCGTATGGCTGTTTCAACGATCAGTATGTGTTCTGAGTGATCAATTTAAAGATATGCTACGCGAGATATGGATAAGATACTAAAAGATATGTTGTCTATCTCAGCGCTAGAGGGATCTCAGTTTATCTGCGCAGCTATCTTTTTTAAGATATCCTTGGCAGTTATTGGAAGACCCTTCAAGATAACTTCTATCTCGATCCAGCCATATCCTGACTTATCTGCGAAGCTATCTTTTAAACCCTTATTAACGAAGCCTTGCTTCTTGTGTCTAACCTCTAAAATCTAAAATGAATCATCTCTACCCCATATTTCTTAAAGTCCATGAGCTCAATGTCCTTTTGATCGGTGGAGGTTTTGTGGCAACTGAAAAGCTGGAATTTCTGCTTAAATCAAGCCCTGAAGCTCAGGTGACCGTGGTTTCCAAGTTTTTCCGCCCCGAGTTTTTGGAATTGGCGGAAGGAAAAGAAAGCGTTACGCTCATCGAAGATGCCTATCATGAAAAATACTTGGGCGGAAAGCATCTTGTCATCGCAGCCACGGATGACAAAGCAGTTAATCTACAAATCCGGAATGAGGCAAAAGAGCGCTTTCTTTTGGTGAATGTAGCCGATACCCCCGAGCTATGTGATTTTTACTTAGGTGGCATCGTGACCAAGGGAAACCTAAAAATTGCTATTTCTACCAATGGAAAATCCCCCACCACAGCCAAGCGGCTTCGTCAATTGCTGGAAGAAGTACTCCCTGAGGAAATTGATGATTTATTGGAAAACCTGAATGCCTATCGGGCTATGCTCAAAGGGGATTTTGAGTACAAGGTCAAGGCCATGAATGAGGTGACGGAGGAGTTGGTCCGAAGGGAGGCAAGACTCGAGAGACAAGAAGCTAGACTTGAAAAGCAATAGCTAGTAAGTAGTCTGAAGTTTTGATAAAATCACATCTGAAGTTCCGATTTTGTGATTTTTTCACGTTTTCGGAAGATAAAGTGTGATTTTAAGCTCTTGGTCCTTCGAACCGTCTACTTCCCTTCCAAAGGGTCGACACCAGTCATTTCCCAATGTCCCAAGGCGATTGGAATACTTCCAATCCCGTTCAGCTGATCAAAAAAGTTCCGAAGCCGAAATACCTCTCCTTTTTCTTCTTTGATTCTAGCAAAGTCAGCCAAAGCATTTTCCAAAAGATATTTTCCGGTAATGTAGCTCGAACCGTAGCCCGGCTGCCGCATGTAGAGATGTTGCTCAAATAGCAAGAGTTCCTTTTCTGTTTTCATCCAACCTCTCGGTGTGTAATTCGAGTGAATTCCTCCTGCTTCTACCATGGTCATCTCATTGGCTTGAGCATACAATGAACCCAGTCCCCTTGCTGCCCGCTGAGCTATCATGATGTACACAATTTCCCGCGATCGGGGCGAATCCTCATACAAACCCGCATCCATAAACATCTCTTCCACCGCAGTGGCGGTTCCTTCATTTCTACTATCGAAAATATTATATAAGAGAGGGCCTCTTCGAATCAGGCTTTCATGAGGTTCATTATCCATGATCGCCAACTCAAACCAATGATAAAAATGGGAATAAAGTGGCAGTGGATCGATGTGCATCCCTATCGTAAAGAAGTTCCGCCTTTCTTCCGGGACAAACCTACCCCTGTGCTTGCGCAATGCTGGCTCAAAGTAGTCTTTTACGGTCAAAATCTCCTCTTTCTCCAGAAAATTCATCATCTTTTGAATGGACTTTTCGGTCAGCTGCTCAAATTCCTCTGGAGTATTTGCGGCCTCCAGTGGAGGGAGGCCTCGGTTTTGGTGTTCTTCCAGTTTCAGCGAACTCCAGGCTCTTGCCAATTCCCGCTTCAAGATCATCACCTCATCTTCCCAAGTTAAAGGCACCAAATGGACATTTTGGAGATACCAGGTATAATTCTCCTTCCCGATTCCCGACGGCCCGTCTTTTTTGGGAGCCTCTGCCTCCAGCCAAGCCACGAAGTCTTCGGTAGAGGCTTGAGCTTCTTCTATGGCTTTCTTCAAGTCGGGATCTTTGGTTAGATCCGCTAAAACCAACATATTTTGCAGGTCTTCGGCCTGCTTCTCGATTGTCGGTATTCCTGCTGCCCAAAGCTCTTTGGCATTTCCCGTAAGGTTGATTTTGGCTTGCGTGTTTAAAGCTGGGATCGAGCGTAATTCAGCTAGAAACTTTGCTTTGCCACTTTCATCCAATGGAAATGAATATTGCCATAGCTCTAGTACTTTGTGATGCGTAGGGCCTTCGTGGTCGGGTACATCACTTCGCTCCATCCAGATTGATTTGTAAAAAGCCGGATCTCTTTCCCAAGGCTTTAGAATTCGGTAATTGAAATCAAATCCATTCATTTCTGCCCAAACAATCCTCCAATCTACCTGCTCAGGAATGCTCCAGCCGGAGGTATCCATTTGAAGAAGTCTGGTCTGAAGGTCTTGAAATTGAGGCATTCGTTGCTCAAAGGTGACTTTTCGATAGTCTGGAGCCCCTTCATGCAGCGGTGGATTTTCGAATTCCCTCCATTCTGTAAAGAGTGTTTCCAAATCCGAGTAAGAAGCGGGTTTTTTGCCGAGTTCAGCGGATGAATTTGGACTGTTTTGGCAGCTGAAGAATAGAGCTAAAACAAGCAGAGGAAATAATGATAGAAGTCTTCGCATGAGTTTTTGAGGATAGATTTAGGAAAGATAAGTGCTCCTTCTCCAGAATGCAAGATTTGAGGAGTTCGGATTATGGATCATTGTCTTCCTTTTCCGCTGATCAGAAAATGGGATAAGGTTTCGTTTGAGGTTTTTTATTTCCCCTAGTTCCACTAATTTTGGGCACCATTGAAAAACGCATCAATAATCTAGATTTATGGCATATTTATTTACCTCAGAGTCAGTATCTGAGGGGCATCCGGACAAAATTGCTGATCAAATTTCCGACGCATTGATTGATAACTTTTTGGCCTTTGATCCGAGTTCCAAAGTAGCTTGCGAAACCCTCGTGACCACAGGGCAGGTCGTTTTGGCAGGGGAAGTCAAATCCGATATTTATTTGGATGTACAAAAGATCGCCCGAGATGTAATCAACCGAATTGGTTACACGAAGAGTGATTACATGTTTGAAGGGAATTCCTGTGGCGTGCTTTCTGCCATTCATGAGCAGTCTGCTGATATCAATCAAGGAGTAGAACGTCAAAATCCTGAAGAGCAGGGTGCAGGCGATCAAGGAATGATGTTTGGCTATGCGACGAATGAGACTGAAAACTACATGCCGCTGGCTTTAGACCTTTCTCACCGGATTCTTCGCGAATTGGCTGCCATGCGTCGTGAAAATAGCGAGATCACTTATCTCCGTCCGGACTCTAAGGCTCAAGTGACCATCGAATACAGCGATGATAATGTGCCGCAGCGAATCGAGGCGATTGTGATTTCAACTCAGCATGATGATTTCGACACAGAGGAAGCCATGTTGGCCAAAATCAAATCCGATCTGATTTCCAAGCTGATTCCTAGAGTAAAAGCTCAACTTACTGAAGATATTCAAAAGCTTTTCACTTCGGATATCAAATACCATATCAATCCAACCGGTAAATTCGTCATCGGTGGACCTCATGGCGATACTGGATTGACGGGAAGAAAAATCATCGTGGACACCTATGGTGGAAAAGGCGCTCACGGTGGAGGAGCATTCTCTGGAAAAGATCCTTCCAAAGTAGACCGTTCGGCGGCCTATGCTACCCGTCACATTGCCAAAAACATGGTTGCTGCGGGAGTGGCTGACGAGATGTTGGTACAAGTGTCCTATGCAATTGGAGTGGCTGCACCGATGGGGATCTACGTGAATACTTATGGTACTTCGAAAGTAGGAATGACCGATGGGGAAATCGCTAAGAAAATCGAGCAACTCTTCGATATGCGTCCTTATGCCATCGAACAGAGACTAAAACTCCGCAATCCTATCTATGAAGAAACTGCTGCTTATGGACATATGGGCAGACAGAGTGAGGTAGTCAGCAAGACCTTCTTTTCCCCGTACCGGGACGAAATTACGCTTGATGTAGAGCTCTTCACTTGGGAAAAGCTGGATTTTGTGGATCGGATTAAGACCGCTTTTGGAATTTGATTTTAGCTTTTAGAAGCTTAAAACCCCGAGGAAACTTGGGGTTTTTTCTTTTTAAAGCTATTATACCTAAGATTGCCTTTAATGTCTGAAGTTTTTTATAGTTTTTAAAATTTCATGAAAGAGGACCTTCTTTTTGAGATTAAGGTTTTGTGAAATACGAGTTTCAATTCCCTTTCCCGCTCATTTTTCCTATCTTTAAGCATATCACCTTTTTCTAAAGAGGGAAAAACCCTTTTCATGTTTTTAACCTAAAACCTACTATGGCAAAAACCATAATTGTATCCAACAGACTTCCTATTTCACTTCGTCACCGCAATGGCCGTTTTGAGTTCAAACCTTCAGCAGGTGGTTTAGCTACCGGCCTTGGCTCCATCTACAAATCCGGTGAAAATATCTGGATTGGCTGGCCGGGAAATACGGTCGAAGATCCCGAGCAACGGGCAGAAATTATTCTTGAATTACACGATTTAAAAATGGCCCCGGTATTCCTTACCCGGGAAGATGTAGAGCAGTTTTATGAAGGTTTCAGTAATGAGACACTCTGGCCTGCATTTCATTACTTCACCCAATACATGAGCTACAATCCCGATCACTGGGAAGCTTATGTCCGCGTCAATCAGAAGTTTTGTGATGCCATCTTAAAGAAGGCAGATGCGGATGATACTATTTGGGTGCACGATTATCAGTTGCTTCTACTGCCGCAAATGCTCCGGGAGGTTCTTCCCAATGCGACGATTGCATTTTTTCAACACATTCCTTTCCCATCCTATGAGATCATTCGGATGATTCCTTGGAGAAAACAACTTTTGGAAGGGGTTTGCGGTGCAGATTTGATTGGCTTCCATACCTATGATGATATGCGTCACTTCCTAAGTGCCGTGGGCAGAATCACCGGCCTTTCCAGTGAAAGTGGATACATACAGGCGGAGAATCGCATCATCAATGTGGATTCATTCCCGATGGGAATCGACTACGATAAGTTTGCCAAGCAGGCCAAAAGTCGAAAAACTCAGCGCATTGTTCAGGATTTTAGAAAGCAGGTTGGAGACCAAAAGCTGATCATCACGATCGATCGATTGGATTATTCCAAAGGAATTCCCCAGCGTCTCCATGCTTTCACCAAGCTTTTGCAAGACCACAAGGAACTCCACGGAAAAGTCTCCATGATTATGGTCGTAGTACCTAGTAGAGACAAGGTTCAGTCTTATAAAGAGTTGCGCGAGGAGATCGATTTACTGGTAGGCCGGATCAATTCCGAGTATTCCACCTTGAATTGGGTGCCCGTTCATTACTTCTATCGAAGTTTTCCATTCGAAGAGCTCAGTGCCTTCTACAATATGTCGGATATCGCTTTGGTCACACCACTTCGGGACGGGATGAATCTAGTCTGCAAGGAATATGTGGCGAGCAGGACAGATCAAACGGGCGTTTTGATACTTTCTGAAATGGCTGGAGCATCCAAGGAACTTCAGGATGCAGTCCTAGTCAATCCCAATAATCAACAGGGAGTAGTGGATGCGATTTATGATGCGCTGACTATGGATCCGAAGGAACAAAAAGAACGAATTGCTTCCCTTCAGTCCAGTTTGAAAAAGTATGACATCTTTCAATGGGTGAAGGTCTTTATGGACCGAATCGAGCATGTGAAAGAAAAGCAGGCCGAACTTACCTCGAAAGATGTAGACAGCAAGGTGATTAATGAAATTGAAAAATCCTTCAAGTCCGCTAAAAATCCAGTACTATTCCTGGATTATGATGGGACTTTGACTGGTTTTGTGGCAAATCCCCAGGATGCCAAGCCGGATACCGAATTGAAAGCCATTGTCAAGGGATTAAGTGAAAAAGCACAGGTAGTAATCATTTCTGGAAGAGATAAGGACACCTTGGGAACTTGGTTCAAAGGTCAAAATATCGATATGATTGCCGAACATGGAGTATGGGTCAAACGAAAAGAAAATAAAGGGGACTGGGAGCTCTATGCAGATGTGGACGACAGTTGGAAGGAGGATATTCGATCAGTGATGGAATATTATGTCCTGCGGACTCCCGGGGCATTTATCGAAGAAAAGCATCATTCCCTTGTTTGGCACTATCGCAAGGTAGAAAGCGGATTGGGTGATCTACGAATGCGCGAACTTTTCAGCCATTTGAAATACATGGCTCGTGGACATAATCTGCAGGTGCTGGAAGGAAATATGGTCCTGGAAATCAAACGGCCTGATATTAATAAAGGTAGGGCTGCCACAGCCCTGATGAAAGGTCAGGAATATGATTTTATCCTAGCAATAGGGGATGACTGGACCGATGAGGATACTTTCAAAGTCATGCCAAAAAGCGCCTATACCATACGTGTGGGATATGCCTACACGCAGGCTAATTACAATATCAAATCATTCCGACAGGTGAGAAATCTCTTGGGTAAGTTGATTTGATGCTAAATTGTGATTATCGGAAAATGATGCCAGTTGATCTCTTTTCTTTGGATGGCTGGCTGGAAGCAGAAAGATTGAAGATCGAAGCTCCTAAATTCTGAACTCCGGTGCTTATTCTCAGCTACCTTTGCCAAGTAGAAAACAGATGAAAAATATCCAAAAAATTACGATAGGCTGTATTTGGTTTATTTTGTCAGGCTGAGCGAAGTCGAAGCCAATTGTTTGCTTTTATTCAGCAACGTTTCGACTTCGCTCAACAAGACAAGAATTACCAATAAATGAATTTTATTGAATTCTGGCTTGAATTTCTTCGATTAAACCTTGGTATTTGATCATGATTCTCGACCAATCGCGGAAATATTCATCATCCTTTACTGTGATGACTTCCTTGGTGCGATTCGGGTCATTCAGTTCAGCCGCTTGACTCACCAGCTTCACAGCATAGGCCAATTGATCTGAATTGCCTCCCGAACTCACAATGACGCGGGTACGAATCACCGCTGAATTGAAATTCTCAACCTGCCAAGAAGTAGTCAGATAGCCCGTATTGAAATCCACAGTTTCTAGGATGTCAAAGTATCTGGTGACGATGGAGGAAAGTATCCTCCAAGCTTCCTCTGCAGAGTAAGCAGAATCGACTGGAACCGTAATACGGACATTGGCAAGGTCAGAAGAAACTGAGTTATCATAGGCCTGATCTCTTGCCATTTCTATCGTTTCCTGAATAGGAGGCTCGTTTCGGTTTGCCTGATTGCAATAGTCCTTGTAATACTTGACAAATCCATCTTTGCTGACTGTCACCCGCACACATTGACCTTTGGGTATTTTGACATCGTACGCTCCTAGTCCCATTCGCTGTCCTTGAATTTCGATGGCAGCATCGCTAGGTACGGTATTGATTCGAACCAGTCTTTCTTCCAAGGCTACGGTCTCTCGGGTAGGCGGCTCTGGATCAATTCCCGGCTTATTGCAATAAACTCGCTCATACTCCACAAATCCATCCTTACTCACAGTAACCGTTACACAGTCACCATTTGGGACATTCACGTCCTGATTTCCCTTTCCGATCAAATTTCCATTGACAGTCACTGATCCATCAGCTGGCTGAACTTCTACCCGTACCTGTCGGTCCTTCAATTCGAAATAGTCCCGAATCGGTGGAGTCTCCCGATCAGGAGAGTTGTAGTAAGTTCGTGTCAGAGGAGCAAAACCCGGTTTTCTCACTTCGATCGTCGCTGATCTGTCTTTGGGGATGGTTACAAAAATGGCTTTGGTGCCAATTCTTCTTCCATCTACAAAAATTTCAGCATCAAAGGGTTCAGCGGTCACATCGACTCGTCTCACATCCAAAACCACATTCTGATCTTTATCCCATTTCAGGTCCTTGTCATATTCTTTGATAACAGGTTGATAGCCTGGTTTGGTGATTTTGATTCGGTTTTTTAGGTTTTTCTCCAACTTGTATTCAATGGTACCAGTTCCGAGTTCTTGTTTTTCGGAATCATCGTAATCATTCAAAAGAATGAATTTGGCATCTGAATGGTTGGCGGTAATGGTTAATTTTTGGGCGAAAGTATTAGAAATAAGAAACAATCCAAGTGCTAACAAGGGTAGGAAGTAAATTTTTCTCATGTTGTTTTTGAAGGTTGGGGATTGAGACTGCAATAAATTCAATAAGAATAATTTATGCAACTCATAGCTTAATAGTTTTGTGCAATTCTATGGTTTTTAGGACCAATTTTTCTTTAAAAAATCCAACCAATTGCCATGCATGACCTTTTCGATATCATTTTTTGAATATCCTCTTTTCAAAAGTAAATCCGGGATTTTCTGCAAATCAGCAATCGTTTCCAAATCCCAAGGAGACTGCTCTGATCCAAAAGCCCCGTCCAAATCTGAACCAATTCCGATATGGTTGGCATTCCCTGCGATCTGGCAGATATGGTCTAAATGATCCAAAACGGTAGAAATCCGCACATCTCGTTCCTTTGGGGTGCTTTTTCCTCTTTCCCATCCCGGACTCAGCATCCAGGCATCAAAGGCTCCTCCGATTACCGATCCCCGGTCGATCAAGGCTTTGATCATTTCATCCGAAAATTGACGATTGTGATCGACCAAAGCCCGGCAGTTGTTATGACTGGCCCAAACCGGTCCCTGAAAAATCTCCAAGGTATCCCAAAATGCCAAATCGCATAAATGCGTGGCATCCAGGATAATTCCCAGTTCATCCATTTTTCGGAGCAAGTCTTTTCCAGCCGCATTCAAAGGAGCAGAGGAGTCGGTACCATGAGCATAGCGGCCCGGTCCGTAATGCGCTGGACCCAATGCCCTTAACCCGTAATCGTATGCTTTTTCCAAATAATCCAAATTGACGATCGAGTCAGCTCCCTCCAAGGAAAGAATAAAACCTATGGGCTCCTTGCTTTTATCTGCAGCTGAATTCCAAATCCCAAGATGGGTCTCAAGTTCCTTCCAATTCTTGATTTGCCTCATTTCTCCTCGCTCCACCATGGCTTGATACCAAGCCAACTGTCCTTGGGTCTGGGCCCAAGCCTGCTCGGGTGAGTGCCAGCCCGGAAGGGAATTGTCAGGTGCCACGAAGCGAGCAATCTGGGTGGCAACGACCAAGCCAATATTACCTTTTCGAAGTTCTGGGAGTGAGACCACCGCATTTCCCCGATCGGGTTTGTCCGTTAAACCTTTCTCCCGTGAATTAATCTCTGAGACAGGTCGGGTCAGGTCCCGATTCCACTCCATGGCATTCATACTCAGGTCTAAATGGGCGTCGATGGTCAGCATGGCTTAGAAGCTTTGAATGATAAAAACGGTGGGGATTTTATGCAGATCGATCGGACTTTTCTTCCAATCCTGAATGCTTTTGGTTTGGATCAGTTCATCTTTGGCTGTTAGATTTTTGGCGATGCAAAGCTTGGTTTGTGGAGAAAGGGTTCGCGTCAAATCCTCCAAAAGCTGATTGTTCCGAAAGGGTGTTTCCATAAAAATCTGCGCTCGTTTTTCCCGAAGGGACTCTGCTTCTAGCTTTTTCAAAGCAGCAGCTCGCTCCTTTTTGTCAATGGGAAGATAGCCATGGAAAGCAAAAGATTGCCCCGAAAAACCAGAACCCATTAAGGCTAAAAACATGGAACTCGGACCGGATAGGGGTACAACTTGGATTCCTCGAGTGTGCGCATGGGCGACGGCCAAAGCCCCCGGATCAGCTATTCCAGGGCAACCTGCCTCAGAGATGATTCCCACATCGGCGCCCTTAAAAAGCGGCTGAAGTAATCGGTTTATGCTCTCCGGAGCAGTGTTTTTATCAAGAATTTCCATGTGGACCTCTTCGAGATTTACTCCAAGTTTCAGGCTGGAAATATAGCGTCGGGCAGTTCTAAGATTTTCGACTAGGAAAACTTTGGTATCGGCGATCACCTCCTTGACTTGGGGTGTAATCACCTCCTCGGCTGTGTTCTCAGCCAGCACATTGGGGATTAAGAAAAGCTTTCCTTGGGGCATGCGTTCAATTATATCAAAAATTTCCTTACCTCTTCGATCACCTCAGCAGGCTTCTCTGCATGCAGCCAATGACCTGCTCCATCGATAAATTCCACCTCATAATTAGGGAAATGAAAGAGAATGTCCTGCAAGTCGCTTTGCTGAATATAATCTGAATTTCCTCCTGCTAGAAAAAGAGTTGGACCTTCATATTTACCATCTTCATCCAATGCTTTTCCTACCTCCTCGATATTTTCGGTAATCACGGGAAGGTTGATTTTCCAATAAAAACCAGTCCGGTCTCTACCGAGACTTTTGAGCAAAAACTGTCGGATTCCGGGAATGGAAATATATTGAGCGAGTTGATCATCCGCATCCTTTCGGGAGTGGATTTCAGATAGCTTGATGGAGTTTAAGCCTTCTAAAATCTTCTGATGATGTACTGGGTAGTAGCGGGGTGAAATATCAGCTACAATCAGCTTTTTTACCCGGTCAGGATATTCGATGGCAAAATTCATAGCCGTTTTACCGCCCATGGAGTGACCCATTAAAAACACCTCACTCAAACCTTCCTCATCCAGAAGCTCTTTCAAATCCTCCACCATGACACTGTAATTCCACTCCTCATCCTGTGGAGAGTCACCGTGGTTTCGTTGATCTACTAGGAAAAGAGTGAAGTCTTTTTCCAGTTCCCGGGCAATGGAAAACCAGTTGTCAGCAGACCCAAAGAGTCCATGAAGAATCACGAGAGGCTGACCGGATCCGGTTTTTCGGAAATTAAGTTTCATCGTTAGGAGTGTTTTATTGCTGGCTGGATTTGAGATTCCAAGTTCTTAAAATCAATTGAAGGCTTCAAATAAAAAATCAAAAGCCGATTAACTTCGGCTTTCGATCAGGTCTTTGACACATTCTATCCAAGTGTCGTTGGAGTTGAGACTTGGAACTAGATCCCAATGTTCTCCACCCAATTCCTCGAATTCCTCCTTGTATTCTTCACCCACTTCGACGGTTGTTTCCAGACAGTCGGCCACGAATGCCGGAGAGAAGACTAATACTTTTTTGATTCCTTTTCCAGCCAATTCTTTAATGACATCCTCTGTGTAAGGCTTGACCCATGGATCATTTCCCAGTCGGGATTGGAAGCAGGTCGTCACTTTTTCCTCAGGTAGACCTAGCTTGGCAGCTACCAGTCGGGTGGTTTGGAAGCACTGTGCCCGATAGCAGAATTGGTTTTTTGCCCCATATTTATTGCAGCAGGAGCCCAGCTTACAGTAGTTGTCTACCGAGCCCTTGCGAATCTGTCGCTCTGGCAAACCGTGGTAAGAGAAGACAAAATGCTCGTAGTCTCCTTTTTCCATCATTTCCCGTCCCAATTCTTCCCAGGCTTGCAAAAAGAGTGGATGCTCCACAAAGTTGCTGATAAATGAGATCTCAGGGATAATCTGCCAGCCACGGGCAATCTCCATGACGCGATCGATCACGGAGCCATTGGTAGCCGAAGCGTACTGAGGGAAAAGAGGCAGAACGATGATTTTTCGCACTTTTTCTGCCATCAACTCATTGAGGCCTTGATCAATACTAGGGCTCTGATAGCGCATGGCGATTTTTACCAAATACTTATCGGGATCGAGTTTGGGGATCAATTTGTCCCGCAGATCCTCTGTATGGAAAAGCAAGGGTGAGCCTCGGTCAGTCCAGAGTTTTCTATATTCTTTGGCAGATTTGGGTGCCCTGAAAGGAGCAATGATCAGATTGACCAGCATCCAACGGGGGATGAAAGGAAAGTCAATGACGCGCCCGTCCATCAAGAATTCGCGAAGGTATTTACGTACGTCTCCGGTGGCAGTACTGTCCGGAGTTCCCAAATTGACGAGCAAAACGCCAATTTTCTGTGCTTTTGGCATGATTGGTTTGGTAAATCGGTGAGTGTTTACAACTCAAAATTAAGCCTGAAAGTTAATTCAAACCAATAGAACAAATTGATGAAGGATTGATAAAGCTGTTAGATCTTGAGATTTCCCGCCCATTTCATCAATGGACCAGAGGCAATACTTGATACTAAAGCCAAGATTACCAGTCCGATAAAGAGCGAATCAGACACCAATCCGTACTCCAAGGCAATCAATCCCAAAATAATATCCATACTTCCTCGTGTACTCAATCCAAAACCTGTGATGATGGACTGCTTTCTCCCTACGCCGGCAAATCGCCCACCAATGTAGGCACCGTAATACTTGGTCAGTAATCCTACTACCACCACAACTCCCGTGACTCCGAGGTCAAAGCTTTCAATGAAATTCACCTTCAAACCGATAGATACAAAGAAGATCGGGGCGAAAATATTATTGATAAACTGATGTAAGATTTCCTTGGCTTTTTCTGTCAAATGATCAGAGTCTCCCAGTGCCACACCAATGATAAATGCGCCAAAAATGGCATGGATTCCAATAAACTCGGTAAAGGATGCGGCAAGGAAACACAAGGCTAAGGAAAGTGAAAGTAGACCACCAGGCCATGCGAGTTTTTTATTGACCCAAGGCAGGGTTTTGTTGATCAGCCCTTTTCCGACAGTCAGCATGACCAGAGTAAACAAGAGGGTCAAGCCAATCGTCGGCCAAACGCCCAAGCCACCACTGCTACTTTCGGAGAGCGAAAGGATAACCGAAAATACAATCCATCCCAATACATCGACAATCATCGCTCCTGCTATGATTAGTAGGCCCGTTTGGGTTTTGAAAAGGTTGAGATCCATCAGGACACGAGCCACTACAGCCAGAGCCGTAATACTGATAGCCAAGCCGAAAAAGGTGGAAGCTACGATTCGGTCATTGATATTGACCCCGAGAAACTCCGGGAAAGCGTATGCTACCACAAAGCCCGCGATGATAGGCAAGATCATTGAGGCAACTGCGATTTGCAGGGCGTTTTTTCCCTGACTCCACACAATCTGCAACTCCACTTCCAAGCCTGCAATGAAGAGCAAAAGGACTACCGAAATCTGCACAAAGCCATCGAGGGCAATATTTGTTGTCTCGGGATTAGCGGCAAAAAGGTAGGTGTGGAATTCTGGGAAAAGGGTTCCCAAAATGGTAGGTCCTAGAATAATACCTGCTAGTATTTCGCCCACCACGGCAGGCTGCTTGAGCTGCCTTGCGATCTCAGCGAAGACTCTTGCCATGATGAGCATGGCAGCAATTTGTAACAGGAGATTGATAACCTCCTTATGGTTCAAAGTTTCCATGGAGGTTTATTTTTTGACGATGAGAAGATTACAAGGTAAGGTACTAAGTAGTTCTTCGAGATCGTGAGGGAAGAGTCGGTCAAAGAAGTTTAGTCGGCGATCATCACCGACCACGAGCAAGTTGGCATCTGTCTTTTCGCAGAATCTCGCCAGCTCTACGGCCCACTTTCCTCCGGTTACCTTGATGTTTATTTTCAAATTTCCCTTGTCTAGTTTGTCAATGATTTTTTCTACGTACTCGATCTCATTTTGGACGAGTCGTCTGCGGGTTTGGGAGATTTCATCTTCCGAATCTTCCCCTGCTGTACCCATTTGGAGGCCATAAAGTTTTATTTCATTCAAAATAGAAACTAAGTCCGCCTTTACTATTTTGGAAAACTCCAGTCCCTGTTCGATAACTTGTGGGGTAAACTCCAGCTGGGTCCCATTGATGACAATTCGTGAAAATTCAGAAGTTTCTACTTTTGGCTCGATCAAAGTCAAAACGGAACAAGGAGCTTTTCGGATGATTTTTCTTCCGACTGTTCCCATGTAGTACTTGAAAAGCCCTTCCTGCTTCAATGCTCCTGCCACTAGCAAGTCCACTTTTTCTTCCTCACAGGCCTTGAGAATCATTTTTACAGGTTTTCCCTCAAGCCATAAAACTTTGATTCGTAGCTTGTCGCAGCCATGGCGTTGTAAAAGCTGATCGAGCTTTTCTTCCAATTGAGGCGTTTTAGTGCCCACATGAATAAGCAACAATTCAGTGTCAAAAAGCAAGACTAGCCGTTTGACCTCGGCAATCAAGGCCTCAATTCGAGGAGAAAAGGCAATGGCCAAAGCTATTTTAGTGTACATAAGACGTGGGGAGTTTTGACTAAATAATAAAATTTTCAGCTTGCGTCCAATTAAAATTTTCTACCCATTTATCATTTCCTATCTCCATTCAAGCTTTTTTGGGCTTTCAGAAGTAAGTCTTGGTGCTTATCTGGATATATTTTGATAAAATTAGGCAGTGATGATCGAATTCACCTGTAATTAAATCCCATTAGTTTATGCGAAAATTTCTTTTCAGCTGCCTGCTTGCTGGAAGTGTTTCTGTCGCCGGGTCAGCTTGGGCCCAAGGCGATTATCCTACACTTTCACAAATGGAGCAGCGACTTCAAAAAATTGGCTCGAGTGCCAATGCCAACCTTCAAAAACTCGGGCAAACCTCAAGTGGTAAGGATGTTTGGGTTCTGAAAGTCGGAACCGGTGACATGGACCAGAAACCAGCCATCGCTGTGGTCGGTGGAGTGGAAGGTTTTCATGTCTTGAGTGTGGAATTAGCCACGCAGTTTGCCGAGCGATTGGTTAGTGAGCATGCTGAAGCATTGGAGGAGACTACCTTTTATATTTTCCCAAATATGTCTCCTGATGCCTATGAGCAGTATCACGCAAATCTGAAGTATGAGCGTCGCGGTAATGCTACTGCCGTCGATCATGACCGGGATGGTATGCCCGGAGACAATGGCTACACCGACCTCAATGGAGACGGTTTCATCAGCTGGATGCGTGTGGAGGATCCTATGGGAGACTACAAGGTTTCTGATGAAGATGAGCGCGTGTTGGTCAAAGCTGATCGCAGCAAAGGTGAGGATGGACAGTACCTGGTTTACAAAGAGAGTAAGGATGATGATCAAGACGGAAAGTTTGCAGAGGATTTGAAAGAGGGAATAGCTTTCAATAAATCCCTGACCTACAAATTCCCGGTTTTCGAACCTTTAGCTGGAGATATTCCAGTATCGCAGCCGGAGACAAGAGCCATGCTGGATTACTTGTTTGAGCAATGGAATATTTTCGCTTTTGTGACTTTTTCTCCTGCAAATAATCTCTCCTCCCCGCTGAAGTACAATGCGCCAAATGCAAGAAAGCGAGTGGTGACCTCCATTTTGCAGAAAGACGAAGCCATCAACGCCATGGTCTCAGAAATGTACAAGAGTACGGTTTCTCAAAAAGCTTTTCAGCAGAATAATCAGGGAACAGACGGAGATTTCTTTCAGTGGGCCTACTTCCATTTTGCTCGCTTGAGCTTTGGTACACCAGGATATTGGACACCTGAATTCAAAGGCAAATCCAATGCTGAAGCCAACTATTTAGCTTGGGCAGATTCGCTTGGTTGGAATGATGTATTTGTACCTTGGACGGAGATTTCTCATCCAGATTTTCCAGGCAAAAAAGTAGAAGTAGGAGGAATCAAGCCTTTTGTAATGGCAAATCCTCCCTACGAAAAGGTAGATGAAATAGCCGAAGAGCATACGGATTTTATCCTCAAGCTGGCAGAAATGCAGCCGAATCTGGAAGTACAAAACCTCAAAATCGAATCTATCGGAAATGGTTTGACCCGAATTTCTTTGGATTTGTTTAATAATGCACCCCTTCCTACTCATTCGGAGATGGGTGAGCGGTCTCGATGGCTGCGAAAAATCCGAATTGATTTAGCAGCGGATTCTGATCGATTGATTTCAGGAGAAAAGATCCAATTGATTGACTCTATAGATGCCTACGGAAAAGCCAGTCTTAGCTGGATCATACGTGGAAAAGGCGACGTCAACTTCAAAGCAGGTGCTCCTCATGCAGGTTTTGTCAATGCAACTTTCAAACTCTAAAGCCATGAAGAAGATGAATATAAAAAATACAATCCTTGCCTTGGCTTTGGGCGCAGCGAGCCTGGCAAGTATCGAATCAAGCGCGCAGCAAAAGTTTTTCAAAGCGGTAGGTTCTCCGCACATGCCAAAGGTAGAAGCGGCTTGGAACCGCTACTACACTTATGAAGGCCTTGTGGAAGTAATGCAAAAGATCGCTAAGGCACATCCTGGTTTGGCGAAAATCGAATCCATCGGCAAATCTTACGAAGGTCGGGATATTATGACCCTGACCATTACGGATTTTTCCGCAGGGAAGGACACCGATAAGCCTGCCATGTGGATCGATGGAAACATTCACTCCAATGAGATTCAGGGAGCTGAATTTGCGCTTTACACCGCTTGGTACCTAACTGAGATGCATGCAGATACGGAATTTATCCAGGAGTTGCTTCGGGATAAAACGTTCTACATCACACCAACCATCAATCCGGATGCGCGAAATGACTTTTTCCTAAAGCCAAATACCCAAAACACCCCTCGATCCGGAGTTATTCCTTTGGATAATGATGGAGATGGGCAGGCAGCTGAGGATGAAATGGACGACTTGGATGGAGATGGCCATATTACCCAGATGATCCGGAAATCTCCTACTGGTCGCTACATCAAAGACCCTCTGGATCCTCGACGATTGATGCCTGTCGGACCCGATCAGGTGGGAGAGTATGAAATTCTCGGTCAGGAAGGAACTGATCTAGACGGTGACGGTCGTATCAATGATGATGATGTCGGCTACTATGATCCCAACCGGGATTGGGGCTGGAACTGGCAGCCGGACTACATCCAAAGAGGTGCCATGCGCTATCCCTTCACACTTCCAGAAAATCGCTCGGTGATGGAATTTGTGATGAAGCATCCCAATATTGCGGGAGCTCAGAGTTATCACAACTATGGAGGAATGATTCTTCGTGGACCTGGTGCCGAAGAGGATGTGAATACTTACAACCGAGAGGATATCCGAATCTACGATGCCATTGCCAAAAAAGGCGAAGAAATGATGCCAGGCTATCGTTACCTCACAGTTTACAAGGATCTATATTCAGTGTTTGGAGGGGAATTGGATTGGTTTTATGGGAATCGCGGGATTTTCACCTATTCCAATGAGTTGATGATTTCCTATCTCTACTTCCATCAAAATGCCGGTAGAGGCAATCAGGAAGAGCAGTTGAAAGTCGATCAGTTACTGACTTTCGGAGATGCCTTTGTGGATTGGGCAAGCTACAATCACCCACAATATGGTGAGATTGAGATTGGAGGTTTTAAGAAAACCTTTGGACGAGCCCATCCAGGATTCTTGCTAGAGCAGGATGCGCATCGAAACTCAGCCTTTACCATCTATCATGCCTACCACACACCGAAGCTATCGGTGATGGATGTAAGCGAAGAGGACCTTGGTGGTGGATTGAAAGCGATTACGGCTACTATTTTTAATGAACGAATGATGCCAACACACTCCTCGCAGGATTTGAAGTACAATATCGAGCGTCCGGACTATGTCTCCATTTCCGGGGCTAAAGTTGTCGCAGGCTTTGTGGTAGAAAATGAAGACTTCAAGCGCTACCAAGAGCAAAAGCTTAGACCAGAACGAATCGCAGTGGATAATATCCCCGGAATGAGTGCAGTGAAGGTAAGGTGGATTGTATCCTCTGCTTCCAACTATAGCATCACCGTCGATTCTGCCAAAGGTGGAAAGGCGAGTTGGAGTAAATAAGAATTGATATTAATTGATTTTGAAATCCCCGAGTCGATTGATTCGGGGATTTTTTTGAATTTTTCCAAAGCAAAAAGATTTTTACAGCCAAAACTGGTATTTTTATAATAAAACTGGCTGTAAAATAAATTAATTACAGCCAGAAATGATATATTTGGGTATGTTTTGGCTGGAATTTAAAAATAATGAGTAACTCTAATTTGGTTGGAAGGCAAGAGTTTAAAGTGCGATTTCCGAAACTTCTCAGAAGTAAAAAATCTGAATTTTTGGCTGTTTATGGTCGAAGAAGAGTTGGAAAAACCTTTTTGATAAAAGAGTTCTTCCATTATGAATTCGATTTTTTTATCACAGGAATGGCAAATGCAACTACGGCTCAACAGCTTTTTAATTTTGATACAGAACTGAGTCGTCAATCGAATTTGACCTATGATACTCCATCTAAAAATTGGCTTGTTGCTTTTCAGCGATTGCGAGAGCATCTTGAATCCAGGAAAAAACAAGGGAAATTAGTTGTTTTCATCGATGAATTGCCCTGGATGGATACACACGGTTCGGACTTTCTGATGGGTTTGGAACATTTTTGGAATACTTGGGCTACCCATCGTATGGATATTTTGCTGATTGTCTGTGGTTCGGCAGCTTCATGGATGCTTACAGAGGTCATCTATAGTACTGGTGGCTTGCATAACCGCGTCACTGCTCAAATGAAAATCGAGCCTTTCTGTTTGGGTGAAACGGAGGAAATGCTTATTGGAAAAGGCTGTCATTTGGACCGGTATCAGATCATCCAACTGTATATGTGTCTAGGTGGAATTCCTTACTACTTGGATGCAATAGAGCCTGGGAAAAGTGCTCCGCAAATAATTCAAGAACTTTTTTTTGAAAAAAGTGGACTTCTCAGAAATGAATTTCAAAATCTCTATAGAGCACTTTTCAAGCGTCATGAAATCTATGAGAAGGTAGTGGAAGTTCTATCCTTAAAGACATACGGAATTTCAAGAAATGAAATAATCAAGAACTCTGCTTTGAATTCTGGCGGGACTCTCTCCAAGGTGTTGGCTGACCTAGAAGAGAGTGGATTTATTTCATCTTATCCATCACTTGATGGTAAGCAAAAGAATACCATTTATCGGCTCACTGATTACTTTACTTCTTTCTATTTTAGATTTTTGCAGAAGTCTAAAATTAGCAACTGGTTGCATCTAATCGATCAGCCTAGACACCGCGTTTGGCAGGGTTTTATGTTTGAGCAGGTATCTATAGATCATGTACAGCAGATCAAAAAGGCTCTTGGAATCAGTGGAATCCAGGCCGAGCTCGCGGCTTGGAGGGGCTCGACAGGAGATCGATCAGCACAAATTGATATTCTTATTGATCGAAGAGACCACGTCATTACAATATGTGAATGCAAATTTAGCTTGGATAACTTTACCATTTCCAAAGATTATGCAGACAGTTTACGGTCTAAAATTGCTGTATTTAAGGAGGTTTCAAAAACAAAAAAAGCAGTTCACTTGGCACTTATTAGTACTTATGGCGTTAGACAAAACTCCTACAGCAATCTGCTGATTACCAATGAGGTGAAAATGGATGCTCTGTTTGATATTATTGTTTGAATAGTATAAAAAGTGTTTCATGACTACTTCGACCAAAATAAGAATAAAGAGGATTGGAATAAAGTCGATCGTATTATCTTGTTTTTTTGTACTTTTTTATTTTCAGGTTTTTTCTCAATCATCTAAACCAATCTTATTAATCACCTACTACTCCCAGTCTGGAAATACCGAGCAAATGGCGGAAGCTATAGCAGAGGGCGCACAATCTATAGAAGGGTTAGATGTTAAGCTTTTACCGATAGATCAAGTTCAACAGGATGACTTACTTGCCGCTTCTGCCATCATCCTCGGATCACCTGTTTACAATGCCAATATCGCCCCTTCAGTGCAGGAGTTTATCAATTCTTGGCCGTTTGAGGGAAGACCTCTGAAAGATAAAATTGGCGCGGTGTTCAGTACAGGAGGAGGCATGTCTATCGGAGAGGAGCTTGTGATGCTGAATTTGATGCATAGCATGCTGATTCATGGGATGATTTTGGTTGGTGGAGATACAGTAGAATCTGCCTTTGGTGCTTCGGCCATCACGGGAGAGGGGCCTTTCGATTTGAAGGGAGAATTGGATCCGATTTTTCTGAAAAAAGGCGAAGCTTTAGGAAAAAGAGTAGCGGAGACGGTGCTGCGTTTTCGTTGAGTTTAGACAAAAAAATAACCCCGCCTCAGACCCAGAGCGGGGTTTTTGCAATATAGTTGGTTCACTTTTTCTTAAAGGGCAGAAAGATACTTGTCAAATCCACCTTCTGTAGTCACTCGGAAGCTGATAGCGGCGCTAGGCTGCTCGATGTTATAAATCTTGTGAAGACCTTGTGCATCACTTACTTTCTCGCTGTGGATCAAGTTGTCTCCATCATAGATTGATACCGTAAAGGCACTGTCGGCCAAGTTGCTGACAAGCAAGCGGTATTTGTTGTCTTCCACTTTGGATACTCTAGAGTACACGGAAGGCTTCTCAGTGACGAAGTTTTGGAAGGTAGTCGTACGCAATATTCCGCTCTCATCGGTCACTTCGACAGAGTAAGTTCCCTTTGGTAGGGCATTTAGGTCGTAGCGCTTTGCGAAAGCTTCTGATTTGGTAATACGATCTCTCAAAACCAGTCTGTTTTCAGCATCCTTGATTTTGACAATGACGGTGCTGCTGGGCGCTTCCGTCATAGCTACTGTTACTTTAGCTGTTGCAGAGTGAATAATCTCTACTGATTTTTCCGCTCCTGCGGCAAAGGCTCCTGTTGCCATCCCGGCAACAAAAAGCATGGTCATTAATTTTTTCATTTTAATAATTGGTTTAATAGGTTCTAGTTTGAATGTAACCCAGGAATGGCTTTCCCATTCAAGGGGGATATTTTGGGTTACTTTATCCATCCGGGTCTGATGGGATTCTGTCCGAATTGCTTTCGAATGACATTACAAAGGTACCAAACGGTATTAAAAATGAAAATGTTTCAATGAAAATATATTATTTTTTGATATTCGTTAATTTTTAAACTTAATTATTGAAAATACAATAATTTTCTGTCGCTATCGATTGCGAAAACTGTTCCGATCTGTTTTTATTACAAAATTGAAAATAAAATTTTGTAATAATCAGTATTTCAAAATCATGTCATTACATCAATTACCTATATCCATGTTTCGCAATCGATTGTATCGAATAAAAAATTTTTCAATCTTTTTTACTTCGGGAGGTGTTTTACTTAGAAAAGCACAATATGCAAGCCATCTGGAACAACCAAGTAATCGCAGAATCCATTGATACGGTCGTAGTGGAGGGGAATCATTATTTCCCTATCGATTCGGTAAAACCTGACTTTCTAAAGCCTTCAGAGATGAAGACCTCCTGTCCCTGGAAAGGACAAGCGTCCTACTACAGCCTAGAAGTAGACGGGGAGCTGAACAAAGATGCGGCCTGGTACTATCCTGACCCAAAGCCAGCAGCCTCTGAGATCAAAGGTAGGGTGGCCTTTTGGAAAGGGGTGAAGGTGGTGGAGTGAAGAGAGTGATTAACCAAACTATTTCAATTCAAAAATGCCGTATCGTGTAAAATCTTCTTCTTCGTCGGGATTTATCAATTTTATTAAAAAAGTATCATCGGGGAATAACAAGGAAATTTCCCCAAAAGGGAATGATATATCTCCACCTATTTGTTTGCCATTTCTGATCAAAATCAATCGACGGTAGGATGGATCGCTAAAATGATGATAGTTTCGGTTTTCAGCTATTTTCTGTTCATAAACTTCAGGTGAAATAGCTCTGATGTATTCCAACATTACAGTACCATCTGATAAAACGTAAATATTATCATTTTTAGCTCCAAGATTAATTGGGCCCTTAGATGCTATATTATTCAAAGAAATTCTGGAGGATTTCAGTACTGGGAAGTTTTCGTGGCGGATTTTAAAAGCCTCGGTTTTCTTTTTAGATCTCAGGTCTATAATTGAAATTTCATCGTCTAAAGTAGTGGTCAGATACAATTTTCCTCGGCTTTTGTCTAGTGAGTAAATAGGAGCATAAATTGACTCGATGGAGGGATCCAGTTTAGAAAAATTTGACCGATTTGAAACTGGCGCAAAGTTGTAAGTCTTTTCGTTTTTAGGATTGAAAACTTCTATCAGGTTTTCTTTTAAAAATTCTGTGAATCCAAAAAAAGTGGAATATCCGGAAGGTTGACTGATAAAGGAGTTATCTCCCTTCACCCCATTTTCATAGAAGTAATTCAGTTTTTTAGGGCTGTAAAGGGTAACATTATACTTAGATCTAAAAGCAATTTTATTGACTTTCTTCAGGTTTTGATCATACTTATACAAATTTTGACTGGAATGAACCCATATAGTTCCATCTTCTGCAAAGGCAATTTGATTGATAGATTCTACGATCTGATTTGGCCCTTCTCCTTGCAATTTTTCTGATACCAAGACTTTACCATTTTCTGAAAACAAGGCAATTTTGTTTCCTTTACTCCCTTCATTGATATATCCCAAATATTGTTTTTTGGCAGGGTAGTAGTCTAGAATCTTAACTGGATTTAAAAGATCAATTTTGAATTCGGCTATTTTCGAAAAGGTAGTTTGGGTATTAACCTCATTTTCAAAAAATAGAAATATCCCTACAAATAGAATTTTTATCCCTTTATTTAGTATTCTACTCATATTTTTAAGTTTATCTTTCTACCAAATTGCATTAAATAAAACAAGAGGCACTGGATGAAATTGTTGATCTTATGGTCAAATCTTGATCCAAACAAATCTTATAATGTGTGGAAGTAGATTGTTTGCAATTAAAAGTCCAATGCCCCAAATAAAATTATCCAAACCCTCCTCCGATACAAATGCAAGCTGCCTCCTCCGTTGGCTGTCCTTCTTGGCAGTAAAACTCTATCGTTGACCTATTACAAGCTGAAACTTCCATCACTTGAGTCCAGTTGCCACACCTTAGGTTGTAGGTTTGCTGGATAGACCCGCCTAATATCTTCTTCATCTGACTTCTTTCCAAAATCTCATTGGTGCTGAGTCGGAGTATATCCAAGCTTAAATTTTTTATTTATTAGTTTTGTTTAAGATTTCAGAATGGTATCTCTAATCATTAGACCCTACATTATTTGCTTATTTAGCCAATACCTAGTAAGATATTTCTAATTTTCAGTAAATATTTACTGGGGAAAATAAGATACTTGCTACTTTGAATGATGCCATCTCAGTCGTCTTACCGACCTTTCATTAGCCATTTTCTTTCCCAGTGTTTTCAGAAATCCCCTGATTTTATTTCAGAGAGATCAGCTTGACAACAGCCCTCCGATTTTTCAAATTTCACCCATCGAGAAACTGAATCAAACTACTACGGGATCAGCTTGCCTTGATGTTTTCCAAGGTAGGCAGCATTATATTCACTGAAAGTCATGCTTTTCAGTGAATCAATTCACCAAAACACCTTACTTTTGGTGAATGAATAAAAACACCATCCGTAGAATACTTCATAAAAAGATTTCTGATAAGCTTTTCAAAGGCAAGACTATCGTCCTGATTGGAGCGCGGCAAGTCGGCAAAACGACACTGATTCGTGAGATATTGAAAGATCGGGAGTTTTTGTTTCTGGATGGGGATGATCCTTTGGTTAGACAGCAATTAACTAATCCCAATACCAAGCAAATCGAAAACCTGCTTGGCAATGCCAAAATTGTCTTTATTGACGAAGCTCAACGAATCGAAAATATTGGTATTACGGCCAAGATTATTCACGATCAATTCAAAGATGTACAATTGATTCTGAGTGGTTCTTCTGCCTTTGAGCTTCGAAACAATACCCATGAGCCCCTCACAGGCAGAAAGTTCGAATACTTTCTTTTCCCTATTTCCTATGAAGAATATGAGCAATCGGTAGGGTATTTGGATGCACTGCGGGATCTGGAAAATCGCTTGATTTATGGCTACTATCCGGATGTCATTAATCACCGTGGGGAAGAGCGCGATATTCTAAATGAAATCACGCAAAGCTATCTGTTTAAGGATATTCTTTCTTTTGCTTCCATCAAAAAGCCTGAGGTTTTGGAAAAAATCCTTCAAGCACTTGCCTTCCAAATAGGTTCTGAAGTCAGCTATAATGAATTGGCTCAGCTAACTGGAGTGGACAAAAACACGGTTTCGAGCTACATCAGACTATTGGAGCTCAGCTGCATCATTTTCCCACTTCATTCCTTCAGCAGAAATCTTCGAAATGAAATAAAGACGACCCGGAAAATCTATTTTTACGACAATGGAATCCGAAATGCCCTAATCCAGAACTTCAATCCTATTGAGTTCAGAAATGATATCGGTGCCTTGTGGGAAAATTTTTTGATCACCGAGCGAATGAAGCGAAATCATTACCATTCGGCCTATGCAAATTCATTCTTTTGGCGAACAAAACAACAGCAAGAAATTGATTACTTGGAGGAAGCAGGTGGGCGGATTTCGGCCTTTGAATTTAAATGGAACCCCAATGCCAAAGTCAAAAAGCCATCTGTATTTTTAGAAACCTACCCAGCTGACTTTCAAGTAATTTCCCAAGATAACTTTAGGAACTTTGTGGGGACGAAGTAAGAGTCAGGATAAATAATCAAATACTCTTCTCTCAAGTGAACCGTATCACTGAGCTTCAATAGGCTGCTTCCTTCCCCCGCGCGCAAACTCATATACCATTGGAAGAGCCACAGGAATCAAAAAACCAAAGGTCTGAATTAGATCTTGATCGGTGAAAAAACTTAAAGGCAGGATTTTTTGGGAAGGAAGGGAATCAAAGCTATTTAGCAATTTGATATGGCCAATGAAGAATGGCTCAGATTCTGTAATCCGTTCGGATTGATAAGAATCAGGACTCCAACTGAGATCAAACAAAAAAAGCTACCAAATTCGCTGGTAGCTTAATTTTTTCTTTTTGAAACTTTCCTACTTCCTGCCTTGCTTCATCGCTTCGGCTACGAGCTCCTGAGCAAAGGAACCTTTGAGTTCGACGACCATCAGATCTCCCGCATCGCCTCCGACGAGCACCACTAGGTCGGAGATCGTTTTATTGCCTTTGGAATAAATCCTGATTTCACCCTCATCGGCCATTTCCATCAGTAGTTCATAGCGTTCTTTCTCCAGTCCTTTTTTAAGGGCTTTGTATTCTGCACCGCTTCGATCGGCATTTTCCGGGAGCTTGAAGAAGTTGAGCTTCTCGATAGACTTGGCTACCGTAGCCATGTCATCTTCATCCAAATCAATTTTGAAGCCTTCGGCGAAATTCATGAAGTTCCCTCCCAATTCCATGTGGAAGAAATCCTCTTCCCCTTTATACTTTTCATACAGTGCTTGGACAGATTTGCTTTGGGCCTGAACGGTAAATACCATTCCAAATAATGCGATGGCTAAAATCAGCTTTTTCATAGTAATTTGTAATTATTGGTTTAGTTTTAATTGATGTCAGCTTTTCTGTTAGTAATCAAAGAGAATGGCCTACAAGGAGCCTAGAGTATCGGAATAAAGGGGCTTCGATCTTCATTCTTCCGACTTCCAGCCAAGAAAGCATAGAAAATAAGGCCGCTGACATGTTTCTGTATATTGATAAGTTTTATTTCTGTTTGTTTCCTTTTCCGTATTGATCCATGCCGGGGATATTGGTTTTGTCAGCCAGCATATTGAGCTCCTCGTAGGTGAAAGTTCCAAGAAGGGACATCAGGGTAAACTCACTTTTCTCACCGGATATCATCAGCAGCTCGCGGACCAGTCCGCCTTCCTCACGTACGAGGAATTTCAGGCTGGAGCCTTTGTCTTGGACATCCATCAGTTCTTCGTATTTGTTTTTGGTCAGGGAACTGTAGGCTTCCTTGTACATAGTCATGCCGTCCACTTCATCGGAGGATAGGATCCGGATCCCGCGGACTTTTTGGATTAGCTCTCCCAGGTCTTGTGATTCGGCTTCCTCGGCGTTGTTTTTCAGAAAGCCTCCCGCCATCTGCATCATCTTAGGAGAGATATACACCCGGCTAAAGCGGTCGTCTTCCATGTAATTGGAAAAAAAGCGCTGGATCGCGTCATCCTGAGCCAGAGAAGTCAGGATACTTCCGAAGAAAAGGAGGGATAGAAGTATGATTCTGTTCATGATTTATTTTTCTAGAGGTTTGAAGAGTTCATTGGTAGTATTGAGGTATTTGAGATCATTCATTTTTTGAAGCTGCTGCTGTCCTTCGGAATATTTCTCCTGGAAAAGAGACAAAGCGGCCATGACCTCATGATAGGCTTGTTCTTCTTGCTGTCTCTCATAGGCTTGCCAACCAAAGTATGTTCCGATCAGGATCAGAATAGAGGCGGCCCAACCCATCCAGGAGAGGTTTGCCAATTGGGTTCTTCTTGGTTTTTGAAGGTTGTGCGGTTCTTCTTTTGAAAAGTCCTCCAATTCAGCAAACCAAGCTTTCTCTGATTCAAATCCATCAGATTTTTTCAGGAGCTCTCGGAGTTCAGCTTCCTCCTCGAGGGTGCTTTCTCCAGCCCAGTAGCTATTCAGAAGTTTTTCTATTCGTTCCTTCATGGTTTTTTCACTTTTAGGTACTCTTCCCGGAGTTTTTTTCGGGCCCGGTGCAGGTTGACTTTTACTTGCTCAATCGAAATCTCCAGGTATTCGGCGATTTCCTCATAGGTCAGGCCCTCGCTTTCCCGCAACTGAAAGATCTGGCTCTGCTTCTCTGGAAGTTTGGCTACGAGCCGCATCAGATCAGAAAGCTGCTCATTTCCTTTTTCCAACTCTTTGGGCTCTTCCGATGGCTCAATTTCGCCTTCCAGCGAGATTATCCGTCCGTTTTTTCGAAAGTGCATCAAAGCTTCATTTTTCAAACTTCGGATCATCCAAGCCTTCAGGTTAGGATGCTTTTCCAATTCATCTTCCCGCTGAAAGGACTTTTCGAAGACATTTTGAAGGAGGTCTTCGGCCAGGGCCCGATCTTTCACCCAGAGGAATGCCATCCGAAATAGCGTTCCGCGCAAAGGCCAGATATGTCCTTCAAAAAATGAATTCATTTGTGTAGGTGATGCTTGAAGAATCTAAAGGTTACAATTTTTTGAAAATTTTTTTTTGGTTTGGGTAAAAGGTATTTCACCATTAGCGGAAGTCTCCCGACTTGTGCTGATATTGAGGCAGTCTTCAGACTGCAATGATTAATTCGTCTCCATCTTGCTGGCATCCAAATTCCATTACCAATCAAAGACTAAGGGCCAGGGCTGGTCTCTTTATATCTTTTTGCCCAGCATTTCGCTCATCATTCCTCTTTGCTCATACAGGCCTGCCTACCTCTGGTAGGGCTGATACATTTCGCACTTTCAGTGCTCTGTGTCTTACCATATCCCCGCTCTAGAGGCTAAGTTTCCTCAAGCTCTAGCGCAAGTCTCCTGACTTGTGCTGATACAAATGCAGTCTCCAGACTGCTTTCTTGGTGCGAGGTGTCCCGGTTTGCATAGCATCACTAGCTCTAGCAGGCAATAGCCTGTCGAAAATTAGGTATGACCGATTTATTTCCTTTTTCACCCTTATGAATTGATGGAAGTATATAACCCGAAGCCTCCCCAACTGCATATTTCAATTGTTTAAGCAATCAATAATTTTAGATTCGTTTTAAATTAGAAATAAAAAATAGTATGCATGCAGACTATTTCTTACTTTGCATTCATGAATGAGATGGGTCAAATAGGTCTGAATACTCCGCGGAAGGGCATAAAAAAAGCCCCGAATTTCTTCGAGGCTCGTGGTGATGAGTGGACTCGAACCACCGACTCACGGATTTTCAGTCCGATGCTCTACCAGCTGAGCTACATCACCTTCTGTTAAAGTGATGCAAAGGTAGGTATTTGTGTATTTGATGCAAATCATTCTGTCAAAAAAATATTGAAAAGAATCTTCAACATTACTTAATCGTATCGAAATGAGCTTTTTACCTCAAGTTGCTTTTTTGATCATTTTGGCGGTAGCTGCCTTTATTATCACCAAAAGGGTGCGCTTTCTGAAGCGCAACATCTTTTTGGGAAAGGGAGAGACCCGAAATGATCAGCCTGAAGCCCGCTGGAAAATCATGCTTTTGGTCGCATTTGGCCAGCAGAAAATGTTCAAACGCCTGATTCCGGCTTTTCTCCACCTGTTGATCTATGTAGGTTTCATCGTCATCAATCTGGAGGTGTTGGAGTTTATTTTGGATGGAATTCTCGGGACGCATCGGCTTTTTGCCCCCATCCTTGGATCGGCCTACACAGTAGCCATCAATATCTTTGAATTTCTAGCGGTGGCGGTATTGATCTCTTGTGTGGCTTTCCTCTGGAGAAGGAATGTCAGCAAGGTGCCTCGCTTTACCAAGCCCGAGATGAAAGGTTGGCCTGCCTTGGACGGAAATTTGATTTTGGTCATCGAAATAGTTCTCATGTTGGCCATCCTCACTATGAATGCGACGGATCAAATCCTGGCCAATCGGGGAGATGAGCATTACATCGCTTTGGGAACCTTGTTCTTCAGTAGTTTGATTCAGCCGCTTTTTGAGGGCATGAGTACCGGGTCGTTGGTTTTCGTGGAGCGATTTGCCTGGTGGTTCCACATCGCGGGAATTTTAGCTTTCGCGGTTTATGTGACCTATTCCAAGCACTTGCATATTTTCTTAGCCTTCCCAAATACCTGGTATTCTAATTTGAAGCCAAAAGGAGAGATGGCCAATATGCCGGAAGTTACCAATGAGGTCAATATGATGCTTGGGATTCCTACCGAAGGAAGCAATGAGCCACCTGCAGAAATCGGCCGCTTTGGTGCCAAAGATGTCAATGACCTCTCTTGGGTAAATGTAATGAATGCCTACTCCTGTACCGAATGTGGTCGCTGTACTGCAGAATGTCCGGCTAATCTAACTGGCAAGAAACTTTCTCCCCGAAAGATCATGATGGATGTACGCGATCGGGCGGATGAAGTCGGTAAAAGTATTGACGTCGGTGGACCTGGACTGGAGGATGGCAAATCACTGCTTGGTGACTACATCACCAAAGAGGAATTGAATGCCTGTACTTCCTGCAATGCCTGTGTGGAGGCTTGTCCGGTGAATATTGATCCGCTGAGCATTATTCTACAAATGCGCCGCTATGTGGCTATGGAAGAGTCTGGAACTCCTGCTCAGTGGAATGCGATGTTCCAAAATATGGAGACCAGTTTCTCTCCTTGGAAATTCAGCCCGCAGGATCGATTTAATTGGGCTGATTCTGTAAAAAATGAGGAGGTTTCAGATTGAAAAATTGAAAAATTGAAAATTTAGTAAACCTAAGTGATTGAATTGTCGAGATTAAGCATTGCTTCAAAGTTTTTCTCCTAAATCCAATATCAAAAATCGTAAATCCGAAAATATGTCTACATATCAAGTTCCAACCATGGCCGAAATGGCCGCGAAAGGCGAAAGTCCGGAAGTTCTTTTTTGGGTCGGTTGTGCCGGTTCCTTTGATGACCGATACAAGGCTGTCACCCAAGCTTTTGTAAAAATCCTGAATAAAGTCGGGGTGTCTTTTGCGGTTTTGGGTCCAGAGGAAGCCTGTACCGGGGATCCGGCGCGAAGAGCAGGGAATGAGTTTTTGTTCCAAATGCAGGCGGTCGCCAATATCCAAGTGCTAAATGGCTATGAGGTGAAAAAAGTGGTCACTGCCTGTCCTCACTGCTTTAATACGATCAAAAATGAATACTTAGCTTTGGGTGGAAACTACGAAGTGATTCATCATTCGCAGTTTCTCCAGCAGCTGATCAACGAGGGCAAGGTTGCTCTGAAAGGAGGAGGGGAGTTTAAGGGAAAGAAAATCACTTTCCATGATTCCTGCTATCTCGGACGAGCCAATGATGTGTATGAGGCTCCTCGGGAAGTCATCAAGGCGCTGGATGTGGAATTGGTCGAGATGAAGCGATGCCGAACTAAAGGTCTTTGCTGTGGGGCAGGAGGGGCGCAGATGTTTAAAGAGCCGGAGCCAGGAAAGAAAGATATCAATATTGAGCGGACAGAGGAGGCCTTAGCTACCGGAGCGAATGCCATTGCTGTGGGTTGCCCGTTTTGCCTCACCATGATGACCGATGGGGTCAAAAATAAAGAGCGCGAAAATGAGGTGCAGGTTTATGACCTGGCTGAAATGATCGCCAAAGACATGGGAATATAAGTCTGATAAAGATTGAATCAATTCGACCCTTTTTGCCGTTAGGTAGAAAGGGTTTTTCTTTGTCAAAAAATCAATTCATGTACGTAGCCTTCCAAAATTTATCAGAATCAAGCCGGGTTTGGGTGTATCAAGCTGACCGCAAACTCAGTGAAAAGGAATTGGAACTTGCCAAAAGTGAATTGAAAACCTTCTGTGAGGGATGGAATGTTCATGGGAATGGGATTTTGACTTCCTTCGAGATTTTGGAAGATCAGGTGATTGTTTTGGCTGCCGATGAGTCGAGATCTGCGACAAGCGGTTGCTCGATTGATTCTTCGGTTCGTGCCTTGCAGAAGCTTGAAAATTTGCTGCAAATCAACTTGACTGACCGGGGAAAAGTAGCTTTCAAATCCGCCAATTCCATTCAGATAGCTCCTGCCTTGGGAATCAAATCCAAAGTGGTGGAGGGAGAAATTGATACGGATACCTTGGTGATCAATCCTCTGATTCAGACCAAGGCAGACCTGGAAAGCCTTTGGATACCTGCCTCAAAAAGTTGGTTGAACAAATATTTTCCAAATTAATTAGTAATATTCAGTCCAGATCATCAATGTCTTATCGAATGAAGAATTATTTTTTGGGAATTTTCCTCATTATGCTGTCTCTAGCAGGCTGTAAAAGCCTTCAGGAAAAGGGAACAGACCAGTTCCTCTCAGGAGAATACCAGTATGCCATCAATACTTTTTCACAAATACTGGAGCAAGACACCGCTAATGAGCGGGCCAATGAAGTGATCGCTGAGAGCTATCGGCTTTCCAACCGAATTGAAAATTCTGCGGATTATTATCAAAAATTGGTGGATATCGAACCCAGTTTTGAGCGCTATTTCTTTTTGGGACAAAGTCTCAAAGCGCAACAAAAAGGAGATGAGGCTATCGAAGCTTTCGAAAATGCAAAAAATTATACCCAAGATGAGGCCTTGCTTGCCCGAACTCAGCGGGAGATCGAAGGAATAAATCTAGCGAAAGGGATAGAGAATTACTGGCCTTTCCATGAATTGGTTAATTACCGAGAACTCAATACTCCGGGAGATGATTACGCTCCTATTGTGAGTGAAAATTTCCTCTATTTCACTTCTGCAAGGCAGGCTTCTGGAATTTATCCAGCTACAGGCACACCTTACACCAAACTATTCCGAGCCAGAGCGGAAGACCTTCGAGTGGATGTCAGTGGGATTCAAGCCTTACCGGAATTCCCGAATGAAGAAGGATTGAATCAGGCTGCTATGGCTATCAGTCCGGATGGGAATACCCTGATCTATGCCAGGGGAAATTCTACCTCTCCACGGGACCTTCCTGAGACTGCACTTTTTGCATCTTATTTTAGAGGAGGAGGCTTCACTTTGCCCATTTGGCTGCCCGTGAATGAAGAGGAAAACTGGTGGAACTCTACTCCTGCGTTTAGTCCTGATGGGGAGGAACTTTATTTTGCTTCAGACCGACCAGGAGGCTATGGAGGAATCGATATTTACAAAGCTACCAAATTGGCAAATGGAGACTTTGGAAATGCCGTGAATTTGGGTCCAAATGTGAATACCCCAGGAAATGAGCTTTTCCCTAGACCTGCTCCTGATGGCAAGTTTTTCTTTGCTTCGGATGGGCATCCAGGATTTGGAAAATTGGATCTTTTCGTAGCTGAGCAAGATGAAAGTGGAAAACAAGTCATCAAAAATCTCGGTGAGAATATCAATAGTGAAGCGGATGATTTCGGGATCTTTTTTACCAATTACCCTAAAGAAGGTTTCCTGTCTTCCAATCGAGAAGGTGGGATTGGAAATGATGATATCTACTATTTCGAGGATAAAACCCCGAAGCCAAAAATCGTCAACGTCCTGCTTAATGTCTTTACCAAGCAGCGGGTAGCGGGAGAGCCTGATCAGGTTTTGGATAATACTCGTGTGGTGCTTTATGATGGAAACAATAAGCAGATCGGAGGAGACTTCTCGAATAGCAATGGTCGGGTTAGATTTACCCTGGAGCCTCAGTCTAACTATACCATCATCGCTTCAAAAGGCGGTTATTTCTCCAAATCTGTTCCATACAATACCTTCGGAAAAACACCGGATCCAGCTACTTTGGTGCAGGACGTAACCAATGTGACCTTGGATACGACGATTGTTTTGGATCAGTTGATTTTGGAAAAATCTATAGTGCTTGAAAATATTTACTACGATCTGGACAAAGCCGATATCCGACCGGACGCGGCGAAGGAGTTGGATAAACTAGTACAGATCCTGAAAGACAATCCTCAGATTCGAATCGAACTGAGTTCGCATACAGATGACAGATCTTCTGATGCCTACAACTTGGAGCTTTCGCAGAGACGTGCCGAGTCAGCGGTGAATTACATGGTTTCTCAAGGAATTGCGGCTGATCGGTTGGTGGCCAAAGGTTATGGTGAGACGCAGTTGATCATTGAAAACGCCCAGACAGAAGAGGATCATCAGGTCAACCGACGTACGGAGTTTAAGGTAATTGAGATTAAGGAATAAGGGAAATACGATAGAAATATAGCTCGCAAGCGAGCTGAAAAAAATTGAAATAGAGTGCCTCTCGTATTGGAGTAGTAATAATCAGGTTTTTAAATATTTTTGACTTGCTAAGGTAAAAGTTATGGGTGCATTGATAGCAGGAGTTCTTTTTTTAATTATTGGTTTTGTAGTACGAGTTTATCCAGGTATTCTCGCTGGTTTTAATAATTTATCACAAATAGATAAAGAAAGAACTGTGAAGAATGGATTACCACTCTTTGCTGCACTTCTATTCAATCTGATGGGAGTTTTTTGCATTATTTCCTATCCAGTATCCATTTGGTTGGAAATGCCCAATTTAACTTCGATAGTTCAGGTACTTGTAACTTTGCTTGGAGTAGTGATATTAGTCGTCGTTGGAAATTTAAAAGCAAGCCGTAGGTAATTCAAAGCACCAACAAAGCCATCGGAGTAATCTAATGGGGAGTGTGAAGATGGAATTTTTTTGATACACGGTAGAAATACAATAGAAATAAAACTCGCAAGCGAGCTGAAATAAATTGAAATAGATTCCCAATTGTATTAAGTACTAGAAATTCCTTGTGTATCTCACAACCGAAGAGAGTGTATTTCGCGAAGCCTATCTCGCCGAAGGCATATCTCACGACCGAAGGGAGGGTATCTCGGCGAAGCCATATCTTACGAAGCGAAGCGTAGCATATTTCACCGAAAGAAGTGAGGCGTGTAACTTCAAGAATACCTCCTCCAAATTTCAGCCTTCTGTTTTTGTCTCTCCCAAAGTGCCTTAGCCAAATCTGATGCTACCGAATCAGGTTCCGATTGATGAAGGATTTGCTTGAGGGTGTTTTCCGATAAATCAATTCGATAGCAAATGTTCAGGAGTTTTTCTAGATCCTTGTCCAGTAGATCCCTGACTGCTAAGGTCAAAAGTCTAATTGCCTTTTCCTCATCAAATGCCTCTACCAATTCAGGTAAGTCAAACTGATTTTGGGCCAATTGATAGGCAGTATGTAAAATTGGTTCTTGGTTCATGAGACAAAAAAATGAATTCGTCATCGCGATCCCGACAGGGGAGGGAGAAGCGATCTTAATGATTTTATGGTTGAACGAGAAAAGATTGCTTCACTTTGTTCGCAATGACGAAATATTAATTATTAAGGTATAGTCTTATTCCTTTTCTGCGCTTTCTTCTCCCGCTTCGCTAGGCTTGAGCACCTCAGGAGCGAATTTTCGGATGATTTTATACCAGCTAATGAGTTTTTTGATATCAGAGACATACACTCTGGTCTCATCTACCTCCGGAAGGATATGCTTCATAAAAGCCCGCAATTCGGCATCATCCGGATTACTGTCAAGTCCTAAATCTCCTTCAAATTCCGCCTCGACTTTCTGCATGACCTGCTGTAGAGGCTCAGCGCCTTCTTCGGTCAGGGTGTAGATCGAGATATCGCCTAAAATGGAAACTCGATGGGAGATGCCTGCTACTAGCTTGGCTTTTTTCTCATCCATGCTCTCCAAAATCACCCCTGTACGAGTAGGCTTTAATACTTTAAATAGTCCCGGTTTGCCGGAAACTGTTGCAATTTCTTTAAAATCCATTGGTTTAATTTATCAGTATGCAAATATAGAACTTGTGTTTATTCGGCCGCACCGTTTTCATATTCTCTGACGAGTTCTTCGAGGAAGGCATTTACCTCATCTTTTCCCATCTGGTTTTCTGCGCTAGTCACAAAATAGTCTGGTGCTTCTTCGAAAATCTCTTCTGTCTTTTTCAAAAATTTTCGAACATTTTGGTCGGTTTTGGTTTTCGAGAGTTTATCAGCTTTGGTGAAAATCAAAACAGCCGGCACACCATTGACTCCGCACCAAAGCAGAAATTCCAAATCAATTTTTTGGGGCTCCAAGCGACTATCGATCAAAATAAAAACTCCGCAAAGATTCTCTCGTTTGGTCAGGTAGGTTTTGATCATGTTTTCCCAGCCCTCCTTGACTTTGACATTTACCTTGGCAAATCCGTAGCCAGGCAAATCCACCAAATACCATTGATCATTGATCAGAAAGTGATTGATCAATTGGGTCTTGCCGGGAGTTTGGGAGGTTTTTGCCAATCCTTTTTTATTGGTCAGCATGTTGATCAGGGAGCTTTTGCCCACATTGGATCGGCCAATGAAGGCAATCTCAGCCCGATCAGGCTTGGGGCAGTTGCCCGGATTGGAATTGGAAATGACAAACTCTGCTTTGCGGATCATAATTTTTTATTTCTGCGCAAAATTAGAACTTAAACCCGAAATATACATTAGACTTCCTGTTACGAGCCCAAAACGCTTTCAAATCAACCGCTTCGCTGCATTTAGCTCAATCACCGTAGCGATGCTATGTCTATTTCGCGAAATACTTGATTTCCTTGCGTTTTGAACTCTTCCCGATTCTCGGGACAGGCTATTACGGATCCTAGTGAATAATCCGGGTTAAATCCGAAGAGGCTAAATGCTTTATTAGCTAACAATTTTCCCTTCCTCGGGTTTCTTCAGTAATATTGCGCACCAATTACAGAATTACTGATGTCCGTAGTCCCTTACAAAGATAAAGAAGACCCTAAAAAAGCTCAGGTTGCTGAGATGTTTAACAATATCAGCCCCAAATATGATTTGCTCAATCATGTTCTGAGCCTGGGTATTGATATCATTTGGCGAAAGAAAGCCGTCAAAATGCTCAAGGCTGATCAGCCGAAGTTGATTTTGGATATCGCTACCGGTACCGGAGACTTCGCGATTGAAGCTTTGGCGCTGAAACCTGAGAAAATCATCGGAGTCGATATTTCGGAAGGTATGCTTGCCGAGGGCAGGAAAAAAATGAAAAACCGAAAGCTGGATCATATCATCGATTTACAGCTAGGGGATTCGGAAGGATTACTTTTTGAGGATAATAAGTTTGATGCCGTGATCGTTTCCTTTGGTGTCAGAAACTTCGAAAATCTGGAAAAAGGACTGGCAGATATGTATCGAGTGCTGAAGCCCGGCGGGAAAACCGTGATATTGGAATTTAGCAAGCCTAGGTCATTTCCAATGAAACAGGCCTACTCTTTCTACTCCAATGCTGTTTTGCCTCAAATTGGTAAAATTGTATCCAAGGACAATTCTGCTTATACTTATCTTCCCGAATCCGTTCAGGCATTCCCGGATGGACAGGATTTTCTGGCAGTCTTAAACAAAGTAGGATTTCACAGCACCGTATGCAAACCGCTCACTTTTGGTATCAGTTCGATTTACGTAGGAGTAAAATAGGGTTAATTACCCTATTTCTGACTTTTTTAACTTTATCGTCCACCAATGCTCAAGGCTTATTTGGCTTGACAAGTACGTCTGGGTCGGATGATAAGCTTTTATCTTATGGGTTTTTCCTTGCAGGTCATACCAGTACCTATCGATTGAAATATGCGGATCGATTTGTGCAAACACCCAATACTGCCGGTCAGAATGTGCGTGCTATTTTCCCAAAATATACCCCCGGCTTTTCTTTGGGATTTATAGGAATGCTGCGCTTTCATGACCAAATGCAACTTTTATTCACACCCAAAATCGGGTTTTATGAGTTCAGAACGGAGGTTCAATATTTTTCGAATGACTTGGTGCCGGATATCCCCAATCCAGATGAGCCGGTTAGTCCTGCAGTAAATGTCAATACCCTCATCAGTGAATCCACGATGATTGAGTTGCCGCTTTTGCTGAAGTATCGCTCACAGCGATTCAATAATACCCGGATGTATTTTATCGGAGGAGCGAGCTACATGTTCCGCACCAAGACTCAGGACGAGGCAAACTTGGAAGATTTGGTAACCGTGGGGCAGGACTACACCATTGAGTTGGGGATGGGATTTGAGGTTTACTTTCGTTATTTCAAATTTGCCCCTGAGATCCGCTTTTCTCATGGACTCAACAACCTCTACCAACCTGAAAATACCATTCCCGAAATACGCGATGCTATCTCCAGCATCAAGCGAAAGTCAGTGACGATTTACCTGAATTTTCAATAGTCGGCTTTTCGAAAGTTTTCATTTATCCTAACTTGTCCAAATGGAAAGAAAAATAGCATTAATTACCGGGGCGACCTCCGGAATAGGAAAGGCCTGCGCCTTGATTTTGGCAAAAAACGGCTATGATCTGATCGTGACAGGTAGAAGAACTGATAGATTGGAAGCTTTCAAGCAGGAGGTAGCCAAGGGTATAGAAGTACTTCCTTTGACTTTTGATGTTCGGGACAAAGAAGCGGTATTTGATTTATTGGGAAATCTCCCTGAGCGATGGAAAGGAATCGATGTCCTGATCAATAATGCCGGGAATGCCCATGGAATGGATCCAATTCAGACGGGTAGCACCGATGATTGGGATGCCATGATGGATATCAATGTCAAAGGCTTGCTGTATGTGTCCAAGGCCATTATCCCAGGAATGACCGAACGGAAATCCGGGACCATCATCAACATCGGCTCCATCGCTGGTAAGGAAGTCTATCCAAATGGGAATGTCTATTGTGGCTCCAAGCATGCCGTGGATGCCATCACTAAAGGAATGCGGATTGATCTAAATCCATTTGGAATCAAAGTGATAGGTATTCATCCGGGATTGGTGGAGACGGAGTTTTCGCTGGTTCGATTTAAGGGAGATGGGGATAGGGCCGAAAAAGTCTATCAGGGTTACGAGCCTCTTTTGGCTGAGGATATCGCCGAAATCGTGGAATTCTGTGTGAATCGGCCGCCACATGTGGTTTTGGCAGATATTGTAGTTTTGCCTACCGCACAGGCTTCAGCGACCATGGTCAATAAAAAATCCTGATTAAATGAAATACGCGTCACTACTTTTTACAGGGCTGGTTTTTGCCTGCAGCACGCCGAAAAGTGATCAAGAGGTCTTTTCCGAGCAACAACGAGAAAACTTGGAGCCGCTAGTTGAGAAGATCGATGAGCCCGTTTCAGAGTTGGAGCAAAACTTGATCGAACAAGGTCTGGTCAACTTGGAGGAGGTGATCCCCGGAATTCGGGTGGAGCTAAAATATTCCACTGAGGATAACTTTTTTGGTCAGGATGTTTATGGTGACTTGACCACTGCCTATCTGCAGCCTGAAGTAGCTGAGATGCTTCGGCAAGCACAGGAAAAGCTTCAGTCCGAGCATCCCAATCTTGTCTTTCATGTCTATGATGGCGTTCGTCCCCGCTCTGTGCAGCAGATTCTTTGGGATAATTTGGACAAGCCGGACAGTGTCAAACCACTTTATGTCGCTGATCCAAAAGTAGGGAGCTTACATAATTTTGGGGTGGCGGTAGACCTGACAATCTTTGACACAGAAGCTGATTCTATATTGGATATGGGTACGGGCTATGATTTCTTCGGTTATGCGGCTTATCCCGATCGGGAGGAGCAAATGCTTCAAGAAGGTGTCATTAGTCGAGAGCAGGTTAAAAACCGTGATATTCTCCGAAAAGTCATGACAGAATCCGGATTTACAGGGATTGGTTCGGAATGGTGGCATTTCAATGCCTTTAGCCGAAAAGAGGCGGGGGAGAAATTTAAAATTGTGGAGTGATGTTGAAATCAATTTTCAAGACGTTTACAAAGCGTCAAATAATGATGTTCAAGCTGTTGCTATTAAGTAATTCAGCTGTAGTCTTTGGTGCTTATTTCAAAATCATGGATAATCCAAATGGTGAACTACTCTTGCTCATTGGTATCGGTTTAAATGTGATTGGAACGCTAGGAATAGTCAGTAAATGGGCCAAGGGAGGGCCAATTTAGTTTTTGAAAAAATCAATATTTCTCACACTGGCTATCAGTTTATTTTTTGCAAGCTGCACCAGCACCAAAATCTATCCCCGAATTAAATGTCTGACTTGTGTCAGCAAATCCGATGGGATTCTTTTAATGCCTTTGCATTGGGAACCAAGTTTTCGAAAATTCAGTACTGCACAGCTCAATGAGTTGGAAAATCGAATTCTAGGCACGTTGCGGGAGGAAGGTTTTACTAATGTGGAGCTCTATGATCGGATGGATTACGAATTGCTCAATGCAGGGGTTCGTGACATCAACGATCCAGTACAGCGCGCTAATATTAACCTGCAACTCGGAATTCCATACCTTCTTGGCTTAAGCCTTGGTGATGCAGGCTGGACTGGCGAATGGAAAGCCATTTCTCCTGAGGAACCTGAAATGGGAAGCTACTGGGAGTCTGATACCCGGGTGAGCAGTATGCTTCGGATTGCGCTTTTTGAGACAGCTATGGGAGAGATTGTGTCTGACTATGCGGTGGAGACTACCATCGATGGTATTCCGATCCCAGTTGGGGATTCAGAAAGTCTTTCCTTAAACTTCGGCTCCATTGAACAAGCTGTTCGCCTTTCTGTGCAGAAGGGAATTCGGAATCTGGTTCAAGATTGTAGCTGTTAATTCATCCCTTTTTTAAAAGGGAATTTTGAGTGGGAATGGCTACTTTTGTCCAAAAGGAAAAAAGCAATCCCGTGTATAAAACTCTCCTAAAGCCTTTCTTTTTCACCAAGCCTGCTGAAGAAGCGCATCATTTTACTGTCAATCTCACCCAAAAGACATTCAATTTTCCAGTTTTAGGATCTTTGATTGGAAGTGTTTTCCATTTGGAGGATAAGCGCCTCGAGCGGGAGGTTTTTGGTTTGAAATTCAAAAATCCCGTGGGCCTGGCTGCTGGCTTTGACAAGGATGCCAAGTTGATTGATGAGATGGCCATGCTGGGTTTTGGGTTTATCGAAATCGGTACCCTTACCCCAAAACCACAGGAAGGAAACCCGCAACCTAGGCTATTTCGCTTGCCGGAGGATGAAGCCTTAATCAATCGCATGGGATTCAATAATGGAGGAGTTTTGGATGCAGTGGAAAGGCTGAAGAAGCGAAAATCTGATGTGATCATCGGAGGAAACATCGGCAAAAATAAGGTTACCCCCAATGAAAAAGCGGTAGATGATTACCTCTTTTGCCTAGAGGCACTTCATCCATATGTGGATTATTTTGTGGTCAATGTAAGCTCACCCAATACGCCCAATTTGCGGGATTTGCAGGAAAAGGAACCTTTAAAAGCACTTTTGACGGCAGTCAAGAATGCAAATGATGAAAAAGAACAGCCTAAACCAATCCTGCTTAAAATCGCTCCCGATTTGACAGAGGGCCAGTTGGACGATATTATTGAGATCGTAGCCGAAACCAAAATAGATGGGGTGATTGCGACGAATACGACCATCGATCGAAGCGGATTAAAAACAGCTAAAAGTGAAGTGGAAGCCATAGGAGCCGGAGGTCTCAGCGGGAAGGTTCTGAAGAATAGGAGTACAGAAGTCATTCGCTATTTATCCTCCAAGTCTAAATCCGCCTTTCCGATTATCGGTGTGGGAGGAATTTACTCTGCAGAGGATGCTATCGAAAAGCTGGAGGCAGGTGCAAGTTTGGTACAGGTGTATTCAGGCATGATTTATGAAGGACCTAGCCTTATCAAACGCATTAAAAAAGGCTTGATCGGTTATTTTTCAGGTAAAAATTCCAAATCAAATCCTGAAACCGTATCTTCCAATTAGTATTGAAACGCGTCTATGCCCAGCAGTTCTACAAAAACTAATACTTTTCGAAAAAAAGGCGAAAAGCCTAAAAAAGCTAAGTCCAGCGCTTCTAAATTGAATTTTTCCTTCGGGAATATCAAAAACTCAAAGCTGGTTCTTGCGCTTGGAATTATTTTCATGTCTTTGGGGATTTTTCTCTTTTTTGCTTTCCTCAGCTATTTGTTGAGCGGCGAAGCTGATCAAAGTTTGGTTATGAATTCTTCGGAAGAATCCACCAGAACGATCGCCCGGGAATCACAAAACTGGCTTGGCTGGCTAGGCGCACAGGCAAGTCACTTACTGATTTATCGATGGTTTGGAGTTGCAGCATTTCTATTCCCTCCCTTTCTCTTTATTCTGGGATTTCGATGGGCTTTTAAGATTAGCCTGATTTCCTTGAATCGCTACCTAACTTTTGCCTTATTCTTCACCTTTTGGCTGGGATTGCTGACGGGGTATATCGTGATTTTGGTCAAAGGCTACTCCTATTGGAGTTTCCTTTCGGGAGGTTTTGGCTATGAAATGGCCAAGCTTTCGGCAGATTTTCTGAGTTGGGGTACCTTTATTCTGCTTGCTGGTTCTTTGTTGATTTTTGTGATTTTCTTCTTCGATATTGACAAGTTGGATTGGTTCAGCCTGAAAAGCTCGGATCCGGAGGAGTCTAATATTCAGGAGAATGAATTGGTGGAGGAAGATTTGGCGATCAAGCCTCAATCCAAAAATGAAGATCCCTTCGGACTGGAAGATGATGAGGAAGAAGATTTGATGGATGACGGTTCCTCTTGGACTGTAAAAAATGCAGAGGATGAAAACACGGATGAACTGCCGGAAGAAGATGATCTATTCGAGATCAATCAGGTAGATCTTTTAGCAGAAAATACAGATCCGAAGCCTGAAAAACCCGTGGAGGAAAAGCAGTTTTCAGTGACCAAAGCTGAAAGCACAGAGAAGACCGCCGAGGAAGTTGAAAACCTGGATCCCTATGATCCTACCTTGGACTTGCCAAAGTACAAGTACCCTTCCCTTGACCTGCTGAATGAGTACGATCTGCAAAAAGTGACTGTCACCAGACAGGAACTGGAAGACAATAAAAACAAGATTGTCGAGACCCTTGAAAACTTTAAAATAGGGATTCAGGAAATCAAAGCGACCATCGGACCGACGGTGACGCTTTATGAAATCGTACCTGAACCAGGTGTAAAAATATCCAAAATCAAAAATCTCGAAGACGATATTGCTTTGAGTTTGGCAGCTTTGGGAATCAGAATCATTGCGCCTATTCCAGGAAAAGGCACAATCGGTATTGAGGTGCCTAACAAAAATCGGGAATTAGTGCCGGCAAGAGCGGTTTTGGGTACGGAGAAATTCATGCGATCCGATAAGGATTTGCCTATTGCGCTTGGTAAAACCATTTCCAATGAGGTCTTTGTTGCTGATTTGGCAAAAATGCCTCACTTGCTGATGGCGGGTGCTACGGGACAGGGTAAGTCAGTGGGACTCAATATGATTTTGGCCTCATTGATTTATAAAAAGCATCCGGCACAGTTGAAGTTTGTCTTAGTCGATCCGAAAAAGGTGGAGCTTTCCCTATTCAATAAAATCGAGCGACACTTCCTAGCCAAGCTTCCTGGATCGGAAGAGGCCATCATCACGGATACCAAAAAAGTAATCTACACGCTCAATTCTCTCTGTATCGAGATGGACAATCGATACAATTTGCTCAAAGATGCCGGCGCACGAAACCTCAAAGAGTACAATGCCAAATTCATCGCCCGTAAGTTGAATCCAGAAAAGGGGCACAAATTTATGCCCTACATCGTCTTGGTAATTGATGAATTGGCGGATTTGATGATGACGGCAGGGAAGGAGATCGAAGGCCCTATTGCCCGATTGGCACAATTGGCGCGGGCTATTGGTATTCACTTGGTAGTCGCTACGCAAAGACCATCTGTCAATGTGATCACGGGTATCATCAAGGCTAATTTCCCAGCCAGGCTTTCTTTCCGGGTTACTTCCAAAATCGACTCGAGAACCATTCTGGACGGCGGGGGAGCAGATCAGCTGATCGGTATGGGAGATATGTTGCTATCACAGGGATCAGAGATGATTCGACTGCAATGTGCATTTTTGGATACTCCTGAAGTGGACGCTATTTGCGATTGGATAGGGGAGCAAAATGGCTATCCAGATGCGTACTTGTTGCCAGAGTTTGAAGGTGAAGAGAGCGACAGTGGTATCGGTGAAATCGATTTGGCAGACCGAGATCCACTTTTTGACGATGCAGCTAGGTTGATTGTGCTTCATCAGCAGGGCAGTACTTCCCTGATCCAGCGAAAGATGAAGCTTGGGTATAATCGGGCCGGCCGTATTGTTGACCAGCTTGAGGCCGCAGGAATCGTTGGTCCATTTGAAGGCTCCAAGGCTCGGGAAGTTCTTATCCAAGATGAAGCTAGTTTGGAACAGTTATTGAATAGTTTGTAGTCGCCGTACATTCATCCCCATTCGGCTACAGATTATGAAAAAAAATATTCTCTTTCTTAGTTTTTTTTGCCTGATGTTTATTGGTTTTCAGGTGCTTGCGCAAAAGGATCCGAATGCCAAATCGGTCCTAGATGCCATGAGTCAGAAGTTCCAGGCCATGAATGGTTTTACAGCAGAATTTGACTTTACGTATCAGGATGGAAGCGGAAGCTCAGATAGACAAAGCGGGGAAGTGGCCGTCAAAGGTGAGCAATACCGACTGAAGCTTCCTGAGCAAGAAATTTTCAATGATGGAAAGACCGTGTGGACCTTTATTCAGGCGGACGGGTATCGTGAAGTGACCATCAATGACGTCAGTCAGATGGAAGGGGAATTGACCCCGTCCAATATTTATCGGATGTATGAGTCTGGATTTGAATACAAGCTTTTAGCAGAAAAAACCTATCAGGGTAAAAAAGTCCAGGTAGTCGAATTGAACGCTACAAGTGCAGACGCTCCTTTTGCTCAGGTGAAATTGATGATCGATAAGGGGACTAAGGATCTGCTAGGCTGGGAAATGTTTGATGGACAGGGTGGAATGTATTCTTATTCTTTCAAAAACCTGAAGGCCAATGCCGACCTTCCTCCGACCTACTTTGCCTTCGACACTAAGAAATACCCTGGTATCGAGGTAATTGATTTGAGGTAGGTTTTTTAGGTTGGGTGTCCGTTGCTTACTCAAACCAGCCATAGCAGCCGATTTCTTTCCTGGTAACTTCTCTACTTCCTACAATCAAAATCTGATTTTTTGAAGCAAGTTCTAAATGAATTGAGACTCTTGCTTTACTTCCAGATCGGCCCATTGAAGCCAGTTTTGAATAATTTCCAATCCGTATTCTGTCAGTAGTGCTTCAGGGTGGTATTGAATTCCAAAGATTGGAAGGTAGGTATGCGCTATAGCCATTATTTCGCCCTTTTTTGTTTTTAAAAGAGGAGAAATCGTCTCCGGCAGATTAGTCAATTGCAGGGAATGATACCGGGTGACAGAAAATTCATCAGGAAGTCTGTCCAGACAAGGATGACTTTGGTGTCGAAAAACCCTCCTGACTTTTCCGTGGGTTGGCTGGTCATTTTTGATAAGTTTGGCTCCAAAAAACTCACCGATAGCCTGATGGCCCAAGCAGACTCCAAGAATCGGCTTTGTTCGATGAAAGGTCTCCAGAATCTGCATCAAATTTCCTGAAGTAGCAGGTCTTCCAGGTCCCGGAGATAGAATCAAACCGTCAAAGGGTAAGTCCTGCAAAGACTCCACCGAAACATCATTTCTGACAATTTTTAATTCCTGCCCAGTCTGAAGAATCAGATCAGCCAACATGTGACTGAATGAGTCAAAATTATCAATTAATAGCAGCATCTTTGACCTTCTCCACGAGCTCTTCAAGTTTGCTTTTGGTGGAATTGACCGAAGGAAAAATCGGTTCCACTGCATCGATTACCGCAGGAGCAAGCGGCTCTACATAGCCAATGAGTTCTGATTCTCTTTCCCACTTTTTGGGTAGGTCTAAGTCAAATTCATTGGTGAACCATAAAAAGAGGCTCAAGAAAAACCCTGCTTTCAGGATGCCGAAAAGTACTCCTCCCATTTTATCAAAAGAGCCCAAAATGGTTAAATCCATGATTTTTTTCAGGATCCAACCTACGCCATTGATCAATAAAATGCTCAGAATGAAAATGATCAAAAAGCCCAATATCGGATAGGCAAGATTGATGGAGTCTACATTTTCACCCAGCCATTCTGCAGCAGGCTCCATGAAATAAAAGCCTAAAACGAGGGCTACTACAAAACCGACCAAACCCAGAATACCGAGCAGAAAGCCTTTTTTGTAGCCCTCATAAGCTCCCAGGGCTAGGAGCAAGATGATGACAATATCGACAAGGGATTTAATCTCCAAGTTTTAGGAATTCAATAGTGCTTTTACTTGATCAGCAATAGCCTTGCCATCTGCTTTCCCGGCTAATTCTTTACTGGCCATTCCCATCACTTTGCCCATGTCCTTCATTCCTGAAGCACCGGTTTTGCTGATGATCGCTTGGATGGCGGCTTGGATTTCTTCCGGAGAAAGAGCCTTTGGCAAAAACTCCTGAATCACCGATAGCTCGGCCATTTCTACCTCATGAAGGTCCATTCTTCCCTGTTGCTCATAAATGTCAGCTGAATCTTTTCGCTGCTTTGCTGCCTTTGTCAGCAACTTCATCTCATCTTCTGCAGATATTTCTCCCTTGGCTCCGCCTTTGGTTTCTTCCAAAAGAATCATGGACTTAAGGGCTCTTAAAGCCGTCAACCGACTTTTATTTTTAGCCAGCATGGCAGATTTAATTTCACTTTCTATCTTTTGCTTCAAACTCATCGGTACTCAGTTTATGTTATAACTTTGTTCTAGAGACAAAATTACCCTTTTCGGGCTTTATATGACCAAATTAAGTGTAAATATCAATAAGATCGCAACTCTGCGCAATGCAAGAGGAGCCAATAACCCAAATGTAGTCCAAGTAGCAAAAGATGCCGAGCGCTTTGGGGCTGAGGGGATTACCGTTCACCCCCGCCCAGATGAGCGTCATATCCGCTATCAAGATGTATTGGACCTGTCCGAGGTGGTTACCACGGAGTTCAATATCGAAGGATACCCAGACAAGCGCTATCTGGAATTGGTCAGAAGGGTGAAGCCTGCTCAGGCTACCTTGGTTCCGGATCCGCCGGAAGCGATCACCTCCAATACAGGATGGGATACAATTACTCATCAAAGCATGCTCAAGGATATCGTGGCAGAATTGAAGGAGTCCGGCTGCCGTGTATCGATCTTTATCAATCCAGAGGAAAAATATTTTGAGCCGGCAAAAATGACTGGGACAGATCGGGTAGAACTCTATACAGAGCCCTATGCTGCGTTCTATCATCAAGACAGAGAAAAGGCAGTTGCTCCTTACGTCAAAGTTTCAGAACTAGCCAAAAAATTGAGACTGGGACTAAATGCAGGTCATGATCTGGATTTGCATAATCTCGCTTTTTTGAAGTATAAGATCCCTTATTTGGATGAGGTGTCAATCGGACATGCGCTGGTATGTGATGCCTTGTATTTTGGTCTGGAAAATACCATTCAGATGTATCGAAGAAGGCTGGAGATGCCGGGAGATTGCCTCTGATAAAAAAAGCTAGGCCCAAAATTAGATTTTGGGCTTAGTTTTGCGAAAGCACTCTGAAGTCTTGAAAAAATCCTCTGATCAGTTTTTACTTTTCCTAGGGATCATTCTGATCTCTATCAACCTCCGCACAAGTATTGCTTCGGTGGGTCCATTGATTCCCTTTATCCGAGAGGATTTAGATATTTCCAATGGTCTTGCAGGCTCCTTGACTACACTGACCTTGATCACTTTTGCCATATTTTCGATCTTTTCTCCGAAGATTGGTAAGCGGTTGGGCAATGGTCGGGCAATTTTTCTAGGGATTTTGCTTCTTTCCATGGGAGTAGTTATCAGGGTTTTGGGTGGAGTTGAGATTTTATTTGTTGGGACAGCCCTGACTGGCGTGGGAATAGTCATCGCTAATGTATTGATGATACCGTTTTTTAAGGCTCATTTACCGGAGAAGCTCGGTCTCCTAACTGCAATTCTTTCTACTGGAATGTCCCTCTTTGCTGCAATAGCTTCCGGGATCAGCGTGCCTTTGGCTGTTGATCTGGGTTGGGGCTGGAGAGGATCACTCGCTTTCTGGGTCGTATTTATGCTACTTGCTTTGGCGGTGTGGTTTCCTCAGGCAAAAGCCAAACCCATCAGAAATAAAGGAGAAGGGCAGGTCGGTAAAAATGTATGGAAATCCCGGTTGGCTTGGCAGGTGACGCTTTTTATGGGCGCTCAATCGGTCATGTATTTCACCATGGTGACTTGGCTTCCTGATATGTTGATTTCTAAGGGAATGAGCCCTGTAAAGGCCGGAATTGCACTTTCCTACATGCAACTCATCTCTTTGATTGGAACCTTTTTCGCTCCATCTTTTCTTATGAAACTTCGGCAGCAGCATATGGTAATTCTTGGAGTATCGCTTGGCTACTTGCTTGGCTATCTTTTGCTTTTTTCATCGCAAGAGTGGGTGCTTTTTGTAGCTATGACCATCATTGGTATAGGTAGTGGGGCAAGCTTGAGCATTGCTTATACTTTGATATCGCTACGAACGGCCGAAGATCAGACTACTTCCAATCTTTCAGGGATGGTACAGTCCGCAGGCTATGTTCTTGCAGCATTGGGCCCCATGCTCTTTGGAATTTCTCTTGATTTGGTGGGGAATTGGGATTTTCTGATTTGGTTTTTGCTTGCCATGACCATTCAATTTTTGTTTTTTGGTTGGAGTGCCGGAAAGGATCAAAAAATCTGAGACAGTTTTCGGACAGCTAAGAAGATTAATATCCTTAATTTTGAGTCAAAATTAGACCGATATGCAAGAATTTTTCACCGACTTAGGAATCTCTGAAAACCTCTTTAATTACTTCATCATGCCTGCGCTAATTTTCATTGCGCGTGTAGGGGATGTTTCGATTAATACCCTTCGCATTATGTTTATGATGAATGGGAAAAAGAATGTGGCTCCTATTTTAGGTTTTTTTGAAGCGCTTATTTGGCTTTTGGCGATTGGTCAGATTTTTCAAAATATCGATAATCCTGTTTCCTATATAGCCTATGCCGGTGGATTTGGAATGGGAACCTATGTAGGAATGCGTTTTGATGAAAAGCTTGCACTGGGTCGGGTACTCGTGCGGGTCATCACTCCCAAGCCACTCCCCGAACTGATCGAGTATATGAAAGAGCGAGACTATCGATTTACCAGTGTGGGTGCTGAGGGCAGGTATGGCAAAGTCAACCTTCTTTTCACAGTCATGAAAAGAGACTCCTTGCAGACTTTTGTAGATAAGGTAAAGTCGATTGACGAGAAGGCCTTTTATACCATTGAAAGCGTTAAACGTATTTCAGAGGACGATCTGAATGTCATGGAGGATAAGCCTCGCTTCAAAATCTGGCTTGGTAGAAAAGCTCGAATTTAATGCCTAATACCTGGTTTCAATTTCAGCAATTCCGAGTCAATCAGGACCGCTGTGGAATGAAAGTCTCCACCGATGCGGTGCTTTTGGGTGCGTTGGCGAAGGCAAAGAGCCCCAAACGAATATTGGATATTGGAACTGGAACGGGTGTCATAGCGCTGATGATGGCGCAGCGATTTTCAAATGCAAATATTACGGCAGTAGAATTAGATTCTGATGCTGCCAGTCAGGCGAGCGAGAATTTTGAGGAAAGTGATTTTTCAGCCCGTTTGGAACTGGTCCACGGAAGAGTTCAGGACTATGATTCCACCGGAAAATTTGACTTGGTAGTCAGCAATCCCCCTTATTTTTCAAATCATCTACCTACCTCAAATCTCAAGCGGCAGCGTGCACTTCACACGGATAGCCTATCTTTTCATGACTTGGTAGAGGCTGTAGAAAGAAACTTGTCAGCCGATGGTGAATTTTGGGTAATTCTTCCTCCCAAAGAATCTGCTGTCTTGGAAGAAATGCTTTTCAATAAAGGTTTTTATTGCAGTAAGTCAGTTTTAATTCAGGATAATCCAAGGCTTAAATTTCATCGGGTTGTTTCTTCTTTTTCAAAGCATCAAAAGGAAAGGCAGGTAGAAGAAATTGCTTTAAAAAATGAAAAAGGGAGTTTCTCAGAAGCCTATAAAAAATTAATTTCTGGTTTTTTACTCGGTTACTAAATTATAAACCTGCTAAATTCTCACTGTATCAAATTAGATTTTGAATTCGTAGTTGGATAAAGTATCTATTTCTCTATTTTTGAGATTTAAAAGACTACCACAAATGTTAAAATTTCGGTTCTTGAGCTTAGTTTTTATGCTCATGTTTATTCTTTCTTGTACCGAGGAGGATCCTGAAGTAATTCTTGTTACCACGGAAGAAGTATTATTTGCAAGCGGAGATGAGATCCGCTTATTAGGCCGAGTAATCAGTAATCAAGAACTCTCCCTTGTAGATCATGGCTTTTATGTCTCAGAAGATGCATCATTTTCAAGCCCTGCGATCGTTTCATTAGGAGTAAAAGATGGTCCGGGCAGATTTATAGGTCAATTGGCCGGCTTGAAAGTTGGGAGACCTTACTTTGCAAAAGCATTCATGGATAGAGGAGCTGAGATTGAATTTGGGAATGTTCTGGAGCTTTCAACTTTAGAACCTGCGATTCTCGACTTTTCTCCAAAGTTCGGTGCCGTCGGGGAGGAGATTTTGATAGAAGGAAGGAATTTCGGTGCAGATACCCGTGTCTTTTTTGGAGGGCAAGAGGCTCAGGTGATTGAAAACACTCTTCAGAGTAGGTTGCGCGTTCGAATTCCTGCTGCAGAAGGAAATCAAATTGTTCCCATCCGGGTAATTGTACAGGATCGTGAAGTATCACTTTCCGAAAGTTTTGAATATCAGATAGGTACTTATGAGAAGATTAGTACATTCCCTGAATCTATCCGGGTCTATGACAATGTTTTCTTCCAGAATGGACAGGGTAGTTTTTTCATTGGCCTAGGTTCCGAGCGGAGATTGGCATTTTTGCCTGGTTTCCAGCAATATGACGTATCCTCATCCACTTGGCAAGAGGTAGCTTTTCCAGGAGCCAGTCGATCCTTTGCCTTTTTCACCGATCATTACATTGGAGGAGGACTTGGTCAATTGGGGTCCAATCCCTTCGTCTATGAGGGAAGTTTTTGGGGCTACGAAAACGAAGTCTTTACCCAATTACCGGATTTACCTTTCTTGAGCAGGGATGCTATTGCATTTGAGCTGGGAGAGGATTTGTATGTTATTGGTAAAAACCCTGACACCACGAAATTTTTCTTCCGCTTCGACAAATCCGAGATGCGCTGGGAGCTTTTACCCACTCCAGAGCAAGAATTCACTCGAAATGACGCTGTGTTTACCTATCAGGGAAATGCATATTTGATTGATTCATTGGACGGTACAATCTGGCGATACAATCCAAATTCAGGTGCTTGGGATGCAATTGGGACATATCCAGGCTCTCTGGGAAATGGAAGAGGAATGGCAAGGGTAATCGGCGATAAGGCCTTCATTGGACTCTTTGAGCGATCAGATCAAGTATTTGAGTTGGATTTGAACAGCTTTAGCTGGAAGCCCAAAAACCCCATGCCGGGTCTCCCTCAGAGTGTCCTGGTTGGGCATTTTGTCAGTGGTGAATCCTTGTATATCATGAGAGTACCCGATATTGCGCTGGCTGGAAACTTCCCAATGGATTTTTATCGTTTTGACCCAGAGGGCATTTAAAAGACTATTTATGAAGAAAATTCTACTCACGTTCCTTACCATTTGTCTAGTGACTATCGGGATGGCACAAGAAAAAGCCAAACCGACAGTCATCGGTCGAGATATTGGGCAATTGAAAAATATCAGGATCAATGGTCGAATCATTGATGAAATCACGGGGGAGGCTTTGGTGGGAGCAACCGTCACCATTACTGAGATCAATCAAACCAGAATCACGGATAATAACGGTGAATTTGAATTTAACCTGGACAGAGCCGAGTACACGCTGGAGTTTAGGTATGTAGGATACGAGAGTATTACCTACCCAATCGTAGCAGTTGGTGACGGAAGAATCGCTATGCGGATGATTCAGGAAGACTTCGAATTGGACGATGTGGTCATTTTTGGTAGAGATCCGGAAAAGAATATTCGCTCTACCGATATGGGGGCTGTGACGATGAGTATGAATACCATAAGGGAATTGCCTCCTTTTCTGGGTGAAGTGGATATTATTCGATCCATGGCCACCTTACCCGGTGTATCCCAAGTCGGTGAAGCAGCAGCTGGCCTAAACGTCCGGGGTGGTGGAGCAGATCAAAACCTAATTCAATTTGCAGGGGCTCCAATCTATAACCCAACCCACCTTTTTGGTTTGTTTACCTCCTTCAATCCCGACATCGTCAATGATGTAACCCTTTACAAATCGGTGATTCCTGCACGATTTGGTGGTCGTGGATCATCCATTTTGGATATTCAGCCAAAAGCAGGAAGTATAGACCTCTGGGGAGGAGATTTGATGGTGAGCAACTACTCAGGGAAAATTGGAATCAATGGACCACTGGTCAAGGACAAAGTTTCCATCAAAGGAGGTTTCAGGGGCTCGTATATCAACTGGTTTTTGGGTGCATTGAGTAATCCGGATTTGAATAATTCCCAGGCAAATTTCTATGATGGGAATCTCGTTATTTCTGCTCCAATTTCTGAAAAGCAGGAATTCACCTACAGCTACTATACTTCCTACGATGATTTTGCTTTCGCTTCGGATACCACGATTTCTTGGAAAAATAACTCGCATTCGATCAATTGGAAGGGGAGATTCGGAGATAAGCTAGGTGTACAGGCTTTGGGCTATCTGACTCAATATGATTACAATATTTTCAATCGATCAGGGATCAATGATTTTGATCTCAACTCTGGTATCGAAGATTATGGGGTGAAGCTTTTTGCTACCTATAATTTTTCCGAAACCAATTTACTGACGGTTGGCGGAGAATTTAAAGATCTGACTATTCAGCCGGGAGAATTGGTGCCTACCAATCAGCAGGAGTCAGGAATTCTGCCACAGAAAGTCCAAGATGAATTTGGCAGAGAAATGGGCGCACACTTCCAGCATGAGTTTGAATTGGGAGAAAAAATTGGGGTTTCCTATGGTTTGCGCTATGACCTGTTCCAGTACTTTGGTCCTCGTACAGTTCGTCAATATGCCCCAAATCAGCCATTGTCTGACGGCAGTGCGATTGGAGAAATTGACTATGCTGAAGGGGATAAAATCATTTCTTATGATGGACTTGGACCCCGAGCTTCGGTTCGCTATTCCCTTTCGAAGTACAGTTCGATCAAGGCTGGGTATAATAAAATGTACCAGTTCATTCATCTGATCTCCAATACGGCAACCATCGCGCCCACTGATATCTGGAAACTCAGTGATGACTTTTTGAAGCCCCAGATTGTGGATCAATATTCAATTGGTTTCTATAACAATTTCATGGGGAATATTTTTGAGACCTCGATCGAGGTGTATTACAAGGATATTCAGAATGTAGTTGAGTATAAGGATGGGGCCAATCTCATTTTGCAAAATCACCTCGAGACTGAACTTGTTCCGGCACAGGGGCGTGCTTTTGGTGTGGAGCTTTATGCAAAGAAAAATCTAGGAAGGCTGACTGGATGGATTTCTTATACCTATTCACGAAGCCTGAGACGCGTGATTACCGCATACGAGGAGGAAATAATCAATGACGGAGAGTGGTTTGCATCCAATTTTGACAAGCCGCATGACGTGACATTGATAGGAAATTACAAGCTAAGCACCAATACTTCCGTATCTGCTACCTTCGGCTACAGTACGGGGAGACCGGTTACTTTTCCGGAGGCGAAGTTTGATTATTCCGGAAATAATTTAGCCTATTTCAATCGCAGAAATGAGCAACGCTTGCCTGACTTTCACCGATTGGATATTGCGGTCAATTTCAAACTCAAGGGAAGCGGACGGTTCTTCGAGGACGGGGACTGGACTTTCTCTATTTTGAACTTGTATGGACGCAAAAATCCATTCTCTCTGTTTTTTGTGGATGAGCAAGGCGCTCCACCACAGGCTAATCGATTGGCAATTTTGGGAGTACCACTTCCTAGTTTGAGTTATTCAATCAAGTTTTGATGGAAAAGATGTTAAGAAGATTTATATACCTGATTTTTCTCCTACCAGTGGCATGTATTGATCCTTTTGAGGTAGGACTGGAGACAGGCGAGCAATTGCTTACCGTAGAAGCAGTATTCACTTCTCACCCAGGCAGGCAGACAGTTCGGTTGACTCGAAGTGATACCTATGGGTCAGTATTTGAAGGATTGATTAGGCCAGTAAGAAGTGCTACAGTGATAGTAAGAGATGATTTGGGGAATGTGGTTTTTTTGGAGGAGGATCAAGACAACCGAGGAACCTATGTGACTACTACTGATTTTGCAACTGTGCCTGGGAGGTCCTATACACTTCAGATTCAGACTGTCGAAGGAAAAGTATATTCGTCCTTTCCAGAAAAAGTTCAAGCTGTCCCTGAGATCAGTAATCTTTCTGTTCAGACCACGACCGTGCCTGTGGAAGGAGAAATCAATCCTCGCTCAGGTGTGCAGTTGGTGGTAGATATCCAAGATCCAGCTGCTGAGAATAATTTCTATTTCTGGAAAAATGGCCCAGCTGTTTATGTGTTGGAAACCCGACCAGATTTATTTACACCCAGGCCTTCGGATGCCAATCCCAGCCGTGAGCCTCAGCCAAAGGATTGTTGTTTTACCTGCTACAGAAGTGAGCAAATTGACAATAGTGGGATTTTCATTGCCAATGATGATAATTTCAATGGGCTGAGCACCAAAATCGTCGCTGGTTTTGTGGAGGACGATGGTTTACGATTTGTCAACACGTACCGGGTTGACCTCCGTCAAATCAGTATCTCCCAGGAGGCTTATCGATTCCTTCGTTTGGTCAAGCAGCAGACAGAAATCAGTGGATCAGTGTTCGATCCACCACCAGCAAATATCCGGGGTAACCTAGTGAATTTGGAGGATCCAGAAGAAGTAGTTCTTGGGTACTTCATAGCAGGTGCTGAGACCGTGCGCAGGATTTATATAGATAAAAATGACCTGACTTTTCAGCAGCCAAAAGCGATCATCCCGGATGATTGTAGATTGGTAGAAGGAGCTCAAGAAGATGCTCCTGCGGATTGGAATCCATAAAAACAGAAAGGTTTAGTCTTCCAGCAGTTCCTCCTCAAAGCGGATCCCAAATTCTTCTAACTTCTCAAGGATGGGCAGGTAAATTTCGGGCTTAATGGGCATATGCAGACCCTTGAGTTTGATTTTTCCTTCCAAAAATAAATCCACTGCAATAGCAAGCGGCAGGCCTACTGTTTTTGCCATTGCAGTAAGGGAGGCATTTTCTCCCTTTACAACTAGGCTGGAGAGCAATTTTTGATTTTTATCCCCTTTTCGGATTTCAAACTGATGTTGCATGACGATCATGTCTCGATCAGTTTCTTCGAGAGCCCATTCTTTTTCTAAAATCGCCTGTAAAATCTGGGCCGGACTTCCTTGATAAATTGGCAAGGGATCATGTGAAAAAAGACCAATCCACTGGATTTTTTCAAAAGTCTTGAAATCCATTTCCGGAAAGAAATCGGTGAGTTTTTCTTCTACAGAACGGTCGGTATCAAAGGGCAAAAAGCTATTCAGGAAATCCCGTTTGCTACTTCCCTGTGGAGGATTGAGCTCGATACTGTCATCGGTCAGACCGAGCTGAACCAAGATATCCCAAGCCTTGCAAAATCCCGTTCGCCTCAGTGTTCCCCGAAGCATGGTTGGGATATTTTCCAATCCGTAGGTTTTGCGATAGCCAAGCGAGTCTCTGTTGGGGTAGCCTTCGTACTCTCCTAATCCTTTGAAGTGGATTGGTTTGATTCGTTTGAAGAGTTGGTGATAGGGAATGTATTTGAGTCGGGACTGTTCGATATAGCGGGACATTCCCTGTCCTGCTAAAACCACATTTCTTGGGTTCCAGGTGAATTTATATTTCCAGGGGTTATCCTCGCATTCGGGGGAAAGTAATCCTCCGGCGTAGGATTTGAATGATAGGATCTCTTCCCCTTTTGTCTTAGCCTCGTCGATGATTTTCATGGCAGACATGTGATCGATGCCAGGGTCCAATCCACATTCGTTCAGAAAGAAAAGCCCTTTTTCTTCAATTTGTGATCTCAAGGCTCTGATCTCTTTGCTTTCATAGGATGCTGAGAAAAAGTGTTTACCAAGCGCGACACAGTCTTCTGCTATAAGTGGATGCAGGCGAGCCGGAAGCATAGAAATGACCAAGTCTGACTCTTCGATAAGGTCTCTTCGCCTTTCTGCATTGGATATGTCCAAGGCTTCTGCACGGGTATTCGGACGGTTTCGGAGCTTCTTTTCTGCTACTCTACTATCCAAATCAGCCAAGATGATCTCGCGGTGTTTTTCTACAGCTTGGGCTACTAAATAGTCAATTAAAAAAGTGGAGGATTTCCCACCTCCCAAAATCAAAATTTGCTTCATATTTCTGGGGTTTCTCAGCTAAAATTGGTCAATAAATACTTCAGGAAAAAAGTAAATGGGAGGAAAATGAAAAACAATTGTGACTGTAAATCGTCTTATTTTTTCCATCTTCGAAAACTATGACTAAGGATAATACAGATTCAATTTTTGAAATCCTTGATATTCAAGATTTAAGCACTGAGGAGCAGTCGCTTTTGCAAACTGCACAAGAGATTTCCGAAAAAGCCTATGCCCCTTATTCCAACTTTCAGGTAGGGGCAGCGGTGATGCTTTCAAATGGTACTATTCTCAAAAGCAGCAATCAGGAAAACGTCAGCTTTCCTGCTGGAGTCTGTGCGGAGCATTTGGTACTGAGCTATGCCGGGGCAAATTATCCCGAGTCCGCTCCAGAATGTCTCGCGATTGTGGCAAGACGAAAAGGAGAGCAGTCTTGGGCCAATGTGTCCCCTTGTGGTATCTGTCGACAGGTCATCAATGAGGTAGAAAACCGCTTTAAGCATAAAATCAAGATGATTATCTTACGGGAGGATGGCAGGGTTTATTCTATCCCAGGAATATCAGCCTTGTTACCTTTGAAGTTTGATGATCTAAATTCCTGATGATACGATCTACGCATCGCTTTACATACGAGTCCACATATTTTTTGTCCAAAGAACCTGACGAAAAGGTCAAAGATTTATGGATCGTTTTTCATGGTTACGGACAGTTGGCGGAATATTTCCTTCGCAAATTTCAGTTCTTAGCCACCGAAGAAAGGCTATTTCTTGCTCCGGAAGCCACTAATTATTCCTATCTCAAAGACTTTAAAGGTAGGGTCGGTGCAAATTGGATGACCCGTCATGAACGTGAGCTTGCCATAGCCAATAATCATCGCTACTTGGACAGTCTACTCGAAGGGATTTTAGAGTCTTTTGAGCAAAAGCCTAGAATCCATGTACTCGGATTTTCTCAGGGAGCCGCCACTGCTACTCGATGGGCTTCCCAATGGAAAGGGAGCTTGGATACATTGCTGCTTTGGGCTGGAGGATTTGCAGAGGATATGGCTTTGGATATTGCACGGGATAAATTTGAGGAAACTACGATTTTTTCAGTGTTAGGTTCTCAGGATCAATTGATTACTGAGGAGAGTTTAGCTCGTCAAAAGATCTTGATTCAAGGTTTGGACAGAGACGTTGAGCAACTTGAATTTCAAGGTGGGCATGAGCTGGATTCGGAGCTTTTAAGAAAAATTGTAGAAAAGGCTTGATAGCTCGGAATTTGGTCTTTCTTTTGTGTGAAAAAAACAATTGGTACAAAAACCGACTTTCATTATTTTTCCAGAAATAATTAAAAACCAATGCTTTCGCTTACTGATCAAGAGGTAGACCGGATTACTACCCAACTCCTAAAAGGAATGGTGTGCTTTTTCCAAATCGATAAAAGGAAAATCCACCACATGCCGGACGATGAAGATTATTTCAACTATGACTTGACTCCCGATGAGGAGGATATCTTAGATGAAATCGATGCCAATCCTGATAATTACGCCGAATTTACCAAAATGGAAATTCCTCAGGAGCATCAAATGATGCAGGATTTTATTGATCGGTATGTCAAGGAGCGAAACCTCGCAGAGGATCTTGTAAATGCACTGACTAAGCCGAAGTCGCTCACAGCCTATAAGTTCTTGATCGATGAGTCTAAATACAAAAATCAGTGGCATGAGCATCGCCAACTGAAATATAAAGATTGGGTCCGGGAGCAAGTGGATAGTTTCAACTATGCAGAAGACTGATTTCCATTTCAAAGGCTTAGCGATGCTAGGCCTTTTTTTCTTGCCATTATTTTTCACCCATCTCTCAGCACAGACGCTTTTTGAGCTAATCTCCTCTTCCAAGGCTTATCCGGTTTCCCATCGTGGAATCAGTGAAGAGCAGCCCGTGGAGAATTCTCTGATAGGGATAGAAAAGGTCCTGCTTTCTGGTATTGACTTTTTCGAAGTCGATGTGAGAAAAAACGCTGATGAGGAATTATACCTCCTGCATGATGAAACGCTAGATAGAACTACTTCTGGTCTCGGCCGATTGGATAACAAGTCCAATAGTGATTTGGCAGGAGTTCAGCTGAAAATCACGGACGAGCCTATTCCCACATTTCAAAGCTTCTTGGATTTTGCTAGAAATGACTCCCTATGGATTATGTTGGATGTGAAGGAGCCAATTCTTGATGAGGTACTATCCCAAACCAAGGCGGCAGGATTAGATGCTCGAAGTTTGGTTTTGACTTTTGATAGAAAAAGAGCTCAAGAGGCTTTGGGAATTCAGGGTGATTTTCTCATTTCTGTATTAGTAACCAGGATGGAGGACCTTCACTTCTACCAGGAATTATTCAGATCAAGAAGATTTTTAGCTTATGTTCCCAAAGACGCTGAAATAAGCTTATTTCAAGCTGTTGCTGGCGAGGGGGTTCCTATTCTGACTGATGTGATGGGGGAAGTAGATCGAAAAGCTATTGAGGATGAAGGCGAGAGTTACCGTGATTTTTTAAAAGAAAGGAAAATAAACCTCTTGGTCAGTGACAATCCATTGTTGCTTCAGGAAAGTGTTCGGTAAAATTTGGGCTTTTATTTTCGAGCAATTCTATTTATTTTAATTCGGCTTTTATTCCAAACAAAATTTCATGGACATGGAAAATAAGACTTTCGCCGAGATGACTGATGAAGAATTATTGCTTGAGAAAAAGAAGCAGAAAAACTCGAAGATTTTTCATGCAGTTGCAATTGGATTTCTTGCGGGAACCCTGATTTTTGGAATGGGGGGGTGGTTAATGTCTCCAGAAAAACGAATTGGTTTTCTGATTCCTATGCTGATTCCAGTAGTTTTTATTTATAAGATTTTAAAAGGTCCAAAAAATGACAATGGGTTGGAGGAAGTCTTAAAGCAACGAGGTTTAAGCTGAGCTTTTCAAATAAAGAATTCATCTAATTGACCATTTAAGCTGAGGGCCTTTTTGATTTTATTTGATCATTTAGGGTGAAAGCCAGTTGACTTGGTTTTAACCATATTAATAATACTTCAAACTGATTTTTTCTTAAATAGATGATCATGGAAGACCATCAAATTACTATTCGAAATGAACTCAAGGCTGGTGATTTAGGTCAAGTTGCTGCTTTGCATGGTCGAATTTACTTCGAAGAGCATGGTTTTGAGATGGGCTTCGAGGCATACGTCATGGAAAGCCTGTTGGAGTTTTACCGGCAGTATGACCCAGCTAGGGACAAGGTGTGGGTGGTAGAGGCTGATGGAGGGATGGTTGGTTTTTTATTGCTAATGCATAGGCAGGACGAGCAGGCCCAACTGCGGTATTTTATCCTAGAAAAGAAATACAGAGGAATGGGTCTGGGCAAAAAACTGATGCAGGAGTGGATAGAGTTTTATAAAGAAAAAGGTTACAAAGGTGCGTTTTTGTACACCACATCTGGACTTGACCCAGCAGTCAGTCTTTATGAGCGATTCGGTTTCAAAAAGGTCAGCCAAATCAAATCGAGGAATTTTGGTGTCCCACTTTTAGAAATGCTCTATCAATTGAAGATGGAGAAGGCATAAAAAAACACCTCCAATTTAGAGGTGCATTTTTCTTATTACCCAATCTATGTTTTTTTAAAAGCTGTATCGTGCACTCAGGAGTGCTATCCGGGTTTCTCTTTTGGAGTAGAAGTCTTGGTTGAAAGTATTGGTACGTGCAAATCCAGCCCATCTTCTGGTGTCGAAAATATCTCTAACACTCAATGTGACAGAACCGCGGTTGCCTGCAAAACCTTTTTGGACACTGGCATCCACAAAATATTGAGAGAGGTCTCTACCCTGGGCTTCGATCTCAGGAGATTCATAATTGGCTACCAATTGGAAATTGATTCCATAAGGAAGCTTGAAGTCTTGCGTAAGCTTTGTGTTCCAAGAGAATCCCGAATTGGTAAATTCTTCACCGATATTCGAACCATCCACCGAAATCTGGAAGATGGTTATACCACCATTCAGCGAGTACCATTCGTTGATTTCTCCTACTCCGACAAATTCGACTCCGTAAGAGGTGGATGAGAGTAAGTTGTCCGGCTGGGAATAAGAAATCCCATCTTCAATAATAGTTACAAAATCAAACTGGCCTTCTGTATGTCGGTAAAAGATATTGGTTGCAAAGCTAGATTTATCAAAATTAGCTAAGTGTCCCAATTCAAAAGAGTCGATCATTTCCGGCTGTAAGTTGGGATTACCTCTTCGTACATTCAGTGAATCTGTAATATCTGGGAAGGGGTTCAACCTCCAAGCAGTGGGCCGGTCAATTCGGCGACTATAGGTGAATTTTAATGAATGATTATCATTCAAGTTGTACATAGTTTGCACACTTGGAAAGAGGTTAAAATACCGTTGCTGGTTTTCTTCGTCTGTATTTGCCAAATAGGTATCTACTATGGTTGCCTCACCTCTTAGTCCTAAAGAATATTCAAATTTTTTCCCTGCATTGGCATAGATGAAATAAGCCGCATGGATCTGATCCTTATAAATAAAGCGGTTACTGATGGCCGGGTCTTCCACAAATTCTTGGCTCTGCTCATCTAGACGCTCATACCGGTAGTCATTGTCAAATTCCCGAATATTGGATTTTAGACCTGCTTCTATTTTTCTTTTTTCATCCAAAGGCTTGATGTAATCAACCTGAAAAATAGAAATGTTTCGTACTTCATCTGTCACCGCTCTTTCCTGACCATTCAAATTAGAGGGGTCTGGATTAAGTGTATTCCTAAAAATATCAATGTTCTGTGTTTTGAACTGATTTCTATAGGAATGACTGGCCAATGCCCGGAGGGTATTTCCTTTGTCAGCGAATGAATGCTCAAATATCAAGGCGTTATCAATTCCTTCATCCGATTCATTTTCATTGTTTCTTCGGACGTAGTCAAACTCAAACAATTCGCCGTTTTCTAGTCTTTCCAACTCTGCAAAAAGGGTGTTGGTCTGATAATCCATCCCATATTGATACACACCTTCATAGCTGATCACATTATTTCCAAAATAATAGTCAGCTCCAGCGTTTAGATTATGTCCCGTTCTTCTGGAGGAATTTCGTGTGTTTTGTTCGAGCGTTTCGTTTGTTTCGAATATTTCACGGGTAGAGGATCGGTCTCCTACGTCCCGCCAATCTCGATAATTATACCCTCCAAACACATTGAAACGCTTTCCTCTGTGATTCAGACTTCCTCCAATATTACTTCTACCCCGAGTACCGTAAGTACCTTCTACATTTCCGTGAGTACCGAAGTCTTGTCCTTTTTTCAAAATAATGTCGATCACACCACCTTCAGCTTCCGCATCAAAACGGGCGTTTGGATTATTGATGATCTTAATTTCTTCAATGGCGGAGGCAGGAAGTTGATCCAAGTTTTGTGTGAGGGAGGAGTTTCTACCATTGATCAGGATATTGGTGCCCGAACTACCTCTTAGCGATATGCTTCCATCCTCAGATACAGTGATAGATGGGGTATTTCTTAGGATGTCTAAAAGCGTACCACCAGTATTTGCCAAGTTATTGTCTGGAGTAACGGTGATGCCTTCCATAGTAGATCGAACAGGCATTTTGGTTGTTTGGACGACGACTTCCTCCAAGGCTTGTCCCTCACTTTTCATGGATAGTTCTCCAAGGTCTTTGGAAGTGCTCAGATCGATATCAGAAACGATCAAATCCTCAAACCCTAAGAAAAAAGCTTTGAAGGTGTACTTTCCTTTTGGAGCGCGGAGAGAAAATTCTCCATTTTCGTCAGTGTCTGAGAATACTGTCGGGCTGGCATCTTCTATCGATTGAAACAAAGCAACCTGAACAAATCCGAGTGGCTCGCCGCTTTGATCATCGATTAGAGTCCCTGAGAGGGTGTTTTCCTGCCCAAAAATTGGAATTGATACAAAAAGCCCCAGAAAAATACTGAGGTAAAAAGATTTAATTGTGGCGTACATTGTTGGTTTGGTTTAAGTATTCGCTACAAGAGTACAATATGATTTTGTAGAGAATTTGAAGCGATTACTTAAACAAAATAGAAATTACGTGCAAATTGTTTTCAATTCGGTAGGTAGGTCTAAAGCCGTAGGTTTTGCATATTTGCTTGACTATGGCCAAACCCAAACCAATTGAATCAGAGCGATTTTCGGCTCTTTTAAAGCGCTCAAAAAAGATTTCGGGATCCATTTCAGGAAGTTTTCCGGTATTTTCTATTCGTATGGAGTAGTCATTGAGTTCTACCTGAATTTTTCCGCCCGGTTGATTGTGCTTGATGGCATTGTTTACCAAATTCTGAAGCAGGACTTCGGCTACAAAGGGATGAATTTTCACAAAAGCTTCCTCTTTGATTTGAGTTTTGAGATTTAGATCTTTCATTTCGATCAACTCCTCCATACTTTCAATTACTCGCAAGAGAATTGGACTCAAATTGATTGTCTCCGGTGCTTCAAACTCTTCATTCTCCAACTTGGCAAGCATGGATAGAGATCGTACGATTTTGTTGATCTTTTCATTGCTTTGGTAAATGGACTGAATCATGGCAGCTTGGTTTTCGCTGATATCTTCATTCATCATGTGTTCGAGTTTTCCGCGGATGATCGCCGAAGGGGTCTGGATCTCATGTGAGAGGTTCTCTGAAAACTCCTTGATTTGCTGATAATCATTTAGCAGTTTTTGGGACATTCGAGCCAAGAAGCTATTCAGTTTATTAAACTCAGAGATTGCATACTGATCGAATTCCAGCGGTTTATTTTGTTGAAAATTAAAGCCACGGATTTTGGATAGTGTTTGATGAAAGGGTCTAAGAATTCTCTTCGATCCTATTCTTACAAAAAAGCCAAGTATTACCAGCTGAATCAAAAAAACCGAGGCCATAGTGATGACGACTGTCTCAGTGATATCCTCGCTTTCTATCACCACATTGTAATAAGATATTCGATAATGTTTGTCCTCAGTTTTGAAAGATTTACTAGCCTTGAGTTGTTTTTCATGGCGGTTCATCGGGTCATGATAAGCGACGGTATCTCTAAGGGAAAGTTCTTCGATGGGTAGGTTGAAAGGGATTTCTTTTATTTCAAGCTTATCATAATTCAGTCGATCTGGCGATACTCCTGCCTTTACTCTCTGGGCATAGGCCTCAATCTGACGGTCTAGTTCGCGTCCGAGTTCAAAGTCAATTTCGGAATCGAGTTTTTTATAGATCAAAAATCCACCGATCAGCAGACCGACCATTGTGATCAAGATATACCAAGCGGTGAGAAGGTTTAGTAGTCTCATTTTGCGTTCGCGTCAAATTTATAGCCTATGCCATAGACAGTTTTGATGTAGTCCTTTCCACCAGCCTTCTCGATCTTCTTTCGAAGATTTTTTACATGTTGGTAGACAAAATCAAAGTTGGCCAAGTCATCGGTGTAGTCTCCCCAAAGATGCTGGGCGATGGCTTCCTTACCGATGACTCGATTTTTGTTGGTCAGGAAAAAGAGGAGTAGGTCATACTCTTTTTTGGTCAGATCGAGGACACTTTGATTCACTTTTGCCTCCAGAAGTTTGGTGTCCAGATTGATTTCATTGAAAATGATTTGATCCGAGCCGTCCAATTTGCTTCTGCGGTAAATGGCCCGAAGCCGGGCAAGTAATTCCGAAAGATGAAATGGCTTTGGCAAGTAATCATCTGCACCCAAATCCAAACCTCTAAGCCGATCATCAAGGGCATTTTTGGCAGAAATGATCAAAACATTTGCAGAGATTTGATTGGATTTGATGAAGCTTAGGATGTCCAGTCCATTTCCGTCAGGTAGCATGAGATCTAGCAGGATGCAATCATATTGGAAAGCCAAAAGCTTGTCCTGCGCCTCGAAAAGGTTCTTGGCTGTTTCGCAGCGGATATTCTCCTGCTCAAGGTAGTTGACCATATTCAGGGTCAGATCTTCATTGTCCTCGATAATAAGTACTTTCATAAAGCTTTACTTTTGGGGCGGGTTTTGGGTGAAAGTCTTGAAATTTACAGCTAGGCTTTGAAGCAATTTTGAAGTAATCAAATTAGCCTTTTTTTATTTCTATTCAGGATTCTTCTACTTTTCTCCATGTCCCTATCGGATATTTTTCTAATTTTGACCCAATTTGGACTTAAGTAAAATTTTCTTCTCAACCCACCTTTCAAATGCCTAAAGACAGTAGCATCAAGCACATTCTTATCATCGGTTCTGGCCCTATCGTCATTGGTCAGGCTTGCGAATTTGATTATTCCGGTTCGCAGGCTGCAAGATCACTGCGGGAAGAGGGTATCATTGTCACCTTGATCAACTCCAATCCGGCTACGATCATGACAGACCCAGTTACCGCAGATAATGTATACCTGCTACCTCTGGAGAAAAAATCCATTCGAAAAATACTGACTGACCACCCGGATATCGATGCTGTACTGCCGACCATGGGTGGTCAAACTGCATTAAATCTAGCGATCGACTGTGATAAGGCTGGAATCTGGAAGCATCACGGAGTAAAAATGATCGGGGTGGATATCGACGCAATCGATACTGCCGAAAATCGGGAGAAATTCAAGGCGCTGATGGAGAAAATCGGGGTAGGTGTCTGTAAAGGTGCTACGGCTACATCCTTTCTTCAAGGAAAAGAAATCGCTCAAGAGATCGGTTTTCCGCTGATCATTCGTGCCTCCTATACGCTTGGGGGTGCTGGAGGTGCTTTCGTGGAGACCAAAGAGGAATTTGAAAAAGCGCTTTCTGCGGGACTACAAGCATCACCGGTTCATGAAGTCTTGATCGAACAAAGTATTTTGGGCTGGAAGGAGTATGAGTTGGAGGTCATGCGCGATAATATCGGGAACATGATCGTGATCTGTTCCATTGAGAATTTTGACCCCATGGGTGTGCATACCGGAGACTCGATTACAGTTGCTCCGGCCATGACCTTGCCGGATACGGTCTACCAGCGAATGCGAAACTATGCCATCACGATGATGAATTCCATCGGGAACTTTGCAGGAGGATGTAATGTGCAGTTTGCCGTCAGCCCTGACAATCAGGAAATCATCGGTATCGAGATCAATCCACGGGTTTCCAGATCTTCGGCCTTGGCTTCTAAGGCAACCGGGTACCCAATTGCCAAAGTAGCTGCCAAGTTGGCAATCGGCTATAATCTGGATGAGCTTTCGAACTCCATTACTGGAACCACTTCAGCTTATTTCGAGCCTTCGATTGATTATGTGATCGTGAAGATTCCTCGTTGGAACTTCGATAAATTCAAAGGCTCTGATCGTCGACTAGGACTGTCCATGAAAGCTGTGGGCGAGGTGATGGGAATTGGAAGGAATTTCCAAGAAGCTTTGCAAAAAGCCTGTCAGTCTCTAGAGATCAAGCGAAACGGATTGGGTGCAGATGGAAAAGAGCTTCGGGATCAAGAAAAGATACTCTATTCCCTAGCTAACCCTAGCTGGAACAGGCTTTTCCACGTGTATGACGCATTTAAGCTTGGTATTTCCTTCCGTACGATTCAAGATCTTACCAAAATCGATAAGTGGTTCCTGAAGCAAATCGAGGAACTTATTCATCTTGAAGCTGAAATAGACAAATATACCATAGATACAATTCCTCACGAGGTAATGGATATGGCTAAGAAAAAGGGATATGCAGATCGTCAGATTGCTCACCTACTTGGCTGTTTAGAAAGCGAGGTTTTCAACAAGCGCTACACAGAAATGGGAATCAAGCGAGTGTACAAGCTTGTGGACACCTGTGCGGCTGAGTTTGAAGCTCAGACTCCATATTATTACTCTTCCTTTGGGGAAGAGAATGAGTCCATCCGTACTGACAAAAAGAAAGTGGTTGTTCTAGGTTCGGGACCGAATCGGGTAGGACAGGGGATTGAGTTTGATTATTCCTGTGTGCATGGTGTCCTAGCTGCCAAAGAATGCGGATACGAAACTATCATGATCAATTGTAACCCAGAGACGGTTTCTACGGATTTTGATGTGGCGGATAAGCTTTACTTTGAGCCTGTATTCTGGGAGCATATTTATGAGATTATCCTTCATGAAAAGCCTGAAGGAGTGATCGTACAGCTCGGTGGTCAAACTGCCCTGAAGCTTGCAGAAAAGCTAGATAAATACGGGATTAAGATCATTGGTACCAGTTACGAGGCCTTGGACTTGGCAGAAGACAGAGGTTTATTTTCCACGCTCCTGAAAGATAATAATGTACCTTATCCAGAGTTTGGTACGATTCACAATACCGATGAGGCGCTTGAGCTTTGCAAGACCATCGGCTTCCCGCTGTTAGTGAGACCTAGCTATGTGCTTGGAGGACAGGGGATGAAAATTGTGATCAATGAGAAAGAACTGGAAGAGCATGTGGTAAACGTGCTGAAGGATATTCCAAACAATGAGATTTTGTTGGACCACTTCTTAGAGGGTGCGATCGAAGCAGAAGCCGACGCGATCTGTGACGGGGAGAATGTCTATATCATAGGAATCATGCAGCATATTGAACCTGCGGGTATTCACTCCGGAGATTCCTATGCCGTATTACCTCCCTACAACTTGGGAGATTTAGTCATCCGGCAGATCGAAACTTACACCGAGCGAATTGCGCTAGCACTGAAGACACATGGTTTGATCAATATTCAGTTTGCCATCAAAAATGACAAGGTTTATGTGATCGAGGCCAACCCTAGAGCTTCGCGGACCGTTCCTTTTATCTGCAAAGCCTATCAGGAACCTTATGTCAATTATGCCACAAAGGTGATGCTTGGAGAGAAAAAAGTCAGTGACTTTGAATTCAAACCGGTCAAAAAGGGTTATGCTATCAAGGAGCCTGTCTTCTCCTTCCACAAATTCCCGAATGTGAATAAGGAGCTTGGGCCTGAAATGAAGTCCACCGGTGAGGCAATCTATTTTATTGACGATTTGATGGACGATTACTTCTTGAAAATCTACTCAGAGCGAAACCTGTATTTGAGTAGATAATTTCGAATCAAAAAAAGCTTTAATGGGAGGTTTATTAAAATTTATCATAATTCTTTTGGGTGTCGGATGGTTGCTTGGGCAGCTTATCCGATACTTTCTTCGTACCAAGTTGGCAAAATTTGCTCAGCAGGTAAGCGAGATGGAAAAAGAGCAGCGTAGAGCACAACAGGCTGCTTCCAGATCAAATGAGGGGGTGAATGTGGATTATATCCCTAAAAATCACCAAAAGAAACGCCAGAAAGATATTGAAGGCGGAGAATATGTAGACTATGAAGAAGTGAAGGAGTGATTAAATTCCTTCACTTTTTTTCTTGCACCAAAAAATCTTATAGCCTCTGATGTTTTTTGAAAAATTCTAGTACACTTTTTCTTCTTTCTTCCTTTTTCTTAAGAAATAATCTGGTGTTCTTGTTACTATTTTTCCGTCAATTTGAACTACAATATTTTGTTTCAATTTCTTCTTCATTTTCAAAAAATCATCGCCTGAATTGAGAATGGCGGATTTTAGTTTTTCTTTCAATACTTCTTTTTCTTCTGAACTCATTATAGAAAAGATTTAATGGCCTCAAATATAGGAACATCTATGACTTTTATTTTAGTTTCCTTTTCGGCAATTAATTTGGGGTCCGGTCCTGAATTGTCGAAAATCAATAAATAATCTGCTAAATTAATATACAACTTAAATAGGTTTATTAATCCTCGGTGGTACCTCCTTTTTATTATTTCTTCTGGAATATGATGCCCACCCTCAGTTACTCTTTTTTTAACTCTTTCTATTGCTAGTTCCGGCGATTTAAGCCAAAAAAATACTATTGAGACGAAATATCCTTGGTCTTGAGCATTTTTAATTAGGCTCGAATATGATTTTGTTGCCAATGTTGTTTCAAATGCGAAATCCTCACCTCTTTTTATCAAATCATGAATTCTAGCAAGCATAATCCTCCCTGCCTCTAAAGAAACTTTTTCAGGCTGAAAGGGGGAAAGGCCTCTGGCAATTTCGTCTGCATTGACGAATTCTTTGCAGTCTAGAAGCTGAGGAAGTATTCGAAATGATGAAGTAGTTTTTCCAGCTCCATTACAACCTGCTAAAATGAATAGTCTCTTTTGCATGATATTGAAGTTGGAATAATAGTTGGCAAGCTACCTAATGTTCTCAATCTCTAAGATATTTCTTTTGGCCTTCGACACCAAAAAACCTTATAGCCTTTCATGGTTTTTGTCGCAATTAAAAAATCATACCCTCCATCTTTAAGCCCCATTTTCTTTTTTAAGGAGTCGGCACCCAGCACATAGTTTCTGGTGATGATATTCACTTTTCCGCTAGGGAAGAGCTTTTTGATTTCCTGCTTCTTCAGATTTACTTCTTGGATCACTTCAAAGGTTCTCCCAGGAATATCTTCAGGGACTTTGTTCCCTGTATATAAATGGCTGTTTTTTTCCAGCTTTTTTAACCCGAATCGCTCTCCAAAAAGATTGAAGGCTCCTGATTTTAAGATTCCGCTAAGGGGTTCAATCAAGTACCTTTCCGGTTCTGAGTAGTTAGCATCAGCCTGTTCTTCTTCTTCTCTGTCAAAGCTAAATTGTTGGAATTCTCTGCCCAAATCCAACACTTCTATAGATTGCCGATTGGAAATCGATCCTTTTTTCCAATGGAGCAAAAGCTCTTTTACCTCGTTCTTGACAGAAATGATTGTGAGTTTTTGGATGTCCGGGAGCTCTTTCCATGCCTGAGAAATATCCAGCATGGGAGAGGCTTTGATTAGAATCTGTTCAGATTTGGAAGTTAAGAGCGACCAATTGCTTACTACATCAGGCTCGCAGTCTTGCAGTTTATAAAGCTTTTGATTACCGGAGCCTCTTCTAGCAGGGTCGGCAAAGATTAGGTCAAATTGGATAGCTGTTTTTTTTAAAAACTCTAAGCCATCGCCTTCCACAAAGTCAAACTTTCCTCCTAAATCCTTCAAGCCTCCTGAATCCTTGGATAGCTCCAATTGCTCAAGATTATACTTCGATATCCTGAAAAGTTCAGCCTGCCTTTCGCAGTAGACCCCTTTTTCAAAGCCTTGGCTTAGATAGAAAAAATCTACTCCCAAACCTCCGGTGAGGTCAATCATGGTTTTTCCTTCGAGTCCTTCTGCCTTGAACTTGGCAGTTTCTTCACTAGAGCTCTGCTCCAAAGCCAAAGAGGCAGGAAAGAGTAAACTTGGGTTGTTTGACCAGCTTGGGAGCTTTTTATAAGCCTTATGTCGGGCTGAAATCTGTTGCACAGCCATTTTCAAGTCAAAAGGAACCTTGCCCTGATACTTAAAAAGCAAAAGTGCAGGATCGACTTGGAGATGATCCTGCACAAATTTTTTGAATTCAGCGCTATTTGCTTCGCTGATATCCATTAGACCAGTTTATTTGCCAGCAAGTACTCTGCGATTTGTACAGCGTTGGTAGCTGCTCCTTTTCGTAGATTGTCTGCTACGATCCACATATTCAGCGTATTGGCTTGAGACTCATCTCTGCGAAGTCTTCCTACAAATACCTCATCCTTCTTGTGGGCATGAATTGGCATGGGATAAAGCAATTTTTCCGGATCATCCTGTACGACGACTCCCGGAGTTTTGGTAAGTAGGTTACGGACCTCAGCCAAGTCAAAATCTGTCTTAAACTCTACATTTACCGATTCAGAATGACCACCCATGGTAGGGATACGTACTGTAGTGGCTGTAACAGAAATACTATCGTCAGAGAAAATTTTCTTTGTCTCATTGATCATTTTCATCTCTTCCTTGGTGTAGCCGTTAGGCTGAAACACATCGATGTGAGGAAGGACGTTCATGTCAATTTTATAAGGATAAACCATTTCAGGCTCTTCTCCTGCTCGTTCGGCCATCATTTGATCTACGGCAGCTTTCCCAGTACCTGTGACGGATTGATAGGTCGATACTACTACACGCTTGATACCGTATCGCTGACGCAATGGCTCCAAGGCCAAGACCATCTGAATCGTGGAGCAATTGGGGTTGGCGATGATTTTATCTTCTTTGCTCAGCTCCTTGGCATTGATCTCCGGCACAACCAGTTTTTTGCTTGGATCCATACGCCAAGCGGAGGAATTGTCTACCACAGTAGTACCTGCCTCAGCGAATTTGGGAGCCCACTCTAAAGAGGTGCTTCCACCCGCAGAAAAAATGGCGATCTCAGGTTTGGCTGCTACTGCATCGGCCAAGCCAATAACTGTATGGGTTTTTCCCTTGTATTCGATTTGTTTTCCCACAGAGCGCTCAGAAGCGACTAGTAGTAATTCATCATATGGGAAATTGTGCTCGTCTAGCACTTCTAGAATTTCAGAGCCTACCAGACCGGTTGCTCCTACCACTGCTAATTTCATCTGTTATAATTTGTCTTTAAGCGGTCACATGGAATCCCTGCCTGCGAAAGGTAGGCTCGATTTCATGATGGTTTAAATAGGTTAATGTATCGGTTTGCAAAAGTAATAGCTATGTATTCATTTTCAGGTTTATCCTGAGAATTATTGACTTACTCAAATACTTTTTATCAAATTCGGATCCCTGCCGCACCGATAGTTCTCAAGTAAGGAGACTCTTAAAGCTTTCCATTGATACCTCATTCTCTTTCCTTGAAAGAGATTCACTAGTCATCAAATTCACCTTCTCTTCTCCATCCATAAGGGTTGGAATCCGCAGTGGTAATTTGGGAGTCTACCTTCCCTGTTTGAGGATCTTCCGTAAAAAACATAGCTGAAGATTCCCATCTCAGCAAGTTTACTTCGGCCTTTAGTTTTCCTTCATCGCCGTCAAAAAACCTATTTAGTAAGTCCTCTCTGCCGGCGCATTGGGCATATTTTGTCTCACCGTTTTTGTAATGTATCTGATATTCTCTCATAAGCTCTTTTCATAAAAAACTGACCCTTTCTGGTTTTGTTACGAAACAAGCTCAACCTGATCGATTAACTATTGGGGAACGAGCCTGGACCTTGGAGGATTTTTATTCGGGTGAGATTAAAATTATTCTTGTAGATTTAGTAAATTAGTTTACGGGTGCTAGTCTAATAGGTTTATGATCAGATTTTTAGGCAGACTTTTTCTTTTAATACTGTTTCTGTCTCAGATAGGTGCTCTGAAAGCAGCGAATCAAAAGGAGAATTTTGAACAGGATTTTAGAATTGTAAATGATCCCGATGAATTTATTCCAGGTTGGCGCGGCAATGAGTTGAGAGAAAACTCTTCACGAATTTTTCAATCCAATTCCTCCGGAAAGGAGGGAAGTCGGTGTTTGGCGGTTCAGCCTATTTCTACCTTCGATGGAGAATTAACTGTTCGGCTTTCTCCTGCTGATTTTGAGAATCCTGCCATACAATTCTGGGCACGATCGATCCGCAATGGAAGTGGTAGCCGACCCGCATTGGTTTTTTATGAGTTTGTGGAAAGTTTAGACTCAGGTTTTTCCGAAATGGTACAAATCGGAGACAATTCGGAATTTGCGAATGAGGATCAGATTTTTCGTCAGTTTAAAATTGAGTTACCCGACTCACTCCGCGGCTTAGAGGAAATCTTTTTTCGGGTGAAAATCGAATATGGTCCAGGGTCAGGAAGTGCGGCTCGTTGGCTTTTGGATGATTTTGAATTTGGAGATTTTGTGGAGGATTTGCAGCCCCCGACTTTGGAATCGGTAAGAGGTTTTGGGCCTAGGACAGTAGAATTAGGCTTTTCTGAAGCCTTGGATGCTATTTTCTCTCAGATCCAACTCAATTACTCGCTAGATGACAAGGAGCCAATCAATGCAAGTTTGGCTTTTGATTCCTTGGTTTATCTGGATTTTGAAGAGCCATTAATATCGGGTCAAAGCTATGTTCTCACAATTCGTCAAATTCCTGATTTGGCGGGAAATTTTTTGAGGGATACGACCCTTACTTTTCGCTTCGAAGATCCAACAGCTATCGGATTTAAGGATTTGGTAATAAATGAAATCATGCCGGCTCCTCGGGATGGAAATGACTTGCCCAATGTGGAATATGTCGAGCTTCTTTATTTGGGTGACAAGGATATCAGGCTTGGAGGAATGAGTTTTCGGAATTCCAGAAGCGAATCTATTTTAGAAGATTTTTGGATGGAATCAGGGGGTTATTTGATCTTGGCTCCTGCTAGTCAGGCTGTCTTACTGAGTGAATATGGAAATGTCCTTGCGGTTGAACCTTGGCTCACCTTACTTAATTCAGGGGATGAAATTAGTCTTCTCACTCAAAATGGAGAATTAATAGATCAAATCAGCTATTCCACGGCAACTTGGGGAGATTCAGAGCTTAGCGGTGGAGGTTACAGTTTGGAAGTTGTCAATCCTAATCTGCTTTGTGAGCAAAGCGAATTTCTCAGACCCTCTGAATCTCCAGTCCGAGGTACTCCCGGAACAGAAAACTCAGTCCTAGACCTTACTCCGGATACCTTCGCTCCTGAGTTTATAAGCTACTCCTTCACTGATTCCCTAAACTTGGTATTAGCTTTTTCAGAGCCTATCCAATCAGCTTTGACTATTGCGGACTTCCAAATTGAACCCAATTTGCCGCTCGATTCAGTAGGAGTAGCAGGAAATCAGATTCTTTTATTTTATTCAGAGGCAATACGTGACAATCAATCCTATCAATTAACATTGAAGGGCGTAGTCGATTGTAGTGGAAATCGATTGGAAGAGACTAGAGTTGAAATCATCCGACCACGAACTGCAAAAATTGGCGAAGTCTTTCTTAATGAGCTGCTTTTTGACCCGCGTAGTGGAGGCCCTAAGTTCGTGGAGCTTTATAATCCGACTGAAGACTATCTGGAAATTGGGAAATGGAAATTGGCCAACTTGGATGATTTGGGACAGGTTGACCAAGTCCGGACGCTCTCCGAAGAGAGCTTGGTGATGTCTTCGGGTTCCTTTTTGGCCATCAGTACAGATTCCGAGCGACTCAAAATGGACTATCCTAAGTCTGCAAATGGAGGTTTTTTTGAAATAAGGGCCCTTCCTTCTTATCCTATCTCTGGAGGCACGGTAGTGCTCATAGATGCTCAGGGGGATATCGCCGAAAAATTTGAGTACGATGAGGAGCTGCATCATCCTTTGCTACGAGAGACAAAGGGTGTTTCTTTGGAAAGGGTTTCGATTGGGTCACCGGCTGATTTTACAGGAAATTGGCACTCAGCTTCGGGGAATGAAGAGTATGCTACACCGGGTAGGATGAATTCTCAGCGGATACCGGGAGAATTTGAAGCTGAATTGATTCAAATTGATCCCGAGATTTTTGATCCTGAGGGGAGTCAAGGCAATACCTTCACAACGATCCGGTATCAATTGGATCAGTCTGGTTGGGTAGGAAGCTTCAGAATTTATGATCTCTCCGGAAGAGTCGTGGCCGTACTCGCACAAAATGAGATTTTGGCTACCCAAGGACTGTACACTTGGACAGGGACAGACTCTCAAGGTAGAAGATTGCCGACGGGTTATTATGTTTTGTTAGTTGAGTTATTTGATCTGCAAGGAAGACTTCGCAATGTCAAAAAAACGATCATTATTGCAGAAAATATCTAAAAATTATCAGTTTGCGAAACATGATTTGCTAAAAATCAGTATTTTAGAATAACAAATCACGCCCAAACCATGGAACCCGGAATAATCAACAAAGCTCTCAAACAACTTTGCATCGTGGAATCAAAACCGATTTCGGAGGTGGTGCAATATCTCAAGCTGCGCTACCAAATCGATGCCGACGAAATGATCCTCAAAAAGCGGCTGGAAAAAATCCTCAACAATGAGCAGGCAGTAGCTTAGATCATTTTTGACTTCAGTAAAAAGCCGCATTCTAGCAGTAGAATGCGGCTTTTTTGAATTGCTTAAGGCTACTAGTTTTGGTCCTTGTAAATAAATACCTGAGCTTCCTGATCGGCTTTGCGGTAGCCACGATACATCCCTTCAGAGTTAAAAGGCATCGCGATATTCCCCATACGATCGATGGAAATAATTCCGCCTGAACCTCCCATTTCTACCAATTGCTTCATGACTACATCATTTGCGGCATCTTTTAGACTTTTATTTCCATACCGCATTTGAGAGGCAATTTCATGGCCGACGACAGTTCGAATGAAAAACTCCCCATGTCCTGTAGCTGAAACTGCGCAGGTTGCATTATCTGCGTAGGTGCCGGCTCCTATGATTGGTACATCACCTACTCGGCCATAGCGCTTGTTTGTCATTCCACCTGTGGAAGTAGCTGCGGCGATATTGCCATTTTTATCAAGAGCTACTGCGCCTACTGTTCCAAACTTTCGGTCCTTGAAAAAGGGATCCTGAAGCTCCAACTCCAAAAGTGAGCTGTGATCCAGTTGTGTTTTTTCGGTTTCACGGATTTTCTCCAATTGCTGAAAACGGAAATCAGTAAAAAAGTAATCAGGGGAAACAAGCTCTAAATCTTGCTCAACGGCAAACTGCTCAGCACCTGCACCAGTCATAAATACGTGAGGTGAATTTTCCATTACAGCTCGTGCTGCGGTAATTGGGTTTTTGACGGTAGTCAGTCCTGCCACAGCACCTGCGTTTCGGTCTCTTCCGTCCATAATAGCCGCATCCATTTCATTTTTCCCTTCATTGGTAAAGACAGCTCCTTTTCCGGCATTGAACAAGGGGCTGTCCTCCATGACTTTCACCGCAGCAATGACAGCGTCCAGCGCTTCACCTCCGGATTCTAAGACAGTGTAACCGGCATCGAGCGCCTCTTTAAGCTTCGCACGGTATTCAGCCTCCTGTTCTTCACTCATGTTTTCCCTTTTTATGGTGCCTGCTCCTCCATGGATAGCAAGTGCAAACTCAGATTGTGTTGTGCTTTCTTCTGAAACCGACTGATTGTCAGCTGGCTGCGAGCAAGACCAAGAAATAATTAAAATTGAAAGGAATGAAAGGAAGATTTTATTCATGTCTTGATTAAGTTTTTTTAGATGTGGAATAATTTAAAAATAGGGCCATTTCTTCAATTTGGAAGGGTTTTTTACATCGAGAGTAAAATAAAATTTTTGTATTTGCGATCCCCCACGTATTTTAGGGAACTTTAAAAAGTCCAGTACGTCAAAGAATTATTACCTAATAGAATCGCCATGAGCCAGGAAGCAAAAACATCCTATTCTCAAGAAGAATTAAAGGAATTTGAAGAGATCATCTTGAAGAAATTGAGCAGTGCTAAAGAAGAGTTGGGAATGCTCAAGGAATCTCTCAGCAAAAAGAATGATAGTGGTACGGACAATACAGCGTCTACTTCGAAATTACTCGAGGATGGAGCAGATACGCTTGAGCGTGAAAGTCTGAGTCAATTGGCAGCCCGTCAACAGAAGTTTGTGATCAATCTTGAGAATGCGCTCGTGAGGATCAAGAATGGAACTTATGGCATTTGTGTGGATACGGGGAAATTGATCTCCAAGGAGCGATTGCGCGCAGTACCTCATACCATGCATTCTATAGAAGCAAAGCTGGCTAAGAAATAAAAGTGGATTTTCTTCCCCGTCATATTGAGGCCTTGATTTTCTGCAGTCCTGCGCCACTTCCGAAAGCCGAGATTCAAAAATGCCTATCGGAGATGTTTGAGTCAGAAGTGCCGGGTGAGCACATCGACGAAGCTTTGGAGCAGTTGATTAAAAAATATGAGCAGGACGAGTTTTCTTTTTCTCTCGAAAAAATCGCTGGTGGGTATCAATTTTTGACCAAACCGGCCTATCAAACGAGTATTTCGATATTACTCAAGCAGCAGAGTCAGAAGCGTCTCTCAACTGCTCAACTAGAGACACTTTCTATCATTGCCTACAAGCAACCGGTGACGAAGGGGGAAATCGAGCAGATTCGAGGTGTCAACTCCGACTATTCGGTTCAGAAACTTTTGGAAAAAGAACTGATCGAAATCAAAGGGAAGTCTGAGCAAATCGGCCGTCCGATGATCTATGGTACTTCACCGAAGTTTATGGAATATTTTGGGATAAACTCCATCCAAGATCTTCCTCAGCCCAAGGATTTTTCCCAACCTGACAATCAGATCGGCGAGGAGCGGGAGTAGGTTTTTTGTGAACTCCCTACTTTCTTCTTCCAACTTCCCACTTATTAGCTCTCCACTTCTACCTGGGCCAATTGAGAAATCAAGTAGCGTTTCCCTGAGGGAATTTCCTCGCAAAGAACCCGTGTTCTTCGGGTTTCTTTCTTTTTGAATTTTCGGCCATTGAGCTGAAAAATACTTTCCGGTTTCAAGTCGGAAAGGAAGCTTTTTTCAATTCCCGAAGTTGCTTTGTTGTATTTACTCAACTCCTTTGTCAAAAAAAGATCCCCAGCTGAAGTAGCTTTGGGATTTTGCATATGTCTGACAAGAGGAATCAAAAGATCCTGAGGAAAAACTTCTTTACGAAGCAGGGGAGACATCAGGTTCTTGAATACTCGCTTCCATTCTTGTCCATGTGGAGGGATATTCAGACCAAACCGAATAAAAGCAAATAAATGAGCCACCTCGTGGATATACGTAATTAGGAATTGATAAGGGTTCAAATTCCCGTTGATGGTGATAGTTTGCAGCGGTTGATCTCGCTTCCATCGGAAGTCCCCCAATTTGCTTTTTCGCTCGCGGGTTACGGTGAAATTAAACTTCTCTTGTTTCCAAAGATCTATGCAATACTCCAGGCTTGCTGAGGGGACTTTTGCAGATAGAATATCGCGAAGTTTTTCGGATTGATCCATGTTGGGAAATTACTGATATCTGTGGATTCTAAGGTTCAATAATTCTGACAATCTAAAAATAGAAACAAAAAAAAGAGCCCCGAATACGGAGCTCTTTAATTTTGAGAAGAATGGGTGATTAGTTGTTTTCTACCACTTCTTCAACTTGCTCAACAGCTACTTCAGCAGCATTCTCGATTGAGTCAGTTGTATCTTCGATCACTTCTTCAGTAGCTTCTACAGCTCCTTCAGTCGCTTCTTGAACAGTTTCAACTGTTTCTTCTTCTTTTACTTCTTTGTTGCCGCAAGATGCAGTGGCCATCAAACCGACGATTGCGAAAATTGCAAATACCTTGTTCATTTGTTGTGTTTTTTTAAATGCGGTGCAAAGGTATCTGAAGTTTTGTCAATTTTGCAAATTGCCGTTAAAATTATTTTTATTTGTTTTTATACAAGATTTTCACCGGTACTCCATCGAATTCGAAATTCTCACGAAGGCGATTTTCCAAATATCTTGTGTAGGGGTTTTTGATGTATTGCGGAAGGTTGCAGAAGAAAGCAAACACCGGATTTTTTGTCGGCAATTGGGTTACATATTTGATTTTTATGTACTTCCCTTTCCAAGCTGGCGGTGGATAATGCTCGATTTCAGGCAGCATCACATCATTCAATTTGGAAGTTGCTATCCGTCTATTTTTATTTTCATAAACCTTCACGGCCAATTCGATCGCCTGGAATATTCGTTGCTTTTCAACTACCGAAGTGAAAATGATCGGGATCCATTTGTGTTCTCCCAATCGCTCCATCATTTCATCCTTGATCTTGTTCATGGTCTTGTGGTCCTTTTCGATCAAATCCCACTTGTTTACCATGATCATGATTCCCTTATTGTTTTTGATGGCTAGGGAAATCAAATTGACATCCTGAGACTCCAGTCCTCTGGATGCATCTACCATGACGATGACTACATCCGAATCCTCCAAAGTCCTGAGGGAGCGCATGACAGAGTAAAACTCAATGTCTTCTTTGACTTTCGCCTTTTTGCGGATTCCTGCCGTATCGGTGATGATAAAGTCCTGACCGAAAAGCTTGTATCGGGTATGGATCGCATCCCGGGTTGTTCCGGCTTCATCAGTAACGATGGATCGTTCTTTGCCAAGAAGGGCATTTAAGAAAGAGGATTTACCGACATTAGGACGGCCGAGGATAGAAATCTTTGGAATTCCAGCATCAGGATCTTCTACTCCTTCGTCTTCAAAATGCTCCACCACACGATCCAGAAGTTCGCCTGTTCCGCTACCACTGGTAGCAGCGATGGGAAAGATTTCAAAATCGGAAATACCCAAAGCGTAAAACTCATTGGCCATAAAAGCCTTTTCTAGATTATCTGCCTTATTGGCTACGATATAGATAGGTTTTTTGCTGTCTCGAAGTTCATTAGCAAATTCCTTGTCCAAATCCGTCAAGCCATCATGGCAATCTGTGACGAATAAAATCACATCGGCTTCTTCTACGGCCAATTTGACCTGCTTGCGGATTTCAGCCTCATACACATCATCCGAGCCAGTGACATAACCACCGGTATCGATGACCGAAAAGAATTTCCCATTCCACTGGGCATGCCCATAGTGTCGGTCCCGAGTTACCCCGCTGACATTATCCTCGATGGCTTTTCTCTCTTCCACCAGTCTATTAAAGAGTGTGGATTTGCCTACATTAGGTCTTCCTACAATTGCTACGATATTTGCCATGTTTAAGAGGGGTCGTATCCGAATTTTCTAAGTTTGAGTTTGTTTTTTCGCCAGTCCGGTTCCACCTTGACGAAGGTTTCCAGATGGACTTTTTTGCCAAAGAATTCTTCCAAATCTTGCCGGGCTTCGATGCCTACTTTCTTGAGCATTTTGCCTTTTTCACCAATGAGAATTCCTTTTTGGCTATTGCGCTCCACAAAGATGGTGGCTCGCATGCGGATGATATCCGTGTCTTCTTTGAAATCCTCCATCACCACTTCGGTGCTATAGGGGATTTCTTTTTTATAGTTTTTGAATATTTTCTCCCGAATGATCTCGGAGGCAAAGAACCGCTCCGGACGGTCTGTTAGTTCCTCTTTATCATAAAAAGGCGGATGAACAGGTAGGCGGTCTAAAATTTCCTGCATAATTCGCTCGGTATTGAACTTTTCCAAAGCGGAAATAGGAATCACCGTAGCGGCCTCAATTCTTGATGTCCAATATTCGGTGACCTTATCCAATTGACCTTCTTTAGCCAAATCAATTTTATTAATAACTAGCAGAACAGGGATTCCAGATTTATTGATTCGGGTGATGATCGGTTCAATATCCGCATCAGTTTCGAAAAGATCTGTCACAAATAAAATGATATCGGCATCCTCCAATGAAAGATTGACAAAAGACATCATGCTTTTGTGGAGCTCATATTGAGGTTTGAGCATACCCGGAGTATCGGAGAATACGATCTGGTAATCATCTGTATTCGAGAGTCCAAGGATGCGGTGACGGGTGGTTTGGGATTTGGGAGAAATGATCGAAACGGGTGTACCGACCAAGATATTCATCAGGGTAGATTTGCCCACATTGGGTTTTCCGATGATATTGACAAAGCCTGCCTGATGCGTCTGTGGATTCATTTCTTAAAATATTTTTCACAAAGGTACTTGATTTTTGACAGTATGTCTTTACCTTTGTACCACAATTGGCCGGAAGGGCGAATGGAACTAAAGAAAAGACGATTAAGTTTTAACAATATATCGCGGGATGGAGCAGTTTCCCGAAATATATCGGGACAGGGTTCGCTCGTCGGGCCTCGTTTGAAAATTGAAATGATTATATAAAAATATATCGCGGGATGGAGCAGTTGGTAGCTCGTCGGGCTCATAACCCGAAGGTCACAGGTTCGAGTCCTGTTCCCGCTACTACGAAGCCGGTCAGAAATGATCGGCTTTTTT
>NZ_KE386898.1:389566-406179 GCF_000429405.1 Algoriphagus marincola DSM 16067
TTTATTAGAAGTAAAAGTTTAACTATCCATAAAATCAGGAAGGGTTCTTAAACTATAAAGCATGGATATAGGAAGCTGTTTTTTCTCGTTTTTAAATTGATAATAGCCGTATCTATTGATTTCATTATAAGAGTATATTTTATTTTTCCATTTCCGGAAGACTAAATTGTTGTTTTTGGTTTTGGTTGAAATCGATATATTTAGTCTTTAATTATTTCTTATGACTTTTTGAAATGGATAAAAAGAGCCTTTCCGAACGGGACATTTGTACCAAATTTATCACCCCTGCCTTAGAGAAAGCTGGTTGGGATATCCAAAAGCAGATTCGGGAGGAAGTGTTTTTTACAGATGGACGTATTATCGTCCAAGGTTCACTTCACACCCGTGGAAAGAGAAAAAGAGCCGATTACATCCTTTACTATAAAAAGAATATTCCCATCGCTATTGTCGAAGCAAAAGACAATAAGAAAGCAGCAGGTTCGGGGATGCAGCAAGCTCTTGAATATTCTGAAATCCTTCAACTTCCATTTGTTTTTACCTCCAACGGAGATTCATTCATTTTCCATGATAAAACCAATGAAGAGGTTCGGGAGAAAGAGTTATTGATGGATGAGTTTCCTTCTCCTGAAGAGCTTTGGGAAAAGTATTTGAAACATAAAGGCTTGGCAGAAACCCAATCCCGGGAAGTTGTCGAGCAAGAATTCTATGCGGATGATTCAGGAATGAATCCAAGATACTATCAAGTCAATGCTGTAAACAGAGCCATTGAAGCCATTGCCAAGGGACAAAATCGGATTCTCTTGGTCATGGCGACTGGTACAGGAAAAACCTATACTGCTTTCAACTTGATTTGGAGACTTTGGAAAACTGGTGTTAAAAAACGAATCCTCTTCCTTGCAGATCGGAATGCATTGTTGACTCAAACCAAAAACGGTGACTTTTCTCCTTTCGGAAATGATATCATGCATATCATCAAAAACCGAAAAATCGACAAGTCCTACCAAATCTACTTTGCTCTCTATCAAGGCTTGACCAGTAATGAGGAAGAGAAAAATGCCTACAAAGAATTCAGTAGAGACTTTTTTGATTTGATCGTAGTGGATGAGTGCCATAGAGGATCAGCTTCTGAAGCATCTGCTTGGCGTGAAGTTTTGGAATACTTTGAAGGCGCTACCCAAATCGGGATGACGGCCACTCCAAAGGAAACCAAGGATATTTCCAATATGGATTATTATGGAGAGCCTGTCTATACCTATTCGCTCAAGCAGGGAATTATGGATGGTTTTTTGGCTCCCTATAAAGTAGTCCGCATCACCACTAATCTAGATGAAGGCTGGAGACCTACCACAGGAATGCTGGACAAGTTTGGTCATGAAATCAAAGACCGAATCTACAATCTGAAAGACTACGATCGGAAAATGGTCATCGATCAGCGGACTCAATTGGTTGCAGAGAAGATCACCGAATTCCTCAAAGCTACTGACCGATTTGCCAAGACAATAGTCTTTTGCATTGATATTGAGCATGCCCAACGAATGAGGCAAGCATTGATTAATGCTAATGCCGATTTGGTGTCACAATACCCACAGTACGTGGTCAAAATCACAGGTGACGATGAAGTAGGCAAGCGAGAACTGGACAACTTTACAGATGTGGAAGAGCGATTCCCTGTAATCGCCACTACCTCCAAAATGCTGACCACCGGGATCGATACCAAAATGGTCAAATTGATTGTGTTGGAAGCGAATATCGGTTCCATGACCGAATTCAAGCAGATCGTGGGGAGAGGAACTCGAATCCGAGAAGCTGAAGGAAAGCTTTACTTTACAATCATGGATTTTCGGAAGGCCACCAATCTATTCGCCGATCCCGAGTTTGATGGGGACCCCGTACAGATCTACGAACCGGGAATAGACGATTCTCCTGTACCACCTGAAGAAGGAGACGACTTAGGTCCAGAATCTGAAGGCGTTGGTGAAATGCCTCGGCCACCATTTGATCCACTTCCTCCAGATATTGGAATAATCATGGGAGACCCGGAAGAAGAGCCTAAAAAATACTATGTTAATGATGTACCAGTCACTGTAATCAATGAGCGGGTCCAGTACTTTGGGGCCGATGGGCGACTGATTACCGAATCACTTAAAGACTACACCCGCAAAAATATCGATAAGAGTTTCGGTTCTCTGGATGACTTTATCCAGCGCTGGACTGAAGCTGAGAAGAAGGAAGTGCTACTCGCCGAACTGGCCGAGCAAGGTATTCTACTGGAAGCCCTTCGGGAAGAAGTAGGTAAAGAGCTGGACGATTTTGACCTAATCTGCCATGTGGCATTTGATCAGCCTGCACTCACCCGAAAGGAGCGAGCCGACCAAGTGCGCAAGCGGAATTACTTTGCCAAATACGGAGAAAAGGCCCAAGCCGTGCTCAATGCCCTGCTAGATAAGTATGAGCAAGAAGGAATCACGACCATTGAGCAAGGCTCCGTGCTTAAAGTACAGCCGCTGAATCAATTGGGTTCGCCGGTGGAACTGGTTCGCGCTTTTGGAAAAGGGAAGGATTTTGAGGAGGCAATCAAGGAATTGGAAAAGGAAATTTATCAGATAGCATAAAATGGGATTGGTAAAAATTGAAGTAGAATATTACAACAAAGAGGAAGAAAGCCTCATTGAAACGAACTATCCTGAAGAATTTAAAATCATTAATGAATCAATCAAAAATGGAGTAAGGGTTCCATTTGAAGACTTTAAGGTTTATAGTCAGTTTCATCATCAAAACTCAGAAATTTCAGAATTTAGAAATTTTGGAAACATAAGGAATCAGGTTGCTGATTTATGGGGTTCTTTAAACGTCTACACCAAGTATTCTGAAAACGATGAAAAGTTTAATTCCAAATATTCACACAATAATGAGCAAACTGGAATTTCAGAATCAATTGGATGTGCTGGAATATTAAGCTTTTTAAGCTTTACATATGGTCTGACAGATGCAGATTGGCAAAGGATAAAAATTCAAGGACACAAAGATTTTGATTTTAACAGCGCCGTAATTTCAGATTTTTCAAAAATGATTGTGGCGGAAGCAAAAGGCTCAATAGTGGCAGATAGCAGCGGCAATAAGGATCAAAAAATCGTATTGCATAAGTCCAAAATCAAAGAGAAAAAAAAGAATGAAAGCCTCAAAAAGAAATATTCCAATGGAGTTGATTTGTTAATTGGTGGAATTACTGCAATAGATCCAAAAAACCATGTGAAATTATGGCTAGTCGACCCACCAATCGAATCCAATTTAAATTCTAGCCAACGAAGAAAGATAAAATTAATTAAGCGACTTAGCTACTATAACTCCATTTTCAAGTTCATTAGTAAAAGGTCTTATTTCTCAATAACCCTTACAAATCGAATAAGTGCCTTGAGCATGGTTGAGGATGTTCTCCAACTTGATGAATTGACTTTAACAAATAGTTCAGGCAAACAACTCTTCATCACCGATCAAGCTATTGGCAACTACAGTAATATTGAGAAATCAATAATTGGAAAGTTTCATCCTATTTCAGATGAATTAGCAGTTTTCATAGGACTACCACTTGAATTGTTTGAAATAATTTCCGGACAAAAACAGGGAGAAATTCTTAATTACAAAACAAGAAGCAATACTTCATCAAGAGTTATTTCTTGTAGAATCTCGTTATCTAAGGATAGAAATAGGAGATTTATTGGAAATAGTGAAATTCAGAAATTTTTAGAAAAAAAGGATGGTTATGCTAGCTTTCAAACAAAGCCTGTAGAGGTGTTACAAAGTTCATCCGGGCTTAATTTTGCTTTTATTTATTCAAATCAGATTTTACAATGAATTAAATTCTAAATGACCACAATTACCACCAATATCAAAGGCATCCGCGATATTATGCGGAAGGACACGGGAGTCGACGGCGATGCACAGCGCATCTCGCAGATGGTCTGGATGCTCTTTATGAAGATTTTTGCGGATAAGGAAGAAGAATGGGAAATCACCATCGAGGGCTACCGAAGCCCGATTCCGGACCGATTCAAGTGGCAATCCTGGGCGGCCAACGAAGAAGGCCTGACCGGAGATGCCCTGATGGATTTTATCAACAATGAGCTGTTTCCCGCCCTGAAGGAACTGGACTTCAGCATCAGTCCCCAAGCCAAGATCATCCGATCGGTATTTGAGGATACCTACAACTACATGAAAAACGGAACGCTCTTCCGTCAGGTGATCAATCAGATCAACCAAATCGATTTCAATAGCAGCAAAGAACGTCACCTCTTCAACGACCTCTACGAGACCATCCTGAAGGAATTGCAGTCGGCGGGTTCCTCAGGGGAGTACTACACGCCTCGTGCGGTGACGCAGTTTATGGTGGATATCGTCAATCCCCAACTCAAGGAAACGGTCCTCGACCCGGCTTGCGGTACAGGCGGATTCCTTACCTGTGCCATCGATCATAAGAAGCAACTCGTCCAAAACGATCAGGACGAACGCGACCTGCAAGCCACCATCCGTGGCATCGAGAAGAAGCCCCTTCCTCACTTACTCTGCACAACCAACCTCATGCTGCACGGCTTCGATGTGCCGGCCGTGCGGAGAGACAACCTCCTCAGCAAGCCCTATGCAGACTGGGGCGCAAGCGACAAGGTGGATATCATCCTCACCAACCCACCTTTCGGTGGGGTGGAAGAGGATGGGACGGAGACCAACTTCCCACAGAAGTTCCGAACCAAGGAAACCGCTGATCTATTCCTGGCTCTGATCATCCGCCTGCTAAAGGACGGCGGTAGATGTGCGGTAGTCCTGCCGGATGGGACGCTTTTTGGAGAGGGTGTCAAGACCCGTATCAAAGAGGAACTAATGGAGCGTTGCAACCTGCACACCATCGTGCGCCTGCCCAACGGTGTCTTCAATCCCTACACAGGCATTAAGACCAATCTCCTATTTTTCGAAAAAGGGACTCCGACCAAGGAGGTTTGGTACTTCGAGCATCCCTATCCCGAGGGAGTCAAGAGCTACAACAAGGGCAAGCCCATCCATATCAAGGAATTTGACTTGGAAAAAGCCTGGTGGAATGACAGGGAAAATGAAGCCTACAGCAAGTATGCCTGGAAGGTCTCCGCTGCCGAAATCCAAGCCCGGGGGTACAACCTCGATATCAAAAATCCCCATCAGGAAACCGATGACCTCGACAGTCCGGAAGTCCTGCTGAAAAAGTACCAAGCCACCGAAAAGAAGATCTCTGCCATTCAGGAGGAGATAATCAAGGTCTTAACTGAAGCTTTAAAATAAAACGTCATTGCGAGCGCAGCGAAGCAATCTCATCAAATGAAAAGATTGCTTCGTCGTGCCTCCTCGCAATGACGGAAACAACGCTATGCAACTACTGGAACACTTCAAAGAACTGACCCTGCACCCCAAAAACGCGGAAGAGCTCAAAGGCTTGATCCTGCAACTTGCCGTACAGGGAAAACTGACCCAAAAGTGGCGGGAAGAAAATCCTGAAATTGAACCAGCCGAGAAGCTGTTGGTTCGAATCAAAAAGTACAATGCTGAAAACTTGGCAAAAAAGGGAAGAAGGGTAAAATCACAAAAAGTTGAAATGGAAATCGAGCTTGATCTTCCCTCTAAATGGATTCAAGTGAGAAACCAAGACTTATTCACTTTGCAAAAAGGGAAGAACCCCAAGGATCTTTCTGAAACAATAAAAAATTATCCATATCAAGATATTGAAGCGCTTGACAGAGGAAATGTCAGGAGATTTAGTAACGATGAAAAAGCTCCAAAATGCACTGATGAAGATATTTTGGTCGTTTGTGATGGATCGAGAAGTGGGTTAGTACTAGATGGAAAAACTGGAATTGTCGGTTCCACTTTGGCAATCATTGAGACGCCTCCTTTTATCAAGGAGTACATTAAGATAATTTTTCAACAAGATTATCAAAGAGCCAATTCCAATATGATTGGTGCTGCCATCCCTCACTTGGATACTAAAAACTTATTGTTAGAAGTTATTGGTCTTCCTCCGCTCGCCGAGCAAAAAGCTATAGTGGAAGTGGTCAATCAACTTTTTGCCGAGGTGGAGCAGTTGGAAGCCTTGACCAAGGAGAGGATACAGTTGAAGGAAGACTTTGTGACTTCCGCTCTGAATCAGCTGACTCAAGCTGCAGAGTCAGACGTGGCAACTCATTGGGAACTGGTAAAAAGTCAGTTTGGCATCTTCTTTACTGAAAAGTCCAGCATCAAAAAACTCCGCGAAGCCATCCTCCAACTCGCTGTGCAAGGAAAGTTGACTCATCATTGGCGCTCTTCTGCCAGACTGAGCGCCCGCCTGCCGGACGGGCAGGGAGTCGAAGTCGAACCTGCGTCTGTCCTCCTCGAAAAAATCAAAACCGAAAAGGAACAGCTGATCAAAGCCGGAAAGATCAAGAAGGAAAAGCCTCTTCCAGAGATTTCGGAAGATGAAATTCCTTATGAGTTGCCAGGGGGGTGGGTTTGGTGTAGGTTGTCTCAAATCACAGAACTCATTACAAAGGGATCTTCCCCTAATTGGCAAGGGGTACAATATGTTGAAGAAGGAAAAGGAATTTTATTTGTAACAAGTGAAAACGTTGGAAGCTATGAGCTAATATGGAAGAATAAGAAGTTTGTGGAGACAAAATTCAATGAAATCGAGCCGAGATCTATATTAAAGAAAAATGATTTGTTGATGAATATCGTTGGTGGTTCAATTGGAAGAACAGCCATTTACAATATTGATGAAGTAGCAAACATAAATCAGGCTGTTACTATCATAAGACTACTTCCTCTTAATTCATTTGATTTCATGCTTCATTTTTTCAATAGCCCAACCTGCATCTCTTATATGTTTGATAAACAAGTTGATAATGCCAGGCCGAATCTAAGTATGGGAAATATTGCGAATTTCTTAATTCCACTTCCCTCATTAAAAGAACAAAAAGCCATCGTCGAAAAAGTCAATGGCTTGATGGCCTTATGCGATCAGCTCGAACAGGAAATCGAAACCCATCACACCACCCAAGAACACTGGATGCAGAGTTGTTTGAGGGAGGTGGTCCAAGTGGAATCAGTTGAAGAACCTTTTTTACCAATAGCTGCTGAGCCTAGTGAGAGGTATGGAAAAAAATAAGAGTTTTTAAACTATTTTGTAAACCTATAAGTTGACAGTATGAAAATTGTCAGTATCTTTGAGCGCAGTAAGGATTGCCTCTTCGCCGTCAAGTACGAGGGAAGTGATCTGGATGCTCTTGAACTACTGCAGGAAAAATGGGCGAATCCATGGGATTTGCGCGAGTTTTTCAAAGAATTTAAACAGGACTATGAAAAGTACTACGGAAAGGCTACTCTCAGGCATATCGTAGAAAAGGCTATCGATGACGCCGATAAATTATTTGGGACCTTATTTGAATTGGCTGAAGATGAAACTGGAAAGCATCTTAGCGAATTTTTTAAACCACTCCATAACAAGGAAGCTGAAACAGCTTATGAACTACAACAACTCAAAGCTTACGGTATTCTCAGCAATTCATTTCTGAGAATTTACGCCATTCGGTATGGCAATTCGTTTGTCATTACCGGAGGTGCTATTAAACTGACCAAACAGATGAAAGATCGAAAGCATACCCAAGAGGAGCTTTACAAATTGAATCTAGTCAGAGATTACCTTCAGGAAAAAGGAGAAGAAGGAGAGTTTGTTTATTTAGACATTTGAACCCATGAGCAAGACGGAAGAAAAATTGAAAAACCTGGCGACGGAAAACCCAGCTTCTGGTTGGAAAGAAAAAGTTAAATACCGAAGTCAAAATAAAGCATGGATAAAAAAGTCCACACGGATTTCCTTGCGCATTTTAGATGCTCTGGATGAAAACGGCTGGAATCAGACTGATTTGGCCAAAGCATTGGGAGTAAGCAGACAGCTAGTCAGTAAAATGGTAAAGGGACCCAATGATTTTCAACTTTCCACAATTTCCAAGTTGGAGGAAGTTCTTGGAATTCAATTGCAAGCAATCCTTGCGGAAGACGAGTTGGTGGTAACTGAGGAAGTCATTCGTGAAAAAGTGAATCAAGAAATCACGGATTATCATCGCAAATGGGCACATACCCAACAGTATTTGAGTTTAAAAAATCAAAAATCCAATCCTCAATTGGTAATGGTTGTAGAGCCTTCTCCAGAGGATGATTATGCATTGGCAGGATGAAAGCAAAATTCTCTCCCTTACAACTATTGGATTTCAAACTGCTTCAGACTCATTATGAATTTGAAGTCCCTGAAGTAGAAAGTTTGGATTTGCATGAGTTATTCTCAAGCTACTCTGTCGAAATTGATTTTGAGCTAGGAAAAAGCGAGGATACTGAAGAGATTCAGCTTCTTACCATGATAGAGGTCAATCTAGATAAAGATAATCCTCAACCTGGTTATAAAATTATGGTTGAAGGTGGAGCTACTTTTGAAATCAAAGATGCTGATTCAATTGATGAAGGTCTAAAAAACAACCTTTCTAAGTTTTCTACCCTCAATATGGTGATCAATAATTTGCGCAATATCATCTTTCAGATAACCAACCTTGGGCCAATGGGTGGTTATTTACTTCCTCCGATCGACATTACCAAACTCTTGCATGACAAGGCAGAATCGCAGGAGGAAGCCAAGGGTTGACTTTTATGGTAAATAGATCTTAGCATCACTCGAAAACATCACCATTTCCCCCTTACTTCTTCACCCTTCCAGGATTTTCTTCGATAAATGATTTCCAACCGGCAGCTCTACCGCGGCTTTGGATTCGTCCTTCGTGAAAGTGATGACAAAGTGCCACAGCCAAAGCATCGGTGGCATCCAGCATTTTGGGGATTTCTTCCAGCTTAAAAAGTGTCTGAAGCATTGCGGCAACCTGCTCTTTGGAGGCATTTCCATTTCCGGTTACCGACTGTTTGACTTTCTTGGGAGAGTATTCGGTGATGGGGATTTCCCGTGCCAAGGCAGCTGCCATAGCCACACCCTGAGCACGCCCTAGCTTCAACATGGATTGCACGTTGGCTCCGTAGAATGGGGCTTCAAGCGCCACTGAATCGGGCAAAAACTCCTCCAAAATACCAGTGATCCGCTCAAAGATTTTCTTGAGTTTCAATTCATGTGTCCCGTACTTTTTCAGGTGAATCACTCCGTACTGAAGTAATTTGTACTGCTTGCCCTCCGTGACAATCAGGGCATAGCCCATCACATTGGTGCCGGGGTCTATCCCTAGAATGATTTTTTCCTTTGCGGCTTTTTTAGCTTCTTTACTCACTGCCGCAAGATAGTCCAAAAGATGCTAAGTTTTTATTTGATCGGTGCCTTTGTCTATTGCCTCTTCTTGGTTTACCTGCGGGTCAAATGGATCAGTGCGGCTGTTCAGGACCGCTATTTCGATCCGCCTCAGCTTACAGCCAGCCTTTTGATTCCAGTTCGGAATGAGTCTTCAAACCTGGATCGAATGCTCTATCATTTAGGAAAAATCGAGGAGGAATTAGAGGAGATTATTTTCATTGATGATCAAAGTGAGGATGACACTTTTGAAAGGCTTCAAGAGCTGATCAAAAACCGAAAGTCCTACAAGCTGATCCGAAGTACAGGCTCAGGTAAAAAGGCTGCACTTCAATCAGGAGTAGCTGCGGCAAATACGGATCTTATACTCACTTCGGATGCAGATTGCCAATGGAGGTCGACTTGGCTGGAGCAAATGAAAGCTCCATTTTCGGATTCTTCCATTCAGCTGGTAGCTGGGCCGGTATTGACCGAGGGGGATGATGGATTTCTAGCTGATTTTCAACTCTTGGATTGGGCGAGCATCCTGCTTTTGACGGGTTTTTCTTTTGTGAAAAAAAAGCCCTTGATGTGCAGTGGAGCTAATTTAGCCTTTCGGAAATCCGCTTTCCTGAAGGTCGGTGGCTATGCAGGAAATGAACATTGGCTATCAGGAGATGATGAGTTTCTGCTAAAAAAAATCCACCAATTTTTCGGGAAGGCAAGCACGCATTACCAGTTCAAAAAAGAAGCTTTGGTTCGTACCCAATCAGAGACTATTTGGCAGGCTTTTTTTAATCAGCGCATCCGTTGGGCGGGAAAATGGCGCGCCCATCAATCCCTCTCGCATTTGCTGGCTTCTGTAACTGTTTTTCTTCTCCAATTAGTTTGGCTGGGATCTATTCTCTTCCTTTTTGAAGGAATTTTGGGATGGGCTTATTTCTTCACAATTTGGGCTTTGAAATATCTGGGAGAGAAATTCTCACTTGGCGGGATTCTTGAATATTACGGCGAAAAGCCCGGCGAAAGTGCCTTTTTATGGACGAGTCTGTTTCATCCGTTCTATTCCCTTCGTATCGGTTTTGGAGCTATTTTTGGAAATTATAGCTGGAAGGGGAGAAGCATCCGAGGAAATGTTAATTTTGAAGTAAATGGAACTGACAGACGAGGAATTTGACTTGCTGGACGAGCTTTATTTCGTCCAATCATTTGATTATTTGTTGGAAGAACTAGGCTGGGGTGAGGAGGTATTGCTTCAGACCCTTCATTCGCTTTTCCAAAAGGGAATGATCAAATGTCTTGCTTCTCCCGATGATGAGCTTTTTGGAAATGTAGATATTCTAAGCGAAGGCAAAAGCATGCTTTTCCTTGCTACTAAAAAAGGGTTGATGGCCCATAATGCAATTTGATTTTGACAGAAACCAACCAAAAATATCAACGTAAAGAACTGGAGCTCAAATCCCTACTGGAGATCACGCAGGCTATCAATGAAAATCAACCGGAGAGCACCCTCACAGAGATTTTCAAGTTCACCTGCTTGATACACCTCAATATCCGCTCCTTGATACTGTATATGCAGACGGAAAAGGGCTTTGAGAAAAAGATCTCCCATGGAGTAAAAGCTAAGGTTCCTCCAATCATTTCCTTGGATCAAATCCACGAAACCAAGTCGGCCGAGAAGCTGGAACTTCATCTGGATGAAGGCTTTTCCTTCGAAGAGTTGGAGACCTACCTTCCCGTCTATCATAAGGATAAAATGCTCGCGATTCTTTTCATTAAGCGCAAGCGGCTGGAGGAGGATCTGGATTTGAACTTTACACAGGCCTTGACCAATATTCTGGTGGTAGCTCTGGAAAACAAGCGCTTTGCGCGAAAGCAATTACAGCAGGAAGTGCTCAATCGAGAGGTGGCGATTGCCTCGCAGGTGCAGCAGTTGCTCTTTCCCCGGAATCTTCCCGAAGAAGGATATTTGCAGGCAAAGGTGACATACATTCCTCACAGTATGGTGGGAGGAGATTATTACGACTTGATTCGTGTGGCAGACGGACTTGACTTTTTTTGTATTGCAGATGTGTCGGGCAAAGGGATCGCCGCAGCTTTGCTGATGTCTAATTTTCAGGCATCGCTTCGGACTCTTTTGCGAAGTGGAGAGCGCTCGCTCACGGCCATTGTCAATCAGTTGAATTTTACCCTTTTTGATAATACCCATGGAGAGCGCTTCATCACCTTTTTCCTGGGAATGTATGATCGCAATACCCAAACCTTGGACTATGTAAATGCCGGGCATAATCCGCCCATTCTCTGTCATGAGCTTGCTGGAGAAATCGAGCTTCTCCATGCGGGAACTACGGTGCTTGGAGCCTTTGAGGAGCTGCCATTTATGGAGGCGGGAAAAAGGAAGCTTGGCGGAGATTTTACGCTACATCTCTACACGGATGGATTGACCGAGGCCATGGATCAGAGCGAAGAGGAGTTTGGGGAGGATCGTTTGAAAGACTTTGTCTCCGGGCATCTTTGTATGGACCCCAAGGATTTTCATGAGTCATTTCTTGCCCGCTTTGAAAAATTCCGAGAAAAAGAAGCTTTGCGGGATGATCTGACATTATTCAGTCTTCGCTTTAAAAATGGTCATTCATAAGGTTCCATCCACGATACAGGCAGTTTTTCCAAAAAGGGAGTGGAAAATTCCAACTGAGGGGAAAACAGTTTTTCTGACCTTCGATGATGGACCTGTACCGGGAGCGACGGATTTTGTGCTGAATGAGCTGGCAAAGCGAAATCAACAGGCGACTTTTTTTGTGGTGGGAGATAATGTCCGCAAGCATGCAAACCTGGCAAAAACAATCATCCAAAGTGCACATCAAATCGGCAATCACACCTACCACCATCTGAAAGGCTGGAAGAATAATTTGGAAGCTTATTTGCAGGATGTTGAGCTTTGTGATCAGATTTTGGAGGAAAAGCTGGGACTCCAGACCAAGCTTTTTCGGCCTCCTTACGGCCAATTGCGACCCAGCCAAGCCAAAGAACTCCTTAAGACCCGAAGAGTCATTATGTGGGATGTGCTTTCTGGAGACTATGATTTCGATTTGAATGATGAACAGGTGATCAAAGGGAGCACCGAAAAAATGGACTCAGGCTCGATTGTAGTTTTTCATGATCAGGAGAAAACCCAAGAGCGCTTGACTCGAATACTTCCAACATTTTTGGATTATCTGGTGGATAGGGGTTGGAAGACCGAACTGCTGTGATAGCCCTCGCTTGGATATTGGCCTTTCTTTCGATTAGCCCTTTTCTGATTGGGCTTTGGCATTTGAAATTTCACTGGAAAAGCTTCCCCGCCAAAAGTCCTGATCATTTCCCGAAAGTCAGTATTCTGGTAGCCGCACGTAATGAGGAGAAGGATCTCCCGAGATTACTAGCCTCTTTGGATCATTTGAGCTATCCTGTGGAAAAGCTGGAGTTTCTTCTGGCCAATGATCAGAGTGAGGACCGTACTCTGGAAATACTTCATCAATGGGCCAAGGGAAAAGAAAATGTAAAAATCATCAACACAGAAAAGCCGGAGCTAGGCAGCAATGGAAAGGCGAAAGCTTTGGCGGAGCTGGGGAAGCTTTGTCAGGGAGAATTCCTGTTTTTTACCGATGCCGACTGTGAAGTTCATCGTGATTGGATTCAAAGTCTATTAGCAGCCTACACAGGCAAAACGGGGATGGTTTTGGGCATCACCCAAGTGGCTGGAAGAAGTCTTTTAGGCAGATTTCAGGAGCTGGACTGGTGGATGACCTTGGGTTTTGTCAAGGTTGCTGCAGATGGGGGAATTCCCACGACGGGTTTGGGCAATAATATGAGTATTTCCCGGGAGGCTTATTTGGCTTCGGGAGGTTTTGAAGCGGCAAGTAAAAGCTTGACAGAGGATTTGGAGATTTCCAAAAAAATCAGGCAGGCAGGATTTGCCATTTCCCATCAAGTATGTGACAAGTCACTAGCACGAACCAAGGCTGAAGGAAGCCTATTTCATCTTCTCAAACAGCGAAAACGCTGGATGAGTGGCGTGGTGACTTTACCTTGGTATTGGCAATTGGCTTTAGGTTTGCAGTTTGCCTATTATCCCCTGATTTTCATTCTAATCCTTTCTAGTGGCTTGTTTGGGGGGGGCTTTCTAGTGCTCAAAGCTCTTCTGCTTGCTTTCTTTATTCAGTATTTCGCATCCAAAACCTGTCAAAGGCTAAAGATTCATTTATTATTTCTATTTGATTTTTACTTCCTACCGCTTACCCTCCTGAGTATTCTTTATTACTTTTGGCCTTCTTCTACCGAGTGGAAATCCCGAAAGTACCGATGAGACTTATTGATACACACGCCCATATTTATTCTCCCAAATTTGAATCTGACCGGAAAGCGGTCATGGACGCTATCCAAGAGGCAGGGGTGGAGCGGATTTACATGCCGAATGTGGACGTGGAGACCATCGATCAGATGTTTCAAATGGAGAAGGATTACCCGGGCCGCTGCATCCCCATGATGGGCTTGCATCCCTGTGATGTGAAGGAGGATTTTGAGGCGCAGCTTCAGGTGATGAAAGAATGGCTGTGGAAACGCCCTTTTGCGGCAGTAGGGGAGATAGGTTTGGATTTGTATTGGGACAAAAGCTTCTTTGAGCAGCAAAAAATTGCTTTGCGCGAGCAAATATCCTGGGCCTTGGAACTCGATCTTCCTATCGTGCTTCACTGCAGGGAGTCCATGGATGAGACTATAGAGATCATTCGGGAGATGCAAAATGGAAAGCTCAGAGGGATCTTTCATTGCTTTACCGGCAACTTGACTCAGGCCATGCAGATTATTGAGCTGGACTTTTTGCTAGGGATCGGTGGAGTAGTCACTTACAAGAATGGAGGCTTGGATCAGGTTTTACCGCATCTGAGCATAGAGAATCTGGTTTTAGAAACAGACGCACCTTATTTGGCACCGGTACCCTTTCGGGGAAAGCGAAATACCCCCGCTTATTTGCCTTACATTGCTGAGCGAGTGGGAGATTTGATGCAAATGAGCGCTAATGAGGTCGCTGAGGCTACGAGGTCAAACGCCTTAAATTTGTTTGAGAAATTTGAAAATGAATTATAAAATAGTTCGCCTGAATACCCGGGCCAAGACCAGTAAGACTTCCTCGGTCTTGATCATCTATACCGGAGGTACTTTGGGCATGGCTTACGATGAGAGTGGGGCATTGGTACCCTTTAATTTTGGGCAGATTCTGGAGAAGATCCCGATTATTAATAATCTGGATGTAGCTATCACTGTGATTTCTTTTCCCTCACCGATTGACTCCTCCAATGTTTCTGTTTTGCATTGGAAGGATATGGCCTACATCATTTACGAGAATTACGACAGCTACGATGGTTTTGTGGTGCTGCACGGTACGGATACCATGGCCTACTCTGCATCTATGCTTAGCTACATGTTGAAAGGGCTCAATAAGCCGGTGATTTTTACGGGTGCACAATTGCCCATCTCAGCGCTTCGCTCGGATGCCCGTGAAAACCTGATGAGTAGCTTGGAGATCGCGACAGCCAAGATCGATGATAAGCCTATCGTTCCGGAGGTTTGTATCTTTTTCAATCACCTACTTCTTCGGGGCAACCGGTCCAAAAAGGTGCAGAGCGTTCATTTTGATGCTTTTGAGTCTGAAAACTATTCGCCCTTAGCTGAGTCAGGAATTGTGATTGATTATCAATTGGCGGCTATTCGTCCCTATGAACCCAGCAAAAAGCTCAAATTGCTCAATGAGCTGGACAATCGGGTGATGGTGCTCAAGCTTTTCCCGGGGATTACAGACAAAATCATGGATGCCTGCTTTGCCATCCCGGATCTACGCGGGGTGGTTCTTGAGACCTATGGATCGGGGAATAGTCCCAGTGAATCTTGGTTTATGAAGTCACTCGAGCGGGCCATTGCCAAAGGCTTGATCATTCTCAATGTATCCCAATGCAATGGTGGACGGGTGATTCAGGGACGCTATGAAACCTCCCGAGAGCTTCTAAATGTGGGTGTGGTTAGTGGTGCGGATATGACTACCGAAGCGGCAGTGACCAAGTTGATGTTCCTTTTGGGGCAGTCAAAAGATCGGGAAGAAATCCGGCGAAAACTGACCATTCCGATAGCGGGGGAGATGACGACCTGAGAAAGCTTGGGTATTTTCGCGGGAAATTTGGAAAGGGGTCGAATAATTTTTTTCTTTGCACTCCGATTCTGAAGGGGAGTTGGGAAAAATACATACAGAGAGGTGTCCGAGTGGTTGAAGGAGCACGCCTGGAAAGCGTGTATACCCCTAAAGGGTATCGAGGGTTCGAATCCCTTCCTCTCTGCAAAATTGGTTTTCAAACTAATTCAAATCCCAACAAAATTAATTTGTTGGGATTTTTGTTTTTACAGCATTTTGCTCAATTTTTTGAGCTAAATAACTGAAAATAAGTAATTTATATGTATTTAGTTTTCGGTTGTTAGTGTCTAGAATTTGAATGAATTAACGCTTAGGTAAATGTCGTATTAAATAGGTGAAATTCATTCAAATACAAAGAAATGCAGGTAAAAAAAGCGTAAACCTACGCGTCTCAAACTAATTAATTAAAAGACGCACGGTTTTTTAGACTTTCCTCAAAAAATAGGGAGTGGTCCCTAACTGGTGATTTTTTCCGATTGATTTTGTGCTAGTTGAAAAAATCTGAAACCAAAATCAATCTGTCATGATGGAAAAAACCTTCCGGATAACGTTTTTTCTGAAAGCCCGGAAAAACAGCCCGAACAATCTTCACTATATCTTTTTGAGAATTACTGTCAATGGAGAGCGGAAAGAGCTATCGACCAAACTGGACTGGCCCAAAGAACGCTGGAGCCCCAAGCTGGGGATGGCCATAGGAAATAAAAGTGACGCCTTGCAGCTGAACTCTTATCTGGATTCGGTCAAAATGAAAGTGATGCAGGCCAGACAAAAGCTGATGGATGAGGGAAAGGAGCTGACCGTGCAAGCCATTCGAAACATCTTACTCGGTGAAAGCGAAGAAAACCAGTTTCTGCTGGAAATCTTTCAGCGGCACAATGAGCACATGAAGTCCCTACTGGGTTCGGAATTTGCTCCCGGCACCTTGGAGCGATATGAAACCTCCCTGAAGCATACCCGGGATTACATCCGCTGGAAGTACGACAAGGAAGACTTGGAGATCAAGAAGCTGGACTATGAATTCATAGCCGATTATGAATACTGGTTTAAGTCTGTGCGCAAATGCAGTCACAACACCACGGT
>NZ_AUBU01000010.1 GCF_000429405.1 Algoriphagus marincola DSM 16067
AAACAAAAAAACTCATACCATAAAAATAAAAAAGCACCTGAAATTCAGATGCTTTTAAATGAGCCCCTTGCCGGGATCGCCCCGATAGCTATCGGGGCAGCGACCTTCTACTTTTTATTTATATTTCGTCAATAGTTTCTCAGCGATTTCTGGATACTTCCTAAGGTTTTCAATAAAACGTCTAGACTTAGCTTTTTTTATATGAGATTCAATTTTCAATGCCTGGGATCTGCTTTTGCAAGGAAGCAGAATAAAAGTAATCCAATCCCTTGCCACTTTTGTTGAAGAGTTTTTGAAAAAACCAGAATTATGCTCAGATAATCTCCTCTTATAATCCTCAGTCTGCCCAACATAAAATCGGTCTTTACTTGGAGAATAAATTATGTAAACAAAAAAACTCATACCATAAAAATAAAAAAGCACCTGAAATTCAGATGCTTTTAAATGAGCCCCTTGCCGGGATCGAACCAGCGACCTACTGATTACAAGTCAGTTGCTCTACCAGCTGAGCTAAAGAGGCTTTCTTTAAGGTGGTGCAAATATATACTTTCATGTTTTTCGCTCCAAGTACAGCAGAAGGATTTTTTTTTACCTTTTGCTATCTCGCTAATACTGAGGAGAAAAAATTTTAAAATTCTCTAAGTATTGAAAGCTTCTTCTTTAGTTTCTCAATCTCTTCTTCTGCTTTTTGGATTTTAGCATCAAATTGATTCTTCAATTTATCAGCCGTTTTGGATGCAGCGAAGAATTCTAAGTTATTTTTCCAGAGTGTAATATTATTCTCTAGATCTGAAATTTGCTTTCTGATACCGTGCTCTTTCTTGTTGAAGGTCTTGTTGGCATTCGGATCCCCCTGAATTCTGTCCAAGTTCAATCGGAACAAGAAATCATCACGATCAAAGTCCTGCTCCATATGCTCTAGATAGCTATCTACAGCAGCTTTAAACTCAGCCTGGATTTCTTTCATGTTCTTTCGAGGAACAAAGCCCAAATCGTTGAACTCTTTTACAAATTCAGTGATTTGCTCCTCAGTTGGATTGGACTTAGCTGCCTCCAAAATTTTAGCACATATTTCCTTTTTCTTTTTGAGGTTTTCCTCGTACTCGGAATTAGCTTGTTTATTAGCATTTCGTCGCTGATCGAAGAAGAAGTCACAAGCACTTTTAAAACGCTTGTACAGGCCGTCTCTGTTCTTCTCAGGCATCGGTCCGAGCTTCTTCCAGTCCTGTTGAAGCTTGATCATTTCATTTGCCGTAGCCTGCCAATCGGTAGATTCTTTTATGGCATCTGCTTTTTGAATCAATTCCTCAGCCTTTGCCGCATTTGTAGCGCGCACTTCATCCAGTTCTTTAAAGAATTGGTTTTTATGGCTAAAGAACTGCTTAAACGATCCCCAGAAAGCACGATTAATTTCACGAGCAGCTTCGCGAGGCACCTGTCCTATTTTCTCCCATTGCTTTTGGATATCTAGGATTTCTTTGGTTTTCGCATTCCACTCCTTGATTCGATCAGCTTTGAAATCCAAAAAGTCCTTTAGCTTTTCTACTAATTGTTCTTTTTCTTCCTGATTCTTTTTGAATACTTCCTTCTGGCTTTCGTAGAAGGCCTTTCGTCTGTCGTAGACCGCGTCAGAAGCCGCCTTGAATCGCTGCCAAAGGGGCTCTTGTTCCTCTCTTGGCACAGGTCCGATATGCTTAAACTCCTCATGCAATTCATTCAACTCCTTAATAGCCTCTTGAAGGTTTGCATGATCTTTCAAGGCTTCTGCCTTGTCACAAAGCTCAAGCTTTGCCTCTAAATTCTTCTTACGATCTAATTCCTTTAGCTCAAAATAAATGCTTCGATTATCATAGAATCGATCCATCAGCGCATTATAGCTTGCCCAAAGACTTCTATTTTGCGAGGAAGGAACTGGGCCAATAGACTTCCATTCCTCTTGAATGGCTTTTATAGCATTGATGCTTAAAGTCGTTTCTTCACCATCCACTAGCTCACGAAGCCTATCAAGAATTTGATTTTTAGATTCTAGATTCTTCTCTTTCTGGCGTTCTGCTTCTTTTCGGATTGCGTTTACTTTTGCTCTAAATTCAAAAAATACCCGATTGAATTCTTTCTCCTCATCAGAAGGTCTAAAGTCAAAGTCATCTTCCGCACCACCATCGCTTTTGAATTTTTCAAACGCTTCCTCGCGCTCCTTAGATGTATATTCATCAAAAGCGGATTTGATATTGGTGACCAGTTTTTCAATTTTGGAAGGATTCGGCGCATCGCTCGTTTTCTCCTTGAGTAACTTGATCAAAGCTACTTTGCTCAGTCCTTCTAAATCGATCTCTTCTTCATGCTCCTCCTCTTCAGAATCTTCCTCAGATTCATCATCTGAAGAAGCACTTTCAGCCTCGTCTTTAGAATCAACCTCAGTTTCTGACTTTTCTTCCTGATTCTCTTCTTTAGATTCAGCGTTTGCCTCTGCAGTCTGAGTCTCGCCTGAGGAAACCTCTTCAGTAGATGTTTTCTCAGCAACCTCTTCCACCGTATCGGAAACTTCGTCCTCTACTTTTTCAGGAGTCACATGTTCCGCTGGCTTGATCTCTTCAGAAGCTTCAGCAACATTTTCAATTTCTTCATTTTTACCCTTTGCTGGTGAAGTTTCTCCAGCTTGAGTCACCTTGTCCTTTTCGGACGAATCCTTGCTATGATCAGTCATAAAATCGTTACTATTTCAATACTATATGGGCAAATGTATGGATTTTGGCTAATTTAATCTTGGGTCCGGTGGATAATTTGCAATAACCTTGAATTCGCCTCCCATATTTTTCAAAAGACTTCTCCAAAGCTCCTCAGGAGTATTGGCAAGCGTGTCAGGATTAATTTCGGATTGACAGATAATCCAGACATTTTCACTCAACTCTTCCTGCAATTGATCCGGAGCCCAACCGGAATAACCTAAAAAGAACCGAATGGTTTCGACTTGAATAAGACCAAGGCGTAATGCCTCGACTAACTCCTGAAAATCACCTCCCCACCAAAGCTGTTCCCCGATTTTAATGCTTCCTTCTATTTTCTTCTCTCCTACATATACAAAGTGTAGGGTGTTCTGCTCCACAGGCCCACCTACATACACCTCAGCGTCCAAAAAATCCATTCCATCTACGATTTCATTAAGCCTTAGTATGGAAGGTTTGTTCAGCACCAACCCAAAACTTCCTTCTTCATTATGCTCACAAAGAAGTACTACAGATCTAGAAAAATTCTCATCCTGCAAAAAGGGCTCAGAAATCAAAAGATCTCCGGCTTGCGGATTTTGAGTAATTTGGTTTTTCATTCCATTGATTTTTTCAGATTAATGAAAGGAAAAATATAGGTCGAAATTTTATAAATGCAATAGCGATCGTACTTTTATTGATAAATTTAATAGGAGATTAATCAAGTATGGATATTTCATCAATTCGTAAAGACTACACACTCAAATCGCTGGATATCAGCGATGTAAATGATAGCCCATTTGAGCAATTTCACCAATGGCTACGAGAGGCGATAAGTGCTGAAGTACTGGAAGTCAATGCGATGACTCTCTCTACCCTGCATGCAGATGGGTATCCAAATGGACGGGTAGTTCTTTTAAAAGAGTTGGACTATGGTTTCGTGTTTTTCAGTAATTACAAAAGCGAGAAAGGTCAAGAATTAGAAAATCACCCAAAAGCTTCTTTGACCTTCTTTTGGCCTGAGCTAGAAAGACAAGTCAGAGTCATGGGAACTGTAGAAAAAATCAGTGAAAGTCAATCCGATGAGTATTTCCTAAGTCGTCCTAGAGGTTCTCAAATTGGCGCTTGGGCCTCTCCACAAAGCCATAAAATCAATTCTCGAGAAGTGCTAGAAGAGCGACTCAAAGAGATGAACCTACGATTTGAGGATGAGAAATTAGTTCGACCCCCACACTGGGGCGGATACCGTGTACTGCCTCACAAGATTGAATTTTGGCAAGGAAGACCCAGTCGTCTTCATGATCGTATTTTGTACGAAAAAAATGAAGCAGGCGCTTGGACTATCAACAGACTTGCTCCTTGATTATTTCAAATCAAAAAGGTCATTTATCCCAATCATTCGCTCTACGGTGAATCCCTCTCCGTACTTAGCCATAATTTTATGACCCATTTCCCTATTGCGTGCCTCTATAAATGGTAAAAATTCAGGATCAGAAATAAAGCTTTCGGGCTCTTTACTTTTTGGATCATAAAATTGAGATTGATAGGCCAAAATACTGGCTACTTTGGTGTCCCAGTATTCGGTGATGTCTACGACAAAATCCGGCTCGATATAATTATTTTGAATAAAGTGGTAAACAAATTTCGGCCTCCAAGCTTTTTGCTTTTGTCCATCCACTTCTGTTTCAATTTTGCGCAAGCCACTCATGAAACAAGCATTTGTGGCTAAAGAGGAGCCTTTACCATGATCAGGGTGTCTGTCTGTAAAAGCATTTGCCAATACGATGTCTGGCTGATATTTCCGAATCACCTTAATCAACTCAAGCTGGTGGGCAGTATCATCCTGAAAGTAGACATCCTTGAAGCCCATATTTTCTCGGGCAGCTAATCCTAAAATTTTTGAAGCTTTATCGGCCTCTTCCAACCGAAGCTCAGGAGTGCCTCTAGTACCCATTTCACCCTTGGTGAGATCAACGATACCAACTTTATGACCTTTAGCTACATGGGCTGCAATTGTTCCAGAACAACCCAATTCTGCATCATCAGGATGCGCAGCGATCACCAATATATCTAGCTTCAACATTTTATCTTATTCTCAAGTTTTGACCAATTCGCAAAATACTCCGTGTCGATATTCCATTCATTCTAGCAATACTGCTTACTGAAACGCCGTATCGCCTGGCTATGACTCCTAGATTTTCACCACTCCTGACACGGTGATAGACACGCTGTCGGGCTTTCGCGATGTGAGAAAAAGTGGCTGGGGATATAAAAAGTTCCTGACTTAAAATTTTTGGTGCGCTGAAGTCATAGACGATTTCCGGATCAAAAGCTAAGCCTCTATAGCGAAGCTCATAGTGAAGGTGTGAACCTGTACTTCTTCCAGTATTTCCACCTTTAGCAATAATATCCCCTGCTTTGACTTCTTGCCCTATATCAACAAGGAACTTAGAAAGATGCCCATAAAGAGTCTCTAGGCCATTTTTATGTCTTATTACAAGATGGTAGCCGTACCCATATCGATCGTAAGATTTTACCCGCACTATTCCATCAAAGGCTGCATAAACCGGATCACCTGTAATCAAATCTAAATCAGTCCCATAATGCCATCTACGCCATCTATATCCAAACCGGGAAGTAACAGGTGTTTCATCAAGGGGTAGCTTCCAATCGTATCCAAAAAATGTGTCGTACAACCTTACTTTTACGGTGTCCTGAAATTGGTCAACATCGAAGTTGTAGATGTCTACCTTTTTGGAATCCCAAGTTGAAAAGTATTCATAAGCGGTTACCCAAATACTATCAATCAAAATTTGCTCTGATACCTTTGCCAATCGGTTAGTGGGAGCCCAAATCATATAATCCTGATCTTCGGAAACAATAGATCTAACCTTTCCCAAATTGACATTCTTTTGAAAAAGGATAGAATCTGTGATCGATGAGAGGGTTCGTAAATATGACTCTTGGTCAAATCCTCTCAATTCGATATTTGGACGCTCCTTTGCTTCAAATTGGGTTTCTGATTTATCTTTTTTTATGATCTTAGGAAAAATTTGAGCATTGGAATGTTCTATTCCAATGCTCAGTATTGTTCCTAGAATCAGTATCAACCGAAGATACTTCATGCATTTAATTAATGGGTTTCTGACTCTGCCAGATAGCGTTCAGCATCCAAAGCAGCCATACATCCTGTACCAGCTGCTGTGACAGCTTGTCGGTACACATTGTCTTGGGCATCTCCACAGGCAAATACCCCTTCCACGTTTGTTTTTGTCGTCCCTGGAATGGTTTTAATATAGCCTGCTTCATCCATATGGATGAAATCTTTGAATACTTCTGTGTTTGGCTGATGACCAATAGCAACAAAGAAGCCAGAAATTTTCAATTCCCGTTTTTCTCCTGTTATATTATTTAAAACACACACGCCAGTCACCTCATCCTCTCCTAAGATCTCATCCGTTTCGGTATTCCAGAGAACCTCAATTTTTGGATTATTCAAGACACGCTTTTGCATGATTTGAGAAGCACGCATTTCGTCTCTTCTCACCAGCATGTAAACCTTATTGGTGATATTGGCCAAATAGGAAGCTTCTTCGCAGGCTGTATCCCCTGCCCCAACAATTGCCACATCCTGACCTCGGAAGAAAAACCCATCACAAACGGCACAGGCTGAGACACCCTTACCATTCAATCGAGTCTCACTGTCAAGACCGAGCCATTTAGCAGAGGCACCTGTAGAAATGATCACTGTGTCTGCTTGTAGCTGAATTTGATCATCTACAGTAACCACATGTGGTTTTTGGGAGAAATCCACAGCCGTTACAAGTCCATAGCGAACTTTGGTTCCAAAGCGCTCAGCTTGCTTTCGAAAATCTTCCATCATTTCAGGCCCCATGATTCCATCTGGATAGCCGGGGTAATTTTCTACATCTGTAGTAATGGTCAATTGTCCGCCAGGCTGACCACCTGTATAAAGAACAGGGTTCAAACCTGCTCGCGCAGCATAAATAGCTGCTGTGTATCCAGCAGGCCCTGATCCTACGATCAATACTTTAACTTTTTCTATTTCTTGATTCATCTAATTTGAAATTAAATAAGGCAAATTTTTGTAAATCTGTTTGTGTCACAAATATAGAACATGTTAAAGTTCCCAAATGTGACCCAAATCATTTAAGAAAATTGGAAAAAGGCAAAAAAGAAAGGGGCCGAAACCCCTTTTTATGTTAGCCTAAGTATGGTTTGAGCGTCTTACTTCTCGAGGTATGTCTGAGTCTTCGGATCGCTTTCTCCTTTATCTGTCTTACCCGCTCACGAGTAAGATTAAACTTCTCTCCTATCTCTTCAAGAGTCATGGCATGCTGACCATTCAAACCGAAATACAAGGTGATCACGTCTGCTTCACGCTGTGTAAGCGTAGAAAGTGCTCGCTGTACTTCTTTTCGAAGGGAATCAGTCATCAAGCCGTCATCTGGCTTCTCATCACCATCATTCTCCAATACATCCAAAAGGCTATTTTCTTCACCTTGAACGAAAGGAGCATCCATGGATACATGACGCCCGGAGATTTTCATCGTATCGACTACCTCGGAAGCTGTGACTTCCAAAACCTCCGCAAGTTCTTCTGGCGAAGGCTCACGTTCGAATTTCTGCTCCAACTCACTGAAAGTCTTTGAAATTTTATTCAAAGATCCCACCCGGTTTAGAGGAAGACGAACAATACGTGATTGCTCGGCAAGGGCCTGAAGAATGGACTGTCTAATCCACCAAACAGCATAAGAGATGAATTTAAAACCACGGGTTTCGTCAAATCGCTGTGCTGCTTTGATCAAACCAAGATTACCCTCATTGATCAAGTCACCTAAAGAAAGACCCTGATTTTGATATTGCTTGGCTACAGACACTACGAAACGTAGGTTTGCCTTGGTCAATTTCTCTAAAGCTAATTGATCTCCTTCTCGAATTCGCTTAGCAAGAACTACTTCCTCGTCTGCAGTCAAAAGATCCACTTTTCCGATCTCTTGAAGGTACTTATCGAGAGACTGACTCTCCCGATTGGTAATCTGCTTACTAATCTTCAGCTGCCTCATTCAGTATTGTATTGGTTGATTCTTATGAAGTTAATGATAATATTTTAAATCAGGTTTATGAAGGCTGATCTGATTTTGGCTTTTCAGGTTTTGGTAAAAGAGCCTTTCGGGACAACTTAAATTTACCTGTCTTCTTGTCAATATCAATCAACTTAACCATGATTTCCTCTCCTGGCTCAAGTACACCGTCCATGCTTTCTACACGCTCCCACTTGATTTCGGATATATGTAGTAAACCATCTTTACCTGGCATAAATTCCACGAATGCTCCAAAAGGCTGAATATTCTTCACCTTGCCAGTGTAAGTTTCGCCAATTTCGGGCTGAGCTACAATGGATTTTATTCTCGCCAAGGCCTGATTCAAGTTATCTTGGTTCGCAGAGAAAATATTTATTTTACCCTGATTATCAATCTCTTCAATCACAATCGTGGTAGCTGTATCCTTTTGGATTTCCTGAATGACTTTTCCACCAGGACCGATGACAGCACCGATCAATTCCTTAGGAATAAACATCACGTAAGAACGTGGAGTATGTGGCTTAAGATCAGCTTTTGGTGCAGCAAGAGTCTTGGTGATTTCATTCAGAATATGAAGACGACCTTCTTTTGCTTGATAAAGAGCTTCTTTCAATACACTGTAATCCAAGCCTTCTACTTTCAGATCCATTTGGCAAGCAGTGATACCTTTCTCTGTACCGGTAACCTTGAAGTCCATATCGCCAAGATGATCTTCATCTCCAAGAATATCGCTTAAGATGGAATAATTACCAGTCTTAGCATCTGAAATCATCCCCATCGCGATTCCTGTAACGGGAGCTTTGATTTGAATACCTGCATCCATCAAAGCCAATGATCCTGCACAAACTGTCGCCATGGAAGATGAACCATTAGATTCCAGAATATCAGATACGATTCGAATTGTGTATGGATTTTCATTCTCAGAAGGAAGTACTTTCTTCAAAGCCCTCATGGCCAAGTTACCATGACCTACTTCACGTCGACCAGGTCCTCTATTTGGCTTTACTTCTCCGGTAGAAAATCCAGGGAAATTGTAATGAAGGAAAAACTTATTGTATCCAGAAAGCACAGCTCCGTCTACCATTTGCTCATCCATTTTAGTTCCTAGCGTACAAGTGGTCACAGATTGTGTTTCTCCTCGTGTAAATACAGCCGAACCGTGCGCAGAAGGCAAATAATCAACAACAGACCAAATTGGTCTTACTTCATCTAGTTTTCTACCGTCAAGACGCTTCTTTTCATTCAAAGTCAAATTACGGGCAGCTTCCTTGTGAATCTTATGGAAGTATGGACCGATCAAACTTGCTTCAAATTCATGCTCTTCACCCAAGCTTTCGATAAACTCATCTTTGATAGCTTTGACTAATTCAGAGCGCTCGTTTTTATTTGCTATTTGCTTACTGACTACATTGTAGAGCTTGTCATAAAGCTCTTCCTTCATTTTGTCAAAAAGTGCAGGGTCGGTCTTCTCGTGGTTGTATTCACGTTTTTGTTCTTTTCCTACTGCTTTGGTAAGCTCTACTTGAACTTGACAGTGACGAACAATCTCCTCGTGAGCAAACTGAAGAGCTTCAACCATTTCATCTTCTGAAATTTCGTCAGCTTCTCCCTCTACCATTAGGATATAGTCAAGAGATCCTGCTACGATAAACTCTAAAGTGGCTTTTTCGAGATCAGAAGGACTAGGATTGATTACTAATTGGCCATCAATCTTAGCAACTCTGACTTCTGAAATTGGTCCATTGAAAGGAATATCTGAAACTGCCAAAGCCGCGGAAGCTGCTAAACCAGCTAGTGCATCCGGCAATACATCCTCGTCTGAGGACATCAATGTGATTGCTATTTGAGTATCAGCATGATAATCATCCGGAAAAATGGGTCGGATAGCTCTATCAACCAGTCGGCTGATCAAGATTTCATAATCTGAAAGTCTTCCTTCTCTTTTCAAAAATCCTCCAGGTATTTTTCCTGAAGCAGCAAATTTCTCTTGGTAATCTACCGACATCGGTAAAAAATCAACACCTTCTCCAGCCTCTTTTTTTGAAACGACCGTAGCAAGAAGCATTGCCTTTCCCATCCGCACAACAACCGAACCATCTGCCTGCTTGGCAAGGGCACCTGTCTCAATAGAGATCTCACGACCATCCTGTAGGGTGATAGTCTTTGTAATTAAATTTGGTAACATAAATTTTTTTTGATGAATTTTTCTTTGTCTTAAAAGTAAGCGCGTCCAGCTAAAAAAGAAAAAAGTAAGGTTCTCGATGTGGAGAACCTTACTTAGGATTATTTTCTGATTCCTAGCTCGGCGATAATACTTCTATATCGCTCGATGTCTTTCTTTGAAAGGTAGTCTAGCAAGCTTCTTCGCTTACCTACCAACTTCAAAAGACCTAATCTAGATGAGTGATCCTTTTTGTTGCTTTTCAAATGCTCAGTCAAATGCTTGATTCGATGAGTAAAGAGGGCAATCTGAGATTCAGGTGATCCTGTATCAGTTTCAGATTTTAACCGTCCATGATTCTTAAACAACTCTTGTTTTTTCTCTGATGTTAAATACATGTTTAGCTAAATTAATTAAAACAGTCACAAAGGTAAGGGGATTAATTTGAAAATAAAATATCCTTTTGGAATCAATCCTTGCTGATCCACTTAGCTTTTACCCCTTTCCACCATTGAATGTAGAAGTCTGGCTCGAATAGTCTTGCGTCTTTTCTTGCCTGCTTCAAAAAGAAAAGTCCAAAAGGCAATAGCATAACGCAGCTAAACCAAGTCCCGATAATCGGATCGGTTACTCCTTCCTTTGCCCATTTTTCCCCAGTAATGGTCAGCATGTAATAGACGATAAAGAAAATAATCGAGACCAAAACCGGCATTCCCAATCCTCCTTTCTTAATGATCGCACCTAATGGAGCACCTATCAGGAACATGACGAAACATGCAAAGGCTTGTGTATATTTTTGATGCCAGGCAATCTGAAAGCGACGGTACTCCCGCTCATAGTTTTCGATTTGACTTCGCTTGACATTAAAGTTATTTTTAAGGTTGCGTGCATTGTTTAATGCCATCGTCAGAGAATTAGATCGATAACCTCTTTTAAAAACGATCGAATCAATTTTGGATTTTTCCTCTTCAGTAAGTAGTTCTGTTCGGACCACTTTACCCTTTTTCTCTTCTACAATATCCTCTTGAGGATTTTCAACCAACTCTTCCTCATCAAGGACTTCTTGATTTTTAATTCGATTTGCTTTTTTCGCAGAAAAAATTGAATCACTTTTCGAAACAGACTTCACTGATTTAACAGATAGAATTGAGTCCCCTCCTCCTACTTTGATTCTGTTTTCAGGAGATTCAACCACTTTTTCGGTGCTGTCCCTCTTCAATAGGTTTTTCGCCTCAAGGATTGAATCCTGTTCTGCTCTTAACCTTCTTGCCTTCTCGGCCCTTAGCGTATCATCTTGTGCCTTGCGCTCTGCAATAGCAGGAAGAGGCTCCAAAGTCCGCTCTCTAGTAAAAAATGGATAAATACCCGAAGCCGTTTGATAATTTTGAAAGCGCTGATCATTCACAAGTGTATAAATTGAATCCAGGCCTACTTTGATCTGCGAAATATTTTTGATGGCTCGATTAGTAGACCACAGGTCTTCCGGTGTACGACTAAGCTGAAACTCATCCATATCGAAAATGATCACATTTTCATCGAAGGTACTTCTTCGGAATTCAACTGGCTTTTCACTGATACCTCGTGTGGCCCTTGCTTCCCGATAGTTGATACCATTATAAAGTGTAAGCCGCATGTAGTTTTCATTGAAAAACTTCTCCATCCTGCCCGAATCTGCGATAGTCACATCAAGATTGCCTAAAGCATCATTATGGTTGTAAATAATAATATCCCGTAGGTCGTTATCCCCTATTTTTTGATTGACTTTGATACTATATCCCGGAATACCTGCGTAAAAAATTCCTTCCCGAATGTCTAAAGCCGGAGATTTCATTCTGATATCATACAGAAGACTGAAGGTTTTAAGGTTGACCTTTGGAACTAGGAAGTTATTGGATAAAAATGCCAGAATCACCAAGAAAACAGTAAAAACTGCAATAGGTCTCAAGGCTCTCAAAAGGGAAATTCCACTACTTTTTATAGCGGTGAGTTCAAAGTGCTCACCAAGATTGCCAAAGGTCATCAAGCTTGACAGCAAAACTGCCAGCGGCAAAGCCATAGGAGAAATACTGACCACAAAATACCCGATCAACTCAGCATAAATCCAAAAGCTGAGTCCTTTACCAAAAATCTCATCGAAATACTTCAGCATGTTGACGATCAACAAAATGAAGTCAACCACGACAAAAGTCAATAAAAATGGGCCTATAAAAGACCCTATAATCAGTTTATCTAGTTTTTTCATGCCTGTCCTTACTCTTATTCCATAGAATTAGAGGAAAGCAAAATTAATTACGTGTCAAAATTGGTGAATTCCGACAAATTAACCACCAACAATTTCTTTTAGTTTCCCAACGAGCCCTTCCCAAATTGCCTCAAGCTCTTCGTCATCATAGCCATCAGAATAATCAATAACTTTTAGAAATAAAGTTTGAGTCAATTCATTTTCCTCAAGCTTAAACTCGATGTATGAATGGTCTTTTTCTTCTGGATTGTTGGGATCAAAAAACTCAAATTTTACATGAGAATTATTTCTGATAGATGCGATTTTGGCATGATGCTCATCATTATCAAAATCGAAAATAAAAACCTTGTCCTCATTGATCTTTACCTCATCGGCAAACCACTCCTCTAATCCACTAGCCGTGCTGATGTATTGGAAAAGAATTTTTTTGGAGGCATTGATTTGATAATCAGCAACAAATTTATTTTTAACCATGATTTCAGGCTTTTTAGGTCTATTTTTTTTACTTTTTTAAAGAACGTCAGCTTGCATTTAACATTGCAAGACCTCATATTTGCATTCCCATTTGACAGGGAGATCTTCTTGGTTGGAAAACACGTTTTCGACCTCAGTGTTTTAGAATCTGAAGTGCTTTAATATAGGCATTAATTTGAAATATAAACACTAAAAAAAGTTAAGTGATTCTGGCGAGGTATCCCGATAGTTATCGGGAGCAGGATTCAGTTCCGTTACGCCACGGCACAAACAGGCCTGCCTGGCGTTAGACAGGGTCATCTCCCTACATATTGAAATATTGAATTAAGGTAATTATGGCGAGGTATCCCGATAGTTATCGGGAGCAGGATTCATATCCGCCGCGGCGGACACAGGGTCAACTCACTATATATTGAAATATTGAATTAAGGTAATTATGGCGAGGTAGCTCAGTTGGTTAGAGCGCAGGATTCATAACCCTGAGGTCACGGGTTCAACTCCCGTCCTCGCTACAAAGGTCTCTGAATTTTCAGAGGCCTTTTTTTATTTTTAGGATATGGATGAATTCGTAGATACATACTTTACTCGCCCTCAACCGGCAAGACGTATACTGGAATGACTTCTGACCTGATTACACGGTTTCATTTCCATAATCACAAATCAACCAAAGGCTACACCCTTAGGAATAGACCTTGGATTGTCATTCACGTGGAGTTCTTTCAGTTTAAAAAAGATGCGCTTAAAAGAGAAAATGAATTAAAGTCGGGAAAAGGTCGGGATTGGGTGAAAAATTATGTTCTCCCCAATTTTCTTTGATTGCGAAGGATTCATATCCGCTACGCCACGGCGTACAGGCGCGGCGGACACGGGCCTGCCTGTCGCAGACAGGTTCAACTCCTCCCGAAAGCCTTCGGGACTACAAAGGGTTTCGGAAACGGAAGCCTTTTTTTATTTTCCAAGATGGAAGATGAACCAATTAATTAGCGTAAAGATTTCAATGTGCTACGCTATCACGGATGGCGACAACATCAACTTGAGTTCAAAATCAATCAATTCTCGAGAATGCATAAAAAAAGCCCTCCCAAATGGGAAGGCTTTCCGTCAAGTAAGGTGCTAACGCTTACTTTACTTTTTCAACAACTGCTTTAAATGCCTCGGGATGATTCATTGCTAAATCAGCCAAAACCTTACGGTTTAGCTCGATATCAGCTTTTTTCAACATACCCATAAATTGTGAGTAGGAAATGCCATGCTGTCTTGCACCGGCATTGATACGCTGGATCCAAAGTGCACGAAACTCACGTTTCTTCACTTTTCTATCTCTATACGCGTACTGAAGTCCTTTCTCGTACTTGTTTTTGGCTACTGTCCACACATTTTTACCTCTTCCGAAGTAACCTTTCGTGGCTTTAAGCACTTTTTTTCTTCTTGCTCTTGACGCTACCGCGTTTACTGATCTTGGCATAACTTTTTGTTTTTTGACACTCGGTGCCCCGAATTCTCGAGATCTTTTTTACCGAAGCATCTGGTGAATAAATAAACCTTAATTAATTGATAGACAGGCTGATCAGATTCTCAACATGTCACGTACTCGGCCCTCATCAGACTCGTGAACCAAACCAGTTTTGGTCAGATTACGCTTTCTTTTGGTGGCTTTCTTAGTCAGGATGTGGCTTTTGTAAGCGTGCTTCCTTTTGATTTTTCCTGTTCCGGTCAAAGCGAAACGCTTTTTAGCGGAAGATTTGGTTTTTACTTTTGGCATTTTAGCTATTTTTAGTTGGTTGAAATTATTTTTTATTCTTAGGTGCGATGAAAATATTCATTCGCTTTCCTTCGAGCTTTGGAAGCTGCTCTACTGCACCATAATCTTCCAGTGCTTGGGCAAACTTCAAAAGAAGCATTTCACCACGCTCCTTAAATACAATACTTCTACCCACAAAGTGCACATAGGCTTTTACCTTTGCTCCTTCTTTTAGGAAGTTGATTGCATGCTTTAGCTTGAAATTAAAATCATGATCATCGGTGTTAGGACCGAATCGGATTTCTTTCAATACTACCTTCGCAGCATTGGCTTTAATTTCTTTTTGTTTCTTCTTCTGCTCGTACTTAAACTTGGCGTAATCCAAGATTTTACAAACAGGAGGATCCACATTCGGGGATATCTCCACCAAATCCAGGTCATTTTCTCTCGCTAATCTTAAAGCCTTGTCAGTGGCCATCAGGGCGTTTCCACCGTCGACGTATTCTCCTACGACACGTACTTCTCTAGCTCGTATTCTTTCATTTACCTTGTATGGTTCTTCTCTCCGACCTCGGTTTGGTTGTCTGTTGTTTCTCAAATTACTTAGTTTATTTTATTGAAATCGACTGCAAATATCGGAATTATTTCCAATTCAAAAAAGCAGAAGAATATTTTACGAAATTATTATTTGCTTAATGATTCTGCGATGATCCCCTGAAAATACTGGATAAATCCATCTACCGTATGGCTTCCAAGGTCTCCTTCACCATGCTTTCTGACAGATAGCCTTTCTTCAGCAGCTTCTTTTTCGCCCACGATAAGCATAAAAGGCACTTTCTTCACTTCGGCATCCCGAATCTTACGTCCGATTTTCTCATCACGATTGTCTATACTTCCGGAGATACCTGCATCATCAAGCTGAGCTTTGACTTGCTCGGCATATTCCTTGAATTTCTCAGAAATAGGCAAAATGATCAGTTGCTCAGGCGCTAACCATAGGGGGAAATTACCAGCACAATGCTCAATCAAAACAGCAACAAAACGCTCCAAGGAACCAAATGGTGCCCGGTGAATCATCACCGGTCTATGTTTGGAATTGTCCGAACCGATGTATTCAAGCTCAAAACGCTCCGGAAGGTTATAATCCACCTGAATGGTTCCCAACTGCCACTTTCTACCTAAAGCATCTTTCACCATGAAGTCCAGCTTCGGACCGTAGAAAGCGGCCTCTCCTAGTTCGGTAACAGTCTCCAGACCTTTTTCAGATGCAGCCTCGATAATTGCTGATTCCGCCTTTTCCCAAGCTTCATCTGTACCGATGTATTTCTGTTTATTTTCTGGATCACGTAGGGAAACCTGCGCGGTGTAATCTTCAAAACCCAAAGCTTTGAACACATACAATACCAAGTCAATTACCTTTATAAACTCTTCCTTGACCTGCTCAGGGCAACAGAAGATGTGGGCATCGTCCTGAGTAAATCCTCGAACGCGGGTCAAACCGTGTAGCTCTCCACTTTGCTCGTATCTATACACCGTACCGAATTCAGCATAGCGAATAGGCAAATCCTTGTAGGATCTTGGTTTATGCTTGTATATCTCGCAGTGATGCGGACAGTTCATCGGCTTGAGTAAAAACTCCTCTCCTTCATGTGGTGTCGCAATGGGCTGAAAAGAATCCTTCCCGTATTTCTCGTAGTGACCGGAGGTTTCATATAGCGCCTTATGACCAATATGTGGGGTAGTCACTTGCTCGTAACCTGATTTATCCTGAGCTTTTTTCATAAAAGCGACCAAACGCTCACGAAGCAAAGTACCCTTTGGCAACCAAAGCGGAAGCCCCTGCCCTACTTTTTCGGAGAAAGTGAATAGCTCTAACTCACGCCCAATCTTCCGGTGATCTCGCTTTTTGGCCTCTTCAAGCATGGTCAAATATTCCTGAAGTTCTTTTGCCTTCGGGAAAGTCACGCCATAAATACGAGTCAGCATTTTTCGATTCTCGTCCCCTCTCCAGTAAGCTCCAGCAATATTGGTCAGCTTGACAGCTTTGATAAAGCCGGTATTCGGAATATGAGGACCACGGCAAAGATCCGTGAAGTTACCCTGCTCGTAGAAGGTAATCGAACCGTCTTCCAGACCTTCCAAGAGGTCTAATTTATATTCATCGCCTTTTTCCTGATAGTAAGCGATTGCATCTTTTTTTGAAATGGCTTTTCGGATATACTCATTCTTCTCACGGGCCAATTCGATCATTTTTTGCTCGATCTTTTCAAGTTCTGACCCATCAAGCGTATGATCTCCGAAATCCACATCGTAATAAAAACCTGTCTCAATCGGAGGTCCAATTCCAAACTTGATTCCTGGATAGAGGGCTTCCAAAGCTTCGGCCAATAAGTGAGCAGAGGAGTGCCAGAAGGTATTTTTACCCTCTCCATCGTTCCAAGTCAGCAATTGGAGTTGAGAATCTTCTTCGATCGGCCGGGTGGCATCCCATACCTGACCATTGACTTTTGCGGCTAGGACATTCCGGGCTAAACCCTCGCTGATACTGGCAGCAATCTGTAGTCCGTTAGTTCCTTTTTCATACTTCCTTTCCGAACCGTCCGGAAGGGTAATTTTAATTTGTTGAGACATAAAATTTATAAGCCTTTACAAACAGGCGTTTGGTTGAAGGTGCAAATATGCAATAAGTGCATGCAAAGGAAAAATAAACCTGATATAATTAGAAAATCACAAAATAATCTGTGCACTCACTTTCACCACAAAAGGCCTAGCCTCAGGCATATCCAAATAGGTCATGCGGTGAAAAAAATCTACTCTGAAAAATTTGAAGATGTTTTCTATCCCATAGCCCAGTTCGATGTAAGGTCGGGTGGGATCCAATCTTCCAAAGCTTTCCAAAGCTGTCCCATCAGGTCCAAATGCAGGGATATTATTGATGTTTTGATTAGAAACTGAACCCATCAGGAAATTGGCATTGGCTACAGCTCGCCATTTTAGTCTACGCATAAGAGGGATTCGATTGAGCAGAAAGCCCTCGAAAAAATGCCTATATCGTAAGCTGATAAATTGATCAGATGCGAATTCATTGAAATTCATCGTATTGAAAGCCGCTGTCGTGTAGAAAAATGTTTCATTTCCCAAATGGTTTTTCAAGATGGGATATGGCACCTCACCAAAGACTTTCCCAGCATCCAATTCATAGCGTGAAACCCCAAAAAGCCCCATATTCAATCGCTGATAAAGGTAAAAGCTCAGTTTTTGATAATCGATCTCTCCTCCCAGCCAATCAAATCCCCGGGCATAATTCAATTCCAAAATGGGCCATTTGGATGGACCCAAAGAGGATCGTTCATTGTCATTGATCAAAATGATCTCGTCCCGCCCATAGCGCAGACTGGCTCTCCACTCGGTCGTTTGGAAATCAGACTTCAGTTCGCCCGTGCCCTTTTCTATGAAGTAAAAATCAAAAAGCGGATCAAACTGAGCTCTTTTAATTCCTGTGCGAAAAAGAAAGCCCTTGAAAAACTCCCGATCAAAATTTAATTGCTGGGAGGTGCTGATAAAGGGTCTTCTCAATGTCCCAAAACGGCTTGCTGCCAGGAATATGGAATTTCCCTCCAAGGATTCCATCTCCAAACCCACCTGATCAATTTCCCGAGTGGATTTCAATTCGAGCGTCGTCCAATGCTTACGATCTAGGATATTTTTCGCAGAAACCGAGTATTTAAATCGCTGATCTTTGAAGCCATAGGCCAGGTATCCTTGAAAAGCCCATTTTTTGGAAAACTTGTAATTCGTCCGAAGACCAAAACCACCTCTCAGTCCTTCGACATTGTTGTAGTTTCCAAATTCTGTCCAAGGTCCCAAATCGATTTTTCCAACTGGCAAAAAGCCCGTCGCAAAAAACTTCAACCCCTCCGAATAAAAACGAATAACAGGAATCTTCTTCAGCGTATCTACCATTTGCAAAACGGCTAACTCCTCAGAAGAAAGCGGATCCATGCGATTTGCAATCCAAAATTCTTCACTCGCATCGCCAAAATCAGGTTTAAGCTCTACGGCATTATTGAAAAATTTGGTTGCCTTAGGTTCAGTTAGTTTGACGCTGTCAGTTGCGGTATAAAACTTAGCCAAAAGACCTGCGGTATTTGGTGTTACCTGACCGATTTTGATCTGAACCCGTGTTCGTTTTGGAATTAGTGGACCTTTTTCCGTCGGCTCCAGTTCTTGTTGGATTTTAATGCGCTCAATAAAATTGAGATTGGCAGAATTGGGCACGGTCAAATCCACTTGCTTGAGCGAATAATCTTTCTTTTTGATCCAAATAGTACCGGAAAAAGCTAAGTCTTGTTCTCGCCTTGGATAGACCTGAAGCTGATAGCAAGTGTCCTGACCCACCAAAACCGAATCCATCAAATCATAGTCGTAAAAGGTCTTCCAGCCATCAGCAATAGGCGATACAAATTCCTTCTCAAGAATAGTCAGCCAGTTTCTGTAAAAATTATACTCCTGAAAAGCCGAACCGGTAATCTGAGAAGTTGTAGAACCGTCAGTAATACCTACCCCAGTGACTTTGGATTTTTCAACGATTTCCTTTCTCAGTAGTGGATTGTTACGAAAGTAAAATCTACTCACTGTCTCCGAAAAGAAGACCGGCAGAATCTTTTCTCCCTCATCATTGGTTAGTTGGCGAATGCTGTCCAAAACGGAAGTCACCTTTTGAACGGATCTTCGCTGTCTGAATTCCTCGGAAAGGTGATCAATATCAATCTCGATCTTGGTGTAATTCTTGGTCTCGTAAGCTTCAAGGCTTCTTTTATCGAAGTCCTTTCTTCTTACCACCGCTTGTCGGATGATTTCAAAAGCGGGATTTTCTCCAGCCTCAAATACAAAAGCCTCTAACTCAAAATCAGATGGCCGAAGTTGGAAATTGATGGTCTGTTCCGGAGAATTGCTCATCGACTTTACTTGAGTGATATACCCCAAATAGCTGACCTGAATGCTGTCAGCGACTGTTTTAATTTCCAAATCATAGAAGCCCTCGAAATCGGTATTCATCCCGGTTCCAGTACCTTTAATTAATACCGCTGCGAAGGGAATGGGGTCTCCTGTTTCTGCATCAGTAACTTTTCCCTTGATCCGGAACTGTCCGTAGGAAAACTGGGAAATCAAAAACAGTAAAAAGAAAAGTGAAACTCGGTTCATCAAATAGGTTTTCCCTGAAACTTAAGGATGGCAAATTAAATTCATTTTGAGCGGTTTCTCGGAGTAGAAACGTGAATTTTTCGAAAAACGACCAAATCATTCCTAGGATTGTACTGGAAAAGTTAAAAGTTCCTAAGCTATATTTGAGCTTCAAAACAAGAATAAATGCTTTACGACATTGCTATCATAGGAGGAGGAATTGTAGGACTTGCCACAGGATTGAAAATCCTAAACGAGCGGCCGGAGTTGAAAATTGCTTTGTTTGAAAAGGAAGACCAGCTGGCCAAGCATCAGACTGGCAATAATTCTGGGGTGATCCATTCTGGACTTTACTATAAGCCGGGATCGTTGAAAGCCACCAATTGTATCAGAGGCTACCATGAATTGATAGATTTTTGCAAAGAAGAAAAAATCCCCTTCGAAATCACCGGAAAAGTAGTCGTAGCAACCCGAGAAGAACAGAAGCCTTTATTGGATACGCTGCTGGAAAGAGGACTCGCGAATGGCCTTACAGGTACTCGGAAGATCACTCTAGAAGAGCTGAAAGAATATGAGCCTCACTGCGCGGGAGTAGCGGCATTGCACGTGCCTCAAACAGGAATCGTGGATTATTATCAAGTTGCTTTGGCTTACGGAAGAAAAATTCTTCAAAAGGGTGGAGAAATATTTCTTGGCCATAAAGTATTGGAAATCAATTCGAAGGAAACTATCAATCACATTGAAACTTCAAAAGGAAAATTTGAAGCTAAATTAGTCATCAACTGTGCTGGCCTTTACTCAGATAAGGTTGCCAAACTGACTGATGAGCAGATCAAGGATGTGAAAATCATCCCTTTCCGCGGAGAATACTACAAGCTAAAGCAGGATAAAGAATACCTCGTCAAAAATCTAATTTACCCAGTTCCTGATCCTAATTTCCCATTCTTAGGAGTGCATTTTACCCGAATGAAAAAAGGTGGTGTTGAAGCAGGACCCAATGCAGTGCTGGCCTTTAAACGGGAGGGCTATAAAAAGTCCCAGATTTCAATACCAGAGCTCTCGGAAACCTTGGCTTGGCCAGGCTTTCAAAAAGTAGCTGCTAAATACTGGAAAACCGGTTTTGGAGAACTTTATCGGTCTTTTTCAAAATCAGCATTCACAAAAGCCCTGCAGGAATTGATTCCTGAAATCCAAGAATCTGACTTGGTAGGCGGTGGTGCCGGAGTGAGAGCTCAGGCTTGCGACAGAACTGGAGGACTGCTCGATGATTTTGCCATTCGTGAGTCTGCCCATGCCATTAATGTATTGAACGCTCCTTCCCCAGCAGCTACAAGTTCGCTCTCGATCGGTGGAACAGTGGCAGAAATGGCTTTAAAGCGATTTGATTAAACTCGGGTATTAACCGTATCCGGAAAGTATCGGTTGGCAAGTTTGATCATTTCATCACCTTTGACCAAATCATGCACGCTAAGCTCCTCGGTATGATAGTGACCTGCAGCGCCTAAGAGTTCGCTGACTGCCTTGACAGAGTTTTTATGAAAATTGTAGACCCGCTCGGATTTATCTTTGACGACCAGGCCTTTTACTAATCCCCTGCGTTGGGTAGCTACTCCCGTTGGACATTCATTCGTATTGCAGCGCAAGGCTTGGATACATCCCAAGCTGAACATAAATCCACGGGCAGAATTACAAGCATCCGCTCCCAAAGCGATATTCTTGATAATGGAAAAAGCACTCAAAATCTTGCCTGAAGCAATGATTTTGACCTTTTCGCGGAGATTGTACTTTTCGAGCGTTGCTCGTACAAATATCAAGGCCGGCTCCAAGGGCAAACCCACACTATCCGAAAACTCAAGAGGTGCAGCACCTGTCCCGCCTTCAGCACCGTCAATGGTAATAAAATCCGGCCAGCAGTTTTGAGCCACCATTTCCTTACAAATTTCGATGAATTCCTCTGTTCTACCGATGCAGAGTTTAATGCCGATTGGTTTCCCTTCTGATAAATCTCTTAATTTCTCGACAAACTTAATCAGGCTTGCTGGATCCGAAAAAGCAGAATGAGAGGGAGGTGATAAAACAGTGGTTCCTGCTTTTAGGCCTCGGATTGAAGCTATTTCCGGAGTGTTTTTGATACCAGGCAAGACCCCGCCATGCCCTGGTTTGGCACCTTGGGAAATTTTGATTTCTATAAGCTTGACCTCAGGAAGTTTTGCTTTTTCCTGAAACATCTCAAGATTGAAATTTCCCTCTTCATCTCGGCAACCAAAATAACCTGTACCTATTTGCCAACAGATATCTCCTCCTTGTAGATGGTAGGGAGAAATTCCTCCCTCCCCTGTATTGTGAAAGAACTTGCCCTTTTTAGCGCCTAGATTCAAAGCTTTAATCGCATTGGAAGAAAGCGAACCAAAGCTCATGGCAGAAATATTGAAAATAGAAGCTGAATAGGGCTTTTTGCAAAACTCGGAACCGATGGTAACCCGAAGATCTTCTTCCTTTGGGTGAACTGCATAAATGGAATGTCTCAATGCCAGATAATCTTCTCCATCCAAGTCTCGCTGGGTGCCGAATGGATGGGTGTCATTGACACTTTTTGATCTGCGATAGGCAAGAGAGCGGAGATTTCTATTGAATGGCTTCCCGTCAGTGTTGCTTTCAATGAAATATTGCTGAATCTCCGGGCTAATGGATTCCAAGATATACCGAAAATGCCCGACTACAGGAAAATTCTTGAGTATTGCGTGCTTGGATTGAAGAGAATCATAGATACCAAGGGCCGTCAAAACGCCTAAAATACCCAAGACAAAATACCCCAAACTGAAATCCCGAAAGGAATAAAACCACATCAAAAAAAGTGTGAGGAAGAAAAATACTAGAATGGAAAAGAAAAATAATTTTCTCATGACTAAAGCAATTTACTAAGGGATAACTAGAGGCTAACCCTTCTCTAATTCAATTTTGGGTTCTAAATTCCAATTTAAATAAATCGTCTGCTATTCCTCCAAAAAGAATCTTAAAAAGCGATATTCTGCCCAGGTAAATTCATCTTTGGAAAGTATAAAGCCTGTATGCCCGCCCCTTTTAGGCATTTCCAAAATGATTTCTGACTTTCGTTCAGCTAATTTTACCGGGTAGCATTCCTCACCCAAAAGGGGATCATTCAATGCATTGACGATCAATGTCGGGATTGGAATCTTTTCAATCCAAGGACCAGGGCTCGCAGACTGATAAAAATCTCTACCATCTTCAAAACCATGTAATTTGGCTGTGAAAAGGGTGTCAAATGAATCAAAATCTTGGACCTGATCCAGTAAATCCAAGTCAATCAAATTGGGAAATTGAAGCGCTTTACGACGCATTTTATCTTTCAATTTGCCCAAAAAGCGTTTTTTGTAGAAAACATTTCTTCGACTCTTCAATGTCGCTGCACTGGAAGGTAGATCGCAAGGAGTGGAATAAACAGCTGCTTTTTTAATTTGCGCAGGCAAGTCTTCACTATTTTTTCCCAGGTAGTTTAGGGTTTGTGCGCCACCCATACTGATACCTGTAAGGAAGATCTCCTCATAATCATATTTGTCCACCACATAGGAAATCACCGTCTTCAAATCATAATCTGCTCCATGATGATAGAGAACCGGCTGCAAGTTCATTTCTCCACCGCAACTGCGATTATTCCAAGCGAGGACGTCAATTTGATTACTATTGAAAAGCTTTGCTAAGCCTCTTACATAATGTCGCTCAGAGTCTCCTTCCAAGCCATGGGAAATGATTAGAAGTCGTCGGGAACCTACTTTGGACCAATCCAGATTCAGAAAATCATTATCTGGAGTAGGGATTTTTTCCCTCAGGTAGTTCAAACCATCAATCTTTCTATAAAGACTTGGGATAATGGTTTCTAAATGTCCATTAAAGAGATAAAAAGGAGGTCCTTGGTAAGTAGTTGGTTTAATAGGCATGAAAGACATTCAATAAAAAACATCACAAGTTGTTGATATTGAGATCAAATTCAAAACACATTCAAGCGATACTTTTGCGAGTGTAAATGTATTTCATAGGGTTAATAAAAACTGGAGCGCCGAGTGGTTGCTCCATTTTTTGTTGATAACCCCTGAGGCCAATCCATGTAAAAATCTCAAATTACGTGGCATCCTTTAAAGAGGATACTTCTTGTATAACTTCATCAAGTTTGGAGGTAAAATCTTTAAAATGGGATTCAAAATTAACTCCAAACCCCTCGCTTTCTAATATTTGCTTTCCCTCCTGTAAAGACTCCGAAAGTTCATCAAACTCAAACATGGCTAAAGTTGGTTTGAGTTTATGCCGGATTTGCTGAATGATATCCAAGTCAGCTTTTTCCTTTCCTATAGAATATTGCTGTCTGAGTTCCAGTAGGCCGGAATGAATGGCTGAAGTGAGTTCAACTTTGAAATCCTCGTCTCCTTCAGACATTTCTAATATCTTTTGAGATAATACCGCGGAATCTAATTTCATGAGAGGGCTTTAATGGGTGGACTTTCCTGCAAGATATCCTGTTGTCCAAGCAGCCTGAAAATTAAAACCTCCAGTGATGCCGTCTAGATCCAGAACTTCTCCCGCAAAGAAAATATTTGGGTGATAAATACTTTCCATGGTGTGTGGATTAACTTCTTTCAAATCGATTCCTCCAGAGGTGACGAATTCATCCTTAAAAGTAGTCTTTCCTTCGATGTTCAAAATAAAGCAAAAAAGATTTTGAACCAATCGGTTAATCTGTTTTTTGGATAGATTTCCAAAATCAGTTTCCGAATCAATACCAGATTCACTAATTAAAAACTCCCAAAGTCTATTGGGTAATTCATTTAAGGGATAGTTACGGACTTTCCTTGCAGGATGCTTTTCCTTGAAACCTCTAATAATCGCCTCCCATCCCTGCTCGCTCATGTCCACATCCCAGTTTATAATGGCTTCAGCCCGATAATGCTGATCAAAAAGCCATTTAGCCCCAAAGGCTGAAAGTTTGAGTACAGCAGGCCCACTCACTCCCCAATGGGTAATTAAAAGAGGGCCTTGATAAGAAAGTTTTGTCCCAGCAAGACGAATATGCGCCTGAGGCACGGATAAACCCATCAATTCCCGAATGGGATTTCCGGGTGTATTAAAGGTAAAAAGGGAAGGAATTGGCGGATTGATTTTATGATTTAGGTTTGATAGAAAGGAATAACCTGAACTGCTGGGACTTCCTCCTGAGGCAACAATTAATTTATCAGCTGTGATTTCACTTCCACTCACTGTTAAAATATACTTGCCATTTTCTTCCTTGATAGACTCCACAGCTTGTCGGGTTTTAATTTTGACATCTGCATCTTCAGATGCCCTCATCAATGCATCTATAATGCTTTGGCTGCTGTCTGATTGGGGAAATACGCGTCCGTCGGACTCCGTTTTAAGCTTTACTCCCCGACTTTCAAACCAGGTCCAGGTATCGGGAATAGAAAAGTACGTGAAAGCCTTTTTCAAGAATTTTTCACCTCTGGGATAGTTTTTGACCAGTTGGCTATTGGGCATCAGCCGATGAGTCACATTGCATCGACCACCGCCCGAGATTTTCACTTTGGATAAAAGCTTTGCACTCTTTTCCAAAATATAAACCTCACGGCCTTTTGATGCGGCATGGATTGCAGCAAAAAAACCAGCAGCTCCCCCACCGACAATAATTATTTTCAATTTATTCTATTGATTTACAATATTTTAAATACACTACCTTCTTCTAGAGAATGAACCAAGAATTCCTCGAGTCAATTCGCGAAAGATCGTTCGACCGATTTGTCTGACCATGGTATTTTTACTCAATTCTTCTATCAAAGATTCGTCCTGCGTAGTGCGAGTTGTTGTCCTAGGTTTTGGTCCGGGTAAGGTTGCTTTTTCCTGCTCTTTTTCGACTTCATCAAGCTTTGAATTCAACATCTCGAAGGCAGATTCTCGATCTAGATGAACATTGTATTTCGCCGTCAAGCTCGAATTGCTTACTAAATCATCAATCTCGGATGTAGTGAGAATATCCATTCTCGAAATTGGAGCTCTTACCAAGGTATGAGCCAAAGGCGTTGGGATACCTTTTTCGCTCAAAGCGGTAATCAGAGCCTCTCCGATACCCATGGATGTCAAGACTTCAGCCGTATCATAAAACTCAGTAATGGGATAATTTTCAGCGGTCTTTGTAATGGCTTTTCTATCTTTTGCCGTGAAAGCCCGCAGGGCATGTTGGACTTTCAAACCCAATTGACCCAAAACTGAATCCGGAACATCAGTGGGAGTTTGTGTGCAGAAATAAACACCCACCCCTTTGGATCGAATAAGTTTGATGATAGCTTCTATCTTTTCCAAGAGATCCTTGGATGCATTAGAAAAGACCAAATGGGCCTCATCGATGAAAATACATAGTTTGGGCTGATCTGCATCTCCTTGCTCGGGAAAGGTCTCGTAGACTTCTGAAAGAAGACTTAACATAAATGTAGAAAACAGCTTTGGCTTGCTTTGAATATCGGTTAAGCGAATGATTGAAATCACCCCTTTTCCATCTTCAGTTCGTACAAAATCGTTGACTTCAAAGGATCGCTCTCCAAAAAACTTATCCGCACCCTGCTGCTCCAATTCGATGATTTTGCGCATGATGGTATTCACAGAGGCAGATGAAACCTGACCAAATTCAGCTTTAATCTGCTCTTTGCCTTCATTGATGATAAACTGCAGGACGCGCTTCAAATCCTTCAAATCTAAAAGCGGCAAATGATGCAGGTCACAATATCTAAATACAAGTGCCATTACTCCGCGCTGTGTATCGTTCAATTCCAAAATTTGAGACATGAGTACCGGACCAAATTCAGACACGGTTGCCTTGAGCTTTACACCTTTTTCATCCGATATGGACATCAGTTCTACCGGAAGACCTTGGGGATTATAATCCACCCCAATTTTTTCGGACCGGCTAATGATAAAATCCTTGACTTCTCCGGGTTTGGCTAGACCAGATAAGTCTCCCTTGAGGTCCATCAGGACAGAGGGAACACCTTTCAAAGAGAGTTGCTCAGCAATCACTTGAAGCGTTTTGGTCTTTCCTGTGCCAGTAGCTCCAGCAATCAACCCATGCCTATTCATAGTTTTGAGTGGAACCTTGACATTAGCCTCTGTGATGGCTTCTCCGTCTAGAATTCCTGTACCCAGGGTGATAAAATCCTTTTTGTAAGTTTGACCTTTAGTCAAAACATCGATAAAGCTGTCTCTCTTGCTCATTATTTGAATTTTTTAAAAATCTAAAACTACAAAAAAACCTTTTTGCGGTAGCAAAAAGGTCTTTATCCGAATCAAAATAGTATTCGATTAGTGGGTGACTTTAGGCTCCAGAGACTTAGCCTGCTCAATGAAATCGGCTACTTTATCTGCATTGGGAACAACCTTTGTCAATCCTTTTTCTTCCTGGGTTTTTGTCAAAGCTGCATGTAGGTTTTCAGCGTTTCGGTTTCTAAGCTCCTTTACAGTATCAACTCCGGCTGCTTTTAGTAACTCGGCAAACTGTCCCCCAATTCCATTGATTCGGAAAAGATCAGCCATATTTACCCACTTCAAAATTTGACTGGCATCCAAGCCTGTCTGCTCAGCAAGTTTTTGTCTACCAGATTTAGAAGCTCCAGCGTCAAGCAGACCTTCTACAGATTTTACACCTGCTTCAGCCAGCTTGGCCTTGTACGCTGGTCCGATACCTTCGATTGAGTCAATTGGTTTTCCCATGTTGAAATAATTTTGAGATTAAACATATGCCCTTGGGCAACATAATTTTTCCTAAAATAAATACAAATTTTTGTTTGTGAAACGGAAAAAGACAAATGTTCTTAAAACCATTTAGGAAACATTAATTTCAAAATTCGATTTAGAGTGAGATATTTAAAACTCAATTTAAAAAGGCTTCCCTAGGTGAAAATCATCCTTCAATTTCTGATCGTAGTTTCTATTCTCGCTACACCCTCAATTCTCAATGCCCAAGCTCTTCCCAATTTGGGACAAACTGACCGCTGGATGACTGGAGCACTTGCAGCTATGGAGCGTGAGGATTATGAAACTGCAAACTCCATTTTCCGGAACTTGATTGATTCGGGCCTGCCTTTACCAGAGGAAATGCCCTATTTCTTTGCATTGACACTTTTCGAACTAGGGCAGTATGATAATTCTGCTAGTTTTTTGGACAAATATTTTGATCTGAATGGCTTCAAAGGTCAAAATTATGAATTGGCAAAAAACCTTCAGGGGCAACTAAAGGAACCCTTGCAAGCAATCAGAGCGTGTAATCTCTGCGATACGAAGGGTTACAGGTACGAGCTATGCGAAACATGCCAAGGAGCTAAAAATACTGAACAGGACTGTAGCTACTGTAGAGGTGCAGGAGTCGTAGGTTGTAGCCGATGCGCTGCCACCGGCATGATCACCAAAAGAAATATTTTCAACATCATAGAATATTACGAATGTGATAGATGCAATGGAAAAGGAAGGCTAGAATGCCCTACTTGCAAGGGTTCCCTAAAGGAAGTCAGTGAATGCAAAACCTGTTTGGGATTTGGGAAAATTGCTTCCGACGAAATTTGTGATCATCAAGAACATGAGCACGATCATACGGAAGTAAAAAGTGAAAATTAATAATTCACAAAAAAAGCTGATTGAAATCAAATCAGCTTTTTTTCTATCATTTACAATACTTTAAGATTGCCTCCTCAGCAGCTCCATATTCAAGGCTTTTCGCCAACTGGAAGTCTTCACAAGCACTCCGTTTTCTTTTCAAAGCCAATTTTAACATGCCTCTGTTAAAGTAAGCAGGAGCATAATTTTTATCTAATTGGATGGCATTGCCATAAGCCTTCAGGGCATCTTCTGTATAACCCAATTGGTGCATAGCGCGACCTTTCATAAAGGAAGCTGCAGCTGGAGCACCGGAAATTTCCTCGGCTCTAGAAGCAAAAAGCATAGCCTTTTCATAATTGTTTTGGGTATAATGGAAATTTGAAATCGCTAAAAGAACCTGAAAGTTATTCGGATCAATCTGCAATGCAGCTTCAAAATCTGCAAGTGCAGAGTCTAATTGACCTTGTTCTTCATGAGCTCTTCCCCGATTGTAAAGCAAAACCACATTTTTTGGATTATACTTTAAATCTTTGGAATACTCTTGCACAGCCTGATCATAGGCTCCTTGGTTAAAGGCAACATCGCCTTGGTTTCCTGTTTTTCCACCACATGCAAAAATAGCCGAGCTCAAAAGCACGACTATTCCTACTCGATAAATGATATTCATACTAGTTGGTTTACACTGCTACGTTGTTTTCTCTTAACGCATCATTGAGTGAAGTTTTCAAATCAGTAGAAGCTTTTCGCTGACCAATTATCAAGGCACATGGCACTTGATAAGTTCCTGCTGCAAACTCTTTTGGAATGGATCCAGGGATCACTACAGATCTTGGTGGAACATAGCCCTTGTACTCTACTGGCTTATCCCCAGTGACATCAATGATCTTAGAACTAGCGGTAAGTGTCACTCCTGCACCAAGAACAGCTTCTTTGCCAATTCGGACACCTTCTACCACAATAGCTCTAGAGCCAATAAATGCTCCATCTTCTACAATTACTGGAGCAGCCTGTACTGGCTCTAAAACCCCTCCAAGCCCTACTCCACCACTCAAATGAACGTTTTTGCCGACCTGAGCACAGGATCCGACCGTCGCCCAAGTATCAACCATCGTGCCACTATCCACAAAAGCTCCGATATTAACATAACTTGGCATCATTACCACACCAGGAGCTAAATGTGCTCCATAACGGGCCACTGCATGAGGAACTACTCGTACACCCTGCTTGGCGTAATTAGTCTTTAGAGCCATTTTATCGTGGAACTCAAAAGGACCCACTTCTATGGTCTGCATTTTCTGAATTGGGAAATACAAGATGACCGCTTTCTTTACCCAGTCATTTACTTGCCAGTTGCCATCTTCCAGCGGTTCTGCCACTCGAAGACTTCCAGCATCCAAATCTGCGATGACAGTCTTGATAGCAATTTCAGTGTCCTTTTCTTTTAAAAGCTCTCTATTTTCCCAAGCTTTTTCAATGATGGTTTTCAGTTCCATATTTTTGGTTAGTTTCGATTATGTCTAAAGGTTTTTCCCAGAAAATCCCTGTCCTAATCGCTTCTTCGCTCAAACCAGCGAAAGATGCGAGGGCTTTTTGGAGATTGGGTCAAACGCTGCGTGAAACAAATAAATACCATCTAAACTTCATAGGTTTTTCCTCAAAAGCGGTCTTAAATCCTCAAAATGACCGATTTTTTATTTCGATTACTAATACAAAATCTCGATTGGAGCGAATTGTTTCCATATTTAGGTTTTTCAAATACTGCTTAATCGTCAAACCAAAAATCCTGATTTGCTGTACTTGGGAGTATTTGATCCCCGCAAAAATACTCAAATCCTTCTTGGGCTTTCGAATCATTTACGATGTGCAGGAAAACTACCCGGCAAACCTAGACTTGATTCCAAACAGATCAACTTGGAAAGTAAAACTAGCTAAATGGCTAATTGAGAAATCTGAGGGTATTAAAGGAATTGATTATTATCTCTTAGCCGAGAAATGCTATCAAGATGAAATGCCAAATAAAAAACCATTCATCATCTTGGAGAATAAATACAGTGGACCCAAATACCTTCCTAAGCCTCCTGTGGTTTTTAAGGAAAAGGAAGTCTTTGAATTTCTATTGACAGGAACTATCACACCTGCTTATGGTACAGAAGAAGGAATTCAGTTTTTTCTTCAAGTTTTGGAGCGTTTTCCCGAAAGTAAATTGCGAGTTTTTGGACATGTTACCTTGGAATATTTCCAAAAAAATCTCTTCGATCGATACAAGAATCATCCCCAGATTTCTCTTGAATTGTCTCCTGATCCTATCCCTTATACCGAGGTTTTGGATGCTATTTACAAGACTGATTTTTTGCTTTTGCCCTACCCAAATCATAAAGCTTTAGCTCAGAAAATCCCGAGTAAATTTTTTGAAGCGGGAGCATTAAATACGGCCGTTATCATTCAAGAAAATCCTACATGGACTGACTTTGTCTCATCCCATAAAATGGGGCTTTCGGTAGATTTTCAGAATACTCAGGAAGCCATTAAGGATTTTATTTCAGGGCTGGATCAAGACTTTTTTAAAGTCCAAAATCCAGAAGTTTTTCACTGGAAAGCTGAAGGGGAGAAACTCCTTTCAGTTCTAGATTCCCTATCCTCCTAATCCCAAATAAGGTGGAAAACTTTCCACACTTATCCACCTTATACGCCTTTTTGGAAACCGAAAATTTAAAAATGGAAACTTGGCGATAGACCTCATCATAGGAGATCTTTATCTATAAAGGAATTTAAAAATAGCTGTTTTTTAATATTTTATACATTTTTTAAAACAATTCTTAATTTTATTTTAGACACCCCTAAAATCAAACCCACAGCTATTTTGAACTTATCCACAGCGATTTTAGCTGATATAAAATTTATTTTTAGACATTTCTAAAATATTTTTTACCTTTGTATCAAAGCATTGAAATATGAATTTGACTGTAGCCGAGGAAAACTATCTGAAAGCCATCTATCACCTCTCAGAGGAAGGAACCAAATCCGTGTCGACAAATGACATCGCAGCCGAGATGAAAACCAAGCCTGCCTCTGTCTCTGATATGCTCAGGAAGCTGAGCGAAAAAGAAGTCATCAGCTATCGGAAATACTACGGGGTGAACATCACTCCCGAGGGAAAAAAGCTAGCACTCCAAACTGTCCGAAAGCATCGACTCTGGGAAGTCTTCCTGGTTGAAAAATTAAACTTTGCCTGGGATGAAGTTCATGAAGTAGCTGAGGAATTGGAGCACATTCAGTCTCCCCTACTCATTCAGCGTCTCGATGCCTATTTGAACTACCCCAAGTTTGACCCACATGGCGATCCCATTCCAGACGAATTTGGTGATGTCAAAGCAAGACCGAGAGTACCGATCAATGAAATGGAAGTCAATCAAAGTGGACAAATCGTTGCCGTCAAAGACAGCTCTGCTGCTTTCCTCCGCTACATGGATAAGGTGGGTGCCTATATCGGTGCTCGGGTGAAAATCTTGGACAAGGTAGAGTTTGACGGTTCAGTTGAAATTCTGGTTGACCAAAAGAAAAATGTCTTTATGTCCAAAGATGTTGCTGCAAATATTTTGGCTATTCAGTCATGAGAAGGCTCCTATTCCTACTTACGATTAGCTTGCTTCTGCAGGCTTGCAAATGGGATAGCCCCGACACGCGATCCAAACCTTTGATCGTGGCGACTACCAGCATTCTGGCAGATGCTATTTCTGTCATAGTAGGAGATTCTGCTGATGTCCGGGCACTAATGCCTGCAGGGGTCGACCCTCATTTATACAAGGCTTCCGTTCGAGATCTGGATCTACTGACCGAAGCAGATCTGGTGATTTATCATGGTTTGTATCTGGAAGGAAAAATGACCGAAATCTTCGAAAAGCTTGAATTCAGTCAGCGATTAATTAATATTTCCGAAGAACTGCCTGAGGAAAAACTACTTCGAACGGGCCCTGAAGCGCACAGCGTAGATCCGCATATTTGGTTTGATGTGAAGCTGTGGACGCTAGCAATGGACTACAGTGCCAAAGAATTGATTGCCTGGAAGCCTGAATGGAAGGACTATATTCAAGAAAATTGGTCGACTTATCAAAAAGACCTTCTCGCTGCCGATCAGGAAATTCAGGAGAAGGTTTCAGAACTTCATGCTCAAGGAATGGCGCTTGTAACAGCCCATGATGCCTTTGCTTATTTTGGAGTGGCTTATGGGTTTGAAGTGAGAGGTCTTCAAGGTCTTTCCACACTTAGTGAACCAGGGCTTCGGGATTTGGGGGATTTGGCTCAATTCATCATTGATCGAAATATCAAAGCAGTTTTTGCAGAGCAGACGATATCACCGAGAGCATTGAAGGCATTGGTAGAAGCCTGTGAGCAAAAAGGTCATCAGATCGAGTTGGCAGGCCCCCTATTTACAGATAGTCTGGACGCAGCAAATACTCCTGCAGGAACCTATCTCGGCATGATTAAAACAAATTTGGAAATCATTTATCAAGCACTTGTCTCATGATCAAACAAGTAGAAAACCCCATACTGGAAATCCATGATCTGACAGTGAGTTATGATCAAAGCCCCGTGCTTTGGAATGTAGACCTGTCACTTCCTGCCGGTAAATTGATCGGAATTTTAGGCCCAAATGGTGCCGGAAAATCTACTTTGATTAAATCGGTCATGGGCTTGGTGGAGCCAAGCAGTGGTTATGTGAAGCTTTTTGATCAAACGCTAGATGCTGTCCGCAACCGAATCAGCTACGTTCCCCAGCGGGAATCTGTGGACTGGAATTTCCCTGCCTCAGTTCTTGATGTGGTTTTGATGGGAACCTATGGAAAACTGGGGCTTTTCAAAAGACCCGGTAAAAAGGAGAAAGCACTGGCACTGGACTGTCTGGAAAAAGTGGGAATGTCTGCTTTCGTGCATCGACAGATTTCTGAACTTTCAGGTGGGCAGCAGCAACGGGTATTTATTGCAAGGGCGCTTGCACAGGAAGCAGATTTATATTTGATGGACGAACCTTTTGCGGGAGTAGATATGAATACGGAGGCGGCAATTTTCAAGCTTTTGCAAGAAATGAGTGCCGGTGGAAAGACTGTTGTGGTGGTTCACCATGACATTTATTCGGCTGTGAATTACTTCGATTGGTTTATCATGCTGAACCTGCATTTGGTAGCTTCCGGCCCCAAAAATGAAGTAGTGACTGAGGAACTCCTTCGAAAAACCTACGGTGGAAAGCTCAACCTGCTTTCGAAAGTATCTGAATTGATTCGTCAGAAAGAATTTAACCCATTGAAAGGCTGATGAGCGATTTTCTCTACTTCTTTTCTTTTCAGGATTCTTCCATTGCCTTTGTAGTGATGGGAATTACGCTTTTGGGAATAGGGTCTGCTTTTGTTGGAACCTTTTCCTTCTTGGACAATAAAGCCCTTTTAGGAGACGCTATTTCCCATGCTGTATTTCCGGGAATCTGTCTGGGCTTTATGCTTGCAGGAGAGAAAAACCCCTTTTATATCGTCGGAGGAGCTTTCTTGTCCGGGGCTTTGGCAACTTTTCTAAGTTCCTGGCTGAAATCAAACACCAAACTAAGTGACGATACCATCATTGCCGTGATCCTTTCCGTCTTTTTTGGGATCGGAATTGTCTTTTTGACTGTGATTCAAAAATCTGGAAATCCCGAAATGGCAGGCCTCAATCAATTTATTTTCGGGAATGCAATCGGCATAGTAGAGCGAGACCTTTGGGTCTATGGAAGCCTTTCTATATTGATTATCTCAGTCATTGGCTTTATGCTAAAAGAATTTCAAATTCTGGTTTTCAATCCAGAATTCGGAAAGGCGGTTGGACTTCCGATGAATATAATTCGATTCGTATTTGATGTACTGCTGATATTGGCAGTGGTCATTGGGATACAAGCTATTGGAGTGGTTTTGATGGCAGCTTTGCTGATTACTCCGGGCACTGCGGCTAGGTTTTGGACTGATAGGTTGGGAATCTTGCTTGGCTTAGCTTCCCTTTTTGCCATCCTTTCCGGAGTATTTGGTACTTACATTTCTTATCTACTTCCTCAAATGCCTACAGGGCCTTGGGTAGTGGTGATTCTTTCAAGTATTGCCCTGATTTCTTTTCTTTTTGCTCCTAAAAAGGGATTGGTTTCCCGCTATTTCCATCGAAGATCTTACCTACAAAAAACCCAGCGAGACCATGTGCTGAAAAGTATTTTCAAAGCCCGGGAACTAGGACAGGAAGGGCTAACTCGAGCAGAGCTTCTTAGTCTCTACCCGCATCAGCAAAGCTCTATTAAAAATTCAATCAAAGGTTTAGAAAAAGAAGGTTTACTATTTGTAAATCAATCATTAATAAAGCTTACAGATCCTGGAAAATATCAAGCAAGGAGAGTCGTCAGGCTACACAGACTTTGGGAATCTTATCTGAATGAATACATGAATATTGCCCCGGATCATGTACACGAATCTGCTGAAAAACTTGAACATTTATTGACTCCAGATTTGGAAGCTTTGCTGGAAAGCCGCTTAAACTTTCCAAAACTCGACCCCCATCAAGAACAAATCCCAAGAGACCATGATGAGCTTTGACCAAAATGCATTTCTAATCATCTTCACGGCCTCGATGATTGCTATTTCCTGTGGCTTGCTAGGGGTATTTATGATGCTTCGCAAAATGTCCATGACAGGCGATGCAATATCCCATGCAGTTCTTCCCGGAATCGTCATCGGTTTTTTGGTATCCGGAACTCAAAGAGGATTGGAAGTGATCATAGGTGCAGGAATCCTAGGAATTTTGGCAACCCTGATGATCGATTGGTTGCGGAAGAAGGCCCGCGTTCAACTGGATGCTTCCATTGGCATTACCTTTACCCTCCTATTTGCAATCGGAATTATTTTGATTAGCGTTTTTGCCTATCGGGTGGACTTGGACCAGGAATGTGTACTTTATGGGGAGATCGCTTACCTGCCGATCGACCTTTGGATAAGTAGCAGTGGGCAAAGTTTTGGGCCTAGAATCATGTGGCTAGCTATTCTGAATTTACTTTTAGTAGGAGTATTTATTACATTGTTTTACAAGGAGTTAAAGATCACAAGCTTTGATGAAAAATTTGGAATCGTCATCGGCATTCCTGCCTCAGCAATCAACCTGGGATTGATGAGTATGGTATCCTATACTACTGTCAGTAGCTTCGAGGCAGTTGGAGCAATCTTGGTTGTAGCCTTGTTGGTCGTACCTCCGGCAACAGCCTATCTTTGGACCAGAGATTTGCGCCCATTAATCCAATTGACGATCCTTACAGGAATTCTGGTTTCGGTGGTTGGCTATTATCTGGCCTACCTTTTCGATTCATCCATAGCAGGTATGATGGTGACCGTAGCAGGGATAGTATTCTTTTTATCTGTAATTTTGACACATAAAAAGTTTAAATTCAGCTTGGGAACCCAAAAAGAAACACAGCCGTTTAGTTCGTAATATGCAAAAGTTAATTCTCACCATTGGATTGCTGTTTTTTGCTTCCATCGGTTACTCACAAGATCAAATTACTTGGCTCAAATTTGAGGAAGCAGTAGCTGCCAATCAATCTGACCCAAAAATGCTTTTGGTGGATGTCTACACGGATTGGTGCGGTTGGTGTAAAAAAATGGATAAGGAGACTTTCACTGATCCCGAAGTAGTCAAATACGTCAACGAAAATTTTTACGCGGTCAAATTGAATGCAGAAGACAACGAGAGAACCTTTGATTTCATGGGAAAAAAATTCAGTGAGGCTCAAATGGCCGCTTCTATGCGGGTTCGCTCCTATCCAAATTTTGTAATTATTGAACCTACACTACAGAATATTGCTCAGCTTCCGGGTTACAGGCCGGCAGATGCATTTCTAGAAGGAATCAACGAATTGATTGAAAAGGCCTTCCGTCCCAAGCTATGAGTTTTTCACTAGCAGAACGCGATGATACCATCATTGCCTTAGCTACACCACAAGGAGTAGGTGCCATTGCGGTCATTCGCCTTTCGGGCAAAAATGCAATTTCATTGACCAATCAAGTTTTTCACGGTAAAAACCTTGAAAAACAAGCAAGTCATACCATTCACTTTGGTACCATCCGAGACGGAGATCGTATCATAGATGAAGTACTAGTTTCGATTTTCATCGCTCCAAAATCATTTACCAAAGAAAACGTGGTGGAGATTTCCACACATGGCTCCTCCTACATTATCAATCAGGTCATCCGCTTATTTATCAAACTGGGTGCCCGACCAGCCAAACCCGGAGAGTTTACTCAGCGGGCCTTTTTGCATGGGCAATTTGACCTTGCGCAAGCAGAAGCAGTGGCAGATTTGATTCATGCGGATTCGGAGGCTTCCCACGCAGCCGCTCTTAATCAAATGCGTGGTGGTTTTTCATCGGAGATTCAGGAATTACGGGCTCAACTCATCCATTTTGCCTCGATGATCGAATTGGAATTGGACTTTACAGAAGAGGACGTAGAATTTGCCAGTCGGGATGATTTGAGAATGCTGGTTGAGCGACTTCTACGAGTGGTGGAGGAACTGATCCTCAGCTTTGATCTAGGAAATGTGATCAAAAATGGAGTTCCCACCGTGATTGCCGGCAAACCCAACGCAGGAAAGTCTACCCTACTCAATGCGCTTCTAAATGAGGAAAAAGCCATCGTATCAGATATTGCAGGTACCACTCGGGATTTTATCGAGGATGAAATCAATATCGGTGGAGTGATTTTCCGATTTATAGATACTGCTGGACTTCGGGAAACCACAGATACCATTGAAGCCATTGGGGTAAGTCGTACACAGGAAAAAATGAAGTCTGCCTCACTGATTCTTTATTTGTTTGACTTGAGCGATACCGACTTGGTGGAGATCAATCGGGATATAAATAAGCTGGAAAATCTAGGAGTCCCTTTCCTCAAAGTAGCCAATAAAACAGATAAGGCTAAGGAAAATATTATCAATGAGTTAAGGGAAAAGCATCCAGACAGTATTTTTATTTCAGCGGGCAAAAAGGAGAATTTGGAAGGGCTCAAAGCCCGTATTCTGGAACTTGTCAATCTAGATAAATTCAAGACAGGAAATACCGTCGTTACCAATATCCGTCATTACGATAGTTTGACCAAAACAAGGGAATCCCTACTCGATGTATTGGCTGGCTTGGATCAAGAGGTCACCAATGATTTTCTAGCCATGGATATTCGGCGTTCTTTGCATTTCCTAGGTGAGATCACAGGAGAGATTACCACCGACGACCTTTTAGCCAATATTTTCTCGAAGTTTTGTATTGGTAAATAAATTTTAAAAGATGATTTATGGCGAACCTGCCGGTCGGCAGATAGGTATCTTTTCGAAGTTTTGTATCGGGAAGTAATCCATTCCCCTCAACTAGCTCATTTCAACTTATCGCTCCGCCCGATAAAACACATCCTGCAAAGCTTCTCGAATTCCCAAGCTGTACAATTTCCGATGATCTCTTGTAGGATAAACCCGATTGGAGAGAAAAATAAAGGTAAGTTTATGAACCGGGTCAGCCCAGACAAAAGTGCCTGTAAAGCCGGAGTGTCCAAAACTCTCCGGACTAGCCAAAGAGGATGGATAAGCATTTTCAAGAGAAAGCGCTGCATTGTCCAGCAGCGGCTTATCAAAGCCCAGACCGCGGCGGTTATCATTCTCTGGAAATTGCACCTCCGTAAACTCTCGAAGGGTTTCTGCGGAAATGAGCTGCTGTCCATCTACCCTTCCATAATTTTGATAAAAGAGCATGAGTTTAGCCAAGTCATCAGCCGTCCCGAATAAACCAGCATTGCCGGAAACTCCGCCTTTTAAGGCCGCATTTTCATCGTGAACCCATCCTTTTACTACCGATTTCCGAAATAGGGAGTCTATCTCCGTAGGAACAATAGCATTCGTAAATCCCTTTACCTTTGGCAAATATGCTAGCGTTTCACAGCCTAAGGGTTGATAGAAATTTTCTTCCAAATAGCTCTCATAGTCCATTCCCGTCAGCTGCTCAATCAGGCTTGGAAAAATCAAAAAACTGAGTCCAGAATACAGGTATTTCTTATCTGCTGATACATCCGATCGGTTGATGATTCGGTTCATTTTCCGCTCAAAACGATCATTTATATAAAGCCTGTCATAAACTTGGCCTGAAAAGCGATCCCTGGGAAAATCACGTACAAATCTCCTTTTTACCATCCCGTTGTTTTTGATCACCTTTTGCAAGAATACGATGTAAGGCACCAAACCAGCCTGATGAGCCAGAATTTCCCGCAATGTCAAATCCCTTTTGTCTTTTCGCTTTTGCCAGGGCTCCCAATAGGTACTGAATGGTTGGTCCAAATCAAGCTTTCCTTCATCCACTAGCTTCATCAAAGCAGGTAATGGACCCGAAATTTTTGTTACAGATGCCAAATCATAAAGATCATTCAATTTGACAGGTTGGATTTGATCATAGGTGTGATATCCGTAGGCCTGGTGAAAAATTACCGTGTCGTTTTTTGCTACCAAAACTTGAGCTCCGGGAAAGGCTAAACTATCGATCCCCATTTGCATGATGGAGTCTACTTTTTGCTTGATAAAAGCTCCATCCATACCTAGTTGAGACGGGCGAGCATGGATTAAATCATTTTGTGCGAATCCTAGCTGGACCAAGAGACAAATTGAGCAAAAGGCAAACAGTATTTTCTTCATTCTTTAGGGTTTTTTCAAAAGTATAGAAAAAATTCTGGCTAACTAAAGCAAGGTTTTTTTGGCCTGAACTTCAACACTTTAGCAATTCTAAAAAAAATTATACTTCGGGTTAGAAATTCACCCCATGCTTTTTGCTTTTGATATTCATAAAAGTGAATAATATATTGTAAATCAATTTTTTTCAAAATATTATTTTATTTTTCGATCGAACTATGCTAATTTTCAGCAGTTTATATGATTACTAGGAGCAAAATCTCCTTTCACCCTTTTATCAATCATAAACTTATCACCTTATGAAAATTGGAATATTGGGGGGTACATCCCTTGCAAAAACCCTTGGGAAAAAATTTATCGAGGCAGGTCTTGATGTAGTTTTTGGCGTTCGTCCGGACTTTGATACCCAAGAGCCTGAATGGAAAATGCTTAATCGACTCCATCATCGTATCTGTCCTTACGAATCTGCCATCATTCAGTCTGAATTTGTTCTAATCTGCGCAGATACAGGTTACCTTCCTGAAATCTGGATGTCACTCAAAAACACAGATACTCAGGATAAACTAATCATCGACTGTACCAATACGGTTTATGATGATCGGATCAAAAATTCACATATCAGACTATTGAAGAAGGCTGCTCCCAAAGCTCACCTATTTAAGGCATTCAACAACCTAGGAATTGACTATCCAATGTCCGATAACTTGGGGGTGATCAAAGAGACCTACTATTGTGGGGAAGATGTGCCTGAAAAAATCCGTGTCAAGAGGCTAATCGAATTCATTGGATTCAAAGCGATCGATGCCGGTAAGTTTGAAAATGCAGCACTCTTGGAAGCCTTTTATCACCTAGAAAGAGAAATCGCTGTAAACAAAAGCCAAAACAGTCAATATCACTTCAAATTGATATCAGCCTAAATGGGCATTCGCCCGTTTAGGTTATCATTTTAACCAAAATCGACTTGGTCGTATCGTCTTTTCCCTGATTTTTCATAGTTTCGGGCTATACAATCTATAATCTAAACTTAGCCATTCCAAAGGGAAAGGAAGTTCAAGAAATGAAGAAACCAAAAAAGAAAATTCTGGTAATCGACATCGGAGGTTCCAATGTCAAAATCTTGGCCACAGGCCAAAAAGACCGTATCAAAATCCCATCTGGAGCTGATTTTTCGCCAGAGCAACTAGTACCACTTGTAAGAGAGCATGCTGCCAATTGGGAATATGATCACATTACCATGGGTTTTCCCGGAGTGGTTAAGCATAATCAAATCATCAGTGACCCTGTAAATATGGGTTCCGGATGGACTGAGTTTGACTTTCATTCAGCCTTCGATTTACCTATCAAAATACTAAATGATGCAGCTATGCAGGCATTGGGTAGCTATGCAGGCAAAAAGCTTTTGTTTCTAGGTCTGGGAACGGGATTGGGTACTGCCATGGTCATGAATGGGACCATTATCCCGATTGAAGGGGGGCACTTGCCTTACAAAAAATCCACCTTTGAGAATTACGTTGGTAAGGCATACCTTTTTAAAAGCGGTCAAAAGCGTTGGGAAAAGCATGTTAGAAATACAGTTTCCATTCTTTCTGATGCTTTGCAGCCTGATGATATCGTATTAGGAGGAGGAAATTCCAAGCTGCTGACAGAAGTACCTGAAGGATGCCGTCTTGGAACCAATCAAAACGCTTTTTTGGGCGGATTTAGAATGTGGGAAGAAGATTTCTGGATTTGATCAATCCTTGATCAGACGCTTGAGATAAGCGCCATATCCACTCTTTCCTAGTTTTTCAGCTGCATGAAGGAGCTGTTCTTTTCCAATAAAACCACTTCTAAAAGCTATCTCTTCGATACAGCCGATCTTCAGTCCTTGCCTTTCTTCGATCACCTCTACAAACTGAGCGGCTTGGAGCAGAGACTGATGTGTTCCGGTATCTAGCCAGGCTGTTCCCCGATTGAGTATTGCCACCTGCAACTCATCCATTTTCAGATACTCATTATTGATATCGGTAATTTCCAGTTCACCTCTTGGACTAGGCTTGATGTTTTTGGCAATATCCACCACCCGATTGTCATAAAAATAAAGTCCGGGAACGGCAAAACTTGATTTTGGGTTTTTTGGCTTTTCCTCAATGCTGATGGCTTTCTGCTCCTCATTAAACTCCACCACACCATATCGCTCCGGATCAGTCACATGATAGGCAAAAACAACTCCCCCGGTAGGATTTGTATTTTCTTGCAAAGTCTTGGCTAGTCCCGAACCATAGAAGATATTATCCCCAAGAATCAAGGCAACCTTATCATCTCCGATAAATTCTTCTCCGATGATAAAAGCCTGCGCCAATCCATCCGGTGATGGTTGCACAGCATATTCAAACTGACAGCCGACCTGAGAACCATCACCCAACAACTTTTGAAATGATTCAGAATCCTCAGGAGTAGTAATAATCAAAATCTCCCGAATCCCAGCCATCATCAAAACGGACAATGGATAGTAGATCATGGGTTTATCATAGACGGGCATCAGCTGCTTGCTGACTGCAATGGTAAGTGGATAAAGTCTAGTACCGGAGCCTCCGGCCAAAATGATGCCTTTCATACAGAGAAGTAAATGTGTGCTATTAAATAAAAAACCAAAATTAATGTAAATGCCTATTTAAAGAAATAATTATATACGTTAGGTGCGCAAAAACACAAAACAAGTTGAGCAGTTTTTCATGCCAAGTAAAAGTGTCATTTTTTGACTTTTTTCAAAAAATACCAAGACATGGAATTTTAACACCTTTTAAAACCTTTTCAGTTATGATTTGCGTAATTCTCTAAAACTAACTACCACAAATACGCAATCATAAAATTGAAACGACATGAACCAACAATTTACTTTACTAAAAAAGGCTGCAGAAGTATTCCACTCCTATGGAATCATGCTGAATGGTGCTCGAAAAAACGATCACTTTATCCAAAACTTGAATATGGACCCAGTTTTCGTAAACGGTCTGATTTTCGAGTTGGAGTTCCAACTGAAAGTTTACCTGCAGGAAGAAATGCTCCAAAGAGCTTGTACTCCAAAAGAATTGATTGCGCTTTTTCTGGAAATGCCCCAAAGCAATTAATTTCTGTTCATCCATACTAAATAGGTCTATTCCAGCGTAAAAATTTCAGTACGATTGAAATTGGACAATGTGTAGACCTATTCTTGTATTCCTCCTATTGTGTATTCATCTAGAAGTAAAAGCTCAAAATTGGTCCTTGGCTGATTATGAGGATTTTACTTGGGATTCATTTTATAGATATGAGCCAGCCTACCAGGTTTTGGATCCTTCAGATATTGATTATCCGCTACTCCATGCGGCGATTTTTTATGTAAGCAATGAATATCGGACCAAACAAGGTCTACCTGCTTTTCGGTATTCCTACAAAATAGAGAAACTTGCAGCCGATCATGCTGGAGACATGGTCAAGCATAATTTTTACGGACATCAAAGCAAAATCAGAAACAAGCGGAAACTCAGGGATCGTTTTCAAATTGTAGGATTAAATCCACCACTGATAGCTGAAAATATCAGTGCAACCGCAGGGATAGATTATGAATATGGAAAAAGAATTTATCCTCCTACCAGCCCCGGAGAGTTTATTTATCAAGGCAAAGAGTCTGAACCGGTCCCCTACCATAGCTATATTTCCTATGCACGTGAGATAGTACAACTTTGGATTGACTCCCCTGGCCATCGAGCCAACCTAGTCAATCCAGGCTTAAATCAGATGGCAGCAGGATGTGCCATTTATCCGGAAAAGAGTTTTTACAACATGCCCTATTTTATTAATGTGCAATGCTTTAGCAATGAATAAATAGGTAAAATGCCGTATTGAGTCCTAGTCAGTAAACCATGAGCTTTGGAGAAACAAAAAACTTTCAATGCCATGAAAATTTCAAACTTTTATCGAGTTCTATCTTTTGTCATTCTGCTAGGAATTTCTGCTTCATGCGATTCAGATTCGGAGGATCCGCAACAAACCACACAGACAAATCCTTTACCGAGTCCGGGGGATGCAGATGGCGTACTAGCTGCTATTAAAGCAAAATCAAACCTTCCCGAAGGTACGCCTACCGTGCCCGGAATGCCTGATATTTTGATTGATGTGGCCAATGCCAACTTCTATTCTTCTGGCATCAATAGCAGCCTGGTCAATGCCGGAGATGTCAGTATCAATGCCTTTGCCATGCAAAATGTCAATGGAACTTATGTCAACAATTTCACAGATATCACCCTTGGAATCAACGAGGGGCAAGCTAATGATTGGGTTGTCTCTGGAGGAAATGAATTCGATGGGTTTTCTCATACCACCAATAAGCCAATGCCAGGAGTAGTCAGATTTCAAACCAGCGTAGGAGATCAAATCGCCTTGGGTGGTGACGTCACACTAAGCATTCAAAATGTACCTTCCAACGTTGATAATATTCTTTGGGTAATTTCTGATGGGCGTGAAGTGGTCACTAAAGAAGCTAGGTCTACAAGCATGACTTTCTCAGCCTCAGAAATCAGTGGACTTCGAGCTACTTCTCAGGGAATTGTCCAAGTAGCTGCTTACAATAGCGAAAGCCAAACCTTTGGCGGTAAGAAAATATACTTCATCAATGAAACAGTTGACAGTAAGTTTGTTTCATTGAATTAAGGGTGAATACTCTCTTATAAAGATATCCGCTTTCTTACCAGTGTTGACAAAAAGTCGGCTTATTGTCTGCTGAAAGGATCAGAATCCGGAAGCTTCGCCTGCCAGCCGTGGCTGGGTCTTCGTTCTTCCAACCAGTCAAGCAAAGTAAATAAGGTAGCTGACATGATTGCGGATATTCATATTCTTTTGATTGAAGATCAGCAAGCTGAACATCGGCTTGCTGATTTTTTTATACAGCTATTCGCTTCCAATTACCTTTCTTGAAAAATACATAAGCTACCACAGCATGAAGTGAATGTGCGATGGCTATGGCTATAAAGATCCCAAGATATTTCAAGTCAAAGGTAAATGCTAAGACCCAGGCAAGTGGAATTTCAAATGCCAATAATACAGCTACATTGATCCAGGCGGGAGTCTTGGTATCCCCTGCTCCATTAAATGCCTGAGTTAAGACCATGCCGATGGCAAAAAAAACATAACCTAAAGCAATCACCCAAAGTCCCTGAGCTGCAATATCCCGTACCTCTAGATTATCAGTAAAAATTCCCGCCAATTCATCTGAATAGAAAAGATAAATCCCTGTGACAGATGCCATAAAAATCATGCAGTATTTGGCAGTGAGCCATACAGATTCTTCAGCTCTTCCTACTTCCTTTGCACCCAGATTCTGTCCAACCAAAGTGGCAGCAGCACCGGATATACCCCAAGCCGGTAAGATGGTAAAAATCAATACCCTCATTGCAATCGTATAGCCGGCAAGTGCAGTGGATCCAAACTCTGCATTCATTCGGGTCAAAGCAACCCAAGATACAGAGTCAATTAAGAATTGGCCCATCCCTCCAAGGGCGATATCCATGATCTTACGGATAGTCTTCCACTTGACAATCAGATTAGCAGCGGTGATCTGCAATCGGTGTTTTCCATTAAAAAGATGGTAGAGTTGATATAAAACCCCGGTTCCACGGCCAACTGTAGTAGCCCAAGCAGCTCCTTCCAGCCCGAATCCATCAAAACTTCCCAATCCAAAAATCAACAAAGGATCCAGAATGATATTAAAGCCATTGGCAATCCAAAGTGATCGCATTGCATGATGAGCCTGGCCCGCTCCTCGGAAAGCACCATTGATCAAAAAGAGCAGTAGAATGGCTGCATTCCCTGCAAAGATAATCTGGGTAAATCTTGAACCCGTAATAATCACTTCTTCCTCAGCTCCCATGAGCAGGAGGATGTCAGAAGCGAAAAATATCCCCAAAACACTGAAAATAAGTGATATTGCTCCTCCCACCAATAGCAATTGGAAGGCTAAAGATCCTGCTTGATGATAGTCCTTTTCTCCAAACCTTCTAGAAATCAAAGCTGTTGCTGCCATGCTTATCCCGAATCCAACCGCATAAACAAGCACGATCACGGACTCAGTCAAACCCACTGTAGCAATGGCCTTTTCTCCCAATTTGGCTACAAAGAAGATATCCACTACCGCAAATAGAGATTCCATCATCATCTCCAAAATCATCGGTACCGCCAATACAAAAATTGCAGTCTTCAGAGAAAGCTTGGTAAAATCCTGCTCCTTACCTGCGATGGCATCTTTTAATAGTTGGAAGTTCATGGTCTCAATCCAAAAAAGGTCTGACAAAATTAGAGATTCTTGGACCTTAAGCGCACAAAGAGATAAATATCTTTTGGATGGTGATGCCATTCATTTTACCGAACTTTGGCTAAAATTGAACCCCTTGAAAAAAATGGGGGTTTACAAGTGAAATTCAATGGACCTTTAATCCATCTCTGAATCATGGCAAATAGAAAACCAAGAGTTGTAGTCGGGCTATCCGGTGGTGTGGATAGCTCTGTAGCCGCCCATCTTTTATTGGAACAAGGCTACGAAGTCATCGGTATGTTTATGAAAAACTGGCACGATGAATCTGTCACCATCTCCAATGAATGTCCTTGGATGGAGGATTCTACCGATGCCATGTTGGTGGCCGAGAAACTCGGAATTCCTTTCCAAGCCATCGATCTCAGCGAGGAATACCGCGAACGCATCGTTGATTACATGTTTGCTGAATATGAAGCTGGCAGAACACCCAATCCGGATATTCTTTGTAACCGAGAAATCAAGTTTGATATCTTCCTAAAAGCAGCCCAAAAGCTCAAAGCTGATTTTGTAGCTACAGGCCACTATTGCCAAAAAGGTGAAATAGAAGTTGATGGAAAATCCGTTTACCAACTCCTCGCCGGAGCTGATCCCAATAAAGACCAAAGCTATTTCTTATGTCAATTGACCCAAAGTCAATTATCAAAAGCACTATTTCCCATCGGCCATCTGAAAAAGTCTGAGGTCAGAGCCATTGCCAAAAAACTAGACTTGATTACGGCAGAAAAGAAAGATTCTCAGGGACTTTGCTTTATCGGAAAAGTGAGACTTCCAGACTTTCTCCAGCAGCAGTTGAAGCCGAAAACAGGCCCCATCATAGAGATTCCTTCAGAATTGGGCAAACTTAAAAAATACCAAGTACCTGCCAATCTGGACCCGGAAGATTACGATGAAGAAACACTAAGGGATCTAGCCTTTCCCCTAACCTATCAAGTAGATGAAGGGAAAAAAGTCGGCGAACATCGAGGTGCCCATTATTTTACAGTCGGTCAGCGAAAAGGATTGAACGTAGGGGGAACCGGTAAACCGCTTTTTGTGATCGCTACGGATACCAAAGAAAATGTCATCTATGTAGGACTTGGAGAAGATCATCCAGGTCTCTTAAGGTATGCTCTTTTTGTAAAAAATGATCAAATTCATTGGATTCGAGAGGATTTGAAGCTTCTTCCCGGAGAAACTGCCAGATATGAAGCAAGAATACGATACAGACAAGCCCTTTCTGGAGCCACTCTTTTGCAACGCGAAAATGGTCTGTACATCATCTTTGATCAAGCCCAAAAAGGAATCGCCTCCGGTCAGTTTGTAGCATGGTATCAAGGTGAAGAGTGCATCGGTTCAGGTACCATCTATTGAACTCGAATCGAATGTTGGAGATTATCTACGAAGACGCTGGACTGATTGCTATAAATAAGCCGGCAGGCCTTTTGGTTCACCGAACGAAACTAGCGGCAGAAGAGCAGCATGAGCTTGCCATTCAAATGCTTCGGGATCAAGTTGGAGTCCACGTCCATCCCGTTCACCGATTAGACAGGGCTACTTCAGGAGTTTTACTTTTCACTAAGAATCGAGACTTGATTCCTCTTGTAGAAAAGGAATTTGCTGAGCGAAGGGTGAAAAAAACTTACTTGGCGCTAGTTCGGGGGGTACCGAGAGAAGCTCAAGGTACTTTTGATCGTCCGTTAGAAAGTGAGCGAAGTAAAAAACTTCAGGAGGCAATTACCCGCTTTAAAGTCCTTTTCTCAGCAGAAATTCCTTTTGATACCACCGGTCGATACCCCAGCAGTCGCTATGCTTTACTGGAGCTTTCTCCTGAAACCGGCCGAACACATCAGATTAGAAGGCATTTAGCACAAGCCAGACATTACATCATCGGAGATAAGAAACATGGAGACAATAAACAGAATAAGTTTTTTGAAGCTCAATTCAAGCTCCATAAAATGCTGCTTCATGCCCATACTTTGGAGTTCACCCACCCGATTGAAAATAAGCTCATCCGAATTCAGGCAGCACTACCTGTACACTTTCGGGCAATTTTAGTGGATCTGGGGATTAAAGCAGAAGAAGTTTTGAATTTGAGTTAATCCCTATTTCTATTTCTCGTATTTTAAGGCAATTAAACCCAATCAGATGAATAAAAAGATTTTAAGCTTGGCACTGCTAGTCTCACTTTCAGGCCTTGCGACTGCCCAGCAGGAAACAATCGAAAAGCGATTTAAAGAAAAAGAAGCAATTAGTCATTTTACCTATTTAGCCTCAGATGAATTGATGGGAAGGGATCCCGCCCGTCCTGAGATGGCTTTAGCTTACAATTACATTGCAAAATTTCTAAAAAAGTACAAAGCTCAGCCAATCCCGGGAGCGGATGGCTATTTCCAAAATATCCCTTTTAATCTTTCTGCTCCACCAAAAACCGGAGAATTGATGATAGGGAATACCAAATATTCACAAGGCGAAGAACTCCTAGTCTTAGATGGAGAGGCGGCTTCGGGTGACTATGAAGTAGTGGATTTGGGATTTGGTCTAGAAGAGGACTTTGCTGGCAAAGATGTCAAAGGTAAGGTAGTCATTACTAACGTGGGCGCACCAGATCAAATGAGCCCTGCTGCCCTTTTTGCCCTTGGAAGATTAAAGACTGCTAGAGCTCAAAAAGCCGGAGCAGTAGCCTTGGTAGAGCGATTCAATATTCCTTCCGTTCCGTGGCAATTGGTTGCCAACTTTCTAAACCGACCTACGCTTGGAATCGATCAGGGTGAGAGCTCCAGCCTACCCTATCTTTGGGTGAAGGATGCAGAGAATTCCCTCAGCGATGGAAAAGTAAAAAACATTCAACTGAATGTGGCAGGTAAAAACAATACCAAAATTGAGGGAAAAAATGTGGTGGCTTGGATCGAGGGAACTGACCCTGAGCTGAAAGACGAGTATCTATTGCTATCAGCTCATTATGATCATGTGGGAGTGGGTACACCTGATGCGGAAGGAGACTCCATTTACAATGGAGCAAGAGACAATGCTGTCGGAACGGTAGCCGTGATGAATGCAGCAAAATACTTTGCAAAAAATCCACCGAAACGATCCATTATCCTAGCGCTTTGGACAGCAGAGGAAAAAGGACTTTTGGGTTCGGCCTATTTCGCTGAAAACCCACTGATTCCTCTAGATAAGATCATCTATAATCTGAATATTGACAATGGTGGGTACAATGATACCGAGATAATTACCGTCATTGGTTTGGGAAGGACTAGCAGTGATCCACTGATTAGTCAGGCAGTATCAGAGTTTGGGCTGGAAGCAATCGCAGACCCTTCTCCTGAGCAAGGACTTTACGATCGCTCTGATAATGTGAATTTTGCTAGAAAGGGAATTCCTGCACCTACCTTCTCTTTGGGTTTTAGAGCCTTTGATGATGAGATCAGCAAATACTACCACAAGCCAGGTGATCATGTGGACAACTTTGATTTGGACTATGCGGTGAAATATTGGAAATCCTATATCCGAGCAGCCGAACTTATCGCTAATGATGCTGCAAAGCCAAAATGGGTTGCCGGTGACAAGTACGAGCAGGCAAGCAAAGAGCTTTACGGAGATCGATAATTGATTGACTCTTAAAAATTCAAACCCGGGGATATGAATCATCCCCGGGTTTTTTGTTTTATAAGTTTTAAAACTTTATCAAGGTGAAGATTTTTCGAGCTAGCTTCTACTGATTACTTGCTTCTTGAGACCTGCTACTCGCTACTTAAAACAACATTCCCGCAATTGTCGCTGTCATCATACAAGCAAGTGAAGCAGCAAAAAGCGAAATCAAACCAAGTTTACTCAGCGTTCCCTGTTTATTAGGAGCGATGATACTGATTCCACCTAGCTGAATGGCAATTGAACTGAAATTAGAAAAACCACACAGCGCATAGGTTGCGATGACGATGGACTTGGGAGAAAGAGAACCTACCTCTTTCATTTCGGAAAGACTCAAGTAGGCTACAAATTCATTGATCACTGTCTTTTGACCCAAGAGACTTCCTACCTGCAAAGTATCCGTCCACTCTACCCCTATCACCCAAGCGAAAATTCGGAATACCTGCCCAAAAATATATTCCAGAGAAAAGCCATCAAACTGTCCTCCTGTGGTACTTACCACAAAGCCATTGATTCCTGTCACTTCACCAAACAAATCACTCAAAAAGTAATTGACAGCTGCAATGACCGCTATAAAAGCCAAAAGCATGGCCCCTACGTTGAGAGCAAGCTTTAATCCTTCGGAAGCACCAATAGACATGGCGTCGATCAGGTTGACTCCCATACTTTCCTTACTCACTTCCAGCTTTTCTTGGACGCGCTCTTTTTCCACTTCAGGGATGAAAATCTTCGATAGCACTATCGCAGCCGGTGCATTCATAATACTCGCTCCCAAAAGATAGGCAGCAAATTTACTTTGCTCTTCTAGACTATCTCCTCCCAAAAAGGCTACGTAGCCTGCAAGAACACCTCCTGCTATTGTCGCCATACCACCCGTCATCAAGCACATAAGTTCTGACTTGGTCATATTGGGAATAAAGGGGCGAACAAGTAGTGGAGCTTCAGTTTGTCCCAAGAAAATATTTCCCGCTGCAGAGAGACTTTCCGGACCGGACAATCGCATCGTGCGTGCCATTATCCAGGCGATTCCAAAGACCACTTTTTGAAGAACCCCTAAGTAATATAGCCCAGCAGAAACGGTAGAAAAGAAAATAATCGTCGGTAAAACCTTAAAAGCGAATATGAATCCGAAACTATCACCTGCCAGATCGCCGAAAATAAACCTTGCCCCTGCCTCACTAAAACTCAGAAACTTGACAAATGCACTGGATAAAGCCGAAAAGCCGGAAGCAACAATCGGAACCTTAGTGATCAGAATTCCAAAAACCAATTGGAGAGCAATTCCTATAAGCACCAGTCTCCAATCTACTTTTCGTCGGTTTGCTGAAAAAATGTAAGCAATTGCCACGATGACAAGCAAACCAATGATACCTCTGATATAATCCATAGAATTCCTGTTGAAGCAGAAGCCTCAAAATTAGAGAATAGGGAGCAATAAAAAAGCCTGATCTCTCAGGCTTTTTTCGAAGTCCTAGTTTCGTTTATTTATTTCATCCCTGATTCGCGCAGCTTTTTCATAGTCCTCATCAGCGATTGCCTTATCCAGCAATTGATTGAGTTTATCCAAGCTAAAATCCTTCAAGGATGGTTCTTTCTTTGCAGTAAATTTTTGTGAAGAAGTTGACTTGGTACTTTTGGTTTGGGGCTCTTCTACATCGAAATGCTCCACGCCACCTTCCGACATCACCTTTTCGCTACAGAATATCGGACAACCGAAGCGAATTGCAATGGCAATAGCATCAGATGGCCTGGAATCAATTTCTGCATCGACCTGATCACTTCGACATTGAATTTTGGCGTAATACACACCTTCTTTCATATCAGTAATCACCACCCGATCGATATCATAATTGAATCCTGTAGCGAATGATTTAAATAAGTCATGCGTCATCGGACGATTAGGAATTATTTTTTCTATCTCCAAGGCAATTGCCTGAGCTTCAAACATCCCAATGACGATGGGTAGACGGCGGACTCCTCCAACCTCTCCCAGTACCAAAGTAAAAGATCCTGACTGAGAATGGTTAGAAGAAAGACCTAAAATTTCCAGTTCAATAACTTTTTCCACAAAAATTAGAGTTCAGCTTTAAGCGCTTCGTTCAACTTAGGAACAACTTCAAAAGCATCTCCTACGATCCCATAATCCGCAGCTTTGAAAAATGGAGCTTCCGGATCTTTATTGATCACGACGATATATTTTGAAGAGTTTACGCCCGCAAGATGCTGAATAGCGCCTGAAATTCCTATTGCTACGTATAAAGTTGGTGCAACTTTTACACCAGTTTGGCCTACGTGCTCGTGATGAGGTCTCCAACCGATGTCAGAAACTGGCTTTGAACAGCCGGTTGCTGCTCCCAAGGTTTTGGCCAAGTCTTCTATCATTCCCCAATTCTCAGGGCCTTTCATTCCGCGTCCGCCTGAAACTACGATGTCAGCTTCAGGAAGTAGTATTTCACCTGTAGCCTGCTCAATAGATGTGATTTTCGAAGCAAAATCAGAATCAGCCAAGCTAACTTCAAAGGATTCTACACTTGCTGGAGCACCATCCGTTTTCAAGTCAACAGCATTCTTTTTGATCGCCAAGATTTTATTTTCAGTTTCTACTGCCGTCATGGCAAAAGCCTTTCCGGTGTAAATACTTCTTTTCACTTGGTATCCTGAACTTGTATCGGGCAATTCGACTACGTTTGAAACAAGTCCTGCTTTAATTTTAATTGCCAGTCGGGCAGCTACAGCATCACCAAGGGATGATTTTGCTAAAACTACAGTCTTTGCTCCTACCTTCTCGAATGCTTGAGCAACAGCTGATGCATGCGCCTGAATTACTCCTGCAGAAAGCCTGTCATCTGAGGCATGCAATACTTTTGCAGCACCGGCAGAACCCACAGAAGCTAACTCATCATCTCCGATAGCACCTAAAGCTACAGCGACTACTTCTCCTTCGTTGGTTTTAGCTGCCAAAGCATTTGCAAACGATACTGCCTCAAGACTTGTCTTTTTTACCTTACCTCCTGCGTGTTCTATATATACTAAAATTGCCATATTATCTTGATTTTAAATTCTCTATTTTATTGAATTAAAGGACTTTAGCTTCGTTTTTCAAAAGCTTCACTAGCTCTCCAACATTGTCCTTATCGATGAGCTTCACAGCACCTTTTGCAGGAGGAAGCTGATATTGTGTAGCTTCTGCTTGTGTTTCTTCAGAAACGGCTTCCAAGACATTCAAAGGCTTTGTTCGAGCAGACATGATTCCACGCATGTTAGGAATTTTCCATTCTGCGATGGGCTCCTGACATCCAGCGATCAAAGGAAGGGTAGCCTCAAGCATTTCCTTACCCCCTTCAATCTCACGGGCCATTTTCACCGTGCTTCCTTCCACATCCAGCTTCATTACTGGAGAAAAGGATGGCATGCCAAGGATTTCTCCGACCATTCCATGGACCATTCCTCCATTGAAATCAATAGATTCTCTTCCCATCAAAATCAAGTCATAGCCTCCCTCTTTGGCATAATGAGCGATTTGAGAAGCTACGAAAAATGAATCTTTTGGCTCAGCATTCACTCGGATAGCTTCGTCAGCCCCGATGGCCAATGCCTTTCGCAGCGTAGGGTCACTTTCTGCAAGTCCTACATTTAATACGGTCAATTTACCTCCAGTCTGATCTCTTAGCTCAACTGCTCGAGCCAATGCATAGTCATCGTAGGGACCGATGATAAACTGAACCCCTGTGGTGTCAAACTTTGTATTATTGTCAGTGAATTGAATCTTTGACGTCGTATCTGGCACGTGGGTGATACATACAAGAATCTTCATTGGTTTAGAATTTGATTATTTTAGATTTATTTGTCGTGAAAATAACAGTAAGACCTTAATTAAAAAAACAATTCATGGCCAATTTAGAGCGACTTAGACTTTTAGAAGAGTTTGCAAAAGAAGAACCTAACAACCCCTTTAACTGGTACGCATTAGCACTGGAAACTGAAATAAGTCAACCTGATAAAGCTCTATTTTACTTTAGAAAAGTCCTAAAGGATTTTCCTGAATATTTACCGGTGTATTTCCCATCAGCACACTTTTTCGCAGAAAACGAACTGATCCAAGAAGCCAAAGAAACTTTCGAATCAGGAATTGAACTGGCTAAGCAACTCAAGGAATCAAAAGCACTACGGGAACTGCAAAATGCCTATCAAAACTTCCTGTTCGAATATGACCTAGACTAGGTCAAACTTTGAAATTTGTAGGAAAATGCTCTTGCTTGATCTCCTGTCCTCCCGCCATGTGGCCTAAATCATATAATTTTCGACAGTTTTTTGCATTATCCATCGCAGCTAGGCTATCCACCTGCTTTTGAGTATATGGTTTCGAGGGCTTAAATCGCTCATTCAGATCTTCCACGTCAAGCATCACATTGTAGCGTAGGTAGTGAATCAATCCCTTTTTTCTTCCTGGTTCATCCGTAAGAATATCATCTTCCAAAGCTGTCACTTCACTATCAATCTCAACCGCTGTAGGCGAGCGCGATAGCCATTGCATGATCTGTTGATTTTGCCAACTGGCATCTTGCATAAACATTTCTGGAAGATTGGAAGCCCAATTCAGCAGGTGACTTTTACTGATTCGTCGAGGTAGCTTTTTCCAGCGAGTCATTCCTGTCCCTACAGACACGACCATTAATTTATCCTCACCCATTTCCCAATGGTAAGGGAATCCTTTGAGCGTTGCGACCATCAACATCTGAAGCGCAGGATTATTGGCCATGCTGACTCCACCGTCTACAAATGCGGCATAGCTGTCCTTTCCTCCCACATGAATGCTTTGTGGAAGAAAATAAGTGGGAGCTGCTGCACTCGCGCGTACACATTCCCAAACGGGTATGGCCTTATTATTCCCATGCTCTGTGTCATAAAACTTTCCTTTGGGATGGTTATTCAAAGGCCAAACGGAATTGGTATCTGCACGCTTGGCTACGATGACAAGAGCCGTTTTAATTTCCTTCTGATCCCCAAGCAAAGTATCCCCGAATACGTTTTTCAGTTCAGAAATCAAGGCCTTATCGTCATATTTGGCCTTCAGAAGATCATCAATCTCGAAAATTCGATACCAGCGGTATTTTTTTCCAAAGATTTTGGTGCCTAGCTCAAAGTATTTATCCCGAATTTCATCCACAGACATTCCTTTGGCCAAGGCCGCGGCAATGATAGACCCGGTACTTGTCCCTCCTATCATGTCAAAGTACTCACAAAGCAACATGTCTGGTTTCGAGTGCTGTTTTCGAATGAGTTCTTCAATGTGTTTCAAATACCCAAGCGTCAATGCACCTCGAATCCCCCCACCATCCAGGGCAAGGATTCGTTTGTTTCCAGTCTTCGCATCAAATTTTTCGGCTAAAGTCTTCATAAAAGTGATTTTGGATTTTTGGAGAAAAACATTTTTATACAATTTAGTAAATTGAAATTCAGCTAGTTAAAAAATCAGAAATTTTTATGGCAGTCACACAGAAAGAAATGCTCGAATACTTCATTCCGAGAATTGAAGAAAAGGGTAAAACCTACGAAAAGAAAACGCTGGTGACGGCTAAAAAAGCAAAGCCGGGGGAAAAAGTAATTACCCGAACATCAGATGGTGTAGAAACCCAAAACACGGCGAAGGAAGGTGATTTTTTGGTTGAAAATCAAACCAGTTCAGGTGAGCAATATCTGGTTGGAAAGGAGATCTTCGAAAGTAAATACCGAATCCATCAAAGCTTGTCAAAAGGCTGGGCCAGCTACCATCCGATCGGGAAAATCAATGCAATTGAAGTCAATGCTCAAGACCTAGAGCACTTCAAAAGTGATGAGGAGCTTACTTTTACAGCTCCTTGGGGTGAAAGCATGGTAGTCAAAGAAGGTGACTTCCTGGTATGCCCACTGGATTTTTCAGAAATTTACCGAATTGCCAAGAAGGAATTTGGTGAGACTTATAAAGCTATTAAGGCTTAAGAACAATTTTCCCCAACTGTTTTCCATCCCGCATTCTGTCAAATGCAGCCACGGCATTCTCAAAAGAAAAGACTTGATCCACTAAGGGTTTGATTTCCTTTTCTTCCACTAATTCCAGCATTTCAGAGAAATCATTATCCGAACCCATCGTGCTGCCCATAATTTTTAATTGATTCCAGAAAATTCGACGCGCTTCCAATTTACCGGGGTTTCCCTGCGTTGCTCCGTAAATGACTATCCTAGCTCCCGGCCGAGAAACTTTGATCAAGTCATTCAACCCATCGCCTGAAGCCCCATCAATAATTAAATCAAACCCTCCTGTTTCGTTTTGGGCTTTCTTAGTCCAATCTTCATCTCTATAATTAAAGCCTCCATCTAGCCCAATTTCGATGGCTTTTTGAATTTTAGACTCTTGACTACTAGATACATATATCTTAGCACCTAAAGCTTTTGAGAATTGTGCAGCAAACTGTGCAACTCCCCCTCCAAAGCCTGTAATCAGGACTTGATCGCTTGGTTTGACTTTTCCCTGATATACCAATGCTCTAAAAGCGGTCAAACCTGCCAAAGGCAGCGCTGCGGCTTCCTCCCAATTCAAATGAGAAGGCTTCAGATGAAGTCGGTCAGCTGGTACAATGACATATTCTGAAAGGGTCCCATGCTCTGGCATCCCCAAAATTTGAAAATCATTAGATTGGGCCTTTTGATCCTCACCCCAATGAAGAGCCGGATTTATGATGACTTCTTGACCTACTTTCCAAGAGGTAACTTCTGACCCAATTTCTTCAATAATTCCAGCTCCATCAGAACCCAAAATCACTCCATCGGAAATATTTGGGTAGAGCCCTTGTCGACACCATTCATCCCGATGATTTAGCGCAGCGGCCTTGATTTTTACTTTCACCTGATTTGACATGAGTGAAGGGATGCTCACCTCTCTCAATTGAATTTTATCAGCGAGATTTCTATCTAAAACAATTCCTAGCATGATTAAAATGGGCTTTCTGTGTCACTATTTAAGAGGTCATCCGAATCATCATTTGCCCGGCTAGGAAGATTGATAGTTTGAGAGGAATCGAAATTGGACGCTCCGCTGGATTGAGAGGAGAATTTATTTCCGTAAAGAGGCTCGGTCGATTGATTCTGCTGATATCCACCCAAACTATCCAAATCTGTAAACTTGGTGTATTTGCCGATAAATCGAAGCTTGACAGTGCCTAAGGATCCATTTCGGTGCTTCGCAATAATTACCTCTCCTACTCCTTGGGTACTCATTCCTTCATCTTCCGTAATTCCATAGTATTCTGGACGATAAAGGAACATAACCATATCAGCATCCTGCTCGATAGCACCGGATTCCCGAAGGTCAGAAAGTTGTGGTCTTTTATCTCCTCCACGGGTTTCCACCGCTCGGGAAAGCTGGGAAAGGGCAATCACCGGGATCTCAAGCTCTTTTGCGATCTTTTTCAAAGCACGGGAAATACTTGCAATCTCCTGCTCTCGGTTTCCTCCTCCCCCGCCTTTGGTATCGCCGGACATCAGCTGCAGGTAATCGATTACGATCATTTGAATATTGTGCTGAGCCTTTAGCTTTCTAGCTTTTGCCCGAAGCTCCAAAATCGACAAGGCTGGCGTATCATCGACGAAAAGCGATGCCTTGGAAAGCTTGGCTGTTTTGTGAACTAGCTGCGCCCATTCATGCTCAAGCAAACTTCCCTTTTTGATTTTTTCTGAATCAAGTTCAGCTTCTGAGGAAATCAATCGATTCACCAACTGAACGGAAGACATTTCAAGAGAAAAAATCGCAACAGGACGCTCATGATCCACAGCTGCGTTTCGAAGTACAGAAAGCACGAAAGCCGTTTTACCCATCGCAGGACGGGCCGCAATGATAACCAAATCTGATTTTTGCCAACCTGAAGTGACCCGGTCCAAATCGGTAAATCCTGAAGGAACTCCCGTCAAACCGTCTTTTTGATCCTTTTTTGCCTCCATCTCTGCGATAGCTTCACGCATGATGGATCGCATATCTGCGTAATTTTTCCGAATGTTTTTCTCAGATATCTCAAAAAGTGACTGCTCCATCTCATCCAGCAACTCGAAAACATCGGTAGTTTCCTCAAATGCATTCTTTTGGATCTCTGAGGAAATTCTGATCAACTCTCGCTTGATAGCCTGCTCCGTGATAATTCGAGCGTGAAATTCGATATTGGCAGCAGAAGAGACTTTGGAAGTCAGTTCTGTGATATAAAAAGCCCCTCCAGCTATCTCCAGCTTTCCATTTTTCCGGAGTTGAGAGGTTACCGTGAGTAGATCAATTGGTTGCGATTCGGAAAACAGATCAAGAATCGCCTGAAAAATGGCCTGATGCGAATCCTTGTAAAAACTCTCAACCTTTAAGATATCAATGACCTGCGTCAGTGCATCTTTTTCAAGCATAAGAGCACCAAGGACTGCCTCTTCCAAGTCAGTAGCTTGCGGCGGAAGTTTACCTAGGTTGTTCGGGTTTTCGTAAGTGGGCTTTTTACGGGAATTACGTGGGTTGGCTGGCTGTTCACTCATTTAACAAATGTATTTTCTTTCTGCGGGTATTTTTAAACAAGTTTTCCAGAACTTGTCCACAAAAATTAAGCCCCGATCGGGGAAACTTCCTTGTAGTACACTCCATTTCTATACCCACGAAACATGGAGCAAAGCACCGCCCAACCAAAATGCCAAAGCATTTCAGAGACTGGAATACCGATTATTTTATAACCCAAAATAGGCTCATCGTTCAGCATTCCATATTTATCCCAAAAATCAGGATAGAGCAGGCCAAAGGTGATGTAATAAATAACCATAACGATGGCCAAAGTAGCAAAACCCGAAATCAGCGAAAGCTTGATCAAATCGGGCCTTTGGATCCAGATATAAGTCGCTAAGCCCATGAAAGTCAGGAATGTGACATATCCAGAGTGAATATCCAGAATCAGACTGAAAACTGTCAAGCTAGCGCATCCGATCAACCATAAAATAAAAAAATCACGGTTTTTGGCGGCTGTTTGCCTTTCGAAGTCTATCTCCTTTTTAGTAAAAGAAGAGTGGATATATCCACCAACTCCAAACATCGCAAAGCCAATAATAAAATCCTCAATTCCCGGCCAACCGGTTTTCCAAATCATCGGAGGTCTCCAATAATCGTGGAAATACCAAACTTCTGCAATGATTCCCATCAGCCCGCCAATAATTCCCACTTTGATCATCCCACTCTTCCAGGGACTTTTGATAAAAACTACAAACCAAGCCAGTAGATAGAGTAAAGAAAGAATCAGGTATGCATACTTGTCATCCAGCATATTTTCTCAGTCTATTAATTTTGGTGAAATAGTTTGATAATGATTCGTTAGGCTTCCGCAAAGATTTAACTTTATATCGAAAACTAAAACAACCCAAATGAATAGCTATCATTTTATAGCCATTGGCGGAGCAATCATGCATAATTTGGCTCTTGCCTTAGCAAAAAAAGGACATCAGGTGAGTGGTTCGGATGACGAAATCTATGAGCCTTCGCGAAGTAGACTGGAAAAGGCGGGCATTCTACCGGACAAATTTGGCTGGTATCCTGAAAAAATTCATGAAGATCTAGATGGCATTATTTTAGGTATGCACGCCCGCATCGACAATCCAGAGTTGATCAAAGCCAAAGAGCTTGGCATTCCTATTTATTCCTTCCCTGAATTTGTTTTCAATCAAAGCCAGGACAAAAAGCGGGTAGTCATAGCAGGTTCGCATGGAAAAACTTCTATTACCTCCATCATTCTTCATGTTCTGAGAGATCAAAAAGTCCAGTTCGACTATCTCGTAGGAGCGCAGATTGACGGTTTTAATTTGATGGTTAGGCTATCTGATGCTCCTGTCATCATCATCGAGGGAGATGAATATTTGACTTCCCCCTTGGATAGACGGCCAAAATTCTACCACTACAAGCATGACATTGCACTTGTCTCAGGAATAGCCTGGGATCATTTTAATGTTTTTCCTGACTTTGATGAATACAAGGGGCTTTTTGCAAACTTGATGAAAATGACTCCAGAATCAGGAACTCTGATTTATTGCGAGGAGGATCCTTTAGTGAAACAAATTGCTGAGACTGAATCAATCAACGGGAAAAAAGTTCCCTACCCTACACACCCGGCAGCGATCAAAAATGGGAAAACTTACCTGATTACTGATCAGGGTGAAATCCCTATCCACCTATTCGGAGACCACAATCTCCAAAATCTCAACGGAGCAATGAAAGTTTGTCTGGAGCTCGGCTTGACTCAGGAGCAGTTCTATCAGTCAATCCAGACCTTCAAAGGTGCGGCTAAGAGGTTGGAGCTTCTGACGGAAAAAAGCGACGGTGTGATGTACCGTGATTTTGCCCACGCCCCATCGAAACTGAAAGCCACCGTCGAAGCTGTAAAGCGACAATTTCCCGACAGGAACCTGGTTGCTGTTCAAGAATTACACACTTATTCCTCGCTCAATCGGGATTTTCTACCTAACTATGCACATACGATGGAGGAAGCAGATGAAGCTATCATCTATCTAAACCCACATGCAGCAGCCCTCAAAAAGCTGGAAGTTTTGGATGAAGAAACTCTCAAAAGAGGCTTTGAGAGAAGTGATTTGAAGGTTTTTACACAGAGTCAGAAGCTGTTTGATTACCTTATTTCAAAGGATTACAAAGACACCAACCTATTAATGATGAGTTCGGGAAATTATGACAACCTTAACCTTCCGGCTCTTGAGAAAAAATTTAAAGAATCATGACCTTAAACCTTAAAAATCCCATTGTATTTTTTGACCTGGAAGCAACAGGAACAAATGTAGGGACAGACCGAATTGTAGAAATATCCTTGGTAAAACTCTTTCCTGATGAAATGAAAGAGATTTATACACAGCGCGTTCATCCCACTATTCCCATTCCTTTGGAGTCTTCTTTGATTCACGGGATTTATGACGCAGATGTTAAGGATAAGCCTTACTTCAAAGACATTGCAAAAGATGTACACCAATTTATTGGAGGTGCGGATTTGGCAGGTTTCAATGTATTGAAATACGATATTCCACTTTTGGTTGAAGAGTTTCTTCGCTCCGGAATTGACTTTGATCTTGACAAAAGAAATCTGCTAGATGCACAAAAGATCTTCCACCTGATGGAAAAGCGAAATCTCTCTGCAGCGTATAAGTTTTACTGTGGCAAAACTCTTGAAAATGCACACAGCGCTGAGGCAGATACCTTGGCTACCTTGGAAGTTTTTCGATCACAGGTAGTTCGGTATGCAGGCGAAGAAGTCGAAGACCTTCAGGGTAATAAACTTGGAGTTTTTGAAAATGACATGAAGAAAATCCATGACCTGGTCAATGAAAAAATGGTTGATTTGGCAGGTCGGTTTATTTTCAATTCGGAGGGGGTAGAAATCTTCAATTTCGGAAAGCATAAGGGGAAAACCGTCGAGCAAGTACTCAAGGAAGAACCAGGGTACTATGACTGGATGATGCGCGGAGACTTCCCGCTCGATACCAAACGGAAGCTTACTCAAGTCAAGCTGAGGGGATTTGGGTCCCGATAAGACAACAAAGCCGATTTCTTAATGAAATCGGCTTTTTTGATTTATTGCTTTTGGCTCGCCTCGTAGTACTCCATTGCCTTTGGCATGTTTGCTTGAAGCTGTTCGATTCTTCGATCTGGACCAGGGTGAGTTGACAAAAACTCAGGGGGAGCCTCACCTCCTGCAGCGTTCATTCGCTCCCAGAATTTTGGGGCTTCTCTAGGATCATAACCTGCCAAAGCCATAAAAATCAAACCCAACTCATCAGCTTCTAATTCATGTTTTCTGGAAAAAGCGAGCATTCCCACTTCTGATCCCATCCCCACAGATTGAAGCAATAATTGATTGGTGAGTGTGGGATTTTGACTCAAAGCTGTGGAAAGAACACTCATGCCAAATTGCTGCAACATCCCATTAGACATCCGCTCTCTAGAATGAGAGGCGACAGCATGGGCTACCTCATGCCCCATTACGACAGCGATTCCGGTTTCGTCTTGGCAAATTGGCATGATTCCGGTGTAGAAAGCAACTTTACCACCGGGCATACACCAAGCATTCACTTGCTCAGATTGTAGCAGATTAAACTCCCACTCAAAGGTTTCTACCAATCCAGAATAGCCTTTTTCGATAAGATAAGACTCTACTGCCCTTGCAATTCGCTGTCCCACTTTGACTACCTTTTGACCATCGGATGTATTGGTAAGGACTTTTGATTCATTCTTGGTCGCTTCGTATTGTTGATTGACTAGAGGCTGGATTTCTTCACTGGAAACCACTGCTAGTTGCTTCCTGCCTGTCAGGGGAACGGTGGCACACGCATAGAAAAAAAGTCCTGTCAATAGGACTGCTATAATTCGCTTCATAATGACAATTTTTAATGATAAAACTCAAAAAAGATACCAAGATTACCTTACGTTTCAAATTTTATTAACTTCAGAAAAATTTCAATTATGGAAACTAAGGTTCGAGAAATTACCCTAAACGACAAAGCGAAAGATTATCAGAAAAAGATGAGAAGTCCGCTTATTTTCTGGTTTGCAATGCTAGCAAAGCTTCCTTCCGCGGTCTTTTGGAGATTAAGAATCAAGGAGTTGACGGGGGACAAATGCCAGGTAACCATCCCTTATTTCTGGAGATCTCAAAATCCATTCAAATCTATTTATTTCGCAGCCTTGGCGGGGGCAGCTGAATTGAGTACCGGCGCTTTATGCCAATTGGCACTTGCAGGAAAAGGGAAATTCAGCATGCTGGTAGTGGATTTTCGCGCGGAATACCATAAAAAAGCAAATCAGAAAATCACTTTTTCTTGTGATCAAGGCAGGGAACTCTTTCAGCTCATTGATTCACTAAATGTGAATGATACCGCACAACTAACCATGATCTCTACTGGGACTTCTGAGTCAGGAGATGTGGTGGCAAGATTTTATGTCACCTGGTCTTTTAAAAGAAAGTCTTAATTTAAAAATGAGGTTTCGATTCGGATAAATTCTTCAAAGCTCTTCCTGACTCTCACCTCGGACCAATCCAAAAACTCATGTTCCTGATGAAACTGATTAAAGCGGATAACCAACTGATCCCAAGACTCTCTAGTCAACTGGAACTCTTCCATTAATTCTGCCCTTACCGTGTCGGACTCAATTATCTGATAATATCCTTTTCGACGCGCAAGCCATTTTTTTTTACGCTCATATTCCCTAGCCAATCTCGCCTTCTTGGTAAAATAGGAAATCGGACCACTGATTCCGATGCCACCTGTACCGTCACCATTGTCCAAAGGTCGAGTGATAACCTCCCCTTTTCGTGATGGCTCTTTGGCTTCATTCTCATCGCGGATTGTTAACCTTCCATCCTTAAAGCTATACGAGTAATTATTGCCCTCTACTTCAAAAGTGGGTAAGAATCGAGCTTTATCTTGCAACTCTATCATCAAAAAGAACTCAGAACTTAAAGCCTGACGCTGTGAGACAAATCCGGGAAAGGAAAAAACCAAGGTATCACCCAGAAATGCGGAAATAGAAAAATAACCTCTGCTATTACTCAATACTTCTTCGCCAGAACTTATGGATTGCACTTTCACTCCTTCCAAGAACCCCTTGTCCTGACTATCGATGATATTGCCAGAATAGGTGCGCTGTGCCAAAGCAGAAAGCACTAGGAAATAAGCGAAAAGAAAAAAGATAAAACGAATCACCAACGAAAATAAGCCTAGCTCCAGTTATCATAAAATAATCTCCGTTAAAAGACCTTAAGCTCCTTCAGAGGCCCTCACCAAAAAATCAGTTCCAAGAAACTCATCTTTCTCAGTTCTATACCAGGTTCGCACTTTTGGGATTTTCATGTCTGAAACTTCCAAAAGGCCATCCAGATAGATAATTTCTCCTTTTTGGGCAGCCTCATCTTGATAAAACTTGTAAGCTTTCATCTCAAAACTTTCTTTGTCCAAATAGAAATACCAAACATCTTTTTCATAAGGTACCTTCACCACCCAATAGGCTACTCCATTCAAAACCTCGGTTTTTATTTCTTTTTCAATTATGGTTTTTGGATCTTGAAGCTTCATGGGAAGCCCCCACAGATAGGAGTAATAATTTCGAAGCATAATGGCCCGGTCTTGAGCTATTTCCCCCTTGAAAACTTGGACTGAGTCATTCCAAACGATAAAATGAAGATCATCCTTCCGGTAGATGACCTTTGAAAGCTCATTGTCAAAAGAAACTGCATATTTCCGTGATGGACGATCTCCAGGAAGACTATCCTCGATTTCCAAGGTTCCCTTAAACTCAGCCCAATTTCCATCTGGGTCATGAAATTGAATGGACTTTTGAATCAGCTGAGGGCCTGTCAACCCGTCGCTTTGCCGCGAAGAGCATGAAAAAATCAAAACTGTACAAAGACAAATAAATGCACGCATTTTTTGTTTTAAGGTACGTATTTTTACTTGATGAAATTCAATCTGACTCGGATCGCTCCTACCCCTAGTGGCTACCTTCATTTGGGTAATGCCTATTCTTTTTTGGTGACCAAAGCATTGGCAGAAAAATCAGGTGCGAAAATCCTTCTTCGAATTGATGATTTGGATAGAGAGCGATTTCGGATGGAATATCTGGTTGATATTTTTGAGACTTTGGACTTTTTGGAAATCAACTACGATTTGGGGCCCAAAGGACCTGAGGATTTTTTGGTCAATTGGACGCAGCTGAATCGCCTTGATTTGTATCGAGAAGCTCTGGAAAGGCTTTGGGCCGAAGGCTGCCTTTTTTCTTGTACCTGCTCTCGCAAGAAAATTGCTCAAATGAACTCTTCAGGCTACTATCTTGGACATTGCTTGGATAGAAATATCTCCAAAACCAAAAAGGAAGCTGCATGGCGAATCAATACCTTTGAAGATGAACTGGTAAAGATTCAGGATATCCATGGGAAATCAAAAGAGGAGGTTCTTCCTGAAGATGTGGCTTTTTTCATCGTTCGAAAAAAGGACGAAATGCCGGCCTATCAATTGACATCGGTAATTGATGATACGCATTATGGTGTTGACCTTATCGTAAGAGGAAGAGATCTTTACAATTCCAGTTTAGCGCAGGTCTTTTTGGCCAAAAGCCTGAAGAATACAGCTTTTGAAAAAGTGAGTTTTTATCATCATCCAATTCTAAAGGGTCCAGATGGAAAGAAACTTGCAAAGTCGGATGGATCTACTTCCATCCAATTCTTGAAAAAAGGGGGGAAAAGTCTGGAAGAAGTATACCTCTTACTGGGAAAAATGATGCAAGTAGAAAAGCCTATTAGAAACTTTGATGAATTTAAGGTAGCATTAGCTTTTTGAAAAAGTCTGAATAAAAAAAGCTTGAGTGCTTCAATCAATTTTGACTAGCACTCAAGCTTATAATTTTTCAGTATTTAAATCAAATTAATCGTATTTGGCAGGCATACCTTCTTCGACCATGGATTTTTGGATAAACTGCCGGATATCCTCATTGGATGTGGCCAAATCTTCAGCTCTCAAATACATCATATGACCTGATCTGTAACCTTTGAATGATATTCGATCCGCCATTTTTCCATTTGGATCGATGTGCCAAAGGCTATATTTCGCATTAAAGAAATCGGTGCCTCCATCAAAGTATCCCGACTGAACCATCAGGTGCAAGTAAGGATTTTGCCGCATGGCCTGCCCCAAATCATATCCTGTAGTCTCATTGGATCGATCCCAAGGATGTACGGGTCCGAATAGATTGTAGGTTAGGTCAGTTTCGAAGCCCAAGACGTTTTTCGAATAATGATTAAAAGCCGGAGCAAAAGCATGATTCCAACTTGTCAATGCTGGATCGAAATCATATCGAACTCCTGCCTCCATCCGATCGAAACCTTTGTAGCGGCTGTCCAAACGACCCACAGTCATTCCTTCATCTCGAAGAAGTTCTTTCCAGAATAGGCTTGTTCCAACCATTAGGTTATTGGAAAGGAAAACCTCTTTGTCAAGGCCGGAATACCGAGCCATTTTGGTAGCCATTGCATCCTTTTCCGATGCAGAAAGGCTTCCACCTTTGACCATGGCTGGAAGAGCTTCCTCAACGGCAAATTTCTCCACTTCTGGAATGATTTCATCCAAATCCTTGCTTTGCAAATCAGATGGAAGCTGTCCATGATACCAAGCTGTAGCCGCGTAATATGGGAAATAGTTTGCCATTTTAACCGGTCCACCTCTTTCAATTCCCATATCGGTTGGTGAAACCAAAATCACCCCATTGAAATACATCCAGTGTGAATTCTGAAGTTGTGAAACCAAGCCAGCAACTCGCGTGGTACCATAACTTTCTCCAATTAGATATTTTGGCGAAGCCCAGCGATTTTGTCTGGTAACAAAAGTATTGACCCAATCCGCTAGATATTTGATGTCAGAATTAATACCAAAGAAGGTAGATCGTGGAGTTTCTTCATTTAGAATTCTTGAATAACCGGTATTCACAGGATCTACATAGACGATATCAGCCACATCCAGAATGGAATGAGGGTTTGACTTTGTGCCATAGGGCTGAACCGGGTATCCTTCATCATCAATTTTAAGTAAAACGGGCCCGGTATAAGCCAAGTGCATCCAAATCGATGCTGAACCAGGACCTCCGTTGAATGAGATTACCAGAGGACGCTTGGACTTATCACTGACGTCAGTCCGCTCATAAAAAGTGTAGAATAATGAAGCAATAGGATCACCGTTTTCATCCCAAACAGGCTGTGTTCCAGCTGTTGATTTATAAGGAACACGCTTTCCTTTGATGGTCACCTCAGCCAGCTTCTCAACTTTCGTTTCTACAGGGAGCTTACGAATTTCTTGCGCCCAGCCAATGTGGCAAATGGATGCAAATAGGATTATGAGTAATTGTTTTTTCATAGATAGGTAATTTGATCCTTAAAATAAGGATTGATCTTTTATTGCGAATTCAATTTTACACTAATGGAAGCTAGCGCCTTGATTCTCCTACCAGTTTGGCGATCACCACAGCAGGATACAAGATGCCGACGGTAGAAAGAAAAACAGAAAGCATTTTGGACATTACATTGATTGGATAAAGATCACCAAAACCTACGGTAGTCAATGAAACCATGCTGAAATATATGTATTCGGCAAAATCATCGTCCAAACCTAAAAGCGCCCTATCCCCGCCTGCTATGCTAGAACCGGTTGTTAAGTGAATAATTTCAAATACGAAAGCACCTAATATCGCTACACTTAAATAGACATTGATAGCTCCGATCACACGGTAAAGATTGACTTCCCTATCTCTAAATAACAAGCTGATATTCAATAAAATAAATATCATCATATTAAGTATACCTACGATTCTTTCTAGGAGATAGAATTCTACAGGAAAATCACTAAAACGCAATAGCCTCAATCCCAATTGCGTAAAGAAAAGCCCTGTTGTAAGGAAAATAAACACCTTTCTTTTTGAAGACCAGATTCCCGTAAAAAATAGAAAGAGGAAGACGAGGTTTACATAGAGCATGTCGATATGCCCATACTCAATCAATATTGGTAAGATGAAAACCGTGAATAACAAAACCAGAAGCAATATGCTAAAACTGGCATCTGTCAGCCAATAGTCTGTAAAATGCCTAAAATACCTTTTAATAGGTCTTCGAGTTGATTGTATATGATCAGTCATTTTTCAATTCCATTTCCGCTTGATAAACGACAACTGCCTTACCTTTGATGAGCACGCGATCATCATGTTTTTCCAGTTCCAATTCACCGCCTCTCCTACTTGCTTGGTATGCTTTCAATTGGGTTTTCCCTGTTTTTTGATTCCAATAATCCATTAAGGCGCAGTGTGCAAAACCAGTGACAGGATCTTCTGGCACTCCTACATTTGGACCAAAAAAGCGGGATACGATATCATATTTCTCGCCTGCTGCCGTGATAATGAAACCCTCCTCGCTATGCTTTGCGATCAGCATAAAATCAGGTTCAAGGGAACAAACAGAATGCTCATTTTCCAATTCAAAAATCCAGTTTTTATTCAATTGAGCAGCTTTCACTATCTTTTTCCCAAATAGCTCCTTTTGAAAAAAAGGATGCTGATCCTCGACCGTGGGAATCAAAGGAAAATTCATCTCCAAACCATCATGACTCGCATTTACAATCAGCTCACCACTCATGGTATGGAAATGGATAGGAACATTTTCTTTAGCCCAGCCTTTGCGAAGCATCCAAAATGAGGAAGCCAAAGTCGCATGCCCGCAAAGATCAATCTCCAAGGTGGGTGTAAACCAACGCAGATTAAAATGACCTTCTCGCTCTGTTCGCTGCACAAATGCCGTTTCGCTGAGATTCATTTCCATGGCTATATTTTGCCGCATTTCATCAGAAAGATCATGCTCCAACAAACAAACAGCCGCTGGATTGCCAGAAAAGGGCTTTTCGGTAAATGCATCAACTACACCTAGTTCTAATCTCATTTTAATAGCGAGTTTTTAATATATCCAAATGATGAATAAAATGGCCGGGAATGATCCAAAACAAAGCTCTCGGAGTCATTTGATTACCGTTCACCTGACCGGGAAAATCAAGCATTTCGTCTGATAAAGTGCGAATCAGGGAAACCAAAGCTTTTCTTGAAGCTGAAAAGTCCTCTAAGAGTAATTGCGTGGGTACCGCTCCAAATCGTGCATTCAGCACATAGGGATCCTGATCAAAACCCGGTAAAGCAGAACGTTCACCTCTTGCAAAGCAAAGACCACGAAAAGTCATGATACGCTCAGTATCGATCACATGACCAAGCACCTCTTTGGGAGACCACTTTCCTTCCTGATAGGGTTGATTTGGCCAATCTTCTGATTTGGACTTGAATAAATCCATCAAGTCATTTACTTGCTTTTCGATCAGTTCACAAAAGTTTTGATTTTCAACTAATCCTAAATATCGATCATAATAAGCGGGGTATTCGCCTTTCTTAGGCAAATTAAAATTATCCATTCAGTGCAAGATTTAATTTCGTGTCTCTGTTGGATAAATTTAGGATTAAGATCAAAACCATCCTTATTGAGCTTGAATTTTTATTTTGCTCCTATCTAAAAATCAAATTAAATCTCTTAAAAAAACATCGGGAGAACACGTTTATCCTACCAATTCGCAAACATTGTGATTTCGATTATAATGGCCAGAATTTTAACTCATCTTTAATTATATCAATTCTAAATTTTGAGTTAAAAGGCAGCAATTGAAACTACTTCACTTAGGTTTGGTTTTATTTGTATAAAACAAAATTAGACATGAAGGAAAGAGAAATAGTCACATTGCAGCGCTCTTTGCTGCACGACACAGAACAGCTATTAAATCAGCAAATCGAAATGGAAGGTAAAAGCTCAGCATATTACCTCTCCATGGCTTCTTGGTGCCATATGATGGGTTATGAGAACGCAGCCAAATACCTTTATACGCATTCTGACGAAGAACGCATGCACATGATGAAGCTTTTCCAATATGTAAATGAGGCAGGTGGTCACGCTATTCAGCCCGAAATCAATGGGATCAGACATAATTTCAATTCACTTCGCGAAGTATTTGAGTTGATTCTTGAGCATGAAATCAAAGTCACCAAATCAATCAATAACATCGTAGATCACGCCTTTTCTGTGAAGGACTTCGCTACGTTCAGCTTTATGCAGTGGTATGTGACCGAGCAGCGAGAAGAAGAGACCATGTCTCGTCGTGCACTTGAACTATTCGATATTATTGGAGAAGAGGGTGTAGGATTGTGGACTATCGATCAAGAATTGGGCAAATTGCATGCTTCTGCTCATGCTGACGAGGCCTAATTGCATTTACACAAGATTTTCGAAAGCGGTGGAATAATTTCTATCGCTTTTTTTGTGCAGGTATTCAGCAAATTTTAACAATAATCCAGAAGATCTCGAGTATACTTAGAGCTCAGAGTTCAAGAATCAAGATTTTGTTTATAATTTCAAGAATGAAAAATATCAGAGCCAAAAGGTTGATCAATACCAAAGTTGCTTTTCTTTCCCTAGTCATAATTGGATTTTCCTGTTCGGAAAAATCTCAAACCCAAAGCCCAGAATCCGAAGGTCAAATAGTCTACGACACACCGATGCCTTCCAAGGATACTCCTAAAGGAATGGCCTGGATTCCGGGAGGTGAATTTACGATGGGAACGAACGAGGCTGACGCCTATGCTGCTGAAAAGCCTGCAGTTCGACTGAAAGTAGAAGGCTTTTGGATGGATACTCATGAGGTTACGAATGCAGAATTTGCAGAATTCGTGGAGCAAACAGGCTACATCACCATGGCTGAGCGTCCTATCGAATGGGAAGAATTAAAGAAACAACTTCCTCCAGGCACACCAAAACCAGATGATTCGGTGCTAGTTCCTGGATCCTTGGTTTTTACTCCACCACCCTATCAAGTTCCGCTTCAGGATATTTCACTTTGGTGGACCTGGGTCAATGGAGCATCTTGGAAGCATCCTGAAGGGCCTGAATCTAACTTGGAGGGTCGAGAAAATCACCCTGTCGTTCATATCGCCTATGATGATGCAGTAGCCTATGCAGAATGGGTTGGGAAGCGTTTACCTACAGAGATCGAGTGGGAGTTTGCTGCCAGAGGTGGAATGAACGGAAAAAGGTTTGCCTGGGGTGATGAGCTCACTCCAAACGGCCAATATCTAGCAAATACGTTTCAGGGGAATTTTCCAAATGAAAACACAGGAATGGACGGTTTTGTGGGAACAAGCCCCGTAAAATCTTTTGCACCCAATACGTTTGGACTTTTTGATATGATTGGGAATGTCTGGGAATTGACCAGCGATTGGTATGATGCACTGAAGTTTGCAAGATTGGCAGGAGAAGCACCCAAGCTTGATGCCGGAATGAATCCATGCTACAACCCTGATAATCCTTTCGCTCAAGAGCGAGTCATCAAAGGTGGCTCCTACCTTTGCGCAGCCAATTACTGCGTAAACTATCGTCCCTCTGCTAGACAAGGTCAAGCTTACGATTCAGGAACTTCCAATGTCGGCTTTAGACTGGTAAAGGACCCTGAAAACAAGAATCTTACGCTTAAATGAGCATTGATTCGACACAATAAAGGCCTCTCATTTTGGAGGCCTTTATTATTAGTAACCTTTAAGGATTCGCTTGATATACTTTCCTACGATATCAAACTCCAAATTGACTGTATCCCCTACTTTCAATTGGTGAAAATTGGTGTATTCGTAGGTATATGGAATGATGGCAACAGAAAACACCCCTGGTCCGGAATTAAAGCAGGTCAAACTAGTCCCATTAATCGTGATTGATCCTTTCTCTACAGTGACATTCCCAAGGCTTGAATCATATTCAAAATCAAAAACCCAGGACCCGGTTTCATCCTTTATTCCCGTAATTCTTGCTACTTGATCGACATGACCTTGAACAATATGGCCATCAAAGCGTCCGTTTGCAGACATGCACCGCTCTAAATTTACTTTTTTACCAACAGTCCATTCCGAGAGATTGGTCTTTTGAATAGTCTCATCAATTGCTGTGACTTTGTAGGTCTGGGGAGTGGTTTCAACAACAGTCAGGCAAACCCCATCATGAGCAAGCGATTGGTCGACCTTCAGTTCAGGAGCTAAATTGGACTCCAATAAAAAATGTGCATTTGAGCCTTCTCTTACGATTTCTTTTACCGTGCCAAACGATTCGATGATACCAGTGAACATGCGTGATTTCTTTTTGATTGAGTTTCAATGATTAAGTACAAAATGCCCTAAAGGGTTTCAAATTAAGCCAAATAATCACTTATCTTCGACCTGAATCCAAATAAAATATGCCACTTCTCAAGCTCGAAGACACCTACCTTCACAAGGGTAAAAGAAAAGCTCTCGTTCGGGAGATCAAGCAAAAGGGAATCTCTGACGAACGAGTCCTAGAAGCGATCAATACCCTACCCAGACATTTTTTCTTTGACTCAGCGCTAGTTTCTCATGCTTATGAAGACAAAGCTTTCCCGATTGGAGAGGGTCAGACCATTTCCCAGCCTTATACGGTTGCCTTTCAAACTCAGCTCTTAGACGTAAAGCCCGGTCAAAAAATACTAGAAATCGGAACAGGCTCAGGCTATCAGGCAAGTATTCTTCACTTGATGGGAGCAGAAGTTTATACCATCGAATATCAAAAGAAGCTTTTCGAGGGGACCAAAAAATTCCTTAATAGGCTTGGGATCACTGATATGAAGCTTTTCTACGGGGATGGATCTCAGGGCTTGGCAAGTCACGCTCCATTTGACCGGATTTTGGTAACTGCCGGAGCTCCTGTCGTTCCTGATGCACTAATCGATCAATTGGTGCCGGGAGGAATTTTAGTAATCCCTGTAGGTGACCGAAGCCGTCAAAAAATGCTCAAAATCACCAAACAAAAAGGAGGCAAATATACTTCTGAAGAATATGACTATTTCGCTTTTGTCCCTCTTTTGGGAAAAGACGGCTGGCGGTAATTTCAATTGAATCAGAATAAAATTTTGTTTCAAAATAAATGCAAGCCATTATTTAGAATATAATTTTTATTTTTGTCTCAAATCATTGAAATATGGCTAAGAAAAAATTCGCTAAAGATTCGGCAACTATCATGACAGAGATGGTATTGCCCAACGATACCAATACCTTGAATAACCTGATGGGAGGAAGACTCATGCACTGGATGGATGTGGTGGCCGCCATTGCTGCACAGAAGCACTCCAATCGAATCGTAGTCACAGCCTCTGCAGATAGCATTTCCTTCAAACAGCCAATTGCTTTGGGAAATGTGGTGACCCTGGCAGCTCAAGTCACTCGGGCTTTCAACTCTTCCATGGAGGTACACATTGAAGTCACGGCTGAGGATATTCCTGCTAACAAAAAGACGGTCACTCACCGGGCATTTTTCACCTTTGTAGCAGTAGATCAAAATGGCAAACCGATAGAAGTCCCTGAGGTGGTGCCAGAAACAAAAGAAGAAATTGAGCTTTACGAAGGAGCACTGAGACGACGACAGCTACGCTTAGTCTTAGCCAAACGAATGAAACCAGAGGATGCGGTGGAGCTTAAATCCATTTTCAATTTGGACATTCCGCAATAATTCGATCAGGAGACTAACAAAGTCTCCTTTTTTTTTGGGAGGTGACCAATTTTTAAGCAATTTTCAAGCATGGAAAGTGACACACTACATAGTCTGAAATTACTCCTGAACGAAGATTTATACTTGGTTCCAGAAGAGATTGATCAAATTTTATCCCCCGAAAAAACAGAGCTAGGAAAAGAGGTTAAGAAAGAAACAACTCCTAGCTACGATCAAGCTCCGCCTGTGGATGATTCCAGTGTCGCGGATGAGGTAAAAGAACCTGTTGCTCCAATCGTTAGAGGGCAATTTGCCAAAGGGATTTTGATCCTTCATGAGGAAGACGAGCTTGCAGATGAAGTGATGGATATGCTGTCGAAGATGGTTTCGGCCGTAAATCATTCCATGAGTGATGTGGGGCTTTTGAGCAGTGAAGAATTGAAGGGTAAAAGTCTGGAGGATTTTCAGGCAATCAATGCTCACAAGGTCATTAAGTTTGGAAAGATCTCACACCCTATCAACGCCCTGCCGATTCCTTCCTATCAAATCAAAACCGAGGAGGAAACCGAATACCTATTTGCTGATTCTCTCACACAAATTAGCATGGATAGAGCACTGAAAAAGAAGCTCTGGGAAAACCTTCAAACCCTATTTAATATCAGCTAAATGAATACCGAACAAGTAAAATGGGCCAAGCGCTTCAAATGGATAAGCTTAATCGAAGGAATATCTTTTTTGGTACTCCTCTTCATAGCTATGCCGCTCAAATATATCTATGAACTCCCAATGGCAGTCACCGTAGTTGGTTGGATTCACGGGGTATTATTTGTCATTTATATCTATGTGGTTTTTCCTACGGCTTCCAAACTGAAATGGAATTTTAGCCGGACATTCTTTGCATTGATTGCTTCAGTTCTTCCTTTTGGACCCTTTATTTTTGATCGAAATCTGCGAAAAAGTCAAAAAGTAGAATTGTAGTATCGATGGCATTGATCAGCAAAAAGAAGCAAGTCTATCCCATCAGTAAAGGGCTGAGAGATTACCTGATCAATCATGGAAGGGAAGTGGATATCCCCATCCACTATGATGAGCTGCTACGATATAAAGATTCAATAGCGCTGTATGACTCCAAAGAGCAGGATACGCTATGGGAGACTGTTTTTTATGAGCAGACTGACCGCGAAGAGATTCATTATAATGTCAAACGAATCTATGCAATCCTAAAAGCCGGAGGTGACATGTCGGTCATGGAGCACCTTTACATCGATCGAATTGATCTCTGCATTTATGGGAATACTCAGCCCTTCCGAATTCGAATCGTAAACCGGATCAATGATAATTTTGACTATTTCTACATCAAAAATGCAGACGCCTCAAGGGTTTACGGGCTAGAGCTGGAACATTTACTTTCTCCCAACAGAATTAGCTACCTCGTACATCGAAACACCCTGATTGAGGAGCATATCGCAGGAATTCCTGGAGATAAATTTATGCGATTGCATATGCAGGATTCCCACCTGAATCCCATTCGATTGGCGAAAGAGTTTGTAAAATTCAATGAGCGCTGTTTTGTAAGATTGTTAGGAGACATGCATTCTTCAAATTTTGTAATCGATGTGACTCCAGACTTTGAAGAAACCAATTATCGGATCCGGGCTATTGACTTTGATCAGCAATCCTATGAGGGTAAAAAGTCTATCTACCTACCCCAATATTTCAAGGAAAATAATGTCCTGATCCAATTGGGCATGAAATACATCACTCCGGAATCTATGCGCCAATATCAGCGGGAAGAACGAGCCCTGATCGCTACCCGAGTCAAATCATCTAAGCAAGAAATTGAATCAATCCTTCAGGCGATGGAAAATGATCAGATTTCACCCTTAGAAAATATCGATAGCCTGAGGAGGGAACTGGCAAGGCATTACAAAAACCAAAAGTTTATGAGTTGCCAAAATATGGGACAAATCCTTCGGGTAAGTTTACAACAGGTCCTTAATTATTAAAATGAACAAGTCTACTTTTTCAATTTCTCAAATGGATTGTCCATCCGAAGAAACCATGATTCGGATGAAACTTCAAAACCTCGAAGGAATTGCCGGGCTTTCATTTGACTTGGAGAAAAGGGTTTTGGATGTCTCGCATGAAGGAGATGTGAAGGAAATCTCGGCTGCACTCGAGGAGTTAAACCTTGGAAGCAAATTTATTCAAACGACCGAGATTGAGAAATTTAAAAAGTCTGAGGACGGAGTTCAGAAAAAGCTTCTGTGGACAGTTCTGATCATAAATTTTTCATTCTTCCTGATTGAAATGATTTTCGGATGGCTAGCGGGATCCATGGGATTGGTGGCCGATAGCCTGGATATGCTTGCCGATTCCTTGGTTTATGCGCTTAGCCTCATTGCCGTAGGAAGCAGCATCACGAGACAAAAACAAGTAGCAGGAATAGCAGGTGTTTTTCAGCTTTTATTGGCAGCCGGTGGATTTTATGAAGTGGTCAGAAGATTTCTGAATGTGAATGAAAGACCTGATTACCAGTGGATGATCCTTATTTCCATTCTGGCATTGATTGCAAATGCTTGGTGTCTTTACCTTTTGCAAAAATCAAAAAGTCAGCAAGCCCATATGAAGGCAAGTATGATTTTCACCTCCAATGATATTCTGATCAATGCAGGTGTAATCGTTGCCGGCTTGATGGTTCTTTGGCTAGATTCCTCCCTCCCAGATTTGATCATCGGGGCATTCGTATTCGTTTTGGTGAGTTTGGGAGCTTGGAGGATTTTGAAATTGGCAAAATAAAATCACCACTTTTTCAATTGCTCATAAACCAAGTGGAGAGGAAAACCCATGACATTAAAATAAGAACCTTCAATCCGGGAAACACCAATGAAACCAATCCATTCCTGAATACCGTAAGCACCGGCTTTGTCAAATGGCTTGTATTCCTTGATGTAATGCCAAATCTCCTCTTCCTCCAAAAATCGAAAAGTGACCAAGGTCTCATCTTCTAAGGTGATTCTTTTCAGACGATCCTTGATGGTGACGGCAGTCATCACGGTATGAGTGGCTCCTGATAGGCTTTTGATCATATCAAAGGCCTCCTGATCGGATTGGGGCTTACCTAAAACATGCCCATTTTCAATCACCACAGTATCAGAAGTAATCAAAATCTCGTTTTCCAGAAGTTCATCGGGAAAGGATTCTGATTTCAATTTAGAAAGGTAAGCAGCTACGTACTCAGCCGGAATATCTGAAGGAATGGATTCGTCCACCGGACTGGATTTGATCTCAAACTCAATCTCCAGGCCTCGAAGCAATTCCTGCCGACGAGGTGAATTGGAGGCTAAAATGATTTTCTTATCCTTCAGATTTTCTAAAAAACGCATCATAGTTGAATTCAAATTCGCTTTGCTCGATACTGGCGAAAAGCAGCCCGCTCAAAGCCTTGGGATAAAAGTACGTAGATTTTTGCGGCATCAAATGCCCTGATTGACAAACTTCCATGACAGTTCGCATTGAAAGTTCTCGGGTGATCAAAGCAAAGCTAGCTTGACCCGATCTGACCTGCCTAAGACAGCGAGCGAAATTCCGCTCATAGGAAATCTGTGATGAATTCCGCTGTTCTTCTCGATTGATTCCCAAGATTTGATTGAAAACCACCTCATGTAAAACAGCAAGGTCCAGCTTTCGAATCACTTCCGGTAAATCATGATTGATAGTCTGGTACTTCTCTGGAATTAATTCGAGTACATATCCCTCCTCTCCTAGTAGCAGACCAAAAGAAAATGGTTTGTGCAGGGCATAATTCCCGATTTCTTCAGCATCCCCAAATTTCTTGACTTCGAACCAAGCTGATAATTTTTCTAAAAAGGAATCTTGCCTATCGGTCAATCCATAAAATAGCCTGTGGGTTGGCAGGATTTTCAGATCATCTGATGCCGCATTTGTCAAATACATCAGGTGGTAATCATGAGCTTTCCATTTGCGGTCTAGAAATTCATCTTTCATTTCCTTCCTCAAAGCTATACTCCCTTCTATCCGATGATGACCATCTGCCAAGACAACCTGCTTTTGCGCAAGCAAATCCAAAAACTCGGATATCACTTTCCGATCATGAATCACTGCCAAAACTTCCCTAACTCCCTGATAATCTTCTAATTCATAAAGAGGGCTCTGAATAGCTTCATCCATCCATTGCTCTAGTTTGAATTCCGGATCATCGTATAATCCATGGGTTGGAGATGCTTGAATTTTAGCCTTTTTAAGAAGATCTACTCGATCATTTACAGCAGAAACGATGGTGTTTTCATGCCGTAAGATTTGCTTTTCTTCCCAGTCATAAGCTTTGATTTGTGCTATAAAACCCTTTCGACAGCGCTCTGTGGTCTCCCCGGGAAGTCGGAAGTATTGATAGTAAACATAGATTCCGGGCAGATAATCCTGACGGAGGATTCCCTCTGATTTCCACTTCTGAAGTGTTTCAAAGGCCTCCTTTCCAGGATCAGCGCCTTTTGGGACAGAAAGATGAATACTGTTTAAGGGATTTTCATACAAAAGCTCCCGTTGCTTGGAAGAAACAACATCGAAAAGTGGCGCGGTAAGTTCTTCTATTTTGGAATTGAAAGTGTCAGCATATCGCCATGCTCGAAGAGGAAGGATTTCAGCCATCTATTTTCAATCTTTTTCTCCATGCCGAGTTCTGATTACTTTTCGCACTTTCGCCTGACACTTGAGTTGCCTGTTTTTCTTTTTCAAAAAACTCTACGGCCAAAGCCGCAATAAGTGACTCCTCTTCTTCTGAAAGTGAATCATCCAGTACATCCGGAGTAAAATATTTCTCTACAAACTTGGTATCAAAATCTCCACTCACAAAAGCCTCATGCTGCAAAGCAAAGCGGCAAAATGATAAAGTAGTCTGAATTCCTGTGATTTGATAATCATCGATAGCCCGGATCATTCTTGAAATCGCTGCTTCCCGATTTTCAGCGTGTGTAATCAGCTTTGAAATCATCGGATCATAATAAATCGGTATTTGCATCCCTTCCTCGAAACCATCATCTACCCGGATTCCCGGCCCTTGTGGTCTTTGGTAAGTTTGAAGCTTCCCAATATCCGGAAGGAAATTATTTTTTGGATCTTCAGCATATACACGGACCTCTACCGAATGTCCATTGATTGTCAAATCCTCTTGAGCAAACTGTAATTCCCTGCCTTCTGCAATCCAAATCTGTTCTTTGACCAGGTCTTTCCCAGTGATCATCTCGGTGACAGGATGCTCTACTTGCAAGCGGGTATTCATTTCTAGGAAGTAGAAATTCAGATCTCCGTCAACGATAAATTCCACTGTCCCAGCTCCAAAATAATTACAGGCTTTGGCCACACCAACGGCCGCTTCTCCCATTGCTTTCCTCATTTCAGGGCTCACTACAGCTGAAGGAGCTTCTTCAATTACCTTTTGATGTCTTCGCTGAATCGAACACTCCCGCTCAAAGAGATAAACGACATTTCCATGCTGATCTCCCAAGACCTGTATCTCAATATGACGTGGGGAAGTGATAAACTTTTCAATAAAAACTGCACCATCCCCAAAAGCAGATTGCGCCTCGCTGACAGCGCGTTGCATTTGCTCCTCAAAATCTGCTTCCGATTCCACTATTCGCATTCCCTTTCCCCCACCTCCGGCAGAAGCTTTGATCAGGATAGGATAGCCAATTTCTGCAGCTCGCTCTTTCGCAGCAGGAATATCAGAAATGGCTTCCTCTGTACCAGGCACCAAAGGAATATCGTAAGTGGATACTGCCTGTTTCGCGGCCAGTTTACTTCCCATTACTTCAATAGACTCCGGAGAAGGTCCGACGAAAAGCAATCCCGCATCGGTAACTTTCTTTGCAAAAACTGCATTTTCAGACAAGAAACCGTAGCCTGGATGAATTGCATCTACCTTAAGATCTATACAAACTTCTATGATTTTGTCACCCAACAAATAAGATTCCGATGAAGGTGGTGGCCCCAAGCAAACTGCCTCATCTGCGTATTTGACATGAGGGGAAAGCCGATCAGCTTCACTGTAAACGGCAACTGTTTTTATCCCAAGCTCTTTTGCAGAGCGCATGATACGAAGGGCAATTTCACCTCGATTGGCAACAAGGAGCTTTTGAATTTTTCTCATGTTCTAAAGTTGGGTTTGGGTCTATCGAATCTAAAAAGCGAAGAAAACAAATATATTTGACTTAAAATAAAGATTAGGCCAAGCCATTTTGCTTTTTTGCTTGGTAGGCATATAAGTTGTATTTTTGGCGAATTTTAAAACCGAAAAATTATTGCTTAATCATAAATAATATCACCTTGGATTTATTTGCAAAACTACAAACCAACCTAGGTCCACTAGGCAAACATTCAGCTTGGTCAGACGGGTACTACATGTTTCCAAAGCTAGAAGGAGAGATTGCACCCCGCATGATGTTTCAAGGTCGAGAGGTCTTGACCTGGTCATTGAATAACTACCTAGGACTTGCCAATCACCCTGAAGTTCGTAAAGCTGACGCTGATGCAGCTGCTAAGTGGGGAGCTGCCTATCCAATGGGAGCTCGAATGATGTCAGGACAGACTACCCTTCACGAGCAGCTTGAAAGTGAGCTCGCTGAATTTGTAGGAAAAGAAAAAGCATACCTACTAAACTACGGCTATCAAGGAATCATGTCGGTAATCGATGCATTACTTGATCGTAAGGACGTCGTGGTATATGATTCAGAATGCCACGCCTGTATCATCGATGCTCTTAGAATGCACATGGGTAAGCGGTATGTGTATCCGCATAATGATATCGAAAATGCAGAAAAGCAATTGGAAAGAGCGACCAAGCTTGCAGCAGAAACAGGCGGAGGTATCCTTTTCATTACGGAAGGTGTCTTCGGAATGACTGGTGATCAAGGCAAGTTGAAAGAGATTTGTGATCTGAAGAAAAAGTTTCAATTCCGTCTTCTTGTAGATGATGCACATGGTTTTGGTACTTTGGGTAAAACAGGTGCTGGTACACATGAGGAGCAAGGAGTAATTGAAGAAGTGGATTTGTACTTCTCCACTTTTGCCAAGTCTATGGCTTCTATCGGAGCTTTCATTGCTGGTGATGAAAAAGTAATTCATTACCTACGCTTTAATATGCGTTCTCAAATCTTCGCCAAATCACTTCCAATGATCTTGGTAGAGGGTGGTTTGAAGCGATTGGAACTACTAAGAACTCGACCTGAGCTTAAGGATAATCTTTGGAAAATTGTCAATGCCCTTCGAAAAGGACTACATGATGAAGGTTTCAGCACTGGAAAATCAAATTCTCCTGTAACGCCAGTAGTATTAAATGGTACTGTAGGTGAAGCTGCGGCCCTTTCGCATGATTTGCGAGAGAATTACAACATCTTCTGTTCAGTAGTGATTTACCCTGTAGTACCTAAAGGCATGATTATCTTGAGGTTAATTCCTACAGCTGTACATACTTTAGAAGATGTAAACGAAACTGTAAAAGCTTTTGCAGCAGTGAAAGAAAAACTGACCAGTGGTCAATACAGGAATTCTGAACTTGCCATTACATTTGGTGAGTAAAAAATTTTCAAAAAAAAGGCCATTAGGATTGAAATAGTAAGTATTTGGGCTATATTGACCCTATAAAATTATCATCAACCTAAAAAAACTACTTTTACTATGAGCAGATTTGACGAAGTAAAAAATCTTGTAATGGACCTCGAAGCTGATTTCGATAAGTTCTATTCTAAAGGAAATCAGGCAGCTGGTACACGTGTTCGTAAAGGCATGCAAGACTTGAAAAACCTAGCGCAAGATATCCGTAAAGAAGTACAAGATATGAAGAACGCTGGTTGATCCCACTGAAAATAAAAAAGGTGACCAAATGGTCACCTTTTTTTATGCCTAAAAAGTAGAGCCTTAAAACTCTACTTTGTTATTTTCTGGCTGTACATCCGCCATTCGCTTGGTTGGATCAATTTCGATTGATTTAATGGTCTCTAGATTTCTATCAACAACAAGTGTTTTTTCCAGATTAACCCAGGCCCATTTTTCAGTATGGATGCGAGTAGGTGTTCCTGCTTCCTGAGCTTTTTCACCCCGCATGATCACCAATGGCAAATAAATGGACTCTTGGCTTCCATCTTTGTAGGTAATGACCAAATCCACAGGCATAGGCATCAAGCCCACCCGCTGAAGCGTAATTTCTGTTTTTTCACCATTGGCTTTAGCTTCTTTGATCGCATAATCAATAGTCTTAGTGGTATGGACAAAATATTCCTTGTACCAGTCTAGCTCCAAGCCACTTTCTTTTTCCATGATTCGGATTAAATCATTCACGTTTGGATGCTTGAACTGCCACTCATTGAAGTATCGAAGTAATCCACGATCCCTAACCTCTGCTCCAATCACATAGCCCATCTGCTCCATGAAAACAGCACCCTTGGAATAAGCTGCAGCCCCATAGGCACGGTTTGTATGATAGTGATCTGAGTGTGTAGCCAGAGGCTCTTCTAGTCCAGATGCTACCAAACCAAAGTATCCACGGTAACTGCCAGCATGTACATTAGATCTACCAGGTGACATAATTTCTCCCATAGTCAAATTGGTAGCATAAGAGGTAAAACCTTCATCCATCCATGGATACAAAGACTCATTGGTAGCCAAGACCCCATGATACCAGCTATGTGCTAATTCGTGAACCATCACTCCAACTAAAGATGGTAAGCTACGCTCTCCGGTAATTAGAGTGGACATGGCATATTCCATTCCTCCATCTCCACCTTGTACTACAGAAAACTGCTTGTATGGATATTGACCAAAGTGCTTGGACATATATTCGATCGCCTTCGGGGTGAATTCTTTCAGTTTCTCCCAATTCTCAGACGTTTTTTCTCCAGGAATGAAGAAATGGTGAACGGTAATTCCATTATCCATCAACACCTTATCGTGTTGGTATTTTGGATCTGCTCCCCACATGAAATCATGAACCATTGGAGCTTTGAAGTGCCAATTTAGTGTTTCACCCGTTGGTTCTGGTACAGTTACACCTTCATCTTGGTAGCCATGACCAATTTCATTAGGGTTCTGCAAGTATCCCGTACCTCCGATAGTGTATTCCTTATCGATGGTGATTTTCACATCAAAATCTCCCCAAATTCCATAAAACTCCCGTCCGATGTATGGATTGGCATGCCAACCTTGCTCATCGTAGTTAGCTAATTTCGGATACCACTGTGACATGGAGTAGCGAACGCCTTCCTCAGAATCACGGCCCGATCTTCTGATCTGAACAGGAACTTGCCCATCAAATTCCAATTCTAAAGTAGCTTGGGAATTTGGTAAAATCGGCTCAGGAAGCGTTACTTCAAGGATGGTACCCACCTCATTCGCTTCGGCAGTTTTTCCATTCACTTTTAAATTTTTGACATGCAAATAACCAATCTCATCAGGAGAAAGCTTTGAAATCCGATCTCCTACCCTACGGTCTGGGTCAGCAATGGTACGAGACCGAACATCCATCATACTTCCCGGCTGGAAAGCATTGTAATACAAGTGATAAAAAACTCGATGCAGCGTGTCAGGCGAGTTGTTGGAATAAACCAGGCGCTGCGTACCTTGATACTGATTGGTATTCACATCCATGGATACTTCCATCTGATAATCCACCGCCTGTTGGAAACGACCAGTTTGAGCCCAGGCCACTGAACCAAAAAGGAATAGAAAAAGCCCTAAAACAGGCTTTTGATAACGATTCGACATATATTTTTAATTTTTTCTTAAAGAAAAGGAAAAATGCACTGACCCACCAAACCGATAATCAATTTTTAGAAAGAACTTCCTGTTCAGCACATTTTGAATCCATTAGAATAAAAATTAAAAATGGGTGGATTAGTTTTATTTTATTTAAAGAAAAAATCACCAATTCTATGAGAAAACTCTTTACTCTCTGGCTGATGTTCCTTTTGGGCTCAACAGTCATTGCACAAGATGTGGACATGGATCTTTTCAAATCCATGAAAACAAGAAATGTGGGACCTGCAGGGATGAGTGGAAGAATCACGGCTATTGATGCTGTAGATGATAATCCTTCCATCATTTATGCTGGTTCTGCCTCTGGCGGACTTTGGAAATCTACATCAGGTGGCATCCATTGGGAGCCAATCTTTGATGAGCAGGTTGTCCATTCCATTGGAGCGATTTCCATTTATCAGAAAAACCCTTCTGTAATCTGGATTGGAACCGGAGAAGGAAACCCTCGAAACTCACTAAATCTGGGATATGGAGTATACAGATCCCTAGATGCAGGCAAAACTTGGGAGCGGATGGGTTTGGAAAAAACTCGAGCCATCCACCGAATTATCGTTCATCCTGACGATCCCAATACCGTGTATGTGGGTGCAATCGGTTCTCCTTGGGGAGAGCAGGAAGAGCGCGGTCTTTACAAAACCACAGATGGAGGAAAGACTTGGGATAAAATCCTTTACATCGACGAAAAAACGGGAGTGGGAGAAATGATCATGGATCCCAATAATCCAAACAAGCTTTTTGTCAACATGTGGCAGCATCGCCGTTATCCGTGGTTTTTCGAATCAGGAGGACCTTCTTCTGGTTTATATGTAACACATGATGGTGGTGAAAACTGGAAAAGGCTAGATGATAAAAATGGCCTTCCAAAAAGCGACTATGGTCGTATGGGACTTGCCATTTCTGCCGCAAACAGCAACAAAGTATATGCTTTAGTTGAGTCCAAAAAGAACGCACTCTACGTTTCTGAAGACGGAGGCGAAAATTTCAAAATGATCAATGACAAGCCAGAAATCGGCGATCGACCTTTTTACTACTTTGAAATTCACGCGGATCCTAAAAATGAAAACCGCATTTACACGCTCTATTCTCGTGTGGGAATGAGCGAAGACGGTGGAAAGTCATTTAGCCAAATCTTGCAGTATGCGGGTGTTCACCCCGACCACCATGCCTGGTACATCAATCCTAATGATCCCAAGCTCATGATGGACGGGAATGATGGAGGGTTAAACATTACCCGAGATGGTGGCAAAAACTGGTATTTCGCCGAAAAACTACCTGTCGGACAATTCTATCACGTCAATGTAGACAATGAACTTCCATACAATATCTATGGAGGAATGCAGGACAACGGCTCTTGGGTAGGTCCGTCTTATGTCTGGAGAAGAGACGGTATCCGAAATACTTATTGGCAGGAAATCTCTTTTGGTGATGGATTCGATGTCGTTCCACATCCGGCAGATTCTAGATTTGGATATACCATGTCACAGGGTGGAAATCTATCCCGCTTTGATAAACTTACCGGCCACAACCGATTCATCCGACCTACGCATCCGGACAAGGATGTTTTCCTACGATTCAACTGGAATGCAGCGATCGCAGAAGATCCCCACAATGAAAACGGTGTGTATTACGGATCACAGTTTTTACACAAGTCCAGTGACAGTGGAGAAACTTGGGAAATCATCTCTCCTGATTTGACTACCAATGACTCTACCAAGCAGCGTCAGCAGCAAACTGGAGGTCTTACATTTGATATTACCGGTGCTGAAAACCATACGACGATTATTTCCATAGCTCCTAGCCCGGTAGATCACGATGTGATTTGGGTAGGTACTGATGACGGCAACCTTCAAGTCACTCAGGATGGTGGTGAAAATTGGACAAATGTTGCTTCAAAACTTCCCGGACTGCCTAAGGCAAGTTGGATCGCTCAGATTCAAGCTTCCAAGTATGCTGCAGGAGAAGTTTGGGTGATTGCCAATAACTACCGAAACAATGACTTCACAGCTTATGCTTATCACAGCAGCGATTTTGGAAAAACTTTTACACGGATAGCTGACGATTCCAAAGTTTGGGGTTATACGCTTTCCATTAAGCAGGACCCTGTAGAGCCTAACTTGGTTTTCTTGGGTACAGAATATGGTCTGTACGTTTCCTTTGACAAAGCAAAAACCTGGAATAAGTGGGAACATGGCTATCCTAAGGCTGTTTCTACTTACGATATGGCCATTCAGGAAAGAGAAGCGGATCTCGTGATCGGTACATTTGGCCGATCCATGTGGGTACTCGATGATATTCGTCCTTTGCGGATTTTCGCTGCTAATAACGGAGCCATGCCTGCGGCCAAAATCACTGCAGTTCCTGCTCCAGATGCTTATCAAGTGGAAATTCAGCAGCCTCACGGAGAGCGATTCCCTGCTGATGGAAAATATGCCGGTGAAAACCGGGAGACAGGCGGCCGCTTGAGCTTCATTTTGAATGATGACAAAGAAAAGCTGGACACCGTTACGGTAAATATCTACAATCAGGCAGGCGAGCAAATCCGGACGCTGAAGACTACACCAGAAAAAGGAGTCAATCGGGTAAATTGGAATCTCGATAGAAAGTCAACTGCTGAATATTATGGAGAGCGAACCAATAGAAACAGATTCTTTGAGCCTTCTGGAGGAGATGTCATTCCTGGCACCTACAAAGTAGAATTTGTCTATGGGGAGGAAAAAGCTGAAACCATGATCACTGTTCATTCAGATCCAAGAATCGAAACTCGAATTGCTGATCTTCAGGCAAAGGATGCATTCATGAAGGAAATGGAAGCTTTGCAAAGCAGAATGAATAAGGCTAACCATCAAATGGACGAAGCAGAAAAAACCATCAAAAAGGTACAGGATATGACCAAAGACCTAGACTCTGAGGAAGCAAAAGCACTGGCTGATGCTGCTAAAGAGATCAAGAAGAAACTGGAGACAGTCAAAGAAGCCTTCAACGGACCTACTCGAGAAGGACAGGGCATCGTAAGAAATCTTTACCCAACTACCATGACGCTTCAATTTGTACCAAGACGCTATGCCGGTAGTTCCTATACTGCTCCAGGCCCAACCGAACAGCGAACGCTAAACCATGCGAAAGAAGCTGCTGATGAAGCAATTGCCGTCTTGGATGAGTTCCTTGCAGGTGACTGGAAGGCTTTCGAGGAAAAGGTGAAAAGTACAAAAATTGACTTATTTGAGTCTGTTGAAGACTGATTCTAAAGTTGGGAGCAGGAAGCTTGAAGTTTGAAAAATGAAAAACTGAAGTAAAACCTGCTTCAAAACAATCAAATCAATACCAAAAATAGGAGGCTGTTCTCAATGAGGACGGCCTTTTATTATTATTAATTCATTAATAATTCAATTCCTAATTTGGAGGACTATTTCTCTTTTCTTTTTAAGAATGATTCTTTTAAAATTGAATTTTCCAAGACCAAGGTATCTCCATTGAAATGGAATTGATAAGAAGTAGAGCCTAAATAGTTCCCATTTGAACTAAAGGCTCTTAACTCAAGAGAATCTTCAATTATCGACCACTTAATTTTAGGATAATCCATTATTGACATATCGGATTCTTGTAGTTGCTTTCTAACGATTCTAAAATCAAGAATATAATCACCATTTTTTTTAAACGCATAAGTATATTTTTGATCAATGGATTCATCATCACGAATATTTCCATCTTTTTCAGACTTAACCATTATCCAAACTCCCATTAGTTTGTCTTCATCTTGAAAATAAGCGTCTATTTTTTCACGAAAATTTGGAATCAAAACCAAGAAACAAAAACTATAAATTAAAGAAAAGATCATGGTCGTTGATTTTAGTATTCAGAGTTAATTAAAAAAGCATTCTATTGAGGTGCTTTTTTAAATGTCATTGACACAATTAAAAATCCTTACCGCAAACTGCCATTTTGGAGGGATCGAAAACAGACTGCTCAGCTGCTAAACCAATATCACCAGCCACCAAGATAACTTCATAATCTGGTCCATCATTCGCTAAATGAATTTTGACATGCCCGTCAAATTGCGCAAAATCCTCAAAACTCAACTTAGATCCATCAGATAATTGCTCAAGAACGGTCACGCTTTGAAGTGAATTTGCAGGGACGGAATTCAGTACAAAGGCAATCGGAGCATCCTGCAATTGATAGTTGCCGAAATGAAGGTGTGCGGGATAACTTACATTGGAATTGCTATTTGCGCCATCTAGGATAATACTCAGTTCCAGCTTTCCTCCTACCAATTCTTTGACAGTCAAGGTGCCATTAAAATCAAAGTCTGAGGACTTATATAATTCGTATTCAGCGACTTTTCCCGTGTAAGTATCTGGCTCGGGATCACTGCAGGCAAACCCCAAACCTATTATCATTATACTCAGAAGTAACTTTTTCATGCTTGTTCAGTTTTCATAGCTAAAACGTCAGATTTACAAAACCTGTTCGTTTTCACATAAAATTATTGATTTTCGGCAATTCCTTGCGGACTAAAGTCACATTATCCTTTTAAATTTCAGAATGAAGCATTTTTCGCAGTTGATCACACAGCTCGATCAGTCCAATAAAACCAAAGATAAATTGGCAGCCTTGGATCAATTTTTTCACGCTGCTTCGGATCAGGACAAAGTTTGGGCTATTGCGATTTTCACTCATCGAAGGCCCAAAAGACAAATCGCAACAAAGCAACTCCGCGAATGGTGCATGGAAATGTCAAAAACTCCGGCCTGGCTTTTTGAAGAATGCTATCATACTGTCGGAGATCTGGCCGAAACTATTTCATTGCTTCTTCCCCTTCCTACCCAGACCCATGATTTAGACTTGAGTGCCTGGATTCAAAAACTACAGAATCTAAAAGGACTCAACGATGAAGGTAAAAAGGCATTTCTAATTGATTCTTGGAGTCGGCTGGATAGAATGGAGCGCTTTGTTTTCAATAAAATAATCACCGGAGGATTTCGAATTGGTGTCAGCCAAAACTTGATCACCCAAGCGCTCGCAAATTTCCTCGATCGGGAAAAATCCGAAATTGCTTACGCCCTGATGGGAAATTGGGACCCTGAAAAAATCAGCTTTCAAGATCTATTTGACCAAAGCCAAAATCAACAGGATTTATCCAAACCCTATCCATTTTACTTAGCCCATCCCCTTGAATCAGAACCTCAAGAACTTGGATCTTTGGATGATTGGCAAGCAGAATGGAAATGGGACGGCATCAGAGGACAAGTCATTTCCCGAAAAAACGAGTTCTTTATCTGGAGCCGTGGGGAGGAATTGGTGAACGAGAAATTTCCTGAATTAATGGATTTGGCTACTTCACTACCGGATGGAACTGTTTTGGATGGGGAAATATTGGCTTTTCGGAATGGGCAACCCCTCCCTTTTTCATTACTGCAAACTCGAATAGGAAGGAAAAATGTCTCCAAGAAAATCTTGAAAGATGCACCCGTGAGCTTTTTGGCTTATGACCTTTTGGAGTGGGAAGGTAAAGATTTACGAGAACTGCCACTATCAAGTAGAAGAAGTCAACTGGAATCTTTATTTGCACAAGTTGATCACAATCATTTTGAACTATCCGACCCTTTGACTACTGAGTCTTGGGAAAAATTAGCCGTCATCCGTGAAGACTCTCGTGCGCATTTCGCAGAAGGACTGATGCTTAAACACAAAAACAGTCCCTACGAGACCGGTCGAAAGCGTGGGAATTGGTGGAAATGGAAAATCGATCCGCTGACTATTGATGGGGTGATGATTTATGCCCAAAAAGGACATGGAAGAAGGGCTGATTTATACAGCGATTATACCTTTGCAGTTTGGGATGAAGATCAATTAGTCCCCTTTGCCAAAGCCTACTCAGGCTTAACTGACGCCGAAATGCGGGAAGTGGATCAATTTGTAAAAAAGAACACCAAAGAACGCTTTGGCCCGGTGCGTACGGTCAAACCTGAATTGGTATTTGAAATTGCTTTTGAAGGAATTCAGGACAGCCCCCGTCACAAAAGTGGTATTGCTCTTCGTTTTCCACGAATATTGAGGTGGAGAAAAGACAAACCAAAAGAAGAGGCCAATACACTCCAAGAACTCCGATCCCTACTCGACCTTTATGGAGGATAAAAACCTAGAACCAGCATTAGCATACTTCCGAGCGAAAAATTGGGAAGCCTTTGAATTCCAGAAAACTACCTGGAAGGACTACCTCGATGGCAAATCGGGTCTACTCAATGCACCTACGGGATCAGGAAAAACTTTTGCACTTTGGTTTGCTGTTATTTTGGATTTCATCCGAAAGAATCCTACCGATTGGAAAAGCAAAAAGAACAATGGGCTTCAACTCATTTGGATGACTCCACTCCGCGCTTTGTCTCAAGATATCCAAAAAGCCATGCAGGAGGTCTGCTATTCTATGGACTTACCTTGGCAGGTAGCTGTGAGGAATGGAGATACCGATGCCAAAACCCGGGCTGCACTCAAGCGGAAACCACCGGAAGTATTGATCACTACTCCCGAGACCCTACATATCCTGATTGCCCAAAAAGATCATGAAAAGCTTTTCAAAAACCTTCAGTGCGTGGTGGTGGATGAATGGCATGAGTTGGTCGGGAATAAGCGTGGCGTTCAGGTTCAATTGGGTCTGGAGTACATCCAATCCATTTGTAAACATACTTTTCGACGCTGGGGTATTTCAGCCACTATTGGAAATATGGAGGAAGCTGCCAAGGCACTTTTGGGCACCAAGCTTCCCATCCACCTGGTCAAAGCTGAAATCGACAAACCCATCATACTTCACTCGGTATTTCCTCCAGAAATCGAGAAATATCCTTGGTCAGGACATCTGGGCATTCGGATGATGGAGCAGGTCATTCCCATCATTGAAGCAGGCAGGACGGTTTTGCTTTTCACTAATACCCGTTCACAAACTGAGATTTGGTATCAAAAGCTTTTGGAAGCCAGACCCGATTGGGCTGGATGGATCGCCATGCACCACGGCTCATTGGACATGAAAGTCCGGGCATGGGTAGAAGATTCCCTTCATGAAGGTCGGTTGAAGTTGGTCGTTTGTACCTCAAGTTTGGACTTAGGTGTGGATTTTAGGCCGGTGGATCGGGTGATTCAGGTCGGTAGTCCAAAGGGCGTAGCTAGATTTATTCAGCGTGCCGGAAGAGCGGGCCATCAGCCGGGGTTACCTTCGGAGATCTTTTTTGTCCCCACAAATTCATTGGAATTGATAGAGGCAGCCGCATTGAGAAATGCCATTGAATCCGAGAGTCTGGAGTCTCAATTCCCACCTGAAATGCCTTATGACGTTTTGATCCAATTTTTGGTGACCCTTGCAGTGGGTGTAGGATTCCGAAAAGAGGATGTGTATCCCATCGTGAAAAACACTTTCTCTTTTAAGGATTTAAGTTCGGAGGAAATGGATTGGATTATCCGATTCATTACCCAAGGAGGGGATTCACTGAGCAGTTATGAGGATTTTTTGAAAGTAGTACTTGACGAGGATGGGCTTTATCGGGTAAAAAATAAGCGGATAGCGATGAAGCACCGGCTTTCGATGGGGACGATAGTATCAGAACCCATGATCAAAATCAAGTTTAAAAATGGTGCTTACCTCGGAACGGTTGAGGAGTACTTTATCACCAAAATGAAAATTGGTGATCGATTCTTTTTTGCGGGGAGATCATTGGAACTGTTGAAAATTAAAGACCTGACTGCCACTGTAAAAGTATCCGAGAAGAAGACTACCAATGTGGTGAGTTGGATGGGGGCTCGAATGTCGCTATCCTCCATGCTAGCTGACCAAATCCTTCAAATCCTTCAAGAGTATAATCAAGGACTGATGAAATCAGAGGAAGTCCGGCAAATAGCTCCTATTCTAGACCTGCAAAGCAGGCTTTCGGTTGTTCCAGACCCGGATACTTTATTGATTGAGTCTTTTCAGAGTAAGCAAGGCTATCATTTATTCTTTTATCCTTTTGAAGGCCGGATGATTCATGAGCTGATGAGTGCTATGATCGCCTATCGAATTTCTGTCAGCTATCCGGTGACTTTCAATATGGCAATGAATGACTACGGATTTGAGCTACTTAGTGACAGTCCCATCGCCATTGAGGAGATTTTGGAGGAGGATATTTTCACTCTAAAAAACCTAGAGGAGGATGCATTGCTTTGCGTGAATGAAAGTGAAATGTCCCGAAGGAAATTCCGGGAAATCGCAGGAATCTCGGGTTTAGTCTTTCAGGGCTTTCCGGGTAAGCAAGCCACATTTAAGCACATTCAGTCCAATTCAAGCCTACTATTTCAAGTATTTGAACAATACGATCCGGAAAACCTCCTACTCAAACAAGCTCAAAAAGAGGCCTTGAATCAACAGATGGAGCAAGAAAAATTCGTGAAAGCAGTCCAAAAGATTAACCGAAAACGAATCGATATTCGCTATCCGGTTCAGTTTACTCCCTTTTCCTTTCCGATCATGGTCGATCGACTTAGTCGTACCACCCTCTCTTCAGAAAGCTTGGAAGATCGAATTGCTAAAATTCAAGCTCAGTTCGAAATCCAGGATTAATTTGTCCTCCAGAAAAAAGGAGTGAATAAGATTAAAAGCGTGAAAAGCTCCAATCTTCCTAAGAGCATGATAAAAGAGAGGAAGATTTTCGCTATCGGAGAGAAGAATGCAAAATTATCCACTGGGCCGACCTGACCTATAGCAGGTCCTACATTTCCAAGACTTGTAGCTACTGCCCCGAGGGAGGTTGCCAAATCATAACCCATCAGCGAAAGCGCTAAAGAACCCAGCACGAAAGTCAAAAGATAGATCAACAGGAAGTTCATGATATGAGTGATAATCCTACCCGTTACACGATCTCCATTAATAACGAGTGGTACCACTGCCCGGGGATGAATCAATCTTTTGAACTCCAACCAAGAGTTCTTGATAAACGTCAGGTGTCTTACAAATTTGATCCCACCTGCTGTAGAACCTGCAGACCCTCCTAGGAAAAGTAGCATGAAGAAAATAAAAGTCGCTCCTTGTCCGTATTGGGTGTAATCATCCGTCACATACCCTGTAGTAGTAACAAGGGAAACAACCTGAAAAAGGGACTTTCGGAATGCCAATTCGTAATCGTTTCCTCCTGCAGCAATGGGATAAAACAAAATAACAGCAAGTGCCAAAACGGCAATTGTGTAGGCTTTGAACTCGTCGCTTCGCAGGACACGACGCACTTTACCAATCAATCCAAAATAAATAATCGTAAAGTTGGTCCCTGCCAAAAACATGAAAAAGATGGCCACATATTGAATAAAAGCCGAATCAAAATAAGCCATGGAGGCATTTTTGGTAGAAAAACCTCCCGTAGCCATCGTGGTCAATCCATGATTAATGGCGTCAAAAAAGGTCATTCCCCCTACCCAATACAACAAGGTGGCCGAAAGCGTCAGACCGACATATACATACCAAAGTCTCTTAGCCGTTTCAGAAATTCTAGGGTGAACTTTATCGGAAGTAGGCCCTGGAGACTCGGCTACAAAAAGCTCAATACCCCCTATCCCCAAAAGTGGGAAAATAGCCACCGTCAACACGATAATTCCCAAACCACCTATCCACTGAGTCATACTTCTCCAAAAGAGAATCCCTTTGGGCATGACTTCTATATCGGTCAGAATGGTGGCTCCTGTAGTAGTCAGGCCGGAAACCGTTTCAAAAATCGCGTCCTCGAAGGATGGGATTTGATGACTCAAAATGTAAGGCAACATCCCGAATAGACTCATAAAAATCCAGCTCAAAGCAACGATTAGATACCCCTCCCGCTTTCGGATATTTTGGTCTTGTTTAGAAAAGGATAAAAACAGAATAGACCCAACCAATCCAGAAATCCCCATAGAGATAAGAAGCGGCCATGCATTCTCATCGTAATACCATGAAAAACCAACTGCAGGAAGCATAAGCAGTGCAATAAGCACCAATAATGCTCCCATGATTTTGGCAATTTCCCGATGATGAATCATACTTAGTGAAAAAGTTTTTCTAATGAACTCTTGGCCTGAGGAAGCGCCAAAACGATCGCCTTATCATTTAATTGCAATTGGAATTCACCATCTGGAATAAATACTTCTTCTCCTCGAATGACTCCTGCGACAATTGCCGTATCCGGGAAATGAAGATCTTTCAGTGGGTTTTTGGTCAAGCGATTGTTTTTAGAAACTGAATACTGAATAAACTCAGCATCTACTCCATAAATCCCCGAAACCGCTTCAACGGTTCCTTTTCTGAGGTATCGGGATATCTCATTTGCAGCTACCAATTTTTTATTGATCAAAGAATCAACCCCAATGCTATGCGAGATATGAATGTACTCCCGAGTATCGACGTGAGCGATAGTCTTATATACTCCGTGATTCTTTGCAGAAAGACTGGTGATAATATTGGTCTCAGAAGACTCTGTCAAAGCCAAAAAAGCATCCATTTGCTCCAAGCCTTCTTCGATCAGCAATTCAATGTTTTTATAGTCACCATTGATTATCAACGTATTAGGAAGCTGTTCGGCTAGCCACTTACAACGTTCCTTATCTCTATTGACTAGGGTAACTCTAAAATGATCTTCTAGCCGCAGAGCGGTGGTCAAAGCCATATCATCCCCACCGATAATCATGATATTCTTGACTTCTCTTTTCTTTTGACCGATCAGCTCAAGGATACTCTCGGTGTGTTTTTTGGTAGAAATAAAAAACACGTGATCGTGATTCCGGATGATATTACTTCCCCGCGGGATAATAGTTTTCTGATCACGAAGAATGGCAATAATCCGAATATCCTCAAAAATCGGATTGGAACTCATATCCATAATCCGTTGATTTACAAGAGGATTAGACTCATCCAATGTGACACCTACGATATTTAGCTTTCCACCTTCAAAGTCAAAAACCTCCGTAAAGCTAGAGTTTTGAATCATATTGAAGATCTCCTTACTGCAAAGCATGGTAGGAGAAATCAGGTTATCTATTCCTAGATTATGAAAAAATTGAATATTCTCGCTGCTTTGGTAAGAGTGATTTCTTACTCTAGCCATGACCATTTTGGCTCCTAGTTGCTTTGCTAAAACAGCGGCTACGATATTGGTTTTTTCCGAAGTAGTGACTGCCAAAAGCATACTGGCATTCGAGACATTGGCTCGTTGAAGAACATCGATGGAGGTGGCATCCCCCATCACCGTCAAGACATCAAGCTTCGAAGAAACATAATCCAGTACTTCTCGCTCTGTATCAATCAGTGTGATATCTTTATTGTCATAACTCAATTGCTCGGCAAGGTGGTAACCCATGTCCCCTGCTCCAGCAATGACGATGTGCATCCCCATAGAATTGGTTCTGGTGATAAAACTGACGGCAAAGTTAATAGCTTTCTACATGGTAATCAGGAAATAGGAGAAAAATTTGAAGAATTGGACTATTAAGCGAAATAGCCAAAACAGACAAACTACTCCGATTGATTTAAAAGCTTGTTACTATCCTCCTGTGGTATCTCTTGTACATCCTTGAGTTTCCGCTGAATCACACGTGTCCGAACTCCGACTAGCTTATCCAAATCATCATTGGCCTCCTGAAGTTTCTTCTGCGTGCGCTCGATAAGAGTTCCAAATTTGGAGAATTCAGTTTTCACAGCACCCAAAATCTGCCAAACTTCTGAACTTCGTTGTTGAATAGCCAAAGTCTTGAAACCCATTTGCAGACTATTCAAAATCGCTGAAAGTGTGGTAGGACCTGTCACTAGCACTTTGTACTCTTGTTGGATTTCTTGTGCGAGACCAGGATGTCTGAGGACTTCTGCATAAAGACTCTCCACTGGGAGAAATAAAATAGCAAAATCTGTCGTGTAAGGAGGATTTAAATATTTGGATTGGATGTCCAAAGCGGATTTTTTAATAGCTCTGACCAATTCAGCACGATAAAATTCCACTTCAGAAACATTGCCATTGTCGTATGAATCCACTAATCGCAGGTAGGATTCCTGAGGAAATTTAGCATCAATTGGGAGTAAAACCGGTTCTTCATTTCCCGGCATCTTCACAGCAAACTCGACCCGCTCCCGATTACCTTTTCCAAGTGAAGCGTTGTTCAGGTACTGCTCTGGTGAAAGCATATTTTCCAATAAAGCTTGAAGTTGATACTCTCCCAGCACGCCACGGCTCTTGACATTACTCAGCACCCGCTTCAGGTCTCCTACTCCATTTGCTAAATGCTGCATCTCTCCAAGTCCTTTTTGAACCGCCTGAAGCTGCTTTGACACCAATTCAAAAGAATGCCCAAGCCGGGCTTCCAAGGTCTTTTGAAGCTTTTCATCTACGGTTTCACGGATTCTTTCAAGTTTCAATTCCGTGCTTTTTTGCAATTCTTCCTGCCGCTGATGGATGGATTCCAACTTTTCCTTTTGCAATGCATTCAGGTCTTTGATATTTTGCCTGAAAACCTCTGCAAAATTCTTGATAGATTCCTGTTGATCTCGGGAAGTCGACCGAAGTGAATCAAATACCAATCTAAACTGAGCAAGCAGATCTTGCCGGTTTTCTTTTCTTCCTTCCAAAAGGCTTTGATTCACCTCTTCTTTTAGCTGTCGAAAGGCGTCATTTTTCGAGCCTGAATAGCGCGACCAGATCAAAAAAATGAAAATTAGAAGTTGAAAAAGAAGAACTAGGATCAATAAATAATCAGTAGGCATAAGTCAGGATATTTGGCTCATCAAGGTACTTGGGCCTAACCTCAACTCCCAAAAAGGAAAGGTATTTTGAGACAGTCTCTGTCGGGATTTCTTCCATAGGCACATGGCCAGCCTCATCAAAGATTACCAGAGAAGATCCTGGAATGGCTTTTTCCAGAAGATATGCTTGTGTTACGGGAATCCAAGTATCCTTTTTGCCCCACATGATCAAAGTCGGCATGGTCAACCTCTTGAAATCAATATCGCTGTTTCGAGGAGATCGGAGCCTGTCCAAAGTTGCCTGCCGGTTGCCCTCAGATAGCATCAACTCAAAATAACGGTTTACAGCCTCTTTGGGGATTTTACTTTCATCTCCATAGACCTGCTTGAGATTCATCGCAAAAAGAAACTTGGGAGTACATTTCAACAGGACTTTAGAAAAAACTGGATGACCCGCCAACCGAAAAATCCAAGCGCCACCACCTCGACTGGAATTGTTTTTTGAACTTGATTCAATATTTCTTGGCTCAGGTTTGGGAGCTCCTGATGCGTCGATAAGATTCAAAGAAAGTACGCGATCTGGCCTGGTACTCGCCACTTGCATGGCTACTGCTCCTCCCATTGAGTTTCCTGCTATATGAAACTTCGGAAGATTCAATTTATCTGCGAGTCGGAGTATCAGTTCGCTGTAATCCATGATGGAGTACCGCTGCAAATCATCCGGCCCTGTCAATCCGTGCCCTGGAAGATCCACAGAAATAGTCATGAAATAGGGACTAAGCTCCTGCTGCCATTGATCCCAGGTGTGTAAGGAAGAAAAACTACCGTGAATCAAAAAAACAGGTATACCCTCTCCAAGGAAACGAACATGCAGGTTAATTCCATCCACTTCTATGAAATAGGACTCCGGAAGACTATACTTCTCCACAATTTCATCCTTTGGAATATCATTCCTAAAAAGAAGGAGCAGAAAAAAAACAAAAGACAAGAAAATGACAGCAACGATTTTGAAGCTAATTTTCAACCAATTCATAGAAATATCGAGTAAATAAGAATTTTATGAATCTATAACAAAAATTCTACCCAAAAGGCTATTTTTCCGAAAAGGAAAATTGTCACCCATCAAAAAAATCCTCCAAAATATCGGTCCCGGACCACTTGTAGCAGCAGCTTTCATCGGGCCAGGAACTGTCATGGTCTGTACACTTGCTGGCTTCAATTTCGGTTTTGAATTACTTTGGGCTTTGGGTTTATCAGTATTAATCACCATTGTCCTTCAGGAGACCTCAGGAAGGATTGGGATTGCTACCCAAAAAGATCTGGGCGAGCTTGTTAGGGAAAGTACAAGTCCCTTCATTTATAAATCGATCCAAATCCTATTGATTTTTTCAGCGATTGTTCTTGGAAACATCGCCTACGAATCCGGAAATATCACCGGTGCTAGATTAGGGTTGGAAGTATTTATTTCTTTGCCAAAAGTTGATGTAGCTGGACTATCCTTAGACTTGGGTAATCTTTTTATAGGATCGCTTGCCTTTGCTATGCTTTGGTTTGCCAAATATCGATCCATTGAGCGATTCTTGGTTTTCCTGGTGATTTTGATGTCCATTTCATTTATCTGGACGGCTATTGCTTTGGCACCAGATTGGTCAAAAGTGGCTGATGGTTTTATCCCAAGACTTAATTCTGACAATCTCACCAACGTGGTAGCATTGATTGGGACGACGGTGGTTCCATACAACCTATTTCTCTATGCATCATTGAGTAAAAACAAATGGAAGGACCGAAAAGCCTTTCATTGGATGCGGTGGGATATCGGCCTGGCCGTTGTTTTAGGCGGCTTAGTGTCCATGGCCATCTTGATCGTCGGCACATTCAATATGAGCGAGCAAATTCAAAACGCCCAATCCGTGGCAAATGGCTTACAACCTGTTTTTGGGAAAACGGGGTCTTATCTGATGGGTTTCGGGCTTCTTTCGGCAGGTTTGACCTCCTCAATCACAGCACCTTTGGCTGCAGCCTTAGTCATTTGCGGTATTTTAGGAAAAACCCAAGAGACTCAATCCACACCTATGCGCCTTTCTATTTTACTTGTCATGGGTTTGGGGCTGATTTTTGCCTCCTTGGGCATTAAGCCCGTACAATTAATATCCTTTGCACAGTTGGCTAACGGAGTGCTTCTGCCTTTTGTGAGTGTTTGGATTGTATGGATGGCAAGTCGAACTGCTGTCATGGGTAAGTCGAAAAGCCAAAATAGCTACCTGATTCTCTCATATTTGATCGTTTTATTCACCTTAATCTTAGGCTTGCGATCAGTTGCTTCTGTTTTGAAATGGGATTTTCTATAAAAATTTATGACCTGAGTAAACCCAAGATGAAAAGTCAAGTCTAAAATTCAATGATTCAGATAGACGACCAGGATATTCTTCGGCTTATTCGAAAGCCTGAAACCAAAAACCGTGGTTTTAGGATTTTGATCGAGCAGTATCAGCGTCGTATATACCAAGTGATCCGTCGGATGGTTTTGATTCATGAAGATGCTGATGATCTGACTCAAAATACTTTCATCAAGGCCTACAGACATTTGGATAAATTCCGAGAAGATTCCGGGCTTTATACTTGGATCTATCGAATAGCAGTGAATGAAACCCTGAGTTTTCTGGAGAAAAAGAAAAAGCGATTCTTCTTCTCAGTCGACGATCATCAGGAAAAATTGGAATCCTACATTGACCAGCCAGGAAGTCTTGATGGAAATGAAATCGAAAAAAAGCTGGCTAAAGCTCTGCTTACACTTCCCGAAAAACAGCGTCTAGTCTTTCATTTGAAATATCAAGAAGAAATGACCTACGAACAAATGGCCGAAGTGACAGGAACAAGTATCGGGGCATTGAAGGCGAGCTATCATCATGCAGTCAAAAAAATTGAAGAATCTTTAAAATCTGAATAAACCTTCCGCTTCTCAGCGAGTCAAATAAATTGAAATGGAAAAACTACCAAAATTACCCGAATTCAAAGCCCCCGATGGTTATTTCGAAGGACTACCAGATCAAATCCTTTCGAAAACAAAAACCAATTCGAACTATTCGTATTTGAAATGGGCGGCAGTATTTGTGTTTTTTGCTTCGATATCCATTTATCTCTTATTACCGAATTCTGAAAGCCCATCCCCTGCTGTGGCTTTGGATGAAAATATCAACCTTTATATTGATTCGGAATATTGGACAGCAGAGGATATTTTGGCAATGAGCGAAGACCCAAATGAATTACTCGATGAGCTTTTCGAAGAAGAGATGACTATTTTCGAAGAGTTTTTGGAAGAAGAAAACCTATCACCTCAGCAACAATGAAAAAGTTTGGAATATTCCTGATCCTTAACTTCTTGATTATTATTTCTGTACATGCTCAACGCCGTGGAATTGATCGTGAAAGACTTGAAGCAGCTCGGATTGCCTTTATCACAACCAGATTGGATTTAAGCCCTGAACAAGCTGAAAAGTTCTGGCCAATTTTCAATGAATTCAATGAGCAAAGAGAAGAGAAGTTGAAGCAGATTGCAAGTCTTAACCCTCGGTCAAGTACCGAGTCCATATCCAAAGAGGAAGCTCAAAGACTCATTAAGCAGCGATTTGAACTACAGCGGGAATTGATTGAAGATGAAGAAGTTTTTGTCCAAAAAGTAACAACAGTGATCTCCTACCAGCAAATTTTACAGCTAAACTCGATAAACAGGGAATTTGCCAGAAGCATTTACCAAAGGCAAAGAGATAATCGAAACCCATAAAAAAAAGAGCTCCAATTGGAGCTCTTTTTTTATTGCTTTTTGAGGAGATCACGGATTTCCTCTAGTAGTACTTCAGATTTTGGCGGTGGCGGCGGCGGGGCAGCAGCTTCTTTCTTTTCTTCCTTGCGATTCATGCGATTAATCCCCTTTACAGCTAGAAAGATTACAAAGGCTACGATCAGAAAATCTACAACATTCTGGATAAACATCCCATAATTCAATGTAACTGCAGGCGTAAGTATCTCTCCGGCTGCATCAAGTTCGGCCTCTTTGAGAGGATAGGAAAGATTTTTAAAATTGACTCCTCCGATCAGCAGACCTATTGGAGGCATGATGACATCATTCACAAAAGAGGATACGATCTTGCCAAAGGCTCCACCGATGATTACACCGACAGCAAGATCGACCACATTGCCTTTCATGGCAAATTCTTTAAACTCTTTAAGCATTCCCATAAGCGTTGGATTAAGGTTGATGGTTAGTAATTAGAGACTTAATAACTTTCTTTTTTTCAATTTTCACAATAGCTGAATTAAAATACCTCAGAATTTTAATAAAAATTGAACCTTCCTCCTTCATTTTGATTTGCTTTACAACCCAAAATCTCAAAAATATGAAGGCACCTATCGCCAAAAAGATAAATCACATTATAAAAACACATGGCCACGAACGAACCGATCCATACTATTGGATGCGGGATCGAGAAAATCCTAAAGTGATCAACTATCTAAAAGAAGAAAATAGCTACTTAAAGGAGGCACTAAAAGAAACAGAAGGGCTACAGGATCAACTTTTTCAAGAGATGAAATCTCGAATCAAAGAAGATGATCAAAGTGTGCCCTATTTCAAGAAGGGCTACTACTGGTATTCGAGATATGAGCAAGGCTGTGAGTACCCAATTTACTGCCGAAAGAAAGGATCCTTGGAGGCTAAGGAGGAGATTTTACTAAATGTGAATGAGCTTGCCGAGGGAAAGCCTTATTGTCAAGTGAGTGGATTGGCGGTAAGTCATAATCAACGATATCTAGCCTATGGACTGGATGTGGTAGGCAGAAGAATCTATGAGGTATTTTTCAAAGACCTCGAAACAGGGGAAACATCTAGCTTAACCATTCCCAATACGACCGGTAATATCACTTGGGCAGCAAATGATCAGCACCTTTTTTATTCAAAACAAGACCCTGAAACCCTTCGAGCTCATAGAATTTTTAGACATGAATTGTATTCTAATTCGGAAAATGACCAGTTGATTTTTGAGGAAAAAGATGAGGAATTTTCCTGCCATGTACTGAAAACCAAATCAGAGGCATTCTTACTGATTCATTCAGAAAGTACGATTTCATCCGAAATCCGATTTGTCGATGCAAGTCAACCTTTGGATGATTGGAAGGTTCTTCAGGCAAGAATTTCTCACCTCGAGTATGCTGCCGACCACTATGAAGATCATTTTTGGATCAGAACAAACCATCGAGCCCAAAATTTCAAAGTGGTTAAAGCTCCGGTTGACACTCCAGGATTGGAGAATTGGGAAGATTTCATTCCTCATCGAGAGAATGTCTTGATCGAGGATTTTGATCTTTTTTCAGGATTTTTTGTTTCGCAGGAGCGAAGCAATGGACTTACCCAATTACTGATCAAACCTTGGGATGGAAGTCCCGGACATGCTTTGGACTTTGGAGAAGAAGCCTACACCGCCTGGATTGGACACAACCCAGAATTTGATACTGAAATACTGCGATTTGGCTTCAATTCTCTGGTCACTCCAGCCTCAATATTTGATTATCACATGGTCACTCGCGAGAAAACTCTTCTAAAGCAACAGGAAGTGGTGGGAGGCTATGATTCTACGCTTTATGAATCAGCCAGAATTTGGGCGCAGGCAGAAGATGGGGTCATGGTACCGATCTCTTTGGTTTACAAAAAGTCAAGCTTTCAACCAGATAGGAGCAATCCCCTTCTGCTGTATGCATACGGATCCTATGGCTACAGTTCGGATGCGTATTTTTCAAGCAATCGTCTAAGCCTTTTGGATAGAGGATTTGTTTTTGCGATAGCGCATGTAAGAGGTGGTGAGGATCTGGGTAGGAAATGGTATGAAGATGGCAAACTTCTAAAAAAGCAAAACACATTTACAGACTTTATTGCTTGCGCAAAGCATCTGATCAATGAGAATTATACTCAGGCAGACCGTTTATACGGGATGGGAGGAAGTGCCGGCGGATTGCTAATCGGTGCCGTGATCAACATGCGACCTGATTTATTTGATGGGGTGATTGCTGCTGTACCTTTTGTGGATGTGGTGACGACCATGCTGGATGAAAGTATCCCATTGACTACTGGAGAGTTCCAAGAGTGGGGAAATCCCAAGTTTGAAGAGTATTATCATTACATTCTCAGCTATTCTCCCTACGACCAGGTCGAATCAAAGGCCTATCCCAATATTCTGGTCACCTCGGGATTACATGATTCGCAGGTTCAATATTGGGAACCTACAAAGTGGGTGGCAAAGCTGAGGGACTTGAAAACTGACGAAAATCTCCTATTACTTCACACCAATATGGAGGCTGGTCATGGAGGTGCTTCGGGTAGGTTTCAGGCACTTAAGGAACTAGCTATGGAGTATGCTTTTCTGGTAATGCTTGCAAATAAGAAAAGAATATAATTCCCTCAATCGACTTAACAGTTTATTGAACTGGCAAAAGATAGGAAAAGAGATTTTTTTCTAACTTTGACCCAACCTATTAAACTTAATTTATGAAAATTGCGCTCATAGCACATGATGGCAAAAAAGCCGACATGGTCCATTTTTTAAGTGGCTTCAAAGACATATTGCATCAAGCAGATGTAGAACTAGTAGCTACAGGCACCACTGGCTCACATATTCAGAAAGCTGGTTTTGAGGTACAGCGATTATTATCAGGTCCAATTGGTGGCGATGCTCAGATTGCAGCTATGGCTGCGCAAAAGGAACTCAACATGGTTATTTTCTTTAGAGACCCCTTGGATAAGCATCCCCATGAACCTGATGTGCAGATGCTGATGAGAATCTGTGACGTACATAATATTCCGCTTGCCACTAACCCTGCTTCGGCTGAACTCATGTTTAAAGCGCTAACTCAAGCCTAATGGAAACTAAAGTGATTAAAAAAATCGGTGTCTTGACCTCGGGAGGAGACTCTCCGGGGATGAATGCAGCCATTCGAGCAGCGGTCAGAGCAGGATTTTATTACAACCTAGAAATGTATGGGATATACCGTGGATATGAAGGTATGATCCTGAATGATATCAAAAAGCTTGATTCAAAAAACATCACACATGTACTGGAACGAGGTGGAACCTTCTTAAAATCCGCACGGAGTGAAGAATTTCGCACACCGGAAGGAAGGAAAAAAGCCTATGATAATCTTCGTTCTCATGGAATCGATGCGCTGGTAGTAATTGGTGGAGATGGTTCATTGACCGGAGCTCATTTGTTTTACAAAGAGTTCGGAATTCCGGCTATTGGCCTTCCCGGTACCATTGACAATGACCTCTCAGGGACTGATTCCACCATTGGATTTGATACTGCATGCAATACAGCAATCCAGGCAATTGATAAAATCAGAGATACCGCCACCTCCCATGATCGTCTCTTTTTCGTGGAGGTGATGGGTAGAGATGCAGGATTCATTGCCATCAATGCAGGGATAGGTTCAGCAGCAGCAGCGATTTTGATTCCTGAGAAAAAGATGCCCATCGAAGATTTGGTAGAAAAGCTGAAAATTAGAACCAAGGCTAAAAAGTCCTCCAATATTGTGATCGTTGCAGAAGGTGGAAAAAGTGGCGGCGCTGCAGAAATAGCCGAAAAAGTTAAAAAGCATTTACCCTATTATGATATTAAAGTGACCATTTTGGGTCATTTACAGCGTGGTGGAGCTCCTTCATCTTTTGATCGCCTACTTGCCTCAAAGTTGGGTGTTGCAGCTATTGAAGGACTATTGCAAGGCAAATACGATGTGATGGCAGGTCTAATTAACAATCGGGTTGTTTTCACCCCGATCAAAAAAGCAATCGTAGATGACAAAACTGTAGATGATGATGACTTTCGAGTTGCCAAAATTCTATCAACCTAATACTTCAAGCCCGTTCAAGCGGGCTTTTTTATTTTACACTAAAAGATTTTCATTTATTTTTTGCAGGATTTAGTGGGATTGATGTAATTTTCGATTGATGAGATCCAAATACTTTTCCAATTCCCCTCTCCTTTGTCAAAAACTGTTTTTTGCCTTGGGATTATTTTTATCCATAACTTTCAACAGCTCGGCTCAATCCAGCGACTTCTTACTTTTGAAGCGAGGAAACAACAGTAAATCCCAAATAAAATACCAAGTAGGAGAACAAATAACCTACAAGAGTGCCAAACTTGGCTACTATGTCACCGATGTGATCAAGGAATTCACAGCAGACTACATCTATCTATCTGAAAATATAATCTCTCCGGAGGATATTTTGGAGGTGGACATTAGGAATAAAGACCGAAGAAATAAGACTCTAGGCGGGCTGAATTATCTACTCCTAGGCTCTGGGCTTATGCTTTTTACCGTGGATGGAGTGAACTCTCTGTACCAACAAGGGGAACTCACAATCGACCGAAATGTCAGTATAATTAGTGGAATTTTAGTAGGCACTGGCTTAGCTTTGCTACCGGTCCGTTACAAGACATTCAGACACACAGGCAGAAATCGGATTCAAATCATTCAAATGCGGATGAACTGAGCATTTTTACTTGGCAAAGGCAGAATTTTTTGAGACTTTTGCAGCTTTATAATTTAAACTTAGAAAAATGACTTCAGAACAACTGAAAGACTTGAAAGCTCGCACCACGGCTTTGAGGAGGTATCTTTGACTACGATCGGAAGAAAGCAGAAATAGAAGATCTTGAGGCAGTGTCCTCACAGCCAGATTTTTGGAACAATCCAGACGAGGCTGAGAAAACCATGAAGCAAATCCAGATCCGTAAAGGTTGGACAAGTTCTTACGAGGACTTGGATCAAATTATTCAGGATTTGGAGGTTTTACATGAATTCTACAGTGCCGGAGAGGTCGGTGAAGAAGAAATAAAAACTGAATACGAGAAAGCTAGAAAGACAGTCGAGGAGCTCGAACTGAAAAAGATGCTTTCCTCGGAAGAGGACCAACTCAATGCCGTGCTGGAAATCAATCCCGGCGCAGGAGGTACAGAGAGCAATGATTGGGCTTCCATCCTCATGCGGATGTATATTATGTGGGGGGAGAAAAATGGCTACAAAGTTCGTGAAGTAGATGTCCAGCCTGGGGAAGTAGCAGGAATTAAATCAGCAACTTTGGAATTTGAAGGCCCATTAGCCTATGGCTTTTTGAAATCTGAATCAGGGGTACATCGATTGGTAAGAATTTCTCCATTTGATTCAGGAGGAAGACGTCACACATCTTTTGCATCAGTGTATGCTTATCCTGAGGTGGATGATTCTATCGAGATCGACATCAATCCTGCTGATATTGAACTACAAACTTCGAGATCAGGCGGTGCAGGTGGTCAAAACGTCAACAAGGTAGAAACCAAGGTTCAATTGACACATAAACCAACGGGTATCGTGGTAGTATGTCAAGTGGAGCGATCTCAGCTAGCCAACCGGGAAAAGGCGATGCAAATGCTAAAGTCCCGCCTCTATCAAATGGAACTGGAGAAGCGGAATGCTGAAATTGCCAAAATAGAAGCATCCAAACTTCGAGTAGATTTTGGTTCTCAGATTCGAAACTATGTCCTGCATCCCTACAAACTGGTGAAGGACAACCGAACTGGATATGAAACATCTGATACACAGTACGTTTTAGATGGTGGCTTAAATGAGTTTATGAAAGCCTTCTTACTTGCTCAAAGTGAGGAAGAAGCAAACAGAGAGTAAATTAAAGCCGGTTAATCCGGCTTTTTTTAATATTTTATGCAAAAATCCATCCTTCCCTCATTTTTCACGATTGACTTTTTCCTGCTCTGCCTGAGTTCCTTCCTATTTTTCTCTTCCTTCAATATGATAATTCCTGAGCTACCGAATTATCTCTCGTCCTTGGGGGGAGAAGACTACAAGGGCTTAATTATTTCACTTTTTACACTTTCGGCAGGCCTATCCCGACCTTTTTCAGGGAAACTGGCTGATAAAATCGGTCGAATCCCTGTGATGATTGTAGGAGCGGTGGTTTGCTTTGTCGTCAGTTTGCTTTACCCCGTTCTGAGCTTTGTAGGCGGATTTTTATTATTGCGGTTTGTGCATGGATTTTCGGCAGGCTTCACTCCTACCGGTACCTCCGCTTACGTCGCTGATATCGTACCATTCTTCCAGCGGGGCGAAGCGATGGGGATTCAATCCCTCTTCGGTTCATTGGGAATGGCAGTAGGTCCCGCACTTGGAGGATGGCTGGCCACCTTTTGGCCATTGAATTACATATTCTACACCTCAGCTGCAATCGCAATTTTTTCGATTCTCATCCTAGTTAGATTGAAGGAAACTCTGGAGCAACCGGAGCAAATGAGCTTTTCCCTACTAAAGCTCAAAAAGAATGAAATTATCGAAAAACGTGTTTTGATACCTTCCACGATCTTATTTCTTAGCGTTTTTTCATTTGGAGTCGTACTGACAATCATCCCGGATTTGAGCAATCATCTTGGGATAGAAAACAAAGGCTTGTTTTTTGCCATTTTTACACTTTCTTCTTTGGGGATAAGATTAATAGCTGGAAAAGCCTCTGATCGCTATGGTCGAGTTCCTGTACTCCGGGCAGCCTCAATCATGATGATACTGGCCATGTTGGCGATTGCTTTCGCAGAAAATAAATGGATGCTTTTCGGTGCGGGAGTACTTTTCGGATCGGCAGTCGGAATGAACAGTCCTACTACCGCTGCCTGGGTGATAGATCTTTCTTTAGATGCTTTCCGCGGGAGAGCCCTTGCTACCATGTATATTTTTCTGGAAGCTGGCATCGGCATTGGGGCCATTGTTTCGGGATTTCTCTATGCCAATAAAGCAGAAAATTTCTCCTTGGTTTTCTTAGTCAGTGCCGCTATGGCTGCTTCTGCCTTGGTGTTTTTACTTTTCATCAGGTCCTCGAATTACAAACCACTGAAAAAAGAAGAAGGGGCCAATTAAGCCCCCCTCTTGATTAATTATTCAAATAATTGGTTTGTCGAGGAATAGCTAAGATTTTGCGCTGTCTTCCATTGTAATAGGTCACCTTTTCCCCATCAAATAAGGCTCCCTCTTCGAGCATTATTCGCACATCCTTATTCCATTCTTGTACAAAAACCACGGCATTTAGCTCGATCGCATAGCCCGTATTTGCATAAAGTGGATGATCCCCTGCTCCCGGAGTATCGCCTTGATTATCCCACATCCCAATGGTAGGACCGGCAGAATGTCCGTAAAATCCTAAGGGATGTGTGTAAATACTTCCACGAATACCCTCACTATCCATTTGATTGCGAGTAGCCCGAAGAATCTCATTTCCTGTCCGTCCCGCTACAAAATTTTCTGTCAAAATATCCTGAACCCGATTTCCTGCTTCGAAGGCTTTATCCAAAAACTCAGGCACTTCAAATTCACCGGGTTTCAAAACGTAGGCAAGCTGCTGAGTATCGGTATTGAGTCGAAGGTAGGTGATACCAAAATCGATGTGCAACAGATCACCAGGCATGATGGTCATCTCGGAAGGACGAGAAGAAAAAGACCGGCTTGCACCATCAGAATCAGGATTAGCTCGCTGAATATCTACTGAGGGATGAAACCAGGTATCTAGCTTCATTTCTTTGATTTTCTCTCTATACCACCAAACTACGTCTTCGGTAGTTGTTTTGCCCGGGGTAATGACACGCTCGGACAATCCTTCTTGAATAATATAATTTGCAAGCTGCTGCACATGACGATAGCTGGCCATTTCGGGTTCTGTCCTCGTCTCAAGCCATCTTACTGCGAGTGTTTGTGCAGAAACTACATTTTCATGCATCGCATCCGGAAGATACTCCATGAAAAAATCATATTCAGTTTTTGTCAAACCATCAGCATGGCCATAGTCTTTGGCTACATTCAGACCTATCTTCTTCGGATTTTTCTCTTTGATCAAGTCCATCAATGCTTCCCACTGATCTGGCTGACTTTCAGGATCCCATGCACGCTTAAAGGCCTTTCCTACATCATACCTGGCGACTGCAAAAGTCTCCACCTTTCCACCTTTTTCTGGCTGATACATAACCAAAATGGTTCGCCGCCTCGCTGCCATCCATGTTGCTGGCAAAAGGGTACGGATCACCGGATCTTCATTGTACTCACGGGAGATGACAATCCACATATCGATCCCTGTTTCTGTCATTAAATCAGGAAGCACATTTTCGATTCGATAGTCTAGCCACGAATCGATCAGTTCTGCCTGGGCCTTTAAAGGCAAGACTGCAGGTTGCTGCGAAAGGGTCGGGAAAACATGGATAATGCTGACTAGCAGAGCAAGTAATAATCTTTTCATTGAGTTGGTGAATGGTTACTATGGCTAAGCTAGAATATTCAGCTGATATAGGAAACAAGTTTTACAACTTCTCCCTCAAAATAGCCTTTCTGCTCAGTCGATAGAATCGATAGAACAAAACCACCGCAGTAATACTGAGGCCAATCAGCAGCCCAAACCAAATACCTCGCTCTCCCATATCCAATCCAAATGCAAAAAAGTATCCCAATGGTAATCCAAGAATCCAATAGGCAACAAAAGTTAGCCAGGTTGGGAACCTGACGTCTTCCATTCCCCGAAGCACTCCCAATCCCACTACCTGTATACCATCTGACAATTGGAACATACCAGCAATAATCAAAAGTGTGGCTGAGGTAGCAATCACTTCCGGATCATCGATGTATAAAGAAGGAAGCATATTCCTAAAAAGAATGAAAATGACAGCTGAAATACTCATAAAGGCAATTACCATCCCAAAAACCATCATCCCAGCTTCGCGCATAGTTTGGAAGTCATTTCTACCTATCTGATTACTCACACGGACCATTCCGGCTGTGCCCAAGCCGGCTGCCATCATGTAGCTGATAGAAGCTAGATTAATTGCAATCTGATGACTGGCTAAAGCAGTCACTCCTATCCAACCCATCATAATTACAGCAGATCCGAAGGCACTAACTTCAAAAATGAATTGAAATCCGGTAGGTATTCCAATTTTGAGAATTCGAGATAAAAGAGGCGCACTGAATTGTCTGATTTTCAGACCTAAATCAAAGCCTTTGTACCGCTTGGAGCTCAATACATAAGCTCCCATCAGCAAGGCCATCAAAATTCTAGAAATCAAAGTCGCCCATCCGGCACCCATCAAGCCCATGGCAGGAAAACCTAACTTTCCAAAAATCAAAACCCAATTAAGAAAGACATTGACCAGATTAGAAAAAAGGGTCACATACATTGCCTGACGGGTTTGGCTCAGTCCTTCTGCAAATTGCTTAAAGGTCTGAAATATCATAAAAGGAAAAAGAGAAGCCGTAATGACCCACAAATAAGGAACAGCCGCTTCGACCACTTCTTCGGGTTGATCCAAAAATGATAAGCCTGTAGATAAGCCTAATATAATTCCAGTTAGGATCAAGGCCACAAAAATATTGATCCAAAGCCCATGCCTAAAGAGCTTTCCAATACGTAGCCCCTTACCTTTTCCTTCGGCAATAGAAATTAGGGGAGTAATACCCATCGAAACCCCCATACCAAACATCATCAATACGAAAAAGATAGAATTAGCAAGCGAAGCCGCAGCCAAAGGTAAAGCACCCAATTGCCCGACCATCATCGAGTCTGCTACTCCAACCATGACTTGGCCTAATTGACTGAGGATGACCGGATAAGCTAGATTAAAAGTAATCGAAAAGTGATTCTTGATATTCATATGATCTACTTCGCAAGTATTTTACTCACTTTCAAAATACCCGCTATGCTGATTCCGTCGGTAATTCTCCCTTCCATTACCCATTGTACAGCCTCCTCAAAAGGAAGCTTATGAATTTTGATCACCTCTGTTTCTTCAAATTCGGGTTCGCCTTCTTCCAAGTCCTCAGCTAGAAATACAAATCCCTCTTCATCCGTCACCGAATTGGAAGTGTGAATACGCAGAACTTCCGTCCATTTCTTTGCTGTCAACCCAGTTTCTTCCTTGAGTTCACGCTGGGCACTTTCTAGGATATCTTGTCCGATAGGCCCACCACCCATAGGGATTTCCCAAGAGTATTCATTGAGGGTATAGCGAAACTGCCCTACCAGCCAAGTATTTCCAAATTGATCAATAGGTATTATTCCTAAGGCCTTATTTTTAAAATGGACCTTTCCATAGATACCGGGATTACCCGCAGGGTTCAGGATATCATGTTCCTCCACGCTTATCCAGGGATTTTCGTAGATTTTTTTTAGCAATAGGGTTTTCCAGGGATTTTCCATACACAAAAAAAGGGTGGCTTTTTGCCACCCCTATGTTCGATTAGGTCTTTTAATTTAGACGGGAATTGGCAATACTTTTGAATCCTTAAAGGTCGAAAGAATAACCATGGATTGCATGGAATCGACTTCCTTAATCTCAGAAACTTTTTCCAGCATAAGCTTTTGGTAAGCTGTGATATCCTTTGCGATGATCTTTAGGATAAAATCACCAGTACCTGTTATGTGATGACATTCGATCACCTCTTGAATACCATTGATTTCCTTCATGAAAGCATCAATATTAGCTTTATTGTGGCCGATTAGACTAACCAAAACAAAAGTACTGACGCCAAGACCAATCTTTTCAGGATCTAGCTTTGCGTGATAGCTTTTGATGATTCCAGATTGCTCTAATTTTTTCACGCGCTCCAATGTAGGGGCCGGCGATAGACCAATGTCCTTTGAAAGCTGTGCATTGGTGATCTTGGCATTACCCTGAAGGATTTCAAGAATCTTCCGGTCTACCTTGTCAAATTTGATTCGGATGTTACTATCTACGTTCTCTTGCATATACAAAATATAATATCGTACAAAGTTAGAATAATTAAGGAAAGTTTTAAAGTGAATAAAACTTTTTTAAAGGGTCAAATTCGAAATTTTATTTATTAATCGGGACTTTTCGGCAAACAAAGCTTTCAAAATCACTTTTTTAAACTCCAAAATTCAAATTATCTCCTGCATACGAAGCAAAAAACGTAAACTCTCGAGTTAAAGTTTATTCTTTTTGATAAAATCTCTTGCAGCCTGATGAGCGGGATGTTTCCGCTTTGCATATTTCTTCACTTTCTTGAAATAATCCTTGGCCAAAGCTTTCTGATTTTCCTCCAAAGCGATTTGTCCCAATTGAACCAAAGAATGTAAATAATACCCACTTTCCTGAGATTCGGATTCCTCTCCATAGGAAAGTGTCTTGAGGTAATAGTATTTCGCCTCATCTCGATTCCCGATGCGTTCATAATATTGCGCCATGTAGAAAGCAGCGTATCGACCACTGTTGGATTCATAGCCTGTCATTCCTGTTTCTATCCTTTTCAGAATCTCTCCAGACTCCTCTACCGCTTCTGACCAGCGACCTACAGTATAAAGGTGACGTGCGTAGGATCGATGGAAGTAAGGATTATTTGGAAATTTCTCATGGAGATAGGAAGAAATCCTGAGTGCTTCGTAAGGTTTCTTCTCCTGAGAAGCATAGAGTCGAAATAAAAAATACATCGCCTCAATTCGTGTATAGAAAGCATTGGTTGCCACCTGCTCAAGTTGCTCCAAACCCAAATCTTTGTTCCCCTTGGGAAATAGAGCCATAACTGGCTTGAGCAAGGGATAATTATCCGGAATCCAGACAGAAAAATAATTAAAGAGTGCGTCTCCTAGCAAAAGTTCGGGATTAAACTCCTCTTCTCCCCTGCTTAGCTCCATGTACTTTAAGGCATTTTTACCAGCCCAGGCTGCTCCAGTCCAACTTTTCCGCTCCGCCTTCAATCTACCTTCAAATCCATATCCGGCGGCTAAAAAGAAAGCTGCTTCCTTATTGGTTGGATTTTCATCAAAAAGCGCCTCAGCTTTTTCATTCGCTCGGTCTATGTATGCCAAGAAAATATCATCATAGGATTCATTGGTGATATCTACTTCTATTCGCCACCAATAACTGAGTGCCATCAAAAAATCAGGAAGAGGATGGTTTGGATATTGATAAGCAATTACCTGAAAATCACGCTCTGCAGTCTCAAAGTCAAAGTTATACATACTATTGATTGACTTCGTAATCCGATACTGCAATCCTCTGTCTAAGAGTAAGTACGGCGATCTCTTCATCTCCATCAGACTATCCTCCGGAGCAGATTGACCATAAGTCAAAATCGGTACAAGAGAAAACACTATTCCCACCACCATCAAGAAAACTGACCGATACCATTGACGCTTCATGCGCACAAAATTATCGCTAAAAGTTAGATTTATGCTATCTTTCTCCATTCCTAATTTACCTATGACCGCATCAGCAAATCCACTAGCTCAACGAATTCAAGAACTTTTAGATTTTGACAAACGACTTTATTTTGTTTTGCTTGTCCTGCTTTTTATTCTGATTCGGTACCTGACCAACACATTGATCATAGAAGCAATTCCCGATTCACAAAATTTAGTAAACTCGGGAGCACTGACCTACTTCTATATTTTCAATTCGCTTGGCTATTTGGCTACCCCTATTTTGCTACTTTTCAAGTTTACCTTGATTTCATTTTTGATCTGGATAGCATCCTTTGCCCTTGGATACAAAGTGCCATACAAGGAGCTTTGGAAATTTGCTTTGGTCGCTGAAACGATTTTTCTATTGCCTGAGCTTCTTCGTTTCTTAATTTATTTAAACCCATCTCAGGCGGTCAGTTATCTTGAAATCGAATTAAACAGACCATTTTCCATGCTAAGCCTTGTTGGATTTGATCAAGTGGCGGAGAAGTATCAATACCCATTGGCTACCATCAATATTTTTGAAATAATCTACGGAGCTGCCTGGGTTTTTGGCTTTCTTTCGATCAGCAGAAGAAGTATTTCAGAATCAATTTGGGTGATTCTTCTCGGGTACTTTTTCCCTCTGGCGATTTACTTGGTCTGGTATATCATGGTCTATCGTTAGTATTTTTCTGCTTTGAGCTAGCGCATCGCTTGGAGCAGTATTTGACATTTTCCCAGTTTTTTTCCCACTTTTTTCTCCAAGTGAAAGGGCGGTTGCAGACCGGACAGGTTTTCGTTGGAAGATATTCTTTTTTCATTCTAAGCCCATCTATTAGGTAAAGTATGCCTTCCAAGGATCCGATTCGCCTCTTTTTTTACCTCAGGGAGCTTCTGAGCACCCCAAATTTTATCCCGCGCTGCTTTTCCTGACTTTTCCAGATCTACTATTGGAAATGGATAGTCCTTTCCTAGTTCCATCCCAAAAACTTGCAATTCCAGTGGTGGAATCTTCCAAGGCTCATGAATCTGAGGAGCGGAAATTTTGGAAAGTTCTGGCACCCACTTTTTGATAAAAACGCCATCTACATCATGATCTTGCGATTGCTTCACTGGATTATAAATTCGAACCGTATTGATTCCTGTCACCCCAGCCTGCATTTGAAGCTGTGGATAATGGATTCCCGGCTCAAAATCCAAAAAGCATTTCCCCAGATGATCTGCTCCTGCCTTCCAGTTTTGTCCAAGGTGATGTGTCAAAAAGGATACGACCATCGCCCGCATTCTGAAATTCAAATAACCCGTTTCTTTCACACAACGCATGCAAGCATCCACCAATGGATAGCCAGTCTTTCCCTCCTTCCAAGCCTGAATCCAATCATGATTTACTTTTGGATAAAATTCCAAAAAGCCCTTATTGATAGGTTCAAACTCCATTCGGGACTCCATTTCAAACTTTTGAATGAAATGACAGTGCCATCTCAGACGGGATTGAAAATTTGTAAAATTTCGAACCTGAAAACCTGACTTCTTCTTCAACTCGGATACCTGATAAACCTGACGAATGGAAAGACAGCCCCAAGCTAAATAAGGTGAAAGTCTACTGCAAGCAGTTCGGCTTAACTCTGGTTTTGAGATGTGTCTATTATAGTTTTTGACTCTGTCTTCAACAAAGCTCTTGAGATATCTCCAGGCCAATTTCTCCCCTCCTTTCTGCATTTTTGGATTCGGCTGGCTCCATGCCGGGTCTATGGGAAGGAAGTTTTCAGCTGCTAGAAATTTTTTAGAAAGGGAAACAAACAGAATCTTTTCTAAAGGGATTTCTTCAATAGTCGCTTTTGCGTGAGCAAACCAAGCTTCTTTCCATCCTTTACGATCCTTTCTCCCTCGCTTGACTCCCTGTTGAATGAATTCCTTCCATGGAATTTTGTGAGCTTTAAGATAGCTGGCTACGGCTTGATCTCTTTGATAAGTAACTGCAATTCCAGTCTCTTGGTGTGAATAGACCGCTTGAATGATATATTCCTGCTGCAAAGCCTTGAAAATATCTAAAACCTCAGCATGCAGAATGGTAACCTGAGCTTGGAATTCTTTCAATTGGCTATTTAAGTCCTCCAGGCTTTCCCATACAAAACGCCAATGCCTTGTATCACTTTGGGCCGCAGCAATAAGCGATGGCTCAAATGCATACAAAAGAAGAATGGGATACCCAGCCCGAAAGGCTTCCAACAGCGGAGGATGATCGCGTAAACGTAAGTCTCTTTTTAACCAGACTATGGAAATTTTTTGCACAATCAGTAAACCACTAGGCCATGTGATGGTTTGGAAGGTATGAGTAAAAAAATATCACTAAGCGAGCGAGAAATAGATCGCATTATAGAAATGGCTTGGGAAGATCGAACTCCCTTTGATGCTATTGAGCAGCAATTTGGCGTCAGTGAGTCAGAAGTCATCAAGTTGATGCGAAAAAACATGAAAGAGAGTAGCTTTCGAATGTGGAGGAAACGTGTGCAGGGAAGAAGCACCAAGCATATCAAAAAAATGGATAGCACCCTCACCAGATTCAAGAGTACTCGTCAAAAAACTATCAGCGACAATAAAATCGCAAAGAGATAAAAAAAAGCGGGCTTAAACCCGCTTTTTTTATACAGTTTCAAATGGCCAGGACATGATCCCTCTAGCCATATTTTTCACATTTTTGAAGCCCATTTCAGTCATTATTTGACAGGCTTGCCCACTTCTGTTACCACTTCTGCAGTAGAGCAAATAAGTTTTGTCTTTTGGAAGGTTTTCAATCTGCTGAGTGAAATTTCTAGACATGATGTCAATATTTCTTGCTCCCCGAAGTTTGCCTCCAGCGAACTCTCCGGCTGTGCGTACATCGATGATGACCGCATCCTTTTGCAGCATCAAGTCGTGAAATTCTCCTACAGATATATCTTCGTAAGCTTTAGGTGTTGATTTAAAGAAGTCAAACATATTTTTCGTGTTTCGTTGTTAAAGATTGATACAAAAGTATCTGACCTTATCCCTCAAAACAGTAATAAAAATCACATTATGACGCTTTAACAAGCTTTTTTCTGAGTGAAATAACGGAAAGCCTAACCAGCAATATCCAAGGCAAACCATGAAACAAGAGGTCTCCCCAATCGATCAGCTGCATGCCATTGGCACCACCCAATACCCAACGAATCTTTCCGAAGAAGTGAGGCTCGGGGACAAATGGGGCTAATCCCAAGGTCAAAGTCAAAATGATGACTGTTCGCCAATTATTGAATGGGTTGGTAGTAGTCAGCTCTTTTTGCGCAGCCATGGATAAGATATTTGTGACCAAAAGGTCTTTGGAAATTCTTCTACTTTTTCGAAGCCAAGCGGCTCATCTCTTCCTTCATTAGGAATATATGCCGTACCAAAAAGGTAATCCCAAATACTAAGGGAAATACCGTAATTGACACCGTGACTACCTTCGGGAAGGTGCTTGGCATGATGCCACAAATGCATGACTGGATTATTGAGAATATACTTCAATGGTCCGTAGGTCAATCTGATATTCGCATGGTTCAAGTGACCAATAGCGATGGTAAAAATGTGCAGGATGAAAAAGTCATCCAATCCAAAGCCAATCATTGCCAAAGGAACGTACTGAATCGATTTGTAGACGATCGTTTCCATCCAGTGGTAGCGAAGATGCGCTGCAAAGCCCATTTGCTCCACAGAATGATGCACTTTATGAAACTCCCAAAGCCAAGGCACTCGATGCAATAGTCGATGCGTATTCCATTGAATAAAATCCGCTACCAAAAACATCAATAGGAATTGCCCCCAAATCGGCCAGGAATTCACTTCAATAGCTACCAGATTAGTAATTCCAAACAAGCCTAGGAAGTCATTGAAAACCTCAACAAAAACATTGCTGAGCGAATTGTATACGATCAATGAAAAGAGGAAGAAGTTGAAGAACATATAGAACGCATCCAACCAGAAGTCTTTACGAATAATTGGCTGATTCTTTCTCCAAGGAAATACGATTTCCAATAGCCAGACTAAAAGAGATAAACCAACTAACCAGTAAAAGTAATTTTGCCAGGAAGGATACAGAATCTCACTTTTCAAATAATTCCAATATCCATAATATCCGTCAAGGAATATTTTGAAATACTTCTCCACCATGCCTTCTTATAGATTCATTAATTCTTTTCCGATGATGTAAATACCCATCACAAGGACAAACCAGCCAAAGCCTTTCTTCAATGCTTTATCATTGATCTTTTTAGAAAGTGCGCTGCCGATAAATATACCTACTACGGATAATCCGGTAAAGATTAACAGCATTTGCCAGTCGATGGTTTGCGTGGAGATATCACCCAAAAACCCTATCAAAGATTTAGCAGCAATAATCAACAAAGAAGTACCTACGGCAAGCTTCATGGGTAATCTTGCCAAGAGAACCAAAGCAGGGATAATCAAAAATCCTCCCCCAGCTCCGACTATACCGGTAATTACACCAACAACCGACCCTTCCAAAGCGATTAACGGAATATTGAATTTGACTTCACCGTTTTCATCCTCTCCACCTTTTTTCTTTTCCTTAATCATGGAATAAGAAGCGGCAAGCATAATCAGTGCAAAGAAAACCATGATTCCGACGCTTTTGGATACTTCCATATCGCCCATGGTAAACAAAGGATCAGGAAGCCAAGGAACCAAGAATTTTCTAGTCAAGAATACCGCAATAAATGAAGGGATAGCGAATACTACTGCAGTCTTATAATCCACCAATCCGCTTTTCATATAATTTCCAGCCCCTACAAGAGAGGTCGTACCCACCACGAATAAGGAATATGCCGTGGCTAAAACCGGATCGATATGCAGAATATAAACCAGAACAGGAACGGTCAATATCGACCCTCCCCCACCAATCAGTCCTAAACTAACACCGATCAAGATGGCTGCTGCATATCCTAAAATAATTATAATATCCATTGATTTTCATTTTTGAATTATGCCTCAAAAGTAAGCTGCAGCCACAGGGGTAAGCAGTAACAAAAGTTACATTAAAACATTTAGGCTCTTCAAAAGAATTCGGTTTAAGTTAAAGTTAAATCTCCTTTGGGAATGATTTTTTTCATGTTTTTTGTATGAAAAGGGCTTTATATTCGTAAAAACCTTAATGCCATGAAGATCATTGTTCCAATTGATTTTTCCACCAATTCTGTCAAAGCCTTAGAATTTGCGCTTGGACTTCATCGTGGAAGCAAAACCACTATTGTACTGTGCCATGTGGTAGAGATGATCTATGATTTTGCCTCCCAAACAGCCCTAGCACTCGACAATATGCATGCTGACGCCAGGAAGCTTTTGGAAGAAATGGTGGATAAATATAGCATAGGACCAATTGAAATTCACTCAGAAATAATTGAAGGAACTCCATCAATCAACGTCACCCGTCTGGCAGAAGAATTGGATGCAGATTTGATCATCATGGGAACACACGGCATGGGAGGACTCAAAAAAATCCTGGTTGGATCCACAGCTGTAAATGTGATCCGGGAGACTACGATTCCTGTACTGCTTGTTCCTGAAGAATCTTCCACCGAGCAGATAAAAAGTCTAAGCTTTGCATTGGAAGTAGCAGATCATGAGGAAAAGTTTATAGAAAAAGTGAATAGCTACGCCAGTATTTGGGGCTTAAAAATCCAGATTATCCATATCGTTAAGTCAAGGTCCTTTGTAAAGGAAATGGCCCTCAATGGCTTGAAGAATTACTTCGAAAAAGAAGCAGGATACTTACCTACCATACACCAATTGGAATCTGAGAATGTGATATCAGGGATCAAAAGCTTTGTGGAAGAAAATCCAGAATCTATTTTGGCCATGTGCCACACTCAAAAATCCATTTGGGATCAACTTTTGGGAAAAAGAAAATCTATCGAAATGGCTTACCAGGTTCGAGTACCGCTCTTGGTGATGGTGTGATTTATTTACTAATCAACTCCTCAAAGTCGTCACGGATGTAAATTACATTCCTACCTAGTTCAATCCATTTTTTCTTTTCCAGTTGTTTGAGCAGCCTTGAGATTACTTCTCTTGAAGTACCCAACTCATTTGCGATTTCCTGATGAGTTGTATGTAATTCATTAGTCTTATGCTGCTTCATTTTTGTAACGATGTAGCGCATTAGACGTTCATCCATTCTTCGGAATGCTACCGCATCCAAAGCAATCAGGAGCTCCTGAAATCTACTTTGATAGGTAGAAGAAACAAAGTCTTTCCATTGCTTGAATTCATCCGTCAACTGTTCATGGACATTGATTGGCACTCCAATTAAAAGTGTAGGTTCCTCAACAACAGCCTTGATTTCGCTTGGACGGGCAGCTGAGCAACAAGTCAGCGAAAGCGCACAGGTCTCCCCCGCATCCAAATAGTATAGGAAAAGCTCTTTCCCATCCTCATCCATCCGCATGATTTTAATAGACCCCTCTAGCACTATGGGAACCATCTTGACAAACTTACCGGGCTCCATTAAAATCTTACCTGGTTCAAGCCGCATGATTTGACCCTTTTCGATAAGCTTCTCAAGTAATTTTGGGTCAGTAAACCCTGGCAAGCTATTTTTTAATTCTTCTACAGTCATGTTTCGATTTGTGTGATAAAAAATCCGCTAGGTGAAAGTATATTTTTTTACCAGATTTTAAAAACGAAACTACGGTTAAGCCTTACCTGCTTTTGTGACTGATATCACATTTTGGCTGCTATAAATCATCGTTATTCAGGATAGTTAATTATAAAAAAGAAAGAACTTAAGCTGAAATCAGATCTTAACATGATAAATGTCAGGAAATTAGATTACTCCTTTTAGTACTTTTAAGAAACCCACAAACAACCCAATCATGGAACATTATCAAATAGTTATTATCGGAGGAGGAACTGCCGGCATAACTGTGGCGGCTCAACTTATGAGAAAGGACAAATCGCTAAAGATTGCGATCATTGAACCCTCAGAAAAACATTATTATCAACCTGCCTGGACTTTAGTAGGTGCTGGCACCTTTGATTTTAAAGACACTGAACGAGAAGAGGCTGACTACATACCAAAAGGCGTCACCTGGATCAAGGATAAAGCAAGCACTATAGATCCAAAATCAAATAAAGTAGGAACAGAAAATTCAGGTGATGTTGGCTATGACTATTTAGTGGTAGCTCCAGGCCTCGTCATGAGACCTGATTTATTGCCAGGACTTCCTGAGGCAATGGAGAAAGGCATCGTTTGCTCCAACTATACCGACCCAGAACATACTTGGGAAACCTTAAAGAATTTCAAAGGAGGAAATGCAGTTTTCACCCAGCCTACCACGCCTATCAAATGTGGAGGAGCCCCTCAGAAAATAATGTATCTGGCAGAAGACTATTTCAGAAAAGAGGGCATTAGAGACAAAGCCAATGTCATTTTTGCAACTCCCGGTACAGTTATTTTTGGGGTGCCGGACTTTGCTCGTACACTGAACAAAATCATTCATGATAGAGACATCATCTTCAAGCCTTTCTATGCTCCCGTCCGAATCGACGTAGAAAATCAGGATATTTACTTTCAGTATTCCAAGCCAGGAGAAAGCAACTGTACGGTAATGGAAGGAAATATAATTGGGGAAGAGCTAACTGGCGCTACTGAAATCAAAATTCACTTTGACATGCTCCACCTTGCACCGCCGCAAGCGGCGCCACAATTCATTCAAGATTCAGAAGTATCAATTCAGGAGGGTCCAGGCAAAGGTTGGGTAGATGTAGATATACATACCCTTCAGCATAAGCGATTCCCGAATGTTTTTTCTTTGGGAGATGTAGCCCATTTGCCTACAGCCAAAACCGGGGCAGCTATTCGGAAGCAAGCCCCAGTCTTGGTGGAGAACCTACTCAAATTGATGAAAACGCACCAAGTTGGTCATGAGTCTTACGAAGGTTACTCCTCCTGTCCACTAGTGACTGGCTATGGAAAAATGGTTTTGGCGGAATTTAAATACGACAATGTCCGTGACTCGGATCCGCTGATTTCAAAATTTGTGGATACCAGTAAAGAACAATACAGCATGTGGCTGCTGAAAAAATATGGGTTGCCATTTATGTACTGGAACCTAATGCTTAGAGGAAAAGCTTAAAATTGAAAGCCCGGAGATTTAAATCCGGGCTTTTTTGATAAACCAAAAAGACCTTCTTCCAGTTTAAGGAATGTAAATCATCATCAAATTGAAAAAGCTCATCACCACCAGCGCCCTTTTCATCACATTAGCAATGCTTCCTATTGCTTGTTCTGAATTTTGCAATAATCCTTGCGGTTGTGGGCCTGTTTTTGAAGTTATTGACTTTAGAGTTCAATCTTTCGAGACCCTTTCTCTAACTACCGAAGGTCAACAAGTAAGTCCTTCTACCTCTCTTCCTTACGATTTTATCACCAAGTCTTTCAGAATAAAAGAAACACAGAATGTGTCCTATTTTGAAGAAAGCAATAATTCAATCCCTGGAGTAGCTTTCGCATGTAGTCCGCCTTCACCTCAATCACAAGAAAAAATGATTGGGATCCAGATTATTAATTCCAAAGAGGTGGAATTTGCGGATGGAGAAATCTTCAAGGTAGGTCAGGACATTAGCGACTTTTTTGAAGTGAATTACTTTTTTGTCGAGCAGACTCGACCTATACCCGAGTTTTTGGAAAATGGATTGACACTTTTTAGAGAAGACCTTTTCAAATTGATTTTCACAAAGAATCCAGGAAAAGAAGTTCAGCTAGAATTTAGCATGCGAATCATGCTAGAAGGCGGCTTGGAGTTTAATTTGCAGAATGAAATCCTCAGCATTCGATGAGTTTTGAATTATTCCTGAGAAAATACCCTGATTTTTTCCTTAGATTCATTCCAAATAAGTTACTTTTGCAAGATTGATTCAAAGGCCATACGTATGACAGCAGATCAACTAAAGATCTCCCACAGCGCAATTATCGAAGACCTAATCGATTCGCCCCTTAAAGTGAATTTAATGGAATTGGGTTTTTTGCCTGGGAAAAAAATCACCCTGCAGTTCAAAGCTCCAAGTAACGGTCCCTTGGCTTTCCTATTAGAAAACACCCTCCTAGCACTACGCAAACAAGAAGCGGCCTTACTTCAAGTCAAAATTATCTCCTAATTCATGGCCCAAACACAGCCACCCTCTCTGACCAAACCGCTGAAAATAGCACTCATTGGAAATCCCAATGTAGGTAAAACAACTATTTTCAATCAGTTGACTGGATTGAACCAAAAAATCGGTAACTATCCCGGTGTGACGGTGGACAAAAAAACCGGGGCAATGATCTACCAGGATCAAGTTTATCACATCATTGATCTACCCGGAACTTACTCGCTTTATCCAAATTCAGAGGATGAAATCATCGCTCACCGGGTATTGAACCAGCTGAGCGAAATCGAAAAGCCAGATTTCGCACTGATGATTATCGATTCGGTTCAACTTTCAAGAGGATTATTTTTAGCTACCCAACTGATCGATCTTGGCCTCAATTTGGCCATCGCTCTGAACATGGCTGACATGGCTGAGAAAAGCCAGCTTGAGATAAAAACTTATGAGTTGTTCAAGCAACTCGGAGTGCCAATTCTTCAGACAGACGCTCGGCATCTAAAAGGAATGGATCAAATAAAAGAATTGATCCATCAGCAAAACTTCACGAATCCAGGTCCTTTTATAGAAGCAAAGGAATTCTTGGACAATTCCCAGCTTCAGGATGTCAAGGAGTATTTTGAACTGAGCAACGATTATCAAGCTTACCAGATTCTTCGATTTGGGCTGAAAGACAAGGGACTTTCAGAGGAAAAAAGAAGCTGGATTCGAAAAAAACTAGAGACACTTACAATCAATCTAGAAGCTGCTCAACTGGAAGAAACCAAAATCCGATATAAGCGGATCACCGAGGTTATCGAGAAAGTATTGGTAAAAAAATCCCATCAAGAGGTAGGTTCTGCTCCACTCGATAAGATTTTCCTACACCCTGTTTTAGGTTACTTAGTTTTTGGAGGAATTCTGCTCTTAATTTTTCAGGCAATATTTGCCTGGGCATCCGTCCCGATGGACTTGATTGATGGCTTTTTTGCAGATTTGGGAGCTTGGTTAAGCAGTACTTTGCCAGCTGGACCTATTTCAGATTTACTTTCTGAAGGGGTAATTCCCGGTATTGGGGGGGTTGTTATTTTCATTCCTCAGATCGCTCTTTTATTTGGTTTCTTAGCCATTCTGGAAGATACAGGTTACATGTCCCGCGTCGTATTTTTGATGGATCGCTGGATGCGGCCTTTTGGCTTGCATGGAAAAAGCATTGTACCCTTGGTCTCAGGTGTAGCTTGTGCTATCCCCGGAGTGATGGCAGCTCGAAATATTGGTAATTGGAAGGAGAAGATAATCACCATTATGGTGACCCCTCTGATGAGTTGCTCAGCAAGATTGCCTGTTTATATTATTTTGATAGGCTTGGTGGTTCCAGATGAGGCGATTTTTGGAATCTTCAACTTACAAGCTTTAACCCTATTTGCTCTTTATCTCCTTGGGGTAATTGGCGTTTTGGTGACTGCCTTTGGCTTGAAGTCGATTCTAAAAACATCCGAAAAATCTTTCTTAATGGTAGAGCTTCCTTCCTATCGGACTCCCAGATGGAAAGATGTCCTACTCACCATGTATTACAAGTCTCGCACATTTGTAACGGAGGCAGGAAAAGTGATCTTGGCCATCTCCATTATCCTATGGATTCTGGGTTCTTATGGTCCTCCATCCCAAATGGACGCAGTAAGAGAAATTCAAGAAGAAAAACTTGCTGCCGCATCCTCTGAAGAGCAAATAGCAGAAATTGAGGCCGAGACCTCTTCTCTATTACTTGAGAATTCTTTTATCGGGATTTTGGGAAGAGGAATTGAACCAGTCATCAAACCACTTGGATACGATTGGAAAATCGGAATTGCATTGATTGCATCCTTCGCTGCAAGAGAAGTGTTTGTTTCGACCATTGCAACTATTTACAGCATTGGCGGAGACGTGGAGGATGACCTCACAATTAGAGAGAAGCTCAATACGCAGATCAATTCAAATACCGGAGAAAAGACATTCAATAAGCCAACAGCCTTTTCGCTGATGGTCTTTTATGTTTTTGCCATGCAATGCATGAGTACTCTTGCTATTGTATACAGGGAAACTAAAGGTTGGAAATGGCCGTTGATCCAAACAGTATATATGACAGCACTGGCATATTTTGCTGCTTTATTGACCTATAATATCTTCTCTTAAGATGTTGCAAGAAATCATCATAGCGATAATTGGATTGGGAGCCTTAGCCTACCTTTGGCAAAGGTTTTTTGGAAAACCGACAGAAAAGGCCGGTTGTGACAAGTGCCAAAAAATCGATTGAAGCCAATCGATGTGGTTCTCCTGATTTTTTGATATTTTCAGCCCATGGGCAAAGTCGCCAATCAAAGTTTCCGCACTGCCATTTTTTCCTATTTGGGCGTAGTCATTGGCTACTTCAATGTCCTTTGGCTTTACCCCTATGCATTGGAAGCTGCAGAACTGGGTACTTTTCGCACCATTCAGGATCTTGCCCTGCTGATCGTCCCTTTCGCTCAATTAGGGCTAGGAAACGGGATTACGAGGTATTTCCCAAAGTTACAAAGCAACCAAAGCTCTTTCCTGAGTTTTAGCCTTTTAATAGCTTTATTAGGCTTTATTTTGGCGGCATCTTTGTTTTGGCTTTTTCAGGATGAAATCATTGGGCTTTTCGCCAAAAATTCCCCTGAAGTCATCAGATACCTATGGATTGTCCTTTTTATCACCTTTTTGGCCTTAGCCAATTCCATACTCGATGCCTATAGTCGATCCTATTTAAAAGTCTCCATACCAACATTCTTCAGAGAGGTTTTTTTGAGACTGCTGACCGGAATTTGGATGATCTTTTTCCTTATTAAGTGGATAGATTTTGATCAGATGATGGCTGGTTTAATTGGGGTATATGGCCTTCCGCTTTTAGGTATGGTGGCCTATCTCGTCTATTTGCGTGTATTGAAACTGGACTTTTCCTGGTCTAAATTTCCAAAGGGTTTTCGAACTGCCTTTATCCAATTCAGCCTGATTACCTTTCTGGCTACTGCTGCTTCTACCTTGATCTTAAAGATCGATTCCATCATGGTCAGTTCGCTTATTAGCCTTGAAGCGAATGCTATTTACACGATCGCATTTAGTATGGCTATCGTGATAGAAATGCCGAGGCGCGCCATTTCTCAGGTGATTATGCCTGTGATTGCTGATCATTTTTCCAAAGAAAATCATCCTGCGATTCAAAAAATCTACACTCAAGTTTCCAACCGTCAATTTTATATCAGCCTTCTGATTTTTCTGGGAATTTGGATCAATATTGATTTCATCTACCGATTGATCCCAAACAGTAGCCTCTATGAGGCAGGAAAATGGGTAGTTTTTTGGATTGGTTTAGGAAAAGTCATTGATGCCCTCTTTTCAGCCAACTCTGAGATTTTGGTCTTTTCCAAATACTTTAAATTCAACCTCATCGCAACCATCCTGATGAGTATAATGATCGTTCTGTTGAATTATCTGCTCATCCCACAATTTGGCATTTCCGGAGCAGCCATTGCATCAGCCTTGGTAATGTTACTTTTTAATATGGTTAAGTTCTTCTTTTTGAAATACCGTTTACAAATGAATCCATTTAGCCCGGAAACTTTAAAAATTTTGATTTTGGGAATAGCCCTTTTTCTACTGTTTATGGGCTTACCTACATTTGAAAATTACTGGTTGGATTTCGTGCTCCGAAGCCTAATCTTAGTTTCTTTCTTTCTTGGCTTGGCAATGCTGGGCTGGGTCGGAAAAGAAGAATGGGAATGGGTCAGAGAAAAAATTAAAAAGCCCAAGCCTTAGAGTGTTACAAACCTCCTTATAGACAAGATTTGAGCTGCCTTAAATCCGCAAACTTCCACTGTTATCCTGCGTTTTGTGCGAGGCCCCGATAGCTATCGGGGTGAGGCCTGTTTTTGGAAAGGGCTTCACTCGGTATAGTTGTTAATTGTGAAGTTTGAACATGTCAGCGGCCTGGGCTTTGACAAATATACGGATATTACATCGACGGGTTAAATTAGGGAGCGGATAATTCGTAATTCTCTTTTCTCTATTTAACTTTAAGCATGAAGAAAAGCATATTCCGGAAAATAAAATTCAGGAGCTTATTTTGAAAAATTCCTTAATACTTGAAATTCAATCTGTACAGAACAATTAAATTTATTAGGTTCAGAATTTTATTTCAATTCCATTAAAAAACTATCAAGAAGCCTTTAACTTTGTATTGTCAAATTTTGCACGCCCATGTACTTGATTAAGAAAATGATTGTTTGCCTGGATCAGTCCAGTTTAGACAAAACCTTGGTCGAATTCGCACAATTTATTGCCAGAGTCAATCAAACCAAGAAGATATTTTTTGTCAATGTGATCAAAAACCTTTCGGTTCCTAAGGAAGTCCTGGAGGAATTTCCAAACCTCATAGAGAATATGATCACTGAAAGGCAGAATGCAATGCAAAAAACTGTTTCAGAGGTTTTTGGAGATCAAAAAGACATCTCGCTCAACTATGTGGTAAAGGAAGGAAACCTATCTAAAAAGATCCTGAAGCTTTCCGAGGAAAAGTCAGTGGATATGATCATCATTGGTCGAAAAACCACCCTTCCAGGCACAGGAGTTGCTGCTTTGAGGCTCGCCAGAAGAGCAAGTTGTTCCCTATTGATTATTCCTGAAACTACCGTTCCAAAGGTCCAAAAAATCCTAGTTCCTTCAGACTTTTCTGAATATTCAAAAGATGCGATGGAAGAGGCAATCATGATCGCAGCAAAGCATGGCAATGCCGAGATTATTTGTCAGAATGTATTCAATGTTCCTTCAGGCTATCATTTTACCGGGAAGACCTATGAGGAATTCACCCAGATCATGCAGATGCATGCAGAGATAAATTACAAGAAGTTTATCCGCAAGATTGACACCAAAAACATCAAAATCACGCCTGTTTACACTCAAGATGACAATGATGATCCTGTACAGGAAATCATCGACAAAGCTTTGGAAATAGGTGCTGATGGCATTGTAATCGGTGCAAAAGGCCGGACTGCCGCCACAGCATTGTTCATTGGAAGTATGGCTGAGCGTTTGATTCAGTTCAATGATACCCTACCCCTCTTAGTCACTAGGCCGAAGGGAAAAAATGCCGGCATCTTAGATTATATATTGGAAATCTAAAGGGTCTCAGAACTGAAGGTATCACCTTGAGAAAGGTCTCCCGTGTCAAATCCCTTTTTAAACCAGCGCATTCGCTGAGTTGATGTACCATGGGTGAAAGAGTCTGGCACTACCCGTCCAGTGGCTTGTTTTTGTAGACGGTCATCCCCAATGGCATTAGCAGCATTCAGGCCCTCTTCGAGGTCTCCTGCCTCCATCATCCCACTTACTCGCTGTGAATGATGAGCCCATACTCCAGCTAGGAAGTCAGCCTGAAGTTCCAATCGCACCGAATATTGATTGTATTCCCGATCTGAAATCTTTCCACGAAGCTGCTGTACTTCGTCGGTAATTCCCATGATTTTTTGGATATGATGGCCTACCTCATGCGCAATGACATAGGCTTGAGCAAAATCTCCCGGAGCATTGAGTCGCTGCTCCATCTCTTGAAAAAAGCTTAAATCAATGTATAGTTTTTCATCAGCCGGACAGTAAAAAGGTCCAGTAGAAGCACTTGCATTTCCACAGGCCGAGGAAACAGAACCAGTAAAAAGCACCAGAGTTGGCTCTCGGTAATTTTCAATCAATTGATTCCAAACAATCTCAGTATCAGCTAAAATCACGGAGCAAAACTCAGCTAAGCGATCATCTTCCAGACTCGATTGGTAATTTACCTCAGTGGTAAATCCCTGACCTCCACCCAAAAATCCACCAATCAGAGAAAGTGGATTCACTCCAAGCAAGATTGAGCCTCCGATAAAGACTGCGACGATCACGAGACCTGTTTTCGAGAAAAGCATGCGAAGCAAAGGAGCAAGCAGCATTGGGTTTATTCCCCCTCCACCGCTTGGACCGCGATGCCCTCTTCGGTCTTCTACATTGCTACTGCGTCTACGACCTTCCCATTTCATTTGCTATTGATTTAGATTGATAAAAAACAGTATGAAAGCCCTAAATTCCATGAGAAACTTTCCGGCTTTCATAAAAATAACCAAATTACATGCATTCAACACAACCCAAAATAGTAAACCTATGAAAACCAAAAATCTCTCTCTTCAATGGATTATTGCTTTAGTCTTAATTTTTATGAGCACTGCTGTAGCAAAAGCCCAAGTTGGAGTTGGCACAGCTCCGATCGAAGGAGCTGAATTGATGCTAGATGGAAGCAAAGAAATGCTTTTAGAAAAATGGCAATACTGGCAGGGACCTCGTTTTTCGGCTGAGCCTCCCATCAAATGGATGGAAGTGAAAGACCCAGTAGATGGAGGAAAGGCGATCAGTAGCAATGATCCTGCAGCAGCAGGAGGAAAATATGGCGCAGCGGATATCGTCACAAAAAAAGAATATCGGGATTTTAGAGCCCATGTGGAATTTTTGATCAAAAATGAGGGAGGAAATAGCGGGGTTTACCTTCAAAACCGATATGAGATCCAAATCCTAGATGGAGACTATGGTTTGCATGGATTGGCTGCCGTGATCAATGAACATCTACCAAAGGAACAAGCTTACAATGGTCTTGGAAAATGGAATGCCTATGATATTGTCTTCAAAGCAGCCCGCTTTGAGAATGGAACACTTACAGAAAAAGCTCGGGTGACGATTTACTTCAATGGTAAAAAAATTCATGAAGATGTGAGTATTCAGCAGGTTTGGGGTGGTCCAAATTCCGGCATCGATGGCGGAAGTGATGGCGGAAAAGGAATAACAGACCGTCCTGGCGGATTGAAACTGCAAGCGGAAGGACACGATGTATTTTACAGAAACATCTGGATCAAGCCACTGAACTTAGATGGGCAATCCACCGATTTTTAATTTCCAAAACAAAAAAAAGGCTTTCTAGATTTAGAAAGCCTTTCTTTTTGTCATTCCGGATTATCCTAATTTAAAGCGAATCGGAAGTCTCATTTCTGTTCGTACCGTAGCTCCATCTTTTACCCCGGCTTTCCATTTCGGTGAAAGCTGCAAAACCCTAATCGCTTCCTCATCACAGCCCCCTCCTATTCCACGAAGGATCTGAGTTTCCGAAATTGTGCCATCTTTTTCAACAATGAATTTTACAATCACAGTACCTTCGATTCCTTTATCTCTAGCCATCTCTGGGTACCTTAGATTTTTAGCCAAATGAGAAAACATCCACTCATTCATTCCGCCTGGAGGCTCAGGCATCTGCTCTAGCGTATGAGCCTCTGTAGCCGAAACAGTTGATTCTTGGGCAAGAGCATTAATTCCAAAGATCATCATCCCAAGAGTAAGTAGAAAGGTAAAACTAGTTCTTAAAACCCTTTTCATAAATGTGGTAATTGATTGACTTGAAATTTTTAGCTTAGCTTAAACCGAATTGGCAATCGCATGCGGGTTCGAACTTCTCGTCCACGCTGCTTGCCCGGCTCCCAATTAGGTGCATTTTGAATCACTCGTAACGCTTCCTCATCACAGCCAGCACCGATTCCTCGAAGCAGTTCCACATCTGTGATGGAGCCATCTGTATTGATCACGAAAACCGCAATCACTGTACCCTCGATACCCATTTCTTTTGCTTGGGCAGGATATTTTAGATTTTGAGTTAGGTAATTATTCCATGCCGCCATTCCACCAGAAGGTGTAGGAGGAGTCTCAACCACATCAAATATTTCATCTGCTTCGATCTCGACAAGCTTTCCATTAACCATTTCCTTTAATTGAACAGTGCCATCCGCATCTTGAATTTCGACCACATTTTCAGGTTTGATTGATTCATCATCTGCAAGATTTTGATCGCAGGCAAAAACTATTACCATCAGTGAAACCAACGGTATCACCATAAGAAAGCGGCTTTTTGCAGTGCTTTTTGATTTTTCTCGATTCATCATAATAATTCTCTTTTTGGTTTGAAACTGATTAAAGCTATTGGTAAGCTGCCAGCTTTGATCTTTTACAATCAGCCTGAGAAGCAGCCGAGAATAGTCAAATTGAGAAAAAGATTTCGTCACACCCTGATCAGCTTGAAACTCGTGAACCTCACGCAATAACTTCTCATAGAGGTAAGCTAGTGGATTAAACCAGAAAACAGCCTTAAATAAGTGAGTGAAAAGAAGATCCCAAGAATGACCTTTTGAAACATGGACCGACTCATGAAGTAATATCTGACGCTGATCTTCTTCCTCTGGCTCGAAATAGGGCAAAAGAATATATCCAAAATAGGAAGCCGGTTCAAAGCTTGGGTGGACAGCTATTTTCAGGCCTTGGTAACTGAACTTTTCAACCAGTTGAAGTTGGAAAAAAGGTTTTACCAATCCCAAAATCACCTTCAGCAAAGCAATAGAAAATCCGATCACATATACTGTCAGCATCAAATCCATCCAGCCAAAGGAAACTTCCTCTGTGGCCACCCCCTTACCCAACTCAAAAGCTGGTAGGGTAAACTCTGCCAGTGCATTTTCTGGGTTGGAAAACTCAAAAGATAGAAAAGGCAATCCTATGGATAGAACTAGAAGAACTATCAAAAATCCTCTATTCCATTCGAAGAAGGTGAGTTTCTCCAGCGCTAGCTTATAGAATAACAAACCAATGGCCAGAATCAGACTTCCTTCGATCCACAAATCAATTAGCCAATTCATTTTTTAGCGTTTTTTTCTGCATCATCTATCAGCTTCTGGAGATCTTTAATCTCATTTTTGGAGATTTTTTTCTCATTCACCATGAAGGATAGAAAGTTGCTCACAGAACCTTGGAAGAAATTAGAAACCATGTGATTGATTTTACCCTTGGAATACTCCTCCTGAGAAATCAATGGAATATACATGTGTGTATTTCCATAAACCTTGTGCGTCAAATACCCCTTGCTTTCCAAAAGACGTACCGTGGAAGCAATCGTCGTGTAGGGCGGTTTGGGCTCATCAAGCTCATTCAAAATATCCCGAACTAATCCCTGCCCAATTCTCCAAAGTACCCGCATCATGCGTTCTTCATTTGCTGAAATCTCTTTCATAATTCAATAGTAAGATTAATTATTTAAACATACAACTTATTTTTCGTATTTCTACGATTCATGTTAACTAGTATCAATTTATTAAAAGCCTTCAATAATCAAAAGCTGAATTGCGATTAATTCAAATATCTTCTTGAAAAAGTCCTGAAAAAAGAGAGGACATCCTTCAATAAATTGGAAGTAAATTATTGAATTTGATCTAATTAGAGGAAAAAATCTATTCCTCTTCTACTATTTCAATGGATTCGGTCAAAACAGGACCCACAAAGAAATAACCTAGTATCTCACCGCTTCCTTGAGTAATTTGGATATTGGTGTCAGGATTTTGAGGCGGTGGACTGAAAAGTCCGCCATCATTAAATAGTAGACCCACGAGTTGGTTAAAGTATTCATATACATCGCGGTTCATACGGAAAAGCTCCAAGCGAACCTGATCTCCTTTTTCAAAAGCATAATTCAATTCTAAACCCTGAGAAAAAAATTCTACTCCGAAGGTGTCATCAAAAAGCAAATAATCCCCCCGATCGTTTTTGAGTGTATCATTTTCAATCACTCGAATCCGATAGTAATTATCCTCATCAAATGGAATCTTTCCAAAAGCTTTGATATAATACCCCTCCTCTCTGAATACGCGTTCCTCCCGAAATTCGAAAGTCAAACTATCCAATACCGGTGGCTCCAACATCGTCCCTTGGGAGCGATACTCTTGTTCATTCCATTTCACGAGCAATTCATAGCTCTCTCCTATTCGAGCCACTGACCTAGGGTCAAAAGGCTTGTAAAATCCAAACTGAGGTAAAAACTCAAACCTTGTAATTTCATTGGTTTCGAGATTTCTAATAGATACTTCCGCATCCTGAATCAAAAGTTCATCAGAATTATCAAAGTAATCCTGAGCTAATGAAATTCGTACCTGATTGAAACTAGGATTATCCGTCCAGCTACCTTCTATAACAGGAATCAAGCCGTCAATAGTAGCTAATGGCAGTTCTACTTCCTCTTGGCAGGAAAAAAAACTAATTGCTAAGAATATGCTAAGTAACCGCTTCATCAAAACTGGAAGTTATAGGTGATAGATGGAAGAAAAGTGAATAAGTAAGTCATCACAATACCCCGTCGGGAAGATTCTACAGGACCATCGGAAGGACTGACGGTAATATCGTCGTTGTATATCTCTCTAAACTCGTAAGCAAATGGGTTTTTGCGACCGTAAAGATTGTAAATGCTGAAATTCCAGCTTCCCCTCCATCGCTTGCCCTTATTGGAGTTTTTCCAAGTGACAGAAGCATCCATCCGGTGATAGTCAGGAAATCTGTCTTCATTTCTAAATGGTGAGAACAAAGGCAATTGCTGATTATCGGCGAGATAAGTGCCTACTGGGAAAGTGACCGCCTGACCAGTAGTATAAATAAAGGTCAATCCGGCAGACCACTTCTGAGAAAACTCATGGTTCAGTACCAAAGTGACATCATGTGGCCGATCGAACCGCGGATTGTAAGCTTGCCCTTGACTGATACCTTCAATTTCTCTCCAAGCTCGAGACCATGTATAAGCTAACCACCCGGTAGTTTTTCCTATATTTTTTCGAAGTAAAAACTCCACGCCATAGCTCCATCCTCTTCCGGAAAGGATTTCAGTTTCTACATTATCTGTGAATAGAACCTGAGCCCCATTTCTCAAATCAATGATTCCCTCCAGTGTTTTGTAATATCCTTCCACAGACAGCTCCCATTTGTTTTCTTCAAAATTTCTGAAGAAACCCAAAGAAAATTGATCGCTTCTGATCGGATCGACATAACTATCCGCCAAAATCCAGCGGTCAATCGGAAGACCTGCTGAGCTGTTGGAAGCGATCTGCACGTATTGGAAATTTCGATTGTAAGCAGACTTGACCGAAAACTTATCATTGATAAGATATCGGAAAGCTAAACGTGGCTCCAAACCTTGATAGAATTGGATATTTTGGAAGCGATCATAGCGAACCGAATCTATCACTTCTGCCTCAGGACCAGGAATACCTCCCTCATACTCATACTTGACCCCATTTCCGAGCTGATTATATAAACCCCATCGAAGTCCCGCTTCCACACTAAGCTTGCTCGTGATATCCAGAGAAGTACCTGCAAAAATATTGTTGAGCAGCCCATTTTTTGAATTAGTGGATATTCCCTGAATATTACTTCCAGGAGCGGGAGTAAGCTCAATGGGGGCAAATCGATAATATTGAGAGTGAAAGCCCCAATAGGTATTGATTCCTTTCCGATTGACTTGCCAAGTTCCTTTTACACCTGATTCAGAAAGGTTGTTGCCCCACTCAAAGCCATTTTCCGGATCGTCGAAGTCGATCGAATACCGATAGCGCGAATGGTAGGCATTCAAGTCGAAAAAGGTATCGTCACTGATATTTCTAGACCAGGTGGCAGCACTCACCCAATTGGTCCAGCCCAAGCCAAACTGATCGTCAAGCCCCAAAAAATCCCTTCCTTGATAGGTACTTACTCTTAAGCGGTCACGGTCACCGATTCGAAATACAGCTTTACCACTGAGGTCGTGAAAATTCAGCTTGTTATTTCGAATTTCTTCATCTCTTGCAAAGCCCAAAAACACATCGGCATAGGTTCTACGTCCAGAAACTATGAAGGTAGAGTTTTCGGAAAAAAGCGGCCCATCTATCGTTAATCGGGATGAAATAGTTCCTATCCCGCCTTCTCCGTGGATTTGTTGGTTATTTCCTTCTTTGAGGGATACATCTATTAGCGAGGAAAGCCTACCTCCAAAAGAAGCAGGCATATTTCCTTTATATAGTTCTACTCCACTAAGCGCATCTGGATTAAAGACCGAAAAGAATCCAAAAAAGTGGGAAGGGTTGTAAACTGGGGCTCCATCTATTTGGACTAGGTTTTGATCAGCTGAACCTCCTCGTACAAAAAGACCCGTGGTCCCCTCTCCTGCTGTCTGTACACCAGGCAAAAGCTGTAAACTCCGAAGCAAGTCAACTTCACCGAATAAGGCGGGAATATTTTTGATCGTCTGAATCGGAACGCTGTTTTTACCAGTTTCCAGACTTTTGATATTCTGATCGGGTCTCAATTCCTGAATCAACACCTCATCGAGAGATAACTCATCAGGCCGAAGGAATATTTTGACGGTTTTGTTGAGATCTTTTTCTGTAATGGAACGAACAGATGTCTGATAACCAACAAATGAGATAGTCAGGTTAGCAGGAAGATCAACCACGCTGATCTCAAATTCACCCTCAAGGTTAGAAACCACCCCGGCTGTTTTATTTCCTTCCCAGTAGATATTAGCGCCCGGAAGAGGAAATGAATTATCCACGTCAATCACAACACCCTTTATCAGCTGCTCTTGAGCGATAGAGCGAAGAGGAAGTAAGCTTATTAATAGAATTAGAATTTTGAAAAAAATGGCTTTGGACATCAGGTAGGATATAATTCAGCTTTCAAGTACACGGCCTAAGCGGCTTAATGTTTGTTAATTTTCAAATGGAGTCACAAATCTAAACTTACCATTCATCCCAAAGGTTATTTCCTTGCTAATTATTTTATAATTTCAGGCCATGATTTGGGCATATCCTGATTTCAAACTTTTAATCATTCTAGCCGGAGCTTTTGCTTTGGGGTACTTATTTTACATCTCCAGATTCTGGTTGATCAATCGCCGACTTAAAGTCGAAAAACGACGATTGCTTACTAAACTCATTCTACGAACAAGCTACTTTATTCTTTTTCTTATCTCATTTGCAGGACCTTCTATTGGCACATCGACCAAGGAAGTCAAAGAGGAGGGCAAGGACATTTTCCTGGCCATTGACCTATCTCAGTCTATGAATGCGACAGATATTGGCCCTAGCCGTCTACAAAGGATTAAATTTGAATTGAAGGAGTTGATCAAAAATTTTCCTTCTGATCGAATTGGCCTTATTATTTTTTCCTCAGAAGCTTACATGCAATGTCCATTGACCTTTGACCAAAATGTCATTCAGCTTTATCTGGATGGACTCAATACCGGCTTGGTTCCTAATGCTGGCACTGACCTAAGTGGTCCACTTCGAATGGCCTTAGATCGATTTGTAAGCGATGTTTCTCCAGAAGTCAAATCCAAATCAGTGGTTCTGATTTCAGACGGAGAGGACTTCGGAGGAGAATATGAGGATGTAGCCGCTTCTCTTGCAGAAGCTGGTATCAAGGTTTTTTCTTTGGGAATCGGTACAGATGCCGGAAGCTCTATTCCTCGCGGAAATGGCGTGGTGATTGATCCCAATACAGGGAGACCTGCGGAAACAAGACTGGACCGGGATGCACTTCAAAAAATTGCCATCGAAACAGGTGGAAGGTATTTTGAAATATCGGATGTTTCTCAGGAAGTCAGTGATTTGATCGGTAATCTAGAGCGATTGGAAGGCGGCACCATCGGTACCCGACAGGTAGAAGCCTCTTCCAACAAATATTTCTATTTTCTACTTGCAGGATTGATCCTTTCCGTTTTGGATATGATTCTTCCCATCAAAACCATTAAACTTTGATATGAACGGTGGAAAATTAATCATCGGCCTTCTTTTACTCATTCCTTCCTCATGGATGCGTGATTCGGAATTGAATGCTGCGATTGATGTGGCTGGGGAGAGTTTTGCCAATGGAGAATACGAACAATCCTACCAGGATCATCTTGCCCTGCAAGAACGCTTCGGCGTAAGCTACAGTGAGTTGGATTTTAACCTGGGTCTTAGTGCTCAGTATTCGGAGAAGCTTGATGAGGCAGCAGGTTACTATGACAAAGCAAGTACGAGCGCGGATATGATTCTATCTTCCTTCGCATACAATCAGGGAGGTGTTTTACTTGGAAACAAAAAGGAATACGAAGCTGCGCTTAGTAAATTCAAAACAGCCTTGATCAAGGATCCATTGAACGAAGTCGCAAGATATAATTATGAATTGCTTGCCAGATGGATAAAGCGAGACGAAGAACGAAAAAATCAAGAGGAGAATCCTCCCGAGCCATCAGACTTTGCCAAGCGAAAAAAAGCAGAAGCTGATCGCTTGGTTGAACAATTCCGGTTCCGAGATGCGTTAAACCTTATGAATGAAGCGCTGGCTCAGGATCAAACCGTGGCAGCCTACCAGCAATTCATCACCACTCTTCAAGAAGTCACTGAGATCAATGAAAACTAAAATAATACTACTTTCAGCAATCATTTTCACCTTTTCACTGACGTCCTATGCCCAGACAGCCGGTGACTTTTTTAATAAAGCAGCTCGCTCCTACGTAAAGACTGAAAAGGAACAAGCACTCCAAACCGTGAATGATGGATTGAGTAAATTTCCGGGAGATAGCAAACTGCAAGCATTGAAAGATAAGCTTGAACAAGAGCAAGAAGACGAGCAAAATCAAAATCAAGAGCAGCAGAATCAGCAAAACCAAGAACAGCAAAACCAAGAGAACCAACAAAGTCAGGGAGAGCAGGGCGAACAGCAGCAAAATCAGGATCAAGGGGAAAAAACAGAGCAGGATCAGGCAAAAGAATCTGAATCCGGAGATCCTCAGGAAAAAAGCCAGGATCCGGCCAGTGAAAACGCTAACGATCAGATGGATGCCAACCTTGCTGAGCGACAAAAAGCTTTAGAGGAATTCAAGGAAAAGCTAAAAGCGATGAATTTGACCCCTGAGCAAGCTGCACAGATTCTTGAAAGTATGAATGCCGCAGAGCTCCGCTACATTCAACAGAATAGAAAAAAGGCCACTCAGCGACCCAAGCGGGGAATTCCTGACTGGTAAACCCAAAAGCGAAATATTTTATCAGAAAAACCCAAATAAACATGTTCAAAGAAGTATACATCGTATCAGCCGTCCGGACACCACTTGGTAGTTTCGGCGGAAAACTTTCAGGACTAACAGCAGTAGAGCTAGGTACTACCGCCATCAAAGGAGCTTTGGAAAAGTCGGGCGTAAAAGCCGAGGCTGTTCAGGAAGTTTTTATGGGAAATGTCATTTCGGCCAACTTAGGTCAAGCACCCGCAAGACAGGCCGCGATTGGAGCGGGGATCGGATATCAGGTTCCTTGTACCACGGTAAACAAGGTATGTGCATCAGGTATGAAATCGGTCATGTTTGGAGCTCAAAGCATCATGCTTGGAATCAACGATGTAGTTGTGGCTGGAGGCATGGAAAGCATGTCAAATGTCCCATTCTACGTACCTAAAGCTCGTTTTGGATACAAATACGGTAATGCGGAGTTTGTAGATGGTCTTGTAAAGGATGGACTTTTTGAGGTGTATTATAAGTTCCCGATGGGCAACTGCGCAGACAACACCGCTAAGGAAATGAATATCTCGCGAGAAGAACAAGATGCTTATGCCATTCAATCCTACCAGCGTGCAGCTGATGCTTGGGCGAAAGGATACTTCAAGGATGAGGTAATTCCTGTAGAAATGAAGGGCAGAAAAGGCGAGACCATTCTGATCGATGAAGATGAGGAGTACAAAAACGTCATGTTTGAAAAAATCCCAAGTCTCCGTCCAGTATTCGATAAAGAAGGCACAGTCACAGCAGCCAACGCATCTACCATGAATGATGGAGCTTCTGCTTTGGTCTTGGTTAGCAAGGAAAAAGCAGATGAATTGGGTCTTAAGCCTTTGGCAAAAATCCGAGGCTTTGCAGATGCTGCTACAGATCCGCTTTGGTTTACTACTGCTCCGGCATTAGCCATTCCAAAAGCTATTCAGCATGCAGGTATCAGTGCCGATGAGGTAGATTTCTATGAGATCAATGAAGCCTTCTCAGCGGTAGCTTTAGCAAATCAAAAAGAATTGAAATTGGACCCAGCCAAGCTAAATGTCTATGGCGGAGCTGTTTCTCTCGGACATCCACTGGGAGCATCAGGTGCTAGAATCATTTCCACCTTGAATTCAGTCCTTCATCAGCAATCCGGCTCCATTGGTGTAGCCGGAATTTGTAACGGAGGTGGCGGTGCCTCTGCTATGGTAATTGAAAAATTATAATCAAACCCACAAACTATCCGCGGCATATTCTGTCGCGGATTTTTTTATGAAACGTTTTGCACCCTTCATTCTACTTCTGATCAGCCTCAGTCCCGTCTATGGGCAGGAAATGGTTCGGGTATTTTATGACGAGCAGCAGACTATGCTCAAAGAAATCTACCCTACCGTCAATGGCAAGGCAGAAGGAACCTTGAAACGGTTTAATGAAGAGGGTAAATTGATTCTACTCGGAAATCTCAAAGCTGATCAGCGTGAAGGGCTTTTCGTAGAATTGAATCCGGATACAGGTGACACCCTGCGAACCATCCCTTTTGAAAAAAATCTGAAGCATGGAGTAAGTCAGACATTCTTTTTGGATGGTACAATCAGACAAGAGCTCCGCTATGAAAATGATCAAATCGAAGGGCCAGTTACGACTTACTTTGAAAATGGTCAGCTTCAGGACAGGACTGAGTTTTCCAATAATGTCCCCAATGGAAAAAGTGAACGCTTTTTCCCGGATGGCGCTGTGCAGCAAATTATCCATTTTGAAGCAGGAAGGCTTCAGGGGCCATATGAAGAGTATTACCCAAATGGTAAAATCAAGCGAAGAGCAACTTACCGAGATGGGGAGCTAGAAAGTGAAGAGTTTACTTTCTATGAGGACGGTAGTAAATATGTCGTAGCCAATTACAAGAAGGGATTCTTAGATGGTGAATACCTTGAATATTTTCCGGATGGAAGTATCCAAAAGAAGACATCTTATAAAAACGGGGTAATTTCTGGCGAGTCGAAGGAATTTTATGAAAATGGAAAACTGCGTCAAAAAATTACTTTCAAAAATGGAATTCCAACTAGCCCTCTCGAAACCTTTCATCCAGATGGAAAAAAAGCTTTAGTCCGGGAATTTTCTCCCAGATCTGATCTAGCAAGCCGAGAACTACAGTATCACCCAAATGGACAATTGAAAATGGAAATCACTTTCCTTCAAGGACTTGAATCCGGTAAAGTCCAAGTATTTCGGGAAGATGGCTCACTTGAGGAAGTTCGCTTTTACCAGCGGGGAATTCCTACTGGCACTTGGGAGTATTATGATGAATCAGGCGAGCTAATCCGAACCGAGAAAAAAGAATCGATTAGAAAAAAGATTGATTACTAATCATTCCCTTTAATTGAATAAAAGCTTTCCTATTTTTGCCAAAACATCTGAATCATGAGCCACGCAATCAAAGAGACCAACTTCCAATTTCCTGCACAAATTGACTTTTACAAAGGAAAGGTAAGAGATGTCTATATTTTCGACAAAGAACTTGTAGTTGTGGCCTCTGATCGGATATCTGCTTTCGATGTGGTGCTTCCACGTCCTATTCCTTTCAAAGGCCAGGTATTAAATCAAATCGCAGCCAAATTCCTTGAAGCTACCTCTGACTTAGTACCTAATTGGGTCACCGCCACTCCAGATCCCAATGTCACAGTAGGAAAGCGATGCGATCCATTCAAGGTAGAAATGGTAATCCGTGGCTACCTGTCTGGACATGCCGCTCGCGAGTATAAAGCGGGAAAGCGAATGATCTGTGGCGTCCCGATGCCAGAAGGAATGAAGGAAAATGATGCTTTCCCCACCCCCATTATTACACCGACTACCAAAGCTTCCGAAGGACATGACGAGGATATTTCCAAAGAGGACATCTTAGCGAAAGGAATCGTCAGCAAGGAGGATTATGAAGTCTTGGAAAAGTACACAAGAGCCTTATTCCAACGCGGACAAGAGATGGCGAAAGAAAAGGGGTTGATCCTGGTGGACACCAAATATGAATTTGGAAAATACGAGGGAGAAATTTACCTAATCGACGAAATTCACACACCGGATTCCAGTCGATATTTCTATTCGGATGGATACGAGCAAAACCAAAAAGAAGGAAAAGCTCAGCGCCAATTATCGAAGGAATTTGTGAGGCAATGGCTGATTGAGAACGGCTTTCAGGGAAAAGATGGCCAGGTGGTGCCCAAAATGACTGATGAAATTGTACAAAGCATTTCGGATCGCTATATTGAGCTATTCGAAAAAATCACCGGAGAAAAATTTGTAAAAGCTGAAACGGATGACATAGAAACCCGCATCGAAGAAGCTATAAAAAAGTATCTAAACGAAAACTAAAATCAACAAGTATCAAGCAGGAAAGTCAATTATTTATTGATTTTATTTCCGGGCAGGATTCATCCTTTCATTTCGAAGGATAGGCAAAACAAAAATTATATGAAATATAGCATTGACAAAAAAGAACAATATGTGATTTTCACTCCAATGGAGGAAAAATTGGACTCTACGCTAGCACCAAAGTTGAAATCTGAGCTTTTGACCGTGCATGCAGAAGGCTACGAAAAGCTTGTACTAGACATGAGCCATGTAAAGTATGTAGATTCCTCAGGGCTTAGTGCCTTATTGGTTGGAGATCGTGAATATGGAAACAATGGAGGCTTGTTTTTGATCTCTGGTGTGCAGGATCATGTGCTAAAGCTTTTGAAAATCTCCATGCTGGACAAAAAGCTTAATCTAGTCAATGACTTGGAAGAGGCTGGAGAAGCGGTCTTCATGCATGAAATTGAAAACGGGGCAGTAGAAGAGGACGAGGAAGAAGAGGATTGAGACCAGAATTTGAGGTAACGATACTTGGGAATACTTCATCGATTCCTGTACATGGTCGCAATCACACCTCCCAGCTCGTAAAGCTGGGAAGTGAATTGATGCTAATCGACTGTGGTGAAGGCACGCAAATGCAACTTCGCAGGTTTCGGCTGAAGTATTCCAAAATCAATTATATTTTTATTTCACACCTTCATGGGGATCACTACCTTGGCTTGATTGGATTATTATCCAGTTTCCATTTGGCAAGGAGAAGCAATTCTTTGACTATTTTTGGACCAAAAGGTCTAGATGAAATCATCAGTACTCATTTTAGATGGAGTAATACTCAATTGACATATTCAATTGATTTTCATATTACTACAGATGATGGATTAAATCTATTGGTAAACACCCCACAATTGATGGTTTATAGCTTCCCGCTTCGCCACCGTCTTCCTACCACTGGTTTTTTGATCAAAGAAAAAGCAGGTCTTCGTAACCTGATTAAATCAAAATTGGAAGCCGAAAAGCTACCCCTTGAAGCTATTCAATCCCTTCGGAAAGGAATGGACTATATCGGCGTGGATGGCTCATTCTATCCGGTAGGGGAATACTGTTACCCACAGGAAGCTACACGGACATATGCCTATTGTTCGGACACCATTTATTGGCCCGAATTGAAAGAATACATTGCCGGGGTGGATTTACTTTATCATGAGTCTACTTTCTTGGATTCGGAGAAAGAAAGAGCAGAGCTCACCATGCACAGCACAGCAGGTCAGGCAGCATCCATAGCAGCAGCATCTTCCGTAAATAAACTGATTTTAGGGCACTTCTCCTCCAGATATAAGGATCTGAATCCTATGCTAGAAGAAGCCAAACCGATATTCGAAAATGTTGAACTGAGTGTAGAGGGAGAAACTTATCGACTATGACACGCAACGAATCTTCCAAAAAGACCAACCTCTTCATCATTTTGGGTTCAATATTTCTGACCAATGCGATCTTGGCGGAAATTATTGGAGTGAAAATATTTTCAGCAGAGCGAACTTTTGGTTTTGAGCCTGTCAATTGGAAATTTTTTGGGGAATATATTCTGGACTTCAATTTGACAGCAGGCGCTGTTATTTGGCCGATTGTCTTTGTGACCACAGATATTATTAATGAGTATTTTGGAAAGAAGGGCGTCCGTAAAATCAGTTTTCTGACTGCAGGATTAATTGCCTATGTATTTGTGGTTATCAGCGTCGTGACCATTTTAGTACCAGCTGATTTTTGGCTTGATGTCAATGCCCAAACTCCCTCAGGAAATTCCTTTGATATTTCCTATGCATTCAATACCATTTTCCGACAGGGATTGGGAATCATCATTGGTTCACTCACTGCCTTCCTCTTGGGTCAGTTGGTTGATGTCTTTGTATTCCAAAAACTACGAGCTGTCACCGGATCAAAAATGATCTGGTTGCGTGCCACAGGATCCACCTTGGTCAGTCAGTTTTTTGATTCATTTGTGGTATTGGGAATAGCTTTCTACATCTTCGGAAATTGGGAACTAAGCCAAGTTATCGCAGTGGGAATCATCAACTATGTCTACAAATTTTCAGTTGCAATTCTACTTACTCCCCTGCTCTATCTTGGACATGGGCTGATCGATCGCTATCTCGGGAAAGACCTGGCAGAAAAAATGATGAAAGAAGCCTCCTCCGATAGAACCTTCCTTTAAAAGCAAACTCAACAAGGGTCTACCAAATTATTTTTTATAAATCTCTCGATTTTTTAAACATTATTCTAAAACACTCAAACCCTCTCTTGTTTTACAAAATATTTATACATACTTTTGCACCGTCAATTTTGACACAGAATAATTTTTTCTGAGCCGTGATTTCCTTACTGTCGCTTGTCTGGGATCAAGGAACATGGCAAGAAAAAGTAAGGAAACATCATGGAAAACAACACAAAATTCTCAGACCTGGGGATTTCGAAAGAAATTCTACAGGCAGTGGAAGAGATGGGTTATACCCAACCTTCCCCAATTCAAGAACAAGCTATCCCTTACGTACTCGAAGGACATGACGTAATCGGTCAAGCCCAAACAGGTACAGGTAAAACAGCAGCATTCGCTATTCCGATCATTGATTTGGTCGACCCTGACTTCAACAAACCTCAGGCCATCATCCTTTGCCCTACTCGCGAGCTAGCGGTACAAGTAGAAGGTGAATTCCAAAAACTAGCAAAGTATCATCGCAAAATTACTTCTGTAGCTATCTACGGTGGCGAATCAATCGACAAGCAGATTCGAACACTGAAGAAAGGCGTACAAATCGTAGTAGGTACTCCAGGTCGAGTTCAAGATCACATCAATAGAGGCACCTTGAAACTTGAAGATGCTGGAATCATCGTATTGGATGAAGCGGATGAAATGTTGGATATGGGCTTTAGAGATGATATCGAAGCCATCCTTCAAGAAATGCCTGAAGAAAGACAAACCGTCTTCTTCTCTGCTACCATGGCCAAGCCAATTATGGATTTGACCAGAAAGTATCAGAATGACCCGCACATCATCAAAGTGGCGAAAAAAGAACTGACTGTCGATCGCATCGAACAGATTTACTATGAAGTAAAGCCTTCCTTGAAAATGGAACTGATGGTTCGATTGATGACGGTAAATAATTACAATCTGTCGGTTGTATTCTGTAACACGAAGCGAATGACTGATGAGGTAACTGAATCTCTCGGATCAAGAGGAATCGTAGCGGAAGCACTTCACGGAGACCTGTCTCAAGCTCAAAGAGACAAAGTGATGGGTAAATTCCGTAAAGGAATCTGTAATGTCTTGGTAGCTACAGATGTGGCTGCTCGAGGAATCGACGTGGACAATGTAGAGGCAGTATTCAATTTCGATCTTCCTTTGGACGAAGAATACTACGTACACAGAATCGGAAGAACAGGCCGCGCAGGTAAATCCGGTGTAGCAGTCAACTTCGTAACCGGTCGTAGAGATACGATGAAGATCAAGGATCTTGAAAGATTCACGAAGGCTTCCATTAATAAAATGGATCCTCCTTCTGTCAACGAACTGATTGACATGAAGAAAGCTCAGTTGGTAAAAGATGTACATCGCACCTTGGCCAAAGAAGAAGACAATCAGATCTTCGAAGAGACTTTGGGTCAATTACTTACTGAAGGACTTACCCCAGAGCAAATTGCGCTAGGTCTAATCAAAATGACCATGGGTGAGGCTGTTAAGGAACTCAGAGATCAGGATTTCTCCCTTCCTTCCTTCCAGGACAGAAGAAGAGAAAGAAATGATCGCGGAGATAGAGGCGGAAGATTTGAGCGTGGCGGAAGAGATCGCGATGGCGCACGTCGTGGCGAGCGAAGAGAAGGTGGTCGAGAGCGTAGAGGTGGCGGAAGAGCTACTGAAGCCAATATGGCTAGACTTTTCCTCAACCTCGGAAAGCGTGACCGTATCCGTCCCAATGACATCGTAGGTGCAATCGCCGGGGAAGCAGGAATCCCTGGACGAAGCATCGGTGGAATTGACATCTTCGATAACTTCTCCTTTGTGGACGTACCGCAGAAAGATGCAGATCATGTAATTCGCATCATGAAGCAAAACACCATCAAAGGGAAATCCGTAAATATGGAAATTTCAAAAGGTTGATTATAGGTTAAGGTTAATTTGGTTAAAGCACATTTCTTTCGGGAAATGTGCTTTTTTTGTATCAAAAATCAACCATGCCACTTTTTTTTCAAGAAAATATTCAGCCTCCTGAGGTCCAACTCGAACCAGAAGAATCCAAACATCTGATTCGTGTTTTAAGGAAAAAAACAGGTGATTCGGTAGATCTGACAGATGGAAATGGCAATTTGTATCATTGCAGGATTCAAGATGCTAATCCCAAAAAGACTAGCCTTCTGGTAATCGATGTTGAAAAAACTCCGGAAGATAATTTTCGAATTCATCTAGCAATTGCCCCTACCAAAAGTCCTGACCGTATGGAATGGATGGTAGAAAAAATTACAGAGATCGGTTTTCATGAAATCTACCTGATGAAGAGTCAAAATTCGGAAAGAACCTATTTGAAAACTGACAGACTCGAAAAGAAAATCATTTCTGCTTGTAAGCAGAGCAAGCAATACTTTAAACCCAGAGTCCATTCAGACATCAGCTTTTCTGATTTGATAGCAAATACCGCATTTTCGGGTTTTCAAAAATTTATTGCCTATGTGGATGAAAACCACCAAAATCATCTTTTGGACGTAGCCAAACCCATTCGAGACTACCTTATTTTAATTGGACCAGAAGGAGATTTTGATCCTGAAGAAATCAAGCAGGCGATTTCAAATGGTTTTGAACCTGTCTCCTTGGGAAAAAGCAGACTTCGAACCGAGACTGCTGGACTCGCTGCTGTGCAGATGTTGCAGATATTAAACCGTTAAGCAGTTTATTTTTATAGAAATCACTTCAAGTCATTCTTGAAGTCATCAATTGATTTTGTATTTTAGTTTATTGTTTGAAATAATTCCCAAAGCTGTGCCGTACAAAGAGAAAATCATAGAGAAAAAATATCATTCAATCGGTGAAGTTGCCGACATGTTTAAAGTTGCTCCTTCGCTTATTCGTTTCTGGGAAGGGGAATTTGATATCATCAAGCCCAAAAAAGACAAACGTGGTAACCGCAGATTTACCAAGGACGATATCCAAAAAATCCGTTTTGTCTATCATTTGGTAAAGGAAAAAGGATATACACTGGATGGAGCAAGGGAGGTCATTGCTCATGGACAGGAGCAAGGCTTTGATAAAGTTGCGGCAGTACAGAAGCTTCAGGAGATTAAAGAGTTTTTAGCGACCATTCGCGATGAATTCCATGCAAAATCCGGATCATGAACATATCCGGCATTTTATTGCTTTGGCTTTGGCTCCCAAGATTGGGCCAAGCCTTTTCAAAGCGATTTTAGCCTATTCGGGATCCCCAAAGGCATTTTTTGACATTCCAAAAGGCAAAGCTTCTAAAATTCCAAAAGTAGGTCCCAAGCTACTTGCACTTCGTGAAAGCAGAGAGGAACTTCTGCGAAAAGCGGATGATTTAATAGCAACTTCTGAGAAAAAGGGCTTTGAAATCCTTACCCATCTGGACCCAAAATTCCCCCAACGTCTAAAAGCACAGGAAGATGGGCCTGTTTTGCTTTTTTCGAAAGGAAAAGCTGATTTGAATTTCGAACGAACCATCGGAATAGTGGGCACCAGAAGTGCTACCTCTTATGGTCGGTCAGCCACAAAAAGAATCATTGAGGACCTTTCGGTTTATCAGCCTGCGATTATTTCTGGATTAGCATACGGGATTGACATTGAGGCACATCGAGCTGCTATTCATGCAGGGCTTCCCACCCTGGCAGTAATGGGCTCCCCTATCGATCAGATTTACCCGGCAGTTCATAGAAAGACCGCCGAGCAACTGCAGGAATTGGGTGCCCTTCTAAGCGAATATGCTCCCGGGACTAAAATGATGCCCGGCAATTTCCCTGCCCGAAACCGAATTATCGCGGGGTTGTCAGATGCATTAATCGTGGTAGAAGCGGCGGCTAAAGGAGGGGCGCTTATCACCGCGGAAATTGCTTACAGCTACGATAAGGAAGTATTTGCAGTACCAGGAAACCTTCAATCCAACTTTTCGGAAGGCTGCAACAACCTGATCAAGAAAATGAAAGCCTCTATTTACACTGGTCCCAATGATATTGCGGAAGCGCTCTTTTGGACAAAACCTGGAGAAGAGAAGATCCCAAAACCAAAATTGGATTTTTCAAATCGGGAAACAGAGGAATTAGCTATTCTCACCCATTTACAGGAAAAAGGAGAATCCGAAATCGACCAAATCTGCTATGCGACTGAGATTCCGCTGGGAACCTTATCCTCGAAGTTACTTTCACTAGAATTCGAAGGAATAGTCAAGTCTCTTCCAGGTAAGAAATTCAAGCTTTTGGTCTAATTACTTTTTCAGTCTCCGGATCAACTTCGGATAGTACCAAAGATAAAAGCCACTGATTCCCATCAGAATCAATCCCAGTGAAGTCAAGGTGGAATAAGTTAGCTTCGAACCTTCCCCATCAGTGAAATAATAGTCCAAAATACTGCCATCGTGGACTTTTTCGATCCAATCAGAATGTCGCGTTTCCACGGATAAAACTTCCCCAGAGAAGCCATCGAGCTGCACTTCGGTAAAATGAGTTTTAAAAGTCACTTTGGCAATTCCTTTATCCGGGCGAATATCGATTCTATCCACTTCCTCATCCCTACCCAGGTCCTTCATCTCCTCTTCCCCAATCCTAGTCATTTCGGATGGCAGAATCCAGGTTCCATTTTCCACTTGAGTTTTAAGCGTTGGAGGAAGCAATTCGGCTTTCTTTTTCCAAGCCAACAGAATGGATGTAATCCCGATCAGGAAAAAGAATATCAGCAAAGGCAATCCCAGCCATTTATGCAAATAGCGGTAGTTTCGGGTAGCCTTGACTTTGTGCTGGATTTTGGAGCTACTCATATTCAATAAAAAACAGAATTGGCAAGTTTCATGGCTTCTCCAAGCTCAGCCTTATTTAGTTGCAGGTCAAAGCCCTCTCCTTCCAATGCCTCAATCATCACTTCTGTAGCCATATTTCCAACTAAATCATCCTTGGCCATCGGACATCCTCCAAAACCTTTCAGTGCTCCATCAAATCTTCGACATCCTCCTTGGACTGCAGCGAGTACCTTTTCCTGGATAGATTCCTGACGGCTATGCAAGTGAGCCCCAAAGGTAAGGTGCGGAAAAGTGTTGATTTGTACTTTAAAAAGCTTTGTAATCAAATCCGTATCAGCTACTCCAATCGTATCACTCAGTGAAATGGTCTTTACATCCAACTGATCAAGTTTTTCTACAAATTCTGCCACCAATTCCGGTGAATATGGATCGCCGTAAGGATTTCCAAATCCCATGCTCAGGTAAACTACCTGTTCTTTGCCCTTGATTTCACAAAGATTTTGAATTGACTCGACAGTCTCTAAAGCTTGGGCAATGCTAGCCTTGGTATTTCTTTGTTGAAAGGTCTCAGAGACAGAAAGTGGAAAACCAAGGTAATCGATTTCTTCAAACTGCAAGGCATCCTCCGCGCCTCTAACATTGGCCACAATCGCCAAAAGCTTGGATTGAACCCTATGCAAATCAAGCATTTCCAATACCTCAGCAGTATCCCGCATTTGAGGAATGGCTTTTGGACTTACGAAGCTACCAAAATCAATGGTGTGAAAGCCTACCTCTAAAAGCTGATTGATGTAGGCTGCTTTGATAGAAGTATCTATGAAATCCGGAATTCCCTGCATGGCATCCCGTGGACATTCGATCAATTGAATCATGCTCGAAGATAGGCAGAATGATAATAACAAACTTCCAAAAATGTCTGAGCGTAGAATAGCCTGTTTGTCCGCTCAGAAATGAAAGCGCATCAATCAATTACATTTTTCCTATTTGAGAATTTTCCGGAAGCAGGTCTGCTTGGCTTGGGATCGTTGGGTTTGGATTCATTTTGCGAAGCTTTCGGCTGAAACTTCTCAGAAGGATTAGTCTTTTTGGAAAAATCTGAACCTCGCTTTTTGAATTTAGAACCACCTTTTTTCTTTTGGAATTTGGGTTTGTCATTTCTGGATCTTTTATCCTCCCTACTATAAGCAGGGCCCTTTTCAAATCCTTCTGGCAATTCCAACTGGTTGATTTCCATACCGATTAATTCTTCAATTCTTCGGAATTTGGGTTGATCCTTGGGATTAACAAAAGTGATCGCCTCACCTTCCATATCAGCTCTTGCGGTTCGACCCACTCGATGCACATAATCCTCGGGATCTCCTGGAGTATCAAAGTTGATCACTAGTTCAATTCCAACCACATCAATTCCCCTAGAAATGATATCCGTCCCCACCAGAATTTTCAAGGTCTTATTCTTGAAATTCGACATGATCTTCTCACGCTCAACTTGCTCTAAATCAGAATGAAATGCTTCTACTTCAAACTTCTTTCGCAGGACTTTATGAAGCGACTTGACCTTATCCTTAGTTGAGGCAAAAATGATCACTGCTTCATAATCTTTCTGAGAAAGGATATTGGTTACAAGGTCTTCCTTTTGGCCATCATACACAGAATAAAAAGACTGTGTCACGCCTTCTGCTGTCTTGCCTAAAGCGATGGAAATCTCCTCCGGGTTTTGAAGGATTTTCATACTAAACTGCCGGATTTTAGGTGGCATGGTAGCAGAAAAAAGAACTGTCTGGCGGTTTTTTGGGAGGTAATTGATGATTTTTAAAATATCGTCAGAAAAGCCCATATCCAGCATTCGATCAGCTTCGTCTAGAATCAGGTGCTCAAGTGAACTCAAGTCTATTTTTCCACCAGCAAGCAAGGCAATCAATCTTCCTGGCGTTGCTACGACGATTTCTGCTCCAGTCTCGAGCGCTTTTTTCTGCTGCTCCCAAACGATCCCATCACCACCTCCATATACTGGGATAGAACTGATTCCCAAGAAGTAAGCAAAGCCTTGAATCTGCTGATCGATTTGTATGGCTAGTTCTCGGGTAGGTGCTAAAATCAATGTATTGAGTGAGGAACTGCCTGATTTCGAAATTTTATTTAAAACCGGAAGTATAAAGGCAGCCGTCTTTCCTGTGCCAGTTTGTGCGCAGGCAATCAGGTCTCTATTTTGAATGATAACCGGTATGGCTTTTTCCTGAATGGGGGTAGGCTTTTCAAAGCCCATAGCATCCAGTCCTTCTTGTAGACTGGATTCAAAATTAAATACTGAGAAATCCAAAATGGGATAATTAAAGTGATAAAAAGCTTTACGAAGCTCATCAAATATAACTCGAATTCGGCTTGAAAGCCAATCTGCAAGCGATAAAGTCCTTCATCGACAGTTCAATTGAAATAACGTTCTGATTTGACTATCTTTCTTCAGTCTTATTTGATCGCCTGTTTATGTCAAAAACCCTTGCTCAAATTTCAATTTTCCTGCTCCTGTTTTTATCAGGCCTCGTACAAGCTCAGAACTTTTCCATTTCGGGGAAAATTGTCGATTCGGAATCCGGGGAATATATCGATGGAGTAAGTGTCACACTTCGTGGTACTGCTTTTGGTACAACCACTGTGGCTGGTGGTAATTTTGAATTTAAAAATCTACCAAAAGACAAATATATACTTGCGGTCAATTACAATGGATACAACCGGCTAGAACAAAGCATCAAACTCAAAGAAGATACAAACTTGGGAACCATTCCACTAGTAAGACTAGGTGCCTCAGGAAGTGGACAAGCCCTGCAAAAGACCATTCGAGCCGATAATATCATTCGCCTTCTCAATGAGCGCCCCAATTTTATTGGAGGAAATATGGTGTACGGAATTCCACCGGAACCCAAAAAATTAGAAGGAAATAATTATCTGGACAGCAAATGGAATAGAGCCTCTATCCTACTCTACCGAGACCAGCAAATGCTGGAAGGATTCCGTGCGCGTTATAACATTGTATCCAATATGTTTGAACTGATGGAACCAGAGAATAACCTGGTGTCTGTCATGCCTGGCCTACGAGTCCAAAATATCGTGTGGATAGACTCCACCTACCAAGTGCCTAGATATTTTGTGAATGGTATGGACTTCCGGGAAGATGGAGCCCCCATTTCTGGTTTTTTCGAAGTGCTTGTTGATGGAGAACTTTCACTGATGAGACGAACGACCGCTTTCCTCAAAGAATCAAATTATAATCAAGCCCTGATGGTTGGGGAGCGAAATGACAAAATTCTAAAGCGGAATACCTATTACTACCTAGAGGGCAAAAACATCATTGAAATCCCAAGAAAGCGAAAGAAGTTCTTCCAGATTTTTGGAGACAAAGCCGAAGAAATAGAAGCTTACACTTCCAACAATAGCTTCAATGTGAAAGACCCCAGTGCGATATTTCAAATATTCACCCACTACAACTCAATGTTCCCCGGATTCAAACCTATTATCAATCAGCTACTTGATGAAGTAGACCAACCCTAAATATTCTACGATGAAAAAAATCTTTACCCTTGTCACCCTGCTGTCATTTTCCTTTTTGACCTTTGGTCAAAATCTACCTGGGCTTGCCCCCGGACAAACCCCAACAGAAAAACCCATCCTACATGGTAAGAATTGGATGGCAATTACCGGAAAGCCTCTTGCAGCTACAGCCGGTGCCACTATTTTCAATCAAGGAGGCAATGCAGTGGATGCAGCTTGCGCGATGCTTGCTGCCACAGCTACCATGTGGGATGTACTCTCTTGGGGAGGTGAAACACAGGCATTGATTTATCACCCTGAACTCAAAAAAGTCATTGCTATCAATGCCCTTGGCTATGCACCCACTGGTGCGACAGTCGAGTTTTACAAATCTCAGGGAATGGAATACCCGCCAGCCTTTGGTCCTTTGGCGGCTACTACCCCTGGTACTCCCGGTGGTTTGATGACCATGCTGGCAGAATACGGCACACTTTCCCTAGAGCAGGTGCTCGCTCCTGCCATGCAACTCGCCCAAGGCTATCCAATCGAAGCGCAGACAGCCAATTCCATCGAAGGTTCTAAAGAGAGAATCAAAGAATGGCCCTACTCCAAAGAAGTTTTCCTTCCCTACCTTGGTGAGGAAAGGGAGGCACCAACACCCGGTGAGATTTTTGTTCAAAAGGACTTGTATGAGACTTTGAAGAAATTAGTAGAGAGCGAAAAGGAAGCCCTTGCCGAGGGAAAATCCAGAGAAGAAGCGATTTACGCCGCAAATAAGCGGTTTTATAAGGGAGACATCGCTAAGGAAATCGTCCGAGGTACCCAAGAGCAAGGTGGTCTTTTTACAGAAGAAGATCTAGCAAACTGGGAAGTGAAAATTGAAGAACCTTTGATGGTCGATTACAAAGGAATTCAGGTTTACAAGCTCCAAGAGTGGACCCAAGGCCCGGCTTTGCTTCAATCATTGAATATTCTGGAAAACTTTGATCTAAAGCAAATGGGCTACAACAGTGCCGAGTATCTTCACACAGTGTATCAAGCCATGAATTTAGCATTTGCCGACCGGGACTTTTATTACTCCGATCCAGCTTTTGAGCCAAAAAGCCCGATTCAAGGCCTGTTGTCGAAGGAATATGCAAAAGATCGAGCGAAACTAATCAAAGACATCAACGATCCCAAAATGGGCGCAGGAGATCCTTACCCTTACCAAGGAGGAAGTAATCCTTTCAAAAATATGCTTAGCCTTCAAGGCGAAACCACTAAAGAGCAAATTCACCTGGCTGAACTATCAGGTACAGATGATCCATATTTTGAAGCCTTTTTCAGTGGAACCACCTCCATACAGGCAGCAGATAAGGATGGTTGGGTTGTGTCCGTAACTCCAAGTGGTGGTTGGGTACCGGCTGTAATCGCAGGTCGTACCGGAGTGGGCTTGAGTCAGCGTATGCAGAGCTTTGTTCTGGATGAAAAGCTAAACCCATACAATCTCCCTGAGCCGGGAAAAAGACCTAGAGTTACTTTGACTCCAAGTTTGGCACTGAAGGATGGAAAGCCATTTTTATCCTTTGCAGTGCAGGGAGGTGACTCTCAGGATCAAAACCTACTGCAGTTTTTCTTAAATGTGGTTGAATTTGATATGAACGTGCAAGAGGCAGTGGAAGCTGCGAATATGAATTCCCTACAAATGCAAAGTTCTTTTGGAGCACATGAAATCAAGCCCGGCCATATGATTCTCCGGGATGACACCCCCGTATGGATCAGGTCTGAGTTGGTCAAGAAAGGCTACATCATGGACTTTTGGCCACGAACATCCGGACCTATCAATGCGATTTGGTTTGACTGGAAGCATGGCAGTATGTGGGGAGGAAGTGCGAACTACGGAGACGATTATGGGATCGCATGGTAATTAAATCAGAACCTTATCAAACCAAACAATATGAAGAACACCTATCAACTATCATCCTTTACGCTTTTGCTGCTTTTGTTAAGCCAGATTTCTTTTGCGCAGCGAAAAGCGAAACCTAACCCTCTCAAAGAAGCCGTGGTCGCCTCGGTGGATCAGCGGTTTGAATCATTGACAGATCTCAGTGATCGAATCTGGTCTTTTGAAGAGATTGCTTTTCAAGAAACTCAATCTGCGGAGGCTTTGTCGGATTATGCGGAGCAGTTGGGTTTTAAAGTCACCCGTGGAGTAGCAGAAATCCCGACAGCTTTTGTAGCAGAATATGGCTCCGGTAAGCCTATAATTGGAATTTTGGGTGAATTTGATGCCCTACCTGGACTTTCTCAAAACAAAGTTCCTTACAAAAGCCCGCTCAATGAAGGCAACCCCGGTCATGGCTGCGGTCACAATCTTTTTGGCGTAGCTTCATTAGGGGCGGCAGCAGCTATCAAGGATCTGATCGAATCGGGAGAAATCAAAGGAACTGTAAGATTTTACGGAACTCCGGCTGAAGAAAAGTTCTTCGGAAAGCTATGGATGGTCAGAGCAGGCCTATTTGATGACGTTGACGTAGTGATGGATTGGCATCCTTCTGCCGAGACAAAGACTGCTGTTCAAAAAGGCCTAGCATTGGTGGATTTCCAAGTGGAATTTTATGGACAGGCTGCCCATGCTTCCTCTGATCCTTGGAATGGTAGAAGTACAGGGGATGCCCTAGAGCTTTATACCACAGGGATCAATTATTATCGAGAGCATATCAAGCCTACCGTTCGGATCCATTACCACATTCAAGATGCCGGAAAAGTCGTGAATGTAGTTCCTGATTATTCCAGAATTTGGGTACGCGTGAGAGATTCTAGCCGGGAAGGTTTAATTCCTGTTTGGAAAAGAGTAGAAGCCATGGCAGAAGGTGCGGCGATCATGGCCAATGTAGACTACAAGGTCAGCCTGATCTCTGGGGTTCATGAGGTATTGGTGAATAGAACTGGTTCTGCGGCACTTCAGAAAAACCTAGAAACTTTAGGTCCCATTAGTTACACAGAGGAAGAGCAAGATTTTGCAAAGAAAATTCAGGAGGCAACTGGTAAGCCTCAAATCGGACTAGTTTCTAAGATTGAGCCGATGGAAGAAACTGCCGAACATAGCATGGGTGGTAGCACGGATGTAGGAGATGTGAGTTGGGTTGTTCCTACTATTCGACTATCCGCAACCACAGCACCTAATGGCACTCCTTGGCATTCCTGGGCGGTAGTAGCTTCAAGTGGAATGTCCATTGGCCACAAGGGCATGGCCTACGCTGCAAAGGCACTTTCCATGACTATGGTGGATCTTTTTGAGAATCCAGAACTGGTTGAAAGTGTCAAGAATGAATTCAAAGAGAAAAAAGGCGACTATGTCTACAAGGGCTTTGTCCCTGATGGACCTCCCCCTATCAATTCCAATCTCCAATAATATTTTCATGCTCGGGGCAGGATTGTCCCGAGCTATTTTACCCTAACAGTCTAAGCCATGTATTTTCGAAATATTTTTCTCACGCTAATTTTCTTAAACCTTGTCCAATTTGGCTTTTCCCAAACGAAATCGGATGAGAAGGCTATTCAGGACTTGATTCAAAATTCATTTGATGAGTTATTTTCTGAATTCAACGCCGAAAAGGTCTCAGATTTTTATACTGAGGATTTTATCCTTTTAGAGCAAGGGGAGGTTTGGGACTTGGAAATGATCAATTCGTACTTTTCTAAAGCCAAAAGTGATCCTGACAGAGCAACGCGATTAAATCGCTTTGAATTTATCAAAACCACCATAGAAGGCAATCGCGCTTGGATGGCCTATCATAACTACGCAACCTTCAAAAAAGATGGCTCTATCACTAGAGAAATCCATTGGCTCGAAAGTGCTACAGCCACCAAAACAAATGATGGTTGGCGACTGGATATGTTGCATAGCACCCGTGTAAATGAATAGGAATCTTATGGAAAATAAATCAAAACTAGAACTTCAAAAAGGACTGAAAAGTCTCCGAGCTATCCTCGCTATCATCGGACTTTTGATGCTTGGATTTATTGGCTATTATGGAATGACAGTCTGGCGAGATGGCTGGAATCAAAACCACAGCCTTGGATTAGGTGCCTTGGTGATGTTAGCAGCCGTATTCACAATGATAGCAGCCCGTGCCAAAGGAATCGAAAAGCAGTTAGAAAAACTGGAAGAAGACCCAAATTCAAAAAAAACTCTTTAAAATGACCAATAAAACCACCTTTCAGTTTATATCAGAGCCTACAGATGTCAATTTTGGAGGGAAAGTTCATGGAGGTGCAGTCATGAAATGGATTGATCAAACTGCCTATGCCTGTGCAAGCAGCTGGTCTGAAAGCTATAGCGTGACCGTCTATGTTGGTGGAATTCGCTTTTACAAACCCATCAATATTGGCGATTTGGTCAAAATAGATGCTTCTGTTATTTACACCGGGAAAACCAGTATTCATATTGCCGTAGACGTATTTTCAAAAAAAGTTACCGATCCAAACTACGAAAAGAAAACACATTGTGTAATTGTCTTTGTGTCAGTGGATGACCATGGCAACCCCACTCCTACCAAGAAGTGGGTTCCAAAAACCGAACGCGAAAAGAATCTCGAATCCTATGCAATAAAACTGAATGATCTAAGAGCTCAGATTGCTGAGGAAATGAAACCATTTATTGCAGCGGATGCTACTGAATGATTTGAAGTCCTACTGATTATTTCCCAAATAATCGCTCCAAAATTTTATAAGTGATCAGGTAAGTAGGTCTCACCCCCTCCATCCCCAAAGCTCCTGAAGCCAAGGTACTTCCTGTTTCTAGCGGATTATCAGATGCATAATAGGCGTAAAGGACTTTGACATTGGATCGAATGCTTTTTCGGATTCTAGAGGCTGATTGAATGGCTTTCTGGTAGTGTGCTCCTTCCATTTCCAGTCCAATTGCATTCCAAGAGGACTCCATGAAATAGCGAAGAATGTCCTTGTTTTGTAAGGAAGTTCCCAAGACCGTGACCATACTTCCAGAATACACTCCAAGCCCAAACCCTTCAAAGTCAGTAGCTTTCAACTCATTCCTAAATGGATAATTATCGGCTGTACCTTCAAAAACATGAGCGTCAGGAATCATCAGATCGCCTTTTCCTCCATAGAGAATTCCGGCTTTACCCATGATGGAAACCGATACGATATTCAGCGGGAATTCTTTGCCACCTTTCTTAAATGGCTTCAATAACTCATCCATACATTCAAAAGCCTGCTCACCAAAGGCATAATCCATCACAACAAAGACCGGTCTTTGCTGTACCTCTTCAGGCAAGGTTAATCCCGGCAGCAATTCAGACTTCTCCAACTTTGCGGTATCAATGATCTGAGTCCCGATATTGGTGCCAGACTGATCAGGAAGATCTACAAAGCCATGCTTCAAAGCATAGGCATAAATCTTTTTCCCAGCATTGTTCTTTTCTCCCATCGCAATTGAGGAGGCTATTTGCTCAATATCCTCGAAGCTCTTTGAGTCTAGCACTTGAGGAGCATAGATGGTATTCAAAACCGAATGAAGATTGGCCGAAATAATATGAATCGGCCTTTCTAATAAGTCCAATTCATCCAGCTTCTGCATGATTTTACCAGCCCATTGCTCTCCATAGACATGGTGTCCGATTCGTTCCCTCAAAGTGGCTGAAAATGAAATTTCCCGATCTTTTCCTTCCCGAATCTCCTCCATAGCAAGCTTACCCAGGTGATATACGATGGAAAATAGACTATTTGAATTCGAACTCTTTTCAAATTTGTTGACAGCCTTAGAGGTCTCTTCGAAAGTCCTACCGATCAAGTGGCTGAGGTAAGCAGAAGCCGCTTCTCGATCAAACAGCTCTCCGCTTTCCTCCTTCTTCACAAATTCCTCCAGCATCTTCCAATTGATAGAAATCTTTCCTTTCGGGTCAGTACTGTTTTGATAGATTTTGCTGCTCTCGATATACAAAAATGTCAGGTGGGTAAGAATATCATAGATATCTGATCTTCCCCGCGTCATTTCCACATACATGACTTGTTCATCGAGTCTGTAGCAGTTTCTTCTTCTTTTTGGCGGAACGATCGGTTCCAAATGCGAAGTCTCAAGACCTTCCCGACTAATCAAGCGAATGTATCGACACTGTTCGATTCCTCGTGGAAGACGCTCCATTACATAAAGAAGGCCGTCCAATTCTACCTTTTCCGGATCTGTGATGGTTCCGTAGATTTCTGGACTTAAAACTCGCAAAGCCTGAACCAAACTCTCACCAGAGACTCCCATCGGCTTGTAAGTACCTCGGGTAAAAAGATGTCTCATCGTGATATAAAGTCGCTCAATGGCAGCTCTTGATTCTTGGGCTCTATTTCTTTTCATCATAATTAATCTAAAAACAATGCAAATATAGGTCAGTTTTTGCCTGTCCTATAAAAACTCATTCAGGAAAATATATTTTAATCTTTTGCCAGAAGCTCTGAAAAGTACTTCTCTAGCTTGTCTACCTTTGGCTTAATCACAAACTGACAATAGGGCTGATAGCCGTTCTCATTATAATAATTTTGATGCTGATTATCAGCTGGATAGAAATTACTAAAAGCAGTGATTTCAGTGACAATTGGTTGAGAAAAGACCTGTTTTTCGTTCAATTCCTTCTTCAGTTTTTTGGCAATTTCTCCCTGCTCTTCGGTATGAAAAAAAATTGCAGATCGATACTGAGGACCGACATCTGCTCCCTGTCGATTGAGTGTGGTAGGATCATGCGTAGACCAAAAAACCTCTAATAGTCGCTCCAAGCTGATCACTTTGGGATCATAGAAAACTTGAATCACTTCTGCATGACCTGTGGTAGCACTGCAAACTGCACGATAACTTGGATTCTCGACAAAACCACCTGAGTAACCCGATACTACATTTTTGACACCCTCTAAGCGCTGAAAAACTGCCTCGGTACACCAAAAACAGCCTGCACCTAAAGTGATGACAGATTCTCCTTCTGGAATTGTGACTGAAGTAGTTGGTAATGATTGATTCGTATCCATATTGAGTATTTGGAATTCAAACCGAGTAAGAGTCACTTTAGTTTCGAAATCCTTATCGGTCCTACTGGAAGTGCTTCCTTATCGAGCAGTTTTCCTTTTTGAGTGATCAGAATTTCACCCTCTTGATACATTTCAAAGGCCTTTTGGCGGATATCCGGTAAAAACTCACGCCATGATTCAGGGTACATCCTTCTAACTACCTCAGATGGACAAAAAGAGGTATCCGGCCGCTGTCTACAAAACTCCAAAATCGCTATCCGCAAAATATCCATGCACTCTTAGCTTTGGCATACCATCACAAATGCAGGTGGCAGGTTTTTTAGGGTAAAACTCACATTGACTTCAGGAAAGTACTTCTTGAAAAGGTTTTTCAAAAGATAGGAATAGCAAATCTGTATGAATGCTCCTCCTTGGTTGAGAACTGATCGGGACTGACTTAGAATGGAATCTGTTATTTCTTTAGAAATGAAGGAAAAAGGCAAAGAGGAAAGGATGAAATCTACCTTTTCTCCATTTAGGTAGTTTTCAATTTGATCTGCCGAGTCATTGATGATTTGCACATTGGGATTGTCAAACTGCTTCCTCATCTCCTCACAAAACGATGAATTGATTTCAAAGACCAATAATTTTGTTTGTGGACCCATTTGGTTAATAATCCCTTGGGTAATACTCCCATCTCCTCCTCCCAATTCGACGATTATATCTGCATCTTTCAAGTCGACTTGGGTGACCATTTTTTTGACCAGTGCTTTTGAGCTAAAAGTCAATGCTCCTGTAGTGCTAAGGTTACTATATAATTCAATCAGTAAGTTTGATTTGCCCATATTGTCTATTTCAAAACTTGAAGATAGTTTATTTTGACCTATTTTCTTTAAAATTGCATCGAATCTAAGCCATCGTCAATGTCAAAAAAAGCAGCCATCCGATCTACACTACCAGGTAGAATCAATGTAATTCTGCAGAATTTCTGGGGTATGTCTTTGATATTCATATTCTTGATGATATTGCTGAGAGCGTTGGAGCTTTACCTAGTTTTTTCAAATCACGTGCTTCCTTTCGCGGTCGGAGACATCCTGAAAGACATTTTTATTCAAGATTTGACTTGGTTGGCTTATTTATTAGGACTTTTATTTACCTGCTATCTGGTTGTGGTTTTGATTTCTAGCCCACTAGCCAAATGGCTGCTCCTTTTATTTCTGACCATTTTGGTACTTGTACAGGCTGCATTGGTTTTTTATTTTTTCAAAACGCTTCTGCCTTTAGGAAAAGATTTATTCGCCTATAGTACCGAGGACTTACTCTTGACTATTCAAGCTTCAGGGCAACTTAATTTTTTCAGTGTGTCCATGCTTCTTTTCTCATTTGTTATGGTGGGTTTTCTGATGCATCTGGGTACTAGATTTTTCCGATTTCCGCTGAAAGCCATGTTATTTCTCACGGGCATATTTATTTTATCAGTAGTTACAGTGATTCTTTTGCCTGATTTAGTAGATGATTCGGCGACAGAGGTCGAAACTAATGTCACTCGCAACAAGTCCAGATACCTGACAGAAGAGAGCTTTGACTACTTGATGTATGGGGGCGAATATTATTTTGATTTTTACCTGAGATCCGGTACTGAAGATCTTATTGTCGAAAAGGAGTTTGTCGACGATACCTACCCTTTTGCTCACAAAGCCGACTATCCGGATGTGCTGAGTCCTTTCTTCGATTCCTTGGAGCAGGCCCCAAATTTGGTATTTATTTTTCTAGAAAGCTTTGGTAAAGCCTATTCAGGAAAGGATGCTTATTTGGGGAGTTTCACCCCATTTCTGGACAGTTTGGAACAACATAGCTTGGTATGGATGCATGCCTTGTCCTCTACTGGGCGAACATTCGGCCTACAGCCGGGAGTCTTTGGCGGGCTTCCTTTTGGAGAGAAGGGTTTCTTGGAATTATATCAGGAGTTCCCTTACCATGAAACGCTCCTTAGCATCTTAAGGAAAAACGGCTACGAAACACGCTATTTTATCGGTGCGGATAAAAATTTCGACCATGTAGGAAGCTTTATTGAATATCAACGGCCCGTTCAATTTGTAGATGAAAGATTATTTGATCCTAAATATTCCAAGTCTCCTTCCACCGGTAATTTTTCATGGGGCTATGCAGATAAGGAGCTATTCAAAAATGGACTGGAAAAACTCCCAAGAAGCTTAGAATCTCCTCAAGTCTTAGTGTTTCAGACCCAAACTTCGCATGATCCCTATCTTGTACCGGAGCGAGAAAAATATATCCAGAAATTCGAAAATCATCTCAGCAATTATTTAAATCTCAGTGAAGGTCAAAAAGCAGATTATCGAAGCTACCGAGATATCTATATGACCGTATTGTATGCTGATGATGCGGTTCGTGAGTTTTTCGATGAATATCAAAAGCGACCAGAGTTTCAAAACAGCATTTTTATCATTACAGGAGACCATCGATTGCCTGAAGTTCCGATGTCGTCTAGAATAGACCGATTCCATGTGCCTTTGATTATCTATTCTCCGCTCATAAAAAGATCCGAGTATTTTGAGGGAGTCAGTAGTCATTATGAAATTACCCCATCGATTCTTTCATTTTTGGAAGCACAAATAGATATCCAACTTCCAGAAGTGGTGACCTGGCAGGGTCAGGTCCTTGACACTGCTCAGACGTTTCAGTCTAGAATCGCCATGCCGCTGATGAGGAATAAAAATCAATTAATCGATTACATACATGGGGACATTTTCCTTTCAGATGGACAAATATTTCAGATTTCTCGAGGCTTGAACATTGACCCAATCACGAGCCCCAATGATCTAAATCGGATGATTGGTGAATTTGAGGAATTTAAAAACAAGAACAGTTACATGGTCCAAACGAGGAGACTGCTTCCCCCTCAATAAAACTATTTTGACCGATGTGCCTCTGAGAAAATCTGACTGATCAGTGGCTGATAATAGTTCCAAAAAAATCCATGGCGATCTCGATGATTTGCAACACTATAAAATCCCCTCCAAAGGGTAGGAAGTCCTGCAAATTTGGCTGACCCAAGGTTGAGCTTCGCATCTGCAAAATCCCCTGCAATGTAATAAGAACGCCCCTTTCCATTAGGTCGAAAGACCACTGCTGGAAAGAACCTAGGGAGCCCCATAGCACGGAGCCTTTCCAAACCTTCATTGGTGGGCTCGATATCGTAATAAGATATCACCTGAAACTCCCGCTGCACCAAAACCACATCAAACCAATCTGGATAAGGCACAATCTCAGGCAATCTGAAGTTCGCTTTATTCCTTCCTGGAGTCCGGATATATGGGATGGTATTTTGATAGTCTTTCTGATCTTCAAAGACTTCAATCTGTCCACTTTCATTTACAAAAACCAAACCTGGACCTTGATGGGGCCATGATTGCTCGTGTTGATCCAAATAATTGGAAATGAGCCAATCCGGTAGACCTTTATTTATGGCTGTGTCTAGCTCATCGAAATATCGCGCTACCCAACCCGTCCATCGAACACCAATGCTATTTTCCATCTGTGACCGAAGCCCCTTAGCAGTAGGTGAAGCCATGGAATTATACTCCAACAATACTGTTTTCTCCTTTTCTTGAGCTAATTCTATCAACTTGACTTCCTTACTATTCAATCCTCCATAGATCTTGTTACTGGGTTCGTCTGCATCTTCCTCATTCTCAAAATCATTCCTGTAAACCCCGTATGTATCTGCGTAATAAATGATATCACTTGACTCTGCCAATTGATCCAGCTCAGATTCGGAGTAATCCGAAAAGTCCTTGACAAAACCATACTTCCCGTCTTCTTGGTCTGAAGGGAAATATCCAAAATAGTCCTTATCAAGCTTATACAATTCACCCGTCTCGGGATTGACAAACTTCTCATATTCCATCGCCCAAAAAATACCCAAATGCTCTCTGTAATCCTTATTAGGGACTGTCTTATCCAAGATCAAAATTGATGCTTTCTTATCTGCCTTCAGCCACCATACACCAAAGCTCAGGCCTGGAAATACGACCAAAAGCAAAAAAAGGAAAGAAAGCCTCCTGAAATAAAGTTTAAGTTCCTCTTTCATAGATTTAGCTTAGAAGCGGTATTCACTACCAATAGATAGGTTCAAATTATTTCGAAACCGGTCTGCAGACAACTCATCACGACTATACCCTGTAAACCCAAAAATCATAAACCTTGGAGAAATGAGTTGTTGGTAGCCAAGCCGAATTCGGTAGGAATTAAGAAGTTGGGATTGATCCCTATTTTCTTCATCAGGAGAAACGCCCGAACTGAGTTGAACACTAAAAAAGTCCTCAGCAGTCTTGAAGTAATACCTGGCCTGAAAATTACCGGAAGTACTCACACCGTTATTATTACCGCTAGGAATGACATTTGCCCTAAAGTTCAACCACCAATTACCCACATACTTCCCAATGGAAGCGGTAGCAATATGGGTCACTTCGGTGAAGCCGAGGTATCGATACCCCCCCTCAATTTCCCAGGCTTTTGGAAGGTTGAAAAAGACAGAAGCTCCTAATCTCAATTTTGGGAAAAATCCAGCTCCTGAGCCACCAATATTTAGATAAGCATAAGAATTTTCTCCAAGAGAGGGATAAGCATCCAACTCATATTGGGTACCAAATCCATCAAACCGATGGCTTTGCGTGACTCGGGCAATCAAAGAACCCGTTAACTTGGTTTGCGCCCGGCCATAGACCGACCAAGTATGCCATGGGCTGATATCTCCAAAAAAAGTATCATAGTCATAGGTGGCACCAATAGCTGAATTTCGTCTCAAACGTTGAAGGTTTTGTAAATAACCCAGTATTCCATCCTGCTTATATCCCTTATCAAACAAAGCCTGGGCAATATCATAGGCTTCATTGTATTCTTCCTCATAATATAAAAGCCTTGATTTTCGGTAGGCGACGGCATCTGGCAAAGGATCACCAAGATTACTTTCCGCCCTTTTCAAAATCTCACCAGCTTTTTGATAATCTCCAGCCCAGCTAAGATTATCTAGAAAGGCCGAATACCCATCAGCATATTTGGGAGAAGCGGTGATTGCTCGCTCAAGGTAAATACTTGCAGAATCATTTTTTCCTTCCCAAGCATAACTCCTGCCCACCAAAATCAATATATCCGCGTAGGTGGGAGAAATCTCAAGTGCCCGGAAGGCAATTTTTCTACCCTCTTGATATTTTCCATCAAAAATTAATTCGCGCGCATCCAAGAGGAGTTGATCAGGATTCTGACTTTGTTGTGCCACAAGCCATTGAGTCGCTAAGAAGAAGGAAAGAAAAAGTGCAGCTTTTCTCATGATGTAGTGGATTGGGTGTCAAGGTTTTTACGGTCCTCGGCAGTTTTAAATCCTGCCCGAATCATCTTACCCCAGCCTCCCCGGCCGGCAATGAAGTCTATATGACCTTTCAATCCCCATAAGACCACCTTTGGATGAATAAAAAGTGGCTCGAGCAAAATGGTCCTGATCAGACTTCTTAGGTCATTTTTATCCTTGTAATTGTTGTAAGCGATCTGCTCATAAAGAATGCTAAATGCAGAGACAAGCAAGGAAAGAAAATAGATCATTAATATTAAGGAGAAGAAATATACAGCTGAAAAATCACCTATCAACAAGAGGATAAGGGTGTAGATCAAACCAGATATTTCTAAAATCGGCCCCATTTTTTCGAAAATAGACCAAAAGGGATAGGAAACTAAGCCTAAAACCCGAAAACGAGAATTATATCCAACTTTATTATGAAGCTGCAGGGTTTCAATCGTCCCACGCATCCACCTGTTTCGCTGTCGGCCCAAGACTTTTTCATCCTCAGGCACTTCTGTCCAGCAAAGAGGATCAGGAACAAAAGCCACCCGATAAGGAATATCACGCTCTTCTAGGTAGCGTCGCAAACGGACAACGAGCTCCATATCTTCACCAACAGTCTTTGGAAAATATCCTCCCACTGCCATCACAAGGTCTTTTTTGAAAAAGCCAAAGGCTCCCGAAATCAGCATCAGACCATTGATCCGGGACCAGGCCATCCTACCCATCAAAAAAGCCCTACAGTACTCTACCACTTGAAACTTACCGATTCTCGATTTTGGTACCCGATACTTGGTTACCGTTCCATCTTTGACATCACAGTTGTTGGCAATTCCAATCGCTCCTCCTACTGCTACTACCTTTTTATTAGTTTCCTCCATAAATGGTCGTACCATGCGGGTAATAGAATCACTTGCCAAAATGCAATCCACATCAATGCAAGCCAGTATTTCCATAGTAGAAATATTGATTCCGGCATTTAAAGCATCCGCCTTCCCGCCATTCTCCTTATCAATTACCCAAAGCCTTCTAAAGGATTTATTTTCAGAGCGATATACACCTCTTACAGGAGCAGTTTCTATCTGCGATTGATAAAAGAAAGAGGTCTTTTTCAATTCAAAAGCCTCAATGAGACGATTGAGTGTTTGGTCCTTTGAACCGTCATTGATAATCACGACTTCAAACTTCCCATAATGAAGAGCCAATAGGCTTTTAACGTTCTGTACAATATTCGATTCTTCGTTAAAAGCAGGAGCCAAAATTGAAACTCCGGGGGCTATGGGGCTCGTGATAATATCCTGATAATCTGCAAATCGATTTTTCCTACGAAAATCTCGCATTTCCAATGCGCTTAGGATCATGATCAGCAGGTAGAGTGTGACCACAGAAAAACTGAGAATCATAAAAATGACCCCAAAAACATCAATCAAAAGGTAGAATAGAAAATTATACATTTTGTAATAAGGGGTCTACAAGCTGTTCTCTCATTTGAAGGTTTTCCGGGTTTGAGTGCTCTTGAATATAACTTTCAAAAGCAACTTCATTCAATTCCTTAAGGCTTTCTAAGATTAGAAGTCTTATTCCCCTATCAGATGTCTCCTCCAAAAGCTGAAACAAAATCTTTTCGGAGGCTTCATCACCTATTTTACCAGCGACTTTAATGGCCATTTTCTGAACATCCTCGTCTTCTGAGGTAATATTTGCGTTGATAAATTCAGACTCCATGTGTGCACCCAATGTCAAGTAGGTTTGAAGGATTTCTATTTTCTCATTCCTTTGGGCACTTGGAACCAATATTTTTATTTGTTCGATCAAATCAAACCTTCCCAAAAAGGCTACAAGCTTGATGGCAAAAATCCGAACACTTTCATTCGGCGATTGGAAAAGTTCATGTATCATCAGTTTTTTGGTTGGGTGTACATACTTGATGATTCGCAGGTAATTCATTTGCTGCCAATCCGAAAGCGGATAGTCTTGGTTTTTTAAGAATGATAGGTCAGCTTCCTGAGATAAGTTGAGAAGTGTGGCTCCTGCACTACTACGAACATGAAAGTTATTTGAATTGGTGTGCTTTTTTACCTCTGGCAAAAGTTCTGAGAGATCCATTTCATTCACCTGTACTAGCCCTGTGGTGACATAGGACCATTTTTTACTCTTCAAGTTTTTCTCAGTGATTTTAATTAGATCCAGTTTTTTGTAGAGTTCTTTCAATTTCCCCTTAAACTCCCCTTTCATTTTTTTATTTAGCCCGATGATTCGTTCTATCAACACTTCCTTGAATAAAGGCTTTGGAAAGAGTTGGGCCGGAAAAATCTCCTTGAGTTCTTCCGGTTTCATTTCTTTTAATTCCTCCAGACTATTGGTAAAAAGTATGGTGGTCAAAGGATCAATAATGTCCTTGTCATAAGCTTTTCGAAGTTCCTCCCGCTGATTTCTACGGGCTTTGAAAATGACCAAAGCCAAAATAAGTCCCAAAGCTAAAATCAAGAATAAGGATAGAATCACGAGAACCCAGATCAATTTCCAATCAAATACTAACCAAGATGAAAGTGTATCATAAGGTTCATATATACTTTTGACGGCAGCCAGAATTAGAGACTCATTTGATTGCTCTTGGAAGCTTACCGGTAAAAAATCACCAGTTGCGTAAAGTGTATTCAGGTAGGAAATGACCCCCTCATAGTTTGTGGGTTCGCCGTATAGTAAAAAAATGGAATTAGCTTGTGAAAATACGCTTTGAAGGGAATCATACTTAGACCAGTCCTCAAAGGTTTTTGTAAGAAAACCCCCATTAACCGCTTGCAGATTTAAATCCGAGCTATCAATCCACTTTTGACTAAGGATACTATCAGGTAAAAAAAACTGAAATTCAAGCGAATTGACTTCTTTTTGCTTACTCAAATCAAGCAATAAATCCTCTTTACTTTGAAAAAGAGTATCCAAGGATTGAGCTGAAGCTATCTGAAAGAATAAGATCAGAGCAAGTAGTGCTGGTATTTTTTTAAGCATGCTAATTTAGTACGCGCTTGACACGAAGAGCTAATTCATTGGGATTGAATGGCTTAGGAATAAAGTCACTTACCCCAAGATGAAAAGCCTCCAAAACAACTCCCTCCTCTTCTCCTAATGAACTCAAAACAATGATGGGTATATCAGGAAATTCTTTTTTTGCGTAGTGGATCAGCTCAATCCCGCTTTTGAAAGGCATCATTACATCAGTAATTATCAGATCGGGTATGAATTCCTGAATAGCTTCCACTCCTTCATTCCCATCTACAACTAACTTAGTAATATAACCTTCCTTTTTAAGTCGGAAATCAACAAGACTACTGATCAATAAATCATCCTCTATAATCAGGATTTTCTTCATTTTTTGGGTCATTTGACCAATAAAGATAATGACTTAATGGAAATACCAATAATTATAATCCGTGCAGATAGACAGGATTTTTTATAGCAATCATAAAAGAACAAAATAGCTGCTACAAAAAGCAGTTAATTGCCATTGATCAAAAAAATTGCCACCAAAAAAAAATCTAGCGGGATTCCCTAATTCCTTTTATTAGCTTACCATTTAAATAAACCATCAATCAAACAGGTATTTTGCACATAAGTAAAAACTCCAAACATTCAGGCGCTTTTACTTGTCAATTCCTAGAAATCCTAGTTGGATTTAATCAATCAAATTAACACACACACATGAAATCGAGCAACATGCGGGCAACTCACTCTAAGATGATTGTTTAAATGTGCGAGATTCCATGTGACCTTCGAAAAACAAATTATTAACACATGAAAAAACCACTTTGGAAATCCGGCCTCTTGGGTCTGTGCGCATGGGGGCTTTTCGGCAGTGGGGCTTTGTTCGCACAAAGTGATCCCACCGGTCAGAAACCTATCACCCAAACCTATGCATTCACCAATGCCACAGTCTATGCTTCCCCCGGAAGTGAAGGACAAAAAGCTACCATCGTTGTCAAAGACGGTGTAATTATCAGTGTAGGATCTGGAGTCACTATTCCTGCAGTTGCAAAAGTAATTGCAGGTGACTCGCTTTATATCTATCCAGGATTCATCGATGCTGCTTCTCAAGCTGGCATCACAAAGCCGGAAGATCCAGAAAGGCCGAGCGATTTTGTATCGTCAAACCCACCAGATGAGATCGCAGGTATCACCCCTTGGAGATCTGCTACGGATCAATTTGACATCAGCTCTTCACAGGTAGATGATCTGAGAAAAGCTGGTTTCACTATGGCACATGTACTTCCTGATGGAGGAATGATCGCGGGAAAAGGTGCTATCATGGTGCTCGGAACCAAAGGTTCTACTAATCTAATCAAGTCAAATACAGCACTTGCCGCAAGCTTGAATGGATCTAGGGGAATGTATCCTGGTACGACCGTAGGCGTCATGGCTAAATTTAGAGATGTGTACAAAAACACCGATCTAACTCAGGACCGAATTGCAACCTTTACTTCAAACTCCGGAGTGACCCGTCCTGAAATCAACCAGACTTATTCGGCAATGACCGAGGTAGTCAATGGTCAGATTCCTGTTTTTTTCGAAGTTGAAAATGATTTAGAAGTTCGCAGAGCTATCAGCCTTCAGAAAGAACTTGGTTTCAAATTGGTGATTTATGGCCTTGAGCAATATGATGAAGTAATTGACCTACTAAAGTCTAGTGGGGCAGGAGTCATTCTAAAGCTGGAAATACCTGACGACAAAGCCATCAAAAATCAAAAAGACGATGTAGATGAGGCGGTTCAAGCTCAATATTACCGAGTAAAAGAATCATACGATCGCACCATTGCCCAAGCAGGCAAATTAGCTGAGGCTGGCGTAGCATTCGCATTTTCTACAATTGATGCTAAGCCAAGTGATGCGATAAAGTCTCTTCGTGCAATGATCGAAGCAGGACTTACTGAGTCAGCGGCTATGGCTGCTTTGACTACCAACGCTGCTAGTATGATTGGAATGAATCGAATCGCTGGAACGGTGGAGCAAGGAAAACTTGCCAATCTGGTAATCACCACCGGTCCAATTTTCAGTGAAGATTCTCAGATAAAGCATGTAGTCGCAGATGGAAGCATTTTCGATTACGAAATTAAAACCAAGAAGAAGAATGGTAACGGGGAAGCAACTGTAGAAGTCGCTGGAACTTGGGACTACACCTCCGAAACTCCTGCAGGAAGCTCTGGCGGAAAGCTTACTATCGAAAAAGATGGAAATGATTATTCAGGAACCATTACTTATGACGATCCTTCAGGAAATGGAACCGCTAACTCTCCCATTTCTGATGTAAGTGTTTCAGGTTCACAGTTGAGCTTCTCTTTTGATGTCTCCGCAGGTGGAATGGCTATTTCTGTAAGTGTTTCTGGAGAAATCTCTGGCAACACAATGGACGGATCTATGAACATCGCACAGTTTGGTTCTTTCCCAATCTCTGCAACCCGTAATCCAAATTTTATTTCAAACAACTAAGGAAATGAAGAAAATCAATATACTACTCGCACTTTGTCTGAGTCTATGCTTGTCATTTTCTTGGGCACAAACTCCCAAAGGGAGCGTGTTAATTAAAAATGGGACGGTACTGACCGTCACAAATGGAACTTATGAAAATACCGATGTCCTAATTCAGGATGGCGTAATCAAGAAAATCGGGAAAGATCTAAATGCTCCTTCCGGGGTAACCACAGTAGATGCTACCGGCAAATATGTAATGCCGGGTATCATCGATGCTCACTCACACGTGGCATTGGATGTAGTCAATGAGGCCACTGCCCCTATTGTAGCTGAGGTCAGAATGAAAGATGTGGTTAATCCTTACGAAATCGGAATCTACAGAGCCTTGGCAGGTGGCGTGACTATTTCACATGCTATGCACGGCTCGGCAAACGTAGTCGGTGGTCAAAACGCCACACTAAAGCACAGATGGGGATCAAGCAACCCCGAAGATATCATTATGCAGGATGCACCTCGTACGATCAAGTTTGCTTTGGGAGAAAACCCAACAAGAGTACACGGTAGAGGAAATGGAATCCAGCCAAGAAGCCGGATGGGTGTGGAAGCTATCTTGAGAAATGGTTTCAATGAAGCACTTCAGTATAAAAAAGCTTGGGAAGATTTCAATAAAGCTAAAAGTCAAAAAGGAAGTACTGCTGTAGCTCCTGAATACAATGAGCGACTACAGACATTAGTAGATATCCTAGATGGTAAAATCATCATTCACTGTCACTCCTATCGAGCTGATGAAATCTACATGCTCATCAATGTGGCAAGAGATTTCGGAATTGATAAACTGGTGTTCCAACATACCAATGAGGGATTCAAGGTTGCTCCTGAGATTGCTGAGTATACCATGGGTGCTTCAGTATTTGCTGACTGGTGGGCATATAAATTTGAGGTTTACTACTCAACAGCTTTCAATGCAGCTATTTTGCATAGAAACGGTGCAATCACTTCAATCAATTCTGACTCTGCTGAATTGATCCGTCATTTGTACCACGAAGCGGCTAAAACTCAACGATATGGAAACTTATCCGATGATGAGGCTTTGTCAATGATCACTATCAATCCTGCCCGTCAGTTGGGAATTGATGATAAGGTAGGATCACTCGAAGAAGGAAAGCACGGAGATGTGGCAATTTTCGAAGGTCATCCACTATCATCATATGCTATTCCTCAAATGACCTTTGTGGATGGAATCAAGTACTTTGATATCAATGAGGATCAAGATGATCAGCGCCAGCAAGTAAGCCCTATTGAGACCGTAGAGCCAATTCTACTTACTGAGCACAATCACCGTTGTATGCAGGACACTGAGCACCTTTTTGAGACTGCAAGTGCCTTATTTCAAATGAATCAATAATCCCCTCAACATCGAAGACATGAAAAGAATAAATAAAACCTTTCTGACCTTCCTGATTGCCCTACTGCCAATGATGGCAATGGCGCAAATTGACGGGGAATTTATTAAACCCCGTACAGGAAAATTTCTTTTGCAAAATGCAACCGTTCACACCATCACCAAAGGTGTACTCTCTGGAGCTTCTGTTTTGATAGAAAATGGGAAAATCATACAAGTTGGCTCCAATGTTTCAGCAGATGGAGCTGAGGTAATTGACTGTAGTGGAATGGTGATCTACCCTGGAATGATCGATAGTGGCACGACACTAGGTCTAGCTGAGGTAAGTTCAGTAGCTGAAACAGTCGATTATCAAGAGATCGGAAATGTAACGCCGAATATGCAAGCACTTACAGCTGTCAATCCAAACTCTGAAGCCATCCCGGTTACACGAGTTTCTGGGGTTACTACCGTAATTGCAAAGCCTAGTGGTGGACTATTCCCTGGAACAGCTGCACTAATCAATTTGGTAGGTTATACTCCTGATCAAATGTATGCTGGATTTAAGGCAGTAGCTATGAATTTCCCAAGCTCAGCGAGAAGAGGTCGATTTGATCGTAGATCGGATGATGACATCAAAAAGGATAATGAGAAAGCTTTGAAAGAAGCCAATGAGCTAATGGAAAAAGCCACGCAGTATCATGAGTTGAGCAACAAAGGTGCAGAACTTGAGTACTACCCAGAAATCGAGCAATTAGCAAAGGTGATTTCTAAAGAACTTCCGCTAATGATCGAAGTCAACGCCGCATCTGATATTCAAAACGCCATCAAATGGGTGAAGGACATGGATATCCGTGTTATTTTCTCAGGTGTAAAAGAAGGTTGGAGAGTTGCTGATGAGATTGCTGAAGCAGGTATACCTGTTATCACAGGTCCAGTTCAGGATCTTCCTTCTCGTCAATCTGACCGATATGATGCAGCATATACCAATGCCGGCAAACTTGCCAAAGCTGGAGTAAAAGTGGCACTCAGAACTAATGAAACTGAGAATGTCAGAAATCTTCCTTTCCACGCTGCTTTTGCAGCTGCCTATGGCATGGGAAAAGAAGAAGCATGGAAAGCAGTGACCATCAATCCAGCAGAGATTTTTGGTTTAGGCGATCAATTAGGATCTATTGAAGCAGGAAAGGTTGCCAACCTTATCGTGGCAACTGAGGATCCATTCGAAACACGATCTCAAATCATGCATGTTTTCATCAATGGTTATCGCATTCCACTTAGCAATAGACATATCAGATTATACCAGGAATTTCTTGAGCGATCTCCTGACCTGAACGCGAATTAATTCAACCCCACACTATCAGAAACCACAAGGCTCCTCTTGATAAAGGAGTCCTTGTGGTTTTCTTTTGTATTATATTTAAAGCTATGAAGAAAATACTATCGGCATGGCCTGCTTTATTTGTTTTTTACCTGGCATCATGCGCTTTATCTGATGATAATCAATCAGTCAATCAACTAATTGAAAACTACCGGTCTTCCACAGCCCCTGACAAGCGGGTTGCCCTTTGGAATCTAAGTTTTGAAAATGATTCCTTAAAAGGAGAAACAGATCGTTTGACCGCTTTGGATAAACTTGTCTCTGAGCTAAAAGAGCAAGGAATTCAGTTTACAGATGCTGTGAAGCGCTTGCCCGATTCAGAGCTGGAAGGTAAAACCAAGGCCGTAGTGACTATCTCAGTAGCCAATATTCGAAGCCAACCGAAACATTCCGCTGAACTAGCCACCCAAGCTCTCATGGGTACTCCCCTTACGGTGCTTAAAGGCGATGGCAGTTGGTACATGGTGCAAACGCCGGATCAGTACATTTCCTGGGTAGATCAGGCTGGCATACAATTAATGACCGAGGCAGAATTAGAAAAATGGTATGAAGCTCCAAAGGTAGTTTTCACCCCTCTTACAGGTCATGTCTGGACTGGAAAAGACCAAAAAGAAATGGTTTCTGATCTGGTTGCAGGAGATTTTTTGACAGGCTTAACTAGCGATGGAAACTGGGTAAAAGTACAGCTTCCGGATGGTCGCGAGGGCTGGGTAGAATCCGCACAGCTAATGCAATGGGAAGAGTGGATCAGTAGCAGAGAGACATCAGTCGACAATTTGATTTCAACAGCTAAATCTATGCTTGGCGTGCCCTATCTCTGGGGTGGCACCTCTATCAAAGGAGTGGATTGCAGTGGTTTTACCAAAACCATTTTTTACCTCAACGGACAGGTGATTCCTAGAGATGCCTCCCAACAAATCAATGAAGGGGAAGAGGTGGACACAGAAAAAAACTGGGGAAACCTTCAAGTAGGCGATCTTCTGTTTTTTGGAGAGAAAGCTACCGATGATCGAAAAGAACGAGTTGTGCATGTAGGTATGTGGATTGGAAACAATGAATTTATCCATTCCAGAGGGCGTGTACGAATTTCAAGTTTTGATCCAGCGAGTCCCAATTATGATGAATATGAACTCAATCGTTATTTAAGAACCAAGCGAATTGTCAACCAAAAATCTGACGGGGTGCTTTCCGTCTCTGAAATTATCCAACCTAATTAATTATGAAGTTATCATTTAAAACAAGTACTGTATCCTTGGCTTTGACGGCCATGACAGTCTGCGCTGCCTTTGCGCAGGATGGCTTTTTTGAAAAAAATCAAGCCGAAAGACTGCGTGTCGAACAAGAGTTTTTGAAATCAGTCGACTTTAGCCGATTCAAAGTTCACCACCAGGAACTCACCAAAAATCCCCACATCGCCGGCACAGCAGAAAATGAGCTCGTACAGCAATACATGAAAAAAATCATGGAAGAAGCGGGAATGGATGTGCAGCTTTATCCATACGATGTCTACTTACCCAATGATCCCGGTAAATCAGAATTGGAAATCGTATCACCGGTACAAATGAAGCTTTCTCAACAAGAGAAAGTCCTCGACGAAGACCCTTTCACCAAAGACGATCGTCTTCACCTAGGATTCAATGCCTATTCAGGAAGTGGAGATGTGACAGCCGAAGTTGTCTATGTTAATTATGGAAGAAGAGAGGATTTCCAAGATTTGGAAGAGATGGGAATAGACTTGACTGGAAAGGTTGTCATAGCTCGCTACGGAGGAAACTTTAGAGGATTTAAGGCAAAATTTGCCGAGCAGGCAGGCGCAATAGGACTTATCGTCTACACGGACCCTATCGACAATGGATTCACAAAAGGAGAAGTTTACCCGAATGGACCTTATTACAATGAAACTACCATTCAGCGTGGCTCCATGCTTACTCTGGACTGGACTGGAGATCCATTAACACCTTATGAACCAGCACTTCCTTTGGATGGGCCTGTCCAAGTAGACCGATTAGACCCGAAGGATGTAGCTTTTCATACGATTCCTGTCACTCCTATTGGATACGGAGCTGCGGAGGAAATTTTATCTAGAATGAAAGGTCAGCCTGTTCCTGAGGAATGGCAAGGAGCACTGCCTTTTGATTATAAAATCGAGGGAGGCGCTGACTTGAAAGTCCGAGTGATGGTAGACCAACCCGTAGATTTTGTACGAGTCAATAATGTGATCGGAACCTTCAAGGGAGCAAAATACCCTGATGAGTGGATCATTCTAGGTTCCCACTTTGATGCCTGGAGCTTTGGTGCTACAGATCCAAACTCAGGTACTGCTATGCTTCTGACCTTAGCTGAAGCTTTGGGTGAACTTGCCAAAAAAGGAATGCGTCCAGATAGGTCAATTATGATTGGGCATTGGGATGCGGAAGAACAAGGAATTCTGGGCTCGACTGAATGGGTGGAGCAACTTCGTGACGAACTTTCTGCGAAAGCCATTACCTACATGAATTTTGATGGTGGCGTTTCAGGAAGAAATTTTGGTGCTGCTGCTGCCCCTACCCTCAAGAAGCTAATCATCGATGCTTCTAAAGAAATCACGTATCCAGACTCAACCAAAACGGTCTTTGAAATCTGGGCTGGAAATAATCCAGAGCCAAGCATTCGGAACCTTGGAGGCGGATCGGATCACATTGGTTTCTACATGCATGTAGGGATTCCTAGCCTTAGTGGTGGTACCGGAGGAGTGACTGCTTATCACTCAAACTATGACAACTTCAATTACTACAGCAAATTTGTAGATCCTACATTCAAAATGGGTGGTGCTGTCGCACAACTTTTCGGATTGGTGACGCTTCGAATGGCCAATGCAAATGTTATCCCTTACGATGTGCCACGTTATGCTCAAGATTTGAAAGGACATTTTGATCAGGCCGTGAAAAATGTGAAAGAAATTGCTCCGGGGTTTGAAGATTTTAAACTTGTGAGAGAGGCATTGGTAAGACTGGAAAGAAGCTCTGCTGACTATCAGCAAAAACTAAATGAAGCCATGGATCAGGGCTCCATTGATGAAGAAAAGCAGATTCAAATCAATCAGGGCTTGATTGGTTTGGAGAAGAGTTGGATCGACCCACAGGGGATGTATTACGGAGATTGGTACAAATCGCTTTATGTGTGCAATGACCCATTCTCAGGCTATGCTTCCTGGATTTTGCCCGGAATTCAGTACGAAGTCGCAATCAACAGAACCGAAAAACTCGATGAATGGGATGAACGATATGCTGCAGCTATCCTAGATCTTGCAAGCAAAATTGAGAATCTAGCTGAAATGCTCTGATACTAAGCCTTCAAATAATTAAAAAATAAGAATCCCTGGCTTTTCAGCCAGGGATTCTTTGATTTTAGAGATTTTGTAGATGCACTTTCATACCAGTTTAGAAATTGAAAGGCTTAAATCCTGCCAAAATGATCGATTTATGCAGGCATCCCTCACCGGACACTTGCCCGCCGTGGCGGGCCTGACATCTGTCCAGATTAACAAAGAAAATGAGGACCTGGCATGATTCCGTATATCTACAATAAGAATAATCTAAAACCTAATACACTCCACTCACGGCTGCAGCAGCATTCAAATTTCCGTAGCCGTACTGAGAACTTTTATTTGGAAATAAGTCTGAACTCTCACGCATCCGCTGAAGTACTTGATCTCTAGTCCAATTTGGATTTTTTGACCAAACCAAAGCTGCAATACCGGAGGTCGTGGCAGTAGCTACTGATGAGCCTCCGACAGTCGCTGGATCATTTCCAAAGTTGGCTGTGGTCAATGGCTTATTATTGCTGCCTGATCGTTCCATCACCACGGTAAACTCAACCTGAGAGCCTGAGTGGCAAGTATCACAACGCTGATAGCCGCTTCCTTCTTTTACACCGGTTACGGCAACTGTCTCAGGCATATTAGCCGGGAAAATCACTCCTACCCAGTTGGTGAAACTGGTAGAAGTTCCAGCTGCCGCAAAAATCAATTTACCTCGATTGTATGCGTACCGAACAGCATCAGCCACTTTAGAATTTGAAAAAACATCACCAATGGACATGGAAATAATTCGCACATCAGATCGATTGCCTAATAGCACCAAAGCCTCTGCAACGCCGTCTTTTTCATTTCCGGAATTGACAATTACATCCGAGGTACCTCTTACTGATATCAAATTACTGTTATAAGCTACTCCTACAGCATTTCCTACTGTATTTCGGGGTGATGCAATCACACCTGACATGGCCGTACCATGACCACATTGATCATCTGGTCCATCATATCGCTTCCAAAACCACCAACCGGTCTTATGTGTACCAAAGCGAAGTACTTGTCTTCCGGATGATTCCCCCGAATTGAATAATCCGTTTAACATCGGTTGGTCCGGGGAAAGCCCGGTATCAATTACGCCAACTGTGATACCTGCTCCTGTACTTTGAGCCCAAGCTTGATCAATTCCCATGTCTTCATAATTCCAAGAAGACTTGGCTGATGGGCTAATTATTGTAAAATCCGAAGTAGGAACATTTCCCGGGCTATTTTCGCAGCCTGCGTCGCTTAGGATACGCGCATCTGGATCGCCTCCCTGAAGTAAGGTATAATCGAATTCATACGATCTAGGCTCTATGTATCGGACTTCTCCCATACTTCGAAGCGTCTGAATCATAGCTAAATCCGTAAATTTCACCTCCAAGAACGGCAGGTCTGGATGGATCAAAGCATTTTCATCCGCTAATCGATATTTGGGGCTTTGATTACGATCAAGCGTCTCCTCAATTGTTTGAACAATTTTCTGAGCGGCAGCTTGCCATTGAGGATCGGTAACTTTCTCGAGACCAATTCTTGAATTAGGCTGGCTCTCCATGCTTGGCTTATATCCTATCGTCAAGATAGAATCTGCATGCATCATAGCGGACCAAATCAGCAAATCACTTTGCTCTTCCCATTTGAAATCCCCGGTTTCCTGAAGGGATTTAAAAATCAACTCATTGATCTGAGTTTGAGGGATGACTTCTTGACTTTGGGATAACTCCGAACTTGGGGAGACCTGTGGCGATTCTTCCTGAGAACAGGACTGAATGATCAGGGCTAAAAATAAAAGCCCTGAAAAATACTTCATGGTTTTTTTCATTTTAAAAAGGTTTTGGTTTTGACTATCAGGAATTTACGTTTTCCGATAAAAAATTACAAAGCTATTTCTAAAAATAATTAGCGCGGAGAATTTGAGCTGATAGGTATTCCTTCATCTCATCACCTTCCTCCACTTTTATTTCGCCGGGCAATCCCAGAATAAATCGTCCCAATCCAGGAAGCTGAGGCACATTACCTTCGAAAATAAACTGATTACGATTTTCAGTTTTCAGCGATGGTCGGGCATTTGGATATTCTTCGAGCATAAGTTGGTAGGCCTTTTTACTCATCCGAAGCCTGACATGAAAACGCTTTTTTCCAGTATATCCAAAAAAAGATTCCTCCGGAATTTCATGTTTCCTTTTATTTTTCCATGCTTCATTTGACAATAAAACTTCACCAATCCGCTCGATTTTGAAAACCTTCATCGAAGAACTCTCAGGTTCAAAAGCATGGATGAATTCGTAATTCTTTGAAAATGCTACTGGCTCCACCAGGCGGTCACTGACAGAATCACTGTGCAAGGAATAGTAGTCACGTAGCCAAATTTGTCGCTCTTCCTGAATTCCCTTTCCAATTTCGTCGATAATTCGACCCAAGTTTGCACGAAATAGCTCCTCAGTACTCTCCCGTAGCTCTGATCGAAGCTGAAGCTTTTGCAAAACCGAATCACGAAGTAGGTTTTTCTTGCCCTTGCTTTCAATGATTTCTCTTAGCCATTGGCTTTCTTCAGCTGAGAAAGTGGAAAAATTCATCGTATCCATGCTACCGGGATACTCCGCTAATTTGTACTTGCTAAATTCCTTTTCCACCTTAAAACCCAAGGATTCTAGGAGTTTAAAATATCGGTAGATTGTCCGGACATCAGTTTCTAACAGTTCTGCCAATCGATGTACCGGCTTCCCAATATTCCCTCTAAGAAGATTGATCAATTTGAAAACACGGAGAATTTTTTGCTGCTCTACTTTTCCTGATGCTGCCATATTCGATTCTTTTTGAATTAAAAAAGGACCCTAAACTATCACTTTGAAAGTAAACTTTAACTTTTTTGTCAGTAATTGTCATGAATAAATTATATAGGCTTTCTTACCAATAGAAAATTGAAGGGCTAAAAATCTGCGAAAATGATCGATTTATGCAGGTATCCCTCATCGGACACTTGCCTGCCGAGGAGGGCCTGACACCTGTCCGCTGAGTCGAATCCCTCTGGATTAGCAAGGAAAATGAAGCTGCTGGCATAATTCCGTATATCCGAAATAAAATATTTCCACTTTCCTAAAGGAGAATTGAAATCGCCTAATTTTGAAAGTATGCAGATGAATGAAAGCGAAGTATTTGCTAAGAATTGGTCCTCTATTGTTTTATGGGGAGGATTGATCTTTCTTTTTGGCTACTGGCTTTTTGGTTTTGACGGGATTACTTTCAGCGATGATGTGTATTACCTACTCGCGGGGAGAGATTTTTGGGAGGGAAATATGGGCACAAACGATTATCACTTTTCTAGTCGCTGGGGCGCTTACATACCTGCAGGTTTAATTGTGCATTGGTTTGGGATGAATCCCCATTGGGCATCGGCAATATCACTCATAGCCTACTTGATTACATTTCTTTTGCTATTTCGTCTGCAACCAGAAAAAGAAGGAAAGTTGATATTTAGCTTCTGGATGCTTACTCAGGTTTATTTGCTTCACTTTTTGACCAAGGTATATCCGGATGCTTTGTTGGTACTCTGCGTTGCTTTTGTCGTATTCGCTTCAACTTTTCGCTTTCAAAAGCCCTTTTTAGCAGCTTTAGGAATCATCGTTGGATTTTTTGTGGGAATGGTAACCAAAGAAACCATGATCTTATTGGGAACTTTTCCAATTCTGATTCTATATTTTGACTGGAGGTCAAAAAAAATGGATTTCTCCTTTCTAGGCTATTTGATTGCTTTGAGCACAGCCGTCATACTTCTTTATTTGTTTTATTTCTGGTGGAAGTTTGGAGATCCATTCTACCGGGTTACATCTATCAATGCAGGTCATTACGTTTCTGAATTTACCTACGCAGACAAAGGTTGGAAAAGTATATTGAGACGCTTGAGCTATTTGCCTATTACTACTTTTGTAGAACGTATTTATTGGCCTTGGATAGTCTTTGCTATTCCTGGAATTTGGAACGCTTTGAAGACAAAAAAACCAATAGACCTTGAGTTTTCTTTGGCTTTTCTGTCGCTTTTAATCGGTTTTTGGTTTATGAGTTCTACGCTCGAACTCTACAATCCCATTTACCTGAACCCTCGTCACCTGATCGTGATTGTTCCGATATTGGCATTTTTGATAGGCGGTGGTTGGAAAGCTTGGAAGACTAATCCTAAAATGAAATGGACAATAATGTCCTTAATGATTCTAGGCGTCACCATCAGTGTATTTCAAAATGACTGGAAAACTGCGGCTTTTCAAGGGGTTCTTGCCTTCCTACTTTTCCTTCCAAAACCAAACTGGCAACTTGCAGCATTTAGCTTTGTCCTCATAGGTCCAGCTATCTTAGCCATTCAGTATCAAAAAGACTTAAAGGAATATCCAAATTTAATTTATAAGTTAAATATAGAGCTATTATCTACTGAAAATCAATCACCTATACTAGTAAACAACTTTGTGTATTTCAGTAGAGAAGCCCTCATCCCAGACCAAGGTTTAACTGATAATAAACTTATTCCTATAGAAAGTGCTGATTCTTTGATACAAACCGCTCCGGAAGAAATTCGGGTTTTTATCTACCATTATTACCAGCACGCTTATCCTCAAGAGGAGGAAGATATTGTACCATTGGAAAGCCTTCTTGTACCTTCCTACCAATTGCAGGAAGGTCGAGTAAATGGTCAGGTTGAAGTCAAAGTTTATATAAAGAGAAACTAATTTATAAAGACTTTTTAAAGGCCTTTAAAATGAATTGTCTTCCTTATTAATTTGTAAGACAAGTCAGGTAATTCAACTCTTTATCTCTTCTTCTGACCAATCGCAAATACCCGATTTACATTGAATCCTAGTCTAAATTCCTCACCGGGTACTCCATTGCCTCCGGCTAGCAAATAGGGTTCGTTTAATGCCTGAGAGGTCACAAAATACATCTGAAAGACATGACCACCAGCCTCCACGTCCCAACCTATTCCAAAATTACTTCGAAGGTCTGTATTCAAATTTGGGATGTATTGCAAAGTCAGCGAAGAGCGCTCTCCAACTTTAAACTTCCCGCTAAGACCGATAGCTAGATAGAAATTTTCCGTCCCCTCGATTTGATAAACAGGCCTAGGATCTACAAAATAAGCCATCATGGGACTCATTTGCAGGCTGATTCTATCAGTAAACTTTCTGGCAATCATCACCTGAGCGAAGTAATTGCTTCGCTCTGAGAAGTTGGGAGAATTTTCTGGGAGAAAATCATAATTACTGGTATTCACTCCCATTCCACCTGCAAGACTGACACTTACCGGCATAGACTCATTTAAGCGCTGCTCAAGCAAATGGTAGCGACCAAATACCTGATAAACCTTGTCTCGACTACTTCTCGAAACTCCAGCCGAAAACTTCTCAGAAAGCGCAAACTCAAAACTAAACTGAATATTTGCACCATTATCCAAGCCAAACAGATTCTCGACACCACCATTCAGCGTACCAAAAGTATGCATGATGGCGAAGTGCATGGTCTTTTTGTCCAAAGGCTCTACAGTAAGCAAATTGATATGCCTGGGGGCATGAAAAATCAAATCTACCGCTTGATTTTCATTGACCAGTTTCCGCTCTAACTGTCCCTTTGCGGTGAAAGAAATCAAGCTTCCAATCAATATTAAAGTAAATAGCTTTTGCATCAGTTCTGAAGTTTAAGACCTGCCTCAATATGAACCAACTGCTTTTCAGCCAATTCATAAAAGACCAATTTTGGAATTTCTATATCAAAGTCTCCTAAAAGCAATTCGAAGTCTGCCTGTAATTTCACAAGGCCTTTCTCCTCTTTTTTCAGCATTCCGGGAATTCGAATTTGTTTCTCTTTTCCATGGATTTTGAAAATACCTTCCACCTCTACGGCTACCCAATCGCCAGAATCTAGGTCAGGTACAGTTAGCATTTTTCCGGTAAACTCTGCAAAGGGGTATTTATCTGTCTCAAGATAATTTTCCCGCATGTGACGATCCCGTAGTCCTATTCCGGTATCGAGGGTATTCAGATCAAGGTAAAAATCCACCAAGTTTTTATCCAGGTCGATCAATCCATGAAGTTTCTGAGATACACCTTCGAACTCATTCAAAGGGGCTTTGGAAGTGAAAACAGCTTTTCCGTCCTCTGTGATAAAGTTTTGACCATTGGTCAATAAACTGAAGGCGGAAAAGAATACGAATAAAATAAGCCTTCTCATCACTTGGTGATGGTTAAAATACCATTGCTGATACTGGTGTCAAATCGCTCAAGGGGTCGATTGGCAGGTCCTTGGAGAACATTTCCCTCCGTGTCAAACTGTGACCCATGGCAAGAGCAAGTGAATCGATTGCCTGAGTAACTCCAGTTTCTGTCACAGGCAGAATGAGTACAAACGGAAGTCAAAGCACTATAGCTTCCTCCCACATTTACCACAAGAGTTTGAGCTTCGATGATAAGCAACCAGCCTCCACTATTGGCAAGCCCTGTTTGCTGATTTAGATCAATGGTAATGGTATTTCCCGCTACGGTAATTCCGCTTCCTCCGCCTGTAGGAGGAGCCTGAGGAGTGGCATCTTCCTCATCTGAGCAACTTGTGAAAAATGAAAGTCCAAAAACAGACATAGCGAGCACAGATCCGGATTTTTCCAGAAAAGCTCTGCGGGAATTAGTCAGATTCCCCGATTTTACTTGAATTGTTTTCATGATAGCTAATGTTTCGTTGGATATACGAGAACAAAAGCCTTTGTGGATTTAAAATGTTTGTTGCAGCCTAAAAATGCCTCCTATCAAGGATCTCTTTGAGGACAATGGCGTTCTTTAAAGAATCTTTGTTTTTTACCAACTTCGAATAAGGATTGGCCTTTTTTTGGCTTCTGTATTTAATGAAGCGTTCATCACTGGAAGAGGAAGGAATTTCAGGTATTCCTTCAGAAGTTTTGACTGATTTTGGGTCAAGTTTTTCGAAAGCTCCCTTGTAATATTGTATTTCATCGTCCTGCTCTTCAAGAGGTTTGTAGGAAGAAGTAGGAACTTTTTCAGCCTTGATGGGCTCAAAGGATTCTCTCCTTTTTGGTGGGGTTTGAGGTTTGGGCTTTGGCCTGGCTTCTTCCTTGGGTTTACCTTCCTGAATATCCCGGATTTCTTTTAGCAAATCCTCAAAAGTAACCGGCTTTTCTTGATCTTCAGGAGATTGATTATCAGGAATTTCTGGATTTTTCCCCTTCTTTTTACCACTGGTAGCTTGGTAAATAAAGTAGATGATAATCGCAATGATGTAAATAATATTCCCCCAATCCATAGCTCAAGATAGATATTCTAGCCGATAATTTATCAAGGCTCCTTTTGCTAATTCCAATTTATGACCCAAATTAATCGCTAACATGCAAATCAGAACAAATTATCTCAGTTTGCGTGATTAAAGAAGTTCAATTTTATTACTAACACTATGATCATTTCAACTACCAACAGCCTGGAAGGGCACAAAGTCACACAATATTTAGGAATAGTATCCGGCGAGACCATCATCGGTGCCAATGTTTTCAAAGATTTTTTTGCAAGCATTACAGACATTGTAGGAGGTCGCTCGGGTTCCTACGAAAGAGTTTTGAGAGAGGCAAAAGCCACTGCGATGATGGAGATGGAAATGCAAGCAAGAAGTTTTGGTGCCAATGCCATTATAGGAATCGACCTTGACTATGAGACGATTCGTGATGGTATGCTAATGGTAACCGCAAGTGGTACGGCTGTCAAAATTGAGAAGCTTTAATCTCAACTAGATGAAAAAAAAAATCCCGCTAAGTCGGGATTTTTTTGTTAGTCTACTATTCTTCGAGGCTGAAAAGGATAAGGCCTAAAACAAATCCTCAGGTTCGGATTTTTAATGCTTCAGTCTTCATACTTCCAGCTTCCAACCCTTCCCATTAAAAAAATTTGGCTATTGGTAGAATTCCCTCTTACCTATTTTTTTTGAATGGGCTATTTCAGCTTCTTTTCTAATTCATTCAATATTTGATCCGAATTGGTCTTTTTGTAAAAATGATCATCCAATATCACTACAGGAGCTGACTTACAATGATCAAGACATTTCGTTTGGATCAACTTACAATTTCCTTTCATGGGCGACTTTTTGAAGGATTCTTTAAGCTCTTTGCACAGACCTTTTGCACCTGCTTTCTTGCAGTCAGAACCCGTACATACAAAAATCAATTCACGTTTTTGCTTCATATAAGCTAAATCACATACCTGAAACAGCCTGCATCATCAGGCCGCATAGATAAGCTCCGTAAGTACCTACAGCATAGCCGAGGACTGCCAAAAGCACTCCGACTGGAGCTAATGAAGCATCAAAAGCACCTGCTACAATGGGTGCTGATGCAGCTCCTCCTACGTTGGCCTGGGAGCCCACAGCTACATAAAAGAAAGGAGCTTTGATCAACCATGCTACCAGAAGCATGATCAATATGTGGAAGAACATCCAAAGAATTCCTATGACGAATAAGATAGGGTTATCTAACACAGCACCCAAATCCATCTGCATACCGATGGTGGCAACCAGAATATACAAAAAAACTGACCCAAAACGAGAAGCACCAGCTCCTTCGAGATTTCTTGCTCGGGTAAAAGACAAAGCCAAGCCAGCAGTAGTAGCTACAACCACGATCCAAAAGAAAGTTGAATCCAAAGAATAATCCTTCAGCTGTGGATAATTCTCTCCAATAAATGGAGCAAGGTTATCTGCCAGTAAATGGGAAACACCGGTGATTCCAAATGCGACACCGAGAATCACCATACTATCCGAGAGCGTAGGAATCCGCATGATTTTGGACCTAAAATCAGCAATCTTATCCCGTAGTTCATAGATAGCAGAGGTATCCGCTTTGAAGAAATTATCGATTTTTTCGGGCTTGGCTGCCCAATAAAGCAGAAATGCCATCCATAAATTGGCTACCAACACATCGACTGCGATCATTTGTGCGAAAAGGTCCGCATCAGCACCGAATACCTCCAGCATGGCCGTTTGATTCGCCCCTCCTCCTATCCATGAGCCAGCGATAGTAGCAAGTCCACGCCAAATTTCCATGGGACCTTCTCCTCCCAATACCTCGGGGAAAAATGTCCCGACGGTAAGCAAGGCCAAGGGACCACCCAGCATAATCCCGAGCGTACCTGCCAGAAACATGGTGAGCGCTTTCGGCCCTAGCTTCAGGATACCTTTCAGGTCAATGCTCAATGTAAATAGTACCAGAGATGCAGGAAGTAAATAGCGGCTAGCAACGAAATAAAGATTAGAATCTTCCCCTGAGATGATTCCCAAGGAATTGAAAACCGCTGGAATGAAGTAACAGAGCAATACTGTCGGAACTACCCGATAAAACTTTTGAAGGATTCTATTATTACTGGCTGCTGTGCTAAAAACTAAGGCCAAAATGGCCAGCAAAATGCCAAAAACAATTGCATCATTGGTAATTAGAGGTCCCTGTCCTTCCATACTTTTCTAGTTAGTTTTTACAACAATACCAACAAAAGGGCAAAAGCCCAATAGAAATAGATCAGCCTTCTGCAAGCAAATGTGCCAACTCACTCAATATCATGGCTGTGGCTCCCCAGACGATTTCTCCGTGAAGATCGAAGTATGGCGTATCTAATTCTAATTCCTGATTGATTTTCAAAATCGTCCGTTGCCTTCTTTCCGAATTGAGAATGAAATCGAGTTGCGTAGGTAGGATCATATCTACTTCCCTGATTTCAGGCACAAACTCAGGAACTTCATGAATGGCACCGATTACAGGCGTTACGAGAAAATTGGATGTGGGAATATAAAGATCGGTCAGCTTTCCGAGGATCTGAACCCTCTCTGCGTTCACTGCAACCTCTTCCTGAGCTTCCCTCAAAGCAGTATGGATGATATCTGTATCTTCAGGATCCATCTTCCCGCCCGGAAGGGCAATCTGTCCACTATGAACTCCCTTGTATACTGGCCTTTTGATCAATGGAAAAAGCACTTCGGACCTTCCTGGATAAAATACGAGCAAAACGGCTCCTTTTCGATGATGGTGTGGAACCTTTGGGTCAAAGCGACGCAAATCGATGGGTTGAGGGGCCATTTGTATATGTGCCTCCTTCCCCGGTAATGGATGGCGGAGCCGATCCTTCAAAAAAGCAATTAATTCATCATGATTCATGTCTTCTGCAAGATAACAGACTTCCAATAAGACAATCCCAAAATGGATGCATTTAAACACAAAAAAGGCCGGGCTAATACCCGACCTTTTCCTGCTCTCAAACCTATTAAACCTATTGTAGATATTCGATTATGAATACTGTCGAAAAGTAGAAAATGTTTTCTATTACTCCAAACAATCGATTGCGAAAGATTTTCAAAATTTTATTTTCCAAATGATTTTTGACCTAAATCATTTAAAATCAAGCCTAAAGCCAGAAATATTTTTTAAAAAAAATTTAAATAATATTCTATCTAGATTTAATCAAAGTTTTATGCAATCGTCTGCATAAATTTTCACTTTTTCATTACAATCCTGAAGGGTCTTTTTTTTTCTGTATTTTCGGAAAAATACTAAGCCAAGCAATGCCGCATAGTCCCCAATCATTGGCCAAAAGAATCTTTGATGGATTTGAAAGCTACATCCGAAGCTTCAATACCTATACACGTCTCGCTCCAAAATATTTCAGGGAACGAAATTGGCAAAATATGCAAATCAACCACCGACAAAGGTTGAGATTGTACAAGGATCTTCTATTCCAACTAGTGGATGAATTTCATGAAAAGCTTGGGGAGACTGCTTCCGACAGAGGCATTTGGTCTTCTATTAGGAAAGAGTACCAAAGCATGATATTGGGAAGACCAGATGTGGAATTGGCCGAAACTTTTTTCAACTCAGTCATCCGCAAAGCTTTTCCTGGAATGTCGATAGATGCCGAATTGATGTACCTTACGGAGGGCCATGAATCCTGTGAATGGAGTAGAGATAGCGATATGATCCATGTATATCCCAGTCAAATGGGACTTGAGCCTATCATCCGAAAGATTTTGGATGATTTTGATATGGGAGTTCCATATATGAATAAGGAGCAGGATATCCAGTTTTTAATTCAAAGTGTCAAAGACGTCATTCTCACCCGGTACAACCCGGGCCCAGAAACTACCACAGAAATACTCAAATCGGTCTTTTATCGAAACAAGGCTGCCTACCTGATCGGAAGGACATTCGTCGGGGAAAAGTGGATGCCTTTCATTATACCTATGCTTCATGGAGAGAAGGGTGTTTTCGTGGATACCTTGATTTTTGATCGGCAGATCATGAGTCACTTATTCAGCTTTACCCGCTCCTATTTTATGGTCGAAGCCGATGTCCCTTCACAAGTGGTTGGTTTTCTAAGCTCAGTCATTTCTCATAAAAAGACACACGAACTCTACAATGCAATCGGGTTTAACAAACACGGAAAGACGCTTTTCTATCGTGACTTTCTGGACCATATAAATCAATCTTCGGATGAGTTTATTCCTGCCCCTGGAGTCAAAGGCATGGTGATGACTGTGTTCACGTCCCCCTCTTTAGATGTGGTTTTCAAGCTGGTAAAGGATCATTTTGAACCACCAAAAAGCATGACCCGTCAAGAAGTTAGAGAAAAATACAAGTTGGTTTCATTGCATGATCGTGTTGGTAGGATGGCAGACACCCATGAATTCGAATACTTTCACCTTCCACTTGATCACATTAGTTCGGAACTGATGGAGGAGTTGAGGAATACCTGCAACTCCCTCTTGAAAATCGAAAACAATGAATTGATTATCAAACACCTGTACACCGAGCGCAAGATGATACCGCTCAACCTTTACTTGGATGATTGCCCCACAGAGGAAGGATTGGAAGCGGCAGAAGATTATGGTAGAGCCATATTGCAATTGGCGCAGGCGAATATTTTCCCAGGTGATATGATGACCAAAAACTTTGGACTGACCCGTCAAAAAAGAGTCATTTTCTATGATTATGATGAGATTGAGTTTTTGACAGATATGAACTTCCGAGTGAAACCAAAAGCGGAAACTTATGAGCAGATCTATGCCTCCGAGCCTTGGTATGATATTGCCAAAAATGACGTCTTTCCAGAAGATTTTCGGCGCTGGATGATTGGCAGAGAAGATTTAAAAGAACATTTTCTGAATTATCACAAAAACCTTTTCGATCCGTTGCATTGGCAAAAGATTCAAAAAAGAATTAAAAGCGGTGAACTCATTCATGCATTCCCCTATCCAGAGGAAATCCGCTTTAGACCTTTTGAAAGAGTCTGACAGAAACACCTGTTTTTCACATTCTGAATAATCATTTTCAAATACATTTCATTTTGAAGCGGTATAAGCTATTTTTGCAAGGCTAAGCCATCGCCTGCTACCTGCTGATGAATTCACAAGAGCCTCCAGTAAAGTCCACTGTCACCCATACCAAAAAAATCATCCTTCTCACTCCGAATGATGATAACAGGCCGGTTTATATCTCGGGTAATTTCAATAATTGGGCGACTCAGGACTATAATTTCCGAATGGAAAAAATTGAAGAGGGGTGCTATGAGTTTGAATTTCCGGAAGGTGAAGAGTTTGAAGGAGAACTGATCTACAAATTTACAAAAGGAGACTGGTCAGAAGTCGAAATTGATCGATACGGAAATAAAACTCCCAATCGCCACTGGAATGATGATCAACTCGAGCGAGTTGAAAAAGTAGCTAAATGGCGTCACAACTGGCTTCCTTACCGCCCAAGTCAATTGCCAAAGGTGCATTTGATCTCGGAGGAATTTGAAATTCCCCAACTCAATAAAACCCGCAAAATATGGGCGCTCCTTCCCCATGATTACGATACCAGTGATGAGCATTACCCGGTTCTTTACCTACAGGACGCTCAAAACCTCTTCAATGAAAAGTCCGAATTCAACTGGCAGATAGATAAGAAGCTGGCGGTTATGTCGGACTACGGAATTGGGAAGATTATCGTCATTGCTATCGAGCATGCAGAATCAGAGCGCATTCAGGAGTACAATGTAGGGCGAACCTTACTAGGTGCAGGTCACGGAAAAAAATACATCCGCTTTATCACCGATACCTTGAAGCCTTTTGTGGATAAGACTTTCCGAACCAAAACTGAGCGTGAATTCACAGGTATTGGCGGAAGTTCCATGGGAGGTCTAGTGAGTATTTTTTCAGGATTGATCTATCCGGAGGTTTTCGGAAAATTGATGGTCTTTTCTCCCTCGCTTTGGGTCATACCCAAGATCAAGCTCGGCTTTCTGGATATTTTTGAACCGCAGGAAACTAGACTTTACCTCTATGCAGGCGGAGACGAAAGCGAAACTATGGTCAAGCATGTGACCAAATTCCGAAAGCGGTTACTAAGGAGAGAAAGCCTTCAAGGAAAAATGAAAGTGCGCCTTTCCATCAATATGGAAGGAAAACACAATGAAAGATACTGGAGCGATGAGTTCCCAAAAGCCATCGAATGGCTTTTCTTTAGTGACAAACCTGACTAAATCAAAATGCAATTTCAACTGAATCCAAAGTCAAAATCACAGACTTCCCTGAAAATTTTTCCTCTTAGAAGCGATCAGGTTTCCGATTTTTTAAGCCAAAACTTTCCGCAACAAACTATATCTCCGCTCCTTTTCAGCGGGAAGGAAAATACGCATTATGCTTTCTCGAATGAAAGCCATATCATTCTTCTGCTGGGTTTAGGCGATAGTCCAAGCTATAAATCAGTTGAGAATGCTTTCCGAAGAGTATTGGCTAAGCAGGGAGATTGGGTGAAAGAAAACATAGAATTGAACTTCAGTCAAACTGACCAGGCAGATTTGATGGAAGCAAGTATAATTGGCTTAGGATTAGGAGCTTACCATTTAGATTTTTTCAAGAAGGAGCGAAAAGAACTATTTCAAAAACTGAAAGTAGCTATCCGTTCGAATTCACCCGAAGCCAAAAAGACGCTATTACGTGCAGAGAAGATCTTGGATGCCAAGTTGGAGGCTTTATTGATGGTAGATCTTCCACCAAATGTACTTACCCCTAAGTATTTGGCGGATTGGGCAAAAAAGACATCCAAAAAGCTAAGCCTGAAAGCAAAAATCTTTGACCGGAAAAAGGCAAAATCAGAGGGCCTTGAAGCTTTTTTGGCAGTGGCAAGAGGTTCTGCTAAAGAACCCCAATTCATCGTTTTAGAATACCGACAGCCTAAAGCCAAAAAACACATCGGACTGGTCGGAAAAGGAGTTACTTTTGATACAGGAGGCCTGAATGTGAAGACTCAAGGGATGCATTACATGAAGTCAGACATGGGCGGTGCAGCGGCGGTTTTGGCAGCAACCCAACTCATCGCTTCCCTCCAAGTCCCAATCAACCTGACTTGCATCGTGCCAACGGTGGAAAATGCAATTGACAAGGATGCCTATCTTCCTTCCGAAGTCATTGAAAGCTACTCAGGTAAAAGCATAGAAATCGTCGATACCGATGCAGAAGGACGATTGATTTTAGCAGATGGCTTGGCTTATTTGGTCAAAAATTACCAAACTGATCACATCCTTGATTTTGCAACATTGACTGGATCAGCTGTTGGAACTTTCGGGTATGAATGCGCAGCTTTGTTTTCCAATGATGAATCCTTGTCCAAGCAAATTCAGGATTCAGGTATGGGAATAGGTGAAAAATCCTGGCCTCTACCCATCTGGAAGGAATATGCGAAAGAAATGGATAGTGAGATTGCGGACATTCGAAACTACCATGGAAAGCCTCTTGCAGGAGCCATCACAGCAGCTACATTTTTGCAAGCTTTCACCAATGAGCATCCATCTTGGGCACATTTAGATATTGCCGGTGTAGCCTTCGGAGATAGTGAGTTTACAAAAACCAAATCCGGCACATCCTATGGTGTCAATTTATTGCTTAATTTGATCGAAAATCTTCTTTAAAATGGATACTTCGGGCAAAACTTTTCTCTGCATCTCCAACTACTTCAAAGGAAATGCATTTTTAATTTCTCTCAAGAAGCAAGGGAATCGAGTCTTTTTGGTGACATCAGAAAATCTCAAAGAGCATCCTTGGGCTTTTGAATACATCGATGAAGTTTTCTACATGCCGGGCCAAGATTTGGATTGGGATTTGAATTTACTCTTGCAAGGAGTCGGAGGGCTCATGAAGGAGAATAAGATCGATGCCATCGTCGCTTTGGATGATTATGATGTAGAAAAGGCAACTTTTCTTCGAGAAAACCTACGTATCTCAGGTATGGGGCAAACTACCGGTCGATACTTCCGCGACAAGCTTGCCATGCGGATCAAAGCGCAAGATGCAGGAATCAATGTGCCTGCCTTCTCTCCCCTATTTAATGACGAGGATATCAACCAATATGCAGATCATATTCCTGCCCCTTGGGTACTGAAACCTCGCTCCGAAGCCTCAGCGCATGGTATCATTAAGGTGCACAACAAGGAGGAGCTCTGGAAACATATCCATGAACTTGGAGACAATCGCCTTTATTACCTCGTGGAGCAGTTTAAGCCGGGTGATGTTTATCATGCGGATGGCTTGATGCTAGACGGAAAAAACATCTTTTTGACCGTTTCTAAATACTTAGCAACTCCCATGGAAATATCTCAAGGAGGTGGGATTTTCCGATCAGCCAATTTGGAATATGGCTCTGCAGATGAAAAGGCCATCAAGAAAGTGAATAAAGATATCATGAAAGCCTTTGGCCTAAAGTCAGGTGCCACTCATACCGAATTCATCAAGTGCCATGAAGATGGGGAAATCTACTTTCTAGAAACCTCTTCGCGCGTGGGAGGAGCTCATTTGGCAGAAATGGTAGAAGCAGCTACATCCATCAATCTCTGGACTGAATGGGCCAAAATCGAAGATTCTCTTGCTCGAGGAAAGGAGTATAAACTCCCCAAAAGCGTCAAGCAATATGCAGGAATTGTGCTCACACTTTCCAAATTCCAAAATCCTGATTTAAGCAGCTTTGATGACCCGGAGGTGTACTTTAGAGTTCCATTGGAATACCATGCAGGATTGATTGTACGATCAAAAAATCGGGATAAGGTTTTGGCACTTTTGGATGATTATGCAGATCGATTAACCAGGGATTTCTCGACAACTGCCGCTGCACCCGAGGTGAAAAAGTTTCATTAATTCCGCCTTCTAAAACTTCTCCTCCACTCCCAGACCAAAAAGCGCAAAGTCATATTTGACAGGATCGTTCGAGTCCATTTCGCGCAATCTTTCTGTAAGTTCGATAGCGGTCTGCCAGTCGGTTTGCTTTCGGGTAATCAATCCCAACTTTCTGGCAACCCGATCCACATGCAAATCGCAAGGGCAGATCAACTGAGCGGGCTGTATACTTTTCCATATCCCAAAATCCACTCCATTGTCATCATGTCGAACCATCCAGCGGAGAAACATATTCATTCGCTTGCAGGCTGATTTCCGGGCAGGTGTCGCAATATGCTTTCTCGTACGGCTAGGAGCATCTGGCAAGGAAAAGAAGAACTCGTGAAAAGCCTTCAGCATGCTCTCCATTCCATCGAGTGAATGGTTTTGGCCTATAAGAAACGCTTCTTCAAGCGAATCATAATGCCTATAAAACCAGGCAAAAAAATGAATAAAATAAAGCGTGTCTATATCATTGAAGGTTCTATGCTTGAAAAGCAAAAAGGGCTTTAAATCCTTCTCTTGATGATTTAACAAAAAGTCATGCGGAGCATTATCCATTAGACGAAAAAGCTCCAAGCATTTGGAAATTATGGTTTTCCGCTGTCCCCATGCAAGAATAGATGCAAAAAAACCAGCGATTTCGATATCCTGCCTTTTCTTGAATAAATGTGGGATAGATATTGGATCGTAGGTAATAAATCCCGGTTGATTGTATTGCTCAACCTTTTCATCCAAAAAGCCCTTCAGATCTTGCATTGGCTTAAAGAGCGACCTTTACCTCTCCTCCTTGGGTTCCATCAAACCATTTAAAAAACAATTCCCGTTCTCCTCTCTCAGACACATGCCAGTCAAAGCATTTGATATTGGTAAGCGGTCTCAGGCTATCTTCATCCGGATTGTAAAGACAAATATCAAAATCAGGAAGTTCTTTGGAATCTGTGCTGTTCCACTTCTCCAGAATCAAGCCTTCTTCAATCACCCGAACTTTATTACCAAATACATAATCGGATAAAATGGAAGGAACACCATCCACTCTTCGAAGCTTAAACCCTGAAGGACCAAACATGATTGATTTGACTTCGAGTGCCTCAATTAGCTCATTGGTATGGGGCAAGGTCTCCCAATCTGAAGCTTTGATCGTCACTTTTTTACCCTCAGGTCTAATACGAGCAAGCAATTGGGAAAGCTTTGAAAAAATCCAGGTCAGGCCGATGAAGAGCAAGCCAAAACTAGCAAGAATTGGATAGCTGATCACGAATATCAAATTCCAGATAAATCGGAATAGGTAATGAAAAAAGAGTTGGATTTTGTTCATTCTTCTGTGGTAGAATGCAAAGTTACCTTAGAAGCTTGGGATTGACAAATGCCTATTGAATTGGAATCCGTAGGGAAAAGCCCGTAGGGCCTAAACTGAGTTGATTCACAATTTCCGGTAAAGCCTGTGCATGATGGCTGTGAAAACCATACATAATTGCGTCAAAGGTCAATAAAAATGCACCTTGGAGAATGATTGACTTCCCAAAGCCCTGCAGTCTTTCGTTGTTTTTTCTCAGGCCACGCTCCTTCAGATAAAGACCTCCTGCCATGTATCCCAAATCAAGCGCAGCATTGACAAGCAATACTTTTTCGATTCCTTGCTGGGCTTCGATGGTCTCCCAGAGACTCATGGCTTCCGGGCTTTTGCTTGCCTGCCAGTATCCGAATCCTGCAATGATCAGATTGACCGAATTCCAATAGAGATTCATTTGATGAAAAGCCTTATCGGAACCGGTAGTTTGGGATGCAGCTATTCCTCCCCAAAGCATATTTCCAACCGCCCAAGAACCTAAAATGACCATACCCTTCCGATTGAAATCTGTTCGGGTGGTATTGAAAAAATCAAGTTCCTGCTGCTGCGCCATCAGCTCATTGGCAAAGAAGCAGGATGAAAAAACTATCAGAAGAAAAAAGGCGGTTTTAGATTGCATATGTGTAAAACTACTGGAAATTCTGAATGTTTTTTTAATCTCCTAGATGCATTTTTCTCTCGCAAAGACGCAAAGAAAAAAAGCGCTGAAGGAGCGATATGTATAAACCCTACCACAGGTAGGCAGGCCTGGGTAAGCAAGAGGAGGTACGAGGCGCAGCGCAACCCAGAATAAAATTAATATCAACCTCTAGCGCTGGCCCTTAGTCTATAATTTGAAAACGGATTTTTTTGCCAGCAAGACGGAGATGAATTGAACTGACGAATTGCGATTTACGATTTACGGCATTTTTATATTAATGGGCCTCAAACCAGGCCTTTGATGGCCTTATTTCTTTCGGTCGTTCTAATGTCGAATGATGAATGTCGAAGTTTCCAGCTCTCGTAGAGGACCGGTGTCCATAGGTTTTTTTCCAGCGATTCTGGAAAATATGAAATACGCCTGCGGCGAAATAGGCTTCATTGCTAGCAAAACTTCGACAATTAATTAAAAAACAAACCTTATTTGACCGACCCTATTCAACAAAAAACCCATCCGACAAAAATCAGATGGGCTTTGATCGCTAAAATATTTATAATCTCTTAATACGCTACTTCAACAGGAAAGCGTGGATTGACTGCCTTGAGTTGATCATAGGCTGCTTGGGATAGTTTGATAACCAGTTTGGAATTATCACCTGTTTCTGGCAAAACACCAACTACCCTAGCGAAAATGGTCACATCATTTTCCTCATTTCGAACTCGCATGATCGTTCCGACAGGAGCTGTACGATGAAGGACCAAGTATTTTTTGTGCCCTCCCGTTCCCGGAATCACTTCAGCCTGACCCATTTCAGAAATATTCTTAAACCCGCCTGAGCTAGCTCCATCAGGCACTTCATGCATTTCCTCTACATCAGTTACCACTTTCGGTTCACCGACGATCGGAACTTGTGAGGGAGCAGGCTCTGCTCTTCCCACTTTGATAACTTGTCCAACTTTAAGATTATTGGAGCTTAAGCCATTCCATCGAATCACCTCCTCGACCTTTGCATTGTATTGTTTTGAAATCGAAAAGAGCGTCTCTCCCGATCTTACTTCATGGGAAATCCAATCACCCGGAACTACTGCTACAGCCTCGGCAGGTGCTTTTGGAGTTTCGGCCACTGAGCTTTTCTCTTCTACCGCTTTTTCAGCTTTCGCTTCTACTTTCTCGACCTTTTTTGGTGCTTTTTCTTCAACCTTGACCACCTCCGTATTGGTAGCTACAGCCTTTTCTGAAGTAGGCTGAGTTTGTTGCGGTATTTCTTGCTTCTCGACCTCTGCTACAACTGGCTTGGGAGTTGCAGCCTGACCTTTAATAATTAAAGCCTGACCGACGCTAAGGTCATTTCCACGTAGGGAATTCCAGGTTTTCAATTCATCGATGGAAACATTATACTTTTTGGAAATCGAATACAGCGTCTCTCCTGAAGCTACTTTATGCAAATCCGAACCTGCAGGAACCGACTCTTCACCTATGAAAGGAACAAAAATTTCCTGACCTGCTTTCAAGCCTGATTTTAAAGATTCATTTGATTTAACAATCTCACCAACAGGGGTTTGGTAACGGCGGGAAATCGCAAAAAGCGTCTCTTTTGCCTCTACTTGATGAACAATAAATGACTTCCCACCTCTTTTTTCTGTACGTAAGGAATCCAAGACAGAAACAGCTTGAGCACTACCTGCGAAAGCTAAAAAAATTAAACCGAGAGTAAGAAATTTGTTGAATCGCATGCTTAAATTAAGGTTAGGTGTTGTTCGGAAACTTCAAACATTAACATAAGAACAAGAATTATGCTAAAGAGAGCGATTTTGAACAATTAATTACCGCTCATATTCTCTGCATGTGATATTTAGCTTTTTTGATCTCGAATCGAATCAATATTAGACTGAAAAAAGTATCTTGCTTCTATGAGTAGACTTCTTCTTCCTTTCCTTTTCATGCTTATTTCTTTTTTCCCACAGCAACTCCTTGCGCAGGATAAAAAGATAGAACGGATTTTCACTTTTAAAATTGATCGGGACATCGATCCTGCCATGAATCGCCGGGTAAAACTCGCTTTGGAATCCGCGGAAGAAAAGGAAGCTGATTTGATCATTATTGAAATGGATACTTACGGCGGCGCTGTGAATGATGCCGATGATATTCGAACCATGATTTTGGAAGCTCCGATTCCGGTTTACACTTTTATCAACAAAGATGCGGCATCTGCAGGAGCCTTGATCTCTATCGCCAGTGACAGTATTTATATGGCCCCGGGTTCAAGTATCGGAGCAGCCACCGTGGTAAATGGTGCGGATGGTAGCGCTGCACCTGACAAATACCAATCCTACATGCGATCCATGATGCGAAGTACTGCCGAAGCAAGTGGTAGAGATCCAAAAATCGCAGAGGCTATGGTGGATGAAAAAATTGCCATTGATGGAGTCACAGAGGAAGGCTCAGTAGTAACACTTTCCGTTTCTGAAGCTATCAAATTTGGCTTTTGTGAAGGAGAATATCCTTCGATAGATGCAATTCTTGCCACTCAAGGGATAGCAGAGGCCGAAATCATTGAATATGAAGTTTCCAATACGGAGCAAATCATATCCTTCTTTTTAAATCCTGCTATTTCAGGAATCTTAATCCTAATTATCATTGGTGGTATTTACTTTGAATTGCAGACACCGGGAGTTGGTTTTCCACTGGCTGCCGCCATTCTCGCAACCATCCTATATTTCATTCCCTATTATCTCAACGGCCTGGCTGAAAATTGGGAAGTGATTGTCTTTGTTTTGGGAATCATATTGCTGGCGGTGGAGCTATTTGTCATACCAGGTTTTGGAATATTTGGAATTCTGGGAATAGTCTGCATCCTCTCTGGCTTGGTCTTAGGAATGCTCCCCAATCAAAACTTTGACTTTTCCTTTGTACCTGCAGAGCAACTCTTTGTCGCTTTGCTCACCGTTATACTGGCAGCCATAGCCGCAGTTTTTCTGATATTCTGGTTGACACCAAAAGTGAACTCTTGGAAGGCATTTAGCACCATTACCCTTGCCACAACTCAAGGAAAGTCTGAAGGATATACTTCTTCCTTTTATCCTGATGAACTCAAGGGCAAAGTTGGAAAGGTCCATTCCCGTCTTCGACCAAGTGGAAGAGTAGAAATCGATGGAGAAATCTTCGATGCCTATTCCCGGGGAGAGTTTATTGATCAGGGTGAAGAGATTATTGTCATTTCTACAGAAGGAACTTCGCTGAAGGTCAAAAAGCACGAAGGCTAATTCTACTTTTTTTCTAAGTTTGCGCCATGAATCCATTTCAGAGCATCTACGAGGCAGTAGGTGAAGAAAAAATACAGGAACTGGTCCATCATTTTTACCAAGGGGTTGAAAGTAACCATGAGCTCCGGAAACTTTATCCTGAAGGAGATTTAAAACCTGCTGAGCGTAGACTGTATTTATTTTTAGTTCAGGTGTTTGGAGGGCCGCAAACTTACTCAGAAGAGCGTGGTCATCCTCGCTTAAGGCTGAGACACATGCAATGGGCGATTGATCCAAAAATGCGGAATCATTGGCTGAATGCCATGCTCGAAGCAATGGATAAAATAGAGCTTGATCAAGAGGTCCGGGAATTGATGATGAATTACTTCATCAAAGTTGCAAATCACATGGTCAACCATGATTAAGCTTCTTCGAAGAATATATTCCCTCTATGCCGCACTGCTTTTTGTGCTAAGCTTTTTATTGATTTTTCCATTCTTTCTGATTTGTATTTGGATACCGGGCTGGAAACCTTACGGCCGAAGAATCAATCAATATTGGGCTAAAATTTATTTTTCTCTGATTTTCAAACCAGTTCATTTAGAAATTCAAGGTCAAATCAAACCCGGCCAACCCTACATTTTTGCAGCCAATCATTTCTCATACCTCGACATTCCCATGATGGGTTTCATCCCCGGAGATGTACAATTCATCGGAAAAGCATCGATTCGAAAAGCACCCCTTTTTGGTTATTTCTTCAAAAGCCTTCATATCGCAGTGGATCGCTCCCGCTTAAAAAGCAGGGCGGAAACTATGCGTCGCGCTGCTTTGGCGGTGGATGAAGGTAGCGGGATCGTGATTTTTCCTGAAGGAGGAATTTACACGACTCAGCCACCCCATATGGTACCCTTCAAAAATGGGGCTTTCCGACTTGCTTTGGACAAACAAATCCCCATCATTCCTGTCACATTGTCGTTTAATCATCTAATTTTGCCTGAGGACGGTAAGTTTTTGCTCGACTTTCACCGGGCAAAAATGGTCCTGCATGAGGCAATCTTTCCTGAAGAAGGAGCTACGGAGGAAAGTTTGAAAAACAGATGCTTTGAAGTCATCGAAAGGCAATTGCAACTTGATAATGGCGTTTAAAGGAAGATTGGTAATAAAACTGAGCTAAGTTCAAATGAAAATAGACAAAGAATCCATTAAGAAAATCGCTCACTTGGCGCGCTTGGAATTTGATGAATCCAGTGCCGAAAAAATGTCAAAAGACATGAGTCAGATTTTGGACTGGGTGGAAAAACTCAATGAACTCGATACAGAGGGAGTAGAACCACTGACCACGATGTCCTCTGAAGTCAATGATATGCGTGAAGATAAGGTTGGAAACCACTTGGATCATGAAGCAGGACTGAAAAATGCTCCTAAGCGGGATTCAGATTATTTTCGGGTGCCAAAAGTTTTGGAATAATAATGCGTCAAATCCTTCCAGCCATCGGCTCTTTTATCCTCATTGCCTTGATCCTAATCGGGGCTTTTTTATTGATCTATTTCGTGGGTTTCGATCGTATGCCCTATCGGGAGCTCATTCCTGGTTACTTTCTGGACCGACTACCTATTCCTTTTGACATAGCTGCGATTGGGCCAGTGACTTTTCCGATTGAAGTAGATAATTTTCTGGTTTTCCAAGAATTCAAATCTCTAAGACCCAGTTTTTCATTGCTTGAAATTCGGACATTTGGAGTGCTGGCTTTTATTTTAATTTCAGCCTTTTTGGCTTGGATACCTTCTTTCAAAAAACTCTATTTCCTCATTGCGGGTGCAGCCTGGATTCTGATCTTAACACTTGGCAATCTCAATGGGCTCAATTTTGAAGGGCTTAGTACTAACCTACCCTTGATTGTAGCGATTGCAGGAAGTTTGGCGGCTCCTGTCTTTTTCCATGTATCTGGAAAATTCAATTACTATCCAGTTCGCTTTGTTGTCAGCTTACTGTTTGTGGGGATTTCAGCTTGGGTTATGATTCAGGGAAGTACCGTAGAGCAGGCGGATATCTTCCTTGCAGAACATGCCCTGATTCCGGTCTTTTGCCTCAGCATTGCTTGGGTTTTCTGGAATGGACATTCTATGATATCCGGTATTTACATCTTACTGACCCGAGCAAGCCGCAATTTAGAAGTAAAGATTTCATTTCAACTTTTAATTCTATCTATCGTCTACTTATTGCTGATTTTCAATATCTTATTAGATCTAACAGGAAACCCTCTTTCTTGGCTTCCCTCTTTTGATCCGCTGTATTTATTGATCCCCGTAGGCGTTTTGGGCTATTTCGTAATCGATGTCAAAGGAAACACCGATCTAGATTTAATTGCTCCCCCCAAAGTGCTAAAATCCCTGCACTTAATAGGCTTTGCCTTGGTCTTATGGTTAGTTTGGAAATTGAAAGCAACCGGCAATCAACCCGGAGAAGAATTGCTTAAGCACCTCTTTACCTATTCCCAATTGGGTATTTCAGCCTTTTTCATCATCTATCTTTATTCCAATTTTCTTTCCATCATGAATACTGGAAAGAATGTGGAAAGAGTCCTTTTCAAACCTTTTTCTCTTCCCTATTATCACCTTCGTCTTGGTGGGTTGATTGCTATGCTGGTCATCACTGCTTACGCCAACGGAATCGTCGGTGCCCAGGTCAATGCGATGAGTAATCATGTCTTGGGTGATTATTATTATGCAACCGACCAAAGACTCAATGCGAGTATCTTATATGAAAACTCATGGTTTCGCTACCGAAATAATCCGAAAGCCAAAAATGCCTTGGCTCATCTGCTCTTTGAACTGAAACAGCCAAGTCTGGCCAAAAGCCACCTGGAACAAAGCGTGTATGAAGCACCACAGGAGGATAATTTTGTACTTCTAGCAGGGCGGTTTCATCAGGAAAACAAACTTTTCCAAGCTATTTCATTATTAGAAAATGGATTGGATATTTTTAAGCAAAGCGAAGCTATTCGAAATAATCTAGCCTTGCTTTATCTCAAGACCAATCGAGCCGAAGAAGCCATCCAACTTTTGCTGGATGCTCCTCTTGAGCAAAAGGTGACAAAAAGCAATCTTCTGGCTTCTCAGTTGAAAAGCGGAAACTTCAATACTGAAAATACCGAAGCCAAAGATTTACCGAATAAAATCAATGCACTCGCTTATCAGAATGCTTTGGGAAATATTCCTGCCAAAGAGTTGGTAAAAAACCTTCGAGAAGAATCATTAAAGTCTACTTCTCCTATTTTGAAGCAAGCTGGCTTGCGAAATGTGTACTCTGTGTGGACACAAGAATCTCCTGAATCTGACCTTGTCCTATTGGATAGCCTTTGGCAGCAGCCTGAAATGGAAACCTATATCATGCCTTTGCAGGAGACGGCCGTTATTCGGAGCCTGGCAGCAGATCGTATCGGTGAAGCTGTTAAAAACTTAAATGGGCTAGCCTTCCGAAATCCCGGAGACGCTGGTTATTTCCTTCATCTATCGGCCATGATTTTGGCATCCGAACTTGACTTTGAAAAAGCTGGAAAAGAATTATTGGCAGCAAAGGACAAAGGATTCCAAGCTTTCCAAAGCTATCATTGGGAGATTCTAACTTTAGGAGGGTACTATGAAGAAGCCGAGCAACTGAGATTAGCTTACGAATTGAAACCTAGAAACTGGTATGAAAGTCCTGATTCTGAGGAAGCTCAATACCTATTTTGGATTGAACGATTGCATAAAAGCTTGCCCAAAACACTACTAGGAGCTTGGAAGGGAATGGAGGATGAGCGATTCAAGGCAGATTTTGGTATTCGCTTATTGAAGAGTAAATCCCATGACCTAAGCAAAAGCAATATTCAGGAATTGGCTGATTTTATTCAAAAAGTACAAGGTGAAAATACCGCTCTATCAAGCTTCGCTAAAAACCCGGATTTTCAAGATTCGAAATCCATCAATAGCTTTTTAGAATGGCTTGGAAAACCCGATGAACTTACCGGTAACCCCTATCATAGTCCTTTGATTTGGTCGGCACAAGCTATCCAAAGTGATGCCCTCGATCGATACGAAATACTGAATCGAGCGACAGAATTTAACCGAGATCCGGTGCTTTGGATGCGGAAAGTACAAGCAGCCCGAGAGCTGGGCTTGAGCAATTATGCTACCGATGCCTTGGGAGAAATGTCAAAATGGATTGATGAAGAGACACTTTATCAGCTTCAAATGCGTAAATTTTGATAGTTGGTTTCGGTTTTTCTCATAAATGAATCTAACTTTAAGCGAACTAAACCTACACCACATGAGTCGAGTCATAGAAACCCACGAAATCAACAAAACCTATAAAATGGGAGCCGAAACTATTCAAGCTCTCAAGTCTGTATCCATAACCGTGGATCGTGGGGAATATGTAGCATTCATGGGACCTTCCGGTTCGGGTAAGTCCACTTTGATGAATATCATTGGCTGCCTCGACACACCAACTTCAGGTTCCTATATTTTGAATAATAAAGATGTCAGCTCCATGACTGAGAATGAGCTGGCTGAAATCAGAAATAAAGAAATTGGTTTTGTCTTCCAGACATTTAACCTGCTTCCGAGAGCTTCCTGCTTAGAGAATGTTGCCCTACCATTAGTTTATGCAGGGTTTAGTCGAGAAGAGCGGGAAGAAATGGCTTTCAAAGCCTTGGAAAATGTAGGCTTGGGCGATCGAACAAAACACCGTCCAAATGAACTTTCCGGTGGTCAGCGTCAGCGTGTCGCCATTGCAAGAGCCTTGGTCAATGATCCAAGTATTATTCTTGCCGATGAACCTACAGGTAACCTAGATTCCAAAACATCTTACGATATCATGGAGCTTTTCCATGAGCTGCACAGCAAAGGAAATACCATCATCATGGTAACTCACGAGGATGATATTGCTCACTATGCTCACCGAATTGTCAGACTTCGGGATGGATTGGTTGAGTCCGACACAGTCAACCCCAACCCTACTCGCGGAGTGAGCGAAGCAGTCTAAACCCTGCCCTTTTCGAAATAGATTCTTAATTTTGTGCGATCAAAGCAGGGAGTAGAATGAAAATTTATACAAAGACCGGAGACGAAGGGATCACCTCATTATTAGGGGGTATTCGAGTTCCAAAATCTGATTTACGAATCGATGCCTATGGCACTGTGGATGAACTTAATTCCTATGTGGGCCTGCTTCGAGATCAAGAAGTAAATAAGGAAAGAGGTGCGATCTTAAAGGAGATTCAGGATAGACTCTTCACAATCGGTGCTGACCTTGCTACCAGTCCTGGCAAAGACAAAGTCAAAAAACCAGACTTGCACGAATCTGACATTGATCTGTTGGAAAAGGAGATGGATCAAATGGAAGAGCAATTACCACCATTAACCGCCTTTATTCTTCCGGGCGGACATCAATCCGTCTCTTTTTGCCACTTGGCCCGCACAGTATGCCGTCGCACAGAGCGTTTGGTCGTAGAGCTGGCTTCCTATGAAGAAGTCAATCAACTTGTCATGAAATACCTCAACCGACTTTCCGATTACTTCTTTGTATTAGGTAGAAAAATGGCCCAAGAACTAGAGGTCGAAGAGGTGACTTGGAGACCGAGAGTTGAGGGGAAGTAGGGAGTTTGGAGTGGGAAGAGGGAAGTGGGAAGTTGGAAGCTTGAAGTGGGAAGATGGGAGTTGGAAGATGGGAGTTGGAAGATGGGAGAAGGAAGTAGGAAGAGGGAAGTGGGAAGTTGGAAGCTTGAAGTGGGAAGATGGGAGTTGGAAGCCGGGAGAAGGAAGAGGGAAATTGGGAACTTGAAGTTGGAAGTGGGAAGCGGGAAAGTTGAAAGGTTGCAAAGTTCGAAGTTAAGTACAAGGTTCGCTAGTCTGGGCTAGGAATAAAAACCAAAAAGACCCTGAAGGGGTCAAATTGTGAATAGCCCTGGGTGAAACCCAGGGTTCTAAAGTAGACTAGAAAACCAGCGCTGGGCCTGAAAATTTAAATTGGAGAATAATTATATTTCCCAGCAAGACGTAGAGGGAAGGGAGAAGTTGGAAGCTGGGAGAAGGAAGCAGGAAGGAGAAAGTTAGAAGTAAAAAATGAAAATATCATTGGGTTTTGATTGAAGAGCTCAATCCAAAAAATATAAAATAATCATAGCTTTTAGTATAGAAGAACATGAAGACATCACTAGCCATACCCGTTACCAAGGTTCAGAAGTCCAAACTAGCTGAAACCGACTTTTCAAATTTAGTTTTTGGGAAAACCATCTCTGACCACATGTTTGTGGCGGACTATAAAAACGGCGAGTGGACTGACTTAAGAATAGTTCCTTATGGTCCTTTGCAATTATACCCGTCGAATGCTGCCCTTCACTATGGACAGTCAATTTTCGAAGGCTTGAAGGCTTACAAAAATGAAGCTGGAGAAGCCTTGATTTTTCGTGCTGATGCCAACTGGAAAAGAATGAATGAATCAGCGGTAAGAATGTGTATGCCAGAGATTCCAGAGGAAGTTTTTATGGAAGGATTATCTCAGCTGATTGATCTGGATCGGGATTGGATTCCTACTGCAAAGGGTTCTTCCCTTTATATCCGCCCTTACATGTTTGCCACGGATGATTACATTGGGGTAAAACCATCAGACACCTACAAATTCATCATTTTCACTTGCCCGGTTGGGAATTATTATTCCAAGCCAGTAAGTGTAAAAGTGGAAACAAAATACACTCGAGCAGTGCAAGGCGGAACTGGCTCAGCCAAAACAGCAGGTAACTACGCCGCTTCCCTCTATCCTGCCCTACTAGCACAGAAGGCCGGTTATGATCAATTGCTCTGGACCGATGGAAAAACCCATCAGTTTATCGAGGAAAGTGGTACCATGAATGTGATGTTTAAAATCCATGGAAAAATCATCACAGCCCCAATTCATAGCGATACCATCTTGAAAGGAATCACCCGAGACTCCGTTTTGAAATTGGCGAAAGACTGGGGAGAAGAGGTAGAAGAGCGATTTTTAAGCGTATCCGAATTGAAAAGTGCTTTGGAAGATGGAAGCATCGAGGAAGCATTTGGAACAGGAACTGCCGCAACCATCGCCCATATTCGCTTGATTAATATCGATGGAAAAGATTACGAACTTCCAGAAAAACCCGCAGATGCTTTTTCACATCGGGTTTTAGCTGAATTAGATGGGATCAAATACGGAACCAAGGAAGATCCGCATGGATGGGTGATGAAGTTTTAGGGCTTTAAAAATCTCTTTAATTCACTTAGAAAAAAGACCCAGGTCAGTTTGTTAGAAGCGTAATTTTTTTGCATAAGCTAAAAAATTGGGAAATTGATAATAGGCTGATTTTTAAAGATGGAGTTTTTGAACTTATAAAAATTCTATTATTTTAGTTTCATGTTTTAAGTTATAAACGCATGAAACTTAATCCTTTCCTTCAAAAGCTATTCTTTTTCTTGATAGCGATAGTATTGATTGCAAAAGTCATGAATTGGTTTCTGGATTTCAACTCAGAGATCAATACAATCATTAATGCAGCTATGTTTTCCCTGATCGGTATGGCTTACATTTATACTGGATTGTTCTGGGACAAAAAGCTAATTCAAACCATTTTTATTCTTTGTGGTATTTTCCTGATTGGGATGAATTTCCTCAAAGAAACTACATGGATATCCATTATGGCCATCATCTGCCTTTTGATACCCATGGTCATTGGCAGAATTAGTTCAAAAGACAAAAAAGAACTGGCAGAGCAGTAGCTTACAAGAAATAGTTCCTTTCTATTCGCTTTCCTGAACTATTTTCTGAAAAAAATATTCGAGCCGCTCTCCTAATACTCCGAGACGTATTGGTTTTGTCAGGTAATCATCCATCCCTGCCTCGATAGCGGAAATATGGTCCTCATCAAACACATTCGCAGAAAGTCCAATGATGGCAGGCTGTTTACTAAGTGCTAGTTTTCGGATAGCTTGAGTAGCCTCAAGACCATTCATCACTGGCATTTGAACATCCATTAGGACCATATCATACCCATTTTTCTCTACCATTTGGACCGCTTCCAATCCATTTTTAGCAATTTCATAAGAGAAGCCTAGCTGATTTAACATCATTCCCATTAGTTGAATATTAAGCTCATTATCTTCAGCCAATAAGACTTTTATCGGATATTTCCCCGTAGAATTTTTAATATCTTTCCAGCTCGTTTTGCTCTTTGGGTCAGTAGCCTCAGGTGAGGACACTCTTTTAACCAAAACCGAAAACTGGAAAGTGGAACCTTCACCAAGCTGGCTTTCCACCTCAAAACTTCCACCCAGAAGCTCTGTAAGCTTTTTGGCTATTGCCAATCCCAAGCCTGTACCTTGGTGAGACCGCGTTTTAGAGCTATCAATTTGATAAAACGGCTCACTCAAATGCTGTAAGTGGTCTGATGAAATACCGATCCCGGAATCCTTCACAGTGCAGCTCAAAAAGCCCTGTGCCTCACCAAGTGGGTCGTATTCAAGCCGAATATCTACTTCCCCTCCTTCTGGAGTAAATTTGATGGCATTTCCTGCCAAATTGAGAAAAATCTGATTGATCTTAACCTTATCCGCCTCTATAAATAAGTCTTCCTCATCAGCTCGCTGAAAAGTAAATTTTATCTCTTTTTTTGATGCTAGTCCTGAAAGGATTTTTGCTTGATTCTCCAGTTCCGCATTGGCATCGTAGACCTCTTTGATAATTTCGATTTTTCCAGCTTCAATTTTGGAATAGTCAAGAATGTCCTTGATTATCCCCAGCAGCATATTCCCACTATTTTTGATAATATCAGCATATTGTTTTTGTACCTTATCAAGCTTGGTCTGTTCAAGCAGGTCTATGATACCCAAAAGACCATTCATTGGGGTACGAATCTCATGACTCATATTTGCCAAGAACTCCGATTTGGCACGACTTGCCTTATCAGCCGCTTCCATAGCTTCCATGAGTCCTTTTTCCCAAATTTTCTGTCCAGTGATATTTTTGGAAATTGATATCATCTGCTGCTGATCCAATGGAAAAAAACGGGTTTCAAAATGCTTGATACCGGACTTTGTTGGGATTTTCTGTTCTAAGGAGTGGATTTTCCGAGATTGAAGTGCATTTAAGAAGGTTTGCAATACTCCTTCTCCATCTGGACCATCAAACAAATCCTTAAGATTTTTACCTTTCACATCCTCCGGCGGCATCATTTCAGCTGCTTCTGAAGGAATATGGAAATCTAAAATCTTACCTGAATTATCATAAATAAAAATGATATCCGGAATACTTCGAATCAGGTTTCTCAGGCGGTTTTCACTTTCTCTGAGTTGCTCTTGAGACTCATATTGAAGTGAAATATCAGTGCCCAAACCCATACCACCCTTAAAGTTGCCTTCTCCGTCAAAAATCAATTTTTCAAAAACTCTTACTCGAATCTCCTGACCATCTGGACGGACAAAATCATACTCAAGATTCAATACATCCTGTTTTTGGGCAATTCGATCCATGACTTGCTTTTTGACCAATTTGGCTTCCATATGACTGGAATTAGTAGCAAAAGCTGCTACAAATTCATCCGGACTATGCCCTAATACCTGCTCGACTTCAGGACTGACTCGAGTGATTTCCCCTCGATGATCATGGAAGAATACAAAACCTCGCAACTCCTGTAAGAGCAGATTTTGCTGATCAAACAGTTGCTTAATCTCTTGGATATTGCTCTCTTGGATACGCTGAAACTCGAAACTATTTTTAAGAGAAATCACAAAAAAACTTACCGCAGAAATCAACAATATCATAAAGCCGAAAAACGACAGAAAATAGGTGCGGTAAATACCTGAATAAAGACTTTCTACAGGAACCACAAAGACCACAGCCCCTACCCGATTTGCTACATGAAACCGAAAAGGGTATTGCGCAGCCACCCCGGTAAAGTCATCTTCTCCTACACTGCTATTAATGGTATAAATACCTTTAACACCCTCAGTTAAGTCTTTTTGAATAATACTCAATTCACTTTCAGGCAAGCTAATTTCAGATTTATTCAAGGGGAACAGTTGGTCTTCAAAAAATAAATACTTAGCACCGGTTGGATTGAGATAATAATTTTCCGCAAATTCCTTCGCAAAATCAAGAAATTTCAAACTGTAAAGTACCCGAAAGCCTTTTTTCCCAAGGACAAGATTGGCATAAGGCTTAGAAGAAGACTCCGGAAATCCTTGGTCAACCGCCTTTCTGAAGAAGTCATTCCGCTCATTGAAGGTAAATGTCAAAACCGAGTCCTGCATATCTACCCATGCTGAGTCAATCAACTGAGGAAAAGCATTGAAAAGCCTTCTTACTGCATAGGTAAACTCCTCATCATAGTCATCGATTTCATGATTAGGATCCTCGAGATAATTGATCAAGTCCTTTGATTCTTCCTCAAATCGACGGATTTCTAATTCCAGACCCCTCGCAGCCAATTCGGATTGCTTGGTTAAAAAGTCTCTTCTTGATTCGATTTGCGCATTATAAATCGCGTTGAAAAAACCAATTCCCAGAACCATAATTAGGATCACTAAAAGGGTTCCAACCACAAAGCTCACCCAAAAGTTTCTAAAATAAGATCTAGGTTTAGGTGCCTTCATTGTACCCGTGGATTTATCTTGACCATGTACCAATCTATGACCTCAAATGGAAAGCAAACCGCATCTTCAAGGTACGCTTCCTCTTCAAAAAGAAAATGATCATTTCCTTCCAAGATAAAGCTCTTAGCCATTTTTCTCACTTCCCTACTCTTACTATTAAATAGGTTGAAGTCAGAAATTCTGAAGGAATCAGATTGGATGGTTTCCCTGTAGACATGATTTTTCAATGGGGGCATACTCAAAGACTCTATGGCAGAGGAAGAGCCCGCCACGATATCTCCATTCTTATTCAGAATCAGGAAACTCCCTTCAAAGTCATCGATAAAGCTTTGGATAATTTCATCTACAGTGATGTCTATGCCTAGTACTCCAAACAACTGATCACCATCATAAACGGGATTAATCAAAGATAATATCCAACCCTTACCTGCAGGGTCTACATAGGGTTCAGGAATCCATACGGGCCCTTTGGAGGGATTATGCTCAAGATCAGCTTCATAGAAAAAGTTGAATTTTTTCACATCAATATCAGGATCCATGATGTTTTTGGCATCATAAGCGGGGAAGACTCTAGAATATTGATTACTGGTGTTTAAGTATACTTGAGCGATGATACCATACTTCCTGACCAAATGGTAAAAGGCCGAATCCAAGAAATTAGTAAACTTAATTTCATCAATTGCGGCCTCGTAATCTTCGGTGGTGCTTAAGATGACTACTGTACTTTTTGTAGAGTCTTCGAGTGTAGGCAGGGAGGAGAAATTACCAACCATGCGATATGGGTCAGGCCGCTCCTGGGCAAGAATTTCCTCTTTTTGATCTACCAGCGAGTCCAAAAAATCGGCTAAAGAAGAGATTTCCCTTGTCAAGGAATCACCCTGGAACTCTAGGGTTTTAATCATTTCCGCTAAGAGAACTTGATCTTGAATCTTCCTCTCTTCCAAGGATTTGCTGCACTTGGAAAATAGACCAAGCAACACTAGCACTATTAGAGACCTAAATATTTTCCCACTCATTGGGGTAATTTAAAGATTTTCGAGCTGCTTCCGTAAATTTTTCCCCATTTCTTCGAAACGTAGTTTGACTGCTTCAAAAAAATCCCCTTCACAAAAAGAGTTCAAGTCCTCCTCATCAAGGACATCAACTTCACTTACTTTAAAGGTTTGCTCCATGGGACCCAACTCAAATTTGATCAGATACTTATTATTCCATGAAAAAATACTAACGCGAATTTCTTCCTTAGAAAACTCCTTTACGACTCTCATGCTGGTCTTTTTACTTCCGAACTGTAAGTAATTCGACTTTTCAATGAAGAAGCCACAGAGCAATATTTGTCTACAGACAAGGCCACTACTTTGGCAAACTCCTCAACCTTGGCATCCGGAGATACTATGACAAAATGTAGATTAATATCGGTGTAAAAAGCCGGGACACCATCATTTCGCTCACCATTCACTTCGACATAGAAATCTGCAATATTTCTACGCTTCTTCTTCATCATCAAGACAGCATCCACTGAAGCACATCCGCCCAAAGCAGAAAGCAGCATATCCATGGGGGATTGAGCCTTCTTTGCAGGAGCATCATACATGTCGATTTGCACGGTATTGCCCTGTTGATTCGTTGCTTCATATTCATAATCCGCTTTCATCCGGACTGTGACTTGTCTATGATGTGCCATATGTTTGATTTGGAAATTTAATTTTTGGATAAAGTACTAAGTGTGCAAAGATTACATATTTCTCCGATACTGCCCCCCTACTTGATAGAGTGCTTGGGTGATTTGACCCAGAGAGCAATATTTCACTGCCTCCATCAGTCTTTCGAACACATTTTCATTTGCCACTGCAGCTTTTTTTAGAGCATTCAAATGCTTTTCCGCTTCCACTTCATTTCGTTGATGAAGATTATTTAATGTAGCAATTTGACTTTCCTTTTCCTCTTTAGTAGCCCGGATTACCTCTCCTGGTACGATGGTGGGAGAACCCTCAGAGGACAGGAAAGTATTCACCCCAATGATTGGGTATTCACCTGTATGCTTTAGCATTTCATAATGCATACTTTCTTCTTGGATTTTTCCTCGCTGATACATGGTTTCCATTGCTCCCAAGACACCTCCGCGCTCAGTGATTCGGTCAAATTCCAAATAAACAGCCTCCTCTACCAAGTCAGTCAATTCCTCGATGATAAAGGAACCCTGAAGTGGATTCTCATTTTTTGCTAGTCCCAATTCCTTATTGATAATCAATTGGATGGCCATGGCACGGCGTACAGAAGCCTCTGTAGGCGTAGTAATCGCTTCATCATAAGCATTCGTATGAAGTGAGTTGCAGTTATCATAAATCGCATACAGTGCTTGCAGCGTGGTCCGAATATCATTGAAATCAATCTCTTGAGCGTGAAGCGAACGACCTGATGTCTGAATATGGTATTTAAGCATTTGAGAACGCTCATTAGCCCCATATTTCAACTTCATCGCCTTTGCCCAAATTCTCCGAGCTACCCGGCCGATTACCGCGTACTCTGGATCGATTCCGTTGGAAAAGAAAAATGAAAGGTTTGGAGCGAAATCATTGACATTCATACCTCTGGAAACATAGTATTCCACATAGGTAAAACCATTGGAAAGTGTTAGGGCCAATTGAGTGATTGGATTGGCTCCGGCTTCTGCTATGTGATAGCCAGAAATACTGACTGAATAGAAGTTTCGGATCTTATGATCGATGAAATATTGCTGCACATCCCCCATCAACCGAAGTGAAAACTCTGTAGAGAAAATACAGGTATTTTGAGCCTGATCTTCTTTTAGGATGTCTGCCTGAACTGTTCCTCGGACCTTAGAAATAGTATCAGCTTTGATTTTAGCATACACTTCAGCAGGAAGAACTTGGTCGCCCGTTACTCCCAAAAGCATCAAGCCTAAGCCATCATTTCCTGCCGGAACTGAAGCATTATATTTTGGCCGAAGCAAACCTTTTTCTTCGTAAATCTGATTGATTTTGGCTTCTACCTCTTCTTCCAGACCGTTTGCTTTAATATAGACTTCGCACTGCTGATCAATAGCCGCATTCATGAAAAACGCTGTCATCGTAGCAGCAGGTCCATTGATGGTCATGGATACGGAAGTCATTGGATCTACTAGATTGAAGCCCGAATACAATTTCTTGGCATCATCCAGGCAACAAACATTAACTCCTGAGTTACCGATCTTTCCGTAGATATCAGGTCGATAATCTGGATCCTCGCCATATAAAGTTACCGAATCGAAAGCCGTAGAAAGACGCTTAGCCGGCATGTCCTTGGAGACATAATGAAAACGCTTGTTGGTACGCTCGGGACCACCCTCACCGGCAAACATTCGGGTAGGATCCTCTCCCTCTCGCTTGAAAGGGAAAACTCCAGCGGTGTACGGAAACTTTCCTGGAACATTCTCCCGAAGTCCCCACTTGAGCAACTCACCCCAAGCTTCATATTTTGGAAGGGAAACTTTTGGAATCCGGGACTCTGACAAAGAGGTATGATAAGTCTTAATTTTAATCTCTTTATCTCGCACTTTGAAGACATAATAGTCATCGCGGTAGCGCTCTGCCTCAGCCGGCCATTCTTCCAACCATTTTTTATTTTTCGGGTCAAGTTCTAACTCAACTTGCTCATAAACCTCCTGCAATTCTTTCAATAGCCTATCCCTGTCATCCACCTTGGTTTCCCGAATGGCTTCCATTGATTTATGAATGGAATAAAGCTTCTGGGCTACCTCCTTCTGCTCTTCCACCCAAGAATCATAATGACGGTTGTTTTCCGTGATTTCACTTAGATAGCGCGTTCTGGCAGGTGGAATGATATAAATCTTCTCGCTTTGACCTGCTGTCAATTCAAAACTACTTTCTAAGCCTCCAAATTTCTCATTGATCCGTCCCACAATCGCCCGATATAGCTGATTCATTCCGGGATCATTGAATTGAGAGGCAATGGTGCCAAATACCGGGATTTCTTCTTCGGGAGTTTCCCAAAGGTTATGATTTCGCTTGTATTGTTTTTTGACATCGCGAATCGCATCGAGTGCGCCTCGTTTGTCAAACTTATTCAAGGCAATCACATCTGCGAAATCCAACATGTCGATCTTCTCCAACTGCGATGCTGCACCATATTCTGGAGTCATTACATACAAAGAAAGATCAGAGTGTTCAATGATTTCTGTATCCGACTGCCCGATTCCGGAGGTCTCCAAAATCACCAGATCAAATCCAGCTGCTTTCACTGTATCGACAGCATCTTGGACATACTTTGAAAGTGCCAAATTGGACTGTCGGGTAGCCAAAGACCTCATGAAAACTCGTGGGTGATTGATGGAATTCATTCTAATCCGGTCACCTAGTAGCGCTCCACCAGTTTTCCGTTTGGATGGGTCTACAGAAATAATAGCCAGTGTTTTATCCTCAAAATCAATTAAAAACCTTCGAACCAACTCATCCACCAATGAGGATTTCCCAGCTCCACCGGTACCGGTAATTCCCAAAACAGGAGTCTTACTCAATTCGCTAGCCTTCCGAATCCGCTCAAGTAGTTTAAATGCATTTTCCGGGAAATTTTCAAAAGCTGATATAGCTCTTGCCACATGAGATTTTTCAGAGGCTTTCAAATCAAATCCTTCCGAAATCTCATCTCCAATCGGAAAATCGCATTTCTTGACCAGGTCATTGATCATCCCCTGAAGCCCCATGGCACGACCATCATCAGGAGAATAGATTCTACAAACCCCATACTCATGCAGTTCCTTGATTTCCTCAGGAAGGATGGTTCCTCCTCCCCCTCCAAAAAGCTTGATATGCCCAGCTCCTTTTTCCTGAAGGAGATCATACATGTATTTAAAAAACTCCGTGTGCCCACCTTGATAAGAGGTAATGGCTATAGCTTGAACATCCTCTTGGATGGCACATTCTACGATCTCTTGAACGGAACGATTGTGTCCTAAATGGATCACCTCACAACCAGTAGACTGAATGATGCGACGCATGATGTTGATCGCAGCATCATGCCCATCAAAAAGTGAGGCAGCCGTTACAATTCGGATATGATTCTTTGGTTTATAGATTTCGGTAGTTGCTGACATGAATTTGGGTTTATAGTATCAAAACTCCCTAAACCTGGAAAAAGGTTGGATTAGAAAGCCTTTTTTACGTCTGCGAATATAAGGAATTTGATGGAGCTTCTACAGCATGATTATTTGACTTACAAAATAAAATTCTGAATTCTAAAGATGTTTTTAGAAATACAGCGAATAAACGCTAATTGATTTAATTTTTCTTAATAAAATTTTAAATCAAATAATATTTCCTTCTTTTAGAGCTATCCAAATTTCCTTTTGACAAGATCGAATTACAACATATTTTTTCGATGGATTTTGAAATAAGAGGCTTCTCATTAGTTTCGTGGATTCCATTTGCAAAAATCACCATGAATTCCAACCGATACGTCTTTTTCATTTCCATCACTGCGGCTTTGGGTGGATTCTTATTTGGTTTTGATACGGCTGTCATTTCAGGAGGTGAACGGGCCATTCAGGAGATTTGGAAACTCAGCGATTGGGTTCACGGCCTAGCTATCGCTTCCGCCCTTTATGGAACGGTAATCGGAGCGCTTTTCGGAGGAATTCCTGCAGATCGCTTTGGCCGCAAAAAATCCCTGCTTTGGATCGGCCTATTCTACTTTATTTCTGCCTTTGGTTCGGCTATGGCTTGGAACGTGGAAAGCTTCACTCTTTTCCGGTTCTTGGGTGGATTGGGTGTCGGAGCCTCATCGGTTGTGGCCCCCATGTATATTTCTGAGATAGCTCCTGCCAAAAACCGAGGATTATTGGTCGCACTCTATCAGTTTAATATTGTATTCGGTATAGTTGTGGCTTATTTATCTAACTTTTTGATCGGAACAGCCGAACTCCCCGAGGATTGGCGCTGGATGTTGGGAGTTGAAGCTATTCCAGCATTGATTTACAGTGTTATGATTTTCCGAATCCCGGAAAGCCCACGCTGGTTGATCGCCAAGCGAAATGCCCAGGAGGAAGCAAGGGTCATTTTACAACGTACCGACCCCGAAGGAGTAGAAGCTGCCATTCGTCAGGCTATCGAAGAGGAAAGACAAGAAAAATCAACTTCTGGTTTTGCTACGCTGTTCAATAAAAAATATCTCGCCAGTACCTTTTTAGCCGTTTTAATCGCCTTCTTCAATCAAGTCTCAGGGATCAATGCCATCATTTACTTTGCCCCGAGAATATTTGAAATGGCTGGAATATCCACCGAATCAGCTTTGATTTCGACCATTGGAATTGGAGTAGTCAATCTACTCGGCACCTTTTTAGGACTCTATTTGATCGATCGATTAGGTAGAAAGATTTTAATGTACATCGGTTCATTTGGCTATTTGATTTCGTTGAGCCTGATGGCATACAACTTCCTTGGCCCTGGAATTCCCACTATTTGGTTGCCCATCTTTGTTTTCGGATTTATTCTATCGCATGCAATTGGTCAAGGATCGGTGATTTGGGTCTTTATTTCTGAAATGTTTCCGAATGAACTTCGAGCATATGGACAATCCTTGGGTTCTTTCACGCATTGGATTTTAGCGGCTTTGATTGCCAATGTATTTCCCTTCTTCGCCAATGCCTACGGTCCGGGCTATATTTTTAGCTTTTTTGCTTTCATGATGTTTTTGCAGCTACTTTGGGTGAGATTTAAAATGCCAGAAACCAAGGGTCGTTCCTTGGAAGAGATTCAAAAAGATTTACATAAAGACTATGTCGCATAAAGTCCTTGTTTTTGGGGAAATGCTCTGGGATTGTCTTCCAGAGGGAGATGTGCCCGGAGGCGCATCTATGAATGTAGCCCTGCACTTGCATCATTTGGGATTTGATAGTCACTTGATTTCGGCTGTAGGTGATGACATCTTGGGCGAAAAGCTTCTGAACCATTTCCGAAGCTTTGGTGCAGCGGACGACTTGATCCAAATAAATGAATATCCTACTTCAAGAGTCATAGTGGACAATAAGGATATAGAAAACGTCAAATATGACATCCTCTCCCCTGCAGCTTGGGATTTTGTGAAGAATTCAGACACGCTGAAAGACTCCGTCAAATCATCCGATTCACTCGTATTCGGAACCTTGGGAGTGAGACATTCCAAAAGCCTTCAAACTCTCCTCGAATTGCTACCACATGCCAAACTGAGGATCTTCGATGCAAACCTGAGACCCCCTTACTACGATTTTGAGGTAATAGAAAAGCTTTTGGGAATGACGGAAGTACTCAAGATCAATGAAGATGAACTGGTTGCTTTTGAGGATTATTTTGATATCAAGCCCAATCCTGAAAGCATTTGCCAGTTTATGAGCCATCACTTTCCTGTCAAAACCATCTGCATCACCTTAGGGTCAAAAGGAGCCATGGTTTTTCATCAAGGAGAGATGTTTCAAGATGCTGGCTTTCGAGTGAAAGTAAAGGATACCATCGGGGCAGGAGATGCTTTTCTAAGCGGATTTGTGAAAAGCTATTTGGAGAAGAAACCCATGCCGGAAACTTTGGAATTTGCCTGCAAGCTCGGTGCATTTGTAGCTTCTCAACAAGGTGGCTCGCCCAATTACAAATTGTCGGATTTGGAAAAAATAAGTCGCTAAGATCTAAGGAATTTACCGCTTATCCATTTTTGCAACTTTGTTTCATTTTTTCTGGTTATTAGATGAAATGTAAACTATTTTTGCAGAGTGAAATTGCAAGGCGCGAGATTAATTTTGGTTTTATTATTGATTATCAGTGGGTTTGAGGCACTGTCTCAAGACTGCAAGCTGGTAATAAGGGGGAAGGTTATTCATTTAGAAAATAACCAAAACATACCCGGTGCCTATATTTGGATTGAGGAGGTCAAGGCAGGTGCCGTCACTGACGACTCGGGAAATTTCATTTTTAGAAATCTTTGCCCAGGCGATTACACTATCAAAATCCAGTTTTTAGGACATAAGGATATTATTGAGGAGGTCACACTTTCCAACTCTTCTTTCAATAAAACCTTTCGAATGGAAGAGCTTCCCACTGAATTGGGTGGAGTGGAAGTTCATGGTCACCGCGATGCAATTCAGACAACTACTGCAGTAAATGCCCTTTACGGCTCTGAATTATTGGAAGCCCGAGGGGAAAATCTAGGAGAAAGTCTTAAGAGAATTGCCGGAGTTACCACTTTTTCGACTGGAAACACCATCGCAAAACCTGTGATTCATGGCTTGCATTCCAATCGAATCATGATTCTCAATAATGGAATCAGACTGGAAGGACAGCAGTGGGGAGCAGAGCATGCTCCTGAAATTGATCCATTTTTGGCGGAAGAAATTACAGTAATCAAAGGTGCTGAAACCGTGCGATTTGGTCCTGAAGCAATGGGTGGAGTAATCATGGTCAACCCCGGTGAATTGCCTACAGAAAAAAAGGATAAAACGGACTTATACCTTGTTGGTGGGAGCAATGGCCGAATGGGGAATCTGTCTCTTAGCCATACTGGCGGATCTGAGAAAGTCAAAGGTCTCGGATATCGAGTTCAAGGTTCAGTCAAAAGAGCTGGAAATGTACGGTCTCCTGAATATTTTCAGGGGAATACCGGTATGAGTGAAATAAACTTTTCCGGTGCTACAGGCTATTCAAATTCCAAACTAGGTGCAGAGCTTTATTATTCTTATTTCAATACTGAATTGGGAATTTTAAGAGATGCACATACTGGTAACCTATCAGACCTAGAAGAAATCATCGCCAACGGAAGACCTTTTACCAATCCTGATTTCACCTATGAAATCAACAATCCAAAGCAGGTAGTCCAGCATCATTTGACTAAACTCAAAACACACTATCACCTAAACAGCAAATGGAAAGCGAATCTTCAGTATGGTTTTCAGCTAAACCAACGCCAAGAATATGATAGAAGAAGAGGTGATTTGAATGAAAGGGCAAGTTTGGACTTGGAGCTTTTCACCAATACGCTCGATCTATTTGTGGACCATACCCATGAAAATGCCTTAAGCGGTACTTGGGGAATCAATATTATCCAACAGGCCAATTCCAATGTTCCTGGTACAGGAGTCACGCCATTGATTCCTAATTATGACATGCTCAATGCTGGTCTTTATTTGATAGAGAAATATTCTAAGGGTCCACTGGAACTGGAAGGTGGTCTGAGATATGACTATCGAACGATCAGCACGGCAAGATTTATTGGCAGTGAGTTGGAAGAAGCTGATTTACAGTACAATAACTTCACAGCCTTTTTTGGGACCTATTATCAAATAAACCCCAATTTGGCTTTTCGATCCAATCTTGGATCAGCTTGGAGGCCACCAAATGTGAATGAGCTCTTTTCACAGGGACTTCACCATGGGGCTGCAGCTGTAGAAATTGGAGATGCTGATTTGGATTCGGAGAAAAGTTTGAAATGGGTAAACTCGCTTGAGTTTGAAGGTAAAAAATCCACTGGAGAATTGACTGTCTATGCCAATCAGATCCGAGATTATATCTATCTCAATCCAACTGGAGAGACGTTTGTAAGTCTTCGTGGGACATTTAATGTCTATGAATACCTTCAAGCCAATGCCTTTTTCTGGGGCGTAGATTTTTCTGGAAGCTATGAATTGACAGAAAGTCTTCAGGCCTATGCCAAAGGCTCCATAATCCGGGCTAGAAATACAGAAACCGATGAATTTTTCCCATTCATTCCTTCTGACAGAATGGATTGGGGACTAAGCTATCAACTGGATAGAGGTTCTAAAACACATCACTTTAACCTATCCAATATGTTGGTTGCTAGGCAAAAACGAGAACCAGTTTTTGATTTGGCTCCAGCTCCTCCTGGCTACGCGCTTTTCAATGTGGGTTACCGGTACGAATTGCCTTTTCAAGGAAATCGATTAAACCTAGGTCTTCAAGTTCAAAATATTTTCAACACAGAATTCAAAGAATACATGAACCGATTCCGCTACTTCACTGCGGATATGGGAAGAAATTTATTAATCAAAATCAACTATCAATTCTAAACAAAAACAAAACCATGAAAAATCTACAAAAACTACCTCTCTATTTTCTCTTTGTGGGGCTCTTTGCCTTTGCTTCCTGCGACAGTGAAGATCCAGTGATTGAGAATGAAGGAGAAGTAATTACTGATGTGACACTAGCGTTTACGGAGTTAGATGGTGCTGGCAATCCAGTTGGCTTGACTTTCACTTTCACAGCAGCTGACCCGGAAGGAATCGAAGTTGGAGGTGCTCCTACAATCGAAACAGTTGAGCTAGAAGCGGGAAAGACTTACCAATTGGATATCGAGGTCTTCAATAGTATTGAAAATGAAGACATCACTGAGGAAATTATCGAAGAAGCTGATGAGCATCAATTCTATTTCATTGGTTCCGCCTTCGTAGGTGGAGCTGCTCCTCTTAGCTATGTGTATGATGACGAATCAGGAGAATTGATCGGAGTACGTGGTATTGTTACTGTTGATGCTACTCCTTCTTTCAACAATGCTCAGATGCGAGTTGTCTTGCGTCATGATTTGGACAAGAATTTCCCTGGTGCGGACAATCCAAACTTTGAGAATTTTGTTCAAGCCGGTGGCGAATCCGATTTGGACATCATCTACCCATTGATTCTTAACTAATTAAGACAAAAAGTCCATAAAAAGAGGCTGTTTCGATGAAACAGCCTCTTTTGTTTATAAAAATCACTAAAAGTTGATCTCTTATTTTGAAATCAAAATTCAATCAAATAACTCTTCTAGCTTTCTTTCCAAGCTAGGACCTCTCAAGTCCTTAGCGATAATTTTCCCTTCCGGATCTACCATGTAAGTAGCTGGAATTGCCTGAATCTGGTACAGTTCAGCAGCAGCAGAATTGAAGTATTTGAGGTCTGAAACTTGAGTCCAAGCGAGTTCGTCATCGGCAATGGCTTTTACCCAGGCATCGCGTTCACGATCAAGAGATACGCCAAAAACCTCAAAGCCCTTATCATTATATTTATTGTATAGCCTGACCACATTAGGGTTTTCTTCACGGCAAGGCTTGCACCATGCAGCCCAAAAGTCAATCAAAACGTATTTACCTCTTAAATCAGAAAGTTTTTTGATTTCTCCATCTGGATTCGGAAGTGCGATATCAGGAGCTTCAGCACCAATCGCCAAAGCGCGAAGTTCTTCGAGTTGCTGCTTCAACTGGATAATCGTTACCGTATTCGGATATTTTTGATCCAATCGCTGGATGAGTTCGTCTAGGAAGGGAAAATCATTTTTAGGATTGAGAAGACCAATGGCTGCAAGTGCCGCAAAACTATCTCCCATACTGGTAATGGTTTCCTTAACCCGCTCCGCTTGATTAGCCTCAAGCTCAAGCGCCTTCATTTGAATACCCTTGATTTGCTCGGTATTCTTATTGCTCATGGCTTCGTAATAAGCCTCATTAAGCGCATTGACATCACTTTGATATTGATTCATCAATGTTTCCAATTTGAGCATTTCTTGAGAATCCTTCGATCCCAAAATCTCAATTGCCTCTGGCTGATTGAAATCATAATTGACTTCTACATCTTCGTCTAGCAAAGCCAAGCGCACAGATCGCTGCCCGTAGAGATTTAAATCATAGAAAGTCGGAGATTCTACCTCCAGTTCATAGGAAAACTCTCCATCAGCATTCAACTCAAGCGTGTCCAATACCTTGGGACGGCTATCCGTAAATTGGGATAAAACCACCTGCCCACTTGGAGCATTAATGATTTTACCGCTGATTTCTACTTTTCCGTCGTTTTGCGACTCTGATTCTCCACAGGAGAAAAGCGCAAACACACTTAGAATCCAGAGTCCTGTCATCATCTTTTTATTCATATCAATTTTCTAATAATTGCTTTAACAACTTGGTGGCAACTTTTGGGTCAGCCTTACCATTCGATTTTTGCATTACCTTACCCATAAACATGCCAATCAGACCTTTTCGACCTGATTTATATTCTTTCACTTTTGCCTGATTCTCATTCAAAACCTCCTGAATAACAGGAATTAAGGAAGATTCATCACTTTCCTGAATCAGATTCAGCCGCTGTGCAATCTGAAGAGCTCCTTCTCCGGGAGCTTGAAGCATTTCTGGATAAATTTTTTGGGAAGCCGCCGAAAAGCTCACTTTCCCATCATCCACTAAACCAATTAAATCAGCCAAGGTCTGAGTGGAAATCGGAAATTCCGAAATATGCCAAGCCGACTCATTCAAGGTCGACTTGATGGGACCCATTAGCCAATTGGATGCCGCCTTGTAATTGGATGTTTTTTGACAAAGCTTTTCAAACCAAAGCGCCATCTCCTTCGAATCAGTCAGAACTCCTGCATCATAATCAGGAAGACCGTATTGATCGACAAACTTTTTCCTCAATTCCCGCGGCAAAGCAGGCAGGTCACTTTGAATGGAGCGGAGCCATTCTTCAGAAATCACTACCGGGCTCAAGTCAGGCTCCGGAAAATACCGATAGTCGTTCAACTCCTCCTTTGTACGCATACTGGCAGTAGTGCCCGTACCAGCATCAAATGTCCGCGTCTCAGAAATCACTTCCTCTCCCCTCTCCAAAATCCCGATAATTCGCTCATGCTCATGCTCAATAGCTCGAACTACATTACGGAAAGAATTCATATTCTTAACCTCAACCTTTTTGCCCAGGGTATTCGTACCCTTCAACATCACAGAAATATTAGCATCACAACGAAGCGAGCCTTCTTCCATATTTCCATCACAGATATCGAGGTATCTGACCAGTTTTTTGATTTCATTGAGAAAAACATAAGCCTCCTCAGCAGTATGAATAGCCGGCTCAGTCACGATTTCAATCAAAGGTGTTCCAGCCCGATTAAAATCCACCAAGGTATCTTCTTCCTCGGGCAAATGCATTGACTTTCCTGCATCTTCTTCTAGGTGGATTCGATTCAGTGGGACAGTTCTTTCAGTACCATCCGAAAGGATGACAGGTACTTCGCCTCCCACACAGATAGGCCCTCTATCTTGCGTGATTTGGTAGCCTTTTGGCAGGTCTGGATAAAAATAGTTTTTCCGAGAGAAAATGTTGGTTCGGGTAATCTCACAATCACAAGCCAAACCCATTTTCACAGCGTACTCAATGGCTTTCTTGTTGACCTTTGGCAAAGTGCCGGGATGCCCTAAAGTAATGACTGAAATCTGCGTATTGGGAAGATTTCCGTAGGCAGTAGAATCAGCAGCAAACATCTTACTTTTCGTCAAAAGCTGTGCATGTACTTCCAGTCCGACTACGAGTTGATATTTGCTTTTTATTTCTTCCTTCATCTTTTAGCTAGCTATTTATCCGAGAAAAAGTTCTCGTGCCTTGCTGACCACTTGTGGCAGACCTCCCAAATTCTTCCCGCCTGCTGTCGCAAAGAATGGCTGACCACCACCGCCACCTTGAATTTCTTTGGCAAGGTCACGGACGATTTGTCCTGCATTGTATCCTTTCTCAGCGATCAAAGTCTCGTCAATGATTACAGCTATTTGCGGCTTGCCATCTATGTCTGCTGCTAGTACAATCAAGGACTTCTCCACTTCATTTTTGAGCTCATAAGCCAGCTTTTTGAGGGCATCTACATTTGGAAGGCTCACCTGGGCAATCAGAACTTTGTGATCATCCTTTTCTTCGAATTGAGAGATCAGCTGTCCTTTCACTTGACCTGCCTTTTCTAGATGCAATACGTCCAATTCCTTTTTCAGTTCGTTTCGCTCCGAAAGCAAGGCCTCAATAGCTTTCTTTACATCCTTTGGATTCTTAAGAATATCATAAACTTCCTTGAGCAAGTCTTCCTGCTGACGGAAGTAATTCTCAGCCTCCACAGAGGTGATTGCCTCGATGCGCCGGACACCTGAAGCAACAGACCCTTCAGAAGTAATCTTGAAAAAGCCAATTTGACCGGTAAAAGGAACATGCGTACCTCCACAAAGCTCTACTGAAAAATCAGGATCGAAAGTGATTACACGCACAAAGTCACCATATTTTTCTCCAAAAAGTGCTGTAGCACCCATGTTTTTGGCTTCTGCTATCGGAACATTTCTTCTTTCAAGAAGTGGAATATTTTCCCGGATCTTTTCATTGACCAATTTTTCAACTTGCTCGATTTCCTCCTCAGTCATCTTGGAGAAATGAGAAAAGTCAAATCGAAGTAGTCGCTCATTGACCAAAGAACCACGCTGCTGCACATGATCGCCTAGGACTTCTCGAAGTGCTGAATGCATCAAGTGCGTAGCTGTGTGATTATTCATGGTCAAGCTGCGCTTTTGGCGATCTACACTTGCCGTGAATAAGGCAGAGGGATCCTGTGGCAGCTTTTCTACAAAATGAACAATGAGGTCGTTTTCCTTCTTGGTGTCGACTACGCGGATTTTCTCAGAATCAGAAATCAACCAGCCGGTATCTCCGACCTGTCCACCGCTTTCGGCATAGAAAGGAGTACGATCCAAAACCAATTGGTATTTTTCACCTTTCTTCTCCTTAACGGTTCGGTATTTGATAATTTTTGATTCAGATTCCAACTGATCGTAGCCCAAAAACTCTACAGAGCTCTCTTCCTCCACCTGTACCCAGTCTCCTGTTTCGGATTCTGAGGCCGCTCTGGAACGAGTTTTTTGCTTTTCCATTTCTGCCTGAAAACCCTTTTCATCAAGTGAAAAGCCGCTTTCTCGAGCAATCAATGAAGTCAAATCCAAAGGAAACCCGTAGGTATCATACAATTCGAAAGCCACTTTGCCTGACAAAACCTTTTCGCCCTTTTCTTTCATCTCTGACTTGATGCTACCCAGCATTTTCAGTCCGTTGTCAAGCGTGCGAAGGAAGGAAGTCTCTTCTTCTTGAATCACCTTGGCAATAAAATCCTGTTGCTCTCTGATTTCCGGGAAAATCTCTCCAAACTGTGATGCCATCAAAGGGCACAATTCATAAAGGAAAGGTGATTGAAAGTCTAGGAAGGTATATCCGTAGCGAACTGCCCGACGAAGAATGCGTCGAATCACATAACCGGCTTTATTATTTGATGGCAGCTGACCATCTGCAATAGTGAAAGAAATGGCTCGGATATGATCGGCAATTACCCGAAAAGCAATATCTGTCTGCTCGTCCTGACCATATTTTTTACCGGATTTTTCCTCCAAGTAGGAAATAAAAGGCGTAAAAATATCCGTATCGTAATTAGAAGATTTTTGTTGAATGGCTCTAACCAAACGCTCAAAGCCCATTCCGGTATCGACGTGTTTGGCAGGAAGCTCCTTCAGACTTCCATCTGCAAGTCGGTTGAATTGCATAAATACCAGATTCCAAATCTCAATCACTTGAGGGTGATCTTGATTGACCAATGATCTTCCCGGAACATTTGCAATCTCATCATCTGTCCGCAAATCAATGTGAATTTCCGAGCAAGGGCCGCATGGTCCTGTATCTCCCATTTCCCAGAAGTTATCCTTCTTAGAACCCATGATGATTCTATCTTCAGGAACGATTTTCTTCCAAAAGTCAAAAGCCTCTTGGTCCATTCCCAGCTTGTCCGAGCTATCTCCTTCAAAGACTGATACGTAAAGCCGATCTTTTGGCAGCTGATATACTTCTGTCAGTAATTCCCAAGCCCATTCGATCGCTTCTTTTTTGAAATAATCTCCAAAAGACCAGTTTCCGAGCATTTCGAACATAGTGTGGTGATAAGTATCCACGCCCACTTCTTCCAAATCATTATGCTTTCCGCTTACGCGAAGACATTTTTGGGAATTGGCTACTCGGGAAAACTTCGGGGTCTCATTTCCAAGAAAGGCATCCTTAAATTGATTCATCCCGGCATTAGTAAACATCAGGGTCGGATCATTTTTGACCACGATAGGTGATGAAGGGACAAATTGATGTGCTTTGGATTGAAAAAACTCAATGAAGGTAGTTCTGATTTGCTTTGCTTCCATGAAGGTGTGAATGCAGTGATGCTTTTAATTTTGAATGTGCAAAATTAGCAGAAATGACGGCAAATTGATAGAATATTTCGATAATCGGAGCAGGTGTAATTGAAAAGAAAAAGCGCCTAGACTCTAGCTCTGCTCAATGGCATGGTCATACATCTTGGTCCCCCTAGGCCTCTCGAAAGTTCGGACGATGGAATCTCCAAAACTTCCACGCCCATATTTCGAAGCGCACGATTGGTATGAAGGTTCCGGTTGTAGGAAATTACCCTTCTCGGTCCTATAGCAAAGACATTTGCCCCATCAAACCACTGCTCTCGCAAGGAATAATCCGGGTTTCCATCAGCAGTTGCCAAAACCTCCAAATGGGGAATTTCCCGCTCCAGAACAGTCAATAATGATTCTTTCAAGACCTCGCGTTTGATATGCACTTTATCTCCTTGAATTTCTTTAAGGGTGTAACAGGAGGTTTTCAGCACGGCATTCATAGCATCTGGATAGGTTAAAACCAGATTTTCGTCCAAAATGGTAAAAACCGTATCCAAGTGCATGTAATTTCTTTTTTCGGGAAGATGCACTTCATAAACTCGCTGCACCGTCCCCTCTCCAAGCAAGGCTTTAGCTGCTTGATAAATAGCTTTTTCATCCGTTCGCTCTGAATTTCCTATTGCCACCGCCTCATGAGAGAGAATAATGACATCTCCGCCTTCTATGCTTGGTGGATTTGCCTGACCATTATTTGGATACAATGGATTTACGTGATCCTTAAATTCAGGATGATTTTCGAAGATTGTTCGAAGCAGATCGGCTTCCCGCTGCCTACCTTCCATTTTCATCGATGAAAAAATAATTCCTCCGGGAGTCAATGCCATAGGATCGCGCTGAAAATAAAGATTAGGACAAGGAGCAATCAAAAATGCATACTCCATCAGTTCACCAGCATCGAGTTTAGGCATCTTTCTCCGGAGTTCATGTACCTTCAGACCCGCTGTGAGAATACCGGCACATTCTGCCGTGGAATAACGCTCCAAAATATCCGCTGCCAAGTGAGTATGCGTGGATCTCTTCAAGGATTCCTGCAAAAGTTTGAACAGGATTTCCTTATCGTACAAAACTCGAATCAGCAACTCACGCAACTGATACACATGCGCCCCGGTAGATTCTTTGATCAAATTGGAGAAGGCGTCGTGCTCCTTTTGCAAAGCTTCCAAATACGGCACATCCTCAAAGAGTAGAAACTCCTTATTGTAAGGCGTAAGACGATCGATTTCTTTACCAGGCCTATGCATCAATACCGCCCGAAGCGTACCATATTCAGAATTGATTCGAAGATTCATGTTGAGCTTTTTTCAATAAAAAGAGTATATTTTTAATAATTTCTAAGATAACGAGCTAGATCAATTAAAAAAACATAATCTTCAAGGATCTTTTCATCTAGGAAGCTAAAACTTCAAATTCTTAGACTGATACCTAGAACCTTTTATTCTTTGGAAAGAATCAGGGTCATCTGAAAGCATTTCGAAATTATATTCTCTTTGAAGGACAATTTTCCTACTGAATACTTTAAAGGAAAATCTACCTGAAACGTGATTTATTAAACTTAATGAAAACACAAATCTTTTTACTTTTCGATTCGTTAACAAGCCCTATGCAATTCACTAAATCTCAAGCTTCGTCCAAGCTTCTATTCACTTTCATTTTGCTTCTTTTTCATCAAGTTTCTCAAGCCCAAATCAATGAGCTTTTAGGAAAATTGGGATCAAAGCCCAGTGAGGAACAAATCCAGTCAGGTATTAAAGAGGCTTTGGAAAAGGCCACTGATTTGACTGTAGAGCGACTTTCCCTGGAAAATGGCTTCCTCCAAAATCCTGATATTAAAATTCTTTTTCCGCCTGAGGCTAGGAAAGTGGAAAGTACGCTCCGCAAAATCGGACTCGGAAATGTGGCAGATGATGTCATCACAAGCCTTAATCGTGCGGCAGAAGATGCTGCCAAAGAAGCAAAGCCTATTTTCACCGATGCAATCAAGAACATGACCCTTAAAGATGTTCAACAAATTCTCTTGGGTGAGCAAAATGCAGCCACCAACTATTTCCAAAAAACAACTTCTGATTCCCTTGCCGTAAAGTTTTCTCCAAAAATAGACCAAAGTTTATCGAAAACTGATGCAACAAAAATCTGGGAATCAGCTATGGAAAATTACAATAAGTTGCCTTTTGTAAAACCGGTGCAAACCGATCTGACAAAATATGTGACGGACAAAGCTATTGAAGGCCTTTTTGTAGAAATAGCCAAAGAAGAAGTGGAAATCCGAGAAAAAATCGGGGCTAGGACAAGTCCCTTACTCCAAAGTGTATTTGGGTATGCAGAGCAGGAAAAAGCAAAAGACCCCAAAAAGTAATTTTTGAGGTCTTTCGCATTTTATAATAAGATCCTGTTGAATCTACTCTGATCAATGATTTAGAATTCAGGAAACTTCGTTCTTCCAGCTTACTTCTAAATACATTCGAACACATGACCATTAGGATCAAGTCGGTTTTTCACTGTGAATGATTATGCATTCATTTTTTCAATGTGCGCTTCTTTAATTTTCCTTCTTAGAATTTTACCGACGTTTGATTTTGGAAGCTCATCTGTGAAATAAACTTCACGAGGAACCTTATAATTAGTCAAGGATTCATGACAATGCTTCAGGACTTGGTCCTTGGTAAGTGTACTCTCTTTGGCAACTACATAAGCGACTACCTTCTCGGTGGATTTAGGATCCGGCATACCGATTACCCCTACTTCCAGAACTCCGGGGCAACTTGCGATGCAATCTTCCACCTCGTTTGGATAAACATTGAATCCGGAAACCAAGATCATTTCTTTCTTACGGTCTACAATCTTGAAAAATCCATCCTCATCCATCACGCCAATATCTCCAGACTTAAACCAATCTCCGTGCATAACATTTGCTGTTTCCTCTGGTCTTTGCCAGTAGCCGCGCATCACTTGGGGTCCTTTGATACAAATTTCGCCTCGCTCTCCGATAGGAAGTGGATTTCCTTCGTCATCTGCCACCATCACTTCTGTGTTTGGTAATGGCAAGCCGATGGTTCCGATTCGCTCTGTCCCATCAATGGGATTACAGGTCGCTACAGGGGCTGTTTCTGTCAATCCATACCCTTCTGCAAGTGGGACACCGGTGACAGATTTCCATTTCTCAGCGGTAGCCTTCTGAACAGCCATTCCCCCTCCTACAGCTATTTTTAACTTACTGAAATCCAATGATTTGAAATCTTCTTGATTAAGCAAGCCATTAAATAAAGTATTGACTCCTGTAAATACAGTAAACTGATGTTTTGAAAGATCCTTTATAAAGGCTTTCATATCCCGGGGATTGGTGATCAGCAAATTATGCGCACCAATTTTTAGCATGGCAAGACAGTTGACCGTCAAGGCGAAAATATGGTATAATGGCAAAGCGGTCACCACGATCTCTTCTCGTTCTTTCAGCTTAGGTTTCATCCAAGCAGAAATCTGCTGCATATTCGCCACAATATTTCCATGTGTCAATTCAGCACCTTTAGATACACCGGTAGTTCCTCCTGTGTACTGAAGAAATGCAGTGTCTTCTAAGGAAAGAGCTGTTTTACTGAAAGTATGTTTCGCTCCTTGAGAAAGCGCAGATTTGAGATTGACCGCTCCTGGAATCGAAAATGCCGGAACCATCTTTTTCACATGCTTGACCACCAAATTAACAATAGTGCCTTTCAATCCACCTAGCATATCACCAAGTTCGGTAACGATCACATGTTTGGCAGGAATTTCATTTTTAATTTTCTCCAGATTGTGGGCAAAATTGGCCACGATAACAACCACATCTGCACCTGAATCATTAAACTGATGACGCATTTCCGCAGCTGTGTAAAGTGGATTGGTATTGACTACCACCATCCCAGCTCGCAAAACCCCAAACATTACTACTGGATATTGTAGAATATTGGGCATTTGAATGGCAACTCTGGATCCTTTCGGAAGCTTGAGTGTATGTGTCAGATAATTAGCAAATTGGGCACTCAATCTTTCCAAATCATTAAATGAAATGGTTTTACCCATACATTCATAAGCCACCGCATCACCATATTTCTTGACACTCTCATCAAACAAATCACTGATGCTCGAATAGGCTTTGTAATCAATTTCTTTATCTACCGAGGCTGGGTACTGCTTAAACCAAGGGAAGTCTGTCATAAAAGGAATCGTTTGGGTGAATTGATAATTGATTTTAAGCCTTGAATATAAACTTATTTCAATATTTTTCGAGCGATTAATTCCTTCATGATTTCATTTGTGCCAGCATAAATCCGCTGAACTCTCGCATCCGCATAGGCTCTGGCCACTCCATATTCCCACATATAGCCATAGCCACCATGCAACTGAACGCATTCATCAGCAACTTTGCACTGCAGTTCGGTCATATTATACTTAGCAGCTGAAGCCATTGCAGGGTCTAATTCTCCCTCATTGTGAAGTTGTACCAAATAATCACAATAAATCCTTCCCTGTTCTAATGCAGCTGTCATTTCGGCAAGCTTAAATCGGGTATTCTGAAAATCTGAAAGGCTCTTATTAAAAGCTTTTCGTTCCTTGACATAGCTAAGCGTGCTATCGAGCATGTATTCACCCAGGGCAACTGCAGCAAGGGCCACTACCAGTCTTTCCTGAGCCAATTCAGTCATAAGATATTTAAAGCCCTCTCCCTCTTTTCCCAGAAGATTTTCTTTTGGCACTTTTACATCTTCAAAAAACAATTCACAGGTATCCTGTGCATGAAGCCCCACTTTCTCAAAAGGCTTTCCTTTCGAGAAACCTTCCATTTTGCTATCGACCAAAACCAATGAAATTCCTTTGGCTCCTTTAGTAGGGTCAGTTTTGACCGCTACAACTACTACATCACTCAGGTAGCCATTGGTAATAAAGGTTTTTGAGCCGTTTACCAAGTAATGATCACCTTGGTCCACCGCGGAAGTTCTCATTCCCTGCAAGTCAGATCCAGCACCCGGCTCGGTCATTGCCACTGCTCCAATCAAATCTCCTGAAACCATGCCAGGAATGTAATTCTGCTTGGCTTCGGGAGTTCCGTAGTGCAGGATATAAGGCATCACAATATCGGAGTGGAGTGGATAGCCAATCGCAGGCCCAGAGCAACCGCTAAGCCCTAGCTCTTCGATCAATATCGCATTGTATCGAAAATCCTGAATATTCAATCCTCCCAGCTCTTCAGGAGCCTGCATCCCTAGAAATCCATTTTCCCCTAATTTTTTCCAAGATTCTCTGGAAACCATTTTCTGCTTTTCCCATTCTGCATTGTAGGGTGTAATTTCCTTGGCAATAAAATCCCGAACACTTTGTCGGAATAATTCGTGTTCCTCGTTAAATAGTTTTCGTGGTAGTCCAAACATTGGGTTTATATTTTTTTCAGTGTAAAAATAAAAATTACAATGGATAGAAACTCCCCCTTTTTGATAAAGGATTAGTCATCCGCTTGACATTTTTATGGAAGAAATTAATTTTCATTGCCCTATGTTTGAACTCAAATTGCAATTATTAAAGCATGAAATTTGAACTAACCAACAACACCTCACTCGAGGATCTACAATCACTCAACTTCTGGCAGCCTGAGGAAAAAGTCCTTAAAACCTCAGAATTGCCTGATAGCAATATGAATCAGGTGATCAGAATCCACACCAATCAGCGTACGGTCATAGCGAAACAGTCCAGAGATTTTGTTCGAAAATTTCCACAGATTCCAGCTCCTATCCAGCGAATTGAGACTGAAAAAAAATTTTACGAGACCGTTCAAGAATCAGAATTCTTAAACCCTCATAGCCCAAAAATAATCAATTGGTTTCCAGAGCATTACTTACTGATTACCGAAGATTTGGGTAAAGTCGGTGATTTTAGCGGACTCTATTCTGGGGAAAAGCTAATTAGTGATTCTGAAATCAAATCTTTGATCGACTATCTGAATCATCTACATCGATTAGCTCCTGAGGATTTCCCAGACAATCTCGAAATGAGAGTGCTTAACCATGAGCATATCTTTAATTTTCCATTTGAAATTGAAAACGGGTTTGACTTGGACACCATCCAAAAAGGTCTTCAAGAACTCAGCCTGAGATATAAAAAAGATGATTCCCTGAAGCAAAAAATTAATGAATTGGGAAAGCGATATTTAGCTCCGGGAAGTTCACTTTTACATGGAGATTTTTATCCCGGAAGTTGGATGAGTGGAAATTCCGGTATCAAAATTATCGATCCGGAATTCGCCTTTGTGGGAGATCGGGAATTTGATCTTGGAGTATTTCTGGCGCATGCTGATTTTGCAGGTATGGGTGCTCAATTGGAAATGGCAATCACAAAGCACTATTCTCAGGACATTGATCCTAAGCTTTTACAAAGCTACCGAGGAGTGGAAATCATGCGTAGATTAATCGGAATTGCTCAATTGCCTTTAAAGTTGAGTCTCGGTAAAAAAGAAGTTTTGCTCGAAAGAGCTAAAGAAATGATCATGAATCCATGAGGAAATATCTAATTCTAGCAGCTTCTTTAATCATTTTCTCCTGCAGTCATCAGGAGTCAGAAGATTCGATTTCCTTGGAGGAGAAGCTTTCAAAATCTGGACTTTCAAAAGAAGAACTAAAAGATAGAATCTTGGGAATGATTGTCGGAAGTGCCATTGGTGATGCCATGGGCGCACCTACCGAAATGTGGCCAAGAGAATCCATCAAACTAGAATATGGCTTTGTCACAGACTTGGATTCTATGATTCGAGAGGCTTCCCCTGAGGGTATATGGGTTCCAAATTTGCCGGCAGGAGGCACTACGGATGACACAAGATGGAAGGTCCTGACATCTGAATACTTACTAACTCAAAATCACGGAGAACTAAATCCATCAGATTTTGCAAAAATCATTGAGGATCGATATCTCAGCTACTTGGAGGGAATCAAACAAATCAACAGTGAGGATATTGAAGCCTATGAAAATGCTATGCTGAAAGCGGAATGGCTACAGGAATGGGCAAAAGTAAGCAGACCCTTTATCGAAAATAATCTGACTGGCTACGCTGATTCTTTGGGAAAATTTTATGGAGGGGAAATGGTTTGTGCGGGCTTGCTTTATGCGCCGGTTTTAGGAGCTTATTTCCCAGGTGATCCCGAGAGAGCTTATTCTGAAGCATACAAGCTTTCAATGTACGATTTAGGATATGCCAAAGACCTCACCGCCCTGAGTGCAGCATTGACCGCTGCGGGTATGAAAAAAGGTAGCAATCCTGATAGTTTGCTCGCTTCCTTGCGAGTCGACCCAAAGCAGTATTTCCAAAGTAGACTTGTAGGAAGGACGGCATATCGGATCCTTCAGGATGCGCTGAAAATAAATGAAGAAGCCAAAAAACTGGATTCTTTGAATTTCATAGATGGGAATAGTCCGGCACTTGCCTATGCCTTTGAGCAGCTGGATGAGCGGATTCAGGATATGCCTTTTCACGCTGGTGAGATTTATTTGCAGACTATTACTGCGATGGTATATGCAGACTTTGACTTTATGAATACACTGATTTTTCTGACGAATTATGGACGGGATAATGATACCACAGCCGCTTTGGCAGGAGGAATTTTGGGAGCTTATTTCGGATTTGAAAAACTTCCTAAAAAAGAGCGAGAGCAGGTGATTCAAGTAGCCAAGGAACAGTTGGGATTAGACTTATTATCCATAGGTCAGCAGCTTGGCGACCATTTGGTCAAACCATAAAAAAACCCCAATTCTTTCGAAAAGGGGTTTCATTGTGGGTGGTTTAATTTAGAAGTATAGGGTCTTTGTTCTACCCAAGTTGTCTGTCAACTGGAAGTAAACATCTTCCGGGTTAACTCCTTTTAATTTGTAGTCTTTACGGAATCCATCAGGGTGATCCACAGTCTCAGTGTGAATGATTTTGTTTGAGTCTTCGTATCTAACAGTAACTTCTACACCTGGCTCCGTAAGTCCGATTACTGCAATATTTACAGTTTCATCATCGACAATTTTACCATAAGCCATAAGCGGTAGTTCTCCGATTTCTGGCTTCCTGTCAAAAGTCTCCACCTTGTAGATTACCTCTTCATCCTCGGTCGTGATTTTTACTTGATATTCTCCACAAGGCATGTTGTTCAAGTCGTAAGGTACGATGACTTTCTCATCACCTACATTTACTTTTCGCTGATGGAGGACCTTTCCTTCATCATCAAGAATGGCAACCTTTGCCTTTCCAACTCCCTCATTTAGAAGGATATTTACTTTTTTGAATTTTGCCCTAGCGTCTGTGTCTGCTAAAAGGTCTTCATTTGAGTTTGCTGCAAGAGTACTAGTAGCAAGTAGTCCAGCAAGTGCGAATGTGAATAGCGTTTTCATAATGTAGTTGGTTTTAAGTTGTTGTGCTATCCCTATTGCCAAGGCTGTACCAATTGCCATTTCCTGATTTTTAAGAAAGCTTAGAAAATCAGAATTTTTTAAAATTTTTAAGATTTACACGGAATTAAATTTGGTTTTCTTCTCAAAAAATTAACAAAATCTGTAAAGAATGTGAACACTTGCTTGTTCGTTTGACTCGAAAGCGAACACTTTAAGGCAATTTTCTGGATTTCGAGGGTTGCATCTTAGTATGCTTGTTAAGAAAAAATAATTTTCAAAAAATTCTCCAGCTCAGAAATGGCCATGCCAAAAGCAAAAAAAGCTGTACGCTAGTGTACAGCCTTTGTTCGATTCAACACATTATTTGATTCAGATCAAGATTTTTTCAATTCCATACTGAGCTGCTTTACTCGCTCCTTGATACTGAAATCCCAGATATCATCGCGTTTTAGAGAGGTTGCTTCGAGAAAATCAACTACTGCACCTTCATGGTTGGTAGACTTTCCTTCTGCCAGGGTCACATATCGCATCGTGGACCAAAGAACTGTTTTGAGTTGGGTCTTGCTGTCATCGGTCATGTAATACTCGACCAAGATGGTATTTTCATTATGCCATAGTATGCGGCTCATAATTCGAACCCACTCTCCAACCATTGCAGGCTTGACGTAGCTGATATTGTGATTGTAAACCACCCAAGCAGCTTTGTATTTACGAATCAAATCGATCACCTCTAATCCATAGAGCTTAGGGACCTGATCCTCACGGGCATTGAAAAAGTAGTCGAAGTACTTGGCATTATTCAAATGCCGAAGTGGATCACAATCCTGAAATCGGATGACCACTCTACTTTCTGTCTCTTTGGGATAATGTTTTTCAGCGTCGTATTCAAACATGGGCTTAATCAATCAGTTCTTTTGATTTAATCAACTTCACTCCTTTTCCCTCCATTTCTTCCAAGGCCAACTTGCCATCTTCTGGATTTAGATTCACAGCTCTTGTCACATCCTGAAGGAGATAGGTTTCAAAGCCCAAAGATAAGCCATCCAAGGCTGTAAATTTCACACAATAATCCTGGGCTAAGCCACATACAAAGATCCTTTCAATTCCTCTTTCCTTCAAATAATCTCCCAAACCAGTATCTCCTCTGCGGGCATTATCAAAAAAACCAGAATAAGAATCTACTCGAGGGTTAGTGCCTTTTTGAAATACTGCTGCCCAATTACTAGGATCCAGGTCTTCATGGAATTCTGACCCATGTTCACCTTGTACGCAGTGAACCGGCCAAAGAATTTGATCAATGCCATCTAAATCTATCAGTTCACCGGGCTTTTTTCCACTGTGATTTGCTGCGAAGCTTAAGTGATCTTCCGGATGCAAATCTTGCGTAGCGACTACGCAAGAAAATAAAGGCTGAATGGAATTGATTAGCGGGATGATTTGATCTCCTTCGCTAACCTCCAAGGCTCCTCCAGGCAGAAAATCATATTGTAGGTCAACTATAATTAATGCGTCCTTATCAGTTAGATTCATCTTCAATTTCTTTAGCTTTTAAAACCAAGTCCATGCGCAAATGGTGCAGATTTTCTTCCAAACCAACCGGATAGACATGGGGATTGACTAGTCGCTTGTGGGTTTTGTCAAAGGTCTTCAATTGATCCTGAGTCCGCTTCCTGATGGACTGAATATCCGGACATTTATAGACTTTTTTCCCTTTTTCAAAAATCGGCTTTAGTAATTCCTCACTTTGATAAAAAGCAGGCATAATCCGCTTTCTTCTAGTAGCATCAATAGGATCGATGATGACAGTTCCTTTAGAGTCAACTTCTTGACCCTCGAGGTAAATCATATCTGCGACAGCTTTTCCGCCTGAAAAATACCTTCGGACATTATGCACCCCTGGAATATTGATTTTAAGTGATTGTTGGGAAACCTTGATTTTTGGAATCCATTCACCCTCAGGACTCTTAATTCCCGAAAGTTTATACACCGCTCCCAATGCCGGCTGATCAAAGGCAGTGACTAATTTGGTACCTACCCCCCAAACATTAATCGAGGCTTCCTGCGTTTTCAAGGAAGAAATCAAGTACTCATCCAAATCATTGGATGCAACGATTTTCGCATTGGGAAAGCCTGCTTGATCTAGGAGTTCACGGGCTTGATTGGAAAAGTAAGCCAAATCACCGCTGTCGATTCGGATTCCGATGAGTTCCTTTCCCATGCTTCGAAGCTTTTCTCCTACTTTGATAGCATTTTTCACTCCCTGAATCGTATCATATGTATCCACCAAGAAGACAGACTGATCAGGAAACGCATCTGCATAAGCTTCAAATGCCTCTAACTCCGTCTCAAAAGACATAATCCAGCTGTGAGCGTGAGTGCCAGAAACAGGAATCCCAAATAACCTTCCCGCCATGACATTGCTTGTAGAAGTACATCCCCCGATAAAGGCCGCCCGGCTTGCGGCAAGCGCTCCGTCAATCCCTTGAGCTCTCCGAAGACCAAATTCCAAAACAGGTTCTCCTTTTGCGGCCAATGTAATTCTAGCCGCCTTGGTTGCAATCAAGGTTTGAAAGTTCACGATATTAAGTAGTGGGGTTTCGAGTAATTGACACTGAATCAGGGGACCTTTCACTCGAAGCATGGGAGCATTGGGGAAAACGATAGTCCCCTCCTCCACTGCCTCGATATCACATGAAAAACGCATCTCACTGAGGTAATCCAAGAAACCCTTTTCGAATTGGGGAGAACCGTCAGGAGCTTTCATCCCTGCCAGGTAATCGATATCCTGCTTTTCAAATCGAAAATTTCTACAATAATCCACCACGTATTCCAATCCGGCAGCCACGGTAAAACCACCATTAAAAGGGTGCTTTCTAAAAAAAAGGTTAAATACAGCCTCCTGATCACCTTTCCCCGCCTTCCAATAGGCATAAGCCATGGTCAGCTGATAAAAATCCGTAAGCAGAGCAAGGCTGCCAGTGTAGAGGTCTTTGGTGATTTTCATAAAATTTTCCTTTCCATCAAAAATAAAGGTGTCAAACGGGTATCAAGAGTTTTTTAGGGAATTTTTCAATGAAACAGAAGTCTTTTCTCTTCTAGTCAAGATTTTATTTACCTATTTTGATTACATTTTTACGAGTGAACACGACTTATTATTGAAAGCGGATGAAGCTAGAAAAAAACTTGAGCGATCTAGAAATTACTGAAATGATCCAGAGGAATTCGAATCCGAATAAGGCAATAGCACAGCTTTACGAACAGCATTATGATATGCTAGAAAGTATGGTAATACAAAATTCAGGAACAGAAGAGGAGGCTGCAGATATCATTCAAGAATCCATGCTAGTGATGGTTCAAATGATAAAGACAGGAAAGTTCAGAGGCGAATCTACGATCAAATCCATGCTTTACAGCATTTCCAAAAATAAATGGATATCCGAAATCAGGAGAAAAAGAAGCAGTCAGGCACGACATGAAAATTACCTGACAAAACATGAAGAAAATGAACTGGATGTCAGCGAGGCAATCACCCATCAGGAGAATTTAAATTTCGTCATGACTTTGTTTGATAAGCTTGGTGAAACGTGCAAAAAAATACTCAAGCTCTTCTACTACGAAGACATGGCCATGAAAGAAATCTGCGAGAAAATGGAGTTCAGCTCCGAGCAGGTATTGCGGAATAAAAAATATAAATGTCTCAAATCATTAATTGAATCAGTAAAGTCTTCTCCCCATATCGGAGAACAACTCTTGAAATCATTAAGAAATGAAAAATAAACTAGACTTATTCATTTTGGAAGATTACCTAGACGGTAAACTCAGCATGGACCAAAATCAGGCCATTGAAGAAGAAATAAAAAACAATCAATCACTGGCTGATGAACTCGATGCCTTGAAAATCAGCCGGGAAGCAATTGAATTGGCTGGTTGGAAATCGACAATTCAGGATGTGCAAGCTTCCTACTTATCCGAAAGAAAAAAGAAACCATCCGATGGAACCAAAACCATCTCCAACTTTCAACAATGGAGCATTCGAGTGGCAGCTTCTATGACGATTCTACTTGTAGGGTTGGCCTCATTTTTGGTAATTTCTACTACACCTCAAGGGGTAAATGAAGATTTTCTTTCCTACAATATCCCAGTCATGAGAGGTGAATCGGCTGAGATTTCTTCTTTGAAAAAGGCCTTTAATGAGTATGATTTTGAAGAAGTAGTAGCGCTGGCAAAAGGCAACAGTGACTTGACCATAGAGGGAAAATTTATTCTAGGGATGGCCTTCCTGGAGCTACGGGAAGGTAAGCTTGCTGTCGATGAATTACGGGAGATTGAGACTGTCAATGAATCCTCTTCTGAGAAAATGTATGTAGAAGAGATAGACTATTATCTCATGCAAGGCTACCTTCTAAGTGGCGAATATGATCTAGCTCAAAATCAACTTGAAAAAATCCGATCAAATCCGAGACACAAATATCACCAAACTATTAATCGCTGGGACGCACTAAAAATCAAAATTTTGGATTTGAAATATTAATCAGATCTAAACTGAGAAAAAAAATTAAAAAAAATCCTTCGAAGCGGTTACAAATATTTATCCGGCTCCGACCTACTACCAAACAATCAAAAATACTAAACCATGAAAAGATACCCATTAATTGCAGCAGTTGCCACTATGATTGGCTTTGCTTCTTGCTCTGAAGAAAATGATCCTATCGCTATCGGAGATGGTGATGTACAAATGGCAGTAGGCGTTAAACTCGCCAATTCATCCAATCCAAATTCAAGAATCATGGAAGAAGGAGTACAGATTAATTCCGGGTTCATCCAAGTCAAGGAAATAGAATTGGAAGTCGAAGGAGAAGATGACAATGGAAGATTCGAGCGAGAAATTGAATATTCATTCCCAGAGATCAAAAAGATCAATTTTGATCAGTTCTCTTCTGATGCTGACTTTTTCATCAATATAGCCTCAGGTACTTACGAGGAAATCGAGTTTGAAGTGGATCTGATTGATCACCGAAATGAACCAAGCATTTACCTCGAAGGGACCTTTACAAAAAGTGACGGCAGCTCGGTTCCCCTGCGTCTTGAAGTTTATGGAGATGATGACGATGATTTGGATTTTGAGTTAGAATTGGAAGGAGATGATGATGAGTTATTCTTCTTCGATGGATCAAATAATCCTTTCGCCTTGATGGAGATAGATGCAAGTAAGTGGTTTTTAGCTGTATCTATTGTGGATTTAGAGGATGCGGAGCTCACTGATGGTGTTTTGGTGATTTCCAGAGACCAAAATAGAGGTATCTACAATCGAATTCTCGAGCGAATAGAAAACTCCTTAGATATCGAGCTAGAGTTGGACTAGGGCACTGACTCTTTCGATCCGATCCGGCAGAGTAATTTGCCGGATTTTTTTATTCTAAATCCGACTGATTTTCTATCTCCGGCGAGAAATTAAAAACCAATAAATCAATCCGGCCAAAATCAGGATAATTCCCACAATGAGAATAAGCTGAATCATGGAGCTCCAAATAGATTTCTCCTGAATCTGCCCCACCAGGACAAAATTGGTCCAATAAGGAGTATCCCGAAACTGTACCATTTCTGGATCTTGGAGTAAGCTTAGCTTTGCCTCCCTTAGTGCCTCAGCATAAGTCAAACCCGCGTCTAGCCCCTTGTAAAACTCTTTTGATAAATAGGCTGCTACCCGATCTTCTGTGAGCCATAGCGTGGATATAAGATTATCAGCTCCTGCAAATGAAAAAGCCCGAGCCAGACTGACAAGACCTTCTGATTCACTGAATTTGCCAGACCCGGTCTCACAGGCACTCAAAAATACCAATTCGACCTGATCAAAAGCTTGATACCTCAATTCGTTTTCGAAAAGTCTATAATCTCCTTCAGGATAAAATGCCACAAAAGATGCCTCATTATCTTCATCAGAAGCGATGGCATGGGTAGCTAAATGAATAACTTTATTTTGATCTGCTTGAGCTAGAAATCGCTGAAGTGTGGCTTCAGAGCCCTGAATCTTCAAGCCCGGCAAGCTCTCAATTTCAGCTGCCGATCCATGTAGAACGGGAAGTCCCAATCCCTCTGGACCTGAGCTCCTATCAAAAGGTGCAAAGCTTATCATGCTCGATCCATTCCAAGGAGAGAGTTCTTGAGTTTGAATTTGAAGGGCCGAAAATTGGTAGCTGATCGGTAGTTTTTCGATAAGCATTTCTCCATCAACGTAAAGCTCATCAAAGGAAACACCAGAGAAAGCACCATGTGGAACAATCATTAACAGTTTGGATTCACTGATTTCATTTCCCCAGTTTTCAAAAACCCGAACACTCAGTGAATCAATAAATTCAGGGATTTGATATCGCATACCTGACTTCCAAGATCTAATTTGCTCTTTCCATGCCAGTACTTTATCTCGATCCTTTTCACTCCAATCAAAGATTTTCCAGTCAAGATTTTTATTGCTCAGCAATGAAGTGACTAGGTAATCATCAGCTTCAAAAAAGGATAGTAAAACAGTGTTGTCAGGCAGTCTATTTTGAATGTTTGCTAGAGTGAGATTAGCAGAATCCTCTTCTGTTTGGGAAAACTCCTTGATCTCATCACGAAGTCTAGATAGGCTGACCTGTAATTCAGTGTATTCAGATTTGAGATCTACGAGCTGAGATTCATCAAAATTCTCATACTGATCTCGATAATTTTTAGCCAATTTTTGTAAAATCAATCGCTCTTCCTCAAGCAGTTTCTTTGGAATAGCTGATTTTTGCCGTCTCTTAGTTTCCAAGATACCCAGCCTGAGTGCGGTTGACTTACTCTGTTCTGCCCAAAGGAATACTTGATTTTTGATTCTTTCTTCATGACTGCTTCGGGAAAAATCTATTAACTGCCTAATTGCTAATTGGTAGGCTTGTAAAACCTGATCACCCAAGAATATTCTGGCCTCATCATTATCGAAATTTGCTGATATAAATTCAGCTAATGCAAAGGCAGATTCATAAGAATCCCAGCCTAATTCGAAAAATTCGGCTTCTTGGTTTATCCTGTATAAACTCCAAGCTGCACGAGCCTTAGAGACCAAGCTTTCAAAAAGTGTAACTGCACCCATTCCCAAGGAAAGTTCTTTGGGGTTGTCAAAGATATCTTCTGAATTAAAACTGGGATGTAACTCTCTGACAGATAAATGATAATAAGTGACTGCTTCTTGAAGCCTGTCTTGCTTTGATTTAAAATCTCCAAAGTTGGCTAAGAAGATACCTCTTTGGTAGTTTTTAGAAGGTATTTGGAGGCTATCCAAGGCAAACTGTGTGGCCTGGAGCAGACTATCTACTTTTGATAGATTATTTTGAAGGAGAAATGCTTTCGTTTGGAGGTTCAAGTAGGATAAGTAATTCGTACCAGAAACGCCATCGATCTGACTCAGTACTTCCAAAGCTTCTCCTCCCCTTTTTTCCTTTAGAAAAGTATTTGCCAGGTTAATCCGAACTTGATTGGAGTTGATATTCCAATCAAGGAGTTGGAGGTAAATCGAACGCGCACTATCGTATTCTTCTAAATGGTAGAGCGCGGAGGCTTTATTGCTCAAAAAACTGTAGCGGGCAAATTGTGCATAATCTCCGGAAGTCTCCAAGTATGATTCTGCCTGTGTGAAATATTGAATACTTTGAAGATAATTCCCGGTCTCGAAGTAGTAGACTCCCAAGGCATTAAAAAGCCGCTCTGGCAAGGTCCCTGTACTGATTTGATCCTGAAGACGTTCAGCTTCTTTCAGATGAAAAATCGCGCTGTCAAGTCTACTCATCCGAAAAAGAACCTCACCGAGGTACAAGTTTGAGGCATAGACCAAGGTATCTGGCTTTTGAAATCCCTTTGTGAAAAATAAGGCCTTACGGTAGGTGTTTGCAGCTTCTGACTGCAAGCCGTAGATCACTTGTAGGTTACCCAAATGCTCGGCAGCTCTTATGAAATCGAATACTTCATCAGAATCTGGAACCTCAGAGAGAATTTCTGAATAGAGTTCCATTGCCATTCTATCATCTTTCTCCTCTGGAAATGGTAAAAAATAAAGAGAATCAGCCTTTTGGATTTTTTGATTTTTCTCTTGCCCTTTGACAATTAGAGGTATAAAAAAAATGCTAAAACATAAAAGACGACTCCAAAGATTTGACACTATTAGGGACTGTTAAAGCCCCTACTGTAGATTCGCCACTATTACAATAAATGGTGGCCTTGGCACTCTTCGGGGCCTGGTTTGATTTGCTATCCTGAAATTAGACGATTTTCCTGATCTAAGCTCATTGATTAGATCACTTTTTTCTTCAATATCATCCAAAAGAGCCTGTGGGATATCGGCCACTGTTTCATAATAAAAGAAACGCAACGGAATAGAATTTAATGCTTCCCCGCTCAAATCTGCCAATCTATAAAATAACTCAACATCAAGAACTTCTCCATTCACAGGAGTGGCACCGAAAGTACCATTTTCCACTGTCTCCAATAAATCAAAGATGCCATCACTTGAAATCTCAAATCCTAAATCCTCTAATAACTGCCCGGTAGGATTCTCGGTATCAAAGTCACAACTACTATCGTCATCGTCATCATCATCATCGTCGTCATCATTACAAGGTAGGGCAAGCCCTGGAACTCCGTTGTATATAGGCGCTGCCAAGGTTTGATTTTGATCCAAAACATACACTCCATCCAGGTAATTGACTCCTCCAATAGTCAGAAAAGTCTCACATGTCTGGTTGCTTCCCTGAGGAGTAAATGTGATTTTGTATTTAAGACCTGTTTCACTCGCATTGATATCGATAACTCCTGAACTAGGATCGATTGCTAAGCCATTTGGACTTGCTTCGAAAGTTCCTTGGATAGGATTAGTAGGGCTTACAAGTATATTTTGTGTGGCATTCAAATAATATATCGTATCCGCGTAGGCAAACTGGTTACAGTCAAAATTTAACTGACCATTTCCTGGAGGATCTTCCGTTTCTTCTACACAAGAAAAAATGGAAAGGAATATCAGCGCGAATGCTATTAGTGATAGAAAAGATTTAGGGCTCATCTTTAAAGGTTTTCTTTTAAGTCGCATCTCACTTTCAAAATGTAACCACTTCATACTACTTTTCTCTTAAATTCAATAATATTCCCAGTACAACCAAGCCCATACCTATGTAAGAACCAAGCGTAAATGTCTCTTCGAAAAAGATATACCCAAAAAACAATGCATAAATCATTCCCAAATATGTTAGGCTTGAAACTTTAGACACATTTGAGTTTTGATATGCTAAAGTCAGGAAGTATTGTGCTGCCTGAGTACAGATTCCAATCCAAAGCAATATCGCCCAATCCCAACCCACGGGATTTACCCAATTGAATAATACAATAACCGAGGCAATGGGTAAGGTCACTAGAGGAAAGTAAAAAATAATCACCAAAGGGTGCTCAGTATTCTTCAATTTTCGGATCACATTGTAAGCCAAGCCCGAAAAAAGTGCAGAAATAATTCCTATGCTGGCATAAAGCAAATCCACTCTCGGATCAAAACCTTGCACCACAATCACACCTAGAAAAGCCAAACCAAAATAGAAGAATTGAATAGGCTTGACCCGTTCCTTAACTAGAAATATCCCCAAAATCGTGGTGAAAATCGGTGATAGGTATTGAATGGTCACAGCACTTGCCAAGGGGATTTTCTGAAGCGTGTAGAAAAAGGTAATCAGTCCGATCGATCCAACTACACCTCTGATTACCAGTAGTTTTTTATTGTTTCCAAAGACATATACACCCTGACTTTTCAGAAAAGCATAACTGAAAATAAGGCTAAAAATGGAGCGAAATAGGATGATTTCGATCGCCGGAATATGAGGGATAAACTTCACAGACACATTCATCAAGGCAAAGAATATTCCTGCCAAAATCATGGACTGCACGCCGGATAGTTTCAAGGTCGGGGTATTTTTTAATCAGTTGGAGCAAGTAAGAAAGAAAGAATCATTTTTCTTTACTTTGAGTTCAAGCTAACAAACAGTTTTAAATACAGTTTCAAACTCATGGCATTAAAAATTGGCACCCAAGCACCAGACTTTTCTGTAAAAGGGACTTCTGGACTTTCACTGAATCTACATCAAGACCTATCTGGAAAAAGCTTTGTATTATACTTTTATCCGAAGGACTTTACCCCCGGCTGTACAGCGGAGGCTTGTGAGTTTAGAGATCAATTTGAGGCTTTTCGGGATTTGGATATTCCTGTCTTTGGAGTAAGTAGAGATTCTATCGAGACACATGAGAAGTTCAAAAAAACTCATAAACTTCCCTTTGAGCTTTTGGCAGATGAATCCGGAAAAGTTTGCAAAGCGTACGACGCGCTCATTCCACTCATCAAGATGCCCAAGCGAATCACCTATTTCATCGATTCGGACATGAAAATTGCCGGAGTATTTCAGGATATGTTTGAATCAAAAAAGCATATCGATGCCATGCTGAAAAAGTTGAAAAAGTAGGCTAGACCATTACTCCATCCTTCATTTCCAGCTTTCGATCAGCCATGGCTGCCAGCTCTTCATTGTGAGTGACGATGACAAATGCCTGTCCTAGTTCATCCCGAAGCTTGAAAAAAAGCTCATGAAGCTGATGGGCATTTTGCGTATCCAAGTTTCCACTTGGTTCATCTGCGAAGATAATTTTGGGATCATTGATCAAAGCTCTGGCCACAGCCACTCGCTGTTGCTCCCCTCCCGAAAGTGCAGAAGGCTTATGGTCCAATCGATGACTGATTGACAGGATTTCTGCTAGTTCTGAAGCTCTTTTTTTCAACTTAGACTCGGATTGCCCTTGGATAAACCCGGGGATCAGAATGTTTTCTAAGGCCGTAAATTCCGGCAACAGATTGTGAAACTGAAAAATGAAGCCTACCGTCTGATTGCGAAAGGTGGCTAGCTTATCTCGATTCAGGGCGAAGATATTTTTCCCTTCAATCAAAACCTCTCCGGAATCAGGATCATCTAAAGTGCCCAAAATATGTAAAAGCGTACTTTTTCCAGCACCGGAGGAACCTACGATGGAAACAATCTCCGAAGATGATATTTCAAGGTTTACTCCTTTCAAAACATGAAGGTTTCCGTATGACTTATGAATCTCTCTGGCAGTCAGCATTATAGATTTCTTTCTAAAGGATTAGCAAGTTGGATATTTTTAGAAAACGGGAATTAAAGGCTTTTTTTTGATAAAAAAGGATTTTTTCAGGTTTGATTTATAAAGCTGAAGGGCTTAACTTCGCCAAAAATTTTGAGCAATGAACATACACGAGTATCAGGCGAAAGAAGTATTGAAAGGTTACGGAGTCCGGATTCAAGAAGGAATCGTAGCAGACAGTCCAGAAGCTGCCCACGAAGCTGCAGTTAAGTTGAACGCGGAAACAGGTACCTCTTGGTATGTGATCAAAGCTCAAATCCACGCTGGTGGTCGAGGAAAAGGTAAAATCCAAGAAACTGGTTCAAACGGCGTGGTATTGGCCAAAAAACTTGAGGAGGTAGGTGAAAAAGCTAAGAATATTCTTGGCGGAACACTTGTAACTCATCAGACGGGTCCAGAAGGTAAGAAAGTAAGTAAAGTTTTGATCGCTGAGGACGTTTACTATCCTGGCGATTCAGAACCAAAGGAATATTATCTATCTATCCTCCTAGATAGAGCCAAAGGTTGCAACGTAATCATGGCTTCTACAGAAGGCGGAATGGATATCGAAGAGGTTGCAGAAAAATCTCCTGAGAAAATCATCAAAGAGTGGATCGATCCGAAAGTAGGATTGCAAGGCTTTCAGGTAAGAAAGGTCGCTTTCAAACTTGGACTTAGCGGAAATGCTTTCAAAGAAATGGTCAAATTCATCGCTGCTCTTTACAAGGCATACGAAGGAACGGACTCCTCTCAGTTTGAGATCAATCCTGTATTGAAGACTTCAGATGACAAAATCCTAGCAGTAGATGCTAAGGTAAATCTTGACGACAATGCTTTGTATCGTCAGAAAAACCTTGCTGAGCTTCGCGATATCTCTGAAGAGGATCCATTGGAAGTGGAAGCTGGTAAATCTGGTCTAAACTACGTGAAGCTTGACGGAAACGTAGGCTGTATGGTAAATGGAGCCGGACTAGCGATGGCTACCATGGATATGATCAAATTATCCGGTGGTGAGCCTGCCAACTTCCTAGATGTGGGAGGTGGTGCTAACGCTACTACCGTTGAAGCCGGATTCAGAATTATCCTTCAGGACCCAAATGTTAAGGCAATTTTGATCAACGTGTTTGGAGGAATCGTAAGATGTGATAGAATTGCTAGCGGAGTTGTTGAAGCTTACAAATCTATTGGCGATATTCGCGTTCCAATTATCGTAAGACTTCAAGGTACCAATGCAGAAGAAGGTGCCAAGATTATCGACGAGTCGGGATTGAAAGTTTTCTCGGCGATTACATTGAAAGAAGCAGCTGAAAAAGTTCAAGGAGTACTTCAAAGCTAAATCGGAATAAGCACTCGTAGTTCAACTGGATAGAATATCGGATTTCGGCTCCGAGGGTTGAGGGTTCGAATCCTTCCGAGTGCACAAAGCTCAGACTTAGGTCTGAGCTTTTTTTTTGCCTTTAAATCCTATTTTTTATCTCCAAAAATTAAAATCTAGAGCCCATTTTTTCAAATCTAGAAAAACCTCTTTTTTTAGAAAAAGGGAAAAACTTTTTGAAAATTTTTATTTAACTTACTTTTTCAAAATAATTCAATTCAGCTTTTGAAATTGTCGGCAAAATATTCGTTTTACACGCTATTCCTTGCAGGTTTATTCGGATGGGGATGTACAGGCACCTCATCCAATTCTCCTGAGTTACAAGCTGTAGATCAAATCAGCTATAACTTTCATATTCGTCCCATCCTTTCAGACAAATGCTTTGCCTGTCATGGTCCCGACGCCAATAAGCGGGAAGCTGGATTAAGACTGGATACCGAAACAGGAGCCTTCGAAGCCCTGAAAGAAAGCCCAGGTAAATTCGCTTTGGTAGCTGGAGATCCAAATGCATCAGAAGTCTATCATAGAATTATATCGGAAGACCCATCCGAACAAATGCCTCCTCCCGAGTCCAACTTGAAGCTTTTGGATTCTGAGATCGAACTAATCAAAAAATGGATTGAGCAAGGAGCTGCTTACGAACCTCATTGGGCTTTTGTCAGGCCAGAAAAAAAACAAATCCCTGAAGCTCCTGACTGGGCTAGAAATGAAATTGATCATTTCACCTGGAAGAAGATGAAGGAAAAAGGGCTAGAACCCAATCCAGAAGCCGAAGATTATGAATTGATCAAGCGAGCGAGTTTAGATCTGACTGGCCTTCCTCCTAGTCCAGAAATTTTGGAACGATACCAGGGTTTTGAAGGAGAAAATACCTACGAAGACTTATTGAATAATCTTCTTTCAGAGCAAAGCTTCGGAGAAAAGTTAGCGATCCTTTGGCTGGATATTTCAAGATACTCGGACAGCTACGGCTATCAAGATGACAATATCCGAACCCAATGGCCCTATCGGGATTGGCTCATTCATGCCTTCAACAATAACTTACCTTACGATCAATTCATCACTTGGCAACTGGCTGGGGATCTACTTCCCAATCCGACCAAGGAAACAATTTTGGCGACAGCTTTCAACAGAAATCACAAATACACCGAAGAGGGAGGCGTGATAGATGAAGAATACCGCATCGAATATGTTTTGGACAAAACCAACACCTTCAGCACAGGGGTGCTTGGCATTACCATGGAATGTGCACAATGTCACGACCACAAGTACGATCCATTTTCTCAGAAAGAATATTTTGAACTTTTCGCCTTCTTCAATAATAGCCGGGAAAAAGGTTTTGAAGGAGATGTCAGCGTCTCCAAACCTGCCAAAACGCCTATTCTATGGGTAGAGCAAGAGGACTTGGGAGGCATCTTGGATTTCATTAACCATCCCGATACAAGTAGATTAAGTATTTCCGTGATGGGTGAATTAGATGAAGAAGAGGCTCGGACCACCTATATTCTGGACCGAGGAGTATATGATGCACCGACCGATCCTGTAAATCCATCAACGCCAGCATCTATTCTGGAGTTTTCGGATGAGCTACCCAAAAACCGACTGGGACTGGCTCAATGGGCAACCAATAAAGATAACCCTCTGACTGCCAGAGTATTTGTAAATTTGATTTGGCAAGAAATCTTCGGAACAGGTATCGTAAAATCGGCAGGGGACTTTGGAATGCAAGGGGACCTTCCTTCCCATCCCGAACTGCTGGACTGGTTAGCGGTGGATTTTATGGAAAACGGTTGGGACATCAAACGGCTACTAAAACAAATCCTTTCTTCGGCCACCTATCGACAATCTGCTCAAATCACAGACAGACATCTCAAAACCGATCCGGAAAACGTGTATTTGGCTCGAGCTCCGAGATTGAGATTACCGGCTGAAAATATCCAGGACTTGGTATTGGCAAGTAGTGGTCTTCTGGTACAAAAAGTTGGAGGACCTAGCGTAAAGCCTTATCAGCCCGATGGTATTTGGGAAGCAGCCACCTCAGGCCGGGGAGAATTGGCGAAATATGCGCAGGATACTGGAGAAAGCCTTTACCGAAGAGGAATCTACAATTTCATTAAACTGACTGTTCCACCTCCAAAAGCAATCATCTTTGACGCTAGTAATCGAGACCGATGCGAAGTAGGCAGAGGAAGAACCAACACCCCCCTTCAGGCTCTCGTCATGCTCAATGACCCCATGGTTTTGGAAGCTGCTCGTGTCCTCGCGAGTGAGCTAACCAATAAACATTCTGAATCTGAAGCAGCCATTGAAGAAGCATTCAAACGCATACTCTGTAGACCGATGAAAGCCTCGGAAGCCACCTTGATTTCTGACTATTTTGAAGATCAGTTGGAGCGATTTGGATCAGAACCGGAGACTATCAAGCCAACGCTCGCTGTGGGAGAATATCCACTCCAGGAAGAGGATATAAATCCCAGAACTGCCGCACTGATGCAGGTGATTGTCAGTCTGTATAATTTAGAAGAAACGATAACCAAAATATAGCGATGGAGAAGGAGTTTTTAGAGCATGGATTAAGTTTGAATCGAAGGAAATTCCTTTCCAGATTAAGTCTAGGCTTAGGGAGTGCCGCCTTAGGTTCTCTATTGATTCCAGACCTTTTTTCAGGCAAATCGGAAGCAGAAGATGCTATCATGGCCGCTTTGCCACACTTTGCTCCGAAAGCCAAGCGAGTTATTTACCTTTTTCAAAATGGGGCTCCCTCCCAGCTTGAGTCCTTTGATTACAAACCACTTTTGCAGAAAAATTACGGGATGGATCTACCTGAGTCTATCCGGATGGGTCAGCGATTGACGGGTATGACCGCCGGACAGGATAAGTTTCCTTTGGTTGGTTCCTATTATGACTTCAATCAATATGGGGAAAGCAGGGCGTGGATTTCCTCCATTTTCCCCTACACCGCCAAAGTAGTAGATGACATCTGTATCATCAAATCCATGCATACGGAGGCCATCAACCATGATCCTGCTTTGACCTTCTTTCAAACAGGAGCTCAGGTAGGAAACCGACCCAGCATGGGTTCTTGGCTTAGCTATGGGCTTGGAAGTGAAAACAACAACCTACCGGCCTTTTGCGTGCTTCTAAGCCGTGGCAGAGGAAATGGTCAGGGTGTTTACAGTAAGCTTTGGAGCAATGGTTTTCTAGATGCCACTCATCAAGGTGTACAGTTCTCAAATTCAGAGGATCCAGTGCTTTATCTCCGGGACCCTCATTCTATGAGTAGAAATGAACGGAGAAAAATGCTGGATCACATTGCCGCCATGAATGATCTGAGCTTCAAGGAATTCAACGATCCGGCTATCACTGCAAAAGTCCAGCAATACGAGATGGCTTTTCGAATGCAGACTGCTGTACCAGAAATCACCGATGTCTCCAAAGAGCCTGATTCAATCGTCAAGCTATACGGACCAGATTGTCTTGTACCGGGAACCTATGCTGCCAACTGTCTTCTCGCTCGAAAATTATCTGAAAGTGGCGTTCGTTTTGTTCAATTGTATCACCAAGGCTGGGATCAGCATGATAATCTCCCCAGTCAAATGGCTATGCAGGCGAAGGATGTAGATCAAGCTTCTGCTGCACTGATTACAGACTTAAAACAGCGAGGACTTTTGGATGAGACCCTTGTTATCTGGGGAGGGGAATTCGGTAGGACTAATTATTGCCAGGGAAAAATAACACTGGAAAACTACGGTAGAGATCATCATCCTCGAGCTTTCTCAATTTGGATGGCTGGAGGCGGTGTGAAGTCTGGAATGGTCTATGGAGAAACTGATGAATTTGGCTACAACATCACTGAAAACCCGGTTCATGTCCATGATTTCCAAGCCACAATTCTCCATTTGATGGGAATAGATCACGAAAGGCTTACTTATAAACATCTGGGAAGAAGGTACAGGCTGACAGATGTATCCGGTCATGTAGTCAAAGATATTTTAGTCTAAATGGCCCGATCCCGCATTAGCCCATCAGCAATTCTAGAAAACCTACTTTTCGTATGGTTTGGCTTTTCCGCGATTCTTTTAGTCGGAATAGAAATCGCAAGTATTCCACCTTTTCTTCAAGTATTGGGAAGAGCTCACCCCCTACTTTTGCACTTCCCCATAGTTTTGGTGATGGGTGGATTGTTATTTTGGGTCTTACCAAGGTCTTACAAAAGTGAAGCATACGCTCAGATTGCTCCTTTTCTTTTGCTTTTGGGCGCAAATTTCTCCGGGATCACGGTAATCGCAGGTTTAGTGTTATCCAGTGAAGGGTATGAAGGCGATGCGCTCTTTTGGCATCAGTGGGCCGGTATGATCACCTTTTGGGGAGGAAGTTTTTTCTATTTTTTTCAAAAAAGAAAGCAAAATGCACTTCAAATTCCTTCAATCCTTTTGATGCTTTGTATTGTTTTGACCGGACATTGGGGAGCTGCTATCACGCATGGAGAGGATTTCTTACTTGCTCCACTCAAAACAGCTGAACCTGAGGTCACACTAGCCGAGGCGGAAGTTTTTGAGCACCTAGTCCGACCGATTCTACAGAGCAAATGCGAAAGCTGCCATCGAGATGGAAAGGTAAAAGGTGAGCTTCGGATGGATATTGTAGAAGGCTTACAAAAAGGTGGTAAATCAGGACCTTTTATCCTTGCTGGCGACCTTGACAATTCCCTTTTAATTAAACGAATCAATCTGCCCTTGGAAGAGGAGGAGCATATGCCTCCCAAGAATAAAACCCAGCTCACCGAAGAGGAAATGAATATTTTGACTGCTTGGGTCAATTCAGGAGCAACTTTTGATCAAAAAGTCGCTGATCTTCCTGAAGAGCATGAATTATTTCAATTTGCATCTAAGACCTTCGATAGTAAACAGGAGTATGATTTTGATGCAGTATCTGATGAAAAGCTTGAAGAGCTGAATACATTTTTCAGAAAAGTAAATCCCATCTATCCTGAGTCCCCTGCATTGGAACTCTCCTACTTTGGAATTGCTGCTTTTGACCCAAAATCGCTTTCTGACTTGCAGGAAATCAGGACTCAATTGATTTCATTGAATTTAGACAAAATGCCTCTTGGTAATGCTTCACTAGATTTTCTAAATGAATTTCCAAATCTTGAAAAGCTATCCTTGAATTTTGCAGAGCTTAGTCAAGATAAATTGGAGCGCTTTCCAAATATTAAGAGCTTGAAAGAGCTTTCTCTTTCCGGCATTCAACTATCACAAGTTGCTTTGGAGAGAATTTCGGGAATGAAAAACCTTGAAAAGCTTTTTCTCTGGCAGACAGGATTATCCGCTGAACAAAAAGCCAATTTAAGAGCTCAATTGCCAAATACCGAAATTGACTTTGGCTTTGATGGATCGGATGTAATTCTTCCTCTTAACCCTCCAAGAATCAAACAGGAGCGCATTTTATTTTCAGAAAGCCTAGAAATGGAACTCAGCCACCCCATTCCATCTGTAGAAATCCGATACAGTATTGATGGAACCGAGCCAGACAGCTTGTCAAGTCCCGTTTACGAATCACCTATCACAGTGACAAGTTCCGGAAAAATAAGGGCAAAAGCTTTTGCGAAAGGGTGGATTGGATCACAGGAAGTTAGTTCCATATTTATGAAATCCGGAATAAAACCTACAGAATATCGCTTGTTGACCCAGCCAAACCCAAGATATCAGGGCGATCTTGAAGAGACGCTATTCGACCAAATCAAAGGAGAAAATAATCACACTTCTGGTGAGTGGCTGGGCTACAGCGAGGATCCGTTTGTAGCTGAGTTGATGCTGAAGGAAAGTCATTCAATTTCAGAATTGGCGATTAGTTTACTTTACAATGAATCAGCCTATATTTTTCCACCTACTCGGGTAGAAATCATTGGTTGGAAGAACGGAAAAAGCACCATTATTCATTCTGAAAAACCAGAACAGTCCGAAAAAATAGGAGAAATTAGATCCGAACTCCTTTCCTATTCTTTGAAAGATGCTGATTTCGATAAAATCCAAGTCAAACTCTACCCCATCCAATCACTTCCACCTTGGCATCCCGGAGCAGGAGCCAAAGGATGGGTATTTGTCGATGAAATCCTTTTAAACTGAAGTTATGGAAAAAGCATTTGAGCGGTTTCATCAACTCATACTCTCCAAACTCAAAGGAGCTTTCTCACAGGAGCAAGAGATTCTTCAGGCTTCAGAATGGGTCGCAAGCACCATTCAAAATGAAGGTTGGATTTACACTGCTGGAACGGGCCATTCCCATCTTTTAGCAGAAGAGATTTTTTACCGCGCAGGGGGATTTGCAAGGGTTTACCCAATATTAGATCCACCTTTGATGCTTCATGAAAGTGCTTCGAAAAGCTCTATACTCGAACGGGAAGAAGGATATGCCCATAAAATCCTGAGTCAAATAAACTTAAGCTCAAAGGATACTCTTATAATCGCTTCAAATTCAGGGAGAAATGCTGTAACGATTGAACTTGCTCAAGCATTCCAAAATCAAGGAGCAAAGGTAATTTGTATAACCAACCTTGCTCATAGTCGATCTGTGGCATCACGACATAGTTCCGGTTTGAAGCTTTACCAAGTAAGTGATTTGGTTTTAGATAATCAGGGCGAAATCGGTGATGCTGCAGTTGAGATTTCAGGAATTCCAGGAAAAGTAGGAGCAACTTCCACTGTGGTAGGAGCAGCACTTCTTCAAGCCATTATGGCGCAGGCTGTGGAGAGCTTAGCCAAAACAGGTACAATTCCAGAACTTTTCATCAGTGCCAATACCGAAGAGGGCGAAAAATATAATGACAGCCTTTTGGAGAAATACAAAGGACAAGTTCCTCCGCTTTAATTTTCCAACCAACTCACATGACTACCTTGGCCACTTTTTGTAAATGCTTTAAATCGGAGTTTTTCCGAAAAAGGAATAGGTTCTGAATAAAGAGAGCTTTCTGCTGTAGGTTCAGAACCATCCGTGGTGAAACGAATATTCAAACCAAGTATCTCTGTATTAGCATACACCATTCCTTCACGCAATTGAAGTCCGGGAGGTGAAATGGAAATTTCATATCCTCCATTAATTTTCTCCAGCTTAGGAATTTCTATTTGCCCAACTTGATTGACGAAGATATTCCACTCCAATTCTCGCTTTTCTAATTTTTCCCGAATAGTACTAGCTTCCGACCAATCTGGATCTCCGACCCATGCACGTTCGGTAAGTGCTAAGAAACGAGGTAAAAGGTACGATTCTAGCATTTCTGGGCTTTTTACTGTCTCCGTCCAGATCTGTCCTTGGATCCCTAGAATATTTTCTTTTCCCTTTTCGGTGAGTTTTTCAAATGATTGCTCCGCTTCTTCCCAATCCCAAGGCTTTCCTTCCACGGTCTCGTCGTGAGATAGGTGGAATTTTCCCGGGACAGTTTGCCAGGTATTGAATAAGCTCGTGACTCCAGACCAGGTATGTCCCCGATCTCGTGGATCCCAACTTGATGAAAGATCAAAATAGTAATTGGCACTGGAAGAAATTACGACAGGGAATCCATCATTAGCCAATCGATAGGCCATGTCTTCCCCTCCCCAACCGGCAACGGCATTCCAAGCATACAGCTGCCAAGAACGATCCGAAAAATCAGGATTAGGGATGACTTCCCCCTCTTCAAGCTTTTGTCCTATCTCTTCCCAACCGGCTTGTTGGATACCTTGACGCTTCAAAAAATATCCAATTCGAGATCGAAAATAATCTCCCAAGCCCGCCTTAGTCATAGACTTGTTCTCTTTCAAAAACTGCTCGCAAAGCGGAGAATTTTCCCAAACTCCATGAGGTACCTCATCTCCTCCCGTATGGAAGGTTTTCAAGCTAAGTCCTGCATCTTCATAGAGCGCTTTAATTTCGGAAACTACCGTTTCAAAAAATTTGTAAACAGACTCTCTACACACACAAATGGTATTATCTCGAAAATTCTGAGCAGATAGATAAGGCGAGTTATCATTAGGGTCGATCAAGCGAAATTCCTCAGCTTTTTCAATTTCTCCGAGTTGACTAAATCGCTCGTATCGCTTCTCCATCGCTTTAATTGCAGCTCGAGAATGAGCAGGAAAACCAATTTCAGGAATCACTTCAATCTTTCTTTCGGCAGCATAAAGAAGTATTTCTCTGAATTCCTCTTGAGTATAAAACCCAGAACCGGGTGATTGCCCTTTCTCTACTCCAGAGGCATAAAATGGCCACAAAAAGTCTGTTTCATTATCAGAAAAACCTCGCTTAGATGCATATTCAGACAATTCAGGAAGTGCTTTTACCTCAAGTCTCCATCCCTCATCATTAGCCAAGTGAAAGTGAAAGGTATTTAGCTTATACAAAGCCATCAAATCCAGTAGCCGAAAAATCTCATCTTTGGTTATAAAATTACGACCTACATCCAAGAAGAATCCCCGATAGGAGTAAGCAGGATGATCAGAAATGCTAATCTGCGGTAAAGTCAATTGATTGGAAAGCCCGTCCCAGAAATCCGCTGACTGCAATGCTAAAAAAGATTGGACGCCATAGAAAGCACCTTTTTCGTCAGAAGCAAGGATTAACACTCTTCTGTCCCTGATTTCTAAGGAATAACCCTCTGATGGAAAGCCTTCCTTCCTCGAAATTCGAATCTGAACCGGTTTTTCTGCTCGGTCAACGTCAGGGTTATAATGAGCCTTAATCTGCTTGGTAAGATAAGTTGCCGTCTCTGCAAAGACCTTATCCCCCACCACAGCCAAACCTGCCTGAGTAACCTGAATAGTTTCGCCTTGCCTTGACCAAAAATGAGGCGTAGGAACAAAGGGAGGAATCTCTTCTATAGAAAGCTCCTTGAGCGATTCGTTTTGGGAAAATAAAATAGCTGGGGTGGGAACTGGCAATGGACTTCCTGCAGCATATTTTTCAAGGTCCCAAACACTCATTTCATGTTTTTGATACCTCAGATTACTAGCAATACTTCCATCTGCTAAGGTGAAAATTAGTCCATCCGGCGCATGGCTATTTTTGAAATGAGGATTACGACTTAGGTATTCGATTTCGAGCTTTTCTCCAACAGGAATCAATCCTACAGCCTCTGAACCGGTTAAAACAAAAAAGTCCCCAGCCAAATGCTTGATCTCATAGTCAGGGGATTTGAGCTGAGCATTCAGGTCGAAAAAGACGCTATTGAAATACAACTTCCATCCTGGTTGGATAGCTACCTCACTCTGATTTTCGATTATAAATCCAGCCTGATGGGAATAGGGCTCAGAAAGCTTATTTTCAACAAGATCCCATTCAATTTTCAGAGATTTTTCGGCTTGATTTTGAGCAGTGCAAGCAAAGGATAGCGAGAAACAAATCATTAAAATAAGGAGAATTATCCGTTTCATGGTTTTGTGATTTCTTCTTTCCGAACTTTAATTTCCAATGTTAAAAATAAATGCCCGGTACTTCAAAAGGGCAACGAAAATTGCCCCACCAAAGGCATTTCCCAAGAGGGCTGTGGATTGAAATGTCAAATAGTCTGAGAGGTGAATTTGATCAGAAACTAGAAAGCCTGAAAATACCTCAATGCTACCAATAACGCTGTGATGAAGACCTGCAAAAGATAGAACTGTGGTGATCAGAAAGATGATCACAATCCGGCTTATGGTATCTCTGGAGGAAGCTAAAAGCCAAGATAAAAGTCCCATCAGCCAGCCTGCAATGATTGCGCTGACAAATATCACAGGGACGGTTCCATGCAATACATGCATCGCGATAGCTTCAACTACTTCATGGTCAAATATCTCCAGCCTCGGTCCCAGCCAAGTCAGAACAAAACTCATAAAATAACCCCCGAGAAGGTTGCCTGCTATGACCAATCCCCATAGCTTTAACATACTGCCAATTGACCGCTTCTTGTTTAGCACAGGCAAAGTCAATAAAGCTGTCTGCTCAGTAAAGAGAATGCTCTGACCCAATACTACCAAAATGAATCCAATTGGATAAACTAGTGAAATGGTTTTGAAAATTTCCGTTTCATCAGATCGTCCTTCAAGAAAAAAGTAAAATGTACAAAGCAGTAAAAAGCTAAAGCTAATCTCTAATCCTGCTGCAAAAGAACTCAAAAGAATGCTACTGGAATTTTTATCATAAGTCTCCAGAGCCTCAGTAATTTGATCCCGAAGAATTTCTCCATGGGTTTTGGCTCCGTCTGTCTTCTTCTTAGAAGTTTTATTGATTTCACGGTCTATTTCCCGCTGCTTTTCTTCTTCGAGCTGTTCGGGTCTCTTATTTTTTTTCCAAATCATAGTTTGACAGGGATCAGCATTTCACTGAAAATTAACTTATCAGTAATTTCTGCAAGCTAAGACAATTTGATTTTCAAAGACCCTATCATTTTTAAGGATATTGAAAAAATCCTCTAAAAACCGGACAGACTCTCGGTACTGACTGGAAGTCATGTATTCTTCATAATTGGACACCACCTCAAAAATTCGCTCTTCTTTTTGCAAAAACTCGTCTCTTACCGTATAAAAAACCTCCTTTTCCCTACAAAAACCTCGATACAATCGATCTGTCACACTTTCAATATCAACCAAATCACTCACCTGTGCATAAGGCGGATTGACTAAGCCAGTCATATCAAAATCATAGGCAAGTGGGACCAGTTTCTCTTCGGGAAGCATGAGCGTTTTGGAATTATGCTTGAAAAGACCTGAAAAATCCGTATTACCGATCATCATCTGAAAGAAATCATGGCGGACAGCAGGCAAATCTTCCAATAACGTTCCTAAAATCCTTTTGTCATCTACAATTTCTCCATCAAAACGATCCGCTACATCATCATCATCTTCCAAAAAGAAACCCAACATGACCTCTTCCTCATCCTTTTTATCTTCATTGATAAAAGTGACACGCATCATTCGGGTTTCAAAAATATACTCACTTACTTCTTCAAAAAGTTGATAAGCCATAAACTCTTTCGCCAGATATGACTCTGCTGTTTTAGAGCGTGAGCAAGGAAATACAACTTTGATACTTTTATTTTCCTCAAACATCGTCCCCTCACGATTCTTCTTTTTAATTTTCATCCGGAGGGGTGGATAATAGCAGTTACTGAGACGAAAATTTCCCCTCACGCGGAGTTCAATAGGCATTTCTCCCCACTCTCCATCGGGGGACTTCACCCAAACTAGTTCCTCGGTAAATGTGCTGTCATTAGTAGTGCTTCGAAGATCCTTAATTGAAAATGCCATCTTGATGTCGATGATTTCATTGGATTCAAATAGATCCTCTTGCGCGAAGGATATTGAAGCTGTAAAAATCAGAATGAATAAAAAATAAAGGCAAAAAGCAATTGCCTTAGATGATAAATTAGTCATAAGAATTGATCGTCTTGTTAAAGTTCAATTAATCTAGGAAAAAACACTTGGTTTTCAAGGTTTTAGTATGAAAAAGTCTAGCGGGGTCTAGCTTCCCAAATACGCATAAAAAGCATATGCGCCATCCTTCGGGCATGTTCCTTGGCATAGTTGGCATGTTCTCCAATAAAATAGCGGTCAATAGTCTGAAACCACAATTCCAGCCAATTCCCAAAATGAACTTGATCAACCTGATAATCTACCTTTGCATCCACTTCCCGGTGAACTTGGGCAGGATTGAATTTTCCTTTGCCCGGACCTGTATTCAAAAGAATCATTTCCCAGAAATCGCTCAGATGAACTAGATGATGATCCCAATCAGAGACCACATGATTGAAAACCGGTCCTAAATGCTCATGCTTCCGCACTTTTTCGTAGAATCTACGAACCAAAAAATCTACATCCTTCCGACTTTCTATTTCCTTTCGAAGCTCCATCAATCTTTAAGTACGGGTTGAAGTACCTCAAGTTTTCCATCAATATTTGATGGAATAGGAAGACCCAAAATTTTACATATCAATGGATAAACATGAACGTTTTCGAAAGGCTCAATTACCAAGCCCTCCTTAATTTGAGGCCCTTTTGCATAGAAAATCCCATGCATAGACTTGTAATCAGGGCTATATCCATGCTCTCCAAAAACATCGGTCTTCATACTTGCTGAACGATTCTGGTACCGAAAAATTCCGCGATCATCAGTCAAATAGTATCCCAAATCAGGAATAATCAATAAATCACCAAGTAGGTCACGATGCAAGCTTAAATCCTGATAGTACTCTCGATCCTCCACATCCACTACATGAATGTGCTCTCCACGTGCTTCGATAGTCTGGATGACTTTTTTCTTTTCCGACAGGTCTTCCAAGTGCAAATGAACCAAAGCTCCTGAGTTGACCACTCGTGCATTGATGTCTTCTACCAAGGGATCTAGATTGATGAGCTTTTCCTTTGGAACAGCCTGCATTCCATGGTCGGAAACCAAAACGACGTGAATTGGTAAATCCAAACTTTTCAATCCTTCAAATAGGGCCCCAAGTTCCCGGTCCAGCCTTTTCAAAGTATTTCCCAATTGCTCATCATTATCCGGGCCGTATCGATGCCCGGTATCATCCATATCCGAAAAGTACATGGTAATCAACTGAGGTCGCTCGTCCTCTGGAAGCTGAAGCCATTCGAAAACTTTCGATATACGCTGAAGATTGGGCACTCTTCCATCATAGTCATAATAGTAAGATGGCCTCACGCCTTGAATATCTGCCTCACTCCCTACAAAAAAGTAACTCGCGGCAGTCATTTCATTTTGCTCAGCTAGAACCCAAAGTGGCGTCCCTCCATACCAAGTCCCATCGGTCACTACCTCTCGATTAGAAATAGAGTAACGCTGTTCTTTTTCGGGGTGCCAAAAATTGTTGTCCACGATACCATGATGCTCCGGTTTAAGTCCGGTAGCGATGGTGTAGTGATTTGGAAAAGTTTTGGTTGGAAAGGATGGAATCATTGCTTCTGCAGCTGTTCCTTCTGAAATAAACTTACTTAAATTTTCCGGCTTAAATCGCTCAACATAATCATAACGAAACCCATCCAAGGAAATCAAGATCACATAATTTTTGGTACTTTCTTGAGAAAAAACCTTCCCTATGATCAGAAAAAAGAGAAAGGAAATGGATAGTATTTTCCGCATAAATTTTTGTTTCAAAATTACCTTTCCCAACCCGCTAATTCAATCTATTTCGGTTTTTATTTTGAATGCAAAAAGTCAAAACCCGCTAGAATTATTTATTCAAAATGGACTTCCAAATCAATTAACCGATTAATAAGCCATATTTTTTATTAATAACCCTTTTTGAAAAAAAGCGCTTCAAATAGCTACAGAGGCACATTATCCGACAGCAAACGACTACTATCGGATACAAACGGATACAAACGACTGCTTACCGAGTAATAAAGCGCCCTCATTGCAACTTTGGATCATCAAGTTTTCCTCTAGCGAAAACCACAAAACAAAATTTCTAACCAAAACACACGTAATCATGAACACGCTAAGAAACAAAGTACAATTGATCGGTCGCCTAGGTGACAATGTAGAAGTAAAGACTCTTGAGTCTGGAAAAGTATTGGGAAAGGTAAGCTTGGCTACCAACGAGACTTACAAAAACCAACAAGGAGAAAAGGTCACTGAAACCACCTGGCACAATTTGGTCATTTGGGGCAAGTCAGCTGAGATCATTGCTAAATACACTTCCAAGGGATCCGAACTTGCAGTCGAAGGTAAAATCACCAACAGAAGCTACACTGACAAAGATGGGGTAAAGCGCTATCAGACAGAGATCGTTGTCCATGACTTTATGTTCCTAGGTGGCGGTAAAAATCAACCCTCAGAAGCCGAAAAAGAGGAAGCAGACCTTCCTTTTTAAAAAATGTTAAATCCAGAGTTTAACTCGAAAAAACTTTCAATTTTTCTCAAAAAGTAAAAACCCCCGGGACATTGTCCTCGGGGGTTTTGTCATAAAAAAACCACCAACCTTAAATCAATCATGCCTTTACCTTGCGTATAGCCATATTTAGCTTGTCAGCCAGCAAGTACATAACTGGTACAATTACTAACGTAAGGAAAGTCGCGAAGGTTAGGCCAAATATTACTGTCCAGGCCATTGGACCCCAGAAATCTGCATTGTCTCCTCCGATGTAGAACTGTGGATCAAAGGAACTCAAAAGACTTCCGAAATTAATGTTCATCCCAATAGCCAAAGGAATCAATCCAAGTACAGTTGTGATCGCGGTCAAAAGCACTGGGCGAAGACGGGTTTTACCTGATTCTACAATACTTCCAATTAAGTCTTCATAGCTCAAGAATGCTCCTTTGTCGACACCTAGTTCTTCCCTTCTTCGCTCTCTGACCAGATTGGTATAATCAATCAATACGATGGCATTATTTACCACCACACCAGCTAGGGAAATGATTCCGATACCCGTCATGATTACCACGAAGTCCATATTGAAAATCACAAGACCCAGGAATACGCCAATCGTACTCAAAACTACCGAAGCCATAATGATAAATGGAGTAGTCACGGAATTGAATTGAGCCACAATGATTAGGAAGATCAGTGAAACTGCAATTCCCAATGCGCGTGTCAAGAATTCCTGCGATTTGGCTTGTTCTTCCTGCTCACCTGTGAATTTGACCTGAATACGATCCGGTACTTCATAGCTAGCCATCAAGGTCTTGATCTTTTGATTGATCTCGGTAGGATTGTAGCCATCCAGTACGTTGGAATACATGGTAATGACTTTCTCCAAATCCTTACGCTTGACAGATCCATAAGTTGAGCCATATTGAATGTCGGCTACTGCCGAGATCGGAACCTCTCTCTTTGTCCCAAATTTATCTCGGAAGCCAATCTTCTTATTGACAAGTGTATTGATGTCATACCGATAGTCATCCATCAATCGCAGTTGGATCGGATAGTCATCCTCTCCTTCTTTATATTTCGAAACCTCTAGTCCAAATAGTGCTGTTCTGAGTTCCGTAGCGATGGAGGATGTGGAAAGACCAAATCTTCGGGCTTTTTCTCGATCAATATCCAAGATTACCTCAGGACTACCGAGAGAAAGGTCAGTTTTCAATTCCTCTAATCCGGGAATATTCTGATCTTCAAGGTAATCTTTGGCTTTACCAACGTAGTCAATTAATTGCTCATAGTTTTCCCCGATGAATTCAATATTTACTGCCTTTCCTACAGGAGGTCCATTTCGCTGCTTATCGACTGTAATGAGCACACCAGGATACTGTTCCACTAGATCCCTGATCACTTCCATGGCTCTATTGGTATTCACCCCTTGACGATCGATATAATCCACAAAACCAATGGTGATTTTCGCCTTGTGTGGGGTAGTCTCATTACTTGGTCCTTCGGTAGGGTCTCCTGTACCCTCACCTACTTGAGTGATGAAAGATTCGATAATTGGATGAAATTCATTCAAAGCCTGATAGACTTCATCTTCCATTCGATCTACAAATTCATCGGTGGCTTCGATATCCGTTCCGATTGGGAATTCCACGAAGACATTGACCAATTGAGGCTGATTGTCAGGGAAAAATAGAATTTTCGGAGATCTTACAAATAAAAGAGCTAGCGAAAGAATCAACAATAGGTTTACTCCAGCAAAGAAGAAATAAGGGTTCCATCCTTTAAGAGCAAACTTGAGCGTCTTCTCGTAAGCATTCTCCAAATTGACCAAAAAGACTGTCTGAAACCACCTGATAGCTTTTCGAAGTACAAACACATTAAAGATGGTCAATAAACTCGCTACAAGCGCCAATGACCCAAAGGCCGTCCAACCCAAGAGGTAGAAAATAACGGACAATACCAAAAAGATACCTGCAACGATGATGGGCTTTTGCTTTTTCTTCACCACGTTGATATCCTCCACCTTCATGTACAAGGAGGTCAACACAGGGTTAATCACTAAGGCAACAAATAGTGAGGAGGATAAAACGATAATCAGCGTGATGGGCAAGTATTTCATAAACTCACCGACGATATCATCCCAAAACGCCAAAGGCAAAAAGGCCGCCAAGGTAGTGGCTGTTGAGGTAATAATTGGCCAAGCAACCTCTCCTACTCCTTCTTTCGCTGCACGAATTGGATTTTTTCCCTCAGACATCAGTCGGTAGATATTTTCTACAACAACGATTCCATTATCCACTAGCATACCTAGGGCAAGAATCAAGGAGAAAAGCACCATGAGGTTCAGCGTAATTCCGAATGAGTTTAGCACCAAAAAGGAGATAAACATAGAAAGCGGTATAGCCACACCCACAAACAAGGCGTTTCTAAAGCCTAGGAAAAACATCAAAACCAAGACTACCAGAATCACCCCAAAGATGATGGAGTTTTCCAAATCACTTACTTGAAGTCGTGTCTGCTTGGATTGATCATTGGTGATGGTAATTTCCAGGTCTTGTGGGAATCGATTAGCCTTTGCGTCATCGATAATTACCTTGATTTTATCAGCTGCATTGAGCAGGTTTTCACCTGATCGCTTGGTCACATTGATAGTTACTACCGGGAGATTCTTGCTACGAGCGTAAGAAGAGCGCTCTTTGTAAGTGTCTTCCACTTTTGCTACATCCCGAAGGTAAACGATCTTTTGATTGTCTGTTTTGACAATGATGTTTAGCAAGTCCTGAGGATCTGAAAACTCTCCATCAACACGCAGCGTACGGGTAAAGTCTCCTGAACGGATATTTCCTCCTGAAACAGTCACGTTTTCAGACTGCACCGCACCGGAAATATCATTGAAAGTCACCCCGGTTGCTTCCATTTTGTAGGGGTCTGCGTTGATTTGAATCTCACGCTCTACCGTACCAGCGAGATCTGCTTTGGAAATCTCTGGTAACTTCTCGATTTCGTCTTCCAGGTATTCACCAAATTTCTTGAGCTCAGTCTCTGAATAATCTCCAGAGATATTGACATTCATGATTGGAAAGTCCGAGGTATTCACCTCCACCACATTTGGATCCTGATCGAGGTCAGTTGGCAACTCACTTTTTGCCTTATCTACCGCATCCTTTACGTCTTGGATGGCCTTTGATATTTCAATCCCAGGATTGAACTCAATAACAATGGAAGAAAAATCCTGTACCGAGGTGGATTTGATATCCTTTACATCATTGAGGGACTTCAGTTCCTTTTCGATAGGTCGGGTGATCAGGTTTTCCATATCCACAGGCGAATTACCCGGATAAGGAGTACCCACATAAACCGTTGGAATAACTATCTCTGGAAAACTTTCCTTAGGCATCGTGCGATAAGCACTCAGGCCAAGCACGGTGATAATCAGTGTCAAAATCACCACCGAGGTGGAATTGTCGACACTGAGACTGGATAGTCCAAATTCCCGAGTGGTTTTCAATTTTTGTTGATCTGACATGATTTAACCTTGTGCAATGTTTACGTTGAAATTATCTCCTACTTCTCTGAAACCCTTGTCTACCAAGGTCTCATTTCCTTGAAGACCCTCTAAAATCTCTGCATTGTCGTTAAATGTTTTACCACGCTTGACATAGGTTTTCTTTGCTACACCGTCCTGAACGATATACACATAGTCACCTTTATTGTCGCTAAGAATCAAATGATTAGGAACAATCACTGAATCATCATTCTCATAGTCTTTGATTTTCATGACGGTCAGCATGTTGGGCTTCACCATTTTCATATTGGGAAGAAACACCTCTACCTTGAAGGTTCGGTTATTGGGATTGATAATTGCCCCTACCGAACTCACTTTTGTCTTCAGACTTTCACCGATAGAAGGGAAAGAAATCTGAACGCTGTCTCCTTTGCTGAGTACACCGACATAGGCCTCAGACACGTCAGCTTCGATGAAAAGATCACTCTCACCCACAAACTGGAACATTGGCATACCGGGCTGCACCAATTCACCAAGTCTCACGTCTACAGATTCAATAGTACCAGTAAATGGCGCTCTGATGATAGTCTTATCCAATTGAGTCTTTAGCGAGGCTAAGTTTCTCTCCAAGCCTTCTTTCCGATTCTTTGCTTCCAAATACTGAACTTCCGTACCGATTTCCTGGTCCCAAAGTCTTTTTTGCTTTTCAAAAAGCATAGTAGCAAGCTCCAAGGAGGTCTCCAATTCATCAATATTCCGCTGAATCGACTCTGAATCTACTCTGGCAAGAACAGATCCTCGCTCTACTCTCATTCCTTCAATGGCAGGAATTTCTAATATTCTTCCTCCTGTTTCAGCTGAGATGACCACATTCTTTTTTGACAGCACAGAACCTGTCACCTCTACGAAGTGCTCGAAATTAGCTCGCTGAGCACTCGCAGTTGTAATCAAAACAGACTTTTTGTTTTGAGAGGCAAATTCAGGATCCAAGCTTGCGATCTCAGATTCCAATTGAAGGATTTTGGTCTGAATAGAGGAAGCTTCTTGTTGTAAGCTTTCTAATTCAGCCTTTTTTGTTTCAAGTTCAGATTGTTCTGCTCCGCAGCTGTATAAAACCACGGCAGTTAGACCCAGAAATAAAAATTTGTATATCGCTTTCATATTAATTTTACGGAGTTGAGTCCCAAAACTGGGAGTTGGTTTAGTTGATGATGTCATTTTTAAGGATTCCTAATGCTTTTTCTAAATCTACTTTTGCGATCAAACCGTCATAGAGCGCTGATAAATAATTGAATTCTGCCTCAACAAGCGCTGCATCGGCATCTACTACTTCAAGGTTTGACCCGACCCCTTCTTGATACTTGATTTTAGCTATGTCATATACTTCACGGGCTAATTCCAAATTTTCCCTTTGAACCGTCAGGATTAGCAGGTCATTTTCTAAAGTGGATTTCGCTGAGAAAACCTCATTTTTTATGCTTTCTCTCAAGAAACTTCGTTGGTTCTCCAATTGCTGAATTTGAATTCGGTTTTTCTGAATTCGGGCACTTTTAAGCAAACCATCAAAAATCGGAATCTGCATACTAACACCTAGTAAAGAGCTTCCAAACCAATTCTGTTTGTCAAAAACCGTATTGAAAGTATTTCCTGCACCAGCACGCTGTGCATTTGCCACAAAATCGATAGTCGGCATATATTGAGCCTGATTATTCTTCAGGTCCAAACCGATCAATTCAATATTTGTATTTAGCTGGGCCACTTCTATTCGTTCTACCCCTTCATCGATCAAGAGAGCATTTAATTCCTCAATGGGATTGAGCTCAGCCAACGTCTCAGTAGGCCGAAGACCATACTCCATAGGAAGTCCAATCTGAAGTTTTAGAATTTGCTCACTTACTTCTAATGAGGTCCTGGCTCTTTCTACCTGAGAGTAGGTATTATTTCGCTGTACTTGAATACGGGATACATCGATCTTTTCTGCAAAACCAGCTTGATTCAATGCCTGAGTTTCCGAAAGTAAAGTATCGATCCGAGCCAGATTTGCTTCTGCAAGCCGAATCCTTTCGAGATTGACCAAAACTCCAAAATAAGCTTTCTTCACTGCCTCTATGGCATCATTCTCGGTCTTGATCAGATCTAGATCGGTCAGTTGCTTGTAGGTTCTAGCTGCTCGAAGTCCGACAAAAAATGAACCGTCGAAAATCATTTGTCGGAGATTTGCTCCAAGATTAGATTGGTAACTAACCCCAAATCTCGCAGGAATGACATCGGAAGGAATATTGGGATCCCCAAACGGTGGTTCATTGGGAAGAAATACGACCGGAATGGCGGGATTATAATTCAAATCAAAGTTTCCATTGATCTGAGGTAGTCCCGAGGCGGTAGTTTCCTTGATTGTTGCCTTAGAAATCAGTGTTTCTAATTGAGCATTTTTTACATTCACATTATTCTCCAAAGTGTACTGAAGCGCCTCTTCTAGAGTCAATTCGACTATTTCCTGAGCTTCTACTTTGTAAAATAAACTGAACAATAAAAAGAAAATAATAGCTGGTATTCTCATTTTTCTGGGGTTGAAACAGATTTTTCTTGTTGGATTTTATAGGCTTCTCGTCCTTTTTCTGTGAAGATTCCATGCAGGAAATGGTCCATCATCTCGAGCTGAACTTTCACGATATCGTATTCCTTATCCTGAAAGTTGGATGGATCCATAGCATTGGTGATTTGATCTACTCGAATACGTGCTAAGATGGGGGCCTCTATTTCAGGTCGGAAATAGCCCAATTTTTTCCCGCGCTCAATGATTTCGGTCAATTCATGTAATATGACTTCTTCCTTATGTCTTGCAAAAACAGACCAAGCTTCCGGAAAATACTTTTGAACTTCATGAATCGTGATGGGGTTGATAGACTGCAAGCGATGCCTCATCATGCGAGAAATACTTACAAGAGTCTCGATAACCTGATCATCGGAACTATTCATAATCTCGTCTAGCTTGCACTGATCCTCACTCAAAATCCGTTCAAAGGCAGATTTAACCAGTTCCTTCTTGTCCGAAAACTCCTGATACAGCGTCTTTTTCGAAATTCCCAAGTGTCTGGCAATATCATCCATTGTGACACTTCGAACTCCGAATCTAGAAAATTCATCTACCGCTGCATCTAATATCTTCTCTCGCATCTCATGCATCTCTATTGGTATTCAGGTTGCGAAACTATGGAAACGATAGGAAAGTTCAAAGTTTCCCTAGTTTTTTCTAAAATTATATTTGGGTATTTATCAATATTCTTTTTCCAAACTGTTCGTTCACGAACATTTTTGCATATTTTTGATATATAATTTTGTACAATCAATCACGTTCATCTATAAAAATTTGTAGTTTGAATAAAATATTAAAGTTTTAATCCATGACTCGATCTATCGAAACCAAACTTGGAAAGCTTTCCTACCTCACCTATGGAGAAGGCGACAATACTTTTATCCTATTTCATGGATTTGGACAAACCCAAGAGGATATGGCTAAATTTTTAGAGCTTCGCAAAAATGGGTCGAAGTATATCCTCGTTGATATTTTTTATCATGGCAAAAGCCAATGGTTTGATTCTGCGACACCTTTGACCAAAAACACCTGGAAGTTTTATATTGAGCATTTGATGAAGAAGGAGGGTTTTCATGAATTTCACCTGATTGGATACAGTATGGGAGGGAAATTTGTCTTGTTGACTTATGAACTTTTTGATAAAAAAATCAATAGTCTTACCCTACTCGCTCCGGACGGCATTAAAACCGGTCTTTGGTATAGCATCAGTAGCTATCCGGGATCTTTTCACGGAGTTTTCAAAGGAGTTGTATTCAAGCCCAAGCTTTTCTTTGGATTTATGAATGGATTAAATTCAGCGGGTTTGCTCGAAAGCAGCATTGTCAAATTTGTACAGACTCAGATGGAAACTAGCTCCAAACGGGCTCAAGTCTATTTCACTTGGAAGGTCTTTGGTGGCATTCAATTGCATTTGGGAAAAATTATTCGCCAACTCCGGAAGAATAAAACCCCGGTTGACCTTTTCATTGGAAAATACGATCGGATGGTTACGGAGCAGAACCTAGCCCGATTTTCATCCAAAGTACCTCATTTAAGACAGCACAGTTTGCCAGTCGGGCACGGAAGACTCATTGCAGCTACGGTGGATTTTTTGAAGAAGACCAAAAACTAACTTTCCTTTCGCCTCACAATCAAATACCAATCCCCTTCCAGGGCTAGGTATCCATAATCATAGCAAAAGTGATAGACCGATCCCTTTTTGGTTTCATAGGTGTGAGTGAAATAGACAAAATCGAATCCTTCACGCATCAATCTATCCTTTGGAGTTTTGTACATATCCTCTCCGGAAGGAATCAAAGACTCGAGAATATTTCGGTTTTTCTTTAGTCGATGGTTTATCCGACGCATAAAATTGCTATTGTCTGCGTACTGCTTGTAGTTGTAATTATTCCTACACTGATCGTCGCAGAACTTCTTATCGGCCCTACCCTGAATAGGCGCTCCACAATTAAGACATGTTTTCTTTTCCATAGCATCCAAAAAAATTCTTTTCAATTTAGATAATTAGTTTAAAAAATCAAGAAAATTGAAGAAAACTATAGCCGAGCTACCAATCGTATCACGGAGGACAATCCGTCATGAAACTCTCCTTCCTTGATCTCAAGCACCTTTTTTTCAAAAAACAACCAGTCTAAGTCCCCAAAATCCTCTTCCAACTCTTCTTTTGAAAATAACATGCTGGCATCTTTGGGCCCTCCTGATTTCGGATTTTTGGAATTGTAATCCAAATGTTCCTTGGAAAAAGCCTCGAGGATAATTTGCCCCCCAGGTTTCAGGAGTTTTTTCAATGATTGATGAATAGATGTGCGAAGAGAGGCCGGAAAATGTGCAAAAATCAAAACGATCAGATCAAAAGAGTTCTCCTTGAAACCTTGTTGATCAAGGAGCCCAACTCGATAATCAATGGAAACTTCTTTTTCCTCAGCCAGTTTATCTGCTTTAATTTTAGCGGATGAGCTGATGTCAAAAGCCGTCACATTCCAGCCAAGAGTTGCTGCAAAGACGGCATTTCGTCCTTCTCCTTCTGCCGCAAAAAGAGCCTTACCAGGCTTTATCCCAACTAATTTCGATTGTAAAAATAGATTAGCTTCTTTCCCGTAAACGTATTCATCAGCGGCATATCGCTCATCCCAAAACTCTTTCATGATCATTTGATTGATTAGAAATGGAAATAAAAAAGGGAACCCCATAGTTCCCTTTTTTGGTATTTATTACTGCTTTCTGATGTCATCTGTATTTTTACAGGTCTTTTCAGAATGACTCCTATATTCATTTTAGAAATTGAATCCGATCTAGATTAAAGGTATTCCAAATCGAAATCCCTGAATCTGTCTTAAGAACAAAATAAAGGTCCGCCGTTTCATCGGATTTCTTCAGTGGAATCACCTCAGTAAAATAGCCCCTTCGATCACCTTGAAGTAGGACTTCAGAAATACCAATCCTTGGTCCCGTCGGAGAACCAAGCCGAATTTCTAAACGACCTTCTATCCCTGCAGGATTTACAAGAATCTCCACTTGCCTTATTCCCCTTAAGTCAATTTGGTCAAATGCAATCCAGGAATTTCGCTGGGTAAACCGGACGAAATTCAGCCCATTTGCATTGGCCTTCGCCGAATTTTCAAAGCGATCCGCAGTCACTGCTTTTATATCTGGGTGGCGGAGAGTTAGCTGGACATTTCCTCGAAGCGGGTCTATACCATTGGCTCCTTGGTCCGTATAGCTTGCCTGCACCAAATAGTATCCTTCTGGATTATCAGATTGCTCTGGGGAAAACTCTCCCTCTAAAGGCCAGTTGACTTTTCCATAATCAGGATCTTCCAAAGCCAAGATAAAATCGACCATCTGCCCTACTTGCTCTTCCGGCAAGTGAGTATGCCCAGGCATGATGCGCTCGCCTCCCCAAACGCCCCCACCGCCATTTCGGATCTTGTCGATAAGGTATTCTTTGGCATCGGACTGGCCCTTGTATTTGGCAGAAACTTCTTGATAGGTCGGTCCAACCGACTCATTGGCAATCGCATGACAGGCTTTGCATCCAGCTTGGTTGATGAAATTTTCACCCACAGAAACCTGCTCCTCTTGATGGCCAGCCTGAATCAGATCAAAGCCTCCTGCGATGTAATCGATAGAAAAATCAATCGCTTCGGAGTCTATTTCACCATCTTCCCGATCCACAACTTGCACTGAATAGTCCACAGGCTGCCCTTCAAAGTAAAAACTTGTATTACCAGCCCATTCGATAAATACCTGAGGACGTTCATTTCCTACCCGAATTTCCAGGCTTGTGGAAGCTTTTTCTCCCTCCAAATCAGTAACTGTCAGTGTAACTGGATAAATTCCTGGATTTTCGAAAGTATGGGAAGGGTTTGGGGAATTGCTACTTGGGCTACCATCTCCAAAATCCCAGGTATAAGTCAAGCGATCTTCAGGATCAAAATCCATGGAACCTTCTGCAGAAAAAGTCACATCAAGAGGAGCCGCTCCCGTTCGTTGATTTGCAGAAGCTTTAGCCAGCGGCTCACGGTTTCCAGGTGCAAATTCAATGCGATACAAACCCGAATCATCATTCTGGGCCCGCCAGTAGGTTCCGTATTCCAATACATAAAGTGAACCATCCTTAGCAAACTGCATATCTACAGGTTTGTCAAATACAGTCGAGGGCATAAAGCGCTCCATGGTATCGTATTCGAAATTTTCGGTCAAGGAAACCGTGAAAATCCAATTTCGCATCCAATCATAGATAAAAAGCTTGTCATTATAATAGCCCGGGAATCGAACGGCTGAATTTTCATAATCTTCCCGATGATAGACAGGCCCTGCCATGGCATTTCTACCGCCTGTGGCGAGCATGGGAAACTCCTCCGATTCATCGTAAGGATACCAGATCAAAGCCGGCTGTGCCGGTGGCAATTGCTCCAAACCCGTGGTATTTGGGCTGGTATTCACAGGAGCAGCCGGATCGAATTCAAAAAGACTTTCCTGAGTTTCAAAATCGTATTTCCAGTAAGGCTTATTATTTCCTACAAAATACGGCCAACCGTAAAATCCAGCCTTTGTAGCTAGATTAATTTCATCATGACCTTTGGGACCTCTGCGAGCAGAATCCACAGAGGCGTCAGGCCCCACTTCACCCCAAAAAAGATTTCCAGTATGCTTATCAATGGAAATTCGGTATGGGTTTCGATTACCCATCACATAGATTTCCGGTCGGGTATTGGGCGTGCCCGGAGGGAAAAGATTGCCTTCAGGAATGCTGTAGCTTCCATCGGCTTCCGGCTTGATTCGAATGATGGCTCCACGAAGATCGTTCGTATTTCCGGAGGTCTTTTGGGCATCCACATTGGCGGGACGATCTTGACGCTCATCGATGGGATTGTAATTATCCGATTCAAAAGGCGTCGTATCATCCCCGGTAGAAAGAAAAAGCAAACCATTGGCATCAAACTCAATCGATCCGCCCGAGTGGCAGCATCCCCGAAAGACAGGAATTTCCAGCAGGATTTTTTCGGAACTTAGGTCAAGCCGATTTTCGACAAAATCAAATCTGGAAAGCCGGTTGACATCCGGGCTGTAATCATTGGGAGCATAGTAGAGGTAGATCCAATGATTTTGGTTGAAGTTAGGATCCTTGGCCAAACCCAAAAGCCCATCTTCTCCTTCGATATACACGTCGAGCTCACCCACCACAGTAGTCTCCCCTGTGGCAGCCTCGTACAATTTCAGCAAACCAGCCCGCTCGATGAAAAGCACATCTCCGTTGTCCAGGACTTCAAGCTCCATGGGTTCGTTGAGCTTTTCGACCAAAGTCACTTTAGTGAAGCGAGTCTCGTCCGGCTTTATAGTAGCAAAGGGGTCAACATCTTTTGGGGAGCAGTTCCAAAGTAATCCAAGTAGGATAAGGCATCCTGAAAAACGAAGGGAATTCATGAAAGCAGGTTTTTAGGTTTATTGAATCTTGAAGATACACATGCCCTCGTAAAAGCCATGAACCAATGGTGGAAATGAATTGATTCCTCTTCAAAAAATCACTCACTCATGACCAAGCGATATCGCCACACCTCCCGAACTTGCTCTATCTCTACATCGAAGGGTGGATAGATTGGATTGGAGGAACAGAGCAGAATCTTTTGAACAGACTGAATACGGTTGTAAGCGATTTTAAAAGTCACACCATCCTGCTCGGTGACTATCACATAGCGCTCCCCGTCTTTGATTCCAAACCAGTCATCCACGTATTCACAGACAATCCATGCTCCATCAGGAATCGGCAGCATGGAATCTCCGTCCACCTGAAAAACGCGATGCTTTTTGTCCATGGGAAGAAAAGGCAGGGAAAAGCGGGGAAGCTCTGAGATAAATTCAGGATCAGCAAAGCCAGCCAAATAACTGGCCTTGGCCCGCTGAGAAACCACTTCGATCAATTCACGTCCCTCCGCATCCACGGTGGTGGAAAGAATCCGTAGCTTTCTTCCCCGGAGGAATTGATCTGTCTCCAGCAATTCCCGGAGTTTGTATTCGGAATAAGAAGCCAAATCTTCTTTGATCAGGATGTCAAGAGAAACGTTGAAGTATTCAGCAATTTTCACCAAAATGTCCAAAGGAGGCGTGATAGTGAGTTCGTATCCTGCCAGTTTAGATCTAGAAATCCCTAAAGCCTGGGCAAGAGATTCTTGTGTGAGGTTTTTCTTTTTTCGGAGGAATTTAAGATTTAATTGGATGAGCATATTTTTCTGAATTTCTAAGAGGCAACAATGGGTAAAATATTTTTTTAAGATAGCTACGCAGATAATTTTTAAGATAGCCCTGCGGGCAGATAGCTATCTTGCTGAACGAAGTGAAGCATATCTTGGCGAATCCATATCTTATCTTCTTTATTTCTAGACAGCTACGCAGATATTTTTAAGATAGCTCTGCAGGCAGATAGTCTTTCATTTTGATGAATTTTTATCTTTTGCGTTATAGGCAATTTTAATTTGATGGTTCAGTTTGACCTGAAGGCTCTTGGAAATAATTTTGATTTCTTTGTATGCATCATTTGATACAATTTTTCGCTCAAAACCGAGATCTATCCAGTGATCAACACTTTCTGATAAAGAAGCTCTTGAGATGTAGTAGAATCTAATCCTTTCAAGAAAATGAAACCTAGCATATCCTTCTGCTATATTAGCTCCTATCGAATCCATAGAACTTATCATCTGATCTCCCCATATTTTTCTTGATGGATAATCCAATCTTTGGTAAATACCCCAAGCGAAAGCAGAAAGCTGCCTTGATAAAATGTAGATTTCAAGCTCTTTGAGAGGGATGTATTTTGATTTTTCACTCATGATTAATTCTATTTTAACCTATCTCATTGAACGTAGTGAAGCATATCTTAGCAAAGCCATATCTTCTTTATTTCTAGACAGCTTCGCAGATAATTTTGAAGATAGCCCTTCGGGCAGATAGCCTATCTTGCTAAACGAAGTGAGGCAAATCTTGGCGAAGCCATATCTTCTTTATTTCAAGACAGCTACGCAAACACTTTTTTAAGATAGCCCTACGGGTAGATAGCTATCTCACTGAACGAAGTGAAGTATATCTTTCATTAATTGACAACTCCCGCCACTTCCCTTAATCCCCTTCCCCAAATCTAATAAAAATGATTAAATTATAAACATTAAAATGTCAATAATATTAACAAAAAGTCATGGAGGGGAAGCGAAGTATTGCACATATGGATTTGGATACGTTTTTCGTGTCGGTGGAGCGGCTTTTTGACAGCAGGCTCAATGGAAAACCCATACTGATCGGGGGTTCGAGTGATCGGGGTGTGGTCGCCTCCTGCAGTTACGAGGCAAGGAAGTTTGGGGTGCACTCGGCCATGCCTATGCGGACAGCCCGGCAACTCTGCCCCGAGGCCATCATTGTCAAGGGGGATTTTGAGAAATACAGCCAAAAATCACATGAGGTCACCGAGATCATCCAAGAATCTGTTCCGCTCTTCGAAAAGTCCTCTATCGATGAGTTCTACATCGATCTGACTGGGATGGACCGCTTTTTCGGTTGCTTCAAACTCGCTCACGAACTCCGGCAGCGTATCATCCGAGAGAGCGGACTGAACATTTCCATGGGGCTGTCGGAAAACAAAACCGTCTCCAAAGTGGCCACCGGCGAAGCCAAGCCCAACAATGAAAAGCAGGTACCCAATGGAGAGGAAAAACCCTTTCTTGCCCCCCTATCCGTGCGGAAAATCCCGATGATCGGGGAGAAAACCTCCCAAACCCTCTACAATATGGGTATCAAAAAGGTCCATACCCTGCAGCAAATGCCCTCCCAATTGCTGGAAGCAACTTTTGGGAAAAATGGGAAGATGATCTGGGAAAAAGCGAATGGCATCGACCGTAATCCGGTTATCCCCTACTCCGAAGCCAAGTCAGTTTCTTCCGAAAATACCTTCGAAGAAGATACCATCGATGTCAAGATGCTAGAAGCGACCCTAGTGGCGATGACCGAGCAACTCGCCTCCAAGCTTCGTCAGAAGGGGCAACTCACCGCCTGTGTGAGTGTGAAGATCCGCTATTCGGACTTCGAGACGCACAGCATGCAGCAGCGGATTCCCTACACTTCGGCAGATCATAGCATCCTGCCTGTGGTGAAGGAGCTTTTCCGCAAACTCTACAGCCGCCGACTACTCATCCGACTGATCGGGGTGCGCTTCAGTAGCCTGGTCTATGGCAATTATCAAATCAAACTCTTCGAAGACAGCCAAGAACAGATCAATCTCTACCAAGCCCTAGACCGACTCAATGTCAAGTACGGCGACAAAACCGTCTGTCGGGCCGTCGCCATGGGTGTAGGGAGGAGAAGATTTAAGCCTTTTAATGGGATGGAGGTTTAAGCCTTGGATAAGCCTGATATTTTTTACAATTTAGGAATCATATTCCCAAACTGTAAAAATATGGTAGATTAATAACCCTCACTTTTAAATCAAAAACTCAAGATAGTTTTCTCGATGAACCACCTGAAATTCGGTTTCGGGATACGCTTCAGCAAAACCCAAGGGAAGTCTTGCCCTCCGTTCAGGGTTCCATTTTGCCTCAAAGGCATAGAGCTTCCCTCCTCGCTCTTCCAACCAATCCAATTCCTTACCCGTGGTGGTTCGCCAGAAGTAGACATTCGTCGGAATCCGGTGATAGGCCAAATACTTCATACGCTCGCTGATGATGAAATTTTCCCAAAGTGCACCCACATCCGCACGAAGTGCTACCGAATTGAAATTATTAATAATGGCATTTCGGATGCCATTATCCCAAAAGTAAATCTTACGGCTTTTCTTGATTTCCCTTCGCATATTCCGGCTGAATGAGTTCAATCGAAAGATCACAAACGCCTTTTCTAGCAAGTCCAGGTACTTCTCGGCGGTTCCCTTATCGATCCCGATGGTATTCCCCAAGTCATTGTAGGTAACCTCCGAGCCCACTTGCAAAGCCAAGGCGAGCAGTAGCTTTTGAAGAATTGCAGGTTTTCGAACCTCTTCCAAACTCAGCAAATCTTTGTACAGGTAACTGCTAGTTATCTCTCCCAAAGCCTCTTGCGCATCGGCAGGAAGATTGATCACCTCCGGATAAAATCCATAAATAAGCCGGTCTTCTAAGAGCCGCTTCTCCTCACGCTCGGAAGTATGTCGGCACAATTCTTCCGTGGAAAATGGATAAAGCTGAAATTCTCGCTTTCGTCCAGTGAGCGGTTCATTGATGGTATTGGCTAAATCCAAAGCAGAGGAACCGGATGCGATCACCTGCACTTCCGGAAAATTATCGATGAGCAATTTTAATGTTAGCCCAATATTTCGAACTCGCTGGGCTTCATCAATAAATACAAGCTTCCGATCTCCGATCAACGATTGGAGGGAAGTCATCGTCGCTTCTTGCAAGCTCAGCCGGTCGTCTATATTATCACAATTCAACCACAAATCTTCTATATTCAGCTGCTTTAAAAGTTGACGCATGAGCGTAGTTTTCCCAACTTGACGTGGACCCACGACCAGTAAAAGCTTTCCTTGATGGATTCGTTTGAGCAATTCTGTCTCAATGATTCGATGGATCATGAATCAAAAATATGTATTTTATCGATCGTAACCGAAAATAAACATGTAATTTTTCGATTACGATCGAGAAATATCAAATTATTGATCAAAAAGAATTGACTCCTACTCTACGAATACCGTTGCTTTCTCACCTTTTTCAAGATTGATTTTGCCGATTTTACTCGGAATGCTCAGCCAAGCCCGATCTTCCAGACTTCCCGTCAGCTCCCCGATCCTTCCCTTGATAAATAACTGTCCATTAAGAAAATCTATCGTCACCTGATCGAGTTCACTCAATTGCAACTCGTGTTCAGGGCTTTGGAAAGCCAAAGAATCCATGCTAAGATTTTCCAAGATCAGCCTGCTCTCATCCAAGACTTGAATCTCTCTGAGACTTTTCACTTTCAATAGGAAACTCCCATTGGAGGCCTGCTGTAGCTGATCAATGTGTAACGTATCATTGGTAACACGATACTTTTTAATTGGCTCTGATTTGGGAGGCTTTACATCCCCTCCGTGAATCGTAATGTATTCCAAATAGGTAGAGTCAGCCAGCACTATTTTCAAATAACTGGAGTTTTGAATTTTTACTACCGAAAAATCATTCAATTCAAACTTTTCTCTCCGAACTTCATCTACAATTGAATAATTTCTTTGGGTAGTCATGGCGAAAGAAACAACCAGACTAATCACCAAGGTAATCCATAAAAAACTTAGATATCCAATAATTATTTTATTGCTCTTTTTCATTTTTTAGCATCATTTGAGTGGATAACTGCAAGAAGTGATTCAAGATCTTCTGAATTGAGTTGTAAAACCTGAATCTGATGAATGATCGGAGGCAAGGTCTCCTTAAAGAATTCTTTTCGCTGAATGCCCAAGAGGGTCGATCTGGCCTCCGGTGAAATAAAAAAACCAATTCCCCGCTTATTCTCCAGAATCCCCTCCTCCTCCATCAGCGCATAGCTACGCATGACTGTATTCCGATTGACTTCGATATCTGCGGCAAGTTCCCGTACAGATGGAATTTTATCTCCAGGCTGCAACTTCCCAGTGAGTATCTGATCGACCATCCAATCCCGGATCTGCAGAAAGATATTTTTATGTTCGCTGAAGTCCATCTTATACCTGCTTTTCTTTCAGTTTGAAATAAGCCACCACATAAGATAAAACCACCGCCAGCCAAATCCAGATAGCTGACATAATGATTATCAAAGGCGTATCAGGGAGCAATTCAGGTTGATCAACCTTGAGGATTTCATATTTCACTTGTCCATTTATAGATATAGATAAAGTTCCCGGATCCATGATCCATGATAAAGCGATAGAAGTCGCACTGATTGCCAAGTAAACCACAAAAAGGCTGAATGGCATCCAGATAAAATTATACTTTCCAAAAATCAAACTTCCAGCCCAAATCAAAGATGGAATCAAAGCAAAAAGACCCAATAAAATTAACTTGATAAAAAATAACTGCTCTCCGAAATTTTCTATCAGCCAGAACTCCTTCCATTCCAAAATCCCTATATTATCTATGGTGACATTGGTAAAGAAAAGCGGACCAAACAATTGGAATAAGCCCAAACCTAAATTAGAAGCTCCCCAAAAGATAATGGGATAAATAATTAACAAGCCAGCCATCTTAATTGAAAGCTCGACTATATATTTCTCTGCTATGCTAGCCGGTAGCATCAAATAGCTTTTTGCATTTTGAGGATTTCGTAGAGCTAGGAAGCTTTGTCCCACCCAAAGCAAACAAATGACAAAATATCCACTGAGAAAAATGCCATGAACATAACCTGTTTCGAAGGTAAGATAGCCATGATTGGAAAATAGGATCAATTGGTAAACCAAAATAATCAACCCAATAAACCCAAATATGGCGGTCAAATATGTCGTTTTATAGGTAGCCCAATAATATTGTAGAAGCCAACCCATTCGGGTCAAGCTGATAGCTTTAGCTGTTTTCATGCTGTAAGAGAATTAGTTTTTGAAAGAAAAGAAGCTATTGGAACACCTGAGGTGACCCCTTCAAAGAGTAATTCTAGGTTCACTACCGTTTGGGCTTGAGTAGTTCGTTCCTGAATGAATTGAACTCCCAAAGCCGATGACTGGGAATAAATCGCACCGGAAACTTCCGATTGACTGACACCAAAATGAAGCGAGTCAGCTAAGTCGCTAAGGTCTGCATCCAGTTTGATTTGCCCTTGATCCAAAATCATCACCCGGTCCAATATATTCTCCAAGTCCCTTATCAAATGCGTGGCAATTACCACTGTCTGATCTTCACTTAGCACTGAAATCAGTTCCTTACGGAATGCAGATTTACTCGAAATATCCAAGCCATTCGTCGGCTCATCCAGCAGAATCAGGGCACAACCCGAACTCAAAGCCATCGCCAAGCCGACCTTTTTCTGCTGACCAAAAGACAGGTTTTTTATTTTTTCCTGTGAGTCAACTTCAAATCGATCTAGCAACCGAGTGAAAATCTCAGTATCAAACCGTGGATAAAAAGGCTGTAAAATCTGCTGATATCGCTCAGCAGACAAGTGTCCGGGAAGAAAGTTTTCATCCGGTACGAAAAAGACCTCGCTTAGGAAAGTCTGATTCCTTTGCTCCGGAGAAAAACCCAAAACAGACACCTGACCCGAATTTGGAAATAATTAACCCGCCAAAATTCGGAGAAAGCTAGACTTCCCCGCTCCATTTTTACCAAGCATCCCAATGATATTGCCAGTCCTGCTTTCCCAGTTTAATTGGGAAAAAAGTTGGGACTTTTTTGAATAGGAAAAATCCAAGTTTTGTACCTGAATCATAAGCAGTGTATTAGTGTCATAGTGTATTATGACACTAAAATACAAAAACAAAATATTAATCCAAATCGAAAGGAAGTTTTTAAAAAAAAACAAAAACAACGCAACCAAAGATTGAATCAGATATTGGAAGAAAAAGAGAACCGCCTTTTTCCAAAAAAAAGGTGAAACCGAATACAATGAGCTAATTCAACAGTATTGTACCACCATTTCTCCTCCATTAAAAAGCTTTAAACTTCCGTGACTTTTTCGTGATACTCTTCAGCCAATTTTGACTCAAATCAAAACCAATAAAATCATGAAAAAAGTAATGCTACTCTTTTACATCGCCTTCTTGGGAATTGTCTCATGCACGGAAGACAGGGATCCGGTTGTCATCGACCCTACCCAACCGACAGGAAGTCTGACAGTCCTTCGATCTGGAACTTTCATCGATCAAAATAATGCAGGATCCAGTGGGACTGCCAGCTTGGGTACCGATACACAGGGAAAAGAATTTTTAAGATTCGATGGGGCATTTAATACGGCCTTGGCTACAGGAACTGTCACCGTCTTTCTATCCACTTCAATGGAATTTATGCCTGATCCAGCCAATGGAAACCCCAATCTCTTACCACTTGGACCAGTAAGAATGGCCGGAGAGAATTTCTTTGCAATCCCAGCAGGCATGTCCACTTCCAAATACACCCACGTCATCCTTTGGTGCGGTTCTGTGGGCGTTCCTTTTGGCTATGCAAATCTCAATTAAATTATGATGCTCACTCAAAAAGGAAGCTTGTTCCGAATCCTTGGAATCGGATTGAGCTTCTTGCTTTGCAGCAATGCTGGCTTTGCCCAAAGCGGATGGACTAAGGAAAAAGGTGAAGGATTCTACCAGCTAAGCTTCAATCGCTTTAGCTCTTCGGATTATTTCACGCTTGGAGGAGAAAAACTCAGTACAAATACCTTCACCCAAAATTCATTGGTTTTCTATGGAGAATACGGCTTGACCGAACGCTTCTCCTTGATCGCCAACTGGCCCCTTCAAATTTGGAATGGGTTTAATACCACGGAAACGGTCAGCGGCTTGGGTGATTTGAGGTTGGAGTTTAAGCATTCCTTACTAAAAAAGTACTTGCCTTTGGCCATTTCTATCGCTCCGGAAATCCCAATTGGTCGTGCAAATAACTTTGCCCAAAGTACTCTCAATGACTTTGAATCCATCAATCTGCCTTCAGGAGATGGAGAATTCAATGTATGGACAACCCTTTCAACCTCTTTTGCCTTGCCTAATACGCCACTATATGGAAGTATTTTCGGTTCCTACAATTTCAGGACTTCCTATGAAAATGTATCCTTCTCAGACCAAGTTGCGATCGGAATCGAACTAGGGTATCAAATCGCAGGGAAAGTCTGGGTCAATGGCCGACTCCAGGGGCTCAATTCAGTAGATGATGTCTTGGTAGCAACAGACTTTGTTCGGGGAGACGGTACGGAATATACCAGCTACAGTTTTGGTGCATCGGTACCGGTTTATCAAGATTTTCATCTTTCTCTGAACTATAGAAACTTTGCCGATTTCCTTTACTCACGGAAAAATCTCTATTCGGCAGCTACTTTTTCGATTGGAATCTATTATCAAGTAAAACCCAAAACCAATGAATAAAGCAGACAAATCCTTTACTCAACCCAATTTCCCTCAGCTTCTTCGATTTCAAAAAGGAGAGCAGATATTGGGGCAGGGAAAACTCTTCCAAGGCTATTTTCTCATTAAATCCGGATTGGTCAAAACTGTCCGCTACCAAGAATCCGGAAATAGCACACTACTCTCTATCAAAGATCAGGGTGAATTTCTGGGCGAATTTCATGAAGAGCATACAGAGAAAAGACTCTCCTATTCAGCATTTGCCATGGAAGACAACACGCTAGTAGAGAAAATACAAATGGAGGAACATCCCAACTTAAAGCTAATGCGGATCATTCAAACTTTACAGGAAGAAATCCACACTGCAAGGCTTCGACTGGAGCGGATGTTGTTCCAAGATGCAGAATTCAGAATCATCTCTGTGCTAAAAGATCTTGGAGAGCGGTTTGGAGAAAAATACGGGGATGAAACCCTCCTCAAACTCCCTTTAACACATGAAGAACTTGCCAAGTTGACGGATACCAGCCGTCAGACTGTAACGACTATCCTTTCTGGCTTAAAAGCCCAAAATAAAATCAATTACAGCAGGGGAAGAATTCTTTTCCGAAATATTCATCAACTCAAAACTCCCAACTTATGAAAACTCTAATTCAAATATTTGTAGTCTCCTTCCTTTCCTTGATCCTTTCCTGTTCCTCAGAATCCATGGAGCCCATTCCCCCCGACGACTCTAATCAAGTCGGTGAAAACTTTGAGATTTTGAGAACTGGAACGCTTAGTGCTCAAAGTTCAACTAATACCCGTGGCATGGTGCAATTGATCCAGGATGATGAGAATAAGTTTTTCATTCGGTTATCAGATGATTTTACAACAAAATTCAGCACAGGTACAGTGACTGTTTACCTTTCTACCAGTCAATCTCTAAACCTAAATAATGCCTCCACCTTTCAATTGGTATCGATTGTGGGAAAATCTGGAGAGCACTTTTTTTCCCTTCCGGGAATGCCAGATGAAAAATTTACCTATGGAATTATTTGGTGTGGAGCCGCTGGAATCCCTTTTGGTTTTGCACTTATGGAATGACAAAAGTTTTAAATCATCTCCTAGCCAAAAAGCCTCCGTTTAGATTGAACAGAGGCTTTTTTATTTTTTTAAAAGACTTTATGCAGGCAAAACAAATTCAAATTCTGTGTAACTCTCGGAGTCAGATGAAATGTGGATTTCGGAGCCGTGGATTTCCAGTATTTTTCGAACGATAGCCAGGCCAAGTCCTGACCCTTCAATTCCCTTCATGTCTTTATCTACTTTGTAATACCGGTCAAAAATGGATTCCAAATCTTCCTTTGGGATTCCTTCACCGGAGTTTTTTACCCGGATTTTCACTCCACCCGGTGCACTGCAGGCTTCCAATTCGATATGGCCATGATCCGGTGTGTACTTCACAGCATTATCCAATAAATTCTGAATCACTCGGTCAATCAAATACAAATCAGCCTCCACAAAAGGCAAATTCGCACAGATACTGGAACTGATAGCAATATCTTTGGATTGGGCTAAGAGTTCGTATTTCAAACTGGAATCCACCAATAATTCCTGGATTTTCAACTTCTCCTTTTTTACCTGCATTTGTCCCGACTCCAGTTTGGAAAGGTCAAATAGATCCGTTACCAGTTTGGTCAATTTATCAACCGAATTGAGAATAATTTTGTAATAACCACGCTTTTCATCCGGGGTCAATTTTTCATCCCGAATCTGAAGGGTTTCCACATAGCCATTAATAATCGCCAGAGGATTTCGCAAGTCATGGGATACATTGGCGATCAATTCCCGACGAAGCGCATCTACATTTTTGAGTTCCTCAATATTATCCAGAATGGTATCTGCCATGGAATTAAAGGTTTTGCCTAGCAAAGCCAAATCAGAATTGGAGGTAGACTGAGGCACTCTGGCTTGCATATCTCCTTCTTTGAATGCTTCCACTGCCACGACTACTTTTCGAAGGTGTCTAGTCCACCAAGCTATCAAAACCAAGCCAATTAAAAGACCTACGATCAAGGTGATGAGGATGGAATTCAGCGTCAGTCCTAGCCAATAAGAACCCAATAAATCGGAGCTGATAGTATCGAATTTTTCACTTTCCAAGGTAATGTAGACATAACCTTGGAGTTCCCCATTTTCATAAACTGGCGCTGCGGAAAACACTGAAGTTGTACCGGGATTTCTCGGATTATCACCCAAAACAAATTCGCTTCCTCCTTCAGAAATAAATTGTTCCACTGGTTCTATATCAACAGCCTTCAGCTTGACCAATTGATCCAACACTACATAGGATAATATCTCCCCTTTCGGATTTAACAAATACACCTCGATTCCAGGATTAACGGCCATCATGGAATGCATAATGACTCCTAAGGCCTCTTCGTCGATTTTGCCATCTTGAAAGGGGTTGACTTCCTTGATTAAATAAGAAGCCACTTCCGCATTGAGTTTTTGGGTAGTTTCCTGAAAATAGCGCTGGGCATTTTTAGCAGTAATCAGGATATATGAAGCTCCAACCAAGAGTAATACCAGAATTAGGGAAAGCGATAATCTCCAATAAAGACTTTTCATAATTTTCGGGGGTTAGAGTTCGTCATTGAAGCGATAGCCTACGCCCCAAGTAGTTAAGATGTAGGAAGGATTGTTTGGATCCGATTCGATTTTGGATCGAAGGCGATTAATATGTGCATTCACAGTATGTTCATACCCACTGAAATCATAGCCCCAAATCAATTCCAGCAGCTCCCCTCTGGAATAGCTTCTCCCGGGATTTTTTGCCATGAGATACAAAAGGTCAAACTCTTTTGGAGTCAGCTCTACTCTTTTTTGATCAAATTGAACTTTTCGTTTTTCTATATCGATTTCTAACAGCCCCTGATAAATGAGCGTTTTTTCTTTTTTTAATGCTAAAAGCTGGATCTCCTGTCTACGAAGAATTGCCTTAACCCGAGCTAGAAATTCCCGGATTTTAAAGGGTTTGGTCAAATAATCGTCTGCTCCAGACTCCAGCCCCATGACTTTGTCAATTTCCTCTGATTTGGCTGTTAGCATCAAGATTAGAGTAAAAATTTCCAAAGCACGGAGCCGTTGACAGATCTGAATCCCATTCATCTCAGGAAGCATCACATCTAAAATAATTAGATCGAATTCCCCTTTTTGGGCCAATTCGAAGCCTTTTTTACCATTATCAGTCACCTGCACTGCATAACCATCATCCTTTAAGTGAAGCTGAAGCAATTCATTGATATTGGGATCATCTTCTACGATAAGTATCTTTTTCATATTTTCGGAATGAGCCGAAAAATAACCCCAAAAGATCACGAAAGTATCACAGGACTGAAAATCCTTGTCTTTAGAAAAAAACAATTGACCACTTCATGTTGTCTTAATTTCAAACTCTTTGTCTTACCCACTCCAAAATCAAACTCAATACCTCTTCTCTGTCCAAATCATTGAGCAATTCATGATAAGCCCCTTCAAAAATCTGATGACTTTTATCCTGTGAAGGTGAATTATCATAAAGTAAGCGCGAGCCCTCAGGATTGGTCAGCCGATCTGCTGTCCCATGCATAATCAAAAAAGGAAAATCGAATTCACTAGCATTAGATTGAATAAACCGCATCATTTGAAGCAGTTCGTAGCCTGTCCGAACAGGAATTTTATCCTGATAAACCAAGGAATCATTTTTATATTTTTCCACCTCTTCAGGTATTCGGGAAACACCCTCAATATCTAATGCCAAGGCTTTCAGTTTCGGGGCGATTTTATTCAAGATTCCAGAAATCGCTACCAAAAGCGGTGAGGTACCACCAGCTTCCTTGATAGCTGGAGCTGATAGAATAACCCCGTTGGTTTCAGGTTTATACCTTAGTGCATAGGCTGCCGCCAATCCCCCACCCATGCTATGTCCGAAGATAAAAGTTGGAACACCGGGCGCATAGGCCTTCACTTTCCCATACAAGGCATGAATATCTTCCAAATAAGTCTGATAAGAATCAAAATAAGCACTGGGACTGGGAAGAGCTGACTTTCCATGTCCTCGCCCATCAAAGGTAAAAACTGCCACACCCAGCTCTCCTAGCCCATTTACCAAAGATTCATATCTTCCGCTGTGCTCACCAAGACCATGAATAAGCAATAAAGCCGCTTTGGGTTGATCTGGCATCCAGGCCTGAAGATAAAGTTTCACTCCATCTGGGGATTGGTAACTTGTTTCGAGATGATTCATGGCTTTAATTTTTTGGAAAATGGAAATTACAAAATATTCATTTCCTTTCTGGAAGCCTGATAGGTTTGCATTTGGCCTAGTTTAAAAAAACCTTGTGACCGCTTCAAAAAAAGCGTACGAAGTGGCTACAAAAGCCATTTCTGTTCGAAAACGAGTACTTCTTTTTAATCCTGAAATTAAACCGATGGACAGGAAAAAAGCCCTGAAATCATAAAAATCCCAAAAGCCGGAACCCAAAACTGTTTTCTGTAGTAACTGATGTAACTATGTCGCATTAAGGTTTTGCTGCTCATACGGAGAGTAAGGCTTTTCTTATAGTTTAGTTGATCAAGACATGGTAAAGAAAGCTCCTTGCGGAGCTTTCTTTTTTTAAGCTGCATTTCTTGCTGCATTGATGATTCCAAACATGCTTCGCAAAATCAATTTTTGAAGCGTTTTATCATCTTTGCTCTCTTCGAGCATGGTTTGAATAGCATATTGCTGAATGGTGATTAGGGGCAAGACTATTCGCTCACGGATGGAAATGGATGTGCGGCTCACCGGATTATCCCTCATCAGCTCTTCCATCTCTGCCACTTGCTTGATAGCAGCAATAGATCGCTGATATTCCTCGTACATGAGTTCCCAAAATTCACCATAATCCTTATTCTCTTTAAGGTAAGCAGTAGCGGGATAAAAGCATTTGTTCAAAGATTGCATAGAGTTACCTAGCAGAGTCCTGAAGAATAAACTGCGCTGATATAAATCTCTGAGCTCAGCAATTCTACCCTGTTCTTCCAATTCAGAAATCGCCGCTCCTACACCGTAGAATCCTGGAATATTCTGCTTCATCTGCGCCCAAGAACCCACAAAAGGAATAGCACGAAGATCTTCAAATTTCAATCCATCTGATTTGCCCCGCTTCAAAGGTCTTGAACCAATATTGGTCATTCCAAAAAACTTCAAAGGGGTCACATGCTCCAGATAAGGCACAAACTTGGGATGGTTTTTAAATTCTTTGTAAGCTTCATAGCCTCTATCAGCCAATTCTGAAATGAGTACACGTTGACTTTCTGAAAGGTTTCGCTCTTCATCTGAGTACAGGTGGTTTTCCAAACCTGCACTTAATAACTGCTCAAAATTGTAGACACAAGAAGCCTGCTTTCCATAATTGGCCGAGATGGTTTGACCCTGAATCGTCACTTGGATTTCTGCATTTTCTACCCGATCTCCAAGGGAAGCATAGAAATTATGCATATTTCCACCTCCTCGAGCCGGCGGTCCACCACGGCCGTCAAAAAACACGACCTCAATGCCATTTTCCCGGGAAACCCGAGTCATTTCTTCTTTCGCTCTCAAGATAGACCAATTGGCCTTGAGATAGCCACCGTCTTTGGTTCCGTCCGAAAAGCCCAACATGATCGTTTGCTTATTTCCTCTGTGTTGAAGGTGTTTTTGATAGACAGGAAGTTTATAAAGGAAAGACATAATTTCAGGTGCCGCTGCTAAATCATCGACTGTTTCAAAAAGAGGCACAATATCCAAATTCATCCCTTTATCATCTGAGTCAAGACTAAGTTTGGTCAGTTGAAAAACCTCCAAAAGATGTTTTACTGATTGACAGTTGGAAATGATGTATCGGTGTAAGGCATCCGGGCCATTCCTGTCTTGAATGGTACCAATACTTTGAATAGAACGAAGCATTTCCTGATGAAATTCATCTTTGAACTTCTCTACTTTTGGTAGTGATTTTAAGGATAGAATTTGGTCTATTTGAGCCTTTTCATCTTCCTCCCAAGATTGACCCTCTATCTGCAAAAGTTCATCCCAAAGCCCATCATGCTTACGACTATCCTGCCGCATATCCATGTATGAAAAGTGAAAGCCAAAAATCCGAACCTTCAAGATGAATTCGTCCAGAAGCTCTAAGAATAGCCCATCATGATATTTGATCAGCGCTTCTCTTGCAGTCAGCAATTCTCCTAAAAGTTCTTCAGCACTGTTATATATCGGTTTTTCCTCAAATAAAGTCACAAAAATACCGCGCTCTACCCGGAGCATCACTTCCTCGACATGCTTGAAAGTCAGTCTCCTTCTTAATTTTCTTAAATCCCTGTAGTAGCACCGAAGAATCCATTTTTTGAGCCGTTCTGCTACTTTCAAAGTCGTTTCATGGGTCACAAATGGATTCCCATCCCGATCACCACCTGGCCAAAACCCAATTTTCAATAGACCAGGATTTTCCCAAGTATGTAGAGGTTGCTCCAGGCTTTTTAGCAGACGAATCATGATATCAGAAATGCTTTGGTAAAAGACGTTTTCCAAATACCAAATCAAGCTAACTGCTTCATCAAAAGGAGATGGCTTTTCCCGATTGATAAAGCCAGTTTTTCCCAGCTGCTGCAAAAGCAAATTGATCCGGCCAATATCATCATGTCGGATGGCATCTTCCAGATCCGTTATAATTCCTAGAACATTCCCGGGATAAAATTGAGTTGGGTGGGCTGTCAAAGTCAAACGCACGGAAAAAGTCTTTAACTTTTCAATTAAAGCTTCTTTTTTCCGGTCGCCCTCTGCCCTTGTAATCAAGGCTTTGATCGAACCCTTTCCTCCCAAATCATTGATTTTTTCATAGGCTGCATCTTCGATGGAATCAAATAAAACCACCTGACGCTCTACGTACTGAATCATTTGGAAAAGGAGATCGCTGCGTTCTTTCTCAGAATTATTTGGCATCATATCCTTGAAAAATCCCTCTATGATTGCTCGGGGAGATTTACCTTCTTCAAAACCTTTCGTACAGGAAGTTGCCAATAAAGGAAGCATAGTGCCTGTTCGAAAAATATGATCAAAAGGAAGATCCAGAAAAAGTGAATTATAAATAGTAAATCGCTTGGCAACTTCAGTCTCGTAGGGTGTTTGCATTTTATTTGGTTTGTAAAGCTTGCTCAAATTACGAATTTTTCTGCTTTTTGGCTAAATTTTTACCAATTCATCAATTCCAAAGTCGATTTATTTAGCATTAATCAGCAGGGCAAAGCTCCTTTCGATTATTGACTTTTTTCGTACTTTCCCAGATGAAAAATATCTTAGTAGCCTTCTTAATCTTAGCGACTTTTTCCTGCGCAGAGGAATCAAAAATCGAAATTGAAAAAAGTATGAAATATAACTTTCTAGTAGGCAGTTATACAGACAGTTCAGAAGAAGGGATCGGATTATTGAGCTTCAATCCAGAAGATCAAGCAATCACATATAAGGTTATTGCACCGGGAGTCAGTAATCCCTCCTTTGTTCTTGAATCTGGAGAATTTGTTTTTTCTGTAGAAGAAAATGAAAATGGGGCTTTAAAGTCTTTCAGCTGGAACGAAGAAAAATCGCAGCTTTTTCAGATCGACAGCCTATTCAGCAGAGGAGCACATCCCTGTCATATTGCAGAGAAAGATGGGATTTTGGCCGTCAGTAATTACAGCGGTGGAAATTTTTCCATTTACCGATTAGCTCCCAAAGGGCGGTTAGAATACCTTCAATCAATCCAACACTCTGGTAACAGTATCAACCAAAGCAGACAGGAATCTGCTCATGTTCATAGTGCAAATTTCAGCCCTGATGGGAGATTTTTGCTTGTTGCTGATTTGGGAACCGATCACATTTATACCTATCAAATTGACAGAAATAATTCGGAGCCAGTCAGCCTTTTGTCAAAAACGGCCATGACTCCTGGAGATGGCCCTCGACACTTGGTATTTTCCCCAAATGGGGATGAAGTTTATGTGGTTCAAGAACTGACCGCCACTTTAGAGGTTTTTGCTTTTCAGGATGGAAACCTCATTAGTCAGCAAAAGCTGTCACTTTTAGAACCTGACTTTAAAGGGGCTGTGGGAGCAGCGGAAGTTCGAGTTTCAAAAAACGGAAAATTCATCTACGCCTCCAACCGTGGTGACGCGAACACAATTTCTGTCTTTGCAAAGACTGATGAAGGTCCATTTGAAACGGTGCAGCATATTTCAAGTGGTGGGAATATGCCCAGAAACTTTTCACTGACATCTGATGAAAAATACCTTTTGGTAGCGCATCAGGCATCAGAAGACGTGGTTGTTTTCGAGCGAAATATCGAAAATGGCATCCTCACTCCTACCTCTATTAAAGTATCAGCGCCAAAGCCAGTATATTTATTCTCAGTAGAAAATTAACGAGGAATTTCCCAACTCAAATCCTTTTGGTAGCGGATATGACCAGCAGAAATTACAAGCGGTGAGTTTAGATTATTGTGGTAAAGCTGACCGGTACCTAGGCCCTGAGGTACCCTCGGATTGAATTTCGAAGCTAATTGTGCGATCGCATTCAGACCGATATTGCTTTCCAAAGCAGAAGTCATCCACCAACCAATCGCTCGTTTTTCGGCCTCTTCTATCCATTCTTCTGACTCCAAAAAGCCACCAATCAGAGTTGGTTTTAAAATGATATGCTGTGGTTTAATATGGTCTAAAAGCAATCCTTTATCCCGAATTCCTATCAATTCCTCATCGAGTGCTATGGGTAGTGGGGTCTTGGCACAAAGCTTTGACATCTCTGCCCATTGCCCTGCTGCGATGGGTTGCTCTATGCTATGGATTCCTAGCTCTGCCAATCGTTCGAGTTTGGAAAGAGCCTCCATGGTACTAAAAGCCCCATTGGCATCCACTCGGAGAGTCAATTCATCCTCAGAGAAGCGCTCCCGGATATAGCGAAGTAAATCCAATTCCTGCTCAAAATCGATAGCTCCGATTTTCATTTTGATACAAGTGAAACCTTGCCTGATTTTAGCATCGATTTGCTCTCGCATAAAGTTTCTATCTCCCATCCAAATCAAGCCGTTGATCGGAATCGGCTTTTGCCCATCGTAGAAGTTGTTTGGGAAAAACCGCTTTTCTCCATCCTGAAAAAAGTCCATGATAGCCATCTCCAGGCCAAATCGAAGAGAAGGAAAGTCGGAAGGAACGATATCCTTTATAAAGGCCAACAAGGATTCTTGCTCCTCAGGAAAATCATAGTTTGAAAACTCATTTAAGAAATCCTGCACCTTGGCCTCAAAATCCGGTCTATCATCAACACTCAGCCTTACCAGTGGAGCAGCCTCTCCCCAGCCTATTCGGGAGTCCTTTGAATTTACAGCCTTGATCCACCAAATATTGCGGGTCTTCAGTACCCCTCGGGAGGTACCTGCGTCAAATCGAAATTTCAAAGTGCGGGGTACGAGCTGAAATTTTAAAATCATGGAAACGAATGGGTATTAAATGAGTTTGAAAGTATGAACTATATTTGCGGCCAAATTGATTGAAATCGTGCAAAAAGTAAACCTCCAAGAATACGAATATACGCTTCCTGAAGAGCGAATCGCAAAGTATCCACTTGAAAAACGGGATTCTTCCAAGCTACTTCATTACCAATCAGGAAAAATTTCCCATCATCATTTTTTCGATTTACCTGATTTTTTGGATAAAGGAACCTTGCTTGTGTACAATGATACCAAGGTGATACCCGCACGACTGATCTTTCAAAGGGAGACGGGAGCCCGTATAGAAATATTTCTACTCAACCCCGTCCAGCCTACCACAGTGATTCCCGAGATTATGCTTTCGACCCAGCCAGTGACTTGGCAAACCATGATAGGCAATGCTAAAAAGTGGAAAAGCGGTGAGATTCTAAAAGGTGTGATAGAAATCCAAGGCCAAAAAGTGGTCTTAGAAGCCAAATTGGTGGACAAAGAGAATAAATGGGTAGAATTCGATTGGAATAGCGAAAGTGTACCTTTTGTAGACATCGTCGAATCAAGCGGGGAGGTCCCCCTTCCTCCCTATCTCAATCGAAAAGCGGAAGAAAGTGACAAGGACCGCTACCAAACGGTCTATTCAGAAAAGGAAGGAGCTGTAGCGGCACCGACTGCCGGACTTCATTTTACTGAAGAAGTTTTTAAAAATCTTCGCAAAAAGGGAATCCAAGAAGCTCAAGTGACTTTACACGTGAGTGCAGGGACCTTTCAGCCTATCAAAGTGGATGATGTAACTTCCCATCCTATGCACAGTGAGCAAATTCACCTTCAAAAATCAACCATTGAAAAGCTTTTGAATCAGGAAGGCCCAATTGTGGCAGTGGGTACCACCTCAGTCCGTACACTTGAAAGCCTGTATTGGTATGGGGTCCAGCTTTTGGAAAACAAGGGCATTGCTTTTCAAGTCGCTAAGTTGATTCCCTATGATACAAGAGAGAGTCTGCCTTCAAAGAATGAATCCCTTCAAGCAGTTTTGAATCAAATGGAGGCAGAAGGAAAAGTAGAAATCATGGGCGAAACAGAAATTTTCATTTTCCCCGGATATCAGTTTCAAATGATCGACGGATTGATCACGAATTTCCATCAACCGGGGACCACTTTGATGCTATTGATCGGCTCTTTGATTGGCGATGATTGGAAAAAAGTCTATCAGGAAGCCTTAGATAATGATTATCGCTTTTTGAGTTATGGTGATAGTAGTTTGCTTTGGATCAATAAATAAATAATTATTCACTCGACAGACGCTGAATTCCATCAATCAAACGCTGATAATAAGTACGTCCTACCGGAACCATATCCTCTTCAATTTTCACCTCCCGGGTGGAAATCACAGATATTTCATCTAAGCGAACCATGTAACTTTTATGGACCCGCATAAATTGATCTTTTGGCAAAGCATCTTCGAAATCTTTGAGAATATTCCGTACAGAAATCACAAAATTTCTGGTGACTAGAGTCGTGTAATTTCCGTCCCCTTTCAGCCACAAGATATCCTCATACTTGACTTTCACCAGAGTACCTTCTTGACGGACAAAAAGGGCGCCTTTAATCAAAAGAGGTTTTTCTTTTTCCAAAGAAGCCTCTCCCTGACCATTGCTATTCCCATTACCGTTTCTCTTGATATTTTCTAGAAGCTCTTTCATTGTCTTGGAATTTATTATGCAACTTACTATTGAATCGCATTGTTTAGAATTCGTACTTTTGCATTTAAGATTTATTGGCTAGCGATATCTGTATGAAAATCAGACAGTTTTTTATTCTGTTTTATTTAGTTTTTTGGGCGTGCAATCCTAAAGAGGATCCCAATCCCATCCCCAATCCTCCGATTGAAGAAGATCAATCCTTAGTATCCTTTGAAGGAATTGATCTTTTGAATGGCCAATATTCGGGCAAGCAAAAGTTTGCAGATACATGGGAATTGGAAATCAAAAACCTTGAAAATCAGGCTTCTCAAATCATCACTTTGACCCCAAATGAATCGCCCATTTCCTCCCCTATTTCACTCCCTTTCAGCAAATACAGTTACCGCTATCGATCCGCAGAAATCCCTGAATTCTCCGAGCCTCTTCCAGTAGATATTCTGGGTGAATTTGAATTAAAAAACTCTACAGAAACTATCCGCTTACAAGTATCGGGACTCAGTGAGCAACTCAAAGTCAGTGCAAACTTTGATTTAGCCACTCCCCAAGTAATTGCTCCCTTTGAAAAAAACCTATTCTCTTATGAGAGCAGCTTTCAAGCCTATTTGAATTCCAAAGAGCTATTAAAAATCAAAGTCCCTTTGCCGGGTTCAATTGACCACCTAATCCAATTTCACAAGCCAGAATCTTCAGAAAATTACTCCATCGAGTATCCGGTTTCGGTCCCGGGTTTATACGAAAGAAAAATCAAATTAAACACGGATGGCTTCCCTTGGTCACTCATTCCTACACCACTAAATACCCTTGATGAAGAACTCGATGAAATCTCTGGTTTGGCTTTCTATCAGAATCGACTTTTTGCAATTAACGATGGAGACAATCCAAATCAAATCATCGAATTGAATCCTTTAACGGGAGCAATCCTCAGGAAAATCACTGTGGAAAATGCTACCAATGTAGATTGGGAGAGCTTAGCACAAAGCGATCAACACCTATTTATTGGGGATTTTGGAAATAATCTAGGGGCTAGAAAAGATTTGACCATTTATCGAGTGAATTGGGAAGATGTCCTGAATGAAGAAACTGTAGCAGCTGAAAGAATCACATTTAATTACCCCAACCAGCAGGATTTTAGTCCTCGGGAAAATCACCGTTTTGATTGCGAAGCTTTTATTTTTGCTGATAATCAGCTGCACATTTTTACCAAAAACAGGGGAAGAGATGACTCCGATTATCACCGGATACCGGCTATCCCGGGAGATTACGCTACTGAATTGATTGAAACTTTACCGACAGATGGCCTAGTCACAGGGGCAAGCATTCAAGCCCAAACTGGGAAAATCATCTTTATAGGCTATAAAATACCGCTTGAAGGATTCGTCTGGCTAGTGGATGGTTTTGAAGAAAATGGGCTAACAAAAGACATCAAGAGAATTCAGATAGAAGTTTTTCCAATGGGACTGACCGAAGGAATTGTCTTTCGGGAGGACGGAAATGCCTGGTATAGTTCAGAGAGAGTTACGCTAGCGGGTATTTACGACATTCCAGCGCGCTTGTCCATCCTAGGTGTAGAAAACCTTTACTAGTCAAACCTAGAAGCTCTTTCAGCAGATACTCGAATCTCATGATCCAATTCTTTGGCCAATGGCTTCATGTATTTAAAGTACTTCTTGTTTTCGGAGTCGAGTTTTCCCTCGTCAATCAAATCCAATAGCCCCAACATGGACGAAAGCGGAGATCTGAGAATATGGGAAGGCTTCAAGACCAACTCACGAAGAAGTTTATTCTCTTCCTGTAAAAGTTGAATCTGTTTACGCATTTTGCTTAACTCAAAGCCATGAACCAAAAAGACTCCCGGTCTATGAAATGCTTTTATTCGCAATTGATAAAAAATATGTTTGTCATCTACCTCAATAGACCAATCAATTTGAGAATCTAATCCCTGAGATAATTTCTTATGAAATTTTTCATAAAAAACGGGCTTTTGCGACCAATCGATCAATTCTCCAATTTTTGGCTTTCTTCCAGAGCTTATAGAAATTAGGTCTTCAGCCACACTATTTAATTGAATAAGATTCAAGCCCTCGTCTACCAACCATACTGGCCCTGGCATCAATTCCAATAAATCCCTATCCCAAGATTCATTTCTCGAGCTATCAATCCTTGAAAGACTATTAGCCTGCATAAATAGAACTACAGTTTCATTTTGCTTCAAAAAGATCAAACTCAAATTATTTGAAAGCTTGAACACCTTCCATGGGCTATCCCATTTTTCAGCTTGAATAGAATTGATTATTTCATCTGAAAAATCAAAATAGTCAAATAGGCAATTTCCTTCCAGGTCAGTTTGATACACACCAAAGGCATCATCAATTGATCCTTCGACTTCTACAATTTCAAAATCTTCTGACAGCGTGATCTTTACCGAATTCAGTAAATCCAGAAGATTGAATAATGATAAATCTAAATGATGCAGGTTCAATGAAACGCCCAAGCCTACCAATCCGATTGGATCATTTTGATCATCTATAACCATGGAAAACTCCCAACGGATTGGTTGAATTTTTTCATCCTTCCAAAAAAGAATAATGGATTCCTTACGTTTCGGATTTGCCATCAAGGCATTCAATGTCTCCAAAAGTGCCTCCGAAGAATCATCTCTTAAATAGTCCGAAAGAAGGCTATTTCTGGTAATTCCATGATTTTCAATCGCTGGATTTAAATCAGAAATTCTTCCTTCCACATCGAGAATCGTGCAGAAAAAGAAGTCTGATTTTTTGATGAAATCAGGGATTAAACTACTGTCTGTGGTCAGGCTTACCAATTTTTTGGAGTGTTGAATTCAGAATATATACCCGAAAGTGAATAAAAATTTTTATAAAAAAAACAGAGCTTTTTGTAAACAAAATTTTGAAAACAACTGATTATCAAAAGCTTATTCGTTTCAATAAAAGAAAAAGCAAGAACTCTTACTAAAAATGCTTTTTGTCAAAAAAAAGAGTTCTGAAAAAAAGTGATTTTTTTTAGATAAATTTTTCCAATTCATGGAAATCAATGTAGTCAATCTCCTTTACAAGCAAGATTAAAGAATTGGCAAATTCCTGCCGGCAGGAATAAACCTCAAATCTCCACTGAGCCTCTTGAGACTGTTTCACCTTTTCAGATCCAAAAAGTCTGGCCAACTCCGCACGGTTATTAGATTTGATAGAAATGAAATCTTTTCTTTCGGGCAAGCCTGAAATCAAGTACTCAGCTTTGTTTGTTTGTATAATCATTGAAAAATAATTTGATCAAATATAGAAACCCGGGGAAGTGAAAAAAATACCATAAAGTGGGTATTTTTAATTTATTGTGAAGATAAGTGTCAGATTTCCAAGCACCCTGAATCTAAGTGTGAAATAATTCTTGTTTCAGGGATATTTCCCCTTGAAATAAACTTGTGAAAGTCTTTTCAATTGAATTATATTTGCAACCGCTAACAAGCTAAAAGGGCTTTGTTTGAGTGTCAGAGGTACTCCATCGAAGAAAGAATTTCAAAATTGGACTGAAGACTCTGGGAAAGTATAACAGAAAAAGAGTTGGGTGAGTGGCTTAAACCATCCGCCGCGGCGGATAAACTGGCGTACTATCCCATAAAATGATATTAAGAGAGTTGGGTGAGTGGCTTAAACCAGCAGTTTGCTAAACTGTCGTACGGGTCAAACCGTACCGGGGGTTCGAATCCCCCACTCTCTGCAAAATTGGTTTTCAAACACATTTAAACCCCAACAAAATTAATTTGTTGGGGTTTTTGTTTTTACAGCATCTCGTTCAAATTTTTTGAGCTAAATAATTGAAATTCAATAGCTTGTATATAGTTGGTTTTTGATTGCAAGTGTCTGAAATTTGATAGATTCAATCCTTAGGTAATTGTCGTATTCAATAGGTAGAATTCATTCAAATACAAAGAAATGCAGGTAAAAAAAGCGTAAACCTACGCGTCTCAAACTAATTAATTAAAAGACGCACGGTTTTTTAGACTTTCCTCAAAAAATAGGGAGTGGTCCCTAACTGGTGATTTTTTCCGATTGATTTTGTGCTAGTTGAAAAAATCTGAAACCAAAATCAATCTGTCATGATGGAAAAAACCTTCCGGATAACGTTTTTTCTGAAAGCCCGGAAAAACAGCCCGAACAATCTTCACTATATCTTTTTGAGAATTACTGTCAATGGAGAGCGGAAAGAGCTATCGACCAAACTGGACTGGCCCAAAGAACGCTGGAGCCCCAAGCTGGGGATGGCCATAGGAAATAAAAGTGACGCCTTGCAGCTGAACTCTTATCTGGATTCGGTCAAAATGAAAGTGATGCAGGCCAGACAAAAGCTGATGGATGAGGGAAAGGAGCTGACCGTGCAAGCCATTCGAAACATCTTACTCGGTGAAAGCGAAGAAAACCAGTTTCTGCTGGAAATCTTTCAGCGGCACAATGAGCACATGAAGTCCCTACTGGGTTCGGAATTTGCTCCCGGCACCTTGGAGCGATATGAAACCTCCCTGAAGCATACCCGGGATTACATCCGCTGGAAGTACGACAAGGAAGACTTGGAGATCAAGAAGCTGGACTATGAATTCATAGCCGATTATGAATACTGGTTTAAGTCTGTGCGCAAATGCAGTCACAACACCACGGT
>NZ_KE386899.1:0-859 GCF_000429405.1 Algoriphagus marincola DSM 16067
TGCTTCCTTGAGCATCGTGAAGACAGGTACGTTCAATGACGAGAACGGCAACGGCAGAGCGGATGACGGCGAGACGATCAGTTATACCTTCTTGGTGACCAACACGGGCAACCTACCGTTGACCGGTGTGACGGTAACCGATCCGTTGGTGACTGTAAACGGCGGACCGATCGACTTGGCAGTGGGGGCGAACAGTGGCAACACGTTCACGGCGACCTACACGATCGACCAGGATGACATCAATGCGGGCAAAGTAGACAATACGGCGACGGCAGATTCGAATGAGTCTGATCCGGCGACCGACGATGAGACGACCGATCTTCCACAATCTCCTAACCTTTCAATTTCCAAAGAAGTCACTGGAAACGATGATGTACTGGATGGTCAAGTGACCTATGATATCACAGTGACTAATACAGGAAACGTGACCTTGTTCGATATCTATGTTGAGGATATGCAGGTTGGGTTGATGGAAGTGATTGCGGAATTGGCTCCAGGACAGTCTGAAGTATTCCCTGTAGCGGTGACCATTACGCAGGAATTGATTGATGGAGAATGCTTTACCAATACAGCTTCTGCTGAACTGAGAGAGTACTTTGGACAAGAGAGACCTGACCAAGGTCAACAAATCCCTGGAATTGCTGAAGAAGAATACGAAGTGCTTCTCGTAGTGAGAGATCAGGCGGAAGCTTGCTTTACTCAGGACAAGTCAATTAACATCGAGAAGACGAGCGACCTGGAGACTTCTGGAGAGCAGGACTGCTTCGAGGTGATTGCCGGTGAGACAGTGATTACTTACACCTTCACGGTGACCAACACAGGAAATGTATCCTTGAGTGGCGTTGCAGTGAATGACGAG
>NZ_KE386899.1:1295-235172 GCF_000429405.1 Algoriphagus marincola DSM 16067
GAAGGACTTTCAGCGATCAGCTTTGTAGGTGGAGACACTGACCAAGACGGTGAGCTGGACGTGGATGAGACTTGGACATACGAGGCGACTTATACCGTAACTCAGGATGATGTGGATGCGGGATCTATCGAGAACACTGCAGAAGTAACCACAGACGATGAGACGGTGTCTAATGAGGATACGCTGATTATCGACCTGTGCCAACAACCTGCTATCGAATTGTTGAAAGATGGAATCTTTAATGATGAGAATCAGGATGGTTTCGGAAATGTAGGTGAAACAATCACATACATCTTCACAGTGAGCAATACTGGAAATGTGACCTTGAGTGACATCACAATAACAGACCCAATGGTAACTGTGAATGGCGGACCGATCAGCTTGGCTCCTGGAGAAAGTGACAATACGACATTCACTGCGACCTATGAGTTGACGCAGCAGGATATTGATAACGGATATGTGGTGAACTTGGCCTTGGCTGAAGGAACCTCACCTACTGATGAGGTAGTAGAAGATGAGTCTTCTGATCCTACACCGGTAGAAGAGCCAAACACTGATTGTGAGACTTGTACTGAGGTAGTAATTCCTCAGAATCCAAGTATTAACATAGATAAGATAGCTGATCCTACTTCGGTAGATGCAGCGGGTCAGGAAGTGACCTATACTTTGACAGTGACGAACACAGGTAACACGACTCTTGCAGGAGTGACGATCAATGATCCACTGACAGGCTTCAGTGAGAATGTCGGATCGATGGTACCGGGTCAGGTCGTTGTGAGAGAAACCACTTACGTGGTGACACAGGCTGACATTGACAACGGATCGATCGTGAACGTAGCGGATGTATTTGCCTTCTCCGGGCAGACTCCGGTATCCGACGAGGATGATGCAGTAGTTGAAGCGATTCAGCGACCAGGCATCACCATGGATAAGACAGCTGATCCTACTTCGGTAGATGCAGCGGGTCAGGAAGTGACCTATACTTTGACAGTGACGAACACAGGTAACACGACTCTTGCAGGAGTGACGATCAATGATCCACTGACAGGCTTCAGTGAGAATGTCGGATCGATGGTACCGGGTCAGGTCGTTGTGAGAGAAACCACTTACGTGGTGACACAGGCTGACATCGACAACGGATCGATCTTGAACGTAGCGGATGTATTTGCCTTCTCCGGACAGACTCCGGTATCCGACGAGGATGATGCGGTAGTTGAAGCGATTCAGCGACCAGGCATCACCATGGTTAAGACAGCTGATCCTACCTCGGTAGATGCAGCGGGTCAGGAAGTGACTTATACCCTGACAGTCACCAACACAGGTAACACGACTCTTGCGGGTGTGACGATCAATGATCCGTTGACAGGCTTCAGTGAGAATGTCGGATCAATGGTACCGGGTCAGGTAGTTGTGAGAGAGACCACTTATGTGGTGACACAGGCTGACATCGACAACGGATCGATCTTGAACGTAGCGGATGTATTTGCATTCTCCGGACAGACTCCGGTATCCGACGAGGATGATGCGGTAGTTGAAGCGATTCGCAATCCATCTATCCAAGTGATTAAGACGGACAACGGAGCCGAGGTGAGCGAGGCAGGTGATGTAATCACTTATACCCTGACTGTGACCAATACAGGTAATGTGACCCTGACCAATGTAACGGTAGAGGATCCATTGACTGGCTTGGATGTGAATGTGGGTACTTTGGCACCTGGCGCATCAACTTCTGTAGATACCGACTACGAGGTGACTCAGGCTGATGTGGATGCAGGATTTGTATTGAACACAGCCTTGACAGAAGGAGAAAGCCCTGATGGAGAAGATCCTGAAGATGATACAGAGATAGAAACTCCAATTCGAGTTAATCCTGGGGTTGAAATTACAAAGACAGCTGATACAGAGGTTATTACTCAGCTAGGTCAGGAAATCACATATACTCTTACAGTTACAAATACAGGAAATGTATCATTGACGAATGTGACGGTTAATGATCCTCTTACAGGATTGGATGTAAATCTAGGAACACTCAATCCTGGACAGGTTGAAGAACTCACCACCACTTATACTGTAGAAGAAGATGACCTTAATTCTTCCACTTTAATAAATGTTGCAACAGTGGTAGGTACAATCTCTGGTGAAGAGGGTACTCAGATTTCTGATGAGGATTCTGTAGAGATCACTATAGATGAAGATGATGAGGTATTTCCTCAGCCTGAAATCGACTTGGTAAAAACTGCAAATGTTGAATTTGTAGAGAATGAGGGAGATGTCATTACCTACACCCTCACCGTAACCAACACCGGTAATGTTGATTTATTCAATGTTGAAGTCAATGATGGTTTGATCGAGCTTCAGGAAATGATAGATATCTTGAAAGTTGGCGAAACGCTTACATTCACTGGCTCCTATGTGGTGACAATAGAAGATATTGCGCTACAAGAACCAATATTGAATTTTGCATCAGCGTCCGGTGAGATTGAGGATGGAAGTGAAGGTGTGACGGATACAGATTTCACACAGACTCCAATAACTTGTATTGATGATACTCTAATAACTGGGGTTCTGATAGATGATAGAACAGATCAGCCATTACCAAATGTTCCGATTACCTTGATTCCACAAGGGGACACTCCTGGTGAGACCTTGATTGTCATCACGGATGCAGAGGGACGTTACGTCTTCAAAGATGTTCCAACTGGTAACTATTTGATACAAGTTCAGGATGCCAACTTGAATGCACAGGGTCTATTTAACTTCCAGAAGAGCTCGCTAGCTTTCAGAGAGGTAGAGGTTTGTGTGCCAGTAGTCGAAGACTTCCCTTATGCACCATTTGATGGTGTTGTGCTTGGAGACTTCGTATGGTATGATCTTAATCAGGATGGTATCCAGAACGAGTGGTTCGATGCCAATAATGATGGTCAGGTAACCATGAACGATCTTTCTGCAGGTCCTATTTCAATCAGTGAATGGGAGTGGTTTGACTTGAACGGTGATGGTCGATACGACGGACCTGAGAATGAGGGAGAATTGAACAAAGCTGGTCTAGCAGGTACTACAGATGGCGGTAATATCCGCGTCACAGGGCCAAACGGATACGATGCAAATGTAATTGTGGGTATTCTCGGATACTGGAGAGAGAGACCAGGTGCTACTGAGGATGATATGTTTGATGATCAAGGAGGAGCGATTTATGGTGAATATAATGCTGTAATTACTGCTGATCCGGTTCTCTTAGCTAGTGCATCTGCAATGGCAGCAACGGGACTTGTTAAGAATCTTCCAAATGAAGGAGGAAGAATGACAGATATCAATTCAATACGCTTCGAAGAACGATGTGGATTGACCACTGATGATACGGTCTCTAGAACAGTCTCCTCAGATTCTCGAGTACATCTAGATATGGACTTTGGTTGGGTATGTGTGCAGGCAGAGGTTGAGATCATCGCTAATGATGATGACTTTGGAGACTACTTCGTCAGCTACGGCGGCCTGCTTGGAAATATCCTTGACAATGACCTTCTGGAAGGTCAGCGTCCAGACCCTGCTGATGTGGACTTCGAATTCACTGAATTGGACGGCGTGATAGGTCTATTGATCGATGATAACGGTGAATTGAGCTTGATACCAAATGTAAATGAGGCGAGAGCTTACACCTTGCGATATGTACTCAGAGAGACAGCCTTCCCTGATAACAATGACGATGCCTTGGTATTCTTCAGATTACTGAACGATCAGGTTGATCTCTCAGTAGAGAAGACCAGCTTCGAAGTAGAAATCTACGAAGGCGATGAGTTTGAGTATGAGATCACGGTAAGAAATATCGGAGGCACTCCAGCTACCAATGTTGAGATCGTGGATGAGCTGCCAGCAAGTGTCACTTACCTAAGCTCGAGCGTAGTATTTACGAATGACGAGCAGATTCAGGTAGGTACGCCAGCGGTGGCGGGAAGTAGAATTACTTGGAATGTACCATTCTTACCAGCAGACGGAGTAATTGTCTTCAGAGTGAGGGTACAGGCAGGTGATGCCGGAACGATCACAAACATCGCAACAGTGGGAGCTGAAGAAGAAGATGTCGATACTACCAACAACCAAGACGACGATGTGAATCAAGTATTACCATTCAGAATACCGAATGTTATTACGCCGAACAACGACGGAGACAATGATTCTTTCGAGATCAAGGGACTAGGTAAGTTTGTAAGCAATGAAATAACTATCTTTAACAGATACGGGGACCATGTCCTTGAGCAGGAGAATTACAGAAACGACTGGAATGCACCAGGACAAGTTTCAGGAACATACTTCTTCGTCTTGAGAACGGTAGACCGATCTGGAAGAGAGCATGAGTTTACAGGCTGGATCCAAGTAATTAAAGAAGATTAATCAAGAAGCGTTATGAAATCGAGCATGGCTGAAAATATTCTTAGAATTCCTCGAAGTCCTCGGGGCAGCCATGCGAGATTATCCCTGTCTTTGTAAGGCAGGTCTGACCTCCAAAATTCAAATAACAAGCAGATGAAAACTACTTTTAAAATCATCGGTATAACCTTCCTACTAGCCTTAATGGCCACGGGGGGGACTTTTGGGCAGCAGCTTCCCCAATTTAGTCAGTACATTTTCAATGGATTGCATGTCAATCCGGGATATGCTGGCTACAAGGGAGAGCCCTACATTCAATCCACCTTCAGGTCGCAGTGGATCCGCTTCCCTGGATCACCTGAAACCTTTACGGTCACCGCTGACCTAAGCGCCAATGAAGGCACCATGGGGTTTGGTTTCTCCATTTTGTCAGATAACATTGGGCCAGCGCGGACCAACGGAGGTTTGCTGACCTACGCTTATCGTATCCAAACGGGACGGGATAGCTACCTAGGTTTGGGGGTAAGTGCCGGGGTGACCGAATACGCTATTGATGGGAGTATGCTGGATCCTAATGATTTTCCTGATTCAGAAATTCCTGATGGTAGAATTAATCTATTCACTCCCAACTTGAATTCTGGACTTTTCTTCCACACCTCAAAATTCTATGCTGGTTTCAGTGTATACAATATGATAGGTAAAAGAGCCCTTGAAAGAGAGGATGTGGCTCTTGCCTACCATGACTTTCATTATTATTTGACAGCAGGTGCACTCTTTGACTTAGGAAGTACGGTGAAGTTCAAGCCGAGTTTCTTAATCAAGGAGGTGAAAGGAGCTCCAACCAATTATGACATCAATGCGATGTTCTTATTTGGAGAGCGAATTTGGCTAGGAGGTTCTTATAGATCCAATATGAAGATTTGGAATGACAACCTTCCAGAAAATCTTTCCAATAGAAATGCTTTTGCAGCGATTGTGGAAATTTTCGCTACAGATAGAATAAGACTCGGTTATGCTTATGATCATAACCTCAACGTACTGCAGGATTTCAGAAGTAATTCTCATGAACTTTCTGTAGGATTCTACATGATTCCAAGAAGAGCAGTAATGAAAAATCAAAGATGGTTCTGATTATGAAAAAGACATTGACCATATTAAGTATCACAGCTAGTTTATTTTTAGGATTCGGTCAGCAAGCCACAGCTCAAAAGAGTAAGGTGAGATTTGCTGATGGACAAATGGATCTAATGAACTACCAGCGTGCCATCGATATTTATGAGCAGGCATATGCAAAGAAGCCCAATTATGAGACTGCGAAAAAAACCGCTCAGGCTTATGATGTTGTAAGAGATTATGACAAATCTCTAGAATGGTGGAAAAATACCGTTTCCTATGAAGATGATGCTTCACGGGAAGACTATATCAGCCTGTTGTCTGCAGCCCAAAAGGCAGGAAAACTAGAAGCAGGAAAGAGCGATTTGAGGGGAAGAAATGTTTCTCCTGATTCTTTGATGAGTTATTTAGAAACATTCATTTCTCCGGAGACTCAGAAAAAAGTAAATATCCAGCCGGCAGAAGGTCTAAATTCTGAAGGATCTGATTTTGTGGTTGCTCAGGATGCAGCAGGAAATAAGTATTTTGTTTCTGACCGAGGAGGAGAAATGCCTACTAAGAAAATGCCCGGTATCCGAATTGACTACAAGAATGAGTTTTTCAGTGAAGAAAAAAGTGATTACACTGGGCGTCAATATTTCTCACTTTACAAACAAGACACAGAAGGGAATGTGTCTAAAATAGTTTCCAATGTGCCCGGTACGAAGAACTTTGCAGATCCGTCTTATGCTAAAGAGGCCGGGGTGCTGTTTTATTCTGTGACTCGGGATATAAAGAAGGCAAAAGGTGACAGACAAATCGCCGTACAATCAGAGATTTATTACAGCAAGGTAAATGAGGACGGTCAATTGGAAGGATTCATGGCCTTTCCATTCAATGATTCTCTGAATTATTCTGTCATGCATCCATTTGTAGATGAGCAGGCAAAAAGACTTTATTTCGCTTCTGATATGCCGGATGGAATAGGTGGTTATGATATTTACTATTCTGAATACGATGCAGATATGAATTTTACTGCACCAGTAAATCTTGGAGCACCACTCAATACCGAAGGAAACGAAACTCACCCTTTTAGAAAAGACGATAAGTTTTATTTCTCATCCACAGGACATCCACGAGTAGGAGGGATGGATATCTATGTGGCTGATTTTTCTAACGGTACAGCCTCTAATGTGAAAAATATGGGCATGCCAATTAATTCTGTCGCAGATGATTTTGGCTACAGAGAGCTTGAAAATGGTGAAATCTACCTTTCTTCCAACCGTAAAGGAGGAGAAGGGCTTGATGATCTTTATGTAATGGAGGATGCCTTCAAGCAATTCCTGGCTAGAGTAATCGACTGTGATGGCTTAGTGGTAACCGATAGCTATATGGCTACCATGCGTGATAACACACAGAATGGTAATGTCACTACTCAAATGAATCAAGGAGCTTTGACCGCAGAACTTGAGCCGGAAAGCGACTTCTCTTTGACTATTAGCAAACCAGGATATTTCTCCATTACGGATAACTCCATCACTACCAAAGGATTTGAAGGCGATACTGTGAAGCGAGAGTATAAATTGTCTCCGATTCCATATCAGCTGCCGGTATTTGTGGATATCGTTTATTATGATTTGGATAAGTACGCGATCCGTGAGGACGCCAAGCCTGCCTTGGATAAGATTGCGGAGATCATGAAAAAATATAACTTCCTAGATCTATTGGTGGCTTCACATACAGACTCTAGAGCATCAGATGAGTACAACATTACACTTTCAAACAACCGTGCGAAGGCTGTGACAGAATACATGGCTCAATACAATATCTCTCCTGATCGAATTCGCTTGGAGTGGTTTGGAGAGCAGAATCTGGTGAATGATTGTGGCAATGGAGTTCCATGTCCCGAAGCAGATCATCAGTTGAACAGACGTTCTGAATTGGTACTCGAAGCCTTCCCTGATGCGACCAAGCAATATGATGTGCCTACAGAACTTACCGGAATGGACTTCTGTAATCCAGAGGATATCTTCACCATGCTTCAGGACGAGATCAATGAGATCCCTACTATCTACTTTGACTTTGATAAGTCCATGCTACGTTCGGTACACAAGAAGGAACTCGAGCGGACTGCCATCATGCTACAGCGTATGCCAAACTTGATGCTTTACATCGAAGGACATACTGACCAGAGAGGTTCTGATGATTACAATGTGGGATTGTCAGAGCGTCGCGCCAAAGTAGTGATGGATTATCTGATGAAGCGAGGCATTGAAGAGAATCGTATGGAGCATCAGTGGTATGGTGAAACCCAGCCAATCCACAACTGCAACGAAGTGACTTGTACTCCTGCCATGCATCAGCTCAACAGACGTACAGAACTTCGGGTAGGGAAATCAGGCTTCTCCTACACAGGAAGAAGAAAGAAAGTAGATACCATGTAATTTTAGATTGATGTGAGTGAGGGCGAGTCTTTTGAGACTCGCCTTTTTTTTGCCTTCAGCGATCTTAGAATTTAGATAGTAGCTTACTCGATGGATCTTTCCTCGATAAGGGTTAAAGAAAATTCGGTCTATCTAATTTCTTGCCGATTCGAAAAGCTGCATTCATCAATCCCACGTGAGAATAAGCCTGAGGGAAATTGCCCCATTGGCTGCCTGTAGCTTGATCTACATCCTCAGAGAATAGACTCAAGTGATTACAATACTTCACGAGGGTCTCAAAGCCCTCGATGGCCTCGTCCAATCTATTGACACAGGCCAAAGCTTCGATATACCAAAAAGCGCAAATCAAAAAGGTCGTCTCCGGTACCCCAAAATCGTCCATGTGCTTGTAGCGGTAGAAAAGAAAATCCTTGGCGAGCAAGTCTTCTTCCAGTGCCTTTAGGTGCTCATTAGCCCGCTCGATATCATCCCCAAAATAGCCCATGGTGATCAATTGAAGCGTAGATGCATCCATATGCTTGGATCCGATAGCCTGTGCATAAGCTTTGCGCTCGGGGAGGTAGCAGGCTTCTATTTTTTTGATGGCTTCATCACGCAGGTAGATAGCCTTTTGATACATGGTTTCATTTTTCAAGCGAATGCCGATTTTAGCCGCAGCATTGGCACCAGCCCAGTGAAAGAGGAAGGTGTAGCAATGCTCCTGCGCCAGATTTCGAAACTCCCACAATCCCGCGTCTTTTTCGTGCATGGTCGCTTCGATTTTATCCAACAGGTTCATGATTAAGGGCTCTGAATGGATACGCTCCGACTCCGTGAATCGCTGATCGGAGTAAAGGGGCAAGAGTGAAACCAATACCTGACCATACAGGTCATTTTGGATGTGGGTGTAGGCCTGATTGCCAAATCGAACTGGTTTATTACCCAAGTACCCATCCAGTTCGGAGATTTCTTCTGTAAGCAGCCAGTCTCCTGTAATGGAATAGAGTGGTTGATAGCGACCGTCGGGTCCAGTAGGAAGATTAAATATGAAATCAAAGTATTTCTCCAACTCCTCGAAGTGTCCCAAGCTATTGAAGCAGGTGAGGGTATAGTAGGTGTCCCGTATCCAGCAGTAGCGGTAGTCCCAGTTGCGGGTGCTACCAGGCGACTCTGGGAGTGAAGTGGTAGAGGCGGCAATGATCGCACCGGTGTCCTCAAATTGGTGGATTTTCAGAATCAAGGCAGATCGCAAGACCAATCTCTGAGAGAAATTAGGGATACTGGTAGATTTCACCCAGGATCTCCAGTAGTCGGTCGTGGATTGAAGAAAGCGCTCTGAGGTAGTTTCGATGGGAGCTTCCAAAGGCCTACCATAGGTGAGAACCAAGTAGACAGGTCGCTGAAGTACAAAAGGTTTACTTTCACAGATATAAGTCAAAGGCGCATTGGTGGTAAGCCGTAGCTCCTGATCGATTCCCATATAGCGGATATGATTGCTTCCCTGACTGGGAGTGAGCTGTACCCGACCCTGATCGGTGACAGGCTGACAGCAAATCTGAATCTTCGGCGAACCAGCAATCGGTTCTACCTTCCGTATCAGCATCAAGGGCTTGTAATAGCGATCGTAATTTTTGAAGCGTGGAGCAAAATCAGTGACTTTATAGGACTCGTCTCCATTTCGGATGATAGTCTCCAGTACGTTGGTATTTTCCACATAAATCTGTGCGGAGCTGTATTCTCCTGAGGCAGGTAGAATGGTGAATTTCCCGCCTTTTTCCCGGTCCAGCATCCCACCAAAAATAAAATCTGAGTCAAAACGCGGCATGCAAAGCCAGGAAATATTGGTGTCCTTTTCGATATGGGCGATATAGGCACAGTTGCCGATCAAGCCGGATTCGTAGAGGTGATTGTTCATTGGAATGTTTACTTAGGTTTGAGAAAAAAGTGCGGCTATTGGGTCAAAGGCAAATAAGCAAAAAAGGGGAAGGGAAGCAAAATTCCTCTTCCTAATCTAAATTTTCTAGCGATAATTTTTAAACTTTTTAAGTTTCAAGATACTGTCTAAAAAAGACCTGATGGTAAGACAAAAAGTATCTTTGTATCTCTAGAATGTTTTTAATTCAAATTCTAGTAAGAATACTGGAGTATCGGGGTATGCTTTAAGAGCTTTTTCTAGTTCTGACCCTGAAAAATTTAAGTCATCCTTGTTTATTTGATCTGATGCAATTAATGCTAGGAATCTTGGCCCATTTGTTCCTATTATTTTTGGAAAAGGTTGTTGATCAAAGCTGAGGTCGTTTATCAGATTTTCTATTCGGAATGTGTTTCCTTTTACTGAATTAGATAATACAAGCCTGGCTGAATCTTGAAGAAAAAATAAAAGAATAAACTGCTCTGGTGCGAATCCCATTAAGTTGAAAAGTGAGGGTTGATTAATTAAAGTTTCTCGAAATTGATTAAAACCCTACTGGTTCTTTTTAAAATTGATGTTTTGAGGTTTTTTGACTTTTTCACCTTCATAACTAATAGTAGAATATAATTCTGGTTTTCCATTGTCAACTCTTATTATCTCTGGGTTAAACGATGAGTGAAATAATACGAGTGTTTCATTTCCTTTCATCATTTTATGAAAGGGATTTGTTGGAACTAGTAAGAATTCGATTGAATTTGGTAAATGTGAGGAGATTAGATTTCCATATTGATCCAGAAATACTAAGGCGCTATCCTGCCCTCCACCAGTAAGTCCTACGAATCCAGAGTTTGTTTTGGCAAACCTTCTCAACGGGAGTTCTAATTTGATTTTTTCGAGTTGTTTAAAACTTCCTGTGGAATAATCAAAAGGCACAATATTTCTTTTAACTCCATCAAGCACATATAAAATAGTTGAATCCAACCAAAAGTCATTGATTGCATGAATTTCATTTGGACCATCCCCTTTCTTTACGGGTATATTTATTGCCTTCCCTGTTGTGTTTTCAAAAGCGTATACATTTTGAGAAAATGTAAAGTCGCCTATGACCATTAATTTTTTTGAAAAATCTACTCTATCTGCTTCAAGCGGGAGCAAATTTGGGTCCCCGCTTAATGGCGATATTTGAATTTTATCCACAAGTGAACTTACGGCAGTTTTTCCTAGGTTCTCAGGGGGAATGATTAAATCCATTTCACATTTTTTGGGTTTATTACACGAACAAAAAGAGGTGAAAAGGATTAAATAAAGAAAAAGTAATTTTTTCGACATTAAGTTTTATTTGAGGGTAAAGACCCCGCTAGTAAGAAACCAACGGGGAAGGGATTAGGGACAATTTGTCGATTGACCACAAATACAGCTTAAACCATCTCCATTTTGGTGACAAATTTGTCTAGTTTCAGAACTGTACCAATTACATTTCAGAAGTTCAATTTTACATTCAAAGCCACCTCCCTGTCCAGGATCTTCCATTCCTTGTGCGAAGAGAATAGAACCCGAAAACGCCATAGCCCCAATAAAGGCTAATCCAAACAATACCCTTTTCATGTTTTTATTGGTTTTGTTAGTTTAAAAACCTTTGGCCAAAAGTTACTTCGATTATCGAAGATGAAACTAACATATTGAGTTTAGTTTTCAATTGCAAACTTTAACTCCAGAAAACATTCATTTTTTCCATCAGTGGCGTTTTTTTTTGCAGACGGTAAATAATCTGCTAGAAGTAGAGTTTTTTGTCTCGGATATAGTCCACCACTGCATCAGGCAGCAGATAGCGCACCGATCGCTCCTGCTGTATCGCCTCCCGGATAAAGGTCGCCGAGATATCCAATAGGGGGGCATCTACTTCAATGATCGAGGGATGTGAAAAGTCCACTTTTTCTCCCGGACGGGGATAGACATAGACCTGATAGTGCTCGAGAATCTGCTCGTAGTTTTTCCATTTTTTGAATTGCTTGAGATTATCTGAACCCAAAAAAATGCTGAACCGATGCTGTGGATATTGCTCACTGAGATAAGTCAAGGTATCGATGGTGTAGCTCGGGCGGGGCATGTGAAATTCCACATCGCTGGCCCGAAAGTGGAAATTATCTTCGATCGCCAGCTCCACCATACGCAGCCGATCAAATTCATGGATGAGGGATTTTCGCTTTTTCAGCGGATTCTGAGGACTGACCACAAACCACACTTCATCCAAGTCCGTTCGGTCGTAAATCGTCTCTGCTATGATCAGATGACCCAGGTGAATGGGATTGAAGCTGCCGAAAAAAAGCCCGATTTTCAAAGCTTAGGAGGCTAGAAATTCACGAACTAGATTTTCTGCCTCAGCGGAAGACTTGGCAAAGTCATCATTGACTATCGTCACATCAAACTGCGGCTCGAATTTCATCTCAAACTCTGCCTTAAAAAGCCGTCTGGAAAGCGATTCTTCGGATTCGGTACCCCGGTCGTTGAGCCGGGCTTTGAGTACATCCAGCGAAGGCACTTTGACAAAAATAGCCAAAGCCTGATCGCCAAAGTATTTTTTGAGAGCTAGTCCGCCTTTGACATCTACATCGAAAATGACGGCTTTTCCCGAATCCCAAATGCGTTGGATTTCTTCTTTGAGCGTACCGTAGAAGTTGCCGGCATAGACTTCCTCCCATTCGATGAAGGCGTCTTCGTCTATTTTTTGCTTGAATTCTTCCTGGGATAAAAAGTAATAATCCTTGCCGTGAACTTCATGCCTGCCTCGACGATCCCGGGTGCAGGCGGAGATGGAAAAGCCCAAATTGGGCACATGCTGGATGAGGTGTTTGACAAGGGAAGTCTTCCCCGAACCTGAGGGGGCCGAAAAAATGATGGCTTTTCCTGCGGTCATTTTATTTGCTTTCGTGGATCATCTGACGGATGGAGTCAGCGAGTTGGGTAGGCACCGGCTGTTTGGTGCATTTCGTTTTAAGTACTTCCCGGATGGCCTGCTCCAAGTGAAAATGCTCAAAGCAAGGCTGACATTTGTCCAGTTTTTCTTTGAGGACTTCTTTACCCTCTTCACCCATTTCTCCGTCAAGGATACTTTCTAGCAGCTGAAAGCATTTGCTCACATCACCACAGCTCACTTTCCGCTCCTCGGAAGTTTCTTTTCCGTTGTTTTCCATTTGGTATTCGTTTTAATCCTCTTCGTCTGTCTTGTAGCCCATGGACTGTGCGTAGCCCCGGAGCTTGTCCTTCAATAGATTTCTGGCCCGGTGAAGCCTGGACCGTACAGTTCCGATCGGAATATCCAGGATCTTGGCCATTTCCTCGTAGGTAAAGCCTTCCAGATCCGCCAAAATAATCACCGTTCGGAAGTCAACCGCCAAGGCATTGAGCGCATTGGAAATCTCATCTCCGAGCATATCCTTCACCGAATCAGCCCGCAGATCAGTAGTTCCTTGAAAGTCAACATCATCAGAGTTATAATAAGTTTCAACTTCCTGATAATCTACCTTAGCAGGTTGCTTGGACTTCTTACGGTATTCGTTGATGAAACTGTTTTTCAGGATGCGAAACAGCCAGGCTTTGGCGTTGGTTCCCTGTTCGAAGGAATTGATGAAGCGATAAGCTTTCAGATAGGTATCCTGTACCAGATCCTTGGCATCGTCCTCATCGAAGGTGAGCCGGAAGGCAAAATTGTACATGGAGTCGATGTGTGGCATAAACTCCCCGTCAAAGATGATGTTTTTCTCTTCCTGCGTATATTTTCTGCGCTGACTATCCGACATAAGATTCAAAAGTAATCATTGGGTGAAATTATAACTAGGATTCGGGAACTTTTCCCCGCTTTTCCTTTATTTTGTGTCCTCAGTTCGATTGTATTCGACGCTTTCAGGCATGTTTTTCTTTCTTCTTCTCTCCCGACTTCCGCTTTCTATTCTATACCTACTCACGGACTTTCTCTATCTGATTGCCCGGTTTGTGATTCGGTATCGGAAAAAGGTGATTGATGAAAATCTCCTTCATGCTTTTCCTGAGCTTTCTGATACAGAGCGAAAAAAGATCCGAAATCGTTTTTACAGGAATTTTACTGACACATTTGCCGAAACCATCAAAATCCTGACAATTTCGGAAGCAGAATTCCGCAGCAGATTTGTCATTGTCAATCAGCCGGATCTTGATCAGCCAGTCAAAAACGGAGTCAGCTCGCTGATGATGGCCGGGCATATCTTCAATTGGGAGTGGGGAGTGGTGGGTACCAATCTCTACACCGAGGTGCCCGTGGAGACTATTTACCTCAAAGTGAATAATCCCTTCTTCAACGAACTGATGAAAAAAATCAGGACACGATTTGGCGGATTTGTGACAGAGAAAAAGGAGTTTCGACGTGGGATGCTTACCTTGGGCAGAGATCCTCGGATCGTGCTTTTGGGATCTGATCAGAGGCCGCCCTCTTCAGAAAATCGGTACCAGCGTGAGTTTCTAAATCGGCCGGCAGTCTTTTTCGAAGGGGCTGAATTCTTATCGAAAAAGATGAACTTGCACGTCCACTATGGGAAGATGATCAAAGTCAAACGAGGGCATTATCGTTATGAATATGTTCCTTTGGCTAGTCCGCCCTATGAGGGTGAGAAGCCGCACTCAATCACGGATCGATTCTGCGAAATGCTGGAAGAAAATATTCGAGAACAACCGGACATGTACCTTTGGAGTCACAAGCGATGGAAGATATGATGAATTGGAAAATTGGAAGATTTCAAAATTGAAAAATTTCAAAAAGTTTAATTCCTCGACTCTTGTTTCTTGATTCTAACTTCTTTCATCTTGCTACTAAATACTTGCTACTATAATCTAGCTACTAGCTACTTTAAATAATGGATTACCTAGAAGAACTCAATCCCCCTCAGCGCGAAGCGGTAGAACATACGGACGGACCGGTGATGATCATTGCCGGTGCGGGTTCGGGAAAGACCCGTGTGCTGACCTACCGGATTGCACATCTGATTTATGCCAAAGGAATAGATCCATTTCAGATTTTGTCCCTCACTTTTACCAATAAAGCCGCGAGTGAGATGAAGCATCGAATCGAGAAGCTAGTCGGTTTGGAAGCTAGAAATACCTGGATGGGTACTTTTCACTCAGTTTTTGCAAAAATCCTTCGGGTAGAGTCCGAAAAAATCGGCTATCCCTCCAATTTTACCATTTATGATACGGACGATTCGAAATCGCTGATCCGCACCATCGTCAAGGAAATGCGATTGGACGAAAAGGTTTATAAGCCCAGTGTCGTGCTTTCGCGGATCTCAGGTGCCAAAAACCGATTGATTTCCTGGCAAGCCTATCAAGCTGACCCTTTTGTCAAAGCAGATGACGAGGCTGCGATGAAACCCAAAATGGGCGATATCTATCAGCGCTACCAAGACCGGCTTTTCAAGGCTGGGGCTATGGATTTTGACGATTTGCTTTTCAATACCAATGTGCTTTTCCGAGATCACATCGATGTATTGAATAAATACCAGCAGCGATTCAAATATGTGATGGTGGATGAGTTTCAGGACACCAATCTTTCCCAGTACCTCATCACCAAAAAGTTGGCGGCTGTTCACCAAAATATCTGTGTGGTAGGGGATGACGCTCAAAGTATCTATGCCTTCCGTGGGGCGGATATTCAGAATATTCTCAACTTCGAAAAGGACTATCCGGATCTCTTTGTCGTCAAGCTGGAGCAAAATTATCGATCCACCAAGACCATCGTAGAAGCCGCCAATTCCATCATCGATAAAAACAAAGCCCAGCTTAAAAAGACCGTCTGGACCTCCAATCCTGATGGAGACCTGATCGAACTCATCAAGGCCGCCTCCGACAACGAGGAAGGGCGGGTAGTGGCTACAACCATTTTTGAGGAGAAAAACAATAAAAAGCTGGACAACAGTGATTTTGCGATTCTCTACCGGACCAACTCCCAATCCCGGGCTATGGAAGAGGCACTTCGTAAAATGAACCTTACCTATAAAATCGTAGGCGGGCTGTCTTTCTATCAGCGAAAGGAGATCAAGGACTTGATGGCCTACATGCGCTTCACGGTGAATCCGGTGGATGAAGAAGCTTTCAAGCGGATTATCAATTATCCCAAACGAGGGATAGGTAATACCTCTCTGGAAAAAATCCTGGTGTCAGCCTACGATCATGATGTGCCTCTTTGGGAGGTGGTGCAAAATGCCCATAGTTTCCTAGGTGGTCGTGCAGGAGCATCAGTGGATGATTTTGCCACCATGATCAAAGCCTTTCAGATAGAAGTACAGCGAAAAGATGCCTTTGAAGCCGCCAATACCATTGCCAAGCAAAGTGGCTTGCTGCGGGAGCTCTATGAAGATAAAACCATCGAAGGGCTCAATCGCTATGAAAACGTCCAGGAATTGCTCAATGCAATCAAAGAGTATGTTGACAATGAAGAAAATGAAGACAAAAGCTTGGGAGCCTTCCTTCAGGAGATTGCATTGCTTACCGATAATGATCGGGATAAAGATACCACAGACGCGATTACGCTGATGACCATTCACTCTGCCAAAGGGCTGGAATTTAAGCAGGTATTTGTGGTAGGCATGGAGGAAGATTTGTTTCCTTCTCAGATGATGATGCAAAGCCGGGAAGATTTGGAGGAGGAGCGGCGGCTGTTTTATGTAGCGACCACTCGGGCTATGGAAAAACTTTATCTTACCTATGCACTTTCCAGATACCGTTTTGGTCGACTGTTGAATTGTGAGCCGAGTCGCTTTTTGGAGGAGATCGATCCGGATTGTATCAAAGTCAACAAGCGACAGGCTACTCGTGAGATGCCGGGTGCTTTTCGTCGGGAAGGTTTGCCAGGAAGTTCTGGGTTTATAGGAATTAAGAAAAAACCCGAGACGCGCATGCCTTCCAATATGAAGGTGCATACCCCTAGTCCGGACTTCAAGCCGAGTAACACCAACAACCTGCAGGAGAGTCAGCTAGTAGAGCATCCTAAGTTCGGTTTTGGGAAGGTTTTGAAGATTGAGGTGGATGGGCTCAACCGTAAGGCAACCATTCAGTTTGAGCATTTTGGCGAGAAGACATTATTACTTAGCTTTGCCAAGCTTCGAATTATAGACTAATTGTCAAACTTCCGGCCTTTTGGTGATTTTTTGTTGCCATAACTTAGGCTTTAGAAGGGATGTTTGAATAGAAGAAAAGACTAAACACAATCTCATTTTGAAAGAATACGGAAAAAACATTCAAGGCCTCGTGGACTATGTCTGCGGGATTGAAGACCGGGAAAAGCGTACTGCAAGTGCCTATACGATCATAGATATTATCAAGCAGCTGAATCCAACCCTCAAGCAGGAAAATGATCAAAAGCTTTGGGATGATATTTATATTATGTCTGACTTCAAGTTGGATGTGGATGGGCCTTTCCCCATGCCCGAAAAAGAATTACTCGGCAAAAAACCCCTTCCAATAGGTTATCCTAGAGGGGAAGTACGATTCAAGCATTACGGCAGAAATATCGAAAAGCTGATCGAAAAGGCGATCGAAATCGAAGATGACGAGGAGCAGGAAGCTGCGATCATTTACATCGGACAGCTGATGCGAAGTTTTCACTCCACTTGGAACAGAGATAATTTCGACGATGGCATCATCATTGATGATATCAAAACGCTCTCTCGGGGAAAGCTCCATATTGACTTGGAAAAGGTGAAAGAAAACGCGCTTTTCGAATCCAATACGCGACGTGATTTCAAAGTGCCTACCCATGAGGAGCGAGGTGGAAAATCAAACAAGCGCGGCAACAATCGCCGTCGAAACGGAGGACATAACAAAAAACGTCGAAATTAAATGGCATCTTTTCGGGTAAGGGGTGGAAATCAGCTTAAAGGCGAGATCATTCCACAAGGAGCAAAAAATGAAGCGCTTCAAATTCTTTGCGCAGTACTTTTGACAGGAGAAAAAGTCACCATTCACAAAATCCCCAATATCCGTGACGTAAATAAACTCATTGAGCTTTTGAGCGATATGGGTGTGAAAGTCACCAAACTCGGTCCCGAATCCTACTCTTTTCAGGCAGATGAGGTCAACCTCGAGTACCTAGAAACAGAAGATTTTTTGAAAAAAGCCTCTGCACTTCGAGGCTCAGTGATGATTTTAGGTCCGCTTTTGACTCGTTTTGGTACAGGAAAGCTTTCTAAGCCAGGAGGAGATAAAATCGGACGTCGACGAATGGATACTCACTTCACCGGCTTTCAAAAGCTAGGAGCTGAATTCAGGTATGATGCTGAGAAAGAGATTTTCCATATCGATGGAAAAAATCTAAAAGGCACTTATATGCTTTTGGATGAGGCTTCAGTAACTGGTACGGCAAATATCGTGATGGCAGCGGTCATGGCCGAAGGGAAAACGACTATCTATAATGCTGCATGCGAACCTTATCTGCAGCAGCTTTGCGACATGCTTAATCGCATGGGGGCAAAAATAACAGGTGTAGGGTCCAATCTCCTTCATATCGAAGGAGTGGATAAGCTGGGTGGTACCACTCATACCATGCTTCCGGACATGATTGAGATCGGCTCTTTTATTGGAATGGCAGCAATGACTCAATCTGAGATCACCATCAAAAACTGTCAAATTCCCAAGCTTGGAATCATTCCCGATACTTTCCGGAGAATGGGTATACAAATGGAATTCAGAGGTGATGATATTTTTATCCCAGCGCAAGATCATTACGAAATAGAGACTTTCATTGACGGTTCTATTTTGACTATAGCCGACCAGATTTGGCCGGGCTTTACTCCTGACCTGCTTTCCATCGTACTTGTGACTGCTACTCAGGCAAAGGGTACGGTACTGGTGCATCAGAAAATGTTTGAATCTCGTTTATTTTTCGTGGATAAATTGATCGATATGGGAGCCCAGATTATTCTTTGCGATCCACATCGTGCCACGGTCATAGGATTGGATAGGAAGTATCCCTTGAGAGGCATACGTATGACCTCACCTGATATTCGCGCAGGTGTTGCTTTATTAATCGCCGCCATGTCGGCAAATGGTACATCAATTATTGATAATATTGAGCAAATTGATAGAGGATATCAGTATATTGATGAGCGATTAAACGCACTAGGAGCAGATATAGAGCGATTGTAACAATTTTTCAATGGAGCTAAATCCAGAAGAGGGCCTTGAGGAAGAAATAAGAGTACAGAGAGGACTCCCTTCCAATGTTAGGAAGGAAGATAAGCCTTTATTTAACGAATGGCTCCAATCATCTTTTATTATACAGCCCTGCTGGGTATTGAATGATGCTCTGATTTTGCAGGATACGGTTTTTTCTTGGAAAGAGCTGAAATTCTTTGCTTCCCATACCCATGTTTATGGATTAGGTGTACTTCCCTTGGGAAAAAGAGTGTTGAATTGTGCTTTTAGGAAATGGCGAACAATCGAAAGTGGCATTTGGATCAAGGATGAATGGAGTGCCAATTACTTTCATTGGATGACGGATTGTTTACCGAGAATTTGGCAAGGGTTAGAAAAAGGGGTGACCGGTCAAGTCATCTTACATGAATCCTACCAAAAGCTTCCATTTGTCAGTCAAAGCCTCAAGTTATTAGGAATCAAAGCCATCTTTTATTCTTCATTTGAAAATCTTAAAGTCAAAAAATTGGTTTTGACATCACGTACAGCTGTTTTTCCACACTTTCACCCGGAATACACGCTAGAGACTAGAAACCGACTTTCCAAAATCTCAAGAACCCCGCACCGCAAAATCTACATTAGTAGAAGCTTGGCCCCCAAACGTAGGGTTTTGAATGAAAAGGAAGTGGAGCTGTGTCTAAATAAAAAGGGTTTTGTGATCTATCATGCCGAAAAGCTTTCGGTGAAGAAGCAAATCGAATTGATGGGTGAGACAGCTATTTTTATCTCTTTGCATGGGGCAGCACTTACCAATATGCTTTTTTTGCCGATGGGAAGTAAAGTGGTTGAATTAAGAAATCACGAGGATGACCAAAATCAGTGTTATTTCAATCTCGCCAATGTCCTAGGGCACGAGTACTACTATACGCTAAACGAAGGGACTGAAAAAGACACCATCCTAGCTAATTTCAAAGTTGATGTAGAGTCCTTAGAGAACTTGGTTGATCAATTGATTAAAGAATAAACCGATATCCATCTAAGGTTCGCAGAAATCTTCATTTTTTCCTATCTTCTGCCAGATTTTACTCAAACCCAAAAACCTATGGCAAAGAAAAAACTCCGGAGTCAGGAGTGGTATGGTCGAACCGGAAAAGACGGATTTATCTATCGCTCTTGGATGAAAAACCAAGGATTACCTCATCACCTATTTGAAGGTGAAAAACCTGTAATCGGTATCTGTAACACCTGGTCAGAGTTTACTCCCTGTAATGCACATTTCCGAGAATTAGCGGAGTCAATCAAGCAAGGAATCTGGGAAGCCGGAGGTTTTCCTCTTGAGTTTCCGGTGATGTCTCTTGGAGAGTGCTCCATCAAGCCCACAGCCATGCTTTTCAGAAATCTCGCTTCCATGGATGTGGAGGAAAGCATCCGAGCCAATCCAATGGATGGTGTGATCCTGATGTGCGGCTGTGACAAGACAACTCCCTCCTTGGTCATGGGAGCGGCCTCGGTAGACTTGCCGACCTTGGTCGTATCAGGAGGTCCAATGCTCGTAGGTAGATTTAAGGGTAAAAAAATAGGTACTTCCGATGTATGGAGGTTTGCCGAAGAATATAAATTAGGAAAACTTTCTCAGGAAGAGTTTATAGAAGCCGAGGCTGCGATGTCCCGCTCAAGAGGGCATTGTGCTCCGATGGGTACAGCATCTACGATGGCTGCCATGGTGGAGGCTTTGGGCTTAGCAATGCCAGATAACGCTACCATTCCAGCGGCTGATTCTCGAAGAAAAGTTTTGGCCCATATGGCAGGAATGCGGATTGTTGAGATGGTCAAGGAAGACCTCAAAATGAGTCAGATTTTGACACGTAAGGCCTTTGAAAACTCCATCATGGTCAATGCAGCACTTGGAGGATCAACCAATTTTATCCTTCACCTTACAGCCATAGCACGTCGGATCGGAGTCGATTTGGATCTGACAGATTTTGATCATTTTTCTTCCAAAGTGCCTTTGATTGCTAATGTTCAGCCTTCGGGGGAGCATTGGGTAGAAGACCTTTTTTATGCCGGAGGCCTTCCCGCGGTCATGCGGGAAATCCAATCCAAACTTCATACTGATTGCATCACGGTCAATGGAAAGACGCTAGGTGAAAATATCGAGAAGGCAGAATGCTATGACCGAGAACTAATCGGAACTTTAGAAAAACCCATCAAGCCGGACTCAGGAATTGCGGTTCTGAAAGGAAATCTCTGTCCAAACGGTGCTGTGATCAAGCCCTCGGCTGCGAGTCCCCATCTCCTGACTCATACTGGCAAGGCTGTGGTCTTTGAAGACATAGACGATTATAAGGCTAAGATTGATGATCCAGACTTAGAGGTTGATGAAAACTCTGTTTTAGTGATGAAAAATGTGGGTCCTAAAGGTTACCCAGGAATGCCTGAGGTTGGAAATATGGGACTTCCTGCCAAACTCCTCCAAAAGGGAATCAAAGACATGGTACGAATTTCCGATGGACGAATGAGTGGGACGGGATACGGTACAGTTGTCTTGCACGTGTCCCCGGAGTCTGCCATTGGGGGGCCATTAGCTTTGGTGCAAAATGGAGATATGATTCAGCTCGATGTGCCAAATCGAAGTTTGAATTTGCTGATTTCCGATGAGGAAATGGAGAAGCGTAAAAACGCCTTTCAACCTACTCAATTACCCTATGAACGGGGCTATGTCAACTTGTTTCTTCATCAAGTCAATCAGGCTCATGACGGGGTAGACTTTGATTTCTTACAAGGAAGCTCAGGTTCGGAGGTTAAGCGTGATTCGCATTAAGCGTGACTTCAATAAATTGGATTTTTTACATTTAGAATAATTTATTTCCAATGGGAAAATCAAAGGTAGCCATCATCACAGGGGCAGGACAGGGAATTGGTCTGGAAATAGCTAGGAAGCTTCTGGAACAAGGAGGGAAGGTTGTTTTAAATGATGTAGAAAAAGGTTTGGTTGAGGAATCGGTCGCTACGCTTTCCCGAATGAATAGCGGAAGTATTATTGGTTGCTCAGGAGATGCAGCAAGTCAAGAGACGGTCGAAGAGATGGTCCAACTTGCACTTTCAACATTTGGGAGATTAGATCAAGTTGTCGCAAATGCCGGAATCACACTCTTTGGAAGCTTTTTGGGGTATAGCAGGGAGGATTTTCGAGAAGTAATGCGGGTAAATCAGGAAGGAACCTTTTTTCTCGTTCAAGCTGCTGCGAGAGTTATGAAAGAGCAAGAAGAAGGAGGTTCCATTTTGCTTACCTCTTCAGTCACAGGTCATCAAAGCCATGAAAATTTAGCAGCTTATGCCATGAGCAAAGCCGCTACTGAGATGCTTGCCAAAAATCTAGTCTTAGAATTGGCTCCTTTGGGGATTCGCGTTAATACCATCGCTCCTGGAGCAACTCTCACTGAACGCACTACTTCTGACCCCGAGTATGCCGCCACTTGGTCCAAGTTGACTCCAACAGGCAGACCTGCTTCTACGGTGGATATCGCGGAAGCCGCCGCTTTTTTGCTCTCGGATGCTGCTCGCCACATTACAGGACAGACTTTGATCATTGACGGAGGCTGGACAGCCGTGAGTCCCTCTCCCTACTCCTGATAGCCCATGATAGCCTCCCCGAAAAATGAAGATTTTCAGAAATTTCCACCACCGTGGGACCTCAAAGGGGAGGGGATTATTCTGGTTTTTAAGTTTCCGAAAAAGTGGGTAGAAGAAAATGGTCAAATTCCGGGATACCTTAAAGGTCAATTTGAAGGAGGATTGGGGTATTTGATGCTGGTGAATTATACCGAAAGTCCCGTGGGACCTTATCGGGAATTGCTCTTGATTCCTGGAAAATTCGGAAAGCATAGAAAGCAATCCATTACCAAGATTTTTGTAGACTCCGATCTCAGCACGATGAATGGCCGGGCTAATTGGGGCATCCCGAAAGAGACCATGGACTTTGACTGGGAGGAAAGTGATGGAGAAATACAAGTGCGTGTAAAATCTAGAAATCAGGTTTTTTTTGATTGTTCGATTCGTCCATTTGGATTCTCTTTTCCGGCGAGTACAGCTTTGCTCCCTATCGATTTGTATCAGCAGTGGGAGGGAAAAGAATTTTTCACCAAACCTTCAGGAAAAGGAAGGGGGAAGTTGGCGAAAGTCAATTTTAATAATATCAAGGCAGATTTCTTTCCTTCTGTCAATCAGGTAAAGCCTTTATTGGCCGTACATATCCGTCCCTTTCAGATTCATTTTCCAAAGCCGAGTATCCGTGAGTGATTTTTTCAAAAATAAAAAAGTGCTAATCACAGGTGCTGCTTCGGGGATTGGGAAAGCGCTTTTGATTCAACTTTTGGAAAAAGGAGCAGAAGTATACGCAGTAGATATTTCGGATTTAGGACTAGAGAAGTTAAGGCGGGAGTTTTCTGAAATTAAAACCAAACAAGTTGATTTGGCCGTCAAGGGAGCAAATGATCTGATTATAGAATGGCTGGATCAGAATAACTTTCAAATCGATCTAGTCATAGCCAATGCGGGTAAAGCGGAATATGGTCCGGCCAAAACACAATACTGGAAGGAAATGGATGCACTATTCCAGTTGAATACCTTTAGTCCAATTGAACTGGGAATGAAGCTACAAGAAAAACAGGCTTCTTGTCATCATGTCATCATTGCTTCAGCTATGTCCTATTGGGCAGTGCCCGGATACAGCTTGTATGCAGCTACCAAATCGGCCCTGCTACAGTGGGCGAGAACAGTATGGAGTGAAGGCGGAAAACAATTGACACTTGTATTTCCTATCGCTACAGCGACAGCTTTTTTTGATCATGCCGGTAAAAATATTCCCAAGGCTTTCCCCGTTCAAGATCCGAAAACCGTCGCAAGAAGAATTCTCAGAGGTCTGGAAAAAGGAAAGAAAAGGATTTTTCCCTCTCGTTTGTTTGCTCTAATGCGATTGATGAATAGGGTTATTCCCATCATACTGCCCATTTATCAATGGATAGAATTAGAAAAACTCAGAGGATGGGTAAAAAACAAAGCTAATTCTGAGTAAGTTAGCTTTCTTAAACCATCAATCATATGAAAAACTTTCTTCTCGTTCTTGTAGTCAGCTTGCTTGCTTTTTCCTGTTCCAAGGATCAAAAACAGGAATATCCGGAAACGCTTCCTTTTCAAGTGGCCAAAGCCTACGGTATTGAAAACTTTGATCAGGTGAAAAAAATCTCCTACACTTGGAATGTACAGCGTGATTCGGTCAATGTCTTTTCAAGAAATTGGTCTTGGGATATCCAAAATAATGAAGTGGGTTATTCGGGTCCGGATACTACTTATACCTACAGCTTGGACATGCCTTCAGACTCATTGCCTGATGCGGATAAAGGCTTTATAAATGATAAATATTGGCTCATGATGCCTTTCCAACTGGCCTGGGATACTGGGTATGAATACGAAGTCGCTGAGAACGTGCCTACTCCGCTACATCAAACCAACTCCACCAAACTGACAGTAGTTTACAATTCTGCTGATGGGTATACACCGGGAGATGCTTATGATTTGTATTTGGACGAAAATCACCGAATTCTTGAATGGACGTTTAGAAGGCAAAATGGCGCAGAAGGCAGAACCTGGACTTGGGAGGATGTCCATGATTTTGGACCTATTCAATTAGCCACCATGCATAAAGATGGAGAGGGAAACCGCTTCATTTGGTTTACAGATGTGACGGTGGAATAACTCAAAATCTAAAAGGGCCCGACTTTTTTTAGTGGGGTCCTGTTGGATTTGAAATTTCTGCTGACTTGAGTCTTAAAACAACCCATTTATATCCCCATTTGAAGAAATATCCATTGACTCAGCAGCTGGCTTTGCAGGGAGCCCGGGCATTCGGAGAATTTCGCCAGCCATTGGGATAAGAAAGCCGGCACCTGCGGCAAATTCGAATTCTCTAATTGTGATCTTGAAGTCGCGCGGCCTTCCGATCAGCTTTTCCTGATCGCTGATACTTTTTTGAGTTTTTGCGATGCAAATAGGAAGCTTTTGATACCCAAGACTTTCAATTTTCTTGAGTTGGTTTTGTGCTTTGGGACTAAGGATGATATCGGATGCACCATACACTTTCTGGCTTACTTTTTTGATCTTATCGACCACAGAGTCTTCCAGCTCGTAGGTGGGTTTGAAGGAGCGATTGCAATTTTCAGCTTCTTGGATGACTAGTTTGGCTAAACCCAAACAGCCACTACCCCCTTTCTCCCAGCCTTCGCTGAGAGCTACAGGTACATTCAATTTTTTGCAAAAGTCTATCAATAATTTCTTTTCAGCTTCCGTGTCGCTTTTGAAAACATTGATAGCCACCACCACGGGGATTTCAAATTTTTTGAGGCTTTCCAAATGATGTTCGAGGTTGGGTAGGCCCTTTTCTAAAGCTTCCAAATCCTCTGTTTCCAAATCAGTGAGAGGCTTGCCTCCGTGATATTTCAAAGCACGAATGGTAGCTACCAAGACAGTCGCCTTTGGAGAAATGCCAGCTTCCCGGCATTTGATATTAAAAAACTTTTCTGCACCTAGATCAGAGCCAAAGCCAGCTTCCGTCACAGCATATTCTCCTAAGCTCATACCCATTTTGGTGGCTAGGATGCTATTGGTGCCTTGGGCAATATTGGCAAATGGTCCCCCATGAATCAAGGCGGGATGATGGCCTAAGGTCTGTACGATATTGGGTTTGATAGCTTCTTTCATGAGGGTTGCCATTGCACCTTGCGCATTGAGATCTGAGGCAAATACAGGACTACCGTCTAATCGATCCCCCAGATAGATTTTCGCAAAGCGGTTTTTTAGATCTTCTAGGTTTTGGCTCATGCATAGAATAGCCATTACTTCACTAGCTGCCGTGATCTGAAAACCTGTTTCTCTGGGAACACCACCGCTTTTACCGCCTAGTCCACAGACAATATTTCTAAGGGCTCGGTCATTCATATCCATGGCTCGCTTCCAGAGGATGGATCGAGGATCTATTTGTAGGTTTTTGACTTTGCTTTGAATGGCATTGTCCAAAAGCGCCGCCAGGAGATTATTGGACTTTTCGATGGCATGGAAGTCTCCTGTGAAGTGGAGGTTGATGTCCTCCATAGGTATCACTTGTGACCACCCGCCTCCGGCAGCTCCTCCTTTCAGTCCAAATACAGGCCCCAAACTTGGTTCCCGAATCACTGCAATTGAGTTTTTCCCGAGATCATTGAGTGCGTCGCTAAGGCCTATTGTCACGGTAGTTTTACCTTCACCTGCCGGAGTTGGGGTGATGGCAGTGACCAAAATCAACTTTGACTGCTGAACTTTTTCTTCCTGAATCAACTCCAAGTCCAGCTTTGCCTTGAACTTACCGTATGGCTCAATTTTTTCCTCTGGTAGACCAAGTTTTTGGGTAATAAGTCGGATTGGATGGGGAGGGACTGATTTGGCTATGTCTAGATCGTTCATTTCTTTTTTTTATCAAAACAAGAATAAAATCCTTGGGAATTCCCTGATAATACAAGCTAAAAAACATGAGATAAATCAGTAAAGAACAGGATCGGGAGCAGTAGATTTTTACAGATGATGTTTTATATTAAATAGTAAGTTGAAACATCATTCACGGAGACCAGCGAGGTATTGGGATAGTTATCTCCAAATGGATAATGAGGATATTTAATCTTTATTATTTCATACAAATGTGTATTTTGTTCAATAAAGGTCTTAATATTGACAGGGGTGTTTCTGACATCAAAAAAGTAATTCTAAAGATCAATGACTGTAGATAAGTTTGAATATAAAAATTGGTATCACCATTTAGCCGAAGGTGTAGTTTTCCAAGATAAAAATGGCTTAATATTCGATGCCAACCCTGCAGCAGAAGAGCTCTTAGGATTAAGTCTGGACCAAATGATAGGGATGGAGTCAGTCGATCCTAGGTGGCATACTATTCATCCTGATGGTTCAGATTTTCCTGGGGAAAGGCATCCCGCCATGATATCTCTGAAAACTGGGAAGCCTGTTTACAAGGTTCAAATGGGGATTTTCAATCCTACGGAGAATGATTATACTTGGATTTTAGTCAATTCCTACCCAATTTTTTTGAAGGATGAGCAAGAACCTTCTCAAGTCTTTACCACTTTTGTCGATATAACAGATCAAATCATAGCAAAAAGAAACTTAAGGGAAGAAATTGTCCTTCACGAAACACTAGTTTCGGTTTCCTCCTCATTTATACATCTTTCTGAGGATCAGGTTGGTGAATTTATTCAAAGAAGTCTGGAAAAGCTCGGGAAGTTCTTGGAAGCGGATCGGATGTATATTTTTGATTATGATTGGGAAAATGATCAAACCTCCAAAACATTTGAATGGTGTGCAAATGAGATTGAGCCTTATATAGATACTTTGCAAAATGTGCCTCTAGAAGGTTTGAAAAGTTGGACAGATGCTCATCGGCAGGGAAAGATAATGTCTGTGTCTGATGTTTCTTTGCTGAATGAAGATGACGAATTACGACAAGCCTTAGAGCCTCAGGGAATACAAAGCATATTAGCCATACCTGTAATGGTTGGAAATGAATGTGTAAGTTTTGTGGGAATAGATTGGGTCAAGAGCAAGCACACATATAGCCAAAGGGAGTTCAGGGTTTTAGATATATTCGTCGGGATTTATGGAAGGGTAAAGGAAAGATTCAAAAGGGAGCGAGATATTTTTGAACGCCTTAAAGAGCTCAAGTCAATTTATGGAATATCTGCTCTGTCTCATGAATTTTACAATGGTTCGGTAAAGGAGTTTCTTTCTGAAGCTGTGGACATCATCCCACCAGGCTTTTTTGAACCGGATGAGACCTTTGCTGTCATCAATTTTGATTCGGAAAGGTTTGAAAGTGCCAATTTTAAGGAGACATCCAAGAAGATTCAAGAAGATATAGTCGTCAATGGAAAGGTCCGTGGCGAGGTAGTTGTCTATATTACTGAATCGGTTAGTTTTATTCCGGAGGAATACCCTCTACTCAAAGCTATCAGCACTATTATTTTTCAATTTATAGATGCGTCTGAAAAGCTCAGGGAGATTAAACAAAGTGAGTCCCAGCTTAAACTCTTGCTTGAGTCTCAATCAACTTATATTGTCTGGACAGACCTTGAGGGTAGACCTACCTATTATAACCCTGTTTATGAACAGAGATTCGGAGAAATTTTATTTGACGCAAAAGATGAAGAGGGAACTATCCTCAAATCAATCTGTGAATACCATTGGGGAAGGATCAGAGAGGTAGTAGAGGAATGTATTAAAAATCCAGATCAGGTTTTTAAAGTCGAGTTAGATAAATATACTGTAGACAAAAAAATATGTAATACTTTTTGGGAAATTACTTGTGTAACAGATCAAGCTGGTAACCCTTCAGAAGTCCAATGCATAGGTATAGACTACACCGCTCAAAAGGAAGCAAGTGATCAGTTGATTGAGAGCGAAAAACGATTTCAGGAAATCACTTCACTTAGTGGATCTGTCATTTGGGAAATCGATCTGGAGGGGAAGTTTCTGTATGTAAGTGAGGCCTCTAAAACTGTCTATGGCTATCAAAAAGACGAGTTGATAGGCAAAAAAGCACTAAATGTCTTTTGTGGTACCTCAGATATAGAAGAATGCCTTATTGGCTTTAAAGATAAAGTCAATACAGGCAAACCTGTAGCCTTTGATCTTCAGGGTAAACACAAAGACGGAGAGATTATATGGATTAACCGCACAGTAAAGCCTGTTTTGAATGAGAAGGGAGAGATCCTAAAGTATCAGGGCTCAGATATTGAAATCACAGAAAGTAAAACCGCGGAATTAGAGATCAAGAAATTATCTGAGGCCATCGAGCAGAGCAATACTCCCACCAAAATTATTTCATTTGATGGAGATATTGAATATTATAATGCAGCATATAAAGAGCTTCTTGTAAATATTCTGGAAGTCGATCTCCCAAATGGAGTAGCTATTGGAAATATTCGGGATTATTTTGATTACCCACTAGATAAGTTAAGTGAATATGCAAGTAATCTAGTAGAGAATAAGAGTTCGGGGAAAAGGATTCCTCCTTATCGCCAGGAAATTAAACTTGTCAGTAAAGTTTCCTCAAAGGTAGTATGGTTTAAGCTAACAGTTTCTCCGATTTCCAATTTATCTGGCGAATTCCACAAACTACTATTGTTCTATGAGGATATCTCAGATAGCAAGAAGTATCAGGAAGAGATCCTAAATCTCAATTCAAGTCTGGAAGAAAAAATTGCTGCAAGAACCCAAGAGCTTTCCATAACCAACGAAGTACTCGAAGGGGCTATATTAGATGCAAAAAGGGCAAACGAGGCCCAGCGCCAATTTTTATCCAGAATGAGTCATGAATTACGGACTCCTTTGAATTCCATACTTGGATTTGCACAAATACTCCAACTGTCCAATTTATCAGATAGTCAAAAAAGAAACCTGAATTTTATTCTGGAAAGCGGAAACCATCTTTTGAATCTTATCAATGAAGTATTGGAGATATCGAGGATAGAGGCTGGCCATATCGAAGTTTCTCTTGAGCCCGTCGAGCTTCAAAGCTTGATAAGTGAGGTGGTGGATTCTGTCCGAACTGCAGCCTTTCGGAATTCTATATCCATAAGCACTCCCTCGTTGAGTATTGAAAAACTATTTGTCATTGCTGATTTGCAAAGACTTAAACAGGTCATAATCAATCTAATCAACAACGCAATAAAATATAATAAGCCTAATGGTAGTATCAGTATAGAATATCAACTTACGAATAGAGAAGAGGATCAAGAGTTTATTCAAATTCATTTCAAGGACACTGGGGTAGGAATTTCTGAAGAAGACATTCCTAAATTATTTACTCCTTTCGAAAGAGGAAGAAACTCGACTTCTTCAATCGAAGGAACTGGTTTGGGACTCTCGGTGGTGGATAAATTAGTGCAGCTCATGGGAGGGACTGTTGGTGTATCTAGTAATCTCGGAGAAGGAAGTGATTTCTGGGTAGAAATACCACTTCAAAAGTCCTCCTACAGGGATCTTTTGAAGGAAGATTTCTCGCAAAAGGGAAAACCCAATAATAAACCCTCAAAACCTACTATTCTATTGGTGGAAGATAATCCCACAAACATTGAGATGGTTCAAGAGTTCATTAAACTGATTGACCCCGAAATCCAACTAATTTGGACCATGACTATGGAAGGAACCATTCAGTTGGCAACTGAATATCACCCAAAAATCATCCTTCTCGATCTTAATCTACCAGAGGTCCATGGTTCTGAAATTTTAGAAGAATTAAAGAAAAATTCAACACTTAAAGACATTCCTGTTATCATTGTGAGTGCAGATGCGACGAATCATTCTATGGAAAGAATGGAAAAGCTTGGAGCAGAGGGTTACATTACCAAGCCAATGAGAATGGACTTGCTTAGTAAGATTGTTGACGAATATTTGTAGTGAAATGATTAAAAAACCCTTAAAAGAGTCCATTCTTGAGTCTAGGATATTTATTGTAGACGATCAGATCAAGAACTTGATTCTCTTAGAAAATGTACTTGAATCTGCTGGATTTGGAAACATTTGGTCCACTACAGATGAGCGAGAACTCCTCCCGAAACTTAAAACTGAAAAGCCGGCCATCCTTCTCATTGATTTGATGATGCCGCATATAAGTGGGTATGAGTTGATCAAATCCATTCGGAAAGATTCCGAAAAGGATACTTTGCCCATCTTGGTATTGACAGCTGATATTTCATCTGAAAGTAAGCATCAGGCGTTTGACCTGGGAGCTAATGATTTTTTGACAAAGCCTTTTGATATCAGGGAAGTGATATCTAGGGTTCAAAATCTTATCACGGCATCAGTCGTATTGGATCAACTACAAAATCAAAACATCATTTTAGAGGAAATGGTAGAAGAAAAGACAGCCTATCTAAAGGCTGCTTTGGATCTTACCGAAAAGAGAGAAAGATATTTCCGGGTATTGTTCAATTCAAGCTTCGATGCGATTCTCTATTTTAATCTTCAGGAAGAAGAGCCTTCCAACTTTTTTGAGTGCAATCCAGCAACAGAAGCAATTCTAGGATATACCAAGGAAGAACTAGGAGGATTAAGTATAAAGGATTTGGATTGTGATTATTCTGATGATTATTACTTTAAGATCAAAGAGCAGCTGAGCTCTAAGAGTGAGACTCTTTTTCTAGAGCGAAAGATTAGAATCAATTCTGGAGAATGTAGAATAATGGAAACTTCCTTTGTGAGTATGGAGGTGTTAAATAAAATTCAGACAGTTGTTTTCTTGAGGGATGTAACCGAAAAAGTCGAGCAGATTGAAACAATCCTAAATCAAAACAAAATTTTCAAAGAGATTGCCTGGTCCCAATCACATGAGGTGAGGGCTCCCCTTGCAAGAATGATGGGGGTAATTGATTTAATTGATGATGAGCTTAGTTCTCGAATGGATGAAGAGACGGCTAGTTTTTTAAAGATTATCAAGGATTCCTCGTATGAACTAGATCAAATAATCAGGAAGATATCTGAAAAGTCCAATGTGGCCCAGTCAAAAACTAATGTAACCCTAGGATAGAATGAAAAGTGACTTTCAAATAATAGTGGTCGATGATGATCCTCAATTCATCTTTCTTCATAATTGGTCACTAAAAAAGTTGGGCTTTAATGTGCATCCTGAGCATTTTCAAAACGCTGAAAAGCTTGTGGAGTTTTTTAAGCAAAATGAAGATTCCCAATCAAAATTTTTGATTTTACTTGATATCTATATGCCTATTATGGATGGGTGGGAAGTTTTGGAGTTTTTGGAATCAAAAGGGTCATTTGATACCATAAAAGTAATTTTGGTGACTTCATCGGTAGATAAAGGCGATAAGATCAAAGCTGAGAACTATGCTTCCATTATTGATTTTTTGGAAAAACCGCTAGCTATTGATTATCTGATTGGATTGAAGGATAAGACTCTTTTTAGCTGAACGGCTGTGGCTAAATATGACAATCCTCTGATCACATAAAGCGAATGCTTTTTTGTTCAATCCTAGCTTAGCATCAAAAAAAATCCAAACTGCCTTCGGGGTATAATATTTAGGAAAGTAGTAGCCCCGACAGGAATCGAACCTGTATCTAAAGTTTAGGAAACTTCTATTCTATCCATTGAACTACGGGGCCAAAGGGACTCGCAAGATACGAGAAATGCCAAAAAACCAATAAATATAATCAGTCCAACTTATGGGGATTCAGAGATTTACCCTATCTTTGCACTCCAAATTTAGGATGGACGGGCTCCATCCACTAAACAAACAAATATAAACTATGTCAGTAAAAATCAGATTAGCACGTCGAGGCCGAAGAAAAATGGCTATGTATGACGTGGTTGTCGCTGATGCAAGAGCTCCACGTGATGGACGCTTCATCGAAAAGATCGGAACTTACAATCCGAACACAGACCCTGCATCGATCAACATCAACAATGAGCGCGCTCTACAGTGGTTGTTGAACGGAGCCCAGCCTACCGATACCGTGAAGGCTATGCTGTCCTACAGAGGAGTCATGCTTAAAAAACACCTCCAAATCGGGGTAGTAAAAGGTGCAATCACGCAAGAACAGGCTGATGCCAAATTCGAAGCTTGGTTGAAGGAAAAAGAAACTAAAATCCAAAGCAAGGTTGATTCTATCGGTAAGGCAAAAGACGAAGCCCGTCAGAAGGCTCTTGAAGCTGAAGCTGCAAAGAATCAGGCTCGTTTGGACGCTATCAAGGCAAGAGAAGAAGAAGCTAAAGCTGCTGCTGAAGCCGCTGCCGCTGCAGAAGCTCCTGCTGAAGAGTCCGCAGAAGAATCAGCTCCTGAAGCTTCCGCAGAAGGCGACGAAGCTCCACAAGCTTAATAGTATATTGATTCATGAACAAGGAACAATGCTTCCAATTAGGCTATGTTTCGAAAGTTCATGGACTCCGTGGTGAAATAGTGGTCGTGCTCGATGTGGATTTTCCTGAAGATTACGAAGATCTTGAGCACATCTTTCTAGAACGAAATGGCCGCTTAGTCCCTTATTTTCTGGAGCACTTTGTGCTACAGGCAAGTAATAAGGCACTTGCGAAAATTGAAGAACTGGATCGTATCGAACAGGTGGAGGATTTGGTAGGCTCGGAAGTATATCTTCCACTATCTGAACTACCTGAACTTGATGAAGACCAATACTATTTTCACGAATTGATCGGGTTTGAAGTAGAAGATGAGGTGCATGGCTCGTTGGGCCAAGTGCAAACCATCTACGACTTGGACACCCAAGACCTTATCGGGGTCATCCATCAAGAAAAAGAGGTTCTCATTCCCATCCAGGATGGAATCATCATCAAGGTGGACAAGGCAGCAAAAAAAGTTTTCTGTCGATTGCCCGAAGGATTGCTTGACATTTATCTGGAAGACTGAGATATGCATATTGACATCATCAGCGTGGTACCGGGATTGCTGGAAGGCCCATTTTCACACTCTATTCTGAAAAGAGCAGAAGAAAAAGGCTTGGCAGTTGTCAGGGTACATAACCTGCGAGACTTTGCAACTGGCAAACAGAAGCAGGTAGACGATTATGCTTTTGGTGGAGGTGCAGGAATGGTCATGATGGTCGAACCAATTGCCCGGTGCATCGAACATCTCCAAAGTCAGCGAACATATGATGAAATTATTTATATGACGCCTGATGGGGAGACATTCGATCAGCCTATGGCAAATTCTCTATCGCTGAAGAAAAACCTGATGATCTTATGTGGTCATTATAAAGGAGTAGATCAGCGTGTGAGAGATCGATTCATTACCAAAGAAATCAGTATTGGTGATTTTGTGCTGTCGGGTGGAGAACTAGCAGCAGCTGTAGTGGCTGACGCTATTATTCGTCTGATACCTGGAGTATTAAATGATGAGACGTCTGCATTGACTGACTCTTTTCAGGATGACTTGCTTGCACCACCGGTCTATACTCGTCCTGCTGAGTGGGATGGGATGGAAGTTCCAGAGGTATTGCTCTCAGGGCATGAAGCAAAGATCAATGAATGGAGATTTGAAGCATCGGTTCGCCGAACCCGTGAACGAAGACCCGATCTATGGGCAAAGTCAGGTTTGGGGGATAGCGAAACAAGTAAACGGAAAAAGTAAATAACAAGCCACGTGTTGGCCAAACAGCGAAAGCATAAAATATAGAAGCTATGAGCGAACTAATGAAAATCGTAGAAGCGGAATACAGCGAGGCGAGAGCCAAATTCCCTTCTTTCAAAGCTGGTGATACCATCAACGTACACGTACGAATCAAGGAAGGTAATAAGGAGAGAGTCCAGCAGTTCCAAGGAACTGTCATCCAGCGTAAAAACCCGAATTCCAATGGAGAGACTTTCACAGTAAGAAAAGTATCCAACGGTATCGGTGTAGAGCGTATCTTCCCTATCCTTTCTCCATCTATCGAGCAGATCGATCTATTGAGACAAGGTAGAGTTAGAAGAGCCCGATTGTTCTACTTGAGAGGACGTCAGGGTAAAGCTGCTCGTATCAAGGAAAAGATTCAGGTGAAGCACTAAGCTTTCCAAAAATCATAAAGAGGAACTCAGAAATGGGTTCCTTTTTTTGTTTTAGACTCCTGCGTAGGGTTTGATTATTTCGCGCATTGAGTCCATCTAAGGAAATAAGAGTGGGTAGTAAATGGTAAGGGTCTTTTTGGGCTAAAGCTGGGTAAATGATGAATTAAAAGCGACGGATGAATCTTAAGACTCCTGCCTTTTCAAATCCCCTTTTTCACTACAGAAGCCATCATTTTTCCCTACCTTTGCAGCCGGGATGGGGGAACAATCTCCATTATTGCCTGTTTTTTTAAGACAATCAATCACTCATGAGTAGAGAAATTCGCGTAAGATTTGCCCCGTCACCTACAGGGCCTTTACATATCGGAGGGGTACGTACTGCCCTTTATAATTACCTTTTTGCAAAAAAGAATCAGGGAAAATTCCTGCTTCGCATAGAAGATACCGATCAGGCTCGCTACGTGGCAGGTGCTGAGGAATATATTCGTGAATCCCTCGAATGGCTCGGGATTACACCTGACGAAAGTCCCTGGAATCCAGGAAATGTAGGGCCTTATCGGCAATCTGAGCGGAAGGCTGATTACATGCAATATGCGCTTGACTTGGTAGAAAAAGGGCATGCATACTACGCTTTTGACACTTCGGAAGAGCTCGAAGCTATGCGCGAGCGACTGACTGCAGCTCGAGTCGTACAGCCTCAATACAACAGTATCACCCGTACACAGATGAAAAACTCCCTGACATTGCCTGAGGATGAGGTGAAGGCAAGATTGGCGTCTGGGGAGCCTTATGTGATTCGAGTTAAAATCCCTCGAAAAGAAGAAGTACGCTTTCATGACCAAATCCGTGGGTGGGTAATGGTTCATACCTCCACTTTGGACGATAAGGTGTTGATGAAGTCTGATGGAATGCCAACCTACCACTTGGCTAATATCGTGGATGATCATCGCATGGGAATTACGCATGTGATTCGTGGAGAGGAATGGTTGCCTTCAGCACCGCTACACGTTTTACTTTACAAGTATTTTGGATGGGAAGATACCATGCCTGAATTTGCCCATTTGCCGCTTTTGCTGAAGCCTGACGGAAATGGAAAACTATCCAAGCGAGACGGTGACCGAATGGGATTCCCTGTTTTTCCACTTGATTGGAAAAACGAGGAGACCGGAGACTCGGCCATGGGATTCCGTGAGCAAGAATACCTACCGGAAGCTTTATTGAATTTCTTGGCCTTCTTGGGCTGGAACCCGGGCGATGAGCGAGAGCTTTTTACCAAGGAGGAATTGGTAGAGGCTTTCAGTATTGAGAGGATTGGGAAAGCCGGTGCCAAATTCGACATAGCCAAGGCTAAATGGTATAATGAACAATACCTCCGGGCTCGTTCAAATGCTGATTTGGCTGACTTTGTCATTGAAGCAGCCAAAAAAGATGAGGTAGAGCTAGACTCAAATAAGGCAGAGGCAATAGTCTCATTGACCAAGGAGCGCGTGACCTTCCCAGGGGAAATGTGGACTCAATGCCGTTTTTTAGTGAATGCTCCCAAAGAATTTGATGAGCAGGTAGCCTCCAAAAAGTGGAATGCAGATGCAGTAGCTGTACTTTCGGCTTATGCTGAGAAGCTTTCGAAATTTGAGGGAACTTATGATAGCGAAGTCGCTAAAACCCTACTCGGAGAGACTGCAGATGAACTGGAAATCAAACTGGGCAAGATTATGCAAGCCGTCCGATTGGCTGTGACAGGTGTCGGGGCAGGCCCGGATTTGATGGAGATATTTGCTATCTTAGGTGCAGGTGAAGTAGCAAACCGCATTCAGTTTGCAATCAAAAACCTTCCCCGTCCAGAATAAGTAGTAAAGCAATGAGCAAGCGAAAAAAGAAAAAACCAGAAGATCCAAAGGTCCATTCTGACCTGAAGGGTTTTAAGATGGAAATAGATCCTTTTGGAGAGATATCTTCTTCTTTTCCGATTGATAAGATCAATGAGTTTTTGAATAAAAATGTTGAAGACAAAAAACTGAAAGATCGGGAAGACTTGGATGATATCAAGCGAGGATCCGATGAAGAGGAATAAAGAGTCTTTCTCAGGTTTGGATGTACTGTTATCGCGATTCAATCAAAATCGGGAGGCGGGCCTCTCCACTGCAGCGGATCGAAATCATGAAAGTCTTATGAGACAGCCTCAAAACCTTAAACAGAATTTTTTCTTTTAATTTCTTCGGAATTATACATGTTTTTTATTTATTAGAGATGCAGTTTAATTCATCCGTTGTTTTTTTAGCAGGAGCATGAGGATTTCTATTTTATTTTTGATTCTTTTTCTACCGCTTTCCTTGGTTTTTGCGCAATCAAGCCGGATACAAGGAGAAGTACTCGATAAAAATACGGGTATGCCTTTGCAGGATATCCATGTTTTTATCCATAATACGACCTATCAGACTTTTTCTGATTCTGTGGGGACGTTTTTGCTAACTAATATCCAAGACGGTCAATGGGAAATTCTCGTAAAAGGGAGTGGGTATATTTCCCAATCTCAAATTATTTCGGCCTCGACCGGAAAAACAAAAAAGCTCGTATTCTCCCTAGAACCTGATCCTTTTGCTGGGGTTACACCTTCTGATTTCTCGAAAGGCAAACTCAAAAAGTTTAAAAATGCGGTGGAGAAAAAGTTTTTGGGTGAGCATCCCAGTGCATTGCAGGTGGAGCTTTTGAATTCTGACCAATTAATTTTTGAAAAACGACCCGGTAAGAAAACACAGGTATCTTCTCTAGGCCCCATTTACTTTTCTAATAGAGAAACCGGCTATTTGGTCACCGTCTACTTCAAGCCCTTTATTTTGGAGGATGAAGAGCCCCAATTGCTTGATTACTCCTACTTTGACCTAGCGGAAGATGGAGGAATAGAAACAAGGCGGAGCAATCGGCTAAGGATCCATCAGCAAAGTCCGACTTATTTACTTTCTCAATTGATGATTGGGGAACTTGCCAGTTTTGGTTCTAATCCCAACCCGGAGGTCTCTTTTTCAGATCAAGAGGGAGAGTATTTATTAAGCTTTGACAAACCTCTGGAAATAGTGGGTGAAGACGGTAGCAGGGGAAGGATGTTTTATGAGGGAGAAAAGCTTCAGGTGAAACTGAATGGCGCACCGACTAATTGGTCAAAATTGCAATGGCGGGGAGAGCTTTTTGAAACTAATCCGATCTATGCAGTTCCTCAAAATTTTAATGCCGATAGGGTTTTTGCTTTGGCAAATTTGGAGAAGAGTGCCAAAACCATGCAAGAGCGGATTTATCTTCACACAGATAGAAGACACTATTGGCCAGGAGAGACAATCCTGTTCAAAGCATACCTTGGCTATACTAATCCTGTTCTTGCTCAAGACTTAAGTAAAGTGTTGCATGTTGAGCTGATCGATACAGTGGGTTTTATTTGGTCACACCAGGTATTTAAGATCACCGATGGCTTTAGCGCCGGCCAAATTTCCCTGCCGGATCTCTCCGAAACGGGTAACTTTTTTGTAAGGGCGTATACGACCTGGAGCTTAAACTATAAGCAAGCCGAGCATATTTTGCCAATTCAGATTCTGGATCATTTTAGCCAGCCTAAAGCTTCATCAGGAGGCTTAGAATCGAAAAACGTAAAGGTCTTCACCGATAAGCAAAGCTATAAGGCAGGAGAAAAAGTCACTTTGAATGTGATGATTGCTTCATATGAAGGAAATCCAATCAATGCAAATTTTTCACTTGCTGTCTTGGATTTAAAGCAAGCGGTGTATGTCCCAGAGAATAGGGGAATAGAAGAGCAGCTAGCAGAAAAAAATCCCAAAGGTGAGATTGAGAATTTCAACTATTCGATAGAGCGGGGTTTTGATCTTGAGGGTGTGTTACAAGACGATGAAGGGAATCCTATTCGAGGTTCTCTCCAAGCTTTTATAAATGGGTACGATGACGAACGAAAAATCAGATCAGAAAAAGATGGCTCTTTTGCTTTTTCATCTTTAGGGTTTGAGGAAGACTTTGAGATTACCCTTAAAGCAACAAGTGTCCTGAATCAGCCAATTCGGAACATAAAGCTCGATCTCAAATCTTATCCAAGTGAGGAGCTTGATTTGACGATGGATTTTCCAGAAGTAGTGTCAAGGGAAATACTTCCTGACAAGGATATTATGCCTATTAAGCCTTTGGCTGAAGGAGAAATACTTCTCGAAGCAGCAGAAGTTGAGGCTAAAAAGGATAAAAATTTTGGTGCCATGATCTATGGAATTCCTGACAATGTTATCGAAAGTGAAGAACTGAATTTAGTGGGCTCAACAGTTCAGTTTATTTATGCCTTGATGGCAAAGGTTCCCGGAATGAAAGTTGTGGGTTCTCCACCAAATATGTCGGTAAGATTCAGAGGAGGAGAACCTTTGATTTTGATAAATGGAACTCCAGCAAACGGCCTTTCAGGAGGTACAATCTCTGGTGGGGCGAGTAGATCCTTCTATAATGTATTGGAAGGGATAAATGTCTTTGCCATTGATCGTGTGGAGGTAATTCGAAGGTTGGTACCTCAGTATGGTGATCAGGGAAGAAATGGCTTAATTTCTATATTTCTAAAAACAGGAGCGGAACTCGCAAAGACCCAAAACAACTTCAATCTCTTTAAATTTGAAGGTTTTCAGCGCTACATGAATTTCAGCAAAGCACAAGAATCAAGAGAGAATTTTCCATTTTTGGGGCCTTTTAAACCCACGCTATTTTGGAGTCCTTCCTTGATTTCAAATGAAAATACCCTTTCGATTCCGGTAGAATTTGATTTGAATGAAACTGCAGGGCCTTTCTTGGTTGAAATCAGAGGGATGACTGACCTTGGTGAACCCATTTACGGGACCTTCGTTTTAAATGAGGATTAATCAGCTGACATTTTCTAATTTGGAGCCTCAATTACTTCCCATTCCTTTGAAGAAACTTATTCTGCTAGTAGCACTCCTGACTACTCAGGTATTTCTAGTATACTCTCAAACAGCCACCGTGACTGGAACGGTCAAAGACGCTGACACGGGTGAGACACTTCCCTTTTGCAATGTTTTTGTCAATAATACCACCATTTCTACTACCTCGGATTTGGATGGGGTATTCACCTTAACCGACCTTGCGCCGGGTTCGCTGGAAGTAGGTTTTTCATTTTTGGGTTACCAAGCCACGACCAAACAGGTCACGCTTAACCCTGGTGGCAAGCTGACCTTGAATGTCTCTTTGGAACCTTTGGAGACAGAGCTCTCGGATGTGGAAATCAAGGCCAAACGGGATAAGGCTTGGGAGCGAGATCTCCGAAAATTTGAAAACCTTTTTCTTGGGAATGATGCCATTGCGGCTAAAACCGAAATATCCAACCCCTGGGTAGTGGACTTTCCTGAATCAGAAGAGCGAAATACTTTTTTGGCAAGTTCCCAGCTGCCTATCGAAATCCTCAATCAATATTTGGGCTATAAAATCACCTTCAATTTGCAGGAGTTCTATGATAATCCAGTTAATTATCGGATTGCGGGAGCAGCAAGATTTGAGGAGCTGGAAGCTGAGTCTGATCAACAGGAGCAGCAATGGGATCAGAATCGTATGGACGTGTATTCCAAATCTCCGCAGAATATGTTCCGAGCCATGATCTCTGGTACTCATGAAAAGGAGGGTTTTTACCTGTATGGAGAGCGGCCGAGTGCGGCAGATTCCCGAAATATGCGTTCGGATATTTTTGCCGATGAATTGGGTAAATCAGTCATTCCTTACAAGCCTGATCAACTGGTGACAGCGGCTGACCGTCCCGGTGAATACTGGATTTATCTCAAGGGAAGAATAGAAATTCACTACGAAAAGGGCTACACAATTGTCAATACTTACAAAGACGCGCCTTATCCCATTTCTTGGATAGAAGTCAACGGAGATCGGGTAAGAGTCCGTGAAAATGGTATGATTCTCAACTCTCAAGACGTAGTGTTTTCCGGTGATATGGATAGAAGACGTGTCGCCTCCATGTTGCCTTTGGACTATGATGCCGAACGCGCTATCCAACTGCGGAATCTAGATAAAACAGCCGCAAACTATCAAGAGCGGGTTTACCTGCACACAGATCGGCCCTACTATCAAGCTGGGGAAGAAGTCTTTTTTCAGGCTTTTATCAATTATGGAAATCCATATCTCAAGAAGCAATTGAGTCAGGTCTTGCATGTGGAGCTGGTGTCTGCCGATCGGGACTTTGTTTTCAGAAAGAAGTATAAAATCTTCAACGGTACAGCTGGGGGGAGCTTTTACATCCCGGATAGTTTAACGGATAATCAGTATTATCTAAGAGCATACACCAACTGGAACCGAAACTATGGTCCAGACCACCTCTTCTTAAAGCCCCTTCCAATCCTACGACCCAATCAAATGCTAGAATCCGGGTCCAAACTAGCCTTGAAATCCAAAAATGTTTTGTTGGAAGCAAATCCGGAGAAAGCTGGACCAAGGGAAAAAATTCAACTGAAAATTAAAACGGTGGATGAGGCTGGTAGGGCACTTTCAGCGCGATTGGCAGTTTCTGTCATTGATCAGGCTCAAGTGGAAAGCTTTCCAGAGATCAAGCCTGCAGAAGAAGCACTGGCTTTGGAGAAAATACCTGACAACATAGGATTGGAGCGTTTCTCATACCCGATAGAGACTAATTTGGAGCAGAGCGGATTGATCTTGGATCAAAAAGGAAAAGGGACTTCGGGGGCTGTTACGGTATTTGTCAATAATTTTGAAGGAATCGTTGAGTTGGAAGCAGATAGAAGCGGTCAATTCAAATTGGAGGGAATGGAATTTTATGGTCCCTTGAGGCTAGCCATTCAAGCCACGGATTCCCGTGGAAGGCCTGTTTCTGAGATTAAATTGGACGAGAACCTGGCTGCGCCTTTGGCAGCCTTTCCATCTGTGAATTGGCCAGAGCTCACGATAGATCCTACCTATCAGTCGATTTCTCAAGAAGAATTGAAGACAGAGGATCTTGAGCTTGTTGAGGTGGAGGATAAATCTTTGGAAGCCTCCAGGGCGATCTATGGAAGAGCAGACTTCGTGGTGACTTCCGACAAACTGATGGCTACGGGCAGCTCGGTGGACCTAGTGAATAGCTTGGCGGGAAATGTGCCAGGAATGCGTGTTACCGTAGCGGGGGCTTCGGGTCAGCAGCAAATCCGGCTTCGTGGAGGCGCTACCTCGGTCTCCGGTTCCATGGAGCCACTCGTCATGGTAGATGGGGCTATTTTGGTGACCGCGCCGGGCGCGACTGCGGCTGATAATCTCCGAAATATCAATCCCAATGATATCGATCGGGTTGAAATCGTCTCAAGGACTGTTTCAATGCTGGGGGATCAGGGGAGAAATGGGGTAATAGCGGTCTATCTTAAGGAAGGTCTAAGTAATCAAGCTAATCCAGTTTTGACTTCTTCGGTTTCAAATTTTGTAATTGAGGGTTACGAGCCTCCCAGAAGCTTTTATCAGGTAGCTTATGAAGGGGGTGAGGAAGTAGATGAGGATCTAAGAAGGACCCTCTATTGGAATGGGAACTTAGTAACCGATGAGTCCGGAGAGGTTGTTTTGAGCTTTTTCACCAATGATTCTGGGGGACCGATGACTGTTGAAATCCGAGGGCTTAGCTTGGACGGAAAGCCGATTTCTGGCACCTTTACGATCAATTCATCCGAAAAATGAAATCGAGCCAGCCTGAAGTTGAAGAGGTTGATGTAGCTTTCATACAACGAGATTCTTGTAAAACTTGCGATTGGCCATAGGCGAAGATTCCATGTGGCCTTGGAAAAACGAATTATAGTACATGAAAAAAATACTCTTGGCTTTTTTGATGCTTTTCTTGGCTTTTGAGGCCTTCCCTCAGACTAGTGTGGGTTTTCGGGCTGGATACACCTCTTCGTCCTACTCCTATCAGCCGGCAGCCAATTTTCGATCACAAAGCACCGAGAGTGTTGTCAGACCTACTTTTGCGCTTGTCGTGGAGCATTTCACCTCTAAGAATGCCGGGATAGAAATGAACCTGCAATGGATCACTTTGGGCTTTCGACAGATCAATGAAAATGCCGTGACCCTTCCTGAAAATCGGACAGAATTTGACTACCTGAAAGTGCCTTTTTTTGCCTCTTTTTATGCGGGTAGATCAGGTAGGTTTCAAATAAAAGTCGGGCCTCACTTGGGTTTTCTAGTTAATGCAAGAGATGTGCAGCGGGAATTCACCAGTGCTGCGACTCCTGAGATCCCTACCTATGGCGGGCCGGAAGATCGACCCAATCGTTTTATGTATGGCTTAAATGCAGGCGCTGGAATTTCTAAGCTTTTTGGGAAAAGCACCCTTGCGGTGGAATTCCGATTTGCCTATGACTTCACTAATCCGGAGGGGCAGGATCGAATTTTTGATATGAATTCCACCAATTTGGAGCTTTCCTTGGCATATCTCTTCCGAGTCAGAGAAAATCCTTAAGAAATCTGTCGCCCGCTGTCATATTTTTCGTAAAGTCTACGATTACAAGATGAAGATGAACCACAGCGAGCTAGAAAATATACTCAAAAACCATCATCGGGAAGCCTATCTCTGGGCCCGTCAATGCTGTGGCTTTGAGGATGAGCTAGCTAAGGATGTCTTGCAGATTTGTTATTTGAAGATTTTGGAGGGTAAGGCACGCCTCCAACAGGTCGAAAAAGTAAAACCCTGGTTATTTTCGGTGATTCGCTTCACAGCTATCGACGAACTCCGAAAGAAAGGAAATTGGGTGGCATTACAAGAAAATTATGATTTGGAGGATGAGCCGACTGAAAATGAAGAGGAGCTGGATTACCAGAAACTACTTATGCAGCTTTCACCCATGCAGCGTGAAGTCATGTTGATGGTCTTTTACCACCAATTGACAATCGCAGAAAGTGCCGATGTCCTTCAAATAAGCCTAGGCTCCGCGCGCACACATTACGATCGCGGAAAAAAGAGGCTGAAAGAATTAATCGTAAAATCTCAAAACTTGGAATATGATGGAAAATGATCAACTGATAGAAAACTTTTTCTCAGACATGAAAAAGCAGGATCAAAATATCCCAATTCCCGAATTTCCGGAGACGAAGGTACGAAGCTTCAATTGGTGGATTCCTATTGGAATCGCGGCCACAGTCCTGCTAGGCGGATTTCTCTTGACACGGCAGGAGCCGGTCGCAGAAGCACCTTCTGAGGTGATTATCATTTCCCTTCAAGAAAATGAAAACGATGAGCAGGAGTTCATAATAGAAGAAAAAGCCTACATCGATGTCTGGGAGTCCAGTACTTCCTCTTTACTTACCGAATTCTAAGCTAAACCAACTATTTATAAACCTATGAAATGCCCATGAGAATTGCTTCTCACACAGGGAAATGCCCCGATACATCGGGGTAGGGCATTCCATCTGACCACTAAAAATCAAATTATAAACAGATGAAACCTTTATTTGTAACCGCCCTTTTCCTGCTTTCGTCCCTGACGATGGCTCAGGACATTTTCAAAAAGAACTTGTACTCAGCTGACCAAATCATGGAAGCCAGGGAAAAGATCAACCTGACAGATGCTCAAGCCACTAAAATCAAAAAAATCCATGCTGATAATGCCGGGGAATTCTCTACGCTCAAATGGGACTTGGATGCTACTAATGCTGAGCTTGAAAAGCTCCTTGAGCAAAGGCCAATAGATCAAACAAAGGTGCTAACAGTACTGGATATGATTCTAAAGTATGAGGCGCAATTGAAGAGAAAGCAACTTAGTACCTTGGTCGCCATCAAAAATGAATTGAATGAAGAACAAATCGAGAAATTGAGTGAAACTACTAGACTCTATGGATTCAGAAGTTCTGGCTCGGGAAGTGCTTCAAGTACACTTGGAGTCTCAAGTCTTCGTTCCGGCCAAAAGGTAGTGATTGGTTATCCTTCCGCTTCTACTTTTTCTACCACTAGCCCATCATCAAAGGTAGATATAGTAGTTGCGGGAAGTAGTAATGGGGATCAGCCGCTATTCGTAATCAAATCTGATGATGGAACCATAGAGAAATCATCCATGGAGCAACTAGATATCAATCCCAATGATATTGAAAGTATCAATGTGCTGAAAGATAAAGGTGCTACCTCATTGTATGGTGAGAAAGGAAAAAATGGCGTAATCATCATCACTTTGAAGAAAGGTGCAAAGGCAAAAATTAAGTAATTGATTATGGTTTAAAATGAAAAAGGAGACTGATTTAGAGTCTCCTTTTTTGGTTTAATTCATTCCCATATAGTCTACTACGAAATAGCTCATCACTCTTAGGCCGAGTATAAAGCCACTTTCATCGATATAGAAATCGGGAGTATGATGTGAGGGAGTTTTGGTTGGGTCGCCACCTTTTTTCATACCTCCCAAAGAGATAAATAGACCAGGTTTCTCTCGCTGATAAAAGCTGAAATCCTCAGCTCCGGTGATCAGCGGATTGGTAAGTACATTGCCATCACCTGCAGCTGCCAAAATGGTTGGACCCATCAACTCTGTTAGCTCAGGATCATTAATTGTTGAGGGATACATTTTTTTGATTCTTACATCTGCTTTCGCCCCGGCACTTTCAGCGATATGAGTGGCTATTTCAGTGATTCGTTTGTGAACCAATGCCTGCTGCTCATCTCCAAAAGTCCGGATGGTTCCGATCATATCGACTTTTTCGGGGATGATATTATGTCTGATGCCTCCGTGGATTGCACCTACTGTCACGATAGCCGGAGCCTCAGTGATATTCACATTCCGAGCGATAATGGTCTGGAATCCATTGATGATTTGGGCAGAGGTAACAATCGGATCCACGCCTGACCAAGGGGAAGCACCATGCGCTTGGGTACCGTGCACGGTGATTTCCAACTCATCTACACCTGCTAGGGCAGGACCGGATCGATAGCCGATTTTTCCCACTTCCATTTGTGATCCGATGTGCAAGCCAAATACGGCATCCACGTCCTCCATGACTCCTTCTTCGACCATTTGCTTTGCTCCCCAAGAGTCAACCCCGGGTTCGTTTATTCCTTCCTCAGCGGGTTGGAAAAGGAATTTGACATTTCCTGCAAGGTCATCTTTCATCCCTGCTAGGATTTCTGCTACGCCCATCAGGATAGCCACGTGGGTGTCATGGCCACAGGCATGCATGACGCCAGTTTCCTGACCATTGTAGGTAGCAGTCACGGTGGATTTGAAAGGTAAGTCTACCCGCTCAGTCACGGGTAGTGCATCCATGTCCGCCCGAAGCGCCACCGTTGGACCTGGTTTTCCTCCTCGAAGGACTCCGACTACGCCGGTCACTGCTACTTCTTCTGTGACCTCGATACCAAGACTACGGAGGTGATCTGCAACTTTCTTAGCAGTTCTAAATTCCTGGTTTCCTAATTCTGGATTTTGGTGAATATCCCGCCTCCATTCGATGACCTTATCTTCGATTTCAGCTGCTCTTTGGTCTATATCAGATCTGAGTTTGGACTGGGAAAATGCCATTCCGCTAATCAAAAACAGAACAATGGTTAATTTATTCATTATAAAATTTGGTTGATGGTTTGAGAGCAAGTTATTTATTTCAAAGCAATTTTGTTTAGCACTATGAAAAATTCCCTTTTCATCGAACCAAAAGCCCAAAATCTGTTTTACTCTTATCTAAACAAATTGAATCATGGATATTAAAAATAAAGTCGCAGTAGTCACAGGAGTCAGTAAAGGAATTGGACTGGAAGTCGTTAAGATTTTACTGGAAAAAGGAGTAATCGTCTCGGGCTGGGGCAGAAACGAGCCCGAACTAGATCATGAGAATTTTCATTTTTTCAAATGCGATGTGGCTCAAGAGCCCTCAGTGGATGCTGCTTTCCGCACTACCGTTGAAAAGCTGGGTCAGGATATCCGAATTTTGATTAATAATGCCGGGTTTGGAATAGCAGGACCTACCGAGACGTTTTCTTCTGAGGATTGGAAAGCGATGTTTGATACCAATGTCCATGGAATATTCTATACCACTAAGCGCTTGATTCCCGCAATGAAACAAGCCGACGAAGGCCATATCATCAATGTAGCTTCGATTGCCGGCTTGAACGGTGTCAATCAATTTGCCGGATACGTAGGCACCAAGCATGCCGTCCGAGGGATCTCCCATTCCTTGTATATGGAATTGCGGGACTTCGGTATCAAGGTGTCTACCATCTATCCGGGGTCAGTGCAGACCAATTTCTTTGACGAAATACCCGGAATGAATGCCCACGAAAATATGATGCGTCCGGTGGATGTGGCTACGACCATCGTGCAGACGCTAGAGACGCACCCGAATTACTTTGTAGCGGATGTGGAGTGCAGACCGCTTCGGCCCAAAGGAAAGAAATAAGTAATCGAATTCTTTATTGACCCGACTTCCAAGCTCGGGTCATTTCTTTTTTACCCGGAGGTCCTGGAGGAGATTCTACTTCTAATCCTAGATCACGAAGATCTCGTTTCAGCTGTCCTTTGGCACTGTAGGTCGTGAAAAGTCCGCCAGGGCGCATGCTCTTGGTCACCTTCTCCAGCATGGTCTTTTCCCAAAGCTCCGGTTGCTTGCTTGGCGCAAATGCATCAAAAAATACGACATCCGAAGGATAGAGTTGTGCCTCTTCCAAGGATACTTGATCTTTCTTGAAATTGAAGTATTCAGAAAGAGGCCCACCCTCATTCCAAGCTGCCTTGTGCAGAGCCTCAAAGTATTTATGGTAATGCCAGATGGCATCATTCTGATGAATGAAATTCAATTGGGAATACACTTCTTCCGAAAGGGGAAAAGGCTCAATCGTATGGTAAAGGACAGGTATTTGATACTGTTCTGCCCAGACTAGCGTCAGCCAGGCATTCAACCCCGTACCAAAACCCACTTCAAATACCCGAAGTGGGTACCGGTTAGGATTATTGGCTAGCCAGGAGTCCAAGCCGTAGAGTAAAAAAACATGGAGCGATTCACGATAGGCCCCATGAAAACTGTGATAGGTCTCTTTCAAATCCTCATGATAGAGGGAGTGAGAGCCATCTTCGGTAGTTATGATTTTTACTTTCTCGCTCATACTTTATAAATCAAAGCTGCACAATAGGCCGATACACCTTCTTCTCTTCCTACAAAACCCAACCATTCGGTGGTCGTGGCTTTGATGGAAACTGCCGATTCGTCCACTGCCATGACTTCTGCCAGACAAGTTTTCATTGCTGGGATGTGTGGATTGATTTTAGGATTTTGAAGGCAGATGGTAGTGTCCAAATTTCCAATTTCAAATCCTTCCTTTCGGATCAGTTCCATCACTTCTTTTAGTAAAATTTTACTATCAATTCCTTTGAATTTTGGGTCTTTGTCTGAAAAGTGGTAACCAATATCCCGCATATTGGCTGCGCCGAGTAGGGCATCGCAGATCACATGGATGAGTACATCTGCATCAGAATGTCCCACTGCGCCTTTGGTATGGGGAACTTTGATCCCTCCTAACCAAAAATCCTGATCAGCCTTCAGCTGATGTACATCGTATCCAAATCCTATTCGAAAGGGAGTCATGATATTTCTTTTTGATAATGTAAAACACTAGATTTTTCAGGTCGGAGTAGTCGATTTGCCCAATCCATTACCTGGTCTGTTCCGATGGATGACTTGCGATCAAACTCATCCCAATAGAGATCAGGATGGCCCATATTTGCATACATGGCAAGATTCATCATTCGATTGATCAGTTGAATGGACTCATAAGTTTTCATGGCCTCTCCTTGATTCTTTATCTTTTGAAGACTATGATCGTCTATTCCTTGTTTGAGAAAATCAGCTAAAAATTCATCCAATATAGCCTCTCCCACTTCGCTGCTGGAACTTGGATCCATCCGGGTACTAAATACCAATAAACCGGGATCTTGACTTCCCAAAATATAAGCTCCGGCTGAGGCAATTTCTTTTCGGCCTTTCACCAGCTTTTGCTCCATGGGGGATGACTTTCCAAATCCCAGATAGTCGGTTATCAGATCCGCTTCTAGGTAGCCATCTTCTCCTTTGCCTGGCATTTTATAGGTTTTGTAGAGCACATCGGTAGGCACGTTTGCTTGGAAAGTTAGTGCTCGTCGCTCTTTTTGCTCTTTTTCTTTCGTGGATTCTAGGCGTGCTTGAGCCGAGGCTGGTATGGAGCCAAACCATTTTTCTGCCAGCTTCAGTACTTCTTTAGGATTCACGCCTCCCCCGACAGCTAAGATGGCTCGATTAGGAGCGTAGTGTGTTTTATAAAAATCCCAAACATCGTCTTCTGTGTAATTGACGATGTCTTCTGTGGTTTCTCCGATAGTGGGCCAACGGTAAGGATGGGAATGGAAGGCCAAAGGACGGAGCAGATGCCAGGTATTACCGTAGGGCTGATTGAGATAGCGCTGCTTGAATTCCTCCAAGACCACCTTCCGCTGCGTTTCGATGGTTTTTTCCACCAAAGTGAGCTGCAACATCCGATCAGACTCCAACCAAAAAGCTGTTTCCAAATTGCTGGATGGTAGTGTCATGTAATAATTGGTGATGTCAGGGCTGGTAAAAGCATTGCAATTACCGCCTACCCGCTCGAGTGCCCGGTCAAAAACCGGTACATTTTTCGAGCTACCAAACATCAAATGCTCAAAAAAGTGCGCCAGGCCGGTTTTTCCGGGTATTTCATCTTTTGAACCTACCTTATACAGGAGATTAAAAACAGCTATTTTGGAATTTGGGTCCGGATGAATAATTACTTCCAGTCCGTTGTCGAGAAAATGTCTTTCGTATCGAAATCTCATGGAAAGCAAAGCTACGCTTTTTTGAATTTTTTTGGTTTCAAATTACAACAGTCAAAAAGGGGATTTGATTTGGATTATTTATTTATCGCCAAAAGATTTCCGCTTATGTAAGTCTCCATGGATTTTCATAAAAAAGCCGAACTTTGAATGAATATCAGTAGTTTGCTATCGAAAATCCACCATTCATCATCCATGGAGTATCACTGTATTGACCTGCGAAAGACGAATCAATTTTCTGATTTTTTTCTTGACTACATCGAAGGAAAAGCTGAGCTAAGACCTTTTTACAATCATTTGCCTAAAATCGAGAGCTTCCAAAAAGCCATTGAACAAAAGCATTTCTCTGATACACATCGTCAGGTTTTATGCGATACCTTGACTGCACAGTATTCCGAAATCGAACTTTTTGAAGAGGAAAAATTACAGCTTCAGAAACTAGCTGATTCCAAAACCTTTACTGTGACCACAGGTCATCAGATGAACCTATACACCGGGCCGCTATACTTTATATATAAAATCATCAGTACCATTCGCTTGGCCGAAAAACTCCGGGAAGCATATCCTGATTACCATTTTGTGCCGATTTACTGGATGGCTACTGAAGATCATGATTTTGATGAAATCAATTATTTCAAGCTTGATGGGAAAAAATATCAATGGAATACCAACCAAAGCGGCGCCGTTGGAAATTTTGAGCTAGATGCAAGTTTCAAGGAATTTGCCAAGACTGTTCCTTTTGCAGCGGATGTGTTCAAGGATGCCTATGGTTCTTCCAAGACCCTGAAGGAAGCTGTCCGCAAGTATGTACATGAGCTTTTTGGGAGAAAGGGCTTGTTGATTGTAGATGCCCAAGAGGTAAGCTTCAAGTCGCTTTTCAAGGAGGTAATGCGGGATGATTTATTCTCTCATACGCCTCATAGGGAAGCTGTTTTGAAAACCGAGTCTTTGGAATCTTTGGGTTATGGCGGGCAGATTTTTCCTCGAGAGATCAACTTCTTTTACTTGGATGAAGGGGTCAGAGAGAGAATTGAGCAACAAGGGGATGAATATGTGGTGCTGAATACCGAATTAAGATTTTCTAAATCTGAGATCGAGCAACTCATCGAGGAGCATCCGGAGCGTTTTAGTCCAAATGTAGTCCTGCGCCCACTGTATCAGGAGACTATTTTACCAAACCTTGCCTACTTGGGAGGACCTTCCGAGACAGTTTATTGGCTGCAATTGAAAGGAGTGTTTGATCATTTCAAAGTTCCGGTTCCAGTTCTTTTACCTCGAAATTTTGCACTGGTGCTAGAGCCGCTTTTTGAGAAAAAGCTGGAGCAATTGGACTGGCAAGTGGAGGGCCTATTCCAGGACTTTGATGAGTGGAAGAAATCATTTGTGGCCAAGCACGCATCGATTGATGTGAGTTTGGTAAATGAGCGAACTACCCTTGCAGCGCTTTATGAAGAGAAGGGAAAGCAAGCTAAAAGTCTTGAGAAGAGCTTAGAGCAATCATTTGAAGCTGCAAAAGTGCGTTCTCTGAAGATTCTCGATCAAATGAGTCGCAAACTCCGAAAAGCAGAGGAGAGAAGGCAACATATTTCTCTTGAGCGGGCGAGGGCAATTTTGGATTATGCCGCCCCAGGCGGTACTCCACAAGAGCGAGTGGTGAATATGATGCAGTTTTATCTAGCTGATGATGAGTTTTTGGAGAAGCTTTACAAAGCCTTTGATCCGCTCGACTATTCCATGATTGTGATTGAATTATGATTCCTGGCAAGGAGTATATCAGGGAGAAGTATAAAAAGAAGCGAGCTGCACTGAGCGATCAGGATAAAATGGATCTTGATCAGAAAATTAAAGCTCGAGCGATTGATTGGTTGAAGAGCGGGGATTTTCCGAAAAAGGTTCATCTTTTTCTACCAATCCAAAAACAGAAGGAAGTGGATACCTTTCCTTTGATTGAATGGTTTTGGGAGAATGGGTGGGATGTTTACTCGTCAAAAATCAGTTCTGAAAGTCTCGATATGGAGACTATTTTTTTAGAGCCTAATACTTCTTTTAAAACATCAACCTGGGGAATCCCCTTTCCAAATTATTACCAAGAGGTGGAGGTTCAGGAATTCTCTTTGATATTTCTTCCCCTCTTGGCTTATGATAGGTCAGGCTATCGAATTGGTTTTGGGAAAGGGTATTATGATAAATTTCTGGCAAACATTGATTTCGATCCGGTAAAAGTAGGCTTAAGCTACTTTGCACCAGAGCCGTCATTGCCTTATGAGAGTCATGATATTCCTTTAGATTTTTGCATAACTCCTGAAAAAATCTTTACATTTTGATCATTATAAGAGAGGAGATGGAAAAAGCACTTTTGATTTTTGGTTTAAGCTTCGTATTGATATGCCCTGCATTTTCGCAAGTTGGCAGCTACAATACCATGGTGGGAGTTACCGGAGGCACTAATGTCGGAGCTACAGTGAAGCAGTTTATTTCAGAAACTGGGGCAGTTGACCTATTGGTTTATAATCGATGGAAAGGCTGGGTGGCAGCCGTACTTTACGAGCATCACTGGGATATTCGAGAGTTTGAGGGTTTAGAGTGGTATGTAGGAGCGGGTGCCCATTATGGGATTTGGAAAGATGGCAAAGGAGAACCACCCTGGGTTTATAAAATTGATCGAGATTACAATGTCTTTGGGGTAGATGCGATAGTGGGTTTAGAGTATAATATTAACCGAAGTAACTTCTATGTAGGCTTATATTGGAAGCCTGCTTATAATTTTACAGACTTTACAAAGTTATGGGAAGATGAAGCAGCCTTGACTCTGAGATATTCTCTTTAAAATTTCGATTTTTGATAAAAAAATAAACTGACTTTTGTTGATTCAGCAAAAAATCTAATGTTTCTCAAAAGAATTAGACCCAGAATTTGATTTTTTTTAAATTTTTGAATCTTTTTTTTGTTTCAAATATAGCAATCAGAATTTTATTTTAATTCTTAGCTAATAGGGGTCTAAAAGTTCTTAAAAATTCAGATTGACAAAAATCAATTAAATTTTTTCCCTGATTTTCAGCAGTAAATTTTTATTTAATTATTCGAAAAAATTGCTTTGGCCAAATATTGTTTTGCGAATGTTAAATAATTTGAGTGAAACAGTTAAAATTTCTTAATACCGGGCTTTGATCCAAATAATCATCTTTTTAAGCCGTGCAAACCAAATTTTTACCGTTCATTCTTCTTTTTTTCTCAATAATTATAAAAAACCAATAAATGATTAGATATTTCAATTGATTAAACTATAAATATAAATATTTAAATATTAAAATATCCTTTTTTAATATATTTTCCAAAATTTCGAAATTTTGAAATTCCACAGAAAGGAATTTTCTTTACAAATCAACTAAACTAAATACCTTATGAGAAAAGCTTTACTCTTTGTTGTTGCGCTTTTCACCATGACCCTCAGCTATGAGGTGTCGGCGCAGCAGCGGGTAATTACCGGACAGGTAATTTCCGACGAAGATGGACTTGGCTTGCCAGGTGCAACTGTCCTCGTGAAGGGTACAACTGTGGGTACTACCACCGATTTGGATGGTAATTATTCCATCAGTGTCCCAGATGGAGGCACGGTGCTGATTTTCTCCTTCGTAGGTCTAGAAACGAAGGAAGAGGTCATTGGCAACCGGACCGTGATTAATGTGACGCTCACTACTGATGCCGAGCAACTATCCGAAGTGGTAGTAACGGCGATTGGTATCGAGCGTGAGAAAAAGGCCTTGGGTTATGCAGTTACCTCTGTAGGTAATGAGCAACTCGAGAACAGACCTGAGCAAGACGTAGCACGTGTATTGCAAGGAAAAGTACCAGGTGTGAATATCACTTCTACTAATGGTATGTCTGGTTCGGGTACTAACATGGTAATCCGAGGTTATTCATCTGCGACTGGTTCTAACCAGCCTTTGTTCGTAGTAGATGGTGTTCCTTTCAACACAAGCACCAACGCCCAAAATGGTTTTACAACGGGTGGTACTACAACTTCTTCTCGATTCTTGGATATTGACCCTAACAACATTGAGAATATCTCTGTATTGAAGGGTCTTTCTGCTACCGTACTATACGGTGACCAAGGTAGAAATGGTGTAATTTTGATCACTACCAAGTCTGGTTCCTCTAAAAGAAAGGCTGCTGAAGTGACTATCAATCAATCTGTATTTACCAATGAGGCAGCTTCGCTTCCTACTTATGGTCAGATTTATGGTAATGGATTCCAGCAGGCTCCGGGATTATTCTTCTCCAACTTCGGTCCAAGAATGGATGAAGGAAGAGTTATTCCGCATCCATATGCGGTGTCAGGTGTGGCATACGTAAGAGAAGCTTTCCCTCAATTTTGGGTAGATGGAATTGTAGGAGGTACTCCAATCGATTATGAGTATAAGGCTTATGCTGATCCTTCCGAGGTTTTCTTCAGAACTGGCTTGATTTCTAATTCATCTGTTCAAATCGCAGGTGGCTCTGACAGAACCGGTTATAGTGCTAGTTTCGGTTACACAGATGAAGATGGATTTACTCCAGGCAACAATTTGAAGAAATATAACTTTGGATTGGGTATCAATTCTGCAGTATCCGATAAGCTGACTGTTAAGTCATCTTTCACTTATGCTATCACAGATTTGGAATCCCCACCTGTAAACGCAGCCTTTGGTTCTGGTGCTAGTGGTGGTATTCCTTCTGCCTTCGCAGAGGTTTTGTTTACGCCACGTTCCATTGACTTGGGAGGTCTTCCTTTCGAAGATCCGGTGACCAAGAGACCTACTTATTATAGAAATAATAATGGAATTTTGAATCCGCTATGGCTGGTCAAATACTATCAGAATACTTCTGATGTTTCCAGATTCTTTAATTCAACCTCTCTGATATACGACTTAAATGATAACCTATCTTTAACCTACAGAATCGGTTTAGATACTTATACAGAAACTCAAGAGTCGAAGTATAATAAAGGTCACTTAGGTGGTTCTCAGGCAGTACAGTCAGGTTTATATACTACAATTAATATTCGAAATACTATCTGGAATCAAGATTTGGTATTGACTTGGACTAAAGAGTTTTCAGACAAGTTTGGTATGTCTGCTTTGATAGGTGGAAATAGTCGTTATGACAGCTATGTTCAATCTGGAATCTCTTCCCAAGGTCAATTGGCCTTCGGTCTTTTCCGTCACCAAAACTTTGAAACCTCTGCAAGTAGAAATGCTATTGGAGGTGGAAATATGAACTTTACCCAAGAGGAGAGAAGAATGGGAGTTTATGCTAACGTAACCTTGGATTATGATAGCTATTTGTTCCTTAACCTTTCTGCTCGTAATGACTGGACCTCTACTGTAGAGCCGGAGAATAGAAGAATTCTTTATCCGGGTGCTTCTGTTTCATTCATTCCTGGAACTGCTTTCAATTGGAATAGTAGCACCGTGAATGATTTGAAAATACGTTTAGGTTATGGTACTTCTGCCGGTTTCCCAAGACCATATAGAACTAGAAACGTATTAGCTCAAACTTCTCGTGCATTTGATGTAGATGGAACTGTATCTCAAACACATGCAGTTGCAAATACATTAGGTAACCCTAACTTGAAGCCTGAACTTCATGAGGAAATTGAGTTTGGAGTGGAAGGAGTCATGTTCAACAACAAGTTGACATTTGATTTATCACTCTATGAGAAGAATACCAGAGATTTGATCACTCAATCTCCAATTGATCCTGCAACTGGATTTACTTCCACTGCAATTAACATTGGTAAGATTCGTACAAGAGGCGTTGAATTCCAAGCTACTGTAACTCCTGTATCTACTGCTTCAGGATTTACTTGGAACTCTACCATCAACTGGGGTCTATATAGATCAGTTACAATGGAATTGGGAGCTGGTTTGGATCAAATCGTAGTTGCTGGATTTACAACCTTAGGTAACTTTGCAGTGCCTGGAGAACCTTTCAACGTCATCAAGGGTATCGGATTCGAAAGAGATGAGCAAACTGGTGAGCCAATTGTTTTGGCGAATGGTCTTTACAAGCCTTCTGCTGACCTTGTTACCTTGGGAGATCCTAACCCAGCATGGAATGGATCTTGGATCAACTCATTCTCTTGGAAAGGCTTCACTTTAAGCGCCATGATGGAATACCGTCATAAGGGTGCTGTGTTCTCTAACACAGTTACTGCAACGCTTGCAAGGGGTGTGACGAAAGATCCTGTTGTAGATAGAGAACTTACCTTCATCATGCCAGGTGTGAAGGAGGATGGAACTCCAAATGATATCCAAATCACTGCATCTAACTACTTCTTTGCAGGATATCAGGGTGCAACAGATGAACCAAACGTATTCGATGGATCTATGATTCGTTTGAGAGAGGTATCCTTGGGATATGATATACCTATGAACTTGATGGCTAAGACTCCTTTCAAGAGAGCATCTATCGCATTGAGCGGTACCAACCTTTGGTTCCTTGCACTTAACTTCCCTCCAAACATGAACTATGATGTGGACGTGTTAGGAACTGGTGTAGGTAATGGTTTGGGCTTTGACTTTGTAACTGGTCCTAGCTCCAGAAGATTTGGTGGAACTGTAACGCTTACATTCTAATCCCAAAACTGTAGAATTATGAAAAGAAAAATATATAGTCTTATGATCGCAGCATCTATGGTATTTGCTGCTTCATGTGACCTTGACTTACAGGAAGATCCAAATGCGGTAAATGCTAGTACAGCTAACCCTGACTTCCTATTAAATAGCATTCAATTAGGATACCAAGGTGTATTTAATACTATTGGTGACGATGGAATGCGATTGACAAGAATGATCAATCAAGGTAGTGCTCAGTATGAAGGAGCTTACACTCCTACCACTACCAATGGATATTGGTCTAATGCTTACGCTGGAATTCTTGCTGATATCGATTTTCTTGTTCCACTTGCAGAAGAATCAAATCTTCAGAGGCATTTAGGAATTGCAAAGACTATCAAAGCAATGGTGCTTTTCCACTTGGTGGATTCTTATGGTGATGTTCCTTACAGAGAGGCTCTTGATCCAAGTAATTTCTTTCCGAATGTTGATCCAGGAGCTCAAGTATATAGTGATGCTCTAGCACTTCTAAACGAAGCTGAGGCTCATTTCAGTGCCCCTGAATCCTCTGGTTCTCCAAATGATTTTTACTATGGTAGAAATTATGGAAAGTGGACAAGGCTGGTGAATACCTTGAAGTTAAGGTACTATGTAAATACAAGACTTGTAAACTCCTCCGAGTCAGCTACCGCGATCAATGCATTGATAGCTAGTAATAACTTGTTAAGAGAAGGTGATGATTTTGTTTTCCAGTTTGGTACTACAAGTGCTGATCCAGATTCGCGTCATCCTAGATTTACAGGAACTTATGTCAGTGGCGGTGGTGACTATCAGTCTACTTACTATATGTGGCACTTGACTGAAGCTAAAGGTTTCGATGATCCACGTGCAAGATATTATATCTATCGTCAGACAACAGTAAATAGTACTGACCCTGATGAAATAGAGTGTATAGGCACTATTCCTCCAGCGCACTATCTAGCAAATGGGTTCATTTATTGCCTTCCCGGTGAAAGAGGATATTGGGGACGTGATCACTTGAATCCGGATGGTATTCCACCAGATGGACTTAGAAGAAGTGTATGGGGTGTTTATCCGGCAGGTGGCCGATTTGACGATGATTCTGCTGCACCAGTAAATAATATCACACTTGGTGCGCAAGGTGCAGGTATTCATCCGATTATGTTGGCATCTTATGTTGATTTCATGCTTGCTGAAGCAGCGCTTTTCTTGGGTACCTCTGGCGATCCAGCTGATTATCTCGCTTCAGGTATTGAGAAAAGCATGAATTTCGTAAGGGAGTTTGCTACATCTACTCCTGAAGCTTCAACTATTAGAAGTTTCACACCTGATGATGCTTACGCACAGCAAGTAACTAACTACGTAAGTTATATTTCGAATGAATATTCTTCTGCTAGTACGAACACTGATAAAATGAGAATTATTGGTAGAGAATATTGGTTAGCGCTTTATGGTAATGGTGTAGAGGCATTTAACCTTTACAGAAGAACAGGTCAGCCTGATAATATGCAGCCAGGCCTACAGCAAAACTTTGGTAATTTCCCAAGATCGTTCTTCTATCCATTAAACTACCTGACTACGAACAATAATGCTGTTCAGAAGGCAGATCAAACGGTACAGGTGTTCTGGGATACTAATCCAGCTGGTAACGCTTGGGTTTATTAACCGAAAAATTTGAAAAATATGAAAATGTTAAAATATAGTTTCGGACTGTTTTTGAGTGCTCTAGTCTTTTTGAGTTCCTGTAGAGACTTTGTTGAGCCAAATATTCCGTACAGTGATTTTGATACAGCAGCTTATCTTAGAACTATTTCTAGAACAAGCACCTCGTTCAATTTCTTTGATTTAGCCAATTCTAAGTTTGCGCTCACACTTGAAGCCGTAGATGCTGAGGATGGAGCGACTGTAGAAACCGTTGAAATTAGAGTTAGACATAGAAGATTGATTCCAGGTGTAGGATTGGAATATATTCCTGCTATAGGTACGGATGATGTATTGGTTCGTACACTTCAGGCTTCTGATTTCCAACCTAATTCAGAATCTAGATTCTTAAGAACTTCCTTTGAAATCCCTGCACTTGACGCTATCCAAGCTTTAGGTCTTACTCCTGCGGATATTGAAGGTGCAGATGCTTTTGAATTTAGGCTTGTTCTGAATGATAAGTTTGGAAGAGTGTTTACGGACTCTAATGCTGATGCAAACGTGAAGGGTAGTCCTTTTTATGCCTCACCTTTCTTTTATAACGTAGCAGTAATTTGTCCTTCTGATTTGGGAGGTACTTATGAGTTTGAACAGTCTAACATGGAATCTGTTTATGGTTCTTGCGCTGGTACTATTACCGGTACTACAACCTGGAGTCCTGTAGCTTCTGCTCCAGGTGCCTACAGGATCACAGATGGTACTTTCGGATTCTGGGATTGCTACGGTGATTCTTGGGGAAGTGGAAGTGTTAGAATCAATGATGCTTGCGGCGCTTTGTCAATGACAGGTGCTGATAAGTACGGTGCTTCCTATAGCATGACCGTTGTAAGTGTCGATGCTAATAATCTTGTCTTCCAATGGCTAAACTCCGATGGAGAAACAGGTTTAGTAACTGTGAAATCAAATGATGGCAAACCTTGGCCTCAGTTGAGATAAGTTCTAATAATTTGAAAAATAGCGGTATGTAAATACCGCTATTTTTTTCTTTAAGTATATTTGAATAAACGAATATCCAGTTTTTTAATATCATTGATAAAGGCTAGTTTTGTTGAGCCTATTCAAAATAACCATGGACAAATTTTCGTATATCGCAAACGCACACGTTTCTTACATCGATGAGCTTTATGCATCTTATAAATCTGACCCTGAATCAATAGATCCAAGTTGGAAAGAATTTTTTGATGGATTCGATTTCGCCTTGACCAATTACGGTGAAGAGGATAACGGATCTGCTGCAGCAGCTTCATCGTCCAGTACAGCAAAAAATGGTTCTTTAGCAACTCCCGGTACTATCATGGATATGGAGCAATTGCCTAAGGAGATTAAGGTCCGGGCCTTGATTCATGCTCATCGGTCCAGAGCTCATTTGCGTTCTAAAACAAATCCAGTTCGTGAAAGAAGAGATAGAAAGGCACTGATCGATCCACAGGATTTTGGCCTTGGCGATGCAGACATGAATACTGAATTCCAAGCTGGTAGTGAGATAGGGATCGGTAAAGCTAAGTTGTCTGATATCATCAGTGCATTAAAGAAGATCTATGAAGGATCAATGGGATTCGAATACCTTTATATTCGAGATCCTGAAATATTAGACTGGTTTAAGACCAAAGTTGAAAAGGAGGCTTTGGCTTTTAATCCAGGTACTGAAGAAAAGAAGCGTATCCTTTTCAAGCTTAATCAGGCTGTTGTATTTGAAAACTTTCTCCATACCAAATACCTTGGTCAAAAGCGTTTTTCACTAGAAGGTGGTGAAAGTACTATTCCATTTTTGGATGCAGTTATCAATGGTGCTGCCAATTTAGGCGCTGAAGAGGTGATGATAGGAATGGCACACAGGGGTAGATTGAATGTGCTTGCCAATATCATGGGTAAAACCTACGAACAAATTTTCTCTGAATTTGAAGGAACAGCAAAGCCTGATCTGACCATGGGTGATGGAGATGTGAAATATCACATGGGTTACTCCTCTGATATCGTCACTCCACAGGACAAAAAAATACACCTAAAGTTGGCACCAAATCCCTCGCATCTGGAAGCTGTAAATCCAGTGGTAGAAGGATTTATCCGAGCCAAAATTGATTCAGAGCACAAAGGTGATGCAACCAAGGCACTGCCGATTTTGATCCATGGGGATGCTGCTGTGGCCGGGCAAGGGATTGTCTATGAAGTTACCCAAATGGCTGGGCTGAAAGGTTACCATACCGGAGGTACTATTCACTTTGTGATCAATAATCAGGTTGGTTTCACTACAGATTTTGATGACGCGAGATCCTCGATTTATTGTACTGATGTAGCAAAGATTATCGATGCACCGGTGATTCACGTGAATGGAGACGATGCAGAAGCAGTGGTTTTTGCAGCGAAGCTAGCAGCTGAATTCAGACAAAAATTCGGCAAGGATATTTTTGTGGATATGGTATGCTATCGTCGTCATGGTCACAATGAATCAGATGAGCCGAAATTTACTCAACCGGAGCTCTATAATATTATTTCCAAGCACCCGAATCCACGTGAGGTCTACATCAAAAAGCTGACCGAGCGAGGTGATATTGATGCTAAAATCGCGAAGCAAATGGATAAAGAATTCCGACAATTGCTTCAGGATCGATTGAATATGGTCAAGGAAAAACCTTTGCCTTACCAAGCCACCAAGTTCGAGAGGGAGTGGGGTACCTTAAGGAGGTCTAAACCAGAGGATTTTGATAAGTCTCCAGAAACCGGAGTTAGTTCGGAAGCTATAGAGACAGTAGCAAAAGCACTTACTTTCATTCCAAAAGGCTTCAAGGCTATCAAGCAGATTGAAGTTCAGATGAAGCAAAGAAAGGATATGTTTTTCGATAGTAAGTCCCTGAACTGGGCTGCGGCGGAGCTTTTGGCTTATGGCTCCCTTCTTTTGGAAGGAAAGACAGTCCGACTGACAGGTCAGGATGTACAGCGAGGAACATTCTCACACCGTCATGCGGTCATCCATGATGCGAATTCCAATCAGCCTTTCAACTCACTTCATGAAATGCCGGAGCGCAAAGGAAAATTCTCCATTTACAACTCCTTGCTTTCTGAGTATGCCGTTTTGGGCTTTGAGTATGGTTACGGAATGGCAAATCCAAATTCGTTGACCATTTGGGAAGCACAGTTCGGAGATTTCGCTAATGGTGCCCAAACGATGATCGACCAGTTTATTTCTTCTGGAGAATCAAAATGGCAAAAGCAAAATGGTCTCGTGATGTTATTACCGCATGGCTATGAAGGACAAGGTCCAGAGCACTCCAATGCTCGACCAGAGCGCTTCTTGCAGCTTTCTGCTGAATACAACATGGTGGTAGCAAATATTACCGAACCTTCTAATTTCTTCCACCTTTTGAGAAGGCAATTGGCATGGGAATTCAGAAAACCTTGTGTGGTGATGTCTCCGAAATCCCTCCTGCGTCATCCTAAAGTAATGTCTCCGCTGGATGAGTTTACTAGTGGTTCATTCAGGGAAATCATCACAGATTCCAATGCTGATCCTAAAAAAGTGAAGCGTGTTATTCTTTGCTCAGGCAAAGTTTATTATGACCTAGAGGAGGTAAGAGAAAAGGAAAAAATTGATCAAGTTGCAATAATCCGAGTCGAGCAATTGCATCCACTTCCTAAAAAGCAAATCTTAGAGGCCTTAAAGCCTTACAAAGGTGCTGAGGTCGTTTGGGTTCAAGAAGAACCGGAAAACATGGGTTATTGGACCTATATCTTAAGACTGCTTCACAAAGAACTTCCAATGGATGTCATAGCCAGAAAGGTATCTGCATCTCCTGCCACAGGATATAATAAGGTACACGTAGAGGAGCAGAAGTCTATCATCAACAAAGCCTTAAAACTTTAATACCCAATCCGAAATAATCTTTTGATGCTTTGACCTGTAGGGGAGAAGCTAAAACAACAATCTCATGAGCAAAGAAATCAAAGTTCCCGCAGTTGGAGAGTCTATCACGGAAGTGACCGTGGGACAGTGGTTCAAGAAGGATGGAGACCAAGTCGAAATGGATGAGGTACTCTGCGAACTCGAATCAGACAAAGCTACTTTTGAACTTCCCGCTGAAGCAGCAGGTACACTTCGAATTAAGGCAGAAGAAGGCGACACCCTAGAGATTGGGGCAGTCATCTGTGTAATCGACGAATCTACCAATTCTGTAGTGACAGATACAAATAAACCTTCTGATTCTGAGGGAAAAAAAGAGAGCAATTCCGCCAAAAGCACAGGAGAAATAAAAGAGATGGTAGTCCCTACCGTGGGAGAATCAATCACAGAGGTGACTTTGGCCAATTGGATTAAAGGGGATGGAGATTATGTGGAATTGGATGAAATCATCGCAGAAGTGGACTCCGATAAGGCTACATTCGAACTACCGGCAGAGGGTTCAGGTATTTTGAGACATGTAGCCAAGGAAGGCGATACCTTAGAAATTGGAGGATTGATTTGTAAAATCGAGATCATGGAAGGTAAGCCTGCCGAATCTTCTTCTGATTCAAAAGCTGAATCCGCAGCCTCAACTTCAACTTCCCCATCCAAAGAGTCCTACGCAACCGGCCATGCATCTCCTGCTGCGTCTAAAATTCTCGCAGAAAAAGGCATCAAACCTGAAGAAGTAAAAGGAACAGGCAAAGATGGTCGAATCACTAAGGAGGATGCTGAAAATGCTCAAAAGAAAGCAGCTGCTCCAGCGAAGGAGGAGAAGAAAGAGTCAGCTCCAGCTCAAGAAGCAGTGAGAGTGCCAGGATCAAGAGAAGAGAAGCGCGAAAAAATGTCCTCTCTTCGTCGAACAGTTTCAAGGAGACTGGTATCAGTGAAAAATGAAACTGCGATGTTGACTACATTCAATGAGGTCAATATGCAGCCAATCATGGACCTACGCTCCAAGTACAAAGAGCTTTTCAAAGAGAAACATGGAGTAGGGCTAGGGTTTATGTCCTTCTTCACCAAGGCAGTATGCGTGGCTCTTCAAGAATGGCCAGCAGTCAATGCCAAAATTGATGCAAATGAAATCGTATACCATGATTTCTGTGATATCTCAATAGCGGTTTCTGCACCAAAAGGATTGGTCGTTCCAGTCATTCGAAATGCCGAGGGAATGAGCTTCGATCAGATTGAAAAAGAAGTGGTTCGCCTTGCTACCAAGGCTAGAGACAATAAGCTTTCCATCGAGGAAATGACAGGTGGTACCTTTACCATTACTAATGGAGGTGTTTTTGGCTCCATGATGTCCACCCCGATCATTAATGCACCTCAATCGGCAATTTTAGGCATGCATAATATCGTGCAGCGGCCAATGGCTGTGAATGGTGAAGTGAAGATTTTGCCTATGATGTATGTAGCCCTTTCTTACGATCACCGAATTATCGACGGTAGAGAATCGGTGAGCTTCCTGGTACGTGTCAAGCAGCTTCTCGAAGAGCCCGAGCGATTGCTTTTTGGAGTATAAGAAGAATTACGATTTACGAAATACGAAATACGAAGGGCAGATAATATCAGCCCGTTCATTTAGCTGGAGGTTTGGTCTTATGTCTTGCTTCTAGCATCTAAAATCTAAAAAATAATGTACGACTTAATAGTAATTGGTTCAGGACCTGGAGGCTACGTCGCCGCTATCCGGGGTGCTCAATTGGGCATGAAAACCGCCATTATCGAAAAATATCCAACTTTGGGAGGGACTTGCTTAAATGTAGGCTGTATTCCGTCCAAGGCTTTATTGGACTCTTCTGAGCATTTTCATAATGCAAAGCACACTTTTAAGACTCATGGAATTAACCTAAGTAACCTGAAGGTTGACCTGAAGCAAATGATTGCCCGCAAAGAGGATGTGGTCAAGCAAAATGTGGATGGGATTCAGTACCTCATGAAAAAGAACAAGATCGACGTGCTTCAGGGAGTCGGCTCATTTGTAGATGCCAATACCATCAAGGTGACAAAAGATGACGGTTCTGAAGAAAAAATTGAAGGTAAAAATATCATCATAGCCACTGGTTCTAAGCCTGCTTCTTTGCCGTTCATTAAGATCGACAAGGAAAGGGTGATCACCTCTACAGAAGCTTTGAAGATGAAAGAAATTCCAAAGCACTTGATCATCATAGGTGGTGGAGTAATCGGAATGGAGCTGGGGTCGGTTTATGGCCGAATGGGCGCTAAAGTTTCTGTGGTCGAGTACATGGACTCTTTGATTCCTTCGATGGACAAAACCATGGGTAAAGAGCTTCAGAAGTCACTTAAGAAACTTGGATTTGATTTTTATCTCAAGCATAAAGTAACTGCCGTTGAGAATAAGGGTAAAGAGGTTACGGTAACTGCTGAAAACAGCAAAGGAGAGAATGTTGAGTTGAAAGGGGACTATGTTTTGGTTTCCATTGGTAGAAGACCTTACACGGATGGCCTAAATGCAGAAGCTGCCGGTGTCAAAGTCAATGAGCGAGGACAAGTTGAAGTAAATGATCATTTACAGACCTCTGTATCTCACATCTACGCTATCGGCGATGTTGTCAAGGGTGCTATGCTGGCACACAAAGCGGAAGAAGAAGGCGTTTTTGTGGCAGAAACCATTGCAGGGCAAAAGCCCCATATCAATTACCTGCTGATTCCTGGTGTGGTTTATACCTGGCCTGAGGTTGCCTCTGTGGGATACACGGAAGAGCAATTGAAAGAGCATGGCAAAAAATATAAAGCTGGCAAATTTCCATTTATGGCTTCAGGTCGAGCAAGAGCTTCGATGGATACCGATGGACTTGTAAAAGTATTGGCAGATGCTGAGACTGATGAAATCCTAGGCGTACATATGATTGGTCCTCGTACAGCCGATATGATTGCAGAGGCGGTTGTAGCTATGGAATACCGTGCGTCAGCAGAAGATATTGCTCGAATGTCACACGCGCACCCTACCTATACAGAGGCATTCAAAGAAGCCTGTTTGGCAGCGACAGAGAATCGAGCGCTGCACATTTGATTGATGTACATGAGCTTAAGCCATCTTCCTCACGGGAGATGGCTTTTCTTTTTTTAGGAAAAATGGCTTTATTCACCCATGACTTATAAAGTAGCTTTTTTAGGAGCAGGAAATGTGGCTTGGCATTTGGCCCCTGCATTGGAAAATGCCGGTCATCAGGTGACCGAGGTATATTCACGAACCTTGTCAGGAGCAAAAAGGGTCACCGAAAGGCTTTACGCTGCGATACCCAAGGATGATCTTGATTTTTCAGAAAGTAAAGCCCAACTATTTATTTTGGCAGTAAAAGATGATGCTATTCCTGATGTAGCAGATGCGGTGATTTTGCCTGAGGAAAGTATCTTAGTGCATACTTCGGGAACGATGCCACTTGATATTTTAAACTACTCCTCAGCTACTTACACAGGTATTTTCTATCCTTTGCAGTCTTTTACGGCTGGTCAGAAAATGGACTTATCGGATGTTTCGATTTTGATTGAATCTGATGATCAGGAAATTGTTAAAATCCTGAGAAAAGTAGCAAAGTCCATCTCGCATAATATCTTTTTTGTTCGTTCTAAAGATCGAAAAGCGGTCCATATAGCAGCGGTTTTTGCAAGTAATTTCACCAATCACATGATCCGAATAGCCGAGGAAATCATGCGAAGACAGGGGCTTGATTTTGAAATGATGAAGCCACTGATTATTGAGTCCATTTCAAAAAGCCTGCAAATAGGAGCCAAGAAAGCACAAACGGGTCCTGCTATTCGGGAAGACTATGAGACACTTGAAGAGCATCACCGTTTTTTGAATTATAATCCCGAAATAGCAGAAATCTACCGTTTGATCTCTCAGGACATCATAGATTCTTAGCCATCCCAGCTACCAAACTTTCCACGCTGATAGTCTCGATAGGCTTCCCGGATTTCATCTTCGGTATTCATCACGAAAGGTCCTTGAGCTACCACAGGCTCGTTGAATGGCAAGGCATGTCCCAAAATGACAACGGAATCTTCTGATGCTTCGACCTTCAAGGCTTCTCCCTGATTAGCAAACTCGACTAGGTGTCTAAATGGGACTTCTTCACCATTAACTTTGATTTTTCCTCTGACGATGTAGAAAAAGATATTTTCATTTTCCGGGATGTTTTTTTCAAAAGAGCCCCCGCTTTTTAAATAAATCGTACTCATTGAGATCGGAAAATTTCCCTCAAAAGCGCCCTTCACACCATTCCACTCGCCAAAAAGCTGTTGGACAGTTACGTTTCCTTCATTCAGATCGAAAGACGGAATCTCTTCTTTTTGAAGACCAACGTATTTTGGGGAAAGCATTTTCTTACTGGCAGGCAGATTCAGCCAAAGTTGGAGTATCTCCAAATCACCACCATTTTTCTTGAACTCAGAGCTGGATACTTCTGCGTGAATCAATCCCTTTCCAGCAGTCATGTATTGGACTCCGCCTGCTTCAATGACAGACTTATGCCCTGAAGAATCCTTGTGCATGATATCTCCTTCTAGGATGAAAGTGACGGTCTCCATTCCACGATGAGGATGTGGACCGAAAGGCAAGCCATGGTTATTTTGAGGATACTTTTGAAATCCATGATGGTTGAGAAATAAAAAAGGATCAATCATGTCCAAACTTCTTGTGGGCATGGGGCTATAGGTGATCAGATCTGCAATAGGGCGATATTCAGAACCGTGAACTTTCTTGATCTTTCGTAAATCCATTTTAAAATCTTATTTAATGTATATACATGTAATTAAAAAACCTTGTAAAAGGTTCAGGGAACTTGGGCTTCTTATTGGAGTTTTTTATCCAGCTCTAGAATCGTATGAAGCAAAACATTTGCTCCATTTTCGATATCCTCTTTGCTGGAGAATTCTTGCGGTGAATGGCTAATACCATCTTTGCTGGGGATAAAAATCATACCCATCGGAGCAATTTTTGCCATTTCCTGAGCATCATGTCCAGCTCCACTGGGAAGACTTAATGTAGATAATCCGAGTATTTTAGCCTTTTCCTGAATGATCTGTCGAATCTTGGGGTCAGCCAGAGCCGGGTCTGAGGCAACTTCAATATGATTGATCGAAACTGAGGTATTAAATTCCTTCGAAATGGTCTTTGCTTTTTCTTCGAGTTGGTCATAGATGGACCAAATTTTTTCCGAAGAGAGGTCTCGAATTTCCAGGTTTAAGGTAACCTCAGACGGGATGACATTTCCTGCACCTGGCTTGGCCTCGATCTTTCCTACTGTACCTACCTGTCTTCCCGGGATTGATCGAACTGTTTCATTCACAGCAAGGATAAACTTAGCAGCTGGAAGCATAGGGTCTTGACGAAGATCCATCGGTGTAGTCCCTGCATGGTTGGCAAATCCTTTAAAGGTGAACTCCCACCACTGAATCGCTACTATTCCTTCCACCACTCCGATATCTATTTTTTCTTTGAATAGGTTGGCCCCTTGCTCTATATGTAGCTCTAGAAATGCGGCTAGGTCTCCAGGTTTTCTTTTTAATTCAGGAATTCTATCCGGATTCCCTCCTAATTTTTTGATTCCTTCATAGTGAGTGATTCCCGCATTACTGACCACGTGAAGAGCCTCTTTACTTAAACTGCCAACCAAAGCGCGACTTCCTATCACTCCTCCTTCTTCATTGGCGAAAATAATCACTTCAAGTGGGTGATTAGTTACAATCTTATTTTCGGTGAGAGATTGAACGACTTCAATGGCACTCAGTGTACCAACAGGCCCGTCATAGTCCCCACCATTTGGGACTTCATCGATATGAGAACCGAAGGCTATGGGTTTTAATTTGGGGTTCTTTCCAGCCTTCTTTCCGATGATATTCCCTGCAAAGTCAATGCTTACCTCCAAACTGGCTTTTTTCATCAAATCAATGACATAAGCCCTTCCTTTTACATCGTAATCAGAATAAGCGACCCGGTCGGAACCTCCAAATTCATTTTTGCCAAAAGTAGCTAGCTGCATTAGCGTAGAATCGAGTCGGTTTGAATTGACTCGAATATCTTGGCCAAAGATGGGGTTGAAAACTAAGGTAAAAATGATAGAAAGGGTGGTGAATCTAAGGTTCATAAGTTTATTTCAGTCGTGTCGATGTCATGTGAAATATTTTTCTGAAAATAAAAAAGTCCTTCCCAAAAAAGGAAGGACTCTGGAATTATTTGAGCCAGGCGAGTCGAACTTCATCCGGTGCTTTCATCCGGTCAGCGAGACGCATATATCGATCGGCCAAGTTTGAGAGATAGTCCTGAGCTTTGGCAGCCACATCATTCAATCCTGTCAGCGCTTCCACCTTCCAATGGTCAACTAGGTGCTGAATAATTCGGGCATAGTCCCAACCTGTGTAGATTCCTACTTTTTGGGTGATTTCTGAGAAGTCTTTGTACAAAGATGGTCTACTACCACCTTCTCCCATCAATACAGCAGGCATCACGATTTGCTTTCGCATCATTTTTTCAAATGCGACAATTGCTCCGCTTGGATCAATTTCGAAGATTTTGTTCATGAAAGTCTTATAAGCCTTTTCATGTCTTGCTTCATCACCAGCGATGGTTTTACAGATTCTTGAAAGCACATGATCTCCAGCCTTATCTGCCAATTTACCGGTATTGACGTGGGATATTTTTGTAGCTCTCTCCTGAAAAGAAGTATATATCATGGCCTGATATGGATCGGATTCGGACTTAGGATCAAACCCATTTGCTAAGAGTCTGTGAATGGTTCGTTCTACCGCGCCCATATCTACTCTTCCTGTGAGGTAAAGATATTTGTTGAGCAGGTCTCCATGACGATTCTCTTCGGCAGTCCAGGATTTGGACCAACGAACCCAACCTGATGGCGAAAGCAAAGATCGCTCATCGTTTATACCTTCCAAAAGGTTAAAGTATGTCTGGTAGGAAGGCAAGGCTTCCTCTGTAATCATATTTCCAACTAAAGAAGTCAATACAGTATCTGGGATGCCCTCTGCTCTTTTTTGAAGCAATTTTACCTCTTCGAAGACTTCTGGGTTTTGAAAATCGGGTAGGAAATCTGAAGGTTGCCAGCACTTATCAGGATCTACCAGGATATTGTCTACGGCGTCCCCCACGATATCGTCCAACTGGGAGATAACCTCCATGTTCTTTTCCAGCTCGTAATTGATGTTTTCTGATTTTTTCATTTCCTAATAGGTTCTGAATTGATTTATATCAAAAATAAAGGTACGGACAATTTCCTCAGGAATTAAATTTATTGAAGTAAAGGACAAATTTCAGGCTGAATGGCTGCGGATAGATTCAAGCAAAATGATGTTTTCTTAGAGCTAGGTCTATCGATTCATATTTCAATTTTGAGAAGTGTTTTTCAGCATTTCATTATTTTAGAAAAAAAACCACGATATGTTAAAAATTTTGGTTGTTGGTAGTAGTAATACTGACCTGGTTCTTCGCTCTACAAAACTTCCTAAGCCAGGTGAGACTGTCACCGGGGGTGAATTTTTTCAATTTCAAGGAGGAAAAGGAGCCAATCAGGCTGTGGCTGCCGCAAAACTTGGTGGACAGGTGTCCTTTTTGGCTAAAATAGGTGATGATGCCTTTGGTAAGCAAGCATTGGCCGAATATCAAACCTACGGATTAGATACCAAGCACGTATTTATCGATTCAACTGCTGCTACCGGAGTGGCACTTATTCTAGTGGATGAAAATGGTGAAAATTCTATCTCAGTTGCATCCGGTGCGAATGCGAATTTACTGCCAGAAGATATCTTGTCAGCGGAGGAGTTAATTCGGTCTTCTGACTTGATTTTAGCCCAATTGGAAACACCACTAAGCACCATTGAGGTGCTTTCAGATCTGGCTTTCAGGCATCAAAAAAAGATGATTCTCAATCCTGCACCGGTGACGGATTTACCTCAAAAACTACTTCAAAAGCTCTATTTCATCACGCCCAATGAGCATGAAGCTAGTTATCTGACGGGTGAAAAAGTTGATTCAATAGACACAGCAAAGCGTGCAGCCGAAATTCTAACTGGCCAAGGAGTAAAAAATGTATTGATTACCCTCGGTGCTCTGGGGTCCTATTATTTGGGAGAAAAAGGGCAGTTTCATACGCCTGCTCCTGTAGTAAAAGCCATCGATACCACTGCTGCCGGGGACACATTTAATGGCGCCTTTGTGGTGGCTCTGGCTGAAGGAAGAGCTTTTGATGAGGCTATTAAGTTTGCCTCTCAGGCCGCAGCTATCTCAGTGACCCGGATGGGGGCGCAGGTCTCGCAACCTTTCCGAAAAGAAGTTTCAATTTAAAAATCTAAATCCCAAGCTATGTTTTTTCCCGAATCCTATTTACTGGCAGTATTCTTTTGCTTTATCACCATGCTTTGCTGGGGCTCCTGGGCCAACACCCAGAAACTTGCGTCTAAATCATGGTCCTTTCCGCTGTTTTATTGGGATTATGCGATAGGAATCGTATTAGCCTCACTCATTTTAGGACTGACTATGGGATCAATGGGCTCGGAGGGAAGACCGTTTTTTGAAGACTTATCTCAGGCGAGCTCAAGTTCCATAGGCTCAGCGATTTTGGGCGGTATTATATTCAATCTTGCAAATCTCCTCGTCGTTGCCGCAATTGACATTGCAGGAATGGCTGTAGCCTTTCCCGTGGGAATTGGGATTGCTCTGGTTTTGGGAGTGTTGATCAATTACTTGGCAGATCCGCTAGGTAATCCCGTGCTCCTATTCATTGGCGTATTTCTGGTGGTTTTGGCGATAATTTTGGATGCCTTGGCCTATCGTCAGGTGACGGCAAGCCAAAATAAGACTCCGATCAAAGGCATCTTGCTGGCTTTGACAGGTGGGGTTTTGATGGGATTTTTCTATCGCTTTGTAGCAGCATCCATTTCTACAGACTTTAGCAATCCTGCTGAAGGCTCAATGACTCCTTATTCGGCGGTATTTATCTTCTCCTTGGGTGTTTTGGGCTCCAATTTTCTCTGGAATTCATTTTTCATGTATAAACCTATCCAAGGAAAGCCCGTCTCTTATTTGGATTACTTTCGCTTAGGTAATTTAAAGCTTCATAGCATTGGATGGCTTGGCGGGCTCATTTGGTGTCTAGGGATGGTATTGAATGTGATTTCCGGGGAAAAAGCAGGCTTTGCCATATCCTATGGACTAGGTCAAGGTGCTACCATGGTGGCAGCTGCATGGGGAGTTTTTATTTGGAAAGAATTCAAAGATGCTCCCAAAAGTACCATCCCCCAATTGATCATGATGTTTGTGTTTTTCCTCATGGGTTTGGGCTTGATTATTCTCAGTCGCTTGATTTAACCCGAAATATGCATTAGACTTCCTACGCCACGGCGCACAGGTATTACGAGCCCATCCGCCGCGGCGGACAAAATCAATCGCTTTGCTGCATTTAGCTCAATCACCTTAGCGGTGCTATGCCTCATTCTCCGCCTCAGGCGGATTGATTTTATTGCGGTTTGATCTCTTCCCGATATTAATCGGGACAGGCTACTACAGACTCTAATGGATAATCCGGGTTTAAAAAAAATCGGATCAATTGATAAGACAAGCCTATCAATTGATCCGATCTGATTTGGATCAAAATTGGTTTGATCAATAATCTAATTTGTATGCGACCACCTTATTTTTGAAGAAGGTAGGGACATAAACCACCATTTCGGAAGGATTGTATCCAATGTCAGCTGTATTGGATTCTTCAGCTTTGGTATCTAGCATTTTGGTTTGATCTTCGGCAGAAGCAAACCATATTTCTCCTTGCCATCTGGACGCTACGAAGTTGCCATCACCTAAAATCACCAATCCATCACCACCGGTTACAGCCGAATTGACGATTTCGACTGATCCATCAGCATTCCACTTTTTCAGACCTGATGCATCCAGCCCATAAATTGTACCATCAGCACTTACAGCTATACCATTGATTGAATCATGTCCTTCGGAAATTGTGCTGATCTCCCCATTCTGATAGCTATGGACTTTGCCAGTATTCATATCCGTGAAATACACAACGCCATTGTGGGAGGCTACATCATTAAGGAATTCAGCTCCTTCGACGGTCCATTTATTGGTGATTTCTCCTGATTCCAAATTGATTTCTACCAATTCATCGATATCTGTTACATACAGATTTCCATTGGCAATGGCCATTCCTTTTGGAGCATTCAATCCACTAACCCAAGTTTGCTCTACAATACTTCCATCCGTGCCAAGGATTGAGATGGTGCCATTTCCATCTTTTTCTTGTGGGTTTTGTCCAAAAATATTTGATGTGTAGATCTTCCCTGAAGCCTCATCAAAAAGAACTGACTCTACAGTTTCTAGGGATGCTTCGGTTTCCCAAAGCATCGTTAAGCTTGGTGTTTTTGCCTCTTCTTCTACCATCACTTCTTCCGTTTCGGTAGTTTTTTGTGGGGAGCATTGAGCGAAAAGCATGGTTGCTCCGATTCCATAAATTGCTGTTTTTAAATAAGTTTTCATGGTTAGTTGTTTTTAATTAAAGTCCAGTTATTCAGATTAAAGTTTGATGGTGCAGATGCTTCCAGGCGCTTTTGTATTTTGTCCAAATACATGGTGTTGTATCGCAATCTGGTGATATAATTGGGCAAATCCGGATCTCCATTCCAGCAGTGCTCGGCGCGATCACCATAAGCAACTTCACCTCCAAAGTAAGGGTTTTCGGTATTCTCCAGAAAATCCTCTGTTAAGTACACGGCGTTGTTTAAGTAGTAATTGTCCATATCTCCGCAGTAAATATGCACCTTGCCTTCGAGTTTGGGACCTAAAGTACTCCAGTCCCGCTCCATGATATGGCGAAGATCGTAATTTTCCTTCCAATATTCGGCCACCTCTGGATCGATATCACCTGAGTATCTATCCCAAATTGGCTTTGGATACCCATCTTCTCCAACGGGGGAAAAAACTGCCTGCCAGATGTCAAATTGATCGCCAGAACGGCTCTTCGTTCCGCCTAGGGCCAATTCCCGGTGATTCATGTCTATAAGCATAGCATCTACATGGCCCAGATAGTTCCGATGACCGGGGCGAAGCGTATTTCTGAAATGTCCATCTTGGTAATAGGCATTTTCATCCTCATAGATATTTACAGAGGTGTAGGCCCTAAAATCAATCGGATCAGGACAAGCCGCAAAACAGCCATTGTATTCGTCTGGATATTTTACCTGAACAGCCAGTGCTTCCCATCCTCCCGTAGATCCACCGTAAAGAAATCTTGCCCAACCTTCTCCGATACCTCTGAATTGCTCCTCGATATGTGGAATTAATTCGTAGGTGATGGCATCACCATAAGGCCCCAGATTTTCGGAGTTTACAGCATAGCTGTCGTCATAATAGGGATTTGCATGTTGGATCTCTATCACTATGTAGCGTTTGAAACCCGGGGAAATCCATTGCTGATAGAAATCATAAGCTTCCTGTTGCTGCATTTTTTCATAGCCATAGATCCCAAATCGTGCACTGTAATCATCCTCTCCCAGCTCTGGGTCAGGTGGAATCGTACGAAAGCCACCAAAATCTGAAGGAAAATGTCCATGAAATACCATCAAGGGATAGTAATGATTGGGGTTTTCATCAAAGCCCTCCGGAAGTAATACGTGTGCCCCCAGATACATATCCCTTCCCCAAAACTCAGAGAGCAATTCGCTTTTGATTTTGATGTGCTTGATGTACTCGGTGTCCTCTGGTTCGCTGACAGGGGGAATGATTTGATCGATGACCAATTCTAGGCTGGAATTGCCGTTCCAATTGATTTTTTTGGGTGTGGAATAAATGTTTTTTGGGGCTCGTGCCCATTGTCTTCCTTCTCCCTGATCCATGGGTAATTTGACAGTGTGGCCGTCTGATCTGACGAAGGTTTCATGCTTTTGAATAAAGGCCTGAACGGTGTATTCTCCCTCCGGTATCTCTGAAAGCGATTCGATTGGATACCCAAAACTCTCCGTGTCAAAGTTTATACTTTCACCTGACTGATAATTTTCAAAATCCATCCCAAAAACCTGATTGGTTCTGACATTATCGCTGATACCAAATCGAGGCTCGGCATCATGATTGGTAGAAAAAATCAACAAAAGACGTCCGTCTTTCACGTCCTCCTGAAGCTCTGAGGCAATGGAGACTGATATGTTTGAATTACTGGGTGATTGGCAGGAGGCTAGAAGGAAAATGCCCAAAATCACCAAGAGAAGATTTTTCATAGACGCTGCATTTAATGTGATGGAATTTACGCAAAATCAATTGTTTATTTGGCGAAGGGATAAAATTTAAACCATCAATAGACATTTCTTCGGTGTAATCCACCATTTGTGGATATTTTGGCTAGTTGTGTCAGAAAGCTAGTATCTTACCATCATAGAAAAACCACGTTATGAACAAATATTTAAGCCTTATTGCCGCAGCAGGACTTCTATTCTCCTGCGAGCCAAAAAATTCCGAAATAGACTACACGCAACTTTCTGATGCTGAACGCCTGGAACTGGCGCAGGAGATTGCCCAATCCACTATCATGGTGGATGGCCATGTGGATCTTCCCTATCGAATGAAAGTGGGAGGTTTTACCCTTCAGCGAGAAATTTTGGACGTATCTGTTCGAACTCCTGATGGAAATTTTGACTATCCTCGCTCCAAGGAGGGCGGTTTGGATGCCCCATTCATGTCAATTTATATTCCGGCAGGAAATCAGGCTATTCCGGGAGCTTCCAAAGCGCTGGCTGATTCCTTGATTTTGATGACGGAGCGTTTGGCAAATACTTTTCCGGATAAGTTTGCCATGGCCTATAGCCCGGCTGATGTAGAGGCTAATTTTGAAAAAGGACTGATCTCTCTGCCTATGGGGATGGAAAATGGTTCAGGCCTTGAAGATGACTTGGCTAATGTGGAATACTTTCACAAAAGAGGAATTCGCTACATCACTTTGACTCATGGGAAGGATAATCTGATCGGTGATGCCAGCTATGATACTACCGGGACTCATGGAGGCTTGAGTGAATATGGAGAGAAGGTAGTTGCTGAAATGAACCGTGTGGGAATTATGGTGGACTTGAGTCATGTGTCGGACAATACCTTCCGGGATGCATTGGCGATTACAAAAGTGCCAGTAATTGCTTCCCATTCTTCAGCTAGAAAATTCACTCCCGGTTTTGAGCGGAACATGAGTGATGAGTTGATCACGGCCATGGCAGAAAATGGAGGAGTGATGATGATCAATTTTGGAGGAACATTCATTGATTCTGCCTATGCCGCAGGTTCGTCCAAGGTTCGGGAGCACTTAGTGAATTACATGGTGGACAATGGTCTCAGTCGAAGCGATTCGGCATTTAGAGCTTATGCGGCAGAATATTCTGCAGCCAATAACCCATTCCCAACCGTACAGCGGGTGGCCGACCATATTGATCATGTGGTGAGTTTAGTAGGGATCGATCATGTAGGCTTTGGGTCGGATTTTGATGGGGTAGGGGATTCTTTACCTACTGGCTTGAAAGATGTTTCCATGTTCCCCAATCTAATTGCTGAACTTTTGAAAAGAGGGTATTCCAAAGAGGATATTGAAAAGATTTGCTATAAAAATATTTTCCGAGTTTGGAAGGCTGTGGAGGATTATGCGGCTAGTCAGAGATAATATTAAAAAAGTATCTAAAAATGGACCCAGTTGACTTTCGGCAGGGTCTATTTTTTTAGAACTTCTAGGAGTTGGGAAGGATCAAAAACTGGCAGGTTTGATCCTTTAAAATCTTTGAGATTTCTTGTTAATATAGCTTCATACCCATATTCCAAGGCAGTGAAATATTGAAGTGCGTCTTCAAAATCACGGAAGTCTGTAATATTTAGACTTAGATCGATGAATTTTTCATTAAGAGGGTGTACTTGAAGAAGAAGTTTGAATTTCCTTATCAGCTCTTTGGTAGATTCAGGTGTCAAATTTTTTAAGAGATGATAATGGGTGTTGGCTATGGATAAGGCTGAAACTCCCAAGCTTATTTTTCCTTTTTCTGCTAAGGAAAATATGACCCCTGCTTTGATGTCAAAAGGTTTTCTTTGGGTCAAAAAGTCGATCAAAATATTGGTGTCAACAAAGATTTTTTTCATTGATACTTTTTTTCTAGATAATCTCTGTACTCTTTTTTGTAGTCGTAGTCTTCAGGAAGAGGTCCTGCCGCCCCCATCAAGCTTTTGACTAGTGGGCTAATTTGACTTTGGTCGAACTCTTCTTCCTCTTTTGGTTGAGAAATGCCATCCAAATAAGTTTCTATCAACTTTGATAAGCTGGTTTTTCGCTCTGAAGCATATTTTTTTGCCCTTTCGATTACATCAGTACTGAGACGAATAGTGAGTTTGCTGTCCATGATTTAGAAAATTTATTTGACGTACAAATTTATAATTTTTATACGACAATCTATCACTTCCGTAAGATTTTTGGAAAGAAGGAATACCTGTCATTTTTTCTACTTTTTTTCTTAAAAGCTTTCTTTTTCAGCCATTTTGTCCGAAAAATGTAATTGGATTTTGATTTGCTAATAGGTGATTGTAATCAAAAAGAAAGCAACTAAACCACTATCAATACATGGATTTTAAGCAATTCACCATCAAATCTCAGGAGGCGATTCAGAAGGCCGTTGAGTTGGCGATGAGCATGGGGCAACCCACCATCGAGCCTGCACACCTGCTGAAAGGAATCTTCTCAGAGGACGAGAATGTCACCGATTTTGTCTTAAAGAAACTCGGTACCAATAAGCAACAACTAACCCAAAAGCTGGAAGAGCAGTTGGGTAAACTCCCCAAAGTCAGCGGTGCTAATCAGCAGCCTTATTTATCCGGTGCTGCCAATCAGGCTTTGACCAAAGCCAAAGATTATCTCAATATTTTCGGGGATGAATACGTCGCTATTGAGCATTTGCTCTTGGGGATTTTGGCGGGAAGCGATGCAACCGCACAACTACTGAAAGATCAGGGTATTGCTGAAAAGCCACTGATCGAAGCTATCAAGGAACTAAGAAAAGGAAATAAAGTGACTGATCCCAACGCAGAAAGCAAGTACAGGGCTTTGGAAAAGTATTCCAAAAACCTGAACGAATTGGCCAAAAAGGGTAAAATCGACCCAGTAATTGGCCGTGATGAAGAAATCAGGCGAGTGCTGCAGATTTTGGCCCGACGAACCAAAAACAACCCCATCCTACTCGGTGAGCCGGGTGTGGGTAAGACGGCTATTGTCGAAGGACTCGCGCAGCGAATCGTCTCCGGTGATGTACCGGAAAATCTGAAAAGTAAAACCTTGATCTCACTGGATATGGGTTTGCTAGTCGCAGGCGCCAAGTACAAGGGAGAATTTGAGGAGCGACTTAAGGCCGTGATCAAAGAGGTGACAGACTCGGATGGGGAGATTATTCTCTTTATCGATGAGATTCACACCTTGATCGGAGCCGGAGGCGGAGGGGAAGGAGCTATGGATGCTGCCAACTTGCTCAAGCCAGCTTTGGCTCGTGGCGAACTCCATGCTATCGGAGCCACTACCTTGAAGGAGTATCAAAAATACATTGAGAAGGATAAAGCACTGGAGCGTCGATTCCAGGCTGTGATCGTAGATGAACCGGATGCAGCCGATGCTATTTCCATCCTTCGAGGAATCAAGGATAAGTACGAGCTTCACCATGGTGTACGGATCAAGGATGATGCTGTCATTGCTGCGGTGGAATTGTCGCAACGCTATATTTCTGATCGATTTTTGCCCGATAAGGCTATCGATTTGATGGATGAGGCTGCCGCCAAACTTCGAATGGAAATTGACTCCTTGCCTCAGGAATTGGATGAGCTGAATCGTCGAATCATGCAATTGGAAATCGAGCGCGAGGCAATCCGAAGAGAAAAGAACAAGGATAAAGAGGCTATTTTGAGCAAAGAAATCGCTGAGCTTTCCGAGAAGCGGCAGTCTGTAAAGGCCAAGTGGGAAAGCGAGAAAGCGGTAATCATGGGTATTCAGCGTGAAAAAGAGAATATCGATAAGTTCAAGCTGGAAGCAGAGCAAGCCGAGCGGGCTGGAGATTTTGGAAAAGTTGCCGAAATCCGATACGGTAAAATTGGAGAAGCCGAGAAAAAGCTTGAATCCTTCAAAACCCAATTAGCCGAAATGCAGGCAGGGTCTCCACTTTTGAAAGAGGAGGTTGATCAGGAAGATATTGCCTCAGTCGTTTCCAAATGGACCGGAATACCGGTTTCAAAGATGATCCAATCAGAGCGGGAGAAATTACTGCATTTGGAGGATGAATTGGGCAGACGAGTGGCAGGTCAGAAAGAAGCAATTGCAGCGCTTTCCGATGCCGTACGTAGAAGTCGAGCAGGTTTGCAAGACCCGAAGCGTCCGATTGGTAGCTTTATCTTTATGGGTACAACCGGCGTGGGTAAAACCGAATTGGCGAAAGCCTTAGCTGAATATCTCTTCAATGATGAGAACGCGATGGTTCGAATCGATATGTCCGAATATCAAGAGCGACATGCCGTGAGCCGATTAGTGGGAGCGCCTCCGGGATACGTGGGCTACGATGAGGGCGGTCAATTGACTGAAGCGGTGAGAAGAAAGCCATACTCAGTAATCTTACTTGACGAGATCGAAAAGGCCCATCCGGATGTCTTCAATATCCTTCTACAAGTATTGGATGATGGGAGATTGACGGACAATAAAGGCCGGATCGCTAATTTCAAGAATACGATCATTATCATGACGACTAATATCGGTTCACATCTTATTCAGGAGCGATTCGCATCCATGGAGGATTGGAATAAGGAAGAGGTTTTGGAAAAAACCAAAGCGGAAGTATTTGACCTGCTCAAAAAGTCCGTACGACCAGAGTTCCTAAACCGAATCGATGAAACGATCATGTTTGAGCCGTTGAACAGGCAGATCATCCGAAAGATCGTCGATATCCAATGGAGAGAAATTCAAAACCGTCTGGCCGAGTCCCATATCGAGATTGAGGCGACCAAGGAGGTATTGGATTTTCTAGGAGAAGTTGGATTTGATCCGCAGTTTGGTGCACGACCGCTGAAGCGAACCATGCAGCGTCTGATCTTGAATGAGCTTTCCAAGCAGATTTTGGCAGGCTACATCAAAAATGACTCGGCTGTTTTGGTAGATTTGGATGCCGATAAGCAGGTTTACTTTAAGAATGTGGATTCTGCTGTAGAGGTGGAATAAGCTAAAATGATAAGGCAATTGATCCCCGAAGTCGAAAGGCTTCGGGTTTTTTTGTTTTTAATACAAAAATTATTTGGATAAAGGCAACCTCAATAGAGGGAATTGCATTTCTAAGAGAAAGGAATGCTAATCAAGTCTGTCTTGGAAGAAAAAATCATCAGTAAAGCGAGGAAAGGAGATCAAAAGGCCCAGCGATACCTATTTGATAGCTATGCTCGACCGATGTTTTTGCTTTGTCTGAGATATGTGAAAGTTCAGGAAGATGCAGAAGATTTGCTGAGCAGTGGGTTTACCAAAGCCTTTGCCAACTTGGACAGTTTTGAATACCGAAGTGAGGCCTCTTTTGAAGTATGGCTCAAGCGGATTTTGATCAATGAATGTCTTATGTTTTTGCGAAAGCAAAATAAAGCACCGCTCATGGTTGAGCCAGATGAATCTTTGATTTCAAATCATGAAGATGTTATTGACATGTTGAGTGCGGATACGCTGTTCGGATTGATTCTCCATCTGCCTGAGGGCTATCGGACAGTATTCAATCTATTTGAAATAGAAGGATATACCCATAAAGAAATCGCAGAGAAGTTGGGTATCACAGAGGGTACATCCAAGTCTCAACTGAGCAAAGCAAAAGCTGCTTTGAAAGAAACTATCATAAAAAAAGGATTGAATTATGCCTCTTGATATAAAAAATATTGATAAGAAAGCTGCTTTGCCGGAAGGTATCGATTTCCGGAAGGAACTGATTTGGGAAAATATTAAAACACAGAAAAAATCCAGATTAAGTATTTTTTGGCCATGGATGGTAGCCGCATTGGTGATTCTTGGTTTTTGCCTTCCTTTCCTAAAAAATTCAAAACCTGTTGAAATCACAGGTCAAGAAATCGATTTAATAGTTAGCAATTCAGTCCATGATTTTCCAGAACTTGAAAATCCAGTTTTGGAGTTTCAAGTTCCAGATTTGATTGAAAAAAGAATTCCTGTGCAGAAAACTGAGGTCAAAGAAATAGAAATAGAGCCAGGAGAGAAGGAAAGGATATCTGATGAAATACCAATTTTCAAAAGCATTGTTGCTGAACCTGTAAAACCGCTCGAAATCGCTACCAACGAGCAGTTGTATAATGACGGGCAAGAAGAGAAGAAATTGAGTCCAGCTGCTATGCGGTTGAAGAGGAGTCTCCAAAAAATGGATAAATCGAAAGCGCCTGATCAAACTTTAATTGTAGAAAAATTTAATCTGCTACAAGAATTGGAGACTTATCCATTGCAAGCATCTACCGGGCAAAAATCAACATCTATTTATAACCAACTGATCAAAGGAAAAAATGAATAATATCAGCATATATTTTTTCGGCTTTTTGTTCTTTTTTGGGGCTCATACATCTGCACAAACTACAGAGAAGAACCCGCCAATGATACCTGAATACAACCTCATACAGACAGGGGAAACTATTAATTATAAATCCTCTCAACGTTCCTATAATGCGGATGATATTGAACTTAGAAGGGTTAATGATACTTTGGGGATTTATTTGGAAGGGCAGAAAAAACTATCAATCATAGCTTTAAATATTGTAGAGCTTGAAAATTTTGCTGGTTTTGAAAAGGATATAGATTCTTTTTTTGAGCTTATCGATCAATTAGGGTTGGACACAGACACTAAACCTTATGAGATTCGCTACAGCCCAAGGTCAAACGAGGTTCGAGTAAAAGATCGAGAAGAGATTCGATTCAAGAGATTTGAGGGAGGCCTTTTACCTGTTTTTCGCCATGAAATTATTTTTACTTATCAAAAGGAAATGCTAGAAGTGAATCTGTATTTAGGTGAAATCGATGAGCTCCTGGTGTTGAAAGATGCCGGTTTTTCGGAGATAATCAAGAAAGAAGCACTAGAAAACGACTGGTTCAAAAAGTATGAAAAAAGAACATTTAATAAGGATATCACTATAGACGAATCTGGTGATATTGGAATTGTCACCTATGGTAATTTCGAAGCCAACGGAGCTACAATTGGGTTTGATATAAGTATGGGGGCTAGTTTGCTGGGGAATGAGTTTCCTTTCAGAGAGGAGGTTTCTTTGGTGTTCAAAACCAATAAATTCAATAAATGGACACAAGTTGGCCATGGAGTATTTATTGGAGCCGAATTTTACCAGTTTTTCAGTCGAAATCAAGAAAATAAAGTTCAATTGGATAACTCTTCATTTATTAATGTTGGCTGGCTTTTCGGGGTCAAAGATACACCTGTAAGTATTTTTTATGGAAGGTTTGTTGGTGATGATACGGGTTCATTTTTTGAGTTTAATAAAAATAAGTTCGGTTTGGATGTACTTGTAAAATCTTCATTCAGGATCAAGTATGAGGTTTTTGTAGGCTCCAATGATAGCGACTGGATAAACTCAATAGGAATCAGTTTTCCTTTAATTCCAGGGAGATAATTTAAGGATTTAGGTCTTTTTTTTTTCTAAATAATTTCTACTTCGGTTGCAGAGTTCAAGGGTAAGGAGTCGCATAGATTAAGCCTTGAAAATTCTGGATTTGAAGCCTTTTCATTTTCAATGATGGATCCGGTTTTGGTGGTAGAGTTAATCAATTCTAAATCACTTTTTAATACAGGTTTTGAAAGTAGATTGGGGTTCTTTTTATCCCCCAATCCAATCCAAATAATTTCCCGAATGAATCACTTCAAAGTGCGCTTGAGGATAGGCTTTTGACCAAGCAGTAGGGGCTTTTGGAGTTTTATTTAGGGAGTATTTGAATTCGTAGCTTCGTAATTGATCACCTTCTTCTTCCACCCAATCCAATTCTTGCTGATCGTAAGTTCTCCAGAAGTAATTATTGCAGCGCATTTGAGTATAGCTCTGGAATTTCAGGCGCTCAGCTGCCAAATAGTTTTCCCATAATTCTCCCACATCCATTCTTAGATTCAGACGATTGAAGTTCTGAATCAAGGCATTTCGTACGCCATTGTCATAAAAGTACCAACGGCTGTTTTTGACGATTTCTTTTCTCAAATTTTTGCTGAATCCGCCTATTCGGTATACCACAAAAACTTTGGATAGCATATCCAAGTATCGTTCTACCGTATTTTTGGACATGCTGAGTTGACGGCCCAGCTCTTCTAGTGAGACTTCTTTCCCCACTTGAAAGGCGATAAGTCTCAGCAAGGAATAAAGCTTCTCTGAGTTTCTGATTCCGTCCACCATCAAAATGTCCTTCAGTAGATAATCATTCATGATTTGGTAGAGATAATCCTCTTTATCTTTCCAGTCCGGATATTGGTTTAACTCAGGATAGCCTCCAAAAATTAGTCGCTCTTCACGCTTTTCCAACGTGGTCTTATAATCTTCCCGCTCTTTGAATTCCATTTGAGCTAAAGGAAAAAGGTAAAGGGTGTTTTTCCGTCCGACCAGTGGCTCACCCACTTGCTGATGAAGATCAAAAGCTGAAGATCCCGTAGCGATCACATGAATTCCTTCGATGGTATCTACGATTAGCTTTAGAGTCATCCCAATATCAGGTATATGCTGCGCCTCGTCGATGACAAGCAGTTTTTTACCTGCCAGCAATCGGGTATAATTTGAGACAGACCTTTCCTGAACCAATGCCGCGTCTGAGACGTCATCGCCGTTTAGGGTGAGTGTTTCTTCTGATTTCCATTGGGAAATAAAGTCTCGGATAAAGGCAGTCTTTCCCACTCTTCTTGGGCCGATCAGCATCAGCACCTTGTTGGGTCTTAGCTTTTTTTCAAAAACTTCCTGAATCGCTCTTGGATAAATTACCATTAAATATCTTATATCACTGAATATCAGTCTAAAATTGACTCATTCATTCAATAAATCCAAATTAAGTTGACGTAATTTATGTTAATTCCGTCAGTTATTTGACGCAATTAATGTTAATTCCGTCAGTCAGTTGACCTAATTCATGTAAATTCCGTCAGTTGTTTGCTTTTGAGAAAGCTAATTTTAGCTTTCTACTCTGATTTTTCTTAGCCTTTTGTAACTTACTGCTTACCACCAAACCCAATCAATCATGCGTTTAAAATTTAGCCCTCTTTTACTAGGGTTGCTTTTGCTTTTTTCACCCGAAAGCGCCTTTTCACAGAAATCCAAAAAGAAATCTGAGCCGGCTCAAGAAGCCACTTATGACACCGCCCTTTATAATGCCATGGAGTTTCGTCTCGTCGGACCTTTCCGTGGAGGTCGGGCTACGGCCGTGGCAGGAGTAGTTCAGGAACCCATGACTTTCTATCAAGGTTCGGTCGGGGGTGTCTGGAAGACCACCGATGCCGGTGAAAGCTGGTTTAATGTCTCCGATGGTTTTTTCGGAACTGCTTCTGTCGGTGCTATCACTGTAGCAGAGTCCGATCCTAATGTAGTCTATGTAGGAATGGGAGAAGCGCCTGTCAGAGGAGTGATGACATCTCATGGAGATGGAGTCTACAAATCAGTGGATGGAGGAAAAACCTGGAAGCACATAGGGCTTTCTGAGGTCCGACAGATTTCCAAGATTGTAGTTCATCCAAGCAATCCTGACCTAGTCATCGTGGGTGGACAGGGAAGTCCATACGGCGCGACCGATGCCCGGGGAATCTACCGCTCGGAAGACGGAGGGGAAACTTGGGAGAAAGTCCATTATGTGGATGAAAATTCCGGTGTTTCGGATCTGAGCATGGATATGACAAATCCACGAATGATCTATGCTGCCTATTGGGATCATCGAAGATTTCCCTGGAAGGTACAGAGTGGAGGCCCGGGTTCAGGAATCTACAAGTCCTCGGATATGGGAAAAACCTGGACCAAACTTAGCGAAGGTCTTCCTAAAGGAGTGATGGGGAAAATCGGAATATCCGTTTCCCGTGCCAATAACAATATCGTCTGGGCTATCATCGAAGCCGAAGACGGTGGGCTTTACCGATCTAATGATGCGGGGAAAACTTGGAAATTGGTCAATGAGGATCGACTCCTTCGGGCCCGATCTTGGTATTACATGCATATTTTGGCTCATCCTACCGAGCCGGAGACAGTTTACATTATGAATGCGCCTTTGGTGGAGTCCAAGGATGGGGGGAAGACATTTGTCAATCTCCGAACCCGTCATGGTGACAATCATCAGCTTTGGATCAATCCGGAGCATCCCCAATACATGGTTAATGCCAATGACGGGGGAGGAAACGTATCTATCGATGGCGGTAAAAATTGGTCCCGTCAGGATAATCAGCCTACTGCTCAATTCTATCGGGTAAATGTGGATCAGCAATTCCCTTATCGCATTTATGGAGGTCAGCAGGACAACTCGTCCGTATCCATTGCTTCCCGTGCCAATGGTTCAGGAATTGGTTGGGAGGAGTTTTATCCCGTTGGAGGCTGCGAGTCTGCTTTTTCTGCCTTCGATCCGAAAAACCCCATTTATATCTATTCAGGCTGTTATCAGGGCATCATCACGGAGTGGATCGCAAAGACCAAGCAGGAAAAGGATGTGATGGCCTATCCTTACCAAGGTTTGGCTTCCAAGCCAGCTGAAGTCAAGTATCGATTCAACTGGAATGCACCTATCATTGCTTCCAAGCATGATCCTTCGGTGATTTACCATGCCGGAAATGTGATCTTGAAGACGACCAATCGAGGATTAAGCTGGGAGGAAGTTTCGCCGGATCTGACCAAGAATGACCCTGCCAATCTGGATTATGGTGGAGGTCCGATTACCAATGAGGGTGCTGGCGGAGAGGTTTTCCATACGATTATGTATTTGGCAGAATCTCCGCATACTCCGGACGTTTTGTATGCAGGCGCGGATGACGGTTTGCTTCATGTGACTCAAGACGGAGGGGAAAGCTGGTCCAATATCACCATCCCCAATACTCCGGAAGGCATGGTCAATCAGATCGACGTATCTCCTCATGATCCAGCGACCGTTTATGTGGCCTTTACCAGTTACAAATACAATGACTTCACCCCTCATATTTTCAAATCGACCGATTACGGCGCCACTTGGACCCGCTTGGTGAATGGAATAGCAGAGGAAGCTTTTGTAAGGGTAGTACGGGAAGATCCTAACCAAAAGGACTTGCTGTATGCAGGTACAGAGACGGGTCTCTATGTCTCTTTCAATGGAGGGCAACAATGGGAAAAATTCCAGCAGAATTTACCGATAGTGCCCATCAATGACCTAATGATTCAGGACAATGACATGGTCATTGCTACTTCTGGAAGGGCATTTTGGGTTATGGATGATTTGAATCCATTGTATGAATTGAAAGCTGCTGCAGAGGCTGACTTCTACGTTTACGAACCTGAGGCTGCGATTCGTGATTTTGCTTTCCGTGGAAATAATCCACAAGTAGGGCAGAATCCTTATCCTGGATTTTCAGTGATGTATTACTTAAAGGAAAATGTGGATTCGGTGCTTTTGGAAGCAGAATTTCAGGATATGAGCGGAAAAGTGCTTCGCAAATTCACGACTGATTCGGATGCCAAAACAGGAATAATCAAAAAGAAGACGGGTATGAACCGCATGAATTGGGATTTGAGTCTGGAGTCTTTTGAATCGGTAAAAGGTGTGTTTTCAGGAATCGGTTCTTCGGCTCAGCGAGTGATTCCTGGCAAATACAAGCTCGTGATGCGCTATGGGGATCAGAAGATCAGCAAGGGAATAGAAGTAAAGCCCGACCCAAGATGGACCGCTACAGCTGCACAGTATCAAGAGCAGGATGCTCAGTTGACGAGCCTTCGAGAAGCGATCATTGATACCCGTTCGATGGCTGAAGATTTACGCAGTATTCGCACACAGATCACAGATTTGCAAAGTCGAGTCGATTCAGAAAAGTATGAGGCTTGGCATACTCAGGCCAAGGAAGTCATTTCCGCTATCGATGAAGCTGAGTCAGAATTGATTCAGACTAAGCAGAAGACCTTCCAGGATGTGATTAATTTCCCGAATAAACTGGATGCCGACCTCTTGCATATTTATGGAGCAATCAATGAAGGTGAACCTCCGATCACCGAGGGCCAAAAGCAACGAGTCAAAGATCTTATGGATGTTTATGAAAAAGTCAAAGGGCAAGTCGAAGGGGTAATGGCTTCTACCCAAGCCTTAGAAAAGTCCATTATCGACCAAAAAATTCCGATTTTAGGGCCGAAGAAGGATTAAGGAGGTAAGATTATTTCGGTAATAATCGTCATTGCGAACGAAGTGAAGCAATCTCATTTTAGTTAGAGATCTCCTGTCCCCGGGAGGCGGGCTTCGCTTCACTCGCGATAACGTTACAAGCTGTCTTGCTTTTCCAAAAGCAGGATAGCTGTAATTAAAATAAGGCTTGGGTTTGTAATCCAGGCCTTAACTTTTTACCCTTTTACCTGTTTTATTTCCATGTATGAACATTTCTTCCAATGTCCCCATTGCTTTCAGGAGATTTCCATGTTGCTTGATCCCTCGGTTTCCAGGCAGGAGTACATTGAGGATTGCGAAGTTTGCTGCAATCCCATTGAGCTTCAGGTTGAGTTTGAAGAGGGAGAATTGGTCTATTTTGAAGCAAATTCCATCGAACAATAATGCTTTTTAAGGATACAGATACTTTGGAAGAAATCTGGCAAGCGGTCAAGCACGAATTACATCGCGGGGCATTAGATGCCAAGCATCCCTTTCATTGGGTTAATTTGGGGACGGTTCCAGGCGAATTTCCTTCCGTACGAACTGTGGTTCTGCGGATAGTCAATGAAGACCTTAATTTCTTTGTCTACACCGATTATCGGTCTGAAAAGTGCTCGGACTTACAGCAAAATCCGAATGCTTCTCTTCATTTTTACCATCCCAAAAAGCAGGTTCAAGTACGGGTAAAGACTCTGGCTAAGCTTCATTTTCAGGATGATTTGGCTAAAGAAATCTGGAAAGCAATCCCTGCCCACCGAAGGTCAGAATATACCGCTGCCCAAGCTCCGGGAACACCCATTTCTAGTCCTCAGGAAGGATGGAACCAAGGAGATTTAGAAAATCACTTTTTCTGCGTTTTGGAGTTGGAGCCTTTGGAAATCGAGGTTTTACAGCTTCGAAGAAAAGGACATCTTCGATTGATGTTTTCCAAGGATAAGGATTGGAAAGGGGCTTGGTTGGTACCCTAAACATTCCACCAATAGGTGAATTTCAGCACGATTGAGCGGTTTTTGGTATAAAATGGTGCGGGTAGATAATTATCTGTGTACACGATAAATAAGTCCGAAGCCGGCTGAAATCTCCACTGGAAGCGGGTATTCAGGTTGATGTTTTTGATCTGCTCATTGTATTGTACAAAGGCCGTGAAAAAGAGCGTGTTGGTCATCGTCACATCTACCCTAGGGCCGACCAACCAGAAATTGGTCGTATTCCAGGGCTCAGGCAGCACGATCCGGTTGTAATTGGTGCTCATGGCTATGCTGACATAGGGCTGGAATCGATAGCCCAGCTCGGTGCTGATGTTGTACCGATCCCCATCGGCGTAGTAGCCACCCATCCGAGTGGAGAAGCTGTAAGTGAATAGACTTTGAGGCTTGGAAGCATACTCGGTGCCCCATGCTCTCCAAGTGTGAATGGTTCCTGCGGGCAGGGTTTCTCCCGAGAAATTGGTTGGGTCAAAAGGCCGTTGCAGCTTTACAAAATCATAACCTGCCCAAAGCATGAATGTACTTTGGCTTCTCCATTTGACATTGTAGGCTGCATAGGTGGTATTGTCGGTTTGTTCGCCCGTAGTATTGAAAAAGAAGGTAGTTCCCACATCGGGTCCATGAGAAAGGATTTTTTCGCTTTTGGGAAACCAGCGATAACCTACCGTCGGGCTTATCTTGTAAAAGCCATTTCTGGGTACAAAGCCCACCTCAGCAGTGTAATTTTCAGACACATACTCATGTTGCCAATTCCAGGTTAGGTTTCCTGAAGCGTAGCGGAGATTGGCGGCATGGACAAAGCCTTCCTGTGTCCCGTCCGGCCCAAAGCTTTTCAGCACCATGGCTTTTCCTGTCCAAAGGTTATTGGAGGAAGCCAAATTGTATTCCAGACCTGCATTGCGGTTGAATTGGCTGTAGACTGGATGCTCAGATTCGGGGTCCGGGTTGTAGTTCAGGGATTGCTTGTTGATCAGGATGCCGGTGATATTGGAGCGGGCACCAACCTGCCTTTGAAGAGAAAGGACTGTGAAGTTTTGGGAAGGAAGGCCTTCTGAGTCGACGGCTCCAGTTTGCATATTCATGGCACCTATACGCCAGTCCTTGTTGATCTTTCCACTGAGTCGGGCTCCAAATTGGATGGGCGCATTGAGACCGATTCTTCTGGAGAAAAAGGGCCGAATGGTGCTGTAGCCAAAGTTGGCGAAGAGGTCTCCGTTTTCAAGAAAAAACTGCCTTCTCTCGGGGAAAAATAGCTCAAAACGATCCAGATTGGTTACTTGCCTATCCACTTCTACCTGAGAAAAGTCCGGGTTCACCGTCAAGTCCAGATTCAATGAAGAAGTCAGGGCAATCTTGGCATCCATTCCAAACTCCCTCCGATACTGGGTTTCTCCCTCCGATTCGAAATCTTTGGACACCCCTCCCAGCAGGTAGGGGATGACGGAAACATTGGCTCCGGCCTCCGGAGGGGCCTCATCCCAAACCAATACGCCTGTGTAAGCCAAAGAAGCTGAAGGAAATTGACGGGGTACGGGCGCCCAGCCTGATTTTTCGGTGGCTTTTAGATCCAGTCGGGAGAAGTTGATTCCCCATTCTTTGATGCCTTTTTTGTAGCGGATGGACTTGAAAGGAATGGCCGCCTCAAAGATCCATTTGTCTTCGTAATTGCTGACTTTAGAGGTCCATTTGTTATCCCAGCTCAAATCCACCGATCCTCCGTTGAACATGATTCCATCCCATTGGGCTCCGGCGGCATTTGCGCCGAAGGTGAAGCCGTTGGTCTGATCATCAAATGGGTCCATGAATAGCAGGAAGTTGTCGTTTTTACCAAAAGAGAAGTCTCTTCGAAGCGACTCGACCATGTAAGGTCCCTCCAACAGATGATGATTGACCACGATGAGATATAGATTTTGATCATCGTAAGTCATCCGGACGTCCGTCTGCACCTGTGCAAAGCTGGTATCCATCGGTGTGATCATAAAAAAGTCGGAGGCCACCTCAGCATCTTCCCAAGCTTGCTCATCCATCACTCCGTCGATCAAAATCGGAGATGTAGCCCGCTTCATGTGGAGGCGGTAGGCATCATTGATTTTTTGAGCCTGAACTTGACTATTGCAAACCAGGGAAAGGAAGAGAAGTGAAGCGGTAAATCGGAGCATGGCATTTAGCCTCCCAAAATTGAGAAAGGATGGCTTGGATTTCAGTGTCAGGTTCGCAAAAGGAAGGGTTTTATGGATTGATTTGGTAGGAGAAGGTCAGATTGATCTGGCGTCGGATAAACTGTGAGTCTCCTTCGGTGAAGAAGTTTTCTCCCTCGATGATGTAGCGGTTTCTTCGGGAATTGAAGATATCATTGGCAGTCAATATCAGCCTGCCTCGCTCCTGCATGATTTGCTTACTTGCAGAAAGGTCAATGAAAAAGATGCCTTTTCGTACTCCCTGAGCTGTTTTTTGACGGGCATCGTAATTTGCGCGCAGCTGCAAATCCCAACCTCCATCCAAGGTGAATCTGGAAGTCTGCCGGGCAAGGAATGAGGTAGTCCTTGCCTCAAAATCTGCCTGCACATTGCTTCCGTCAATGTCAGCATGGAAGAAGTTCAGGTTCAAATCCAGCTTCCACCAGTCTTTGGGCCGGTAATCGGCACTGAATTCCAGGCCAAAGGATTTTTCCCCATTCAGATTGTAAGGCAAAGTGGTCGCAAAACCTTCCTCATTGACTGTTCGGATCCGCTCGATTTTATCTACTGTATTTCGGAAGTAAGCGGTGGAAAACAGGGTTCCTTTCTCGAAATACTTGATGTGCCCCAACTCAAAGGCATCGGTAAATTCCGGGTCGAGGTCCGGATTACCGCTGAAGAAATTACGCTGATCGGAAAATGTCACATAAGGACTGAGGTCATTGTAAACCGGCCTTCTCACTCTTCGAGAGTAGCTGAGTTGGAAAGCGTTTTCCTCAGAGATATTGTAAGTCAAATGAGCACTTGGGAAAAGATTGGTGTAGTTTCTGGGGTTGCGCTCGTTGGTTTCGGCAAGGATGGTTTCCACATCGGTATGCTCTACGCGAAGCCCTGCCTGATAGGTCCAGTCTCCGGTTTTGTTGCCGAGAATTCCATAGGCAGCAAGGATATTTTCATTGTAGAGGAAAATATTGTCCAGTCCGGGCAAAGGGACCAATTCTCCGCTTTCGTTTTCTTCGGAGACGATGAAGTCATTTTCCATTTCCCGAAAGCTGGTCCGAAGTCCGGTTTCAAATTTGCCTTCCGAACCGATTGGCTTGACATAATCCAGCTGAAAGAGGTACTGATTTTCAAATTCATCATTTAGTGAAGTTTGAACCAAATCTTCCTCAGGTACAGGCTGTCCATTGGCATCAAATCGGAACTCGGTAAAAAGCTGATCGGAATTTTCCCAGTAGTTCAGATAGGTAAAATTGGCGGTCAATTCATGTCCTTTTTGCCCAAAAGTCCGCTTGTAGTTCAAAGCGATCTCGGAGTTGGGCTCTTTTTCCTTTTCATCCTGCCTGCGTAGGGAATAGCCTTGGAAGTTGTCCAGAGAATTCAGGTAGTCGTCGTAGCGGATGTCGGTGATTCTTCTACCGTCAGTTCTCCTCCAGAGGTAGGAAGCGGTGAAAATGCTTTGCTCGGAGAAAAAATAGTCGAGTCCTCCCCGGATGCTATTGTTCCAGCCTCGGAGTTCACCGGCATTGGCCTGACTGAGAATGAGTGTTTCACCGTTTTCGTAAACTTCCTGATACTGCTCACTGACGTAGGGCTGATAGCGTCGGGCGAAGCTGTAATTGATAAACCAGTTGATGCGGTTTTTACGGTAATTCAGATTGGTGGAAAAACCCAAGTTGAGCGGGGTACCTGCAATCACCTCAAAGGAACCGTTAAAACCCTGATTACTGTCTTTTTTCAGGATGATGTTGATGACTCCAGCCATGCCTTCGGCTTCGTAACGGGCGGAGGGATTGGTGATGACCTCGACCCGCTCTACCATATTGGCTTGCAGCTGTCTGAGCCCTGAAGAGCCTTTGAAGCTGACGAGTCCAGAAGGTTTTCCGTCGATCAAAATCCGGACATTGGAGGAGCCGCGAAGGCTGACATTACCTTCGGTATCTACTGCTACTGAAGGTAAGTTCATCAAAATATCCGTGGCGGTACCTCCGGCATTTGCCAAATCTTTCCCCACATTAAAAATGCGCTTGTCCAGAGAAAGCTCCATCAAAGTCTTTTCGCCTTGGACGACTACCTCATCCAGTTTCTGATCAGATGCTTGAAGGGTGACAGTTCCTAAGTTGACATTTGCATTTGCTTTGGAGAGCTCAAAGACTGAGCTTTTGAAGGAGTCAAAACCCATAAACTCCACCAAAGCATAAAACTTTCCCAAAGGAAGGTCAATGGAAAAGCTTCCGTTGTCTTCTGTAATTCCACCTCCAATCAGACTGTCTCTTTCTGAATAAACGGCTACTGAGGCAAAAGGCAGGGCTTGTTTGGAGGTTTGGTCTTGAACCATCCCTCGTAGTTTCCCTTGAGAGAAAGCAGTACTACTTTCTAAAAGAAATAGTGCAAAAACGGCAAGGTAATACCGAAGGAGGCTTTTTGGGCGGTGCATAGGTTTTCAGGCTGGGAGGGCAAATGGTTGGTCTGCCAAATTGGGATTCAAAATTACCTCGTTATTTGGGGATATAACCTCTCTTTTTGATCAATGGCAGGAGAAAATTTTGAGTTGAAAAAAGCAGGGATCTAATAAATGCTATCACAACTATTCAGCGACACTTACTGTCAAAAGTTAGTTCGATAATTCTTTTGCCCGTAGATTTATTCCTGTAATCAATTCAAAATCAAAATGTGGATTGCCAGTAAAAATGGGTTTGTTTCTATCGTACAGCATAGAGACAAGCCAGATCAGGTACTTTTTCGAGCTCGGGTAAAAAAGGATTTGGAATCACTTTTTCCGAAGGAAAGCATCATCGAAACTCCCGAAGCAGACTATGGCTACCGGGTCCATGTCAGTAAACAGGAAGCGGTATCGGTCATTTCTAAGCAGGTGTGGGAAATAGACTATCCAAATTTCAAAAATGCCATCGCTCAGAACCCGGAGCAGCGAGACAAACTGTCTGCCTATCATGACATCTGGGGAGTGATGTGGGATTATGCCAAGAACCACTGATTGTCATGAAAGTAATATTTGTCATCGGGCCAAGTGGGGTAGGAAAGAGTAGTTTTATTGAGCGGGAGTATGCCGAAAAGAGAGAGGTCTGCATTTTCAATATAGCGAGGAAAGCAAAAGAGCTTTTTGGGAGCTATCAAGCGATGGAAGATGGGGATCAGGAGCTGCAAGCAATCAATGCCTCCTGCAGCGAAGCATTTATGGCCCTGATGGAGGGGGAAGAAGTAGTAGTCGAGTACTACACGGATAGCTATGATGATGGGCTTTTTGCGATGATCAAGAAAGCTAAATCTCTGGGGATAAGAACCGAGGTGATTGCGCTGACTTGTGAAGCGGATGAGGCTTGGAACCGGGTTCAAAAAGCCGGATTAGCCTATTTTCCTTCATCAAAAATAAAAGAGGATACCGAACTCATCTTCATGGGAGTGCTGGAAGATGTGGAGTTCAATCTGGACTTTGACCGGATTTGTGAAATTGGCTGGCAGGGAGGCACGATCAGCTTTTTCCGATTCAAAAAGGGAAGTCAGGATCGGTTTTTCTTCACTACGGATGAAAATGGGTATTTTGACTTTGAGCCTGACTTTGAGTTTGAGAAAAAAGAGGGAGTGGTCTACATCGAAGAGTTCGATAATTTCAAGGAAGCTTTTACTGCACTCTTAGACAAATACCCGATTTTCGGTTTGGTTCCCTTGGAAGTCCATTCCCGATACAAATCTGAGTTTCGGTCGGCCTATCACCACTACCTAGGGTGAAAGCAAGCCCTTCAAGCCAACCAAAAATGGAATTTCTACTTAAACTAATCGAAAGATGAACTATCAGGAAAAAGTAAAAGAGGCATTTGAAGCTTTAGAAAATGCTAAAATCCAGGTTTTTACAACATTGATCAATGTGGCAATGGCTTCCGAATTCAAAGATATCGATGAGCTGTTTGATGAAGGAGAGCTTTTCTCTTTTAGATCCAGCGATTTTGATCATGCCTCTGATCCCAATATACAAAGCCTTCAATACGTGGTCAAAGCTATGGAGATTGCAGAAGAAGAAATGATCGCCTGGAATGGGCTCAATAATCTGAATCTGCAGGGGAATGAGTGAATATCAGCTTTCCAGTCCTATCAAATGTCCTGTATAAAGCAGGGCGATATACAGTAGTCTCAATAGCTGTAGGTCCAGCTTTATCAATTCTCACAACGCAAGATTATTTACCCGGAAGAATTCCCAACTTCATTCCCAGTGAAAGTTGGGGCACAGCATCCCAACCTGTAAATCTATAGCGCTCTGCGAAAGGGCTCCCGATTTCAAAAAATTCCCGGCTTTGGAATTCAGCTAACTCTATGATTTGCACATCTCGAAACCTACTTCGTATCCCCAAACCTCCATACATGTCCATGACTATATTCTTGGACGTGAAAAGCTGCTTTCCAAACTTCAGACCTCCTCCAAATACCTGAAATTCAATTCGAGCCCGATCGTAATGAATTTCTTGCTTGAATGGAGTGTAGTGGTCGTCGAGGCGAATAAAATCCTTATTGACTACAAAAAATTCGATTGCCCAGTAGTATTTTTTAGAGTAGAATTTTAGCTCACTTTTACTCCGCCAAATTTCAAAATTCTCATTTTTCCCTCTTCCTGCTGGCATTCCGAATAGTCCCCCATTTATTCCTATTTCAGATTGAATACTGACTTGCTTGCTGAAAAAATACTCCAATCCTCCCTGGATAATGATCGTCTCCGGTTCGAAGAAACTCAGAGGTGATACTTTTATCAAAACCTGCTTTTCTAACCCCAGATCCTGCTGGGCTTGGGAGGTACTCACCACGCCAAGGATAAAAAAAGTCAGGGTTAGAATTCGTAGCATGACCAAAAATAGAAAGCTTTTCAAAGAAAATCCCCCGATAGCTCTACCGGGGGATTTCTCTTGCTTCTATTTTCTATTCTCTTACTTCTGCTAAAAAGCTCTTTCCTTTAGATGCTCTTCGAGATCTAGCAGATTCACTCCGCTTTTCCACCAGTCCGGTGCAGTTTCACCTTTTAGATGATGGTCGAAAAACTCCATCATTCGCACGCTGTAATCCTTGCGGTTTTCCAGTTTACTCAAACCGTGATTTTCGCCTTTGTATTGCATCATTACCACTGGCTTTTTCAATCTTCTCAAGGCCGAATAATACTCGATGCCTTGGGTAAAGTCCACTGCTCCGTCTTTGTCATTGTGCAGAAGTAGGAGAGGAGTGCTGACATTTTTTACATGGTACACCGGGCTGTTTCGCTCGTAAGCTTCCCAGTTTTCCCAAGGCCCACCACGGAATCTACCCTGTGAAGCTTCAAAGATGGACATGTTTCCACCACCCGAATTCCAATAGATCAAATCATACATGGAAATCATATTGGTCAAAGGAGCTCCAGCAGCAGCAGCCTTAAACATATCCGTCTGCGTGATCAGGAAGGAAGTTTGATAGCCACCCCAAGAGTGCCCGTGGATTCCGATATTGTTTTCGTCAATGACTCCTGTTTTGATGGCTTCCTTCACAGCAGGAATCACACACCAAACCGCAGACATGCCCGGATCATCCAGTTTGTATACGATGTCCGGAATAAAGACCGCAAATCCGTTGGAAGTATAGACGTTAGGGTTCCAACCTGTTCCACTGTATCCTGGGTTGGACCAGTTATGACGGGTTTGAGATAGTTTTTCGTAGTAGTACACTACTGTTGGATACTTTTGGCCTTCCACATAGCCAGCTGGTAAAAAGAGCGTACCCTGCAATTTGTCACCCTTGTCAGAGACATAATCGATTAGCATAGTTCCGGCAGACCAGGCATATTTTTCTGCATCCGGAGCATTGTTTGTGACTTGCTTGGGATCAGAAAGGGATGCGTCTGTCAAGTACACCTGCGTAGGTTGGTTGAATTTCTCCTGGAAGAAGTAATAGGTTTCTGCATTCTTCGCTTTGGAAAGATTACCGACATTGAAATCATCCCAAATCAAAACCTTGGCACCCGGGGTCATTCCTCCTTTTTTGGCAGGAGAAAGCTGGGAGATACCCGATTTCTTGGTCCACTCTCCGTACATGCGGATGTATGCAGGTTTGCTAAGGTCGATGCCCTTTTCCTCAGGATCCAAACCAAATCTGTATTGATAGCGAATCTGGTTGGTTTTCCCATTTACGGTCAAATTGATGGGAGTTTCCTTGGAAGCCATGGCAGGAACCTGCCAGATGTCCCATCCATCTCTGAGAAGAACGTATTTACTGTCCGAACTCCAGCCCAAGGCTCCATAAAGTGGTTTTTCAATATTGTGATCATCCTCGACATTAATAAAGGAAACGGGCATTCCCTCTGTGATATTTCGGCTTTGGCCGGTAGGAATGTCATAGATGTAGTAATGGCCATCAAGTCCATAAATCAATTTGGTGCCATCCGGGGATTCACGAGGAAAAGAAGAATAATTGGGGAGGTACATTTTCTTGAAAAGCTCCTTTTTCTCACCGGTTTTCAAATCCACGATATAAAAATCCTGATAACGCTGTCCATCCAAATTCATATCCAGTTCGTAGGCTGAATAATCAGCTCCTAGGGCATAACGCTGCTTGTCTAGGATATTCAGGTCACGCATACTGCTGTCCTGTAATTGAATATGCTTACCTGCATTGACATCATACATGGCCCAGAAACTGTAGTTTTTGTCCTGATTCTGCATGACCTGCTGTCTTGACTGAAGACGGCTGTCATTCCAGTGCCAGATAGTCATGTCGGGAGTATCGGCATCATTTTCCTTCTTGTCTTTGACCTTGCCGGAGTCCAATTTGGCGATGGCTTTTTGGAGGTCAGAGATGGATTTGATGGTAGTGTCCGCCATGATTTTTTTCATGGCCTCAGCTTCAGCCTGCTTGACCGAATCTTGGTCCACTTCCTTATCCTCCTCTTTTTTCTCGGCTAAAACCAATGGGTGAATGCCATAAAACAGACGAGTCAAATCCTCAGACCACATAGGTCTTCTGTTTTGCGAAATGGTGTAGTCTTGATCAAAATTGACCGAATCCTTTTCCGGATTATAAACCGTCACTTGAGGAGCGGCTAGGTTTTTCACACCTATGACCTGACCCTTATCTTGTTTGTACTTTTTGTCTTTGACCATTTTCAAAGCAGCAAAGGCATCTCCTTTTTCAGTCCAAGCCAAGGAACGGTAGGAAGCCTTATCAGAATCCAAGATCTGCATGCTATTGGCTGCTACATTCATCAAATACAAACCATTTCCGGATTGATTGGCTGCATCTACCGTGTAGGCAAGGTAATTCCCTGCTTTATTGAAGGAAAAATCAGCCACATTACCCAGGTTGAGTGCTTTCTCGGAATTGAGGTGGTAAATCAATAAATCCGAGCCTCTTGCATCTCCATTGCCTTCTTTGGATAGGTTGATAGCTAAAACGGTCGCCGCTTCCCCATTGAATGAATAATTCGAAACATTTTCGAATTCTTTTTTGTCATCAGTGCCCAGCTTGACTAGAATAGCCTTGTTCTTGAGCGGTTTTCCTTTACTCTTTTCATTGGCTTTTTTCTGAGAGAAAGTCGGGTATTCGGTGTAGGCAAACCACTTTCCATCCTCGCTGAATTGCATGGAAGGATAACTGGTCGAACCGATTTTCAAAGTCTTTTTGGAGTCCTCGTCCCCCACTTTTTGAAGAATGATTTCTCCATTCCCTTCCAGCTGAACAAGCCCATAGGCCATCCATTGTCCATCGGGGGAGAGCTGAAAGGCTGAACCTGGCATGTATTTCCAGGTGGGGATGTCTTTCCAGGTAATGGGTTTGGTGTCTTGGGCGATTGCCAAACTGGCAACAAGGAAAAGTGCCCAGAGTGTGAGTAAGTGTCTTTTGATCATTGGTAAATCTTTTTTCTGAAGCAGGAAATTAGGGAAAATAAAGGATAGTCCTGTGTGATTTTGTCAGAACTAGTCAAAAAAGCAACATTATTGCATCTTCGAAAATGAATTTTATACCGATATCGCCGGAAGCTCTTAATTATCTCTTCCCGGTTTCATCAATTTTGTTGATGTGTCGTCTTTGGGCTTACTGATAATTGTACTTGTATAGGGCCTCTCGGGTAAGATTTCTTGTTTTTCGCTCGTAAAATCTTGAAAAAATATTCAGCCCAACTCCTGTGAATGTCAAGGGGATCAGCAGATCATTCTGACTGGAAGACTGGGATTCGAAACCAACTGCCAGGAAGAAAATCCCGATCCCTAGAGCTGAGTTGACTACATTGGCTACTGTGCTTACTTTTTCTCTTCTCAGAACCTCCTCATAAAGCTGCAAAGCTTCCGGATTGGATTGAAATCGTGTTAGAACCTGATCCCTTTCCAGCTGCATGGGACCTTCGTAGACATTTATTTTTGGACCCAAAAAACCATCCATGATATCCATGCTCAGAAATGCATCTGCACCTCCAGAATAATGATAGGCATTGAAATCATTGATCGAACGTCGGATTCTTCTGTCTGCATCCCGAATCAGAATACTCCCAGTCCCCTGTACAACTCCTCCACCAAAAGTTACCCAAAACCAAGGGCGGACATTGGCCGGGGTGATTTCGTTGGTAAATAGATAGGCAACCGAACCGATACTTACTGCCAAGCCTGTGAGATTGATGGCAGTACCCCAATTCTTTTTTCGCTGGTAGGCGGAAAATCTAAACTCTTCACTTTGTACAGAATTTAGTAAGGCCGCTACTTCTGCGGGATTGGATTTTTGCCCATCCAAGTAGTAGGTGGTTTGATTCAAAAAGCCTTCTTTGAAGGTAATGATGGGTTGTGTAGAATAATTTCCAGGAAAGTAGGTTCGGGACTCTTGGGTGTTTTGGGCTAAAGAAATGCTAGCAAATGAAATGGGAAACAGGAGAAGAAGCGTTATCCAAAATCTTTTTTTCATCTGTTTATAATTTGTTTTTTAGAGGTCAGATAGCTTGTCCCGAACTTGATTCGGGAGAATCTCGCATAAGTTCCCCGGTCAATCAGGGCATCCCAGTGTGTGTCACTTTCGACATGCCTGTCTGTTTCAGGTAGGCTCGATTTCATAGAGCAGATTGATAAGGTTCAATTAATAAATTCTTGAACGAACAAGTTAACAGGATATTTTTACTCTGATAAGATTTATTTGTTGATTGATAGGCATAAGAGATTTAGTAATTAAGTCTCTGAGATATATTCGATGGTACCTAGTCCCTGCAAAGTACTCTCCATGGAGAATGAATATCCTAGGTTAATGCATCAAGGCCCTTGCCAACCTAAAAAATTCTCGCTGTCCACAGGGTAGATTTTATGTTGCTTTTCTGCAATGAGGTGATTAAAAAAACCTTCTAGGTTTTTAAATCCTGGAAGGTCCAACAACTTACAATCTGAATTCAGATTTCTACCCATTACTTTTTGAAAACCACCTTTCCCCCCATCACGGTCATCGCAACCTGGGTTTTTAGTATTTTATCCTAAGGTACTCTATTGCTATGCTGTTCTTGAATTTGAAAAAGTAAGCCTAAACAAAAATCAAATAAATAATGGGATCAATATTCCTGAACCAACACCTCTGTAGGAATTCGAAGATAGGTGTTCAGTTTTCGAATCATATCCAGCGAAAGTTTTCTTTTTCTATTCAACACTTCACTTACCCGACTTTTATTTCCTACCACCTCAGCAAGATCTTTATTTCTGAGATCCATCTGCTCCATTCGAAACTTGATAGCTTCGATGGGATCAGGTAGATCAATCGGAAAATTTTCTTTTTCATATTGATCGATTAGAATAGAAAGTATTTCCAGTTCGTCTCCTTTCTTGCTTCCCTTTTGAGCATCAAAAATCTCGTCAAGGCGAATCAGTGCTTTTTGATAATCTGTTTCAGTTTTGATAGGCTTGATATTCATATTAGATCGTATTTGCGTTGATTTTGTCATACTCGGCGTGAGTACCAATAAAGCGAATCCAACATAACTGAAATTCAAAATTGATTTTTACAATCAATCGGTAGTGATTCCCCTTAATATTGAATACTACTCTACTTTCTCCCAATATACTGGCGTTTGGATACGCTCTTTTTAGATCGTGGATATTACTCCATTGGGACTTTTCAGCTTCTCGATACCAAGCTTTTAGCTGTTGTTCAGAATCGGAATGTTTTTCCCAAAATTCTCGCAAAGTCCGTTCTGCAATTATTCTCACATGTTTCTAAATTCAAATATATAAGAAAAGTTCCCATAAAGGGAACTTTTTAAAATTCAACTAACTTTGAGAGGCCTTAATTATTGTCTTTTAAAAACCACTTGTCCTCCCATCACGGTCATAGCAACCTGGGTTTTTAGTATTTCATCCTCAGCTACCTCCATAATGTTCTGATCAAAGACCGTGAAATCCGCTGCTTTACCTACTTCAATTGAACCTTTGAAATCTTCTTCGAACTCGGCATAGGCACCGTCTAAAGTGTAGGACTTCAATGCTTGTTCACGGGTCATTTTTTGATCGCCTTCATAGCCTCCTTCAGGAAGTCCTTCCAAAGTCTTACGGGTTACAGAGGCATAAAAGGAAGGAATTGGATCTACCGGCTCTACAGGGGCATCCGTTCCATTACAGATTCTCGCTCCGGTTTGGAAAAGCTTCTGCCATACATAAGCTCCGTCTATGATGCGCTTTTCTCCAAGTCTATCAATGGCCCAAGGACGGTCCGAACTCAAATGAATGGCCTGCATGGCCGCTATCACTCCCAATTCCCCGAATCTCGGAATATCATCCGGATGCAAATGCTGGGCATGCTCAATTCTGAATCTGTGATCGGTCGCATCTGGGAATTTGGCAAAAGCTGCTTCATATCTATCCAAAATCTCCTGATTAGCGCGATCTCCAATAGCATGAGAGCAAACCTGAAAACCAAGCGGTAAGGCTTTTTCAGATACCTCAGTTACGACAGACATGGGAAGCGTCTCATGTCCCCGATGACCTGGTCTATCCGCATAATCTTCCAGCAACCAGGCACCTCTTGGTCCTAATGCTCCATCACAGTTTAGCTTGATAGAACGCACAGTCAGCAGGTGATCTTCGGAGTCTATCATTGGACCTTTCTTGTACCATTCCTCCAAAAGCTCTGGCTGACGGCCTGTTAGCATGATGTATTGGCGAACCGTGAGTTTGCCTTCGTCTTTAAACTTCTGAACCAAATCGATTACATCCTGACCAGAACCTGCATCATGAAAAGAGGTGATTCCTTTCTCTACCAATTCTTGCAATGCCAATGTCAAAGCTTCTTCCGCTCGTTCAGGAGTTTCTTCCGGAACCAATCGAGCCACGAGATAGGAGGCTCTTTCGGTCAATACTCCGGTGGGATTTCCTAATTCATCGGTGATGATTTCTCCGCCTTCGACCTCACCTGGTCTTTCGCCTTTTAGATTGGCAATTCCAGCCAATTCCAAAGCTTTAGAATTTGCAAAGGATGCATGACCGGAAGCATGGCGAAGAAATACCGGATTGTCTGGAGATACTTCATTCAAAGGCTCATTGGTTTGGAAACCTTTGACCATTTTCTCGGGCTTTTCGATCCACTTGTCCTGATGCCAGCCACGGCCTGTGATCCAGTCTCCCGGCTTGGCTTTGGCAACTGCCTCGGCTACTTTTTCGACCAGCTCATCGTAGGTTTTGACATACATGAGGTCAAGCTCCAGCTTGTTGTAGCCGATTCCCATCAAGTGTGCATGCGATTCGATAAATCCCGGAGTCATGGTTTTACCTTCCAAGTCGATGACTTCTGTGTTTTCACCAGCTAATTTCTGGATTTCAGCAGATGAACCAATGGCCTGAATCATTCCATCTTTGACGGCTACTGCTTCGACCTTCGGATTGGATTCGTCCACGGTGTAGATGGTACCGTTAATAAAAATTTTATCAGCAGGATTTTCTGGGCCGCTATTACAGGCAAATCCGAAAAAGGCCAAAAAGGCCAGAAAATAAATATGTCTCATAAGTTGGTGTTTATTCTGTATGGAAAGCTAGGTTATTTCCTCTATCCAAACAAAACTAATCTCAATCACCTTACCCAGAACTTTTTTGATATAGAATTACGGTTGTTAGTTTGAAGCTGAAAAATATAAAGTCCCGGTGTGTAAAAGTCTGACTGAATCTCCAATTCCTGTCCAGCCTCTAGGCTGATATCTGATAAAATCACCTGGCCCAAAGCATTGACGATACGTCCTGTCCCAGACTGATTGGAAATGACTTTTACAGGCCCTAGTGTTGGGTTGGGATAAATAATTAGCTGAATCCCTTCACTTGGAGGAATGGCGGATTCCGAGGCCTTGAGATAAATCAATCCACCGGCTCGCGTACCTAAAATCAAATCTGGATTACCTCCCAAAACATCCGGTAGCAAGGTAATCCAGGTATTTCTGCCGAGGCGAGTCGGATAGTTTTCACCTCCAATTTGTATTTGGACTTCTTCCCGCTGACTTTGTTGCATGAAGTTTTGGATGTAGCTCAAAATTCCACGTTGATCCACGGTGTAGAGTCCGGGTTGATCACCAAGCTTGATTGCCACGGTCAAGTTTCTATTGGCAGGGTTGTCCTGAAAGCCCAGAAAATCGCTTTCTAGTGATTGGGCTGATTTGTTTTCGAAGTCGACTTTGTACAAATCCAAACCTCCATTTTGAGCTGCCACCAGCAGATGATCCTGATTTTGGTAGTTGAAAAAGGCTAAATAATCTCCCCGATTCGGTTCATATCCTGAAAGAGTAATCTCAGTCCATCGGTTGTTGAGAAGTTCAAAAATCCGTTGTTTCGGGATATTTCCTTCAAAACGGATTCCTGTCAGGAGTCGATGGGTTTGATTGGATTCATCGGTAAACTCTAAATATTGAATTTCGGTAAGTCCCAACTCTCCCACATTTGAAAGAGAGAGTGATTCCTCAAATGCTCCATTTTGGAAATCGAATTCAAGGATTTCACCCAATACTTCTCCTTTACGGGTCACATTGGCACTGAGGTAGAGTTTTCCTCCATTTTGATTTCCAAGGAAAAAAGGCCTTGTATTTTCTCCCAAATCCAAGATCTGATCCTGCAAAATAGGGCCGGTGTTTCCGTCAAAAGAAAGAATCGATTGTGAAAAATCAACCCCATAAACGATGGAGGCCTCATTAGAATTAGAGCTGATAATCAGGTTTCCATCGATCAGCTCCGGATTGTGGAAAACAGGGAATCGAGGGAGCTCGCCGAGACTTGGAAGACTGGTTGAAAATTCGTCGAAAAGGGGATCGGTTTCTGTTCCTTTATTAGGAAGGAAGTATAAGATATCGCACTCATCGCGGCCTAAAAGCAAATCGGAAATACCGTCTCCATCCCAGTCCTGATAGAGAAGAGAATGGCCGCCAGCGTGCTGGATTCGGGCATTTTCAGTAGAACTAACTCTTAAATCCATGCCAGCACAAGTCTGTCCGAAAGAGATATCACCGCAGGCACAGATTTCAAATAATCCCCAATGCCTCACTGGAAAAGCAAAGCCGTCGATATCCGGGCTGCCACTTCGATCTATTGATGTATTTTCATAGAATTCCAGATAGTCCCCTGAAGCAAAATTGAAGATCACCAAGTCTAGATCTCCGTCTCCATCTAAATCTTGAATCAACGGTGTGTCGAGATTATTGGCTTGAATATTTGATCCATTATCCAATGGAAGAAAGTCCTGAGCCAGTTCAAAGGAAATGGTGTTGCCGGAAGAAGTATTTTGGTATGCTTTGATACCTCTGGCTGTGGAGGTGAATAAGTCCTTCTTGCCATCAGCATCAAAGTCGGCCAGGACCAAAAAACCACTGATATCCGCCGGGAAGTAGTAGGCCCATTCAGGTTGATGGATAAACTCTTCCCCTGATTTTTCAAAGACCGAGAGTTGCCGGGAATTGATGTCCCAAATGACCCACTCTTCCGCTCCGTCACCATTTAGATCAATGGTCTGGATTTGAGCTGAATTGATTCCGCCACTCCAAGGGGAGCTTAAAGTCTTGCCTTCCAGATTGACTGCTGTGCTCTTATCAAAAGTAAAAGTAGTCTGACTCCGACTAGTCAATGATAAGAGTAGGATAAAAAAAAGTAGGAGTAATCTTCTCATGGCTAAATTCTAAACCGAATTTAAAGATAAAACGTTGCCAAAAGCCAAAAATGAGATGGATTCGCTTATTTTGGACTATTAAAATTAAGTCATGAATATCATCACCCTATACGAAGCTTTTCTCAAAAGTACAGGAGTCAGTACTGATACACGGAAAATTGAACAAGGAAATCTGTTTTTCGCCCTGAAAGGTCCAAATTTCGATGCAAATGAATTTGCTGCCAAGGCTTTGGAAATGGGTGCTTCTGGAGTGGTGGTCGATGACCCCGCATACTATTTGGAAAATGATGAGCGCTATTTTATCTGTCAAGATGCTTTGGTTTGCTTGCAGAAATTGGCCAATTATCATCGACATCAATTCGACATACCTATCATTGGCCTTACCGGTAGCAATGGAAAGACTACTTCCAAGGAGCTGCTGAATGCTGTATTGAAGACCAAATTCAAGACTTTGGCTACAATCGGAAATCTTAATAATCACATCGGCGTTCCCTTGACTTTGCTTTCTCTCAAGAAAGATCACGAACTGGCCATCATCGAGATGGGAGCCAATAAGCAGGGAGATATTCAGGAGCTTTGTGAAATTGCCGAACCCACACATGGTTTCATTACCAACATTGGGAAAGCTCATTTAGAGGGAATGGGTGGGCCTGAAGGTGTTTTGAAGACAAAAACAGAGCTTTACCAGCACTTGCGAGAAAATAAAGGGACGGTTTTCATCAACAGTCAGGATCCGATCTTGATCAATATGGTCAAGCGATTCAAAGAGCCCGTTTTGTATCCTTCCAAAGGGGATTTTTGCGAAATTCAATTTTTGAGTGCCGATCCTTTTGTAAAGTTTTCTGTCGAGGGGGTAGATGGGGAGCAGTTATCCTCCCTGATCGGAGCTTATAATTTTGGAAATATTGCAACTGCGCTTACTATCGGGAAGTTTTTTGGAGTGGATATGCATCAAGCAGTGGAGGCCGTTTTGAATTACAAGCCTTCCAATATGCGCTCCCAATTGATCGAAATGCGGAGTAATTTAATCATTTTAGATGCCTACAATGCCAATCCATCAAGCATGGAAGCAGCGATTCGGACCTTCGGACAGATGAAGGGTAAGAAGCACAAAATGATCATTCTAGGGGATATGTTTGAACTGGGGGAGCATGCCGAAGCGGAGCATGCAAGATTAGGAGAGATAGTCAGCGAGTATGAGTTTGATAAAGTTTGTTTCACAGGAAAACTCATCGTTTCTGCACTCACTAAGGCACCGAAGGCCCTGTATTTTCCCGATCCTTTTTCATTCCGAAATTGGCTTCAGGACAGTCAGCTTGAAGACTACATGATTCTGATCAAGGGAAGTAGAGGGATGAAGTTGGAAGGCTTGGTTGATTTTATTTAAACTCTCTCTTTTTCTAAGGGTTAAAAAGATCCATCCATTATCAAACTAGAAATTATGAGGCCTTATCTAGACTTTCTTTCATCTCTCGCTGAAAACAATCACAAAGATTGGATGGATGCCAACCGAGATTGGTATCAGTCAAATCGAAAAGAATTTTTAGAGGATGTGGAGGTCATGTTAAAGAATCTCTCAGAACTCGAGCCGGCACTGTCTGCTTTCAAGCCAAAAGACTGTGTTTTCAGGCAAAACCGAGATATCCGTTTTTCTGCTAATAAGGATCCCTATAAAACCAACTTTGCAGCCTATTTTTCCCCAAAAGGAAAGAAATCTGAGGGACCCGGCTGGTACCTTCATATTCAGCCCGGCAATTCATTTTTTGCAGGAGGCATTTGGATGCCAATGGCAGAAACACTGAAGAAAATTCGAAAGGAAATTGATTACTCCGGTGCTGAGTTAACGGAAATTCTCAGCGAACCGGAGTTTGTCAAACTGTTTCCCACCATCGAAGGAGATAAGCTCAAGACAAGTCCAAGAGACTATGATGCAGATCATCCATATATCGAATTTCTTCGGATGAAAAGCTTCATCGTTTCCAGCCCAATTGCAGACAAGGATGTAAACTCGGGTAATTTTCTGAACCTTGCCTTCCGAGGGTTTTCCGTTATGAAGCCCTTTTTGGACTTTCTGGAAAAGGCTGTTGAAGAAGTCGAGGACGGCTCGGATTTACTTTAATTTTTGAGGGATTAATCAAAATCACTCCAATTCACGTTCTCAGAAAAGGCTGTTAAAAACCCGAATCCAATCACGGAGAAGATGATAATTCCGATCACAAATCCGATCAAGCGAAGTATCAATTCGGATTTGGCCCAATTGGATTTGTTGACATCGGTATTTTTATCTACTGCCCAAACGATCAACATAATGAATCCGATTAGAGGCAGCTTGGATATCAAAACATTAATGATCCAATCACCAAGCGTCAGAGGTGGTTTTTTGAATTCTTCAGGAATGTTCATAGTATCTGGGGTTTGATGGCTTAGAGAAAATCTTTGGTTTGGAATTCGTGTTCTTGCATGGCAAAATTATCCGGGTTTAAGGGATCAGTTTGGATAAATTGAACCACGATTTTTTCATAGTTTTCAGAATTTTCAAAGTCTCTGAGGTAGATTTCAGCACATTTTCTGGCAAGTACTTCGGGGTAGTCTCCCAATAGCTTTGGATCTCCATTCTCCAATTTAAGAATAATTATAGATTCATCATTTGTCCGCTTCAAATTCACAGAGGTGCCTTGGAAATCACCTAAAGCGCGAATTTCATCCGAAGGAACAAACCCATCTCCCACCATTTTTTCCATTCCCTTAAACGCTATTTTTAGGATGTCCTCAGGCTGACAGGAGCAGGAAGAGAGAAAAAAAATAGCCATCAAAAAAGTGATGGCTTGAAGTCTTATTGTTTTCATAAAGCTCAATTTCTAAGTATTTTGATTTGCTCAGAGTGATTGTTCCACTGTAATTCCAGAATATAGAAGCCAGCTGGGAGATACCCAAAATACGAATTAATTATGAACCTTGAAGTTGTGGGGAGTGGAACTGTTTTTTCTCTTAGCTCACCCGTAGTATTCAACAGGCGTAGTTTCACATTTCCTCCTGAGATTTTTTCTTTTCCCAGATAGGCTAACTCTAAATTTTGACCTGCATAGCTTGGGTTTGGAAATAAAGTCCAACTGGGTATCATCTCTTTGGGTATCTCTCGTTTTACCAAGAGAACAGAGCTGTAATAATCGAATTCTTCTGTTTTTTTTCTTATTCTGTAATAGAGGTGGTCTTGATTAAAGGGGAAATTTGTGTCTTGAAATGAGTAAGTAGTCGTTTCAGTTTTTGAATTAGGAATTTGAATGGTTCCGATTGTTTGAAAAGGCTCATCACCACTATTTTTTCTTTGAATTTCGAAAGTGCCAGGCTCTATTTCTCTATTCGTTTCCCAGTTGAGGGTTACTTTTCCTGTTTTTGGAGACCATTCTCCTACAAAGTAGGAAAGATCTAAGGATAGAACAGAAGCAACATCTAGAAAGTATTCCACGGTTTGAGAGCATCCATTAGCATCGGTCACAGTCAGTGTATATAAGCCTGTGCTCAGGCCGAATATATTTCTATTTGTACTGTAAAAACCATCAGGTCCTGTCCATACAAAGCTGTAAGGCTCCGTACCTCCAGTGACACTTTCCACATAAATGATCCCGGTATCATCATCGATTTTTGTAGGGAAAATAGTCACCAGAATACCAAAGTTAGGATCAATGAAAATATCCTTGTAGATGGTAGTAGTTGTCACTCCGTCATCTGCGGTAAGTCCTATAGTGTAGGTGCCTGTAGAAGGGAAATCAAAAACTGGACTTGGTCCGGTAGCAGTCCCTAGTCCGTCAAAATCCCATTCGAATGTATAGTTGTATGGAGGTGATCCCCCTATAGTTTGCGAAGTGAATTCAATGGTGGTATTACAAATCCCATTAGACTGGAAATCGAATTTTGGAAATAATGGGACAGCAGCAGTAAAGCCCTCAAGGTTGCCGTAGCATTGTGAGTTAATGTTGTTTTTGGTGCTAATGACACAAGTAGAATTTGGATCGGCTGTACCCGTGGTCCAATAGATGAAAATGTCTTTAATGTCTACCACATCCCCCCAATTCCAAGTAAAATCCCGAACCTTAATCCAAACGTTTTGCTGGGCTTGTACACCAGAAAAAAGACATTCGTATTGCTCATCTGCGATTAGAACGTCATTGATAACAATATCAAAAAAGAATCTCAGGTTATATCCATTAGTTGAAGAGCCTCCTAGAATAGTCCAGAGTTCTCCATTGATTTCTTCTCCAAGTTCATATTCGTCAGTGACTGTGAAAGGGTTTCCATCTGAATCCCGTAACTGAAAGCCATCCACAACGAAATTATTCTGAGGACATTGGGCATATACCTCTCCGGCGGTATTCAGTAAAAAGAATAACCCAAATATTAGCCAAATATTGCCTTTCCGTTTCACTTCACTTAATCCTAATTGGGTTCCAAATGTACAAAACAGATTAACATTAAAAAATGATTTAAGTCATTGGTAATCCATGAGTTATCTACTTATTCCTATGTATCATTAAAAGGTTGTTTAGCAGTATTTTTTTTGACGTTGGTCCCATTTTACTTTATGAGAAAATTGTTTTTTTTAACTGTATTCAAAAAAAATGAGTTTTGGAGTTATGCCAGGGTAGAATCCGCCAAAGCTATTCTCCTAATCTTTTTGGAGAGATAGCTTGAAAAAAGGTGTTTGAACAAAATCCCAAATGAACCAATCAGCTGCAGTCCTATTCAACTAAGCTTTAGTAGATAAAAAATGCTCCTCTTTCGAGAAGCTTTGACAGCGGAGGATAACGCCTGCCTGCCGGCAAAGGCAGGGAGTCGAACCGATAGCTTGCCCCGAAGTATTTCGGGGACCTTCCCGCTAGCTAGCGGGACGCTCTAGCCAGCTGAGCTAATCAGCCAGTCGATATATTTTCTACTTTTCTTTTTTTTGATTTCCAATTCCCGTTTTAGGGCAGAGGATCTATCTGAATATTTTTCTAAGTATTTGATTTCCCAGAGAGGCGCTCCAGCTTTAGTTGATGGGGTCGATGCTGAATTATGATGCCTGAGCCTTGCTTCCGGATTATCAGTTGAGCCGATATAGTATTTGTCAGTTTTTGAGCTATAAAGAATATATACAAAGTACATAACTAAAAATAAAAAAGGCTTGCAGTTTTTGCAAGCCTTTGTGGAGGATAACGGAGTCGAACCGATGACCTTCCCGAATGCTTTCGGGACGCTCTGACCATCCTACAGCTATCGAGATGGGCTAATTCAGATGGTATTAAATAAAAAAAGCCTCTCTATTAAGAAGCTTTTATGGTGGAGGATAACGGAGTCGAACCGATGACCTCTACACTGCCAGTGTAGCGCTCTAGCCAGCTGAGCTAATCCCCCAATTTTTCCATATTTCAGTTTTCAAACCGATGACTTTCCCGAATGCTTTCGGGACGCTTTAGTCCCGATGACTATCGAGAAGCTAATCCCCCTTGTTTGAGTTGCAAATATAGAACTGGATTTAATACCCACAAATATTTAATTACTCTTGGCTATAATTAATCCGGGTCATAATACTTCTTCCCAAGGTGACTTCATCTGTAAACTCCAGTTCACCCCCTACAGGGATTCCTCTTGCGATAGTACTGATACTTACGCCTGTTTCTTTTAGTCTTTTGCCCAAGTAGAAAGCAGTGGTATCTCCTTCCATGGTAGCGCTTAGCGCCAAAATGATTTCCTTAACCGGTTCACTTTTTGCAGATTCTAAAATTCTATTTACCAACGATTCGATGGTTAATTCCTCGGGTCCAATCCCTTGAATAGGTGATATGACACCGCCCAAAACATGATATTTCCCATTGTATTGATTGGTGTTTTCGATAGCTAGTACATCCCTGATATCTTCTACCACGCAAATGGTAGACGAGTCACGCTTATGACTTTTGCAGATGCTGCATTCCTCATCATCGGAGATAGTATGGCAAGTCTTGCAATATTTGATTTCTTGCCTCATTCGAGTCAGCGATAGCGCCAATGCCTCTGTATGAGCTTCGTGTTGTTTAAGAAGATGAAGGGCGAGTCGAAGAGCAGTTTTCTTGCCGATGCCTGGCAGTCTGGATATTTCGGTAACGGCATCCTCGATTAGTTTTGAAGGGAGATTCACAAAAGTGGAAATTAAGTAATGGTGGCTTGAATTCCTGCGTCAAGGATCGCTTCGCACATGGGTTTCAGATCTTCGAAACTCCCCTTTTTGACAGCACATTTTCCTTTGTAATGAATGATTAATGTGCATTGCTCAGCCTGTACTCGGGTATGCTTACAGACTTTCATCAAAACATGGGTGACATGATCAAAAGTATTCACATCGTCATTGAATACAACTAGGTCATGTTCCTCCAGGTCCAGCAAATCTTCAATTAAAATTTCTTCTTCCTCCAGCTGGGGTAGATCGTTTTGAAGGTAAATCATATTGCAAAATTAAGAATAATGGTCAAATTTAGCGGTTTCAAGCCTTCTCTTTTATGAATCCACAAACAGTACTAATTGTTATCGCCTGCTATTTTTTGTTGCTTTTTGTCATCTCTTGGTTGACATCAAGAAAGGTGACTTCAGATACCTTTTTCACTGGTGATAGGCAATCTCCATGGTTTTTGGTGGCTTTTGGAATGATTGGGGCTTCGCTCTCTGGAGTCACTTTTATCTCAGTTCCGGGTGAAGTTGGCAATACTAATTTTTATTATTTCCAGGTTGTACTTGGATACACGCTCGGCTATTTTACAATTGCTAAGGTTCTATTGCCTTTATATTATCGATTGAATCTCATTTCGATCTACACCTATTTGGAGGATAGATTTGGCTTTTACAGTTACAAGACTGGTGCTTTCTTTTTTATTCTTTCGCGGACCTTAGGCTCATCTCTAAGGGTTTTCTTGGTGGCATCAGTTTTACAGTTGATTCTTTTTGATTCCTTAGGAATTCCCTTCTGGGTTTCGGTCCTAATTACAGTTGGCCTTATTTGGATTTACACCCACCGGGGAGGGATCAAAACGGTGGTTTGGACCGATACGCTACAGACTTTTTTCATGCTTGCATCGGTGGTTGTTTGCATCATTGTGGTCGGCGATGCATTGGAGTTTTCAGGGATCTCAGATTATTTCAGTCGGGTATCCGAAGACTCGAGGTCTTCCATCTTTAATTGGGACTGGAAAGCCGGGACTAATTTTTTCAAGCAGTTTATTTCTGGAGCATTTATCACTATTGTCATGACTGGCCTGGACCAGGATATGATGCAAAAAAACTTGACCTGTAGAAATATTGGGGATGCTCAGAAAAATATGTTTTGGTTTACAATCATCTTGGTCTTTGTAAATCTACTTTTCTTGGGACTGGGGGTAATGTTATATCTTTTTGCGGAGACGCAAGGGCTTGCACTTCCCGAGAAATCAGATGAATTGTTCCCATTTTTGGCGACGCAGCATTTTCCTGCCTATGCAGGAATCATTTTTGTCCTGGGAATAACGGCGGCAGCCTACTCCAGCGCAGACTCCACGCTTACTGCTTTGACCACTTCCTTTTGTATTGATTTTCTAGAAATCGAGCGAAAATATCCAAAGGACAGACAGGTGTCAGTCAGAAAAAAAGTCCACCTGGCTTTTACGTTTATCATGTTTTTGGCTATCCTGATCTTTCACTGGATCAATGATCAAAGTGTGATCAATTCGGTATTTATCATTGCGGGATACACATACGGGCCTCTTCTGGGATTGTATGCTTTTGGATTGTTCACAAAAATGAAAGTTCAGGATAATATGGTCCCATTTCTAGCTGTAGCAGCCCCTCTGATTACCTTTTTCATTAGCTCAAATTCAGAGCGATGGTTTTGGGGGTATAAGTTTGGGTTTGAGGCTTTGATTTTGAATGGTCTCTTGATGTTTTTGGGGCTGTATCTTTTCCGTCAAAAGAATTAAAGCCCGAGTTCTTTTTCCGGATCCCAAAAAAGCTTGTCGAAATCCTGAACTTGATCTTTTTCTACATGGATTCCTTCCAGTTCCAATAGTTCTTGCATTCGGGTAGGAGTGGCAAAGTGATGCTTTCCGGTCAAAACTCCTGCTCTATTTACGACTCGATGGGCTGGAACGTCCGGTAGGGTATGAGCCGCGTTCATAGCATAACCCACCATTCGAGCCCCGCTTTTGAGTCCCAAATAATGAGCGATTGTTCCGTAGGTGCATACTCTTCCGGGAGGAATCTCGCGCACTACCTGATAGACAAGATCAAAATAATTAGACTTTTTTGTGCTCATTTTTCCAGTTCAAAAAGGATTGATTGATGGCCTTACGGACTTGCGCTTCTTTGATTTTTTCACCTGACCGAATAGGGAATTGATAGCGCATCAGGATATTATCGGACTTTCGCTCCAGGATATTCAGTTGGGCACCTTCGGTCAGCACGAGATCTCCATATTCTTTCAAAACCTGTGTGAGGCTCTCCTCCAATTGATTCAATTGTAAATCACTGGAGTAGGGGATTTCTGCATCGAAAACGACTTGGTGCGTATTGTTTTTAGAATAATTCACCACATCGGTGGATAGTATCATGGAATTGGGAATGAAAATCAATTCACCTGTTTCGCTTTTTAGGACCGTATTCATGAGCGTTATATCCCGAATGAAACCCGTTTTATTACCCACATTGATTTTGTCTCCTATTTCCAGCTGCTCTGAAAACATCAGGATCAAACCGTTTACGATATTGGTGATGTATTCTTTTGTAAGTAGCGCAATAGCAGCTGCGACAATAGTGATGGAAGTCAAAAACTCCAAGGGTCTGATTCCAAAGGCAAGCATCAAGGAAATAAGGAAGGCAAAGAAATTCAGGATCGTGGCTATCCGGTTGATTCCAAGGACGAAATTGGGCTGAACCTTTGTCTCTGCAGTTTTCTTTAAATAAAACCCCAAAGTGATAAACCGGCCAAGAGAGATAACCAAGTGTGCACTCAGCAGAAAAATACCAGCCCGGAGTAGATTGGTGAGGGATGCATGCTCTTCCAAAAATCGATGCACAGGTGTATCTGCCACATAGGCTATTTGTAAGAGAATCAATAAGATCAACTTGAGAAAAAAGTAACCTCTTCTCCTGTTCTCTTTGCTTCGTATACTGGTTTTTATATCATTCATAATAGAATCGAAAAATAACAGTTAATTTTAGGAATTATCAACCATTAAAATTGGAATGACTCGAAATATTATTGTCACAGGTGCTGCGGGTAATTTGGGAGGGGCTGTCGTAGAAAAATTCAAACGAGAGGGCTACAAGGTCATTGCCTTATTACAGCCCGGAAAAAATGAAGAAGTAGAAGAGGCAGACGATAGTTATGAGGTAGATGTCGCAGATGAAGCGGCAGTTGAGGCTTTTGTCAAAGAGTATCAATTGCAGTACAATGACCTGGATGCATTAGCACTTTTGGTAGGAGGATTTGCGATGGGTTCTATGGAAGAAACCTCAAAAGCAGACTTAGATCAAATGATTCAGCTGAATTTTTACAGTGCCTTTCACTTAGTCAAAGGTTTTCTTCCCTTGATGCAAAAGCAGAATAAAGGCACTTTTCTATTTGTAGGTGCAAGGCCAGCTTTACAGCTAGTGGATGCGGCAGGAACTTTTGCCTATGCAATGAGTAAAAGCATGGTTATTAATCTAGCGGAAATGGTCGCAAGTTTTACACAGGATACTTCTATTCGTTCTCATGTTTTCGTTCCAAGTATCATTGATACTCCCCCAAACAGAGAATCTATGTCCGATTCAGACTTTTCGAAATGGGTTCGCCCTGACGAAATTGCAGAAGCCATGCACTATGCAGTGAATAATGCTGCTCTTCGAAATATGACTTTCAAACTTTATGGTGAAGTATAATATGAAAAATGTTTTAGTAGTAATCTTGGCCTTCTTGATGATTGGGCTTCAAAAGCAGGCAATGGCCCAGACTCCAGAGATGGAGGTTCAAAAGGTGATCGAGCAGCTTTTTGATGCCATGCGTGCCAAAGACGGTGCTGCCGCGGGTGCGGTCTTTTTAGAAACAGCACCTATGCAAACTGTGGTAGCAGGTGAAAATGGGAGTACTCTTGGAAGTAATTCAGTCGCTGATTTTGTGAACCGGATCGCCACCACGCCAGAAGATGTAAACCTGGATGAGCGGATTCTGGACTATCAAATCAAAGTAGACGGAGACCTTGCTGCAGCTTGGACGCCTTATGAATTTTATGTGAATGATCAATTCAGCCACTGTGGGGTCAATTCTTTTCAACTTGTCCGCACTGCTGAAGGATGGAAAATCTCCTATATCATCGATACCCGTCGGAAAGAGGGATGTAACCAATGAGCTTGAACAAAGAAGAGGTATTCAAACAGGCCGTTTCGATCCTCAAAACAAGAATCCAGGAATTGAAAGAAGAGCGAAAAGCTATTTCTGATGGAATTTTGGAAGATGATAAAAGCAGTGCCGGAGATAAGTTCGAAACCGGTAGGGAAATGCTTACCCAGGATCTGAGACAGGTAGAATCTCAAATTACCTCCAATTCCAACCTTTTGGATGAAATTTATCGGGTGCAAAGCGTAAAAAGCCAAAGCCCAAATATCAGAGAAGGGTCTTTGATCCGCCTTGCCGGAGAATACTTTCTCATCGCCGCCGCAGTTGGTAAAATCACGGTCAATGAGCAAGGCGTTTATTTGATCAGTGCAGCATCACCTTTGGCACAGAGTGTCATGGGAAAAGGCAGTGGCGATAAAGTCCTGTTCAAAGGAAAAGAGAATCTCGTTGAACTGATTGCCTAAGCTAATTTTTCGGGACAAAACTCATCAATTCTTTTGCTCCATCAAGTAGTGTCAATTTATCCTTGCCTACCTTAAGGTTTTTAACTTGACTCAGTGCGGAAATAAAATCCTGCTCTCCTGTTCCAGGGCAGGCTTTTCGAGTCATGGCACCGGGGTCTAGGTTGAGGTCAGTTCCTTCGAGCTTGAAGCTTCCATTGAAATTATTACAACCCGAAAAACCAGTTAGTTTTCCATCATCCATAAAGTTGAGAAAAGGGACTCCACCGGAAAATTGTGATAGATCTAGACCTTGACCTAGTAGGGAAGAAAGGGCCCAACTATTTCCAGTAAGGAGGCTTAGTGGATTCAGACTTTTGACACTGCTACAGCCGCTAAACAAAATAAAAACCAAGGCTATCGAAAATAGATGTGCTTTTTTCATGGAAATCTGGATTTGGTTCACTCTAAAATAGCGGATTTACTTCATTTTTATTTTATAGGAAAGTCGGTTTTCGAAAAAATATTTGGGTGATCCATTATCTTTCTTTTAGAAAAAATCTATTTAAAGGCTATTTTTTCTGCCAATTTGAAAGATAAATGGGTGAATGCTTGGCAAAAAGAAAATGGAGGCTTAAACTTGCAAATGCTATCCTTGCTATGAAAAAGTCCATGATTGCACCATTTTTACCGGCTTTTACCCCACGACTTTCTTGGGGCTTTACCTTTTTTGGAATCAGCAAGACCATGATGACGACCATCATTACGGGGTAATCCCGTTTCTATTTTCTACCTCCGCCCTTTTTGGCTTTTGCCATATTTCTCATCAAATCACAAAGTAAATCATGAAAATCATCAAGTTTGGTGGTTCGTCCATAGCGAATCCAGATTCAATTAAACAGGTTTTTTCCATCATTCAGGATAAACTGAAGCGACAGGAAATAGCCGTAATTTTTTCCGCATTTGGTGGAGTCACGGAGACTTTACTGACCATTGCCAAGATGGCCCGGGAAGGGGATCAGGTCTACCGGGATTTGCTTCAGACACTGGAGGAAAAGCACTTGGATATGGTCCGGCAGCTCATCGCCGTACAAAATCAGTCTACCGTCATGACTTATGTAAAAGTCCGATTCAATGAATTGGAGGACTTGTTTCATGGTATCTATCTGATAAAAGAAAATTCCCCTCGGACGCTGGATTATGTAGTGAGTTTTGGGGAGCGGCTTTCTGCATTCATTTTATCAGAAGCATTGACTGCCAAGGGCGTGAAAAGCCGCTTTCTCGATGCACGAGAAGTGATTCGTACCAATGATCGATTTGGGCAGGCAAGGGTTGATTTTGAAAAAACCAATGCATTGATCCGTCAGTATTTTTTGAATTATGATGGGGTAAAAGTAATTACCGGATTTATTGCGTCGACCGAAAAAGGAGAGACCACTACCTTGGGAAGGTCTGGTTCAGACTATACCGCGGCGATTTTTGCATCAGCCTTGGAAGCAGATGATTTGGAGATTTGGACGGATGTATCCGGAGTTTTGACTTCAGATCCAAATTTGGTTTACACCGCTTTCACCATTCCTCAGTTAAGCTACAATGAGGCGATGGAGCTTTCTCATTTTGGTGCTAAAGTGATTTTTCCGGCAACCATGCAGCCGGCGATGAAGCGGAATATTCCGATTAGGATCAAAAACACTTTTGAACCTGAAAATGCGGGAACCTTGATTAATGGGGATGTGACCAATGGCCCGCTGATTAAGGGTATCAGTTCCATGTCCAATATTTCCATTGTGACTGTTCAAGGAGCTGCTTTATTGGATGGGACTGCCGGAAGTCGGGTATTTAAAGCCCTTTCTGAGGCCAAAGTCAATATCGTCCTAATCTCTCAAGCTTCATCGGAGCATAGCATCTGTCTCGCGATCAAAACCAGTGAGGCATATCTAGCCAAAGAAGTAATCGAGCAAGAATTTTTCTACGAGATCAAATCCAATGAAATGGAGGAAGTATCCCTCCTTCATGGGTATTCGACCATTGCAGTGGTGGGAGAAAATATGAAGCAAAACCCGGGTGCTTCCGGGCGAATGTTCCGGGCTTTGGGTCGGAATAACATCAACGTGGCTGCAATTGCTCAGGGAAGTTCAGAGCTGAACATTTCGGCCGTAATTCCTCAGCCGGACTTGCAAAAGGCTCTGAACGCCCTGCATGAAGCCTTTTTCCTTTCAGAAAACAAGGTGCTTCACGTCTTTTTGGTAGGGACTGGCTTGATTGGAAAAGCCCTGATGCGAATGATCGCGATCCAGCAAGCAAAACTTCGAGAGGAAAGCGAGCTGGACATCCAAATCCACGGTTTGGCTAATAGTCGTTTTATGGCTTTTCATGAGGATGGATTTGATCTGAAGGTCGGCTATGATTTGTCCGAGAAGGATCAGAAAATGGATATGGAGAAGTTTGTCCGACAAATGGAGGAAATGAACTTTTCTAACTCTGTTTTCGTGGATTGCACGGCAAGTCAAGAAGTAGCGGATGCCTATTCTCGTGTCTTGGGGGCGAAAGTGGCCATTGTCACTCCGAACAAAAAAGCCAACTCTGGAACCATGGAGCAATACCTGGAGCTCAAGAAGCTGGCGAAGAAGCGTGGGGTGAAATTCCTCTACGAAACCAATGTTGCAGCAGGACTTCCTGTCATTAACACCTTGCAGGATTTGATGCTATCCGGGGATAAGGTGATCCGAATTGAGGCAGTTTTGAGTGGGTCAATGAATTTTATTTTTTCCGAATTGGAAAAGGGAGACCCTTTTTCCGAAGTGGTCAAATCTGCTAAAGAGAAAGGCTATACTGAGCCAGATCCTCGAGATGATCTGAGTGGGATGGATGTAGCTAGAAAAATTTTGATCCTGGGAAGAGAGGCAGAGCAAAGACTAGAATTTGAAGATATCACGGTGCAAAGTATGGTGCCGGAAGATTGTCAATCTGCTGAGTCAGTACAGGAGTTCTTCGAAAAATTGAAAGGTCATGATAAAGGTTTCGCAGACTTACTCAAAACTGCAGAAGCTAAAGGAGAAAAACTTCGATTCATGGCTACTCTTGAAAATGGGAAGGCGAAAGTGGGGCTAAATTCACTTCCTGCTTCGCACCCATTTAGTAACCTGAGTGGCAGTGATAATATGATTCTACTCACCACAGAGCGATATCTTGATCGGCCGATGATCATCAGAGGGCCAGGTGCCGGGGCAGATGTAACTGCCGCGGGTGTATTTGCAGATGTAATTCGAATCGGAAACTATACCCGCGAGTGATGCGAACTGTCAAAGCTTTTGCGCCAGCTACTGTAGCCAATGTTTCCTGTGGCTTTGATATTCTTGGCTTTGCTATAGAAGGTATGGGAGATAGCGTGCAGCTCATAGAAAATAATAGCCAAGAGCTTAGGGTAGTTTCAATCACAGGAGACGGGGGTAGATTGCCTTTGGATGCTGCTAAAAATACCTGTTCGGTAGCCATTCAGGCTCTTTTGGATGAGTTGGGAATCCGTCTTGGATTGGATATTCATTTAGAAAAAGGGCTGCCACTCGGGTCTGGAATGGGTTCAAGTGCTGCCAGTGCCGTGGCGGCCTTGGTCGCTGTGAATGAATTCCTAGAAAACCCATTGGAGAAAAAAGATCTGCTGCCCTTTGCGATCTTAGCTGAGAAAGTTGCCTGCGGTGCTGGTCATGCAGATAATGTCGCTCCTAGTCTATTGGGAGGATTTGTCCTGATCCGGGATTACCATCCACTCGACGTGATCAAGTTGCCAGTTCCGAAGGATTTGCAGTGTGTGCTTTTGCATCCGCATTATGAACTCCGGACAGAGGATTCCCGCTCAGTTCTTCGGGACCAAATTCCTTTAAAATATTCCACCATACAATCAGGAAATGTTGGTGGCTTGGTTTCTGGGCTTTTTCTATCCGATTATGGATTGATATCAAGGTCATTGCGGGATGTGATAGCCGAGCCCTATCGAGCAGTGTTGATCCCCGGATTTTATGAGGTAAGAGAAGCAATCAAATCAGCTGGTTCACTCGGAATGGGTATTTCAGGTTCTGGACCAACCCTTTTTTCCCTATGTCAGGGGGAGAGTTCCATCCCCGGAATTATTTCAGCGGCTCGAAAGGTCTATGAATCTATGGGGCTCGGAGTAGATGCCTATCACTCAGCGATCAATACCCGTGGAGCTTTTGTAATTGAATAAACCACAGTATGAAGTATTACAGCACCAATAACCATAAGCATCAAGTTGGTCTTTCCGAGGCCGTAATCAAGGGTTTGGCACCAGATAATGGGCTGTATATGCCCGAGCGGATTCCTGTTTTGCCAAATGACCTGATCGAAAAAATGTCCGAAATGAGCTTTCGGGAAATCGGCTATGCGGTGATCGGGGCTTTGTTTTCAGAGGATTTGACCGAAAAGCAGATTCATGAGTTGGTTGATCATACACTCAGTTTTGATGCACCAATTGTGGAGGTGGAGGAAGATGTGTATAGCCTAGAGCTGTTTCATGGACCTACTTTGGCTTTCAAGGATGTAGGAGCAAGGTTTTGTTCCAAACTGATGAGTATGCTTGTCGAAGATAAAAGTAAGACGCTTCGAGTTTTGGTTGCTACCTCAGGAGATACCGGAAGTGCTGTTGCCAATGGTTTTTTGGGCGTTCCAGGTGTGGAAGTGATTATTCTTTTTCCCAGAGGAAAAGTCAGTAAACTTCAGGAGAAGCAGTTTACCACATTGGGGCAAAATATAACCGCCTTGGAGGTGGAGGGAGTCTTTGATGACTGTCAGACCTTGGTGAAGCAGGCTTTTTTGGATAGGGAATTAAATGAAAAGCTGATGCTGACCTCGGCAAATTCCATCAATATAGCAAGGTGGATTCCGCAATCCCTGTACTATTTCTATGCTTTTTCCCGGTTGCCTAAAATGAGTAAAAAAGTTGCATTTGCAGTTCCAAGCGGGAATTTCGGGAATATCGGAGCTGGGATTTTAGCACAACAAATGGGCCTGCCGATAGCACAGTTTGTGGCAGCAACCAATGTAAATAAGGTAGTTCCCGAATATTTGCATGGCTCACCTTTTAAGGCCATGCCCTCCATCCCGACTGTGTCCAATTCTATGGACGTGGGCAATCCAAGTAATTTCCCAAGGCTTCTTGCGCTATATGAAGGAGATGAGAAGCGGTTACGGGAAAACGTGAAAGGGTATTTCTACACCGATGAGCAAACGGTGGAGGGCATTCAAGCAATACAGCCAAAGGGATATATACTCGACCCTCATGGAGCAGTGGGATATTTGGGTTTGAAAGACTATATGGCCGAAAATCCAGGTTATGTGGGAGTCTTTTTGGAAACGGCCCATCCGGGTAAATTCCGGGATGTGGTGGAGGAAGCATTGGGAGAAAAATTGGTGCTACCGGAGCGATTGGCGGTTTTTCTGCAAGGAGAAAAACAGGTGATCCCGATGGGAAAAGGATTTGATGAGTTTAAGGGGTTTTTGGAGGGGTTGGATTGATGAAATAAAAAGTGATAGTATCATTTGATACCATCCTACTTTTTGTTTTGCATTTCGAAAACCAATATCCTTCACTATTTTCAACCTCTATTTCAAACCTAATCTAACCATGCGTCAATCAATCCCTTACCTTAGTTTGCTGGTCATTGCAGGAATCGCCTGTTCCCAGCCTCAAGAAACTACTCAGACAGTCGAGGCCGATTCCACCGCTTCTGAATTCGCTCATCCCCCACTTGTTGAACACATCTACACCGCCGATCCCTCAGCCCATGTTTTTGAAGGTAAAATCTTCATTTATCCATCGCACGATATTGAAACCGATGTAGCTCAAGATGACATGGGTTCGCATTTTGACATGAAGGATTACCATGTGTTTTCTATGGAAAGTCCGGGAGGACCAGTCACCGACCATGGAGTTGCGCTCAAACTCGAGGATGTGCCTTGGGCAGGCCGTCAGCTATGGGCACCGGATGCAGCAGAGAAAGATGGGAAGTATTACCTCTACTTCCCTGCCAAGGACAAGCAGGATATTTTCAAAATTGGGGTAGCGATCTCAGACCGGCCAGAAGGGCCCTTTCAAGCGGAACCTGAGCCTATTGCCGGGACTTTCAGCATGGATCCCTCAGCTTTCCAGGATGGCGATGATTACTATCTTCTCTGGGGAGGAATCTGGGGCGGTCAGCTTCAATGGTATGAAGATCAAAAGCTGGTAGAAGGACGAAAAGGTCCAACAGATGGTATTCCAGCACCAGACGAAAAAGCCTTAATGCCATACATTGCCAAGCTTTCTGAGTCGATGACTGAAATCGATGAGACGCCAAAGGAAGTTTTGATTTTGGATGAAAATGGTGAGCCAATCAAAGCAGGAGACAATGATCGGAGGTTCTTTGAAGCAGCCTGGATGCATCAATACGAAGGAAAATACTATCTGTCCTATTCTACCGGTGACACCCATTTTATCGCTTATGCAACTGGAGACAGCCCTTATGGTCCTTTTACTTACCAGGGAAATGTCTTAGAACCAGTTCAGGGCTGGACCAATCACCATTCGATTGTAGAGTTTGAGGGCAAATGGTATCTTTTTTACCATGATACTGAGCTATCAGGAGAGACTCCACTTCGGAATATCAAAATGGCTGAGCTAACTCACCTACCTGATGGAAAAATTCAGACTATCAATCCCATGAAGTAATGCAAAAGCCGGATTCTGTCCGGCTTATTTCTTACGTTCGATGGTGTAACTGACGAGGTCTTTGAGGGATGTCTTAAATTCGGAATCAGGAAAGTCCTTTAGGATATCCAAAGCTTCTTGATAGAAGTCATTCATCTTCCCTTTGGCATATTCCAGTCCACCGCTTTTCTTCACAAAGTCAATTACCTGAGCTACAGCTTTCTTATCTTCTGATTTGTTTTTGATCAGGGAGATAATTCTTCTTTTTTCTAACCAGTCTGCATTTCTAAGAGCATAGATCAGAGGAAGGGTCATCTTTTTCTCTTTGATATCAATCCCTACGGGTTTACCGATTTCATCCTCCCCGTAGTCGAAAAGATCATCTTTGATCTGGAAAGCCATCCCGACTTTTTCTCCGAAATCACGCATTTTGCTTACGTTCTCCAAGTCCGCTCCCACACTTGATGCGCCAACTGCACAGCAAGAGGCGATGAGACTGGCTGTTTTTTGTCGGATAATCTCGTAATAAACATCTTCGTCTACATCCAGTTTTCGGGCTTTATAACTTTGCAGAAGTTCACCTTCTGACATTTCCCTTACGGCATTGGAGACGATCTGCAAGAGATTAAAGTCTCCATTGTCCACGGAAAGGAGTAACCCCCTCGACAGAAGGTAATCCCCTACCAAAACGGCGATTTTGTTCTTCCAGAGTGCATTTACAGAAAAAAATCCCCGGCGGTAGTTCGCATCATCCACTACGTCATCATGAACTAGGGTAGCTGTATGAAGGAGTTCGATAAGCGCAGCTCCTCTGTGGGTAGAGTCGTTGATCTGTCCACAGACACCAGCTGTCAAAAACACAAACATGGGACGCATCTGCTTACCCTTGCGCTTGACAATGTAATTGGTGATGTGGTCAAGGAGCTTGACTTTGCTCTTCATAAAATCCCTAAACTTCTGCTCGAATTCAATCATTTCGGCAGCAATTGGGACTTGGATTTGTTTGAGGTCAGGTTTCATCAGGAATGCGAGCGTAAAAATAGCATGCTTTGGGTGCAGTGCAAGAAATCTTTTGGCTTTACTGACAAACGGTCTACATCCCGAAACGTTTATGGATTTTCTGTATTTTGTATTTTATTGATTTATCATAATCCCCACTACGATGAAAAAGCTAAGTATTGAAATTAAATGGGCACTAATTTTTGTGGCTATGATGCTGATTTGGATGGTCTTTGAGAAATCCATGGGTTGGCACGATGAGAAGATTGCCGATCATGCCACTTATACCAATTTGGTAGCTATCCCTTCGATTCTGATTTATGTGTTGGCTCTTCGGGACAAAAAGAAGAATTTCTATGGAGGACATTTGAGTTTCAAACAAGGCTTCGTATCGGGGATGATCATTACCTTGATTGTGGCCTTGCTTACTCCATTGAGTCAGTATATCACCTCTACTTACATTACTCCCTACTATTTTTCCAATGTGATCGAATATTCAGTAAGCACTGGTATCATGGAGAGAAGCGCTGCAGAGGAGTTTTTCAATTTGAAAAGTTATATCATCCAAGCCAATATAGGAGCCTTCATTATGGGTTTGATTACCTCCTTGGTCGTAGCTTTTTTGGTGAAATCAAAAAAAGGTACACCTATGCCCTCTGCCAGCTAATCCTAATCTGACTAATTCTATTTATGTATCTTTGATTTTTCTAATCAATCTGCCCCTTGGAGGAAAAATATATCAAGCACAAATACGATCCCATCCTTCCTAGTAAGGATGAGTGGCCCGTTGTCAAATTGGCGCGTGAGCGAAAGGAATTTGTCAAAAAAGTATCTGAAAATGCTCAAGGTCGGATATTGAAGCTTACTTCCAATAATATGGAAATATTGAAGGAAGAGCTGGAAACTACCCGCTATAGAGAGAAGCTTCGAATAAAGCAAAATCCATGGGTGGTGGACCCAGATGATGAGGGAGCCTTTTGGGGAAAAGTCAAAGAGTCTCTTCTTCATGCGAGTTCGGAGACAAGCCTTTCCAAAAAGCAAAGGGAAGCGATTTATAAGGAAATATTAGAATCCATTACTTCCCGGTATTCAGAGGAAATTGCCAGCAATTTTAAGCATCAGCATTACAAGTTTATTCGGAGCGTGGTCACCTTTGGATTTGCACGCTTGCTCAATGCGGCCCGGGTAAAAGGATTTCGATCCATTTTTTCCAATCAGTACACCCTACAGGATAAGATACAAATCACTGGGGAAACCGATCAACTCAGAGATTTGGCTACAAAAGGCACCATTGTGATGGTTCCTACTCACTTTTCCAATCTGGATAGTATTCTTATTGGGTGGATTATTTCAGTGCTAGGATTACCTCCATTTATCTATGGCGCTGGATTGAATCTCTTCAATATTTCCATTTTTGCCTACTTTATGAATGCGCTTGGAGCATATAAAGTAGATCGTCGAAAAAAGAATTTGGTCTACTTGGAGACCTTAAAAACCTATTCCAAAGAGGCTATTCAGTTCGGGTGTCATTCGCTCTTTTTCCCTGGAGGCACACGTAGCCGAAGCGGTATGATTGAGAGCAAACTCAAATTGGGCTTACTTAGCACAGCTATTGAAGCCCAGCGAAATAATTATCAGGAGGGCATCACCGGGATTTCAGGTAAAATCTTCGTGGTACCCGTCACGATCAACTATCACTTTGTCTTGGAGGCGCCTAGTCTAATACGAGATCACTTAAGTATCACCGGGCAGGAGCGCTATTACAAAGAGAATGATGAGTTCTCTACTTCTTACAAAATCTCGAAGTTCCTCGTCAAGTTTTTTACCAAGGGTTCAGATATTTCGGTTTCGGTAGGGAGAGCAATGGATGTTCTGGGAAATTATGTCAACGAAAAGGGGGAGAGCTTGGATCAGCATGGAAGAGTGATTGATACCAGTCATTATTTCAGGTCCGGAGGAAAGGTGACTGTGGATTCTCAGCGAGAGGAAGAATACACCCACATGCTCGGAAGGAGAATTGTAGAGGAGTTTCACCGGATCAATCGGGTGTTTAGCTCACATTTGGTAGCCTTTACAGCATTCGAACTCATCAAAGCCAAAAACTCCAAATTGGATCTATTTGACTTGATTAGATTGCCAGAAGAGGAAATTTTTATTGAATATGAGGAATTCAAGGATGCTTGTCAGCGAGTGTATGATCAGATTCTAATTCTTCGTGATCAGGGATTGATCAAAATTGCTCCACACATGAAGCGAAGTCTAGAGGAAATTATCGCTCATGGACTCGATAACGTGGGGATGTATCATGCCAAGCGGCCTTTGATCCGAAATAAAAAAGGTCAAATAGTGACCGAGGACATGAGTTTACTTTATTTCTATCACAATAGACTACACGGCTATGAGCTCGAGAACCTTTTCTGATTCATCATTGATCGGTGTAGTAGGCGTAGGTTCTTTTGGGACCGTCATCGCCAATATGCTTGCTGAAAAAAACCAAGTTTTGGTTTATGCAAGAAATGCTGAGGTCGTTGCAGAGATCAATGAAAATCATACAGCGCAGGGCAAATCAATGCATGAATCCATTGTGGCTACACAGGATCCTCAGCAGCTTTGTGAATCCTGCCAAACCATTTTTTTCATGGTTCCCAGTTCGGCATTTCAGGATGTCGCCAGGAAATTCTCTCCTTTCCTTCAGCCCTATCATTTAGTCATTCACGGTACGAAGGGACTTTGTCTGGATTTGCCTGAAGGGCAAAGTTTGGATGAGGTGAAAAACCTTGACCGTAACCGCATTCTGACCATGAGCGAAGTGCTACAGAAAGAGACTGTGGCAGTTCGCGTGGGTTGCCTAGCCGGACCGAATATCGCAAAGGAGCTTTCCAAAGGTCAACCTGCAGCAACGGTGATTGCTTCTAAGTTCAACGAGGTGATTTTGGAAGGTCAGCGTTTGCTTCGATCTGAAAAATTCCAGGTTTACGGCAATTCCGACATCATCGGAGTAGAGCTAAGTGGGGTATTGAAGAATATCATTGCCATAGCTGCAGGAGCACTGGCAGGATTGGGTTTAGGAGAAAATGCCAGAGGGCTACTTATTTCCCGTGGGATGGTGGAGATGGTTCATTTAAGTCGTGCCTTAGGAGGTAGTGTGAAATCAGCCTTTGGGCTAGCTGGTGTGGGGGATTTGGTGACCACTTGCAACTCGGTGAATTCTCGAAATTTCACGGTAGGCTATCGCCTTGCAAAGGGAGAAAAATTACCTCAGATCCTAGATGAAATGGAAGAAGTGGCAGAGGGAATTAATACTGTGAAAATTATCAAAGGTTTTTTGGAGGCATCAGATTTACGAGCACCAATTACAGAAAACCTGTACCGGGTTTTGTTTGAAGATCTGGAGATAGAGGAAGCACTTCAGTTTCTGATGAAATACCCTTTCAACGTGGATGTTGACTTCGTATAGACATAAAAAAAGCTCTTCATTTTGAAGAGCTTTTTTGTTGGTTTTATTCGACAGGGAGAAGTTTGACTAGCAGGCCTGTTCCTTCTGTGATGGCGTAAAGATATCCATCCGGACTTTCAGATACTTGTCTCACTCGTCCGATGTCTTGGAACATTACCTCTTGTGAAAGTGCAGTTGCTCCATCCATGTCTACTCGGTTGATGTGCATTTTTGCCAAAGCACCTATCAAAATATCTCCTTTCCAGTTGGGATATCTGTCAGAAGTGACCATAGTCATACCGCAAGTTGCGATTGATGGCACGTAGTAGGTGACAGGCTGTTCCATCCCTTCTTTTTCGGTGATTTCAGTGATTGGTGTTCCATCGTAATTTTGCCCGTAAGTAATCACTGGCCAACCGTAGTTTTTTCCTTTTTCGATCAGGTTGAGTTCATCACCACCCATAGGGCCGTGCTCTGCTTCCCAAAGTCTGTTATTCGCTTTGTCAAAATATAATCCTTGTGGATTTCTATTTCCATAAGACCAAATAGAACCTACTGCGCCTTCCTCATTGACAAAAGGATTGTCTGCAGGAATTCTACCATCGTCATGAATTCTGTGAACTTTCCCATGAGCGTTGGTCAAGGTTTGTGCATTTTCAGGCTTATTTCCTTTGTCTCCATTGGAAAAATAGAGGTAGCCTTCATTATCAAATACGATCCGGCTTCCAAAGTGACGTCCACCTTCCCACTCAGGCATGGCAACAATGATCTCTTCCTGATCAATTGCATTATTGTTGTCATCAAGCTTGAAACGCATAATCGTTAAAGCCCCTTTATTGTCAGGGAATGGCTTTGCGTAAGCAATGTAAATCCAGCCATTCTCAGCATGATTTGGATGTGCTGCGACATCCAAAAGACCTGCTTGATTTACTTCATGAACTTCCGGAAGACCTGTCACTTTTTGACCGGTGAATTCATCATTATCGAAAATCAATATTTCACCTTTTCGCTCAGTTACGAGCATTTTTCCATCCGAAAGCCAAGTCATACCCCATGGGCTCTCAAATTCGGTGAATAGTGTATCTACTTTGATTAAATGCTTTTCAGTTTGCTGTGCGAAAGTAGGATCTACTGGCTGAGGCTGATTGATATCATCTGCTTCCTTTGTTGCGCAGGAAACAGTGGATAGCATTCCAGCACCGATCAATATCCAAAGATTGTATCTGTTCATATCATTTAGGTTTGAAATCCGAAGGTACAGTTTCTAGTACAAATTTCAATCAGAATGGTTTTAAACGGTCGCAGAGATCTTCGATTTTTCGATGTGCTTGATCGCTTGGTCAACCATTTCTTCTGAGCCGATAAATAGTGGTGTACGCTGGTGAAGCGAGTCGGGAACGATATCCAAAATTCTGGATTTTCCATCCGTAGCTTTTGCTCCTGCCTGCTCTGCAATAAAGGCCAATGCATTTGCTTCATATAGTAATCGAAGCTTACCATTGGGGTTGTTTTTAGTCGCTGGATACAGGTAAATGCCTCCCTTAAGCAAGTTTCGATGAAAGTCAGCCACCAAAGACCCAATATAGCGGGCCACATATCGCTTTGCTTTACATTCATCAATGTAATTCTTGATGCCTTCCTGCCAATCTAGCTCCAATCCCTCGTTAATGGAATAGATTTTTCCTGATTTCGGCGCTTTAATTTGTGGGTGTGAAAGAAAGAACTCGCCCAGGCTGGTCTCATAGGTAAATCCATTTACCCCAAATCCTGTGGTATACACAAGCATGGTAGAAGAACCATAGAGTACATATCCTGCTGCTACCTGCTCAGAACCCGGTTGCATGATATCTTCCATCTGAATGGGACTTCCAAGTGGAGTCTTTCGTCTGTAAATTGAAAAAATCGTCCCTATGCTGATATTTACGTCAATATTTGAGCTGCCGTCCAAAGGGTCAATGGCCACGACGTATTTGCCGGATTTGTTTTTCAGGTCGATGACAGCATCCTCTTCTTCAGAAACAATGGCACAGACTTCGCCTCCTTTGCTCAGTGCGCGCATAAATCGGATATTGGCGATCACATCCAGCTTTTGTTGCTCTTCGCCTTGGACATTGGTTTGACCAAAAGCCCCGCCAATATTGGCTAGGCCTGCACGATTTGTTTCCCGGTTCACGATCTTTGCTGCAAGTGCAATATCTCGCAAAAGTTGGGAGAGTTCTCCGGAGGCAAAGGGAAAATCGCTTTGTTTGAATTTGATAAAGCGATCAAGGGTGGTGCCCACAGAGTAGGCCATGCCACTCTGATCGGGTTGATAAGGATTAATTTTCATTATTAGAAAAGTACAATATTTGGGTTTATATTCTTCTCGAAATTAGAAAGAAAATTGGATGGCAAAAACAATCGTTTTCAAATTTGGTGGAGCATCTGTCAAAGATGCTGAATCTATAAAAAACTTAGCTGAAATTTTGCGTAATCGATTGCGTAATTCGACGCTTTTAGTCATTTCAGCAATGGGGAAGACGACCAATGCACTGGAAAAATTACTGCAGCTTCGATTGGGTAATTTGGATATATCTTCAAATTATACAATTTTAAAAAATTTTCATTTGGAAATATGCCAAGCGCTTTTTCCTTCTGGCCATCCTGTATTTTCCAGAGTAGAAAATCTCTTTGTTCAACTGAGCCATGAACTCGAAAAGCCCATCAGCCCTGAGAATTATGATGAGGCCTACGATCGGATAATTTGCTTTGGAGAATTGATTTCCAGTCTGATTGTGGCAGAGTATCTCTGTGAAATAGGGTTGATTGTGGTCTGGCAGGATGCCAGGGAGTTGATTAAAACAGACTCTAATTTTCGCTTTGCAAATGTGGATTGGGAGAAAACCAGAAAGAAGTCAAAAAAGATGCTTGAACCTGTTTTGGAAAAGTTTCCGGTAATAACTCAGGGTTTCATAGGGAGTGATTCTGGGGGAAAGACCACTACTTTGGGAAGGGAAGGATCGGATTTCTCCGCGGCTATATTGGCATCCTGTCTCGATGCTCGATCAGTGACTATCTGGAAGGATGTGCCCGGAGTACTCAATGCAGATCCAAAGCTTTTCCCAGAATCGGTGCTTTTTGATGAATTAGATTACCTTCAGGCCGCCCAGATGACATTTTATGGAGCTACCGTGATTCACCCAAAGACGATCAAGCCTCTTGCCAATCGTAAAATTCCGCTTTTTGTCAGGTCTTTTTTGAAGCCGGATGAGTCGGGTACCAAGATCCATGATACAGGAGCTCCTAATTTGTTACCTACGATTATATTGAAGCAAAAGCAGATATTGGTCACGTTCCGGGTTACGGATTTCACTTTTCTCAATGAGTCACATATTCATGTGATCTATCAGCAGTTAGATGAGTTAAAGTTGCAGGTTAATCTTTTTCAGACCACTGCGATGGGTGTTTCCCTCGTTTTGGATGATCAGCTATTTAAACTGGAAAAATTGATTTTAGCTTTAAAAGGCAGTTTTACCATTCGTTACAATGATGGCTTGGAGCTTTTGACTGTTTTAAATCCTCAATTGGCTGATCTGAATTTATTTACTAAAGACCGGGAAGTGCTATTGGAACAAAGTAGCCGACATGCTTTCCAAATTGTCAGGAGATAGTGCGGAGAAGAAATGGAATAGTCTTCTTTGGGAGGAATTTTGTATTTTCATTCCTGCTCTCATTTTACATGAAGCCTTTCTAGAAAAAGTCTTTCATGAAACCTTCAAAAAAAGAAAAGATTATGAAGTCAAGAAGATCATTTTTGCTCAAGACAGGCCTTTCAGCACTTGCTATTGCGGTGCCAAAAATTGAAAGTTTTTCAGGGGGATCGCCAAAAAAATTTGCTGCTATCAGACCCGTTCAAGATGGTCCTGTTTTGAAAGTAGCCTTGATGGGATTGGGGAGTTATGCAGCTCGTGTTGCAGATGCAATGCAAAGCTGCAAGCGTGCAAAAATAACAGGATTGATCAGTGGTACCCCTTCCAAACTGGAGTCCTGGAGTAAAAAATATGCTGTTCCTGAGGCTAATTGTTATAATTACGAGACCTACCATCAGATAAAAGACAATCCTGATATTGATGCCGTTTATGTCATCACACCCAATGCTTTGCATAAACCGCATGCATTGGGAGTGGCTGCAGCCGGAAAGCATGTGATTTGTGAGAAGCCCATGTCAATCAATGCCAAGGATGCGAGGGAAATGGTGGGATTTTGTGAAAAAGCTGGAGTTCATTTGCTAATCGGCTACCGGATGCATTTTGAGGCAAATACTTTAAAAGTGGTCAATATGAGGCGAGATGGTGCATTTGGGGAAATTAAATTTTTCCAAGGGCTGAGTGGTTTCCGCATTGGTGATCCGAATCAATGGCGGCTCAATGCTGAGTTAGCAGGTGGTGGAGCAATGATGGATATCGGGATTTATTCTATCAATGGTGCCCGATATATGGTAGGAGAGGAGCCTATTTGGGTTACAGCTCAAGAAGTCAAAACAGACCCTGTAAAGTTTAAGGAAGGGGTCGATGAGACCATCACTTTCCAAATGGGTTTTCCTTCAGGGGTTGTAGCTTCTTGTCTTTCGACGTATAGCATGAATTATTTGGATAAGTTCTTCCTCAATGGAACCAATGGATATGCCGAAATGCAACCTTCCACAGGCTATGGACCAATCAAGGGACGTACACATCAAGGGCCATTGGATGAACCTCATGTAACCCATCAAACTACCCAGATGGATGAGATGGCGGCGATTATTTTGGATGGGAAGAAGGCATCGATCCCAGTAGATGGAGAGGAAGGATTGAAAGATATGGTCATCATCGACGCGATTTATAAAGCAGTGAAAACGGGCGGAAAGGTTGATTTGGTTTAGGATTAATTCCCCAAAACAATGATGGCTCTACTGAAAGCGATTAATGATTTTTTGAATTCCCGGCAGATAGGCTTCTCCGAATAAATTGAGGTGAACCAAAAGGGGGTACAGATTATAAACTCCAATTCTCGACTCGAATTCCGGTTCCAGGGGAAGGGCTGATTCGTAGGAATCATAGAATTGCCGGTCAAATCCCCCAAACAATCTGCTGAAAGCTAGATCCATTTCCCGGTGTCCAAAATAGATGGCAGGGTCGATCAGGCTCGGTTCCCCCGAATCTGTGGGTATTACATTCCCGCTCCAAAGATCACCATGTACGAGTGATGGTTTTTCTTTTGGAAAAATACCTTCGAGTTTGGGATAGATTTCCTGGAATTTTTTCAGAAAATCCAAAGGAATCAAGCGGTCAAAATATGCTTTTCCAAGAAGTGGTTCCAAGCGCTGTTCAATAAAAAAGTCTAGCCAGTCATCTGTATCGGGATTCTTTTGATAGAGGGAAGCGATGAAATTATCAGATTCCAAACCAAAAGTCTCCCGCTGAGTCAGGTGAAGATGGGCTAATCCGATGCCAAGATTTTCCCAGTAGTTGGGTTGCTTTTTACCGCCAGCTAAAAACTCTGTGAGCAAATAATTGTAATCTTCTACTCGACCATACCCGTAGACTTCCGGTACCTTCAGGAAGGTTGATTTTCTCAGCAGATCCAAGCCTTGAGCTTCACGTGCTAAAATATCTTTTTCGTGATCAAAGTTGAGTTTCAGAAAAAATGTACCCTCTGAACAGGCAAGTCTGATTCCTTGGTTGTGATTGCCTGCAGCGATGAGTGTGGCAGACTTAAATTCTGCCAAAGGGCCTAGTGTCTGGAAAAGAATTTGTTCATAAATCCCATTCAAATCAAGCATAAAGCTGATGTCGTTCTTTCAATTCCTGTAAAAAGTCTTCTATGGCCCGATCTAAGATATCATAGATTTTGTGGAATTCTTCTTCACCGCCATAATAGGGGTCTGGGACTGGTTGGCCTTTTTCTTCCTCCACAAAATCCCGCATGAGATAGATGATTTTGTCGGGGAAACCATATCTGATTTTAAGTTTATCTAGATTTTGGAGATTCTGATTGTCCATGGCGATGATGTAATCAAACTCACGGAAATCCACACGGTTTACTTGCCTCCCACGATGTTTGATCGACATGCCGTAATGTTTTGCACAGCGAATAGTCCGTTCATCAGGGAGCTCCCCGATGTGAAAGTCAGAAGTGCCAGCACTGTCAGACTTGAAGAAAGAATCAAGCCCTTTGTTATGGATTTTATGATTAAAAATTGCTTCAGCTAGAGGCGATCGGCAAATATTTCCAAGACAGACAAAAAGAACCTTAATCATGTATTCTGCATTCTCATTTTAAAGTTTACCCAAGAGGTAACTTTGAAATTAAAAATTTTTAAATGTAATCGAACAAAAGAGCACCCATATTTTTAAAAAAATATGAATGAGAAGCTACTAATTTTAAATCTTCTCTAGGGAAAGCTTAATTTTAGCCATGCAATGGATCTACAATTTCTTTCTTCGGGTGGTGGAATTTCTTTTTCCAGTTGCAGCTATATTTTCTACTAAGATCGCTGATTTTGTAAAGGGGAGGGAAGGCCTCTTTGAGCGATTGAGAACTTTTGTTCTTGATCCTGAAAGACCTGTAATCTGGTTTCATGTCGCCTCTTTGGGGGAATATGAGCAGGCGATGCCGGTGATGAGCGGATGGAAGCGGCGAAAGCCTGAAGTACAGATTTTGGTCAGTTTCTTTTCACCTTCAGGATTTGAGCCAATCTCAAAAAAGAATGAGCCGGTCCTTGATTTTATCACTTACCTGCCACTTGACAGGCCTAGTTATGCTAGGAAATTTCTTGATATCGTTCGGCCGGACATTATCTACTTCGTCAAGTATGATCTTTGGTTTAATTTTCTCAAAGAAAGCTCTTCTCGTGGTATTCCTCTCCACTTGATTTCTGCAAGCTTTCGGGAAGATCAGGTTTATTTTAGGCGAAAGGGATTTTTCAGAGCTCCAATATTTTTCTTTGACCATATTTTCACTCAAAATGAGGAAAGTGATAAGCTCCTTGAAGGAATCAATTTTCAATCTTACACAAGAGTTGGTGATACTCGCTTTGATCGGGTAGCGGAGACCGCTAGGGCTCCGAAGAGATTCCCCCAAATCGAAACTTGGCTAGGGGAAAAGCCTGCGGTCGTTCTAGGTTCTGTTTGGCAAGAAGATATGGATTTACTCATTCCTTTGATCAATCAAAATATAGACTTCAAGTGGATCATTGCTCCGCATAGTATGAACCCTGGGCCAATGCAAAGTTGGGAATCTCAAATAAAGGCCAAATGTCAATTTTATACCTCCTGGGATCAGAAGAAAACCACGGAGGTGCTAATTATTGATACCATCGGAATGCTCGCCTCTTTGTATCAGTTTGCACAGGTTTCCTATGTAGGAGGTGCATTCGGAGAGGGCTTACACAATATCTTGGAGTCGATTGGCTTTGGCGCTCCTGTTATTTTTGGGAGGGTTCGAAAAGTAGGAAAATTTCCTGAGGCTCAAGAGTCAATCAAACAGGGTTGTGGATTTGAAGTGGAGGATTTCTCAGCACTAAAAACTGTTTTTGATTCTTTAAAGAATCCAGAAAACTTGGAGAGAAGTAGGATTTCAGCAAATTCCTGGGTAGAAAGCAATCGGGGTGCGACTGAAAGAATTTTGGTTTTTACCGATAACTTGCAATAAATGAAGGGAAGAGTAATCAAATCCACTGGTAGCTGGTACACGGTGAACGCCGAAGGAAAGTACATTCAGGCAAGGTTAAAGGGGAAATTCAAGCAGCAAGACTTGAAGCTTACCAATCCTATAGCCGTGGGAGACTGGGTTGAGCTTGATGTTGAACCGGGACAGGAAACTGCTGTCATTCGGAGTATTTTACCACGTGAAAATTATGTGATCCGCAAGTCTACTCGAAATCAACACTTTTCTCATATCATTGCCAGTAACCTGGATCAGGCCATGTTGATCATCACCATGGAGCAACCCCGGACCTCTACTGGATTCATCGATCGCTTTCTCGTCAGTACAGAAAGTTTCAGGATCCCTGCCATACTTGTAGTCAACAAAATGGACTTGCTGCAATCGAAGAAAAAAGGCAAAGAATGGCTCGAGAACTTGCATGAAATTTATGATCCTCTGGATATTCCTGTGATAGAAATTTCTGCTCAAAGTGATCAGGACCTTTCGTCCCGTTTCCAAGAGTTACTTCGAGGGAAATCCACCCTGATAGCGGGGCATTCTGGAGTAGGGAAATCTACACTTTTGAATAAGTTGGTGCCAAAAGCAAAGCAAAGCACCCAAGAAATATCCAAGTTTAGCAGCAAGGGAGTTCACACCACGACTTTCGCAGAACTTTTTGAACTTGATGGAGGTGGAGATCTGATTGATACTCCTGGGATCAAGGAATTTGGGATTTTGGATATCGAAGAAAATGAGCTCTCCCACTATTTTCCAGAGATGAGAGCCTATTTAGGTCATTGTAAGTTTCACAATTGCCGACACGTCAATGAGCCGGGCTGTGTCGTACTCGAAAAGCTAGAAGAAGGGGGAATTCACCCTAGCAGATATCGGAGCTATCTGAATATGCTGGAGGAGGAGGAAAGCCATCGCTAAAAATTGATTTTGAAAGCAAGTCAAATAGGCCTAATTTTCATTTTCAAAATTTTATCATGAGCGAAGTACTCAACGACAAACAAATCCGGCAGAAAATAACCCGGATGGCTTTCGAAATCTACGAGCGTAATCTTCACACGAAAGGTGTTGTTTTCGCAGGTGTGACTGGTATGGGTTTGATCCTATCTGAGCTTTTGGCTAAAGAGCTAAGTCATATATCCGAATTGCAGGTAGAACAATTGGAGGTACAATTGGATAAGTCTGATGTTGCTAATTCTAAGATTTCACTTTCCCAAAACCTGGATTTAAAAGGGAAGAGCCTGATTCTCGTAGATGATGTCCTAAATACAGGTAGGACTGTGGCTTATGCAATGAAGCCATTTTTGCAGGAGGAAATTAGTAAAATGGAGTTGGCTGTTTTGGTAAATAGAGCCCATGGTTTATTTCCTTTAAGACCTGATTACACAGGTTTTGAACTCTCTACTACGCTCAATGAGCACATCCGAGTAGATCTTTCCTCGTCAAGCTATTCTGTACACTTACACTGATATCATGTCTGTTCACTCCTCTTCTTCGGTCAAACGAGTCACTACCCATATTCTTCAAGAGATGAAGGATAGCGGGGAGAAAATCTCGATGTTGACCGCTTATGATTTTTCGATGGCAAAAATAGTGGACAGTGCAGGCATTGATATTGTATTGGTAGGAGACTCGGCTTCTAATGTCATGGCAGGGCATGAGACTACACTTCCTATCACTCTGGATCAGATGATTTATCATGCCTCCTCGGTGGTGCGAGCAGTCAAAAGAGCTTTTATTGTGGTAGATATTCCATTTGGACACTATCAGGGAAACAGCTCGGAGGCATTGCGATCTGCTATCCGAATCATGAAAGAGTCCGGTGCCCATGCCGTCAAGGTAGAAGGGGGCTCTGAGATCAAAGAGTCAGTTAGCAGAATTCTAAGTGCAGGTGTCCCCGTCATGGGGCACTTGGGTTTGACTCCTCAGTCTATTTATAAATTTGGGACCTACACTGTCAGAGCAAAGGAAGAAGCAGAGGCAAAGAAGCTTTTGGAAGATGCACAAATGCTAGAGCAATGCGGATGCTTTGCGATTGTCCTTGAAAAGATACCTGCTGCCTTGGCACAGAAAGTGGCTGAATCTGTGAAAATCCCGGTGATTGGAATAGGAGCAGGTCCCGATGTAGATGGTCAGGTATTGGTCATGCACGATATGCTGGGGATTACTCAGGAGTTTAAGCCACGCTTTTTGCGGCAATATGCTGACCTTCAGTCTATAATGACTGAAGCCTTCCAAAACTATATAAAAGACGTGAAGGATAGAAAATTTCCTACGAAGTCTGAAAGCTATTGATTTACTGAATACTTATAAATCAAAAAAGCCATCTGAGAAGATGGCTTTTGGTTTTTTAAACATTTACATGCCGCTCGGCATGATAGGAGGATCTGACAAGTGGGCCTGACTCCACATATTTTAATCCTCTCTTCAATCCTTCCTCACGATAGTGATCAAAAAGATCCGGATGAATGAATTCTGCAACTTCAATATGCATTTTGGTAGGTTGGAGGTATTGTCCTAATGTCAGGATATCACATCCATGGGCTACCAAATCATCCATGGCTTTGTAAACCTCATCTTTGGTTTCTCCAAGGCCTAGCATGATACCAGTCTTGGTTCGTTTTCCATACTCTTTGGTCAATTTAATCTGCTCCAAAGAACGATTGTATTTAGCCTGAGGTCTTACTCTTCTGTAAAGACTTTCCACTGTTTCCATATTATGAGAAACGACTTCCTGTCCTGCACTGATCATTCGGTATAATGCATCCCAATTTGCCTTGACATCAGGAATAAGTGTTTCTATGGTTGTTTCTGGAGAAAGCGCTTTGGTCTGTACAACTGTCTGATACCAAATTTCGGCACCGCGATCTTTACGCTCATCTCGATTGACCGAGGTGATTACTGCATGCTTAACCCCCATCAATTTGATGGCCTCAGCCACCCTTCTTGGCTCGTCTTCATCATACTCAGGTGGTCTACCTGTCGCAACAGCGCAGAAGGAACAAGATCGGGTACATACATTTCCTAAAATCATAAAGGTAGCAGTACCAGCTCCCCAACACTCACCCATGTTGGGACAGTTTCCACTTTCGCAAATCGTATGAAGTTTATGTTGATCGACAAGTTTGCGAACTTTGGCATACTCCTTACCCACTGGAAGCTTGACTCTCAGCCAATTAGGCTTTTTTCTGCGAGTTGATTCCTCGGATATTACGGGTAATTCTATCATTCTATTGGATTTTCAGGGTCAAAATTAAATTTTATTCTGGGAAATACCACCAGTCTATTTTCGGAATCCGTAATAGAAGGTGAAATAGGCAGCTTGGAAAAACTGACGATTTTCAGCAGTGGGTATCAATGGAATTTCCTTGTTAAAACCTTCAATCATGTATCCTAGTTCCAAGCCGGTGACATTGCTTCTGAAGACTCCAAATTCAAGATTGATGGCTGCTTTTGCATTAGCTCCTATTGCAAGTTGAGATTCCCCAAGTCCTTCGAACAATCTTCCCGTTCCAAGAATATTAAATCGGCTTTGATGTACTTCAGGGTTATATTGTTCTCTTACTGTTTCCAGTCTATTTACTGCATATTCAATGTAATACGGGGCGATCAAACCAATACTAGGACCAACCGCAGCCAAGGCAGAGACCTGCACACCTTGATTTGGTGCTTTTCGGAAAAGAATCACTTCCCTCCCATATTGTGGTCGTATGGAGTATAGATAGTTGGATTTTCCAAAGATGTAACTATTGCCTAATACAGTATTGTAGCGGACTTCCTTGGGATTCTTGACATTGGCTAGCTCTACAGCGAAGAAGCTGAACTGTTCATCAGATATCCTTGTGCCAACTTTAAACATCAGGCCTCCAATCAGACCTCCATTGGTATTTTTATTTAGCCCAAAAATGAACTCTTTATCGTATTCATAATTACCGACATCTTCTCGTTGCGCTAAAACTTCTGAAAAGGAAGCTGCAAAAAAGAGAGCCAAAATGAATTTTATACGTATTGATATCATGGGAGCTTTTATTACCCTATTTTTGGTTATCTATTTAACTGAAAATTAAAAGTAAGAGTTTAGACTCGTGATAAAAAGTGCCTATCTGGAATTTTAATCTATGTATTAATCAGGTAATTCTAGATTCCTAGACCCAATTAACCCAAATTACTATGTGTTTTTTATTCAACAGTTTTCGGGAATGGAAGTCCTACTGTGAAGAAAAGGATGTTTCATTGCCTCAATCGGTCATTGAATACGAATGTGAGCAAAAAGGGGCAACTCCAGAAAAAATTCATGCTGGCCTGCTTCAAGCCTACCAAGTGATGAAGGAAGCAGTTCATACCGGACTGGAAAAAGACATGAAGTCTAGGTCTGGAATGATAGATAATGGAGCCAAAAAGGTTTTCAATCATCCCTTGACGGTACTATCTCCAGAATTTCAAAAATTAATCAGTCGAGCTTTAGCTGCAAAGGAAGTAAACTCTTGTATGGGAAGGGTAGTCGCAGCTCCGACTGCAGGAGCATCCGGGATCTTACCGGGTACGATGGTTACACTTCAGGAGATTCATGGATTATCTGATGAAAAGATTGCAGAGGGCCTTTTGGTAGGTGCAGGAATCGCTTTGATTATTGAGCAAAAAGCGAGTTTGGCGGGTGCAGTAGGAGGTTGCCAAGCAGAAACTGGCTCTGCTGCAGCAATGGCTTCGGGTGCGATAGTTTACTGCTTGGGAGGTTCTTTAGACCAGGTTTTTAATGCAGTAGCTATCACCATACAATGTATGCTAGGCTTAGTCTGTGATCCTGTAGCTGGGTTAGTAGAAGTCCCTTGTGTAGTCAGAAATGCCAGCGCTGCTAGTATTGCTTTTAGCTCAGCTCAAATTGCCTTGGCGCAAGTATCAGCTGTGATTCCTGTAGATGAGTGCATAGAGGCTATGGGAGAGATTGGAGCTTCAATGGAAAGTCGCTACAAGGAAACAGCTCTAGGAGGCTTGGCTGCCACACTTACCGGTCAGCAAATTTCCGAACGCGTACTGATCCAAGATATTGAAATTTTACCAGATGAGGAGTTACCCGATTAGGGCCTTGAAGAAAGGAATTTCTAGAATTTGATCGATACTCAGGCTAAATACTGTAGCCCAAAAAATAGCACTCCATAGCATGTGGAAGTAGATCTGTCGTTTTTTGGAACCGAAAGAGACCAGGATCAAAGTTCCTCCGATCGGAGTGAAAATCAGTGGCGTCAGGAAGGCAATTCCGATTTCACCGTATTTTTTCCATAAGGTTACGATCTTTCTATTTTTTGGGGTAAAAATTGGTTTTCTCCTTCTGATGCGTAATAGGAGCTTCTCTTTAAACTTTTTCCCTAAAAGCGTAAAAATCAAAACGCTGGACATCATTCCTGCCACTGTTACTAAGATGGTGGTCACCACCCCAAAACCTGCAGCAGGTGCTAGTACAGGCCCAGCAATAAATTTGAAGTAAGAGAGGAAATAGATTCCTAGAAGGCTGATAATTGACTCTTTCATATGTCTGTAATTGATTTTCAGAGGTCATATGGAATCTCGCTTGGTTGATCGTCATACAAGTGTGGGATGCACACATCATGCTCGATTTCATAGAAGGAAAAACATGTATGCCAAATAGGTCAAGAAGAGGATACTTCCTTCCATTTTTGAAATCTGCATTTTGGTTTTGATCAATGGAAATAATAAAACTGTAATTCCAATCATCCACCAAAAATCAACTCGGATAAATTCATCGGCTACGCTTATGGGTTCAATTATGGCAGTAATACCAATGATGGAAAGGATATTCATAATATTACTCCCGAGGATATTTCCTAGGGCCATATCCGTTTCCTTGGCCAATGCGGCCATGATTGAGGTGATCAATTCCGGAAGGCTTGTACCAATGGCTATGATGGTCACACCTATCACCCGTTCAGAGACTCCAAAATTACGAGAAATCAAAACTGCATTTTCCACTAGAAGGTCTGATCCAAAATACAAGCCTATAATTCCTCCGAAAAAGAAAAGGATAGCTTTCCACCAAGGGAAATTCTTGACTTGTTCGATTTCCTCTTCTACCTCTTTGGATTCCTTCACTACTCCTTTTTTTTCCAACCAAAAGAGATAAATATTGAAGCTGACAAAGGCAATGAACATGGCGATTCCCTCCCAGAGGTCTACCATTCCATTTACACTCACGAGATAAAAAACACCAGTGACAATCAATGTAATTAAATATTCGAAACGAATATGTCGTTTGGTGATTTTGGTTGGGTAAAAGAGTCCGCTAAGTCCTAAGACTAGACCTAGATTGGCAATATTTGATCCTACCACATTTCCTATGGATATATCGCTATTTCCTTTCAGAGCGGCATTGATACTCACCAAAAGTTCAGGTGCTGAAGTTCCAAATGCTACAATCGTCAGACCAATCAGCCCCGCACTCATTCCTAGCTTGACAGCAATTCCCGAGGCACCATCTACCAAGAATTTCCCGCCTAACAATAGAATGGCAAGTCCTGCTATTAATAGCAAATATTCAGTCATGATTTTAAAGTTTTGGGCCGAAAGCTAAGTCTCCGGCATCACCTAGACCAGGTAGTATATATGCTTGCTCATTCAAGCCCTGATCCAGTGCTCCTATCCACACTTGATGAGGGATAGATAAGTTTTCTTTGATATAGGCTAACCCCTCAGGTGCAGCGACTACAGCCGCGATGTGGATTTTTCTGGGTTTACCGTTGATGAATAGGCTTTCAAGAGATTTGATGAAGGATTTTCCTGTGGCAAGCATTGGATCCACGATTACCAGAGTTTTCCCTTCAAGGTTTGGGCTGGCATAATAACCAAGATTTATTTCAAGATCATCCTTGTTTCCTTCCTGTCTATAAGCTCCGATAAATCCATTCTCTGCTTTGTCAAAAAAGTCCAAAAAACCCTGATAGAAAGGTAAGGAGGCTCTAAGTACTGAAACCAAAACGACTTGCTCATCGAGTTGCAATACGTTAGTTTTCATTAAAGGGGTTTCAATTTCTACTGCTTTATATTCCAGATTTTTGGAAAGTTCATAAGCTAAAATATTACCCAACCTTCTCAAATTAGTTCGAAACCGCATTGAATCAGTTTGAATATTTCTGTCTCTTAATTCTGAAAGAAATTGAGAGGCAATTGAAGGAGTTTCTGATAAAACAAACATAAAGCGAATTTAAAAGAAAAAACCCAGCTTAGGAGTAAGCTGGGTTTTTGAATCTATGATCTTTTTTAATTCAGGTTAAATGAAACCCTTCGGGCCATCTGTCTTGCGTCTTCAGAATTTTTATCGACGCTTGTATCTTCTCCGTAGCCCTTATAGCTGATTCGGCTACTATCGATTCCTGAGGCAATCAGCAAGTCATAGACAGCTTTAGCTCTTTTTTCAGAAAGTTTAATATTATAATCTTCTGAGCCTAATTCATCTGCATAGCCCATTATTTCCAGTGAAATCCCTGGATTCTTCTTCAAGAAGTTTGATACAAACTGAGCTGCAGAAACTGAATACTGAAGCGGTTTGGATGAGTCGAATCCAAAGTATACGTTTACAAATTGATCGTCAATTGCCTTTCGAAGGTAATCGATGGGTTCGCTGATTTCTTCAATAGGGCATCCTTGGTTCGCTGATGGACCTGGAAGGAATGGACAGTTGTCCTCATGATCTGCTAACCCGTCTCCATCTGAATCCAGCGTAATTCCTGAAGAGTTTACACGTGCATTTGCTGGAGTATTTGGCTCTTTGTCTAAGTAGTCAGGAATCCCGTCTCCATCAGAATCCTTGAGCATATCTTTAATTTCTCCGATTTGAGAGGCAAGTTCCTCTTTGGTAGCATAGCGATCAGCTGCAATGTACCAATCAGCATGTTCTTCTTTAGAACCTAGATATACATTCACCCCAAAAGTACCTGTCCACCAGACTCCAGTTGCATGGACAAATGGATTTTCAGGAACAATAGGTTGAAATGGAGCATTAAACATGCGGCCGTCAAAAGTATAGGTCTGTCGCCCGTTAACAATCATTGAAATATCTCCCTTGAGAGCTATCCTTGAACTTATACGATATTGTGCTGTCAATCCAGAAATAATATTGTAGTGATAGTCAGGTTCAGATGGTAGTGCTCCCTCATCAAAAGTCATTCTTCCAAATCCTGCACCAAGATGTCCCAAAAATCCAAGTTTCGGTGCGAAAGACTCGAAGCTTAGCATTCTACCAAAATTGGCTACGCCTTGGAGGTCTACCCGAACATAATCAGTATCAAAAGGTAGACTTACACCCTTAGCTTCAGAAAAACTTCCAAAACCTAAATCCCCTTTTACCCCAAAATACTCATTAAACATGTAGCGGGCTCCAAGATTCACATGCCCGATATTTAAGGTGGGTGAAAGATAATTTCTAGATAGTGGGGACATAGACTTATTGAAGCCTGCGTCTATCTCAAGAGACCATCGATTGAAGTCTTGTTGGGCAACTGACGCCAAACAAGTACCGACCAAAATTAAGATGGTTAGGAAACGTTTTTTCATTTTGAAATTATTGATTGAGTAGGATGATTTTCCAAAAATATGGATTTTTATTCATTTGAGTTAAAACAAAAAAACCCACATGGAAACATGTGGGTTTTTAAGAGTATTTTTCTGATTATTTTACTTCGAAAGAGGCTCTTCTCGCCATTTGACGAGCATCAGCAGATGACTTGTCTACGCTAGTATCTTCGCCATATCCTTTGTAAGACAATCTTGAAGCATCTACTCCTGCAGCAACCATTAGGTCATATACTGCTTTTGCTCTTCTTTCAGAAAGCTTCATGTTGTAATCTTCTGGACCTAGCTCATCAGCATATCCTTTGATTTCAACACTTACTCCAGGATTTCTCTTAAGGAAGTTAGCGACATAATTAGCAGCACTTACGGAGTAGCCAAGCGGCTTAGCACTATCGAATGCATAGAATACGTTTACGTAACCATCATTGATCGCTTTCTTCAAGTAATCAACTTCTTCTCTTTCTTCTACTACAGGACATCCGTTTGTAGAAGCAGGGCCTGGCTGGAATGGACAGTTGTCCATATGATCTGGAGTTCCATCACCATCAGAGTCAAGAGTAGTTCCTGCAGAATTTACACGAGCACCTGCTGGAGTGTTTGGCTCTTTATCCAAATAATCTGGAACACCGTCTCCGTCAGAGTCCTTCAACATATCTTTGATACCATTGATCTGAGAAGCAAGTTCTTCTTTGGTAGCATATTTGTCAGCAGCGATATACCAATCAGCATGCTCGTCATTAGATCCAAGGTAGAAATTCAATCCAAGGGTTCCTGTCCACCAAGTACCGTTAGCTCCGTAGAATCCATTGTCAATATCAGGTCTGATAGCTTCAGCACCATCCCAAGTAACAGTCTGACGACCATTAAGGATAGTTGAAATATCACCTACTAAAGCAATGTTTTTAGAAAGCTTCAACTGTGGTGTGATTCCGAAGATCAGTGTGTAAACATTGTCGTCAAAATCGTTGAAAGTGTTCATTTCTGGGTTAACAAGACCAATACCCGCTCCACCGTGTAGAAGAAGACCGAAGGATCTTGAGAAAGATTCGAAATTCATGATTCTTCCCACATTAGCAACACCCTGCATATTCAATCTGAAATACTTCGTGTCAAACTCTTGGCTTTGGGAATCAGCACCACGCGCCTCACGCATAGATCCAAATCCGTAGTCAAGCTTAAGACCGAACTTTTCGTTGAACATGTACCGGGCGCCAAATTCGATGTGGCCTAGGTTTAGGGTAGGAGACAAGAAGTTTCGATTAAGCGGAGCCATTGGCTTGTTAAAGCCACCTCCAACTTCTACCGACCACTTGTCGAATTCCTGTGCATTAGCTCCAATAGCTAAAGCACCTGCCATTAATGTTGAGAGTATTAGTTTTTTCATAACAAAAAATTTTTGTCCAAATTTTAAGTGTTTGATTGATGTGAGTACAAATTTATAAACTTTTAACTTACTGCAAATCTAGATGAATTATTTAATTCCCAATTAAGGAAATAAATATTACAATAGATTTTTTCAAATATTAATGAAAATGTAACATAATTTATGCCAGAATGAAAATTTTGCATCATCTTTTAAAACAATCAAGTGTTTCGGGAAACGAATCCCAAATCGGCCAATTCCTTTTAGATACGATAGAACAACGAAAGAATGACTGGAAAGTTTGCCCGCAAATTTATTCTGGGGAAGATTTCCACGATTGTATCTTATTGAAATTTGGAAATCCTAGAACAGCACTTTTTGCGCATATGGATACAATAGGGTTTATGACCCGGTATGAAAATCAATTAATTCCAGTGGGTGGGCCTGAAACTGAAGACGGGATGCTGTTAATTGGAGAGGATGAATTGGGTCCGATTGAATGTCGATTAAAAGTTGAGAATGATTCCCTCTTTCACGATTTCCAACGTCCCATTCAACCAGGCACTTATTTATCATTCGCTCAGAATATCCGAGTGGATGGGGAATTTATTCAAGCTGCGTATTTAGATAATAGACTTGGGCTTTATACAGCATTACAAGTTTGCGAAAATTTAGAACATGGATGGGTCGTATTTAGTACTTATGAAGAACACGGTGGAGGAAGTATGCCCTTTCTTCTTAAGTTTATCCAAGAAAATCATCCAATTCGACAGGCTCTGATAGCGGATATTACTTGGGTGACTGAAGGGGTAGTTCCTCACGAGGGCGTAGCTATTTCCATCCGGGACCGATACATTCCTCGAAGAAAATTCATCGACCGCGTAATTGCTTTAGCTACACAAAGTAAAATACCTTTTCAGTTGGAGGTAGAGGCTTCAGGAGGAAGTGATGGAAGAGAAATCCAATTTTCTCCTTATCCAATAGATTGGTGCTTCGTAGGAGCGGCGGAGGATAATGTTCATTCCCCGGATGAGAAGGTCTCCCTAGCAGATTTGGACTCAATGATTAAAATGCACCAATATTTAATGAAACACCTTTAATATATGAGTAAAAAAATCCATGATAAATCTTTTGAAATATTTCTGACCAAAGAAGAGATTGAGTCCAGAGTTTCTTCTCTGGGAGCTCAGATAAAAAAAGATTTTGTAAGAAAAGATCCTGTATTGCTTGGAGTATTGAAAGGTTGCTTTGTTTTTATGGCTGATTTATCGAGAGCGATTGACCTTCCATTAGAGGTGTCTTTTATAAGACTACAGTCCTATGAAGGATTTCATTCCACTGGCAAACCCCAAATTTCCCTTTCAATAAAGGAAAAACTTGAAGGAAGGGATATTCTTATTGTAGAAGACATAGTTGACACAGGTAACAGTATTTATCACCTCAAAAAAGAGCTGGAAGACCTAAAACCGAGCTCTGTTTCAATAGTAGCATTGCTTTACAAACCAGATGCTTTCCGGTTTAATTACCCGATTGATTATGTCGGTTTTGAAATTCCGAATAAATTTGTCGTCGGTTATGGGCTGGATTATGATGACTTAGGTCGAAACCTGCCTGATATTTACCAAGTAATTGATTGAAAATTTAAAGAATAAAGGATGCGTAATATCGTCTTGTTTGGCCCTCCGGGAGCGGGAAAAGGTACTCAAAGTGAAAAAATCATCGAGAAATACGGTCTCACCCACCTTTCTACTGGGGACCTTTTTCGTAAGCATCTTGGCGAAGGCACAGAGCTAGGTAATCTTGCCAAAAAATATATGAATGAGGGAAGATTGGTGCCGGATGAGGTGGTCATCGGAATGGTGGAAGAGAAGATTGCATCTACCCAAGATACCAAAGGGTTCATTTTTGATGGATTTCCTCGGACTACTGCTCAAGCAGAAGCACTTGATGATATGCTAGCCAAACATGGGATGAAAATCGACGGAATGATTGCGCTTGAGGTACCTGAGGATGTTTTAAAAGCTCGAATCAAAGAAAGAGGAAAAACTTCCGGAAGAGTAGACGATCAGGATGATCAGAAAATCCAAACCAGAATAAAAGTTTACCTAGATGAGACACTTCCAGTTGCTTCTTACTATCAAAATCAGGACAAACTTACCAATATCAATGGAGTAGGGGCAATTGATAGCATCTTTGGTCAGATCAGTGAAGTGATTGACAGCTATTAAGTTCCTGATATTCCTTACCTTTGTGAATCTAACAAGCTAAGCCATCAGCTTAGCTTTTTTATTTCTATTATGGCAGAGTCCAATTTCATCGATTACGTAAAGTTTTGCTCACGATCAGGGGCTGGTGGGGCAGGCTCCATGCATTTCCGAAGGGAAAAGCATGTGCCCAAAGGAGGACCTGACGGTGGAGATGGTGGTAGAGGGGGGCATATCATCCTTCGGGGGAATACCCAAATGTGGACACTTCTACATTTGAAATATAAAAAACATGTAATAGCTGAATCCGGAAAGTCTGGAGAAGGTGGACGAAGGACAGGAGCAGACGGAAAAGATGTCATCTTAGAAGTGCCGCTCGGTACAGTAGCCAAAGATGCCGAGACAGGTGAAAAGCGATTTGAAATAACGGAAGATGGGCAAGAGGTAGTCCTGACCAAAGGAGGAAGAGGTGGATTGGGCAATCATCATTTCAAGTCTTCAACTAATCAAGCTCCTCACTACGCCCAACCTGGTGAGGAGGGAATAGAGGAGTGGATTATTCTTGAGCTTAAGCTTTTGGCAGATGTGGGGCTTGTTGGCTTTCCCAATGCCGGCAAGTCTACCTTACTTTCGGCTGTTTCTGCCGCCAAACCTGAAATTGGGGATTATCCTTTCACGACTTTGGTCCCAAATCTCGGTGTGGTATCCTATCGTGATGACCGATCCTTTGTGATGGCAGATATTCCTGGAATCATCGAAGGTGCCGCAGATGGCAAAGGATTGGGGATTAGATTTTTAAGGCATATTGAGCGAAATTCCATTCTACTTTTTGTTATTCCTGCTGATGCAGATCAGATCAAAAAAGAATACCAGATTCTTTTGGGAGAATTAGAAAAATATAATCCCGAATTGCTGGACAAAAAGCGTCTGCTGGCAATCTCCAAATCTGACTTATTAGATGAGGAATTGATGCAGGAAATGCAGGCTGAAATTCCTGAGGGAATACCTGCAGTATTCATTTCCTCCGTGACCCAAACAAACCTTGACCGACTCAAAGACATGATTTGGCAGGCCATTCATGCAGAATGATGTGTCAGATTGTCAGAATTGAGGTGATGGCAAGCATATTGATGCTAGAGGGAGATTGAACTTTAGTTTGAATTCAAATGAAAAAAAATAAAGAAGAAGTGAGCGAGCAAGCAAACGAGGAGGTTCTTGATCAAAAAGAACAGATGCAAAACGATAAAGAAGTAGCTCAAGAAGAACCCGTAAAGGAGCCCGAAAGCAACTTGGATCCTTTGGCTAAAATGCAGGGTGAACTTGCAGAGATGAAGGATAAATATCTACGACTTTATTCAGATTTTGAGAATTTCAGAAAGCGAAACGCCAAAGAGCGCCTTGATTTGATCAAAACTGCTTCAGAAGAGGTGCTCCGGGATCTTATTCCTGTGGTGGATGATTTTGAGCGAGCATTCAAAGCCTCTGAAAATGAATCCGATGCAGGAAAGGTGAGAGAAGGCAATCATTTGATTTTTCAAAAATTTGTAAATGTCTTGGAATCCAAGGGCTTGAAAGTCATGGAGGATCAAATTGGTCATCCATTCGATGCAGAAACACAGGAAGCCATTACACAGATACCAGCGCCAAGTGAAGAAATGAAAGGTAAAGTGATTGACGTAGTGGAGAAGGGATATACCTTAGGTGATAAGGTAGTTCGATATGCGAAGGTGGTAACAGGAGCATAAAAATCATGGCAAAAAGAGACTATTACGAAATATTGGGTGTCAGTAAATCTGCATCAGCGGATGAGATCAAAAAAGCATATAGAAAATTGGCCATCCAATATCATCCAGATAAAAATCCAGACAATCCTGAAGCTGAAGAAAAATTCAAGGAAGCAGCGGAAGCCTACGAGGTATTGAGCAATCCTGAAAAGCGTCAACGCTACGACCAATTTGGTCACCAAGGACTTGGTGGAAATGGTGGATTCGGCGGAGGCGGAATGAATATGGAAGATATTTTCTCCCAGTTTGGAGACATCTTCGGCGGTGGAGGATTTGGTTCTTTCTTCGGCGGAGGCGGTGGTGGTGGCCGACGTACCAAGAAAGGCACCAATCTACGTGTCAAGCTGAAATTGAACCTGCAGGAAATCGCCAATGGTGTAGAAAAGAAAATCAAGGTGAAACGTCATGTAGTCGCACCTGGAGTTACTTTCAAGTCTTGTTCTACTTGCCAAGGAACAGGTCAGATCAAAAAGGTGGTCAATACCATGTTGGGCCAAATGGTCTCTGCCAGCACTTGTGGAGTTTGTGGAGGAAGTGGTCAGATTGTTGATAAAAAACCCGCTGAGGCTGACGCTAGAGGATTGATCGTCAAGGAAGAAGTGATTTCTATCAATATCCCTGGCGGTGTGGCAGAAGGGATGCAGCTCAGCATGTCCACAAAAGGAAATGAAATTCCGGGTGGAATCCCTGGAGATCTGTTGATTGTCATCGAGGAGATTGAGGACAAGGTATTGCAGCGAGATGGCAATAATGTCATCTTCGACCTGTATGTTTCATTTGTAGATGCAGCCTTGGGAGCATCAGTAGAAGTACCGACTATCGACGGTCGGGTGAAGATTAAGGTCGAGCCAGGTACACAAAGTGGTAAGATGCTGCGATTGAAAGGAAAAGGGATCAAAGATATCAATGGCTATTCTCGAGGAGATCAATTGATCATGGTCAATGTTTGGACTCCAACCCAACTTACAAAGGAGGAGCGGCAGACCTTGGAAGCCTTGCGAGAGTCTCCCAACTTCAAGCCGGCCCCGGGTAATTCGGAAAAGTCATTTTTCGATAAGATGAAAGAGTTTTTCTAAAATTTAAGAAGCCAGATGCAATTCTGGCTTTTTTTATATTTTTAAAAAACCTTTTCAAAGTTCAGCTCGTAACCTATCCGTATGCTTCAAAAATTCTGTCTGCTTCTTATTGGAATCATCAGTGGGATAGGCGTAAGCAAGGCACAATTGGTCAAGGAGTTTAGGACTCCCGAGAAAGAAGGCTTTGAAATGGTGCAGCTTGATTTTTCTTCATACAAAAGCACCACTCACCTTAAACGATCCCGATCCACCGAACCCGTGCAAATTCACGGGCATTTGGATAATGTGAATATTCTACCGGTTTTTGATCATTGGATTGCTGATAGGATCTTGCACGCGGAACTCAGTCATAAAAATATCCAATCTGATAATCTAGGAAGAAGCCTCACTTCTAAGATTTTTTCTACTTCAAAGGACGATTTTGGACATTCTTGGGATATAGGACTAGGATCTAATTACCTGTATCATCTAAATTTTAATTTAGGTGTCGGTATGGCAGAAATTGATTTGGCAAATCTACCGGTCAGTCAACTCAAGGTGCAAAGTGCCAGTGCAGACGTCCTCATTCATTATAGTGACCGAGAGCCCAATCGTATTTTGATGGATACCCTGTTGGTAACTTTAAATATGGGGACGGTTGATATCCGTGACGCCAACTTTTCGAATGCGGATAAAATGATTTTTGAGGTGAATTATGGTAAAATTAACCTAAATTTCAGTGATGGTATGGCTTCCAAGTGCCAAGTAATCGCTGCTGTTGGTGCCGGTTCGCTATACCTCAAGATTCCTTCGGAAAATTATCCAGTCAGGATCAAAATGAAAACAACGGCTATGTGCCGGACCTCCCTGCCAAAATACCTCCGACAAATAGATAGTGAAACCTACGTGACCAGAGGCTTTTCGGCTGATGATCCAAAGTTGATGGATCTGACCATAGACGTTGGCGTAGGTTCGCTCAAAGTCGAATAAAACCACCATGCTTGAAATAAAACAACTAAATAAAACCTACGGGAAAAACCGCGCCCTGACAGACGTGGATCTGCATGTTCCCAAAGGGGTGATTTTTGGATTACTTGGTCCAAATGGTGCCGGTAAGTCGACCCTGATCCGAATCATCAACCAAATCATCGATGCCGACTCAGGTGAGATCCGTATCAATGGTAAAAAACTCGCTCCAGATCATATTTCCCAAATAGGCTATCTCCCAGAAGAGCGTGGTCTTTACAAGAAAATGAAAGTTTGGGATCAGATGCTGTATTTTGCTCAACTGAAAGGGATGAGCAAAGCAGAGTCCAAATCTAGAATCAATACTTGGCTTGGGAAAATGGACATGCTCAGTTGGAGAGAAAAAAAGGTCGAGGACCTTTCCAAAGGGATGGCTCAGAAGGTTCAGTTCATTTCTACTATTCTTCATGAACCGGCATTATTGATCTTGGATGAACCGTTTTCTGGGTTTGATCCAGTCAATGCGGAGATTATCAAGGATGAGATTTTGGAGCTGAAGGAGAGGGGCACCACGGTCATACTCAGTACACATCGAATGGAGTCCGTGGAGCTTCTTTGTGATCAGGTGGCGATGATCAACAAATCCCGTAAGATCCTCGACGGAAGTATCCGAGAGGTAAAGTCAAGTTATCGCCCAAATATTTTTCATGTCACTTTGGAAGATCTCCAAGCTCCTCTACCTTCCGCTTGGAAAGCTGTAGAGGATGGAGGGCTTTGGCATTTCTCTCTAGCCTTGGAGGGCAAAACCCCAAATGAATTGCTAGCAGAACTCATGCAGATGGGGCAAGTGGCCAGATTTCAAGAAAAGATTCCAAGTATGGAAGAGATTTTTATCCACCAAGTAAAGAATAGGGATTATGAATAAAATTTGGTTAGTCATTCAGCGCGAGTACTTATCTCGAGTGAAGAAAAAATCATTTTTGCTAGCCACGCTCCTGACTCCATTAATCTTTCCTGCGATAATGGGGATATTTATTTGGATAGCTGTGGAGGAAAAGGAAAATCAATCCCTTCGGATCATCGAAGTGGTAGATGAAAACAATCTCTTCTTCATGGAAAGCTCAGATCAATACGCTTTTTCTTTTTCAGACAGAAATGTGGAGGAAGCAAAGGAGCTAGTTCAAAAAGGAGATCGATATGGATTTTTACTCATTCCTAAAATCGATCTAAAAGATCCGAAAGGCATCACCTATTATGGTGAAGAGAACCCAAATATGAATTTGATTTCCTATTTGGAGAGCAGTCTTCGCAAAAAAATTGAAGATCAGCGCCTCTATGACTCGGGGATAGACCCCCAAATCCTTTCAGAAATCCGTACTTCCGTCGATGTGACGGCAATTACTCTCGATGAAGAAGGAGGCGAGCGGGTGTCCGATGCCACCGTCAACTATGCTATCGGGTTTCTTGCTGGTATTTTGATCTACATGTTCATTTTCATCTACGGCAATCAAATCATGCAAGGTGTGATTGAGGAAAAGTCCAGCCGAATCGTGGAAATCCTCGTCTCTTCTCTGAAGCCTTTTCAGTTGATGATGGGTAAAATCGTCGGAATTGCAGGAGTTGGCTTGACCCAACTGCTGATATGGATTGTCTTAATTGGGACGCTGACCACCGTGGTGACAGGGTTTTTGGGTATGCAGATGCCCCAGCAGCAAGCCCTGGAAATGGCTCAGGCAGACATGGGTGAAGCTGTACCAAATGGAGAACTTGGTGAAATATTAGCGGTAATTCAAGGAATTGATTTCGTCACCCTAGTAGGCGCTTTCGTATTCTATTTTCTTGGAGGCTATTTACTTTATGGTGCCTTGTTCGCTGGGATAGGTTCTGCAGTGGATGCACCTTCAGATGCGCAGCAATTTATGCTGCCGGTGACTATTCCATTGATAGTAGCCTACATGGGATTGTTTGTGTTTGTGCTTCAAGATCCTAATAGTACCACCTCTTTTTGGCTGTCAATTGTGCCACTTACATCTCCAATCGCTATGATGGGTAGGATCAGCTACGGGGTTCCATTCTGGGAGCTTTTGCTTTCGATGGGATTATTGATCTTGGGCTTTTTGGCCACTACTTGGTTGGCAGGAAAAATCTATCGGATCGGGATTCTGATGCATGGCACCAAGCCTAGCTACAAAACCCTTTGGAAATGGATCAAGACCAGTAATTGAGAATTAAAAATAGAGTCAAGAGCTAAGAAACAAGAGTCAAGAGAAAAGAAACTAGAGTTTTCAAAAAAAAATCCTGACCATCAGTGGTCAGGATTTTTGATGATTGTCTTTTGATGACTATCTAAGGTATGCTGAGAGCATCCAAACTACCTTTTCTTTGGCTGTGATGTAATCACTCATCAAGGTGACTGTACCTTCATCGCCTTGCGTCGCGGCAGCTTCCAAAGCTCCTCGTTCAATATCCAAAAGCGTATTGATATTATCCCTTGTGATTTCTACCATTTGCTTGGAATCGGATACTTTCAATGCCTCTTTGATGGAGGAGTTTTCGATGTATTCGCCGTACGAAGAGAAAGGTCTAGCACCCAATGTTAGAATTCGTTCTGCTACTTCATCTACACTTTCATTTGCGGTGGTGTATAATTCCTCGAATTTCGCATGAAGCTCAAAGAAATTGGGTCCGCTAACGTTCCAATGGAAGTTTCTCAAGTTTTGATAGTAGATCTGATAGTTGGCTAATAAGGTGTTGAGCTTATCCACCAAAATCGCGGTATCTTTTACCTCTAATCCTATGTCGTTCGTTTTCATATTGTTTGTTTGTTTTTGTCTTTCATTTAATACTTTAAATTTACTAAAAATTACCCTCTGATACCAACTGATAATTTCTATAGCTATCATACACTTTCTATCGAATCTGAGAGTTAATAGTTAAAATATATCAGCAAGAGTCTCCCGATGAAAAACCGTTTTCAGGATCTTACTTCCATAGATTTTTACCAAAACCGACGACAGGTGAAGTGGCTGGTAGTCGCCCTGTCTATTTTGATAGGAGCGGGGTCCATCTGGTATACCAATCGTTTGGTGGAGGAGTTGAAAGCTCGGGAGCGAAGGCAAATTGAATTGCTATCTAGTGCTTTGGAGTATGCGGCAAGCAACGCGGATAATCTGTCCTTTATTAATCAGGAGATCATTCAGCAAAATTACTCCATTCCCATCATCATGGTGGATGCAAGTGGAGCTCCATTGGAGTTTCGAAATATTCCCTTTAGGAAAAATGCTTCCTCCCAAGACTCGACTAAGATCCTTGCCGAGGAGCTGGAAGAGATGAAGGCAGAATACGAGCCCATTTTGCTGCGGGAAGCAGATATTCAGATCTTTTATCGCAATTCGGAGCTACTAACCAATCTTCGCTATTATCCTTACGTTCAGCTGGCCGTGATCTTGATTTTTGGGGTATTGGCTTATGCACTGTTCAATCAAAGCAAAATTGCAGAGCAAAACCGGGTTTGGGCGGGCCTGACCAAAGAAACTGCCCACCAACTAGGAACGCCCATTGCTTCACTCATGGCCTGGATTGACTATCTGCGAAATTCGCCTGTGTGGGAAGAAAACAAGGAAATCATCACGGAAATGGACAAGGACGTGGTGAAGCTTCGTATGGTCACGGAGCGCTTCAGTAGTATCGGCAGTAAGCCAGTCATCCAATCCGAAAACCTCTATCAAGCAATCGAAGAGACAATCAACTATCTCCGACCTCGGATTTCTACGAAGGTGGATCTCATCATCAATGCAGACTCGCAAAATCTCGATGCCATGATGAATAAGCCTCTCTTCGAATGGGTCATCGAAAATATCTGCAAAAATGCCGTGGATGCCATGAAAGGAAAGGGGCGGATTGAGATCGATATCCTCCAGGATAGTGACAAATTCGTGATCGTGGATATTAGCGATACCGGAAAGGGGATCGAAAAGCGCAATTTTAAAAAAGTCTTTAACCCAGGATTCTCTACCAGGCAGCGGGGGTGGGGACTGGGCTTGACGCTGGCAAAGCGCATCATCGAAGGCTATCATGGTGGAAGAATTTTTGTCAAAACTTCCGAAATCGGAAATGGTACCACTTTTCGCATCATCCTGCATAGTACCATTGAGGGAGCAGAGCAGTTTGTGACAGAGGGGATTTTGGAATATTGAGGAAATACGAGGTACGTGCTTATTAAAAGCACTAAAGCCAATCCCAAAGTTGTTAGAACTGGCTAACTATCAAAAAAGGCCTTGTATTTCGTAATTCGTATTTCGTAATTAAAAAAGTCCTAAAGGCTTTTTTAATTACCTTTGCCCCCTGAAATTTACAATCCATGAGTTTGAAAGACGAAATCAAAAAGCGCCGAACATTTGCCATCATTGCTCACCCGGATGCCGGAAAGACCACTTTGACTGAGAAGCTACTCCTTTTCGGTGGAGCAATCAATACGGCAGGCGCCGTCAAATCCAACAAAATCGATACGGCTACCAAATCTGACTGGATGGAAATCGAGAAGCAGCGAGGTATCTCCGTGGCGACTTCGGTCATGGGCTTCGAATACAAAGACATTAAAATCAATCTTCTGGACACGCCGGGTCACCAGGACTTTGCCGAAGACACCTATCGTACCTTGACTGCAGTGGATTCCGTGATTATGGTTATCGACTGTGTGAAAGGGGTGGAGATTCAGACTGAAAAGCTCATGGAGGTCTGCCGAATGCGGAATACGCCGGTGATCTGTTTTATCAACAAGCTAGATCGGGAGGGTAGAGACCCTTATGACTTGCTTGATGAGGTGGAGGAAAAACTCAATATCAAAGTCAGGCCGCTTTCTTGGCCTATTGGAATGGGTAAAAGCTTCAAGGGAGTTTATAATTTGTATGAGAAAAAACTGAACCTATTCACTCCTTCCCAGCGCAAACTCAGTGATGATCGACAGGTCTTTGAAAACTTGGAAGATGGATCATTGGATCGCTTGATTGGGAACAGCCTCGCAGATCAGCTTCGCGAAGATGTGGAACTCATCGAGGGAGTCTATCCTGATTTTGATCCCAAGGAGTACTTGGAAGGAAAGGTGGCACCGGTATTTTTTGGATCAGCGGTCAACAATTTCGGGGTGAATGAAATGCTGGACACGTTTATCAAAATCGCTCCTGCACCTAAAAGCCGACAAACCGATGTTCGCGAAGTGACTCCGGATGAATCCAAGTTTTCGGGGTTTGTTTTTAAGATCCACGCCAATATGGATCCCAATCACCGAAATAGGATTGCTTTCTTGCGGATTTGCTCAGGAAAATTTGAGCGGAATAAGCCTTACAACCATGTTCGTGGCCCAAAGCCGCTACGGTTTTCCAACGTGACCCAGTTTATGGCACAGGATAAAGAGATCATCGATGAGGCTTTCCCGGGAGATATTGTAGGATTGTATGACACGGGAAATCTGAAGATCGGGGATACGATCACGGATGGAGAGGATTTGACTTTTACAGGAATCCCGAGCTTCTCTCCGGAGATTTTCCGCGAAGTGGTCAACAAGGATGCGATGAAGACCAAGCAGTTGGAAAAAGGCCTGAAGCAACTGATGGAAGAAGGAGTAGCGCAGCTATTTACCTTCGATATGGGGTCTCGAAAGGTGATCGGTACGGTGGGTCAGCTTCAATTTGAAGTGATTCAATTCCGATTGAAAAATGAATACAATGCCACAGTGGAATTTCATCCGATGAATCTATACAAAGCCTGCTGGATCAGTAGCAAGGATAAAAAGCAATTGGATGAGTTTGTTCGATCCAAAAACCGTCACATTGCACATGATAAGGATGGTAAGCTAGTCTTTATGGCCGAATCCAATGCCTGGCTTCAAATGGTTCAGGACAATTATCCTGAAATTGAGTTTCACTTTACTTCGGAGTTTTGATATTCATTCTCCAAGGGTTTCAATTTATTCGAGTGTATTATTGAAACACCTCTGTAAACTCAAATTTCCGCTCATCAAACAGGCCCTTATCACTCAGCTTCAAGGCCGGAATCACCAGCAAAGCCATATTTCTTCAATTTAGTCCTCTGGAAGTAGCACATCAAAGACAAGCATGTCTTCATTTTCTGAGTAAAGGTCTTTTCTGAAGACTGCTAATCCTTCCCTGGTAAGGAAAATGGACGAAGGATCATATTTATCATTAGGCAATTTGGTTTCGCCTACCTTTTCATAGTTTTCGTTGAAAATAATTATTGAAAATGAAAATCTTCTATCACCTGAAATCACTGTTTCGATAGAGGGTCTGATCAAGGCAACTCTATAAAAAAGCTCCCTCCATTCATCATAGATAATTCCCCGGTATTCAGAACTTGAGAAAGCATGATTAGTCTCATTTTCATCTCTTTCACTTGGGTTTCTTTTCAAAAAAAATGACGGATCATTTTTATATGGAGGTATTTCCTCGAAAAATTCCGAACCAACATAATACTGCTTAACTAAACCGCTTTCTAAGTTAAAAACGTGGACATTATGATCAATCGGATAACTAATAATCACCTCTTTCTTTCTGGTATTTAATGCGATGCTAGGATCATATTTGAAGTAAGCACCCCAAAAAGCCTTTGAATAAATCTCAGGGAATGTAGATAGATAATCTATCTCACCATCATTCAAATCCAACTGCAATAGACTTGGATATCCTGTAAAATCTTCTTCATAATTTTGAATTCCACAAGAGAAGAGAAGGCTATTATTCCAAAAATGAATGGGACTCATCGTAGAACTATTAGGGACCGGAAAGTTTGAGGCTCCTGAATAGTCAGTAACTTTATATTTCCTTCTGATCTCACCTTTACTATTTATCAAATAGAGAGGGCTAACTTGCCTATTGTAAAGGAAAATTGAATCATTATTAAGGTAATAGTGGGCAGATATATATCCAATATTCCCAACACCATTTGGGCCTTCAATTTCAAGGGGAATATTTTTCAATAATTCACCGGATTTACTACTAAATGTTAGTATCGATTGATTATCCGAATCCAAATAGCTGATGATTTCTTCCCCATCAATTATTGAAGATGAGATGGAATTGGTCATATAGCGTATGGGAGGTTCCAGCTTAAACTTCAACTGCTTGACGGTATCAAATTCAAAAATTTTTGTGTAATCTCTTCCATTTTTTTCTTGATAATTGCTTATCTCTTCTACTTTTTGATCACAAGAATTCAAAATAAATAAGAATAGATAGATCAGTCTTTTCATCGATTCAATTTAATTTACATGAACCCCTCATCTCAAGATGAGGGGTTTGTTAGTTTTCTAAATTAACCACCCATATTTGGTGGAGGATCTTTTTTTTCAGCTGCTAAGGTTCCATTGCAGGGAGTTCCAGTGCCATTGTCAAAGAAGCACATGTCGCCATCATTGTAGGGTGAAACTCTGCATTTACCCATATTTTGGGAAGCTTGAGAAGAAGTAGTGCAAACTCTCCTAATTTCTCCTGCTTGGGCTAACGAGTAACCAAATGCTAGTATGGCTACTAATGAAAACAGTTTTCTCATCATTGCTAAAGTTTAAGTTTGAAAATTGATTTTGTTTTGGGAATGCCTAGAATTTCACAGATTTGATCTTTTGGCCTAGAAGATTTCTACCAAAGTAATAGGTTCGAAAAAAAACCAACTAATTGGATAAAATATTTTAAAAAATTAATTAGAAGTCATAAAACAGATCACAAAACTCAAATTTCCGCCCATCAAACAAGCCCTTATCACTCAGCTTCAAGTCCGGAATCACCAGCAAAGCCATAAAGCTTAGTGTCATAAAGGGAGAATTTAGGGTGGAGCCCATTTCCTTGGCCATTCGGTCAATTCGGGTGTAAGCTTCGGCCACCTGATAGCCGTCTTCGGGAGACATAATGCCTCCTACGGGGAGTGGAAGGATTTCTTCCTTTTTTCCTGAAACTGCCGATACGCCGCCTTTTGCCTCGATCAGGAGATTGACTGCTCTACAAATAGATGCATCATCAATTCCCACGGCTATGATATTGTGGGAATCATGTCCGACTGAGGAGGCGATGGCTCCGGTTTTTAATCCGAAGTTTTTGATAAAAGCTACCGCAGGAGGAGCATCCTCGTAGCGATTGACCACCGTGATTTTCAAAATATCCTTTTCCAGATTGGATTCTGCAAAGCCATCCCGGATCAAAATTTCCCCCTCGATCTCAGGGGTGATTAATTGCCCATCCAAGGCTTCGATGACTCGGACTTTAGTGCCGGAGGCAGGAATTCGAAAATCTTCGGGTTTTTTGAGCGAGGTGAGGAAATTGTTGATCACCTCATTGTTGACTCTTGGAATCAGTGTCTTTCCGAATTCGGCTACTTTTTGTCCTTTGATATAGGTGGCGAGCACTTCAAACTTTTCCAGATCCTTCATCAGGATAAAATCTGCTGGGTCTCCGGCTATTACTTGCCCTACGTTCAATGAATAATGTTCGATGGGATTCAGACAGGCAGCCTGTAGCACATCAAAAAGATCTTTTCCCTTGGCCACGGCTCGGGCGGCGAGTTCATTGATATGTGAAATGGCCAGATTGTCAGGATGCTTGTCGTCGGAGCAGAACATGATCATTTCCGGGTATTCATCGATCAGATCGATCAGCGCTTCAAAGTTTTTGGCAGCCGAACCTTCCCGGATGGCGATTTTCATTCCGAGTTTGATTTTGCCTAGCCCTTCTTCATAGGTGAAGCACTCATGATCCGTGCTGGGCCCTGCGGATACATACTTTTCGGCCTGATCTCCCATTAATCCCGGTGCATGTCCATCGATGGGTTTGCCATATTTTTTGGAAATCTCAATCTTCTCCATCACAATCGGATCCCTATTGACTGCTCCAGGCCAATTCATCATCTCGGCGAGGTAGAGAATCTCAGGACGACTCATGAGTTCCTCGATTCCCTGTACATCGATCTCCGCTCCGGCAGTTTCGAATGGGGTAGCTGGCACACAACTCGGCGCACCGAAGAAAAAGTAAAAGGGTACCTGCTTGCCATTTGCTATCATGTAGTCGACCCCTTCGATTCCGCAGACATTGGCGATCTCGTGCGGATCGGAGATGGTGGCAACAGTTCCGTGTACCACAGCTAAGCGCGCAAATTCCGAAGGGACCAGCATGGAGGATTCCACATGGACGTGGGCATCGATAAACCCCGGCATCAGGTAGGGAAGGCTAGAATCAGTCGCTATTTCCTCGATTTTTGAGATTTGACCATCCTTTATAGTAAGGTTTACAGAGCGGATTTGACGTTGATGGATATCGACGAGTTGGGCTTGGATAGTCATGAAAATCAGGTTTTAATTTCAATCACAAGAAACAGGAATTCCTTCGAATCTCCCTGTCATTTGTGTTAAAACTACTATATTTGCCCCAGAAAACTAAAAGGGGGAAGCTTACTTTTTGGATGGGTAAAATAGTCATTGCAATTGATGGATATTCCGGCTGCGGAAAGAGTTCTACGGCGAAAGCTGTGGCCCGGGATTTAGGCTATACTTATATAGACTCCGGAGCCATGTATCGGGCGGCAACCCTACATTTTCTGAATCGCCATCTTTCTCCAACTAATCCCAAGGACGTCAAATCCGGACTTCAAGATCTTGAAATAACGTTTCAACCCAATCCAGATTCAGGACAGCAGGAGACCTGTCTCAACGGCTTGAATGTGGAGAAAGAGATTCGTAGCATGCGAGTTTCGGAGCGGGTAAGTGACTTTGCGAAGGTGAAAGAAATCCGGGAAGAACTTGTAGCGCAGCAGCAACGTTTAGGGAGGAAAAAAGGCGTGGTCATGGATGGGAGAGACATCGGATCGGTGGTTTTTCCAGATGCTGAGTTGAAGGTATTTATGACAGCCAATCTGGATACGAGAGCCTTTCGTAGGCAGCAGGAGTTGATCGAAAGGGGTGAATTGGTTGACCTAGAGGATATCAAAGCCAATCTTGGTCAGCGTGATGAAATTGACAGCAACCGCAAAGAAAGCCCATTAATGAAAGTGGCGGATGCAGTGGAAATAGATACAAGTAATTTGACTTTTGCGGAGCAAGTGGCACAGATCGTGCACCTGGCAGAGCAAAGAATCAAACAGACGGAAGATTATGCAAGTAACCATCGATAAGAATTCAGGCTATTGCTTTGGGGTAGAGTTTGCCATCAAAATGGCAGAAGACGAGATGGAGCAGTCGGATAAGCTCTATTGCCTGGGCGATATCGTACACAATGATATGGAGGTCAAGCGGCTAGCCGAAAAAGGATTGGTCGTCATCGACCGGGATCAGCTTTCCGAATTAAGTGACTGTAAGGTCCTCATCCGTGCACATGGAGAGCCACCCGAGACCTACAAAACCGCCATCGAAAATAACATCGAGCTCATCGATGCTTCCTGTCCGGTAGTGCTGAAGCTTCAGCATCGAGTCAAGACGGCTTTTGATAAAATGGAGCGGGAAGACGGTCAAATCGTTATTTATGGCAAAAAAGGTCATGCCGAGGTGATTGGATTGACCGGGCAGACGCTAGAGAAGGCTATTGTGGTGATGGAGGATGCTGATTTGGAGAAAATTGATTTCAATCGTCCGGTGACACTATTCAGTCAGACCACCAAAAGTACCAAAGGCTTTTATGAGCTTTCTCAGAAAATCGAGGAGCGAATCAAGGCATCTAAGGGTGAACTTACTGAAGTAGACTTCAATGCCAATGACTCCATTTGTCGGCAAGTGTCAAACCGAGAGCCTCAATTGCGCAAATTTGCGCAGGAAAACGAAGTGATTGTTTTCGTCTCTGGGAAGAAAAGCAGCAATGGAAAAGCACTTTATCAGGTATGTCTCGAAGAAAATCCAAGAAGTTTTTTCGTAGAAAACCAAACAGAAATTCAACCAGAGTGGTTTGAAACTACTGATAGAGTAGGGATCTGCGGAGCTACTTCTACGCCTATGTGGCTAATGGAGCAGGTCAAAGAGCACCTCGAATCCTTAGAAGAAAATGCCCTGATGGCCTGATAGCCAAGCTATAAGTAGCTTTTCTGCTCCATCTGTCATAAAGTTGCAAGATTAAAACCCAATTAACCTCAAAATAAAAAGGTTATTTATTAGATTTGGGGCGTTTTTCAAAAGCCCATTTTACAATAAGATATGTCAAAAACCGTCAAGCTGAGGAAAGGCTTTGATATCAATCTGGTAGGTAAGGCAGCCAAAGAAATGGTTGAATTCGCTCCAGCTCAAACCTTTGCCCTAAAGCCAACAGACTTTGTAGGCCTACAGCGCCCGAAAGTATTGGTCAATGAAGGAGATACCGTGAAAGCGGGGACACCCATCTTCTTCGACAAAGCCATGGAACAGGTCAAGTTTGTAGCCCCGGTATCCGGTGAGATCATCGAGGTCAAGCGAGGTGAAAAGCGCAAACTTCTAGAAATTAGAATTCTGGCTGACAAGGAAGTTGCCTACGAGGATTTGGGCAAAATTGATCTAAGCAAAATTGATCGCGAGACCTTAGTGGACCGCTTAACCCAAGGAGGCGTTTGGCCTCATATCATTCAGCGTCCTTTCGGAGTCATTGCCAATCCTGCTGATGAGCCAAAGGCGATTTATGTATCGGCTTTCGATACCAACCCTTTGTCTCCTGATATGGCTTTCGTTCTTCAAGGACAAGAAGCTTACTTCCAGGCTGGCCTAGATACATTGACCAAATTGACTAGTGGAAAGGTTCACCTCAACATTAATGGCGATGAGCAGGGTTCTTCATTATTTTTACAAGCAAAAAATGTAGAAATCAACCGATTCTCAGGCCCTCATCCTGCCGGAAACGTAGGGGTGCAGATCCATCACCTTGACCCAATCAATAAAGGTGATTTGGTTTGGACAGTCAATCCAGTGGGAGTAGTTCAGATTGGAAAGTTGGTTTTGGAAGGACAGTATGATGCCTCCAAAATCATCGTGCTTACCGGGTCTGAATTATCCAAGCGAGGTTATGTGAAAACCATTTCTGGCTCAGCCGTTACTAATTATGTGAAAGGAAATCTACAAAGCGGTCATATCCGTGTGATTTCCGGAAACGTTCTTACCGGTGAGAAAATCTCCATGGAAGGGTATTTGGGATATTATCACAATCAAATCACCGTCATTCCAGAAGGCGATTATGAAGAGTTTTTGGGTTGGTTGAAACCTACCACTTCCAAACTCAGCTTCCACAAGGCGATCGGGATGCTTTCTTTCCTCAACAAAGGAGAATTCAAAGTAGACACCAATACGCACGGTGAGGAGCGACCTTTTGTAGTTTCCGGTGTATTTGAAAAAGTGCTTCCAATGGACATTCTTCCAACCTACCTATTCAAAGCAATCCACGCGGAGGACTTTGACGAGATGGAGCAACTTGGTCTTTATGAGATCATAGAGGAAGATGTGGCTTTATGTGAATTTGTAGATCCTTCTAAGAATGATTTGCAGGAGTTGGTAAGAAGTGGGATAGAATTATTAATGTATAGCTAAAATATGAAGGCATTACAAAATCTCTTCGATAGTATTAAGCCGAACTTTGAAAAGGGCGGCAAATGGGAAAAGTTTTACACGCTTTATGAAGGTCACCGCACGATTGCCTTTGCACCGGACTTGACTACCAAGGCCAAAGGTGCTCAGATCAAAGATGCGACCGACCTAAAGCGAGTGATGATCACCGTAGTGATCGCTATGGTTCCAGCTTTGCTTTTTGGTATCCTGAATATCGGACACCAGCATTTTCTGGCGAGTGGTGAAGCAGCTACTTGGATCGATAAAGCAGTATTTGGCGCAATTTCAGTTCTTCCTATTCTGATCGTTTCCTACGCAGTAGGACTTTTGACAGAATTCACGTTTTGTGTCATCCGAAACCACCCTATCTCAGAGGGTTACTTGGTGACAGGAATGTTGATTGCCCTAGTCATGCCTCCATACATTCCGCTTTGGCAAGTAGCGCTAGCGACAATTTTCGCTGTGGTGATTGGTAAGGAAGTGTTTGGTGGTACAGGCATGAATATTTTGAACGTCGCTATGACTGCGCGAGCATTCTTGTATTTTGCTTATCCTGCCCAAATCTCCGGAGATCAAGTTTGGACTTACTTGGCAGACAAGACTGCTGTTGATGGTTATTCTGGAGCGACAGCTTTGGCAGTTGCATACAATGCCGGTGTGGAAGGTGTAGACGCAGGTCAGGCTTTGGCACAGCACAATGCATCGATCGGAGCCGACTTTAGCTTTATGAATATGTTCATGGGCTGGATTCCAGGATCAATTGGTGAGACTTCTACTCTGATGGCTTTGATCGGAGCTGTGATTCTGATCGGTACAGGTGTAGCTAGCTGGAAAATCATCGTATCTGGATTTGGGGGTGCTTATGTAATGGGATTAGTAATGAATCTCTTTGCAGCTAATGAATTTATGGCAATGGCTCCACACTTGCACTTGGTGATGGGTGGTTTGGCCTTTGGTGTTGTATTCATGGCTACTGATCCCGTATCAGCATCACAAACTGAAACTGGTAAATGGATTTATGGATTTTTGATTGGTGCTTTGACCATTATCATCCGAGTGACCAATCCAGCTTATCCAGAAGGAATTATGCTAGCCGTTCTCTTGATGAACGTCTTCGCACCATTGATTGACTATTACGTAGTGAAAGCAAACAAAACAAGGAGGTTACAACGTGCAACAGTCTAACGCATATATCATCACATTTTCGGTCATTTTGACCGTTGTATTGGGTCTTCTGCTATCTGGGACTTCCCAAGTCCTGGGTCCACTTCAGAAAGAAGCAGAGGCTTTGGATAAAAAGAAGCAAATTCTAGGTGCTGTAATTTCCGCAGAGGAAATTGGCTCTATGAAAGCTGAGGAAATCAATGCTTTCTACAACTCTCATATCGCTACTGTAGTAGTTGATATCGAGGGAAATGAAGTAACCGAACAGGGTGGAACTCCTGTTACCGCTGAGAGCGTGGATATCGGTAAAAACTACAAGAAGCCAGTAGAAGAAAGACTCTTTCCAGTATTCATCTTCCATGAAGAAGGAAATGCGGAAGCGGTACAATCTTACATCTTCCCTGTTTATGGAGCTGGACTTTGGGATGCTATTTGGGGTTTCGTAGCCCTAGATACTGATATGAATACCATTGGTGGTGTGACTTTCGCCCATGCTGGAGAGACTCCAGGCTTGGGAGCTAGAATCACCGAGTCTGGTGTACAGCAGCGATTTGTAGGCAAAGAGATCTTCAATGAGCAAGGCGAGCTAGTCGCCGTTAGTATGCAAAAGGGTGAAGGAAAAGATTACACTGGTGAACCTCATAAAGTAGACGGAATGTCTGGAGCTACCATTACTGCAAATGGTGTCAACGATATGTTGAGTAATTACTTAGGTCATTACAAAGCATTCATCGATTCTAAAAAATCATCTACAACCCTAGCGGTCGTAAATTAATATTCTCCACTTCACTGAATCTAATTGATATGAGTACAGAAACTGTAGAAAAAGCAATCGAAAAAAAGCCGGCTGAGGCTTTACTTTCGAAGCGTAGAAAAAGACTGATTAGTGACCCATTAGTGGATGATAATCCCATCACCATTCAGGTATTGGGAATCTGTTCTGCCTTGGCAGTGACGACCCAGATGAAGCCAACATTGGTAATGGCTATCTCGGTAATATTCGTAATGGTTATGTCCAACTTGGTCATCTCATTGATGAGAAATACCATCCCAAGCCGAGTACGAATCATCGTACAGCTTGCAGTAGTAGCATCTCTAGTAACTCTTGTAAATGAGGTTTTGAAAGCTTTTGCTTTTGATATGTACAAGGAGCTTTCAGTTTTCGTAGGTCTGATCATTACCAACTGTATTGTAATGGGTCGTCTAGAGGCATTTGCACTCGGTAACAAGCCTTACGATTCTGTTTTGGATGGCTTTGGTTCTGCTCTTGGATACTCTTGGATCATTTTGACAGTAGCATTCTTCAGAGAGTTGTGGGGTTCAGGTTCTGTATTTGGACTTCCTATTTTCGATTATGTTTCTAGCATCTTTGGTCCTGATTTCAAATTAGCCACCAATGGTCTGATGGTTTCTCCGGTGGGAGCTTTCGTCATCCTTGGATTGATCATCTGGGTACAGCGTACCAAGACAGGCTATGTAGAACACTAAAACCCGGTAGAAGAAATGGAATTATTCAATTTAGGTATTCGGTCGATCTTTATCGACAACATGGTTTTCGCTTACTTCCTCGGCATGTGTTCTTTCCTTGCTGTATCCAAAAAAGTAAGTACTGCCCTTGGACTAGGAGCTGCAGTTATTTTCGTATTGACCGTCACGGTTCCGGTTAACTGGCTTTTGAATGAGTATGTTTTGAAAGAAGGTGCATTGACATGGGTTACTGCAGATTTGGCTTCTGTTGATTTGACTTTCCTTCGATTCATCATGTTTATCGCTATTATTGCTGCGATGGTTCAGTTGGTGGAAATGGTCGTTGAAAAGTTCGCTCCTGCTCTTTACGGTGCATTGGGGATCTTCTTGCCTTTGATCGCTGTGAACTGTGCGATTTTGGGTGGATCTCTTTTCATGGCTCAGCGAGACTATACTCTGGCTGAATCTGCTGTCTACGGATTCGGTTCCGGTACTGGATTCTTCTTGGCCATTGTAGCTTTGGCTGCTATTCGAGAGAAATTAAAGTATTCTGCAGTTCCTAATGGTTTGAAAGGTTTGGGTATTACCATGCTTTTGACCGGTTTGATGGGAATCGCATTTATGTCCTTTATGGGCATTGACCTTTAAGGATTAGAATTCCTTTTATAGGATACACATTATTGATTCGTCATCGCGAGAGAAACGAAGCCCGCCTCCCGGAGGGCAGGTGATCTTAATTGTAAAAATTGGAAGGCTTCACTTCCTTACCGATGACAAATAATATTGTGCAAATTAAGTTCATGTCAGTCCGAGCGGAGTCGAGGACCCTTCGACTCCGCTCAGGGTGACTAAAACAGCTGCTTAATTTTAAACTTCTGTCATCTGGTTTTGTACATTATCCTAAATGTTAAGCCTCGCAATGACGAATTTTTTATTTGCATCCCGAGGACTATTTATTTTTCAGAGGTTTGGAATGCTACCGCTACAGGTAGTATCTTACTGTTTCAAACCTTATCTCACGCTATCAAATGCCCATGAGAACTCACACAGGGTAATGCTCCGATACATCGGGGTAGGGCATTCCATATGACCATAAAAAAACAATCATAAACATATGAAAACGCCCATATCATTTTTAATCCTCTTTCTCATTTCCCAGCTTTCTTTTGCTCAATCCGGAGAATGGATTGAGTTGTTTAATGGAGAAAATCTGGATGGTTGGAAGGTTTCCGAAAACCCTGAATCATTCCAAGTTGTAGATGGAGTGATCAAAGTGGACGGTCCGCGTGCCCATGCTTTCTATATGGGTCCAGTAGGAAATCATGATTTTAAGAATTTTGAGTTGATGGTGGAAGTGAAAACCATGCCCAAGGCAAATTCGGGAATATTTATTCATACAGAATATCAAGAAAATGGCTGGCCCAATGTAGGTTATGAAATTCAGGTCAATCAATCTCATTCCGACTGGAGAAAAACTGGGAGTGTGTACTCCTTCCAAGACGTACGTGAAGTCTACGTGGAGGATGGGGAATGGTACACGGAGCATGTGATCGTCCAAGGAGATCAAATCACTGTGAAAATCAACGGAGAGACTATCAATGAGTATGATGAGTCGGAGGTGAGAAGCGGTGATTTGGGAACCAAAAAGCTCAGCTCGGGGACCATTGCTTTGCAGGCACATGATCCAGAATCCGTGATTTATTACCGCAGTGTGAAGATTAGGGTTTTGGAATAAAAAATTGAGTTGAGGTGTTGAATAGGATCAGTTCATCCATGGTACCTATTTTGTTTTTAATGCTCCTTTTGATAAGAACTTAGATTGAAAAACAAAAAAAATAGAGAATAGGCTTCGACTTCGCTCAGCCTGACAAAAAAGTCATTAGACTAATATGATATTTTGAATTCCGTCCCTTATGGCATTTACCTATAAAAGAATCCTATCCTACTTTCTGAGAGGCTTACTGTTTCTGACTCCATTGGCAGTGACAGTCTATGTGATTTATGCGATTTTTATCTTTTTGGATGGTCTGATTCCTGTGCCTATTCCCGGAATAGGGATTCTGATGGTTCTTGCCTTGATTACTTTTATCGGCTATCTGGCGAGTTTGTTCTTTACTAAGCCATTTTTTGAGTGGTTTGAGCGGGGAGTGTTTAAGATTCCTTTGGTGAATTTGCTCTATACCTCGATTAAAGACCTGATGGGTGCTTTTGTAGGTGAAAAGAAGAAGTTTAGCAGCCCGGTAATTGTACAAATTTCGGAGAACTTATCCCGATTGGGCTTTATCACACAGGAAGACATGTCCAATATCGGTGAGCCTGAATTAGTGGCTGTGTATTTTCCACATAGCTACAACGTATCCGGCAATGTTTTTTTGGTGCCCAAAGACAAAATCAAACCACTCAAAGGAGTCAAAAGTACCGATGTGATGAAATTTATGGTTTCGGGAGGAGTGTCGAGTTTGAGGTAATTATCTATAATACCTCACAAAAGCAATCCAATCTCCATCTGGTGACCAAGAATGCACATTGATGGTGCCTTGGCCTCCATAAAAAACATCGGTAAGGTCTCTGATTTCTTTGGTTTCTACATTGAGTAGTCGAAGCTTCACGTCTTTTCCGAAGGGATGGGCACCTTTTTGATCTTTGAGGTAGGATATTATCACAGCACTTTTATTGTCCGGCGATGGGTGGGGAAACCAGTTGTCCAAGTCATCAAAAGTCAGTTGCTCTTGCCCGCTTCCATCGGTTTTCATCCGATAAGTTTGCATCCTGCCCGTCCGATGACTGTTGAAGTAGATCCACTTTCCGTCGTAAGAATATTCCGGGCCGTCGTCCAACCCTTCCGCATCGGTCAATCGAACTTCCTCGCCACCTTGGGTCGAGATTGCCCAGATATCCCAAGCACCATTTCTTTCTGCACAATATACCAGTGTCTTTCCATCCGGACTGATTCCATGCCAGTAGCTGGGATACTTAGGGGTGATGAGTTTGGCCGTTCCGCCTGCTGTGGGAATGGTGTAAATACGCGAACCCATTCCTTCCTCATTTTTGCTGAAAACGATGGTCTTCCCATCAAAACTCAAGCCATGGTCATTGTTGATCCGAGTGATTTGACCTGGGAAAATCGGCCCCAAATTATTCCCTTCCAAATCAATTTTTTCAAGTTTTCCAGCGGGATTAATCAAGAGATAATCTCCATCCCGAGTCCAGTTTGGAGCTTCGAAGTGTCGTTTTTCTCTCAAAATCACTTTTTGCTCCAGTGTTTCTACATTCAAAATGACTAATTCGCTTTCGATAGATGCTGGAACTTGGGCCATGGCTGATAAGAAAGTAAAGAAAAGGGATATTGAAAACAGGAGATTGCTGATTCTTAGGTTCATTTTAGGCTAGGTTTGTTGCTTTTAATTTACAAAACCCAATCCTGACCTAACCTACCTTTACTGTAAATTCCTTTTTTCCGGTGAAGCTTCCGATTTGCCAAGCTCCTTGATTGGCTTGTTTTAGCGTGTCTTCAAACCAAGTTTTATTATCTGGAGAAACAGCAATCAAGAGCCCTCCGCTGGTCTGTGGATCACAGAGTTTGACCAGATCCATGCCCTTGACTCCTTCTGTTTTGGTATTGTAAGCGTTCCAGTTTCGGTAGGTGTTATCTGGAAAAATAAACTGATCGATATAGCCCTGAATTCCCTCAATCAATGGTAATTGACCAATCGCTAGTTCTGCTGAAAGTCCAGCTCCCTCTGCCATTTCGATCAAATGTCCCAACAGCCCAAATCCCGTCACATCTGTCATGGCATGTACTTCCTCATGATTTCCTAAGACAGCCCCGATTTTATTTAATTGGCAGGCTGTATTTACCAGCTTCTCATAATCCTGGTCTTGGATTTTTTGACGTTTCAATGCCGTAGCCAATACCCCGATTCCGAGCGGCTTGGTCAGAAAAATCAGGTCACCTTCTTTAGCTCCCTGATTGGTTTTGATCTTACGGGGATGTACGGTTCCATTCACTGAAAGTCCGAAAATCGGGTCCTTGGCAGCGATGCTATGACCTCCTGCGAGTTCGATACCAGCCTTGCTACAGATACTTTTTGCCCCTTTCATGACTTTGGCTGCCAGTTCGGGTGCAAGTTTTTCCACCGGCCAACTCAGAATCGCATTCGCAAATAGGGGTTTTCCACCCATGGCATAGACATCCGAGATCGCATTGGCAGCGGCGATCTGTCCAAAATCAAAAGGGTCGTCCACAATTGGAGTGAAAAAGTCAACGGTGTTGACCATAGCAATATCCTCACTCACTTGATACACCGCCGCATCGTCTTTGCCGGAATTACCGACGAGTAAGTTGGGGTCAGCTTGGCTGAAAGAGTTGCTGGCTGAAAGAATTTGATCCAGGATGGCAGGTGCGATTTTGCAGCCGCAGCCAGAGCCTTCACTCCATTCGGTCAATCTGATAGGGGTATCATTCATAGAATTTTTCTTTTGCTTTTAGTAAAAGTTTGCACTGTTGGTCCAAGCTTAGGCCGGAGAGATCCAGAGAAACCGTTCGATCCTTCGGGTGCTTATCCAACTCAAATTCGTAGGTTTTGTCATAGTAGATCAAAAGATTTTGGATCCATTTTGTGTGTTCTCCTGCATCTATTGCATCCAAAGCTTCCTGCGTTCGAAGTCCTCCCAGTTTCTTTTGCAGTCTCAGGACGGCCTTTTTCAGGGAATCCTGAGGTAGCTCTGCATACTCACTTGCAATGTGAGTGGTCCGCTCTTCCAGCGATTTTTGAATATCGATGTGTGGGCTGCTTTTCATCTCTTCGAAAAATGCATCCGGAAGGATAATCCGGCCGATTCTTCGGCTTTCGTTTTCTACCCAAATGGCTTTTTCCCCAACAAAAGGCAGGAGTTCTTCAGCCAGTAAATTTTCAAATTGCTCTACGGTAGGCTGGGGAGGCTGTCCGATTCCGCCAAAGGAAGAACCTTTATGATTGGCCAAGTCCTCCAAGTCGACTACTTGCTCTTGAGATGATTTGAGCAATTGAAGTAAAAGGGTTTTTGCGGTTCCGGTTTTGCCACCCAAAACGATGAGCTTTCTGCTTTTTCGGACTTCTTCGAAAGTAAAGGTCCGGTAGGTTTTGTATCCTCCTTTGATACGGAAAATTTCAAATCCGACCATTTCTAATAGCCAGGATAAAATCTGACTGCGCATTCCGCCCCGCCAACAGTAAAGGATTATCTTTCTTTCGGGAAATTTTTCAATCGCAGCTTTTTGAATTTGATGAAATCGAGGTCCCACCAACTCAAAACCTTTCAGTGTTGCAGCCTCACTGCCCTTTTCCTTGTAAAGTGTTCCGACGATTTTTCGCTCTTGATCATTCAGAATGGGTAGATTGATAGCTCTGGGAATATGGCTTTGCGCAAACTCCCCCTCGCTTCTAGCATCGACAATGGGTAGGCTTTTGCGAAGCTCAAAAAAATCAGAAAGCGTAATCAGCGTTTCGTTCATAGACCTACGAAGATAAAAAAATGCCACCGAATCACTCCGGTGGCATCTCAAATACTTGAAGTAGAAATTAGAGTTGAGCTTCTAATTTCTGACTAAGGATAGCTTTAGGTACTGCGCCTACTTGCTTGTCTACAATCTGCCCGTCTTTGAAGAATAGAAGGGTAGGAATAGAGCGAATGCCAAATGCCTGTGCTACGCTTGGATTGGAATCTACATCCACTTTTCCAATGACAGCTTTGCCTTCGTAGTCTCCTGCGAGCTCTTCTACGATAGGTCCGATCATTTTACAAGGTCCGCACCACTCTGCCCAGAAATCCACTAGGATTGGTTTTTCTGATTTGATGACTTCTTCAAAATTTGCGTCAGTAATTTCTATTGCTTTTGCCATTATTTGATGTGTTTAGTTCGGTTCAATCTTTCAAATATATCAGAGAAAGTCTATGTATCTTCAATAAGTTCAAATTGTGTTTAAAAAATTCTCTATGAGTCATAGTCAGACTTTTACAATTACTCACTCATGATCTTATAGACGATGTCAGGGATCGTTTGTAGTTCCTTAATCAGCTCTTCACTAGGGTCGATTAGGAAGCGCTTCGAAAAGAGCTCCAGACTGATATTTTCTCGTCGGTCAATGACGTTGAAATAAAGCTTTGCTTCCCCTTTGTACTTTTGGGTAATGGATTCTAGCTTTTCCATTAGATCATAATTCAGGTCATCCAAGTCAATGTTGACGCGAAGCCCTTTGACCATTTTGGACCGAACCTCAGAGAGTAACATGACGGATGAAATCTTAAACTCCAATTCGTCGGGATTCCACTTCTTCGGACTGACTCCGCCCTTCACAAAGAGGTACCAGCCTTTCATGAAATACTCTTTGAATTTCACATAATCCTCTCCGAAAAGGTAGAAAGTAAAGCCTCCCTGATAGTCTTCCAAGGTTAGTGTCCCAAAAGGCTTCCCATTTTTGGTAGTACGATGGGCAAAGTCAGTGACTGCACCGGCAAGGTTGATATCCTTTTTGCTTTGCAAAGCAGGGAGATCGTTGAGTTCCGACAGACTACAGTTGGTGAAAGACTCAATCTCCAATTTGTACTGATCGAGTGGGTGACCTGAAATGTAAAGCCCGACCACTTCTTTTTCGATATTCAGCTGCTGAAGCTGGGAGAAAGGCTCCATCGGAGAAACCGAAGGCACAGGCACGTCCATTCCTCCGCCTGCTCCGCCGAAAAGACTTACTTGCGAGCTTTCTTTTTCCTGTTGTAGGCGTTGGGCATACTTGGTTGCTTTCTCGATCAGGGTGATGTCGCCTTCAGGAGCCTCGAGGTATTGGCGGCGATGGTACTCCGGAAAGCAATCAAAGCTTCCTGCCATTGCCAAAGCTTCCATCGTTTTCTTGTTAAGCACTTTTGGGTTCACCCGCTTCGCAAATTCAAAGAAGGAAGTATAAAGTCCATTCTTTTCACGCTCAAGAATGATTTCTTCTACCGCAGCACCACCAGCCCCCTTGATCGCAGCCATTCCAAATCGGATTTCACCATCTTTGTTTACCGTAAAGCCACCTTTGGATTCGTTGACATCTGGTCCCAAAACAGGAATTCCCATCCGCTTACACTCCTCCATGAAGAAAGTCACCTGCGTGATATCGTTCATGTTGTTGCTGAGGACAGAAGCCATGTATTCTGCCGGATAGTGCGCCTTGAGATAGGCCGTCTGATAGGCTACCCAAGCATAGCAGGTCGAGTGGGATTTATTGAAGGCATAGGAGGCAAAAGCTTCCCAGTCTGTCCAGATTTTCTCCAACTTTTTAGGCTCATGGCCTTTTGCAGCTGCCTGCTCGATAAATTTGGGTTTCATTTTATCGAGGACATCTTTCTGCTTCTTACCCATGGCCTTTCGAAGTACGTCGGCCTCACCTTTGGTGAAATCAGCCAATTTTTGCGAAAGCAACATCACTTGCTCTTGGTAGACTGTAATTCCGTAGGTCTCCTCGAGATACTCTTGCATATCATCGAGGTCATAGCTGATTTCTTTTTTGCCATGCTTTCGATCGATAAATTCGGGAATGTAGGCCAAAGGTCCGGGACGATAGAGGGCGTTCATCGCGATCAAATCGGCAAATGCAGTTGGTTTCAGTTCCCGCATATACTTTTGCATACCAGCGGATTCGTACTGGAAAATCCCGACTGTTTCACCCCGCTGAAAAAGCTCATAAGTCTTCTGGTCGTCTATCGGAAAAGCATCTGCATCAAGCTGAATCCCATGCCGTTCCTTCACGATTTTGATCGCATCCTTGATCAGCGTGAGAGTTTTGAGTCCCAAAAAGTCCATTTTGAGCAAGCCAGCTGACTCTACTACGGAGTTGTCAAACTGGGTACAAACCATCTCAGAATCCTTGGCCAAGGCTACCGGAACAAAATTGGTGATGTCGTCCGGCGTGATGATGACACCACAGGCGTGAATTCCTACATTTCGGACAGAGCCTTCCAATACGGTAGCTTGATTCACTGTTTTGGCAGAATCATCCTGACCCTGCGCGATTTTCAGTAGTTCTTCGGCTTTTTGGATCAGTTCACCCTGGCCCTTCAGTTTATCCGCCAAGGCAGATTTATTTTTAGCCAACTCAAAAAGCACTTTCAATTTCAAGTCAGGGACTAAGTTTGCCAGTCGGCCTGCTTCCTGGAGGGGCAAGTTCAAAACTCTCGCCGTGTCTCGGATGGCTGATTTGGCGGCCATGGTACCGTAGGTGATGATTTGGGCTACCTGATTGGAACCGTATTTTTTGATCACATAGTCGATGACCCGTCCACGACCTTCATCATCAAAGTCAATATCAATATCGGGAAGGGATACCCGATCCGGATTTAGGAATCTCTCAAAAAGGAGATCATACTCGATGGGATCCACATTCGTGATTCCAATACAATAAGCAACGGCTGATCCTGCTGCCGAACCCCGACCTGGACCGACTGATACGCCCATATCCCGAGCTGCTCGGGTAAAGTCCTGCACAATCAAAAAGTAACCCGGATAGCCTGTTCGCTCGATAGTCTCCAATTCGAAATCCAGGCGCTCTTGAATTTCCGGCGTGATTTCACTATATCGTTTTTTAGCTCCTTCATAAGTCAGGTGACGAAGAAAAGCATTTTCTCCTCGCTTGCCACCGTCCACTTCATCCTGAGGGTCTTTGAATTCCTCAGGGATGTCAAATTTTGGAAGTAGTACTTCTCGGGCAAGCTTGTAGGCTTCTATTTTTTCGACAATCTCGTGCGTACATTCGATGGCTTCTGGAAGATCGGCGAAAAGCTTTTTCATCTCCTCAGGAGACTTAAGGTAAAATTCATCGTTGGGAAGTCCATATCGATATTCCCTTCCTCGCTTTCCGATGTATTTCTTCGGCTTTTCCACCAATTCACCGTCTTTCACACAAAGCAAAATATCATGCGCTTTAGCATCTGCTTTGTCATTGTAATAGGTGTTGTTTGCTGCGAAATACTTCACATTGTATTTGCGGGCAAATTCTAAAAGTACTTCATTGACTTTTTCCTCCTCAGGAATCCCGTGTCGGTTGAGCTCGACGTAGAAATCCTCTCCAAACTGCTCTTTCCACCAGATGAAAGCTTCCTCAGCCTGCGTCTCGCCCACATTCAAAATCAAAAAAGGAATCTCTCCCCAGAGACCGCCAGTGGTCGCGATGAGATCGCTTTTGTACTGCACAAGTACTTCTTTGTCAATTCTTGGGAGGTAATAAAAACCCTCAATATTGGCGTATGAGGCTAGTTTGGCGAGATTGTGATAACCAGCCTTATTTTTGGCTAGTAGGACCGTTTGGTATCCATCATCCTTGTTGGATTTGTTTTTTCGATCCCGACATAGGTTGAATTCACAGCCGATAATGGGTTTAATATCTGCGGCCATGGCAGATTTCACAAAATTGAAGGCTCCCATCATATTGCCATGATCAGTCATAGCGATGGCAGGCATATTCATGGACTTTGCCTTGGCGATCAGGGCGGGGATTTCCGACGTAGCCTGTAGAACTGAATACTGGGTATGAACATGGAGATGTGTAAAAGGTACATCGACCAATTCAGAGATATCCGCTTTGCCGGCTTGCTTCAGAACTTCCTTGGCTGCAACTTTCTGTTCGTCTTTAGCCTGAGCGAAATTTGCTTCGGCCAGATCGGGCGCTTCATAGACGACTTCCTGGATGCTGATACCTTCCTCGGGCTTTTGTACTCCATGGGTTATCAAGCCAAAGAAACAGCGTGCCGTAGCATCTACATCATAGGCGGCATCGTGCGCATCGCCAAAGCCTTTTCCAAATAGTTTTTGATGCAATTCAGTGAGGGTAGGCCATTTGAATTTTCCGCCTTTACCTCCAGGAATCGCACAGAATTCGGTAGAAATATCCTTCGTGTCCAACTGATTGGCTGTCAAAGGCATGCCAAGCTCAGCACGGATAAATTCAGACCCGACCACGTTAATATCAAATTCGATATTATGACCGACCAGATGCTTGGCCTCAGCTACATCCTTCTCAAAAATCGCCAAAACCTCTTTCAGGTCATGTCCTTCAGCGAGAGCTCGCTTGGTCGAAATCCCGTGAACTTTCTCAGCATTATAAGGTATAGTAAAGCCCTCTGGCTTGACAATGTAATTGTGATTGGATATCAGTTTACCCTTAGCATCATGCAGTTGCCAAGCCAACTGGACCAGGCGGGGCCAGTTGTCCAAATCGGACATGGGAGCATTGTAATCGCGGGGTAAACCGGTGGTTTCGGTATCGAAAATAATATACATACAGCACAGAGAATTGAGGCTTCAAATTAGGTCATTTGAAGGATGCAAAAAAGTGATGCGGCGGGAATTGTCAGGGAAAGATTGTATTAAATAGACAGTGAATCAGAATTTACTCTCTAATCGAAATTTGAGAAAATTCAAGTGTGCTTAAGAAACAAAAGCAGGGTCTATTTTTTAAACTTTCAACAATACATAAACCTACCTTTTATCCTCCCAAGGCATATAGACCACCTTTTTGGTCTCAAAAAAATCTTCCTTGAAATAGTCGCTTAAGTGGTAGGTTACATAGGATTTGCCTGTTTCCTCCATTTCCTCATCCACATCGCCTCCTTTGAGGTAAAGGATACCATTGGGGAATTCATTAAAATCCTCTCGCTTGATTTTTCCTTTGACCCAAGGATAAAAATTGACCATACGAGTGACGGCACGGCTGATCACAAAATCATATTTCCTTACTAATGTCTCCGCCCGGGCTTGTTGGGCTTCTACATTACTCAGTTTGAGAGCTCGGACAATCTCTTTGACCACGGTAATTTTCTTTCCGATGGAATCCACCAAATGAAAATGGGTGTCAGGGAAAAGAATGGCTAATGGGATTCCAGGAAACCCTCCGCCCGTACCGATATCAAGCACTTTCGTGCCTGGCTGAAATCCCATCACTTTTGCAATCCCCAATGAGTGTAGGACATGATGGATGTAAAACTGATCCATGTCCTTTCGGCTGATTACATTGATTTTGGAATTCCAATCTTCGTATAGCTCTTGTAAGCGATCGAATTGCTCGATTTGCTTTTCGGTCAGGTTAGGAAAGTAGGAAAGAATCAGCTGGGTGCCGGAGTTCATTAGATGTGTTTTTGCTTGCCTGAGGCGATTTCATATAATAGTTCCCGGGAGCGGTGCAATTGTGCCTTGACCGTTCCGAGTGGCTTTTCGAGTTCTTGGGCGATCTCTTCATAGGAAAGCTCATCAAAGTACCGAAGTTGTACGAGTTTTCGGTATTTCGCAGGTAGCTTATCGACAAAAATCCTGACCATTTCGATCCGCTGAGACTTGATGAATTCGTCTTGAGGATTGTTGTCATCATCTTCCACATCGATGGTTACTGAGTTGCCGCTGTCATCGGACATGGTGGTATTGAGGCTCATGGTTTTGAGCTTTTTCTTACGGATAAAATCGATGGCATTATTGGTGGCAATCCTGAAAAGCCAGGTGGAAAAAGTATAGTCTTTCTTAAATCGATGTAGGTTTTTGAAGGCTTTGGCAAATGCCTCCATGGTCAAATCTTCAGCATCATCGGCATCTCGGATCATCTTGAGGATCATGAAGTAAACAGCCTTCTTGTACCGCTTCATCAAAGCTGCATAAGCTTGCTGATCCTTTTCCTCTACGGCTTGATCGATTAGATCGAAGTCTTCGAGCGCTTTCTTAGAAAATCCACGTTGGTTTAGTTCCATTTGATGTCCTTTGACTGATGGGATATTGGTCCCAAAATCCAAAAATAACCTAAATACAAAAAGTCATTGATTAAGGTGTTTGATGGATTTTTTTGACCATTGAGATTTCTGTTGGCCTTGGAAAATACCCAAGCGAGTAACAGAAGCCTCATGAGAAATATACCGAAAACGATCGCAATTTGTTCCCATTTCTGCTCCAAAGCCAAATAAATAAATAAACCTATGGCCCCAACCCAGAATAAAAGGTGGGAAAAGGCATACCAACCGATTTTTAGCTTGTGTTGCGTCAAATAGTGCTTTCCGATATTTAAATGTCTTTTTTTCTGAGAAAAGTAATCTTTCCAGTTCTCTTTGGGAATAGAAATAGTCCTTGCATCAGCATCCAAAACCGCACGGGTGTTTTTTCCGGTGGCATAACGGTTTATCAATAGGTCATCGTCACCGCCTTCGAAATGCCAAAGGTCTTTGAAAGCTTTGATTTCCATGAAAAAACTACGCCGGTAGCAAAGATTTCTCCCTACTCCCATAAATGGGCTTTTCCACTTGGCAAAGGATAGATACAAAAGCGCAGTTTTGAGCGTTTCGAATTGTATCCATCGGTTTAGGAATCCCTTTTGCTGCTCATAGCCGGCATACCCAATCGAAAAGGTCATATTTTGATTTCTAACGGGCTGGGTCATTTTACGAATCCACTGATCGGAGGTAGGTATACAATCTGCATCGGTCAATAAGATGACGTCGTTTTTGGCCACTTTGATACCGAGAGTAAGCGCATATTTTTTAGAGGTGACATGATCGGGAGTATACTTTACTGTGACCGTACGGAGTTTGGGATACTGACTCATCAGGTCTTCCAAAAGACGCCCTGTTCTATCCCTACTTCGATCATTGATCACCAAGACATCAAAGTTGGGGTAATCCTGCTCAAATAGTATGGGGATGAGCCGTTTTAGATTTTTGAATTCATTGTGTGCGGCGATCACAACTGTGACACCTTCAGTATTTTCAGAATTACTGTCTGGTTTTGCCTTGAAGAAAGCGACCTTCCCAAATATGGGTAACAAATAAATCAGCTGAATAAAAAAGCCAAGTCCAAATAAAATCCAGAGTAAAAGAAGGGCCATAGTTTTTTGTGCTCGGCAAATATAAAATCAATTTCAGCATTCGTTTAGGAATAAAGAGATAATTTTGTCTAGGCTCTTGTTTGGCCGACGAATCAAAATAATCCTTCGATGAAGTTCACTTTAGCACAGGAAGATCCTCAATCCAAAGCCCGGGCAGGATTGGTGGATACAGACCATGGGAAGATCGAGACACCCATTTTTATGCCAGTCGGAACGGCAGGTACTGTCAAGGCAGTCCATCAGCGGGAACTCAAAGAGGATATTCAAGCTCAGATTATTCTAGGGAACACCTATCATCTTTATCTGCGGCCAGGATTGGATATTTTGGAAAAAGCCGGAGGTCTTCACAAATTCAATGGCTGGGATCGGCCGATTTTGACGGACTCGGGAGGGTATCAGGTTTTTTCGCTTGCTGGGACACGAAAGATTAAAGAAGAAGGGGTAACCTTCAAATCCCATATTGATGGATCAAAGCACAATTTCACTCCAGAAAATGTGATGGATATTCAGCGGACTATCGGAGCGGATATCATCATGGCTTTTGATGAATGCACGCCCTATCCTTGCGAGTATGGCTATGCTCGCAAGTCCATGGAAATGACGCATCGCTGGCTTAAGCGCTGTACCGAACGATTTGACTCTACGGAAGGAAAATACGGCTACAATCAGACACTATTTCCCATTGTACAGGGATCTGTTTACAAGGATTTGCGAAAGCAAAGTGCCGAATTCATCGCCGAGCAAGGTCGTGAAGGAAATGCAATAGGTGGTCTTTCTGTAGGAGAACCTGCTGAAATGATGTACGAAATGACCGAGATCGTCACAGACCTTTTGCCGAGGGATAAACCCCGCTACCTGATGGGGGTGGGAACTCCGGCGAATATTCTGGAATGCATCGCACTTGGGGTCGATATGTTCGACTGCGTAATGCCGACGCGAAATGCCCGAAACGGGATGCTCTTTACCTCAGAAGGGATAATCAATATTCGAAATGAAAAGTGGAAAGATGATTTCACTCCTATCGATCCAGCCATAGGAAATTATGCGAGTACTTTTTATTCCAAGGCTTATTTGCGGCATTTAACAATTTCTAAGGAAATTTTGGCTGCACAAATCGCCAGCGTACATAACTTGGCCTTCTATCTGTGGTTAGTAAAAGAGGCAAGAAATCATATTTTAGCCGGTGATTTTGCTAGCTGGAAAAACCAGATGGTCAAAAAAGTAAGTACCCGTCTCTGACATGAAACTGATCGATCGACTCATCATCAAGGATTTTTTGAAGACCTATTTCTTTGTGGTCTTGATGTTGATTTTGGTGGTCTTGGTGTTGGATTTTACGGAAAAAAATGACAAATACATCCAAAATCAAGTGCCAACCGGGGAGATACTCAGATACATGGGAAACTATGGGCTCTATTTGAATAATCTCCTGACACCCATTACGGTCTTTATTTCGGTGATTTTCATTACCTCCAAAATGGCCGGGCGTACGGAAATTATCGCCATTTTAGGGAGTGGAGTTAGTTTTGTCAGGTTACTATTTCCTTTTCTATTTTCTGCAGCGCTGATTGGCGGAGCCAGTTTTCTTCTGAATGGCTGGGTGCTCCCCACGGCCACTGAGAATCTGACCGTTTTTCGCTTGGTCTATCTTGAAAAGGGTGCCGCTCAAAGTGAGCAAAATATTCACATCAAAGTAGGGGAGGATAGCTATGCTTATTTGAGTCGATTCTTCAAAACCAACAACACTGGCTATAATTTCACCTTAGAAACGATCCGAGACGGAGAGATGCTGGCCAAGCTCTCTTCTGACCGAATCGAATGGGATACGGCTAAGAATGCCTGGACGCTGAAAAATTGGAGACTTCGGGAATTGAAAGAGGAAGGAGAGGAGTGGACGGTGGGTACTGAGTTGGACACGGTCCTTTCGATCGTTCCTCAAGACTTTGGCGTACCGGAAAATCATCACGAGACACTCAAACTACCACAGCTCAGCCGTCAAATCCGGATATTGGAGGATCGTGGAGCGGATAATGTCGCTTATTACAAGATTGAGCGCTACGTCCGTTTTATGTCTCCTTTTGCTGCCTTGATTTTGACTTTTATAGGGGTAATTATGTCTGCGCGCAAGACACGGGGTGGCTCAGGCTTTCAAATTGCTATGGGTTTCTTGATGGCGTTCATCTACATTCTCTTATTTATTCTATCTAGAACCTTTGCCGAAAATGGTTCGGAGTACCCTATTTTTGCGGTTTGGCTTCCCAATATCATTTTTGCTTCGGTAGGTCTAGTGCTTTATAAAACCGTCCCGCGATAAATGCAGGCTTCCCTGAAAGATTATCTTTTACTCCACCTCATTGTCTTGATATGGGGTTTTACAGCTATTCTCGGAGTGTTGATTTCGCTTCCAGCTCTGGAATTGGTTTTTTACCGAACCCTCATCGCCTCGGTTGGAGTGGCCTTGCTTTTTGTATGGAAAAAGAAAAATATTTGGATTCCCCCACATCAAATGTGGAAGGTATTGGGTACCGGGGTGCTGATTGCTTTGCACTGGATTCTGTTTTTTTGGTCAGCAAGAGTTTCCACAGTTTCCGTTTGCTTAGCTGGAATGGCTACGACCTCGCTTTGGACGGCGTTTGTTGAGCCTTTTTTCAATAAAGCAAAAATCAAGTGGTATGAGGTGGCATTGGGTTTACTGGTGATCTCCGGGCTCTTGGTCATTTTCAAATTTGAAACAGGCTATTGGCTTGGCCTATCGATGGCTTTGGCTTCGGCCTTTTTGGCGGCTTGCTTTTCTGTGATTAATGGCCGACTGACCAAGCGTCACGATCCCTATCAAATTACCTTTTACGAGATGACGGGGGCCTGTTTGGCAATTTTATTATTCATGCCTGTTTATTCGATTTGGCTGACTGATGGAGCTGGTATTCAATGGACTTGGCAGGGGATGGATTGGTTTTGGTTGCTGGTTTTAGGAGGGGTGTGTACTGTCTATGCCTTTTCCGTTTCGGTGGATTTGATGAAGCGACTGACCGTATTTTCAATCAATTTGACGATCAATCTGGAACCTGTTTATGGAATTGTTTTGGCGGTTTTGATCTTTGGAGAAAAGGAAAAAATGACCCCTGAGTTTTATCTGGGGACCTTGATCATTCTGGTTTCGGTTTTGATTTATCCTGTGCTGAATTACTGGAATAAGCGGAGAAAGGCTGTCAGGACTTTGGGTTAGAAATGGAGGATATCATTTAAAGTCTCAATAGCAAGTTTGATTTGTTTTTTTTCAACCTCTCCAATTTTTGTCTTGAGTCTTTGTTTGGATATTGACCTTAAATGAAAAATCATAATCTCTGAATCTACTTTTAATCCATTTTTTTCAGTGGGTTGTAAAATTGGGTTCCCTTTGAATCCTTTGATTTTACTTGTTAAAGGCGCTGCCAAAACGACTTGGAGATGAGTGTTTAACAGGTTTCCACTCAAAATGACCACAGGTCGATACCCGGCTTGTTCTGATCCAATTACAGGGTCTAATCTTGCATACCAGATTTCACCTTGCTTCATCTTCTTCTATTTGCTTGAAGTATTCCCCCATGTCTTCTTCTGCCATTTCTAGAATATCTGGATCTTTAGAGGCCATTTTGTAAGATTTAGCATATTCAATACGCTTCAAATAATCCAAATATGCCCGTAAGGCTTTTTCGATCAGCTTATTTTTTGGAATTGATAGTTTTGAAGCTTCTGAAGAAATTTTTTCAAGGAGATCGTCTGGGAGAGAACTTGTGAACGTAGCCATTTTATTTGAAGTTTATTGTAAATATAATAATAAATACGTTTTTAAAGTTCTTTTTCAAGGCAAAAATAATTACCAGGATAATCAATTCTACTTGGCTTAGTTTCAAAAAGACCAAATACACTGGAACCGGAACCGGACATAGCTGCATAGTAGGCACCAGCTTGATACAGTTGGTTTTTGATGGCCGCTATTTCAGGGTGATTTCTAAAAATACTTTGTTCAAAATCATTGACCAATTCATTTTTCCATCTACTTCGGTCTGCTAACACTTCCTCAATCTTCGCTTTGGGAGCAGTAGGGTGGACGCCTGAGTAGGCCTCTTTGGTGCCGATGTGAATTCCCGGATTGATTAAGACTAGATAGCTTCCTGCAAGAGATACCTCTGCTGTACTGAGGATTTCACCCCGACCACGGGCGATTTTTGGTGTATTCTCGATAAAAAAAGGACAATCGCTTCCGAGCTGTGCGGCATATTCTTCTAGAAAGTAGTCATCGAGATGGAGGTCAAAAAGATTATTCATCAATTTCAAGGCGAAAGCTCCGTCAGCCGAACCCCCGCCAAGACCAGCACCCATTGGTATATTTTTATGAAGGTGGATTTTGAGATTGGGGAGTCCTTGAAAGTCCTTTCGAAGAAGCTTCTCAGCCTTTAGAATCAAATTATCTTTGGCCTCACCTGGGATTGGGATTCCGGTGCTTTCCCAGCCGCCTTTTTTATCCAAGATGATTTCTAAAGCATCCAGAAGTGGGATTGGAACCATGCAAGTTTCGATTTCGTGGTATCCATCCTTTCTTTTTCCTAGGATATGCAGTCCGAGGTTGATTTTTGCATTAGGGAAAGTGATCATGTCGAGAGCTTTCCGCAAATTAAGTGGATTTTGGACTGAAAAGTTTACAATTCGATCTTTGAATATTTTTAAGTTAATCTTGGAAAGATTAGGAAAAATAAGGCGATTGATCCCTTCGGTTGATAAAAATGGAATCTTTTTCACTTTTTATTAAAAAAAAGTCAATTCAGTATAAAATTCTGTTTTTTGAAAAAAAATATATTTCAAATAGAATAATAAGCATAAAAAGTTCTTATATAAGAATAAAATTCTATAAAAAATCATATTGCGATAATTTATATTCTGCGTTAAAGATTTTTAAGCGAATTAAATATTGTTAGTCTCCTCCATGAAACTTAAATTTGACAAAATTTCGAATTCACAGCAGTTCAACCCAAAATCTATGAATCGAGTGGTCTTTTTGCTTAGCATTATTATTCTCCTAGGATACTAAGGTGAGGCACTAGACTATATCAAAATAAAAAATCTGTAAGTGCCTCATTACATGAAGGCACTTTTTTTATATCCCTATGAAAAACCTTAAAAAATATAGTTGGGAAATCTCTGATAATCCCGAGCATCCGGCAGGCAAAGCTATGCTATATGCCACTGGTCTATCTGATAAGAAGTTAATGCAGCCTTTTGTAGGAATTGCAAGCTGTGGCTATGAAAGCAATCCCTGCAACATGCACCTCAATGACTTTGCTGCCGAGATCAAATCAACTACTCAAGAGCATGATTTGACCGGTTTGGTTTTCAATACCATTGGGATTTCGGATGGTACTTCCATGGGGACACTGGGGATGCGTTATTCCTTGGTTTCCAGAGAGATCATTGCAGATTCGATTGAGTCATTCATTTTAGGTCACTCCTTTGATGCCTGTGTGGCAGTTGCAGGATGTGATAAAAATATGCCCGGGGCGATCATGGGAATGCTTCGCATCAACCGCCCATCGATTATGGTTTATGGTGGGACGATTGCCTCGGGCAATTATAAAGGTGAGAAACTGAACATCGTCTCTGCATTTGAGGCATTTGGGAAAAAGATTCAAGGAACCATCTCAGAACAAGACTATGATGGAGTGATCCGAAATGCCTGCCCCGGTGCAGGTGCCTGTGGAGGGATGTATACTGCCAATACCATGTCATCTGCTGCAGAAGCTATGGGGATGTCTCTTCCTTACTCTGCTTCTTATCCTGCCAACTCCCCTGAGAAACTCCGAGAGTGTAGAGAGGTCAGCAAATACATCAAAATCCTACTTGAAAAAGACATTAAGCCCAAAGATATCGTCACTCGAAAAAGCATTGAAAATGCTGTAAGGGTTATCGTAGCGCTAGGAGGCAGTACCAATGCAGTGATGCATATCCTGGCGATTGCGCGTACGGCTGGAGTAGACTTTACACTTGAAGACTTTAAAGCTGTAAATGATATCACCCCATTGTTAGGTGACTTCAAACCTTCCGGAAAATTCCTGATGGAAGATTTGCATGAACAAGGTGGGCTTCCAGCTTTCATGAAATTTATGCTAGATCAAGGAATGCTCCATGGAGATTGTATGACCGTCACCGGGAAGACTTTAGCCGAAAATCTGGAAAATATCGACCCTATCATACCATCCTTGGTCAATTGTATTCGGCCAATCGATCAGCCCATTAAGAAAACAGGTCATCTATGCATTCTCAAGGGAAATCTTGCTCCTGAAGGGGCAGTTTCGAAGATCACTGGAAAGGAAGGGGTTTCATTCACAGGTCCAGCCAAAGTTTTCGATTCTGAATTGGAGGCCAATAATGCCATACGGGATCACAAGGTGCAGGCTGGAGATGTAGTGGTAGTTCGAAATGTCGGTCCAAAAGGAGCTCCTGGAATGCCAGAAATGCTTAAACCAACCTCCATGATCATTGGAGCGGGCCTCGGTTCAGATGTAGCTCTAATTACTGACGGAAGATTTTCCGGTGGAACGCATGGCTTTGTAGTGGGACACGTTACCCCTGAGGCTTGGTGCGGAGGTCCCATTGGACTATTGAAAGACGGAGATATCATCACAATCGATGCGAATAATTTTGAGCTTTCAGTGCAAGTGAGTGAAGAAGAGTTTGCGGAACGCAAAAAATCCTGGTCACCCAAGAAAATTGAAGGACTGCAGGGTACCCTTAAAAAATACAATCAACTCGTGGCAACTGCATCAGAAGGCTGCGTAACCGATAAATTCTAAAGTCTATGAAGGAAGAATCCATGATTCGTGGGGCAGACATAGTTGTGCAGTCCCTAATCGCAGAGCAGGCAGAAATTATCTTTGGGTATCCTGGAGGTGCAATCATGCCTGTATACGATGCCCTGTACGATTATCATGAGCAGATCAAGCACGTCTTGACTCGTCATGAACAGGGAGCTATTCACGCAGCACAAGGCTATGCCCGGGTTTCAGGAAAAGTAGGAGTTTGCTTGGCTACTTCAGGCCCCGGAGCGACTAATTTGATCACGGGGCTGGCTGATGCGCAGATCGACAGCACACCCTTGGTTTGTATTACTGGGCAAGTTGCCGCACATCTTTTGGGTACAGATGCCTTTCAGGAGACAGATGTGGTCGGTATTTCTATGCCTGGGACGAAATGGAATATTCAGGTGAGAAGAGTGGAGGATATTGCACCTGCGATTGCAAAAGGATTTTATATAGCTCGGTCTGGACGTCCCGGACCTGTATTGATTGATATTACAAAAAATGCTCAAGTAGACTTCGGGCAGATGAATTACACTCCTTGCTTGGGCTTCAGGTCTTACAAAGTTCATCAGCCAATAGACCCAAATGCAATTCAGAAAGCTGCAGAATTGATCAAAGAGGCTAAGCGGCCCTATTTACTTTTTGGACAGGGCGTGGTTTTGGGGAAAGCTGAGACAGAGTTGAAGTTTTTCTTGGATAAAACAGGTATTCCTGCTGCATCTACCCTTTTGGGATCAGGGGCACTTTCAGAGGATCATCCAAATTACGTGGGCAAGCTGGGTATGCATGGTAATTACGCTCCCAACCTCCTGACCAATCAATGTGATGTTCTCATTGCGGTCGGGATGCGATTTGACGATCGGGTAACCGGAGACCTGAAGCGCTACGCCAAACAGGCAAAAGTCATTCATCTGGAACTGGACGCCGCTGAGATTAATAAAAACGTCAAGGTGGAAGTAGGAGTATTAGGAGATTGTAAGGAAAGTCTTTCCATGCTAACCGAAGCAGTAGAGCAAGGGTCCCATCCGGAATGGCTGGGGAAGTTTCGTGAGTTGGAGCAGATGGAAAAGGAAGCTGTGATGCAGCATGATATCACACCGACCAAAGTGGGCCTTACCATGGGTGAGGTAATCAGTCAAATCAATCGCTACAAGGCAGATGATGCTGTTTTGGTAACCGATGTGGGACAGCACCAAATGATTGCTTGGCGCTATTTTCACTATAAGAAGACACGGACCCAGATTACTTCAGGAGGTTTAGGGACTATGGGTTTTGCACTTCCAGCGGCTTTAGGAGCACAGCTTCATGACTATTCCAGACAGGTAATCTGTGTAGTTGGTGATGGAGGTATTCAGATGACCATTCAGGAGTTGGGTGCTATCATGCAGACCAAGGCGCCCGTCAAAATTGTCCTGCTCAATAATAATTACCTGGGAATGGTCCGTCAGTGGCAGCAAATGTTTTTTGATAAACGCTACTCATTCACTGAATTGGACAATCCGGATTTCATCAAACTGGCAGAAGCCTACGGAATTAAAGCCCAGAAGGTAACCGAAAGAAATACACTCACGGAATCTATTGAAGATATGTTGATTCATGACGGCCCCTATTTCTTGGAAGTGGTGGTTGAGAAAGAAGATAATGTATTCCCGATGATCGCTACCGGATGCTCGGTAGAAGAAGTCCGACTTTCTTAAAAGAATCCCCCTATGAAACGCTATACTATTTTCGTCATTACGGAGAATTTCATCGGAATTCTCAATCGGATCACTATCATCTTCACTCGAAGAGGGATCAATATCGATGCCTTGACTGCTTCTGAAAGCAGTGTGGATGGGATTCATCGGATTACGATTGAAGTGACTACTTCCGAAGAAATGGTAGTTCATCTCGTCAATCAAATCGAGAAAATCATCGATGTCATCAAGGCATTTTATCATGAAGATTCCGGCGTGGTCTATCAGGAGATTGCACTTTACAAGATCCCTGTTGCTCGCTTGGATGGAAGCTTAGAGAAAATCATTCGACAGCATCATGCAAAAATCATTTCGGCAGAGCAGGAATTCGTCGTGCTGGAAGTAGCTGGACATAAAGAACAAACCCAGGAGTTGCTGGAAATTCTGAAGGGCTATGGCCTCCTCGAATTTGCAAGATCAGGCAGAGTTGCTGTCGCGAAACGAATGCGAACAATTGATCAGTATTTATCATAAAACATTAAAAATCAATCTATTAAACCTAATTTTAGAATCATGAAATTAAAATTCGGCAATGTTGAAGAAAATGTGGTGACCCGCGAGGAATTCCCACTGGAGAAAGCCAGAGAAGTACTCAAGGATGAGGTGATCGCAGTCATTGGCTATGGTGTCCAAGGCCCAGGACAGGCTTTGAACCTTAAAGACAATGGATTCAACGTCATCGTAGGTCAGCGTAAAAATTCCAAAACTTGGGATAAAGCCGTGTCGGACGGGTGGGTTCCTGGCGAGACGCTTTTTGAGATCGAAGAGGCCTGTGAAAAAGGTACGATCATTCAGTTTTTGCTGTCAGATGCAGGACAGATTGCCCTTTGGCCAACTGTCAAAAAACACCTGACTCCTGGAAAGGCATTATACTTCTCGCATGGATTTGGTGTGACTTATAAGGATAAAACAGGTATCATACCTCCAGGAGATGTGGATGTGATTTTGGTTGCTCCAAAAGGATCTGGGACCTCTTTGAGAAGGATGTTTGTAGAAGGTCGTGGATTAAACTCCTCCTATGCAATTTACCAAGACGCAACTGGCAAGGCTAAGGACCGTGTCGTAGCCTTGGGTATTGGGGTAGGATCAGGATACCTTTTCGAAACAGATTTTTACCGTGAAGTTACTTCTGACCTCACTGGCGAAAGAGGAACTTTGATGGGAGCGATCCAAGGGATTTTCGCAGCCCAATATGAGGTTTTGAGAGCAAATGGTCATACTCCATCCGAAGCTTTCAATGAGACAGTAGAGGAGTTGACACAGTCTTTGATGCCTTTGGTAGCAGAAAATGGAATGGATTGGATGTATGCCAACTGCTCCACCACGGCTCAACGAGGTGCATTGGATTGGTGGAAGCCTTTCCGGGATGCTACCAAGCCTGTTTTTGAGGCCCTGTATGATTCTGTCAAAACAGGACAAGAAGCTCAAAAATCCATCGACTCTAATTCGAAGTCAGATTATAGAGAAAAGCTGGAGGCCGAATTGAAAGAATTGCGTGAGTCAGAAATGTGGCAGGCCGGTGCGGTCGTCCGACAGTTGAGACCAGAAAATAATTAAACCCCAAACCTAAACCCAAAGATCATGAGTGAGAAGCTGTGGATATTTGATACGACCCTGCGAGACGGGGAGCAAGTGCCAGGGTGTCAGCTGAATACCCAGGAGAAAATTATCGTGGCAAAGGCTCTAGAAGAACTAGGAGTTGATATAATTGAGGCAGGATTTCCCATCTCTAGCCCAGGTGATTTCAATTCTGTACAGGAGATTTCGAAAGCTGTTTCCAATCCGATCATTTGTGCCCTCTCACGTGCGGTAGAAAAGGATATCGAAGTAGCTGCAGCGGCACTCAAGTATGCCAAAAAAGGCCGAATTCACACAGGTATTGGGGTTTCTCCCTATCATATTCAGTACAAGCTCCGCTCCACTCCGGAGGAGATCATCCGCCGTGGAGTAGCAGCTGTGAAATTTGCCAAGCAGTTTGTGGAGGATGTGGAGTTTTACGCAGAAGATGCTGGGCGTTCGGAGCCTGATTTTCTTTGTAAAATCATCGAGGAGGTCATCAAAGCCGGAGCTACTGTAGTGAATATTCCGGATACCACGGGCTATTGTTTGCCAGAGCAGTATGGGGGTTTCATTGCAAATCTCAAAAATCGGGTACCCAATATCGACAAGGCTATCATAGCCACCCATTGTCACAATGATTTGGGAATGGCTACGGCCAATACTGTGGCCGGTGTCCAAAATGGCGCTCGGCAAGTCGAAGTGACGATCAACGGAATTGGCGAGCGTGCCGGAAATACTTCCATGGAAGAGGTGGTCATGGCCATCAAATGTCATCAGTCCATTCCGGTACACACGGATATCGTGACGCAGAAAATCTACCATACCAGCCGATTGGTATCCAAACTGATGAATATGCCTGTGCAGCCCAATAAGGCAATTGTCGGTAGAAATGCCTTTGCTCACTCCTCAGGGATTCATCAGGACGGTGTCTTGAAGAACAGAGAAAACTACGAAATCATTGATCCAAAAGAGGTCGGGGTGGAGGAGTCTTCGATTGTCTTGACTGCAAGATCCGGAAGAGCTGCCTTGAAGCATCACTTGGATGCATTGGGAGTCGAACTGGAAGGAGAAGAGCTTCGCAAAGTGTACGAAGAGTTTTTGCTATTGGCAGATTCCAAACGTGACATTGGAAGAAAGGACTTACTCGAGCTCGTTGGAAAGTATATGGATGAATCCAATTTCATCGAATTGGAAGAGGTGACTTATTCCTCCAATGGTGAGATCAATGCTCAAGTAAAAGTGAAAATCGGTAATGAATCCCATGAAGCTTCTGCAACCGGGGTTGGTCCGGTAGATGCTGTATTGACAGCTATCGAGAAGGTAGTTCAGCCACAAGTTGATTTGGAAGAATTCCTGATTCAAGCCATGACCCATGGCTCCAATGACGTGGCAAAAGTTCACATGAGGGTCATCAAATCCGAAAAGCCTTACTATGGCTTTGCTTCAAACCAAGACATTGTATTGGCATCTGCTCAAGCGTTTGTGGATGCATTAAACAAAATACCAGTCAAAGAATACGTGACTGCCTAATTATGGAAAAGACAACATTATTTGATAAAATCTGGGATTCCCACGTGGTCAAATCGGTGCCAGCCGGGCCAGATGTGTTCTTCATTGATAAGCATTTTATCCATGAAGTGACTTCCCCTGTAGCTTTCTTGAATTTGGAGAAAAGAGGGATCGGGGTAAAATATCCGCATAGGACAATAGCAACTCCAGATCACAATGTCCCGACAATCGATCAGGATCAGACGATCAAAGACAAGCTTTCTCGAATGCAGGTGGAGAAACTTCGTCAGAATTGCGCAAAATACGGCATTGAGCTTCATGATTTGGGGTCTGCTCATCACGGAATTGTCCATGTAATCGGACCGGAACTGGGAGTTACCCAACCCGGGATGACTATCGTTTGTGGAGACTCACATACTTCTACGCATGGAGCCTTTGGAGCGATAGCCTTTGGTATCGGTACTTCCGAGGTGGAAATGGTCCTAGCTACTCAATGCATCATGCAGTCCAAGCCAAAGAAAATGCGGATTTCTGTGGAGGGGGAACTTGGAAAAGGAGTAACCTCCAAAGACATCATTCTCTACATTATTTCTAAAATCTCAGCAGCTGGGGCTACCGGCTATTTTGTGGAATATGCAGGTTCGGCGATCCGAAATCTATCCATGGAAGCTCGGATGACCATTTGCAACATGTCCATCGAAATGGGCGCCAGAGGAGGTTTGATTGCTCCGGATGAGACCACTTTTGCTTTTCTTAAAGGGAAACAATACGCCCCTAAAGGAGATGACTGGGATAGAGCAGTATCTTATTGGAAAACACTCAAAACGGATGAAGGAGCGGTTTTTGACAAGGAACTGACCTTTGATGCAGCAGATATTGAGCCGATGATCACCTACGGAACCAATCCGGGAATGGGGATCAAGGTCAAAGACTCTATTCCGACTACAGATGGGATGGAAGGCTCCAATAAAAAATCCTATCTCAAATCTCTGGATTACATGGGATTCCAGCCGGGTGAACCGGTCCAAGGAAAGCAAGTCGATTATGTATTTGTTGGATCCTGCACCAATGGACGAATTGAAGATATACGCGCAGTAGCACAATTCGTCAAGGGTAAGAAAAAAGCGGATAATATCACCGCTTGGATTGTACCCGGCTCCAGAGAAGTGGAAAAGCTCGCTCATGAGGAAGGCTTGGTAAAAATCTTGGAAGAAGCTGGTTTCGAACTTCGTCAGCCGGGATGCTCTGCCTGCCTAGCCATGAACGATGATAAGATTCCTGCTGGAAAATATGCGGTTTCTACATCTAATCGAAACTTCGAAGGTCGTCAAGGTCCAGGAGCGCGAACGATGCTTGCCTCTCCATTGACCGTGGCGGCTGTGGCGGTTACTGGCCGAATTACTGATCCCCGGGAAGTCTTTACAAATTGAAAATACGAGGTTGGAAAAACGAAATACGGGATTGAGCTAAGGTTTTACCTAAAGCCTAAGCTAACCTTTCCACCTTCCAACTTTATCACCTTTGAACTATCAAAAAATGGCTTACGATAAATTCACCATACTCCGTGATACGGCAGTTCCATTGCCGACCGAAAACGTGGATACTGACCAAATCATCCCTGCTCGCTTTTTGAAGGCGACCGAACGGGAGGGATTTGGAGACAACCTTTTCCGAGACTGGCGATATGATGTGGAGGGAAATCCCAAAAAGGATTTTGTACTCAATGATCCTACCTATTCTGGTAAAATTCTGGTTGCTGGTAAAAACTTCGGCTCCGGTTCCAGCCGGGAGCATGCCGTTTGGGCACTATATGACTATGGCTTTCGCTGTGTGGTTTCCAGCTTTTTCGCAGATATCTTCAAAAATAACTGTCTGAATATTGGAGTCCTCCCGGTGACAATTTCTCCCGAATTTGCTGATAAACTATTCAATGCGATTGAGGCAGATCCCAAGACCGAGATCGAAGTCAGCCTGCCTGAGCAAAAAATCACTTTGCTTTCCACAGGAGAATCTGAGTCCTTCGACATCAATGAATACAAGAAAGCCAACATGCAGAATGGCTTCGATGATATCGACTACCTGCTAAACATGTCTTCTGAAATCGAAGCATTCGAAGCTTCAAGATAAAAGTACCTATGAAGGCAAATAGACGAATAGAGATCATGGATACCACGCTGAGGGATGGCGAACAGACCTCAGGGGTTTCCTTTTTGCCTTCAGAAAAACTCCAAATAGCCAAGTTGCTGTTGGAAGAACTCAAAGTAGATCGGATTGAAGTCGCTTCTGCCAGAGTTTCTGAAGGTGAGTTGGAAGGAGTGCAAAAAATCACTCAATGGGCTGGTCAAAAAGGATATCTCCATCAGGTGGAAGTTTTGGGCTTTGTAGATACACCGGTTTCAGTAGATTGGATCGAGGAAGCTGGCGCCAAAGTGCTGAATTTACTCACGAAAGGATCACTCAATCATTTGGTTCATCAGCTGAAAAAGACTCCTGAGCAGCATTTTTCAGAAATCGAGGATTGCATTAACTATGCCCAGGAGAAGGGGATTGAAGTTAATGTGTACCTCGAGGACTGGTCAAATGGGATGCGGAATTCCCAGGAATACACCTTAGATCTGATCGATTTTCTTGATCATCAGCCGGTGAAGCGAATCATGCTTCCTGATACCTTGGGACTGCTTTCTCCGGAAGAGGTCAAAGATTATTTCCAGCTAATCGTTTCCCGCTTTCCTGATTCACATTTTGACTTTCATGCACACAACGATTACGATCTTTCTGTGGCCAATGTCATGGAGGCTATTCTTCATGGTGCAGCCGGAATTCACACGACGGTCAATGGATTAGGGGAAAGAGCAGGAAATGCGCCTTTGGAGTCTGTAGTGGCTGTTATCAAGGATTTTACTGAGTTAGAAATCGGTATTCAGGAGCAAAAGATTTTCCGTGTATCCAAGCTGGTAGAGCAGTTTTCAGGGCAGCATATTCCTGCAAATAAGCCTGTCGTGGGTGAAAATGTCTTCACTCAAACTGCCGGAATCCACGCTGACGGAGACAATAAAAAGAACCTCTATTTCAATGACCTGATGCCGGAGCGATTCGGAAGGCAGCGGAAATATGCTTTGGGCAAAACTTCCGGGAAGGCAAATATTCTGAAGAATTTGGAGGAGCTGGGTATTTCTTTAGAGAAAGATGAACTCACCAAGGTAACCCAGCGAATTATTGAACTCGGCGACAAAAAGGAGCGAGTGACCACGGAGGATTTGCCTTATATCATTTCGGATGTCCTACAAAATAACTCTATTTCCAAGCACATCAGTATCGAGGGCTATCACATGACTCATTCGAAGGGATTAAAGCCCACGGTACAACTTCGGATGAATATCCACGGGAAGTTTTACGATGAAAGTGCTACCGGGGATGGCCAGTATGATTCCTTTATGAAGGCCCTCAAAAAAATCTATAAATCCCTCGGTCGGGAACTTCCAAGATTGATCGACTACCATGTTTCTATTCCTCCGGGAGGAAAGACCGACGCCTTTGTGGAGACGGTAGTCACCTGGGATTATGGAAAAATATTTAAGACCAAGGGACTTGACCCTGACCAAACCGTAGCGGCGATGATGGCTACTGAAAAAATGCTCAACATCATCGAAAACATGAATTACCAACCCAAAAAAGAAGAATCCACTTATTATGGAAATGAATATCGCGCTGTTGCCGGGTGACGGCATCGGACCTGAGGTGATTGCTCAGGCTGTCAAAGTTGTGAAGGCTGTTGGCCAAAAATTTGGACATCAAATCACCTTCAAGGAAGGTCTGGTAGGCGCTTGCGCTATCGATGCGACGGGTGACCCTTATCCGGATGCTACGCATGAGATTTGTGCAGCATCAGATGCTGTCCTTTTTGGAGCCATTGGCGATCCGAAGTACGACAATGACCCGAAAGCAAAGGTTCGTCCAGAGCAAGGCTTGCTTCGAATGAGACAGAAATTAGGGCTTTTTGCCAATGTCCGACCGACCTTTACTTTTCCTTCCTTGGTTCATAAGTCTCCATTGAAATTGGAGCGCGTGGATGGAGTGGATTTTGTTTTCTTTAGAGAATTGACCGGTGGGGTTTACTTCGGTGAGCCGAGAGGCCGGAATGAGCAAGGTACCAAGGCTTTCGATACCAATGTGTATAGCAAAGAAGAGATTGTACGCTTGGCCAGAATGGGTTTTGAAGCTGCACAAAAACGGAGAAAATTGCTGACTTGTGTGGACAAAGCCAATGTCATGGCCACTTCCAGATTGTGGAGGGAAACCGTGCAAGAATTGGCAGCTGAGTATCCTGATGTGAAAGTCGAATATGAATTTGTAGATGCGGTGGCTATGCGCCTGATTCAGTGGCCCAAAGCCTATGATGTCTTGATCACGGAAAACTTATTTGGAGATATTTTGACTGACGAAGCTTCTGTGATTTCCGGCTCTATGGGCTTGATGCCATCAGCTTCTTTAGGATCGAAGGTTAAGTTGTTTGAGCCGATTCACGGTTCCTATCCACAGGCAGCTGGCAAGGATATCGCCAATCCATTGGCTACTGTATTGTCCGCTGCGATGATGTTTGAGTATGCCTTTGATATGAAAGCTGAGGCAGATGCGATTTCTGATGTGGTGAATCTTTCCTTGGCTGAGGGCTATGTGACCGAGGATATTGCTGACGGAGGAACTGCCTATAAAACCTCCCAAGTGGGTGACTGGCTGGCAGCGAAGATTTTGGGGTAATTCCAATTCTTGCAAAAGTGTAGCTGTTCGAAATTTGCTGTCTCGAGTCTCATTGAAAACCACCTCAGAAATGGGGTGGTTTTTTCACTTCCAAAGACCTTTCTTTTTCGAGCGAGCTTCCCGTTGTAGACGAATGAATAGCTTCTCATATTTCACATTGGGAGGAAAGGTGGCCACTGTCGCATAGCCTTCACGAACGAGAAGCGCATTGAAAAAAGTGCCATCCTCCAGATAGACATAGGCTAAAGTTCGCTGATAGCGATCTTTACGTTGTGCGTCATATTCCAGTCGAACCCTTTTTCCATCTAGCATCCGCTTGGCAAAGGCAGAACTCTCGGCACCGAAATACTCTTTTTTCGCCCGGCCTGCATTCCGAGCCTCAGGACTATCCACTCCGATAAGCCGGATTTTTTCCTCCTCTCCCCGGGCATTGATCAGCCAAAAAGTATCTCCATCCACTACCTTGCTCACCCGGAGCAGTCCGGTTTTTTGCTGGGCGTTTAACTCATTTGAAAAGAATAAACCTATAAAAAGTAGGAGGTAGAGAAGGTTAAATATTCGTCGGTTTTCTTGCATGCTGAAAATTACTAATCTGGGTTTTTGAATAAAAATATTCCCTGGAATTGGTCATTAAATGTCATACAATCAAGCCAAATTAAAGATGAGTGTCGATAGATGAAATAAGGTTTGTATTGATAGTTGTCATCTGGATAGTGTTGTTTTCTTCAAATGAATCAATCGAGAGGAATAAGTCCAATTAAAAGATTTAGAGATGTGATAAATTAGATTTTCTCTATGTTTGAGAAAGAATAATAAATCTTCAGATCCAACCTAAAGGCATTTCATTTTGAAACTCATACAGCTCATAAAGAGAGAATATAGAAAGTCAAGGCAAAAGAGATGGAATGCTCTTTTCGACAAGAAAATTAATGATAAAGCAATACTTGCCTTGGATTCACTGGCTAAACAGGGTAAAGGACTTTCTGATGACTTGGTGAGACAATGTGATGAGTATTCCCAAGATGTGCTAGGATCGAAATCCTTTTCTCCGTGGCTTCAGGTTTACACTTCTTTTCGCGGGGAATTTTTAGAAGGGTGGATTCCTGATAATTACATGGGTAGGATCATTCCTCGGGCTGTAAATGGTGACCTCAGGAGTATTTCGCTTTATAAAACCTTATCCAAACGCATCATAGAAACAGACTTAATTCCTGACTTAGCCTATTTTGTCAATGGAACTTGGGTTTTGCTTTCTGGAGAACAGGTCTCTTTAGAAGAAGTTAAGACAGCCTGCTTCAAAGATTATCCCTATATTTTTATCAAGCAAGATCTCTCTTTTCAGGGACAGGGAGTTATTAAATTAACGTCGAAAGAGTTTGATGCTTTTGATTTTAAGGCCTTTGGAAATTCGGTAATCCAAGCACCCATTATCCAGCATTCCTTTTTGCAGGAATTGAGTCCAAGTGCTGTTGCCACCATACGTATTACGACGCTTAAGCGCAATGCAAATCCTGCCCGGAATATACTATCTGGTCTGAGAGTAGGGCAAAAAGGGGTAGATGTCATCGATAGTAAAGACTCCATTCGAGTTCCTATTAATTTGGAGAATGGTGAGTTTATTGGAGTGGGGATCACTTCAGGTTGGGAAAGCTATTCCTCACATCCCGAAAGTGGACTTCCTTTTTCAGACAGTGCGGTTCCATACTACAGGAAAATGGTTGAATGCTGCGAAAAACTACACGATAAAATTCCACACCTTCAATTGATAGCCTGGGATGTTGCGGTAACTGATACCGGAGAAATCAAAATTATGGAGTGGAATACAGATTATCCCGGAATTATCTATTCAGAAGCAAGTACAGGGCCTCATTTCAAGGGCTTAGGTTGGGAAAATCTCTGGAAAAAGATGTGATGCTGTATTTGCCTCACCTAGATGACAGCTCTCCTATAGGGGGCTTTTAGGTTTTGAAAAAGTTTCCTGATAAAATATTCTTAATCAGCTTTTAGAATAAAATTCATGTTTGATAGTCCCGAATATCCCCAATCACTTTCTGAAGACCTCTTCGAGCAATGGCTTGAAATCGGCCGGGAAAAGCCGATTCCGTATGCCTATTTACTAGTAATTTGGGATGAAATCGAAAATACCTATGTGCCAATATATGTAGAGGAGCGATCACAGATACATTCCTATTCACGATATGGGACCTCGCCTGAAAGGCAATTGCTGGTAGCTGCTTATGACCTGTTTTCAGAGTCGAGAGTTTTATGATCAGTTGACTTTTTCTATGATTATCCGCCTTTCTGCCGATATGAAATCGAGCCTGCCTTCCGCAGGCAGGCATGATGTGGGCATCACACACTGGTATCACTATCAACCCCGCGAGATTCCATATGACCTTTGAAAATCAATTTTAGACATATGAAAACATTACAGAATACGGAGTGAAATAAGCCACAAGGTTTCGCTTCCGGCTACTTCGATCTTCATTCTTCCGGCTTCCAGCAAAATCAGCAAAGTAAATTGGGTACTGGCAAGATTCCATATATTCATACTTTTTCACCTCAAAATGCTTAGTCCCATTTGATTTTATATCGGATCACAATTGGATCTTCCATGTCGGCGAGTTGCTCTGAAGCAAGCTGAAGTGCCTGCGTGTGTTTCTCTCCTAAATGTTTTGACTCCAGCATTGAATTCCAAGTTTCAGTGTAGAGCAGTCGGTAAAAATACTCTCCATCTGAAAAAGGGAATCCTCCCAGACCAGGTACTATCTTCGAAGCTTTGATTTGCTGCTTTTTTGGATGGAAAAAAAGCTCATAAACCGGAAAATCTGCCGGTATTTCTTCCATTTCCTCCAGTTCAGAAGGACTTAATGGCTTTGGTGTAATTCCAAAAACTTGCGTATTGATGGTCTCTCCGGCTACTTCCACATTGCCGAAGTAAAAATCATAAGTCTGCGTGGCAATCATTCGCTCCAGTTCTTCATCTGCCTTGTCTTCTGGTTGAAGCCGGCTTTCATGTGGCATACTCCTATCTCCCGAATTGAAACTTAAGATTGGCTGAATGTCACCTTTTGAATAATAAAATATTGTGTCAGAAGCACCGAAATTCAACAAAAACCCTTCTTCATAGGGTACCAGTGAACCCGCTTCTCCACTTCCTGAAGCTGGGTAGGATTTCAGGTCTAGGAAGTCATAGGTCAATGAGTCACTATTAAAAACTGCAAAATTTTTGAAAAAGTCGTCCTCCTCTGGGTCTGTTCCTCTTAAAGCAACGAGCCACTTTTTTTCATCGAGAGGATGAAAATCAATTAGGAAATAGGAGCCGACTTGACGGAGATTGAATCTTTTTTGAATATCTAGTTTCTCATCAAACTCCAAAAGCGAAGCCCTGGAAACCACCATTAAGTTCCCCTCGGCATTCAATCCTAATTTGTCTATACTCTCATATTCATTTGGTCCTCCACCTTTTCTGGCGATCGATTGGATGTGATTGCCTTTCAGGTCAAATTCATGAAGGGAAGGATTCATATAAGGATCTGTGTTCAAGAATATCCGATCTTCAGAGACAGCCATATTCGGATCAAAGCCAAAAAACTGGATCGGTGTCCCTTCCGGTATTTTCAGTGGGATAAATTCCACTTCAGCCAAAGTCTCTTCTGGGCTCTGGACTATTTTATCATTAATCTCGAAAGTTGGAAATTCGTCGGTTGGTTCGTTTTCAGAATTTGAACTGCAGGAAGAAATACCGATTAATACAGCTAGAAGTAAGATTGGATATACCTTCATTTAAATAATAGTTAGAAGAATAAATACTAAAAACATAAAAGTAAAAAAGCCGGTGAAGGTTTCAAATTTTCCGGCTTTTTTCTCAAGAATTTTATAGTCTAATCGCTCGGGCGACTGTGGCTGCCATAATGCCCAAACCTTCTGTGTTTGGATGGACTCCATCTGGAAGCAAATCTGCCTTATCCATCAAAGGAGTGTACAAATCGATCATTTCAGAACCGCTGGACTTGACGATATCGATGATCATCATTCGCTGTTCATTATTCATTACATCAGCTGTAATTCCAAAATTATCCTTAGTCACAGGCACGGGCATGATCACGTAGACTTTTCCGTCTTTCGGCATATTCGCCTTGAATTCCGAGATCATATCCAAATAATCCTGTCTAAACTCTGAACTGTGGGCCCAGTTTTGGGGCTTGGAATCATTGGTGCCTAGCATGATGACCAAAATGTCCGGAGCAAAGTCCTTTACCTCCTGAAATTGCGGTTCGTTCCAATAAGGGAAGTCCCCCTTTCGAAGAAGCGTTCTTCCGCTGACTCCAAAGTTTTTGACTTCATAGGTATCACCAAGAATAGCCTGCATTTGAAGGGGGTAACTGTCCGGATGATCTCTTCCGGGTCCTTGTGTGATAGAGTTGCCCACGCAGGCGATTTTGATTGGCTCTTGAGCAAGAAGAGCACTTGAGAAGGCAAAGGATAGAAAGAATAAAACTAATTTCATCATAAGGTTTAATGGGTTTGGTTTTTGAAAAATAGGAAATTTTGGCCAATCAAAATTCCTTGTTTCTGGTCTTTGTCCCTGTATTTTTACGGAATGCAATTTTTCAATAAAGTGCTTTTGTGGATTTCGTGGCTCTCCTTGGATGTGGTGTCCGGCGCTATGGCTGGAATGCTGTTTTTTTCAGAGCTCTTGCATGTATCCATAGAACTCCCCTCTTATATACTATTGGGAATTGCCGTTTGGTGTATCTATAATTTAGATCATGTACTCGACGCTCAGGAAAACCGACTATTTTCTTCAAGAAGGTTTTTTCATCAAAAGGCTAAAAAGGTGTTGATATTCGGAGTATTGTCCCTTGGTTTTATGGGTCTTATCGGAGGATTTTGGTTGTTTGGATGGGGGAGTGAAATGAAGTCTGTTTTGGCGCTTGGCCTTGTTATTTTGTTTGCTCGGGTGGTGATTTGGAAGTTTGGGATGGGATGGATGAAAGAGGTCTCTATTGCATTCTTTTACGTATTGGGGATTTCATTTTTACCCTTACTGACTGCGAATGCCTTAGATAGGACGCTTTGGTTTTGGGTGTTTTTCACGCTTTATTTACTCTTAGCTATTTACAACTTGTTTATTTTGTCTTTTTTGGATCTGGAAGAAGATCAGCAGGCTGGCTTTTTTTCTGCTGCAAGGTCTTTCGGGGCTGATCGGTTGGAAAGGATCATTTATGCTATCAGTGCGGTGCTTCTGGGAGGAAATTTTTTGACATTGGTGTTTGCCCCATCGTTTTTCAAAATTTTTGGTGTTTTTCTCCTCGCGATGACTTTGATTCACTGGCTCACTTTCCGTAAATCTCATTGGACTTTGGAAGAAAAGCGGCTAAGTATGGAATGGGCTTTTTCACTTCCGCTTTTATTGCTCATTTTACTCTAGCGGGATGAAAGATAACTACCGTTTGGTGGGAAGGGTTTACAGACCACTTTCAAGATTGGTTTTTGGGAAGAAACTATCTCATGCAAATGCCCATTTTTTGAGTCAATATCTTTCTGGGAAAACACTAATAATTGGTGGAGGTGATGGGTTTGACTACCGGGAATTTCAAGATCGACTTTCTGGTGAATACTGGGAGCTTTCCGAATCCATGTTGAACAAGGCAAAAGAAAACCTTCAATCCAGTGAGCTTTCTTTTCATTTAGGGAGTTTCCGAAGTTCTGGACCCTTTGATCTAGTTCTATTGCCTTTTGTTTTGGACACGCTTACAGATGAACAAATTTCCAAATTTCTTCATCGAGTGGATCAAAATCTCAAGTCCGGAGGAATGGTGATCCTATCTGATTTTTTCAAAACAGATTCAGTCCGGCAGTCCATTATCACTGCTTTGATGATAGCTTTTTTTCGACTGGTGGCAGGACATTGTCGAAAGGATCTTCCGGATCACATATCCTGGCTGAGTGCTCAGGGCTGGATTTTGAAAGAGGAAAAAGTTTGGAAAAATGGCTGGATTCGGGCGCAAGTTTGGGTAAAGGATTAAATACCGCTTTGTTCGATGATTTTTGTGATCATATCGTCGAAATACTTTCCATTCCCAGGCCCATACCAATTCATTTCCCGCACTTCGTGAAAGTGTTTGTCATAGAGTTCATCGGGCGTGATGTAGCCAATGTAGCCTCCATTGAAAGTTGTGATGATCAAGTTAAGACCTTTTGATTCGGCTAGTTTTTCCCACTTTTCATAAAATACCCCAGATATTTCACCGCTAGAAGAGATCAGAAGTGTATTCCCAATTTGTGTGATATCGAAATGTGCATTGGTGTCTCCTACCAGCCAGTCAAAAAGCCAGGGACGAATTCTCCAATTGTCCGAAATCCGAAGGTGCGGTTCCCGAAGTTGAATATCCAACCGGGCATTTTTCATGCTTGTATTTCGAATCGTAGCGTACCGAGTCATTTTCAAGCGATTGACAGAATCTAGTTGAAAGGCGTATTCCTGAATATCCTTTACCTGATTTCCCGGGGCAATCGGGCGGTGAGAACCAACTGTCCCGGAAGCAAAAAGTGCAAAGTCAAACTCTTTTTCTTCCAGGGTTTTCATGAGGTAGAAAGGATAGTCCCCAGAAAGCCCCATGAATTTCGAACTGAGACAAGTGGCATGAGCCGAGTAGGTGATCAAGGTGGCTTTTTGACCAGATTTTTGGGTGAAAATCAGCTGACGGGTAAAGGGGTCTGTCGGGCCATCTTTGATGAATCGGTTGGCAAGCAACTCGCCGGCATCTGCTTTCCGGTAGGTGATGGAGACAGTATCCATTTCCATTTTTGCCTTAGAAATAGCTTCTAAACTTTTCTCAGTCATCATTTGCACGATCTCTTCTTTGAATCCTCCAAAAGCCAGTTCGCCGGCCGGTCCCGGCATGTAGCCCCCCATTCCAGAGTGTGTATGGGTAGCAGTGAAAATCACCTGGGAAATCTCCGGAAAGTCTTTTTTGACTGCGCTTTCTATGGATTTTGCCAAGTGAGGGTGGACAATCAAAAGCTCCAGATTTATCCAAGCAATGCTGCTTTTTCCATTGCTGAGGAAGATACTCTTGACAAAGCTGCTATCCTGAACAAAATCATAAGGTCCCCTTGGTGCATATCCTACTAAGTCAATCGGCTTAGCGGGCGTCATATTTGCCTTGGCCCATCCTGCTATCCAAAGGTTTCCTTGGGTAGATTTAATAGGTAAGTCTTGAAGGCTTTGGAGGGTTTTTTGATAAAATTCTTGCTCCTCGATTGGCGATCGATCTACACGAGTAAGGGTGAAAATTGCTACCAGCAACAAAAACAGAAAGATCCCGAGAAGGACCTTTCCAAAAGTGATAAAAATAGATTTCCAGTTCATGAATTAGTATTCATAAGTCCCATAAGGGCTATGGATGCTTACCTTTTTCTCGGTAGATGCCTCGACCCGACCAATGATTTGAGCTTCTACGCCGTGGGATTCTGCGATATCGATGATTTCTTCGGCATAGCGCTCGTCTAGGTAAACTTCCATTCGGTGTCCCATATTGAAAACCTTGTACATTTCTTTCCAGTCCGTGCCGCTTTCTTCCTGAATGATTCTGAAAAGTGGAGGGGTCTCAAAGAGGTTGTCTTTAATCACATGGAGATTTTCGATGAAGTGAAGCACTTTGGTTTGTGCGCCTCCAGAACAATGGACCAATCCGTGAATATGCGGTCTTAAGTAATTGAGCACATCCACCATGATGGGGGCGTAAGTCCGGGTAGGGGAAAGCACGAGCTTGCCCATATCCAAAGGAGCTCCAGGAGCTGGATCAGTCAGGTTGTATTTCCCTGTGTAAATTAAGTCTTCCGGCACTGCAGGGTCATAAGATTCCGGATACTTCGTCTTCAAAAGTTTATTGAAAACATCATGTCTGGCAGAGGTTAGTCCATTACTTCCCATTCCACCATTGTATTCAGTTTCATAGTTGGATTTGCCAAAAGAAGCTAAACCAACAATGACGTCTCCTGCCTGAATTTTGTCATTGGCAATGATATCCTCTCTTCGCATGCGACATGTGACCGTACTGTCTACAATTACGGTACGCACCAAGTCGCCCACATCGGCTGTTTCTCCTCCGGTAAGTATTGCGTTGACTCCTTTGTCACGAAGCATTTGAAGTACTTCTTCTGTGCCTTCGATAATGGCTGAAATGACTTCTCCTGGGATTAAGTTTTTATTTCTTCCGATAGTAGAGGAGACAAGAATATTATTGATCGCACCCACACAAAGCAGGTCATCGGTATTCATGATGATGGCATCCTGAGCAATTCCTTTCCAGACGCTTAAGTCTCCTGTTTCTTTCCAATAGAGATATGCAAGGGAAGACTTGGTTCCTGCGCCATCTGCATGCATGATATTGCAGTATTCCGGGTCATTGCCCAGGGTGTCTTCGACGATTTTGCAGAATGCTTTTGGAAAAAGGCCTTTGTCAAGGTTTGCGATGGCCTGATGCACATCTTCTTTGGAGGCGGAAACACCGCGCTGCATATAGCGCTCGTTCATGGAGATTTGGGATTGGTTACCAATAAACAAAGTTAAGTATTCCGATTCATTGAGGAAGGAATTTGTGGGAAATATGTATATGGTGAAATAGGCCTGCGGCAAGATATGCTTCACTTCGTTCAGCAAGATAGGTTCGGCTCCGCCTCACAAGATATTTTGCACTACGCTCGATGAAATAGGCTTCACGAAATAAGGCAGAAATATATCTCGCTTCGCTCTATGAAAAAGGCATGCTGAAAGATATGCTTCACTTCGTTCAGTAAGATAAGTTAAGATAAGCTCCACGAGATATTTTGAGCTGCCCCATGATCATAATCCACTACTTGCTGCTTACCACTCACTATTTACTTATTACTCCCGACTTTGCACTTCGAGCTCCCAACTTCCAACTTCCATCTTCCAACTCACCCTCCCCCTCACTCAAACATCTCCTCAATCAATTGGGTGTAAAAGTCTTTCACTTCCATGCCTACAGCTCGGACTTGTTGGGAGATCAAACTTGTTTCTGTTTGCCCGGGAACAGTATTGATCTCGATAAAGTAAAATTTCCCGCTTTCTTTCTCTAAAAAGTAATCAATTCGCACAGCTCCTTTGCAGTTGAGCTTTTCGTAGACTTTCTCGACGATTCGGCTGACACGCGTAGCCTCTTCTTCGTTCATTCGACCTGGAGTGATTTCCTCCGTGACTCCTGCGGTATACTTGGCCTCAAAGTCAAAATACTCCTTGCTGCTAACGATTTCGGTGGCTGGAAGAACTGTAATTGTACCTTTTCCCCGAAAAACCCCAATCGAAAATTCTCTACCGGATACAAATTCCTCCACCAAGACCTGTTTGTCTTCTGCAAAGGCACTTTCCAAAGCCTTCGGAAGTTCCTCCCAAGTTTTCACCTTGCTCATCCCTATCGAACTTCCTCCATTATTCGGTTTGATAAAAAGTGGGAGCGTCAATTCAGATTCTATTCGTTTTTTGTTTTCAGCAGTATTCGCAAATAATTGAAGCGATTTGGCGATGTGAAGCTCAGGAATATCGTCTACAATCGCTTTGGTGTAGCCCTTGTTCATCGTGATGGCAGAGGTGAGTTGGTCGCAGGTCGTGTAGGGAATTCCCAACATGTCAAAATATCCGGCAAGCTTTCCGTCCTCCCCTGGTGAACCATGAAGAATGTTGAACACCCCGTCAAAGGTGATTTTTTCATCGCCAATAGTGATAGAAAAATCATTCAGGTCTACTGGAATTTTTTCTCCAGAATCGCAGATAAAATGCCAATCACTCGGATAAATTAGGATTTTATAGACATCGTATCGAGTTCGGTCAATGGTTTTTTCCACGACTGCTGCACTTTTCAAGGAGATCACCGACTCACCGGTAAATCCGCCTGTAACGAGGGCGATTTTTTTCTTCATAGCTGGAGTAAAATGAATATGCGAAGTAGCTTAATTTATCCAAACCCTCCAAAGATAATGCCCCTTCAGCGCCTTATTTTCTTATATTCGTCCCTGTTAATTCACGCATTTACCCCAAATTTATTCTGATATGATTAAAAGTTTGAAAAAGACCGGTATGCTTTTACTGGTTTTGATCAGCACAGCCTCCTTGCTACAAGCACAGGCTTTAAAAAAAGTAACGCTTGAGGATGTTTTTAAAAAAGGCACCTTCTCCCAAAAATCTGTCTATGGCATCAACTGGATGAAAGACGGGCAATTTTACAGTAGTTTGGTGAATCGGGCTGGCTCTCCCATGGTAGTCAAGATCAATCTTGCAACTGGAGAGGAAGAAGCAGTCCTATTAGATGGTAGGGCGCTTGGAGTCAAATTTACTTCCTATTCCTTCAATACGGATGAGTCCAAAGCGCTGATTGCATCTGATGTGGAGTCTATCTACCGAAGATCGAGCAAGGGGATATTCTATGTGGTTGATATGGCTACTGGCGAAAAGCAGCAACTCGCAGATGGAGAGAAAATCTCTTACGCAACACTTTCACCTGACAATAACAAGGTCGCTTTCGTCAAGGACAATGACCTATTCATGGTCGATTTGTCAAGTAATGAGACGACTCAGATCACTCAAGACGGCGAATGGAACAAGATTATCAATGGAGCCGCAGATTGGGTCTATGAAGAGGAGTTTTCCATGGCACAGGCTTTCAAATGGTCTCCAGATGGGAAGAAAATCGCATTTATCCGCTTTGATGAGACCAGTGTTCCTGAGTTTAATATGCAACTCTGGGGGCCGCTTTATCCGGCAGACTACCGATTCAAATACCCCAAAGCAGGAGAAAAGAATGCGGAGGTTAGTATTCATGTCTATGATTTGATATCTGGTAATATCCAGAAAATGGATGCTGGTTCAGAGACTGATATTTACCTTCCCCGAATCTACTGGACACAAGATCCCAACCAATTGGCATTTATTCGGCTAAACCGTCTTCAAAACCAATTGGATCTTTTTCATGCTAATGCCAGAACTGGAGAAAGTAAATTGATTCTTTCGGAGAAATCAGAGACCTATGTGGATCTGAATTACAATGATAATCTCCAATATCTAAGTGATGGAAAAAGCTTTATTCGAACATCGGAGCAGGATGGCTTCAAGCATATCTATCATCATGCTATGGATGGAAGCTTGATCAAGCAAATTACTACAGGTAACTGGGAAGTTACTGAGTTGGTAGGAGTAGATGAAAAAGGGAAGAAGATCTACTTTGTGTCCACTGAAGCTTCTCCGCTTGAGCGAAACTTTTATGTGGTGGATTTGAATGGGAAAAGTAAAAAATCCCTAACTCCACTATCCGGTACGCACCGAATCAATATGAGTCCGGATCATCGTTTCTTTATCGATTATTTCTCTACTACTAAGATCCCGCAAAAAGTAGTGCTTTGCGAGGCGAACGGTATGCCTGTAAAAACGTTGGAAGAAAATGCCGAGTTGGAGGAAACCCTGAAAGATTATGCTCTTGGAAAGAAGGAGTTTTTCACTTTTCCTACTGTGGATGGTACTTCACTGAACGGCTATATGATCAAGCCGGCAGATTTTGACCCGAATAAAAAATATCCAGTATTGATGTATGTCTATGGAGGTCCAGGATCTCAGAATGTATTGAACTCTTGGGGTGGTACCCGTGACTTTTGGCATCAGGCTTTGGTGGCTGAGGGTTATATCGTAGCTTGTGTAGACAACCGTGGCACAGGAGCCCGGGGTCGTGACTTCAAGCATGCTACCTATGCGAACCTTGGGAAATTAGAAACTATAGATCAGATAGAAGGAGCGAAATATTTTGCGAAGCAATCCTTCGTAGATCCGGGCCGAATCGGCATCTGGGGTTGGTCTTATGGAGGATACATGTCTTCCCTTTCCTTAATGATCGGTAATGATGTGTTTAAAGCAGCTATTGCCGTTGCCCCGGTAACCACTTGGAGATACTACGATACGATTTACACTGAGCGCTATCTTCAGACACCGCAACTCAATCCTGCAGGCTATGATGACAATAGCCCGATCACTCATGTGAACAAGTTAAAAGGGAATTTTCTACTGATTCATGGTACGGGTGATGATAATGTTCATTTCCAAAACACGGTGGATTTGGTTGATGCCTTAATTACGGCGGATAAGCAGTTTGAGACCTTCTATTATCCAAACCGAAACCACGGAATCTACGGAGGCAATACCACTTGGCATTTGTACACCCAAATGACGGATTTCTTGAAGCGAAAACTGTAATTGATTTTAAAAAAAGACAGAAAACCGCAGGGCCTGAGTTCTGCGGTTTTTTTTGTGAAAAACACTTTGCGCCGTGGCACCTTCGCGAGAAATCAAGCCAACTTAATCTGATCAAGATAAAATTTCATCCGGCTGTGGTCCCGGGGTAAAAAGTCAATTTTATCAATCTTGTCTTCCTTGTGATTATAAAAAACCTCTACGTAATCATTTTCCAACAGATACAGATTCACCTTGTGCCGGTAATAGCGAATAGCCACCACGAAGGTACCCTCTAGGTAGAGGGTCTTGATCTTTTGGTGTAGAGGCATATCGCTGAATTCTTCTCGGCTCATGAACTTGTTTTTACTTCTGACTCCAAATTAATCAAAATGGTTCGGGGAATGCGTGATTTTTTGAATTAGTCCGTGAAATACTCCAAAAACAAAAAGCCCCAAGATAGTTTTCTTGGGGCTTTGATTGTTGGTTTAGCTGTACTTAGTGAACGGCTTCTTGGAAGTCCTTGATAGCCTCACTAAAGTCCAATACTTCCGTATTATTCATTTCGCCTGATACGATGCTTGATCCAGCAGCCGAGCGGTATCCACCTGCACAATGTACCAAAACTGGCTTATCAGCTGGAATTTCATTTGCTCGCTCACGCAATTCATGAAGAGGAATATTGATACTAGACTCGAAAATCGGTGTGTTTTTGTGCTCGTCAGCGCTTCTGATATCCACGATGGTGTACGCATCTGGGTTCATCTTGAATGCTTCTACATCAAATTCTTCTCCGGTGGCAGTCATTCCTGCTGGATTGACTACTGCACCTTTGATCAATTGCTCGTAGCCGATTTTTGCAGCTTTGAAGATCAAAATCTCCAACTCAGCTTCTGTATCTGCTACCAAGAAAAACTTCTCCTCAGGTCCTACGATGGATCCCAACCAAGTTTCAAATTTTCCTCCGTTCATGATATTGATAGCTCCTGGTACATGTCCTGCACGGAACTTATCCTGCTCACGGCTATCAATAACCAAGGATCCTTCTGGAATGGCAGAACCTGCTTGCCAAATGCTCACCTGAGAAATTGATCGCTGGTAGGCAGGAGCACCTTTTTTGTTCATATCTACATCGTAGCCAAAGTATTTTGGGATGTGCGGCTGTCCTTCTAGAAGAGAACTCACAAAAGTCTGCTCGTCTACATCTCCAAATGCCCAGTTAGTTGCTCGCTGCTCACCGATGGTTGACTGACGGGCATCACTGAGGTTTTTACCACAAAGCGAACCTGCACCATGTGCTGGATATACAATGACATCGTCCGCCAAAGGCTTCAATTTGTCTTGTACCGTGTGGAACATCATTTTCGCCAATTCCTCACGCTGAGCTTTCATGTTTCCAGCTTTTTCACGCAAGTCAGGTCGTCCTACGTCTCCGATGAAAAGGGTATCTCCTGAGAATAATGCATGGTCTTTCCCATTTTCATCCTTCAATAAGATACTGATAGAATCTGGAGAGTGACCTGGAGTATGAATGGAGTGGAAAGTAACCTTACCCATCTGAAAAGAATCTCCCTCGTCAAATCCTGTATGTGGGTATTCTGCTCCTACAAGCTTAGAAACATAGATTGTTGCATCCTCATTTTGATGAAATTCAAGATGAGAGCTTACGAAGTCAGCATGCGGGTGCGTTTCGATTACCGCAACGATTTTTGCATTATTTGCTTCCGCAAAATCGTAGTACTGCTGAGGATTTCTCCCTGGATCTACGAGTGCTACTTTTCCTTCACTTAAAATGGCATAGCTGGCATGGGCCAATCCTTCGTCATAAAATTGTTGGATATTCATGTTGTATAAGTTTTTTCTGAATTGATACCACAAAGGTAAAACCTGACAAAAGTCAGTTTTGGTGATGCATGTCACGTAACATCCTTCTAATCAGGTTGCGATTTCTATTCGATAATATTTCTGAAAAAGCATTGCATCACAAAGGATTAGTCTTTAAAATTGGTTCCATGAACTATCGGAATTTTTCTATTCAGAATCGCCTCGGAATCAATTGGGCCTTAATTTTTTTATTCGTTTTTGTATTTGCCTCCTGCAAGTCTTCAAAAGTAGCAAAAGATGACCCGGCTTTCAAGGTCATCAGTACAGCAAAATCCTTTTACGGCACCCCCTATAAGTTTGGCGGGACGACAAGGGCAGGAATGGATTGTTCGGCCTTACTTTTCCACTCATTTTATTCAGTGGGGATCAATTTGCCTCGCATGTCGGCAGATCAGGCCAAACAGGGAGTAAAAGTCAATACAAGAGACTTAAAACCCGGAGATGTATTATTTTTTGCAACAAGCAGGCGGAAAAAAAGAGTGACCCACGCAGGAATTGTCACAGAAGTGAATAAGGGAGATATTCGCTTTATCCATGCATCTACTTCACTCGGCGTATCGGAGGATTATCTAAGCAATCGCTATTGGAACAAGGCTTTTTTATTTGCAAGAAGATTGCTGGAATAAAAAAGGAGCACTTACTAAGCGCTCCTGTTTATAAAATAGCCCCATGAATTAAAATTAAAGATTTGTAGTGCCATCAGGCCTCAACACAAACCGGAAGGTGTAATGAGCACTCGGAGTGGTCATTGGATTGATCTGATCTGCAGGTGGGTTTCCTTTGTAATAGCTGAGAATTTCGATCTTACTGTAGTTGCCAGCTGTGGTTTGCACCAAAATAACTCGACCTGGAATAGGTGTCACGGTGAAAGTAGCCGGATTGTAGTTATACCAGCCATTACCGCTTCCCGTTGGGATCGCAAAACTATTCTCTGTATCGGTAGCAAAAGTGGCATTTGCAGGCACTTCGGTGATTTCTTCAAAGATACCATTGACCACAGCTGCACTTACATTTTTACTGCTGTTAACCCGAATGGTCGTTCCTTTGAATGCTAAATCCCAATCTTCGTTTTCAGATACTAGGGCATTCTGTTCTAGGCTGAAAAACTGGAAAGGTCGCTCTTCAGTCACTTCTCCAGTAGTCCTGTCAATGACATCATTGGGTGCAGCTAAATCCTCTACCAAAGTTGCTTCCAAAGGAACAATTGGTAGTGGATCATCATTGCTGTCGCAAGAAAACAAGAAGCCTGAAATAGCTGCTGTAAAGAGGAGTTTTTGGATAGTTTTCATTTGTTTTACTCGGTTTAAAATAATTTATTAGTTTTTAAGGTTTAATACTGGAATTTTAATCCCTAGGAAAAGCACTCGGCCGGGATTATTGGGTTGTGCAGGGGTGGCTGTATTCAATAAATTGGTTCCGCCTGCTTCTAAGAATATCCCGTTCGAAAGGGTTTTGGAGGCAGTAAGATTGACCGAAACCCAACCATCGGCATATTCGCTCTCATCGTCTAGGATGAGGTTGCCGTTGCGATCAGCAAAGCCAAACTTACCTCGGTAAATGGCGCGCAAGGCCCAGTCAATTCCGGTTTTCAACTCTCGGTAATTGATCTTGAAGTTTCCGCTGTGGCGACTTCGGTTGAACAGGCCACCGTAATCCGCCAGAGTGACTCTTCGGGTTTGATTTTGGCTATTTCGCTTGAAAATTTCCCCATTATTAATTCGGTCCACCACATCCAAATCACGAGTATCCAAAAAGGCATAACCTGCACTCAGAGATAAGTTTTCGAGTACTTGATAGGAGGCGTCTATTTCTACTCCCTGGGTGATGACACTTCGCACATTGAAATAGGAGAATGCATTCTGACCCGTGTTTAGCTGTGCAATTGGCGCCGTTTCAATCAGATTGTCAATGGCATTTCTGAAGGCGTTTACCTGCAGGTTGGCTCTTTCGCTAGCTTTCCATCGAAATCCTGTATTGAATGCCCAGGAAGTCTCGGCCTGCAAATCCCCCAAGGTAGATGGGTCGAATAAAATTTGGGCCACCAAGCCTTGCTCTTGAAGTCTTGCAATTCCTTCTTGTGCTAAAGTGGCTCCAAAAACATAGTATCCCGAGGCAGCATTGTTGAAGTTCAAGAGGAGTTGGCGGAAATCAGGAGCTTTGAAGCCTGCCCCGACAGATGCCTGCCAACTGAGTTTTTCAGAAATCTTGTACTGTCCAGAAACTTTTGGGCTGAGTCGATTGCCATATTGGCTATGGAAGTCCGCCCGTAGGCCAGAGACTACATTCACCCGCTGCCCTGGGTCCCACTGATGCTGTAGGAAAAAGTAGCCTGCATCGAAACGATTCAAATCATCGTATCGAGTCGCTTCTACCGTCTCGATCAACTGCCCCAAGCCTAGTGTCAAGAGCTGATTGGGTTTGATTTGATAGTCTGTCTGAAGTTCGGTCCGATGATAAAACTGCTGGAAGTCCTGCAAATCGAAAACTTCTCCGTTGGATTGAAATCGGGTGTTTGAATTCGTACCAAACCAAGAGCTCATCCCTCTGAGTGTAAAAAGCCACTTTTCATTGGGCTTGAATCGAAGAGTAGGGTTGAGGTTGATGTCCCGGCGGGCATTGTCCATTTCCAAAAGCTCAGGATTGGCTGCGCCGCCTGTTTGCATCAGACCGTCTGAAGTTTCTGAATAGCCTCGGGCGAATAGACTCAAATCCCATTTTGGAGCTAGCTCTCCATTAATTTTCACCTGAGCAGTAGTAGCCTTGTAGGGGTTTTGAGTTTGTCCGATAGTTTCTGGAGTCAAGTCAAAACCCTCTGTTTGGAAGTGATCCAAGAATACATTTGCATCCCACTTTTCTCCTCCGGTACCGAGTTCGAGCGATGGGTTCCAACTGTTGAAAGATCGATGGCGTAGAGCAATATCCGCTTTGCGCTGTCCCGAGTTATTTTTGGTGATGATGTTTACGACTCCGGCCATTGCCTCACTTCCATAAAGGGCACTGGAGGGGCCTCTTAGAATCTCGATTCGCTCAATATTGGAAACGGAGATGCGGTCTAAATCAAAGGTGCCTGCTGTACGACCGATCAATGGTTCGCCATCTAAAAGAATCAGGATGTAATCAGAGTCGAGCCCTTGCATCTGCAGTCCTGCGCCATGGTCGGAGGCGATTTGGAGGCCAGTTTGCTCACGCAAAATTTCCGAAAGGCGCATTCCCCCTGTTTCCTGAATTTTCTCTGTATTCAAGACAGTCACCGGCATGGGAAGGTCTTCCACACTTCGCTCAGTTCGTGTGGCTGCCACTACCACTTCTTGAAGATTTCCTGTTTTCTCTTGAAGAATAATTTTCTCGGATGCTAGCCACTCTTCCCAAGTGAGTTGCTGGGTTTCATAGCCGAGTGCAAAAACCACCACACGATAACCTTTCGAAGGAGAATCTACTTGCCCATTTTCATCCACAGATAAAGGTTTTTGGCCGTCCACTTTGACTAGGGCGAAGGGAATTGGATTACCCTTTTCATCCAGAATAATCTTTTCCCCCTCTTGAAAAGCCCCGAATACAAGTTGGGGAATTAGAAGAAAAATAGCTGTTATTTTAATTAGATTAATTCTAAACATAGGTTTAAAATTTAAGCGGAGTTGTAGCTCCGCTTGTTTGATTTAGTTCAAACTGTCGAGAATTGCTTTCCATTCGGGCTTTTGAGGAATTCCAGGTTTGCGCAATCCAAAGAACTGAGCCACCATTTCTCCTTCCATATCAAAAAGCTCGAGAGCAGAGACCAATCCTTCAGTCGTATTTTTATGAACTACGAAGGCACGGTCCACAACGGATTCATTGAGGTGCATATTAAATTCAGGATCCATGACATTGAGCCAATCTCCCAATTGCTTGATGGTTTTTACCTTTCCTTGGTGGATTTGAATATTTCCCTTATTACCTGCAAAAATCATAATGGGCAACTTAGTTTCCGCAGCAACTTCAACCACTTTTCTTACAGAAAGCCGATCCACTTCATAAGCCCACTTATCATCGATCCATTCGACTGCATTGAGTCGGTTCAATTTATATTTGCGAAGCATTCCGAAGAAATCATGGGTGTCTTTCATATTTTCCCAATCGGAACTGAAGCTTTCAAAATCCAAATCTTCCTTGTTGACATATTCTGCTTTTTCGAATGTCTCAGTTACCAAATCAGAGGACTGGTCAGCGTGGGTATGTGCTTTGACCAATTCTTCAGAGAAGTCAAAATCAGAATCCTCTTGCAAAAACACCTTCATCACCGCATCACCTGCTTTGTCAAAATACTGAAGACTAAACATCGGGCCACGTGGAGTATCTGAAACTACCGCAAAGCCAAATTTCCATCCTCCGAAGAATACTCGCTGCTCAATTGGTCCGATTACCGTAGCGATTTTCTGAGGGCCAGCTTGATGTATCTCGATCTTTTGGAAAGTGCCTTTATGCTCCAATACACAGCCTTCATTTCGTGTCAAGGACATCACCCGACCCAGTTTTGGAAATTTTTCAAGCTGTTCCACAAAGTCCTCGGATAGTCGGATCACATTTTCACCGACTCCTGTTGCTAACAATTCGGCTTCAGAAACGCCTAATTTTTTGGCAGCGTCACGAATTCGAAGTTTTGGCTCTTGCTCTTTTAAGTTTTCCCAAGCTTGCTTGAGAGTGGAAGTTTCGATTGCGGTGTTCATGCTTGTGCTTGTTTTGAGATTTTTAGATCTGAATGAAAGGTGGAATTGCTACTGACCAAGATCTGCTGGGTTTCCTGATCTTTGACTAGTCGGATCGGATGATCAAATACTTCAGAAAGGAGGGCTTCGGAATAGACTTCCTCCACTTTGCCTACTCCGGCGATTAAGCCATCTTTTACAATGGCAATTCGATCTGCGTAATGTGCTGCTAGATTCAGGTCATGCAGTACGATCAATACGCCTATATTTTGAGATTTTAGTTTTTTAAGAATATCCAAGACAATGTGCTGCTGGGAAATGTCTAGGCTTGAAGTTGGTTCGTCCAAAAGCAAGTAACGTGGGAAGGGCTTTTTCTCCCAAATCTGGATTAGCACTCTGGCCAGCTGCACGCGCTGCTTTTCCCCTCCAGAAAGCTGTTGATAGAGCCGGTCTTCCAAGTGTTGGACTTTTGTCAGCTCCATGACTTCACGGATATTCTTTTCTGAATTCTTCTTGGAATCTTTAGGCAGGCCTAATTCAACCACCTCTCGGGCGGTGAATGGAAAACTTACCGTAGAATGCTGTGGCATCACTGCTCGGACACTGGCCAATTGTTGGGTTTTTAGAGCCCGGAGGTTTTGGCCATTGTAATCTACCTGTCCTCGGGTGCAGGAGATTTCCCCTGCAAGGATTTTGAATAGGGTAGATTTTCCGGCTCCATTGGGACCTAAGACAGCCAAAATCTCACCTGGATTGACGGATATGCTTGCCTTCTTGACGATAGGCCACTGTCTGATACAAAAGTGAATGTCCTCGGCTTGCAGCATTAGGAGTTAATTTTGTTGAGTTTGAAAATCAGATAAATAAAGAAAGGAGCACCAATCAGTGCCGTCAAAACCCCAATAGGTAATTCAGCCGGTGAGACGACGGTTCTAGCCATTAGGTCAGCAACATTTAATAAGATGGCTCCCAGCAGAAAAGAGGCGGGTAATACCAAGCGGTGATTAGCTCCAAATCCAATTCGAATCAAATGTGGTACTACTAGGCCGACGAAGCCTATCATTCCCGCAAGGGATACCCCGACGCCCACAATCAGTGCGGAGAGGATCAATATTTTTATTTTGACACGCTGTACGGAAATTCCCATGTGAAAGGCTTCCCGCTCGCCGAGAGAAAGGGCATTCAGATTTCGATATTCCAGCATCAGCATGATCGAAGGAATGCCAATGAGGGAAATCGCTACGGGGAATTTGCTCCAAGAGGAGGCTCCCAAATCTCCCAAACTCCAGAAGGTAAAGCTTCGCAATGCGGAATCATCAGCAAAGAATAGCGTGAGGCCAATCAATGCACCGGCAAGGGCATTAATTGCAACGCCTGCTAAAATCAGAGTTGCTGTATCTGTCCTTCCTTGAGTTCTGGCCAATTGATAGACAGCCCAAACATGTGTCAATCCACCCAAGAAGGCAAAAAGCGGCATACCTAGATTTTGAATCAAATTACTGCTACCCGCCAGACCGGGGATCAAGACAATAAAGACTACTGCGAAGAGAGCACTTCCGCTGCTTACCCCGATTAGTCCAGGTTCTACCAAAGGATTTCTGAATAATCCCTGAAGTGCTGCTCCGGCTATGCCCAATCCACCACCTATTAATAAAGCAATGATGATTCGGGGAAGTCGGATTTGCAGGAGTACGTTAGCTGCACTTCGGTCTACTCCTTCCAAGCTTAATCCAAATTGCTCTCCTAGAATAGCCAATACCGAAGAAAAAGGAATGGCATATGCTCCGAGAGACAGAGAAAGCAGCATAATTAAAACCAATGCTATTCCAAGTACTGAAAGCACCAAGGCCTGATAGGAATTCTTCGATATGGATAGTCCGGCGATCAATTCTTTAGCGTTCTTGTTGCTTTTGCGAGTTCAATTGCTGCTTTTCCCATTCGCGGACCAAAGCCCGATAGATATAATCCATCCATCGCGATGATTTGATCTTTTTGAAAAGCCGTAGTTTCGGTGATTCCGGGTATTTTGGTCAAGCCGGATTTTCCTCCCAGGCTTTCGAGACCTGATTCGAATAGTATTAAGTAATCCGGATTTAGGCTAATCAAAGCCTCAGGCGTCAAAGGAATAAAGTCTTCAAAATTTGTTTCCACCTGCTCCAAACCAGCAATGGAGAACATGGTCTCAGAAAAACTTCCATCACCAGCGATGAATAAAGACTCAGGACCTCTGGCCATAACGAAAGCGGCTTTTCCATTTGGTTCAGAAGTAGAAAGAAAATCATTCAGATTTTGTAGATCTTCTTCCAGCTCAGCGATCATTTCTTGACCTTTTTGATCCAATTCAAAAAAAGCAGCAATCTTTTGGATCAGGACAATGGTTTCCTCTTTAGATTGTGTCTTAGGGAAGACTTCCAATTTGATCGTAGAGATACTTTGAATCTGAGCGATTACTTCTTCATTGAGGTAGCCTTCTTCCACCAGAATCATATCGGGGCCCAAGGAAAGAATCCCTTCTGCTTTGATTTGATTTCGGTATCCAATGCTAGGCAGGCTTTGAAGCGATTCAGGATACGTAGAAGTGCGATCTGTAGCAATGATTTGGTCACCGAGTCCCAGACCAACCACAATTTCACTGATAGTCCCCCCGGCAGTAATGATTTTTGGCGTTGTTGTCTCTGAAGACACTTCAGTCTTTTCTGGACTACCACAGGCAAAAGCCGCTAGAAGGATGGTCAAAGAAGCAAATAGCTTTCTCATTTATTTAGATTGAATTGAAATAACGACTCAAAAGTAATTGCTAATTAGATTCAATCCAAATAAAAAATAATAGAATATCCTTATCGAAAAGCAAAAATTATTTATGCATTTGCCTGTATTGCAATTGGATCGGTTTTTCTTTTATATTAAAGCATTCATTGACTGGAAAAAATCTAAGCGAAAAGAGGGTAAGAGATTCAATAGATACTATTATTATATCATGTGTCCGAAATAAAAGGAAATTTCATTTGGGACTCGAAAGTCGGTGGCTCTAAATGTCTTTGAATTTGAAAGGATTAATTTTCCAAATATCCTTTGGTATTAGTCTTTATTGATTAATTTTGCGCACGAATTCAAAAAGCACATCCTTTTTACATTTCATCAAATCAAATGGCAAATATTGGAAAGATAACGCAGGTAATCGGCCCCGTAGTGGACGTTTCCTTCGAAGGCGGTAAGCTACCAAACATCCTAGACGCGCTGGAAGTGACCAAAGAGAACGGCCAAGTGGTCGTCATGGAGGTACAGCAGCACCTAGGTGAGGACCGAGTAAGAACGATCGCGATGGACTCATCCGAAGGGATGGTTCGTGGCATGGAAGTGAAAGATATGGGTCAGCCTATCTCTGTTCCTACCGGAGAAGCGATCAAAGGTCGTCTTTTCAATGTGGTAGGTGAAGCGATTGACGGTCTTCCTCAGGTACCTGCGGGCAAGCGTCTTCCTATTCACCGATCTGCACCAAGATTTGAAGATCTTTCTACTTCTACCGAGGTACTTTATACGGGTATCAAAGTAATCGACTTGATCGAGCCTTATGCTAAAGGTGGTAAGATTGGTTTGTTTGGTGGTGCCGGTGTAGGTAAGACAGTATTGATTCAGGAATTGATCAATAACATCGCGAAAGCATACTCAGGTCTATCTGTATTTGCCGGTGTGGGTGAAAGAACCCGTGAAGGAAATGACCTTTTGAGAGAAATGATCGAGTCTGGTATCGTGACATACGGTGAAGACTTCGTACATAGCCTAGAAGAAGAAGGTGGATGGGATCTTTCTAAAGTTGACTTGAAGAAACTTGAAGATTCTAAAGCAACCTTCGTATTCGGTCAGATGAATGAGCCTCCTGGGGCACGTGCTCGAGTAGCCTTGACTGGATTGACTTTGGCTGAATATTATCGTGACGGTGAAGGTGATGGAGCTGGTAAGGATATTCTATTCTTTATCGACAATATCTTCCGATTTACGCAAGCTGGTTCCGAGGTGTCCGCACTTCTTGGTCGTATGCCATCAGCGGTAGGTTATCAGCCTACTTTGGCTACCGAAATGGGTGCCATGCAGGAAAGAATTACATCTACCAAGAACGGTTCCATTACTTCCGTACAGGCGGTTTATGTACCTGCGGATGACTTGACTGACCCGGCTCCGGCGACGACTTTCGCTCACTTGGATGCTACTACGGTATTGTCAAGAAAGATTGCCGAGTTGGGTATCTATCCAGCTGTGGATCCTTTGGATTCTACGTCGCGAATTCTTTCTCCAGATATTTTGGGAGAAGAGCACTACGGATGTGCACAGCGTGTGAAGGAGATTCTTCAGCGATACAAAGAATTGCAGGATATCATTGCGATCTTGGGTATGGAAGAACTTTCTGAAGAAGATAAGCAAGTCGTACACAGAGCTCGTCGAGTTCAGCGTTTCCTTTCTCAGCCATTCCACGTAGCTGAGCAGTTTACAGGTCTGAAAGGTGTATTGGTAGATATCAAAGACACCATCAAAGGCTTTAACATGATCATGGATGGTGAATTAGATCATCTTCCAGAAGCAGCCTTCAACTTAGTAGGTAGCATTGAAGATGCAATTGCTAAGGGTGAGAAAATGCTTGCTGAGACCAAATAAGAATTTGCAAATGATGAAAAGTAATCGGTAAGAATTTAGATCTGTTCCGATTACTTTTCGTGTTTATATCAAACGAAAAAGATATGCAGTTAGAAATTGTCACACCGGATAAGAAAGTCTTCGAAGGAGAAGTATCTGAAGCGAGCTTCCCTGGAGCATCGGGTGCATTTCAGGTATTGAATAGTCACGCTCCTATTGTTTCTGCTTTGGCCAAAGGCGCGGTTTCCTTTACCACTCCTGAAGGAAAGCAGTCGCTGATCGTAGATGGTGGTGTGGTAGAAGTGAAAAACAATGTCATCGTGGTTCTAGCCGAAAAAGTAATTGGTTGAGCTGCTATGTTTAGATAGAAAAAAAGTCCAACTCTCAAGGGTTGGACTTTTTTTTATATAAAGGTTTGGTTGGCAAAAGGATCAAAGTAGTTTTCGAAAAGGTCTTTGCCTAATTTGTTTTAAAATTCAACAATCTTCCAATTTTTAAATTATTCTCTTACCTTTGCCCCACGAAAGGGGGTGTACACATATGATCATAGTAAACGTAAAAGAAAACGAATCCATCGAGAAAGCGCTAAAGCGTTTTAAAAAGAAGTTTGACAAAACCGGTGCGGTTCGCGAGCTTAGAGCCCGTCAGGCTTTCACCAAACCTTCCGTCAAAAGAAGAGATCAAGTCATCAAAGCTGCCTACAAACAGCGGATGCAGGAGGAAGCAAACAAGTAATTGTATTCCTTATCATAAAAAACAGAGACAGCTATCCATTCGGATAGCTGTTTTTTTTGGTTATCACTTTCTAATATGCTTTTTCGATTTGTGACTTTTGTCAGAAGATAGTCTCCTTTTTTTCTGCTATCTTAAAATTCAATTTCAGGCCAGATGATCGACTCTTTTGTCAGTTACCTCCAATACGAAAAACGTAGCAGTCCCCATACGGTGGAGGCCTATGAGCGGGATCTACTTCAGTTTCAGGAATTCCTTTCACTTTCCTTTGAGCAATCTGATTTGAGTTTGGCAGGCCATTCGGAGATTCGGGCATGGATAATTGATTTGGTGGAGCAGGGACTTAGCACCACTTCAGTCAATCGGAAAATTGCAACCCTTCGCTCTTTCTATAAATTTCTACTTCGACAGGAGCGTATCAGTCAAGATCCTACCTATAAGTTAAAGAGTCTTAAAAACCCGAAAAAACTCCCCGAATTTGTACAGGAATCCAGCATTCAGGACGTTTTAGAATCGGACGTTTACGAGCCAGGATTTGAAGGATTGCGGGACAAGATGATTTTGGAATTTCTGTACTTGACCGGAGTGAGATTGTCTGAGTTGATGGGCCTTCGATGGTCTGACTTGGATTTACCGCAAATGCAGGTGCGGGTACTCGGGAAACGAAAGAAAGAACGGGTAATCCCGCTTTCTAAAGGCCTTATTCAGAATATTATTTCTTACCGAAAAGTATTTGAGGAAAGGTTTTCGGATTTGGGCCAAAATCCCTATTTTATCGTAACAAATTCAGGTAAACAAAGCTATCCCATGATGGTCTATCGCACGGTTCGGCAGTATCTTGATCGCTTTGCTCAGACTAGCAAACGCAGCCCACACGTGCTGAGACACACATTTGCGACACACCTGCTCAATAAGGGGGCAGATCTGAATGCGGTGAAAGATCTATTGGGACATGCCAATCTGGCGGCTACCCAAGTCTACACCCACAACTCCATGGAAAAACTGAAGGCTGTGTTTGAACAGGCACATCCTAAAGCATAATGTAATTAATTGTTCAACCTAAAATGCTAAATGCTATGAAACTGCAAATGCACTCTATTCACTTCGATGCAGATCAGAAGTTGATTGATTTTATCCAGAGAAAAGCTGACAAACTGGACACCTATTATGACCGGATTATTGACGGGGAAGTATTCATGAGATTGGACAAAAACGAAAAAAATGAAAATAAAATCGTTGAAATAAAACTGAATGTTCCTGGCAAGCAGTTTTTTGCAAAGCATCAAACAGACTCTTTCGAAGCGGCTGCCGATGAGGCGGTGGAAGGCTTGAGAAGACAGATCAAGAAGTACAAGGAAAAAGTAGTCTTGGCCAAGCAATAAACCCAAAAATCAGATTTAACTCTAACCCCGGATTCACCCTCCGGGGTTATTTTTTGCGCAGCAAATAATACTTTTTACTGTTGGCTTCCAGCAATTCCTCAAAATCAGCCCTGTGGATCTGAGAAAGTAGATTGGGGATAGCCTTGGAGTCCCAATTCCGAGAGGCGGTTTTTACCTCGTATACTGTCAAATCCATCTCTTCAAGCCAGCGATCTTCCAAAATTATAAATTGGTACTTTGTCACATCAGCCTGCCATTGGCTTTTAGGGAGATCGATCAATTTATAATCCGGGCCTAGGCTCATGCGGATTTTGCTTCCGGCATGGAGATTTCCATAAAAAGCAATTGGCTCTCGAATATTTTCAGCTTGGATTAGGCTTGCAGCTTGAGTTCCTTGATGCGGGAGAGAGATATGATAGGTGATTGAGCTCAATAGGAAAAAAATCATTAAGAAGGTGTAAGAAATAATTTTTGGAAGCTTCTCCGAGGTTTTCAAGCCTGTATAAATGGCATAAATCAAGAAAATAACACCAAGACCTGCTTGAAGCCGAAGCCAAAAATTACCCACCAATCCGAAGTTGATCCAAAGACTGACTCCTGTCAAAACTAAAATCAGGAACAAGAAAAATACAGAAGCCACCTTTAGCGACTTTATTCTTTCCAAAATCCCGCTTTTGATTCCAATCCAAGCAATCCAAACAGCCAATACTGGTGCTACTGGAAGCAAGTATCTTTCATAAAATTTACTGGTCAGAGCACCCATTCCCAAAATCGCCAAGCCCCACACAATTGCAAACAGGAAAAACTGAGGGTTTTCTTTCCAAGCCTTTTTGATTGTTTGTCTAAACTTAGGAGCGATAAGTAGGATCCAAGGAATAAACATTACCAGGAGTAGCAGGAGTGCTAAAAGTCCATTTTGTAAAATCAAGAGAAAGCGGGAAGCAACGCGGATCCCTACTTGGTCCTCCAAGAAACTGTCCAGATAGGTAGGGCCGTGGATTTTCCACATGGCGACAAACCAAAAAAGCGCGATCGCCATGCTTAGTAGGAGAGCAGGCAGGTGGAATAGCTTTTTCAATGATACTCGGTTCCAGGGATTGAATAGCAGTACGAGAATCCCAAGAAATCCTAAAGCGGCCGCAGGAAGTCCTTTCACCTCAAAGGCCAAAGCCAATCCCAAATACATCGCCCAAATGAATTTTGAATGAGCTTTTTCCCCATCACGAAGTAAGCCTACAAAGCCAACAGCACTCAAAGTCATAGTCAAAACCAGCAATACATCAGGAATCGATCGTCCTGAGGAAAGAATCAACACCGGGTTAGCAACCATAATCAAGGCCGAGAGTCCAGCGATCTTTCTGTCAGCAAAAAGAATTTTTGAGAGTAGGAAAGTGAGTCCCACGGTCCCTGCACCGGCAAGCAAGAAGAATATCCTAGATCCAAACTCATTTACCCCAAATAGCTTGAACCCGGCAAAAACCGCCCAATAAGTAAGAATGGGCTTCTTGAATCGGAGTTCTCCACTTCCCAGATAGGTCGTCAGATAGTCTCCATTTTGAAGCATTTTGACCGCAGCATCCCGATAGTAAATCTCATCTGGGTAATGCATGTGAAAATTCAGAACAAACGGACCAACCAACAAGCAATAGGCTGCCATCAGAATCCATGGGTTGATTTTTAGCTCGCTGGAAGAGGACAAAAGCATGCGCAAAGATAAGTTTTCAAACGTAGCAGTTTCAGAATTTTCTTTGGATATTGGAATTGGGACAAGGCTTTTTTGTCAAGGCAGGCTTTTTGGAGTATTTTTGACCAAATTTTATCCTATGAGCCAGCCACTTTTGTCCGTAGTCGTGACGGTCTACAATGAAGAAGAAAATATTCAACCCCTTCTTGACCAATGCTACCGAGCACTTCAAGACTTGGATTACGAATTGATCCTTGTCGAGGATGGCTCTACGGATGGGACCGTCTCGGAGGTGAAAAAGTATGCCAATGAGCGGACGAAACTCATCATCTTCAACCGGAATTTTGGGCAAACTACAGCTTTGGCAGCAGGAATTGATCATGCCAAGGGTGAGTACATTGTCACCATGGATGGGGATCTTCAGAATGACCCGACGGATATCCCTGCAATGCTCCAAAAAGCTATCGATGAGGACTGGGATGTAGTGGCCGGAGTTCGCGCCAAGCGTAAGGACGGATTTGTCCTAAGAAAGATTCCATCCAAAATCGCCAACTGGATCATCCGGAATTCTACCAAGGTTTACCTGAGTGACTACGGCTGTACACTCCGCGTTTACAAGGCAGAGATCGCTCAAAATATGGGATTGTATGGAGAGCTTCACCGCTTCATTCCTGTCCTAGCAAAGGAGCAGGGAGCTCGAATGACGGAAATGGACGTCAAGCATCATCCACGAATCCATGGAACATCCAAATATGGATTGAGTCGGACTTTCAAGGTATTGTCAGATCTGATTCTGATGCTCTTTTTCCAAAAATACCTTCAACGCCCGATTCATCTTTTCGGAGGAATTGGCCTTTTGTCCTTTTTGGTTGGATCCATGATAAGTTTTTATCTCTTGGTGTTGAAACTACTGGGTGAGGATATCTGGGGCAGACCGATCATGATTTTGGGTTTTATTCTGATTTTGGGGGGAATTCAGTTGATCACGACTGGGATCATCGCGGAGATTATTGTAAGAACCTATTTCGAATCCCAGGATAAGAAGACCTACACGGTGAGGTCGGTTTTTGAAGGGAAAAAGCAGGAAGTGAAAGGTGAAGAACTTTTTGATCCTGCTTCTGGAAAAATAGATGATTAAAGAAGAGCGTCATTGCGAGGAGGTACGACGAAGCAATCTTTTTTGTAAAAAGAAAACCAATGAGACTACTTGTCCTCCGGTAGGCGGGCTTCACCCTTCGGGGTTCGCAGTGACGAAATAATCCAATATACGTTGCAACAATACAAAAACCAGCTGAAAACACTCCTCAAACTCATCCTCACCGGATTGGCTTTGTATCTGGTTTTTCGAAAGATTGATACAACCCAACTTTTTGAAATCCTGAAAACGATTCAGTGGATCTGGTTGATTCCTGCTGTGATACTTTTTGTATTGAGCAAAGTCGCTACGGCTTTTCGCCTCAATCACTATTTCAAAAACATCGGCCTTCAGCTTTCAGAATGGAAAAACTGGAAACTCTACCAAATTGGAATGTTTTACAATTTATTTCTGCCGGGAGGAATCGGAGGGGATGGATATAAAGTGTATTTGCTGAATAGGCACTATCAGGTATCTATCAAAAAGCTCGTGCAGGCCGCTTTGTTGGATCGCTTGGGAGGCTTGGTAGCCATTGTGTTTTTACTTTTCGGGTTCTTTCTGCTTGTTGATGTGAAATTGGATTTTTTGGAAAGTGGGCTCTGGAATGGCCTGATGATCGCAGGATTGATTTTGACTATTCCAGTGTTTTGGTTGGTGCAGAAGCTGGGATTCAAGGATTTTCTTCCTTCTTTTTGGTCAGCTAATCTATGGTCCTTTGCAGGACAAATCACCCAGTTGATTTGTGCTTGGTTTATTTTGATGGCTTTGGGGATCGATGAGAAGATTCTGGCTTACCAATTGGTCTTTTTGCTTTCTTCCATCGTGGCGGTTCTTCCGCTGACGATTGGGGGTGTAGGAGCCCGTGAATTGGTCTTTGTCTATGCCCATCAGTATGCAGGAATCGAGGAGGCCACAGCAGTGGCTTTCAGTCTGATCTTTTTTTTGATTACAGCCGTGGTTTCTTTGGTGGGGGCTTTGGTAAAAGTAGATTTGAAAGAAAACGGTATTATTTAAGTACAACTTTTGTCGGAAAATAAAAAAGTCCTTCGCTTTCCTTCGTCACTTCCCAAAGTATCTTTTTGTCTTCTTCCAAATAGGTTAGTCGAATTTCAAAATCGGTCAAGGAATAGGCACTTGTAATTCTTCCCGCAAAGATATTTTGGTCTATTTTTTTTAAGAATATAGAATAAGATTCATAAGTACAATCCATGCGATCGCCATTGAAGGCAACTCCACAATGCTCACCGATATAATCGAAATCGCGAAACTCTGATGTCGGCTTTTCTAAATTGATGGAGAAAGACTGGTCTTCTTTTTCAAACCATCTCCAAGACCCAGAAATATCTTGGGAATAGCATGAAGCCGACAAAAAAACAAAGACTGGCATGAAGAAGAGCGGGAATTTCACTTTAATTTTTTTCAATAGTAAAAAGGCTAAAGGTAAGCGAATCTTCATTTTCTAATTCAGTATCATTTAAGATATACATTCCTTCTTTTCCAAAATGAATATACAAATGATTGTATTCCGAAACATCCATTTTATGCAAATGCTGCCCGTTCTTGTCGATAAACAAAAGAAAGTTTTTATTCTTTGGGTCAAACATTTTATAGGAGTTTGCAGCCAAAGATTCATAATCTTCCTCTGACAACCCTTCCCGATAATGCCGAATATAAAGATCTCTAAAAGGATCAAAATAAGTTGTAAAGAAACTGTTTTCTGTATAGTATTCCTTTTTCCATTCTCCAAAGTTTATCCCAGATCGATTGGTTAAGCTCACAAAGTTCTCTTTTGGGCTAGCATTTAGTTTTCGATAATTCTCAAAATCTTTTGTAATGATTAAGTCATCCAAAATTGGAAAATTCAGGATGTACTCACCTGCTCTTGGGTCAAAGTCCATCGAAATCAATAAGTCATAGGCATTAACTTTCTTTCCCAAATATTCTTCGGGTAAAGGAAGAGCTGATTGGAATTCATCTAGATTTTTTGAAAATACACCAATCGTGTTTTCCGATTTAGAATATTCGAAAGGAGGCTTTCCATATAGCTCGAGCATATTGAGTGCGGATACGATTTTGTCTGTTTTCAAAGCAAAGCGGAGAACACCTATAAGGGGATTCGGGCTTTCCATTGCGATTCGAGCTAGCTTTTGGCTCTTGGTAAATTTTCCCTCTTCGAAAATTGAAATTTCTCTTGCCTTTTTGTCAAAATAGAGAAAGCTGTTTTTCTCGTAAGGAATAAAGCTGTTTTGACCAGTTGTTCTATCTCCTCTATAATCTTCTAGTTCCTCTAATTTAAGATTAGATACAGGTAATCCTCCCTTGCTAAGATCAAATGTGCCTATTCCATCATTGGTCTGAATATAGAAGTAGGACCCATTCTCGTCAGAAAAAAAAATCGGGTTTCCTTGCAGCTTAGGGAACCCGCCGGAAATATCTAATGAAATCGTCTTTTCAAGGCGTATTTGTAATTTTTCTGACTCGGCAAGCTTGCTTTCATTGGATTTATCTGTTTGACACGAAAGAATACTAGCAGCTAATACGAAATAAAGAAAGAGACTAAGTGATTTGAATTTCATATTTAATAGGTAAGTTCCTCCCAAGAACAGGGAGGAACAATTACAATTAATTATCCACCTATAGATGGTGTTTCCACTTCAACGAAGCAGTCTCCAGGCAGTCCTTCCTCGCCTGGAGGAGGTGCAGGTAGCTGAATACATTGATTGATTAATTCTATACAAAACCCTGCAACATAAGTTTTCCCTGCTATGGGAGTTACGTTACAAGATTGTCCATTGGAAATGGGGATTGAGCCAACCAATGCAAGACCGAAAATTAAAATTGTTTTTTTCATGATGTTTCAGTTTAAATGTAACACCCTGGCCAAGGTTATCTCTCATCCTCAGGACCTTCCTGATAACTAAAGACAACACAACATATTATTATTATTATTATTATTATCCAAAACTTAGTTCTATAAAAACTGTTTTTTTAAAAGTCAATACCCAAAAGTGGGTATTTTTCGGGGGTTTTCGAACTCGCTCGGATTCCTTACTTTTGTCCAAATCCTAAATAGCACCATGACCCGATCCGAATTATTCGCCCAAATCCAGCAAAAATCTTCCTTTCTCTGTGTAGGTCTTGATCCGGATTTGGAGAAGATTCCTCGTCATTTACTTGCTGAGCCTGATCCGATTTTTAGTTTTTGCCAAGCAATTATTGAGGAGACAGCTGATTTTGCAGTGGCTTACAAGCCAAATATTGCCTTCTTTGAAGCGCTAGGGGCAAAGGGTTGGGATACGCTAGCCAGGGTAGAAGAATTGATCCCAGATGATATTTTTACCATTGCTGACGCCAAGCGTGGGGATATCGGGAATACATCAAAACTTTATGCCAAGGCCTTTTTTGAGTCCATGGATTTTGACTCTGTCACAGTAGCACCTTACATGGGAAAAGACTCAGTTTCGCCATTTCTGGAGTTTGATAATAAGTGGGTAATCTTGCTCGCCTTGACTTCCAATGCCGGTTCGATGGATTTTCAGTTGATCGAAGACAAGGCTGGAAAGCCACTTTATCAATCCGTCTTAGAAAAAAGCCAGGATTGGGGAAGCCCGGAAAACCTCATGTTTGTGGTCGGGGCAACTCGTGGCGAGCTGATTGGCGAGGTCCGCAAATCAGCTCCAGATCATTTCTTTCTGGTACCGGGTGTAGGGGCTCAAGGTGGAAGTCTTTCCGAAGTTGCCAAATATGGAATGAATTCTTCTTGTGGGATTTTGGTCAATTCCAGTCGGGGGATTATTTACGCTTCGGGTGAAAAAGACTTTGCGAAAGCAGCACGAAGGGAAGCAAAAAAGCTTCAGGAGGAAATGAAAAACTTGCTTCAAAAGTATATCTAAGAAAATTTATTGCTTGCCAATATGAGTTTCATCACTCACGTTTTTAAAAGGCTGAAATAGATGCTTTGTGTTCTAATTTTGATTTTTTTGACTAGCTGTGAGTGCGGACACTCACAGCGGCACAAGCACTTTCTAAAAGGAATATTTGCGTCTTTAGTTTGAAATATTTATTTTCATAAGCTTTTAGCCCTCAGGCTTATGAATTTTAAAGAAGATTTTTTACAACTCGTCTGGAAGTATCAATACTTTGACCGGAAAGGCCTCCAAATCACAGATGGACAATCGGTCCAAATTCTGAACGTAGGAATTCACAATCTAGGAGAAGGTCCGGATTTTAAAGATGCCACGGTAATATTAGACGGTGTGACATTCCATGGGCACGTGGAGGTGCATCGCTTGGCTTCGGAGTGGAAGCAGCATGCACACAACGGAGATTCAGCCTACAATTCGGTCATCCTCCATGTGGTCTGGAAAGATGACAAGCCTGCACTACGAAAAGACGGCACATCGATACCGACTTTGGAACTCGACGGAAGGATCTTTCTGGAAATCTGGCGGAATTACGAGCAGCTACTGCATTATGATCAGGACTTGCCTTGTAGTCACGCTTTGTCTCAGGTGCCCGAAATCATCCGATTTTCAGCTTTGGAAAAGGCTCTGGTAGAACGCTTGCATCAAAAATCAGAACAGATTTTACAAATTCTGGATCAAACAAAAGGAGACTGGGAAGAGACGGCTTATCGGTGGCTGTTTCAATGCTTTGGATTCAAAACCAACGCGGAGCCCATGTTGCAATTGGCGGGCTTATTACCCTATAAGACACTTCAAAAGCACAGAAACCAATTGTCAGCAGTGGAAGCCATGCTTTTTGGCTTGGCGGGGCTACTGCCCGAAAAAACGGAAGAACCCTACGTGCAGTACCTGATTCGGGAGTATGATTTTTATCAGAAAAAGTTCGGTTGGCAAGATCAGCTGCTCCGGCAGCACTGGAATTTTATGGGAGTTCGTCCCAGTAATTTCCCTACTCTCCGAATTGCCCAACTCGCAGCAATCTTAGCCAAAGCTCCCAATTTACTTCAGGCTGTGATGGAAGATTCCCGTGACTTTGCTTCCTTCAAAAAACTATTGCAAGTCCAGACTTCAGATTATTGGTTATATCATTATTCTTTTGGTAAGTCTTCTGAAAAAATGGCCTCTAGAGGCATCTCTGGTACTGTCTTGCAGTTACTTACAATCAATTTTGTGATGCCGCTGTGGTTTGCCTACGGTCGCTATTTTCAAAATCCAGACTGGAAGGAGCGATGTTTTGATCTGCTTCAAGAGATTCCCGCAGAGCGGAATTTTATCATTCGAAAGTTTGAGTCAGCTGACTGGAAAGCGGCAAACGCCTTCGATTCCCAAGGGATGATAGGTCTTTTCCGGACCTATTGTTCGCCTAAGAAATGCCTCCAATGCAAAATCGCCCAAAGTTTGATCAAGTCGACAAAGGGCTGATTTTTTGGCGGTCGAGATGAATTGCTGTACTTTTGCATTCCAAAATCAAGAAAAATGGATAAACCAGTCATCATATTTGGAGCAAAAGGAATAGCTCAGCCCGCTTTGGAGATTTTCAATAGCAATGAAGCGGTGGTCTATGGCTTTCTCGAGGAGGATGAAAAGTTGCATGGCTCTGAAATCAATACCGTTCCTGTCTTGGGACATCCGGAAGATGATGGGTTTCTGAAACTGATTGGAAAGAAAACCGAGGCTTTTGTCGCGGTCGACGATGCCAAGTACCGGAAGTTTATTGTGGAGCTTTTGAATGAGCGACGCAAGGTACAGCCGGTCAATGCGATTCATAGTACAGCATTTATTTCCAGTGATGCAGCGATTGGCCATGGCAATTTTATCAATGCGCGGGTTACCCTCGGTACAGGTACTGAAATCGGCCAGCATTGTATTTTGCATACCGGAGCGATCATAGATCATCATGTGAAGATGGGTGACTACGTACAAGTAGGTGCAGGAAGCATTATCAATTCGGAGGTAACGATCGAAGAAGGTGCTTTTATCGGTACTGGAGCAACCATTGTCTCGGGAGTGACCATTGGAAAAAATGCGCGAATTGGAGCCGGTTCGGTCGTGATTTCTTCTGTTGGAGCTAATGAGACGGTCTTTGGTAATCCAGCAGCAAAAATTAAGTAAGAAAGGACCTAGGCCATTTCCCTTGTCGAGGAAATTTAAGAGGAAATAAAAATCGAATGCTGAATGTCGAATACTGAACAATGAAGTGAATGATCGGACATCCGGCATCGGACATCAAACAAAAACCAAACACCCTGCCGAAACAGGGCTTCAGTTATGGAACAAAACAACGATTACCAAATTCTCCTGTACTATTGTTATGCAAAAATCGAAAACCCCGAAGAGTACAGGGAGCAGCACCACCTATTTTGCGTGGAAAACAACATCCGGGGTCGAATCATCATTTCAGATGAGGGCTTGAATGGAACGGTCTCCGGGCTGAAAGAGGATTGTGAAAAGTACATGGCCTATGTCCATGCCGATCCTCGATTTGCCAAGACTGAGTTCAAGATAGATAATCATGATAAGCATGCCTTCACTAAAATCCACGTAAGGTATAAGCCGGAAATTGTGCATTCTTCCCTTCGACATTTGGATCCCAATGTCCGCACTGGGAAACATTTGGAGCCGGAAGAGTTTAAAATGCTCAAAGATCAGGAAGACGTGGTCATTTTGGATGTCCGCTCAAACTACGAGCATGAGTTAGGGCACTTCAAAAATGCACTCACTTTGGATATTGACAATTTCAGGGATTTCCCAGAAAAAGTGAAGGAACTGGAGCATTTGAAAAACAAGAAAGTCCTGACCTATTGCACTGGAGGAATCAAGTGTGAAAAGGCATCCGCATTTCTTTTGGAGCAGGGTTTTGAAGATGTCTACCAGCTTCATGGTGGCATTATCAAATACGGAATGGAAGCAGGCGGGGAGGATTTCGAAGGTAAATGCTATGTCTTTGACAATCGGATCGCTGTAGATGTCAACAAAGTGAATCCGACCATCGTATCCAAGTGTCATGTCTGTGGTACTGCCTCCGACCGCATGGTCAATTGTGCCAACTCGGTCTGCAATATCCATGTGCCTATCTGTGAATCATGCGGATGGGAATTGGAAGGTGCTTGCTCTCCTGAGTGCAAAGAGCATCCCGAGAAGCGTCCCTATGATGGTACAGGATACTATCAAAAAAACACCAACGGTTACAATCCTTATAAAGGACTTCACCGAAAGCCAAATAAGGATCAGATCTTAAAACTACATGGAGAAACACAGGATTCCTGCATCTGAGTTGATTATCAATCCGGATGGAAGTATTTATCATTTGCATTTGAAGCCAGAAGACCTGGCTTCACTTGTTTTTACAGTGGGCGATCCGGATCGGGTTGCTCAGGTTTCCCAGTATTTTGATCGGATAGAAATCAAAAAGCAAAAGCGTGAATTTGTGACGCATACGGGTTATCTCCGGGGGCAGAGGGTGACAGTCATGAGTACGGGAATGGGTACGGATAATATCGAAATTCTCATGACAGAATTGGATGCTTTAGTCAATGTAGACCTTGAAAATCGAATTATCAAGGATGAAAAGACTGCTTTGAAAATCGTCCGTTTAGGAACATCAGGTAGTATGCAGGCGGATATCCCGGTAGGAAGTCTACTGGCCTCTGAAATAGGGATAGGAATGGATACCTTGATGCAGTTTTACCCATTTTTAGCCGAAGATCAATCCATAGCAGAGCTGATTAGACAGGAGTTGGGGCTTGGTTTTTTGCCTTATCAGGCATCGGCTTCATCAGATTTGCTTGGTAAGCTCGATAAACGATTTTTTAGAGGTGTCACCCTGACTTGTCCCGGATTTTATGCTCCCCAGGGAAGGGAAGTTCGATTAAAACCTCGATTTGAAGATATGATTTCTAGCTTGTCATCTATCGAATCAAAGGGTAAAAGGCTAACCAATTTCGAAATGGAAACGGCGGGCTATTATGCCATGGGAAGACTTCTTGGACATGAGATGCTAAGCCTGAATGCTATCGTAGCGAATCGTCCCAAAAATGAATTTGATAAAAATGCTGCAAAAACCGTGGATACGTTGATCCACACAGCCTTAGAATTATTCGTTGCTTAAAAAGTGATCACCCTTACGCGAGATACCGACGAGAGAGGGAAGATTTTTCCAATTGAAAATCTTCCCATTCGTGGTAATCAATGTCTTGTAGAATCCTAGTCAAAAACTCAGCACACTCTTGCTTGCAAACATATATACCAAACAAGTTTTGATTCTCATTAACTCGAAAGGTCCGCTTGCTATCAAAGAGTTTGACCAAGTCCGCCCAACTGCCCAAAATCAATAATTCGTCTCTATCCTTGATAGTTTGAATTATCTTAAAATTTCCAAGTTGACTTGAAATTTTCATAGCTTAAAAATGATTAATGATATTCAAACCTATGAAATCACCGTACATCTAACAATACGTAGAAATACCTATTTTTCAGTCTTACAGCGTAGAAACTGCTTTTGAGAGTCAGAAAACTGCTTTAAAAAATAAAATATAAGCGCTATGCTTAGTACAGGTTATCCTTGTTGTTTTGTGCCCAGATCAATAGGGAGTTGTGCTTTTTCTCCAGATTAAGCTTGGAAATAATATTTGAACGATGCTTGTCAACCGTTCGCTCAGAAATAAAAAGCTGCTCGGCAATTTCCTTGGTCGAATGACCATCTGCAATCAAGCGGAGAATTTTGAGTTCAGAAGGGGTCAAAGAATGGTCAGAGAGACAATCTTCCTTTTTCAGACCTTCAAATAGTTTTTCACTGAAAAACTCCTGTCCAGATAGAACGGTGTCAATGGCTTTTCGAAGGTCATTGAGAGCAAATTCCTTAAGGATATATCCACTGATGTTGAGTTCCTTCGCTTGCTGATAAAATTTCAATTCTTTGTGAAGGGTCAGTAGAATTACTCGGGTTTTTAAGCCTAACTTTTTACAATCCGCTGCTACCTCCAGACCGGTCATTTCGGGCATTTCCAAGTCTAGAATAGCAAGCGGAGGCTGACTGTCTACGATGGCATCTAATGCATCCTTACCATTATGGAAGGCTCCAATCACTTCAAGTCCAAGATCTGCCAAAAATTCATGAAGTCCCTTCAGAAGTATCGGATGATCGTCTGCAATGATTACCTGATGACGCTGATTATCCATAGATAAAAAAACTTAGTTTGGTTCCCTTTCCCTTCTCACTGTTTACCTTCATGGTGCCTTTGATAGATGCAGTACGTTCTTTGAGAGTTTTGAGGCCTAGACTATGAAAGTCTTGGTATTTCTCCGAAAAATCAAATCCTTTTCCATTATCCTCAATGCTCAACTCGATATGATTTTCTCGTTGTTCAAGAAGCACGCGCATGGCTTTGGCCTCCGAATGCTTCAGGATATTGTTGATGCTTTCTTGTGCGATTCGATATAGCTGCAACTCCACATTTTTATCTAATGTTTTAGATAAGGGTTCTATTTCATGCGAAACGAAAATATCTGTTTCCGAATCTATTTGATCCAAAAGATGAATCAATGCCTGAGCTAATCCCAGTTTTTCCAGTTGCATGGGATGGAGTGACCTGGCGATGGATCGCAATTCGCTGATTGCGGTATCGAGCATTTCGCCTGCATTTTCCGGCTGATTGAGAGCAACTTTGTTTTTGATGAGTAGAAGGCTTTGACCTAAGCCGTCGTGTAAGTCCTTTGAAATTCGCTTTCGTTCCTCTTCTTGAATTTTAAGTAGTTCCTGCGAAAATTCCTCCTGAAGCTTCTTTGCCTTTCGGGTGTTTTTCAGATTCAATGATAGGAAAAAGATAATACCCCCAACGATTAGAACTAGAATGACTCCGAGGAATACTTGAATGCGAAATCTGGTTTCAGTTTGTAAGTCTTCAAGTTCAAGATTTTTCCGAAGGATTTCTCTTTCCTTTTTCTCTGTCTCGTAGAGTGTCTGGTAGTAAGCAAAGGATGTTGCCTGATTCGCTTCAAAAATAGAGTCCTTATAACTCGTAAGCTGACGGAGAGCATTGAGCGCCTCATCAGTTTGGCCTGATTTTTCATAAGCTTCTTCCAAAAGCTCCAAAGCTCCTATTCGGTGATCCATGTTTTCCTTGCTAGCTGATAGATCGAGAAGTCGCTGAGCAATTGCTTTGCCCTCAACTAGGTTTCCCGACTTTATTTCAAGAAGGCCTTTGGTGATCAGATAGGCTCCATTTTCATTCCAGTTTTGGGGTACTTTGTCTTTTACCTCTTCACCTTTTTGGAAGTATTTCCTTTGAGATTCAAGTTCATTTTTCTCTCCATAATGCCTAGAAAGCGAAAAATAGGTCATGGCTTCCAAGTAAAAATCCTCCGGCTCAAATGGAATGAGAGCCTCCAGTTCTTTGAGTTTTTGAAGCTGAAGAGTTTCTTCCCCCATTTTCCGATAGGTCTCAGCCATATTATAGAGCTGTACCCCTAGGTCACCTTCGATTTCTCGGGTTTTATAAAACTCCACCAATTCCTCTCTGATACCCTGTGCAGGTTCGTAAATGCCATATTTACTGAAAAGGATAGCCATACCACCTTTGGTGTAATTGGCAAAATCTTCATCACCTTGGGATTCATAAATGTCTCTTGCAATCTGATAGTCTTGCATGGCTTCAAGCATATTGCCTTGATAATCCTCCGCTTGACCTCTGAAAAAATAGGTGTCTGCGATGTAAAGTGAATCATTTTCGTCCAAATGCTCCAAAGCCCGGGTATAATGAGAAATAGCTGAGTCAAATTCCTGTAAATTAAACCAGGCACCCGCAATTTTTAGCTCGAGATTTCCGAGCAAAAGCGAGTCCTCGATTTGATTCCGATAGGAGAGCGCTTTCTCGAGGAAAGATTTTTTGACCCAATTCGAACTATCCAAAAAGGTAGGATAGTGAAAGAAATCAATGGCTTGCCTTGCCATATTCTCATACTCCTCTGAGCTTTCATAGAAATTGATCAATTGAAGATAGAGCTGGGTTTTTACACTGTCAGGAGTATCCTTTTCTTTGATTATTCGGGTCCAGTTTTCAGCCTGCTCAGCGGTTGGGGGATTTTCCTGCTTCTGAAAACCGAAAGCAGAGCTGTTAAAAAAGGCCAATCCTAAAATAATAGAGTAAAAATATCGAAAGGGCATAGCTCAAATATACATAATGATCCGAATAAGAGGCCTTTATGTTGCTATTGTTTCTTTTTGGAAAAATCTGATAAATTGAGGCATGAGTCAGTTGACCGAACAGATTGAACTTGCCCTGCGAGAAAAGTCAATTCCCGAGAAAGCCGCATTTTTTCCCAAGTTTTTCAAGGCCTTTCCGGGAGGATATGGAGAAGGTGATTTGTTTTTGGGTGTGAAGGTGCCTGATCAGCGAAAGATAGCCAAGCAGTTTTTCAAAGAAATTAGTCTGAAAGAATTATCCGAATTGGTCCAAAACCCTTATCACGAAATGAGACTGACCGGGCTTTTGGCATTGGTGTATCGCTATGAAAAGACTAAAACAGAACCTGGAAAAAAGGAGCTGGTTGACTTTTATTTGGCTCATTTGGACTATGTGAACAACTGGGATCTAGTAGATACAAGTTGCCATCATATTTTGGGAGCATACTATCTCAAAAGAGAAAAAAATCTGTTTTATGATTTAGCAAACTCAGATCAACTGTGGAGGCAGCGAGTGGCGATGATTAGTTCTTATCATTGGATTAAGCGAGGTGATTTCAAGGATGCTTTGGCTTTGGCGGAGTATCTTAAAAATCATCCCCATGATTTGATGCACAAAGCGGTGGGTTGGATGCTTCGGGAAATCGGAAACCAGGATTTTGATGTGGAAATGGGATTCTTGAAAAAGCACTACCAATCCCTGCCTCGAACAGCCTTACGCTATGCCATTGAGAAGTTTCCGGAAGAATTGAGGCAGGATTTTTTGAAGGGGAGGATTTAGAAATATGGTGGAAATACAATTGAAATATTTCTCGCTATGCTCGAAGAAATAGGCTCTTAAAGCGAGAGAAATAGAGTTTTCTAATATTTCGGACACTATCCCAAAAAGTGTGTAAATAGATTTTAGGGTTAGTTAGAGTTTTATACGGTTTTCAAACATAATCATAAATTGGTTTAGGATCATGCCCCAATCTCGGATAGGCATGGTCCATTTTTTTGTTGCTTCCATGACTGCCAAGAATACTGATTTCAGTACGGCTTCATCGGTTGGGTAGGAAAGCTTGTT
>NZ_AUBU01000013.1 GCF_000429405.1 Algoriphagus marincola DSM 16067
AGCGACTGCGATCCAGAATCCGGGCATCGGCTTGATCAAGGTATCGGACAAGAAGGAATACAGCCAGGTAGGCGAGGTGTTGACCTATACGCTGACGGCGGTGAACACGGGCAACGAGACGCTGACCGATGTAACGATCACTGATCCGCTGACCGGACTGACGCAGAACGTGGGCAGCTTGTCACCGGGCGAGAGCCAGAGTGTGACGACGAGCTACACGGTGACCCAGCAGGACCTTGACAGCGGGCGTGTACTGAACACGGGCACGGCGAGCGGCACGGATCCGAACCAGACGGTGGTGAGTGCGGATGCACAGGCGGTTTCATTTGCTTTAGCAAATCCACAAGTTGAATTGAGAAAAATTGCTGAAGAAAGCACCTTTAGCAAAGTTGGAGATGTAATCAATTACCAGTTGGAAATTGAAAATACCGGAAATATCACCATTCGAGATATTGTCGTTGAGGATCCATTAACTGGTTTGACAGAAGAGATTGAGCAGCTCAATGTTAATCAGACGATCACACTTTCTACCACATATACTATAACTATTGAGGATGTTCAGCGTGGATTCTTTACCAATACGGCTTTTGTAAGTGGCAGCTATTTTGGTTCTGAACTAATTGAAGCTAATGGATTTGCAACCTCTAATTTTATTCCGTTTGAAATCATTGCAAATAATGATGAGTTTGGAGTATTCCCATTGAGTTATGCCGGATCATTAGGCAATGTGTTGAATAATGATTTAGTCGGTGGATCCAGTCCTGATCCGGTAGATATCATTATTGAATTGATTGATGCAGGTGGTTTAGCCGGCGTAAGTTTTGACGATGAAGGAAATCTAATATTGATTCCAGGTCTAAATGAACCGGGTATTTTCCAATTGACATATAGAATCAGTCAGGTTGGATTTGAAACAAATCAGGATGAAGCAACTATCACTGTGGAGTTGGAAGAAGACAGAGTTGATATTTCTGTTCAAAAATCGACTTTGGCAACGGAAATCTTTGAAGGAGATGAATTTGTATATGAGATTTTGATTCAAAACTTGGGAGAGACTCCAGCCAAAGGAGTGGTCATACGGGATGAGTTGCCAAGTGGAGTGCAGCGAATCAGTGAGGAAATTATCCGAATCAGCGATCCTCAAATAGTGATTACACCTGTTGTTTCTGGTAGTGTACTCACTTGGGAAATTCCTTTCCTTCCAAGTGGATCTGAAGTTGTTATTCAAATCAAAGTTAAAGCCGGAGACCCAGGAATGGTAACCAACGTGGTTTCAATCGAATCTGAAGGTGTAGATATTGATATGAGTAATAATCAAGATTCAGTGACAGATGAAATCCGAGCATTTAGAATTACAAATGTGATTACTCCGAATTCAGACGGATTCAACGATGAATTTGAGATCAAAGGTCTTCATAAGTTCACCGAGAATAGATTGGTTATTTTTAACAGATTGGGTGATTCTGTATTAGAAGTAGACGATTATCAGAACAATTGGTCTGCCGAAGGCCTGAGTCCAGGAACCTATTTCTATGTTCTTAAGGCTAAGAATTCTTCCAATGAAGAATTTGTATTTCAGGGCTGGATTCAAGTAATCAAACGTTAAAGTATGAGAGCTATGATGAAATCTTTTTTCCTTCTTGGAATGGTATTGATCCTCTTGAATTCAAGTCTGAAGGCTCAGCAGCTTCCTCAGTTTAGTCAGTATATTTTTAATGGGCTTCATATCAACCCCGGGTATGCTGGGTATAAAGGGGAACCTTACATTCAGTCTACATATCGTAGTCAATGGCTGAATTTCCCAGGCTCCCCTTCTACCTTTTCATTGACAGCAGATTTAAGCGCAAATGAAGGAACGATGGGATTTGGCCTTTCTATACTAAGTGATGAAATCGGGCCCACGAATACTTTTTCGGGAATGCTCACATATGCTTATCGAATACAATTGGGAAAAGAAAGCTTTCTGGGTCTCGGAGCAAGTTTTGGAATTTCAGAATATAAGATTGACGGGAGCCTTTTGGATCCAAACGACCCTAATGATCCAGAAATCCCTGATGGAACTCTGAATATGTTTACACCTAATTTAAATTCCGGATTGTTTTTTCATACTCCTACATTCTACGCTGGGTTTAGTGTTTTCAATATGATCGGTCGCAAATCCTTAGAACGTGAAGACCTCGCGTTGGCATATCATGATTTCCACTATTTCTTGACATTCGGAGCATTGTTTAATATTTCGGATCAGGTAGCCTTTAAACCCAATATTTTATTTAAAGAAGTAAAAGGTGCCCCGACTAATGTGGACACCAATGTGATGTTTCTTTTTTATGAAAGAATATGGCTTGGAGCTGCTTACCGGTCGAATCTTAAAATTTGGAATGAAAACTTGCAAGGCAACCTGTCGAATAGAAATGCTATTGCGGGAATCCTAGAGGTCTTTATGACAGACCGGTTACGTTTGGGCTATGCTTACGACCATAATTTGAATGTTCTTCAAGACTTCAGAAGCAATTCACATGAATTTTCCCTTGGTTTTTACATGATTCCAAGAAAAGCAGTAATGAAAAATCCTCGCTGGTTCTAGATTCTACAAAATAATTAGGTTCCTATCAGCGGCCTCCGCATCATCCAATCCAGCTGCTCATCATTGCCTAGTTTGAAAACATGTTGGTCGAAAATCTGAAATCTGTTTTTTTGGTAAAAATTGATTGCTTTGGTATTCTTTTCCCATACACCAAGCCAGAGCCAATCCAATCCCAGCACCTTTCCTAAATCATAAGCTTGTTTTAAAAGTAATACCCCAATTCCTCTTCCCTGAAAGCCCTTGTCCACGTAGATTCGGGCGATTTCTAAGGAAGAATCCAACGTTTCACTTTGCGCTTTTCCCCAATTGAGTTGAATGTATCCGACCACCTTGTTTTCTAGTTTGACAAAAAAGAATTTGATTTCGGATTCAGTCAGAAGTTGCAAGATTCGTTCTTCGGAAAACTCATCCCGAAGGTAGAGATCCATGTTCTCCGTCGTGTTTTGACTGGCGTAGGTATCCACAAAGCAGGCACGTGCAAAACGATGTAGCATTTTCAAATCAGAAGCTTGAACTTCATGGATCTTGTAGGTACTCATGGAAGCTTAAAAATCTACTTTTTCACAATTACCACTCCCTTACCCAGCATTTTTCGCTCTAAGATCGCATTCAAAGCTTTTGGTGCTTCTTCAAGCGAATACTTTCCTCCGATATGCTGAGAAATCTTTTCTTGCTTTATCCATTGCATCAATTGAGCGATATTCTGAAAACTCAATTCAGGCTCAAGTTTTGAAAATTGCCCCCAAAATACTCCGACTATAGAGCAACCTTTCAGGAGGGGCAGATTCATCGGGATTTTCGGAATTTCCCCATTGGCAAAGCCGACGATGAGATAACGTCCCTTCCAAGCCATTCCACGCAAAGCGGCTTCGGTGTATTTGCCACCCACAGGATCATAGACCACATCCACTCCTTTGCCTTGAGTTAGTTCTTTGATGCGAGCCTTCAGGTCTTCTTTTTGATAATTAATGGTTAGTTCAGCTCCTTTTTCCTTACAAAGAGCCAGTTTTTCCTCGGAAGAGGCTGCTGCGATGACTTTTGCTCCCATCGTTTTTCCCAGCTCTACTGCCGCGAGGCCTACTCCTCCCGCCGCACCAAATACCAGCAAGGTTTCTCCGGGCTGTAGATTTGCACGGTCCTTCAAGGCATGATAGGAGGTGCCATAGGTGTAGAGAGTCGTGGCTGCAATCTCGGAAGGAAGACCAGATGGAAGTTTGAATACCCGGTCGGAATCCACAGCTACCTTCTCTGCAAACCCACCCCAGCCGCAAAGTGCCAAAACGCTATCTCCAACTTGGAAGTTTTTTACTTCGCTACCAATTTCAATAACTTTTCCAGCGACTTCTCCGCCCGGCGAAAAGGGTAATTCAGGTTTGAATTGATATTTGTTTTGGATGATGAGGACATCCGGAAAGTTGACCCCACAGGCATCGACTTGGATCAGTACTTGGCTAGGGCCGGGAGTTGGATCAGGTAGTTCTCCGTATTTGAGGGTTTCAGGAAGTCCAAATTTTTCGCAAATAACTGCCTTCATTGCTTTCTGTATTTTTTGTCACTGAGAAAAGGTCGGTGGAAAATAGGCATTTCCTCCCGAATCAGATAATTTTGGGGACATTCAACAAAGTAAGCTCATGTCAGTCAATCAAATAATCCAAGAAAATAAAGATCGATTTTTAAACGAACTCCTCGACCTATTGAGGATTCCTTCCGTCAGTGCCGACCCTAAATTCAAAGAGGATGTTTTCAAAGCAGCCGAATTTGTAAAAGAGAGTTTGGAGAAGGCAGGTGCGGATGTGGTCGAAATTTGCGAAACCCCAGGCTATCCGATTGTTTATGGGGAAAAAATCATTGACCCCAATCTTCCCACTGTTCTTGTTTACGGACATTATGATGTGCAGCCGGCAGATCCTTATGAGCTTTGGGATTCTCCGCCTTTCGAGCCAGTGATCAAAAAGACGGCAAATCATCCTGAGGGAGCGATTTTTGCCCGAGGCTCGGCTGATGACAAAGGGCAGTTTTACATGCATGTGAAAGCTTTTGAAGCCATGATGGCAGCAGGTGATTTGCCCTGCAATGTCAAATTTATGATTGAGGGTGAAGAGGAAGTGGGCTCTGACAATCTGGAAGGCTTTGTTTTGGCTAACAAGGAGAAATTAAAATCTGACGTCATTCTAATTTCAGATACGCATATGATCTCCATGCAAGATCCTTCGATCACAGTAGGGCTCCGTGGATTGACTTACATGGAGGTGGAAGTAACTGGCCCCAATAGAGATCTGCACTCAGGTACATATGGAGGAGCTGTCGCAAATCCTATAAATGTTTTGGCCAAGATGATTGGTTCGCTGAAAGATGAAAATGAGCATATCACCATACCGGGCTTTTATGACAAGGTGCAGGAACTGACTGCTGAGCAGCGTAGTAGATTGAATGAAGCTCCTTTTGACTTAGAAGAGTACAAGGCCAAGCTTGAAGTCGATGAAGTTCATGGGGAGAAGGGCTATACGACGATTGAGCGCGTGGGAATCCGGCCAACTTTGGATGTCAATGGAATCTGGGGAGGTTATATCGGTGAGGGTGCGAAGACCGTCCTCCCTTCCAAAGCTTACGCAAAAATTTCGATGCGATTGGTGCCGGATCAGGACTGGAAAGAGATTGCTAAACTTTTTGAAGATCACTTCCGCTCTTTGGCACCAAAATCCGTGAAGGTAAAAGTGAAAAGTCATCATGGAGGTTCACCAGCGGTCGTGTCGGACACTTCCGTAGGATACAAGGCTGCTGAAGCTGCCATGGAAGAGACTTTCGGAAAGCGACCCATTCCTACTCGGGAGGGTGGTTCCATTCCGATTGTAGCGCTTTTCCAGAAGGAATTGGGATCTGATCCCATTCTTTTCGGTTTTGGTTTGGATACAGATGCGCTTCATTCACCCAATGAGCATTATGGGGTTCAGAATTATTTCATAGGAATTGAGACTATTGCAGCCTTTTTCCGATACTTCCGTCAGATGAGTCAATCCTAATTGCGAACTATCTTTCCTTCATTTTCCTTTTCTATGCTAACCTGATAGCTTGGTATGAATCAATTTTCCATTTGGCTGAAAAGCATTTTGCTAGTTGGGCTCTTTTCGGTCAGCTTCCTTGCCAAAGCCCAGATAATCTCTCCACCAGAATGGACTGTGAGTGTTTCACCTGCTCAACCCAATGCCGGAGAGGAGGCTGTCTTACGATTGGAGGCAAAAATTCCGATTGGTTGGTATATCTATGGGACTGGATTCGATCCGGATTTAGGCCCTTTGGTGACGACTTTAATTATGGAAGATTCCGAGAGTTTTGACCGAATTGGCAGTTTGCAGGAAGTAGATGCCAAGGAGAAATATGATGAAATTTGGGAAGGAGATATTACCTATTTCATGGGTTCTGGACTCTTTGAGCAAAAAATCTTAGCCAAAAAATCAGGAACTATCCAAGGTGTATTGGAATATCAGATGTGCTCTGACCTTACAGGGCAATGCATCAATTATGAAGAGGATATCTCCATTTCACTGACAGTGCCTGGAGGCGAAATTCTTTCTCCCGAAAATGCATCGGAGTCGACTTCCGTCCAAGAAGAGGATTCAGATGCCACTGACTCTTCCCAAAATGCTTCGGACCTATTCAATTCGGTAGATTCAGGTGAATCTAGTGGGATAGAAGATTCTGAAGTCCAGGTGAGTTTTGAACCGGAGGGCGATGTGGAAGAAAGTCTTTGGGGCTTTATGATTTTGGCTTTTTTGGCCGGACTTGCTGCGCTGGTAACGCCTTGCGTCTTTCCGATGATTCCTATGACGGTGAGTTTTTTTACCGGAAGGGCAAAATCGAAAGCCGCCGGAATCCGAAATGGATTTATTTATGGCCTCTCAATCATTGGAATTTATACCATAGCCGGTACTGCAGTGGCAGCCATTCAAGGACCTGAGTTTGCCAATTGGCTGGCCACTCATTGGCTTCCGAATTTATTCTTTTTTGGAATATTCATCTTTTTTGCTCTGGCATTTCTGGGATTATTTGAGATTACCCTTCCATCGGGCTTTGTCAATAAGATGGATGCCAAATCAGAAAAAGGAGGCTTGATTGGTATTTTCTTTATGGCCTTTACGCTGGTTTTGGTTTCATTTTCCTGTACCGGTCCGATCGTCGGGTCGATTTTGATCTCATCTGCTGGAGGAGAGTTGATCAAACCGGTTTTGGGAATGTTCTCTTTCTCCTTAGCATTTGCGATACCATTTACCCTTTTTGCGGTCTTCCCAGGATGGATGAGTAGCCTTCCTAAGTCCGGCGGTTGGCTCAATTCGGTAAAAGTGGTTTTAGGATTTTTGGAATTGGCTTTAGCCTTCAAATTCCTGTCTATTGCAGACCAGGTTTATCATTGGGGGATTTTGGATCGGGACGTATTTTTGGTGATTCATATCGTGATTTTCTTTGCTTTAGGACTGTATTTGCTAGGTAAAATCAGGCTTCCTCACGATTCTCCTTTGGAACATTTAGGCGTACCTAAACTTCTACTGGCTTTATTCAGCTGGATGATCGCCTTGTATATGATCCCTGGGCTTTGGGGTGCTCCTTTGAAGTACCTAAGTGGGTATTTGCCGCCACTGACTTCACAGCAGTTCAAGGTTGGGGGTTCGGTTGCTGTGGCAGATGATGCAGGATATGCTTTGGATGAGTCGGTCAAATACGCAGATTTGCTGGAGATCCCTCATGGGATCAAAGGTTACTTTGATTATGATCAGGCACTCAGAGCAGCCAAGGCTGCGGACAAACCCCTATTGATTGATTTTACGGGGCATGGCTGTGTGAATTGCCGGAAGATGGAAGAGAATGTATGGGTGGACCCGGAAGTCTTGAGACGATTAAAGGAGGATTTTGTGATGGTGGCGCTCTACATCGATGAGCGATTGGAGCTTCCTGAGACTGAGTGGTACACCTCCGAATATGACGGGAAGGTCAAAAAAACGCTGGGTAAACAGAATGCTGATTTTCAGATAACACGCTTTCAGAATAATGCTCAGCCTTATTATGTGATTTTGGATCATGATGAGGAACTTATCACAAAACCCAGGGCCTACGATACGGATGTACAGGCTTTTGTGGAGTTTTTGGTTGGGGCAAAAAAAGAATTTGAGCGGAGGAAATGATTGATTTTAAACCGAGCTTGTGAAAATTCAGGAGTCTTGAAAAAAAATCCCGCACGAGGCGGGAATGTTTGTTCTCTAAAGGGCCGGTAAGAAGTACCGATTGAGTATGGGTTCGTGTGTTTTTCCAAACATCCGATAACACCAATCTCGAAACTCCATCAACTCAGCGGGTAAAATAAGTCTCAGGCCCTTGCGCAGTTCTTTCTCGAAAAGATATCTCGAGAAACTCACTTTCTGCAAAATGGTCTTTACATATTCTATCATAGCTAAAAGAGTTTAAGGTTAATTAAGAGATTTATTTACCATACGGAGGCTTTTCCTCCGTTGTTGCGTAAAATAAGCTACCCTGATTGGGATTAATCCTTAATTTCGCAACCATGACTAAAACGCTACTAACTTCTGTTTTGGTATTCGTCCTTTCCTTTTTTGCTGGGAAAGTTGTAGCTCAAGAGGTTACTGTTGAGCTAGGGTCTGATCAAATTGGGCTGAATGAAACATTCACCATTAAAATAAGTGTAGCCAACGAAAAAATCAAATCCTACGATCAATTTCCTGACATACCGGGATTCCAAAAACAAGGGGTTTCGCAGTCATCCTCCATGAATGTGATCAATGGGCAAGTAACAAGCTCCAACAGTATCATTCAGTATTACAAGCCTACTAAAAAAGGTGAGTTTCAGTTGCCTTCCTTTTCTATCAATATCAATGGGCAAAATTTCGATTTCCAAGGAAAAAAGATTACGGTAACTGATGCTGTGTCCAATCAAGGCGGTGGACGAAGTGGTGGGCTTTTCGACCCCTTCTCCGATTTTTTTGGGAGAGCTGAGGAGGAGCCGGAATACATTGAACTGGATGATGAAGCTTTTTTCTCTGTAACAGTAGATAAGGAGGAAATCTACGCCCGAGAAGGTTTTACCGTAGCTTTGGCTTTCTACATGTCAGAGACCAATCAAGCTCCTTTCAATTTCTACAAGCCAGGAGAGCAGTTGGATAAGGTCTTGAAACAAATCAAGCCTTCAAATGCCTGGGAAGAAAATTACAACATCACCAATATAGAACCAGAGCAAGTCACGATCAATGGCAAACGCTGGGTACGATACAAGGTCTACGAGGCTACATTCTTCCCATTTTCCGAAGGCACGATAGAGATCCCAAGTATTCCTTGGGAAATGATCAAATACCGGGTTGCCCGCAATCCATCTTTCTTTGGGGCAAGCAGACAGGAAGATTTCAAGACCTTTTACTCCTCTCCAAAAACTGTGACAGTGAAGCCTTTGCCTCCGCATCCGCTACGTAATGAAGTGGCTGTAGGACAGTTCCAACTTCGGGAAAATATCACGGACTTGGAGGTCGAAACTGGACAAGGCTTTAATTACAATTTTGGGGTGACCGGTGTAGGAAATATCAACTCACTTCCTGCTCCGAAACTCATTTCTGGTGCAAACCTCAATACCTATGACCCGAATGTCCGGCAGCAAATCAACCGCGGATATGGAAGAGTTTCGGGGATCAAGGAATTTTCTTATTACCTGACAATCAATGAGCCTGGTGATGTCAATCTAGCCAATCATTTCGAATGGATTTATTTTGATCCGGAGCAAGCAGCCTATGATACGCTCAAGCCAGCTGCACAAATCCGGGTCGTAGGCGAGAGTAAGACCAATCAGGCGATTTCAAATCAGCGACTGGGAGGGGTCTATGACCGGATAGGCACGGAGGATAATGAGTTTTCAAACGAGCGATATAAATACTATTTTGGCACCGCCATTAATGTACTCCTGCTAGCAGTGCTGATACTACTGGCAATCATTATACTTCGTAAAAACAATGGGTAATTCATTTGGAAAGCTTTTTAAGATCACCACTTTCGGGGAGTCTCATGGCAAAGCTTTGGGCGTGACTATAGAAGGATGCCCGGCGGGACTAGCTATCGATGAGGAATTTATCCGGCAGGAAATGCAACGTCGAAAGCCAGGGCAATCCAAGATCACTACCCAGAGACGAGAAGAGGATGACATCGAGATTCTTTCTGGGGTTTTTGAGGGAAAAAGCACTGGTACTCCAATCGGGATCGTGATCCGAAATGCTGATCAGAAGAGTAAAGACTATTCGCATATTTCGGATAAATTTCGCCCTTCCCATGCAGATTATACCTATTTTGAAAAATATGGGCTTCGTGATTACCGCGGTGGAGGCCGAAGTTCAGCAAGGGAAACAGCTGCAAGGGTAGCGGCAGGAGCTATCGCCAAAATGCTATTGAAGGCTAAAGGAATTTCCGTTCAGGCCTATGTCTCTCAGGTTGGAGACTTGACTTTAGAAAAAAACTATCAGGAGCTGGATCTTAGTCAGACCGAAAATAATATCGTTCGTTGTCCAGATCCAGAAATTGCAGAGGAAATGATTTCGCTGATTGACTCTGTTCGAAAAGATCGAGATACCATTGGAGGAGTGATTTCTTGTGTCATTCAAAATACCCCTCCCGGCCTTGGTGAACCGGTTTTTGATCGTTTGCATGCAGAGCTGGGCAAGGCAATGCTCAGTATCAATGCAGTCAAGGGGTTTGAATATGGTAGTGGCTTTGAAGGAGTAAAAATGCGTGGCTCCCAACACAATGACAGTTTTGTCAAAGAAGGAGATCGTGTGCGCACCACAACCAATCATTCTGGAGGTATTCAGGGTGGAATCAGTAATGGGGAAGACATTTATTTTCGGGTAGCTTTCAAGCCGGTGGCAACCATTATGCAGGATCAGGAATCTGTTAATGAGTCAGGAGAAAATGTCACTGTTTCGGGTAAGGGTAGACACGATCCTTGTGTAGTTCCAAGAGCTGTTCCTATCGTAGAGGCTATGGCTGCCTTGGTCATAGCAGATTACTTATTATTAGCAAAAAGCGACAAAATTCAAGATATATAAACCCAAGCTGGATGAAGAAGAAAATACCCTTGCACACCAAAATCATCATAGGATTGGTCCTTGGACTGGTTTTTGGATTGGTAGTGATCAAAACCGATATCCCCAATTCATTTACACTCGATTACATCAAGCCAGTTGGGACTATCTTCATCAATGCTCTAAAAATGATCGCGGTACCGCTGGTGTTGGCATCTTTGATCGTAGGAGTTTCCAATTTGGGTGATATTTCCAAATTAAGCCGAATAGGAGGTAAAACTATTGCGACTTACCTGATCACCACAGTGGTGGCTATCTCCACAGGGTTGATCTTGGTCAATGTTTTTAAGCCTGGTAAAAGTTTGCCGATCGAGACTCGTGAGAATCTCATGAACATGTATGAAGGTGATGCTGGAGCTCGGGTCGGTCAGGCTGCGCAGCTTCAGGAGCAGAGTCCTCTGCAACCACTGGTAGACATCGTACCCCAAAATTTCTTTCAGGCAACCACGGATAATGGAGCGATGCTTCAGGTTGTTTTCTTCGCTATCATTGTGGGAATTGCGCTTCTTCAGATCCCAAAGGAAAAGGGGAATCCAGTCATCGCTTTCTTCGATGGCTTCAATGATGTGATCATTCAGATCGTCAATTACATTATGATGATTGCTCCTTATGGTGTTTTTGCCTTGATGGCATCACTCATCGTAGAGATAGCAGGAGACAATCCCGATTCGGCTGTGGAGTTGCTTTTGGCCTTGTTGAAATACAGTTTGGTAGTGACGGGAGGCTTGCTGTTGATGGTAATGGTTGTCTATCCGATGATTTTGATTTCCTTCACTAAGGTGAAGTATTTGGATTTTTTCAAAGCGATTCGGCCTGCACAGCTTTTGGCATTTTCCACGAGTTCCAGCTCTGCGACACTACCAGTCACCATGAAGCAGGTCGAGGAGGAGATTGGGGTATCGGAAGAGGTTTCCAGCTTTGTGTTACCACTTGGAGCCACGGTGAATATGGACGGAACCAGTCTTTACCAGGGAGTAGCGGCAGTTTTTATTGCTCAGGCCTTGGGAATGGATTTGACCCTTACTCAGCAGTTGATGATCGTTTTGACAGCTACCTTGGCATCGATTGGCTCGGCAGGAGTTCCGGGGGCGGGCTTGATTATGTTAATTATCGTGTTGGAATCAATTGGAGTGCCTGCCGCAGGTATTGCCTTGATTATTGCTCCGGATCGAATTTTGGATATGTTTAGGACGGTGGTCAATGTCACAGGTGATGCTACCGTTTGTACCATCGTGGCCAGTACAGAGGGAGAATTACCGGATGGGTTGATCCGAAAAGGTAATCCGCTCACACCAAACGAATAAGATATAGAAAGTTTCAATCGAAAGGTCAGGCTAAAACTAGTCTGACCTTTTGTCTTTTGTGACAAAAGACAACGAATTCAGAAACTTATACCTTATTTTTGCGCTTGAAAAAGCCAAATTACCCTATGCGCCAATCCTGGTGGAAAATTCTGGCCGTTGCACTTCTTCTGTACACGATCACTGCAGGCCTACTGATGGATGTACCCCGATTACCCATTTTGAATGAAACGATTCGGGCATTGCATTTCCATGTGACCATGTGGTTTGGGATGATCCTGATGCTGATGGTTTCGGTTTACTACAGTGTGCGATATCTCAGAAGCAATGATCTTCGCTTCGATGATCTAGCCATCGAGTTTACCAATGCGGCGATTCTATTTGGAGTTTTGGGAATCATTACTGGAATGCTCTGGGCCAAATTTACCTGGGGAGACTACTGGAGTGGCGATCCAAAGCAAAATGCTTCTGCTATCGGATTGCTGATGTATTTTGCCTATTTAATTCTTCGCAATTCCCTGACCGATATGGAGCAAAGGGCCAGAATAGGTGCGATTTACAACATCTTTGCTTTTGCAGCTTTTATCCCGTTGATATTTGTTCTACCTCGACTGACGGATAGTCTGCATCCCGGAAATGGTGGTAATCCCGGCTTCAATGCTTACGATCTTGATTCCAAATTGAGAATGGTGTTTTATCCCGCAATAATTGGATGGACACTTTTTGGAGCTTGGATCGCAACTGTCCGCGTCAGAATGCGTAGGGTGCAAAGAGTACTTGAAGATCAACTGATCAATTCCTGAAAATGAAAAAATACCTCGTTTTATTCCTCCTTTTTGTCAGTTTGCACGTAATAGCACAAGAGAAGATTCCTGTGACTGAGTCGGACTATTCCAACAACAGCGTAGACATGGCTGATAAGATGCGTGAAGATGGAAAAATCTATGTTTTAGTGGGAATAATTGGAATCATCTTCGCTGGAATTACGGTTTACCTTATAAGCACTGAGCGGAAGATTACAAAAATCGAAAAATCTATTACTCAAAAATAAGATGAAGAAAGGACACTTGGTAGGTATAGGCATTATCGCTGTCGCAATTGTGATCATCATGACCTCTATTGGCGATGCGAGTAGCTATGAGACCTTCAATACAGCTCTAGAAATGAAAAAAGATGGCGATGAAAAAGCCATTCATGTGGTAGGGCAACTTAAAAAAGATGCACAGGGAGAAGTTCAGGGCCTTCAAATCCGAGAGGATAAAACCTCATTTACCTTTGTATTGGTGGACAATGAGGGCACGGAGCAAGAGGTCTTTTATAATGAACCTGTCCCGGCCGACTTTACCAGATCTGAATCCGTAGTGGTAATCGGGTCCTACAAAAATGAAGAGATATTTATTGCAGATAAAATCCTGATGAAGTGCCCTTCTAAATATCAGGAGACTGACGTGCAGGCGGCAGGAATGTGAAGTAGTAGCAACTCAACGAATCAATGATCAATACCTTTATCGGGAATTTGGGCCACATGATGACCATCGTGGCCTTTGTGAGTGCATTGGTAGCAGCTTTTGCCTATTACCAATATTACAAGGCCAATGAGCTGGAGAAAAAAAGCTGGCAGCGCTTTAGTCGCATCGCTTTTTACATCCATGGTGTGTCCAGTGTGTTGATCGCTTTTTCACTTTTTGAGATCATCTACAATCACCGCTTCGAATACTTCTATGCCTATTCCCATTCGAGTAAGGCTCTTCCGGTACATTACATGATATCAAGTTTCTGGGAAGGACAGGAAGGTGCATTTATCCTCTGGATTTTCTGGAATGTGATATTGGGAGTGATTCTGATTCATACCAATAAGCTTTGGGAGGCTCCTGTAATGATCGTTTTTGCGCTCGTGCAGGCCTTTTTGGTTTCAATGATTATGGGTGTGGTGATTGGCGATTTGAAAATCGGTAGCTCACCGTTCATTCTACTTCGCGATGCAACTCCCGCACCGATTTTCGAAATCAATCCCGATTTCGTTCCTGAAGATGGGACAGGTCTCAATCCACTACTACAAAATATTTGGATGGTCATCCATCCACCTACCTTGTTCTTAGGCTATGCTTCTACTTTAGTACCATTCGCTTTTTTGATAGGAGGACTAGCTTTGAAGCGGTATTCAGAGTGGATCAGACCTGCTTTGCCTTGGGCGATTTTCTCCGCTATGATTTTGGGAATGGGGATTTTGATGGGAGCCTATTGGGCCTATGTGACGCTTAATTTTGGAGGATATTGGAACTGGGACCCGGTAGAAAATGCAGTTTATGTCCCTTGGCTGATTTTGGTGGCAGCAGTGCATACCATGATTACTTTCAAGAAAAGTAGTACTGCGCTGAAGACGTCCATCGTCTTGGTAATCCTTTCATTCATTCTTGTATTGTATGCTACCTTCTTGGTGCGATCTGGGGTACTTGGAGATGCATCTGTGCACTCATTTACCGATCTAGGTCTCTCAGGGCAATTGTTGATATACATGTTGTTTTTCACAGCAGTTGCCTTATTCTTCACGATTCGAGCTTGGAAGCACATACCTACTTCTGAGCGGGAGGCATCAGTTTACTCCAGAGAGTTTTGGATTTTCATCGGTGCTACCACCTTGGGCTTGATGGGGTTTCAGGTAATTCTCCCTACCTCCATACCGGCATTTAATGCATTGATTGAAAGCTTTGGAGGTATCTCCAATATGGCTCCACCCGCAGATCAAATAGAGTTTTACACAAAATTCCAATTGTGGTTTGGGATTGCCTTGGCGCTGCTCACAGCAGTTGGACAGTTTTTCTGGTGGCAGAAAATGGACAAAAAAGCGCTGAAAGATGCGCTCTTGACTCCATATATCGTTTCTGTAGTCGCTTCGGCATTGATTATTGTTGCTGCAAAAGTATACGATTGGAAATATATGATCATCGTCGTGGCTGGTACATTTACCGTAGTTGCCAATGCTGTTATTTTAAGTCGACTTTTGAAGAAATCTACCTTCAAGCTAGCAGGAGGTTCTTTGGCGCATATCGGTTTGGGGATGATGCTGATTGGGATCATGTTCAGCTCCGGTTATTCCGAGACGATCTCGATCAATATGTCAGGATTGACTTACAGCAATAGCTGGGAGGATGAGCTCAATAAGGAGCATGTATTGCTTTGGATCAATAAGCCGACCCAAATGAAAGACTATACGGTCATCTATCGAGGAAGGCAAAAGAAAGTGGTGGGCGTACCTGAATATGTCCCTGCCAAAATCTTAGAATCCACAGGAAATGTGAATGAAGCCATTGCTTTAGAGGATTATAAAGACTTTTTCAAGAAAGGCGATGTGGTTGATATTGTATTGGAGGAGAATGATTATTTCAAAATTGATTACTTCCAAAATGAGGTCTTGAAATTTTCCCTAGCTCCCATGTCCCAATTCAACCAAGGAATGGGAGGTTTGATTTCTTCACCTGATTCAAAAATTTACCTCAACAAGGATCTATACACCTACGTAGCGGCGATGAATGACTACGAAGATCCCGAATGGAAAGATGATGAGTTCTATGAAGCAAGCCCGGGTGAGCAATTCCATATCGCTGATTTTGTCACTTATTTTGATGGAGCTGAAGTACTTCAGGAAGTGGAGGGTTATGTACTCCAAGAAGGTGATGTGGCTGTTCGTGCCAACCTTCGGGTGCTTGATTATGATGTTGAGAAAAAGCTCACTCCCACATTCATTATTCGAAATAACCAAGTCGGTAAATTACCTGTAGTGGACAATGAGCTCGGGATCAAAGTCACTTTGGATAACATCGTTCCTGAAGAAAACAAGTTTGTTTTCAAAGTCAACCGCTATCAAAAGGACTATGTGGTGATGAAAGCTATCGTCAAGCCATACATCAATTTGTTGTGGTTAGGATCTATCATCACTTTGATGGGATTCACTGTGGCGATCTATCGAAGATTCGATGAGTTTAAGAAAATGAGAGATAAAGGGATGGAATAAATTTCCCCAACTTTTTCCAAAAGGAGGTTAGCGCCTCCTTTTTCTTTTTTCACTCCGCTTCAAAAAGCCTATATTCAGGTCCATTTTAAACCAGTTTTACCTAATTTTTAACTAACAAAAAGATTATGAAGATCAGTAAGAAGGATTTCGATCAGATGCAGAAAAAGTATGATAAAGAAATCCAAAAGGGGAAACCCGCTCGAGGACCAAAGCAGGATGTAGAAAATCAGACCAAGTGGGTGTTTTTTGATCGAGAGACTCTTGAGGAAGTGCTAAGTAAAGCGGATAAGGATCCCAAGAAAGGTGGAATCAAGTTTTACCTAACTGAATACACGGAAGAGGTAGCAAAGAAGCTTTACCCTGAGAACTCAGAAGAATACATCGGAAGGCTTGCCATCGTCATGTCTCCTGTAAATGAAGCCAAAAAGGGATTGGAAGAAGGGGAAGAAGATTATTACAATCGAGGTACTACTTGTCCTCCTAAATGTGAATAAATTTTATATTCATGGTTAAAGACTTTCTTGCCAGGATTGGAGATAATTATTACATCTATGCTGTCATAATTTGTGGAGTATTGGCTATTGTTTTTTACGGATTTCTCAATCCTGAAAAGAAGCGTAGCCCGTACTTCCTTCTTCCATTTCTGATAGTTTTCCTAGTTTTTTTCTATGAGATTTTGAGCATTTGGATGCTGGTTAATAAGAGTTTCAACCAAAAAATTCACTACTTCCTGACAGACGATCCATTCCAAGGTTGGAATATCTGGGTTGTAAATATTTTCAACTATCAGGTATCTAAGCTGCTACTATTAGGTTTGATCGGAATCAATTTAAGAAAAGTCCTTAGTCAAAAAATCATCTTGTCCCTTGGAGTGATTTTTCTTGCCTATTGTATTTATACCTACTTTTCAGAAGCCACTCCCATTTATGATTTCCAGCCGGTCCTATACTTTTTCGGCAATACCATTTTGATTGTGGCCAGTGGTTTATTCTTCGTGGATTTGGTGTCTGAGGATTATTACATCAATATCAATCCCCTTAAATACTGGCCTTTTTGGTATATCACCTTGATTTTGTTTCAATCAGTCACTTTATTTTTGGCGGATGTAGCCTTTGAGTACTTGGTATTTGAAAATGAAAATGTGTACTTCTTATTCAACTATGTTTCAATGATCCTTTACATTATTTTATTGGTAGTTTTTAACATGCTACTTTACACAGGGAGTAATACAATTTCAAAATGGGCTAAAGCATAATGGAGGGAGAAGATAATCAGATCATTTTTATACTTTTTGCAGGGGCATTTCTGGCAGCCGTTATGGCCACATTTGTGGTCTCTATGGTTATTTTGCACAGGCAGCGTCAGGTCCAAAACAAACAAAAGATGGATCAGATTAAAGCAGAATATGAGAAGACCCTATTGAATATTGAGAATGAAATTCAGCAGGATACCCTGAGGCATATCGGTCGGGAACTTCATGATAATGTAGGCCAGTTGCTTTCCCTCGCAAAACTCTATCTCGGCTCCAGCAAACCTGAAAAGCAGACTGAAGGACGCCTCCTGATCAATCAAATAATTAACGAGGTTAGGGGCCTTTCAAAGACCCTGAACCTAGACTGGGTAGAGTCCATTTCATTGGAAGAATTTATAAAACAGCAGTTGGATAAGATCCAGTCAACTGACTTCTGCGAAACGCTCCTTGTGGAGAGTAATGAGGCCTGGAAATTAAATAAAGACACGAAACTTGTTCTTATACGCGTTATTCAAGAATGCCTAAACAACGCCATCAAGCACGCCAGCCCATCAAATATAAAAGTCCAGATGAAAGAATCAGATGGAAGGTATTTGGTTCGGATAGAAGATGACGGAAAAGGCTTTGACACTTCTCAGCAATCAAAGGGTAGTGGCATGACCAACCTTCGAAAGCGAATGGAGACCATTGGAGGTGCATTTGAAATCATATCATCACCCGGAAACGGCACTCAAATAAATCTTTCTTTGCCTGTATCAGTTTTAGTCCTAAATTAGACTTCACCCTTAAGTAACATGATACGGATTGCTATTGCAGACGACCACACCCTTTTTGCAAAGGGCATAGAAGGATTATTGGATGAGCAGGAGGATTTCTTTATCCGTGGGCTTTTCAAAAATGGATCTGAGCTAATGGATTTTCTAGCCGAAAACCCAGTAGACATCGTTTTGACAGACCTCAATATGCCTGAAATGGATGGCTTTGAGGTATTGGCTGCTGTGAAGCAGCTTGACTTTCCAATCAAAGTCATCGTCCTTTCCATGTATGATGAGGAAAAAATCTTCAAAGAATGCGTTGAAAAAGGGGCTGACGGGTTTATTCTAAAAGATGCTGATCCGGATGAATTGGTTTTTACCATTCGAGAAGTTCATGAAGGAAGGCATTTGATCAATTTTGATAGAATCATTGAGCAGGCACGTCCCAATGCTTTTTTCGATTCCTTTCGGGATAAATATCGTCTTTCCCGGAGGGAGGTTCAGATTATTAAGCTTATCAAAGAAGGTTTGACGAGTAAAGAAATTGCCAAGCAGCTTGTATTGAGTAAGGGGACAATCGAAAGCCACCGGAAAAATATTTTTCAAAAACTCAGCATCAATTCACGGGTAGAACTAGTGAATAAAGCTCACGAAATGAATATCTGATGAATTCAACCAAACCAATCAAAACTGCTATCGTCGGATTCGGTGCCGTAGCAGAAAAAATGCACGCTCCTTTGATAGATGTCTGCCCGGAATTGGAATTGGTCGAGGTGGTCGAAAGGCATTCCAATCTATGTGAGCAACAGTACCCAGAGGTTAAAACTTTTCGCTCATTTGAGGAGCTATTGAGTGAGGGAAGCTCTGAACTCATCGTGATCACGACGCCTAATGAGTTTCATTTTCCTATGGCCAAATTAGCCTTGGAATCAGGGAAGCATGTGGTGGTGGACAAACCAATCACTATACATTCATGGCAGGCCGAGGAACTTCAAAAGCTTGCATCGGAGAAAGGATTGATTTGTACTGCTTTTCAAAACCGCCGTTTCGATGGGGATTTCCGAACTGTTCAGGAGATTTTGCAAAATGGATCGCTAGGGGAAGTTCATTATATCGAAAGTCATTTTGATCGCTTTAGGCCTCAGCCCAGAGATAATTGGCGGGAGAAAGAGGTCCCTGGAAATGGGATTACTTACGATTTGGGCACACACTTAATTGACCAGATTTGTGTACTTTGGGGAGCTCCTGAATCCATTACTGCTACTATCCGCAAGCAACGCCCACAAGTAGTAGCCGATGACTACTTTGATATTCAGCTGGACTATGGGAATCGCTTGGCCCGGGTCACCGCAGGAGTCCTGGTCAATGCACCTACTCCCAAATTCCTAGTATTAGGGGAGAAAGGGACTTATCAAAAATTTGGACTGGATGTACAGGAAGCGGCCTTTAAGGAAGGGCGAAAGCCTATAGGAGAGAATTGGGGATTGGAGGAAGCTGATAAGTGGGGGAAGGTTTATTTAGAGGAGAAGATAAATCCTTATCCCACCTTAAGAGGTGATTATCGTTTTTTCTACAACAATATTGCTAAAGCTATCCTTCTTGGAGAGCCATTACTAGTTCGGCTAGAAGAGGCAATTATGGTTTTGAAATTGATCGAATCAGCTTTTTTGAGCTCCGAGCAAAAGAAAACCATCACTAAGTCGGAAGGAGGCTGGTGAAAAGGTTTAGAATGGAAGCTTCCCTAGGTCCACATTTCCACCGGATAATATTATCCCGACTTTTTTGCCTTTAAAAAGCGCTTTATTTGCCAACAAGGCTGCCAAAGGAACTGCGCAAGAAGGCTCGATCACAATTTTCATCCGCTCATAAATAAGCCGCATCGCATCGATGGTTTGATTATCTGTTGCCAAGAGTATGTCTTTGACGTAGCGGCGGATGATTTCAAAATTCAAGACGCCCAAAGAGGTAAGTAAGCCATCTGCAATGGTATTTGGCTTGGTTTGAGGAATGATTTTTCCTGCTTTGAAGGATCGATAGGCATCGTCTGCTCCTGAAGGTTCTGCTCCGTATACTTCAATGTCTTCATCCCACTCATGACTAAGCAAGGCTGTCCCACCGAGAAGCCCTCCTCCACCTACTGGAGCCAGGATTACTTCCAGGTCTGGTTCATCCTCCAAAAACTCCAAGGCACAGGTGGCTTGTCCTTCGATGACATCCATAAAATCATAAGGAGGAATGAAGGTGGCTCCGGTTTCTTTGACCACCTTTTCAAGGGTAGTCTCCCTCGCCTGAAGGTTAGGTTCGCATTCGATGATTTCTCCTCCGTAGCCTTTGACAGCCTTCTTTTTGATCTCTGGAGCACTAGATGGCATGACAATGTATGCCGGTATACCTGCAATCTGTGCTGCCCGAGCCAAAGCCGCTGCATGATTTCCACTGCTGTGAGTAGCTACTCCCTTGGCTTTCTCTTCATCTGATAATTTCATGACCGCATTCGCTGCCCCCCGAGCTTTGAAAGCCCCTACTTTCTGAAAGTTTTCGCATTTAAAATATATCTCACACCCTGCCATCTCATTGATCGCTGAGGAAGTCAGTATGGGCGTTCGGTGTATGAAAGATTTGATCCGAACGCGAGCATGTCGGATATCATTGAGGGAAGGGAATTGCGGCTTTTGCATGTAATAAAATTATAAAACTACTTCCAAAGCTAACTTCACAAACTGTTATTTTTTCATTTTTCTAGCTGAAAGAAAAGTCTTTTCTTCGGATATGAATTGGAATGTATTGGATTGCTTTCCCGTAATGGGAGAGGCTTTAAACTCGAAAAATACACTGAGGCTGGACTTTAGTGCCAAAAATCAGGCTTTGGAAGAGGTAGACCTTAGCAACACGGAGGCTTTTGATCAATTTGTTTTTTCACAGCTTGAGCGATCTGGCAAACGCTTTGGAATAGGGGGGTATCTGGAAAATCGAGCCATTTACCGTAGATCCAATGTATTTGCTACGGATGCAGAGGATTTTCGAAATATTCACTTAGGAGTGGATGTTTGGTGTGAGGCAGGAGCTCCTATTTTTTCTCCATTGGAAGGAAGAATCCACAGTTTCCAGGATAATGCCGGTTTTGGTGACTATGGTCCTACGTTGATTTTGGAGCATTCCAACCAAGACAAGGTTTTTTACTCATTGTACGGGCACCTTACCCGTACAGATTTGAAGAGTTGGGAGGTTGGAAAAATCGTAAAAAAAGGAGCGATCATTGCACATGTAGGTCCTTTTCCAGAAAATGGCGATTGGCCACCCCATCTACATTTTCAGTTGATGTGGGACATGGAGGGTAAATCAGGAGACTACCCAGGCGTCTGCTCTCAGCGGGAAGTTGCCCATTATTCCGCCAACTGTCCTGATCCCAATTTAATTTTGGGATTTCAGGATTGACTCGATTTCTGGTTTGCTCGTGTAATCCATCGAATCCCATTTAAAGTCAGATAGCGATCGATCTCTTCAAAGTCCTTTTCCAAGGTGGTCAAAATAGCAGAAAGTCCTCCCGTAGCAATGACCTTGAATGGCAGGTCTTTTTCTGTTCGGATGGTTTCTAGCATTCCCTGTACCAATCCAGTGTAGCCATAAAGGATGCCTGCCTGAATCGCATGGATTGTATCTTTCCCAATTGCTGATTTGGGCACTTTCAGGGGCACCTCTGGTAGTTTGGAGGTGCTTGTAAATAGGGATCGGATGGCTGTTTGAAGACCAGGAACAATATTTACGCCCAATACCTTCCCATTATCATCGACGACAGTGAATGTGAGTGCTGTTCCAAAGTCCACGATGATCAAGGCTTGCTGATACTTTTGCCAAGCAGCCATGACATTACACATCAAGTCAGTCCCTATTTCTTTGGGACGAATCGTGCTGATGGGAAGTGATTTATAGCTTTTTGGGCCGATTTGGTAGGCGGCTTTGCCAAAAAACTTTTCGCAAAATTCCTGAATGGGTCCTTGCACTTCAGGAACCACGGTACTAAAACCTATTTCGCTAATGTCAGATGGGGAAATGGAATGCTCCAAAAAATAGAGGGGCACCTTCTTGGTGAGCTGAGAAATTAGGAGTTCGGTTTTGGTTTCTAGACGAAATTGATTGGTCCACTTTTCGGTTTTGGGATCAAATAATGCGAATACCACATTGGAATTGCCTGCATCGATGGCTAGGAACATATTTTTGGAGCTTTTGACTAATTTAGGTTTTCATTCTTGAAAATTAAATCAAATATCCCATGTATACCGTCCGAAAAGGAAAAATCGAAGACTTACCCCGAGTTCTTGAATTGATCAATGAACTAGCCATCTATGAAAAAGCACCTGAGCAGGTGACCAATACAGTAGAAATGATGGAGAAAGATGGTTTTGGACCCCAACCGGTTTTCGGACTTTTTGTCTGTGAAAAAAACGAAACCTCAGAGATCATTGGGATAGCGATCTATTACTATCGATACAGCACTTGGAAAGGAAAGCGCATGTATTTGGAAGATATTGTGGTGACAGAATCCGAACGTGGCAATGGTGCTGGAAAATTACTCTTTGACCGAGTCATGGCTCAGTCTCTTGAAGATGCATGCACCGGCATGATGTGGCAGGTGCTAGACTGGAACGAACCCGCAATTAGTTTCTACAAAAAATATGGAGCATACTTGGAGGCAGGCTGGCTCAATGCGCATTTGCAGTCGGAAGAGATTAGGGAGTTGTTGGATTAATTGCAATTGCAATAATCTCAAATTGCAAATAAAATAAAAAACCGTATCTTTGAGAAAAAAGAAATTATGGATCAGCTATGGAATATTCGTTTTCCGGATGGAAGTAAGCAGGCTCTTTCTACAGGGAAAAGTGGCCATTACTTTTTCCAAAGAATGATAGACTCAGTGAGTGAGCCTGCAGCTATTTATGAGACAGCATTCAAGTATGAGGACACCAAGGATTTTTTTGACTTTTTGGGCTTTACGCAGCAGGATATTTCAGAAGTGATGGAAGTGGACCCGAGTACGCTATTTCGATGGCGCAAAGAAAATCGACAGTTGACTAAGGCAATTACCAAGAATATCCTAGAAATGGATCAAGTAGTGGCAAAGGGAGTTCGGATTTTTGGCTCAGAGCCGCTTTTTTCAGATTGGCTGAGCACCACCAATGTCTCTCTAGGTGATCGCAGACCCATAGATTTGCTTAAGACTCCGTATGGAGTGGATCAGATCGACAGTGTACTAGAGGGGATGTCTTGGGGAGCTTTTCAGTAGTTTGATGCGCTGTTTTCGACTTATTGAAGCCTTACCGGGTAGATCTCCTTTAGGGTATGGCATTGGTTCCGGGCGATGGAATGACTTCGGTGTTCCTATGATCTATGCCTGTAGTGTCAGTTCGCTTAATTTCCTTGAACTTCTAAGTATCAAAGGCCCAATAGTCACTCAAAGTGCATGGCAATTGATTGTGTTGGAAATAGCTGTAGAAATACCGGAGTTGGAAATAGCTGAGCTACCTAGAGATTGGCGGAATCGTCCCTATCCTAGAAGTACGCAGGAGTTTGGCAGTACTTGGTGCAAGCAGTTTTTGTCTCCTGTTTTGAAAATACCCTCTTGTCGGATTCCTTTGGCAAACTACCAGCAGGAATTTAATCTATTGATCAATCCAATTCACCCAGATTTTAATAGAATTGTCAGCGTGAAGGATGTATTGGATGTGAGCTTTGAGGTGAATGGTTCCTAGATTGACAGATGAATTTTTGAGTTAGTTTCAAGATGATTTAATCAATTAAGTTGTCCATAGGTTGATTGGCGATTTGTCGCTGACCGCTTAGGATTCTAGTGCTTAATTCATCTCTAAAATCTTTTTGCTCATTTGAGTCCAAATTTAAATTAGGATCCCTCAAATCATTCCATACGGCATCATTTGTCGGTTTTCTGGCAATACCTTCCATTTGCGTAACATCAAGACTTAGCTCATTTTTCAAGTGAGCGACAATTTGAACTCGTTTCTGAAGGTTTGACAAAGAGGGCGAATTATCGATTCTATCCACATTTCCTTTGAATGTAGAAGAAGGAGCTCTTCCATAAGTTCTTCCCGCCCGGTGTCTAAGCTCATGGAGATTGATTGTCCAGCCTAGCGCCGACCTGTTTGCAGCCCTTCTTTTTAGATTATGCTTTCCGTCAAAAGCTGTTTTCTCAGATGCATATTCAAGTGCTGAATTTTGAGGCTGATGATCAGCTTCAAACTGATCACCGACAGCACCAGCCATCTCACTGTACCTACCAACGGTTCCTTCCAAAGCATACCTTTCTTTAACATTTTCTAGATTGGCTTTACTTCCCATGATTTCTTTTAAAAGCAGAGATAAATAAGAATTATGTTGAAGGATCGCTTCTATTTTTGGTAATCTTGTGCTTTCAGGCTCTCCCCTATCTTCAGATGCTTTAATTTCTTGAATCAGAGGACTGATTTGTTGATTATAAAGTGTTCTTGCCTCGGTTATTTTTTGTTTTCTTTTATTGCTTAGTTTTGGTTTCCTTTCCCAAAAATCAAGAAAATCTAATATGGTGGTAGGTGTACTAGCTACCATCAATTCTGGGGAATTGTTATTGTTATTAAAGAAAATCCGATGATTTTCACCGTTTTCATCTTGGAACCTTTTTTCGGCTCGATTCCAAGGCGTCAAAAATTCGATTGCCGAATTGACAGCATTCCTTCCTGCTTGCAAAATTGCCCCACCCACGCTAAGTGCTTTATCAATTAGCCAGTCAATAGCAGCATTGATTTTTTCTCTCAACCCAGCTATCATCTCCCCAATTCGGGTACCCAGTCCTCTCAAACCAACCTGATTCGCCAAAAATCCTATGGCAACAGGTATAGCTCTTGCCAGTGCATTTTCGAGGTAATTTGCGGCATCTGCGATACTTCCTCGGGCAATATTGGCAACTCCGGCTACGAAACTGTTGACAATCTCAAGCATTTCGCGCAGCTTCTCAATGAAGGACTGTACCGCACGATAGAAGGCGATGAAGCTATTCACGACAGCCATAATACCAGTCGGATCAAGCATACCGAGCAGCTTCACTGTGACTTGCTCGATAATGCGAGTCATAATCCAGTTTTGGATTTGACTGAGAACGATGGACCAGAGATCACTGATTTTCTCCTGGATATATTCCCAAATGGCGACCGGCCCTCTTTCCCACACATCTTTGATGAATGTCCAGATACCTGTCAAGGTATCGATCGCACCCCGGATTTGAGCTACCCGTTCTTCTCCAATTTTCAAGGCAAGACGTTGCCAGATATTCTCCATCGTAAGCCCGAGGACTTCTAGGACAAAGCCTAGAATGGACTGGAAACTCAAATCGGCCGGTGGAGTGATGCCTGCTGAGGCTAGTTCTCCAAACAACCAGTCTCTCAGCCCACCTAGCAAGTGGGTGACAATATTTCCAAAAAACTGTACAAAGCCCTGTTTGACAGCCCGGAGTAGATTTTTCAGGAATCCTATCGGGTCCCGTTTGATATCTTCGAAAGCCGACATGGCATTGGCGATAATCTGCTGTACTGTCTCAATCGGGAAGTTCATCACCACCAGCAATACCTCAACCAGAATCTTCACGATGGTCACCACAAAAGCAAAAAGTCGTTGGATAGGACTTGCCAGCGTTTGTATGATGCGCACAAAAGCCTGGATCGGCGCAAAGACATCCTGGATAGTAAAGCTGTTCCAAAGCGTCATAAATAAGCCTGTGATATACTCCCAGGTGAAATTCAGTGTGGCTACGGCAGCTTCAACTCTAGAAACTGTCTGTTCGATTGCCCCCGTTTCCTTCATTTGCTGATACTGCTCCTCTCCTCCCGGCATCAATCCCATAAATCCCCGAATGATATTCTCGGTTGTCCTGGGGACTTCCTCTTGGGTAAATGGATCTTTGCCTAGAATGACTGTGATCAGGTGAAAGCCCTGCTGCTCTCTGGCATAGGCTGATAGCTGAGATAGGAGGGCATTTTTGATGAATTCGAGAACCTTCACAGCGACATTTGCAGCAAAGGTGAATACCCGAGATAGGAAGGGTGTAAAAATCCCAACGGTTCGCTGAAAAGCACCGAGTGGATCCCGAAGGTCTTCAAGGGAGAAGGCATTCCAGGCAGTTTCAAAAAGTAAGCGAACCTCTTCAAAGCTGAAATTCAATGCGGCTAATTCTGCATCTATCCAGTCTGCAGTCTCCTGAATAGTTCCTTCGGCTCGCATTCTCTCTAGTTCTTGCTCCTTCCCAATCAGGGTAAGGAATGCTTCGATCTTTTCGGCCGTGGTACTGATAACCTCCTCCCCAGTGAGCGGATCTCTACCGAGTAGCTTTGTCAAAAGCGGATATCCCGGCGTCGACTCTGCCAAGGCTTTGAGTCCTGCCATCAAGGCTTCCTTGGTCAGTTCAAATATTTTGTCTTTTACCCTTCCGGCAAAGGATACGATATCGCGGTATAATTGCCCAAAAGTCCGGTCAAGCACTGCCATATTCCCATCCCAGCTATTCCGGATGGATACTTGATCCCAAGCGCTTTCCAGAGTTCTTTCGAGTCGGTTTGTGCTGAGATCCAATGCAGCCATTTCGCTTTGCACCCAGGCAAATGCCGAATCGATAATTCCCAGTTCTGAGAGTTTGGTGAAAAGTAAGGTTCCAAAAACTGGAATTAGTCCCAGCAACCCTCCAAGCAAGTTGGTAGCATTTCGGGCGACAGTTCTTCCAGCCAATGGATCATAGCCAATAATTACTGTTAACAGTGAGTATCCTGGAATATAGCTGGCAAACCTTGATAGTCCTTCCCGAACTGCCCATGGAAGCCTTTGAACCTGCGGTTCGGCTTCAGAAACATTCATTTCTGGCGAGCGTCTTACTGCTGCCCCTTGCTGCACGGTGTGGGTCAACTCGTGAGCAAGCAAGTGTTTCCCCTCTGAGGTGCCTGGCTGGAATTTGCCTTCATTGAAATAGATGTCATTTCCGTGTGTGAAGGCTTTGGCTCCTAATTGCGAACTCATTTGAGCTGCATCTGGTCCCGTGTGGATTTTAACAGTAGAAAAATCGGCTCCAATCTTTTGTCCCATTTCTGCCTGAATGGGACTCGGGAGGTTTTGACCAGAGCCTTTGCTTTGGATGATTTGGCCGGAAACATCACTTGAGACAGTACCACCGCCTTCTCCAAAAAGTTGGACTTGCTCTTCCTCATCTGTGGAAAGCTGAACTTCTTCCTCTTCCTCCTGTCTGCTGACCATTGATATGGTGGAGGAAATAGGCATCATTTGGATTTCCTCTTCTTCCTCCTCCACTTGCATTTGGATCCCATTGCTGAGTGGGCTCATCATAGCAGGTTGAGAATTAGCCGGCATCATCATGACCTGGTTGGCCACAGATTCAGCTTCCTGCTCAAATCTGTCTCCCGGCTTTCCCACTTTGAGGGCAGGCTGTACGATTCCCGTATGCCGAGCGATCGGCGGAGTAGATACTCTGGGAATTCGTTCTGCCTGTGCTGCCATGATTAGTTATTCAGTGGATTCATGGGGCTTTCAGACTCTTTGGGTGTCATCTGAATTCTTTCCTGCTCAACAGGGCTCATTTTTTCAGCTTCCTTTTCTTTTTCAAGAACGGGAGCTTGTTCTTCTACCTCCTCTTCGGGTTCAGGTTTTCTCCTTACTTTTCGCTTCATAGAATTAGGGATTAAATGGTGCGACCTACTTTCTGAAATTCTCGCCGGATACCTTCCTGAATATCTTCCCGATGAACCCTTCGCTCTGGACGGTCCAAGGCCATCAGCAAGCTGTGCTGAACCACATTGATAATTGCTCCTCCGCTGAGCTCATAGCTGTTTGCGAGCTCCTTCAAATCAATTTTCTCTTCTAGTTTTGCTTGGATGGGGAATCCGTTTTTCCAAAGTTGATAGCGCTCTTCAGGATTTGGCACAGGGAAAAATATCGTGGACTGAAACCTTCGCATAAAGGCATCATCCAAGTTGCCTTTTAGGTTGGTGGCCAAAATGACCAAGCCATCATAGTCCTCGATGCGCTGCAAAAGATAAGATACCTCCTGATTGGCATAGCGATCATGTGCATCATTGACAGCGGTACGCTTACCGAAAAGAGCGTCAGCCTCATCAAAGAAAAGAATCCAGCCTTGGTGCTCGGCTTTATCGAAGACTTTTGAGAGATTTTTCTCGGTCTCGCCGATGTATTTGGAAATCATCCTCGAAAGGTCAATTCGATATACATCCAGGTCCATCTTTTTACCCAAAAGTGCTGCTGTTAAAGTTTTCCCTGTTCCAGGAGGTCCGTAAAAAAGGGCTTTGTAACCGGGCTTGAGAATGCGTTTCATTCCCCAGTTTTCCATCAGAAAATCTTTGTTTCTCAGCCAAGACTCTAACTCCCTCAATTGCTGCATCGTGTCATGTGGAAGGATGAGATCCTCCCAGTCCAGATTGGTGCGAAGCGGGTGGGCTGGAAAATCATTTCCAAATCTTGGATTTCGCTTTCTGCCGGTGGTCATGACATCTAGGATTTCTGGCTGGATCAAGAGTGTGCCGGATAGAAATGACTCTTCAGGGTCTACCTCTCCCATCGAAAGGATTTTCTCACGGAAAAGGATGCTTTCTTCCTCAAAAAGTGACTGGTACTTAAATCGCTTTGCCAAATCTCCTCCTGCAAGGATAAACATCACCGTTTCTCCTGTGGGTAAAATTCCACTGGCTCGCTTGCCCTTTTTCACACCAAACTCCGTATAGATTTGCTGAGTCTGTTGATTTCGGCTCATAAACATATCCAAGAGTTGTGGGCGGATATGTGGAACTGCAGCCATCATCAAGAGGAATCGATGTTCAGGACCTAAGTCGTATTTTTTGACCAACTCGACAAAAGGCGCATCCATGCCCTCCAAATCCGGGGCGGGGATTTCTAAAAGGTCACTCGGTCCTGTGCCTGGTTTAGCATTTTGGATGGAACGAGCCTTGAGTATTTGCTGTAGCCATTCGAGCTCCAATTGAATGCAGTGGGCGTTATCATTGTGTAAATTCACCATTCTGTGATTAGGGTTTGATCCATCCAGGGCAGCTTGATAATTGAAATCGCCCAAGGTAATCGGTCTACCAAAATATCGATCGATAGGCGTTCTATTTGAAGTTTGAAGCCTCCATCTGCAGGTCTTATACTACCTTTCCTAGGGAGAAAGCCTTTGGCCATAAAATCTCCAGATGTACTTTTCAATGCTGACCAATGATGAGCAACGGAGTCAAGCAGAGTCCTACACTCCACTTTCTCAAAGTCAGAGAATTCGGCCTTTACCGGGATGGGGTCATGCAATGGTATACCACATAGGATTTTATTTAAAATGAGTTCTTCTTCAGCATATTCTGTTGAGGGATTCAAGAGAAACTGTAGCAAGAGTGCTGCTTGGTACTGAGACTTGTGGTTTTTAAATTCCTTTTCAGAAAGGTACCCTACTTGCGCAAAAAAATGCTTTAAAAATGGAGCTAATAGAACAAGCCCGGCATTGGAAACTGTAAAAACCGCTTCATCATCAACAGAAGGTCCTGTGATTTTTTCAGAAATGAGGTTATTAGGCTTTTTGGAATACTGTTGGTAAGCATGAATGAAACGCTGAAGAAGTACTTTTTTACTCACCGAAGTAGACTGCTTTTTCCTAAACAAACCTAATGTCAACCCCTTCTTTAGCAGCTCTTCAGCTACGCGTTCTATTTCCTGAGACTGGAATGATAAGTTGTTTTTTGCAAGAAGCCATGCCATCAGATGAATAAAAAAATCACTCTCATTCCCTGAGTCATTTTTGAAGAAGCGGGAGCTATACTTTCTGAGTTCCAAATCAGTATCTGAAGCAATAGGCCTAAATTCCAATAAAAGGAAATGGATCAGGTGTTCTTCTAATTTTTCTAGGCTCAGCCATTGATTGACCAGTAGTTTTTTGAATAAGGAATGGATTCTTCTCACATTTCCTGAGAAGTGAGGGGAATACAGGGAGAGCAATTCGTAAGTCGTTTGGAAGTCAAGGCTGTTTTTCAGTCTTTCCCACTCTTGCATGGTAAACTCCTTGGAATTCAAGAAAGCAAGGAGCTTTGAGTCTTCGCTTTCTAATAGTTTTTGAAGAGTTTTTTTTAGGGTATTTTGTCCTGAATAAGTTGCCCACCAAGGACGGACCCCATACTGAAGTAAATGGATGAAAAGCTCCCAGGTATTTTGTTTTTCCGAATCTTCATCGGTTTTTATTTCTGAATTATCAGGACTTTCTATCCCATTGCCTTTTGCTTTTTTATCAGCTGAAATACTGAGTTCGTCGATAAGCTTTTTTTTAAGTCTGTCTCTTAAGATATCGAGGTCCAGTGAAGGAGAGATTCTTCCTAAGTTTAAATCAAGCTTCGTTATGCGTAAATGAATGCCTTTTCTTTCATGGTCATCAAAAACCTCCTCTATGACTGGAAGCAATTCTTGCTCATAGATAGCTGCCCAGCGATTTTGATCCGTCCGGGCATACTCCTCGTTTTTGTAGTCGAGCTCCAGTCTCTGGGTATGGATGACGTGTCGGGACATCAGAAGCGCTTGAATTTATTGATCAGTTCATTCTTGTTTTCACTGGCTCCAAATTCGATTTTTTTGTCTTCCAGAACTTTCTTCAGGGTGTCTTTCTTCAAAACCTTAAGCTCCTCTTCTTTGAGTTTGGATTCAGGATTTTCTTTCAAGAAAGTGGCTATTAATTTCTCTTTGTCAGAGTCCTTTTCATAGGTGATCTTTCTATTGTCAAGTAGTTTTTCGACCTCCTTAGTCTCCAGGTGATCCAAAGTAACTACATAGCCATCTGAAGGAGCTACAAGACGGAAGGGCACCAGTTGGAAATCAGCCCTTTCCTCCGAACAGATAAACCGTTCCTGGGAAATAAACCCAATTCTGTTCACGACAATAGTTTGTCCCGGATTTGGGAAATTTAAACTATAGTTTCCGTTTGGATCAGTGAGGGTCTGAATATCTGTGTCTTTTATTTGAATACTCGCAGCTCTTATGGCTTTTCCATTGGCGTCTGTGACAGTTCCTTGGATGCCTTGGCTTATGCAGGTATTCTCAGAGCCCCCACAATTCGCCTGTTGATAATTTAGAATAAGGCGGTTTAATTTTTCGCCTGATTCGCTGGAGGAATTGATTCCAAGACAGGAAAGGAGTGCCCGCTTATCTTGGATTGCTTCAAGTGGTCCCTGCGTCAATTCCAGAGTTGTAAAGCCTTTGGTTTCTTGGAGACTGCTTAGGAGCAATTGGATTATTTGATCAGGAGTATATAAATCAGGGATATTAATTTCTCGGAAATTCAAAGTTGCTCGCACATTTTTCTCTCCCCAGCATTTCAAAATATCAGCGGAATAGCAGGTTTTGGCGTTTTCATAAACCAAGATGGTCACCTTTCCGGTATCTGATTTCCCCGTTGCTTTGTCCACAAGTTTGTATTCAAAACTATCAATTCCTGAAAAGTCTTTCTTTGGATTAAAGAGGAATTTGGTCTTGTTTTCATCTTGTTTTACTTCACCTCCCTGCTCACTTAAAACAGAGATCAAAACCACTTCATAGGTTCTTTCAATAGGTAGGCGGTCATTTAGACTTGGTTCTACCAGTATGGGCACATTGGCTAGGGTGACGGCGTAGTCCGGTCGGGCAAATGGAGGTAAAAGTCCCCAATCCATATTTTCACAGGCGTCAAAGCAACCTTCGCAGGAGCAGATTTCTCCCGGTAATGAAAAGTCTCCTATTATTCTTTCGGACTTCTGGTGATAAAGCAAAATAAAAGTCCCTCCCCGATAAGCTCCGGCTTGATGCTCTATACCGGGATTTTTTTTCAGAAAATCAGAAAACAGATTACTTTGGTTGATTTGCTGGATTCGATTTAGATAGGAAAGGTAAAGTCGCTGGATCTTGCTAAAGAATACTAAATCCAATAAACGATAAATCAAAGGAGACATTCTTGCGATGATTCCATTGTACATCTGAAGAACAATGTTAGGCGTCTGAGGAGTAACTCGGAGCCGGTTGATCAGGCGAAGCTTAATGAGTAGAAATTCCAACACCATATCCAGGATTTCTTTATAGGATTCCTGAAATTTTTCCCAATTCAATTGATCCAAGCACTCCGGGAGGGATTCACTTACCCGTTGCAGAAAAACCTTACCCGTGTCTTCCTTGATGTTTTCTTTTGCTGTCCGTAAATTTTCAGAGTTAAACTCAGCCTGAATATTTTTGACATAATCGATTACCTCTCGAATATCCCTCGCTGTACCGATTAGCAGCAGGCGCTGATGGGCATATTCTTCCTGCAAATCATGCCATCCGCATCGATCTAGGCTTCTTCCTTCCCCTTCATCAAAATGCAAAGTGTGGAGATGGATAGGTAAGTTAAACCGTTGAATTAGTTGTTGAACCCTTTTTCTAGCTTCATCCAGACTTTGGCTTAGGTGTCCTTCCACTCTAAAAAATGGATAGGGGTCCAAGTCAAAATGAAGTGGTGCTTCCAGGAAACCGCCTTTTTCTGATGGAGAATCAGGCTGATTATCGTAAGAAAGAACTTCGCCTCGACGTGGCGACCAGGTATTTCTTCGCTCAGGATCAGGCCATGATTTTTCTAAGGAAAACCATGAACCTGTTTTGCCTTTGCTTTTGATATCGTAGTAATAGGGAATGCTTCGATCTCCCAGAATTCCATATTTTTCCTTAGAAGGAGTGATTTTCACGGGATGCTCTTTTCCTCCTTCCCGAATGATGGAGAGTTCGAAGGTCTCAATCATGAGTATCAACCGGCGATACTGTTGGGCGAGCCGTTCTATTTCGGCTTTTTGACCGTTGTAAACCGGGGGCTGAACGAAGCCATGCCGGAAAGTATAGAATTCTGCCGCTGTTTCAGTCTGTACTCTGGCCCGTCCGATCATTAGATGTAGGGGAAAGAGCGAGCTGTCAGTAGGGCAACTGTACCAGAGATTCCTTCCGGTTTCCAAAAATTCCGTCCAAGCGGTTACCAGTTCTTTAAAGAAATCATACAGGTATTGAACCCCCAAAATCTCTTTTCCATCAGCAGCGACCAACTCCCCAATTTCTTTGATTTTTTGTCGAAGACTATTAGTTTCAAAGGGATTGCTAAAGTCGAAGGTCTTTCCCAAAATGGGAGAAAAAACCTCAAAGCCTTTTGCCAGGTTTTCCCAGAAATCTTCCTTCAGGAGCTCATTGATAGGGCTTTGGTAGTTTTTTATAAAAGCTTTCCATTCTTTGGATTCTGCTCCCTCTGGTGAGAAGAGTGGGCGCTTGATAAAAAAGTCTTTTAATTCAAGTGCCTGAGCGAAATCTCCCGATACATTACTGGTTCGTTCAGGGAGGATTTTTTCCAGATCAGACTTCGAAATCAAAAGTCTTCGTAAAGTGATGAGCCGATTCTGTCCCCGGTCATCACAGGAGTTGCCAAGACAGGATTTGAGATCCTGATCGAAAATCTCCAGAAAAAGCAATACAAACTTGTCATTCAAAAAATTGGAGGGGTTTGTCAGCTTTTTGACCGTATTGTCTTCTTCTGGTTCTTCGCTCAGAATTTCGAAAAGATCGATGTCTTGCTCGGGAAAACCAAAAGGTTTGTAGCTGACTCCTTCAGGAAGCGTGTAGGGTCGGTAAAATTTGCCATCGAAGTCTTTTCCGATTTGAATCAAAAAGCCCTCTGAGGTAATTCCTAGTCCTTTACTGATTCGTAGACCTCCTGAAAGTGGTTTTATTTGCAAACCACAAACGATACCCATCCCGATAAGTTTGGACCGGGTGAGGCGGTTTTGCTGATCAAGGTAAGCCCCAAGCTGATTTAGCTGGGTACTGGTGAGGACTTGGCTTCCTTCAAAAATCGGATAATTGGAAATAAGCTGGCTCATAGTATTCGGATTAAAACTCTCCCAGAGATGAGAAATTGAGAATGATGGAATTGTCCAAATTTTCGTCTTCATCACAGTCGTGTAAAGTGCCTGCAGGGTAGACATTTCGGACTTTTTCGAGCGCTTCGATCAGCCTTTCATGGGCTTGGGAAAGATGAAGCGGGTGGGATACGGATTTTTGAGCTTCGAGATGCCAAACTTTCCAGGCCATCTCAAGCTCCTCCATACGCACAGGACTGATCCAGCATACTGTCAGAAAGACATGAGCCGGAGTTTCCAGTTTGATCTTTTTTTCAATGAATTTTCGGAAGTCCCTATTGGTGAATCGACCTGCCCAAAATGGTAAAATAAAATGTCCCATGCAGGTGTAGGGATCATCTAGGATACAGTCACACTCTTCTTGAAAGTGCGGATCCATCAATCGATCTTCGATAGTTGAAGTGGTCGGATTACCCATATCATCCGGATAGGTGTATTTGCCTTGGTGCTTGGGCCTCAACAGAATGTGCTCGAACATGTGGCTCCCTTCCAAATCAAAAAATTCCTTCAAAATGAATTCTTTTAATGAAGCCATGGCTTTTGTTTCTTCACCTCCTGCTATCAGCACCTTGTCTGCGATCACCTGCCGAACTTCGAATCTTCTTCGGAGAATTAACTCAGCATTTAGCAAATCAGGTCTAGGGGCTTTTTTGGTAATCAGAATTGTATCAGATTCGGAAAGTCGGGAGTCAAATATTTCATATGAAACAGTCCTTTCTTGTCCATCCAGTATAAAATCTATGTGAATGATGTCTCCTGCTTTCCAAAGGAAAGTATGGTCGCCGTTCAGGGTTATTTCATGCTTCTCTACATCCAGGCCCACAATTGGGAAGACCCTTCGGAATTCAATCCAGTCATTTTTTTGGGGAATTTGATCAAATTTCAGCAGGATTTGACTGCCATTCCCATCTGCTTGTTCGAGTGTTAATTGGATTTCAGGAAAGCCTTCTTGCTGCAAAAAGGGTATTCCAAAAAGACCTGACTGTAAGTCAGCGGCAAGTGAATCATTGAAGTTAAATTCGAAGGATTTGGCTAAAACCCCACCAAAAACAGGATCTACCACATAGTAATGATAAGGGTCTGAGGTATCAGGGTCCAATTGGTATCCTGTGGCGCGAGAGGCAGCGGCCACAAGCTGCCAAATGTGAGTTTTTATTCGTTCTTCGGCGAGATTTTCCAGCTCCTCTTCGGAGACGGCATCGGGAACCTCCTGGGTGATTTTGCCACCTAGGATTTGGTTTCCTTGCCCAAATGGAGCATCAAAAAATTCGAATTCAATTTCGTAAGATGGCGGTGCAGGAGTTAAATAAACCTGAATTGTATATTGGTACCAGTTTTCCAGGTGAAGGCTTAGGCTTTTTCGGTTTGCACGGGCATTATGGAGGAATTCTTCCTTAAAAATAGAGTGAACTTTATCTAAAAGAAGCACTGCATTTCCACCTGGATCGGCATCAGGAAAATCTTTTTTGACGCTTTCGCCCAGGATTTCACCATTCAGAAGAAGCTCAATCAGAAAATTCCCCGCAGTGCCGGTAATGCTGTAGCTTTCCGAACTCGCTCCTAGGCTGATGGCCTTTTCCAAAGCCAAAGAAGCGTTTTCTACCGACTCGAATACTTCTATCAGCGTGAAAATGTCTTGATTTAATTCATCCTTGACCCAAACAGTCCAACCTGTTAGACCCTCCCGAATTTCAAATGAGGGACTAAACCGTAGCCAGCTCCAGTCCTTTTTCTTAAAACCATAAAGAGCTCCTACTCGATCCTCCAGACCCGATTGATTGTCAAGGTGAAAAAACGATTCAGGCAAAGAATAATCATAGCCTTGTCCTCTTCTTGAAGAAATTCTAGGATACTGATTGAGAAGCCAAAGCTTATCATCTATCAGCTGGCGCTTGGCATTTGGATTTCCAATCCTTATGCTGAGACTAGCATAGTCTACCACCTGCTCAGCAAATCTTCCCAATAGGTGGTTCAAAAATTCGTTTCGTCTCGCTAGATAGGTTTCTTTTGATTCAGCCAGGTTTTTTACCAATTCTTCCAAGCCAACCAAATCTCTCCAAATCTCTTTCGAGTCTGGGACTAGGTTTTCAAGGCTTTTGGTGAAAAAGGTTCGGTCAATGATTGGATTCCCAAAAGTATCCCGATCTGCAGATATCGAAAACAAATCCTTGATATGTGTGAGTTGCTGGAGGTAATTGACCAGGAATTGTTCAAAAACCATCAAATAGGCCTTGAGCTGCTTGACTTCATGTTTTTTTGGCCTACCGGGGGCAGCTGGCATCATCCCATTTTCTCCTATACCATAGACTTGGGGAAAGTCATTTTGGATGGAATAGTAGTCTCCCGGGTCCATGTAAGTTCCTCTTGGAGCTTCAAAGTCCAATTGTGGATATCGGATTTTTTGAGGTCTTTCTTGATCCCTTTGATCAGCTAGCAGATCTTCTACCTCCTCCCGATTGGCTACAAAGGGGAGCTCTTCTTTGTAGTATATCAATTTGCTTTCAGGAATATTCAGTCTCGGGACATAGTTTTTGTCAACGGCTAGTTCAAGACACCACTTGACACTTTTGCTGGGAATTGAGCTGCTTTCATTGTCTTGTGGTTTATTGGCAATCTGAATACTCTTTACTGCTTTGACCCCTGGGATATTCATGATCAGGTGGATCAAATCAGAAACATGGATTTTGGATTTTCTACTGGCTTTTTCCAGCTCCTCTTCCACAATAAAGCCATGTTTCAACAGCGGGCCTTCAAAGATCTTCTCGGTTGGGGTGCATTGTTCATCGGACCAATTGCCGATAAAAACCCGGTCATCTTCCTGCAAAATCGGACTGCTGAAGGCAGGGCTGACATGGATTTGAGCGAGATTTGGCTTCTTTGGGTCAGGGCTTACAGAGATGACGGTGTAGTTTCCGCTATTATTTCCCGAGCCTACAATACTGATCGAAGTGCCCTCTTTTGGATATTCTGATTCGGAAAGCTCCAACCAAATTTTCCCAGGCTTTTGCTCAAATCGCCGGATTTCGAGATTCCCTGATTTACAGCGATGCAGCATCTCTTCCAACTGATAAAAATTAACCTGAGGGGAAAGAAATTTGGAGATTTGGGTGAAAATAGCAGCCTCTGTAGCTTCCACATCGGCCTCTGCATGCAGCTCGATATCCGCACAAATAAGAATTTCCTCTACACGAAGGGCATGGAAATTGACGAAATCCTCACAAAGGTTGCGGTTGGCATACAGTGTTTTTTTTGCCTCAGCTAGAATCTCTTTCACCTTCTTGATTTTTAGAAGGTAAAAACTCAAAATCCCATCTTCGTTTTTGAAGACAAAGTTGTTTACTTGGGTATTGATAGCGGTAAGCCCATCTATGGCTTTTGGTCCAGATGGGGTCAATTCACTCCCTTCAATTTTTATGTTTTTGGAAGAGGTAGTGCGATAGGTTAATTCAAAATTATCAGGGACATTCTGGTATTGGACGACAATATCGATAATCGATTTTTTGATGGCCGTGGGATCATTCCAATCGATATCAGCATCCCATCGTGGGAATTCTACTTGGATATCGATGACCATTCCCGCAAGGTCAGGGTGCTCATCGAGTTGGATTTCCATTGAGATTTTATTCTCATTCAGATCTCCGAGCCGTTCGTTTTCATCAAACTCCAATAGTACATCATACAAAATACCCATTTGAAGAGCCTTCTCCGTAGTGGGGAAGGGCTTGTAGGCCAGCTTTTTTTGTTTTCTATCCGGAAAAACCGGGATTTCATTTGATTCCCGAAGTTCAATCCAAGCATTTTTTATTCCGGCAAAATGTAGCTCTTCTCCGATTCTTTCTACTACTTCTACATCCATCAGTAGTTTCCGGTAGTCATTGATTGTCAGGGCTTTCGAAGGGAGTATTTCTGAAGCTTTAAAAAATTGTCCCTTTATGCTGCCCTTTGGGTCAGCAAGCAAATCCGCTATGGGAAGATTACTTCGATAGCCCAAATCAGTAATTGCATAGCAAAGGACCTCCAAGATGGTCATTCCTGGATCATGGGCATTGAAATCTGTCCAGACTTTGCCAGATAGTCGCTGGATATAGGCTATGGCCTCCTTCCGCAGAAGCTCATAATCCATCACTGCGTTTTGCGGTTTTTCCTTCGATATGGTGGTAGGTGTAAGCATAGTTTAAGTATCGTAGGCTTCATCCATGTCAGAATCTTCGACTGAGCCAATGCTGACAGCGGCTTTTATTTCATTATCCGGACATTCGCAGTCATCACCCTCTAGGATTTCCAATTTGTGATCTCCATGATTCCCGATGGTTCCTGTAGATCCCAAGATGGATATTCCCGTACTGCCCTGAGCTTCGTCTACCCGCCTTTTGGAAAGAATACTTCCATCAATGGGGTTTTTGATGATCTGATAGAGTTCGAAACAGGTGAGGAAGTCCACATAAGATCTTTTTTCAATGAAATGAAGGATCTGAGAGCTGTGAATCTCACCGGCAAAGTCAAATCCTTCTGGCAACTGATAGGCCCAGGGGGAAAGAAAGGTCTTGATTTCATCCTCCAGCTTTTTGGTAAAAAAGCTGCTGTCGATACCCGTGTGAAATTTGATCTTGGTTTTAACCTGGAGTTCTTCATAGATCGGATTCACTACATGAAGAAACACCCCAGGAGGATTGATTTTTTCAAGAAATTCCTTTACAGAAGCTATCAAGGCCACGCTTGCCTTTGGTCTCAAAGGGTCAATGGCATTTTGATTGAGTACATTTGCGATGATCACCACTGTGATATGCCGGGGTGACAGAGCACGATATTTTTCCAGGTTGCCGTTGTAAAAGGTGTGGTTGAGCACTTTAACCTGGTAGATTTCCGGAAATTTCTCCAGTACCAGATGCTCATAATCCCATCGGGTAATGGCTCGTTGCTTATGACGAATCCGCTCGGAAACCCTCAGGTAAAAATCCTCCGGTTTTTCCTGAGTTTTTCCTCCAAAGGAAGCAAAGGGCTGAGAAATTTTGCTGATTTGACTTTGCCCTGTCACCAGCTTGGATATGCTTTTTGCAGGGAGTGCTTCTGACAGGCGGTCTGGATCATTTCCTTTGTCTTCAAAAGTCACCCGTATTGCTTGTGTAATGATGTGGGTAAAAAGCGGGATGGTATCGCTGTTGTTATCAACGGAGGCTTTGATCCAGGTGAGTCCATCTGTATGGATGGTATGGGAAGAATTCGCTGCTTTGGGAGGTGTAAATCCAATAATCCCTGTTTGAATCAATCCATTGGTCTCGTCTCCTGTGATATCCAGCTTGGCAAAGGGCAACCAGGTGTTATCACTTAAATAGCTCCAACTTACCGTTGGGACTGGCTTTTCGGGATTTCCGCTTCCGTCCAAGACTCGGATCAATAATTGTAATGACTGGGCCGGCAGATGGTTTTTCAGCCCTATGTATAGACTTCCTTCTGCCTCATAGCTTGGCAATAGGTCAAAGCCCTTGGGGTCCCAATTGATGCTTGCTTCTCCGAATGCACCAATGTGGAAGAATGCAAAGTCTGAATTTCTGCCTTCTGAGTAGGTTTCTACAGCTGTATAGTCCAATTTGACCGATTTGATTTCCGGAGAATATGGTTCCTTGGGAAGCGGTGTCTTAGGCGCTTTATTGAGGGCAATAATAGCCTTGGCCAGATCGGCTGGATATTCTTGATGGCCAAAGTCTTTTCCTGCCAAGTTGAGCCGGATGACCCCTCTTCGGAGCTTGGGGGACCACTCGCTGAATTCATTTAATTCAGGCTCGGCCTTTAATTGATTTAAGAAGGCACTTTCAAAAGAAAGGGTTTGATTGGTCTGAAGGGTTTGGTTGTTGTTTTGATTAAATAATCTTTTTTGTGGGCCAGTCACCCAAGTTTTGTCATCCAATAAGGCTGTTTTCACCAAAAAGCTCTCATTGTCGCGGTCTTTATTGGTATAATTTGCATAATGCTCTCCCAAATTGCCGGGAAGACCAAACCATTCAAAATGAAGATTCAGGCTGTCGAGTTTTTTGGAAAAAGCTTCCCTGCTGCCTATATAAAAAGAGGAGCCAATCTGAGGTCTAAATCCAAAGGGAAAAATATTTTTTCCAACAGGAAGAACGGACTGATCATTTTGGAGAATAAGGCTTTCAAGACCTTTGACTTCCGTTTGGAGTCTGACTTTTGAAACTTTCAGTCCCTTGAGAATGCTGTAAGGGTAACTTTGAAACGTATCAGCCAGCTCTACTTTTAATACAGGTAAGCGGGTTTTGAATTTTTGAAGGAGAATTTCCTCCAAATATCCTACTACTGCTGCTTGGTCTGGGATTAGCTTAAAATTGAGGGCTAAAACGAGGTGATCTCCTTTATCCTGGACCCAGTGTGCCTGCTTTCTGAAGCTGTATTTGAGGTCTTCAATCTTATCATCTCCTACACCTCGGACTTTTCCGACATCTTTTAATTCGAGGAATCTTCCTCCCAGTGCGGTTCTTCTCGCTAGAATATTCTTTGCCGCTACCTCTCCGATGTCATATCCTTGAAATGGCCGATGCTTTCCAATTTCAGGATTATCGAATACTCTACCCATCTGAGGTTCAATTCCTGCGATATCTACCCAATTGTTGGCAGAATTAATGAAATAAAGCGCCTCATCCTCAGCCTCTTCTTCTGTAGCGGCCAGAGCGGGAAGTGCTTCGATCCATTCTTCTTCCCCGCTTAGCCAAAATCGGAATGATTTATCCAGATGGAGAGATTGGAGTCGTTCGAGCAGTCCATCTGATTTTTTGAGTTGAAGGGAAAGTTCGATTTTTCGATGTCCTTCCTGTAAAAAAAGCATGGGCGAAGCAATGGCAAATCCCAACGTGGCTAGTTCTCTTTCGGAATTCGGGAATAGGATCTTAGGTCTTCCAAAAGGTTGCCATCTTCCATCTGATTCTGATATTTCTCCGCCTTTTCCATCGGAAGAATTGGCGATGGAAGATTTATAAAAACGTGAATTTTCATCTTTGAATAGTGCCTGAATGGAAGCAACTTCTGATTTGTTGAAAACCTGATTATGGGGGTTTTCAAAAATGACCTCATTTCCTAAATCGTCTTTGCCGGCTTTGAATCCAGTTCCTTTTAGGAGTAAATGTTCATGTACATGCTTCGCCAGCTGCAAGATGAGATAGGCTTGATCAGACTCTGCAGGCTTTTGCCGAAGTCTCAATACATCTCGGAAGAAAAAGTCGAGATGCTTTTTGCTCAAAGCGTTAAGTTCTTTTTGAGCGATAGAGAATGCATTCAAAAAGGCCAAAAACAAAACAAAATGGGGTGAATTTCGCTGGTCTTCGCTTATTTTTTTGTCAAAAAATGGCTTCCAATCTCCCTTGAATTCAACAGTCTCCTTATCTCCGACCTTTTTGCCTTCAGCAAATTTCAATTCAGCTGCAAGGTTTTTGGCAAATGCCTTTAATTCCTCCAATTTCCGAGGGTCTACTGCTACGTAGTCAGGCAATAGGCTTTCCAGCAGCCGATTTCCCCGGTTGGTGCCGCTCCCTGGAGCAATCAAGTTATGGCAATTGTCCTGACTCATAGTTCGGTGTCTGTAGCTTCAATGCTGAGGTATGGATAGACTAGGTTTTTCCGATTGTTGGTGGCGATAATTCGATAGTTGATGAGTACTTCTACTCTACCTTCCTCGTAGTTTGGCCGCATATCAATCTCGTCTGCCTTCACTCGGGGTTCATGAAATAAAATGGCTCTTTTGATTCGGTTGATAATGATGGTAGCGGTGGTAACATTTAGCGCTTCGAATAGCAAATCTTCCATATTGGCGCCATAATCTGGGCGCATGACTCGCTCTCCCACGGTAGTATTTAGGAGGATGATCAGACTTTGACGAATATCTTCTTCTTTCTCTGCGAGTAATACCTCAGTAGAGTCTCTTTTAAATGCCACAGGGAATCCCCAGCCTCTGCCTAAAAATGAATTATTATCTTCCATATCATCCAATAATTACTGTGGGTTCACCGACTGCTGCCGAAGCACCGCAGCCGCAGGTATCTCCTACTCTTAGCGCAGGCATTCCTCCTATCATAACCGTAGCGCTCCCAATCGTAAAGGGACTGGAAGTCGGTTGATGTCCTGAAGGAGGTAAAGCACAGAGGTGCATATCCCCCATGACTGCAGCGGGCATTCCACCGATCAGCACATTCGGTTTACCGGGCCCGACGATGGTACCTCCGTGATTAGTAAGATCTGTGACTCTGGCTGCTGCTGGCATAGCTTAGTTTATTTGCACGATTGATCCTTTTACTTCTGTATTTCCAGATGAATTCAAAGAGGCAGAGGCACTGCCATCTGCCTTAAATTCAGCACTGGCTTTGAGTTCGATATTGGTTCCTTCCATTTTGATATCCCCATTTGCTTTAATGGTGATATTGTTTTCGCTTTCCAAGTCAATTCCTTCACTGCCCATTTGAAATAGGTTTTTGTTTTCATCTTCAATTTTTATCACTCCTTCATCTTCACTAAGTAGGATTTTATTGCCATTGGGAGTTTCTATGGTGAGGGCAACCAAATCGTCATTGAAGACTAATCGCATACCGGAGCGAGTAAAAATCCCTTTTTCATGATTATCGTCGGAAGGTTCTAAAGGCGCAGCCTTGGCACTGCTGTATAGTCTGCCGAGAACTACCGCATCTCTTGGGTCTTCATTGATAAATCCAATAATGACTTCATCACCTATTTCAGGATAGAAAAAGCTGCCTCTTCCATCTCCTGCATCCATTTGAGCCATTCTTGCCCAGATGCCTTCTTCTTCTGGATTGATCAAAGGGATGACTACTTTCACCCTGAATTCTCCATCAGGATCATTTTCTAGGGCCGTCACCTTGCCGATTTGGAGGCCTTTGATGGCAGGTAAGAGTCCTGCCGCTGGTACATCTTCAATGTCGTCGTAGGTGTATGCGATTAATTTAGGGTCTAATCCGAGACCTATATGAGTAAACCACTTCTGATTAGGGGATATTTCATGGTAAACCGATGAGACAAAGGCTTTGCCGTTAAATCGATCCCCAAAACCTATTAATGAAACCATGTCACCGGGCCGGATCCTGTTATCTCCGAGAGTTTTTAACCTTCCCTGTATTTTTGACAGCCTACTGCGGAGGAGGTGGGTATCAGCCCAAGATTGGAGTTCCTCGTCCTTTTTTGGCCCCCCATGTTGAAGTTTGTTTTCACTGAGGCCGATCACTGCCGCCAGCTCATCCGGGCTGATATTTCCCAGCAAATCAAGACCTGGATCGGTAGCTTCCTTTTCTTTGATCTCTTGAATAGCTGCATCCCAGCTCAAGGTTATACTGGACGAAAATTGCTTTCTTGCGTCCATTTCTGCCTCAAAACTGATGACATTCATCCCAAACTCAAGATCCAAAACGGCCTCGCCTCCAGTGTCAGGTTTGAATATTTCTACTTCACCCCCTTTCACTCTGACGATTTTTCCACAGGACTCAGCCCTTGTCAGAATAAAATCCCAATCGGTACAATAGTATTGAACCATCTCGGCATGAGTGGGCTGCGTGCTTTCGACCTTGGCGTTCAAGTCCGAGTAGTTGCCTATCAGAGACTCCATAATTTCTGAGTCGGAAGAGTCGAAGTAGTAATTGTTTTTTCGTCCTACCGTCATTCGAATTACCGGATCCCGAAGTTCCAGAACTAACTTTGAGGAGTCTTTACTGATATCGAGGCCATGCTTGATAATGATTCCTTCAAAAATTTGCTCCTCGTCATTATTGTAGCCTGCTTTGATTTCGATTTTTTTACCGGGAACAAATAAATCCCCGTCACTTAGGTTAAATTGTCCTGTGGCTACATCTCCATCAAAAAGAACCAGCTTGGCTGCAGGTACTTTGTTGATGGCATAAGTTACAGCAAGCATGGCTACTCCTACAGAAGCAGGCAATTCCTGACCTTCCGATAGGATGGTGAAGGTGGCCAAATCTGGATTGGTCCGTGTGCTGACAGGTAATATTGGCATAGATTAATTTTTTTTGACAGGAGGAAATGAAAGCTCCTCGCCTATTTCTAGTTTTCGAAAATTTTTGAGCTGGTTGATCCTGGCGATTTCCAGGTAATAATCTGGAGTTCCGTAGATTCTTTGACACATGATCGGCAGGGTATCCCCGGCCTTCACTGTGCGGATGTGGGTCAGATCTGGAGAGTTTCTTGAAGTTTCTGCGGCCTGCTCCTCTCGGGAAATGGACTGCTTAAACTTCGCTGAAATGGTAGCCCTAATGGGTAATCCTGCTGAATTGAAGAGCTTGTAATTGATGGTGGCGCTTTCGAGCACTCCGCGGAATTGAAATGCTCCCCAATTGATCTGGAGGAAGTTGGGTTTATGGGTATCAGATTGGATTTTTTGTGTGATGTCCAGAAATTTTTGGATTGCCCGATCCACATGCTTATCCTTCTGAATGATCTGAATGGCTGAGATTTTATCATTACTGATCAAATCGGTATTGGGTTTACTGTCCCCCAAGTAGTCCAGATTGATGTCGCCAGGTGTATCATTCCCCGGTGGGGAGGCTGCGGTGGCATCAAACAGGAATTCAAAAGTGACAGATTCCGATTGATTGGATCGGAATTGGTTTTGTGCTCCGTCGGCCAAACCTTCCTCAGGAACCCATTTGTTTTGCACTTCTTGGCTGTAGGCCGTAGGATTGTACATGACGACATAAGTCTGTCTTGAAGACGTGAAAAAGTCATCAGAAAATGCAGTGATTTTCAGCTTTTCCAGACCTCTTAAGGGAGAAAATATGTCTTTCAGTGCCATGGACTTTTAGCGTTCGTTTTTGTCTTTGATCAATCGGATGATTTCCTCCATGCCTTTTTCCAGTGCTTCAGCCCTTGGAAGAGGGCGGTTTTTACCGGTAGGTTTTTCATCAGCAGAATCGACTGTGGTGCGGATGATGAGTTCTTTGACTTCTATAGGCATATTTAGATAGGTAAAAGGTCCGTAGGATCAATTCTTCGGTAATACTGATATGCAAACTCGATGGATTCTATCATTAATGAATTTTCCATCGCATTTAATCCTTCAATACTCCACTTTACGGGCCAGGAATTGATGAAATTCCAAGCTTGAAGCGGGAGGTGTTGGTCATTGAGTAAGATTACCGTAATGTCCTGGGCTTCAAACTGAAAGCCTTCCATGGAGTCTTTGAACCATTGCATCAATTGAGATCCGATCAGCATTCCTCGCTTCATCGTAAGGTTGGGATAGGATACCGGATTGGGCATTCTGTGCTTAAATCGGTTTTCCCCACCTTCGGCGTATTCCTCTACGCCAATTTCCACACTGAGCCCGCCGACTTCCTGAAAGCCCACGTCCGGGATACCAGGATACTTTAGGAGTAGCCCCTCAAACCGAACCAGAAAATGAAACCCGGTAGGTGGATAGAATAGCGCCATCTATTAGGGGGTTTCTATAGAAAGTCCTTCGTGACAGAGTTCAATGGTCTCAATGGCCACTTCATTGCCAGTAGAGTTTAAAGAAGGTCCTTCTACTTTGCAGGGCCATGCCTCTTTTACTTTCCATACCATCACAGGCTCATGCTCTTCGTTGAGGAGACTGATAGTGAGATCTCTGCGTTCGATATTGTTTTTCCTGACAGTATTCAGCCATTGGAAAAACTCGTTGTCTGCTCTAAAAACACCTCTTTTTAGAGTGATATTGCTGTATTGTGGGATTCCCGGCATCTTGCTGACGTGGTATTCCAAAGAACTACCTTCACGGTAGTCGATGGACTGAAGCTCCACAGTAAGACCGGATACTTCTGTAAAACCAATGCGGGTACCGCCCCATTCTACCTGGAAATGAAAGACGGAAACTGGATATGCTACTGCCATGGTATTGAAATTTTAATTGTTTATGATTCTTGAAGTTTATGAGAAAATTTGAGAATGATGAATTCAGCTGGTCTTACGGCGGCCAGCCCTATTTCCACATTCATGCGACCTTCCAAGATGTCTTGAGAAGTCATAGTCGTACCTAGTCCCACTCTGACAAAGAAGGCATCCTCAGGTTTAGCACCTGCCAGCGCTCCGTCTCTCCAGAGTTTGGAGAGGAAGTTTTCGATCATGGTTTTTACCCGGAGCCAAGTATTGGCATCATTAGGCTCGAATACCACAAATTCGGTAGCCTTTTTGACAGATTCTTCGATGAAAATAAATAGCCTCCTCACGGGGACGTAGCGCCATTCATTGTCATTTCCTGCTAAGGTTCGGGCTCCCCAGACTAAGGTTCCTTTTCCGGTGAAGCTGCGAATGACATTGATAGACTTTCCTGAAGCAGCATCTACATTCAGAGAGGCTTGTTGTTCGTGGGTCACTTTGAGAGAAGGGCCGACAACTGACCTGATGCTCACATTTGCAGGGGCTTTCCACACACCTCGCTGACTGTCGACCCGGGCATAGACTCCTGCAATAGCTCCACCTGGAGGTAAAGTGACATTGAGCTTGCTGATTTCAGCTAGGATAGCCCGATGAAGACTAGGATCATTTCCGGCTACCCAATCCAGAGTTTTACTATTGGCGTCAGTAGGAGTTGAAGGAGCTGGCGTTTCAGTGCCTTCATAGCTACTGTTTTGGACGATGCTTACTGTGGTATTGTCAAATCCATAGCTGAGGGCCGACTTAAGTTTTGGGTAGTAGACGGCCCCATATTTTAAATCTATATTGCCAAACGATCCCCGGAAATTCCCGGCATCTGCGATGGGATCGGTAGTTTCTTCCTTCACATCCATAATGACAAATCGATCCTGAAGCTTATCACACTGTTCCAATGCTTGCTCGTATACCAATCCCGCGTTGACAAGACTCAAATCGTCCGGAAAAAGAATCAAGGTGGGCTCATCTACTTTTTCCAGAGCAGCCAAGCCTCCCAATAATGAGGCGCTGTTGGTAGATTCTCCTACAATGGGGCTAGTCGAGAAATCCTGGACTGATACGATATAGCAGGGGCCCCCTCCATTGTCGAAGAACATTCGAAGGCTGTAATACATTTTGAATGCCGAGTCTGAACCGGTGAGTGCCGCAGTAATTTTTCGATTAATCAACTTGGTTGGTGGTCCTCCATAGGTGTCTTCAATGATGACTGAGATCGCCTCTGGATTTGCCTTTCCGAAAATGGATTCATATTCAAGCATGGATGAAATCCTTGTTGGGATTCCCCGTACATCTTCTCCATTTTTGGAGGCCAAAGCGGTATGTCCGATAAAGGCGGGAATTGCAGTTTCCACTGCTGCAACTGAGGCAGGGAGCGTGGAAATCTCCTCAATGTAAACGCCTGGTGTGAAATAATTTGCCATGATATATTTTGTTAATGGTTAGATCAGCTTTCTTGAAGCTTGTGTGAGAATTTCAAAATGATGAATTCGGCAGGCCGTACGGCCGCTAGGCCAATTTCTACATTCATTCGGCCTTCGAGAATATCCAATGAGGTCATGGTCTGACCCAGTCCCACTCGGACAAAAAATGCCTGCTCGGGTTTGGCACCAGCTAGTGCTCCTTCTCTCCATAGTCCGGAGAGGAAGTTTTCGATCATCGCTTTTACTCGCATCCAGGTATTGGCGTCATTGGGCTCAAAAACCACAAATTCAGTCGCTTTTTTGACAGATTCTTCGACGAAAATGTAAAGTCTCCGTACAGGGATATACCTCCATTCATTGTCATTACCGGCGAGCGTTCTTGCTCCCCATACGAGGTTTCCTTTTCCCGGGAAATTACGGATGGCATTGATTGATTTTCCTGAGGTGGCATCTACGTTTAATGGTTCCTGATCCGGTGCAGATAGTAGAATGTCTGGTTGGGATACGCCTCGGACGCTGACATTTGCTGGTGCTTTCCAGACTCCCCGCTGACTATCCACTCTGGCGTAGATTCCTGCCATGGCAGCGGAGGGATATAATGTCATAAACTTAGATTCCAGCTTTTTTTTGATCTCATTGTACAGAGATTTCTCTGCCTGGGGAATTCGAAGAGTACCTCCTGGGCTGATTGCTGCTCCTCCATCACCATTATCCGTATATGTCAGGACAAGGGTTTCCCCTGCACTTCCTTCTGTGGTGGCTTCGATGATTAGAGTGGCCCCTATTCTTCGGGCGGTGTAGTTTGGATTTGCGGCAGCTTGGATGGCTATTAGTAAATTTTCAGCAGATCCAGCATTCGCTGAAGGCCCCAGTTCTTTATTGAAATCTGTACCTTCTACAAAAGTGTCGGTGTCGATGGTAAATGAGTCAAGATCCAGATTGGCATTATTGGTTATCTGGATGATTCCTACAGCATGGGTTCCACCTTTTCCCAGCATTTCTAAGGGCATTTGATGGAAGGGGCCCTGTGCCGCTCCACCACGGTTATCAGTTAGAATGAGTGTTTTTTCATTGAAGTTTCTAAAGAGGAAAGTTCTCAGTCCGGGGTAATAAGCCGCTCCGTATTTCAGATCACCTGTGCCTACTTCGGCCCGAAAGGCTGTCGCGTCTTGCAAGGGGGTGTTGTTGGAGTAATGAAGCACATCCATGATGGCAAACCGGTCTTGAAGTTTAGCACACTGTGCAAGCATTTGGTCATGAAGGGTGGTCCGGTTGACATCGGACATAACCGCTGCCTCAGGTACTACCAACAGCGTAGGCTCATCCTCTTCCTCTAAGGCAGTCAGACCTGCCAATAGGGCTGCCGGATCAATTTCATTTCCACTGGGATTGGAAATGTGAGTACCTACGGATACGATGTAGCATGGTCCTCCTCCATTCAAAAAGTAGAGATAGACCTGATATGGAAGCAGGTAATGGGAAAAATGACTGGGGTCTGTGATGATAAACCCCGGCTCTGTACTTGATAGGCTGATTTCATAACGCTCGTAGAAGGAATCCCCAAAAATTTCTTTAAACTCTAAATAGGAGGTTATCCTCGTAGGTTTATTATTCGGTATGGGAGTCCCGTTTTTCTCCCGTTTGGCTGTATATCCGATAAATGCCGGAACAGCAGTAGCAACAGGCACTACAGAAGCAGGAAGAGTGGAAATTTCTTGGATGTAAACTCCCGGTGTTTTAAAGTCGGCCATGGTCTATAAGGCTAGATGAATACAAAGATTTCTGATATGGAATCTCCTCCGTCTGATTTGATAGGACTTTGTCGAAGGGGATTGGGAAGATGGGTAAGCAAAACCCTGTTGCCCGGATTTCGCCTGAGCTCTAAGTTGAGCTTTGGTCTTTCGAAATAGGGGATGGGTACCTGAGATCTGAAAATAACCGTATCCTGATCATTGATCCGGATATCCGGATGAGGCGCACTTCCCAACTGATCAAATTGATATTGTGAATAGGGAGAGCTTGGGGGATTTTCCCTGTCCTCGATGATCAGGGTAGATGAGCTCAAGTCTATTCGCTTATTTTGGTTGACGATGTAGTATGTCCACTTTGAGGTCTTTCTGTTTAGTTGTAGGCGATAAAACTCCTGCAATCCATATAAATGATCCGGTGAGTTGCTGTATCGAATCTGTACTACACCAAGGCTATTTGATAAATTTGGATCTGCGGATAAAAAAAAGTCACGCGTCCAAAGCGTCGTGGTATCTAAGTCATTTCGGAGTCGAATTGTGTACACTCCTTCCTTTTTTCCATTTAGATTGATTTCAAATCGAACCTTCCCATCGGGTTCAGCTTGGATATTTCGATCTACCGGAAATGCTTGGCCATTGAAATCCTGACCTGAGCTGATTTTGTTCCCATCCGAATCCAGGACTTGAAGAATGACTATACCGGGATTTGGATTTAGTACTAATTCTGAGCTGAATCTCATGGGACGTCTTCCATCCAATATTTCATGTTCTAGGGACTCTGGACTCGAGGAATCGGTGGAAGCTTGGGCAGGAAGATTTTGAAAATGTAAAAAGTCACCAGAAGAAAATTTTCTGGGTAGTTTATCAAAATCGCTGACAGTTTGGATAAAAGCCTGATCAGTACTCTGCAGCAAAAAAGTGAATGTTTTCGGTCGATGAAGATCTATTTCAGGGCTTACTAGGTCATTTTTTGCCCGATATAAAACTAAGGTGCCATTGGGAGTATCTCTAAAAAGCATTCGCCCACTTTTGAAAAGGTTCTGCGTTTCTTTGGTGGGAATTAGATTGAGGTTTCTTCCTTTCCCATTTGCGAAAAACTCGTGTCGTATAGAAAGCTCGAAAAGTCTCTTGTAGATGATATTCATGACTTGTGCTGGCTTTGTGTGAATATCTGCTCGATCGGCTCACCCTGCTCGAGGACTGCATTTTCCTGAATGCTGATGGTTTTGATTTTATACAGCACACTGGGCAGGTATTTTGCACCTACCACAGACCAGAAATTGTAAAGCTGCTCAAAGGAATAGCTGTACAATTCCACTACTATCTTTTGAAGATTGGGATCGAAACTCCCCAAACCGGGGCTGTTTTCAGGCGTAAAGACGTTTTTCGATTGGAAAAAAGAAATTGCATAGCTCAGCTGCTTTAGCCCTTCCACATAATCATCCGAGGAGTTGTTAGGGTTCTTATTTTGAAAATTAGCCGTGATTAGGACGTAGAGGTTGAGTCGGATTTCGGGGTTTCGCTTCTCGACTTTTCCCACTGCATTGACGAATCGGTTTTGCTGGTCTTTATTGACCCGCTCTTCTTCAATATTGATCAGGGAAATACCCAAAGATTGATCAGGGATGGCTATTCCAGCCTCGTTGGTTACTCCAGAGAGATAAATCCGAGTTGTCGTAGGATCGCCTACCTTTAGTTTGATAAAGGTGTTTAACTCATCCGTAAGAAATTCTAAAACAGAATGGATCATCGACTAAAAGTGAAAGAATGAAAGAATATAAAGATCCTCTTAAGGTATTGAAGTGGCTTGGGCTTTGATAGGAAAAAATAAGATTGAAATAACTTGAAAAATTCTCATGAAAATATTGTAAAATACTGAAAATCAATTAAATATAAACCAAAAAGAGTTTAAAAATAATCTCTATCTTTTTAAGATCTAAATTGCTTTTTATTTGAATAAAAAATTAAAAAAAATTAAATATTGAATTTTATCTAGAAATTATTTAACAATATTTTTATAAAACCACTGATCATAAGGAAGTAATTCAAATCCATCTGGGCGCCACTTGTATTCTCCTATTCTTTGGTTGAGTTTTTCCCATAGCGAAGATTCCAGAAGCCTTTCTACCTCGGTGTGTTGATGTAGATCTGAGAGCAAATGAAAGGCAGAATTCAATCGAATGCTAGCCTTGTGGCTCCATCGAGAAAGGAGTTTTCGAAAGTTTTCCATTTTGTACTCAAGCCAGTCCATATCTTTCTGCTCAAACAAAATCATTAACTCCAGCATTTTTGATCCCAAATAATAATCTGGAACCGACTTGAGGCGGGATTGGCAATCATGAATTAACTTCAACGCTGGTTTGTACTTTTCTAAGGAGAAAAACGTCAAAGCTTTCCAATATTCCCAGTGTGGATTTTTCTGAAGTTCGGGTCCATTAAGTTTTTGATGAATTACCTGTAATGCCTCGTCCCATTTTTTTTGATGAAATAGTGAAAGGAAATAATATTGAAAAAATGTCGATGGAACTTCCTGGTTTTTGAGTTTCGATTGTAGGTATTCTTCGCAAAGGGATTGGGCTGGGAGAAAGTCCATTTTTTCGAAGAGCAATTGCAGCTTGGCATGAAGAAATTCACACAAGGCAGAGTAGTCATCCGGTTCGGAAAACTCTTCACTTTCTACTTGCTCCATCAATAGGTTCGCCTCCTCATAATCTCTTTTTTGAATCGAATTTTTGAGGCTGCTTACCAGTCCCCATTGTTTCCGATTTGCATTCAGTTTTTGAATCATCTGTCTCAACCATCGATTGGAGCTATGCAATTTTCCATCAGCGTGTATTTCAGACTGGCTTACCAATACCTGCAAATGGCACTTGATGGCAAGCTCGAGCTCCGGAAGGTCTTTGGTACTGAGTACGTGGCCAGATCCATATTCTTGTCCAATGGAGAATACAGTCAGTGCCAAATCGTGAAAGCCGCCTTCAATGGCCAATTCCAGGCTCTTTTGAAGGAGTTTTGATCCTTCGTCTCGAAGATTTCGGGCAAGCAGCAGTTGAGATTGTAAGATTAATTCAGAACACCTGATGCGCTGATGGGCTTTGGTATTGACTGCAGATGGCTTGATCAAAACAGAGATTTCCTTGATCTCTTCCTTCAGCCGCTTTTTCAGCTGCGGAAAAGCATTGCTTTGATGATTAGGATAAAGTCTCTTTGCAAAAAAGTCATCCTCTTCATGTGGATTTCTAATCAGTAATCTAAGAAGGTCGAGCTTTTTTGACCTGGCTGTATTTCTTGCAGAAGCTAAATGAAGTAATTGCTCCTTTTCCTGTGTAGAAAAAGCATTCAAAATATCGTTGAGACGATCCATTTGTGAACTGGGTTAAAAAGTAAGAACCAGTCTCAAATAACACTTTAAATCACTGAAATACAAATGTTTGAACCCTTATTTCAAGATAAAGACATTCGTTTTTTCCATTTTATATTTTCGTTCAAGCTCCTTGAACTGACTCAGCAATTGACCAAAGTCACCATGTGGATCATAAACCACTTCAGGCATTTGCTTATTGATCATCCTAAAAAGCTGCACTTTTCTAGCGAAGGTTCGTTCCTTCTCCAAAAGCTCCTGGGATAAATAGTAATTTAGAAAGGGGCCTTTCATGGAATGTTCTTGGTATAAAGAAAGGTCACTGTCAAGCACTAGGACACTTTTTCCCGGCCATTGTGGATTTGCGGATTCTTTTAAGAAATATTCCGATTGTAGCGATCTGTTTTCTGCCCAAAACCACCAAGAACCCAAAGGTAGAAAAATGACCAAGCCCAAAAAGCCTATCTGTAGAGGTAATTTTTTCTTCACCCCCAAGAAAAAAGCAGTAATCAGATAACTTATTAGTGGGAGAAAAACCATCATTTCCAAAGCTGCGTGATGGCTGGAAATGAAAATGGCTAAGCCAGCGAAGATTGCCCAGAAAAATAAAATTTGCCGCTGTTTCTGCTGATTGATGGAGGCTCCTTTAGATAGTACTCCAAAAAAGTATCCTAAAAATCCCAAAACAAGTGGGAATGCAAAGAGAATTCCTAAGGTGGCGAAGGTATGAAACTGGTATGTTTCGGATGTGAAACTCAAAGGCCAAATTCTCAGAAAATCTTCCAGCCCATTCGACCAGAAATAATAAACCACGATAAGTAACAATGGTGTGAAGTAGCCAATCAGTGATAGAATCAACTGCCTAAAGCTAAATCCGCTAATAGTCACTCCAACGATAATCAAAAAGGGAAGAAAAACGATATAAATGGGATGAAAGCCCGTAGCCAACCCCCCATAGATTCCAATTAATAAGGTCGCCTCACTGCTTTCTTTTTGGAGGATGGTCTGGGAGAATAGCTGTGATAGTGCAAATAGCACAAAGGTACTACCCAATAGTGCCGGACTTAGGCTCAGCATATCAAAGCTAATATGGAATAGGCTCAGCAAAACAATAGCCGGGATAAATGTAATTTCATCAAAGACGCGGTATCTGATGAGAGCGCTGTTCCAGTAGATCACTTGTATGAAAATTAAAATCCTACCGATGATTTGATAGGCTAAAGAGCTGCCTCCAAATATCCAATCTATCAGAAAGAAAAAGCCAGCCGACAAGGGACCTGTGTCATCTACTAAATCGCGATAGAAGAGCAATCCATCTCCCAACCGCTCACCGAGTAGCATCCAACTCATTTGAAGCTGAGTGAGCGGAAGGTTCGCAAACACTAAATAAAGAATAGTCCAGAGGAGTAGAAAAAAGACTACACCGATTATTCGGAATGGATCGTTTAATTTGAAAAATTGAAACAAGGCTGTAGAATTGGGGTTAGCTGGGTCGAAATTAAAGCTTGCCCAAGTATTTCGCTAAATTTGTACCATAAATACTTCAAATGGAAAGCAAAAGACAACAAAAACACGCAAAACTTCTGCAGAAGGAGTTGGGAGAAATATTTCAAAAAGAGGCTAAACACCTGGTAGGGAAGGCGATGGTGACGATTACGAGGGTTTTTGTCAGTCCTGACTTAAGTGTTGCAAAAGTTTACCTTAGTTTTTTGCTTGCAGACACGCAGTCTACTTACGAGCTCATTCAGGAGCACAAAAAAGAAATTAGACATCATTTGGGAAGAAGAATCGGCAAGTCTGTTCGAATTATTCCTGAGTTGGCATTTTTTCCGGATGAGTCAGCGGCTTATGCCCAGCATATGGATCAGGTGATCTCCGGATTGGAGATTCCCCCAGCGCCAGATGAGGAGGAAGATGAGTCAGATGAAGATTAATTCCTTGGATACTTGAACCTCAGCTATTTTATAGCGGCCCGGTATTTTCGCAGTAAAAAGAAGCGAAACTTTATCACGGTGCTTTCGACTATCTCCATGATTGGAGTGGTAGTTGGTACAATGGCATTGGTGATAGTCATGTCCGTATTCAATGGACTAGAAGACCTGATCCGGGGACTTTTTGCCAGCTTCGATGCGGAGTTGAAAGTGGAGGCTGTTGTCGGGAAAAGTTTCGAAGTGGATTCCTTATGGCTAGATGGGATCCAAAACGTAGATGGAGTAGCTGTACTTACCGAAGTGATCGAAGACAATGCGCTTTTGGACTACAATGGCAATCAATTAGTAGCTACCATCAAAGGAGTTTCGGATAATTTTTTGGAGCAGGACCGTTTTTCCAAAGGATATTTTTGGGGTGACACTACGCTCGGAAATGATCTCAGACCGGGCGCCATTATGGGTCGTGGAGTTGGGTTTTTCTTGTCTGTAAATCTCAAGGATGTCAATGTCCCCTTGAAGGTCTATTACCCAAAGGCCCCTCGAAGCGCGGCCACTCTCAATCCCAATCAACTCTATTCCTCCGCTTCGCTTGAGCCGGTTGCATTTTTCTCAGTCGAGCGTCAATTCGATGATGAGTATGTAATTGCCCCTTTGAAGTTCACCCGAGAGCTATTGAACTATGGAAACAAACGGACTTCTCTGGAAATCAAGATTTCGGATGGATATTCCATTGATGAGGTACAAGAAAATTTGAAGGCTCACCTGGGACCTGATTTTTCAGTAAAAAATACTGATGAGCAACATGCGGGCTTGCTACGCACAGTCAAGCTTGAAAAGCTATTTGTTTTTTTGACCCTGAGCTTTATTCTGGCCATTGCCTCCTTCAATATCTTCTTTTCCCTTAGTATGCTCGCAATTGAAAAGAAAAAAGACATTGCTATGTTAAAGGCTTTGGGAGCAAAGGATAAGCTAATTCGGGAGATATTTTTGAAGCAAGGCGCGATGATAGCCGTGGTAGGTGCTGCAATAGGCTTAGTCTTGGGATTTGCTATTGTTTGGCTACAAGAGAGTTTTGGATTGGTGTCTCTAGGCATTGCCTCTGCAGTCGTGGATGCTTATCCGGTTCGAATGGTTTGGACTGACTTTGCTTGGATCACCGTGGTGGTCATTTTGATCACATTGGTAGCTTCTTGGAGACCAGCTTGGATCGCCTCAAGGGTGAAGACTACCGAAGAGCTCTAGTCCTGACAGGCTTTTTTAATGACTTCTTGGGCGGCTTCCATTCCCCAATTGGCTGCAAGCTGTAGGTTTTCGCAGGCTTCTTGATTTCTTTTCATCCGAAGGAGCGTGATTCCTCGGTGATAGTAGGCCGTAGGAATCGTGGGATCTATGCCTATCAATTGAATAAAGTCTGCCAGTGCCTCTTCCAATTTACTCTGTTGGTAGCGAGCTTGTCCCCTGGCAAGGATGATTTGCGTATTGGTTTCATCCAGAAAAAGCCCTTCGCTGTAGTACTTTTCGGCTTGAGCCCATTCTTGCTGCCTGGATGCAATTGTTCCTAGGTATAGATATAATTCAGCGTCTTGGTTGTCCAAAGCAAGGGCCTCCCTAAGGTCTCTCTCTGCCAATTTCCAATTTCCTCTTTCTAAAAAATAATAGGCCCGCTTTTTCCATACCTGAGGTTCATTAGGTTTGTTTTTTACGGCAATATTTAGCGGCTCGATCAATTCTTCTGGATTTTTCCCCCGAATCAAAGCAAGACGTTCTTGAGCAAGAAAATGATCCGGGTCTATTTCCAAAGCTGTGATTAAAGCAGATTCGGCCTCATTGCTCCGATCGAGTGAAAGCAAAGCCTGGCTTTTCTCAGTGAGATAGTCTGGTTCGGGTCGGATCTCAATCGCCTGGTCAAAATAATCATTGGCTTTTTCATAGTTTTCCATCCCCATCTGACAAAGCCCAAGGTGGTAAAAGACTTTTGCTGATAGATTTCCCTGGAGGGTGAAAATTCCCGATACGCCAGCTTGGGTGGAATTTTTTTCGAAAAAGATTTGATTGGTTTCTCCTTTGGGAAGATTCTGAAAGGTCAAAAAATCCTTTTCTGCAGCTTCAAACCTTTCCATTTGAAGAAATATTCTCCCACGACTGAAGTAGGCGGAGGCAAGTTGCGGGTTCAAATTGATGGCTTGATTGTAGTATTCGAGTGCGAATGGAGTGTTTTCTCCAGGAAAGGACTCATAGACCTGACCCATATACCAGTGAGCAAGCGCATCTTGGGGATAGCTTTTCAGCCAGTTTTCCAGATGAAAAAAAGCCGCTTCCTGATCCTCACGATCCATGGCTTCCAAGGCAGCCTCAAAGTTATTTTTTGGGCTGTTTTGTCTGGCAAGGCCAAAACCACTGAGGGAAATGAATAAAAGGACAAGAAAGATTCGGGTCATTCAGGAATTACTTTTCCCAAATTTAAAATTTAAAAGCCCACGGTTCAAAAGTGCATAGACACTTCCTAGCAATCCGAGTGAACCGGTTAGGTAAGCATAGGCCTCGGAGAAGAAATTCTGGTCGAAAATACCGATCAATGCAAGACAGATCAATGCGAAACTGACCAGTGAAACCTGAATGCTCTGGGCATTACCTTGTTTTTTCTCAAAAACCCGGAAAGCTTCAAGTTCTGATTCTGAGGTTTGGTCCAAAATATATTTCCTAAAAACCGGACTGTAGAGTTGCCATTCCAACCAAGGGTTTTCTAGCCAAACCGGTTTTTTGACTTTTGTATCCTTTGGTTTTAGGACTCCTTTTTGTGCCAGCCCAATCATGACATCCTTTCGGGCGGGGCTAAAGAATCCCTCATGAGCAAATGAATAACAGACTAAACGCTCTAAAAATGAAAGTTCTGCCCACATATTGGTAAAAAAAGCCTTTCTGCTTCGCATTTCTCTAAGTAGAATTTCTGGTTTTTCGAAGCCGGGTTCTGTCTCAAGGGTTTCATGGGGAATGGCTAAGAATTTAAATCGGAAATCAGAAAAAGCCTCCGAGAAACGCATGGACTGGTCATTGTCCTTGATTTTTGATAGCAACTCAGGCCAGGTTTTTCCAGAGCATATCCAAATGGACTTGCCTGGACCGTCTAGATTTTCGATGATTTCAATGGCTTTTGTAGGGTCAGCTAGACAGTGGAAATTTTGAAAAATATACATGTCGTAGCTCTTGTCTACTTTAAACTGCCAATTGATCTCTTGCGTCAGGAAGTCAATCTTAGCCACAGTTTTAGTGCTATTGGAATGCAATTGATCCAAAATCTCATCAAAATGCCCAGAGTCAATGCTGCATACAAAAAGTTTTGGCTGGCTGAGATCGAAATTATCCTCATGTACAGGTTCAAATGTGAAGAAAATGGTACGCTGCAAATAATAGATCAAAAAGCCAAAAAGGAATAGGAGTCCGATCACTCCAATCCAGCCAATTCCATAGCTCAAGTTTTTCGAGGTCCCTTGCATGGCTGCCCGAAAGACCGTCTGATTTGGTGTGATAAAGTCGAGAATTTTTTGATCAAAAGGATCGGTTACCGTCATCATGATCGATCTTCGGGATTTTTCCAGACTTTCAAGTTGAAGGTTTTGATCCTCTTTTCCAGAGCTTGTGACGCTATTCCAGATTTTTGATTCGAAAATCTGCGTCTTGGACTGAATAAGATAGCCGGGAATAAATCCCACCAATAGAAACCAAGTCACGAGATAAACAGGCAGTACTTTGGAGGCAGGAATGATTTTGATTCTTCCTGGGATTTTTTTGACGAATCCATGCCACAAATAAGTCAGGACAAGAGCCGATAAACTCAATATGAGAATAGGAATCCAACTAATTAAGCCAGATAAAACCGATACTAAAATGATCATAAGGTTGATCCCTAATGGTGCATAGGCAGTCTCATTGAGGTGGTATTTTTTCGAAGAGTTGCCTTTTGAGCTATTGGAATCTGTTGCTAGGTTGATGAATGAAATCCAAAGGGAGGAAATGATCAACAGGAGTAGTAGGCGGATCGGATCAAGTGGTAAATAGTAATAGATCGTAAGGACGATCGCCCCATAAATCAGGAAAGCGAAGGTCAGATATTTTAGCTTTCGAAGATTTTGCTGGGTCGGCTTAAGCCATTCAAACAGGAAGGTGTTAAATCCGAAATCAGTCAATAGTTGTCGAGATAGCCCCTGTGCGGCCATTGAAAGGAGAAGAATCAGAAAATACGCTGATAAAATCAAAACGGCCTCCAAGGATGAAAGCGAGGAAAACACATGGGTAAGGTTGTGATTGACTAGGAAGACCATCCAAACCGGTTGGTCAAATCCCGTATCCCGTATCCGTGAAAATACTCCAGTGTACTGATGACCGTTTAGATAGAAGGGCACCTCGAGAGTTTGGTTTTTACCCAAGTCTCTATTGTTTTCCAGAATAGATTCGATTTCCTGCCATTTGACTAGACTGACTCCTTCCTTAAGGTTGGAAATAGGGGAGATTATCTTCTGGCTTTTATATAAGATTCCTCCATCTTCTTTGATGAGGAGGAATCGGAAATTTTTACTGATATCTGCATCTGGTTGAAGCTTGAATGTTACAGCATGGATGTTTCCTTTATCTGTTTTCCTGCTGATTACTGACTCAAGCTGACCACTCCCCCTACTGTAATGAGAGTTGATGAAAACGGAACTATCGCCGTCTTTGAAATACGTGAAATAAGCCCGGTCACTCAAGTCAATGGGTGAATTTGAGCCATCTCCAAAATTCAAATCCAGGCCCGGACCTTGAAAATACATTTGTTTGGCAAGGCCATCATCAGAGAATTCTATCAGTTCATTTACCTGTCCAAAAGTGTTTTTTTCCCCTTGATCCTGAAAATCTCTCAAAATCGTATTAAAGCGACAAAGACTATCAGTGAACTGTTGGTCTAGGGTCAGGCGTATATTTTTAGTCTCTTGAAGTGGATCAGGTATATTTTTGAAAAAAGAAAAGGCAAATCCCAAAATCAAGGTTAAGCCCAAAAGAGATAAACCCACCTGAAGAATTTTGGATCTTGTCAGCGAATCTCCAAGCCCCAAATTTAAAATGGCCAAAATGGGCACAGAAGAAATGAGTATAACCAAGAAGAAAAGTAAAATGCTCAGCAAGGAAAAGTTGATCCGAAGGCCTACTTTCATGAATTGGGCCTCGGGAACTGTTCCTACTGCGAAAAGCTGAAGGTTTTCCAGTGTCACCGGAGCGATATAGGCTCTGTTTTTGAATCCGGAAAAATTGAGTACTTCGTGATAAACCCCTGATCTTACCACGCCTAGGCTATCTCGTGTCAGGGGGAAAGGCTCAAGTAGCTGAAGGCCTAATTGCTCCTCTGGATAGACTACTTCTCCTTGACTATTCAGTATAAAAAATTGCTGGAATACTTTGTTGTTTTCCTGCTTTCTAAGGAGCTCCTCGATAGGAAAGGTCACATCAATTATCACAGCATCTTTGATGGATTCTGAGCTGGCTTCAAACTTTCCTGTAAATCCATAACTCGTGAAATAATTCATTTTATCTGAGGGGATTTTCACCTTCAGATTCTTTCGCGAGAGTTCGTTTTGATCTAATGAAAGAGATGGGAGAGGAACTTGACTTTTACCTACCAAGCGGACCCTTTCGATTTCAGGTTGAAAGACATTGGCAAGCAGATCGACGAATTTTTGGGACTCCTTACTGATCGAATCTTCTGAAAAAACAGCGTAGGCCTCTCTGAAAATATACCCTTCCACTCGCTGATAAAAGTCAGGCAGAGCAGCTTGCATATCATTTTTGACTGCTTGAATACTTCTCAGGTTTTGCTCTTCCAGTTCGGTGATATTATTCGATGACTGGATATACAAGACAGTCCCGATGATGCCAATTACAGGCAAAAGAAAAAGCCAAACCTTTAGAATTTTTATACGCATGGTAAAAAAAATGGAAAAGAAATTTAATTATAATTATCTGAAAATCAACAAAAAAGGATTTTGACAAAGGGTTTTTACGGGAAGGTTTCAAAAAAAACAGGCTAAATTTGCCGGAAGGCACATTTATTGAATCACCCCTTGAACTCAAAAAATACGATAATGAACAAGCATATAGTATTTCTGGCGCTAACTGTGACACTACTTTCCGGTCAGCTTTTGGCCCAAGAAACCAATGAAAATGCACTTCAATCCGGCACAATCGATGAACAGTTTGACTATATCTACGGAGCTTCAAATAATTATCAAGAGTATAAGGTCGTCAGAAGGTCATTTTTGGATCGATTAAAATCAAATATGCTAGACTCCATCCAAACCATGCGAGGAGAGGTTTTGGAACTAAAAAAAGACGTACAAACCCGACAGGATTCTATTCAATCTATTCAAAATCTTCTTGCACAGACTGAGTCCGAAAAGCAGGAGGCTATAGCCGCCAAGGACAACTTCAACTTCCTTGGGCTTGGAATTCAAAAAGGGGTCTACTCTACGTTTATGTGGGTTTTGGTAGGAGCATTAGCGGCAGCTTTAGCCCTTTTCTCATTTAAATATTTCAGAAGTTTTTCAAAAATCAAAAAGGCCGAAAAAGACCTCGCCGAACTACAGGAGGAATTTGAACAGCACCGCAAAAATACCTTGGAGCGGGAGCGCAAACTCAAGCGAGAACTAATTGATGCCCAAATGGGTAAATCCTGACTTGAAAAGTCTCCATGAAGGATTATGACTATGTGGTAATCGGACTCGGGGCTGTAGGATCCGCCGCCCTTTATTTTCTCTCGAAGAGGGGAAAGAGGATTCTTGGAATCGACCGCTTTGACCCTCCGCATAGCATGGGCTCCTCACATGGGGAAACCCGAATCACCCGACTGGCTGTGGGTGAAGGAAGAGAGTATGTCAAGTTTGCTCGTCGATCCCAAGAGATCTGGCAAGAAATCGAAAAAGAGGCAGGAATTGAGCTTTTCAAACAAGCAGGAGGACTTTTGATCGAGTCCGGCCAAGAAGCTTGGGTGAAATATGGAGGCTCTAGCTTTTTTGATCAAACCAAACAAATCGCTGATTCAGAATCTATTCCACACTCGATTTTTGATCAGAAGAGATTGAGTGGAGAATTTCCTCAGTTCAATTTTCCGGAAAAGGTAAGAGGGTACTATGAGCCAAGTGCAGGATTTGTCTTTCCTGAGAAAACCATACAAGTACAATTGGATCTTTCCGTAAAGAATGGTGCTAAGGTCCGAGTTCATCAGCCGGTGTTGGGTATTCAGCAAAAAGCGGGATTCGTTGAAATCCAACTTAGAGAGGAAACCCTTCGTGCCAAAAAAGTAATCCTATCTACCGGCGGTTGGGTAAAGGACTTTGTCGATCCAAGCTTTCAGAAGAAGTTTAAAATCTGTAGACAAGTGCTTCACTGGGTGAAGATGAAGGAAGATAGTCCTTTGAAATCCTTGAACTCTGTATTTATGTGGGGATATGGTCCAAAGCCCACAGATTTCTTGTATGGTTTTCCAAGCCAAGATCAGGAAACGCTGAAGATAGCCTCTGAGCAATTTTTGGAAACTGAGCATCCTGAGCAAATCGATCGCTCTGTGAGCAAGCTGGAGCAAGAAAGGTTTTGGAAAGAGAAATTGGAAGGAAAGTTTGTGGGACTTTTACCTGAAATCGTGCGAAGTGAGGTTTGTTTCTACACCGTTACCGAAGACGCCCGATTTATTTTGCAGCCACATCCACAGATGGATCGCATTTCCTTAGTTTCTGCTTGCTCAGGTCACGGGTTCAAACATGCAAGTGCTCTTGGGGAAATGCTAGCTGCGCAAGTTTTGGCCGAATAACCCTTTCCTCAAATTTCCATGTTTTGGAAGCTTCTTTTCAATCAAAAGGCTATTTTTGCACCAATATTAATTCAGAATGGCTAAAAAAAGGGGAGCGGCGTTAGAAGATCACGAGAAGCGTAAGTTAAGCAAGCAAAATTTTCAAAAACTAGGCGGAATATTCCGTTTCATGGTTCCATACAAGGGAAGGTTTATCCTTGGTTTGGTGTTTTTGCTTTTGTCATCGCTTACCCTGCTGACCTTCCCCTTTGTTGCAGGCAAACTGATTGATACAGCTCAGGGCAGTGACTGGATCATTCAGGACATTGATTCCATTGCTTTTTTACTGTTGGGCATTCTAGCAATCCAAAGTGTCTTTTCCTTTTTCCGAGTTTGGTTGTTTGCCCAAGTATCTGAGCGCTCTATGCGGGATATACGTCTGGCACTTTATAGCCGAATGTTGAGATTACCGATGACTTTTTTCGACAAGCGAAGAACAGGGGAGTTGATTTCAAGAATCACTTCGGACGTCAGTTTGCTTCAAGACACCTTTTCAGTAACCTTAGCGGAGCTTTTTAGACAGGTAGTTACTCTTCTGGCAGGTATAGCCTTTCTTTTCTTTACTACACCGAAGCTTACCTTCTTCATGCTGGGATCCTTCCCGGTTTTGGTTTTGCTGGCAATGGTTTTCGGTAGGTTTATCCGCTCTCTGAGTAAGAAAACACAGGATGAACTCGCCTCAGCCAATGTCATCGTAGAGGAGACTTTACAGTCGATTTCAACTGTAAAGTCTTTTGTGGGTGAAGCCTATGAGTCTTTACGCTACTCCAATAAGTTGGGAGATGTGGTTCAAGTGGCTTTGCGTACAGCCAAGTTCAGAGGAGCCTTTATTTCTTTTATCATTTTTGCGCTTTTCGGAGGTATCGTAGCAGTAATGTGGTACGGAGCAAGCTTGGTGGCAAGTGGGGAGATGAGTGTGGGTGAATTGGTATCATTTGTTCTTTATACCACTTTTATTGGGGGGTCGATTGCCGGCTTGGGAGATATTTATAGTCAGGTCCAAAAAGCAATCGGAAGTTCTGAAAGAGTCTTGGAAATACTGGAAGAGTCAGAAGAAAAAAGCGGAAAAAGCAGTGCTCAGGAGGAAATTCGGGAAATCGAGCTATCCAACGTCGAGTTTCGATATCCAACCCGCCCTGAAATGGCTGTTTTGAAGTCACTTTCCATGCGAATTAATACGGGAGACAAAGTGGCATTAGTCGGTCATTCCGGAGCAGGAAAATCGACCATCATCCAACTTTTACTGAGGTTTTATGAGGTAGAGAAGGGATCCATTTCCATCAATGGAAAGTCTATCAATAACTGGAATTTGGACGAGCTCAGAAGGCATATCGGGATGGTTCCGCAGGAGGTTTTGCTTTTTGGAGGAAGTATCCGCGAAAATATAGCTTATGCACGTCCGGAGGCTACTGAGGAAGAAATCATTGATGCTGCCAAAAAAGCCAATGCATGGCAGTTTATCTCTCAGTTTCCAGAAGGACTGGATACATTGGTTGGAGAGCGGGGAGTAAAGCTTTCCGGTGGTCAGCGTCAGCGTGTAGCCATTGCTAGAGCTATTTTGAAAGATCCTAGCCTCTTGATTCTCGATGAGGCAACTTCTTCATTGGATGCCGAATCAGAAGCCCTTGTTCAGGAAGCCCTAGACGAACTGATGAAAGGAAGGACAACGATCATCATCGCCCATAGATTAGCGACGATTCGAAAAGTCGACCGAATCTACGTCCTTAGCGAAGGAAGAATAGTAGAGGAGGGAAGCCATCTGGAACTTGCTGATCGAGAGGATGGATTTTATTCCAACTTGGTTCGTTTACAGTTTGCAGAAAATTAATTATCCCAGATTGTTTTTTTCTATCAAATGAATCGAACAATCCCACAGTCCTTCTGTGTTTTCTCATTAAAATTTATTCATGAACAATCACCTGGATCAATTGATCTCGTCGGTAAGCAATGACCGACAAGAATTACTACATCACCCAATTTATCAAAACTTAAATACCCTAGAAGATTTCCGTGTTTTCATGGAATACCATGTCTTTGCGGTTTGGGATTTTATGAGCTTGCTCAAAGCTCTTCAGCATAGACTTACCGGGATGAGTCTTCCTTGGATACCGGCTGGAGATCCTCTCGTGGTCAGATTGATCAATGACATTGTACTTGCCGAAGAAAGTGATGATGATGGAAAAGGAGGCTTTTGTAGCCACTTTGAACTTTATTTAAGAGCCATGCAAGAAGCCGGTGCTTCTACCAAGTCTATCAATAGTCTTGTAAAGTCCGTTTCCGCGGGAATGAATCTTGACGATGCGATGAATGTCGCCCAATTACCAGAATTCGTTCAGAAATTCCTTCGGGTAAATTATCAAACAGCCTTATTCGGTTCTGCACACGAAATTGCATCAAGTTTTACCTTGGGAAGAGAAGATCTGATCCCTGATTTATTTAGAAAATTGGTGGACGAGCTTGTCAAAGATCAACCTGAGGAATTAAAAACGCTTGGTTTCTATTTCGACAGACACATTCATCTGGACGAAGAAGAACACGGTCCTTTGGCTTGGAGAATGGTCTCTCTTCTTCTTGAGACAGACGTTCACCTTGAAGGCGCCAAGGTTTCTGCCAAAGAAGCTTTGTCTGCCAGAAAAATTCTTTGGGACGGAATCAATCAAGAAATTTTGACTCGAAAAGCGACCTTGGTTCACTAAAGTAAATTGTGTGCAGTGATTGACTTGGTCAATCCTGCCACTTTTTCTTTTAGAATTTCTGAACTAGGGAAAAGTCTCTGCAATTCTTTCTCATCGAGTAGCCTGATCTCAGCGATATAATCCGAAGCTTCCTTGCTTGACCATTTTCTAAAACGGCTGAGTGGTGTCTTTGTGAGCGTGTAAAAAAGTAGCTTTTCGGGCCAATATTGGGCATAAGGCAAGGCATAATGCGCTTCGATCGGAAAGTATCGGTTTGGCGTCTGTACGAAATGCTTTTTCCCCACTCGCTCAATTTCTGCAGCCATTTTCTTCTGGTTTTCCCAAGTAAACAGATGCTCGATCACGGAATTTGAAAAGATGAGATCAAATTCATTTTCCTGATACTCTGAAAGGTTAGTTGCATCACCTGTGGTACTCTTGATAGCAGGATGAGAACTCTCTTCGAGATGGAGGTTGAGCAATGTGATTTCGACCTTTGGATGATCGAGTAGTGAGCTGCCTTTCCAAAAATAATCTGTACCTCCGACGTCAAGAATTTTAACCTGCTGATTTACATCGAATTGATTGTAAAAAAGCTGTTCAAATTGCTGTAAACGTTTTTTTCGAAAATACGCCCCAAGAGAATTGGGATCGTCGGAAGAAGCGAACAGCTTAGAAATTGAGAACATTTAGACTAAAAATCGTTTTGCATTTGAAATTACTCGCAAAAGTAAGCATGCTTGACGATTCTTTTCTTAATTTTGGTTTTGAAATCGTGTTTCGGCCAAAAAATGTAGTCTAGCGCGGTTTTTGCAAAAGTGTAATTGTTTGATCAGATTTTTATGAAGCGCAGATTTGACCGGTATTTTCCTTGGCTTTTCACAGCCTCTGATTTTATTGCTTCCCTTGTTTCGCTTTTACTGACCAATTTCTTTCTTCAGAAGTTTGGAGTTTTCGCCAAGGTTGAACTTGACGCCTTTTTGCCGCTTTCCGTGCTTTGGTTGTTGATTTCCCTTCTTCGAAAAGACTATAAAATCGGCCGCACTGATGAGTATGGGGACACACTGAAGCATCTCCTAGGCACGGTCTTTTGGTTTGTCGGTGCTACGGCTATTCTTTGGATTCCGTTCAATACGCCTGAATTGCAGGTTTTGCCAGTCCTTACTTTGGGAGTAGGCATGCTGGTATTGATGGGAAGTTATCGGGTATCTGTTCATATGATGCTCCGGTCCTACAGATCTAAGGGGAAGAATTATCGAAATGCTGTCATAGTCGGCAAAGGAGGAACAAGTCCCCGGCTAGCTGATGTATTTCGGATTCGAAAGGATTTCGGAATCAATTTTCTCGGTTATTATGATAATCTCTCCGATTGTGCACAGACCCGTGGAGGGATTCAGCAGTTTTTCGAACACGCCCCAGAATTAGACCTTGATCTGATCTATATCCACGAGCAATTAGAGCCAGGATTGGTCCGAAAAATCATTGACTTCGCAGATGAAAATTACATCAAAGTCAAGATGATTCCCGGCGGATCCCTTCAATTGGAGAAGAATCTATCATTTTCTAGGTATGGGGATTTCTTTGTCATCAATGTCAATGAAATTCCTTTGGACAATGCCTTCAATAGCTTTGCAAAAAGAGCTTTTGATATTGTATTTGCCAGTTTGGTTATTGTATTTATCCTTTCCTGGTTGATCCCTCTAGTCGGGTTTTTAATCAAACTCGAATCAAGAGGTCCTATATTTTTTATCCAAAAACGAAATGGAGTCAACAATCAAGTGTTCAGCTGCCTGAAGTTTCGGTCTATGACTCCTAACGATTATGCAGATACTGTGCAGGCAAAAAAAGGAGATCCTCGGGTCACAAGAATTGGGTCCTTTTTGCGCACGACCTCTTTGGATGAAATGCCACAGTTTATCAATGTGCTGCTAGGGGATATGTCAATTGTAGGTCCTCGACCTCATACGATTCCTATGAATCAGACATTTCAAAAGCAAATTGAGCGGTATAATTCCCGACACAAGATCAAGCCGGGAATCACAGGTTTGGCTCAAGTGAGAGGTTTTAGAGGGGAAATTGAAAACCCACATCAGATTCGCTCACGGGTACGATTAGACTCTTTTTATATCAATAATTGGTCATTTTTGCTGGATATGGGTATCATGGTGAAGACAGTTCACGAACTGCTTTTCAACCGGGAGAATGCCTATTGATCGATGAATCGCTGTCATTTTTGTAATAGCGAATCGCTTCGGGATTTTCAGGCAGAAGAGAAAATGCTCGGTCTGGGAGAGCAGTTTACTTACCAAGAGTGTCAGGATTGTCAATCCCTTCAAATCAAATCTGTGCCGTCTGATATTTCTGCTTTTTATAAGTCAGACACCTATTATTCCTTTTCTTCTTTAGTCACTTCAGGTTCGCTAAAAAATTTCCTGAAAAAGGGAAGAATGTGGCTCTTTTTGAAAACAGGAGCCTCGGCATTCAGCCCTCCCTATGGATATTGGCTTAGGGAGTTAAATCCTGCCTATTCGGATCGAATAGTTGATATCGGTTGTGGTAGTGGACAGCTTCTCTATGAGTTGTGGGCATCTGGCTTTGAAAATCTGACTGGAGTGGATCCTTTTTTAGATAGTTCAAAGGATTTGGAACCAGGACTGTCATTGATCAAGGGTGGACTGGAGGACCTTCCGGGAGAATTTGACATTATGCTCATGCATCATGCTTTTGAGCACATGGCAGAGCCAAAGAAAACTTTGGAGACTTGTCGCCAAAAGCTTAAAAAAGATGGAAGACTGCTAATCCGTACTCCTTTGGCAGGAAGTAGCGCTTGGGAAGAATTTGGAGATAATTGGGTTCAGCTTGATGCTCCAAGGCACTTGAATATTCCTAGTTTGGAGGGGTTCAAAAAGCTAGTAAATGACCAAGGTCTTAAGCTCGAAAAGATTCTTTTCGACTCTACAGCCTTCCAATTTTGGGGATCCATTTTGTATCAGCGAGGAATTAAGCTTGTAGGGACCAATTGCGAAGCCCATTTTTCGTCAAATGAATTAAGAGAATTTCAAAAAAAAGCCCTCCGGTACAATCAGGAGGGCAAAGGGGATCAGGTTTGTTTTTATCTGCGCCGAGTAGATTAAATTCGGAATAGGGCATCGAAAAAGCCCATCGTTTCACCTTTCTTTTTGAAAATTATCATTGGAAGCGAATTATTGACTTCGATGAGTTTCTCGGCTGTGCTTCCCAATAGAATTGCTGCCGATTTGGTCCGTCCGCGAGAGCCCAGGATAATCATATCCACGTCCATTTTATGAGCTTCTTCCAGCAATTGTTTACCGGAGCTTTCGCCGCTATCTAAGATAAACTCACATTTCAATTCCGGATGATCGTGTTTGGATACGAATTTTTTGAAGTCTTTTTCGGCATTGAGCCGCATGATTTCAGAAAATTCCTCGAAGGATTTACCAGTCTTGGAGTAGCCTGCCGGGACATGGAAAATATGAACTGGAATCAATTCAGCTTTTAATTCATAAGCTATTCGCTCCCCAAATTCATAAATCATGTGATTGTGCTTGGAAAAGTCCGTGGGTACCATAATACGCTTAGGAATCCCAGGAGGGCGCTTTTCCTGAAGCAACATGATGGAGCAGGGGGCTTTTTTTGCCACTCCGTTAGCAAGTGCACCACTACCTACTAGGCTTTCTTTCCTTCCCATCACAATGAGGTCCACATCTTTGATTTTGGCCCATCGGAGGAAGGTCTCTAAAGGATGGCTTCCTTCCTCGGCAAAAATTTCGATCTCGATATTTTCAGGAAATTTCTGCCGTTTGATTTTCTCCTCCATGATTGCCTCGATAGATTCGTCTCCTGGGGCCAAGAGGTCTGGATATTGGCTGAGAATGTCATCTGGAATGGCCAGGTTTTTTGCCACATGCACAAAATAGCATTTTTCAACTCCTAAAAACTTCAAGAATATGTTGGTCTTTTGGATCAGGATTTCATCCATTTCGGTCAAGTCCAAACCGATCATGATTTTTGGAAAAATCTTCATGTGTCTGCGTTTTGATTAAAGGCTTTTGCCCTAATTCGATCTTTCACTCTTACGGAGAGCTTCTCATCAGGGTATTTGATAGCGCTTGTTGGTTTCAAAGGCTTAATTTAAGAGATTGATTGAGTTAATTAAACTGTTTTTGTGAAATTGAGCTTTTCAAAGGTTGATCGGGTAATTTAATGGCTGACTTACAAAAATATTTTTTAGCAATACTTCCTCCTAAAGAATTTAGGGAGCAAGTTCACGATTTGAAACTTTCGCTCAAGGAAGAGTTTGGGGTAAAATATGCCCTGAAGTCTCCGGCTCACATCACCTTGAAAATGCCCTTTCTGTACAACGCCAACAAGGAGGATCGTTTGGTGGAAGCACTAAAAAACTTCAACCAAGGATTTTCTCCTTTCCCCCTGAGCATTCGAGGTGTGGATCAATTTCGGAGGCGTGTTTTGTTTTTGAGTGTGGCGAAACAACCCAAGCTGTTTGAACTGCAGGATGGCCTGAGAATTTTTGGTAAAAGACATTTAAAATTGAATCTAGAGTTGAGCGATACCAATTTCCATCCTCATCTAACGGTTGCCTTTCAGGATATCAAGAAGGAGCAGTTTGATTCTATTAGGTTAAGAGTAGAAAATGCAGGTTTAGAAATAGATTTTAAAGTAGGAAGTTACTATTTGTTAAAGCGAAAAAATGGACTTTGGGAACCCCAAACGGAGATATTTTTAGCAGAAACTTGACCTTTTGCCCATTTTTTAATCCATTCGAATAAATTTTTAACAAAAATTTAATTTTGACAGGTGCTTAAAAAGCTTTTTAAAATTCCGAGAATATGATTTTCAAAAACGAACATCATCAGAATAATATTTTAAAAATATGATTATGGGTTTAATATTCGGAATAATATATCTATCAAATCAATTTTTGCAGAACAAAAAATTAATTGAATTATTCCAAGTTTAAAAATAAACTAGACTGTTTTTTATCGTTTTCAGAATTTATTATGGAGAATTTGAAAATAATATTAAAAATTCGTGGTTTTTGAAATCCGGACACTGATCGGACACATCTAATTCCAAATATTATTTCTAAAATTTGGCATTTTCAGTATTATAGTATGATTTTTACCTTTTTTTTGAGCGTCTGCCAAATTTGCTCTTTCACAAATTAGTTTCGTCTTTTATCTCCACGAAAATTAAATCATTTTATTAAAACTAAACCTATGAAGAAAATTTTACTGGGTTTTGTTTTTGTATTGCTGGCATCCGTGTCGGTAATGGCGCAAAACAAAACCATCACAGGTAGAGTGACATCACCAGGCGAACCTGAGGGTTTGATCGGAGTGAATGTCCTAGTGAAGGGTACGACCATTGGTGTCGTAACGGATTTGGATGGAAGGTATACCCTTTTGGCTCCAGAAAGTGCCACTACATTGGTGTTTAGCTACATCGGCTATCGCAGTGTGGAAGAGCAAATTGGCAATCGTTCTGAGATCAATGTAGTGATGGAAGAAGATTCCCAGAATCTGGAAGAAGTAATCATTACCGCCTATGGTGGTACCGTGGACAAAGGAAACTTTACCGGTTCTGCTGTAGCATTGAAAGGAGATCAAATCGCAAACAGACCGATCAACAACGTAGTAAACGCGATTGAAGGTCAGGCTCCTGGTGTAATCACTACTTCTGCTTCCGGTCAGCCAGGTTCTACTCCAGCTGTTCGTATTCGTGGTATTGGTTCTGTAAACTCTTCTTCTTCTCCACTTTATGTGGTGGATGGGGTTCCATATGATGGAGCACTTTCCAATTTGAACCCAGAAGATATCGAGGACATGACCATTTTGAAGGATGCTTCTTCAGCAGCTCTTTACGGTTCTCGTGCCGCTAACGGTGTGATCATGATTACCACTAAGACTGGTAAGAAAAACAAGCCGACTTTCAATTTGAGATTACAGCAAGGTATCTCAAGCCGTGCACTTCCAGAGTATGATCGCGTAAATGCAGATCAGTACTACCCGCTAGTGTGGGAATCTCTCAGAAACTCACAGCTTGGAAATGGTGCCAGCGGTGCTGATGCAGCTGCTTTTGCTTCTAACAACCTGATTGACATTCTTGGTTACAACATCTACAATGTGCCAAATGATCAAATCGTAGGTCTTGACGGTACTTTGAATCCAAATGCAAGAAACAACTTCCAGGGTCTTAACTGGTTCGACGAGTTGGAGCGAATGGGTGATCGTAAGGAATACAACATGACTTACTCAGGTGGGTCTGAGAAGACTGATTTCTACACCTCTTTCAACTATTTGAATGAGAAAGGATTTATCATCCAGTCTGATATCGAGCGATTCACTGGTCGATTGAATGTAAATACTCAAGCTACTGACTGGTTGAAGACAGGTATCAACCTTTCTGCAACTTTGAGTGAAGGAAACAATGCAAGAGATGGTGGTAGCAATAGCTTTGTGAACCCATTCTTTACTGCAAGATCCATGGGTCCAATCTATCCGGTATTTGCTCAGAATATGCAAACTGGTGGTTTCATCCTTGACGAATTTGGAAATAGAATCTATGACCTAGGTGACTTAGAAGAGCTTGGTTTGCCTCGTAGAGGTGCTGGTGCTTATCCAGGTCGTCACGTAGTTCAGGAGACATTGCTAAACGTAGATAGATTTGATCGTGATGTGATCTCTTCTCGTGCTTACGTTGAGGCTAAGTTTTTGAAGAACTTCACTTTCAGAACCAATATTGCTACTGATATCACTTCACTTCTTGACATCGGATACGACAACACGATTGTGGGTGATGGTGCTCCAGCAGGACGTACTCGTAGAGAGAATGTGCGAATCAACTCTTTGACTTTCAACCAGCTATTGACTTACACCAATACGTTCAAAGAGAAGCACTTCGTAGAGGTTTTGGCAGGTCATGAGAACTATGATTATCAAGTAAATCGTCAATTTATTTCCAAGCAAGATCAAATCTTGGCTGGTAATATTGAGCCAGACAACTTTGTAACGATCAACTCTGCTACAGGACGTCTAGACCGTGACAGAATTGAGTCTTACCTTTCTCGCTTGAACTATGTGTATGACGACAAATACTCTTTCTCTGCATCTTGGAGAACGGATGGTTCTTCTCGATTCTTCGAGGACGTTAGATGGGGAACATTCTTCTCAGTTGGTGCTGCTTGGTCTATCGATCAGGAAGACTTCTTTAACTCAAATTACTTCCAGTTATTGAAGTTTAGAGCTTCTTACGGTGAAGTAGGTAACAACGCAGTGGGTGGTTTCTATCCTTGGCAGGCACTATATGATCTTGGATTCAACAATGCTAACGAGCCAGGTATCTTGCAAGCTTCACTTTCTGCACTTGACTTGCAGTGGGAATCAAACAATACCCTTGACTTCGGTTTGGACTTTGCTTTTGCAAACAGATTCTCAGGTACCATTGAATACTTCAACAGAGAGTCTAGTAACCTTCTTTTCGAAGTCCCACTTTCTTTGACTACAGGTTTGAATAGCCGATTCCAAAACATCGGTACTATGTCTAACAGAGGTATTGAATTCAATATCGGTGGTGACTTGGTTCGTTCCGGTGATTTCCGTTGGAATGCAAACGTAAACGTATCTACCTTCGAGAATGAGTTCAAAGAGCTTCCATTCGATGAGCAAATCGTAGGTACTAAGAAATATGTAGTAGGTCGTTCCATCTACGACTTCTGGTTGAGAGACTGGTATGGAGTAGATGCTGAGACCGGTGAAGGTCTTTACAGAGCAGAAGAGTATGCAGAAGATGATCCTCGTGATCGTATTGTGAATGGTGATACACTTACTACCAATTTCCAGAATGCACGTTTCCACTTCGCTGGTAATGCAATCCCTGACTTCTTTGGTGGTTTGACCAACACTTTCACGTACAAAGGATTCTCCTTGAATATCTTGATGAGCTTTGCAGTGGGTGGTGATATCTACGATGGTATCTACGCTGGCTTGATGTCTGCCGATCCTGATGGTGGCGCACTTCACGTGGATATTCTAAACAGATGGCAGCAGCCAGGAGATGTAACCGACGTTCCTAAAATGGACGTAACGGGTGCAGCTCAAACCAACGTGGCATCTGACAGATGGTTAACGGATGCTTCTTATCTGAACCTTCGATCTGTCAACTTGTCCTACACTTTCCCGCGTACCCTGTTGGAGCGTTGGAAAATGAGAGGAGCTACAGTTTATGTAGCAGGTGAAAACTTGGGATGGCTTTCTGGACGTTCCGGTATGTATGTATCCGGTACATTCAGCGGTACGACTTCCAATACCTTTACCCCAGCTAGAACATTCACGCTTGGTGTTAACTTACAACTGTAATTTACCAAAACAATGAAGAAATTATTAAGTAAAATATTCTTACTCGGAGCAATCCTAAGTTTTGGTTGCGCTGAGGACTACTTGGACACCCTCCCTACGGATGCGGTATCCGAAAATGCTGTCTTTACGACTACAAAAAATGCTTTTACAGCTCTAAACGGTATCCATAGATCCATGTTTATCCGCTATGATTCTCAGGGTCAGCCTGGTGAAGGTGGTGTGATGATCATGAGAGAAGCGCTTGCTGAGGATTATGTATTGACTGGAATTGCAAATGGTTGGTTTATCTCTATGTCTAGATGGCTAAACCATATCAATGAAAACAGTGGTGATGTTCGTTTTGTCTGGAGATTCTACTACAAAATCATTGGTAATGCGAATATGATCATCGCTAATATTGATGATGCTGAAGGTCCTCAGGCTGAAAAAGATGAGATCAAAGGTCAAGCTTTGGCCTACAGAGCTTGGGCTCACTTCAACTTGGTTCAGCTTTTTGCTGAGCGCTATCAAGCAGGTGGTGGTAATAGCCAACTAGGTGTTCCAATCGTATTGGAGCCAATCACCGAAGGTGGTGCTCGTAATACAGTAGAGGAAGTTTATACTCAAATCAATGCTGACATCGATGCTGCTATCGCTCTTTTGGATGAAGGTAGAAACGCAAAGTCTCACATCAACATCAACGTGGCTCGTGGTATCAAGGCTCGTATTGCTTTGACGCAAGGTAACTATGCAATAGCTGCTCAATTGGCTAGCCAAGCTCGCGAGGGCTATGACTTGATGTCTGAAACTCAGCTTTACGAAGGATTCAACAATGTTGATAATCCGGAGTGGATTTGGGGAAGCCGTCAGATTGACGATCAGCAGACATTCTTCGCTTCTTACTTCGCTTACGTTTCTTTGAACTTCAGTTCGACGAATATCCGTGGTAATCCGAAGGCGATCAATAGTAAGCTTTATGCTGAAATCTCTGATACAGACTACAGAAAAGGCCTCTGGGATCCGAATGCCTCTGATCCTGCCTTGAGAGATCCATTCATCGATGAGGTTACTTTGAGCTCCTTTGCAAAGCGTGACTACATGAACCGTAAGTTTATCGCTCAAGCAAATGCAAGCTCTGTAGGTGATGTGCCTTACATGAGAGCTTCCGAAATGTTCTTGATCGAAGCGGAAGCTTTGGCAAGAGCTGGAAATGACAGCCAAGCTGCTCAGGTTTTGTTCAACTTTGCTTCTCAGCGTGATCCTGAGTATACCTTGACTACCAACACTGGTGCAGCTTTGATCGAAGAGATCATGATACAGCGTCGTATCGAGCTATGGGGTGAAGGCTTCAGATTCTACGACTTGAAGCGTCTGAACCTTCCATTGGATCGTACTGGTGCAAACCACGTAGAGACTGTGATCAACTCTAAGTTTGAAGAGCCTGCTGGTACTTCAAACTGGCAGTTCAAGATTCCTATCTCTGAATTGAATGCAAACGAAAACATGGTTCAGAATCCTTCTTAAGGATTTCTAAATCTATAAAAGTAAAAGTCCGGGCTTAGGCTCGGACTTTTTTGTTTTCAGAATATCTACTGCCATAATATTGATTGATCTATAACCTTTTTTAGGTCAGTAATCAAAGAGCACCGTTACAAGAACCTTAGAGGTTCAGAATCAAGGAGCTTCGATCTTCATTCTTCCGACTTCCTTCTGGGAAGTATAGAAATTAGGCTACAGGAATCATTCAGCATATTCAGAATCACTTTTTCAAGCTATTTCAATTCCAATTCATCCGTTTCCTGTCCTTTTCCCAACAGCAAACTTCTAGGGCTTCGGCTATTTCCCTTATAAACATGCACGATGTTTTGCTGTGTGGAGAAGTCTTCAATTAGCACTGAGTTTTTTACCCGAATGCTATTCTCCAGTTTGACCGGGTCAGATTCGATATAAAACCATGCAGCATCTTCTTCTACCTCAAAGCCAAGAAGAACCCAATTGACCTCCTTTTCAGCGATCCAGATTTGAAAATTCTCCTTCAAATAGGCTTCTACTTGCTTTTGAAGAAGTTCAGCGTTTTCAGGATTCAGAAAGTCTATGGATTGCTCATGAAAACTGCTTAAACCTACTTCCAAATCATCCCAAAAAATTTTGGAGGCAATCTCCAATCGTTGGGAATTCGGGTTTTGACGGATTTCTGTCAAGGAAATGTAAAATGGGTGGGATAAAACCATCCATCCCAGGGAAATCATGGAGATGTAAAACTGTTGCATTTGAAAGAATTTGGGGACTATATTATGGGAATAAACCTGTATTATTGCCGCAATTTACTTCAATTGGAAGATTTATTCCCTTATGGATTCATTCGAACTCTATTTCCGCATCGGACTTCAGCATATACTCGATATTCAAGGGTATGATCATATCCTATTCGTATTGGCTCTATGCGCAGTGTATATTCCACGGGATTGGCGCAAGATCGTGATATTGGTTACAGCCTTTACTATTGGTCACTCACTAACTTTAGCCTTGGCGACATTCAAAATTGTGCAGGTAAGATCCGACGTGATCGAATTTCTTATACCGGTCACCATAGCGATTACTGCTTTTTTGACTATTCTGAAGCCAAGACCTTCTTCGGGTAAAAATATTCAGTTAAATTATTTCCTCGCTTTGGTTTTTGGATTGATTCATGGTTTGGGTTTCTCCAATTATCTTCGAGAATTGCTCGGAAAAGAAGCGATGATTTGGAAGCCACTTTTGGCTTTCAATGTGGGATTGGAAGTGGGTCAGTTGGTTATTGTGGGAATATTCTTGACAGTGACTGGAATTCTAGTAGGAATCGCTGGAGTCAATCGTAGAGATTGGACTTTGGTCATTGCTTCCTGTGTCTTTGGGATTGCCCTTTCATTAATGTTAGAAACGAAATTTTGGTAAAATATATAGTATCATGATTAGAAAATTAGGACTTGCATTAGCAGTTTTTGCGCTGGTATCGACCGAATCTTGGTCACAGGCGCGTCGATCTGAGCAAAATCATGCCGAGCGATTTGAGCAGCTCGGAACCATGCTTCGCTCTCCCAATGTCTATCGCACTGCCTCCGGTGCTCCCGGTCATATGTATTGGCAGCAGCAGGCAAACTATGTGATCGATGTCGAACTGAATGATGACAATCAATCCATCTCAGGAAGGGAAACTGTCACCTATATCAATAACTCGCCTGATGTCTTGACTTACCTCTGGGTACAGTTGGAAGAAAATCAGCGAGGTCCGGAATCGGACGCCCCTAAGGTGGCCGAAAGCTCTATCAATTCCCGTATGACCATGCGTACGCTAGAAGGTATTCTTTGGGAAAATGAGGAGTTTGGCTACAAGGTTTTGAATGTCAAAGACTCCGAAGGGAATGCCCTTCCGGTTGCTGTCAATAAAACCATGATGCGAATTGACCTTCCTGAGCCTTTGAAATCAGGGGAAAGCTTCAGCTTTTCCGTAGACTGGTCTTTCAATATCACCGACCGTATGTCTTACATTTCCGGTCGTCCAGGCTATGAGTTTTTTCCAGAGGATGGAAATTACCTCTATACCATGGCAGAATGGTTCCCAAGAATGGCTGTTTACTCTGATTTCGAAGGTTGGCAAAACAAGCAATTCTTCGGAAGAGGAGAATTTGCCCTGGTTTTTGGAGACTATGAAGTTCGAATCACCGTACCAGCAGACCACATGGTAGGTGCTACGGGAGTTCTTCAAAATCCAGAAGAAGTGCTTTCTGCTACCGAATTGGAGCGCTGGAACAAGGCCAAGCAGACCTATGACAATCCTGTCATCATTCGTACGCAGGCAGAAGCTGAAAAGCTGGAAAAAGGAAAATCAAAAGACAAGAAAACCTGGATTTTCAAGGCTGAAAATGTTCGGGACTTTGCCTGGACTTCTTCCCGTAAATTTATCTGGGATGCCATGGCCGTAAAACAAGGCGGGAAAGATGTAATGGCCATGTCTTACTACGCCAAAGAAGGCAATCCACTTTGGGAGCAATATTCCACTAGAGTAGTCGCTCACACCATCAAATCCTATTCAGACAAGACCTTTGACTATCCTTATCCGACGGCGATCTCTGTGGAAGGTAGCAATGGCATGGAGTATCCGATGATTTGCTTCAATTATGGTCGTCCTGATAAAGACGGTACTTACTCTGAAGCTGTCAAATACGGAATGATATCGGTAATTATCCATGAGGTGGGTCACAACTTCTTCCCGATGATCGTCAACTCGGATGAGCGTCAGTGGACCTGGATGGATGAAGGCTTGAATACTTTCATGCAGTTTATGGCCGAGCAGGAATGGGATAGAAATTATCCTTCCCGTCGCGGTCCGGCCCATAAGATTGTACCTTACATGAGAAGCGAAAAGCAATACTTGGAGCCTATCATGACCAATTCTGAAAACATCATTCAATTTGGTCCGAATGCCTATGCCAAGCCGGCAACTGCCTTGAATATCCTGCGTGAGACGGTGATGGGCAGAGAGCTGTTTGATTTTGCTTTTAAGGAGTATGCGAGAAGATGGATGTTTAAGCATCCAACACCAGAAGATTTGTTTAGAACCCTAGAAGATGCTTCTGCAGTAGATTTGGATTGGTTCTGGAGAGGTTGGTTTTACGGGACAGAGCCTGTGGATATCGCGATTCAGGATGTGAAATGGTTTAAGCTGGACAACCGCACTCCGGCTGAGAAAAAGGCTGCTGAAAAGGCTGAATTCGAGCGTGAAGAAACTTACATCAGCAAGGAATTTAATAAAGCGGACGTTCCACAGACCGTTTTGGAAGCGGATCCGGCTACTCGCGATTTCTACAACAGCTATGATCGATTTGCCATTACTCCTGAAGATGAGGAGGAATACAATCGATTCATGGCGAGCCTTTCACCAAAGGAGAAAGAATTGATGAACTCGGATCTAAATTTCTACGAGCTCACCTTTGAGAATGTAGGTGGCTTGGTGATGCCTTTAATTATCGAATTCCAATATGCTGATGGTACTTCGGAAATCGAGCGGATTCCAGCTGAAATCTGGAAACTGAATGAAACTGAAGTGACTAAAGTATTTGCAAAGGAAAAAGAAGTGGTTCAATTTGTGCTAGACCCGATGCGCGAAACTGCCGATATCGATGAGTCGAGCAACTACTGGCCGAGACAGTATCAGCCTAGCCGCTTTGAGCTTTTCAAGGGACGTGGTGGAGCAAGAGGTGCTTCTACCGGAGACAATCCTATGAAAAGAGCTCAGAGTAAAAGGAAGTAAGTTTAAGTTGTGAGTGGGATCCGCCTAAGGAGGACAGGCTACTTACAAAGTCAACAAATAAACGAAGAACCCTCCAAGAGTCTCGATATCTGTCGGGATTCTTGGAGGTTTTTTATTTTTTATTCGCCATTTCCTTGCTATCTCGCTGTCCTGCATCTTCAGACGCTGGACATATTGCTCGGTATTCCTCTGACATAGTGAAAAATGGAACGGAAACCCTATGTGCACTATGTTTCTATGTGGTTTTAAAAAAGAGGAACCACATAGCCACATAGCTATTTAATTTTGAGATGGATACTTTGATTAGGAAGCCTCTCTAGGTTCATTTTTGAAGGTTTTAACTCTTTATTCCAAGTAGGAAACCCTATGTGCACTATGTTTCTATGTGGTTTTAAAAAAGAGGAACCACATAGCCACATAGCTGTTGAATTTTGAGATGGATACATTGATTAGGAAGCCTCTCTAGGTTCAGTTTTGAAGGTTTTAATTCTTTATTCCAAGTAGGAAACCCTATGTGCACTATGTTTCTATGTGGTTTTAAAAAAGAGGAACCACATAGCCACATAGCTGTTGAGTCCTAGGTGAACCTGCGGATTTAATTAATGGTCTCCTGTATGCTATTGAGGGGGATGGAGTCAATGCTACCTTAAGTGTTGTTTCTGCCTTGCCTTTTTACGGATATATTACTTCGGGACCTAAAATCGGATTTAAAGTAATTCAGTCTGCTACAGACCTTCAAAGTAGAAAAGTATTAAGGTGGATTGTTGATCATGAAGGTTTTATAACTTTTGGAGATCAGAGCCAATTAAGACTTGTTATCGGGTTGACTGATACGAATATGCGTGCGCATCATATAATTCCATGGCAAAAAAATATTCAAGAACATCCAGTTGTTCAAAAAGCAGCAAGGTCAAAAAATTCTTTTCATATGAATGAAAGTTTAAATGGAATGCCAGTTCAAAAGAATAGGAACATATATCACAAAGATTATAATAATCTAATATTAAATAAACTAGATCAAATCTATAACCCAAGAAACCGAGATAGAAGTAATGAATTTTTCTATGATGAGTTAATGAATTTGATCAACAATGCAGAAAATGCAATTAATAAATCACCAAATTTGCCAATAAATGATATAAAATTTTGATGTGTTATTATGAATTAGTTCCACATGTCCATGATATTGGAATGGGAGATTTTATTAGGGAATATCATTTAGATGGTACAATCAATGAAAAGAATTATTTAGGAAACTATTCAGATAGAGAAAGAATTATTACTCTTCCCATTATTCCATCTATAGAAATAGGCCGAAATCATACAATTCCTGATTTGTTCAAGGCTGGAGGTGGGATCTCACCAAGGTTTGTCATTTCGAAACGATTAAAAGAATTGCTTGAAAAATATGAGGCAAATAAAAAGATCCAGTTTTTTCCCATTAAAATAGTTCAACAAAAAAGTTCTTTCAAAGATTATTTTGTAACTAACTTTTTTGGAAATGACGATTCTTGGATTGATTTTGAGAAAAGTGAATTTATTGAGCAAATAATTACTAAAGAAGGGAATCGGTTCATAAGGCTAACTTTTAAAACTGAAAATATTGAAAAAAGGTATAGAAACCTTAGTGAGTTCCTAGAACGTGCTGATGATCTATATAATAATGACAATAAACTATTCGCTAAAAGGGTCTTCATTTCATCATCATGTAGTGAAGATGTGTTAATCTTGGATTCCTGTGTATCGCTCAACATGATAATTTCAGATGAATTGAAAAGAACTATTGAAAAGCAAGGGTTTTTTGGTATTGAATTCAAACCCCTGGAAATCTCCGACAAAGAATGGTATGGCCCCAATGGTTTGAGAAAGCAGTTTTACAAATAAATCGAAATCCGGTCCTGAATATTCAGGGCTGGATTTTCTTTTTTACTTGATACTAGTTGTTCTGCGTCTCCAGACGCTGGACATTCTGCTCGTTATTCCTCTGCCATAGTGAAAAATGGATCGTAAAACCCTATGTTCACTATGTTTCTATGTGGTTTTAAAAAAGAGGAACCACATAGCCACCTAGTTTGGAGTTGACTAATTGCAAATGAATTTGAGAAACTGTATGAGTTGAGGGACTCGAATTAAAAGATTGCAAATCTCCCGATCTTACTTCGAGATTACATCCGAGATACTTATCGGGACTCGAAGAGCGGTTTGGTTTACGATTTTATTTCTGATTGATTCCTGACAATTCTATCAAATATCCCCACCCCCGTTTCGATCAATTCATCCGGGAAATCATAAGTTGGTTCATGGAGTTGGGGAGAATTCTCTCCTGTACCCAAACCAAATAAATAAGCGGGACAACTTTGGCTGAAAAGTCCAAAATCCTCGGACCAACGGAAGGGATCTTCTTTTTCTACCACTTCTAATGCTAAATTTTCAAAGGCTTGCTCGGCTAATTTTGCTGCGGCAGGGTCATTCTTCGATACAGCAAAGCTTTCCTGGAATTGCATGTTAATGTCCAGGTTTTCAGTTTTTGCTAGCTGTTTTGCTTTGTTCTCTACCTCTTCGATAAGCTGTTCTAGGTTTTTTTGATCAAAAGCCCGAAGGGTCAAACTCACACTGCCTGTACCCGCACTGGTGCCAAAAGCCAAACTCCCGATCTGAACATGGATGACCGTAGCCAAACAATATCCCGGTATACCTTTACGTATTTCAGGCAATGCCAAAATTAATTTGGAAATGGCCTCTGCAGGATTTCGCCCGTCCTCCGGATGGGCTGCATGGGAGGTTTTTCCTATGAATTGGAGAGTCATGCCCGTACTTCCTGCGGCAAAGCTTCCTTTTCGGGTAATGATCTGATGCAAGGGAAATCCGGGTAAATTGTGAAGGGCAAAAGCAAAATCAGGTCGGATTTTATCAAATTTTGGATCTTCCAAGACGCCTTTGGCTCCCTCGCCGGTCTCTTCGGCAGGTTGGAAAAGCAGGACTACCTCCCCGGATTCGGGACGGTTTTGGGATAGTTTTTCTCCCAAGCCACAGATAATAGCCATATGGCCATCATGTCCACAGAGATGGCCTTTTCCGGGGATAGTACTCCGATAGCTTGGATTTCCTGTTTCAATAATAGGCAAAGCATCTAATTCGCAGCGAAAAAGCAGACGTTTACCGGGACTTTTTCCTTTGAAAATGAAAGCTAAGCCTGTTCCCCCCAATTCTTCTATAATCTCATCTGGCTTTAAAGGCCTGAAAAAATCCAGAATCCGTTGGGCGGTTTGATGCTCATCTCCTGCGATTTCGGGATGTTGATGAAGGCTGTGTCGAAGTTGGATGAGTGGGTTCATGCTGTTAATGTGGGGTTTCCCGAATTACTTTGCAAATCATTTGATTTTTAAAATCCATAATAACTTGAGCTACCGAAGATTTAAAAGAGATTGATCGCATTTTAGCCTTTGGTTTTTGTCTTTTTTTCACCAAATAGGGAAGGGGTTTATGAACACTTATTCCAAATTAGTCTACAGCGATTCATCACTGCTAATATTCAGGATGTGTTGGCTACCATCAACCCATTCAAAATACTCTTTTCAGTCCCGTGAGGACATAGCATAATATTGCTTGTGGTTTTGATCTCTAGAATCCTTTGCTTCTTCTAAACTTTGCGGGAGAGAAATTGCCAAGCCCCGCATCCTTTTGAAAAACTTTGAGACTGCCGCGCTCCGTAAACTACGCTCGCAGTGACGCTCAGACTTTACCTCTTCTAAGCTTTGCGGAAGAAATAATCAAGGCATTAAATTTTTTCTGCCTGATTTTCAATTGGAATCATTTTTGCCCCAGCTTTTTTACTAGCAATCGGGAACTTACGTTTCATTCTTGCTATTTTAACCCATCAATCAACCTTTAACCACAACTTTTATGAGCGAATTACAATTGAAAGAACTCGAAGCACAGATTGCCGAATTGAAAGGCAAGCTTACAGGAGATATGTTTCAGGACATGGATATCCGTGATCAGATCCACAATCTCGAGATGAAACTGAAGGGCGTCAAGCCCATGGATTCCAGTATTGATTGCATCGGTTGCGGAAGCTGATCAGTTTTGAACCGGTACTTTATCATTTACAAACCCTTTGGGGTTTTGAGCCAATTTAGCGGAGAGGGGCAGACACTAGCCTCTCTTTTTCATTTCCCCAAAACAGTCTATCCAGTCGGTCGTCTCGATAAGGACAGCGAGGGCTTGCTCATCATCACCGATGATAAGCAGCTCAATCACCAACTGCTGAACCCCCGGTTTGCCCATCAGCGAACTTACCTGGCGCAGGTGGAGGGAATTCCCGATCAAGAGGCCATGCGCCAGTTGGAAAATGGCGTGACGATCAACGTGGATGGGAAAATGTATTCCACCAAGCCTGCCATCGCAAAAATCCCGGAAGAAATCCCATCCCTGCCAGATCGGAATCCTCCTATCCGCTATCGCAAAAACGTGCCCGATACCTGGATAGCCTTGACCTTGATCGAAGGAAAAAACCGGCAGGTGCGAAAGATGACAGCCGCAGTGGGCTTTCCTACCTTGAGGCTGGTTCGCTGGTCAGTGGAGAAGTTGACGATTGAGGGCTTTCAGGTGGGTGAAGTCCGGGAAATGGGTAAGGAAGAAATATACAAATCCCTAGGCTTGACTGGTTTTCGGAGGAGGTAAGTTTTGGTTTATGCTCACCACGACGCAGTGGTGCCAGGATTTTTTATTTTGGAAAGGGGGAAAATGCGAAGGTTTGATCCCAAAATAGCAGAAATATTGGTTGTAGAGGCTGTCAAATGTGTTTAAGCGCAAATGGGGTTTGGGTTGATACTTGAGCAGGCAGGTCTTATTTGAATAAGGAAGAATTATAAAAAAGATGAAATACATTTCCATCAAATTTAGAAACCGACAATGGGATGCACAAATTAATAGTGGTAGGTATTCTATCATGTTTGTGGCTGTAATTGCTAAGTCTAAGGGATTGGAAAAGTCATTTATCGAACTTAGAGGGAAAAATTTTGTCACAAAAGAAATACATTCTTGGATCAAATTAGAAGACATACAGGCAGAAGAAGAAGTTCAATTAGAACTATGTAATGGAGAACAGTCCAGAAATAAAAATTCACAGCCTGAGGAAGTACAATCTCAAATTGTTCAGCAATTATCTATCGATAGGCCGAGTCCCAATTACTTTACTGTAAGTTTTAATGATCAAATGGTGGAAGGAGTAATCAAATCGGATGCAAATGATACCATATTTCTACTTTCTGTAAAGGTATTTGATAAGGATGAACAGATAGAAGCCTTACTATTTGGAAATGCGGCCCATAATCAGGACGATGAAGGGAGTATTTCGCTGGATATTGGAAATGCACGACATTTTACCCTTCGGTTCAAGCACAAATAAATTGTATTTCTATGGCTGGTGGCTAGGTTTTTCGGTTTAAGGCATATGGAAATTATAGAATGTAATATTGGAAAAAGGAAGGTAGTATTTGGCTTGCCGAATGCTGGAACCATTCACTTTAATTTAATCTGCAAGTTGAATGCACGGGGAGTGATTGAAGGAGCAGAATTAGACATTTCGGCAATTCAGGATGAAATTAAATACAATTTCCTCCACCTGAAGTCAAAAGATCTTTTCCCCATAGAAGTTCAATCTAGTTCGGAGGATACCATCAATTTACCTGCACCGATTTTCAGGAATAAACCGAGAATGCCAGTTGAAGCGAAGCTATTCTGGTATAAAAAGCTGAAAAAAGAGCTGCAGGATAAGGGTTTACTAAAATAAAACGAATAATACGCTATGGAAACACTTTGCTATGAAGATGTTAATAGTCCCAAGCTAATCGCAGGATTCCCAGGGGAAGGAGATTTGGTGTTTTCTATTCTGTTTGATACGGATGAATCAGGTCAAGTCAAGCATACCAGGACAGAAATATCTGGCGCCTATCAAAATTCCTCCTATCTTTTTTATAAAACAATGGAGACAACCATACTTCCTATCAGGATCTCTAAAAAACGTCAAAAAACAATTCAACTACCGGACAGTATCAAGCAAGAGGAACATGAGATGAGCGATGAGTCAAAATTAGATATGTATCTGAAGTTAAAAGCAGACCTGCAAAAAGAAGGACTGATCTAGATGTTGCTGTTCTCTTTCTTTTCCTCTGAAATTATCGGAAGTTGAGTTTGTAAAATTTGGTGACTTTATAATACTGTGTGGAAATTTTTACCATAATTGGGTAGATTTTTTGTCTTGAAAATTTCGGAACTCAAGGAACTTGGACGGAATATAGGTGCCTATTGTAGTGTGAGGTCTAGAATAAAATAATTTAAAAATTGTGAGAGAATGATTGGATTCAAAATAGAGGGTAAAGGAATAAAACTATCAGTTGCCTCAGATGCCATACATGTGATTTTCGCTCTATTGGCCAAAGAATCTGAAGAAGAATTAAGCCTTCATATCAGAGGCTCTAATGATTTCTTTCAAGAACAATTAAACTGGGGTTCAATAAAATTAGAGCCTGGAGATAAGTTTCATATAATGGTTGAGGAGATAGGCGAAATTTCAAAACCAAAAAAGAAAGAGTTTCATGAAATCTCAGAAGAGCGATTAACAGAGGAGGTGGAGACTTATTTTGCTCTTAAGCAGGAACTGGAAGATGCAAACTGGATATGACTTCTAGCCTGATTAAAAAAGCAAATACTAAAATGATGGTATTTATGTAAGATTCTCCCCAAATCGAGATTGTGAAAGATTATGTGACACCTAGAAGATGTAAAAAGTATGAGTAAGGATAAAGTATTGGGGTTTGAATTGATTCATCAGGGAAAGAAGGTATTTGGTGGATTTAAAAATGCATCAATTACTTTGATTTTTTCTAAAAATACCGAAGCTCATGAAAAAGACCTAGAGATCATGTTTTCAGGTCAAAATCTTGAGTCAGACGAATCCGTTGAATGGTTGAATAAAGACATTAAGGTAGGGGATGAGTTTGTCATCAAAGTAAAGGAAACTGATAACATCAGTCCTTACAGAGTCAAAGAGAAACCGCTCCCCTATGCAGAAGTATTGGCGAAAATGATCGAAGAAGAAATATTGGCTATGAAATTCAAGCAGTTTAAATATTTGGAGAGAAAGCTTAAAAGCAAAGGATTGATCTAGCAGATTATCCTCTCCTGCTTTCGGAAAAGCAGGATAACCTACTATTAAAACCCTTTGGTCGTAGTGACTTTGAGAAAGGAATCCCGATTAAAATTCCTTTTGCTATGCTGAGATTGCCACTTTATGCCTTGAAAAATTCAGTCTACTAACCACCTTTTTAATATATTCTATGTCTTGCTGGCACATTGATTTTCATTTCCGTTTTAAAATCATGGGCCAGCGCTTGGGTTGGAAATTGCTTTAAATCCCCGGGATGCTCCCGGGGCTATTACAAGCCGTGCCTTCAGCACTCTACTTTTCCACTTCGCGCCTTTGCGAGAGATATTCCCTCTTAAAAATTCCTAAAAATCCACTTACTCCCCTGAGATTACCGCTTCAAAGAATTAAGATTGCGCTTGGGACAAATTATTCTATTTTTACACTTCTCACAGAAAAATTAAGCAGATGTATCAGGACAAAATCCAAGCTGTCACAGAGGAAGTTCGTAAGGTCGTCGTCGGTCAGGACAAAATGGTCAACCGATTGTTGATCGGCCTTTTTACCAATGGTCATATTTTGCTCGAAGGGGTGCCGGGTTTGGCGAAAACCCTGACCGTTAATACCCTGGCCAAAGTGCTTCATTTGGATTTTAACCGGATACAGTTTACCCCTGACCTTTTGCCTTCTGACCTGATCGGTACCATGATCTACAATCAGCAGAATGGGGATTTTGAAGTGAAAAAGGGACCGATTTTCTCTAATCTGATCTTGGCGGATGAGGTCAATCGATCCCCGGCTAAGGTGCAGTCAGCTCTCTTGGAGGCTATGCAGGAAAAGCAGGTGACTATCGGAGAAACTACCTTTCAGCTAGATCGTCCTTTCTTGGTTTTGGCTACGCAAAACCCAGTGGATCAGGAAGGAACCTACCCCTTGCCGGAAGCTCAGGTCGATCGATTTATGATGAAAGTGCATATTGACTACCCATCCAAGGCAGATGAAATGGAAGTGATGCGCCGCATGGCGAATATGTCCTTTAGCTCCGAAGTCAATGCGGTCCTTTCCAAAGAGGATATCTTTGGTATTCGGGATGAAATCAATGGAATCAAAATCGCCGAACCCCTCGAGCAATACATCATCGAATTGGTATTTGCAACCCGATTCCCAGATCAGTACGGTCTGAAAAATGAAGCTAAGTATATCCAATTTGGTGTATCCCCACGTGCGAGTATCAATCTAAACCTCGCATCCAAGGCGGTAGCCTACATGGATGGGCGGGATTATGTACTTCCGGAGGATATCAAGGAAATCGCCGAGGATGTGCTGAATCACCGGATTATTCTCAATTACGAGGCAGAGGCGGATGGAATCGACACCCGTGACTTAGTGAAAATATTATTGGAAAAGGTGCCGATTAATAAGTCGGTAACATTGAAATAACATGAAAACTTGATTTAAGTGGCTTTCTGAAAGGAAAGCCTTTTTTTATGCTAAATCTGTTAATCCAATATTAAATTCTGAATTCATTTTTAAAAAAAGCATAATTCGAATAATTCTCTTGTGGTAGAAAATTGAATCAGTTTTGCATCGAAATAAAAGCAAAACCAAAATTCAATCTATATCACATGAAAAAGTTTAATTACCTATTCTTGATGTTCGCAGCCATCACTATCGCCTTCACAGGCTGTGATGATGACGAGCCTACGCCTGATAATGGTGTGACAATTTCAGGAATTCCCGCTACAGCTACTATTGAAGCTGGTGGAACTCTAGGTCCTGTTACCGCAACTGCCACCGCTCCTGACGGCTTGGCTCAATTAGTAATCACTAAAGACGGAAGCAGCTTTGCTACTGTTCCTTTGAGCGGTACACAAGCTTCTGCTCCTTTTGAGTACACCGCTCTTCCTGAAGATGCAGGAAAGAATGTAGTTTTCACTTTCACTGTAACTGATGTTGACGGTGATCAGGCTGTAGCTACTCACGTATTGACTGTAGGTGCTGAAGCTACTACTATCAGAATCGAAAGCAATATCACTGCTGACCAGACTTGGGAAACAGGTAAGACTTATATCCTTGGAGGACGTATCGTAGTAGAAGCTGGCAATACTTTGACTATCGAGCCAGGTGTAGTTGTAAAAGGTGAAGTAGGAACTGGTGCCAATGCATCTGCTTTGATCATCGCAAGAGGAGCTACTATCAACGCTGAGGGTAACGCTACTTCTCCAATCATTTTTACCACTGTAGCAGACGAAATCGCTCCAGGTCAGATCGCTTCTCCTAACCTTGATCCAGACCTTAATGGACTTTGGGGTGGATTGATCGTCCTTGGAAATGCAAAAGGTTCTTTCGCGGGAGACGTTGCTGAAATTCAAATCGAAGGTATCCCACCATCAGATACAAATGGTCTTTATGGAGGAAATGATGATGCTGAGTCTTCAGGTATTTTGAAATTTATCTCTATTCGCCATGGTGGTGCAAACATTGGTGAAGGAAACGAAATCAACGGTTTGACACTTGGTAGTGTCGGCTCTGGAACAGTTATCGAAAATGTAGAGGTGATCGCCAATCAGGATGATGGAATCGAATGGTTCGGTGGTGCTGTTAATGTAAGCAACGCTATCGTTTGGAATGCTGGTGATGATGCGCTTGATACTGATCAGGCTTGGTCTGGTACTTTGGATAACTTCATCGTCATCACAGGTGGAGAGACTGATCATGCGCTTGAAATTGATGGACCTGAAGGATCTTTCAATGCTGGTCACACTTTGAGAAACGGTTCTGTGAAAGGCAACGATGTTTCCGAGCTAGGTGACTTCCGTGATGGAGCAAGAGGAACTTTTGAAAACATCTACTTCTTTGGATTTGCAAATCCTGCCGATACAGACGGAAGAGGTGACTTCTCTCTAAGTGGTGACAAAACTCTTGCAACATTTGCTGACGGAGCATTGAAGTTCATGAATCTTGAAATCACACTTGCTGAAGGAGTTGCACTTAGCACAGTGTTCAAAGCAGGAACTGATGCTGCAGCATCATCTGTAGCAGCTGGTGCCAATACTGTTGGTGCTGACAAGTCTGCATTCGCAGGTTGGACTTGGGCTGATGTAGCAGGAGAGCTAGCTGACTTCTAAATCCCGATTAAATCTCAATAAAAGAGGAAGGAAAGACTCGCAAGGAACTTCCTTCCTCTTCCTTATACAAGATCAAATTGCTGTATGAAAACAAAATCCACCCAGCCCATCATGAAAAAATTATTGATTTTAGGGGCTATCGTTCTCACTCAGTTCCTCACAGCCATGGCTTTCGCCCAAAATGGCACCATCAGAGGAACTATCTATGAAGAATCAACTGGAGAACCGCTATTTGGGGTTTCAGTTTTAGTAAAAGAAACATCAACCGGAGCCGTTACTGATTTCGATGGAAAATTCGAAATTCAAGTTGCTCCCGGGACTTACAATCTTCAAATCTCTTACATTTCTTACTCTACTGTAGAACTTACTACCGTGGAGGTGAAAGCAGGTGAAGTCACAGTTTTAGACGATATTCTGATGGCAGAAGAAGCCTCTGAATTGGAGACTGTGACCATTGCGGCTTCTGCGATTCGTACGACAGAATCAGCCTTGATGTCTGTAAAGAGAAATGCTGCCAATCTGATGGATGGTATTTCTGCCAGTTCATTCCGTAAAATCGGTGATGGAGATGCCGCTTCAGCAGTGAAGCGAGTTACAGGTGTATCCATCGAAGGCGGAAAATATGTTTACGTCCGTGGATTGGGTGACCGATATACAAAAACCGTTTTGAATGGCGTAGACGTACCAGGTCTGGATCCAGATCGAAATACCATTCAAATGGATATTTTTCCAACCAATGTGATTGACAATATCATTGTTTCCAAGTCTTTCACAGCTGACCTTCCTGCTGATTTTACTGGTGGGGTGGTAGATATTGAAACAAAAGACTTTCCTGAAGAAAAGGTTGCTAGAATCGGAATTTCTGGAGGCTACAATCCTTCCATGCACTTCAATAGTAACTATGTTAAGTATGAAGGTGGAAAAACAGATTGGTTGGGATTCGATGACGGAACCCGTGCTATCCCCACAGGAGGCCGTACCGACATTCCTCAGTATGCTGATGTGGTAGGAAACCCTAATTCCCCATTAGGTCAGGAGTATCAAAGTATTCTGGGCAACTTCAACCAAACGTTGGGTGGCTTTCGAACCAACAGTATGATGGACTTTGGTTTGAGTTTTTCACTAGGAGATCAATTGGTTCGTCCAAAAGCTACCTGGGGTTATAATTTGGCTTTGACTTATAAAAACGACACCGAGTTTTATCAGAATGCAGAGTTTAATCTCTATGGAAAACCAAGAGAGTCAACTGAAACAGAGCTTGAGGCACTCGAAAGACAGCGTGGAGACTACGGTGTCAACAATGTTCTTCTAGGAGGTATTGCTGGAATTGCCCTTAAGACAGAGGCTTCTAAATTCAGATTGAACTTTATGCACCTTCAGAATGGTGAGACGAAGGCCGGGGAGTTCGATTTTGTCAATACGAACCTCGGAGCAAACTTTGAAGCCAAACAATATAACCTAGAGTATTCTGAGCGAGCCTTAACCAGTATTCTTCTTGGAGGTACGCATTACTTAAATGGTAGAGATTGGGAAATCAACTGGAAAGTAGCACCTACTCGTTCCAGTATCGAAGATCCAGATGTGCGATTCACTCGATTCAGAGTACCAAATAATACGGTGGGCACCGAGGTAGGTCTTCCAACTCGAATTTGGAGATTCTTAGAGGAGGAAAACCTAGTGGGTAAATTGGATCTGACCAAGCAAGCTTTCCTTTTTGAGCGCGATGCCAAGGTGAAGTTCGGTGGAAATTATGTATACAAAAACAGAGATTTTGACATTCAAAGCTTCCAGTTCCCTACCGGAAATGCTGATTTGAATGGGGATCCTAATCAAATTCTAGCTCCAGAAAATCTCTTTTCTGCAGCCAACAGAAACGGGGTAAGATACAACCCGGACTTCATTCCAAACAATCCTAACCAGTACAACTCAAATGTGACGAGCTATGCAGGATATGTATCAGCTGAGTTGCAGCCGGCAGAGCGTCTTAAGGCAATTGCTGGAGTGAGAATGGAAAAATACACGCAGTTCTACACCGGTACCAACCAAAATGCGACGATCGTATTTGATAATGAGCGGGTGTTGGATGATTTGGACTTCTTCCCTACGCTGAACTTAATCTACAGCCTGAAGGAAAATCAGAATCTTCGACTTTCTGCTTCACGTACGATCGCTAGACCTTCTTTCAAGGAGTTGTCTTTTGCGGAAATTTTGGATCCAATCACTGGTCGTACCTTTATCGGTGGCTTGTTCGAAGAGCGAACAAATGGTGGAACAGAATTGCTATGGGATGGTAATCTGACAGCAACCCGAATCAATAACTTTGACCTTCGATGGGAAGCATTCCAGGAAAGAGGCCAAATGCTTTCTGTGAGTGCTTTTTACAAAACCTTTGACCGTCCTATCGAAATCGTACAATTCCTTTCTGATCCGGGAGCTTTCCAGCCTCGAAATGTAGGAAATGGTACTGTGGCTGGTTTGGAACTCGAGTTTAGAAAAGAGTTGGGCTTCATTTCTCCTGCATTCGAGAAATTTAGCTGGAATACAAACGTGACTGTCACTGAGTCTCAAATCAAAATGTCAGAATCTGAATTTAGATCCAGATCCTTGACTGCCCGTGAAGGGGAAGAAGTAAAAGATACTCGTGACATGGCAGGTCAGGCACCTTACATCATCAATACAGGAATCAGCTACCAGGATTTCAATTCTGGCTGGGAAGCAGGGATATTCTATAATGTACAGGGACCAACCTTGAACTTGGTAGGTTTCGGTAACCGTACAGATACCTATACTGTGCCATTCCATGCCTTGAATTTGAACGTGAACAAGTCTTTTGGTGCTGATGAGCGAATCCAGACTAGCTTTGGAGTATCCAATATTTTGAATGACAAGAGACAACTCGTCTTCCGTTCATTCCAGGCTCAGGATCAGTTCTTCACGAACTTGGCACCTGGAACGGAGATTAGCTTTAGCTTCTCTTACTCATTCTAAGATATATTTTGAATTTTGGGAGCCGGTTTGCATTTAGCAGACCGGCTTTTTTATTGCATTTCCAAAAATGAAATAAGCACTGGGGAGTTTCTTTCAAATGCTTAACTTCGGATCAAAGCGCTAGTTATTTATGCCTCACCATCACCACCATCATTCGGCATCCAAGAATCTGGGATTGGCATTTTTTCTCAATTTGGCATTTACCATTCTTGAGATGGTCGGAGGTTATTGGGTCAATAGTGTGGCTATTATTTCAGATGCCATTCATGATTTGGGAGATAGTATCTCCTTAGGGTTTTCTTGGTTGATGGAGCGAAAAGCTAATTCGGCCCCGACCAAGCGCTTCTCTTTTGGTTACCGTCGTTTTTCTCTTTTGGGAGCTTTGATCAACAGTATCATCCTGATTCTAGGATCTGTTTTTGTGATCAAAGAGGCCATAGATCGATTGATCTCACCTGAAATACCGGATGCTAAAGGGATGCTGATATTTGCTGTATTTGGAGTAGCCGTCAATGGCTATGCAGCTTGGAAGCTCAGTGGAGGCAAGACGCTAAATGAAAAAGTGATTACCTGGCATTTGCTGGAAGATGTCCTTGGCTGGGTGGCAGTTTTGATTGCCTCTATTGCTATCTATTTTTGGGAAATTCCTCTTTTGGATCCCATTTTATCTTTAGCCATTACAGCCTTTATCCTATGGAATGTCATCAAGCGATTGAAGGAGACTATCCTTATTTTTCTGCAAAGCCAACCTGCTGAAATTGATCGTAAGAAAGTTGAGAAGGAGCTATTGGAAATAGCGGGAATCTGCTCCGTGCATCATACACATATTTGGTCTTTGGATGGAGAGCGACACGTGTTCAGTACCCATTTGAAATTAAAAAAGGAAACAGTACTCGAAGAGATCGCCACTATTAAACAAAACGTAAAAAAGCGGCTTGAAAAGTTTCACTTTGAGCACATTACCTTAGAGACAGAATTAGAGGGGGATCCCTGTGAATTTGAATGAAGCAAAATGGAAAATGACCAACTAATTGAACTTTGGAAAGAAGGGCGAACGCGATTCACCAAGCTTTTGGATAAGGCTACGGAAGCAGATTTAACCAAAAAACTTGGAGATAGCCCTAATTCAGCTGGTTTTTTGATCCGGCATGTAGCAGAGGTTGAATTGCTTTTTGCAAAAAATGTATTTGGGAAAAGTGATGTAAAAATCACTGCCAAAACGCTCATTGCAGGGAAAGATACAGGCGAGTGGACCAATCTGACTGATTTGAGAGAATATGCAAATTATGCGAGCGAGGAGCTTGAAGCTGCCATTCGTGCGCAGAAGGACTGGTCATCGGTGGTTGAGACAAAAGAATTTGGTATGAAGACCAAGTCAGAAGCTTTTGGAAGGATCCTTACGCACACAGCATACCATTCAGGTCAGTTGGCTTTGGTCCTGAAGTACGGGAATTGATATCAAGTCAATTTTCTGATGATTTCTTCCGAATCTGGATATTGATTTAGCAAGAATTCTATATCCATCAACTCAAAATCCTTAAAATCGAATCCGGGTGCCACTGCACAGGAAACTAAAGCGTAGCTGTTAGGGTGGTCCACTGTACTTCCAAAAATCGTATTTGCAGGCACGAGTTGCTGTGGTGAGCAGCCAGATTCTCCCACTGGCCCAAGGGCTAAAATTTGATGTCCCTTTTCTCCTAAAATATGAACCGATAATGGGCTCCCTTCATGCCAAAACCAATGCTCATCACTTTTGATTCTGTGGAAGTTGGAGTGATTTTCCGAGGTCAGAAGAAAGTAGATAACAGTAGCCAAGTTTCGCTTTCCAGAGGCTGTTTCCAATTTCTCCAGACTTCGATAGGTTTCTGCGAAAAACCCGCCTTCGGGATGAGGCTGAAGTTTGAGCTCCTTTACTAATTGAGCGATGCGTTTCTGGCTATCCATTAGGAGTAGTGCTGGATTAAGATATCTACGATTCGCTCAGCAGTTTTTCCATCCCATTTTGGGATTCCTTGGTATTGCTTCCATTCCCCTGCCATGACCTTTTCCAGATAGGGCTTTAGCTTCGCTGGGTCTGTTCCCACCAGCTCATTTGTTCCTAAATGGATGGTTTCGGCTCTTTCGGTATTGTCACGGAGTGTAATGCAAGGGACATTCATGACGGATGCTTCTTCGGTGATGCCACCTGAGTCAGTGATTACCCCTTTGGCATTTTTGACGAGGTAATTGAACTGCAAATAGCCAAGCGGTTCGCAGAGATGGAGATTAGGTGAGGATATTCCCAAAGCTTGGAGGTTTTTGGCTGTACGGGGATGCACCGGGAAGATAATCGGCAGACCCTGCGTTCCTTCCAAAATGGCTTCAATCATGGCCTTAAGCTTTTGTTCCTGATCTACATTGGCAGGTCTGTGCATGGTCATGACGAAGTACTTCTTCGGTTTCAGTTGCTCGAAAAGCTCTCCTTCAGGTTTCTCAAATCGAGGCATTTGAGCTAGGAGTGTATCGATCATGGTATTGCCTACATAGTGGATTTTTTCTTCAGAGAAGCCACTTTTTCGCAAGTTTTCATTGGCGATTTCGGAGGTGGTGAAAAAGTGATCGGTGATGGAATCCGTGACCATTCGATTGATCTCCTCTGGCATAGTTAAGTCACCGGAGCGAATTCCTCCTTCCACATGGGCTACATCGATGCAGAGTTTTTTGGCAGCAATGGAGCAGGCAAGGGTACTGGTGACATCGCCCACTACGAGTACCAGATCGGTAGGGTTTTCCAACAACTCCTTTTCAAATGCTACCATGATAGCGGCTGTTTGCTCGGCTTGGGTACCGCCTCCTCCACCCAGATTGGCATCAGGCTCGGGAATATTGAGTTGCTCAAAAAAGTCTCCCGACATCTTTTTATCATAGTGCTGACCCGTGTGAATCAGACGGAATTTGATTGCTGGGTTTTTAGCTTGTTGCTTTTGTAATTGGTGGATGATGGGGGCGATTTTCATGAAGTTGGGTCTCGCTCCCGCCACGATCGTAAAAGTAGGCATGTGATTTTTTAAAATTTTATCCAAAAGTAAAAAATTAGGAGCAAGCGACCTGATAATTTGCGAGGATTATCTGCTTCAATTCTGGCTCCTTTTTTGTTTCTTTGTCAATCAAAGATTTTAGGTAATATTCATGAATTCAGCTTTTTGGAGAAGAGTAGTAGGGGCGTTTACAATCTTGATTCTTGCTTTCTTGAGTTCATGCACAGATACTTTGGAGCGTTCTGAAGTGGTGTATGACAATGATTTTTCAAATCTTGATTTAGCAGGCTTTGAAAATGGAAAGCTTTTTATCTTTCAGAATGATACGATTGCCGGCTTTTATCATAATGAGGAGGTTTCTGTGCAACTGGAAAATTTGCCCTCTCATAATATGCTGAAGGTCACTACCGAAATCCTCATTCATGACAGCTGGGACGGGAATCCTGAAGACGGTGTTTCCGGTCCGGATTATTGGTTTTTTGGTTTAGACAATACTGAGATCTTCCGAACCACCTTTTCTAATTCACCTTGTGAATCGACTTTTTGTCTTTATCAATCTTATCCCAATAGTTATTTCCGACAAAATCGTCCAAAGGAAGGAGCAATTCAAACCAATATGCCTGGACTTTGTCTGTTTGGAGCTTTCAGTAATTATACCACCCGCTATCGAATCGAAGAGATTATTCCTCATTCCAATAACTCCGTGAAGATTTTCTGGAATAGCGAATTGCGACAAGAAGAAAATCCTAACCCTGCTTGCGATGAGTCTTGGTCTTTGGCTAGAGTTACTGTGGAGGCATTTGTAGTAAATTGAGATGATGGGCAAAAAAGGACATATCGCGTTAATTTTTTGGATTTTCCTGATCGGAAATGTTTCTGCTCAGACCATTCCTTTAGGCATGCCGGTCTTGGATGATTACCTCCGGAGGGCCCAATTATTGGGTCGGGTAGATTCTGCTTCCAGCTGGATGATTCGTCCGCTTTATCCTACCGAAGCATTTGGAGTGAAAGATGGCTTTGATCTCGACAGCTCTATAGTGGACTTTGATCAAAGTAGATTTCATCGGTTCGTGGATGTGGATTCCGCCCGACAGTTGAAGTTATTGATGCTGCCGGCCAGTTACCGCCTGCAGTACAATTCGACTTATGCTTTTGGGGTCAATGATGGGGCCATGATTCCCAACAGGGGATTTCAGCAGGTTTTATCATTTGGAGCCTATGCGGAGTTTGGTAAGTGGTCATTGCAGTTTCAGCCGGAGATCTTGATGGCTCAAAACAGAGACTACATCGGATTCCCAATTGAGCATCAGGCAACGGTACTCTTTTACTATGAGTACATGAATCGGATAGACATGCCTGAGCGATTTGGCAATAAAAGCTTTAATCGCTTCTATCTGGGGCAGTCTAGCTTACGATATAATGTCAAGGAGTTTTCGATCGGTATGTCCACTGAGAATCTTTGGTGGGGACCGGGAAGAAGAAACTCACTTCTTTTAGGTAATAATGCGCCGGGTTTCTTTCATTTCACCCTAAATACTCGAAAACCTGTTTCCAGTCCAATTGGCTCTTTCGAGGGTCAGTTGATTAGTGGCTTTTTGAATTCCACAGATTTTCTTCCGCCACATCCGGATTATTCCATTCAGCAAAACCCAGTTTACATTCCCAAACGGGAAAATGGCAACCGCTACCTTTCTGGAATCGTCCTGACCTATCAGCCCAAGTGGGTTCCAGGTTTATTCCTTGGCTATGGTGCCACGAATCATCTCTATCGGGATGAGGTGCAGGTGATGGGAGACATTCTACCTATTTTCAACGGTCGCAAAGGGCCGGAAAATGTCTATGACCCGGTTCGTGATAGAAGACAACAGTTTTCTTCAGGCTTTTTCCGTTGGTTGAGTCCTGAAGGACATTTCGAATTTTATGGAGAGTACGGGACCCGAGGGAATAGCCGTAGAGTGAGCGATTTTATGATTACGCCTGAAAAGGGGAGAGCATTTACTTTTGGGTTTTCGCACTTGATGGAATTGGGGAAACCGGGCAGCTACTTCCAAATCAGCTCCGAAATGACTCAAACTGGGCAGACGATTCGTGAAGAAATCCGACAGCTTCGGACTTGGTACATTCACGATCATGTGCGTCATGGCTACACCCATCAGGGTCAGGTGCTTGGAGTAGGAAATGGTCCAGCAAGCAATCAGATTTTTGTAGAGTTTGCATGGGTAAAGGATATGAATCGTTTGGGCTTTCAGATGGAGCGAATTGTTTACAACAATGATTTCTACTATTTCCGCTATGAGGCTTCGAAGGATTTCCGAAACAAATATGTGGACTTAGTGCCTTCTATAGTTGCGGATTGGCGGTTTGGAAATGTATTACTCAGCGGAAGATTCCAATTTGTAAATACTTTGAACTACAAGTGGTTTCTAGAGAATCAACCTGATCAGTATTTTGTGCCAGGTTATGATCGAACGAATTTCGTAGCCAATTTGGGAGTGGCTTATTTATTTAGATAAGATTAGAAGTCTCCTTTTAATCTTCGGTATGAAGCCAAAGACTATGATTTTTAAAAGTTTGATTTTATCCTTTAGAGGAATTTCCGAATCTAGAATTTCCTGAATAGTGACAGCCCAAAGGGAAAATTTTTGATGACTGGTATGCTTCCAAGATTGTGATAGGGTCTTTTTTGAATAGCTCTTTTCAAATAGTAAGTCTGGGATAGTGATGAATTTACCGTAAAAGGCCATTTTCATCAGCCAAATCAAGTCCTTTGAAAATTCTCCTTTACCGAAGAATCGCTTTTTCATTGGAATAATCTTCAAAACTATATCACTTCGGTGTAGCCCATGATAGGCAGCCCACCAAAAGTTTGTATTTCTTCTGATGATTTCTGTGACTCGCTCTACCAAGTTTTCTGACTCTCCTAAGCTATTTATTTGAGACTTGGACACCTCGCCCGTATCGTAGCGATTTATCATTTGGGGACAGCATAGTACCGCCTCTTGGTTTGCCATTAATGCTTCCAATTGCTTGGAAATGAAGTTTGGGTAGGGTGGATCATCATGAGGATTGATGAAGCAGTATTCTGAGTCCTTGGCGCTAAGTATCCATAGTTTTTCTGAATTTTTTAGCCATCCTAAGTTTTCTTTATTTTGGAAGACTTTGAATCTTGAGTCTTGGCCTGCAAAAGTGTTGGCAATTTCAAATGTCCTATCAGTAGAGCAATCATCTCCAATGATTATTTTGAAATTGGGATATTGTATGGCAGCCAAAGCTGTCAGGGTTTTTTCTAAAAACTTCTCTGCATTATAGGTAGGAACAAAGCCGATAACTCTGGGTGATTTCATTCGCCTAGTATTGAATTTACAAAGTTGACTGCGATCATGGGTGCTGTTGTCAACTTCCCGGTTTCGATTGAGTGATAGTTTCCGATACTTCGAAACCCAAGGTCTGACCTATTGTGTAAAGTGCTTTTTGAATCATCAACATCTGTTTTTCCATAGGCTACGATTGGTCCTGCATCAATAATTTTTGGTTTGGAACTAGAGATGCCTGGATACCATTTTTCAATTTCGATAAGGAAGCGATCTGATAGATTTTTTGAAAGTTCAGGTTCTACGATTCCCTGTGCTGCCAATTGCCATTCTTCCGGTGGCTTTACTGCATGGCTCCATCCAATACATGCTTCTGGATACCAACTCAGGTAAGCTGTTCCATTTTTTTGATTTACAACATCGCCATATCTCCCTATCACCATGGTAGCGGATGGTTTATTCCGCAGGTTCTCTGGCAAATCTACAATTACTCGATATTTCAATCTATGGAGTAGCTCAGGAGGGAGAGGGACTTTCATCATTTGGTCCAGAATGTATTTTCCATCCCATGCACAGTTGATAAGTACCTCTGCACTCAAGGAATAATTACCCTTAGAATCAGTTATTTCCACATTAAAAAAACCCCCAAAGGACTCGATTTTTTCAACATTTGAATTGGTTAGTACGGTGATGTTTTTGTTTGATAAAACGGCGTCTCGAAGGTGATTGCGGAGTTTGCTGGTATCAACCGCTAATTCAGCAGTTAGAAAACCTTCTTCGACCAGTTGATTTCCGAAGATTCTTTGAATTTCACTCTGCGGTTTTCTCTCGTAAAGCTTTTCGGGTTTAGTACCCAAATAGTCCCAATCTGGATTATCTTCTTTCCATGCTTCAAATTGCTCTTGGAGTTTTTGATATCCTTTTTCGAGTTCTTCTGCTTTCAAAAAAGAGTCCTTTGCAACCAAGTAATAGAATGGTTCACTAAGACCAAGATCAAAGGATTTTTTTCCAATCCATCTCTCCAGAGATTTTCTGAAAAGTAAGGCGCCTTTAAGCATAAGACTAGGGGTCTTAAAGGAAGGATCATTCATATAAACCAAGCCGAGGTGAACTTTGCCTTCATTGCGTAAACTAGCTCTATTGAATATTAATTTATCTCTTTCAATGAGTGTTACTTTTTTTCCTTTTCTTGCGAGCTCTAAAGCAATTGTACAGCCCTGGATTCCGGCACCGATTATTTTGTAATCGTTCATTAACTTTGTTCGAATTTGTTTGGGTCAATTTATCAAGAAAATGCAGCTAAAAGCAGAAAAAAATAAAGTCATTACCATCTCCTATCGCTTGCTGGCGGATGACGGAGATTCCGGAATGGAATTTTACGAGGAAGTTACTTCCGAACAGCCTTTTGCCTTTCTTTTTGGCCAACAGTACATCCTTCCCAAGCTGGAAGAGGCCATCGCAGGCAAAGAGGCAGGTGAGACTTTCTCGGTTTTTATTGATTTTGAAAATGGATACGGAGATTATCTCGAAGAGCGGAGAGTTATAATCCCTAAAGCCAACTTCAAAGAAGAAGGGAAAAAGAATAAGGATGTCCTTCGTGTCGGAAATGTCATCCCTATGAAAGATGATCAGGGAAACCAAATGCGTGGAGAAATCATCAAAGTGGATTACATGGGAGTTCATATGGATTTTAATCCTCCCTTAGCGGGCTATGATTTGCAGTTTGATGGAAAGATTGAGTCAATCCGGGAAGCTACTCCTGAGGAGATTGAGCACGGTCATGCGCACGGTCCGGGCGGTCATCAACACTAGTTTATAGGGCATTTGACTTATTGATTGGAGAGCCTAGGATTGATTCTTTTGTGCATAAGTCATTGATTCATGCAAAAAGTATTACCCATCATCAGGTTATTAGCTCTGTTATTATTTATTCTAATCTTTCTATTGTAGAGAAGAAATGGACTTGCGAAATATCGAGTGGATTTATTTTTTCCCTAAGTCGGTTCCTGAGCTCTTGTAAGCCTGATCAATAGTCAACTCATAGAGTCCTTCAATTCGCTCGGAGGGATAGAGTTCCAAGGCTTTCTTAAGCTGAACCTCCGAGATTCGGTATGCTTGTTGGTTGAAGTGAAAAATTGCATCGTTGTAATACTGCAATCCAGCTAATTCGCGAAGATTGATCGATCGAAAAATGGTCTTATCGCTGTAGTCTATTTCGGTAGAACCAATTCGCTGATTTAGCGAAAGGTAATAAGAGTCCTCTTCAGGTTTGTAGGCATCAATATACTTTTTGACTTCCGATGATCTCGTGATCATTCCGCCGATTTTCAGTGTGCTTTCCAAAACGATCGGTTGCTCGTCGATCGATAACATCGTGAAGACATGGTAATCGGTTTCGATGATTTCGAAATCAAATCCGTATCTGTCGAGAATCATTCCTAGTACAGCCGTTCCACTGACACAGTCAAACTTTCCAGACTCCATCATTTCATTGAAAGTGGCGTGTTGCTGGTATTTTTTAAAAAGCTCTTTATGGGATAATTGAAAGGCATATCGAATGAAAGCCAACGACTCACCTTTCTTTTGGAATTTGTGGTCTAGTTTAGCTAAAAAGCTTTCCCATTTCTGCTCGGGAAAATCTGAAATGGGATGAACTGCACGAAATAATGCTAGCTCTTGATCTGAAGATAGGCCTTCCTGCCAAAGTTCCTTTTCTACAGTCGAGTCAAAAAGTGTTTCATTGGACTGGGCAAAGGTCACCTGGGCTGCTGATTTTATAATCAACAGACAGGTAAGTCCGATGATAAGCCCAAGATTCTTCATTTCTCTGTAATCCCAATGTTAATTTATTTTCTTAAAGTTAACAATTTGGTAACATTAGAAACAAGAGAATGAGGTAAAAGTTTTAAAAAAGGCTGTTTTGGAGCTCTGGGAATAGTATTGACCTAGATTGATATTTGGGGAGTAGGGAGTGAAGTAAATGGTAAATAGGGTTGGAAGGTTTGAGAGTGGGAAGGTTTGCTGAAAATTCTGATTCTCGATACAATTCTGCTCTGATGCTCGTAATTCGTACTTCGTAAAAAGTGTTGGAAAGTTAGAAAGTTGAAAAGTGGTAATGTTTGCTAAAAATCCCGAATCTCGGTTCAAATCAGCTCTGCCGCCCGTAAATCGTATTTCGTAAATCGTAATTAGGTTTTAAGATAAGTTTAGAAGAGACCTTAAACTTTAACTTGTTTATCAATATTTTACAGAAAAAGCCCCTACAATCTATTCATGATGATAGGGTTCGCCACGAAGAATCGTGAAGGCACGGTAAATCTGCTCCGCTAAAAATATTCGGATCATCTGATGGGAAAAGGTCATTTTTGAAAGGGAAATTTTTCCATTTGCACGTTGGTAAACAGCATCAGAGAATCCATAAGGTCCGCCGATGACTAGCACTAGCTGCTTGATACCAGCATTCATTTTCCCTTGTAAAAAAGTCGAAAATTCCACGGATGTCATGCTTTTCCCTTTTTCATCCAGAAGTAATACCCAGTCTGTAGTACTGATTTTTTTAAGGATCGCCTCTCCTTCTTTCGCTTTTTGTTGGCTTTCTTGTAGAGATTTGGTGTTTTTAAGGTCAGGGATAATTTCCCAATCCATTCGAATGTAGTGTTGTAATCTTTTCGAATAGAGCTCTTGTAATTCAAGAATGGCAGAATGGTCTGTTTTGCCGATAGCGATAATTTTAAGCTGCATAGGAGATCCTACTAGGTGATAATGAGGGCTTTTAGGTTTAAATCAATTATTTACCGTTTAAAAATCTTCAAACGAATTTAACAAACATATTAATAATCAAACTGTTCTACTCCAACAAACCAAAATCAACTATCATGAAAAAAGTAGTAAGTATGATTGCGATGGCAATGTTTTTCGTTGCCTCCTCATTTGCACCAAAAACAGATTCAGTTCACGAAGTAGAGGCTGACATCGTAGACTTGGCAGTAAGTACCGATTTCTTGTCCACATTAGTTGCCGCAGTGAAAGCTGGTGACTTGGTAGACGTTTTGAAAGGAGATGGTCCATTTACTGTTTTTGCACCAACCAATGATGCTTTCGCAGCACTTCCAGCAGGTACACTCGAAAGCCTTTTGAAGCCAGAAAACAAAGAAAAGCTTGTGGCGATTTTGACTTACCATGTCGTACCTGGTAAGGTGATGTCAACTGACCTTAAGAATGGTCAAAAAGCTAAAACCGTACAAGGCGGGGAAGTAACTGTCACTTTGAAAGATGGAAAAGCGATGATCAATGATGCTACCGTAACTGCTGCTGATATTGAAGCAGACAATGGAGTAGTTCACGTAATTGACAAAGTGATTCTTCCAAAAATGTAATCCACTACCAACAAAAATTTCAAAGCCTGTTTGGATTATTTTCCAAACAGGCTTTTTTTATTTTATAAGCTCTTTTCGCTTTAGAATTGTCTCCAAAAATTTCCGCTCATTTTCAGAGTTGAAGATTTTATAGGGTAAGTGAATAAACTGAGCCTTAGATAGGTAAAGTACAAAGGCGTCTTTAGGCATTTCAGCTTTTTTGATCATATTCCACTGAATGGGCATGCCTTGTTTGGTATTGACTTTCATCATGATTTGACGAGAATCTATTTCGTAGGCCAATTTCTCAAAAATCACCTTATTCTGTTCCATTTGGGTTACACCCGCGAATTGAATTACCCAAAACAGCACGTAGAGACCATATCCAAGCAATCCGCCGATAATCCACCAAATCGATGGAATCCAAAAGTAGCCGCAGCAAATAGCCAAAGCGATAAGGATAACCCACCATTGCTCTTTGAGTACATTCACAAGGCCCATCTTGATGTAGGTACCAGTTGGAAGTTGGTATTTTTTTGTTTTTATAATCATTTTATGGTCTTTTTCAGGGCGCAAATATCCATGTATCCGTGGGATTAACCAAATCACTTGCTAAGGTTCTGAAAGTCTAATCCAAACAAAATGGCTTTCGGATTGCTTCGAATAGTGTATTCGATTAACTTAAGAAAAATTATTTGGGTATGAGTAGCTTGATGATCAATCTTTTCTTGGCGGGCTTTGCATATGTTATCATCATATATTTTGTCGCGATGATGACCAAAAACAGCCTGCGAAATGGAAAGAATGGAAGTGATGATGGAGATGGGGGAATCGAGAACTTCAAGCCTCCTAAAATCGATTTACCTCCCGGAGTCATCTGGCCTAAAGACTCCCCAAAGAAAACCAAACCTGATCCGGTAGAACTCTAGCTACATTTGGGACAAATACCAGTCACCAATAAGCTCATTTCTCGCTTTTTATATCCCTTGGGTAATTTCACACCGGGTAAGGAAATATCCTCTAAGCAGCTAGTATCTCCGCAAACCTCACATTTGAAATGTACATGCTCATGATCGTGATCATGTTCATCCTCATGCGAGCAGAGAGCATATTTTGTGGCCCCGCTATCATCCAAAACTTTATGAATAATATCCTGCTCTAAAAAAGTATTGAGCGTTCGATAGATCGTCACCCGGTCAAAGTTACTCTTGAGTTTTTCTTCCAAATCACTATGTGCCAAGGCTACCTGCCGATCCAAAAACTCCTGAATGATGTCTAATCGACAATCTGTGATCCGAAGCTTATGACTTTTTAATATTGTATGTGGGTTGACCATATCGTAGCATTCCAAATTACTAATATAAATAAAACGAAAAAAGGGCTTCCTTTCGGAGGCCCTTTTCAAGTATTTTAGAAGGATTTTACTTGGGCTCGAAAATCATATCGATGCGGGCATCCAAATCTTCTAAGTGTAACTTAGACATGCGGTCGGAAGTTCTCGGAATGGCTCCTTTTATTTGTCTTTGGAGGGTTTTCAATTCTCCTCTTACCATTGGTCTGATATCAGACTGAGAAGCATTGATCTGAGGTCCAAGGAATCTACGGAACTGGGCAGGTACTTCTACCTCACCAGTCATAAGAAGCTCCAATCGCTCAATATGAGCACGTTGAAGTGCTCTTCTGTGCACATCGATGCTAGAGCCTCTGCTCAATTCTGTCCAAATTCCTTTGCGAAGATCATCGAATAGCTCGGTCATTCTGTAAGCCTCGCTTCCGTTAAGTGCTTCATTTTCTATTACTCTACCCAAGCGACCCCACTCAAGGATTCCATTGAGTGTATTGACTTGTAGGCTACGGATTCGCTCTAGCGCACCGAAATCTCCTGTACGGGCAATGATTTCTTCTTCCATCAACCAACTTGGCGTTTGGAAGAGGTTTTCATTCAAGAAAGCCACAGCTGATTGCTGCATTTCTTTAGAATTGTGTGTGTAGACTGGCTCTTCCTGACCTGAAGCGCGATAGACTTCCATCACACCACCTACGTGAGTTCGGACATGTCCCATGTATCGGTTGAATTGACCCAAAACCTGGCCATACATTTCCTCTAGATCGCTAAAGTCCTTGTAAGGCTTTTCTTCTTCTCGCGTCCACTCCATCAGGTTTGGCATGATACGCTTTAGGTTTTTGATACCGTACTCAGATGCAAGCATGGAGTTGTCTCCCAAATCTTCGCTCTGAGTAGTAGGATCGTAGCTATTGCCTTGACGGCCATATCGGTAGACAGGATCTCCCTGCTTTTCCATGATCCATTGATCTAGTATAGCCAGTTCTTCTTCTGGAGTGCTGGCCTCAGGAATTGGCTTGTAACCCCACATGATCGCATACTTATCGTATGGTCCCACATCTGGCATCAAAGAAACACCCTCGTCTTCCGGCTGTGCTACATAATTGAATCGAGCATAATCCATGATAGATGGAGCTGTTCCCATTGTTTTGGTGAATTCCGGGTCACGAAGCTTCTCGACCGGATAAGCATTGGAGGAGGCGAAGTTGTGCGGAAGACCTAGTGTATGTCCTACCTCGTGGGCAGATACAAATCGGATCAATCGTCCCATCACCTCATCCTTAAACTTCACGCTTCGAGCTTCAGGATTTACAGCTGCTGTTTGAATGAAGAACCAGTTTCTCAATAGGTTCATCACATTATGGTACCAGCCGATATCAGATTCGATGATTTCACCTGATCTTGGGTCGGATACGTGTGGCCCATATGCATTTTGAATGTCAGAAGCGAAATAACGGATTACAGAATAACGTGCATCTTCTGGACTCCAGCTTGGATCTTCTTCTGGGCTAGGAGCTTCTTTGGCGATGATAGCATTTTTGAAACCTGCAGCTTCAAAAGCCTTTTGCCAGTCCTCAACTCCTTGCTTTAAATAAGGCACCCACTTCTTAGGAGTAGCTGGATCGATGTAATAGACGATTGGTTTAACTGGTTCAACCAATTCACCTCTCTTGAACTTCTCCATATCTTCCGGCTTGACTTCCAATCTCCAACGATCCAGGTATCTTCTGGATTCAGCTTTTTGGGCATCAGCACCATAGTCTACATAGGATCGGCTAAACCAGCCTACTCGTCTGTCTGATAATCGCTGCATCATTGGCTCCTTTGGCAGAAGGACCATAGAAGAGTTCATCTCCAAAGTAATCAATCCGGTAGAGCTATTTGATGGAGGGTTCTGCGCTGAGTAGGTCATGACATAGCGAGCCTCAATATTGATTGGGTAGGTGTGAATGTGCTTGATGTAAGATCGATCACTATCCAACCGCTGTACTCTGTATTGTGTACGTCTGTTGCGAGGTAAGCCTAAGGCCTGTACATCTTTTGCAAAAAGATCTGTTGCCTCGATGACGATTCCAGTGGAATCAGTTGCATCGGACTTGACGTCAAATTTTTGAAGGATGGGCTCCAAATTGGAGTTTTTTACCGCCTGAGCGATCGGAAGAGAATCAGCTGCAAAATTGTCAACCGAAACTACTTTCAGGAGAATCATATCTCCTTCTTTTTCCCATCGTAGCATCATGGTATTGGTACGCTCGCCACCATAACCTAGTCCGTCTGCGGTTTTAGCGATGGTAGTGACCATGAGCATGTCTCTGCCCAGCAAAGAGTCTTGAAGCTCATAGAAGTATTTATCATCTATTTGATGGACTTTGAAAAGCCCTTCCATAGTTTTTGCCTCCTTGGTGATGACATCCTTGTAGGGTTTAGGTCCCTTTTTGTTGCCATTGCCATTGGAAGGCTTAGCTGCGGGGGCTGCGGGAGTATTTTTGGCATCTTTTTTCTTTTTCCGCTGCGCAAAGCTGTCCTCGGAATAGAACATAACACCAAGAATTCCCACTAGAAACATTAATCTCCTGAGAAATTTGGGTAGTGTGTTTTTCATAAACCTTATTTTTATTTTCATTTAAAGTAACTTTCAAAATTAAGCTTGTGCACCCATCCGAACTTATTATTTGATGGGCGGTTAATAATTAAAATTAAAGGCAGAACCTTGGGAATTAGGAAAAATATAGGAATTGTAGGGGGAGGGCTTGCCGGCTTGGTTTCTACCTATCTACTGGCCAAAAACGGACATTCGGTCCAGCTTTTTGAGAAAAAAAACTATCCGTTTCACCGTGTTTGCGGTGAATACCTATCCAATGAAGTGGTCGATTTCCTCAAGCGTGAAAGTCTCTTTCCGGAATCCTTGGATATTCCACAGATCGATACTTTTGAGTTTTCGGATACTAATGGGCAGAATGTCTTTGCCGATTTGGATCTTGGTGGAATTGGTATCAGTCGCTTTGCCCTAGATGATTTTTTATTTCAAAAAGCAAAAGCAGCTGGGGCGACTATTCATACGGGAATTCAGGTTCAAGAAGTGATCTTTATTGAGGGAGGAAATTCCTTTGAACTCACTTTGGCTGATGGGAAGACTTTTTCTTTTGATTATGTCATTGGTGCTTTTGGAAAGCGTTCTCGGATTGACTCAGAGATGGGGCGGGCTTTTACGCAAAAGCGTTCTCCCTTTATTGGTGTCAAATACCATATCCGGATTGATCGGCCAAAAAATGTGGTGGCTTTGCATAATTTCAAGCGGGGCTATTGCGGTATCAATGCAGTAGAAGGTAATCGTTTTAACCTTTGCTACTTGGGTAGAAGAGAGGATTTACGGAAGTATGGTTCTATTCCTGATATGGAGCAGGAAATTTTATGGAAAAACCCACATTTGAATCGGATTTTTCAGGAAGCTGAGTTTCTTTTTGACAAACCAGAAGTCATCAACGAGATTTCTTTCGAGAAGAAATCACCTGTGGAGCAGCATATCCTGATGACAGGAGATGCTGCTGGCCTCATCACCCCGCTCAATGGAAACGGGATGGCGATGGCTATTCATGCCGCTTATTTGGTGGCTGAGACTTTAGACCAATTTGACAAGCGGGAAGAAATCGAATTAAATTATCGAAAAGTGTGGAAGGCGCATTTTGAAAATCGCCTCACTCTAGGAAGGTGGCTTCAGCGACTTTTTGGATCGAATATGACTTCATCTTTCGCCCGAAAGCTTTTGGCTGACTATCCCTATTTCTCCAGAAAAATAATTCAAAATACACACGGAGAGCCTTTTTAATACCCAAACACCTGCATCACTTGGGTGTATTCCAAGAAGAAATAGATGAAGAAAGCATTCAAAACGATCGCTGAAATCCAATTCATTCCCATTGCCCAGGAGTAAGTAGCATAGCGTTCAGGCTGTCTGCGGACAAAGGCAAACCAAATCAAGAAATACAGTACGATGGGAGCCATCGCTCCCAAGAATACCCAAAGTATAGGCTCTAGACCCTTATCTAGAAAATACCAGCCAAATCCTGCTCCGGTAAGTGTGAAGAATAATGCTGAAAAGGAAAAGGTCCCGATTATTCCCAGTTTTCTACTTAAAGTCATATCCCCACGTCTTGCATCCTCGGAGTGCTGATAGACTTGTGTGAGCGGGTAATTCCCCCAAAGCATCAAAGAGGTTAGAAATCCCGGGATCACTACGTGGGACTTAACTATCACATCCCATCCAAAATCACTCAGTCCCGCATAGGCCATGGCAAAGGTAAAATAGCCCTGAAAAAGGCCGGCGATTAGCCAACTTAGCCAAGGATATTTCTTTAGCCGGATGGAAGGATGTGAATAGGCCATGCTTACTAGTCCATAGACCAGAATCATACTTGCAAATTCCCAGTTGATCAGCCATCCTAAACCAATAGCTATCAGGAAAAAAACCATGGATAAAGCCCATAGGTCTTTGGTGACCGTGGGTGGTTTTTTCAAACCTCCAATGCTCTCAGTATCCTTGTCATAGTAGCTGTTGTATCCATTGGAAGAAGGGTAGAGGAAAAGATGTAAGGCTAAGAAAACGTACAATAATCTACTCTCATTGAGATTGGGAGTAAGTCCCAAGGCAAACAGAAATACCGGCATCAAAAAGATTGAAAAAGGGATGCGGAGGTGAAGAATACTGGATCGGGTAATCATAGAATGAATAACCTTTGCGTTAAATTTAGGTTTCCTAAGAAGTGCTTCTAATGTAAAGATTATCCGCTAACTTACCTGCATGCCTTTTATCAATCGTATCGGCCGGGCCAATCCCGGAAGCCCTGTAGCCCAAGAATCCATCGCTAAATTCATGAAAATTGCTCATGGATTGGATGCATTGGAAGGGAGAAAACTTGATTTTTTATATCGAAAGTCAGGTATTCAAAGTCGATACAGTGTGTTGGAAGATTTTGAGCAGGATTCGGTGGAGGATTTCTCTTTTTTTCCAAAAAATGAAACCCTAGAACCCTTTCCAGGCACAAAAGCCCGGATGGATGTTTTCGCCAAAGAGGCACCTAAGATTTCGCTGGAAGCTGTCCAAAACTGTCTAAAAGATTCTCCGGTTCAGCCTGGTGAAATCACGCATATGATCTTGGTGTCTTGCACAGGCATGCTTGCTCCTGGGGTCGAGATGCAATTGATGGAAGCGCTGGGAATGAATCCGGCCACAGAACGCTATTGCATTCATTTTATGGGTTGCTATGCAGCTTTTTCAGGAATCAAATTGGCTGATAAAATCCTTCGCGCCGAGCCGGATGCCAAGGTGCTTTTGGTAGCAATAGAACTTTGTACCCTGCATTTTCAGAAAGCCTACACAGAAGATAATTTATTGGCTAATTCTCTTTTTGGAGATGGAGCGGCTGCGGCCTTGCTTTCCAATCAGGCGGAAGGCTTTGAAATCATAGATTATTCTTGCGCTATCCTTTCACAGGGAGCCAAGGATATGGCTTGGAGTATCGGTGATTTTGGATTTGAAATGTCACTCAGCAAATATGTGCCGGGGATTTTGAATGAGGGAGTGGAGCAATTGAAGGCTGAATTTGAAAGCCGGTTCAAGCTTTCAAAGATTCGAAATTTTGCCGTGCACCCTGGTGGAAAGCAAATTTTGGAAAAGGTCCAGGAGGCTTTTGGCTTTGATCCTAAGTGTAACCAACATGCTATGGGCATTCTTCGGCAGTTTGGCAATATGTCTTCTGTTACTATTTTATTCGTGTTGCATGCTATGCTTTCGGATCAGTCACTTTCAGGAGACATACTTAGTATGGGTTTTGGTCCGGGACTGACACTAGAGACACTTTTGCTTGCTAAATCATGATTGATTTCTCCCAAAGAAGTACGCAGAAAGAGTGGATGGATGATCTGGAATGCGAAGGTGAGGTTTTGGAGCAAACTTTAAAGGAACTCAAGACAATCAATCGCTGGCTAGGAGGGAATCATGTCACTACCGATGGAATTCAAAAATTAATCAATGCGGCACCGCCAAAGGGCCGATGGAAGGTAGTAGATATAGGATGTGGAGGAGGGGATATGTTGCGTGTCATGGATGATTGGGCGATCAAAAATGGTCAAAACATAGATTTTGAGGGAGTTGACGCTAATCCAAATATCATTGATCTCGCCAAAACTAGATTATCTGACAAACCTTCTATAAATTTGTCAGTACAAAATGTCTTCGAAGAGGCATTTGTGGAAGAAAAGGCGGACATTATTACTTGCACCCTTTTCACCCATCATTTTACGGATAGCGAATTAGTGGCCTTGCTTAGTACTTTACTTCAAAAGGCCAATCTTGGGATCGTCATCAATGACCTGCACAGACATCCTCTAGCTTATCATAGCATTCGACTTTTGACCAAGGGATTTAGCAAATCCCCGATGGTTGTGAACGATGCGCCCCTTTCGGTGCTGAGAAGTTTTAGTCGCCAAGATTGGAATAATATCTTGGGTCAAGCGGGAATATCCGATTTTTCGCTCCGTTGGTTTTGGGCGTTTCGATGGCAAGTGGTGATTTCTGTTTGAAAATAGAATTTACTTTAATTTAAAATCAAATAGTATGGAAATTACACCAGAAATGGTCGATTCACTTATTGCACAAGGGATAGATCTTGTGTGGCTTATTATTCCCAAATTGATCTATGCGGCCTTATTTTACCTGGTAGGTCGATTTATAATTGGTAAAATTCTCAAGGGTTTCAATAAAGTGCTGGAAAAGCGTGACAAGAATCCCTCATTGAATGACTTCTTAAGTGGCGTGGTAAAAGCTGCGCTGTATGTTTCCCTTTTTATTGGAATTGCTACCGTCTTGGGAGTTCCCTTGACCTCCTTCGTGGCAATCTTGGGTGCTGCGGGTTTGGCTATAGGTCTGTCACTTCAGGGATCCCTTTCCAATTTTGCGGGAGGAGTATTGATCTTGGTATTTAAGCCATTCAAATCCGGAGATGTGATCGTCGCACAGGGTCATACAGGAGTAGTCAAGCAAATCGGGATTATTTATACCCGAATGACCACTTTTGACAACAAAGAAATCATCATCCCCAATGGTGGGCTGGCAAATTCGGATGTAGTCAATATGAGTACGCAAGAAACCCGAAGAGCTGATTTGACAGTAGGAGTGGCTTATGGTACCAATATCAAAGTAGCCAGGGAGACTATCTTGGATATTTTCAAAAATGATAAGCGGGTACATCAGGATCCAGAGCCAGTAGTCTTCTTGAATAATTTTGGAGATAGTAGCCTGGACTTGGTAATCAGAGCCTGGACTGATGCGGGTGATCTTTGGCCAGTCTATTTTGATACCATGGAAGCCATCAATACTGCCTTTGAGGAGAAAGGAATTGAGATCCCTTTCCCACAACGAGTGGTGCATCAGGGTAAAGACTGATTGCATTGGCATTTTCAAAAAAAGGAGGCTTTCGGGTCTCCTTTTTTTTGGTTTTGAAGTAGCAGTATAAGTCTTCTGACTGATTTATTAAATCAATCGCAATTTGAAAACTGCCTCTAATTTGATCATTGCCAGATTTGGGCTAGGATAATCGGGGTAAAATTCACTCTGACTTTCGATTAAAACACTCCGGAAAACTGATAAATGTCATTGGTAAGGCTTTGGAAACTTGATAAGTTGTAATAGGATTAGAATCTATTTGACCTGTAAATTCTTAAAACATGAAGCTTTTCCGAAGTCTCTTGATGATTGTGGTTATTTCTCTTTCAATTTCTTGTTCGCAGGAGGATATGGAAGAGGTACTTGTCAAAGAAGGTCCTTTCAAAATCAGTGAACTGGCTGGCAATTGGGAGGCCACGAAAGCCCAATACAGTGTGAGTTCCCTATCCGTAGATGTGGTAGAAAATGGGGGTAGTGTTAGTATGTCCGTTCAAACCAATGGTAGGTTCACATTAATGGTTGATCCAATTGACAGGGAAGTATATACTGTCAGCGGAGAAATGTTTTGGGAAGAGTGGCAACAAACCTTCCGCTTTGCGATAAGATGGGATAAATCTCCGGAAGTATACGAAATATATGCACACACCTATGATGGAGGAACACTCTCCTTAAATGGAGGAGAGGGTAGTGGAGAGTATGATTTTAACAATGACGGTGATTTTGAAGAATGCACAGTTCATTTCATTTTCAGCCTTTCTTAGGCGTACTAGTCATGCTTTCCTTGACATTGGATTTGACCTGAACAGAAATACATTCAAGAGAAGCATTTCAATAGATCCTGCCCTCCCTAATGAAAGCAAGTCTTGAGCCTAGTACGAAAGTGATATTTCAGGTTATTAGAAATGAAAGTGGCGATTCAAAGGAGGTTTTTCAAACTTCCCTGTCGGACAAGTTCAATAACCTTCATCAAGCCAAATCATCCACCAAAACCTTGTAGGTAGGATCTTCGATGATATTGACATCGATGATTTGGTCTGCCTTGGAAAGGAGCTTTCTACAGTCTGGGCTTAAATGACGCAGATGGACTTTTTTGCCCACCTTTTGGTATCGCTCCGTGATTTTATTCAATGCTTCGATTGCTGACATATCCACCACTCGGCTTTCTTCAAAATCGATAATCACCTCTTCTGGGTCATTCAATACATCAAACTTTTCGCCGAAGGCAGTCACCGAACCGAAAAATAAAGGCCCAAACATTTCATAGTGTTTCACGCCCTTTTCATCCACATACTTTCTGGCGCGGATTCGCTTGGCATTGTCCCAAGCAAAAAACAAGGCAGCCAAAATTACCCCGATCAATACTGCGAGAGCTAAATTATGGAGAACAGCAGTTATCAAAGTGACTAAAAACATTAAGAAAATATCCTTTTTGGGCATTTTGGTGATGGTGCGGAAACTCGCCCATTCAAAAGTCCCAATCGAGACCATGATCATCAATCCGGTCAAGGCAGCCATGGGTACTTGTTCGATTAGGCTAGACCCAAACACGATAAAGACCAAAAGCATCACTGCAGCGACAATTCCCGAAAGTCTTGCTCGGGCTCCAGAAGACACATTGATCAAGCTTTGACCGATCATTGCACAACCACCCATCCCGGAGAAGAATCCGGAGGCAACATTGGCAGCTCCTTGTGCTATGGCTTCTTTGTTACTTCTACCTCTTGTCTCGGTGATTTCATCAACAATATTGAGGGTCAAAAGCGACTCGATCAAACCTACCCCCGCCATAATCGCCGCGTAGGGGAAGATGATTTGTAAAGTTTCTAAGTTGAAAGGGATAGCCGGAATGTGAAAAGGAGGAAAACCACCTTTGATACTTGCCATGTCCCCCACTGTTTTGGTATCTATTCCAAAGGCCACCACAATTCCAAAGACTACTAAGATAGCTGTAAGAGAAGCGGGAACAGCCTTGGTGAGTTTGGGAAGTCCCCAAATGATCAACATGGTCAAGAGTACCAAGGCAAGCAGAATATACAAGGTCTCTCCAGTAAGCCAGTTGCCATCTGCACCTTTAAACTGATCCAATTGAGACATGAAAATGATAATGGCAAGCCCGTTGACGAAGCCAAAAATGACCGGGTGAGGAACCAAGCGGATGAATTTTCCCAGTTTGAGGCTACCTGCCAGAATCTGTATCAAACCGGAAAGAACCACTGCTCCAAACACGTATTCCACGCCATGCGTAGCCGCTAAAGTGACGATTACCACTGCGATAGCTCCTGTAGCACCAGAGATCATACCCGGACGTCCTCCAAAGATGGAAGTGACCAAGCCCATCACAAATGCCGCATACAAGCCGGTCAGCGGGGAAAGTCCCGCAATAAATGCGAAAGCAACCGCCTCCGGTATCAAAGCAAGGGCAACGGTCAACCCAGACAAAACTTCGGTTTTGTAATCTACTTTTTGGCTAAAATCAAATAGGTTGAAATACTTCTTCATAAGGCTGTTCAAATCAATGAAAGAGGAATGTTTTGGTGCGTTGAGGTCCCGGGTCCAGATTGGCAGTCCTGTGCTTCTTAGACAAATAGCAAAAATTAATGTGGCTTTTTTCGGGGCTTAAAGAATATCATTGCGTTACAAAGGTAATGGAATTGTTTTTGCCAAAGAAAATTTTGAAAAATAGAAGGTTAAGCTGACTTGTCTAAAGCGCTTTAAATCAGGCTTATCTCAGTTTGCAATCGATTTAGAGTTTGTAAAAAATCTTTGAAAGATATTCGTCAAATCCAAGCGGCCTCTGGCGAAGGTGACAATTTTTCGCACGAATGAATGGAAATGTGGCTTTTAGCCTTTAATACTCAGCGAGGCTTTTTGAGAGCACTGAAGATGCGATAGATAGTTTACAGATCGTGCCTTCAGCACTCTGATTGATTTTACCGATTCTAGCCCGGCATTTCATACCGGGCTTTTACAAAAAATGCCTTTGGCATTGGGCAGGATTTTAAATACCTCTTTTGAATAGGAATGCGGCTTTTAGCCTTTAAGCCTCAGCGAGGCGTTTTGAGTGTAGCCTAGGTATTTGAAAAGAGAAAACAGAGCTTCGGAGAAGCGATTTGATTCTTAATTCTAATTCCTTTTCGTAAGGATCTTACTGTCTCTCAGACAGGCCCGAACCGGGGCGGAGTTTTTAGGGTCAGGAAAACCGAATCATCGGATTTTATCCAATTCTTCACCGCAGTGGCGACAATAGAGGTCACTTAATCCCAAACCTTCTTCACCGCAGGAATGGCAGGCCTTCGTATGAATGATTTCTTCCGGCTTTCGTCTTTTGGCCATCTCCGAACTTACAATACCTGTTGGTACGGCAATGATTGCATAACCCAAAAGCATAATCAGGGATGCGATAAACTGTCCAAGAGGTGTCTCCGGAGTGATATCTCCAAAACCCACAGTAGTCAAGGTGACAATTGCCCAATACATCCCTCTCGGAATAGAGGTGAAGCCAGCTGCTGGACCTTCGACGAGATACATCAGGGTTCCCATGATTAATACTACTGTCAATACAGTAAACAAGAAAATCTGAATTTTGGCCATACTAGCCTTCAGCGATTCCTTGATAAAATCTGCCTCAGAAAGGTATCGTCCAAGCTTCAATATTCGGATTACGCGCAAAAGGCGAAGTGCTCTGACCACGGTAAGCAACTGTATATTGACCACAAAAAAACTGAGATAAACTGGGAGAATAGCCAGAAGGTCTACGATCCCAAAAAAGCTGGTAACATAGCGAAAGGTCTTGCTCGTCAGCCAAATACGAAGGATGTACTCGATCGTAAACAAAAAAGTGAAAAGGAGCTCCAAAAGATAAAAAGTGTCTCCATACACATCATGCAACTCGGCAACTGAATCCAAGACGGCCACTAGTACGGAGCCAAATATGAGAGCTAAAAGGACTAGGTCAAATGTGCGGGAAGCTTTGTCATTATGATCAAAGACAATCTGCGCAAGTCGCTTTTTGGTTAATTCCATGAGGGAAGATAAAAAAAATGAATTTCTGTTTTTACTGATCAGTCCAAAAAGTACACGCGCTTGACCCGGGTACTGATGTGGGTTAGTAACTCATAAGGAATCGTTCCGATGGCCTCAGCGAGGGGTGCCAGAGGAATCTCTGCACCATAAATTAATACTTCATCTCCCACTTCAGCATCGATAGCAGTCACATCGATCATGACCATATCCATGCAGACATTTCCGATTACAGGCGCGTTCTTTCCTCTAATCAAAACATATCCCTTACCGTTGCTGAAGCGTCTGTCATAGCCATCTGCATAGCCAATGGGCAAGGTTGCGATTTTACCGCCATTGGGGAGTCTTCCTTTTCGGGAGTATCCAACACTTGCTCCTGCCGGTAAATCTTTGATTTGGGAAATGGTCGTCTTCAATTGACTGATGGATTGGAGTTCGGATGAGTAATTTCCGGTGACTTCCACGCCGTAGAGACCTATACCCAGACGAACCATATCAAATTGATAATCCGGAAAGGCTACGATTCCAGCCGAGTTGAGTGCATGAAACAGTGGTTTTTCGGGTAGGAAAGCAGAGATTTCTGTACTCATTTCCTCAAAATCTTTCAATTGACTAAGCGAATACTCTTTTTCGTGGGACTCATCAGCAGCAGCCAAATGGGTATAAACTGACGCGATGCTAAGTTGGGGATATTCTTGAATGAGCTTTTTGAGTTCCTCCAAATGAGCTTTTTCAAAACCCAATCGATGCATCCCTGTATCCAGATCCAGATGAATCTTCATAGCCTGACCTCCATGCTTGGACCATTCTCCTACAAGCTGAAAGAATTCCAAACTAAACACTACTGGTTCCAATTGATATTCCTGACAAAGACTCAGGGACTCTTCAGCAGGATTGAGAACCATGATGGGTAAGTGTATGCCCTGCTGCCGCAAAGCCACTCCTTCGTCTGTAAAGGCAACTGCTAAATAATCTGCTCCCAAAATCTGAAGGTGATTGGCGATCTCCGGAGCCCCGCCTCCATAGGCAAAAGCTTTGACCATGACCATTACCTTGGTTTGGGGTTTGAGGAGCTTTTTATAAAAATTGAAATTATGGGTCAGGGAATTCAGATTGATTTCCAGAGTTGTTCCATGGATTCGCTGCTGCAGCTGATTGACAATTTTTTCAAACTCAAAAATCCTCGCTCCCGTGATCAGAAGCAGATCATTTTCGAAATTGAATGACTTGAGTTCTGCTAGCAAGCTTTGGGTAGTTGGAAACCAAGAGAATGAACTGATTTGGTGATTTTCTAAGGTTCGAATCTCTTTGCCCACCCCTATGATCAAGTCCAGTTGGTGATTCTTCAAAATTTCTGAAGCCTCTTGGTAGATTTGGGCTGCTTCCCCTTGCTGCAAAAAATCGGATAAAATTAAAATTTTCCTCCGCTTCGGTCGCTGCTGCTTCATAAAATCCAGAGCAACTCTCAGTCCTCCCAAGTCATGATTGTAAGTATCATCGATCAGTAAGCAATCCCGTATGCCCGCCTTTAGAGTCAGGCGCATGTCTACCGGTTTGAGATGACTTAGACCTTCTTGAATCTTTTGAGCTGGCAGACCCAAAGTCAAGGCTGCAACGATGCAATGGGTGATATTTTCAAGGGAAGCTGTGTCACGAAGCTGTGTCCGGAAAGTATGTGTGGACAGATCTTTTTTGATGAAAATAAGCCGAGTTTCGATCGCCTCTTTTTTTACAATTCGAGTGAAATCTGCTCCTTCCCTATCCGACCAGGCAATCAAACCATCTTCAGGGAATTTTCTTTCAATTTCCTCTCTCACTATTTCCTGATCCTTGCAATAGATCAAAAGCTTAGAATCTTTAAAAAGCTGGAGCTTTTCCTGAATCTTGGATCTTCTGTCCGGAAAGCCTGAGTCATGTGCCGTCCCAATATTGGTGAATATACCCAAGTCAGGCCGGATCATTTCTCCAAGAGTTTGCATTTCGCATACCTTAGAAATCCCTGCCTCCAGAATTGCCACTTGATGATAAGCTTGGATTTCCAAAATTGATAAGGGCACGCCTACCTGTGAGTTGTAGCTTTTGGGACTTTTGACCACAGAAAACCCTTGCTGTAGGAGTTGACCAAGCCATTCTTTGACGATGGTCTTTCCATTGGATCCAGTGATTCCAACGACTGGCTTTTCAAAATGATCTCGAAGCGAAGCACTGATTGCTTGCAATGCTTTGTGAGGATTTGCTACCTGAATAAAGTTTGCTTCTAGCCCCTGTGGATCAAATGAATCAGGGATAATAAAGGATTTTACGCCCTTTTCAATCAGCTCAGGGATAAAATCCACTCCATTTGCCTTTGCCCCTTGTAAGGCTACAAAGAGACTTTTGGATGGCTGAAATACTTGCCGGGAATCTATGAAAATGCGATTTATTTCGAGATCCTGCTGATTGGATGACAGGCTTCCCTCACAGATTTTTGCAATCTCCGGTAGCTTTAAAGGCCTAATCATGACTTTGACTTGGTGTCTTTTTCTTTTTGAAAAAAACCTGCCGAATCCATCTAGGAAGGAAAATGGCTCCTAAAATCAAATAAGGATAATAGGAAAGCAAACGCCACAGAATGCTGGTCACAAAGGTGTAACCATCTAGGAACTGGGTGAAAAACTGCCCGAAGAAAAACTCGGCAGTTCCCGAACTTCCCGGAGTCGGAGAGATCATCATTACGATCCACATGATCACCTGTCTGGCAAAAACAATCACGTGATTATCGAGGCTGAGCGGGACATAGGCTGAGATCAGCGCGTTTAGCATCAAGTATCTCGAGCTCCAGATAAATATCGTAGCCAGTATAATCGGAATCCAGTAGCTCCACTTTTTATCGCTAAGTTCCTTGGATGCTTCGATGATCTGATTGCCGTATTCCTGTGCATCATGCTTCCACTTTTTAAGCCATTTTATAGAAAATATCTTGATCAGTACCCATTTGAATACGCGTGGTCTGTAGAATAAGGCTGCCGCCATGATCAAGCTATAAGTGGCATACAGGCCATAGCTGATCCAAAATATTGCCTGTAGGCTGTTTTCAAGCTGATTTTCGAGGATTTTGCTGTCTGGAAAGATGTTTCCTTTGGCAAAGAATAAAATAATGGGAGCTCCGATGACAAAGAATAAGTTGTCCAAAATGGCAGTCACCATGACAAAAGAAATGGCTCTTCCTAGCTTGATTCCTTCCTTATTTAGGATGAAAATCGCGACAGCAGTACCGCCTACCACGGAAGGAGTCACCGCAGAGGCAAACTCCCAAAGGATGATGACATAAATCGCTCTAGTCCAAGTTAGCTCTCGCTGGGTGATTTCACGAATTCGGTAGACGTAGCCGGCATCTCTGAAAATGATTACCAGGATCGCCAAAAAGATGTAGGGTAATGAAGCGTCAAAGACTCCTTTCAAAGTCTTGGTATTGACATTGGGATCGAAATAAAACATTGCGAACACAATGCCTAGACCGATTAGGATCGGAACCCAAACCTTATTAGGGTTTAGCGTTTTGAAAATCTTCTTGTTGTCAAGCTTCATACTTAGGCTGCAGCGATTGGCTCAGTCTTTTCTACCCAAAAATTATTATATCCTTCACCAATGACAATGGTAACCTCTGAGAGCTGTAAGAGTTCCAAAATGGCAAGAAAGGTGTAAATGACAAAAATCTTATCAGGCTTGTATTCAATAAAATCTGAAAAGGGAACTTGTTTCTTGAAGCTTATTTTTTCCAATACGAAGTCTTTTTGTTGCTCGATAGTGTATGGATACTGAATGATGGTATGTTTTGTTTCCTCAGTTCGTGCAGCCATTTTGGCCATGCACTTTTGGAATACCTTCAGCAGTTTGTAGAGATCCACATGCTGCATTTCTGCATCCACATCATCGATCTTATGAAGTGATTTAAGTTCGGCTGCGATATTTCCCCGCTTTTCTTTAGCCTGACGGTCAGATTCCAGACTAGCTAAATCCTGAATGACAGACTTGTATTTTTTGTACTCCAGAAGATTTCGAATGAGTTCTTCTCTCGGATCGATTTCCTCTCCTTCTTCGTTGAGTTCGGGTCGGGGTAGTAGCATCCGAGACTTGATTTTCATCAGCGTGGCTGCAAACAAGATGAATTCGCTTGCCACCTCGATCTCCATCCGTTCGAGATGATGGAGATAATCGAGGAAATCATTGGTAATCTTGGAGATGGGAATATCGTAAATATCCAATTCGTCACGCTCGATGAAAAAGAGCATGAGGTCGAAAGGCCCTTCGAAAAGTGGTATTTTGATTTCGAAACTCAAAGGATATTTAGATTATTGGTTAATTTTGCGAACTTATAGCCAAAGATATTCAATTAAAGTAAATTAATTGAAAAGGGGAGATGGAGTAGCGGCTCGATTTTAGTTGCTATGCTAACTAAAAAACAATACCAAATCACGCTGGTTTATCTTTCCAAACATAAAAAAAGCAAAGAATTCATGTTGATCCAACCTGGAGAACTACTCGCCCAAATCGACAGCCCTGCCGATCTTAAAAAACTTCCAAAAGACAAGCTTGTCCAAATTTGTGACGAACTCCGCGACTTTATTGTGGACAATGTTTCTGTATATGGAGGGCATTTTGGAGCTAGTCTGGGAGTAGTCGAACTCACAGTAGCACTTCATTATGTGCTTAATACACCTGAGGATCAGTTGGTTTGGGATGTGGGGCATCAGGCATACGGGCATAAAATTCTAACAGGGCGAAAAGATAAATTCCATACGAACCGAATTTATGGAGGAATTTCAGGTTTCCCCAAGAGGTCAGAAAGTGAATATGACACTTTTGGAGTAGGGCACTCAAGCACCTCTATTTCGGCGGCGCTAGGAATGGCGATGGCCTCTAAATATAAGGGCAAAAACAAGCAGCAACATGTAGCAGTGATTGGTGATGGTGCCTTGACAGGAGGTATGGCTTTCGAAGCTATGAATCATGCGGGAGTCAGCGACAGCAATATTTTGATTATCCTGAATGACAATTGCATGTCTATTGACCCGAATGTTGGGGCTCTAAAGGATTATCTTACTGATATTACCACTTCTCATACCTATAACAAGGTCAAAGACGAAGTTTGGAAAATGCTCGGTAAACTGAGCAAGTTTGGCTCGTCTGCCCAAGAAGTTATCTCCAAAGTAGAGGGAGCGATCAAATCCGCTGTCCTTAAGCAAAGTAATTTATTTGAATCACTTAATCTTAGATATTTCGGTCCGGTGGATGGACATGATGTCAACCACCTAGTGGAAATTCTTCGAGATCTTCAAGATATTCCAGGTCCGAAGATTCTGCACTGTGTGACCGTAAAGGGCAAAGGATATGCTCCGGCTGAAAATGGAAATCAAACCACTTGGCATGCTCCCGGTACTTTTGACAAAGTGACTGGAGAGATATTCAAAAAAGTGCCTTCCACTCCACAGCCACCGAAATATCAAGAGGTTTTTGGACATACCATTGTAGAACTGGCAGAGCAGGATGAGCGAATCATGGGAGTGACCCCGGCTATGCCTTCCGGTTCTTCGATGAATATTATGATGAAGGCCATGCCTCACCGAGCTTTTGATGTGGGTATTGCGGAGCAGCATGCCGTGACCGTTTCGGCCGGTATGGCGACTCAAGGCCTGAAGCCTTTTTGTAATATTTACTCCAGCTTTATGCAGCGGGCCTATGATCAGGTGATCCATGATGTCTGCCTCCAAAATCTTCCTGTCGTATTTTGCTTGGATCGAGCAGGATTTGCAGGAGCAGATGGACCGACTCACCATGGTGCATACGATTTAGCTTATTTCCGATGCATCCCAAATTTGGTTGTTTCAGCTCCTATGAATGAGGAAGAACTTCGAAATATGATGTATTCCTCGCTTAGTCATGAAGGTCCTTATTCTATCCGATACCCAAGAGGTAAAGGCGTGATGCCTGAGTGGAGAACGCCTTTTCAGCAGATTCCTCTCGGACAGGGTCGAATTGTGAAAGAAGGGGAGGATGTAGCCATTTTGAGCATTGGACATATTGGAAATTATGCTGTCAAAGCTTCAGAAGAGTTGGCGAAAGAAGGGCTGAATCCAGCTCATTATGACATGCGATTTGTCAAGCCATTGGACGAAGAGCTACTGCATGAGATTTTTGGAAAATTCTCTAAAGTCGTGACCGTGGAGGATGGATGTTTGATGGGTGGTTTCGGATCCGCAGTATTGGAGTGGATGATGGACCATGGCTATCAGGCTCAAATCAAGCGATTGGGTATTCCTGATGCGATTATCGAGCACGGAGAGCAGGAGCAACTTCACAAGCTTTGTGGTTTTGATGCTGCGGGCATTGCTGATGCAGTTCGTAGTCTAGCTGAGGTAGCAAAGGCACACTAAAATCATGTCTTCAGTTTATTTTTTTGAAAAAGGCTCAGGTCAGCCTGTGGTTTTGATCCATGGATTTTGTGAGGTCGGAGCCATGTGGGAGGATTTTGCCCAAGAATTATCGCAAAGTTTTCGTGTACTTTGTCCGGATTTACCGGGTTTTGGAAAGAGTCCTTTGCCAAAGCCGCAAATCTCCTTGGAGGAAACTGCAGTGATGCTGGAGGAATGGATGGAAGAGCATTCAATCCAAGACCCCATGATTATTGGTCACTCATTAGGAGGTTATGTAGCCTTGGCACTATTGGAATTGATGGGCAGTAAAATCAAGGGAATAGGGCTTTTTCACTCGACGGCATTTGCTGATGATGCCGGGAAAAAACAAATGCGGAATCGTACGATTCAGTTTTTGAAGAAATTTGGAGCAGAGAAATTCGTCAGCTCTTTTGTTCCCCCGCTTTTTTCGGAGAAACACCGGGAGGAATTTGCCTCTGAAATCGAACAAGCTACAGAGCAGGCCAAGCAGTCTAGCTTGGAAGGATTGATCGCTTTTACCGAAGCCATGCGAGACCGAAAGGATAGATATGACGTTTTAAAGAGTTTTCAAGGCCCCAAACTCATGATCGCAGGTACGGAAGACGGAGCTGTTAAAATCGAATCCAGTCGGAGGCAAAAAGAAGCATTCTCCCACTATTACGAACTAGAAGGTACAGGCCACATGGGAATGATTGAGGAAAAGGAAAGGACTTTAAATCTTGTAAAGGGGTTTTGCCTAGAATTTTCCTAATTATAGGTTTTTGCCTTTTACCATCCGATCTTTCCCATTCAAATCAGGAATGATTTCTACCTCTGAATAGCCCAAATCAAAAAGAAGGTTCTGGACATCTTTTCCATAATCCTCATGGATTTCGAAGTAAAGCTTTCCCTTAGGTTTTAATGCCTTTTTACCCAAAATGGCAATTCTCCGATAAAAAAGAAGCGGGTTCTCGTCAGGTACAAAAAGTGCCAGTTCTGGCTCAAAATCCAAGACATTGCGGTGCATTTTTTCCTTTCCCTTTTCAGGAATATAAGGTGGATTGCTTACCAAGATATCCAAATCTCTGATTGGAATCTCTTCTTCCAAAATATCCTGCTGAACCCAGCGCACTTTCGTTATTAATGCCTCTGCATTTTTCTGAGCAATGGCTAAAGCCGACTCAGACACATCCAATCCGTAAACTTCTGCCCCGTTCATTTCCAAAAACAGAGTAATTGGAATACAACCTGTGCCGGTTCCGATATCGAGAATTTTAAGACCTGATTGCGGATTTTCCTTGATGATCAAATGCACCAATTCCTCGGTTTCATTTCTTGGGATCAAGGTATCTCTGCTTACCTGAAATTCTCTTCCGTAGAACGGAGCTTTTCCAAGAATCTGTTGAATTGGCTCTCCCTTTTTTAGTCTTTCAAAGTCATCAAAGAGGGATTTTGGCAAATCCTTTTCCTCCAAAAAATTCATCATGTCCACTCGTCGAAGCCCTAAATGATGCTCCAAAAGCCACTCGACCAAGTTTTGAGCTTCGGGTAGCTCATAGAGTTCAAGTTCTGAGGCCCACTTTTTGACGAGACTGTTATAATTGATCATTGGTAGCGAATTAGGTCTTTGCTCCGTAAAGGTAATCACTAATCAAGCTATCGATGAAAAAACTACTGCTACTCTTCGTTTTCGGTCTCAATCCACTTCTCTCTTTGTCTCAGGAAAGTAATAGAGGTCTCTTTTTTGAAATCGATGGGAGTTATTGGGAAAGGGCCATCAAGCATCCTCAATTCTTTGCTCCTGAGAAAAATCGCTTTGGAAGTGTACGTGTATTTTTGGGGCTTCCAATCGGTCAAAATTGGGCTATTGGTTTACTAGGTTCACATCAAGCCTACTATGAGGAGCAGGCAAATGGCTATCAAAATCGTGAGATTTATGGCCCTGACCCAAATGAAAGCGGTAATTCTATCTTGCTGGGATACACACAAGACGAATTGAATGTAGGATTGCAAAATGAACTGGTGGGATGGGGACTATTTTTACAGCGAAAAATCAAGCTTGGCACTCGGACTTCGCTGAATTTCAACCTGTATGCCATGAGAGAAAGCGGGAAAAATGGCCAAATAGAAATCTTTCCTGATTATTCCTATTGGGCTTGGTGGCCTTGTCCTAATTGCCTGTCGATTGCACCTGGCCCTATCATCCGAGCATTGGAGGAGCGCAATTGGAAATCGGGGATTGATTTGGCTTTTGCCTGGGCACTTTCCAATAAACTTGACTTGGGAATCAGAGCAAATTTTTTGGAGTTTCGCAAGCGAACGATCTCCACGAATTCTGGAGAAATCAACACGCTTGTTTTTGACCCCTTACAAGCCCTTGCTGATGGTTATGCAGGGGACCGCTATGACTTTGGGTCGGCGGTAGGTAGGGAAGGTGTCCGAATTTCCTTGACCTTTAGGCCCTTTTAGCATTCTTTTCCTTAAGTCTGCAAAAGAAAAACTACCTTTGTGCAGAATATATTTCTGATGAAGTTACACAACAACACCATACGAGGCGTGCATGATGCCTTAGAAGCCATTTTTGAACGGGGACAATTTGCCGATAAGGTCATCGAGCGAACCCTCAAGTCCAATCCAAAATGGGGAGCAAGGGACAGAGCATTTATAGCTGAAACTACCTACGAGATGGTGCGTTGGTGGCGCCTAGTAAATTACCTCAGTCCTTCTTCCAATTATTGGGATCTTTTTGGGACTTATTGGTTGATGCAAGGCCATGAGCTTCCTTCTTGGGAGGAATTTTCTAAGCTAAATCCAGCCAAAATCAAGGAAAAGTATGAGCAACTGCAGGATCCGGGTATTTTGGAATCTGTGCCAGAATGGCTTTATGAATTAGGAAAAAAGGAACTGGGGGAGACCTGGGATACTGAGTTGCACAGTCTCAACCAAGAAGCAGAAGTTGTCATCCGTGTGAATACCCTAAAGACTACTCGGGAGCGGCTGAAGAATCAATTGCTGGAAGAAGGAATCCGAACCTACCATGTGAAAGGTTATCCTGATGCTTTGATTTTGGAAGAAAGACAAAATATTTTCCGTTCTGCAGCATTCAAGTCTGGGCTATTTGAGGTGCAAGATGCATCCTCCCAACTGGTAGCTGCATCCCTTGCGGTGGAGCCTGGTATGCGGGTGATTGATGCTTGTGCAGGTGCAGGCGGAAAGACCTTGCATTTGGCAGCTTTGATGGAAAATAAGGGGAAAATCATCTCCATGGACTTGGAGGAATGGAAACTTCAGCAGACCAAACTCAGAGCGAGACGAAATGGAATTGACATCATCGAACGAAAGGTGATCGAAGGATCGAAGACTATCAAAAGGCTGAAAGATTCTGCGGATCGATTGCTTTTGGATGTCCCCTGCTCGGGTCTTGGAGTACTTCGTCGCAATCCGGATACCAAGTGGAAACTCAGTCCAGAGTCCATAGCAAAAGTGCAAGAGGCACAGCAAGAAATCTTACAATCCTATCCTAGCATGCTAAAAAAGGGTGGACAGCTAGTCTATGCCACCTGCAGTATTCTCCCTTCAGAAAATGAACAGCAAGTCAAGAAGTTTCTGGCATCAGAGGCAGGAAAAGACTTTGAATTACTGGAAGAGCAGAAGGTCTTTTCCCATCAGAGTGGATTCGATGGATTTTACATTGCGAGGATGATCAGGAAATAACTCAACATGGATTTTTTACCGATTTTTGGTAATTTTAATGAAAGGTTTTCCTATGAGTAAAAATACATCTATATCGTTAGGAGATTATTTTGACCGTTTTGTAACTACTCAATTGGAGTCAGGACGGTATAAAAATGCAAGTGAAGTCATACGGGCAGGGCTTCGTCTCTTAGAAAATCAAGAGACCCAGGCTCTGGCTTTAAAAAATGCAATTGAGGAGGGCTTAAATAGCCCAAGAGTAAATGAGTTTGATTTTGATCAGCATCTAATCAAGCTCAAGTCCCAAAAGAAGGAAAATGGATAATCTTGTTTTTCGGCAAGAAGCCATAGATGATCTTTCGGAAATATGGGAATATACTTTTTACAATTGGTCCGAAACGCAAGCGGATAAATACTATGAAATGCTAAAACTTGCCTGTCAAGAAATCGCTTCAAATAGTCAGTTAGGGAAAGATTACAGTGATATTTTACAAGGGTTGAAGGGTTATCGAATTGGGAAGCATATTATTTTTTATCACAAGTCAAACCCGTTTGAAATTGAAATTATCAGAATTTTGCATCAGCAGATGGATCTAAAAACAAGGTTAAAGGAATAATTCTTTGAAATTAACTGGAGTTTAGAAATTCCTTGCCTATTTAGAAATTTTCACTCCGCACAGATCGAAAGCATAGGAAAATTATGAACCCGTACTAGATTTTCGGTTAGACTTGGATTGAAAAACTTGCTAAAGCCTGACTTGTCGGTCTTAGCTAATGCTAAAATATCCGGTTGATTTCGCTCCGCATAGTATAAGATTCCATTCTCAGGATTTTCTGCATTGATGAGAATTTGGCGGATGGATGTGTCTCCATCGCATAGTTCTTGAAAGAGTTCATCGGATCGCTCCTGCTCATAGAAATCGTAAGGCGTATTAACAAAAATGACATCCAGTTCTGCTCCAAGCATATTGGCCAAGCTTTTTAGTTTCTGAAATACAGGTCTTTGACTTGGCTCAAGAGTGGAGAGAAAGGCAATCCGTTTGATTTCCATTCGGGCAGGCTCTTCTTTCACGATTAGCGTAGGGATTTTGATGTTCCGAAGAATCTTTTGGGCTGTCGAGCCTAAGAAGAAAGGTTTTTTAGATCCTCTTCCCTCGGAACCCATGATCACAAAGTCTGGAGAGGCTTGATTGACATGTTCGAAAACCGTCTCCGAGCCATAGCTATAGATCAGAGTAGAAAAAGCATCTAAGCCACCTTGCTCAAACTCATGTACTAAGCCTGAAAGCTTGTTTTTGGCAGAAGAGATGTCTTGCAAGGTTTGAGGATAAAACTTTTCCTTGTCTTTATCCAATCTCACCCAGTCTACGGGAGTGCTGAGAATATGCATGACTTCTACGGATGCTTTGAGTTTGGAAGCAAGCTGCTTAGCATAGTAAGCCGCATAGCCTGCGACCTCCGAGAAATCGGTCATCAACAAAACTTTAGATCCTGTCTTCATGGTTGTGATCCTTTTGGTGTAATACCAAATTACAAAAACTTCCCCCAATTTAGATTGAAAAATAGTGTCTCAAGAGCTGATATTTATCAGCTAGTCAGGAGTTTAATGGTAGGATTAGCATGTGTGAATAAAAAAGACCAGTTTGATAAAAACTGGTCTTTTCTGATTTGGATGCTTTAATTAATTATTTCGCAATCAAACCATCCTTGATCAATTGATTGATGATGGTTGTGGAGAAAGATCTTGAAAAGGTCTCGATAGAGCTTGGGTTGGTAGTTTCAGACTGGGAAGACCAAACTAGCTCTTCGGTAGCTGCATCATAAAGATTGGCCTCTAGGTAATATTTTTTGTCAGTAGTGTAATACCCTGGATCATACATGACGGGATTGTAATAATTATAGTAACCCCAGAATCTGCCATAATACCCATATCCCATCGGAGAATACATGGTTGAGCCTGGAACGTATCGCGTTTCATTGGTTTGGTCCAAAACTGCCACCGTAAGAATTGCATCGGTACCTAGTTCTCGGATTTTTCTTAGAACCTCCTCTTTATCAACTCCATCGGATTTGAATCCAGGAGGAAGAATATCAAAACTGCTTTCAGCATTTACTCCTTCTTCCATTAATAGATTATCCAGGTCAGTTTCGACCATTTGTCTGGCAAGTATGTTATCTGTCAGAGCCGTGACAAAAAGGTTGCTATATCCTTCAGCTGGTGTGCTTGGACCAGTCCAAGAACCTAGGATTTTTACACTGGGAGAGCAGGAAAGCATCAAAGCCACCAAGGATAGGCTAAGGATTGATAAGTTTTTCTTCATTTCTATTTTATTTTAAGCTGTTCAATTTACTAAAAATGCCCGATTAAATTTTCCATCTTTAAATTTGATCGGAGCTCCCATGAGAATACCAGCTGGGGTAATTATTTATCGATTTTAAGGAATAATAGGTCCACTGCACTCTGAATGGTACTTGGGATATTTTTTTGCTTTTTAGGAAGTGCCCGATCTATGGTGCCTACCCAAACGGCCTCATTGTCCGATACATCTACCAAGTGCATGGTCAGTGATCCCTCTGTATAGGTATTTACGGGTACTTCTGTCCTTGTCCAAGTATAGCTTCGTTGCCCAGTGTACATAAATGGATCAGTTGCCAAACTTGTCTCGCGGGTCTGAATTTGTTCTTGCACGCTGATACCCAAATTCACTTTTAGATCGGGGTTATTTGCATCTCGTTTCAAGCCCCTCTCTTCCATTTTTTTGGTTATGGCATCTTGAAGGAAGGCTATGTTCTCTTCATAGTATTCTCCACGCTCCTCAGGACCTTTGAGCTCATAGAAGTCAAAAGATTTATACTCTTGCAGATTGAAGTCATCATATATCCCTTTGGGAACATTCACGTATTTTTTACCAGAGCAAGAAGCAAGTATTCCTGCGATAGCAATCAGTAAGACAAATGAATTTCTCATAGCTGTTGAGGTTGATAAGTTAATATTTATTCAAAAAGCTACTTTTCATTGAGGCTAGCTTAATCATTAGATTTTATTTGTCTTAGCGAAGAAAGACAATTCCAAAGTTGATCCCAAGGTTAGATTGTCCGGCTAGATTATTACTCTCGAAGGAGTTGTAATATTTTGCCCCGATCTTGAATCCTACCTGAGGGGATGGTTCAAAGATCAATCCCACTTCAGGACGAATAGCAAATTGCCAATGGGTATCTTGTGATGTGAAAATTCCCATGTCAATTCGTCTATCATGAGCGATTGTACCTATTCCCAATCCTGCATAAGGCTTGACTTTACCTTCTACCACAGGGAAATAAGAACCTGTCACTAAGATAGGATATGCATATTGGTAGCGGTATTGAACACCAGAAAGGGAAGCGGTACCTTCGGTATAAACTTTATTCTCTTCTCTTTTATAAAGTGTCAGGTGGCCTACTTCACCACCCACGGCTATTTCTCTAGTGATAAATCGTTGGTACTCGATATTGATGCCTCTTAGGGCTGATTGATCAATGAAGTCTGAGGTATTGCCCAAGGGAATGGTCACAGGTACTTCAATAGTGAATGCAGATGTCTGGGCCTTAGCAACGCCTAAGCCCAAGAAAAGAAATAGAAAACTGCTGTAAATGATCCTTTTCATGGTTATTTGGCTAGGTAAGGTGATTGATTAAAAGCTTGATTGATGCCATTGGTGATTCTAGTGGCAATCTGATCTCTACTTCCTTCTAAAAGACCATTCATAATTCCAGACCAAACCACGGGGATTTTATCTGAAGCACTGATTCCGCTTGGCTGAGTCATCTGTAGAAAAACAGTACCGGTGCGTACTCTAGAAACTTGTGGAGGGAAGTAGCCAGGATAGTACCAGCCCCAGCCAAAGCCCCATCCCGGATAGTACCAGTTCCAATACCACCAATCATAGTAAAAAAATACCTGATCGGTTTGAAGAGCTGATGGTAATATTATCAAGTCAGGGTTTGCACTCTTATCGACTTCCCTGTAGCCCAAAGCATTCATATTGGATCGGATGGAAGCAATGATAGTTGCCGAATAAACCGGATCTATAAATTCTGGCTCGAAACCTTCTTCTCCATCAATCTCATCACCGGTTATTTTGATGACTTTGTCAGGTACTGAATAGGTGCTCTGGGAAGTAAAATTAAAATCCTCAGAGTAATTGGTGTAAACGATGTCTAGCTCATCAACATACTCTGCTCCCTCTGGAATACAGGCAGTATAAATGACCGCTAGAAGTAATCCTAGAAGGATTCCTTTGTAACTTTTTCTCATATTAATCTATTAGGCGTGTTTAGTTTTCGTCAATAAATGGTAACTCTTGTTGCATGGCATTTCGGATGGTATTGTGGATATACACATCGATTTGCAGAAATTTAGCAGCATCCTTGGCAGAAGTGGCTTTTTTGAATTTCTTGAAATAGGTTTTATGTAGCTTGCTCAGAGCAAGGTCGTTATTCAAGGTTCTTGTAGCCAAAGAATTGGCTTCATCTTCTCCGATGGAATCGAGACTTTCTAGATAATCATTGATAATAAGAAGTCTTTCCCGGGCGAGAAGCTGTCTTTCGGCTTCGTACTGTTGATAGACAGACCAAAAACTATTGGCAACGGACTCTGGTAGATCCATGTAGGCTTCCACCAACTGTTTTTTACCCATCCCAAATTCTGCCTGTATCAAGGTGATTTCATCGTCAATGGATTGGGCTTTGAGTGAAAAAAGAATGGAAGTCAGAAAAAAGGAGGCTAAGAATAGTTTTTTCATAGTAAGTTAGTTTTCATGGGTTTTCAAAAGTAGGGACTCAGTTCTTTAATTGATTTTATTTTTCCGCAGGTTTGTGAATATTCATTGAAAATAAACTTTTATCATGTAAAACCCTTATCCTAAGTATTAAAATGACTCATTAATGTTTAAGTAAAATCCTGAATTGCCTTCTCTCCCAAAGCCATAATCAATGGTGATCGTGGTTCGGTTTTTTTCATTGATCATTACCCGGAGACCAAGTCCATATCCAAGATTGACTTGATTCAGCAGCTTTTCTTGATTGAATTCATTTCCAAATGAGTTGGCGTTTAGGAATAAGGTGCCTCCAAAAGTTTCCTTGTTCTTTTGTAGCGGAAATCGGTATTCTACCTCTGAATAAAGCATGGATTCTCCCCGAAATCTTCCTTGAGCATAACCTCTTCCGGTACGGCCAAACATATCCCAAGTCAGTGCAGGAAGGTTCATGTAAGGTAGCTTTCCGCTGACCAAAAAGTTGCCAAAGGCCCAAAATCCAATGAGGTGCCTTTTTCGCCTTTCACTCAGGTTAAAATAGTGCCTGTAGTCCAGCAGAAGGGTGGAAGAACTTTGATCAGATCCTAGGAACGTAGGATTGACTTTATAAGAAATCAAGGCAAAGTTTCGCTCATAAGGAGAGACTGGAACGTCTCGGTTTTCGTAAACTGCATTGAGTGTGAGACCTGATAAGGCGTAGGATTCTGTATCAAAACCATTGGAAAGGTTGTATGCATTATGCGTGAAAACTTCCTCCGGAGCTGAAATTGGTTCATCAAGGAAGTTTTCGATTCTGGAGTGAATGTCAAGGTGGTAGCCAATTCCTAAATAGAAATTACTGTCCGAGATTCGCTTCAGGACTGTCTCATAAAAACGTAGCAATCGAAAATTCATCTGCTGCTCCCCCCACAAAACACCCGGTGGTTCACGGAAATATGGATCCTGACTGGGTTCATTGGGAGAGCTACTTCCCAGCCCAAAGGTTGGCTGAGAGGTAATAACATAACGCCAATCCCCAACTAATATCCAGTCGTTTTCATTCAAGAAGATATTGCTTCTCACACTAAAAATCCATTGCTTCTTGGTGGTATAAAGGATGTTCCCTACCAAATTTGACAACTTGGTCGTCTGGGGATCTCCCATGTACCAAGTGGCAGAAGGAGCCAAGCCAAACATCCAGCCATTTGCAGGATTGGATCCGATGGCTGGTAGTGGTACAAATTTGAATTGGTTGATTTTATTGGGAGTATATTGGACTGGTTCTTGCCCAAATCCCGATCTGCAGAAAAAGAGAAGACAAAACCAAGCGAGGAGTGTGTATTTCATAAGGAAAGATAGAGTTTTTGAAGAAAACTCTCGCTTCGTCGGATGATCTTTGAGCGATAGCACAGGCATAAAAATAGGCCTTTACATAAAAGCAAAGGCCTTTAATCATAGGATAAGCAATTATTTCTGAGGAATTCGGAATACCAACCCTCCGTCAAATCCAAACTGATACATGCTGGAATATGTACTTAATCCTCCTCCCACTCCACCAGTTCCAAAATATAATCCGCCACCAATCGCCTGAGTAGCTGAAAATAAAGAAGCTTGGATTCTCAATGCCACATTTTCGGCCAACCAGAAATTGGAACCGCCTCTGATTTGCCAAGAGAATTTTGTGGAAGAGTTCGAATTTCCATTGTCAGGATTGTCTACTCCAAAGATTCCTAAGCCAATTCCTGCGCCGGCGAAGGGCTCAACAGTTTCATTGATCGGGAAGTATCGGGTACCATTAAGCATGATCCAATTGATTGCCAAATCAAAATTGGTGGATTGAAGTTCCCCATTCAAAAAGCCTCCATCCTGATAAATGGTCGGCGCATTGGTGTCTTGTCGAAGGTATTGAAGTTCGATTGCACCTTTTTGTGGAATATGGTACTCCAATCCCGCTCCCCATCGAAACCCATCTTGGATGGTTCCATCAAAGAAAGATGAGTTGGAGAAGTAAGAGTCCACGCGGTCTTTAAACACATAGCCGCCGTAGGTGTTAAGTCGGACTTCCTGTGCATAACTCCCGAATACAATGAATAGGAGTGCGAAAAGAGTTGTGATTTTTTTCATGATAAGTAAAGATGTCTGAGTCTCTGTTTTAATTTTTTATTCTTCCTTTTCCCAAAGCAGTTTGTTGAATGCGATGCCAAAGGTCCAAGCATTGTAGACATCCTGCTTGGTTTCGTAGGCCAGATTTAATGCAATTTCAAACTTTTCGGTGATTTCAAAGCTATATTCTGATCCAAACCGGAAAAAGGATAGATTTTCGTTCTTTTCGAATTCATAACCCGGTCCGGCATAAAAGGACCAATGCCTTTTTGCATGATAATGAAGCACAAAAGCTCCAGAAAATGGATAGCTTCGCTCCAAAAGTACTTCCTCTTTTTCGACTTCGAAGGACTGAACCTTCATATCAGCCTGAAAAGCTACCGACCATTTGGGATGGAAATAATAGTCTATATCTAGGCCCCAAGTAGGAATAATTGCGACCCTTTTATCACCTTCAAATGCATTGGGGACGTGGGAATTTGCCATCATGATCGCTCCCCGAATTTTTGGGATATGAGATTTTTCCCGCTCTGGTTCCTCAGTTTCTTGAGCTATTGAAGCAAAAGAAATCAGACCACTAAGAATCAAAAAAAAGCTAACCTTAAAAGTCATATCAATCCGGATAAATGGATTTCCAATCTTCAGCCATATCCACGATAACCCAACCTAGGCCAGGACCATTGTTCAGTCCCATTTTGAGATTTCCAATGGCCGAAAGGCTATCATAAGCATATTCCCGCTCGGAATCAGTGTGGTGGATGAGGATACCTAGCCTGGGGCCAGTTGAGTTGGTGGTGTATTCCAGCATTTGATAGTCCCCGTCTGAATTGCCTACCGCAATAGTAGGGCGAATACCCAAATGCTGGTGAATGGCTACGGGTTTTCCTTCCTTGTCGTCGATGAAGTTCAATTCTGGGATTTTAATGACCTGTTTTTCACCATCTTTTTCTTCATACTTGGCTTTAAGCGAAGAGCCCACCACTTGATAGGGAGGGATATCGTAGGCTTCTTCTGCCCAAACCCGGATAAAATCAATTCCTCCCCCTGAGACGATAAAAGTTTTGTATCCATTTGCTCTTAGAAATTCTAAGAGCTCCAGCATGGGCTGGTAGACCATCTCATTGTAGGCTTTTCCGGTATCGGGATGGCGAGTAGTCTCCAGCCAGGATTTGACTGATTGAGCAAATTCATCCTCCGACATTCCCGCGTGAGAAACCATTACCAATTCAAATATAGCTTGATGCCCTCCGGCTAAAGCCCCACTAAGGTCGTCATTCAAAATGGCCTGAATAGCTTCGCTGGAAGACCATTCGGGATGATTAGCCGCATTTTTTTTGATGAAATCCACGGCATATAGCAGCTGATAGTACATGGGCTGCTCCCCCCATAGGGTGCCATCATTATCAAAAACGGCGACACGGTCCTTTTCCGGAACGAAGTTGGAACTCCCTTCGGAAGCTGTGCTACGGATAAAATCTTCGATTTTTGACCTTGCTTCTCCATCATTCCAAGATTCTAAATAGGTAATATCTGTAGTTTCGGTCTCAGTATTTCCACTTGTATTTTCTGAAAACTGACAGGAGTAAATGATTATAGCGAGTAAGGAAGGCGCAATTATAGAAAAGGTATTCTTTTTCATAGTAGGATGGGAAAAAAAAGAGCTATGGTTTGGTGACCATAGCTCATTGATTAATTATTGGTTTTGGCCTTTCACCATGTCTTCGATTTGTTTTTCGACCTTGCCAAGACTCCAGTCACCAGCAGTCTGGCTTGGAGGATAGTCTTTGAAGGTAGAAAGGAAATTAAATGCATAGCCTTGGATTGAAATCAAAATGTAGGCTCGATCAATATACCAGTCATAGTAGGTATTTGATCCATAGAGCGCTTTTTCAAAAGGATCTCTTCTTAGATTTATCAGATAAGGCGCTCTTAATTCTACAAAAGGTTCGAGCCAAATCTGAAGCTGATCAGCTCTGTTTTCCAAAAACATCGCTTTCCAATCATCGTATCTAAGTGCAGCGATCGAGCCAGCATCATTCACATATACAAAGCCTTTTCTCGGTGATTCCTTCGCTTTACCAGTTAAATAGTCTAATTGGTTGACTCCGTCGATGTAGTTTTTATAGGTCCTTCCATTCAAAGTGACCCCATTCATAATTTTAGATTTTATGTTAGGATCACCTGCTACTGCTGCAAATGTTGGGAGCCAGTCCTCATGTGATACAATGCCATTGTAAGTCACTCCTGCTGGGATTTTTCCAGGCCATCTTACAAATGCAGGCACTCTGAAAGCACCTTCCCAGCTGGAGTTCTTCTCTCCATGGAAGGGAGTAGTTCCAGCATCAGGCCAGGTATTGTAATGAGGGCCGTTGTCTGTTGAGTAAAAAACAATGGTATTGTCTGCTATTCCCAATTCATCCAGAAGAGCCAATAGCTCACCAACATGGCGGTCATGCTCTACCATACCGTCGCTATATTCATCTTGACCTGAGATTCCTCGGTTTTCCTCTTTTACGTGCGTACGGAAGTGCATCCTAGTTGCATTCCACCAGGTGAAAAAGGGCTTTCCATCTGCCACTTGCTTTTTGATATGCTCTTTTGCAGCAGCAAGGGTTTCCTCGTCGATCGTTTCCATTCTCTTTTTGGTGAGTGGTCCCGTATCTTCAATTCTTTGACCACCTTTACCATCTGCCCAACTATGAATTACTCCTCTGGGGCCATAGCGGTCCTCAAACTTAGTACCGTCTGCTAAAATTAATCCCGTTGGATAATCCTCATTTTCAGGCTCTTCTTCTGCATTCAAGTGATAAAGGTTCCCAAAGAACTCATCAAATCCATGATTGGTAGGTAGATGTTCATCCCGATCTCCTTGATGGTTTTTACCAAATTGGCCAGTTGCATAACCGAGGCTTTTCATGACAGTTGCAATCGTCACATCAGACTCTTGCCATCCTTCTTTTGCCCCTGGCATACCAACTTTAGTCATTCCTGTTCTTACAGGGACATTCCCTCCCAAAAAGGCTGCTCTTCCAGCGGTACAGGATTGCTGTCCATAATAATCCGTAAATCCGGCTCCTTCTTTGGCAATTCTGTCAATATTGGGAGTCATGTATCCCATCATTCCACGGTTGTTGTGGCTGATGTTCCAAGTACCGATGTCATCTCCCCAGATGACCAAAATGTTTGGTTTTTCCTGTGCCCAGCCAATAAAGCTGAAAAGGAAAGCACCCATAAAAAGACTAAGTTTCTTCATATGCGAAATAAAATTTGATTTAAATAATTATGTAAGGTAGTTTTTTAAATGATTCAAAAGTGATCGAAGCTTTCAATAAGGTTCTGAAATTCAGTCAATCACTGTGAAGAATTACTGAATATTTACAAAATCAATTTCATTTTAGATAAAAACCTTCCTTTTAGAATTCATCCAATTGGACCTTGGAAGTCTATTCGGATCTTGCAGCCATTAGGTGATTTCATGAATTCTGGTAGCTAAAACACTTGGATTCATTTATTAAAAAATCGATACAAATTAAGAGCAAATGCTTTGGGTATTATTGATGAGATAAAAATCCTTATGATTATCCGGAGTGGTTCCAGTAAGCTCATTTTCCTTGCTAAATGCCCGATAATGAATTCTGCATGAATAGATCATTTTTGCAGAGTTTAGCCATTCAATTACGCCACTAAAAAGATACCGGATCTATATAAAAATCTAATTTCCAATTTGGTAGGACTCTAGCCTTTAGCATTTAATTGGAACTTATCATGGTTTTTTCTTTGAGATATTCGCTAGGAGTTTTACCATTGATCTTTTTGAAGGATGAAATGAAGGTAGTTCGATTGGAAAAGCCACACTTTGAAGCCAAACCGTCAAGTGTAAGCAGATTGTGTTCTCCTTTTTCTACGAGCCTGTTAAATTCTTCAATGCGGAATTTATTGATCCACTGATTGAAGTTTGTATCATAACATAGATTGATAGCAGGGGAGATTTTATATACCGGGATATTCAATTCATTGCTCAAGTCATTAATGGTTATTCCTTGCTTTAAGTATAGCTTTTGCGATTGGACCAGGTCAGTCAATTGCTTACATAGCTGTTCCAATTCCTCCGATTGTGAATATCCGACTGGCTTTGCTGGTGAGATTTCCTTTTTTTTGACCTCTTCCTGAACGCTTCCAGACCAATAAAAACCGTAAAGAAGCCGAGGGTTAAAGACTAAGAAAATCCCTGCACCAATCAAGGCAGTGGATACCGTAAGTGTCTGTACCTCAATAGTAAACCCGCCCCATCGATCGATAAACCTAAAAAATCCCGGTAAAATGGCAAAGCAGAGGATGGAGGTGATAAATACCAAAAAATTGAAAATGTATCGGTTCAGGTGAGATTCTTCCCTGTTTAGTTGGTTTTTGTTTTTCCATAAAAGATTAAAGACCAAAACGAGGAAGATCAACAACCATACTTGCCGAAAGAAAAAATGAAATTCATCGGGAAAAAAAATCCCTTCTTTGAATAGAAAATGATTGTAGTTCAGTTGTTGGCTCTGGATCATTTCCACTTTTTCAGAAGCGGAACTGATATAGTAGGGAAAATAGTCTACTATATAACCTATAGAAGGAATTGCAAAAAGCCATCTCCACCTTTCTACTTTTTCTTCTCGGTAAATAATTTTCTTTACAAAAAGAAAAAAAAGTGGAGCGATCAAGTAGGCTGATATATTTCCTGTCCTCGAAATATGAGGAAAATCTAACATCAACTCACTCCGGTATAATTCCGAAGTCAAAAGTGCGTGAGTCAAGCAAAACAATGAAAAGCCAAGTATTAAATTACCGTTTCTTTTTGCACCTGGGTAAAAAATCAATATGATTGACACAAGAAAACCTATAATTATTCCTGTCCAATTGTATAACTCCATAAAAGTAGGCGTAATTCGAATTCACTTTAAATATACTATTTAACCTTAAAAAATGAAGGATTTGGGAAATCTATCAATCTTTATTCAAGGTAGGATAAAGTCGATGTAGCCTTTGGAAAATAAAGTTACTGAGAGAATAAAAACACCACTACTGCTCTCCATCCCCAATCTGCTTTTCCACCATCAGGAGCTGCTAAGTTTAATCTTGGACCTACTGCAAACTGCACCTTTTGAGAGCCAAGGGAGGTGACACCACTTACGGTTGGGTTCAACCAAACGGTCGTCTGATTGGATTTCCAATTTTGAGTCCATTCAAGATTTCCACCTAGCCCCGCACCAGATTTCCAGTTGTACACTAGGAATGGTTGAACAAACATCTGACTGACATTCGGTCTTTCAGCACTTCCTGCAACAGACCATATTTGGTTGATTAGTCCTCCGACAGTCCAACCATTGCTTTGCTTTAATGCTACGGCCGTGGGCCCCATTCCAAATTTCTTGGCAGTCAGGAAGTCATTGGTACCCACGGGAAGTAGCAAGGCTGGCCCAACTCCCCAAGTAATTTTTTCAGAGTTTTTTGGGGAGAAAAAAGCTGACATCACTGCGTCTCCCAAACCTAACTCCTTTTGTCCTTCTCCAGTGATATTGTACTGAGTAATGACAGGAAGTACTACTCGGGTAATCATATTTAGATTTTCACTGATGGAAATCGGGACTACCGGTTGTATGTTAAGCGTGTTTCTTGTACCGTTAAATGCTCCAATTCCATAATCCGTATTATTCTGAAAAGGAACCGATATCAGAGAAGCGATTGGATTTGCGAGTTTTTTTGCTAATTCTGCTGCATCGTCTTGAGCTAAGGCCACAAAGGAAGAAACCAAGAATAGGAAAAGAAGGCAAGTTGATTTTCTCATGAGAATAGGATTAGCTATTATTTAAAGGAAATTATCATAAAATTGAAATCAACTGAAGGTATATTGATCCTTTTCAATCTACCTGATTAAAGCTAGTTTTTCTTTAAAAAGTCAAACCAAGTAAAATATTCTTAAGCTTTTTTACACTGATCCTGATTTTCTGTGTCTTTCTTGGTAAGATTTACCAAATCAAAACAGCTGCAGGTAATTTTGGAGGTTAAGTTTTTCATCAGCCCTCTATTTTTATTGTTTACAAAAACTTCTTCTTTTTGCTTACTGCGTATCGAAGAGCTTTTTGATTAACTTACAGTATTCTGCTTTAGTGTAAACTATGATTCTATGAAAAAAGCTTTATTTTTCTCCCTGATCGCTTTCTGTTGTTTTTTCCGTACCCAAGCACAGGAGGTTTTTCATGACTCCACGGCCTTACTGATTTTGGACAAGGTTGGAGCTTATTTTGGGGAAGTGAATTCCTTGAAATTTAATACCAAAACTTCTCAGGATGTAGGCTTCCGTGATGATTTTTTCATCAAGGAGTTTCGCTCCGGTGAGTTTATCATACAGGGGCCAAATCAACTTTCAGCCAAAGTAATTGCCCAAGGTAAACCCCAATATTACTTCTACAATGGCAGTCAGATCGTATACTACTCCCTAGAGGATAAGATCTTTGTAGCATCCGAGGCTCCGGACAATACCTTGGATATGCTGGAAAGTCTGTACACGGATTTTGGAATTCAGCTGGTGGCCGCGGATTTTTTGTATCCGGATTTTGCCTTTCACATGACTGAGACCATGGACTACATCGAATACCTTGGGGAAGCAGAGGTTCATGGTCAAAAGTGCTTCCATATAGGTGCGGCAAATGCTGAGATGACTTTTCAAATTTGGGTCTCACAAGACCTGGAAGCCAGACCAGCCAAAATAGTGGTGACTTATCTGGGCGAACCTTATGCCCATCAAGTGGAGGTAACCTTCGAAAATTGGGAGATTAACGAGACTTACCCTGATTCAATTTTTGAATTTCTCCCCCCACCCAACTCAAAACAAATCACTTGGACCAAAAAAGACTAGGCTATGCATACTTTTAAGACAATTATCAAATACTCCTTCTTCCTGTCTTTACTGATTTTATTTTCTTTGCCTGAATTAAGTCATGCCCAGCGATTTGCAGGTAGGAGTGGTGGTGGGGCGCGTCCTGCTGTTTCAAGACCGGCTTCCCGTCCGGCTACAAAGCCTGCTGCCAGACCTGCTACTCAGAATAGAAGCCGAAATACCAATACTAATCTCAGTCGCCCTGCACAGTCTTCAAGTGGAAACAGGGGAGGAGCTATCAATGGTGGCTCCAATCGAGTTACTAAGTCGCCGAAAGTAGAAAATAAAGTTAGCTCCATCAAAAATACCGGAAACACCAATAGCGGAAACCGGCTAAACAATGTAAACACAGGCGATCGGGGATCTAACAACCGAGTGAATATTGATAAAAGCCGCGGTGACGTCAATATCAATATTGACAATAGCCGAAACACCATTGTCCGGAATAATCGAAATGTAGCGTATCGACCACCTTATCGTCCCTACGTCAGACCACCCTACATCTGGGGAGGATTCGGGTTTTCTTGGTATAGACCCTATTACTATCATCCGTTTACACCTTTCTATTGGGGGCCGGCCTGGCATCCATGGGGCTTTTTTGTGGCAACCCTTGCTGTGACCGCTATTGTGGTGAGTGTGGATAACCAAGACTACCACTACGATGAGGGGGTTTTTTATGTGGAAGCAGATGATGGCTATGTGGTAGTAGAGGCTCCTCAAGGAGCTACTGTGAAGGTCATTCCCAAGGAATCCGAGGTAGTGGAAGTAAGCCCTACGGTGAACAATTATTACTACGGTGGTACCTTCTATGAGCAAAATGACGGAACCTACACGGTAGTTCCTCCTCCAGCAGGTTCAGTCGTATCCAACCTTCCTGAGGGTGCCGAGGAAGTAAAGGTAGGGGAGCAGACCTTTGTGAAATTTGGAGATACCTACTACATGCCCGTAGAAGTGGATGGAAAAAATATGTATGAAATTGTGCAGGTGGAGGAGGAGTCCTAGGTTTTATTCATGGGTTGAAGGCAAGGGAGCTTAGGGTTTTGGAGGGAATGGGCTAAAGCCAAATTTCTATTCAAAAGAGGCATTTAAAATGCTGCCCAATGCCAAAGCATTTTCGGTGAAAGCTAGAATCGGTGAAGATCTTAGACCCAAATTCAATTTGGATTAGTACATGCCGTGCCTTCAGGACAACATGGCAAATCGGAAAGGTTGAACTTGTGGGAAAAATGATTTAAGTTTGTTTTTGCACTTGAGAAAAAACAAATAGCATCTCCGAAGCGATCTGCATGGACCGCTCATCGTATTTTTCCGCCTCTAATTCGGTATTATCAAAGGCCTTGGGATCTTCATAACGCACCGGAATGCGCTGCTCTGTGCCAGGGATAAAGGGGCAGTTTTCATCGGCATGATCACAGGTCATTACTGCAGCAAAATGTAGGGCATCATTGGCGGGATCATTAAAAACCTTGGAAAAAGCGGTGATTGGATCACTTTCGTCAGAGTAAAAAACAGAATAAATCGGATTGCTTCCGTTTTCCTTGTATGAGATTCGAAACCCGCTCCTTTTGAGTGAACTGACCGCCCGCTCATTGAATGCGGTGACTTCGACACCTCCGGAATAGCAATTGGCCAGAATGCCATGGAGATCGGCAGCTGTTTGTGCCCAAATCTGGGAAAACTGACTCCGTCGGGAGTTATGGGTGCAGATAAAATTCAGGTTCACATTCTGACCTTGATCGAGTTTGGATTGAATGTAGCTGATCAAAACTTCCAAAACGGCTTTGCGCTCAGCAGAAATGGGAAGTTTCTGAGCCTTTTGGATGAATTCGATTAGGGAAGGATAAAGGGAAATTTTTTGCATATAGAAAGCGGATTGGCACAAGTAAAAAAAGACCTTCCAGGTTTTGAAACCTGAAAGGTCTGAACATCTGATTTAGCAGCAGCCTGATCCCGGAGCGCAGGAAGAAGCCTGCAATTGCTCCAAACTAAGCTTTGGTTTTTTGTTTTTTTCTCCAGGTTTTTCAGCATATACCGTGATGCTGAAAATTCCCGTTTGCTTGCATAAAAACTGCTGAATTTCCTCCTGAGAAAGATACTTTTCTAGGATATCATCGGGCAGGGTGATGGTCTTTTCTTTTTGGATTTGGATAGATTGGAATCCAGCCTGCTGTATGAAGGACAAGTAGTCGGATTTTTGAATTGCTCCCGCCACACATCCTGCATACATCTCTGCATCCTGTCTGAGTGCCTCTGGCAAATCTCCTATCAACACGATATCTGAGATACTGAAGTGACCTCCGGGCTTCAAAACCCGGAAAATTTCACCGATGACTTTTTCTTTATTAGGAACCAAATTGAGCACACAGTTGCTGACAACCACATCGGCCACATTGTCATTTACCGGCATCTGATCGATGTCTCCTTCCCGAAACTCCACATTGTGATATCCAAGCTTTTCCGCATTGGCTCTTGCCTTTTTGATCATCGCAGGGGTAAAATCAATCCCGATTATCTTGCCTTCAGGGCCGGTTTCGTGTCTTGCCACAAAGCAATCGTTGCCCGCTCCTGATCCCAAATCAATGACCACGTCTCCTTGTTGGATTTTGGCAAATTGGGTAGGAAGTCCGCAGCCCAATCCCAAGTCGGCATCTTCAAGATAGCCCTCGGTACCTGAGTAGTCGTCCATCATGATGTTATACACTTTGGTGGAAGGTGAGGTAGCTCCACAACAGGAGGCGGCGTTTTCTGCTTTTCCCTGTTCGGCGATTTTTCCATAGCGCTCCCGCACTACTTCTTTTAGTTTTTGTTCTTGATCCATGTTTTGCTTGTGAAAATGAATGTCTTTTTTGTCAATAATCAGGTACAGGATGGGGTCGTACAATTAGAATAAGATTCAAAAAAGGAGTGGAAGAGGTTTCGGAGCATGGTCCAATTTTCCGGATGAATGCAATAATTAACTCGAGTACCTTCTATGCTGCCCTGAATGAGACCCGCTTCTTTGAGTTCTCGAAGGTGTTGCGAGATCGTCGCCTGTGCTAAGCCGATTTCCATCACTAAATCCCCATTGATACAGGAATTGGTTTTGATCAAGTGTTGAAGGATGGCTATTCTGGCAGGATGGGCAATAGCTTTAGCCATTTGGGCAATTTTATTTTGTTCCTCGGTGAACAGATGCGTTTGAGTGACTCCCATTTAAATATTATTTCATTGCAATATTACGATAAATAAATTAAACGAGAAGAATTCTAAGATTTTTTATCCGTGCCAGTACGGATACAAATTCAGGGTCTACGGGGATTTTAGAGCTTTTTAAAAAAATCGAATTTTAAATTCCTAAACATTAAAAAATTATGAAAAGCTTATTACTCATTTTCCTCCTGCTCTTTGTGGAGACAGTTCCCGGCACCATTCTCGATGAAAAAGACTTGAAAGTAACCAGTTACAATAAAAAGAAACAATATCAAAAATCACCCAAAAAAGTGTTTATAAGAAGCTATAAAGCGCTTTTTGAGGTTTTTGAGGAGGCTTCGGCAAAGACTTCTGGCTCTAAAAAAGAGCGTGCAAACCGGACCACTTTCACCTCTGGAACTTCTACTCGAATGGGAGTTCAGATATCCGGAGTGGATGTAGCTGATTTTCAAAAAATCATTGATCAGTCGTATCAGGATTTTGTCAATCAACTGACTAGTCAGGGATTTGAAATCATGACAGCAGCTGAGGCCAGCCAAAGCGACTATTTCGAAGGTTGGACGCTAATGAAAGGTGGAGCTTCTTCGGATGACCAAGCGGCAGGATTTGTCATGGTTACCCCTACCGGATTTGAGTATTTAGTGAAAGGTGTCGCCAAAAGTGGACGTGAAAAAGGCACTTTTTTGGATATGGGACCAAAAATTTCAAAAGAGCTTGGCGATGTCTATGTAGCTGATGTCAATTTTATCTTTCCATTTGTGACCTTGGATGCGGATGCCTCTATGTGGACAAATACCTCCTCTGTCAAGGCGAAAATCGGGTATCGAATCGAACCGATTATGAACACTTCACAGGAAAATCAGCAGACTTCATTGACTGGCTTTGCCAAAGGTTTTGGATCTATGGGTTCTTCTGAAGTAATCAGTTCCCAAGTACGCTTTCTCTCCGGAAATGATATTGGCAATAATCCATTCTTCGACGCTAAAGTGGAGTTGAAGAAAGCGGTGTATTTCGAAGATGTTTTTGAAGATAAAAAAATCAAGGAAGTGACTCAGGCACAATCTGATATGTTTTCTAAAACGGGATATAGTCAGCTAGTGATGGTATCGGGTGATCAAAGTACAGTCGCTTCCCATTTTGCCGAATGTGACTCAGAGCGCTACGTTAGTTCTGCTTCAGGTGCGATGAAAGATATGGTAGATGCGGGGATTTCAAATTTTGTGGAAATGACAAAAGATTAAGCCATTCCGCCCACCAAATTATTTTCCAAGGCAAATTTCAAAAGACCAACCAGCGTGTTGGTCTTTGTTTTTTGGTAGATATTTTTTCGGTGGGTTTCCACCGTTCGCTCAGATATGAAAAGTTTTTCGCCGATTTCCTTATTGGAAAACTCATCAAAAATCAATGTTAAGACCTCCTTTTCCCGATCTGTAAGAATCCGCTCGTCTTCTGGAAACCGCATTCGCTGAATAAGAATTTTCTGAATCTCAGCACTGAAATACATTCCGCCATCGGCTACTTCCCTCAAGGCTTTTAATAGTTCTTCATGTGCCGCTTTTTTCAGTACATAGCCTTCTGCCCCTGTGGCTAAAGCCTCCTTGACCCGATAGGGCTCCTCATGCATACTGAGAAAAATCAATTTGGTGCCTGGGTATTTTGATTTCACTTTTTTGGCCAAGGCGATCCCCCCAATTTCGGGGATGGAAATATCTGAAATTATCAGGTCAGGGATCTCGTTATTTATCCGTTCCAAAGCTTCCTCTACGGTAAAGGCAGTATCAACTTGACTTATTTCCGGCTGACTTTCGATCAAAAACTTCAAACCGTCTAGTAAAATCCGATGATCATCAACGAGAAGAATTTTCATTCAAGAATGGGGTTTAATTGGCTCGGTGGACATACGGAAAGGTAACCAAAAGCTCAGTTCCTTGCTGCCCTTCTTGCGTGAAAAGCTCCAATCTTCCATTGAGCAATTCGGCACGGGTGGTGATATTTTTCCAGCCATTTCGCTTGCTGTGCTGAAAAACATTCGGATCAAAGCCCTTTCCATCATCCAGAATCTGGAGTTTGGCGATACCCTGATTTTGTGACAAAATAAGCATGATATGACTTGCCTCGGCATATTTGAGGACATTGTTGATCCACTCCTGACAGATTCGGAAAAGGTTGATCTCAACCAATTCATCCATGCGGTCCGGGAGGTCTTGGGACTCGATTTCCAGTTTTACTTTTTCTCCGGCATTGATGCGGTGAGCGAGGTCTTCCAGGGCCGAAATTAACCCAAATCGGATCAAGGTAGCAGGCATCAGATCATAGACCACATTACTGATTTCCTTGGACATCTCATCCAAAACGGAATCGGTACGGCTGACCAGTTCGGTTTTAAGCTCTTCTTTGGCTTGATTGTTTTTGAGCTGGGACACGTACATCCTAAGTGCTGAAATATACTGCCCAAATCCATCATGAAGATCCTGAGCCATACGTCTTCGCTCCTGCTCTTGGGATTCTAGAGAAGCTTGGATAAATGCTTCTTTGACTTTCAGTTCCCGATCTTTCACAAGCAACTCTTGCTTTCGCCTATTTCGGTTCTGATAGAAAATAAAAATAGCGATTAGAAGTACCAACAATAGTCCTAAGGCTGCAAACGCAAAGTAGTTTCGCTGTAGCGTCGCATTTTTTTCCTGAAGTTCCGCATTTTGTAAAGCAATTTGGCTTTCCTTTTTTTCCAGATCATACTGCACCTGTAAGTCTGTCAGTAATTGTGCGTTTTCTTCGCTGAAGACTTGCTTACTTAGCTCCTGATATTCGTCTAAGTAGGCATTGCCTTTTTCAAAGTCACCCTTTCTAAAAAAAATCTTTGCTAAGGCGTTTTTTAGGGTCAGGGAGTAGTTGACCAATTCTGGATTATTCTCCAAAACTTTCAGTCCTCGTTCGGCAAACTGCAAGGCCTTTTCACTTTGACCCAAATCAACATGTGCTGTCGCCGCGTTGCTGACGATGCTCAGTTCCATTTTGGGATCAGGAGTAAAGCCGTCCGAGTCATCCAAGGCTATAGTTAGCATCAAAAGTCCCTTTTCATAGTTTTTTTGTCCTATGTAAAGAGCTCCCAGATTGTCGTGCACTCGATGATAAAGCACCTTGTTTCCTGCGATTTTGGCATTTTCAATGGCTTGTCGGTAATATCGTTCGGCCCGCTGCTCTTCTCCCATCAGCCTGTAGCAAATACCCAGATTTGCAGATGAAATCGCAATTCCGTTGGAATCCTTTAATCGCTTCCTGATTTCTAAAGCTTCCAAATGATACTTGATAGCTTGGTCGTAAAGTTCTAGCTCCTGATTGGCAAGCCCAAGATTTGAAATACTGCTCACAAAATTAGCTTCGAGGGCGTTGGGATCACTACGGCCTATTTCCAGTGATTTGGAAAAGTAATCAATGGCTGCTTTGTAGTCCGAAGAGTTGAGCCGATTCATTCCCAGATTATTGAATGAACGCTGTTCCAAAGCTTTCCAGCCTTGTTTTTGGCTTTCTTCGAGTATTTGGGAAAAAATAATCAACGAACTGTCTGTTTGCTGATGAACATCGTAGTAGATACCGAGATTTTGAAGGATTTCGAAGTAAATGCGGGATTTGCCTACTTCCTTTTCAGCAGTTTTCAGGACTTCTTGAATCTTGGATTTGGCTTCTTCTCCATCACTGAAAATCATGGAAAAGGTATGCTGCTGAATGGCTCGATAGCGAATAGAATCAGGGAGATTCTGATTTTGAAAAACTTGTTCTAAGCTATCAGCACTTGATTGCTGCTTGCCTAAAGCCAGGGATGTGCCTACCAAAAAAATAAAGAGGAAAGAAATGCTGTGGAGTTTTTTCAATGGAGGGATTTTAATCTCACAAAGTAACTCCACTGACTATTTAATCAAATTTTTTTTATAGATATGGTTCATTTTTTTCTCCAAATAATCATGTCGTAGAATCTCATAGAAATTAGTGTAGAGCCTTCATTTCTGTGAATTGAAAGACGAACCCTTCCCCTTCCAAACTATAAAAATACCCACTAGCACGGATATCAAAATGCCCAATTCATTGTATTTCTCTGGATGATTTTTACGGGCAACTTGCAAATAAAAATCCACTATGAAACTAAGATCTTTACTACTTGGCCTCTTGGCCTTCGTTTTTTTTGCATGCCCGGATAAGGATGATGAGATTCCTCAGGGTTCTCTGAATGTAGAGGCTACCATCGACGGGGAAGCCTGGAGAGGTGCCGGAAATAGCCGAATTACCAATGTGGCAGGTTTCACTGTCTTGGCTATTGGAGCTGGAGCGACGGATCGCTCTAATTTGGCTTTTACGCTGGATGCAGAGCGAACTGGGAATTTTGATTTGACAGGAACTGCACTTTGGACTACATCCAATCAAGTGGTGCATAGCGCAACCTCCGGAACTCTTACGATCACAAATATTGATGGGGACAAAGTTTCGGGAACTTTTTCTTTTAAGGCGACTCCGATGACTGGAAGTGGGCCCGAGGTGAATATTACCAACGGGAAGTTTACGGATGTAAATATTATGCGCTGATCAATTTTTAAGTGAAACTGAAATTCACAAAAATCCAAACCCTATAGAGTTAAATGGACGACTTTTAGCTTTTGTTTGGGACTTTTTTGATAAAGGGGAGGCAAGGGTGTGCCTCCCTTTTTTTAGATCAGGTTCTCCTTTTCTAGTTTCAATTTGATCCGTTCATGCTGCTCCCAGAATCTAGTCTCAATTTTCTGCATCGCGCTCTGGAATCTCGGTCGATTCTTTATCGGTTCAAATACCGGTTCATCTTTCAGATACAAAAACCAAAATTGATTGGTGTTGTCCGCTGCAAAAGCATCTAAGTACTCTAGAGTCCTTTCCCAATCCTCCTCTATCGCGTACTTGGTGGCCAAAGCTATATTGCGGTAAATGGATTGATCTAATTCAGCAAATTCTTGGTACTCTTCAAAAAGTCGATTGGCCTCCTTTACTTTTCCATTCTGCTCATAGACCAGTGAGATTTTAGAATTTTCTAATTCATAAATAGAAAGACCATTGGTCTCTCGAGCTTCCACAAAAATGGTGTAATAGAAATCTGCACTGTCGTACTTCCTGTCTAGGTAGAAAAACTTTCCAATATCCTGAAGAATATCCAGTCGGCTTGGATCTCTTTCCCATAACTTAATCAAGCGCTGACGCATCTTTTTATTGTCCTTTTCTTTGGCAAAGAGGATGTATGACCTCAGGTGCGGGGCATAATAATTTGTCGAATCAAAAGCTAAAGATCGATCGATAAATTCCTTGGCTTCATCTACAAAACCTGCCGTAACCAGGGCATTTGCCAACTGAAGGTAGCTGTAACTTTGAGAAGTGGAGTCTCCACTTTCTACCTGAATCTGTACTGCCTTTAAGGCATATTCCAGGTATTTTTCTGTATCTGGCTCCAGCCTAAAATAGAAATCTGCTAGCATTTGTATGGCTAAGGCCGAATTTGGGTTGTATTCGAGTGCCTTTTCCAAATAAGGTCTTGCAAGGGCAAATTCTTCGCTTTGGATATAATAAAAGGCCTTAGCCGTCAGGCTTTCGGCCGATTTTGAATCGAACAAGAGCGCCTTGTCGGCGTAAGAATTTATTTTCTCGGTATACTGCTTTTCAGCGCGAAACATCTCCAATAAGTAGTAGGAGATAGCAATATGTGCGTAAGCCAAAGAAAACTCTGGGTCCTGCTCGATTGCCTTTTTGAAAAGGGCAATCCCTTTCAGAAGGCCTTCGTCAGTCCGGGAATGGTAAGGTTCCAAAGCCTGGAGGTAATAGTCGTAAGCGAGAAGGTTATCCGTCGGTCGCTTTTCGATTTGTTCAAGTTCAGTCGGAGTGACGAATACCTTGATCGCATCTGTGATTTGGGTCGCAATTTCATCTTGAATGGAAAAAATGTCTGCCAATTGACGATTGTACTGCTCCGCCCAAACTTGCCGCTCTGTCTCTGCATCGATCAACTGGATGCTGAGTAAGACTTGCTCCCCGACCTTTTGCCCGCTGCCTGAGACAAAATAGCTTACCCCAAGCTCTGAAGCCATTTCAGGAATGCTTTTGTTGGTATTTCGGTACTTTTCTACGGACGAGCGACTGATCACCCGGAGGTTTTTGATTTTCTGAAGATTGTTCAGGGTAGACTCCATCAGACCATTCACAAAGTAGAGATTGCTGGAGTCGGCACTTTCATTTTTAAAGGGGAGTACCGCAATGGATTTCTCTTCCATGGAAAACGGAGACTCCGTTTTGGGCCAAAAGAAATAGCCGAATGCTACAACTAGTAAAACTGCCAAAAGTCCAAAAATCCAAGTTTTCGAAAGCCTATCTTGGTTTAGTTGTGTGATAGGGTTATCTTCTTTTTGAGGTATTTCTATTTTTTGTTTTCCTACTTCGCCGGGAGGAAAACCATACTGTTCGCGAAAACACTTGATAAAATAAGACGCGCTACCAAAACCTACCTGATACGACACTTCCGAAACAGTCATGTTTCCTTCTTTGAGGAGATCCATGGCAATTTCCAAGCGGATTTTTCGGATGAAGATGCTTGCCGAAAGGCCGGTCCCTGCCTGTATTTTTCTCAATAGGTTGGATCGGCTCATGTTCATCGCCTCTGCGAGTTCGGATACACCAAATTGCTCATCGGAAGCTTTATCCACCACGATGGCAGTGGCCTGAGAAAGGAAGTCTTCGCTATGTTTTTGATCTTCTGCCATGCTAAAAATTCATTTTCAAGGTAGAGAAATTTACTCAAAGTGACAGCCACTTTTTCCGAAGATTCTCCTGCCAATCCAATGCTTTTGCGTCATAGTTTATAGCCTTGCGTCATAAATTTTATCCTTGAGCGATACTTTATGCTTTTGGCATCCTGCCTTTTACACCCACCTCTGAGGCTTGCCCCAACTTTGTAGCAAACAAAATTCAAAAAGTATTCAATCAAAAAACAACACTATGAAAGCTTTAAAAAACAACACGCTCAAAGTCATTGCTAGCCTTTTACTAGCAGTAATCCTTTTGCCCGCATGTAGTAATGCGCAAGACAAGGCTGGAAAAACTCAGCAAATTGAAGCGCCTAAACTTGACATTCATACGGCAGTGATGACCAATAATCTGGATGTGGTCAAGCAGCACATTGCTGCAGGTTCGGATATTAATGCAAAGGAATCTTTTAGTGGATCCACTCCTCTCATTACAGCAATCACATTTGACAAGCGGGAAATCGCTCAAAATCTAATTGAGGCCGGAGCGGACTTGACCATCGCCAACAATGACGGAACGACTCCACTGCATGCTGCGGCCTTTTTTGGTCGAGTAGAAATCGTGGAAATGCTGCTTGATGCGGATGCGGACAAGTCACTCCAAAATAATTTTGGGTTTACTCCTCGCGAGACGGTCATGGGACCATTTGCCGAAGTCAAGCCGATCTATGAAATGATGAAGCAGCAACTCGGGCCACTTGGTCTTGAATTGGACATGGAGCGACTGGAAAAGACTCGCTCCGTCATTGCGATGATGCTTCAATAATTCCCAATATCATTTCATCAGATCATGACAACTCAAAGAAGATACGATATTGATTGGCTGCGGGTGATTGCGATCGCCCTGCTGCTGATCTACCATATTGCGATAGTATTCCAGCCTTGGGCCATGTTTCTCGGTTTTATAAAAAGCGAGGAGCTCCTTACAGGGCTTTGGAAGCCGATGACCCTATTGAATGTCTGGCGGATACCTTTTCTGTTTTTCGTATCAGGAATGGGGGTTTACTTTGCTATCCGCAAGCGAAACTGGAAGGAACTCTTGATGGAGCGGAGCAGGCGAATCCTGCTTCCCTTCCTTTTTGGAGTGGTGGCGATTGTGCCTATTCATTTTTTGATTTTCCAAGCTTATTATAATCTCCCGTTGGGTTACTCAGCACATCCTGCCCATTTGTGGTTTCTAGGAAATATTTCCGCCTATGTGCTTCTTTTAGCTCCGATCTTCTTTTACCTGAAAAAATCAGAAAATGGAGCTTTTAAGAAGACGCTAGCAGTCTGGATGAGTAATCCCCTTGGCCCTTTGTCTCTTTCATTGCTTTTTGTTTTGGAGGTGATTTTGGTCAAACCACAGGTCTTTGAAATGTATGCCTTGACTTGGCATGGATTCTTTATCGGAATTTTAGCTTTTTTCTGTGGTTTTCTGCTGGTCTACAGCGGAGAAGCTTTTTGGAAAACGGTCTTGAACTGGCGCTGGGCTTACCTAGGGCTAGCTTTGGGGATGTATCTGACTCGATGGATGGTCTATGATTTGGTCGCTCCCGGCTATTTGATGGCGATAGAATCGATCTTTTGGATTATGGCCATTTTCGGTTTTGGCTACAAATACCTGAATAAGCCCAGTGCGATTTTGAGCTATCTGAGTCAGGCGGCGTATCCGGTTTATATCCTCCACATGGTGGCATTGCATACTGCGGCTTCGGTGATTTTACCGCTGAATTGGCCGATTTTCTTTAAATTTCCTGCCATTATTGGATTCACAGGAATTTTCTGTTTCGTGATTTTCGAATTCCTGATTCGTCGAATACCATTCCTAAGACCGCTGTTCGGACTTTCTTGGGATTTCAAAACCTCCAAAATCAAAGCTATTTCCGTTCCATCTCCCGATTGAGATACTCAGGGAGATAGGAGCTATTTCTATTGCACTATGAATTTATCAAAAAGAAAATATGCCATTATCGCTGGACTCTCGCTGATTCTGATGGCCGTTTTGGCTGGCTATGCTTATGGATTTGTTTATGGCTTCTTAGTTTTTCCAGCAGATGCTGAGAAAACGAGGGATTCGATCCAGCAAGCTCTTGGAACCTATCAATCTGGCATCGCTGCTTGGATAGGGATTTTAATCTTGGATATTTTGGTCGCATGGGCCTTGCATCAGTATCTTCAGGAAGTACATCCTCGCCTTTCCCTCACTACCGCGATGATCCGAATTTTGTATTCAGGAGTACTTGGACTAGCGATTTATCATCAGTTGGCAGTCCTTTCAGTATTGGATGGTGGGGGAACTTGCAGTCAAGTGATGCAGGAGCTGAAAGCCTTCGAAAGCATTTGGTCCAATGGCTTGATTATTTTTGGGCTCCATTTGATTGGTTTAGGGTTTCTTGCCTGGAAGGCTGAATTCGTGCCCAAATTTTGGGGAGTACTATTGATTTTTGCAGGAATATCCTACTCGGCAATTCATGTGGCAAAAGCTTTTTTTCCTGATCAGATCGATCAGATCATTTCGGTCGAACAGGTACTCTCTTTACCCATGGCTTTAGCTGAAATTGGATTGGCAATCTGGCTTGTTTGGAAGGGTGGAAGGATTCCTAGTCACAGTAAAAATTTGTCTCAATGAAACTCAAAAAAGTACTTCGAATCCTTTTTATACTCGTGTCAATTTCCGCTACCATTTATTTCGTCCCTTGGTTGATCCTGCGGGCTTGGCTGGCACCGATCCCTGATACAATTCAGGAGCAAGTGGATATGGCGATTAATTACCAGCTCGATGGGATTATTGTCTATGTGGATCAGGGTGGAAAAGAACCTAAATTCTTTTCGGCTGGCTGGAAAGATCGGGATCAAAAAGCCCCTGCCGACCCCAATTCACTATTCAAAATCGCCAGTATCAGCAAGCTCTACATCGCCGCTGCAGCCAGCAAAATCGTGGCGAGTGGAGCCCTCTCGCTGGATGATACCTTGGAAGAGTTGCTTCCTGAGGTTGCTAAACATATTGAAAATCCAGATCAAATTACCCTTCGACTTTTGATCCAACATCGCTCCGGGATTCCTAATTATTCTGACCAGCCGAATTATCCCTGGGATAAGCCATTTACCGAAAATCGTCCGGCCTTGGAATTGATCTACGACTTGCCGGCTGACTTTGCTCCCAATGAAAAATATGCCTATTCCAACACGAATTATTTGCTGATCGGTGAAATTTTGGACAAAACCTTGGGCTATTCTCATCATGACTTTATCCGAACAGAGATTTTAGAGCCTCTGGGTTTGAAGCGCACCTATAGTTTGCTATCGGAAGTGGATCAGGAGGAACTGATGAGTGGGTACTTTATTGGATATCCTTTGGATATCAAGGGGAATGATTTTATCCACCCGGGAGGATCCATGATTTCAACTGCGGAGGAAGTGGGAATTTTCCTCCGCGCCTTGATTGACGGGACCTTGCTCACAGAAAAGGAGCAAGAAATTTATTCTTCGGTATACGTCTATGAGCACACTGGGCTCGTGCCTGGCTACCAAAGCATTGCCAGATATCATTCGGATATCGATGCGGTGGTGGTACAGTTTGTCAATACGAATGGAGGCTACGCCTGGAACTTACACGAGATTGTATATAATCGGGTGGTGAAGATTTTGAGGAAGCATACCGCATCACATAGTGAGTAAGCCTACTTTTGAAAGGTATGAGTTTGACTTTTTTATTTAGAAGAGGAATTTGCTTTTTCTTTCCCTCAAAAGCCCATTTCTGCTATCTTTGTGCCTTATTTTGAGCGGGATGCCCCGCGTGAGGGATAGAAGCGGTATCCGCCTGATCCGATGGCAATCGGATCAGCGGATAAGAGCGGATAGCCCGACCCCGCCTTTTCCGGCGGGGGCACGCCCAAAAAAGCCCGACATTCATTCATCCGACCATATTCGATAGTGAAAACGTATCAGGAATTCAAACAGGTAGATTACCCGCACATCGGGGAGTCAATCCTTCAGTATTGGAAAGAAAATCAAATCTTCGAAAAGTCCATTGCCAACCGGGAAGGGGCTGAGACCTTTACCTTTTTTGAGGGCCCGCCTTCGGCAAATGGAACTCCCGGGATCCACCACGTGATGGCCAGGACGCTGAAGGATATTTTCTGCCGTTACAAGACACTGAAAGGTTTTCAGGTCAAGCGAAAAGGAGGCTGGGATACGCATGGACTTCCTGTGGAGCTTCAAGTCGAGAAGGAACTCGGCATCACCAAAGAAGATATCGGCAAGAAAATCTCGGTGGAGGAATACAATAAGCGCTGCAAGGAAACAGTCATGCGATTCAAAGACGAATGGGATGACCTGACCGAGAAAATCGGCTATTGGGTTGACTTGGATGATCCGTATATCACCTTTGACAGCAAATATATTGAGACGCTTTGGAGCTTGCTGAGAAAGCTTTATGACAAAGGCTTGCTCTACAAGGGCTACACCATTCAGCCTTATTCACCGGCTGCCGGTACGGGACTTTCTTCCCATGAGTTGAATCAGCCGGGGACCTACAAAGACGTCAAAGACACTTCCATCACGGCTCAGTTTAAGTTGAAAGGGGAGGAGAATACCTACATTCTCGCCTGGACCACTACGCCTTGGACTTTGCCTTCCAATTCGGCTTTGGCGATAGGTGAAAACTTGGATTATGTGAAAGTGAAGACTTTCAACCCTTATACCCACGAACCTGTCACGGTCATCTTAGCAAAGTCAAGAATGGGAGCTTATCTCAATTCAAAGGCTGCGGAGCTGAAGTTGGAAGATTATAAGCCCGGGGATAAATTGATTCCTTACGCAATCGTGGATGAATTCAAAGGCAAAAGCATGCTGGGATGGGAATACGAACAACTGTTCCCAATTGAAGCCTTGGCATTGCCGAGTCCGGCATTTACGGTAGTAGCGGGTGACTATGTGACCACTGAAGATGGTACGGGAATCGTTCACTTGGCGAAGGCATTTGGTGCGGATGACTTTCGAACTTTGGTACAGAATAATGTGCCCGGCGTGTTTGTTAAGGATGATTTGGGAAATGATATCCCAGTCGTAGACAAGCAGGGCAAATTCCTTCCCGTCGTAGGGGAATACCTCGCTGCGAAAATGAAGGAGCATGGAATCACGGCTCACAAAGCGTATGGGGCGGATGATTTTTATGTCAAAAATTACACCGAGGATGATGAGAGTGCTGCGGATTTCAAAAACACAGATATCATCATCTCTATCATTCTGAAGAATGAAAATAAGGCCTTCAAGGTCGAGAAGTATGAACACACCTACCCTCACTGCTGGAGAACAGACAAGCCTGTCTTGTACTACCCCCTAGAGAGCTGGTTTATCAAAACCACTGCCTACAAAGATCAGCTGGTAGCCCTAAATAAGACCATCAACTGGAAGCCTGAGGCAACCGGTACGGGGCGATTTGGCAACTGGCTGGAAAATCTGGTAGACTGGAACCTCAGCCGTTCCCGATTCTGGGGTACTCCCCTTCCAATCTGGAGAACAAGTGATGGTACCGAAGAAAAATGTATTGGTTCTATTGCGGAACTCAATGCCGAAATCGAGAAATCCATCGCTGCTGGCTTTATGAAGAAATCTCCTTATGAAGGGAAAGAGCTTGATCTTCATAGACCCTATGTGGATGATGTGATTTTGGTTTCGGAGAAGGGTGAAAAAATGTTCCGCGAGCCGGATTTGATCGACGTGTGGTTTGATTCTGGAGCCATGCCTTATGCACAGTGGCATTATCCCTTCGAAAATGAGGAAATCTTCAAAGCCAACTATCCGGCAGATTACATCGCAGAGGGAGTGGATCAGACTCGAGGATGGTTCTTTACCCTGCATGCCATTGCCGTGATGCTTTTCGATAGCGTGGCCTTTAAAAATGTGATCGCCAATGGCTTGGTCTTGGATAAAAACGGCAACAAAATGTCCAAGCGCTTGGGCAATGCCGTGGATCCATTCAAGACCCTGAAAGAATACGGTCCGGATGCATTACGCTGGTACATGCTAAGCAATGCCAACCCTTGGGACAACTTAAAATTCAATCTAGACGGTGTAACCGAAGTGCAGAGACGCTTCTTCGGTACGCTTCAGAACAGCTATAACTTCTTTGCGCTATACGCTAATTTGGATTCATTCGTCTACGACAAGGCACAATCCGTACCGGTAAGTGAACGGGCAGAACTAGATCAGTGGATCGTTTCTAAGTTGCAGTCTTTAATTGCCGAGGTGGAGGAAGCCATGGATAATTATGATGCCACAAGGGCAACTCGGGCGATTATGAATTTTACCGTGGATCAGCTTTCCAATTGGTATGTGCGTTTGGCTCGGAAGCGATTCTGGAGGGGCGATATGAATAGAGATAAGCAGGCTGCCTACGAGACGCTTTATGAGTGTCTGCTTTCTATCTCCCAACTCATGTCTTCCTTTGCTCCTTTCTATGCTGATTGGCTCTACAAAAATCTGACAGAGGCAGGTGAAAGCGGCCAAGAATCTGTGCATTTGACGGATTGGGTTTCCGCAGATCGAGCCTTGATCAACAAGGATCTGGAAGAAAGCATGGATTTGGCGCAGACGATTTCTTCCTTGGTGCATTCGCTTCGCAAAAAGGAAAAGTTGAAAGTTCGTCAACCGCTTCAGCGAATCTTGATTCCTGTTTTGAGTAAGAAAACGCAGTCTCAAATCGAGCATGTTGAAGAGTTGATCAAAACTGAGGTCAATATCAAGGCGGTTGAATACATCGATGATGCTTCCGGGATTCTAGTCAAAGAAGTGAAACCAAACCTTCCGGTACTGGGTAAAAAATATGGCCCAAAGATGCGATTTGTGGTTGCTGCGATCAAATCATGGGGACAAGATCAAATCAATCAAGTCGAGCGAAACGGTTCGATTGCCATAGATGTGGATGGAGAAAAGGTAGATCTACTTTTGGAAGAGGTACTCATTTCTTCTCAGGACATTCCAGGATGGTCTGTAGCTTCAGATGGAGGAGTGACAGTTGCCTTGGATGTGACTTTGACCGATGAATTGAAGCAGGAAGGAGTGGCCCGAGACTTGGTTAACCGTATTCAAAACCTTCGCAAGGAGATGGGACTGGAAGTGCAGGACAAAATTCACATTTTGGTGGCTGATGGGAATGAATTGGTGAATGATTCGATCAAAAACTTCGGTTCTTATATTCAATCCGAAACCCAAGCCTTGAGTTTGCGTGTGAGTGAGGAGGCTAAATCAGGAACATTGCTCGATATGGATGATTTTGAAATCGAAGTAAAGCTTACCAAAGCCTAATCCTAAATCATGAATAAATACATCAAATATTTCGGAATTGCGCTGTTGGTAATCCTCATTGATCAGGCGGTGAAAATGCTGGTTCATTTTGAGATGGATTTTGGCACACCGGGTCAGATTAAGATTTTTGGGGACTGGTTTAAGCTTCATTATACCACCAATCCAGGGATGGCTTTTGGGATGGAGTTGGGGACTGAATATGGTAAGTTATTACTTACGAGTTTTCGTCTCGTAGCCATGTTTGGCATCGGTTATTATTTATATTATATCATACAAAAGAAGAATCATCCTCTTTATATTATTTGTATTTCCATGATTTTGGGAGGTGCGATTGGTAATTTGATAGATTCTATATTTTATGGTGTTTGGTTAAATAATGCCCCTTATGATGCACCTACACCATGGTTTCATGGTCAGGTAGTGGATATGTTCTATTTTGATATTTGGGAAGGATACATCCCTGATTGGGTTCCGCTTTGGGGTGGTAGTTATACTGCTTTGTGGCCAATATTTAATATTGCCGATGCCGCGATTTTTGTAGGAGTGGCCATTATTCTGATTTTCCAAGGGCGTTTTTTCCCGGAAACGCCGAAAAAAGAATCATCGGAACCCGAAATTGAGGTGAATGAACAGTGATTTTTGATGAATCAAAAAGAAAACCCTTTCTGGAATGCTCCCGAAAGGGTTTTTTTGTTAATTTTCACATTCCTATTCAATAATAAATAGCCGCCTCTTTATCGAATTATCAAAATTCGTTGGTAATAATTATACAATAATTAAATGATTGTAGATTCCTCGCAACCTTTTCAAATAGTCTATTCTATTTTCAATCATGAGTTTTTAGGCTTACTCTTTGAGTCTTTTGTAGTGCAAATTGATGATAAAGGAAGACTCTCTTTAGCCTACCAAAATATCAGTTCCGCCAATGCCTCGGAGTTCGATTCCGGACTCGATACTAAGGACTATGAGTTGATCAAGTTGATGGATGCGATGCAACCGGAGGAGGTAATCAAACCGTTAATCCCTGCCAAGAAGAAAGTCCGTCCAAAAGACTATGTACAGCAGGTATTTGATCCAAAAACTGAAAATAAAGCCGTTCAGGAACTACTGCAAAAGCGTTTAGAGCGACAGCGCGCTGAGATATTGCCCAAGCTGATTGGTCGAAGACTCTTTGAGATGGGATCGGACGGAAGCCCTACCTGGAAAGAAATTGAAGTGCTGCCAGAGCCTACATCGATTATTTTTCATTTTCATAAAAACCCAGACAATACGCATTATTACCCTACTCTTAAATACAAGGGGGAGAAGGTAGTGATTCATGGAAAAGGGGGATATCTTCTTTGTAAGGACCCTGCTTGGTTTACGGTTGATCAAAAGCTTTATCACTTTCCCAATCATGTAGATGGAATGAAGCTTCTGCCTTTTTTGAGGAAGAAGTTTATTCTGATTGAGAAAAAGATGGAACCGGTGTATTTCCGAAAATTCATGGTTCCGATGATGACGCAGTACAATGTAGACCCCAAAGGTTTTGAGGTGACTACGGATCGGGGAAAGCCAGAGACCATTCTACAGTTTTACCCTTTGAGTGGAAGCCAAGGCGATATTTGGGGAGGCTTTTCGGACGAAAGTGAAGAGCAAAAGATTGTTTTCGAAATTCGATTCAAATACGGTGATGAGCTTTATCCTCCCGGTGCAAAAGAGGATGGATCCAGTCAGCCTGTTACCTTGATTGAGAAGGACGGTGAGTTCATGTTTAAGCAAACCATCCGGGCCGTACAAAAGGAAAAGTCCATGATCTCATTCATCAAGAAGCTTGGGATGGATTTTACCAAAGAGCGTCCTGTCAATCTTGCCAAAACTCTGGCATTTGAGTGGCTAAGCGAAAATGAGGACTTTCTTGAAGAAAAGAATATCAAGGTTATTCAGAAGCCAAGCTTCGAAGGAAAAGTCTATCATATAGGCAAGGCTCAGATGACCATCGAGGTCAATGAAAATATTGATTGGTTTGATGTTAAAGCCATGATCAAGTTTGGGATTTACTTAGTTTCCTTCCAGAAAATCCGAAAAATGATTCTCCAGGGAAAGACCGAGTTTGAATTGCCCAATGGAGAAATGGCGGTTATTCCCGCTTCTTGGTTTGTCAATTACTCGGAGCTGTTTTCTTTCATGGAAGATGGTACGGTGGATGGTCAAGTGATCATGCGGAAGCATCATTTGGCTTTGGCCAAGCAGCTGGAGGAAGGCAATCTTGTTCAGTTGACGCTCAGTAGAAAACTTGAGCAGCTTCGAGACTTTGAAAGTATTGAGGATTACGCATTGCCAGAATATTTTGAAGGTGATTTACGACCCTACCAAAAGGCCGGCTACAACTGGCTTCGTTTCCTTAATGAATTTAGATTTGGAGGCTGCCTGGCAGATGATATGGGTTTGGGTAAGACTGTGCAAACACTGGCTCTTTTGGCCTACGAGAAGCAGGAAAACCCAGGTTTTTGTTCATTGCTGGTAATGCCTACTTCCCTGATTTATAACTGGGAGCTAGAGGCTAGGAAGTTTTGCCCCGATTTGAAAATTTTGGTCTATTCAGGTACACAGCGTATCAAGGACCCTTTCAAGTTTAGAGAGTATGATTTGGTGCTGACATCCTATGGGATTACTAGACTGGATATCCATGTGCTGAAAGATTTTTATTTCAATTATGTGATTTTGGATGAATCCCAAGCGATTAAAAACCCGAGTAGTAACATCGCCAATGCAGTTAATAAACTAAAAAGTAAGCAAAAGCTGATCTTGACAGGTACGCCTGTGGAGAATGGGACCATGGACCTTTGGTCTCAGATGAACTTTGTAAATCCCGGGCTTTTGGGAACACAGGCAGGATTCAAAAGGCAGTTTCTTCAGCCTATTGAAAAGCAAAATGATAAGGAAAAGGCGGCAAAGCTGCATTCCATGATCAAGCCGTTTATTCTTCGAAGACTGAAGTCGCAAGTTGCTACCGATTTGCCGGAAAAAATCACCAATGTTAAGTACTCTGCCATGACCGAGGAGCAGGAGAAAGTGTACGAAGAAGTGAAGAGCTACTACCGGGAGAAAATTATTGGCGAAAATCCGATCGCCTCTCTTGGACGCCAGCAGTTCACCTTGCTTCGGGGTCTTACGCAACTTCGACAGATTGCCAACCATCCCAAGCTCGTCCGGGATAATTATGAGGGCAACTCTGGTAAACTAGAAGATGTGACTTACATGTTGCAATCGACAGTTTCCGAAGGCAACAAGGTTTTGGTCTTTAGTCAGTTTGTGCGACATCTCGCCATTGTCCGGGAGTTTTTGGATTCGGAAGGGATTTCGTATTGCTACTTGGATGGCTCGACCAAAGACCGTCAAGCTCAAGTAGAGCGGTTTCAGCAAGATGATAGCGTCAAGGTATTCTTGATCTCTTTGAAAGCCGGCGGAGTTGGTCTTAACCTGACTAAAGCGGAATATGTCTTCCTACTCGATCCTTGGTGGAATCCAGCCGTCGAGGCACAGGCCATCGACCGTGCGCATCGAATTGGGCAGGAGAACAAGGTGATCATCTATAAATTTATCAGTAGAGGATCAGTGGAGGAGAAAATCATGGCCTTACAGGATCGAAAGCTTGCACTAGCCGGGGAATTGATCGGAACAGAAGATAGCTTTATGAAAAGCCTCGATAGTGAGGATATTCGGGCTTTGTTGGATTAAATAATTTCAAAATTCCAAAATTTGAAAATTACAAAATTGGAATAACTCTTCCGTTTTGGAGAATTGAAAGATTGGTAATTAGCTACTGGATAATTTTTCAATTTTTGAATCTTTCAATTTTCAAATTTAAAAAATTGAAAGTCAGTCGACTAGGCTACTATTCATAAGATTTAACCATAATTTATTCTTATCAAGTGATATTCTCAGAGATATTTTTCTAAATTATTACAATCAATTACCATTTATTCTTTCCTGCACATGCCTAGAGCCAAATCCGATAAAGATCGGAAAATCTTTGTGCTGGACACGTCAGTGATCCTATACGCACACAATTCCATTATGAATTTTGCCGAGCACGATGTAGTCATCCCGATTACGGTGTTGGAAGAACTCGACCAGTTCAAAAAGGGCAATGATACCAAAAACTTTGAGGCCCGAGAGTTTATCCGATTATTGGACAAGCTGTCCAGAGATCAGATGATCCATGAGTGGACTCCGCTCAATGGAAAGACTAAGGGGAACTTCAAGGTCTTGATGAACCCGGATAATAAGATCAATGCCAATGTGATCTTTGGAGAGGAGAAGAATGATCATAAAATCCTCAATGCGGCTCTTTATCTTAAAGAAAATGAGAAAAACAGAAAGGTCATTTTGGTCTCAAAAGACATCAATCTTAGGCTAAAGGCAAAATCGCTGGAGATTCTTGCTGAGGACTATGAGACTGGTAAGATCAAGAATATCACCGAACTCGAAAATACCGGCAAGTATGTGCTCGAAGATGTAGATCTAGATCATATCAATACCCTTTATGAGGTAGGATTTATCGAAGCCAAGTCTGTTTTGGGTACTCGTAAGCGAAAGGCTAATGCTTATTACATCCTCAAAAGCAATAAAAACTCGGTCTTGACTTATTACAATTCCGATGAGAATGTACTGGAGAGAGTAGATAAAAAACTAGCTTACAATATCAAGCCCAAAAATGCGGAGCAGACTTTTGCACTGCACGCCATCACTAATCCAAATATTAGACTGGTGTCCATTCAAGGGGTAGCGGGTACCGGAAAGACTTTATTGGCATTGGCTGGGGCCTTGGAGCAGCGTAGAGATTACAAGCAGATCTATTTGGCACGGCCGATTGTGCCTCTTTCCAACAAGGATATCGGGTATTTGCCTGGAGACATTAAGTCCAAGTTGAATCCTTACATGGAGCCGCTTTGGGATAATCTGAAGTTTATCCAAAATCAATACAAGGAGACAGATAAGGAATATCAAAAGATCACTGAGATGGTCAATCAGGAAAAACTGGTTATTCAGCCACTTGCGTACATTCGAGGTCGTTCTTTATCCAATATTTTCTTTATCGTGGATGAGGCTCAAAACTTGACTCCTCACGAGATCAAGACCATTATTTCCCGAGCAGGTGAAAATACCAAAATCGTTTTCACCGGGGACGTGCATCAAATTGATACTCCGTATTTGGACTCCCAGTCTAACGGCATGTCCTACTTGATTGACCGGGTCAAAGATCATCCTCTCTATGCCCATATCAAGTTGGAGAAAGGCGAAAGATCAGAGTTAGCCAATCTTGCGAATGAGTTGTTATAGTTCATGAATTAAAGCCCAAAGCCCTGCAGACCACATTGCAGGGCTTTTTAGTTTTTGGCTTTTCTCAAAGTAATGTTGTAGTCATCCGGAGTGCCAGTGAGGTTAATATTGACAAATCGTACCCGTTTGTCTGCATCCCGGTATTGGATGGCATCTTCCTGATCGGGGTCTACTTCTTCTGCATTTTTACCACCAAAAAGTGATTGAAAGCCAGCCTTAGTAACAAGCTTGAGTGGGATTCTCAGGTAATACTCCATCTTATAGTCGAGGCTTTGTTTTCCAGAAATCTCCATAAAGCCAAGACTTGAATTGATATTCATTTTGGGTATTTCTAAAACGCCATTATCGAGATTGAATGTGTTTTGTAGCGTGTCAAAGCGGACGAGATTAAGGTTTTTATCCTTGAAATAGGATGACATGGCTTGAAGGGGAGTGAAATTTACCAGACTCCCATCATACACCGTCAAGTCAAGGGTTGCACTGCTTTTTTCTAGAATGGGTGTCAAGTCCGGATAAACTAAGAACTTACTATCGATGGTTCCACTTACTTTTCCATGTAAGTTTTCATTGATTAAGTAATCTTGCCCAAAATTAGAAAACTTCACCATCAACTTATCTAGGTCTAATTTGTCCGCCTTCATTTGGCTGGAAAAGTAAATTTGATTTGGATCAGTGCCATTGAAATAGCCTGACATAGCCAGCACCCCATCTGAAGTATGCACCTCAAGTCCATCTAAGTAGATAAAATGATCTGTAGTAATGCGGCCTGAAAAAGAAAAGTCCTCGAGCCAGAAACTGTGATAATTCAACTCTTTTACAGAAACATTGACTTGCAAATCAGAGAAAGGAATTTCAAAAATATTAAAGGCACTATCATGGTTTACCTGCTGACTGGATTCTATATTATAGTTCATCAAGGCATCCAAATCCAATTTGGAGGAAGTCAATTCAAATAAATTGTCCCGTTTTCTTAAAGTAGAGTCCACTCCAGTGTACCAACTGAGATTCACAGTAAAATCGCTTTCTCCCATTTCCCCTGAAAAGTTTTCCACCAGTAGATGATCATTTTCATAGTGTACCCTGCCGTTAAACCGCTCGAGCTTAAGTGGGTGAATCTGCATTTTTGTACTTAATTCTGTCAGGTAAAAATCAGCCGACTGAAATAAACTATCATAATGTAAATCCACCTTGCCATGAAGCTTCAGGTCTTTCAATTCTTCTTTTCTATATTCCTCTGGCAGGTAGTTTTTTCCCTGATAACTCAGCAAGTCATTCAAATGTAATTCTTGGCTTGTAAGATCAAATTCAAAACTGCTTTCACCTTTGGTGACATCCTTAAACCATTTTGGGTAGTTTTCTACTAAGCCGCTAAAATGGAAATCGGTTTCATCGATTTCTCCTGAAAAATCTATGAGTTCTAGGCTTTCTTTTCCGATCAGTACATCTGCATGAAAATCATGAAAAGTATGGGGAAAATGCTTGAGCTTAGCATAGAAATCCTCTATGAAAAACTCCCCTTGCGGAAGATGCTCGAAGTAGCTCAGCTGTTTTCCAGTAGTACTGAAGGCTAATTTGATCGAAAAATCTGTGATTTCCTCTGCGGTGGAATCAGAGATTGTTGAATCATTAGCGAAGAGCTCATTGAACTTCAGAAGCTTACTTGAGGCAAGGAAGGATGCTTGGATTGGAGAATCCAAGCCATGGAAGAGTGCAGGGAAATCAGTCATGGTCCCTTTGGCAGTGAAATCTGAGTCGCCTAATTTGAATGATAATGTGTCCAGGACCACAGCTCCGGAACGCATTTGAGCATGCATGTTCGCATCCCGGATTGGAATTGGGTGATTGGGAAGCTTGAAGGAAAGATTTTTCACGGTAATTTCACTATCGATGCCTTCCCGTAGATGGGAGGTATCATCAAATGGTAGATTGAGGTCTCCTATTTCATTGAAATGCATATCTACCCTCACCTCTCCCCGGAGCTGATCAAGGATCTCTACTCCAAAGAATTCACTGAGAAATTCTAAATCTAGGTTGGCATGAACATCCACATTGACAAATGGATCATTGAAATTTCGGATTAGGAATGTCCCCTCAAAATCACCTTTTTCCGGTTTGAAATAGAAGTTTTTCAGTTGGATCTCAGAGGTCTCTAAGCTGCGATCTGCGCCATTGGTAAAGTAGCCTTTAAACCGCATATCTTCTACTCGCTTATTGACATCAGGATTTAGAAACCAGGCATTTTCACAACCAAATTCTACTGATACAGCCGGTGTATTTCCGTTTGCAGCTTTTCCATTGACTGTGCCCAAAAAATAAATATCTCCTTCGTTCTGGTAGGCCTTCAGTGCGTCTCCCACTTCTTTAGGAGCAAATGCCGCAAAGAGGTCAAAGTTTGGTTTTTGTCCTTCTAGCTTCAAGTTACATAGGAAGTCATCATCTAAGTCTACCGTTCCCGAAACTCCAAAGCGAGATTGCTCCAGGTCTAAGTAGCTGGGAGTAATTTCTAAAAGTTGGCTTGTCTGGTTGAAATCCAATTCCAGATTTAGATGTACGGCTTTGTTGGAGAAAAAAGTATGTTCCTTATTCTGATCAATGTCCAAGATCAGATCTCCGATGAGATCGATGAAAAAATGATCCTCTGAGACACTGATTTTAGATTCCAGCGCTTGTATTTTGGCGATTAAGTCCTGACCGCTGATTTGATCTTCATACATCAATGAAAAATCTTCCAGGAGAAGGGTTTTTACATCGAATTGAAATTCACTTTCCAGAGAATCAGTAGGAGTGGACTGTATGCCTTTGGCTAGTAAGAGGTTGATTTCACCGTTTGGATAAGCTATGACGTTTAGAAATCCTTCCTGAATTCTGATTTTTTCAAGTTGATAATTGCCCCGAAGAAGTTTGATCAGCGAGAAACCCAGATAGATATCCTTCGCTTGATAGAGAGGGGTTTGACTCTTGTCTTTCGATTCATAGAAGCGCACATTTTCGAGGTCGATGGAGATATAGGGGAAGTTGGCAAATGGAGCAATATGAGAATCTTCCAACTCCAAATAGCCATCAAACTGTAGGTTTACATTTCCAATAGCTCGCTGGACAAGGGAATCCTGATGTCTAAGCAGGAGGAAGACTCCTACAACACAGATCAGGATCAGGGATGCAATTGAAAATAAAAAAATCTTGAATGAATTACGCATAGGTTAGGCTCATATCCCCTTACAGGAAATACGAATTATTGAAAGACTTATTTTTGATTTCTTGTTGGAACAATTTCTTTAAAACAGGTCAAAAGTAAAATTGTGAAGAAATTACTAAAGATTTTTAGAGGGAGGCAGAATTAGTAGAAATATGGGTATTGTAGCTTTACAAATTCAAAATATTTTTCAAAACCACATTTATTAAATAACAAGTGACGGGCTGAAGTAAAGATGAAAATGCTTATTTGATTCAAGTTATGATACTTGATAAGTGGCGGATTTTATAAAATCCAAAAAGTTCTAAAAATCTGTAACCCGCTGGGACCCAAATTTTATTTTGGAATTTGTCCGCCGCTGAAAGAATAGCGTACGATTTTGAACACTAATTTTTTGATAAAGCTTAAAATCAGGCTTCCAGGGCAATATTTTCACTTTGGGTCAGTTTTGGCATATAGGATTGGTACAAAAGCAAACCAAATACAAAGCCATGACTACTTCAATCTTCACACAAAAAAATATCTGTGCAGCTTTAGGATTGGCAATGGCTGTTACCATTGTCATCAAAGCAAATGTCGAACAAAGACAAACAGAAAATACTGCCCGATTTGAAATCACTAAACCAACTACACAAATGGGCTTAGAAACTGCCGAAGGTCCTGAGATTCCTCAGGTAAAAATTTATCGAGAGGAAAACTCCTGATTAAAGAGGAACTCTCAAAACGACAACTCGTAAGGGTTAATTTGGTTGATTGTTTGGTTAAATAGAAAGAGACGGGCATTGTCCGTCTTTTTTTTTCAATCAAACGTAGTTTTTTAATATTCCTTTCAATCAAATTGAATCTTATCAATTCCTTAAAACTAATTACCGAATCAATTTTTACATTTGAATCGCTGGAAGCATTTAATAAAATAAATACCCTAGACAAATTTCAGGGTCTATGCGCCAATTCATCCGATACGTCCAAGGCTACTTTCAAGAGCATTTCCATCTTGGGTTTTATCTCAGTGTGACACTTTTTCTGGGCTTAGGGATTTTTCTCAATTATAGATTTGACTTCGAAAACAGCTTCATTGATTCATTCCATCAGACCTGGGCTCAATGGCCATTGATGTCCATTGTTACCATGTTTCCTTTTTTGGTCATTTGTGGACTGCTTTATTTATTTAATCTAAACCGAAAATGGCTTTTCTCTTTAGAATTTTGGCTTCTGTTTTTGCTGGCAACTTTACTTATTGGATTTCAGCGTTCTTTCTTTTTACACTATGCAATTGTGGACTTATTTGAACTTTCGGATCGTCTTTTTATCGGTAAATTACTTTGGTATCTGAAGTCCTATATCATCACTTTGGTTCCTTTGTTGGTCTTTTATCGATTTTATGAGTATCCCCAGGATCCGCATAAATCTTGGTACGGATTAAAGGTAAAAGGCTCTGACTTTCGACCTTACCTTTTCTTGATCCTTCTTGTCTTTTTAGGAATAGGTTTGGCTTCTTTTATTGGAGATCTGACTCGCTATTATCCCCGCTTTGATAAGTCAGGAGGAGATATTTTTGCACAGGCACATGGGATTCCGGAGTGGGTCAGCATTTTCTTTTTCGAACTGCTATATGGCCTCAATTTTCTGAATATTGAGTTTTTCTTCAGGGGCTTTCTGGTAATAGGTTTTTCCAGAATTTTAGGAGGAAATGCAGTGATGGCTATGGTGGGGGCTTATGTTTTCTTACATTTTGGCAAGCCCATGGCAGAATGCATTTCTTCGGCCTTTGGGGGCTATATTATCGGGGCATTTGCCTTTTATTCAAAGCGTATTTGGGGAGGTGTGGCGCTGCATGTCGCCTTAGGTTGGAGTATGGAGTTTTTTGCTTGGCTTCAGAAGTCCTTATACTAAGATCACCCGCAGACTTTTTGCACCATGAGCTCCGATTACCAATGATTGTTCGATATCCGCAGTCTTGGATGGCCCTGCGATAAATAGTCCAAATCCTGAATGATCACTGCCTATTCTATCATAGGCCTGATGCATATTGCTGACCAAGGTTTCTTTCGAAAGAATCAAGACCAAATGCTCGGTGATGAAAGGAAGGGCTCGGTGGGGTAATTGAGAATCATCCAACCACATCGCTCCATTTTCAGCTACTCCAAACTGAGCATCCAAAATCGCCAACTCAAGATGATCTAATTGATGTGCATCGTCAGGCAGCTCTTGCGTAGCGTAGGTATGAAAAGGCTCCGAACAGGAAATGACGTGTTGAAAATTGGTACTTGCTATCCAGTTTTCAAATTCCTTCTTGCTCAAGATTTCTCCTTTATTGGCCTCAATGGCACTTTTAAAAAGTTCTACCAAATCACCTTCTAGCTGAAAGTTTGGGATATCGGGTAAGAATTTGTTTTCTTTTTGAATACCCCGTATCGAATTCAAGATTTCTTCCCGACTACTCATGGCGATTTCGTTTATACCAGTCCTGAAATGATTCCTTTGGAGCTTTGGGAAGGTCTCGGCTTTTTCCCCAAATATTCAGCGGATTATAAATCACGCTCTCTGGCAAGCTTTTGATTACTTTTCGCATCAAAGATCCAGAAAATTGATAGGCTAATGGACTTTTGAATATTCCACTGGCTAATTTCATGGAAAGGCCTTTTCCTACTGTTCCATGATGTTTAGTGATTTCCTGCCTCCATTCATAGAGCTGTTCGTGGATATTGATTTTGACTGGGCAGACATCCGAGCAGCTTCCGCAAAGGGTGGAGGCAAAAGGCAAGGTGCTGTATTTTTTCATGTCTAATCCCGGCGAAAGAATAGATCCAATTGGGCCGGGGACGGTGCTGCCATAGCTAAATCCTCCGCTTCTGCGATAAATCGGGCAGGTATTCATACAAGCCCCACAGCGAATACATTTCAAAGAGTTTTTAAATTTCTCTCTTGCCAATTGTCTGGTTCTTCCATTGTCTACCAGTACTAGGTGGATTTCTTTCCCTGTTGCAGGGCTCCTGAAATGGGAGCTGTAATTGGTGATGGGCTGTCCGGTGGCTGACCGGGCCAATAAGCGAAGGAAAACTCCTAAGTCTTTTCTTCTAGGAATGATCTTCTCAATTCCCATACAGGCAATGTGCACATCTGCCAGGTGAACGCCCATGTCCGCATTTCCTTCATTGGTGCAGACCACAAATTCACCCGTCTCAGCTACTCCAAAATTCACTCCGGTAATGGCGACTTTCGAAGCCAAAAACTTTTCTCTCAAATGAAGCCTAGCGGCATTGGTCAGGTAAGAAGGATCTTCATTTCCTTTTTCGGTTTGTAATTTATCATGAAAAAGGGCTGAAATATCCCGCTTCTTCAAGTGAATAGCAGGCATAACAATGTGGCTAGGCGGCTGCTGAAGGAATTGAACGATTCGCTCGCCTAGATCCGTATCAACGACCTCAATACCCTGTTTTTCCAGATAGGGGTTTAGATGGCATTCTTCGGTCAAAATTGACTTGCTTTTGACAATAGCCTCGCAATTTTTCTCTTGAAGAATGCTCAGTACAATTTCATTGTGCTCTTTCGCATCCTTGGCCCAATGAACTTTGATTCCGTTTTTGAGTGCCTGAGCTTCAAACTGCTCCAGATACTTGTCGAGATTAGAAAGCACATTGTCCTTGATTTCAGAAGCAAGATTTCTGAGTTCTTCCCATTCCGGGATGGACTTGCTGCTTGCGTCCCGTTTGTCTCGAATCATCCAAAGTGTTTCGTCATGCCATTGGGAATTGGCTTGATCCTTTAGAAACTCAGTGGCTGCTTTGGGATGGCTCATCGAATAGCTTGATTTAGGATTTCTGCGATATGCATAAATTCAACTTTTTGTCCCTCTCGCTTGGCTATGCCTTCCAAATGCATTAGGCAAGACAAATCCCCGCCGGTCAAAACGTCTACCTCATGGGATAAATGATCGGCCAAGCGATCTTTTCCCATCTGTACGGATAGTGCCTCTTCAGTGATGGCAAATGTTCCTCCAAAACCACAGCATTCATCACTGCGGCTTAATTCAACCCACTCCAGTCCATCCAGATTAGTCAAAAGTTGTTTGGCTTTGTTGAAATGAGGGATGTTCAACTCAGAACTCGATGCAAGGCGCAGTCCTCGTAATCCATGACAGGAGGAATGATAACCCACTTTTTTTTGGAAAGTGCCTTTCAAATTTTCCACTTTGAGCACATCGGTTAAGAACTCTGTTAGTTCAAAAATCTTTTTCTGAATGCTTTTGGCAGACTTTTCTTTCCCAGGATGATTCGGAAAATGCTCTTTGACGTGGAGAACGCAACTACCGGAAGGGGCTACGATGTAATCAAACTCTTCGAAAAGTTGGATAAAGTGAAGACTTGAACCTTCTGTATCTCGCTCATATCCTGCATTAGCCAATGGCTGTCCACAGCATGTTTGCCCCAATGGATAGCTTACCTTACAGCCTAGCTTTTCCAAAAGCTCCAAAGTAGCAATGGCCACTTGAGGATAAAACTGATCCACATAGCAGGGGATGAATAGGCCAATATGAGGTTCTTTTTTCATCGATATTGTAAAGGCTTGAATTTAGAATTTTTCATTCAAGTCAATCCAAGAAAGTGATTTTTCATCAAAACTCATTGGCTATAGCGTTCTGAATTTATATTTCTGGTTTTCCAAAAGATTTTTTAACCCTAACTTCGAAGCCAAAGAATCCAAAAAATGAAAAAATCACTCTTTCTTATTTTATTCCTAGCCTTTGGGCTTGGAGCAGCTTTCGCTCAAATCCAAACCCCTGAGCAGTTTCTCGGCTACAAGCCCGGGGATCGATTCACTCCGCATCATCGGATGGTGGATTATTTCGAGCATGTAGCGGCGAATAATCCCAATATCCAATTGGTTCAATACGGGGAAACCAATGAAAAAAGGCCGCTTTTTATTGCGATTCTTTCTAGTCCTGAAAACATGGCCAATTTGGAACAAATCAGGGAAGACAATCTCAAGCGAACAGGAATGCTGGAAGGTACTCCAAGCACGGCTGTTCCGATCAACTGGATGTCTTTCAATGTTCACGGAAATGAATCCGTAGGAATGGAAGCGGCAATTTCTGCCTTTCATACCTTAGCTGACCCTACCAATGCCAAATCCCAAGAGTGGCTCAAAAATCAGGTCGTGATCATCGATCCCTGTATCAACCCTGACGGTAGAGATCGCTATGCCATGTGGTACAATCAAAAGATGAATACCATCCTCCAGCCGGATCTTCAGTCTGTAGAGCATAATGAACCTTGGCCAGGTGGTCGAGCAAACCACTACCTCTTCGATCTCAATCGTGACTGGGCTTGGCAGGTACAGGTGGAATCTCAACAAAGACTAAAAATCTATCAGCAATGGATGCCTCAACTCCATCTGGATTTTCATGAGCAGGGAATCAATAATCCATTTTATATGGCACCTGCTGCTGAGCCTTTGCATGAGCAATTGACTGACTGGCAGCATGAATTTCAGGATATTTTTGGAAAGAATACGGCCAAGTATTTTGATGAAATGGGTCGTTTCTACTTCACAAAAGAGCGTTTTGATTTGCTTTACCCATCCTATGGCGATACCTACCCGATGTACAATGGGGCGATTGGGATGACCATTGAGCAAGGTGGAAGCGGACGTGCCGGACGGGGTGGATTTAATGCCGTGGGTGATACAGTCACTTTGAGCTATCGTATCGAAGGCCACTACACCGCGGCCATGTCTGCTGTAGAAGTTACCAGCCAAAATAGCCAAAAGCTATTAGACGAGTTTTCGAAGTATTTCGAGCAGAATTCTTCAAATCCGATCGGGAAGTATAAAAGCTTTGTAATCAAAGGCGAAAGTAATCCTGCCCAAAAGGCAAAATTATTGGCACTTCTGGATAAAAATGGAATTCGATATGGTAAAGCAGCAAGTAAGTCAGGTCTTCGAGGATTTGAATACACTAGCGGGAAAAATGTAAGCTTTTCGACCAGTGAAGAAGATATTGTTATTTCTGCTTTTCAGCCAAAGTCCGTTTTGACTCAGGTATTTTTTGAGCCCAATCCGCAGTTGAATGACAGTATTACCTATGACATCACTTCCTGGGCACTTCCATACGCATACAATCTAGAAGCTTATGCTTTGGAAAGCCGCTTAGATCCTTCAGGAGAATATGAGGAGGCAGAATTTGAAAGTAATGCAGTTACGAAAACTCCTGTAGCCTATATCGCACGATGGGAAGGAACCCGAGATGCGGCATTTTTGGCCTCACTTCTAAGACAAGGGATTCGTGTCAAATATCCTGAATACGCCTTCAAAACTGAGGGCAAAAGCTTTCCCGCAGGGACACTTTTGATTACCAAAGGGGGGAATGAGTATGTAGCAGATTTTGACAAAAAAGTGGCTGATACTGCCAACCGCTTTGGAGTGACGCTCGAGACTACCATGACTGGATATATGGAAGAAGGTAAGGATTTTGGTTCGCCGAATATTCGGGTGATCCAAGCTCCAAAAGTTGCCTTGGTTGGTGGTGATGGTACTTCCTCACTCAATTACGGTGAAATCTGGCATTTCTTCGAGCAGGAACTCGACTATCCGCTTGTAAATCTAGAAATGGGTGATCTTGGCCGATATGATTTGAGTGATTATGATGTCTTGATTATGCCATCTACTTGGGGTGGCGGCTTGAGTAAGAGTGCAGAGGAGCAAGTAATGGAGTGGGTTCGCGCGGGTGGTAAGTTGATTGCCATTGATGGAGCAGTTAATCTGTTTGCGAATAAGGAAGGATTTGCCCTGAAAACATTTGATACTGATGAGGAGGAAAAAGCTGCTAAAAAAGCTGCTGATACCTTAGCCAAGGTGGAGCGATTGGAACCTTATTTGGAAGGAGAGCGCCTGGCAATTTCCAGCGGAGCAGCTGGAGCGATTTATCAGGTCGATATGGATGAGACGCATCCTCTGGGCTACGGTACGGGAGGAAAGTACTATACGCTGAAGAATAACTCCAATATTTTTGCCTACATGGACCGAGGAGTCAATGCCGGAAAAATCATTTCGAATGACTCCTACCGTACCGGATATATTGGCTACAAAATCAAATCAAGTATGGGCGAATCTCTGGCAATCGGTAGCGAGCGAAAAGGCCGTGGAGAGATCGTTTATTTTGTAGACAATCCGATTTTCAGAGGTTTCTGGGAATCCGGTAAATTGGTCCTGAGCAATGCGATTTTTTTGGTAGGACAATAAATCAGAAGCAAGAAGTTAGATTCAAGACACAAGAGACCGGCTCCGATTATCGGGGTCGGTTTTTTTTGGAAAAAAGGTGCTCTTATAAATTAAAATTGCACATTGATTTGTGCACTTTTTGTGGTTTTTTGCACATATGGATGTGCAAAAAGTCAAAGGCCTATCTGGGTGTTAATTTTATTCTATGTATTTCCGCTTTCCTGCTGGGACAATAGGTGTATAATCCAAAATAAGCCCCAAGGTTTAGAATTCGGAGACTCCATTCTTCCAACTTCTAGCTTCCAGCCAGAGTGTATAAGAATGAATTTCAACTTTTATCATTGATTACAATCTTCATCTTTTATGAAATATTCTCAATTTCTTTCCCTATTTTGTCATACTGAAACAATAAACCTTTAAACCCTTTTGCCATGAAATCAAACAGAAGAGAATTCTTTAAAAAAGTGGGTGTTGGTACACTAGCTGCATCCGTTCCTTTTTCTTCCCAAGCTTTTGCAAAGGAAAGTGCTCCAAATTCTGATGAGCAATTCCTCCAAATCGGAGACAATATTGCGATCGCAGATACCAGTTACGGTAAAGTTCGCGGCTATATCCTCAACAGTACTTATACTTTTTTGGGCGTTCCATACGGAGCAGATACCTCCGGAAAAAACCGGTTCATGGCTCCTAAAAAGCCAGAACCCTGGACTGATGTAAAACCCACACTTTGGTGGGGGAATACCGCTCCGCAGATTATGGATAATCGCTACGCCAATGTGCACTATTCTTTTGCGGATCATTGGAATTACGATGATGTGAGTGAGGATTGCCTCAAACTCAATGTCTGGACTCCTAGTTTGGACGGAAAGCGAAGACCAGTCATGGTTTGGTTACACGGTGGAGGCTTCACAAATGGAAATGGTATCGAACAGGACGGCTACCATGGAGAGAATTTTGCGAAGCAAGGGGATGTAGTCTTTGTATCCATCAATCATCGATTGGGTCCGATTGGATTTACGGATCTTTCGGGTGTAGGAGGGGAGAAATACAAGGATTCCGGTAATGTCGGCATGCTGGATATTATCGCCGCTTTGGAATGGGTTCGGGACAATATTTCCAACTTCGGAGGAGATCCAAACAATGTTACCATTATGGGACAATCAGGTGGCGGGGCAAAAGTTACCTGTGCGATGGCGATGCCTGCCTCAAAAGGGATCGTTCACAAGGGTGTCGCACTGAGTGGAAGTATGCTTACCGCGAATGATAAAGAATATGCTCAAAACCTCGGAAAGTATGTGATGGAGGCAGCTAACTTGACTCCTCAAACTATCGATCAACTTCAGGACTTGAGCTGGAGGGAGTATTTGGATGTGGCTTATGTGGCATTGGAGCGCATGCGAAAAGAATTTCCTCAGCCAGGTTTCAGGGGTGGGTTTGGTCCTGTGGCTGACGATATTCATATTCCGAAGGGAGAGTTTTTTAGTGAAACCTCCACTCATGCATCCGATATGCCTTTGATGGTGTGTACGACTTTCCATGAATGGAATCCAACCCGAACCAATGCTGAATTAGAAAAAATCGATCGACCTGGTGTCATAGATCAATTGAAAGGACGGTTTGGAGATAAGGCCGAAATGGTTTATTCAGCCTATGAAAAGGATTTCCCCAGTGTCTCCCCGGCTGATCTTTGGGCGATGATCCTTTCCAATCGTCAGGGTGCAATCAACACCTCTACAGCAAAAGCCAAACAAAGTGCACCCGTTTATTTGGCTTGGTTTGGCTGGGAACCCAATCTGTACGACGGCAGAATGAAGGCATTTCACTGTATCGACATTTGCTTTTGGTTTAAAAATACAGACCGCATGTACACGCACACTGGTGGAGGGGCGAGACCTCGTGCTCTCGCAGATAAAATGAGTGCCTCGCTTTTGGCTTTTATGCGCACAGGAAATCCGAATGTACCTAGTCTTCCAGATTGGCCAAAGTTTTCGGCAACAAATGCAGAAACGCTGATACTCAATGATTCCTGTCAGGTCAAAAACAAACCTGATGGAAATGGTTTAGCGGCTTTGATGGCCTAATCCAATAGAATGCTGCTCTTCAAAAGGGCAGCATTTTTATTTCAAACGGTTTCCAAGATTTTTCCTTGAATTTTTATCCTTTGGAGCCTTATTTCCCATTGCTTTTCCCATAAATTAGGCGCTCTCAAATGAATGATTATGACTGATTTTAAAAATTATAGCGTTCCTTATCAAATCGCTCCTGAATACTCACAAAAGGTAGCTTATTTCTCCATGGAGTTTGCCGTACATCAGCCGCTAAAGATTTATTCCGGCGGTTTGGGTTTTCTTTCCGGCTCACATCTACGAAGTGCTTACGAATTGGGGCAAAATCTGATCGGAATAGGGATTCTTTGGAAGTATGGCTATTACGATCAAACTCGGAACCAAGATCAAACCCTCAAGCCTGAGTGGTATGAAAAGACCTACAGCTTCTTGGAAGATACCGGAATTAAGTTTCGGGTGACTGTTCACGACGTACCGGTATGGGTAAAGGCTTGGTACCTTGCCCCTGAAACTTTTAACTCGGCTCCTCTATTCCTGCTCAGTACAGATTTGCCTGAAAATGACTACCTCAGTCAAACCATCACGCATAAGCTATACGACTCTGATACAGCCGCCAAAGTTGCCCAGTGTCTGCTACTTGGGATCGGTGGAGCCAAATTGCTGGATGAACTCAATTTCAATCCTGATGTCTATCATTTGAATGAAGCTCATGGTGTAAGTTCAGTTTTTCATTTGATGCGCAAGTTTGGTAGCAAAGAGGAAGTCCAAAAGCGTTTGGTTTTCACTACCCACACACCAGAAGAAGCGGGTAATGAAAAACATGATATTCATTTATTGAATAAAATGAGCTTTTTCAATGGATACTCTCCTGACGAAGTACGAGAGATGGTTGGCTTTACAGGTGATACTTTCAATCATAGTCTTGCAGCTTTGCGCTTTGCGAGAAAGGCCAATGGTGTGTCTAAATTACACGGAGAAGTAAGCCGGGAAATGTGGAGAAACTATCCGAATATTCCTGAAATCACACATATCACCAATTCCCAAAACTTCAAATACTGGTCCGATAAGCAATTGTACCGATTTATGGATCAGGAGGATCAGGAAGGCTTCGATGATAGAAAGTGGTACTTGAAAAAGCGGGCTTTTGAAATCGTGGCCGATCAGACCGGGAAATTACTTGACCCTAAAGTACTCACCATTGTTTGGGCAAGAAGATTTGCTAGTTACAAGCGGGCAGAGCTTATCACAAGGGATATCAGAAGATTCGACGCATTAATGCGAAACTCAAAATACCCGATTCAAATTATTTGGGCTGGTAAGCCCTATCCTCTTGATTACAATGCGATCTCGGTATTTAATCAACTCGTTCATCTGAGTAAACAGTACCCTAATATGGCAGTTTGTACAGGCTATGAATTGACTCTCAGTAAGCGATTGAAACAAGCCTCAGACATCTGGCTGAATAATCCCCGAGTACCACGGGAGGCTTCTGGCACCTCAGGAATGACCGCATCCATGAATGGTGGGGTGAACTTTTCCACCTTTGATGGATGGATTTGTGAGTTTGCTGAGCATGGTAAGAACAGCTTTATCGTTCCTCCAGCCAACTATGCGGCCATGCATGTGGAGGATCAGGATGAGTATGATTTGGAAAAGCTTTACGAGGTCCTTGAAAATGAGATTCTTCCTACCTATTATGATCAGCCTGATCAGTGGAGGGGAATTGTACAAAAGGGAATGAAAGATGTCATCGGCTTTTTTGAAAGTAACCGTATGGCCAAGGAATATTACGAGGTGCTTTACAAAAGTTGATTTACAAAAGTATTTTGACCAATCTATCAAGCTCAAATCGGATATTCCGGTTTGAGCTTTTATTTTGCTTCTCAAAGCTGAACGTTTTATGAAAAAGATCCTGCTCCTAGTATTTCTATTTCCCATAGTTTCCATAGCTCAGGAGGTAATGCCTCCATTGATTCCTTGGAACGGAAAATCTGAAACTCTTCTTGTCGAAAAATCCAACCCATGGATCACTCCCGGTGAACTCAGTAATTTGACAGAGTCACCAACATACGAAGAAACCTATCAGTGGATCAAAAAACTGGCTGACTCCAGTCCCTTGCTTCAATTGAAAAGTCTGGGTAAAAGTGAGCAAGGACGAGATATATGGATGCTTGCTGCCTCAGCTTCTCAACGTTTTGATGGAGCTAGTCTTAAAGCTAGTGAGAAGCCTTTGATCTTCTTCCATGGAGGAATTCATGCTGGGGAAATCGACGGAAAAGATGCAGGGATGATGTTGCTGAGGGATATCGTTCATGGAGATAAGGGAGACTTACTCGAATTGGCAGATATTCTTTTCATTCCAATCTTGAATGTCGATGGTCATGAGCGCAGAAGTCCTTTTGGACGCGTCAATCAGCGGGGCCCTGCTGAAATGGGGTGGCGGACGAATGCTCAAAATTTGAACTTGAACCGAGATTTTTCAAAAATCGAAACAGCAGGAGTTCGGGCTGTCATTGAGGTGATCAATGAGTATCAGCCTGATTTATATGTAGATGTACACGTGACAGACGGGGCCGATTACCAATATGATATTACCTACGGTTATGTCAAAACCGGTGGCTATTCTCCGGCAGTCAGTGAGTTTTTGTCAGATATCTTTCAGCCTGAAGTGGATCAAGCACTTGAAGATTGGGGACACATTCCTGGCCCTTTGCTTTTTGCAGCAAACGGAAGAGATTTCTCTGCTGGGAATGTTGCTTTTTCCTTTAGTCCACGCTTTTCCCATACCTATGGGGATGTCAGGCATTTGCCCTCCATTTTGATAGAAAACCATTCGCTCAAGCCCTTCCGGCAGCGTGTATTAGGTACTTATGTATTTATGGAACAAGCCATCAAAACCATGGCTTCACATTTCGAGGCAGTTCAGCAGGCAATCGAAAAAGATCAAAATCAGGCCAAAGAGTCCTTGGCTGTCAAATTCAAATTCCGGGATGCACCGGCAGATACCATGGATTTCAAAGGAGTGGCTTCCAGAAAAGAGAAGTCAGAAATCACGGGTGCCGAATATGTCGTTTGGGAAGGAAAGGCGATCAGTCAGCAAGTACCCTCACTTTTGATGGATGTGCCGGTACAAACTGTACCGATTCCGAAGGCCTATTGGATTTCTTCCGAATGGGGTGAAGTAATCGAAAAGCTACAGATTCACGGTGTTGAAATGGAAACCCTAACCGAGGCAAAAGAGCTTAAATTGGAATATTCCAAGGTGACAGAGTTCAAAATGGTTGCTCAGCCCTATGAAGGCTTGATGCGGGTGTCGGATTTCGGTTCTGAAAAACTTTATCGGACCCAAACCCTCCTTCCAGGCTCGGTTCGAGTTAAAACGGACCAAGATTTGGGTGAATTGATCGTAATTCTTTTAGAGCCTGAGTCTGTGGACAGCTTTTTCCAGTGGGGATACTTCAATTCGATTTTTTCACAAACCGAATACATGGAAACTTACATCATGGAGCCAATGATTGCAAAGATGCTTCAGGAAGATTCTGCCTTAAAAGCAGAATTTGAAGCAAAAAAAGAAGCAGAACCTGAGTTTGCTCAGAACCCAAGAAGGATTTATCGTTGGTTTTATGAAAAGACTCCTTATTTCGATCAAAACTGGAAGGTCATTCCGGTGGGTAGAGAATGGTAATTGAACTCGGAATATGAAAATCGAACACTTGGCTATTTGGGTGAAAGATCTGGAGGCTATGAAGCGTTTTTATTGCCAGCAATTTGACTTCAAAGCAGGTGAACGCTATCATAACTCTAAGCGAGGTTTTTCATCCTATTTCCTTTCAGGTGAAGGAGGAGCTAGGTTGGAGCTTATGCAGCAGGATGATGTAGAAGATGCAAGTGGCCCAAGAGGGAAAAGATTGGGTCTGGCACATATTGCGATTTCTGTAGGTTCTGAAAAGGCAGTTGATCAATTAACGGAAAAGCTACGATCTGCCGGTGTCAAAATCCTAGGCGAACCTCGGCGGACCGGTGATGGCTACTACGAAAGTGTGATTGAAGATCCTGAAGGAAATTGGGTGGAGTTGACCGTGTGATTACCAGCCTCCCCCGAGTGCCGCATATAAGTTTGAATAAGCAGTAAGCAATTGCTGCTTAGTTCCAGCCCAATTCAACTGTGCGTCAAATGCCTGACGCTGTGACTCCAAGTATTCCAAATAGGAAGTAACCCCCTGATTATATCGTTCCTGGGAGAGAAACTGGGCTTTGACAGCTGCATCCACATGAGCTTGTCGAGCGATCAGTTCTTTTTTGAGGGATTCTATGGAATACAGAATATTTTCAACCTCTTCATAGGCGCTGAGGACGGTTCGCTCATAATTCAGAATTGCTTGTCTTGTCCGACTTTCTTCTATGTCTACTTGCCGTTGCAAAGCCCCCCAATTGAATAATGGCCCGAGAATGCTAGCTCCCATATTCCAAGATGCTCCACCACTTCCCAAAGAAGAAAACTGGGAGCCCGCTACTCCGAGTAGCCCGGATAGTGAAATATTTGGCAGTAGGCTAGCCTTGGCAGCTCCTATCAGAGCATTGGATGCAATTAGGTCTTGCTCCGCAATCAAAATGTCAGGCCTTCGCACAAGTAGTTCCCCAGGCAGAATTTCGGGGAAAGGGATGTCTTCTGGCTGATCTAAAAGCTTGATTCCGATGGTTTTGGAATCGGGTAGCTCACCAACTAATCGGCTGAGAAGGTTTTCGGAAGAAACGATCAATCGCTCCCAAATCGGAATACTTCCTGCTGCAATGGCCTCCTGAATTTGTGCTTGATTTAAATCTATTTCTGCGATGATTCCTTTGTCAAATCGCTCCTCGATGATGTTGAGCATGCTATCTCGTAGGGTAAGCGTCTGCTCGGAAATTTCCAGTCGTAATTTGTACTCCAAAAGTTGGAAATAGGTGGTCGCTACGGTATTGATTAGACTTAGCTTGACAGCCCGGTAACCTTCCTCGGATGCCAAAATGTTAGCTTTGGCTGCCTCATTTAATCGTCGATATTTTCCCCAAAAATCTATTTCCCAGTTTACCGAACCGAAGCCGCTGAAAATGTTGGTGGTTGTACCCAAATCAAATCCTGCGAAATTACCTCTTTGGGCAGCTCCTGAATATCCGATGGCTGGAAGCATTTGGGATCGCTGAATGATGAGGGATGCCTGCGCCTGTTGAATGTTTTCAGCTGCGATTTTCAAATCCTGATTATTTTCCAGAGCTTTTTGGATCAAATCCTGTAAAACTTCATCCGGAAAAACATCAAACCACTGCACATTTACGGCGGAATCTATTTGAAGTGTATCCACATTTACAAGAATCGAATCCAAATTCCTATCTAGATCAGCTGTTCGATACGTTTCAAAAGTCAATACTTCGGCTCCTTGGTAATTCTGTCCTGATTTACAAGACCAGAAAATGCCAACTATTACTATCAATCCTAAAATCCGATTCATTTCTCAGTTGATTTTAGTGCCAAATCACGTTTTTCTTCATACCGGGCTAATTTTCCTACCAAGACAAAAAGCATAGGATATAAAAACAAGCCCAAAAAGGTAGCAACTCCGATACCTCCTAATAAAGCCATTCCCATCACTTTTCTGGCAATAGCTCCAGATCCACTAGCCAGGATCAACGGCAAGACTCCAAGAATAAAGGAAAATACGGTCATCAAAATTGGTCTGAATCGAAGTCGAGCCGCTTCAACCGCTGCCTCAAATAGGCTTAGCCCCTCATCAAATTTGATTTTGGCAAACTCGACAATCAGGATGGCATTTTTCGCAGCCATGGCAATCAACATGACTAGGGAAATTTGTGCGAAAATATTATTCAAATAAAGCTCATCGAATAGTCTTGCCAGATAGAGAAATAGGAATGCTCCAAATAATGCAAAAGGCGTCCCCAGCAAAATCGCGAAAGGCATAGACCAAGACTCGTATTGGGCAGCTAAAATCAAAAACACAAAGAAAAGGGAGAAGGCAAAGACAATTCCTGCTTGTCCCGATGCTGCACGCTCTTGGTAACTCATGGCATTCCAACTGTAGGTCATATCATCAGGCAGAACTTCTTCGGCCACCTCTTCCAGCGCATCAAGTGCTTGAGTGGAGGAAAACCCTGGAGCAGGCCCGCCCGTGACCTCTGCAGAACGATACAAATTAAATCGATTGGTGTAGTCAGGTCCTGAAATAGGTTTAACGGTCACAAAGCTTGAAATCGGGACCGATTGACCCTTAGCGTTTTTGATGTAGAAGAATTCAAGACCTTCCTCCCCTTGACGATACTCTGGTTCTGCCTGAATGTATGCCTTGTAAAGTCTTCCGAAGCGATTGAAATCATTGACATAAGCTCCTCCTAGATAAGCGGCGAAAGTATTATACACATCCGCGAGCTGAAGCCCTGCTTTGAGAACTTTTTCTTCATCAATTTCTATAAATCGCTGTGGAACTGTTGCTTGATAGGTAGTGAAGGCTGATGCGATTTCGGGCCGTTTTTGCGCCGCCTCGATAAATGCATAGGTGTGCTGGGCCAAATAAGCCGGATCTTTTCCTTCCTTGTCTTGAATCATGATACTAAAACCAGATCCATTACCCAGTCCAGGGATTGCCGGAGGTCCGAAGCAAACAACTTGTCCGGATTTAATCTCAGTAGCAAAAATTCTGTTCAGGCGGGCCATCATATCAGCGGCGGTAGCTTCACGATCATCCCAGTTTTTCAAGGTCACAAACATAAATCCCGTATTTGGGATATAGCTACCAGCTAGTAGACTAAAGCCTGAAAGGCCTGTAGCAAACTCTGTTTCTTCTTGGGCCATGACGATTTCTTCCACCTTCCGCATGACCTCATCTGTTCGCTGCATGGAGGATGCATTGGGGAGCTGCACGTTTACGAATAAATATCCCTGATCTTCTTCAGGCAGGAAGCCTCCAGGAACCATTTTGGCAAAAATACCAGCTGCTACCAAGGTAATGATGACATATACCGCACCTCGTTTGAGTTTTCCTGCGAAAAACTTCGCCACTCCCGTGTACCGATCAGTATTGGTGTCAAACCAGCGATTGAACTTCCCGAAAAACCCTTTTTTGGGTCCAGGCGAATCTTTAAGCAAAAGAGCACAAAGCGCAGGGCTAAGACTCAAGGCATTGATGGACGAGAAAATAACCGAAATGGCAATGGTAATGGCGAATTGTTGGTAAAGTTTGCCGGTGATACCTGCCATGGCTGCCACGGGAACGAATACAGCTACCATTACCAAAGTAGTCGCTATTACCGGAGCACTTACCTCCTTCATGGCAGCAGTGGTAGCATCTTTAGGATTCATTCCTTTCTGCATATTTACCTGCACTGCTTCCACGACCACAATCGCATCATCGACGACTATACCAATCGCTAATACTAATCCTAGGAGGGAAAGTGTATTGATGGAAAAACCCAATAGTGGAAAAACCATAAAGGCTGCTACCAAGGAAACTGGGATCGCCAAGGTCGGAATCAGCGTTGCTCTCCAATCTTGGATGAAAAGGAAAACTACCAGAATAACCAAAACAAGCGCAATGACTAAAGTTTCGATGATTTCTGCGATACCGGCGGTGATCGGTGCGGTGGAATCAAGTGAAATTTGATAGTCAATTCCTTCTGGAAAGTTGAGTTTCAACTCCTCCATGGTACTGATAATCTGTTCGGCAAGTTCTACTGCATTGGATCCAGGAGATTGATAAACTGCCACGATTGCACTCTCTTTTCCGTTCAGTCTGGTGAAGGCATTGTAGGACTCCACACCCAATTCCACTCGTGCAATATCTTTGATTTTGACTTGGCTTCCGTCATCCTCGGATCGAATGACGACATTCCCAAACTGCTCTTCAGAAACCAGGCGATCAGGCAATCTGACTGTGTAGGTAAATTCCGTTCCCTCGGGTGCAGGTTCGGCTCCAAATTTTCCTCCCGGGGCTACAACACTTTGCTGGCGTATTGCATTCATGATCTCCGGAACGGTGATTCCTAATCTTGCAAGCCGATCCGGTTTGACCCAGATTCGCATTGAATAGTCACTAGAACCCAAGACCTGTACCCGGCCTACTCCTCGTATTCTGGCCAGTTTATCTTGAACATTGATCAACCCGTAATTTCCTAAAAAAGCTTGGTCATAAGTTCCGTCTGGAGAAGTCAATGCAATCAACATCAAAATGTTTGGCATTGACTTTTGGGTTTTGACACCAATACGTTTGACTTCTTCCGGGAGTTTGGGTGTGGCTGCGGCTGCTCTGGTCTGCGTGAAGACCGTATTCATATCCGGATCGGTGCCCAAGTCAAAGGTGACATCCAAAGCAAGTGACCCATCATTTGCATTGGTGGATTTCATGTAGAGCATGTTTTCCACCCCATTCATCTCTTGTTCCAAGGGAGAGGCTACCGATTGCTCCACACTGATTGCATTTGCTCCAGTAAAGGCTGTACTCACTCTGACTACAGGAGGAGTAATGGCCGGGTACTGCTCAATAGCCAGCCCCAAAATCGAGATCCCTCCTATGATGACCATAAATAGGGCAATGACTATAGCGACAATGGGTCTACGTACGAAAAAGATGTGATTTTGCTCTTCTAGCTTATTCATACTATCAGTCCTTGAATTGAGAGATGAATTCCACTTCCTCGGGAACGATAGTCATACCGTTTCTTACTTGCTGTAATCCTTCAAGTACAATTCGATCTCCATCCTGTACGCCCGATTCGATCAAAAAGTAATCTCTGTATTTTCCAGTAATGACTACCTCATCACGTGAGACTACATTGTCATTATCTACTTTGAAAACAAAAAATCTTCCCTGAAACTCGCTGACTGTGCGCTGAGGAACAATTTCCCCATTTTCAACTTCTTCGATGATAGCCCTTACCCTAGCGAATTGGCCAGGTCTAATCAATCGGTCTGGATTGGGGAAAGAGGCTTGAATCAGGATAGTGCCTGTAGAGGTATCAATTTCGCGGTTGATAAAATCCACATAGCCCTCTTGGTCAAAAACACTTCCATCTGAGAGCACTAAATGTAAGGGTAGATCTGCTTTGGGTTGATTTCTGGCTTCCTGATATTCTCGGAAAAGTGCTAAGTAGTCGTTTTCGGCAAGGAAAAACTCTACTCGAATAGAGTCAATAAGTGACACCGTGTTGAGGATGACTGGGTTGGGACTTCTTCCGACAAATTCACCCACCTTAGCATTGGTTTTGCCTATCAGTCCATCGATGGGAGACTTGATTTTTGAATATCCCAATTGGATGTTTTGGAAGTTTAGATTGGCCTTGGCAGCATTCACTGCAGCTTCTGCAGCATCTCTTTTTGCTATGGCAGCATCCAGATCTTTTTGAGAAATGGCATTGATCTCAGCTAGCGGTTCATATCGTGCCAAATCATTCTCTGCTTGGGTAAGGGCCACTTGGGCCTCTGCCAATTGGCTATTTGCGGCATTCACAGCTTCCTGAAGTTGGTCAGGATCTATGGTATAGAGGAGTTCACCTTTTTTGACGAGTTTACCTTCGCTGAAATGAATTCCTTCTAGATATCCCTCCGTGCGAGTTCGGATTGGCACATCTTGTTTGCCATAGACTTGTGCTACAAAATCCTTCTCAATTTGGACTTTTTGAGAGTTGATTTTGACAACCTTTATTTCAGGGCTGGGTGCAGCAGTTGGTGTTTCAGATTTTTCGCCACAGGCTGTGAGAAGTGCAAGTCCAAAAATTAACTTTAGAAAATACTTCATTGTGCTAGGTTATTTTAAAGAATCAAAATTTAGCAAAAAAAATATGGGAATATTGAAAAAGACTTTTTTTTATCTATCAGAAAGCGTTTTTCAATTAAGAGGCGTACATGTTCAATTAAGGAAAGTGATTTTGAGTTAAAACTCAGCCTTTCTAATTATGAGTTTTCAAATTAACAGGCCTTATGGATGAAATAAGGATGTCAGTCAGATTTTTTCCAAAACCAGCCCGAATTTCACAATGATCGAGTTTTCAACTTTGACTGTACCGAGGAATTTGATTGGTGGGTCAAGCTGAAAGTCTGAGAAGGTGACTTCTTGAGCCCCCAGAAGGAAAGTTTTACCATTTTCCTTGGTGGAAAGCTGACAAGAAATGGGAAATCTACGACAGGTTCCGGCAAGTGTGATTTCTACATTTCCGCTTAGTTTTTCCATTTCTGTGTTCAGATTCTCTCTTTTCAAGTCCAAAAATCTTACTTGGATTTCAGGGTGTTCTTCTGCCTTGACGGTTTTGTGAAAGTCCTTGGTCATCATCCGATTAAAGCAGTCAAAGTTTTGGGACCTGAGTGTGACTTCTCCTGACCAAGTAGCAGTCTTGTCTCCGGGAATTATTTCTTCTTCGAGAATATCATTTCCATGATAATTCATTGATTGGCACTCGAATGAATTGATATTGGTATTACCTTCAATGCTGACTGTGCTTTGGGAAGATACAAGCCATTGATTGACTTCTTTTTCTTTTGGAATGCTTGATATTGAAAATAAAAAGCTCACTAAAATTAGTAGTAGCGTTTTCATTTCTTTGGAGGTTTGAAAGGCTGACACTCCGAGAAGTGCCAGCCTTTTAGATTTGGAAATAAAATTTTGAGAAGATTAGAAGCTGATTGCTGCTTCTAAATTAACTCCTTTAAATTCACCACCATTGTATTTGCTGTCAGCAGCAAAGCCTTCTTTATACTGCTGATTGACATATTCCAATTTGATCAAAACATTGTTGGTCATAAACCAACCTCCACCGATGTTGGTGCGGGTTATTTTTGTATCAATTGCACCTTCACTCATATTTCCATTCACTGAATTCAAACGTGCTCCAAAATAGAATTGCTCCATTCCTCCAAATCGATATAGCGCTTCTCCTGCAAGCTGAGTGAATTGGCCATTTCCTTGTTCCTCGGAATTGCTGACGATTTCGTAAATACCGAAGAATTCAAAACCTTTGACTTTAAGGAATGGGTTGAACTGTATCGCTGACATTTGTCTGAATCGTGGGTTGAAACGTCCCTCGAAATCATTTACTCTTTCAGCGTTAAGCTCTTCCATTATCTTGTAATATCTAGAGCCTGCTCGGTCACCACCGTACAACCATGTACCGGTAGTTGTGCCATTGTTTAGGTACCAAGAACCTGTCAGACGGAATCGTACATCTTCGTTGAATTGCTTGTCAAAACCCAACTTTCCATAGAAAGAGACCTTGTTGTCAGAATTGTCATTGACAACTACGCTTTGATTCAGCTTACCGTTGGTTAGACCAATGACCCCGATGAAACCATTTTTCTGGACTGTTACTTCCCCAAAAGCCTCAGTCGAGAATGCGTCCATGATATAATTACCGATGAAGGGGTTGAATATTACCCGTGCATTGTCTGAGCGTCGGAAGTGTGCGTCACCGTAGTTAAATTCATCCAAACCAAAGGTAAGGGTGGTTACACTCATGAGCCCCTCTAGGAATCCCGGCTTGATAAAGTCAAGTTTGTCAATCTGCATGTGGCCACCCTTTACCCAAGCCTCGTTGTGGTGTTTGGAAGATAGGTAGGTACGAAGGTGTAAACGGACCCCATCAGCAAGTTGCGTATTGATATTGAGGTTAGCAGTTGGAAGGTTTACATTAGAGCCTAGGTCCACTAGGTTATTTAAGGAATTGGAATGGTTGATAGATTGGAATTGAAGGGCAAAGTCTCCTCCGACAAAAACTTTTACTTTTTCGAATGTACTGTTTGTCTCTTTTGGAGTTTCGAAGACATTGATGCCTCTTTTGTCGTTTGCTCTAAAGTATTGAAGCTTGTCAGATTCACTTTCTTGAGCAAAGGTGGCTGTAGTCACGGCAGTGAGGGCAATAAACCCAGCAGATAGTCCGTAGATTAGCTTTTTCATAGTTTAAAGATTTAAAGGGTTAATTTTTTGTAGAATAAATGGCTTGGAAACTCAAAGTGAGTTCTTTACCTGTTTTTATTGTCCCGAAAACCGCCGTAGGAGGCTCAAGAGAGAATTGTTCAAATGTGATGTCTTGCTTCCCGGTAAAGAGAATACTACTGCCCTGCACTGAATAATTGACAGTCATAGTCAGGTCTCGGCTGTTTCCGGCAATATTGAGTTTCCCCTTCGCCTTGATCGTTGATGGAGTCATCTCTTCCACTTTGGTAAGTTCAAAAGTGATTTTTGGGAAGTCATCTGCCTTTATAGCTTCATAGGCATTTTTGTCCATAGAAGACTTTCCACTTTTTAGGGCCTTAGAGTTCAAGCTCAAGGAGAGAGATTGGATGCTTTCGATTTTTTTATCAGCCAAATTGATGATTGCTTGGCCTTCTACTCCCGTTTCTGCGACCATGTCCCAATCGTGTAGAGTCGAAGTACCTGAGACTTTCATCTCCTTGACATCGCTGATACTGAAGGTCTGCTGAGCCTGAACTACTGAGGCAAGCGAGCTTGCTAGCAGGGTCAGCATTAAAGCGATTTTTGTATTGATCTTCTTCATAAGATTAAAGGGTTTGTTTCCGTATTGGATGATTCTAAAGTAGTGGGGCAATCATTCCTAACTCGTGACAAGAGTTGCCTATAAAAGTGACTTTTGTCACAAAGCGACCGGGTGATTGGTCATATTCTTTCCCGTAATTATGTTTTGAAAAATAGGCGGTAGGCAGCCTATAAAAATACTTTATTCTGATATATCTTATTATACCGAATTAAAAATTAAAAATCAGTTATTGTGTAAAAATCAATTTTGGGCTTGACTATATTTCTTCGTCTTAATTCTGAGCTTAAAAGAACTGACCAGGCTCATTAAAAAAATCTAAACCAATCCATATTTTGCCTTGTTCTCATTAAGTTAAGGTCAATCCCCATTGGCATAATTATTTATTACCTTCGCGCTTTAATCGCCAATTCATATTTATGAGTCAAACTACTGCCTCTCAAGAGGAATTTATAGAGATTTTTGGTGCTCGAGAGCACAATTTGAAAAATCTGGATATAAAAATCCCGCGGAATAAACTGGTCGTAGTCACAGGTCTGAGTGGTAGTGGAAAGAGTTCGCTGGCTTTTGATACCATTTATTCTGAGGGGCAAAGAAGGTATCTGGAAAGTTTCTCTGCCTATGCCCGATCATTTTTGGGCGGAATGGAGCGGCCTGACGTGGATAAGATCAATGGGCTTTCACCTGTGATTGCCATTGAGCAAAAGACAACCTCTAAGAATCCTCGCTCGACGGTTGGAACTACGACAGAGATCTATGATTTCATGCGATTGCTTTTCGCGCGTGCCGGAGAGGCCTTCTCCTATCTGACTGGGAATAAAATGGTACGGCAGACGGAGGATCAGATTATTGAGCAGTTGTTTTCAAATTTTTCAGGGAAAAAACTGTACCTCCTTGCACCGGTGGTGAAAGGTAGAAAAGGGCATTACCGGGAGCTTTTTGAACAAATCCGGAAAATGGGTTTTTCGAAAATACGGGTCGATGGAGTCGTGATGGAAGTGGTGCCCAAAATGCAGGTGGATCGTTATAAGATTCATGACATTGAAATAGTCATTGACCGGATTGTGGCGGAAGAGTCTGACCGGTTTCGTATTACGCAGTCAATTAAATCGGCCCTTCAGCACGGAAAGGGAGTGATGATGTTGCGGGATGAAGAAGGGAATATCCACCATTTTTCTAAATATCTGATGGATCCTGAAACTGGGCTTTCCTATGACGAACCAGCTCCCAATCTATTTTCATTTAATAGCCCTTATGGTGCTTGCCCCACTTGTAATGGTTTGGGTATTACAGAGGAGATTACCCGCGAAAGCATCATCCCGGATCCGAGTCTAAGCATTACCCGGGGAGGGATTGCCCCCTTGGGAGAGTACCGGGATATCTGGATTTTCAAAAAAATCGATGCTATCCTGAAGCATTATAAATGCAGTATCAGCACACCCATTGCCAAGCTTCCTGAGAAAGTTATTGAGGTATTGCTCTATGGGAGTCAGATAGAGGTGGCAGTGGACTCGGTAAAGTATCCGGGGACTAAATGGCATACTAGCTTTGAGGGAATCGTCAACTTCCTACAAAAGCATCAGGAAGGCAGTTCAGAGAAAATCCAAGACTGGGTTTCTGAATTTACAGTGACAAGAACTTGTCCAGATTGTGAGGGCTACAGGCTCAAAAAGGAGTCTCTGCACTTCAAAATTGATAATACCCATATCGGACAGCTAGCGATGCTGAATATCCGTGATTTGGGGGAATGGTTTTCGGATGTTGAAAGCCGAATGACTGAAAAGCAACAGGTTATTGGTACCGAGGTGCTCAAAGAAATTAGAAAGCGAATAGGTTTCCTGCTGGATGTGGGTCTAGATTATCTTACCCTGAATCGGCCATTGAAGACCCTCTCAGGAGGGGAAGCGCAACGAATTCGATTGGCGACTCAGATCGGGACACAGTTGGTTGGAGTATTGTATATCCTTGACGAACCGAGTATTGGTCTCCATCAGCGGGATAATGTCAAGCTCATTCAGGCCCTTCAAAGTCTGCGTGACTTGGGAAATTCAGTGCTTGTAGTAGAGCATGATAAAGATATGATGCTTGCATCAGATTTCGTATTGGATATGGGACCAGGCGCGGGAAGACATGGAGGGCATGTGGTGGCAGCTGGAAATCCGGATGAAATCCTAAGTCAAGGGGGAGTGACTGCTGACTATCTCAAAGGAAAGCTTGGCCTGCCAATTCCAGAGCAAAGGAGAAAAGGAAAAGGCGAATCCCTAAAATTGACCGGTGCCTCGGGAAACAATCTAAAAAATATTGATTTGAATATTCCATTAGGGACTTTGACGCTGATTACTGGAGTGTCAGGAAGTGGGAAAAGTACATTGATCCATGAGACACTGTACCCAATTCTCCGACAGGAATTTTACAGTTCCAAAAAAGAGCCAATGCCGTATAAGAAAATTGCGGGATTAGAACATTTGGATAAGGTAATCGAGGTGGATCAATCGCCGATCGGACGTACTCCTCGGTCAAATCCTGCCACATATACGGGAGTTTTCTCAGACATCAGAACGCTTTTTACAGAGCTTCCTGAGGCGAAAATCAGAGGCTACAAACCCGGTCGTTTTTCTTTCAATGTCAAAGGGGGTCGATGTGAAGACTGTGAAGGAGCCGGAATGAAATTGATCGAGATGGACTTCTTGCCGGATGTGCATATCCCATGTGAGACTTGTAAAGGAAAACGCTACAACCGAGAGACTTTGGAAGTACGATTCAAAGGCAAATCTATCGCAGATGTGCTGGATATGACGGTAGAGCAGGCGGTAGAGTTTTTTGAGAATCAACCAAAAATCCTCAGGAAAATCAAAACCCTAAAAGATGTAGGTTTGGGTTACATTACTTTGGGACAACATGCGACTACTCTGTCCGGGGGAGAAGCACAGCGAGTAAAATTAGCTTCGGAGCTTTCCAAAAAAGATACCGGAAAGACCTTTTATATCCTGGACGAACCCACAACTGGCTTGCACTTTCAGGATATAGAAATGTTGATGACAGTGCTTCAAAAACTAGTAGAAAAAGGGAATACGGTACTTATAATCGAACACAATCTGGATGTGATCAAGGTTGCGGACTACATCGTGGATTTAGGACCTGAAGGTGGAGATCAAGGAGGTCGTATTTTAGTAGAAGGAACCCCCGAAAAAGTGGCTGCTCATCCTGAAAGCTACACAGGGAAATTCTTGAAGGGAGAGTTAAATCTCTGATAAGGGAGACAATCAGTTGATTCTTCCTTCTATCAAAATATGAAAAGACCCTTCATGTGCTTCATTTATATTTGAAGTTGGATGAATCGCACCGTATTATATTGGTTGTTGCAAATACTCGGCTGGGGTAGTATTGCCTTAGTTCAGATAGCCTTGGGATCACTGTCACCTACAGGGATTGGACCGGTGCAGATCTTGGGTCTTCTGGTTTTGGCAGCGTTCAATTTGCTTGCCACACACTTCCTTCGATTTATCATCAAGCGTTATGATTGGTTTCAACTGAAATTTCCACGCTTGATTCTTCAATCAGTTCTGGCGATGTTAGCCTTGAGCTTTGTTAATATCATTGCTCAAATTCTGATCAATCTGGTATTTGGCACACTCAATCCGGAAGAGGATTTTGAAGTTCTGGTGATTTTGGCCGGGCTTTTCATTGCATTTCTCTTCTATGCGCTTTGGTTTTTGCTTTACTTTTTGTTTCACTTTTTGGACAATTATAACACCAGTCTGAAGTATGAGGCTCGAATCAACCAAATCCGCCTCAATCATCTCAAAAGTCAGCTGAATCCACATTTTATTTTCAATGCCCTCAATTCGGTAAGGGCTCTGGTAGATGAGGATCCGGATAAAGCCAAAAATGCCATCACCCGAATATCTAATATCCTGCGCTTTTCGCTGATGATGGACAAGAAGCAAACGATCGATTTTGAGGATGAGCTCAATACTGTGAGAGATTATCTGATGTTGGAGTCGATTCGCTTTGAAGAGCGGCTACAAGTAGTGTATAAGATTGAGGATGAGGCCTATTCTTATAAATTACCCCCTATGATGCTTCAGACTATCGTGGAAAATGCGATCAAGCATGGAATTTCTAATCTGGTCAAAGGAGGACTGATCGAAATTAAGTGCCGGGAAGGTCTCGAAGATGATTTGTATATTCAGGTGAAAAATAGCGGCCATCTACATACTCCTCCCAGCCTAAAACCCAAGGCCGGCGGTGGCCATGGTCTGAGTAATACAGTGGAGCGATTGAAGCTGATCTATGGAGACAGGGCCAGTTTTCGAATATTCAATTCGGAAAATGAATTCGTGATTACTGAAATTAAAATACCCAAACAAAGAGTTACCTTCGAAACATAAACACATACATTATGAGAGCCATTGTAATAGATGATGAAAGATTGGCACGAAAGGAGCTGATCAACCTACTCAACCAACTCGAATCTGTCGAAGTGGTAGGAGAGGCGGTCAACGTAGATGATGCTAAGGAGAAAATAGAATCCCTTCAGCCGGATGTGATTTTTCTAGATATACAGATGCCGGAAAAAACCGGATTTGATTTGCTGGAAGAACTGGATGCTGTGCCACATGTGATATTCACCACTGCCTACGATGAGTATGCGCTGAAGGCTTTTCAAGTCAATGCATTGGATTATTTGCTCAAGCCCATTGAGCCAAAGCGCTTAGAAGAAGCGATTTCGAAGTTGAGTAGTAAAATCGAAGGAGCTACTAGCACTACTGAGCCTCATCCATACCAATCAAAGAAACTCACCTTAGAAGATCAGGTTTTTGTTAAAGATGGAGATCGCTGTTGGTTTGTCAGATTGTCCAATGTTCGACTTTTCGAATCTGACGGAAACTACATTAAAGTATACTTTGACAATTTCAAGCCGATGATACATAAGTCCCTGAATGCCTTGGATGAGCGCTTGGATGAGAAGTCGTTTTTTAGAGCGAGCCGAAAGCACATCATCAATCTGGGATGGGTAGAAGGGATAGAGCCATGGTTTAATGGTGGACTCGTAGTGACGCTGAGAGGAGGAGACCGAATTGAGGTTAGCAGACGTCAAGCAGCTCGATTTAAAGAGATGATGAGTCTTTAAAATATTTCATAGGCAAAAAAAAGCATTTGATTTACAAAATTAAATGTTGTAATTAGTGAAAAATTAAACTTCGTTTTAATCTAATTACCCTTTTGTCCATTAAAGCTTGATTACCAATTATGAAAGAAGAGCGGATACTCATAGTCGAGGATGATCCCAGTATTGCGGAAAATATCCAGGAAATCCTTGAGCTATTAGGCTACGTCAATACTGATATAGCCAACTCAGCCAATCAGTGCATCAAGGTCATCAAAAAGTACAGACCAGACCTGATATTTATGGATATCAAGCTCAAAGGTGATAAAGACGGCATCGAGCTCGGAGAGATTGTCAAACAGATGGTGGATGCACCTCTGGTGTTTGTGACGTCCTACAGTGATCCGACCATCATCGAGCGTGCTAAGCGAATTTCTCCGGCAGGATTTATAGTGAAGCCTTTTAATACCAATGATATTCATGCCATTGTCGAAATTGTGCTTTACAACAAGCGGACGAAGCCTGCCCCAGAAGTAGCTGCTGTCAAGACCGGAATAGAAAGCCCTTTTTTGGTCACTGATGCAGTATTTATCAAAGCGGACAATGCCTTCGAGCGAGTTCCTTACGAAGAGGTGTATTATGTGGAGGCCAATGGAAATATGGTTACGATCTTCACCAAAAACCGTGATTACCATATCCGCAAATCCATGAAAGAGATCGAGGAGATACTTCCATCCCATCTTTTTCTCCGCGTGCAAAAGTCCTTCATCGTACAGCTAGGACAGATCGAAAGCTTCAATACCAAAGATATCAATCTCAAATCAGGAGCTGTAGTGCAAGTAGGTAGACAGTACTACAACAGCTTCTTAGCCAAATTGAATACTATTACAGAAAGTTAAGCTTATTATCCACTAACCTTAACCTAGATCCCGCTTCCGAAGAGGCGGGATTTTTTATTGATCAATTGAGATTGATAGTTGCTCGGATTGAGGTTTTGAAAAGTAATTTACCATGAAAATCGAAAGTTTGATTTATGATTTTCATGGTAAAATTCTTCCATATAGAAATAAAAAAAGCACAAAATCGAATCGATTTTGTGCCTAGTGGTGTGGGATCTAGGGGTCCCGATAGCTATGGAGGACGAACCCATGACCAGTACTAGATAGATTCTAGAAAGTGGGATCTAGGGGATTCGAACCCATGACCTCTGCCCTGTCAAGGCAGCGCTCTAAACCAACTGAGCTAAGATCCCATTGATGCTCGCGAAGATAGTCATCCGAATTAGGCTTCACAATAGTAGATTATCCTTGTTACCAAATTTTTTTGGTTTAGACATTATAGGGTTCCATTTCCTTTTTTCTATGGAAAATAGGTATGCCTATCCGGTCTATATGCCTGATCAATTCTGGCTCTTGGATCTGATGGTAACTGGCTAGATCAAAATGATAAGGCATGTTAGTCTCTTCATTGAGGAGGTAACTGATGTGACTCACTGTTTCAAAATTCAATTTATTTCCTTTCAAGGCTATATCCACATCACTTCCCTTACGGTAATTTCCCTTAGCCCTGCTTCCAAATAGAATGGCCTCTTCAACTAGTTCTTGATTCCTGATGATTTCTAATATGGATGCCATATCCGATTCCAAAAGCCCAAATTTATTCTTCATCGACCTTGCGTTTGAAGTTGATCTGTAGATTCTTTAATATGGGAAAGTATTTCTTCTGAATGAGCTTTTCCATTTCTGTAGCCTTTTGCTCATCATAAGTGTGAGCAGTCAGGTTTCTGTCTTGTAACAAATCCATCCAATCATGGCCGTTATCCAAAAGATTGACTTCAAATGCTTTTTTTAAGGCTCCTCTTGGTGATCGGATATCCACAAAGCCTTGCTCTTCCAAATAATCCTTGACCATGTTCCATGCAAGCTCAAAAGACATTTCAAAAAACTGGATAATACCGGCTTTCTGCACCATATCTGGCTCTGAAATTTGAAGAGCATTCTCTAAATGCCTCATTGCTTTGCTAAAGTTAGAAAAGCGTTGTTTCCAACGAATGTCCTCATTTTTCATGCTTCAGTCCCTTAATTTCTCTTCACAAAATACAGTTTTAATTCTGTTTTTCCTTTTTTGTCAATTAAGGTCAAGGGAGAATCCTTCGAGGTTTTATAAATGCCAAAGGATTAAGCAAATCCCTCCCTCACATACTTCGCGGTGTAATTCCCCTTTTCCTTAGCCAAGTCTTCAGGAGTTCCGGCAAATTGAACATTCAATTTGATATTTACGACAATCAGTAAACTGAATAAAAATCACCTTGGGATTCATCAAATGGTTTCAGAAAATACCTGAAGATCTACTTGGATGAAATTGATTACAAGCCTTATTTCTAACAGAAGATACTTAAGGAAAAGTATTTGGCAGACTAAATATCGTGTCAGTTTACCCAAATGTGCGACTTAACCAAAAGCTATAAAATTTGATTCGCTTAACTGAAATATTTATAAGGTCTTTTAGGGAAATTAAACTTAAATTATGTAAAAATGATTTAATTCACTCTCTTCATGAGATCTCATGATGAAACCATTTGTTTTTTCTGCCTTAATTTTTTGCTGTTTTCTCAGTGGCTTGGTGCATGGGCAGATCATCAGTGGAGTGGTTTTGGAAAAAGAGTCCGGGTTGCCTTTGCCCTTTGCCAATGTTTTCGTCAGTAATACCACACTGGGTACCGTCACTAAAGAAGACGGTAGCTTTACGATTAAGGGAGATTTTCCCCAAGAAATCGAAGTTGTAGCATCCTTCATTGGATATTTTCGAGAGGTACAAAAAGTTTTGGTGAGAAGTAGCAACAGTATTGAGCTAAAATTTGAGCTTTCAATTAATGAAGCCATGCTTACCGAGATTGAGCTCAAATCCAAACGTGACAAACAATGGGCTCGGCAGTTCAGGAAGTTTGAGGAGGTCTTTTTAGCACTTCCTGATGATCCCTATAAATCGCAGATAGAGATTCTTAACCCTTGGGTGGTTGATTTTGAGATGGTGAAACCAAAAGGTGCTCCCAATTATCTTATTGCCAGCTCTGAAGAACCATTGCAAATTGTCAATAATGCCCTGGGCTATCAAATCGACTATTATCTGCAAGACTTCCGATTGACAAGGGAGGAAGCTGGCTTTATCGGTCAGGTTTATTACAAGCCTATCCCTACTCTCGATCTATCACAAATGACGCGCTGGCAAAATGCCAGAGAAGAAAATTACTTTTCTTCCTTGAGGCATTTTAATTTATCCCTTATTCTTAATAATACCGATACAGTTCATTTTGGAATTTACCGTGCCCCTTACAGAGGTCCGGATGATCGTACCCCGAATCATTTTTATGAAATAGGTCGCTCAATTTTTCCAACACAAATGGATTCAATTTTAAGGCGGCCGCTTGGTGATGGCACATTTAGGGTTTTTTTGCCAGAAAGATTGGAGATTCTTCACCTCGACCGTTCATGGCCAAATAACTACTATAATAGCGTCTTTCATCCAATAAGTTGGATAGAGGCAAAAGAGAAATTCTTCGACGTAGACCGGAAAGGTATTCTGATCGATCCCCGTCAATTGATCCTGTCAGGCTACCTAAGTCGCCAAAGAGTGTCCAGACACCTTCCTCTTGATTATGAACCCAAATCTAATTTCGTGGCTGTAAATACCGGAGATCAGGTTGATTCTCAGAATGTGTTGACGCAAATTGACCAACTAAGAGAAAAGCCCTGGCTTGTGACCAATAAGCCTTATTATTATCCGGGCGAGAAAGGTTGGTTTGGTGGGCAGATGCTTTATCAAAATGAGTTTCTTAAGGATACTCTCAGCCGAGTAATTCATGTGGATTTGATTTCCGAGGGTACTATTCACCAATCTCACCAGTTTCCCATAAAAAATGGAAAAATTCAAGGTGGATTTGATTTACCGGCTGAACTTCCAGCAAAATCATATACTCTTCGTGCTTACACCAATTGGAGTAAAAATTTTGATCAGGATGGCGTATTTCTAATTCCGATACCGGTAGTGGAGAAGGGTATGGTTCCAACTAAAAAATCGATGACCCAGGAGCAAACTCTCCAATTGATAGAAGTGAAAACAGACTTTTCTCTCGTCGATTCGGTACCATATCGGGTCATGGATTTGGCTCTTGATTTTGTGGATGAATTTGAAAATCCTATAGATGTGAATTTTTATTTATCCATTCTGGATTCTGAGCAGGTGGTGGATTTTCCCTCCGCTCAGAAATTAGAAGATGCCCTAACCTGGCTGGATTCATCCCTGCCAGAGGATTTCGATTTTTTCGCTAAGTTCCCAATTGAATATGGAATTAGCCTGCAAGGTATTTTTATAAAAGATAAGAAAAGACAGGACCTTGAACAGAACATATCAATAGTCAGAGGGGATCTTGAGGATTATGGGACAGTCAAATCTGATACGACAGGTTCTTTTTGGGCAACGGGGCTTTATTTTCAGGATACTGCCAGCATTCATATTTCAGCCTTGGATGAGAAAGGCAGGGCATTCGGTACGATTGAATTAATACCGAATACAAGCCTAACCATTTCTTCCAGTCTTCCGGACTTGGTATACGATGTAGTGCCTTTCACCAAGAATGATTTGATTCTGGATGTGGCAGAAGACTTTGTATTACTTGAAGAGTTTGTTCTAGAGGAAAGCAAAGAGATTGAAACCATGGCAGAAAGAAATTATGGCTATGGTACACCAACTTTCGAAGTAAGACAGGATGAGATGGAAAAGTTGACCTGGCAAATGATACTGGGAAAATATTTCAATTCGTTTAAAAATTTAAATATGGGGGAGTCGACTAGTGGGGTTTTGGCGATTATTGACGGGCAGAGTTTTCCTTATCAGGATGGTGTTGAATTGATCACGTTGAATTATGAGCCTTTCGATTTAGAAAGCATTAAGATTTACTCAGATCCTTTTAGCCGTGCCATATTTGGAATGGCTGGTTATGCTGGGGTAATTATGATTGAAACCAGAAAAGGTTCTCGCTCTGGTCCTCAATTTGATTCGAAATTTGATCCAACCGGCTTCCAAACCTTTCAGGTCCGAGGGTTTTCGAGTTTTTTAGAATTTCCAAAAAATCCTCCCGATAATAGATATTTAAGCAAAAAACCCACAATTTTTTGGGAGCCGAAGGGAAAAACTGTTCAGGGTTCGTTCAAAACCAGAGTTAAAATTCCTTATGGAGTCGAAAGTCTTCGAATAAAGATTGATGGCATCAGTGAAGATGGCGAAGCCTTTTCAAAAGTGCAGATTATTGAGATTCAGAAGTCTTTGAAATAGCTGGTTTAATTCTTTATCAAGCATTTGAAGTATTTCTTATTCAATTTTGAATGAAGACTATTTTGATTTATCTAAGAAAATTGGAAATTGAATATTCCTTTTTCATGATAGTTGTTCAATTTATTCTGTCATAGGCCATTCGGAATTTTTGGAAAGTGATCTGTTAGCCCTTGTATTTAAGCAAACCCCTCCCTCAAATACTTCGCGGTGTAATTCCCCTTTTCCTTAGCCAAATCCTCAGGAGTTCCCGCAAAAGTCAAATGTCCTCCTTTATTTCCGCCTTCTGGGCCCAGGTCAATCACCCAATCAGCGGATCGGATCACTTCGGTATTGTGCTCAATGATGATGACCGAGTGACCTTGGTCAATCAAGGCATTGATGCTGTGGAGGAGTTTGCGGATATCATGGAAGTGCAAACCCGTTGTGGGTTCGTCAAAGATAAAGAGAACTTGATCGCTCGCTTTTGTTCCTCCCTTGCCTAAGAAAGATGCCAATTTTACACGCTGAGCCTCTCCTCCGGAAAGGGTATTGGAGCTTTGGCCCATTCCGATATAGCCCAAGCCGACTTCCTGTAAAGGCTGAAGTCGATTGATGATTTGCGTTTTTCCTTTGAAAAACTCCATGGCCTCGTCGATGGTCATGTCCAAAACCTCGGAAATGTCCTTGTCCTTGTATTTGACATCGAGGATTTCATTTTTGAATCGCTTTCCCTTGCAGGACTCGCAGGTTAGGTGAATATCCGCCATAAATTGCATCTCCACGGTGGTCGTACCCTCTCCGGCACAGGCCTCGCACCTTCCCCCGTCCACGTTGAAAGAGAAAAAGGCAGGTTTGTAGCCTCGTTGCTTGGAGACTGGCTGATCGGCAAAAAGCGTCCGGATGGCATCATAGGCCTTCACATAAGTCACTGGATTGGAGCGGGAGGATTTTCCGATCGGATTTTGATCGACAAACTCTACCTGAGTGATGCGCTTATAATCGCCTTCTATCTTATCGTACTTTCCAGATTCATCGATGACAGTTCCCAGCATTTTTCCCAAAGCCGGATAGAGTACTTTTTTGATCAGCGTAGATTTTCCAGAACCGGAAACCCCTGTCACCACAGTCAGCGTATTCAGTGGGAACTGAACTGTCAGATTCTTCAGGTTATTCTCCCGAGCGCCTTTGACGATGATGGAGTCCTTCCATTTTCGGTTACCTTCTTTTCTGAAAATCTGCTCTTCTCCGCGTAAGTATCGGGCGGTATGGGTTTGAGCGGAAGCCATGAGCTCTAGAATCGAACCTTGGAAGAGTAGTTCCCCGCCGTGAATTCCGGCATCAGGACCGATATCGATGATCTGATCCGCCGCTTTCATCACCTTGTCTTCATGCTCCACCACGATGACAGTATTACCCATATCGCGAAGCGACTTAAGTACGCCAACTAGACGATCGGTGTCCCTGGGGTGCAAACCGATGCTCGGTTCGTCCAAAATATACATGGACCCGACCAGCGCCGAACCCAAAGAAGTGGCCAACTTGATGCGTTGGTATTCTCCTCCTGAGAGGGTGGAGGTCAATCGATTCAACGTCAAATAACCCAAGCCTACCTGATCCATGAATTCTAGGCGGCTGACAATTTCCTTGAATAGTCGGTTGGCTACCTTGGCCTCATGGGGCTCTAGCTCCAACTGATTGAAAAAGACTAAGGCTTCATCGATCGGCATCAGCACGATATCTGTGATCGATTTGTCCTTTATTTTGACATAACTTGCATCCTTTCGAAGTCTCGTTCCTCTACACTCAGGACAGGTCGTCCTACCTCGGAAGCGGGAAAGCATCACCCGATATTGGATTTTGTGGGTTTTGGTTTCTAAGTCTTTGAAGAAAGCATTCAAACCCTTGAAATACTTGTTTCCGGTCCAAAGAAGCTCTTGCTCTTTTTCGGTCAAATCCTCATACGCCCGATGAATGGGAAAGTCGAACTCGATGCCTTTTTTCAAAAGTGGCTCCAACCAAGAGCGGGAAGATTCCCCTCGCCAAGGGGCGATGGCTCCCTCGTACACGGACATCGTTTTGTCAGGGATGACCAAATCCGGATCGATGCCCAAGACATTTCCAAAACCTTCACAGCGCTTGCAGGCACCATAAGGATTGTTGAAAGAGAAAAAGTTGACTGAGGGCAATTCAAAGCTCATTCCGTCGAGTTCAAATCGATCGGAAAATTTACGGGGTTCCTTGTCAGGAATGGTGATTTTGCAGTCTCCATGTCCTTCAAAAAGGGCCGTTTGTACCGAATCAGCAATCCGGAATTGATTGTCTTCATCCTCTTTTCGGACAGAAGCCCGATCAATCAGGATTTCATAGTTTCCTTTCTGAATTTTCTTTTCCTGGAGCAAATCCTCTACAAAATAAGCTTCTCCGTCAATCAAAATTCGGGTATAGCCTTTTTGCAAAAGCAATTCCAATTCCTGCTCGATTTTTCGCCCTTTTGCCACCTGAAGCGGGCAGGAGATCATGACTTTATCCCCTTCCTCGAAGCTGAGAATGTAATCCACAATATCGGTGACGGTGTGATGCTTGACCTCATTACCAGAAATGGGGGAGTATGTCTTTCCCACCCGAGCAAATAGTAACTTTAGATAGTCATAAATCTCAGTAGTAGTTCCTACTGTCGATCGGGGATTTTTAGTAGTGACTTTTTGCTGAATAGCAATCGCCGGAGCCACGCCTTTGATGTATTCGACTTCGGGTTTTTCCATTCGGCCGAGAAACTGACGCGCATAGGAACTCAGACTTTCCACATACATGCGTTGGCCTTCGGCAAAAAGTGTATCAAAAGCGAGGGAAGATTTGCCGGATCCCGAGAGTCCTGTAATAACCACAAACTTATTTCTGGGAATGGCTACACTCAGGTTTTTTAGGTTATTGACCCGGGCGTTTTTGATGATGATATATTCTTTGGGATCGAGTGAATCGATATCTTTTTTTGCTTTCAGGGTGCTCAAAGTCATAGCTGGCAAAGTTAATCATCTTAACCTTAGAAGTCATGCGAAAGTTTGCTTCGATGTGAGTCTGATTTATTGCCGTCCCTACGAGGAGTAACGACGAAACCCGCCTACCAAAGGGCCGTCAGTCTCATGAATTGTAGAATGTCTCTAGATGAGATTGCTTCGGGGCTACAAACTTTTTAGAAAGGATGAAAGGATATCTAAGCCCCTCGCAATAACGGGCGACTTTGACATTCCTCAAAACTCCCACCTTGTAAACAGCCCGAAGTTTTGGGCAGTCTGCCTTTCTGTACCGTATGCATCCCAGTTTGCACCGATTCCAAAGCCAAGAGGGCCTTTTTTCAATCCCGCTCTCAGGTAAAGGAAACTTCGCCTATGTGAAGTTTCAGAAATTCCCTGGATGTACATCAATTGTACTCGCGAGTAAATCGACCACGTGTCATTCAATCGAGGTTTGTATTCATAAATACCAAAAATTTGTCCATCGGCTCCTTGATTTGATAGGACATTGACAAAAGTCAAGGCAAGGACTTCCCGATTGGCAAAGACGTGCTGAACTCCAGCCATAGGCATAAATCCTACTTTGGAATTGGCTTCTGCCCCTGCAGCCAAGCTAAAACCACTTTTCCCAAGCTTGTAGGTCACCTGCACAGGTGCGACTATGGAATTGCCCAGAGTCTGATCCCTATCATAGTTCTGCGCAAAAATGCTGATGGCTACCAAACTGAACTTGCTAGTTGGGCTGAAGTCTCGTTTGACGATCAGTTGGAAATCCAGCCGTTCATTTCCAAACATGATTTCAGCAGGAATTGGCGTATGGGGTGCTTGAGCTTTTGCCTGGAAAGCAAATGCAAAAAGGGTGAATAGGGAGATAAGTGCTTTTTGGAGGAATTTTAGTTTCATTTTGGATGCTATCGATTTAGAATCCAAAAGTAGGGAGGCCTGGCTTCCAAAACCTTGCTCTAGATCAAGGTTTTAGCTAAAGCTCCGCCTTCAGCCGACTCAAGGTAAAAGGGGTGATCCCCAAATAAGAAGCAATCAACTTGCTCGGTAGTCGAGATAGAATTCTAGGGTATTGTTCTAGTAGCCACTTTAATCTTTCCAGTGCACTGTAGCTTTGAAAATTATAAATTCGCTTCTGGGAAGTGATGTAAGCATTTTCGAGCATATTTCGATAAACACGGTTGATGGGAGGAAGGCTTTCAACTAAATCTAAAAAAATGGACTTGGGAATAGCTAACAGTTCGGTTTTTTCATTTGCCTGAATGAATTCTTCCGAGGGCATGCCGGTAATGAAACTGGTAAGATTGGTAGCGAATTTGTTTTCAAATGCAAAGTAGCGGATCAGTTCCTCCCCTTTTGGGTCTACTTTGTACAGTCTCAGGGAGCCTTTGATTACAAAATAATTGTATTTGCAAACCTCTCCTTCTTGAAGTAAAAATTCATTCTTCTTCACTTTTTGGAAAATGAAGCATTGCTCTAATTGGCTTTTGGTCTCTTCGTCCAGAGGATGAAGTTTTTCAATATAGGAATGAAGAGGGCTAAATTCGTTCATTGTAAAAATAGCGTGACGATGATAAGGGGGTATGCCCCTCTCTACAAGATATTCACCTTTACTGGATTCCCCTAAATTAAACTCGGGGATTATTTTAGCCCTTCTTTACCATCTTTACACTTTCTTACTTTCCAACTTTTATCCTTTTCTTCGCAAAATGGATTTCCAATTTCTCCTAGATGGTTTGGCCGAGGGCCTAAAAGCGATGAGCTGGCTCGAAGCGGTGGCAGTCTTTTTTGGGATTGCTTCGGTATTTTACTCCATGAGGGAGCATATTTGGGTGTATCCTACGGGGATTGTCTCTACCCTGATTTATGTTTGGATCTGCCTCCAATACAAGCTTTATGCTGATATGGGAATCAATGCCTACTACTTCAGCATGTCCATCTATGGCTGGTATGTCTGGACGCATCCGAAAGAAAATCAGGCAGTACTCCCTGTCACCTGGCTCAAGCCCAAAGGATGGTTGATTGCTCTTCTCATTTTCATTGCCTCTTATGGAGTCCTGTCATTTGTGCTGAGCAACTTTACTGACTCAGATGTGCCTTATTGGGATTCATTTACTACTTCTTCGGCCTTTGTGGGGATGTGGCTCATGGCCAAAAAGAAAGTGGAAAACTGGATCATGTGGATTATTACAGACTTGGTATCCGTGCCGCTCTATTTTTACAAAGGCCTGATTTTAACCTCTTTTCAGTTTTTGTTCTTTACTGTTTTGGCATTTTTGGGCTTATTTGCTTGGATTAAATCCGCTAGAAGCTATGCAAATTCCTAGGCGAATCCTCATTCTTGGCCCCGAATCTACAGGGAAGAGCACCTTAGCCTCTAACCTAGCGGTCCATTTTGACGAGCCTTGGGTGCCGGAGTTTGCACGAGAGTATTTGAGTATGTTGGATAGGGAATACGAATACCATGATTTGCTGCAAATCGCCAAAGGTCAGGTCGCACTAGAGGATGAATTGGCCCAAAAAGCGCAAAAATTTTTATTCTGCGATACAGACCTTCGAGTGATTCAGGTCTGGTCGGAGCATAAGTATGGGAAAGTTCATGAATGGGTAAAAACAGAATTAGATCAGCGTGTTTATGATCTGATTTTGTTGACAGACATCGATTTGCCCTGGGAATCGGATCCCCTTCGCGAGCACCCAGATCGGAAGATGCGCCAGTATTTTTTGGATTGGTATCAAAAACTAGCTGTGCAAAGTGGAATTCCTTGGGAAAAAATAAGTGGCAATCGCTCCAAGCGCTTAGAAAAATCCATAGATTTAATCGAAAGCCACTTTAGCCAATAATCAAATGATCACACGTATTCTTGCTGCTATTGCCCTCTTTGCAGCTTTCTCATGTCAGTCAGCCGAGCAAAAACCTCAAAAACCAAATATTGTCCTAATCCTCGCAGACGACTTGGGATATGGGGAGGTTGGATTTAATGAGCAAAAACTCATCAAAACTCCTCACATGGATGCCTTAGCGGCAAGTGGCAAAATTTTCACCAATCATTACACAGCTGCTCCGGTCTGTGCCCCGGCAAGAGGGATGATTTTGACCGGTTTGCATAGCGGTCATGCCTACATCAGAGGAAATGATGAGTGGCGGGAGCGGGGTGAAGTCTGGGATTATGCCAAAGCTGCTGCAGATCCAAATCTTGAAGGACAGCGACCCCTGCCAGCTTCTACCCAAACAATTGCCAAGATTCTTCAACAAAATGGGTACAAAACCGCCCTGATCGGGAAATGGGGTTTAGGAGGCCCATTATCCGAAGGGATTCCTACGAATTTGGGCTTTGATTATTTCTTCGGTTACAACTGTCAGCGACAGGCTCACAATCTTTACCCACCTCATTTGTGGGAAAATGAGACGAAAGTATCCCTGAATAATGAATTGATCGTTCCGGGTACAAAGTTGGATTCGTTGTCAGACCCGATGAGCATGGATTCTTACGCAAAGTTTTTTCAGCCCGACTATGCGCCGGATGTCATGCATCAAAAGGCGCTTAGCTTTCTGGAGGAGAATTCCGAGCAGCCATTTTTTCTTTATTATGCATCTCCGTTACCGCATTTACCCCTTCAGGCTCCTAAGGAATTGATTATGGAATACGTGGAGGTTTTTGGAGAGGAAGAACCTTATGATGGCTCAAAGGGCTATTTTCCAGCTCGCTATCCTAGGGCTACTTACGCGGCGATGATTTCGCTTTTGGATCAGCAAATTGGAGAGCTTCGCAAAAAGGTTGAGGAAATGGGCCAGCTCGAGAACACGATTTTCATTTTGACTAGTGATAATGGGCCATCCTACACAGGAGGAGTAGATTTCGAATTTTTTGATAGTTCTGCGCCATTCAGTAATGGCTATGGTCGGACCAAAGGTTTTGTTTACGAAGGTGGAATTCGAGTACCCATGGTGGTAAATTGGCCAGGAAAAGTAGAAGCTGGATCAGAGTCTGACCATGCCTCAGTTTTCTACGATCTGATGCCGACTTTTTGCGAATTAATCGGAGTAGCGGTTCCTGATCAAACAGATGGGAAAAGCTTCCTGCCAGCAATTTTGGGACAAGAGCAAGAGCCCCATGACTATTTGTACTGGGAGTTTCCAGAGTATGGTGGTCAACAGGCTGTGCGCAAGGGAAAATGGAAGGCTGTCCGCCAAAAATTGAAGGAAGGTATCATTCAAACTGAACTCTATGACCTTTCTTCTGATCCTCAGGAGCAGAATGACATATCGGATCAATATCCAGAAATCCTAAGTCAACTAGAAGAAATCATGAGAAAGGAGCACCAAACCTCTAGCATTGAGCGCTTTCAGATTCCTATTTTGGAGAATTAATTACCATTTCCCTAAAGCCAAGGTTGCAGCTTCCACCAATCTCATCTGGTCAGGATGGTAATTGTTATTGAGTAGAATAATCGTTTTATTTTCTTCGATAAACCGCACAATGATTGTTTTGTAGCCAGGGTTATCTCCTGTGTGCATGACCATTTTGCCATAAGGACTATTGGGGTCCAAGTCCCAACCAAATCCATAAGTGCTTTTTACCCCATCATTTAGCTCAAAGGGGGAAAATGCCTGTTCAAGTGTCTCATTGCTGACCAATTTTTCTGTGTAAAGCGCCTGATCCCATTTCAATAAATCCTGAGCAGTACTGCTGACTCTTCCGGGTCCTTTTCGCTTTCCTAGCCAAAGGGTGTAATCGGAAGATCGAAAGCGATTGGCATTTACATAATTCCCCTTTTCATCCTTCAGATGACCAATAGCAAAGTTTGGGACCTGAGCTTTTTCCTCTAAACTTCTGATTGCTGTATTTTCCATACCAACAGGATCAAAAATCCATTCCTTGGAAAGCTCAACGAAGTCCCGGTCTGTCACCTCTTCCACGATGCTTGCTAAAATCACATAGCCGGTATTGCTGTATTCATAGTTGTCACCTGGCTCAAAAAGCTTAGGGGGAGCATAGCGACGGAGATATTCTAAGATCTCTGGATTGCCGGCTGCTTTGCTCTTATCCCAGTACTCATCCATGATAGCCTGATAGTCTGGCAGTCCGGAGGTGTGCGTCAAAAGGTGGCGAATAGTGATATTGGGGTAGGGGACTCGGATATATTTTTCGATGGGATCGTCGAAATCCAATAAGCCTTTTTCCTTGCACATCATGATCATCATCGCAGTAAACTGCTTGGAAACCGAAGCCATTTCAAATACATCATCAGGTTGAAGTGGGATGCCTTCTTCAAAATTTCGCATACCCATGGCCTTTTCAAAAAGGACTTTTCCATTTTCAGCCAAGAGGATTACTCCGGAAAAGCCTTCTGTTTCGGCTCTATCCAGAGCATTTTGGAGATGTCGTTTTTGGCCAGAGGCCGAAAAAACAAATAAGAAAACTAGCGGGAAAACGAGTAGACGGTTCATGGCTTTTGGATTTGTTTCATGATAAAATCAATGGTTGCTTCGTAGGCTTTGACCCAATTGCTGTGCAGGATGAATGAATGAACTTCATCTGGAAAAACTAATTGCTCGACTTCCACACCCTGTTTTCGGAGGACTTCTACCAATTCTACAGATTCAGAAAAGAGTACATTTCGATCATCATCTCCATGTATTAAAAGAACAGGGTCTTCCCAGTTCTCCACATAGGCCATAGGAGATGATTTGAAAGCCAGCTCAGCCATTTCGGGGAATTTCTCGGGCTCATACCAGGAATCAAATACCGGGATGTCATTATTCCAATTATGCACACCGTGGATATCCACACCGGCGAGGAATTTTTCGGGAGCTTGTGCCAAACCATGTGCTGTCAAAAATCCTCCGTAGCTTCCACCCCAAGGGATGATTTTGGAAGAATCTACGTCTGGTCTTGCTGCCAGGTAATCCGCTGCTGCCATCAAATCCAAAACCTCGCTGGCTCCTCCTGCACCGTAGTTTTCAGCTTCCCGAAAGTCCATCCCATAGCCGATTCCTGATCGGTAGTTCAGTGTCAGGGCGATAAATCCATTGGCAGCAAAATACTGCTGAAGGGCATAGGCATTGCTGTAATATTGGGAGTAATTGAAGCCTAAAAGCATCTGTCTACGGCTCCCTCCGTGAAGGAAAATGACAGCTGGATATTTCTTAGTAGCGTCATGGTTTGGAGGAAGGAAAAGCTGGGCTCGTGTTTTGAAACCATCTTCCGCTTGAAGGTCCAAGCCGAGGGGTTTGATTAGTGTTTTTGGAAAGTCCTGAGGGAAGAATTCTTCTGCAAGTGGCTCGGAGTTGTCATTTTGTCGAATATATGGCCAGGCTGGTCGGGTAGCCGTTGCAGAAAGATAGGCCAAGCCATCTTCCAAGCGGACAGGTGACCAATTGATATTTCCTTTTTCGGAAAGATCTTCCAAATCAAAGGAATTCAAATCCAAGCTGTAGATTTTTCTACGCTCAATATCCCCAATATTGCTTGTCAGCAAGAGTTCATCTTTTTTGTAGCTCGTTTTCACTTTTTCGACAATGCCTTGCCCCTTGGTCAGATGCTTGACTTCCCCACTGGTAGGATTGACTGCGTACAATTGCATCCAACCGTTTTTCTCCCAGGGGAATACCAGTTGACCAGAAGGCGTCCACCACAATCTATCCGCTTCTGCAGGAAGATCCCAAACCACAACCGAACCGGGCCCTGTTCCGGAATTCCAAACTTCTTCTGCCTTCATCGTCTCCATATCCAAAACCCGGATGCTCCACGGATTACTCTCCTTAATGGCAGTGAAAGAAAGTAAGTTGTTGATATTCGGTATCCGTAGATAGGCCAATTGTTTGCCATCGGGACTCCAGGCTGGATAGCTGTCTTTATCCAGACTCGTCTCCGGATAGGTCAATTTCTTTTGCTCAAAATCCCAAATCCCAATAAAAGAGTGGTCGCCTCGGGTAGAGACGAAGGCGAGCTTTTCTCCATCAGGGGAGAAGGATAGCTGGCTAGATCCTCCCCTAGATACAAACAGCCTTTCCTGCTGGGATGAACTGTCATTGAGCGATTTCCAATAGACATTGGGTCCAATTTTATAGACTAGGGCTTGCCCATCTGGTGAAAAAGTGATGGTCGAACCCGGACTGAAATACCGGGTTTTTAGGGTGGTCAAATCAATTAAGTGAATTTTAAAGTCCGTGTTTTCCTGAAGTTGAGCCGGATTGGCTGCTTCTCCAGAGGAGTTTCTGGAATTTCCACGCACAAAGGCCAGAATTTTTCCATCCGGGGAAAAGGCTAGCTCTCCTAGTCCAAGCCCTTCATCTCCTTCAAAATTTGTGATTTTTTTTGCTTCGAAATTCGGACTTTCCGCCAAAAAGATATTCCGCTCTCCTTCCGAATTAAAGACCCAAGCGACTGCTTTTCCATCCGGACTCGCTGTCAGATCGGTAGGAAAAGGAGCTGAGAGATATTGTGCGATGGATTGGGCATCTGTTTGATAAGCAGAAAGGAGGAAGAGAACGAGATAGGTTAGAATTTTTCGCATTGCCTAGTTGATTTCAGACAATTTAGCGATCAGAAAATGGCTTTCAAAGTTCTGGTTAAGCTTTGCTACCTGAGATGAATTCTTTTGATTTACTGATTGATCAATAAAACCTGAATCTACCGAACTATTTTCACCATGCTAAGACAAGCCATGCTATCATTTTTTCTTTTTTTGAGCATTGACATGCTTGGTATTGCTCAGCAAAAAAAAGTGGTCTTTATCATTTTAGACGGGATTCCTGCGCCAGAACTAGAAAGAATTCATACGCCTAATTTGGATCGAATATCAAAAGTTGGAGGTTATGCAAGGGCATTTACTGGGGGAGAAAAAGGAGGGAAGTCCGAGACTCCGACTATCTCAGCTGTAGGGTATAATTCATTGCTTACCGGTACTTGGGCCAATAAACATAATGTCTGGGGAAATGACATCGAATCACCCAATTACGATTACTGGACGATATTTCGGCTGATGCGAGAGGCTAGGCCTGAGTCGAAACTGGCTATTTTTTCCACTTGGGAAGACAATAGGACCAAATTAATCGGAGAGAGAAAGGCGGAGACTGCTTACCTGAAATTGGATATTGCTTTCGATGGATTTGAAAAGGATACGATTCGTTTTCCCCATGATAGGGAAAAGACTTACCTCCGAAAAATTGACAATTTGGTGTCATTTGAAGCGGCTCATTCTCTGAAAACCCATGCTCCTGACCTTTCTTGGGTCTACCTGGAGTTTACCGATGCGGCAGGACATCGCTATGGGAAAAGTCCCCAACTTACTTCAGCCATAGAGTTGGCTGACCGTCAGGTAGGAAGAATTTGGGAGGCTATTCGGTTTCGGGAAGAAAATTATGGGGAGGAATGGATGATTTGGATTACCACCGATCATGGTCGAAAAGCACCTGATTTAAAGGATCATGGTGGTCAAAGTGATTCTGAGCGGGAAATTTGGATGATTAGCAATGCTAAAAATCTGAGTGATAGCTTCTATTCCGGAAAGGCTTCCATGGTGGATATTTTGCCGACACTGATTGAATTTTTGGAAATTCCTGTGCCTGAAGTACAGCGGAAAAATTGGGATGGAGCAAGCCTGATTTTGAAAAAATAAAGAGGCTGTTTCATAGGTAAGTTTTCTTGTCAGGCTGAGCGAAGTCGAAGCCTTATATGCGCTAATTAAGCCCAATTCGACGTCGCTCAATATTACAATTGTGTGTTTATGAGACAGCCTCTTTTCAATTAATTATCTATCATTCCTTTTCGGTTTGGAGATCGCGGAACTGGCCAAAATGACGGCTGACCGCTTCTTTGATTGATAGGAACTCTACGTTTTCTGGAGACTAATTCCGGTTCTTCGCAAGCCATGTAAACCAAGATTGCGGTCATGATGGCATTGTTTTTCACTTCCTCAAACACGATCTTATCATAAGTGTCCAGGTTCGTATGCCAAGTATAATTGAAATAGGACCAGCTAAGCGAACTAAGCGAGAAAGCGGGAACGCCTGCAGCCACGAAAGAGGCATAATCTGAACCCCCACCACCTGGGTTCCCAGGGAAAGTAGTTTCAATTTCTCGGGTGATTTCCCTTGGTACTTCCGCCATCCATCTGCCAAGGTATTCATAGCTGTCCACAAAACCCTGTCCGGAAAGTCGGGCAATTCTACCGGTTCCATTATCCTGATTAAAGAGCACCTGAATTTTATCTAACGTTTCCGGATGATCTTCCACGAAAGCTCTTGATCCGTTTAAGCCTTGTTCTTCTGAGCCCCAAAGACCAACTAGTATAGTTCGTTTCGGATTAGGATAGACCTTCTTTAGAATTCGCATCACTTCCATCATAGTGATGACTCCGGTACCATTGTCCGTAGCACCGGTCGCTCCGTCCCAAGAATCAAAGTGAGCTGATAACATGACATACTCTTCAGGTTTTTCGGTTCCTCTTATTTCACCAAAAGTATTGAAGGTAGGTTGCACGCCTGTTTCTCTTGATTGAGCATTTAGGTGGATTTTGGGTTTTTTGCCGTTTTCGGCTAGTCTGAATAATAGCCCATAATCTTCAAGAGATAGGTCTATGGTAGGTACTTTTTTCGTGTAAGCTGAGAATATTTTATTAGCACCAAATCCTTTGGACCAGTATGAAGTGATTACTCCCAAGGCGCCGGCTTCTTCTAATACACCAGGGAGTTCTCTTCGTCCATGACCGGTCTGACTGATTCGCATTTCCCAATCAGCCTGCATTTCACCTCTTTCATCCTTCATCTTGGAAAAAGATTCCTCTGTGGCCCATTCTTCCCAGTTGTAGTCAGGTCGTCCGGAAACTTCTGGAGTAGAAATCATCACATATTTACCTTTTACATTGGGCAACCAGTCTTCAAAGGATTGTCCCTCTTCTAGTCTTGGAATGACGATTACCTCACCTGTTGCACCACCCTCGGGACTTGGAGGGCTCCATGCGAGTTGAGTTCCTGATAGAGATCGCACCCATGGCTCTACCATATCGATGTGGGTGATCCCACGCTCCCAGCCGCGCCATTCTCCCCATTGCTCATTTTTCCCCTCTATGCCCCATTCTTCAAATTGTGCTACTGCCCAATCGTGGGCCTTTTGCATTTGTGGCGAACCCACTAATCGTGGACCGATCCCATCCAATAATTCATGGCCGAGATATCTCAGCTGAGAGTTTTCTTCAGCTTCTTTGATGATGTTTTCAATGACAGGATCTTGGGCTTTTATCTGTGTGCTTATAAGCAACATTAACCCAATCCCAATGAGGTGGCGTTTTCTCATAATAGAATTTGTTTAGAAAATAAAAATATAGGAAAGACTTAGAAAAGGCTGAACCGTTGGTGGATTTAATTGGGAATTGAAAAAGTAAAATTCAACAGGTTAAAAAATCAATTCAAATTTCAAAATTGCTTGCATCAGTCTAAAATGCTTATCCTTCGAATAGAGGGTCAAATTTTCTTCGATTACCTGATTGACGATAATTAAATCAGGAATTCCTACTTTATTGATCCCGCTCTTCAAATTTAATTTTTGAAGATGTCTAATCACCTCCCAATCTATATCCAATTTGACCTTCTCAAGAGCATCTAAACCCTCTATTATTTCTGTTCTTTTTTCGTGATGAAGTTTCGGAATTAATTCGGTTAGAATGATGTCATTAGTGACAACAATATCTTCTTGGAGATATACTTCCAAAGGACTAGTCCTTGAATATTTGAAAAAGTCAATCCAAACGGAAGAGTCAACTAATATTTTTGGGCTAGGCATTATTTTCGATCTCTGCTTATATCTAAATCAAGATCCAAGTCTATGGTGCCTTTCATAGAAATCAATCTTTTGCGCTTATTTTGAGCGATTTTTTCTTCCAAGACTAACTTCACAGCCTGACTTTTGGTACTTGCCCCAGTGATTTTCATCACCTCCTTCAATAATTCCTCAGGGATATCAATGGTAGTTCGCATAAATAATGGTGTATTTGGGCATAAATTTTTATGTAAGATATTGAAAATTTTAAAGTCACGAAAATTTAAAATTCCTGACTTTGCTCAAGTATTGGGTTTTTCTTTTCCACTCTTCCCAAATTGGGTGCAAATTAATTTTTGATTGAGTTTATTTACCTTGTCAAAAGCCCAAAATGATCATGAAGCAAAATCAGGAATACTCATTATTCCTTCTTGGACTACTTGAGAGCAGCGCTGAACAGAAATCTCTGGATTGGCTGGAGCAAAAAGTTTCAAAAATTAAAGATGCCTCCAGTCCTACCGGCTTTTTTCTGGCTTTTTCACAGGCATCAAGGTTTTTTTCAAAAGATCCGCTCAAACTGAGCGATGCGGAAAAAAACAAGGCTGAGCAGCTAGTAGAAGGATTTGATCCTAGTCATTGGAATTGCTTACAAACTGCAAGGACCTACTTGTTATTCCATCTTAATTTGGAACAGGAAGATTGGTTGAAAGCAGTTAATCAGCTTTTTGAGACCGGTGATCTTCACGAGCAAGCAGCTCTTTATGCAGCGCTTCCATTATTGCCTTTTCAAAATGAACTTTTGCCAAGAGCAATAGATGGTTGCCGAACCAATATGACTTTGGTCTTCGACGCGATTGCTTTGAATAATCCCTTCCCGAGAAAGAATTTCCCTGAGCTTAATTGGAATCAAATGGTGCTGAAGGCGATTTTCATGCAGCGTCCTCTCTACCAAATTCAAGGACTGGAAGAGCGAAGAAATTCAGCGCTTGCTGAGATTGCTTCTGATTTTGCTCATGAGCGATGGGCAGCAGGTCGAAATGTGATGCCGGAACTTTGGCGGCTGGTAGTTCCATTTATCAATGAACGATATCTTGCTGATCTTGAGAGAACCCTGAATTCTGATGATCAACTAGAGCAAATTGCTGGAGCCCTAGCCTTGGCTGAGAGTGATTCGGAAGAGTCTAGTTCCCTTCTTCAAGCATACCCAATTCTTATGGGAAAAGTTACTTCCGGAAAATATGACTGGGAGGCAATAGGCAGAGAATTTCAGGAAAAAAGTGCTTGATTTCAGATCCAATTAATAAATCACTTAGATAAAAAAACCTTTTCAACCATGTACATAGATCCGCATATCCATTTAGTTTCTCGTACCACAGATGACTACGAAGCCATGCAAAAGGCAGGAATAGTTGCTACCATTGAGCCGGCTTTTTGGCTGGGTCAGCCTAGAACTGAGGTCGGAAGTTTCAAGGATTATTTCAGCACTCTCGTGGGATGGGAGCGATTCAGAGCCAGTCAGTTTGGGATTGTACACTATTGTACAATGGGCTTAAACTCTAAGGAGGCCAATAATATTCCCTTGGCTGAGCAAGTGATGGAGCTTTTGCCACTTTATGTGGGGAAGGAAGGAGTGGTGGCAATCGGTGAAATCGGATATGACGATCAGACAGAAGCTGAGGATAGGTTCTATCGGGAGCAACTCGAATTAGCCAAAGAAGTGGATTTGCCAGTATTGATACATACGCCCCACCGGGATAAGAAAAAGGGAACCTACCGTTCTATGGATGTGGCAGAGGAGCATGGGATGGATCCGGGATGGATTATCGTCGATCACAATAATGAAGAGACTGTAAAAGAAGTTCTCGACCGAGGGTACTGGGCAGGCTTTACCATTTACCCGCACACCAAAATGGGTTCGGAGCGAATGGTGGAAATCGTCAAGCAGTATGGACCTGAACGAATCATCGTCAATTCTGCTGCAGATTGGGGGATATCTGATCCTTTGGCAGTGCCCAAAACTGCCGATCTGATGCGAAAAATGGGAATTCCTGAAGAGCATGTGCAGATGGTCACTTATAAAAATGCACTTGCTGCATTTTCACTTTCTGGGCAAATGCACGAAGATGATTGGTTGAAGGCTCCACCGATCGATCAGACCAAGAAAATGGGTGGTAATTCTGTACTTCGGGGAGGACAAGTTCCAAGAGTAGAGGGTCCGTCTGATCGGGTAGAGAACTGATTCATGGCAAGCAAGCTATTCGCCTATCTCCAACTCACGCGTCCAGCCAATGTGGTGACAGCTATTGCGGATATTTGGGCAGGTTTTGCTATTGCTGGAGGCTGGTCCTATTTGATGGCAAATTGGGAACAAGGGTCGGGGGATTTTTGGCAAAATTTGCTTTGGCTTTCTTTGAGTACCATCGGGCTTTATGCAGGTGGCGTAGCTTTCAATGATATTGCTGATGCTAACTTGGATGCCATAGAGCGACCCGAAAGGCCAATTCCGAGTGGAAGAGCATCAAAAAATGGAGCGATTCTGATGTCCTCATTGCTACTTTTAGGAGGAGTCTTAGCTGCCTTTCAGGTAAACCATTTAGCAGGAATTTTAGCAATTTCTGTGGTTTTTTGCGCCTTGCTGTATGACTATTGGGGTAAGCATCAAAATTTCTTTGGACCGATCAATATGGGACTTTGTCGGGCTGGGAACTTGCTACTTGGCGTGGCGGTAGCGCCTGAAGTTTTAAGCAAAATTTGGCCGATTGGTCTTTTGCCGCTGGTCTACGTAGCAGCCATTACCATGGTCAGTAGAGGGGAAGTACACGGTAAAAACCGAAAAGCTCTTTTTGGTGGATTTGGGATGTATTCCTTGATTGTATTGGCAATCTTTTTTGCAGCAAAAATTCAAACAAGTGATTTTTGGCAGGTCATTCCATTCTTGGCTTTACTTTCCTACATGATTTTTCCACCGCTTATCAGAGCTATTCGGACCCAATCACCTCAATTTATCGGAAAATCCGTCAAAGCTGCCGTTATTTCATTGATTATTGTGAATGCTTCCCTTGCTGTGGCCTTTGAAGGCTGGGAGATTGGGCTCGTGATTCTTGCACTTTTGCCCTTATCTTTGGGACTAGCCAAAGCTTTCGCAGTCACCTAATTATGCCTTTGCGAAACTTTCGCTTGCTCAGACCTATTATCCCTGTATGAATACCATTTTGCAGCAGTCCTTCTCGGTTTCGTTTCAGTATCCCGTATGCTTTACTGAAGATCTCTTTTCTTTGGAAAATCCAATCTTGGTAGATGTTTTTGAAAAAGGAAAGTCAGTCAAAACTTTTTTTGTGATAGATAGTGGAGTGGCTGAAGCTTTCCCAGATTTGGTTTCAAATATCAAGTCCTATGCAGCTCATCTTCAGGATCGGTTTTTCCTTTGCGCAGAGCCTCTTATTGTGCCGGGAGGGGAAGATTGTAAAAATGATCCCGATGTTTATCAGCAAGTAGTCAAAGCAACCAATGATTACGGGATTGACCGTCATTCTTACATCGTAGCAATCGGAGGGGGGGCAGTATTGGATATGGTTGGATTTGCAGCTGCTATTTCGCATCGTGGGATCCGATTGGTTCGTATCCCGACGACTGTACTTTCTCAGAATGACTCTGGGGTAGGGGTCAAAAACAGCATCAACTACTTCGGAAAGAAGAATTACCTCGGTACTTTCACCACTCCTGTGGCCGTCTTAAATGACTTTAATTTCTTGAAGACGCTAGATGATCGAGATTGGCGAGCTGGAATCTCCGAGGCTTTGAAGGTCGCATTGATTAAAGATTTGAGTTTTTTCGAATGGCTGGAAAAGCAAGCATTAGCCCTTTCCAAAAGAGAAATGGAACCGATGAAAGCTCAAATCATTCGGTGTGCGCAGATGCATATGGACCATATTGCAGGAAAGGATCCTTTTGAATTCGGATCTTCTCGGCCCTTGGACTTTGGGCATTGGGCGGCCCATAAGCTCGAGCATCTCAGCCAGTATCGGGTTAGGCATGGAGAGGCTGTCGCCATTGGGATTGCCTTGGATTCATGTTATTCCCACCTATTGGGATGGATCAGCAAGGAGGATTTGGATCGGGTTCTTGGGGTGATTCGAACTTTAGGCTTCTCGCTTTACGAGCCTGAGCTTTCCGGCGAAAATCTCATTCAGGGACTTCGGGAGTTTCAGGAGCATTTGGGAGGTCAGTTGACGATTATGCTTTTGGAGAAGCTTGGTAAAGGAGTCGAGGTACACGAAATGGATGAAGATTTGATTCAATCTGCTATTCAGATTTTGGAAGAAGAAAGTCAAGCGATCCAAAACCAATAAATTATGCACGTAGGAGATTTTCATTTGACTTACTGTAGCAATATCCATCCCGGAGAAAGCTGGAAAGAGACTTTCGAAAATCTAAAAAGGTATATCCCTCAAGTACGCCAAAACCTGAGTTGGGAAGGAGCTTTTGGAATTGGTTTGCGCCTATCTCATGAGGCTAGCTTGGAACTGCAAAATCCGGAAAACCTGAAGGCTTTTCAGCAATGGCTCGAGTCAGCAAATGCCTATGTTTTCACGCTCAATTGTTTCCCTTATGGAAGTTTTCACCATACCCGAGTCAAAGATCAGGTTCATCAACCCGACTGGACGACTAGGGAACGGAAAGAATATACGATCCGGAGTTTTAGGCTCCTGGCTGAATTACTTTCTAGCGGTCAAGAAGGGGGGATTTCCACCTCGCCCGTTTCCTACAGGTATTGGTTTCCGGATAAAAAATCGACCGAAGCAGCATTGGAAACTGCTGTTCAAAATTTTGCAGGAGTGGTCGCTGAGTTGGAGAAAATTGAACGAGAGACTGGTAAATATTTACACCTGGATATCGAACCTGAGCCAGACGGAATTTTAGAGAATTCGGATGAAATGATCTGGTTTTTTCAAGATTGGATGATCATCAAAGGAGCTGAATATTTATATTCTCAATATGGTTTTAGCCTTGAAAAGGCAAAGGAACTTATTCGTCGGCATATTCAGGTTTGTTACGATGTCTGCCACTTTGCGATCGTGTATGAGAAGCCGGAAGTAACCTTTGAGAAGTTTGCGAAAGCAGGGATTAAAGTCGGGAAAATACAAGTATCAGCTGCTTTGCAAGTCAAGCTGGAGCAGGACCGAGATGCCATTCGAAATCAATTAGCAGCATTTGCTGAATCCACCTACCTGCACCAAGTGGTGGGAAGAAAAATGGATGGTGACTTGGTTTCCTATTCAGATTTGCCTGAGGCTTTGGAGCAACTTGACAGCGCAGTAGAAAATGAATGGAGAATCCACTTCCACGTGCCGCTCTTTGTTGAAAAATATGGGCAATTCTTTTCCACTCAATCCCAAATTGTCGAAGTTTTGGAATACTTAAAGCAAAATCCAGCCTTGTGCCAGCATTTAGAGGTAGAGACCTACACTTGGGAAGTTTTGCCTACCGATATGCAAGTCAGACTAGATGAATCAATCAGTCGTGAGTTGAGTTGGGTATTGGAAAGATTGATTTGAAAATGAAAAAAACCGTCGTCCTAAATATCGTAGCACTTTCAACCCGCGTAATTGGCGAGCATACACCTTTTCTCAAAAGTTGGATAGAAAGTAAGCGAAAGGCCATCATCGAGCCTGTTTTACCAGCTGTGACCTGTTCCGCTCAATCGGTGTATTTGACAGGGAAAATGCCTGCTGAGAATGGAGTCGTCGGGAATGGATGGTATTTTCAGGATGAATGCGAAATTAAATTTTGGAGACAGTCAAACCGTTTAGTTCAGGGACCTAAAATTTGGGACAAGCTCAAATCCGAAAATCCGGATTTTGTCTGTGCGAATATGTTTTGGTGGTACAATATGTACTCTTCAGTTGATATCGCTGTGACTCCACGGCCGCTTTATCCTGCTGATGGACGAAAACTCCCTGATTGTCATTCCCAACCGATGGAGCTTCGGGATAGACTCCAAAAGGAGCTCGGTCAGTTTCCCTTATTTTCTTTTTGGGGACCCAATGCCAATATTTCCTCTACGGATTGGATAGCAGAAGCTGCTAAAAAAGTAGATCATTGGTATAAGCCTACGCTTAACTTGGTTTACCTTCCACATCTTGACTATGGACTGCAGAAGTATGGTTTGGATTTCGACAAGATCGGTAAGCTGCTTGAAGAGGTGGATTTGGTAGCCAAAGACTTGATCACCTATTTCGAAAATCAAGGCACAGAAGTTATTCTTCTCTCAGAATACGGCATTACCAATGTTTCCCAACCCATCCACATTAATAGGCTTTTGAGATCTGCAGGCTGGATTCAGGTGAAGGATGAATTGGGTCTCGAAACCTTGGACGCTGGCACTTCACAGGCATTTGCCATCGCTGATCACCAAATCGCTCAGGTGCATATTCAAGACGAAACAGTCTATGATCAGGTAAAAAGCCTCTTGGAAAATACGCCTGGAATTGAAAAAGTTTTGGACAAGGAGGCTCAAAAGGAATATGGGTTAAATCATGATCGCTCAGGTGATTTGGTAGTGGTCGCTGATTCTGACTTCTGGTTCACATATTATTTTTGGTTGGATGATGAAAAAGCACCTGATTATGCGCGCTGCGTGGATATTCATCGAAAGCCGGGATATGATCCAGTGGAATTGTTTTTGGACCCGAAAATTAAATTGCCGCTATTGAAAGTGGGCTCAAAGGTGCTCAAGAAAAAACTGGGATTCCGGTATTTGATGGATGTGATTCCTTTGGAAGCGGAACTTGTGAAAGGTTCGCATGGTCGAATTCCCGAGGAGGACGAGGACAAACCCATATTTGTAGGGTCGGAAGAGTTGGTTAAGTCCAAAAAAATCAAGCCTACTGAGGTTTTTGATCTGATTTATCAAGCTGTTAAGGCTTAAACCAAACCAAGAGTCTTTTTGACAGATCGCAGGTTCTCTTGTTTTTTTGGGGTTCGATGTTTTTTGCAAAACTCCGTATGGTAATGATGCTTTTCCAAAAATGTCAGTTGCAATTCATTCCAAGCCTGCTCTGAAAAACTAGGATTGAAGTGCTTGAGCTCTTCAAAAAGTGCACTTCCTTGGCGCTCGAAGTCATCCGTACCCAAATATTCCAAATCCGCATCTGCAATAATTTTCTCTAATTGATTGGTGGGGCTTTGGGGGATTTTGGTTGCCATAATCATCCCATGGATTTTCTTTAAATCTTCCTCAGAAACGATTTCTCCAAGGTAATGCGTAGCAATCCCACATCCGATTTCCTCATGGTTTTTTGGATTTTCTATAAAACCAGTATCATGGAAAAGAGCGGCAAGTCGAAGTAGTTCCTTGTCTTTCTGGTTTACATTTTCCACATCAGCTAGGAAAAGTGACTTCTCGATGACATATTCCGTATGGGCAGGATTATGATAGGTCAAGTATTCGGGAAGCTGATCCAGAATATCCTGATAGATCTGTTTCTTTATTTTTTCAAAATCGATCATACGTGCTTTTTTCCCACTTGTTTGACGACTCCACCCTTTACCTCTTTGATAGTTTGCACATAAAAGAAGGCTTTTGGGTCAATTTCTTGAATAGCAAGCTTCATTCGATGAACCTCTAGCCGTGTCACCACTGTCATGATAATATCACAGGGATGATGGATATGAAAGGTGTCAGGAAGGTAACCTCGCTCGCCTTTATAAACGGAGATAGCCTTTTTAAAATCCTTTACTATCAATTCTTTTACCAATTCGTGTTCTTTCGAAATAATTGTTAATGCAGTGTACTCCTCAAAGCCCTCTACAACATAGTCAGTTGTCTTGATTGCTGTGAAATAAGTCAGTATGGAGTACATGGCGGGCTCAATTCCAAAAACAAATGCAGCGGATAGCATGATCAAGGAGTTCAAGAAGACAGTAATCTCGCTTGCAGTAAGGGCAGAATTTTTATGAAAATACTCTGTAACCACCTCAAAACCGTCAATTAATCCTCCTCCACGAATAATCAGCCCAATTCCTAATCCCATTAAAAAACCTCCAAAAACAGCTATTAGGACTTTGTCTTCGGTAACGGTTGGTACCTCCAAAAAGTGAAGAACAATCGTGAGGAGAAATATCGAAAATCCACTTTGGATAGCGAATGTCTTACCGATCATTTTCCAAGCCATAAAAAGGAATGGAAGATTCAATACCACCAAAAGTAGGTTAAGATTTATCCCAAAACCTAAATTTGCCAAGATGGCAATACCAGTCACCCCACCATCCAAAAATTTATTGGGAAGCATAAATGCTTCTAAGGCTATCGCCGCAAGAGCAACGCCGCAGATGGTGTATACCAAGGATTGTGGTGAAAGGATGGAAGCCCAATCTATTTTTTGCTTTGATGACTGCTTCATCCTTTAGATTTAATTAAAAATACCTTCACTATTTAAGGCAATAATTGCAGATAAGTCTTCAATATCAAAATTTTTGATCTTTTAAGAAAATAATTATTTAGTAGTTTAACAAGTAAGATCTTATTTATTTTTGGTCTCACGAGCTTGATTATAAGAAAGTGCCGACCCTAAATGGATCTTAGGATCGGCTTCTATCTATTAATGTTGAAGCGAAGTAGTCACTTTTGGGGCTTCTTTAGTCCAGGAGCTGATATCCAACTTTCTTGGGTTGGGATAGATTTCATCTAAGGTATTTCCATCGTAAATACGCCCGTTTTTGACTACATGGCTGATGGTATTGGTGTTTCGGATGTTCTGCAAAGGGTTTTCTGAAAGAATCACTAAGTCCGCTAGCTTTCCTTTCTCGATACTACCCAACTCCTGATCCAATCCAAGGGCCTCCGCACCTAGAATGGTAGCAGTCCGTAATGCATCCAAATTGCTCATACCACCGCTTGCCACAGTCCATAGCTCCCAATGATATCCAAGCCCCTGCAGCTGACCGTGAGACCCTACCCCCGCAAGTCCCCCCTGCTTGACGATATCATTGATTCCTCTGCCATGATCTTCAAATACATGATCCTCCGGAGCAAACCAGCCACCAAGACTTCCTACTCTACGTCTAGCTTTAGAATTCATCTCTGTGTAAGGAGTAAAGCGGTTGAGCTTCGGATCGTGAAGAGGACTTTCGGTCGTGTAGAAGTAGTTTTCTGCCCAAGGTCCACCATAGGCCACGAGCAAGGTTGGGGTGACAGCCATTTTGCTTTCTGCAATGGTTCGAGTCACGTCTGAGAAAAGTGGGTAGATTGGGATCGCATGCTCATGACCGGGATACCCATCGAATAGCTGGGTCATGTTAAGTTTGTAGTCCAACCCGCCTTCAGTCGTAGGCATAAGTTTCTGCTCTTTAGCCGCCATGATGACCCACTGTCGGTGTTGACGGTTGCCGACCAGATACATTTTGATGTATTGCGTATTGTAGTACTTCGAGTATTGCTTAAGGACGTTTTTAGTCTGTTCTAGGGATTTCAGATTGTACATCCAGAAGCCTACACCGGGTCCTGTAGAATATACTCTTGGTCCCGGAATCATTCCTGCATCGACCATGTCAGCATAGGTAAGTACATCGGTAGTCGCAGTCTGAGGATCTCGGGTGGTAGTCACTCCATAAGCTAGGTTGGCCGCGTAGATCCATACCGTGTTTTTGTGAAGATTCCAAGTTGGCCACATGTGAGCATGCGTGTCCACAAATCCTGGAGTGACAGTTTTACCGGTGATATCGATTACCTCGGCTCCAGAAGAATCAAGAGTGCCTGTTTTCCCAACTGCCAAAATTCGGTTGTCTTCAATGAGTATATCCCCATTTTCAATGACTTCTGCGCCTTTCATGGTTACAATTCGGGCATTTTTCAGAAGGATTTTTCCTTTAGGAATGTCTCTATCGAAGTAGACCTTCACCTGAAATTCCTCAGGTTTGTAGCTCTCTTTTTCCTTTTGCTCAGCTTTATAAATGCTATCCGCCTTCGCAAGCGTCTTATCTGCTTTGAATAGGGAGTCAATTCGTTTTTTCTCTGCTTTTGCCAGCGAATCCGCCAATTTCACAGCTTCTTCACCTTTAGCTTTGAGCGTAGATACACTGTCTGCATCTGCCAGCATTTTGGATTTTTTGGCTGCTGCTACAGAATCCTCGATAGCTTCGGCTCGGGTCAAGTCATAGACCCAGTGTCCATTGCCAAGGGACCAGTGGATTTTTTCTCCATTAGCCTCCCAAGCCGGCCACTCCCCGCCGATTTCAGTCAGTTGTCTGGAAGGAAAGCTACTTGATTTTGGATCGGCTACATTGATGGTTGGTGTTTTCCCCACCTGAGGGATCGTGACGACGTAGACATTATTATTGATCTGTGCGATGGCTTTGTTTCCTTTTGGTGCCATAAAAATGGAGCTTGCGCTGGATGGACGCATCTGAGGTTCTTGCGCTGATGCTCCTTCCGGTAGCATGCAGTAGTTAAGAGCCGCTGCATTGGAAAAAGGCTTGCCCATCACGTAGCGGAAGTCATTGAGGCTTTCATGATCGTGATTTTCATGCGGGTCCAATACCGAACCGAAAGGCGTGATTCCTGTGATTTTGGCATGGGTTTTTTCATCAGTACCATCCCATTTGATACTCATCAATGAACCGCCGGGACCGTTTAGGTAGATTCTGCTCGTATCTTGGGTGAAGTGGGCATTGCCGATATTTCTAGCTTCTTTGATCGTCCGTAGTGAGCCACCTGCTGCTGGAATCCAGGCCAAAACTGACTCTGCACCACTGATTCCGGGACCTTCAGATTCTTCCATCAGGCGCTTGTCCCCTTTGAAAACCACAATCTTTCCATTTGGACCCCAGACAGGACCCATATAGAGAGCACTTTCAGTGGTGAGTTTGCTGACATTTCCATTACGGCCAAAGGAAGCTTTGTACAAATGTCCTCCTTCGTTTTCATCCCAAGTGGTAAAAACCAGTTGACTGCCATCAGGGTTCCAAGAAGGCATGGCTTCGGTAAAATTATGCTCACTCACCCGAGTAGGTTTTCCATCCGGAAAATCCATCACGTACAATCTGTTTAAGACTGTGAAGGCAAGTTTTTTCCCGTCAGGAGATGGAACCGCATCCCGGATTTGGGTGGCTAGTTTGGCTGAATCCTTGACTTCATAATTGAAATAAAGTCGAGGTCCCATGGCAAGTTTCACTTCAGCTTCGAAAGGGATTTCCTTTGCTTCAGATCCATCTACAGGAATCTTCCAGAGCTTTCCTCCATAGGAGGCAATGACATGTTTGCTATCCGGAGTGAAAGCCATGGCAGGAAGTACGCCCTGTGGCGCAATGGATTCCTGCTCGTCTCGCTGCACGGGGTAGGCGAGCCACTTTTCATCACCAGACTCTAGGTCTCGAATGACCAGTCCTGTCTTATCATCCCAGCGGGAGCCATAGACCATCCACCTTCCATCGTCAGATAGGGTTGGGGTGAAAGCTGAACCATAGCGGGAAGTGATGCTGGTGATATGCCCTTCCTCTAGGTCATAAGTGCCGATTTGGTACTGGGGGAGAAGGGCGTTGTAATTCCAGGATCCGGTACGATGTGAAAAGTAGACCTTCTTTCCGTCGGAACTTACAAAAGGATCAATAGTTTTCATAGAACTTGGATCCGGATTGAGCTGAATACCTCCACCTCCATCTTTGTGATACATCCAGAGCTTGGTGATTCTACGGCCCTTGGCTACGACAATGTACTCTCCGTCCGGAGTCCAGTCCGCACCTGGTACGTCTCCGGTTTTATCCTTCGTGACTTGTACGGTATCCTTTTTCTCGAGGTCGATGTACCAGAGATTATCGTTCCCAGCTCGATCGGAGGTAAAGAGAATTTTCTTTCCGTCCGGTGAAAATCGAGGGTGAGTCTCGTAGGCCATTCCTGTAGTGATGGGGTTAGCTTTGCCTCCTTCCATAGGAATCGTGTAGATATCGCCCATGAGGTCAAAAGCGATAGTTCTGCCATCTGGACTAACGTCCACACTCATCCAGGTGCCTTCTTGGGTATTGAATTTGATTTCTCGTTCGGGTTTCAGTGGAAGCTCTTTGAACTTGGGATAGTCTAAAGAGTCTTTTGCCGTGCTGTCATTTTGCAACAATTGATTTTGACTCAAGCTCTTAATCTCTTCAATAGGTTGGGAACTGTATGAAGAACCGCTCAATAATGCGCCAAGAAGTACTAGCGCATGGAAAATAGCCTTGTTCATATTGGGTATAATTATCAGGCTATAATCTACTCTTATTCTTTGGTTTTGCCCAATGATTAAAACAAGAAATATCAAGGTATGAGTTTGATCTTGGGAATTTTGTATTTAGTATCCTTCTCTTGCAGAGAATTCAGGACCTTGGTAATCTTAAGTGTTTGTCAGACAACCATAATTGGAGTAGAGGACTGCAGATCTTTAATAATTTCCTTGATTTTTTCTTCAGTTTCGTGTCGATGAAAAATATGAAATCAGATTTTTAGAATGGAGGTTAAAAAATTAATTTTTTTTGTCAGGCAACATTTAAGCCGTGTTCAAGTAATAAGTGCAACAGTTTTGTAAGATAATAATTTCTCTTTAGGAGTTAGGTAGTTGAATTTTCTTATCGGTCTGTTGTTGATTTTTTGTTCTATTTCTGCGATGGTTTGGTCGGAGATTTCATTCAAGTCTGTTCCTTTTGGTAAGAAAGCTCTAATAAGTCCTATTCTGTTTTCGACTGTTCCCTTGTCCTGTGAAGTATAGGGTCTTGTGAAGAATGTTTTGACTCCATATTTGTCCCTTAATTCATGGTGCAGGGCAAAAGCCATGTCATTGTCGAAGGTGCAGGTTTTGATCCAGCTTGGTCCGACCCACTTGAGGCGCTGTTCGATTTTGGTTTTGACCAGCTCGGCTTCTTTGGATGGCAGGAAGTCCAAAGTGGTGATCAGTGTGGCCCGGTCGGTCATGACCAACAAAGCCGACTGGTGGTTCTTGCCCATCATCAGATCGACTTCTACATCTCCTAACCGCTGCCTGTTTTCAATGAAGTCAGGTCTTTGGTCGATCGGTACACGCTCTTTGATTACCCCTCTGTTTTGTCTGTAGTTGCCTCTTTTCTGTTTCCTTTTGCCGTGTCTGAGGTGTTTATAAAGTCCTCTGTCTTGGATCAGACTCCAGTGGTGGCTCTTCTTGGCTTTCCATATCCAGTCATACAGCGTCTCGTGAGAGACTCCCGGCTGGTTGAGTTTCTTCCAGGTGGCTGATATGAGTTCAGGACTGAGTTTGTCCTGTTCCAGCCAGGCTCTGGCCTGCTCTTTGAGTTGTTCGGTGAACCGGATTTTCTTTCGTTTGAAACGATGTCGTTCCCGGGTTCGATTAATGGCCACCTTTGCTTGATAGCTTTTGGAGTGGAAACCACGCTTTCCTGTATTCCGTTTTAGCTCCCTGCTGATTGTACTTTTATGCACTCCGATAACTGCAGCAATGTGCGTCTGGGTGTATACTTCTTTGATAAGGATTTCGATTTGATATCTTTGTCCCGGGCTGAGATGATTGAATTTCTGCATGACAACACTAATTTAATTATTCAGCCTAAGGAAGGAAGCCTAGGTTTCCTTCCTTAAACCTTTAGTGTTGCATTTATCACTTGAATCTGGTGTTGATCTTCTTTTGAGTGCCTGGACCAGAGGCCTTTGTAAGTGATTCGATATACAGACATGATCTCCTTAAGCTGGGCTATGGCATGTTTTTGGGCTAAAAAAATTCCCATAAACCAATCCGTAATATCGTAATCGTAGCATTTCTTAGGAATCTCATCCAAAGCAGCTTTTCGAGCCACCCAAGCAGACAGATTTCCAATTAAATTATAATGAATAAGGGTTTTTGATTTTTAGAAATCGGGGTTTAATCCTCCCTTTAATTTAGGAAATATTAATTTTTTTGAATTCTGAAGGAAAATTGCATATGGGTTGAAACTCATGGGGCATTGTGGATTGTCTTTTAAAAAATTTATATGCTTTTGAAGCCTTAGTGAGTCAGTCCAATAATCATCCCCTTCCAAGAAAGCAACAAAATTTCCTTTACAAGCCGAGACTCCACGATAATAATTCTTCCCTATTCCTAGGTTTTCTTCGCTAGGTAAAAAATTTACTGGAAAATTCAGCTGGCTAACTTTAGCTCGTATTCGCTCTAAGGTGCTATCAATAGATACATCATCAGCTACAATCAACTCCAAGGGTTCATTCACCTGTTGAATTAGGATTCCATCAATACATTGATCTATATATTCTTCCTGATTGTAGCAAACTAGCAATATGCTTATTTGAATATTTGAAGTCATAGTTGGTATTTGAAATATGTTATGGGATTGCTTGTCCTTGTTTGCTTTCTTTAAAAGTCCTTCATGAAGTTAATTCAAAATAAGATGCCCCTTTCTTTTATCAGAAAAGATTTAAAGGAAAGTAATTTAATTGTAAATGTTGTGTAAATATTTTTCTTGGTTAAAAAAACAGTTTTTTTGTCCTGAAAAAGTCATATTTAATCTATATATTTTAATTTTTAAACAATTAATATATTTCATAAAATCCAAAATTGAAAGACTTATTCGCTGAGGATAGTCATCTTTTGAAATATTTTTTCTTGTAAAGAAATATTTAGCATATGCTGTTTTAAAAATTGAATTACAGTTAGGTAAATATGTCTGTCTAATCCATTTTTACCATAAACAATTTTTATAATGCTGGACATTTTGTTCGTGAATCTCTTTTTTAATTCATGAAAATCTTTAAATAATACTTTTTATTTACAAAAACATACAATTGAGTTCAAAATTCCATTCTAAAGACTCTTGTATCTTTAAGTTTGAATAAAACAAAACGTGTGGTCAAGATTAAAGTCATATTAATTCTTTATTTATACAGTCTATTTAGTTTTACTGGTGAAGCCAAGATAAATACGTCTAAAGATGAAGTATCTTTTAGGATAAATAGACTCAAAGATTTGCAAAACGAAAATCTGGATCAGTATCAGATTGAGTTTGTCGAGCTGGAGAAGAGGTTTAATAATGAAAAAGAAAAAAATCATTTATTAGAGCTCTATTTAATTCAGACCACATTTTTGGAGTCTTCGAATAAACTTGATTCATTAGTATCTACACTTCACCGAATTCGTTATTTACAAATGGATAGCGGAAAGGATCAATTAGCCAATACTTATTTAGATCTAGCTTTAGCTTTTGATCAAAAAGGAGACTACGATTCTTTGCTTTTTTGGTCCTCTCGGGCAGAAGAATTAATCGACACTGACTCTCCTTATTACGGGAAGTTATTGGTAACTCAATCTTTCAGGAGCAAATTTGATGGATCCTATTTGGAATCAATTGAAAAGCTTATCCAGTCAGTTAAAATTTTCGAAAGTCGTGGAGAGAATCAAAGTCTAGCGAATGCCTTTACGTCAATAGCGTATTTTTATGGGCGATTGGGTGACCTAAAAAATCAGGAACAAGCGCTTTTAAATTCTCTTGAAATAAATAAGTCTCTTTCTAACAAATTGGGACTAGTTGGAGTGTATAACAATCTGGGTGTATGTCTTAAAAGTCAAAATAGGCTTACTGAGGCATTGACCTATTACGATTTGGCGTTTGAGATTTTGGAGGAATTAGATTCTCCTATGTCCATTGCGCAAAATTTGACCAATAGGGGAAATATTTATGAGGCTCAAAAAGATTTTGAAAAGGCAGAAGAACTTTTTTTAGCTTGTGAAACTATTTGTCAAACCCATAACATCCAATACGGAATCATGCTTGCCAATTTGAATTTGGGGAATCTTTATCGACAGATGAAGCGATTTAATCAGGCAAGGGTTCGATTGGACATCGCATTATCCCTTTCCAAAAAGTTGAAAACCAAGCGAGAAGAATATTTGACATTTGAGCGATTGGCTTGGTTGGAACGTGATCGAGGTGATTTTGGAAAAGCCTATCAGTATTTGTCTGATTTTCAGATATTAAGGGATAGTGTAGTCAATGAATCTGTGCAAAAGGAGGCTCTAGAACTCAAAGAAAAATACGAATCAGAAAAAAAACAAAATGAAATCATATTACTCTCCAAAGAGAAATTGCGGCAGCAGTCTTTGATAGTCATTCTTACTTTAGGCCTTTTGTTTTTGGTTTTTGCAATTCTTTGGATTTTCAATAAAAACAGATTACTGCGTCTGGAAAAGCAGAAAGAACAACAGCGTTTAAATTATGAATTAGAGCTTAAGGGGAAAGAATTGTTGACAGACTCAATCAGGAGAGTCTCAATAATGAATACCAAAGATGCTGTATCAAAGGAATTGAAGGAACTGGTTGCGGACTTACCGAAAACTCAGGCTCATAGATTTAAAAAAATCCAACGTGAGCTAGCCAGTTCAAAGGATGACTTTTTGTTACAGGAATTTGAAACCCGTTTTTTAGGAGTATATGAAAGCTTCTTTTTACGCTTAAAAGAATTGGCTCCTGATTTGACTCCAACTGAATTGCGAATAGCTGCCTTGATCAGATTAAATTTTACTTCTAAGGAGATAGCTTCCATCACTAACAGAAGTGTGGGCACAATCGATAACCTTAGGAGTAATATCCGAAAGAAGTTGTCCCTGACTGATGATGAATCTTTAACTCAAAAATTATTAGATATCTAATTGACTGTAATTCAATAAAATAATCTCAATTCATGAGAAATTTATGAGTATGTTGATTGGATACTATGAGTATATCGTGAGATCAATTTAATAAACAAGAAATCGACTTGAGGCATTTTTGCTGTGTTAATAGCAAATCTAGCCATGCGTAAATTTCTAAGCCTTTGCTTAATTCAAATTGGTTTCTCCTTTTCGGTAATAGCACAATCACTCACCATTTCCAGTTCTGGCCAATCCGGTACTTCAGGAACCAACTGGAGTATCAGTGGAAATACAATGACTGTAACGGGTACGGCAAACATCCGAGCCTCGGTGATCCAGGATCACCTTACCAATACCGGCCCGCTTGAAGTGGTTGGTAATACCAGCAGTTTTATAGTTTCCGTGAGTGAGGCTATTACGGTGGCAACCGGAGGAAACGGGTTGATTTTTGGAGCCGAGGGAAATACGGGAAATTTTACAGGGAATGCAGCGATATCTGTAAATGGAGCTATTTCCATCTACGCCGGCATCGTAACGGTCAATCAAAACTTAACTTCAACCGCTTCTGAAGCCGATATTTTACTGCAAGCCAACGAAAATATTGTTTTGGCTGCCAATAGAACCATTGAAACCAATGCAGGGGATATTACCTTCCGTGCTAATGCGGGAGGTACTCCTTTGCCAAGTGCACATGCCATTCGATTGTTTTCAGGCACCAGTCTTTTGTCTAATGGCGGTAACATTACTTTGGGAGGAAATTTTGACGGTACCGAGGGTGCAGGTTTATATGCCGCTACCAATAGGGTTGGCGGCCGTGCCGCAGTAGTCCTGGAAAATGCAACCGTCAACGCTTCTGGAGGTGATATTAAAATTTATGGACGAGCTGTTAGTAGCTATGATGATGGGATTCTATTTTACGGAAATTTCACCACAACAGGAAGTGGAACGATTGGATTGTATGGTGATGCTTTTGGAGGAAATAATGGAAGTGCCTATTTCGGAGGGATTACGGTTTGGAGCACAACAAATATTGAATCCGAAGATGGAAATGTCTCCTTAAAAGGTGTACTCACAAATACGCAAAGCAATAGTACAGGTAGCATCAACTTCTATAGAGCTCCAGGAACAGGTAACAACCATATTTCCATTTTGTCGAAAACTGGTGATGTGTTGATTTCCGGCGATGCTGGTAATACAGCAGCTTGGGGTATCAATCACAACAGCGGCGGAAATATCTACTTGGGTTCTCCAGCTGATGGAAGCTGGATTGCAACTGGCGACATTGATTTATCTTATTCAAATTTTACAAATGCAGCTTTTCGCGGAATCAAAGTAAATACAACAGGAAACGTCAGCTGGGTCCCTGTGGGTACGAGTTTTACGGTCGCACAAACATTGCCAGCAACAGCTAACTATGAACTTGCTCAAAACGCATCCAGCCTCACTATAGGTAAAGCAGGGAATGCAGCCAATCTTACCATCGCCTCTGCACTTACGGTAGCCGGTCCTATATCAATATACGGAAATAACCTGAACATCCAGGCTGATCTGGCATCTACTCTTGCCAACGCTGCGATTAAATTAGTGAGTGATGGTGCAGGAGTGACCAATAACAATGGATTTATCTTACTCAATAGTGGTGTGGATATTACCACAGAGGGTGGAAACATCATCCTCTGGTCCAATGCTGCCAACCGTACCAGTGGCACGGCCAACAATGAAATTGTATTAGCCGGCACCAATATACTAACCAGTAAAGGTGGTAAAATTGTCTTAGCCGGTGGTTTGGATGATGGGGCCAATGGAGGAACTGCTACCGACGGCATCCCGGATGGTTTTGCGTACCGAGGTGGAAATGGAGGAGAAGCGGTCGATATTCGTTCCAACATTACCCTTGACTCCGATGGAGGGGAAATTATCATCCGTGGGGAGCAGAACGGCTCTGCAGAAGGTGTGGGGTCTGATAATACCCTTACGATTAGCGATGCAGGCCCAATTACCATTTTAGGAAAAAATACCACGAATGTATCCGTGCGCTTGGGTACTTCCAATATCAGCAGTACCACCACCGATGCACCTGTTTCCATTTTGGGTACTACCCACCTGAGAAATGGCGGTCTGATAAGCGTTACCACCCAAGGTGGGGATGTGTTATTGGCAGCCAATGTGGATGATGCCACTGATGGGGAGTCTGCCATCAATGGCCAGATTCGTATGGGCTTTGGATTGAACATAACGACCAACGGAGGTGACATTACCCTGGGTGGAGAGAACAACGATGGTTCAGGCTATGCCATGGGGCAGAATTTCAACAATCTGCCAGAAGGTATCCGCATTGACGGTTCGGTAGCCCTGAATTCTGGAGGCGGTAATATCATTATGCGTGGTAAAACCCCGGCGGTCGGTGTTGGAAATGAAATTGGTGGGGCCGGGATTATGTTCTACAACATCGCTACCGGGTCTATAAATAGTGATACGGGAACTATTTTGATGGATGGTTATAGCCAGACTTCCGTTGGAAATGCGATTGCAGGCTTGTTGTGGTGGAACTTGAATTTTGGAGGCACTTTTACCATAGAATCTGCTAATTCCACGGCTAATGCAATTACCCTGAATGGTTTTTCAAGCGGTGCTTCTGGTCAGGCTTACGGTATTGAAACGGAGGCAACCAATACCCTTAATATTTTAGCAACTGCTTCCGGAGGAGGCATTACAGTAAATACGGGTAACTCGATTGCGAACTATTTTGATGCCGTTTTCCGAGGACCATTAAATGTTCTGGCAGCTGACGGACCTATTGCCTTAAAAGGTGGCCAATTGGGCGGAGTAGCCAATGGATACCTGTATTTTGCCAATAACGTTTATTTGGGTTCCAAAGCTTCTACCGCTGTTGAATCAAGTTCCAGTGATATTCTTATTGAATTTGATCGGTTTGATTTTCCGGCAGGAAGCCGCTTTATCGCTACGGATGGCGCAGTAACCTGGCAACCGAATGGCGCAACCTTTGGGATGGCGGTCAATACCAATTTCTTTAGTTGGAACCAAAACAGCCAAACCATGAGTGGTTTGACGATTGGTAAGTCGGGCAACACTTTCGATGTGACGCATAATACGCCGTTTACCGTTGCAGGTCCTGTAAGTATGTTTGGGGGCAGAGTGAATATTGCATCCAACCTGACTTCTTCTGCCGATGGGGATATCTTTTTGAAAGCCATTTCAGGTGCTGCCCCGGATATACAAATTAACTCTGGCGTTACCGTGGCCAAAACTGGAGGTACCGGCACGCTTACTTTGCAAGGGCATGGTCGTGTCAATCAGCATGGTATAGTTACAGCCACGGCACCGGGTGTTTTGAATGTGGTGCTTTGGTCGGATTTTGATAATGATAACGATGATGGAGGTACAGATATGCCAGGCTCCATTACCACCAATGGAGGGCATGTTTGGTTAGGAGGTTCAAACAGTAATGGAGGCTCTTACACCTGGAATGGCCTAACTGTGGGCGACGGCCCATCGGTAGGAAATCCTGGCAATAATTTCAATGCTTTAGACCTTGCGGGCAATGTCACCACCAATGGTGGGGATTTCTTGGCTTGGGCTGGAACGAGTTGGGGTGTTAATGGTATTGGTATTGTACCTAGTTCAGGAAATGTCATCAATACCGGTTCAGGAAACATTACTTTGATAGCCAATCAGATCTTGGGTCAAGGATCCACTGCGATAGACTTTCAGACCACAGGTGTCTTTACCCTAGCACCCAATGGAGGTGCCTTCCCAAGTGGATTGAACTGGAATCCGGTTTTAAGTAGTGGGAATTTTGATTTCAGCGGTGATTATAATTATCTGGATATTCTTAATGTCGCCAATTTGGGAGGGCTGGTCATTGGTCGTTATGACGGTATGTTGGACGGCACTGATCCGGTAGTTATTGGGAATACCGGTAATGTCACTTTAAGTACCGCCACTAGTATCGCCGGTCCGATTTCAGTGTATGGGGGGACGATTGCAGTTAATCAGAATTTAACGACCACAGGTACTGATGCTCCAATTTATATGGAGGGTACCAAACTGAGTCATAATGCCGGTATCACCGTGCAAACCAATGCAAGTGATATTACCTATCAGGTAAGCAATTCCCCATGGACGGGCCTGACTGATCGTGCGATTTCTTTAGGAGGCGGTGCTACCGCTACCCTCGATGCTCAGGGGGGAGATATTTCCCTTTCCGCATCATTTGCAAATTCCGGTACGACGAATACTGCCAACAATAATGATATAGCCATTTGGCTTAATAATGCAGTAATCAAAACCTCCGGTACAGGAAGCGTTAGCTTGAATGGAAATGCCTACGATAATGCTTCGACGACCGATGACTTTATCTGGGGGGTGATGTTTTCCTCCAATGAATTGATCCAAACGGAAGATGGAGACATCACCATTACCGGTACGGGTGGTAAATCAAGATCCAATGCCCGTGGCATTATAGCAGGGGATCGGCTTAAGGTGCTGTCTGCCTCTGGTACCATTACCTTTACTGATGCCATGCCAGTTGGGCATACCGGCACCAATTATACGGGCACTTATTTTAGGCCCTCCATAGCTGATGGAATCCAATTTGGGGCTGACGGTACGCTCGTAGCCAGCAGTTCCTCCGATCTAGTCTTTAATGCGGATCGTATATTATTTGATGCAGCCATTGCACCTTCGGCAATAAATACCAGCGGAACAGTAAGCATTCAGCCGGTGGCCGATTCGTTTGAGAACACCTTCACGCTAAGCGGTGCAACGATTTCCAGTACTGCAACAGGCCTGACTTTGGGTAAAGCAAGCAATACCGCGGATATTACAGTAGCAAATGCCCAAACCATTGCCGGTCCGATTACCCTATATGGGGGAGATTTGGCGTTGAATGGAGCCTTGACCGCAACCAATGATGATATCAATCTACACGCCTCCGGGGCAGTTAGCCAAACAGCTGCCCTTACTGCAAGTGGATTGGGCTTGCATGGCACAGGCACATTTACCCTGACCAATACATCTAATAACGTGGCTACGATAGCGGGGGGTGATAATGCCACTAAGCTGGGAAGCCTGAGCTATGTGGATGCAGCGGATGGCTTGACCATCGCTACGGTAAATCCTAGTGGAATCACATCCTCAGGTGCCATTGTGTTGTCTACCCTTTCAGGAGATCTTTTGGTAACAGAGCCGATTGTTTCTACGCTTTCCTCTGGGGATGCAGTCAAACTCTATGCAGATCAAGATGCTGCTGCGGGTACTGCCGGTGATGGAAATATCAAGATTACAGATAACGGATCCATCACGGTCGAGTCTGGAGCACGTGCGCTCTTGTATTCTGGACAGGAATCTGAAAGTACGGGAGTTACATCAGAAGTGGGAGGTGTTGAAAATGTTCGCTTTGGAATTGATTCTTCCACGGATCTTACATTGATTTCTTCTCCGCCAGCAGTTTTTGGAACCTATGCATTTTTTAGAGAAACAAACATCCCACCTGCGTTTGAGAATTCTACCCCAGCGGTTTCAAACGTCACAACAGTTGGCTTTGATATCAATGTGGATATTGATGTAGCTGGAACTGTTTACTTTGTGGTAGTTCCAGGATGGGAAGGCGTACCTACGGCAGCCCAAGTAAAGTCAGGCCTGAATGCCTCTGGAAGTGCCGCTTTAACCTCCGGTAATCAATTGCTGTCTTCGGGATCATTTGATCATACCTTTACTATTACAGGGCTCGATGCATTAACCGACTATGATGTTTATGTAGTTGCAGAAAACACAGTGTCTATTCCGGCTTTACAGGCCAACGCAACTGGATTAGCTGTTAAAACCCTTATCGATTATACAGTTGTCTTAAGCTATCCTTTAGACAACTCCTCAGATGGCAATAGTGGGTTAAACGCTGATGTTTTAGTTACATCGATACTTTCTTCCGGGTCTATTTCCGCTGGACCGGGTCTTGGATTGTTTAGTGTTGGTACGGATAGTTGGTCAGGAAGTGTGCAGGTTCTAAAGACCGGTCCTGGAAGTTCAATTGCAAATGCAAGTTCTGCAGATGCATTAGCGAATGATTGGTATTTTGAGGTTGTCCTTACGCCACAGAATACCTTGGATTTGGATGCCATCTCAGTAGATTTCAGTCGCGGTGGTACTACCGCTACAAGAGGATGGTTTGTTCGGTCCAGTTTGGATAGTTACACGGCTGATTTATATACCAATGAAACTCCGGCAGGTACATCCACTGGATTGAATTCTGTTTCATTCGATTTGACCGGATTTACTAATATCTCTGCTCCGATCACCTTTAGATTTTATATCTATACGGATAACACGGGACGCTATATGGACTTTCAGAATATAGCATTTTATGGTCCCGCTACTGTAGATATTTCCACCTTGACTGTTGAAGCCATTTCTGATCAGACTTATACAGGATCAGCGATCGAGCCGACGGTAGTGGTGAAGGACGGCAGCACAACGCTGGTAGAAAACACCGACTACACGCTGAGCTTCAGCGACAACATCAATGTGGGTACAGCGACCGTGACGATCACGGGTAAAGGGAATTATAGTGGAACTAAGGACGTTAATTTTGATATTACAGCTAAGGAACTTACCATCACCGGACTTACCGGAGACGATAAGGTTTACGATGCTACAACTGCAGCGACAGCAAGTGGAACAGCGGAACTGAGCGGAGTAGAGACAGGAGACGCTGTGACCTTGGGCGGCACACCTACCTTCACGTTTGCTCAGACAGCTGTTGGAACAAATATCACGATCAGCACCACGGGTTATACGATTAGCGGAGACGATGCGGGCAACTACACGTTGACCCAGCCAACGTTGAGTGCGGATATTACGGCAAAGGCGTTGACGGTAACGGGTCTGACAGGCAACAACAAAGCCTACGACGGAACGGATGCAGCGACAGCAAGTGGAACAGCGGAACTGAGCGGAGTAGAGACAGGAGACGCTGTGACCTTGGGCG
>NZ_AUBU01000014.1:0-120000 GCF_000429405.1 Algoriphagus marincola DSM 16067
CGAAGTTTCTTCCTGCTGTGGCCGTTCCGGGTATTATCCCCGGTGGACTCCCCGTGTTTTTCATAGCCCAGGTGATTATCCATCTCTCCTTCGAGGATGGCTTCTACGCCCCGTTTTTGAAGTTGGCCGAGAAAAGCATAGAGCTCTTCTCCGTTTTTGAACTGCTTGAGGAATTCCTCGCTGAATGCATCTTCTTTTTTCATAGCTTTAAGTGTGTGAAGGTACCCCGAAAAAGTTATTTCCGTAATTTTTCCTGGCCTTTCAAAGGGCCCAAAAATTCCAGAATAACTTTTCCTACCATTTACACACTTATCGGGACACTACCCCTTCTTCTTCATATTCAGCTATTTCTTCTTTTAGTTTTTCAATGTCTTTTTCGAGCTTTTCGATTGATTTTTCCTCTTTTTGAATTTTCTTAGTCAATTTTGCAACATCATTTGGAGAAAGTTTACCCCCCGTATTACTCTTATCAAATTTTGCTCTGCTCTTCTCAAGCTTTTCCTTCATTTTGGCGAGTTTCTCCTCGTTTTTAGCAAGTGATTCTTTAGCCTTTTCATAATTGGCCTTCGCTTTCATTGCTTTTTGCTCTTCTTTGGCAGCAACTTTTTCTTCCTTAGTCATTTCTGATTTCTGAGCATGTACCAATTGGGGCACTGCAAATAATGTCAAAAGAAAAAGGGGCAGTATGAGTTGGATAAATCGTTTCATAATTTCCATTGGTTAGTTTATGATAAATTACAAAATTCATCAATCAAATAAAAAAGCAGGTAAAATTCATTCCTCGGGTGACTTATGGTTTTTGGGTAATCTCCCGGCTTTTTTGAGTGCCCCACGAATAATCCATTCCAGCTGACCGTTGGTGCTGCGGAATTCATCCGCAGCCCATTTCTCAATCGCTTGCATGGTATCCTCATTAATTCGTAGTGCAAAAGCCTTTTTCTTACTCATTATTTTCCTCCTGCCAGTATCTTAGAAAAGCCTTTAGTTCGGATTCTTTTCGAGTACCAATCATTATTTTCTTTTTCTCACCTGTGTCTATTAGAAGCCCCATATCACCAATGATGCTAAAGGCTTTTGTTGTTTTATTTCCTTTGATTCCCCAACCTCCATAATCCGTCAAAGGCGAGTAATTGATTACTTTCAGGCTCCTGATTTGAGATTTTGGAAGCGTTCTCCATTTATTGATAAAAGGAGAAAATCGATAATGGACCCCTTTTTCGTCTATTCTACTTTCTAGGCGAATAGCCATCATCAGAATAAAGACTAAAGCAGACACTCCAACCAATATTGCCATCCCCATAGCTGTTTCATTCGGGTCTGAATCAGTGGTCTGCATGATTACAAGTACCAATACAATGATGGGTAACTCAGTCATGAGCAACAAATACATAATCCAAGTGCCCCGATAACTCTGGCTTTCCTGAAATATTTGATGTGCCATGACTTATTGATTCAGGGTACCAACATTTAATACTGGGCTTGCACTCTTGTCAGAGCAAAGAACTACCATCAGGTTAGACACCATGGTTGCTTTTTTCTCCTCATCAAATTCAATAATGTCTTTGACTTTTAAGTCCTCGAGTGCCATTTCAACCATTCCAACCGCACCCTCTACAATTTTTTGTCTTGCTGCTACAATTGCGGTTGCTTGCTGTCTTTGTAGCATGGCCGATGCGATTTCAGATGCATAGGCAAGGTGGGAAATTCTGGCTTCGATTACTTTAATACCAGCATGGTGTAGTCTTTCAGATATTTCCTCCTCTAGGGACTGATTCACTTCCTCGACCCCAGATCGAAGTGTGATCTCGGCATCTTCATCTTCGAAATTATCATAAGGATAAAGTCCAGCCATTTTCCGAACTGCTGCATCGGATTGGAGATGGACGAAATTTTCATAGTCTTCTACATCAAAAGTGGCTTTGAAAGTATCTTCCACTTGCCACACCACGATAGTTCCGACCATGACGGGATTACCGATTTTGTCATTAACCTTCAAAGGTTTGTTTTCGAAGTTTCTAACTCTCAAAGAGATCTTCTTTTTGGTCATAAAAGGGTTTACCCAGAAAAAGCCATTGGCTTTGACGGTCCCTTTGTATTCACCAAAGAGAAGTAATACCATGGATTTGTTTGGCTCCACGATGAAAAAGCCTGGAATGATCAAAATCAAAAGAAAAATGCAGATTACTCCGAGAATCGGCATTTCATTGAGGAATGAGAAAACTGCAGCCGGGATCATCAAAAGATCAATTAAGATGATCAAATAGCCAGTGATGGGTTTCGTTATTTTTTCCATTTCAGTATGATATTAAATTGATATCACATTGAATTACGCTAAAAAAAATTTAAGGTTCAAATTTTGGCAAAAAAAAATCCCCAAAACGGGGATTTATAGCTTGTCTGAAGGGCAAAATTACTTCTTCGAGAAAAGAGAATCTACAAACTCCTTTCGGTTAAACAGTTGTAAGTCAGTTACTTTTTCTCCTACACCGATATATTTTACTGGGATTTTAAATTGATCAGAAATCCCGATGACTACGCCACCTTTTGCTGTGCCGTCTAGTTTGGTGATGGCAAGAGAAGTGACTTCGGTGGCTTTAGTAAACTCCTTTGCTTGGATAAAAGCATTTTGACCTGTTGATCCATCGAGCACCAATAGTATCTCATGCGGAGCATCAGGGATGAATTTTTGCATCACCCGCTTGATTTTGGTAAGCTCATTCATCAGGTTTACCTTGGTATGTAGTCTTCCTGCGGTGTCAATGATGATTACGTCTGCATTTTCTTCCTTTCCTTTTTTGACCGTATCAAAAGCTACGGAAGCTGGATCCGTATTCATGCCATGAGAAACTACCGGTACACCTACTCTGTTTCCCCATAAAATCAATTGGTCCACTGCCGCAGCACGAAAAGTATCGGCTGCGCCCAATACCACTGATTTTCCGGCATTTTTGAATAGGCTGGCTAATTTTCCTATTGTGGTAGTTTTCCCAACACCATTGACTCCAACCACCATGATGACGTAGGGCTTTTTATCTTGAGGAATGTCAAAATCTAAAAAGTCTTGGGATTGATTTTCTTCCAAAAGCCCAATGATTTCTTCTCGGAGAATGGTGTCAAGTTCCTCCGTATTGACATATTTGTCACGAGCTACCCTTTCTTCGATCCGCTCGATGATTTTGATGGTCGTATCCACTCCTACATCGGAAGTGATCAATACCTCTTCGAGTTCGTCAAGGATCTCCTCGTCCACCTTGGATTTCCCTACGACTGCCTTACTGAGTTTTGAAAAGATGGATTGACTCGACTTTTGAAGTCCTTGATCTAAGCTTTCTTTTTTTTCTTTTGAGAAAAAACCAAAGATTCCCATGTTGATTCGATTGTATGAATTGAAAAATACTAAAAAAGTCCCTACTGACCGAAGTACAGAGGGACTTTGCTATGAAATATGCCTGATGGCAACTTATTTTTTCAACGTATCCTGCACGAGTGTGCTAGGGACCATTTCTTCTTTAAAGGTATAAGCACCGGTTTTGTCAGACTTGACAGCACGGATTACTTTGGCGTAAGTCACACCACCTTCTTTTTTCAGGGTTGCTACTACTTTCTTTGCCATGATGAATATGGGTTAGGGATTGCTCCTTGTGAATTACTTAATTTCTTTGTGTACGGTCACACGCTTAAGAATAGGATTGAATTTTTTCAATTCCAATCGCTCTGTTGTATTCTTTCTGTTCTTGGTCGTGATATACCGAGAAGTACCTGGCATTCCGGATGTCTTGTGCTCTGTGCACTCCAAAATCACCTGAACTCTATTTCCTTTCTTAGCCATCTTTCTAAATGTTTATCGCTGAGATATGATTATTTGATAACGATCATCCCTTTGTTCTGAGCTTCTTTCAATACTGCAGAGATACCTTTTTTGTTGATCGTCTTCAATGCCTTGGAGCTAACTTTCAATGTGATCCAAGCATCTTCTTCTGGTACGTAGAAGGTCTTCTTGTGTAGATTTGGATAAAATCTACGCTTGGTTTTGTTATTAGCATGGGACACATTGTTACCCACTTGAGGTCTTTTTCCGGTAATGTCGCAAACTTTTGCCATGATTCAGTATCGTAATGGATGTGCGTTTCTGTAATTGGTCTGCAAATATCGGAACTTTTTGCGAATAAGCAATAAAGCCCCTGAAAATATTCTGGTTAAATCCTCAGCTTTTTGGAAAAGGACAATGCTTACACCCACTTCCGCAACAATAGCCCCGCTTGAGATGGTATTTCTCTGTAAAAACCATCAAGCCCTGCTCATTGAAATAATAATCTCCGGGCTCTAAAGAAGGAGGATTGCTAGCTTTCTTTTCAGGTTTCATTCCGTGGGCAAAAGGGCATTTTGTATATTTGAACTTTCTAATTCTAATACAATCCCAAAATTACTAAAAGATATGCAGACCATCACTTCCAGTAAGCAGGCAATCCAACTTGAAGACCAATACGGTGCTCATAATTATCATCCACTGCCCGTAGTATTGACAAAGGGGGAAGGTGTTTTTCTTTGGGATGTAGAAGGAAAAAGATATTATGATTTTCTATCGGCTTATTCGGCGGTCAATCAAGGACACTGTCATCCTAGGATCAAGGATGCTCTAATCGAGCAAGCGGGTACTTTGACGCTTACCTCTAGAGCATTTTATAATGATGTATTAGGGCCGTTTGAAAAGTATATCACCGAGTACTTCGGCTTTGAAAAAGTCCTACCGATGAATACGGGGGCTGAAGGAGTGGAGACCGCTATCAAAATTGCTCGAAAGTGGGGCTACGAGCGAAAGGGAGTTGATGAAAACCGAGCCAAAATTATTGTTGCAGAAAACAACTTCCATGGCCGGACGACGACCATCATTTCATTCTCTAATGATGCTAATGCGCGAAAGAACTTTGGTCCCTACACAGCGGGATTTATAAAGATTCCGTATGATGACGTCAATGCTCTAAAAGAGGCACTTCAAGACCCCGAAGTTGTTGCATTTTTGGTCGAGCCAATTCAAGGGGAAGCTGGAGTATATACTCCTTCGGAAGATTTCATCCGAAAGTCCAAAGAGGCTTGTAAGGAGAAAAATGTGCTTTTCATAGCAGACGAAATCCAAACAGGTATTGCCCGCACTGGCTCATTATTGGCAGTCTGTGGGAATTGTAGCTGTGAAGGTCACTGTGAGCGTCAGTCCACGTACACCAAACCAGACATGTTGATTCTAGGGAAAGCTATCTCGGGAGGTTTTTATCCTGTTTCTGCAGTATTGGCAGATCGAGATGTCATGGATGTCATCAAGCCAGGACAGCATGGATCCACTTTTGGTGGTAATCCTCTCGGTACTAAAGTAGCTATGGCAGCCCTTGAAGTGGTGAGGGATGAGAAACTAGCTCAAAATGCTCGAAAACTGGGACAGATTTTCCGAGATCGTATGCAAAAAATGGTGGATAAATTCCCAATCGCCAAGCTAGTGAGGGGCAAAGGGCTACTTAATGCCGTCGTTATCAACGATTCAGAGGATAGTTCTACTGCTTGGGATATTTGTATAAAGCTTGCAGAGAATGGTTTATTGGCTAAGCCAACCCATGGGAATATTATTCGATTTGCTCCGCCGCTTGTGATGACTGAAGAGCAGCTTCATGAATGCTGTGATATTATCGAGCGAGTAATTGCCGAGTTTAATTAATTGAATAAAAGATCAAATGCTAAGGCCGCTTTGTTCGATAAGAATGGCGGCCTTTCTTTTAAAATAGTATGAATCAAGCAGTGATTTTCGACATGGATGGGGTTATATGTCACACCAATCCATACCATTCTAAAGCGTTTAGGATTTTTTTCGAGAAAAGAAATGTATACCCCACCGAGGAGGAATTTGCTCAGCATATGTATGGGAAAAACAACTCCTACATTCTGAGCCATTTTTTGGGTAGGAAAATTGAAGGTCAAGAACTTTTGGAACTGGAAGATGAAAAAGAGGGGCTTTTCAGAGAGATTTATCAGCATCATATTGACCCAATTCCTGGATTTTTGGAATTCTTGACAATGCTGAAATCCAATAATTTTAAGACTGGTGTAGCAACTTCTGCTCCTTTACTCAACTTGGAATTGATTGCAGGGAAATTGAATTTATTCCCTCACTTCGAATCTACTTTTGCCAGCGAGCATGTAAATAAACACAAACCCGACCCCGAAGTATATTTAAAAAGTGCGTCCAAGTTGGAAGTAGCTCCGGATAGGTGCGTGGTGTTTGAGGATTCTTTCTCAGGAGTCATGGCAGCAAAAAATGCAGGAATGAAAGTGGTTGGAGTACTTTCATCGCATGGTAAAGAGGATTTGCCAACCTGTGACTTATATATCGAGGATTATTCTAAACTTTCATTCGAAGCAATTCATTCGCTATAATTATGCAATACCGTAGACCAAGAAGAAACCGAAAATCAGCATCAGTTCGTGAATTGGTGGAAGAAACATCTTTGAGCACTAAAGACTTGATCTTTCCTCTTTTCCTAATTGATGGTCAGAAGAAGAAAATCGAGGTGGATTCCATGCCCGGGATTTATCGATTTTCGATAGATCAAATGCTTTTGGAAATTGAGTCATGTCTAAAGCTGGGGATCCAGGCTTTTGATGTTTTTCCGGCTTATCCGGAGTCATTAAAAGATCCCTTTGCTAAGGAAAGCCACAATCCGGAGACATTTTATCTTCAAGGGCTTCGTGCGATCAAAAAGGAGTTTCCTGAAATCTGCTTGATGTCGGATGTCGCCATGGATCCGTATAGCTCTGACGGTCATGATGGGATCGTGCAGAATGGAAAAATCCTGAATGACGAGACTTTGGAGATTTTAGCCAAAATGTCCTTGGCTCAGGCTGATGCCGGAGTGGATATTTTAGGTCCTTCTGATATGATGGATGGTCGTGTAGGCTATATCCGCGAAGAGTTGGACAGTCATGGATTCACTGATGTTTCGATCATGTCTTACACGGCTAAGTATGCCAGTGCTTTTTACGGACCGTTTCGGGATGCCTTGGATTCCGCTCCGAAGTTTGGAGACAAGAAGACCTATCAAATGAATCCTGCAAATAGTCAAGAAGCCTTAATTGAGGCAGATTTGGATATGGAGGAAGGTGCTGATTTTTTGATGGTGAAGCCTGCCCTGAGTTATTTGGACATTATTAAACTTCTTCAAGACAATTTCCCGCTACCAATAGCTGCCTATAATGTCTCCGGTGAATATAGCATGATCAAGGCCTCAGCAGAAAAAGGCTGGATAGATGGAGAACGAGCTATGCTAGAAGTTCTGACATCTATTAAGCGTGCAGGGGCAAAAATCATATTGACCTACTTTGCCAAAGAGTTTGCTTCTCTTAAATAAAAACAAAAAAGAGGCTCAAAAGCCTCTTTTTTTATAAGTCTTGCTCTCGCTCTAGCATCAAAATAGCTCCTTGCGAAACGATATAGTATTTCTCTCCCTCGTACATCACCTCATGTGCTCCTGAGAGTAGAAAGATGGCTAAATCACCTTCTTTTGCCTGAAGTGGTACGTATTTCACCTTTTCTTCACTGTCCATCCAAGGCTCGTGATCGTCTACAGGCATCGGAATCGGATATCCGGGACCAGCTTTGATGATATAGCCTTGCTGAACCTTTTCTTTCTCATGCACTCCTGGAGGAAGGTAGAGTCCGGAGGAGGTTTTTTCATTGGGCTTTTTGAGGCGGATCAGAACCCGGTCTCCAACCACTATTATTTTTTTCAATTTATTGTCGGCTGTCAGTTGCATAGAAGATCGGTATTTGAATCAAAAAAAGAGGCACCTGTACTGTATACAGATGCCATCTTTTATTGGTTTAGCTTTGATTATTTTTTGTCTTCGCTTACCTCTTCGTAATCTACGTCAGAAACTCCATCTCCGCTTTCGGCAGAGGCTCCGGCACCTGCATCAGCTCCTGGCTGTGCACCTGCACCTTGAGTTGCGTTATAGATTTCCTGAGAAGCTGCTTCCCAAGCTTTGTTTAGAGCTTCCATCCCAGAGTCGATTGCTCCCAAATCCTGAGCTTGATGTGCTGCTTTCAACTGATCCAAAGCTCCGGAGATAGCTGTTTTGTTACCTTCGGAAAGCTTGTCTCCGTATTCCTTCAACTGCTTTTCTGTCTGGAACACCAAGCTGTCAGCTTGATTCAGCTTTTCGATTTTCTCTTTTTCAGCTTTATCTGTTGCAGCATTTGCTTCTGCTTCTTTCTTCATTCGGTCGATATCTTCCTGAGAAAGTCCAGAAGATGCCTCGATCTTGATTTTTTGCTCTTTGCCGGTTCCTTTATCTTTTGCAGATACATTTAGAATACCATTGGCATCGATATCAAAGGTCACTTCGATCTGAGGTACACCACGTGGTGCTGGTGGAATATCTGCTAGTTGGAATCTACCGATTGTACGGTTGTCCTTCGCTAGCGGTCTTTCACCTTGTAGCACATGTATATCTACAGCAGGCTGATTATCAGCAGCTGTCGAGAATACTTCAGATTTTTTGGTAGGGATAGTCGTATTAGCCTCGATAAGTTTGGTCATCACTCCGCCCATGGTTTCAATACCAAGTGATAGAGGAGTGACATCCAATAGAAGCACGTCCTTCACTTCACCTGTCAAGACACCACCTTGGATAGCTGCTCCGATAGCTACTACCTCATCAGGGTTTACACCTTTAGATGGCTTCTTGCCGAAGAATTTTTCTACTTCTTCCTGGATTTTAGGGATTCGCGTAGAACCACCCACTAGGATTACTTCATCGATATCGGAAGCACTCAATCCAGCATCCTGAAGCGCCTTCTTACAAGGTTCCATACTTCTTCTTACCAAATCTTCGGACAGCTGTTCAAACTTTGCTCTAGAAAGATTGCGTACCAAGTGTTTTGGACCAGTCTGAGTTGCAGTGATGTAAGGCAAGTTGATCTCAGTGGAAGAAGAGCTCGAAAGTTCGATTTTAGCTTTCTCTGCAGCCTCTTTAAGTCTTTGAAGAGCCATTGGATCTTGTCTCAAGTCAATTTGTTCCTCTGCTTTGAATTCGTCAGCTAGCCAGTTGATAATCACTTGATCGAAGTCATCACCGCCCAAGTGTACATCACCATTGGTAGACTTCACTTCAAATACTCCATCACCCAGCTCAAGGATAGAAATATCAAATGTACCACCACCAAGGTCATACACAGCGATTTTCATATCCTGATTTTTCTTGTCCATCCCGTATGCCAATGCTGCTGCAGTTGGCTCGTTGATGATACGCTTCACTTCCAATCCGGCAATTTGTCCGGCTTCTTTTGTTGCTTGACGCTCGGAATCGTTAAAGTAAGCCGGTACAGTAATTACCGCCTCAGTCACTTCTTGACCCAAGAAATCTTCCGCAGTGCTCTTCATTTTTTGAAGGATCATCGCAGAAAGTTCCTGTGGAGTATAAGAACGATCACCGATTTTGATGGCTACCGTGTCATTTGAGCCTTGCTCTACTTTATAGGAAGCATGCTTTTTTTCTTCAGAAACTTCAGAAAACTTTTTACCCATGAATCGCTTCACAGATGAAATCGTATTGGCAGGGTTGGTAATAGCCTGACGCTTGGCAGGATCACCTACTTTTCGTTCTCCATTTCCATTGTCAAGAAAAGCCACAATTGATGGTGTGGTTCTTCTTCCTTCACTGTTTTGGATGACTACAGGTTCATTTCCCTCCATCACGGCTACGCAGGAGTTGGTGGTACCCAAGTCAATGCCTATAATTTTTCCCATGATTATAAATTTTATTTAGTTGCTTTTTTGATTTAATTCCATTGAATCAATGCGTATGCCATCCCGGGTTTTTGAGATTTTTGTGTCACAATGTCAGATTTTATGTGGGTGGATTCCTGACTTTTCCTGCATATTGGCACAGTGGCTGATTTTTCCTGACAGATTTTTTCTTCCTTCGATGCAACTTTGATGATCTAGACTGCATCTATTGGTCATGAGAGGTTTTTTTGATAATAAAAATAATCAGGATCGGCTTCGGTGGTTTTTGATTGTCTTTGTACTATTGGGTTTTAGCTTGGTTTACAGGACAGGTCTTGTCTTGTTTCTCTTCCAGTGGTTTTATTGAAGTTTCTCCAAACTTCCCAGTATCTTTCAGGGTAGGAATAAATAGCTAGAATTCTATGGTAGTGCAAGATATTTTCATCTATCCGATCAAGTCCTTGGGTGGTATCCGCTTGGATCAAGCTGAGGTTGAAGAAAAGGGGTTTAAATATGACCGGAGGTGGATGCTGATCGATTCAGAAGGACTTTTTGTATCGCAAAGAACCTATCCTAAGCTTGCTCTACTTGGAGTGGAACTCACCCCTGAGGGACTTTTGGTCTATCAAAAGAAGCGTCAACATGACTCCATTCTTATTCCCTATGCTTTGGCGCCGGGGGAAGAAGTTTCTGTGGTAGTCTGGGATGATACGATGAAAGCTAGGTTACTTGCCGAGCAATATGATCAATGGTTTTCGGAATTTTTAGATAAAGAAGTTAGGCTGGTTATCATGCCTGAATCTACCAGACGAGCAGTGAGCCCCAAATATGCTGTCAATGCAGAAGCGGTCAGTTTTGCGGATGGAATGCCTTATTTATTAATCGGTCAAGAGTCATTGGAAGACTTGAATCGTCGATTGGAGCAACCCGTACCCATGGATAGATTTCGGCCAAATATTGTTTTTTCCGGAGGAGAGGCTTTCCAGGAAGATTCTCTTCAAAAAATCCAAATCGGGGATGTGGCTTTCCAAATAGTCAAGCCTTGCGCGCGCTGTGTGATGACGACCGTGAATCAAAATACAGCTGAAACTAGCAAGGAGCCATTAAAAACTTTGGCAAGCTACCGAACGGTAGGTAATAAGGTGCTTTTTGGACAAAATATGGTGGCGCTAGGCGAGGGAGTAGTCCGTATAGGGGACAAAATCGAAATTTTAAATTAAGAGTCGACCAGAATTGATCGACTCTTTTTTTGGTTTTACTTAATGATTCCTAGAAAGAAAATCCAGTTGTCAACTTAAAGAAGGAGTCATTCCCTTCGACCAGGTCTGTTCCGAATGAAAAGCGCGCAAAGGGACCGCCTTTGGGATCAGCGAATTGCACATATGGACCTAACCATTGATAGACATCCGTGGAGGTAGCGACATTGGATCCGCCCGAATTGATCAAATGCTCATAGTGAGCACCGATGGAGAAGAAGTCACTGGCCTTGAACCCAAAGTTCACCCAATAGTGAATGTAGGCTAGTGTGGTACCATCAGCGAAGGTCTCATCTCGAAGTGGCGCGTAGTAGCCAAAATAAAGTTGTCCTTCAGTTTTTGCTTTGTTGAGATTGACTGTCAAATTAGGGACAATTCCATCACCGAATACTGCCGGGCCAGCTGTTCCTGAACTCAACAAGTTCCCGCCTAAAATACCAATCTGTGGATTGATATCCAGGCCTTCAGTGGCTGTGAAGTTGGCTCCTACACCGAATTCAGTCCAATTGCCCCAGCCCCCGCCGGTACCACCAGACCAAAGAATGCCGTAGAACGTAAAGCTGGCTTTGTCCGAAAAGCCGTAGGATCCCGCAAATGTAGGATAGAACCCGAAGAATTGATCAGAGTTCAAGGTCGCACTAAAGTTGAATTCCTTTTCTTCCTGAGCAGCGGCTTCATTCGAATAGGTCAGCAACGAGTATCCTGCCAGAATAAGGTAGAATACTTTCAGTTTCATTTTAAACTGATTTTTCATGATTTGATAGGTTTAGATAATATAATAGGTTTGAATTTTACCCTCATTTTAATTTTAGATTATCAAAATGAGAAATATTGGTTCAAAAATATACCAAAAAATAAAATATCAATCTTTTTGTTAATATTTTTTCAAATAGACTGAGAGTTTATTGGGGAAAGCGTAATAATTCTACCTTTGAATTGGGAATAAGAGAAAAAGCAAGTAGACAATATCCGAGATGGAAAAAAGCATAGAGGTCCACGCTCTGATTAAAAAATCACAGTTTGATATTAGATATGTGAAAGAAATTTATTGGAAATCCTTGACGCTTTGGATGAAGACCTTGACCATTTCAGGATCTATATCCGGATAGACGCCATGCCCCAAATTGGCGATGTGTCTGCTTCCTTTGAATTGCTCCATCATATTTTGGGTGGCCTTATGTACCTGCTCGGGATTTCCGTAAAGTGCTGCTGGATCAAGATTTCCCTGAAGCGTTTTGTCTGCACCGATCATTTTTCTGGATTCAGCTATGCCCATATTCCAGTCCAAGCCGATTGTGTCACAGTTCAACTTGCCCATGGCTTCCCGAGCGAAAAATGCGCCTTTTGCAAAGACGGTTTTGGGAACTTCTTGTATCGCGTCACAGATTTGGGCGATGTATTGGAGAGAAAATTCGTCGTATTGCTCTGGTCCCAAGATTCCTGCCCAGCTATCAAAAATTTGGACAAGGTCGGCACCCGCTTTGATTTGAGCTTTCAAGTAATTGATGGTGCTGTCCGTGATCATCTGAAGTAGTTGATGGGAAAGCTTCGGCTCTCGGTACAGCATGGCCCGAGCCTTAGAGAAAGTTTTGCTTCCACTGCCTTCCACCATGTAGGCAAAAATGGTCCATGGTGCTCCAGCAAATCCGATGAGTGGAACCCGTCCATTCAATTCTTTTTTGGTGATTTCGATCGCCTTGATCACGTAACTGAGGTCATTGGCACCATCTGCTACCCGAAGATTTTTTAAGTCTGCTGCAGAGCTTACGGTATTTGGGAACCAAGGGCCTCTTTTTTCCACCATCTCGTATGGCAAACCCATGGCCTCGGGAATCACCAAAATGTCTGAAAAAATAATCGCTGCATCCACCCCCAGTAGATCCACTGGCTGAATAGTAACCTCCGCCGCCAACTCAGGTGTCTGAGCCAATTCTATAAAACCCGAAACGGATTCTCGGACTGCTCGATACTCAGGTAGGATTCTTCCTGCCTGTCGCATAAGCCATACGGGTGTTCGTTCTACTTTTTCGCCTTTGGCTGCCCGGAGCAGCAGATCATTTTGAAATTGCATAGGGCAAAGATAGGAAGCAAATGCGTTTTGCCTTTAAAATTTTGGACATAAAAAAACAGGATTAGAGCATGGCTTCAATCCTGTTTGTGGTAGGAGTTGGTTTAGTGAATATTATTGCTTGGGTTTGGGAGAAAGCTTAATAAAGTCATTTTCCTCAATTTCCAATAACTTGGTCACGGCTTCGTAATCACTAAAATCAATTCTCGATCCTGCAAAATCAGCTGGTACTACAATGATTCTGAATATTTGATTTTGTGTCCAGTCATCAGCGAGTAGGCTGTAATCTATCGGACCATCTAAGAATACACTGAAGTCGAATTGTGAGAAGTCGTAATTGTAAATCAGCACACCTTCTTGAAAGAATATATTTTGGGGAAGTGGGCGCCAAATAGGAGTCCCATTATTCGTCTCCCATAGAACGTAGGCAAGTACCACATCACTTTCGAAAATTTCGGGATCAAATTCGAAGATTTCTCTATAATCGTTTGCTTCCGTAAAGTCAACTTCTACTTCGAAAGCCTCGCCGACAATATTTACACCATCGAGGCCATCTAGTCCGGGAGGTCCTGGAGGGCCCATGGGACCTTCACAGGCTTGGAACGCAAAAATGCTTGCGATGCCAATGATTGCTAGTAGTCTTTTCATTTTTAGTGTGGTTTTCGTACTGTTATCAAATCTCGTAGCAGCTTAGATTATTGTAATGAAACAGACATGATCCGTGATTTGATAAAATTTTATTTGGTTTAGTTCTTAGATTTTGTCACGAAAATTTTGAAAATAGGTTTTGTTAATAAATGTAAATACCTATTCATTCTTAATCGGGGCAATTACATGTACCTCATTTTCAGAGACTATCTTATCGATAAAAAATTCTGATAGTTCAAGATTTGCTGAGTCGGCAAAAGCCAAAAGTTTTTCTTTGACTTTTTCCGGACCTGGCATTACCCATTTATTGGCTTTGATTTTGGCGAGTAAATAGCTCTTTTCAGGGAATATTCGTTCTTGGATATCATCTCCTGAAAGCAGCTGATTCAGTCCCACAAAAACTCGCATCGTGTCCAATTTGCCTGCAGGTTCTACTTCATAGATTGTATGGAGAAAACTTCCCGGTCTTAAGGATTTTTCTGCCTCAATTTTTTCGAAAACGCTTTGAAGTTCTGGGTTCTGCGGAGTGCCTACATAATAAATCCCCGAGAGCGGTTCTGGAGATCGATTTACAAGGCTGACCTCGATAGGTGTGTTTCCTCCCAAAGATGTGAATGCAATATATCCTCCTACGATGAGGAGAAATATCACCACAGCCAAGATTGCTATTCTCTTTTGCATAGATCAGAATAAATAACGGACCCCGATCCCGCCTTGGAATTTGATGTGGCCGACACGGTCCAGTAGCTCTACAAAAAGTCCTACCTCACCAAAAACCGAAATTGGTAACTCATCCAAGTAATATTCAGCTCCTCCAAATACTTCAGGACCAAAATCTATGTTGCTTCTATCCTCCGAGAATATGTTGCCGTTTCCATCTCCTACATTGTAGGTATAATTGACTTGAGTGGTACGTATCTGAACTCCCGCTCCTCCATATCCTAGCAAATAGCCCTGGGTAATGTCAAAGGCATCGGTGATATCTTCGTGATAGGCTACCCGACCATGGATAGAGGCGCCTTTACGGGTAGAATGACCGATATAGAATGCATTGGAGTTGGGTGGATTGTTTTCAAAATCCCGCTGATAGTAGCTCGGGCCATTAACTCCACCACTTCCTAGCATGACTTCCCAAGACCAATAGTCGTCAAAGAAATCTTTGTAGGTCAGTGAAAAAGGTTCGCCCAGTCTGATTCCGGCTCCCCTTTCTTGGGCTAGAGAGGCAAATGGGAGCATAAAAAGAAGCAATAGTAATTTGTTTCTCACGATGAATGATTAGTTGGTTTTGATGATTTAAGCAAATTCCAGGCTAGATTGCCATGCTTTTAAGTTGCATTTGATGCAATTGGGTGTAGTATCCTCCTTTTTCCAGAAGTTCGTCATGTCGACCTTGCTCCATGATCTCTCCTTTGTGCAAAACAATAATTTGATCAGCTTTTTGGATGGTAGAAAGTCGGTGAGCAATTACGATGGAGGTTCGGCCTTTCATCATTTTTTCGATGGATTCCTGAATCAATTCTTCAGTTTCAGTATCAACTGAGCTAGTCGCCTCATCCAGGATAATGATCTCCGGATTGTACACCATGGCTCTTACGAAGGAAATTAATTGGCGCTGACCAACCGAGAGGGTTGCTCCACGTTCCATCACATTGTAGTCTAATCCTCCGGGAAGTCGCTCGATGAATTTTCGAGCGCCAACCATTTCTGCTGCTTCCATGACTTGCTCACGGGTGATTTTTGGATTGCCAAGGGTGATATTGTAGTAAATGGTATTCGAAAAAAGAAAAACATCTTGTAGTACTACCCCAATGTGCTTGCGAAGGGTGCCCAATTCAAAATCCCGGATATCAGTCCCATCGATGGTAATGGCTCCCTTATTGATTTCATAGAAACGTGAAAGCAAATTGATGACGGAAGACTTTCCAGCTCCTGTGGCACCAACCAAAGCAACAGTTTGTCCGCTTTTTACCTCAAAATTGATGTTTTTCAAAACGTAGTCCTCATCCACATAGGCAAACCAGAGGTCCTGAAATTGGATATTTCCTTTGACTTTTTCTGGCTTGAAATCACCCTCATTTGCAATATACTCGTCACTGTCCAACAGCTTAAATATCCTAGATGAACTGACCACTCCCATTTGTAGGGTGTTGAATCGATCCGCAATCATCCGAATGGGGCGGAAGAAAAGCTGAAGGTACATGATGAAAGAGATCAATACTCCTACCTGCAATTCCATCCCTAAAACTCCAACTGCTCCGTACCAAACTACCAAGCCGATACCGATTGCTTGGATGATTTCAGCTACCGGGAAATAAATAGAATAATAAAGTACCGAGCGAATATGTGCCGTTCGGTGCTCTCGGTTGATTTCTTTGAATTTGTCAAATTCCCGCTCTTCTCGATTGAAAATTTGTACAATATTCATCCCGGTAATGTGCTCCTGAAGGAAGGAGTTGAGGTTAGATACTGCGTTTCGGACATCGTTGAAGGTGACTTTGATTTTCTCCTTGAAGATGTAAGTCGAAATAATCATCAGCGGTAAAGTACACAAGCTGACCAAGGTGAGCTTCCAGTCGATGTAAAACATCACACCCAAAATGGTCACAAGCTGTAGTAAGTCACCGATAATCGCTGCAAGGCCTTCGCTGAAAACATCTGCCAATGTTTCGATATCGGAGACGTTTCGGGTAACCAGCCTTCCAATGGGTGTATTGTCAAAAAACTTCAACTTGAGTTTCAGTAAGTGATTGAAGAGTTTGACTCGTAGGTCTCTGATAATGACCTGACCTATCCAGCCTGAATAAAAAGTATGGGCCCATTGCACGATCGCCTGCAAAATCATCAGGCCTACTAGGATATAGATCATCCGGACCAGCCCAGCACTGTCCCCAATGGCCACATAATCATCAATCGCTACCTGGATGAAATAGGGGCGAGTCGGAGCCAACAAAGCCAAGGAAATGGTCAAAAACACCAGCAGGTAAAACTGAAACTTGTAGGGCTGTACATAGCGGTACAATTGCTTCAGGACTTTGGTGTCTAAAATTTCTCCGGAAGAAGTTTTTTCTTTTTCTAAGCTCAAGATTTCTTAATCTAAATAAATGCTCTCGGGATAAATGACTTTGCACAAAAACAAACCTTTTGCGGGTGCAGCTTTACCTGCTTGTGCTCTGTCCTTGGAAGCTATGATTTTTGGCATATCCTCTGGAAGTCGCTTTCCGAGACCAATATCTACCAAAGTTCCGACAATTGCCCGTACCATCCCACGCAAAAATCGATTAGCGGTTATATGGAATAACAATTCCCCGTCTTTTTGTTCCCAATAGGCCTTCTTTATTTGACAGCGGAAGTGATTGACTTCCGTATGAACTTTGCTAAATGCCTCAAAATCCTGCTCGCCTACAAGAAAATTAGCCCCTAGATTCATTTTTTCTAAATCTGGATTGGCAAAAAGAGTCCAGGCCAACTCATCCTGAAAAGGACTTTTTTGAAATATAATTCGGTAGAAATAGGAACGTTCGATTGCATCAAAGCGGGCATTGGCATCTTTTTCTACCTCTCGAATCCGTTTAATGGCTATTTCTTTTGGTAAGATTCCATTCAGCGCTTTCAGCAATCTTTCAGACTCAAACGCCACATCGCAGTCAAAATGACAGACTTGATGACTTGCATGTACTCCTGTGTCCGTTCTCCCGCTACCCATGATGGTGGTGGGTTTTTGAAAGAAAGTGGAAAGTGCCGATTCGATTGATTCCTGGACGGAAAAGGCATTTTTCTGTATCTGCCAGCCATGAAAGGGTTTGCCATGGTAGCTTAATTCCAGAAAATAACGCTTTTTTTGACTCATACCCCGCAAAGATACAATTCCGTAAGGATTCCTGATATCAGATTTATTCAATCCTTGTGAAAGCGGGGAATTGGCCTTTTCTTTGCCAAAAAATTAATAAAATGATCCAACGCGTTCAAACCATATTTCTTTTCCTAGTAGTCATCTGTATGGGTGTTACCATCGGCTCCACCCTTTGGGTGCAAACAGAGACGGGTTCAGGGACTGATGATTCCTGGCAATTATCTGCATTTATGCTCAGTAATCTCGACTCCTCAGGCGAGGTAATTCAGGAATCATCCAAGTGGTATATTGCGACTTTGGCTGCTTTTGCAGGTCTGATGGCCTTAATTTCTATTTTTCAGTATAAAAATCGCACTCGGCAGATGCTGTTTAATATGATCAATAGCCTAGTGATGGTTGGCTTGGTTGTAGCAGTATTTCTGACGACTAATGGAATCAATTCTGCCATCAATGCTACTTCATCCGGCACTTATCAGTTGGGTTTTTGGGTAGTCTTGGCAGCGATGGTCTTCAATATGCTGGCTAATCGTTTTATCCGTAAGGATGAAGCTTTGGTCAGGTCGGTTGATCGAATTAGATAAAAAAATAAAAGAGCCAGAAACGGCTCTTTTTGTTTTTTAAGGTTCTAGAATCTGATTCTGAATCCCAATACTGGATAAAAGGTGGTTAGATTTTTTGTGCCAACTATTCCGGCCTGTACACTCATGTATCTACTCAAAGTTTGCTTATAGGTGGCTCTCATCGTAGTCCCTTCAAAAAGCTGACTGTTGGAGTTATTGAGTAAATACCCAACCTGTATGGTTTGATGTTGGTTGGCGTATAGGCTTCCCGGTTTCCAATGGTACTCGGCGTTGACAAACCAGTTGCTGTTGACCGAAAATCCAGACTCTGACTCAGGGAAATAAACAGTATTGGTGATAGAACCGCCTATTTGAAATCCGGGCAGGCTTAATGCTGCCTGAAATCCGATCTCGGGCGTAAATTTTCCCGCTGTAAAATCCAAACCTACTGGAAAGCCTAATTCAATTGAAGTGAGCCATTTCGAGTATTTTTTTTCAACATCCTTTTTTACTCGATTTAAGCTAGTTGGTGAAAAATTTTGGCATAGTCTATAAACATGAGTTTCAAAAGCAGGAAATTGGGTGGCCTGCTCCAGCAAAGGTCGAAACTCTTCCTCTAGCATTTCGGGCGTAAATTCTTCTCGATTGAAAAGAATAAGAAGCTTTCCCTCATTTGGGAAATCAAAAGCCAAGGTATCGGTGATTGGAAAGCTTCTGTCCGCCCATGCCTGGTGATTTTTTGGAAGTTTATTTTGCAGTTCTTGGGCAAAGCCGATAGAGCCAGAAAGGCATAGGAATAGCGCGATAAGTAGGAATCGTTTCATTTTGATAGTTCGTTTAGTCTAGTTTACTTTTTCGGGGTAAGTCTGATTCGGGCTTGATAATCCCGCTTCTCAGTGTTGGAGGATTCTAGCAATAGTGGGTCTTGAGCTCCAAAATTTGTTTTTACCTGAAACTTGATTTTATCAAGACCCCAGGAAATGGCGACCGAATGGTAAGTTTCGTCCTTGGTTTCAGCGATGGGATTATATTTTTCCTTTGCTTCCAGATCCATTCCTTTTACAGTCAGTTCAGTCCTGACCAAAATGGGTGGTCTAGAAGAAATCTTTGGAACAAATTCTCTTCTCCGAGATAATTGGGTAATTATTTCAGGGACTGATTCTTTTTCATTTGAATTAGAAAGGATTTGATTCTGATCTAATGGTTTTGTCTTTTGAGCAGTGTCGGTTTCTGGCACTTGTCTTTCAGTAATTGATTCAGCAATTGGCTGTTGAGGTTCAAACTGAACAGTTTCTTGCCTGACTAGGAAGAAAGCCACAAGGAATAATGCGGCAAGCGAGGCTGCAATCATGAATGTTCTCCAAGGGAAAACTCTCTTTTGTCCGTCGAGCTTTTCTTCAATCTTATCCCAAGCCAAATCAGAGGGAGCATAGGAAGGAAGTTCCTCTAGGTTTTTACTCAACTGAGAATCAAAATCTTTCTTTTGCATGATTCTTTCCCAGCTGTTGCTCTGCGGTTCGTGTTCTGGTAGATTTTTCATGCTCGTAGTAAGGTTTGAATTCGAGTTTTCAGCAGCTTCTTTGCATAGTTCAATTGGGATTTGGAAGTGCTATCTGAGATCCCGAGAAGGTTTGCCGCTTCCTTGTGAGAGTAACCTTCCACCGCTGTCAACATAAATACTGCACGAGCCCCCGGAGGTAATGCTCTGATCGCTTGATCTAGTAGTTCCCCATCAAACCAAGAATCGAATTGATTGTCTACAGGATCATGATGCTGGTCCAGCTGATCAAATTCGAACTGCCTTTTTCCAGCCTTGATGGACTTTCTTGCTGCGATCGTTTTCATCCAAGAAATCAAAGCTTCCGGATGCTTCAAGTTTCGTATTTGTTGGAAGACTTCGACATAAGTGTTCTGAAGTACATCATGCGCAAGTTCCTCATCATTCAGCATTCGAAAAGCGAGCGAATAAACCATCCTTTTTGTTAGCTCAAAGAGCTGAAATTGAGCTTTTCTCTCTTGAGAAATCACCCGCTCAATCAATTCAGAATCTAGTTGGATTTGGTTCATTTTAGCTTTTTCTAACTTTAAGAGTCAGCTCGTAGCGGAAAGGTTGGAAAGGCTCTAAGAAAAAATATTAAATACTGTGTGTCTTTTCTCCTGTTTTCATTCCAAATGGTTTTCTTAAATTTCCAGAAATACCTAGATATGAAATTCGAAACGCGCGCCATCCATAAAGGTAACCATGTGACTGATAATTCTGGCTCCGTGGTACAGCCAATTACCCTTAGTACCACTTTTGAGCATGGAAATGAAGCCGGTTTACTTTACACCAGAGCTGGTAATCCCAATAGAATCTCCCTTGAAGAATTGATTGCCTCCCTAGAGCAGGGAGCTGATGCCGCGGCCTTTTCCTCTGGAAATGCTGCCGGAACTGCCGTGTTTCAGGCACTCGAGCCTGGCTCACATATCATCGCACCGGATGATATGTATCATGGTCTACATAATTCCATGACCAAGCTTTTCAAGGGAATTCACACAGTCAGTTTTGTAGATATGAGCGATCTGGAAGCTATCAAAGTTGCGCTTCAACCGAATACAAGACTTATTTGGGTGGAGACTCCTTCTAACCCATTGTTGAAGATCAGTGATATCCGAAGAATTGCAGAAATCGCTCATGAGCATCAAGCGATTTTGGCTTGTGATAATACTTTTGCGACTCCTGTTTTCCAAAATCCACTCTTGCTTGGAGCAGATATCGTCATGCATAGTAGTACCAAGTATTTTGGAGGGCATAGTGATATCCTTGGAGGAGCTTTGGTGACCAAAGAGCAAAATGATTTTTGGATAAAAATCAGAACCATTCAACGAGTAGGAGGGGCTGTACCTTCTGCCAGTGACTGTTACTGGTTGGCTCGGAGCATTCGATCCTTGGCCTACCGGATGAAAGGACATGCCGAGCATGCAATGGTATTGGCGGATTACTTTCTGGTAAATCCGATAGTGGAAAAAGTTTTCTATCCAGGCCTAAAAAGTCACCCCGGACATGAGATAGCCGCTTCTCAAATGAGCGGTTTTGGAGGGGTAGTTTCCTTTCAGGTCAAAGGAGGTGCTGAGGCTGCGGATAAATTGATTTCCGAGTTAAAACTCTTTGCAAACGCAACAAGCTTAGGTGGAATAGAGAGTCTTATCGAACGAAGAGCAGCGGTGGAGGGGCCTGATACCCTCACGCCTCCGAATTTGATCCGGGTTTCAGTTGGCTTGGAGCATACAGACGATCTGTTGGAGGATTTAGATCAGGCTTTTTCTAAAATTAATTGAATCGACTTAATCTAATTCATAGAGTTTTTTAATTATAAAATAATTATTTCAAGAATTTTCTTAACTTTTAATTGATTTTGGACAATGTTCTACTGATATGCCAGCACAACCTTTGGAGTTGATTTTGGGTCGACAATTCATTGATACGATTTCCTTACCTGCTTTTCTTGTTGATACGGAAGGGAATTTATTGTTTTACAATGAATCGGCCGAGACTGTTTTTGGGTTGAAATTTGGTGAGACAGGAGGAATGCGGGTAGAAGAATGGGCTACCATTTTTACTCCATACAATGAAAAAGGAGAACTCATCTCCCCTGAAGGTCTTCCGCTTGTGCAAACACTTCAAACCAAAAAACCTACTTCTGGTAGCTTCTTTATTAAGAATATGCAGGGGAGAGATGAACATATTCAAGTCACCGCATTTCCCATTATCGCAAGACCTGACCGCTTTCTAGGAGCAATGGCAATCTTTTGGACCCTTGATGAATGATGAAAGTCAAAATCTGGGGTTGTCGTGGTTCCCTTCCTGCGCCAGGTCCAGAGAATAATTTTTACGGAGGGAATACATCCTGTGTGCAGGTTTCGGATGGAGAGACTTGTTTGGTTTTAGATGCAGGATCAGGTATTCAGCGATTAGGGAGGTTTTTAGATCAAGATGTTCGGCAGATTCATATTTTTCTTACCCATTTACATATTGATCATACTATGGGGCTAGGTTTCTTTCTGCCTTTGTACAATCCAAACGTCGAGGTGCATTTATGGGGACCAAGTACCTCTGATACTCCACTTCTCCAAAGACTTCGAAAATACTTTTCACCGCCGCTTTTCCCAGTGAGATTGGGAGATTTACCCAATCATCCCATTATTCACGAGCTTTCTGACGACCAAATCCAAATTGGGAGTTTTGCTATTCATTCAGAATTTGTCTGTCATCCAGGGCCTACTTTAGGTTTTAGAATCAGTCATGGGGATACTGTCTTGGCTTACATTCCTGACCATGAGGTTCGATTGGGGTCAAACGATTTTCCGAATGATCCAGAATGGACCAGTGGGTATGAAATTGCCAAAAAAGCAGACTTGTTGCTTCATGACGGTGCCTACACCATAGCTGAGTATGAGGAGAAAGCTGGCTGGGGGCATAGTGCTGTTCAGGATACCATTGAGTTTGCAAGCATGTGTAATGTGAAGCATTTGGGGATTTTTCATCATGAACCCAACAATACAGACTCCCGGTTGGATGAGATTCTCGCTGAAAGGCTAGCTGGGAAGGAACTCGATTTTTCGGTCGAGATGTGTCGTGAGGGTGCTGAGTATATTTTTGGTACTTGAGCTTTTGTACCTTATTGATGGAGTTTTAAGTTGGTTTTTACTCTTGATTTCTTCTTTTTGCAAGAGAAATCTATTACCACAAGAATATGAAATCGAGCCTGACTACCGGCAGGCATGACTACAAAGTCACACACTGGAATGTATATATTTTGCGACCTGCCTTCTGCAGGCAGGGATTCTCCCGAATCAAGTTCGGGACAAGCTATGTGACAATTAAAAAGGAAATTATAAACACATGAAAAAGGTATTGATTACGACCGGCGGTGGAGACTGTCCGGGACTGAATGCAGTGATCCGAGGAATCACCAAAAGAGCAGCAAAGACTGGTGAATGGCAGGTTTGGGGAAGTTTTGAGGCTTTCAACGGGCTGATGGAAGATCCTCCGAGGTTGATGCAGCTAAATGAATCCAATACCGCTGGAATCCATGTGCAAGGTGGCACTCTAATCGGTACTACCAACAAAGGCAACCCAATGCGATTTCCGGTCAAAAAAGCAGATGGAACGATTGAAATTGAGAATCGTCTCCCTGTATTGATTCAGAAAATCAAAAATCAAGGGTTTGATGCTGTAATTAATATTGGAGGGGATGGTTCACAGGAAATTTCCCAAGCGCTATTTGAGCAAGGCATACCAGTAGTAGGCGTGCCAAAGACGATTGATAATGACCTGTCTTCCACGGATTTTACTTTTGGTTTTCAGACAGCAGTTCAGGTGGCTTCAGATTCATTGGACAGGTTGGTCACTACCGCAGCAAGTCATCATCGGGTGATGATTATGGAAGTGATGGGTCGAAATGCTGGTTGGATTGCTCTCTACACAGCACTTTCCGGAGGAGCTGAAATTTGCCTCATACCGGAGATTCCGTACGACTTAGAAAAGGTAATTGATCGAATCAAGTCCCGCTATGATGATGGACGTGGATTTGTCAATATTGTCATCGCTGAAGGCGCGTATGCCAAAGATGGGACGATTACCTCCACGAAAGGTGAGGAGGGACGGCAGGCAGTAAAATTAGGTGGAGTTGCTTTTACACTCAGCCAGCAGCTCAAAGATGCGGGCTTGGAAGCAGATATCCGTGAGACGATTCTTGGGCATATCCAGCGTGGAGGCACTCCAGTTGCTTTTGACAGAGTGATAGCCTCTGTTTTTGGAGTGAAAGCGATGGAATTGGTTTTGGATGGAAAATTCGGTCAATTGGTCGTGCTTCGAAATAATGACTTTTCCTCAGCTCCGATCAAGGAAGCGATTAGTACCTACAATGTGGTAGATCCATCCGGTACTTTGGTTCATGCAGCCAAAGGAATGGGGATGTGTTTTGGGGATTAGAATATTCAGGTTTAGTTTTATTTTGATCTAGCTGGTTTTAAGGAAAATGACTCCAGAATTCAGATGAGTAAAAATTTTATCAAAGTTTTGATTAATGTTCGAATAAGGTGAAAAGTGCCGTTTAAGCGAAATCTGATTCTGAGGATTAATCTTTTATTGCTTAGTTAGTTAGGGATTATGATGTCAAATGTTGCTCCTTTATTTTTCCCATCACTAGATCCCTTTAGAGATCCAGAATGTCTTTCGATTATTCTACGACTCAAATAAAGGCCTATTCCTGTACTTTCTTCTCCTTGAGTTCCCAGTCTTCCCATATCTGTAAAGCGTCTAAAAAGTCTCTCAGAGTTTTCAGTAGAAAAGCCAATTCCAAAATCCCTTACTTTGATTTTAAGATGGTTAGGTTCTTGTTCGGCAGAGATTTCGATTATTTGTTCTGAATTGGAAAATTTGGATGCATTGTGAATCAAATTCTGCAGGACCTGACCAAAAAGTTCCTTGTCAACTTTGATTTTAAGTTGATCTGAAATATTGATGTTTACTTGTAATCGCTTTTGTTTGATGATATCAGCAAGTGTTTCTAGCTTTTGAGTTATGAGATTTTTAAGTAAGACTATTTCTTTTTGATCCTCCCCGATTTCAATTTCTTCACGTTCAAGCTGCTTTAAAAGATGTCCAAGTAGGTTAATCTGCTTTTTGCTTTCCTTCTCAATCATTTTTAGGTATTCATCAATTTCGGATTCTTGATTTTCACTAATTGCCAATGCGATCAGGCCTAGGTTTCGATTGATAGGAGATCTCAAATCATGGGAAATTAATTCAATCATATCATTTTTTGCCTGAACCAATTCATCCATGGTCACCAATGTATTTTGGACTTTCTGCATCAGGACTCCCGCTTCATCTTTATACCCACTAGGAAGGCTGGGGAGTTTTCTTGATTCTATATAGTTCTCCAAGGCCTCCTTACTTAGAATCAAAGGAGCCAAAAGTTGATTTAATAGGTAGAGTGTGATTCCTGTGGCGATAAGAGTGAAGATCAAGATCCAAAAAATAATCTGTCCTTGAGTAAGTTCAACATGATTGCCTAAGAGACTATAAATAATGATTCCGATTAGGGGGATATGGATTCCCAAAAAAGCTATGAACAAAAACTTATAGCTGTATTTGGAAAGTTTACTGATCCTAGAAAGTAAATGATAGACGTACATGGTTAGAATGGGTATTTGGTTCGGTTGAGTTTAATTATAAGGATTTTTGTATGGAAAAGTAAAGAAAGTCCCCTATTATGGATAAAGCTTCCTGGGCTTTTGGAAAGAAGGGAGTTTCCTTAATTACAACATTAAAGAACGATCAAAACCGAATTTCCGTGGACTTATTTGATAGTTTTCTGACTTTTAGAAAAATCGAATAGATTCTGCGAAAAAGTCCTCAGAAAATATTAATACCCTTTGCCATCAATCCAGCTAATAATGGAATGCAAGCAAGTAGGATCAGTTCGGCATTTAAGGACCATCGAACCATGCGGGGGATTTCGACTTGATCCTCTGACTCACCTTTTCCTTGCTTGATGAAAAAAACTGTCGGGTAAATTGAAATCAGGCCGATCAATACAAACAGGCCAAGCTTAAGGTGGAAGGTTGGATTTTCGCTGTAGAACGCAGTTGGTTTTCCATATCCACCAAGCCAAAGCGTCAGACCTACGCCTAGCAGAATCAGGGCAGAAATGCCATAGACTGCATCAATTTGGCCTAGTAGACGAATCTCTTTTTTCTCTAAAGAACTCTTCAAAAGAAAAAACTCAGCAATCAAAGTTCCTGAAAGGGTGATGACGGAGATGAAGTGGAGGTAGCGGAGCAGGATTTCCATCAGGGTTAGTCCGGTGTAATTTAATTCTCTTGATACCAATTTCTCAATCTTACATCTACTCCAGGGGCAGTCGAATTGACAAGAGATCTAAACTTCTCAACATCTGCCAGACCTCCTGTACCCCGATAATGGTAAGGATAAACGACTTTGGGCTTAAAGTCCGATACGGCACTAGCAGCCTGATCCACATCCATGGTGTAAGGAAGGTTCATGCATACAAAGGCAACATCGATCCCTTCCAAAGCTCTCATTTCGGGAATATCCTCTGTATCTCCTGAGAAATAGAATTTTTTGCCATCTAGCTCTACAATATAGCCATTGCCTCGTCCTTTTGGATGGCGGCTATCGGCTGTCTCTGGTAGATTGTACATGGGAATAGCCTCCACATTATGTCCCAAAATGCTTTTCATCTCTCCATTCCCGATCACTACGATACTTTTATATTTCTCAGCAGGAAGTTGCGCTGCGACTGCCTGAGGGGCAACTATAGTAGCTTGAGAAAGATCTAGACCATCGAGGGTTTCCTGATTGAGGTGATCACCATGGATATCTGTGATCAATACCAGATCGGCGGGACCAAAAGACTCAAATCGCTCCGCTCCACCATAAGGATCAACGAAGATGGTCAGATCATTATATTCAAGAGCCAACGAACCATGCAAAATTGGGTTGATTTCTACTTGGGAGCGATCAGTTTTGACGATATCTTGACCTTGTGCGAAAAATGAAAAAACTACTAAAAACAGTGTGAGAGCTTTCTTTATCATTTCAATTTTGGATTTAAAGTGAGGTTTCATGGCTTATTTTCTACTAAATGTTCAACCTCACTAAAGATACAAAGTTTAATTGTTATCTAATTTTCAGTGCATATCTTGACTAAGTCACTTTTTGGACTTGATTCCATCACTTCTATAGTTATGTCCTGAAAAGTATAAATATCACCTTTGACCAAAGGAGCATCTTGAAGGAATTCATATTCACTTTCAAAACCCGGTCTTACTTTAATAGGGCCACTGCCTCCTGGAAGAGCCGTGTTGACGAGATAGACTAAAGCGCCTTCTTTTGTTTTTATATCAAAACCAATTTTTCTCCGGCTTTCTATCATTAATGCGCTTGTGCTATCTATTGGGATCACTGCCGCCTTTATTCCTCCCGGATTTTCAATAGCTTCCAACTTGATGGTCGCTTCCCCATTTTCATGACAATAGATTTGATCATCATCAATCCAACCAAGAACCCAGCGCTCAAAGGCAAAATGGCCCGGCGCATTCCCTGCTTGAGTACCCATTATGCCATACGTTCCCACCGATTTAAGAAAGTTTTCACCTTCAAAATCATAAAGGTCAGGTAAACCAAAAGTATGTCCTATTTCATGTGCTAGCCAAAGTCCTCCCCAGTAGTTCAAATCATAGCCCGAAGTGATGCCTACTGACATATTTGCTCCGGGAGCTTTAATATGCCAATTGGGATCCAAAGTTTTAAAAACAGGACCCACTGCTATAGCTTTTGCTTTGGGGTTTGACATGACTAATACAATGTCTGTATCACCAAAGTCAATCTCATCTTTTGCCAAATCCACCGCTTCTTGGATGAAATCCCGGTGAGGTTCAAACTCATAGATTGCAGTCCCATAATAAGTGGAAGGCCTGCTCAATCGCAACCATTTGTGATATGGTACCAGATTCAATTCTATTCGGCCGTATGAAACCTCCTTGAAAAACTCAGGCGCAATAGGGTTAATTACTGAAAAAAGGCTATCTGTACTTGTAGAAGAGGGGAAATCATCAAAATCCGCAAAGAGAACTGTCATGGTTACCTTTCCCGTGGAGGGGGCTAATCCTTCTACCTTTGGAAAGCCGAGGGCAATAGCTCCATCCACGACTCTAGGCAGTTTGCAATTCTGCTTTTCAATTTGACTTTGTTCTTCCGCTAAATTGGATTTGTTGACATTTGCGCAGCTTGAGAAATAAATGACGATTAAAATCAAATAGATCATTAGCTTATTTATTGAGATTTTTTTTATGTCGGATTTCATATTTTTTCGTTTGATGATGTGAAAAATCAAGCTAAAAACTGATTCAGATAAGTGATTTTCGAGATCAGAGATTGATTCTTGTCTGGACTTTGCATGAGGCTACTTTGGGGGCTGCATTCTGGGTAAGTATGCCACTGACTGGGGCTAAGATCAAAAACAGAACTAGTGCAAGGTGAAATTTGAGATTTTTATTCCAGAGCTTTCCTGGTTTCTAGAAAAACCTTTTCATCTACGACCATTCCTTCCCATTCTTGGTAGAAAATCAGATTGTGAAGTTGCTCAGCTTTTTGGGTGATTTGATCTTTGAATTGCTGATAGGCATCATAATCCGTACCTGCGAGGTGACTGAGGCGATGGTGGAAGAAAGACACCGGATTGACAGGAAACCAAGCCCTGGAAAGGGAAACTTTTTCAGATTGGACAGAGTCGAGCTTATGGGTTACTTCGCTAAGGTATTCGCGATAGGCCATCATGTAGATTCCTTCCAAGGCTCTTTCTGTTCGGAGACTATCAGGCAGGCTTCGGTCTAATTCTGGATGTTTTTGTAAAATTTCTTTTTTGGTAGTTTCAAACTCCTGCTCATAGATTTCTGTTCTTCCGCTTCGCTTGGCATCGATCATTTCCAGTGACAGTGTATTGGGAAACTGCAGGGCTAGGGCCAGCTGTACCGCTCCGGGGATGAGTAGTGCAAAAAGAATCCAAGCCAAGAAGAAAATCAAAGCCTGCCCGGTTTGATGAAGTCGGAATTCGGAAAGGAAAAACATTAAAACCAACCAAAAGAAAAGGTAAAGGCCAGCCCAAAAGCCCATGGTGCCGATTTCTGCAACCGAAGCTTTCATTTCTCCCATGAACCAGCCGATCAGGAGAAGCAGACCCAGAAGGATCAAAAAGAAGCTAGCCAAAGCGACAAATCGCTGGATTTTCCATTTCTTTTCGTTTCCTAGGATGCCAATTAGCTTGTAAAGCTGCACCTCCCGCTCAAAGCTCCCAATCCGCATGGCACATGCAATTAGCACTAAAGGAAGGAGATAAATCCATATCAGGCCAAAGTCCAGGCTACCGATGGAAATCCGTTCTGGATTGCTGATTTCTGGGGCTAGGTCATGATCGTAGGGTGAACTGAACACCGAAACTCGTTTGAAAAATGGGAAAGACTCAGCCTGGCCCACAGAAAAAACCATCAGAGGGCTTGGTTTCAATCCTACCAAAGGTTGCAAATAAATCAAATAGGCATAAAATGGCGTGCGGATATTCAGCCAAGGGCGATCATCTGGACTTACCTTTCCGGCTTGATACAGCTCTAATGCTTCTGCTATTTGGGTTTCTGACTCGGAATGTAGACGTTCCAAAACCTCCTTTTGATGGGAATAAACCTGTTTTCCCTTATACAAGCCATAGACCGAGGCTAGGAAAAATATCAAGATGATACTTTTTAGAAAAGGGGAAGAGAGAATGTTTTTCCACTCCCAGCGAATTGTTTGGTGTAGCTTCATAGCGCAGAGATTTTAGGTTTTACCTTCGCCAGTCCGATTCCGAGTAGTCCTATCCAAGCTAATAATAGAAGTAAGGAGGGCATTTGTTGGCTTATAAGGGAAAGAAAAGGAGGCTCAGCATACTGAAAGTCCGCGATGGAATTGAAAAATTCCTGATCCTCCTTGTGTCCCCAGTCACCGGTTCGGGACCCTCCGTAGGCATGGCGCTCATTGAGCGTGCGGATAAAAACTCTTCGGTAGGACTCGGCCTCTTGTAGGAAATCCACCTGGTGAAAATTGTCCGTGCCTGCCGCACCCATGCTCAGACTTTGCAGATTGCCAAAAGGATTGGGCAGGGAAGCCCATTGTACCAGGCTTTTTTGCTTTTGCATCTGCTGGTAAAGCTCTCCGAAATGCTTGTCCCATACCCGGTTGCCAAACTCTTCATCTGCCTGCATCAGCAGTCCGTCAAAATTGATGGGGAGTTCTTCTTTAGAACTGACGCCATAAGCTTGGAGTACACTGTCTTCCAGGGATTTCAGAGCTTCTTCTTCTGGATTATGCCCGTCCAAAAGCGCACTTCTGTCTTCTTTCATGCCTGCGGAAAATTCCACCCTATCCGGTAAGGGATAGAGTAAGGCGGCTACAGAATAGGTGACTTTTGGGTAAAAAACCACCCAAACGATCCAAATTCCAAGCAACCAGGAGAGAGCTGTGTAGGATTTTTCAGTTTTGGAACTCAGCCAAAGGGCCAAGGCGATGACTATCCAATAAAATAAGCCATACCCGATAGCCAATAGTAATGCTCTTCCCAGAAGGTGAGTCGAAAAGCCCAGTAAGCTTATTTGAATCCCCAAAGTGATCAGTACAAACAGCATCCCCGGAATCCACAGACTCCAAAGTTTTCCGAAGAGAATCTTGGAATAAGAAACTCCCTGCACCAGCAAAATCCTAACTCGATCGGCATCCCGCTCGCCTCGGACGGATTGGAAGGCAAAAAGCAAGAGCAAAAGTGGCAGGATGATCTGAAGAATCAATGCAGGTCGGAGCTTGCCAAATCGGGAAAGAATGTCTCCCTGAGCCGCATCACTCTGCACCAGTTCGTTTTGCCGGTGGCCTTCCAAGTAAAGTGTTCGACCGACATAGCCATTCACACCTTCGTCAAAAGCCGTGAGTGCGTGATTTTTCTTGAAAACATAGGTTCCGTAGTGTGCAGCAGAGTGCGGATTGCTCGGCCCCATGGATTCCCATTGTTGACGGAGATGGGTCTTGGCTTCTGTCTCCATCCGGGCTACTACCCGATACTCCTCCAGACCAGCCCAAGCAGTGAATCCAAGGGCTGCTGCCAGTACGAGTAAGACAAAAACCATCCCTGGCATTCGGAGGAGGTTTTTCCATTCGGTGGATAGGATTGATTTCATCTTTTTATAATTTGTTTTTTAGAGGTCATATAGCCTATCCTGAGAATCGGCAGAATTCCTGCTCGCGGTAGGTAGGTCGAATGAATTCCCCGATCCATAGGCATATACAATTGTATGTTGCTTTCGACATGCCTGTCTGCTTCAGAAAGGCTCGATTTCATGGCTATACGACGATTCCTTGATAGATAAGTTCCAGGTCATTGGCAGTGACCTCGCTGGCTTTGACAATTTTTTTCAGTTCTCCATTCTTGAAAATTCCCACCCGGTCGGCCGTCTCTTTTACCCGGAAAAGATCATGGGACACCATCAAGACAGTAGCTCCCTGCGCAGCCACTTTTCGGACGAGTTGGGATAATTCTGCACTGGAAAGCGGGTCCAATCCACTAGCTGGTTCATCCAAAAGCAGGAGTTTTGCCTTCTTGGAATAGGCGATAGCCACCCCGACCTTTTGGCGCATACCTTTGGAGTAGGTAGATATGGGCGAGTCATGGGCTTTCTCCTGAAGCCCCGCTTCCAAAAGAAGATTCTTAAGTTGCTCATCGCTGTATTGGATTCCGGCTAATTGAGAGAAGTAGGCGAGGTTTTCTTTCCCGGAAAGATGAGGGTAGAGTTGTACATTTTCAGGAATAAAGGCCAATCGCTTTCTGACCTCTCCAAGATCTTTGGCTACATCAATCCCATCTACAAGGATGCTACCTTGATCGGCTTTTTCAAAACCCAAAATCAGATTTAATGTGGTCGTCTTCCCGGCTCCATTGGGCCCAAGAAGTGCGAAAACTTCTCCTTCTGGAATGGAAAGAGACAGCCCATCCACAGCAGTTTGCTGTTTAAATTTTTTGGTTACTCCTTGAATTTCAAGCATAAATGAGTAGATATGAAGTGAAAGTGCAATAAAGTTGCAAAAAAAATATTAAACAGAGGGAAAGTTATTGTTAAAAATTGCAACTTTGTTGCAAAACATTAATGAAAATCATTTTAAACATATTGGTCTCAGTGCTTCTGTTGTTTGGAGGCATAGGTTTTCAATTCCAAACTCAACCTAAAGAGGACCTATGGAGCATGTTTCAACGTGTTCCTTTCAAAGAAAAGCTAAACCGTGATTTTGGGATGTATTTCTTCTATCCTGAATTTACTGAGGAACTGAAAGCTTTAAAAGGTAAAGAGGTGGTATTGAGGGGATTCTATATTCCTCTGGACCTTATCGACTCCCAAATGCTGGTATTGTCCAAGTACCCTATGGCAGAATGTTTCTTTTGTGGAGCAGCAGGACCTGAATCTGTTGCCGTGGTCTATTTGCAATCAAAAGTTCCTCGAATGAAGGTCGATGAAATCGTGGAGGTCAGAGGGATTTTAGAGCTAAATGCCACAGATGTGGAAGAAATGACCTTCATTATCCAAAATGCTACTATTATCTGATTGACTATGAAAAAACTACCCGTAACTGTACTGAGCGGATTCTTGGGAGCTGGAAAAACCACTTTACTTAACCATGTTTTGAATAATAAAGAAGGGTTGAAAGTAGCCGTAATCGTCAACGATATGGGTGAAATCAATGTGGATGCACAAGTCATTCAGCAGGGAAATACCCTTTCCCGAACTGAGGAAAAACTGGTAGAAATGAGCAATGGTTGCATTTGCTGCACACTACGGGAGGATTTGATGGAGGAAGTAGGCAAGCTTGCCCGTGAGGGGCGTTTTGACTACTTGTTGATTGAAAGTTCTGGAATATCTGAACCCTTGCCAGTGGCGCAAACTTTCACCTTTGTGGATGAGGAAGGTAAGGCGATCTTGGGAGACGTAAGTCAATTGGACACTTTGGTGACAGTCGTGGATGCTTTTAACTTTCCGAAGGATTTTGGCAGTGGAGATACCGTTTGGACTCGACAGATGAACGATGACCCTGAAGATCAACGGTCCATTGTCAATCTACTGACCGATCAGATCGAATTTGCCAACGTGATTTTGCTGAACAAGTGTGATTTGGTGCCAAAGGAACAAGCCGAAGAGCTCGAGGCCATAATCCGGAAACTCAATCCCAATGCTCAGGTCATCCGAACTGAAAGGGGGCAGGTTGGACTGAATCAAATCCTCAATACCGGCTTGTATGACGAGGCCCAGGAGGCATCCTCAGCGGCCTGGATGGATGAATTGGAAAAAGAACATACTCCCGAAACGGAGGAATACGGGATCAGTAGCTTTGTTTTTCGGGACAAAAGACCTTTTCACCCTCAGCGATTTTGGAACTACATTCAGTCAGACTGGCCGGCGTCGATTATCCGAAGCAAAGGCTTATTTTACATCGGTTCCCGGATGAATGAGGCCATTTCCTGGTCTCAGGCTGGAGGTAGTCTCAAAGCCGAACCTGCAGGAGTTTGGTGGGCATCTATGCCTTTTCAAAAGCGGATTCGCTATGCATCTTATTTGGATAATCAGGAATGGATCGAGTCGAGATGGGATAAGCGCTTTGGTGATCGAATGAATGAGTTGGTCCTCATCGGTCAATACCCGGAAGTAGGGAAAATCACTTTTGAGTTAACTGTCTGTTTGATGACCGAGAGAGAATTGGATTTGCTTGAAAAGGGTGCCAAAATTAAAGATCCCTGGCCTTTTTGAAACCAAAAAGTTTTAGAGAAATAGTACTTGCTTTTTAGCATGTGATTTTTTCCAAAAAGAGAAAAAACTGACGCTTTACTATCTTGTAGAAAATCCATTAAATGATGATTTTCACCATAGTATTGAATTTACCGCTATTTCTTGCAGATTGGTTTTTTGTCATTTTTCATTCGGTACTTATCCTTTTTAATCTTTTTGGTTGGGTATGGAGAAAAACCAGAAAAGCCCACCTCATTACGATTAGCCTCACGCTACTCTCATGGGGTTTTCTGGGGATTTGGTACGGTTGGGGTTATTGTCCGCTGACTGACTGGCACTGGCAAGTATTGGAAAAGATGGGGACTGAAGGACTGCCCAATTCTTATATCAGCTACCTTTTGGAACGACTTCTAAACTGGCAGCCCAAACAAGAGTGGGTGGATATGGGTACCCTAGCATTTACCCTTTTGGCATTTGGGATGTCGATTTGGGTGAATTTTAGGAAAAAGATATCTACAGCAAAGATTTCTGAATGATAAAAGTTTGTGCAGAATGAATCAGGGCTGTTGTATGACTCTTTTACAAATCAATTCTGATTTCGACTTTTGTAGTGATTGATCATGTCTTTTACATAATCTCTATAGCACCTGATTGGACACTCTTTCAGGAAATCTTCGAATAATTGGGTTTTTTCTTCTCCTGAAATATCCTTTTTCAGAATGATCTTACCCATCCGGATATTCCATTCTCTATTGGTTTTGGCTAAATAATCAATCATTTCAAGCGAATCCAGGTCTATGGCTTCAAAGCCCAAACTTTCAACAACAAAATCAATTTTAGCCTTGAATCTTGGATCAAATGCCCATCCGGTATCTTGACATAGCTTTTGGTACTCTTCCAAAAAATCTAAAGTATCGAACCCTTTATCTGGATTTCCTTCAGAAAGTAAATTTTGCTCCAAGTGAGAGAATGCCGCGTTGAAATTTCCAAGTAGCCGATTTGTCCGGATAAGGAGGAGGATGTAAAGGTGTTTTCCTGCGGTATCCTTTGGGACATCTAGCTCATTGATTTCTTCTAGGAGGGGTAGAGCCTTTTTAAACTCCTCTTGCTGAAAATAAATATATGCGAGTTGGGTCTTTGTCTTGTACTCGACTAGCTCAAGGGGATAGTCTGCTTTGACAGTTTCAATATAATCCAACGTGAATTGGACTTTGGTTTCCGTATCTGCATCGCGAAGCTCTCGATGAAGTTTTAGGACAAATTCCTTCGAGAAAAATTCGTTGGGGTGGGGCATAAATTGTTTTTATTTTACTGATTCCAGTCCACGGTCACGACCATCCTCATATCCTTTTCGCATGGCTTCTTTGGCTTCCTCCCAGTTCAATGCAGTATCCAAGACTATAAAGGTAAATAGGCCTAGGATAAAGGCTATGATTTCTCTTTTGGTTATTTTTTTCATAGTGGGAATAGAGTGTTTATTCTTTGAATTTTTGAAAATAATTTAAGTCCACGTCATAGACTGTTTTTGGCTTAAGGCCTAATTTTACCATTTCAAACATTTGAATTAGTTTTTTTCCGTCCACCAATTCAATGGGAGGAGCTCCATCTCGGGATGCCTCTTTTTCAGCATCGCGAGAAAAAGTCCCAGTTGTTAGGATAATTCCCTTTTCTGCTCGGCCTAACATTGCATTTCGAAAATCGCCAACTTGTGCTCTAGAGACAGATCCTTCATATCGTTTGCATTGGAAAATCACTTTAAAACTCACAAAAGGGTTTAACTCTAAAACCCCAAATCCATCAATTCCCCCATCATGAGATTTTCCGGTGACTTCCACATTCTCAAAGCCATGTTCTCTCAATAGCTCTTTGCAAACATTTTCAAACCCAAAGGGAGAGAGGGATTTTAGGACGGAAAGAAGGTTGTTTTCAGCAGTTACTTCCGCTGTCTCAGGTTCTTCTTCCTCTTGGTCTTCAATAATCTCTTTTTTCGATTTTTCTTTTCTAATTTTTTGATTGATATCTACCCATTTGAGGAATGTCTGCCGTGATTCAACCGGTGTCAAATGCGTGTTTTTGCCTTTTTCTGTAAGTTTCCAAGTTCCTCTTTCAGTAGAGTCTAAAAGTCCTTCCCAAATGAGATATTGTCTAGCCCAAGCTACCTGATTGTGAAACCTATTCCCTCCTGACTTTAATGTCTCATCTAAAAAATCATCTTCTAACGCAAGATTTTGGGCTATCCTTTCAGACACTTCTCGAGGTTTACCGGAATATCCGAGTTCTCTAAGTGCGTCTAATAATGGTCCAAACCATTGTACGAATTCAGCCTGACCTTTTCTTTTTTTCATGTGTTTATAATTTGATTTTCAAAGGCCACATAGCTTGTCCCGAACTTGATTCGGGAGAATCTCGCAGTTATAATCATCCCTCTGTGTGACGGGTACGTCATGCTCGATTTCATCTACATCAATTTAAATCAGCTTGAAAATGTTATTCCAACTCGAAAAGAGACAAAAGTTTTTTGTTTAGCATTTTGACTTCCGGAACAGAGAGCGAACCAAGCCTACCTATTACCAGTGATTTATCCAAGGTGGCAATTTTTGAAGTCCTTAGGAGGGAGGCTTTCTTCAAACCATTAAATGAATTTGGGTTTAACAACAAATCAGAATCTTCCTTCCACTGTAGTTGGGTAGAAATGAAGCTAACGGTAACATCTAAATTACGAGCAAAAAGAACCAATGCAGGACGTTTTTTCGTTCCTGACAAATCGGTGAATGGAAATGGAACTAGAACGATGTCACCCTTCACCATCAGTATTTTTCCTTTAGGTCTTTTTCCTCATATAAGTCCTCCTCTTCCTGTAAAAATGAAAAAGCTTCTGACTCTGAGACTATTTTCTCCATTCCTTTTTGAATCAGTTGCTCTTCATATTTCTTCAAAATAAAGTCAGCAAAATCTGAAACTTCATTAATCTTTTCTGAAGGAAGTTTTTCCAGGATTTCGATGGTTTTTTGGATTATAGCTTCTTTTGTCATGGCTTTATTTCTTTTTTTGAATGTACGAAAAAATGAATTAAAGGCTCACCCTGCCCAGCCTTCACGGTCCAAGCTTCGATACTGAATGGCCTCGGCTAGGTGCTCCACTTTGATGTCCTTGCTGTCGGCAATGTCTGCTATGGTTCGGGCAACTTTAAGTATTCGGTCATAGGCTCGGGCGGAGAGCCCTAAGCGCTCCATTGCAGTTTTGAGCAGGGCTTTTCCGGCTTCGTTGATTTGGCAGACTTCTTTGACCATATGTGAAGGCATCATGGCATTGCAATAGACTTCAGGATTGTTTTGGAAGCGGTCTTTTTGTCTTTCCCTCCCTTGGATTACTCGTTCACGAATGGCTTTGCTGGATTCTGCTTTACGGGTGGAGGTCATCTCGTCAAACTTCACCGGGGTGACTTCCACATGTAGGTCTATTCGATCGAGTAGGGGGCCGCTGACTTTGTTGAGATAGCGCTGCACGATGCCCGGACCGCAGACGCATTCCTTTTCGGGATGGTTGTAGTAGCCACAGGGACAGGGGTTCATACTGGCAATGAGCATGAAATTGGCCGGATAGTCTACGGAAACCTTTGCTCGGGAAATGGTCACTTTTCGCTCTTCGAGGGGTTGTCGCATTACCTCCAATACCGTCCGTTTGAATTCGGGCAATTCATCTAAAAACAGCACTCCATTATGTGCAAGGGAGATCTCTCCGGGTTGGGGATTTCCTCCACCTCCAACCAAAGCAACGTCTGAAATGGTATGGTGGGGACTCCGGAAGGGTCGATTGGCAAGTAGGGATGCATTTTTTCCAAGCTTTCCAGCTACTGAGTGGATTTTTGTAGCTTCCAAGGCTTCCTGAAGTGAAAGTGGAGGAAGGATGGATGGCAGTCGCTTGGCAAGCATGGTTTTGCCCGCTCCAGGAGGGCCGATCATGATCACATTATGGCCGCCCGCTGCGGCGATTTCCATTGCCCGTTTGATGTTTTCCTGGCCTTGCACATCAGCGAAGTCAAATTCGACATCATCCAGAGAATGATAGAAAATCTCTCTGGTATCGGTGACGAGCGGTTCGATCTCCAAATCCCCCATCAAAAAATCAGCGGCTTGCTGGAGAGTTTCCACTCCAATGATGTCTAGATTATTGACGATGGATGCTTCTTTGGCATTTTCCAGAGGAAGAATAAAACCCTTGAATCCGCGCTTTCGTGCTTCGATGGCGATAGGGAGTACTCCTTTGATCGGTCTGAGGTTACCGTCTAGGGACAGCTCACCCATGATGACATAGCGATCTAGCTCAGGAAATTCCACCTGCTCTGAAGCTTGCAAGATTCCCATGGCGATCGGAAGGTCGTAGGCTGAGCCTTCTTTCCGAATATCGGCAGGGGCTAGGTTAATCACTACCTTTTGCCTCGGCATTCGAAATCCGAAGTACTTCAGAGCGGATTCCACCCGTTGTTGAGATTCCTTGACCGCCGAGTCGGGTAGTCCCACCATGTAGAAACTGGTACCTTGTCCGACATTGACTTCTATCGTGATGAGATTGGCATCTACTCCTGATACCGCACTGCCAAAAGTTTTTGCTACCATAATAAAAAAGGAAACCGTTTTTGGTTTCCTTAATATACAGGTTTCGGATTGAAACCGTTAATCTTCGGTGAAATTTTGTCTTGGAGGAATTGACCCTGAATCTCCTTCTGCAGGTTTTTGTGGTGTCTCCTTCTTGGGTTTGTCCATTGTCTTGGGATGCTCAAAATCGTAAATTTTGGCTTTTAAGGAATTCATTTCAGACTCCAAATTTTTGATTCTTCCATTTAGGGAGGATTTTACAGCTTTTCCTATCAGCCACGAAATCAAGAAAAGGACCAAGCCCGTGAGCATGATTTTTACGACCGAATTGGAAGTGACCTCTGCAATACCCACGAGGCTTCCCATGGTGTCAAATGCAATGAAAAAGATCAAAATGCCTACAAAATAGACAAGGAGAATAATCTGAAGAATCCTGTGAAATTTTTGCATGGGTATAAATATTAAATCATTCGAATATACTAAACGGACTGAATACTGGAAAGCTTTTGGTACAAGCCCTGCTCCTGAATCAAGTCTTGGTGGCTTCCCCTTTGGATGATTCTTCCCTGCTCGATGACCAAAATTTCATCGGCATGCTGAATAGTACTCAGTCGATGTGCAATGACCAAGGTAGTCCGGTTTTTCATTAATTGGGTTAGGGCCTCCTGCACTAGTTTTTCAGATTCAGAATCCAAGGCCGAAGTGGCCTCATCCAAAATTAGAATGGGTGGATTTTTAAGCACAGCTCTAGCAATACTCAGTCTTTGTCGCTGTCCTCCGGAAAGTTTACTGCCCCGCTCACCGATGCTGCTTTGGTAGCCATTCTCCATTTTAAGGATAAATTCATGAGCATTGGCAATCTTAGCCGCCTCGATGACAGCTTCCTCCGTCACTCCTTCCAGTCCAAATGCTATATTATTGAAGACCGTATCATTGAATAAGATGGATTCCTGGGTCACAATGCCCATTTGTCTTCGAAGAGATTGCAAGTCGAGGTCTTGTAGGTTTATTCCGTCAATTAAAATTTTTCCCTCACTAGGATCGTAGAACCTTGGTACCAAATCGGCTAAAGTGGATTTGCCACCTCCCGAAGGCCCCACTAGCGCGATGGTCTTTCCTTTTTCCAAGTCAAAGTGTATGTCCCTCAGTACTTGCTTATCTCCGTAAGAAAAGCTGACATGTTGAAAAGAAATTCTGTCTTGAAAGCCCTGAAGTTTCTCGGCTTTTGCTTTGGATTGGATTTTTGGCTGTGTGTCCACTACTTCAAATATCCGCTCTGCCGAGGCAATACCCCGCTGTATGCTTGAAACAGCCCGGGAAATTTCCTTTGCCGGATTTAGCACTTGCGTGAAAATGATAATGTAAGTAATAAATTCCGCTGCATCTAAGCTGGATTCACCGCTGAGTACCAAGCTTCCTCCATAGACCAGAATGCCTGCCACTACGGTCACTCCCAAAAATTGAGAAATGGGAGAAGCTAGTTCGTTTTTACGAGCCATGTTAATATTGACTGCCGCATATTGATCGGTTTCTTCGTCAAATTTTCCAAACATAAAACGCTCCGCATTGAAGGCCTTGATGACCCGCATGCCGCCCAGCGTTTCATCCAAAATATTGACGATTCGTCCCAAACTCTGCTGACTTTCTACGGCCCGTTTTTTTAGTCTTCGGGTGATGCCTCCAATGATTGCCCCTGAGATGGGAATCAATAAAATGGTGAAAATGGTCAATTTGACTGACATGAAAAATAGAACCGCGAAATAGAGGATGATCGTAGCGGGTTCCCGGAAAACCACCCGAAGGGACTGTACAATGGTGTTTTCAACTTCCTGCACGTCGTTGGTCATTTTAGACATCAAGTCACCTTTGCGCTCATCAGAAAAATAACCCAAATGAAGACCGCTGACTCGTTGGAAAATATCAGTACGCATTCCCTTGATGACTTTTGCCCGAACTTTAGCCAAAACTACCCCTGATAGGTAAGTGAAGAGGTTGGCCAAAAAGACCGAAAATACAATCACGATGCAGACAAAGGCTAGTGTACCTACTTTGCCATAGCTTTCCTGAGCCTGAATAAAATAATGATTAAACAGCCCAGAGAAATAGGAAAGACTTAATTCGAATGAAGGAGCTTCCCGAAACTGATCAAGTTTATCTGCCGAAACTTGATCAAAAATCACATCAAAAAGTGGCTTGAGAAGGGTGAAATTGACTAAGCCAAAAATAATGGACAGTAAGGTGTAAAGAATATAAGCAGGAACGAACTTGCCATAGGGTCTGGCATAGGACAGGATCCTTAGATAGGTCTTCATGAAGTAAACAATCCAATTTTTGCTTGCAAGTTACGCAAATTTAGTGAGGAGCTTTCCACTTGGATGGTCAGAATCGTGATTCCAGGAAAGCTCTTCAAATTCAAAAGTTATATTCCGGACGAATGAAATTCCATCGTAAACCCAACTGAATGACTTGGGAATTATCAGGGGCATCAAGGTCTTGTGCTGTTCGTCTCCGGAATATATGTGTGGCATCCACAAAGAGATTATGCTTGAGCATGTAGCTAGCCACCAGATTTGTTTGGAATACCTTATTCTCGATTCCCTGTCCAGTCACATTTCCAAAAAGACCTGTCGGACTTCCTTCCAGCCTGTTTTTTAATACATCACCTCCCCAGTTGGTCTCAGGGTCAGGATCGCTTCCATACAGTTGATAATTGCCTAGCAATGTCATTTGAAGTTTCGGGATAGGCTGGTATCGAAGGATACCCAGGAATTCTTTGAAATTGGCTCCAAGAGGATGAGTTAGTGGAGTTCGCCAGTTGGAGTAGGATTGGTAGTCAAATTTTTCTTGAAAAGTGTAAGGTCTAGCCGTATTGAATTCCAATTGAACATCGAGATTGGATAGCCCCAACACGTTGATATACTTATATCCTGCCTGTACTCCGTACTTATTTCTTTTTGAGCCTTTTCCGTCTATTCCGAAGAATTCATTGAATACAAACTCATCCAGTGCAAATTGCCCATAGAGTTGCATCCCGGGGCGGAAGTTCCATTTGGCATCCATTCCGAGCATCACTTTGTCGGGTGTCCCGAGCTGCTGCTCCACCCAGCGGAAAAACACGACAGGGTTGAAATAATTGAAATTGACCTTATCTGTCATGACAGACTCAAAGAAACCAAGATTCAGTTTTTTGCCGATATCGACTCCCAATCGATGCATAGAGAAATACTTCTGGGGATAGCGTCCGTCGGTAGGTCTTCCCCTGTCAAAAATCACATCCGCGGTCATCTGAGTCCAGAGATTAGTCAGCTGAAACCTTCCAAATCGTGTGTTGATTTTGACAAACATGTAGGGGTTTGAAAAATCTGAAAGCAGAAAGGATCGGTACCCTTCGCCAATGAAATTGCGATCATGCCCAACCTGCGCTTGAATACTTTTAGTCAAATGAAAGTTGACATGTCCTCTAGCGGAGAAAAAGCTATATCCGCTCGAATTATATTCTTTCCAAAAACCCTCACCGGGTACTGCTCCTCGGTACTCGGCATAGTCTTTCACCCAACTTGGGAAAAACAATTCGGTAGTCGTGAGGTAGGTGAAAAAGCTCACTTTTTTATCAATCGCTCCCCGTACTACAAATCCACGGCTGAGTTGAGCCGGGCGATCATCGTAGTCATTTTCCATGCCTCCGGCCAAATAAATAACGGGACTGAGATGAATATCAAAGTCCTCCGAGTAGGAATGGGCAAAGTCTCCGGGTCGTCGGTAAAGCTTTTTGAGAAAAGGTTTCTTGGAATCAGGAGTTTCTTGATTTACAAATTCCCAATTATCCTGTGCGAGATAGGAGAGGTTGAATCGATCCGAAGCAGTTTGGATGACCGGGTCCTTAGCGAGGCTGTCTAAAAATAGGGCCAGTTTATCCCTGCGTATGGGTTTATAGCCTGTCTGGAAAAAGGGATTGTTGTACCCTTGGAGGATTTCGTATCGCTCAAATCGGTGATAGTAGTCCCGCTCAAAAGGGATGTAACTTCCTTGTGCCAAGCTTTCCAAAGCGAAAGCACTAAAGAAAAGGACGATAATTAGAGTTGATATAGATTTATCCCAAGAAAAGAGCTGCTTCATGTAGGGCTGAAATTTAAATAGCAAGCCCTTTATGGGCTGTTTAAATCGAAAAATAGTAGTTTTGTATTCTACTCAGTTGCCGTAAGGGCAATTTCTGTTAAAAAAAGTCTGATGGTCAGATTATTTTTAGCAAAGATTTTGTCTCTTTTTACAAAAAGGGTAACTTTGTGCCTCATTTGAGCAAGCGCCGACAAAAACACTGAAAATATGAAAAAAGATATTCATCCAAACTACAGACCAGTAGTCTTTTATGACACTTCTTCTGAGTTTAAATTCTTAACCCAGTCTACTATCGAAACCAGCGAGACAATCGTTTGGGAAGATGGTAATGAATATCCCCTATACAAAATAGAGGTAAGTTCTCAGTCGCACCCTTTCTACACCGGAAAGAAGATGCTTTTGGATACTGCTGGTCGAGTAGAGAAATTCAACAGAAGATACGCGAAAAAGTAAGGTCGTATTTATCACAAAATTCAAAAAGTCTTCCAGAGCAAAGTTTCTGGGAGACTTTTTTATTTTTGCCTCATGGAAAATATCCTTTTGTTTGATGACCCTTCGATTCGTGGGGCATTACTACCTTTCACTTTTACCCGTCCCATCGCTGATATCAGAGTAGGTATTTTGAAAATATCCGAAAAATGGGAGAAGTTCTCAGGTTTTACCCCTTCTTTTTTGACCCAAGACTATCTGCAGGACCTTTTTCCTCGTCAATCTGGTGCTCACTTAGCTGTAAACGGAGCACTTATTCCCACTCCGGAATTATGGGAGGAATTAGGTAAGTTAGGTGATGGACAGGCGTTGTATTTTGGAAAAACACTGGTGGCTAGCTATATCGGTGAGACTGAAAAGAATTTGAGCCACATCTCAAAAAAGCAAGCTGTACAGCTCAATTTTGAACCTGTGATGATTCAAAAAAGCTGGGAGATTTTCCAGTTCAATGGCAGAGAAATACGACGGGATTTTGAGCTAATGACCAAGGACAGAAGAAGTCAAGTCATCACAGACCCTCACACCAAAGTCTATTCTCCTGAAAATATTTTCATCGAAGAAGGTGCTGTCATTCGGGCATCTATTTTGAATGCTGAGGGAGGGCCGATCTACATCGGAAAGAATACAGAAATCCAAGAAGGTTCTTTGATTCGTGGACCATTTGCCCTTTGTGAAGGCTCTACGGTGAATATGGGTGCAAAACTCCGGGGAGATACCACAATAGGTCCTCATTCCAAAGTAGGAGGTGAGGTTTCAAATTCGGTGATTTTTGGCTATTCCAATAAAGGCCACGAGGGCTTTTTAGGAAATTCGGTCATCGGTGAATGGTGTAACCTAGGAGCGGATACGAATACAAGCAACTTGAAAAACAACTATGCTCCTGTCAAACTTTGGGATTATATCCGAGGTGGCTTTACCAATACTGGTTTGCAGTTTTGTGGCTTGATGATGGGAGACCATTCCAAATGTGGGATCAATACCATGTTTAATACAGGAACTGTTGTAGGGGTAGGTGCCAATATTTTTGGAGATGGTTTTCCAAGAAATTTCATCCCTTCATTTGCCTGGGGTGGGGCAGCAGGTTTTTCTACCTTCCAGTTTCCAAAATTTCTCCAAACTGCCCAAGCCGTCATGCAGCGCAGAAAGGTTGAGCTAGGGGAAAAAGACCAAGAAATGCTTCAGAAAGTTTTTGATTTCAGCAAGAACTATAGAATTTGGGAAAAATAATATAATACCTCATTTGCATGCAGTTTGCTCAAATTCCCGGACTAGAAGATACCAAAACCAGGCTTGTACAGGCGGTTAAAAATAACCATCTGGCGCATGCCTTGCTTTTTCATGGGCCGGAAGGTTCGGCATCACTGACTATGCCATTGGCTCTTGCCACTTACCTGTACTGTGAGAATCCAACAGAAACCGATTCCTGTGGCACTTGCTCCAACTGTCAGCGAATGGCCCGATTGGTTCTTCCTGACTTTAATTTCGTTTTCCCTCGTGTAGCACTAACCAAAGAGGAGCAGAAAAAAGCAGATCAGATCAATGCTCAACTATTAGCCAATTTTCGTGAGTTTGCTTCCAAAACGCCCTATGCAAATATTCACGACTTTATTCAGCTGAATAAATTTGAAAAGAAAAAGCTCAATATCTCAGTAGCCGCTGCAAGGGAAGTCATCCAGTCTCTTTCACTCTCTTCCTTCGAGGGCAGCTACAAAATTATGATGATTTGGGCTGTGGAGCATCTCAATACAGAAGCTTCCAATGCATTATTGAAGATTTTGGAGGAACCACAACCCGGGACGTTTTTTATGCTAATCACTTCCCAGCCGGATCAGTTGTTGACGACTATTTTATCTCGAACCCAAAAAATTAACATTCGCTCTTTCACCGATCAGGAGATACAGGATTATTTGATCGCCTCTCAAGGATGTAACGAAGAAGTGGCACGTCAAGTAGCGATGATAGCTGATGGCAATATTCGTACAGCTGTGAGAATGGTCGATCAGGTCGAAGATAAGCAGGTGATTTGGATCCGGGACTGGTTTAGGCTTTGTATGACACGAAAGTTTGCCGCTTTATTTCAGCGAGCTGATGAATTCAGTAAATCCAACCTTGACTATCAAATGTCCTTGTTACAAACAGGCCTGAATGTCGTGCGGGAGATTTTGCTTCAAAATGCCAATGCCGAAAAGCTTTTGCGTACCCAAGGTGATGACCGGGATTTTATCCAAAAGATCAGTGCGTCTGTAATTGATGCCGACTCTGCAGCTCTTTTGTATGAGAAATTTAATACAGCCATCTATCACTTAAATAGAAATGGAAATGCGAAGTTGATATTTACCGATCTCTCTTTGCAGGTCCTGCTTTTAATGTATCGCAATGTCAAAGCAGCCTAAAACCACCATCGGAAGAAAAGAGCGCATCAGCTTACATGGATTGGGACTAGACTCTGTCTGGGCCAAAGTTGATACAGGGGCCTACACCAGCGCGCTACATGCTGAGCATATCCGATTGGAGGAGCAAGAAGGAAAAGAGGTACTCGTATTTCAGGTTTTGATGCCCGGACATAAAAAATTCACAGGAGAGGAAGTCGTTTTTGAAAACTTCAGAGAAAAGAAAGTTAAAAATTCATTCGGGCAGGCAGAAATCCGATATTTGATTGAGACCGAGTTGGAGCTAGGAGGAAAGAAGTTTCAGGCTGAGTTTACCCTGACTGATCGGTCCAAAATGAAAAACGCCATCTTGCTCGGGCGTAAAATTTTAAAAGGGAGATTTTTGGTAGATGTAGACTCCATCAATCTTTCCAAAAACAAAAATTCAAAGAATTCATGAAGATCGCCATACTATCCCGAAACAGTAACTTGTATTCTACGCGCAGACTTGTGGAGGCGGTCAAAGCTGCAGGCCATGAGGCGGTCGTAGTCGATCATAGTATATGTGATCTGATCATCGAGCAGGAAGGCCCTTCGATCATTTTTAAAGGCCAAAGTCTTACTGATATTGATGCTATTATTCCCAGGATTGGCGCGTCTGTAACTTTTTATGGTACCGCCGTGGTTCGTCAGTTTGAGCTGATGGGAGCATTTTCGGCAAATAATTCCCAGGCAATTGTCCGAAGTAGAGATAAGTTGCGTAGCCTTCAGATTCTTTCTAGAGCAGGTTTGGGTATGCCTAAGACGGCATTCACTAATTTTTCCAAAGGTGGAGAAAAGCAAATCATTGAGCATGTGGGAGGAGCCCCTTTGATCATCAAACTATTGGAAGGCACTCAAGGGCTCGGTGTAGTTTTGGCAGAGACCAAAAAGGCCGGGCAGTCTGTCATCGAGGCTTTTCATGGGCTTAGGGCTAGAATTATTGTTCAGGAATTTATCAAAGAAGCTAAAGGAGCTGACATCCGAGCTTTCGTAGTCAATGGCAAAGTCGTCGGGGCAATGAAGCGACAAGGAGCTGAGGGTGAGTTTCGCTCCAATTTACATCGTGGAGGGAAAGCTACCGTGATCAAACTTTCCCGAGCTGAACGAGCAGCGGCTTTGGGGGCTGCTAAAGCGCTAGGACTTGACGTAGCGGGTGTGGACATGCTTCAGTCTGACCGGGGTCCCTTGATTTTGGAAGTGAATAGTTCTCCCGGACTAGAAGGTATCGAAAAGGCTACAGGTGTAGATGTCGCCGGGGCAATTATCAAATTTATAGAAGAAGGAGTACAGAAAAATTCTCCAAAACGTAGTGCAGATCAATGACGAAAATAAAAATAGGGACGAGAGGGAGCAAACTGGCGCTTTGGCAGGCAAACCATGTTCAGGATTTATTGGAGCAAGGTGGGTTAGAAGCCGAGATTGTCATCATCGATACCAAAGGAGATCAGATACTGGATGTCTCCATTTCAAAAATTGGAAGCAAGGGGGTTTTTACCCAAGAGCTTGAAGATCAACTACAAGATGGGCGAATAGATATTGCAGTTCATTCTGCAAAGGATATGCAATCTTCCCTTCCGGAAGGTTTCGAAATCATCGCATTTACCGAGCGAGAGCTTCCCCACGATGTGATTCTTTCTCACAAAAAATCCATTTATCTGGACGATTCGTCCAAGCCTCTTCTTTTGGGTACATCATCTACTAGACGTGTGGCCACCTTGAAGCATTTTTATCCCCATGTCAAAACAGTAGAAGTTCGAGGCAACCTCCAAACCCGCATCCGAAAGATGGAAGAGGGTTTGTGTGATGCCCTGCTTTTAGCCTATGCCGGGGTTCATCGGATGGGGTATGATGAGATGATTGCTGAGAATTTGTCACTGGACAAATTCATTCCGGCGGTGGGGCAGGGCTCTGTCGCCATCGAAGCATCTACCAATCTTGATCCATTTCTAAAGGAAAAAATAATCGCCACTTGTGATCATCCCCAGACATCCCAAAAGTTGAGGGCGGAAAGAGCTTATTTGAGAGTTTTAGAAGGTGGGTGTAGCATTCCTGTTTTTGCTTTGGCTGGACATAAAGATGACGACTTGACACTCAAAGGCGGAATTGTCAGTTTGGATGGGCAAAAAAGAATTTTCTTCGAAGTAGAGGGGCCAGTTACTGATCCAGAGGGCCTAGGAGAAAAGCTCGCAGCGAAAGTATTTGCAGCAGGAGGAAAAGAAATTTTAGAAGATATAAAATCCAATTTAAATCAATGAGTATAAAATCATTTCTTGGTATTGCGCTGGCTGTATTCGCAATGCTTGGCTGCGCAGGTCAGAAGGAACAAGTCATCCGAATAGATACTAGGCATGGTGAAATCGTGGCTGTGCTATTTGATGATACTCCGGTTCACAAGTCGAATTTCCTTGATTTGGCTGAATCAGGTCGCTTTGATTCCACTGAGTTTCACCGAGTGATTCCTGATTTTATGGTACAGGGTGGGGATGTTTTTAGCAAGGAAGAAATGCCGGCTGAGGAGTGGCCGACATTGCCGGCTGAGATATTGCCTCATCATTTTCACAAAAAAGGAATGATCGCCGCTGCCAGACAAGGGAACAATATCAATCCTGAACGTAGATCTAGTGGTTCACAGTTTTACATTGTCCTTGGCGAGGAATACACGGAATTAGAGCTTACGACTGATATGCCTAAGCTTCAGGCAGCATTTATGCAGTATGTGCAACTTCAAAGTCAGGATTCCCTACGCGTGCTATACAATCAGCTATATGAGCAGGAGGAATTTGATTCGCTTACACAGGTGATTTTATCAAAGCGGGACGAGATAGAACAGTCGCTGAACATGAAATTGACCAAGGATATGTCAGCAGAGCAAATTCAAGCTTATACCACCGTAGGAGGAACGCCACATTTGGATGGGGAGTATACGGTATTCGGTGAGGTGATTTCAGGAATCGATGTCGCCGAGAAGATTGCTCAAGAGCCGAGAGCTTCTCGAGATAGGCCTGTGAATCCTGTATATATGACCGTCAAAGTCGAATCCATGTCCCGATCTCAAATCGAGCGGGAGTTTGGTTATGTGTATCAAAATGAAAAATAAAAAGCGGATATTTTTAACGGGAGCAAATGGTCTTCTGGGGCAGAAGCTGATAGACTTGCTGGATAATCATCAAGACTATGAGCTCATTGCTTCTGGACGAGGAGCATCCCGTCTTGGGGATAGAGCAGTGAAGTATGTCTCCTGTAATCTGGAAGACAAGGAGACTGTCACCAAAACCCTTGAAGAAATTCGGCCTGACATCATTATTCATGGTGCTGCCATGACTCATGTCGATATTTGTGAGCAAAACCAGGAGGCCTGCTATAGCGCTAATGTTTTGGCGACAAAATATCTTATTGATGCTTCCCAGTCCTTTAGCCCGCATTTTATTTTCGTATCGACAGATTTTATTTTCTCCGGAGAGAAAGAATTATTGACCGAAGAGGAGGACGCAGCTCCGGTCAATTATTATGGTCAGACAAAGCTGGAGGCAGAGGAGCTCGTAAAAAAATCGGGCCTTAAATGGGCAATAGCACGAACAGTCTTAGTTTTTGGAATCTCACCCGGTTTGAGTAGAAGTAATATTGTGCTGTGGGTGAAGGAAAGTCTGGAGCAAGGAAAGACCATTCAGGTAGTCAATGACCAGTTCCGTACTCCTACTTTGGCAGAAGATCTAGCAATGGGCTGTTTCTTGATTGCTCAAAAGGGTGCCAAAGGGGTATTTAATATTTCTGGTCCAGATTTATTGACTCCCTATCAAATGGCCTTAGAAGTAGCAGACTATTTTGATTTGGATCAAAGCTTGATTCAGGAAACGGATAGCACGAAGTTTACCCAGCCAGCCAAACGCCCCTTAAAAACAGGTTTTGTAATCAAAAAAGCCCAAAAAGAGCTTGGATACGAGCCGAAAACTTTCCGAGCGGCAATTGGTATTTTGGCAAAACAAATTATCTTAGCCCGCTCTTAAAAAGCGTTATTTCCCAAAAATTTAACATTCGCATCATCTATGGCAGTAAGTGCAAACCCCGAATCGAGGGGACAATTTGGTTCTAGCTTAGGGTTTATCATGGCAGCAGCAGGGTCGGCAGTCGGCCTTGGGAATATTTGGAGATTCCCTTATTTGACAGGTGAAAATGGAGGTGGAGCCTTTGTTTTTGTTTATCTCATCTGCGTGCTCTTCATTGGTTTACCCCTTCTATTTAATGAGATCGCACTAGGTAGAAAATCGGGTAAAAACCCCATTGGAGCGATTCGTGATACGGGAGGAAATAAATTCTGGCAATTAGCAGGCGTACTTTGTGTGATGGTCTGCTTTTTTGTTTTTAGCTACTATTCAGTGATTGCAGGCTGGACAGTTGGATATATCGTTACAGAGATTATCAATATTCCGGTGAATTTTGAAGAGTTTGTACAGACTCCTCTTTACGTTATCCCGCTGACATTCTTGTTTATCCTCATTACAATTTTGATTGTATTGGGTGGTATTTCTGGTGGTATCGAGAAGGCAGCTAAGTTTCTAATGCCTATCCTCTTTATCATTATCATTTTCATCGCCGGACGCTCTGTCACTCTGGAAGGTGCAGAAGCAGGTATTCAATACTACTTAAATCCTGATTTCTCTAAAATCAACGGTACTGTAGTATTACAAGCTTTGGGACAAGCTTTCTTTTCCATGTCTGTTGGTTGGGGTTTGATGATCACTTTCGGTTCTTATTTACCAAAAGACTCCAACATTATCCAGTCCTCTGGTTGGATTGCTGGAATGGATACCATGGTGGCCCTTTTGGGAGGTTTGATGGTGTTTCCCGCATTGTTTGCCCTTCTTCCAGGAAAAGATCCAGCAGCAGGACCAGCACTTGTATTCGACGTTTTACCAAGGGTATTTGATGCCATGCCGGGCGGAAGCATCATTGGTGCACTATTCTTTTTATTGCTAATGGTTGCAGCTTTGACCTCTACAATCTCGATGCTAGAGGTTCCTGTTTCTTACTTGATTGATGATAGAAAGTGGAATCGTACCAAAGCTACTTGGACTGTAGGTATTGCAGCGATGTTGATGTCTGTACCTTCTGCACTTTCCTCAATTAAGGGTAATTTCTTTGCTGAGATTCGATTCAACTTCTTGAGCAATCCGATAGAAGGATTCTTTGGAGCAATGGACTTTATCTTCGGTACTTTCGCAGTAATTGTAATTTGTTTGATGCTTTCTCTTTACACCGGATGGGCGCAGAAAATTGGAAAGTTTGCTGACGAATTAGCGTTGGGTTCTCCAGGTTTTAAGGGAATCTATCGTATAGGCTGGGTTTTCTTTATCAAATGGGTTTGTCCAATTGTAATTATTCTATTGATTTTGAACATGGTAGGATTGTTTGGAGCACCTCAGGCTGCTTAATAATCTTATTAAATCATACGATTGAAAAGCTGTCTTTCACAAGGCAGCTTTTTTTATTTTTTAAAAAAATCAAGCTGGAGTAAAAGTTTGGAACGATTATTTCATAATATTGAATGATCATTTCAAATATAAAAAAATGCGGGTCCTTCTTGTCGATGATGATTTGATGCATCTTTTAATCTTAAAGCGAATTTTTGAAACTTCGCAGGATATCGTCGTGACCGCGCATAACGGTAAAGAGGCCCTTGAGATTTTGAGTGAGAATTCGGATTTCCATGTAATCCTTACAGATATCCAAATGCCGGAGATGGATGGGGTAGAACTTTTGGCAAAAGTAAAGGAAAACGGTCGAACGAATAAGATACCTGTAGTAGGCTTTACCTCAGGAGATGTGGGTTACTACCGAAAAATATCTTCTATACCATTTGATTCTCTTGTGCCAAAACCCTTAAACTTTTCAGACCTTCATCATATTGCGAAGGAAAAAGCACTTCATGACTTAAATTGATTTTTTGGCAATGGAATTGTACGGTTGATCAAGTCTTTTCGTTTGATCATTAAACCTCAATACCGTTATGAAAAAGCTATTTGTCATTATTTTATTGGCAGGTCTTAGTCTTCCTGCCTTCAGTCAAAACTCAGGATTCGGGATTAAAGCTGGACTCAGTAGTTCAAAGGTGGATTTTGAATCTCAGCAATTCATTCCAGATGGATCTACTACCGGGTATCATTTAGGGATTTTTGCAAGACTTGGAGGAGCTGGTTTTTACGTGCAGCCTGAATTACTCTTTACCCAAACAAGCGGCGAATTTAAGCTCAATCTTCAAGGGAATAATGGCACTGAAAGCTACCGGGCAGATTTTAACCGCATCGATTTACCTGTCATGCTGGGAGTTAAAATGTTCAAATTAATCCGGCTACAAGCAGGACCGATTGCTTCATTCAATGTGAATTCCAATTTGGAAAATGCGGCCGGAACGGTAAATGATGTCAACTTTAAAGAGGCTAGTATAGGATATCAAGCAGGTGCAGGGGTGGATATAGGCAATCTTTTTATAGACGTAAAATATGAAGGCGGTTTGAGTAGTGTAACCCAACAGGTTGCTGGTTTCGAGACTGACAACCGACTGAATCAGTGGATTCTTTCTGTTGGATTCAAAATCTTCTAAAATCCTATTTCAATCCAAAAAAATAGCCCGGTAAGTATGAATCTCACCGGGCTACTTTAATTAAAGCCTAATTCACTGCATCACTTTTTGATCAGGTTGGGCTAGTTTTTGGATTTCTTCCAGCTCAACGATGTACACGCTTCGGCCATGCGTACCGATGACAAGATCATTTTCTCGTTCCTGAATGACCATGTCATAGATGGCTACGTTTGGAAGTTCGCCTTGGAAAAGATTCCAGTTGTTTCCTCCATCCATGCTGACATACAATCCGTGATCTGTTCCTAAATAAAGGATATTCGGGTTAGTGTGATCTTCCACGATGATATTGGTAGACTCTTCAGGAAGGTTCCCTTTGATGGAAGTCCAGTTCTTGCCATAATCGGAACTTTTGAAAACATAGGTTTTGAATTCATCATAGCGATAGCCATTCAAAGTGATGTAGACCAAACCCTCCCGGTGTTTTGAAGGTGCGATGGAGCTTACCCAACGGTCCTGAGGCAGACCATCATTGAGTGATGCCCAGATACCTCCATTATTTCTGGTAATCCATACATTTCCATCATCAGAGCCCGCGTACAAGGTCCCAAATTCAAAAGGTGATTCTTCTACAACGGTCAAAGTAGCAAATGGAACATTTCCACTTTTTTGATTTTTGGTCAAGTCAGGAGATATAGTAGTCCAGGTGCTGCCCTGATCCAGGCTTTGGTACACATACTGGGAGCCCATGTAAATGATGTCTTGATTATGGTGGCTCAAACGAGCAGGTGTCCTCCAGTTCCAGCGATTGGGTTCATTTCCGATATCATGTCCCGGTGTTATCCGTTTTCTGTCACCAGTCGATTTGTCGATACGGAAGTAATTTCCAAACTGGAACCCAGTGTAGACAATGTCATTGTCTCTCGTATCTACTGCCACGACCATTCCATCACCCCCCATCAAGGATTCCCAGCGATCGGATGGGTCATTTTTAGAGCTACCAAACCATACCCCATTGTCCTGCATCCCGCCATAGACATTGTACGGGGAAGCATTGTCTGTCATGATGGAATAAAATTGCGAAATAGGCATTTGGGTATTCAGATGATCCCAAATGGCTCCACCGCCATAGCTTCTGTAGAGTCCACCATCATTCCCAAGAAGAATATGCTTTCCATCTTGTGGATTGATCCACATGGACTGATGATCGGAGTGTGGGCGACCCACAGAATCAGTTCGGGTGAAGTTTTTACCTCCATCCCTTGAGACCAACAGCGGTACTCCCAAGACGAATACTTCATCTTCATTTTCGGTACCAACTCGGACTTCCCCAAAGTAGTACCCATAGGTATTGTAAAGTCTGCTTAGATCAGATTCTGATACTTTTTTCCAGGATTTACCAGCATCCTCGGAGCGAAAGACCTCAGCTCCGATGATGGGTGCTGAAAATAAAGCTTCATTGGCATCATTTGCATTTCCATTGTAGTTAGCGATTTGCGCTGTTGTGATTTTTCCGGTTCGAAGCTGTCGCTTGATTTCACTGGCTGTGTATTTGGAAGCAAATTGATTTCTTCGAAGGAATGAATTTAAGCGAGCATCTTCTAGGCCCATAGCATCTTCTATAGACAAGCCTTGAAAGTCTTCAAACTTCAAAGGGTTCTCTTCTTGATTTCTCCGCCTTCTTGGCTCCTCTTGTTCTTTGTCTGAAGGGCCTTGGTTGTCATGCAAAGCATAGACTACATCAGGATTACTCTGTGCAAAATCAAAACCAATTCTGCCTACAAATTCGTTTTGGGGGAAACCATCCACTGCTTTTTTCCAGGTTTTACCTCCATCTTCTGAGCGCCAGATAGCCGAGCCTTCTCCGTTACCAATGAAATCATGTGCTTGCCTAAAACGCTCCCAGGAAGCTGCTAGCAAGATGTCAGGATTATTGGGATGCACTTTGATGTCAATGATTCCGGTATTATCATCGATGTAAAGGGCTTTCTTCCAAGATGCTCCTCCATCTGTGGTCATGTAAAGTCCTCTCTCCTTGTTTTGAGAGTAAAGTCCTCCCATAGAACCTACCCAAACGATATCAGGATTGGTCGGATGAATCTGGATCTGACCGATGTGCTGTGAGTGGGGTAGGCCCATGAATTGCCAGGTTTTTCCGGCATCAGTGGATTTGTAGACTCCTGCACCAGCATAGGTGGATCGGCTGGAATTGTTTTCTCCGGTGCCTACCCAAAGGACATTATTATCCGATGAGGAAAGTGCCATATCTCCAATTCCCAGCACTCCCTGATGGTCGAAGATCGGAGTGAAGGACTGGCCATTGTCTTCCGTCTTCCATACGCCTCCAGATGCTGCGGCGATATAAAAGGTGTTGGGATTTTGGGCTACTTCGATGTCTACGATTCGGCCAGACATATTCGTGGGGCCGATATTTCGAGCCTTGAAGTCTTTGAGTGGGGTGGAAGCATAGAGTTGTCTGTGTTTTTCGACTGCTTCAATAAGTTCTTTTTCCGTGGTGGGTTTGATTTGCTGAGCGGAAGCTGTGCCCATGAAGAGCATCCCTGCAGCAGCTAAAATCAGGTAGGTAGGTGATTTTTTCATCTGATTATAATTTGTTTTTTAGAGGTCAGATGGAATCTCGCACAATTTACAATCATCCCAGTGTGTGTCGCTTGCGTCATGCTCGATTTCATGTGTTTATAATTTGATTTTCAATTGCCACATGGAATGCCCTACCCCGATGTATCGGGGCATCCCCCGTGTGAGAATTAATTCTCATGGGCATTTCATGTGGATTTTTTAGATCAGGATGGAATATAAGCATAAGAGGGCAAAACCGAATCAGCTTTGCCCGCAAATGGAAATGGGAAGAGATAAGTGGTTTTTATTGACTGACTAGTCTGGTTTTATAGATCACTGAATAATCATTTTCGGCCTCTGAAAAATTAAGCGAGAACCAGATTTCATCTTTGGAGATGGATTTATAAAGGTTTCCCAGAATTTCTGGTTTCTTGATAACAGGACTGAGTTGGGAGCCATCGAAAAGCACAAAGCCACCGCGGTTTGATTTTTCAGCGATTTCAAAAATTTTACTAAAATTTCCGCCGGTTTCTGAATTTACTTTTTGGAATTCTTCCTCGGTCAAACCAGATAAATAATCAATTAAAAATTGCCGATCTTCCGTCACATGAATTCCATTGATAGTCCCTACAAAAAGATCTCTTATATTGAATGAATCCGATGTTTTATCGCTTGTTGGTTCATTTTCTATAAAATTTTCAAAAGGGATTTTTTTTACAGATGGAGTTTGTCCTAGGTCATTTATTGGGTAGCCATAAATTTTTGGTTCGTTTCTAAATACCAAAAAGAGACTGTCTTTGGTTACCGCTAATTGACGAAAATAAAGAAGGTCAAAATAGGCTTTTTCAGTGTTGCTGAATTTTGAGGATTTAGGGAATTTGATGGCAGGCTCAAATTCACCTGTTGTCAAATCTAAAACTTCAACATGTCGAGCATTCTGCTGATAATCTATACCTCCAGCGCCCCATTTATCAATATCTCTTCCTGAAATGTTCGCAAAAACCTGATTCCCTAGGACCTGAATATTGTTGCCATTCGTGATTTGTAAGGTAGAAAAAACAGAAAAACCCAACTCATATTCCTCCTCCAATTTCCCTGTATTATTAAATATATAAAATGTGGAGCCTGTGGATAAAATAAATTCTTGGTTGGAAATAAACTTAGCAAGACCCCAACGAGTATCTTTGTATAAGCCCGGCCCTTCGCCTTTAAGAAAGAGTTTCTCTTGGATATCTCCCTTTGGGTTCGCAATTAAAATTGTATCCGTATTTTGATCGATCATCAGATAATTTTGCCCATCTGGACTGATATCCATCAGTAATAAATTCCCCAAATAATCTATAACCAAGGAGTCGTAGACTTCGAATTTTAAATTTTGCTCGCTTAAAGATATTTCAAGCTTTTCGCTTTCGGATTCACCACAGGCAGTCAAAAATCCCACGAGGATTGAAAAAAGAATGATATTAACTCTCATTTGTGCTCTAATTAATATTTTAAAAGTAAGCTTATTCTGTCAATTATTTATTTAGTAAAAACAAAAAACTTAATCAATCAAATTTGTACTTAAAAATTCTCACAAAATCTTCTTCCACTTCTTCAGAGGCGGATTTTTGAAACCAAAGTACATTTCCTGCCGCCAAGAAACCTCCCGTATCCACTCCTTGAGGTAAGTCTATCCGGTCCAGCAGTTGGAGTGTTTCCAGATCAAAAACCAAAAAACCCTTGGGTACGTCCTCTTCCAATTTATCAAACAATAACCCTGCTTCCTCTTGATTTCCGGATTGCCAAAGCTCTCCAGCTTCTTTTACTTTCTCGGGGTCCATTCCTGCATAATAATGAAGGATCAATTTATCACCTACTCGATGAATATTCCGGACAGAAGGAGTGCTTCCGTCGACTGTAATACTTCCTTCCGAAAATTCATTTCGCTCTCGTACTGGTAGCTCCCTAAACTCAGGAATGGTTAAGTTGATCGCGGTATCCAGATTGACACTTTCCCCGCTCATATCATAAATTCTCAATATTGACTCCCCTCCCAAACTTATATACAATTTACCTTCTATCCATTCGACAGAGGGGGTATAGTCACTCTCGATGTAACCTTTCCCGTTTTTAAAAATACTACCTGTTTCAAAAGGGATGATTTCGGTGGATTCACCTGAAGCTACATTGATCCACTCCAAAGCTCTGAAACGATCATAAAAAGCTTGTTCTCCCGGGTAGGTGTCTCTGGGCCGAACGGATTTTGATAAAATGAATTCTTGGTTTTGATGAGTAAAGGTTTCGATGGATTTCCCGACTTGAGGCATAAATGCTGCTCCTCCTACTGCCTCAGGATGTTTGATTTCTTTGGTCAAATTACCTTCCAAGTCGTAAATGAAAATTCCTCTCATTCCGTTTACCACAACTTGGTCATTTCCTAAAAATCCCGGTAACTCCATCATGAAGCCGTAAGCGTCCGGTGTGTCTTCAGTTTTTGAAAATTTTCCCAGAAGTTTTCCGCTTTGATCCAGCGAAATGATTTCGCTAGCAGCATAGTCATAGATTAAAATCCGACTACCATCCTGACTTACATCGGCCAAAATGGGGTCTCCCAGAAGTTTGTAGTCTACTGAGTCCACTTTTTCGATGGAGAGGGAATCCATTTCTTCAAGTCCCTCTGCTGTTTGATTACTTTCTCCGCAGGAAAAAAGAAAAAAAGCAGCAATCATCACTACAGGAAGGGAGTATCCATTGTTTTTCATCAAAGGAGTTGGTTAAGTTTAATTTTAAAAATAAAAAAATCCACGAAGTTATCGTGGATTTTATAGTTGATTAACCAATAATATTTCCTTCATCGTCCCATTTGACGACTTTGCCCCGATCCTCGGGTTTCAGATAAAATGCCGTGTATTTTTCGGGATTGGAAAGTCCATGTTTATCCAAGACCTGCTGTGGAATTCCGTCCCAGACATTTGGCGTGTTTCCTTTGTATCCCATATACTTCCAGCCTGCCTCTGTGGTAAAATAGCCTGTGCAGGTTAGATTTCGAAGTAAATTGAACCACCTGACTCCACCTTCATAAGCTGGGTCGGCTTTGTCAGGCCAAGCGACCAATTCAATGATTTCGATGACCTGATCTTTGGAAAGCTCATTGAAAGGTTTTCCAAATTTTTCATCTGCCTCGAAATCCAGCCACATCAAACCACCTCTCATTGGAGTCTGATAGCTGGGCTGGTCTAGCATCATAAAATCCATGAAATCAGTCACTTTCAATTCAGTAGCTGCCGGAGATTCGGAATCTGCCGGCATAATGATATCTACCAGTGTATCCAGTTTTTTGCGCTCCTCTTCTGTGAAAAAGGAGTCAGCTAAAAGTTTGGCGTCTCTTGCCTTTTCCTCAGCGGTTCGACCTCCCGGAGTGCCGCCTTCGAAAATCTGTCCGCTTACAGCTTGCTCCTCTGTTTCACAACCGGTCATAAACAAGCCCGCTCCCAGAGAGCCTGTGAAAAGCAATTTGAGGTTTTCTCTTCTGTTCATGGCTTAGATATTTTTTTGTTTCAACTGATCGACTATGTAATCGGAAGTTCTCCAAGAAAGGGCAAGAATGGTCCAGGTTGGGTTTTTGTCTGCTTGTGAGACAAATGGCCCTGCATCCACTACGAACAGATTGTCGCAGTCATGGGCTTGGCAATTGGAGTTGACCACGGACGATTTAGCATCATTTCCCATTCGGGTTGTGCCGACCTCGTGAATGATTCGTCCAGGTGCCGCTAGTCCATACTTGCTTTCAGGTCCGGGTTTTGAACCCAGCAATATTGCCCCAGCATTGGTCAGGATTTCCTCAAAGGTATCCTGCATATGTTTCGCCTGCTTGATTTCCTGATCAGACCAAGTATAATTAAAACGAAGTACAGGAATTCCATATTTGTCGACTACATTCGGATCGATCTCACAGTAGTTGTCGTAGCGAGGAATACTTTCTCCTCTGCCTGACATACCTAATGTGGACCCGTAAATTCGTCGAATGTCCTTTTTCAATCCTTCTCCATAGCCTCCGTTAGGACTTGGGTTGCCAAATTCATCCTTGATGTATTTTCGCATACTGTCCATGCTCATACCAGTACCGTAGGCAGGTTGCCCCATACCACCCCAGTATTCAATGTGGTAGCCTCTTGCAAAGTCCAACTTCTTATTATCTAACCACCAAGGGGTGTACATGTGCATGCCACCAACACCGTCTTCATTGTATCGCTCTCGATCAATCAAGTCAGGCATGATTCCCATTCGGTCAGCTCCTGTAGAATCATGTAAGTATCTTCCCAGTACGCCTGAGTCCCCACCAATCCCATTGGGATGAGACTTTGACTTGGAGTTCATCATGATTCGCGCCGATTCACAAGCAGAAGCTCCAAGTACGACTACTCGAGACCGGAGTTTATACTCCTTCATATCTACCTTGGATACAAAAGAAACGCCGGTTGCTTTACCTTGATCATCGGTCGTCACTTTGCGTACCATTGAAAAAGTGTAAAGGTCAACCTTTCCTTTTTTCATGGCAGGATGTACGAGGCAAGTTCCTGCAGAAAAGTCTGCATAGGCCTGACAGGCTCGATTACATTGGTTGCAGAAAAAGCAAACGCCCCGCTCGTTATTGATAGGGCGGGTGAGCATAGAAAGGCGTGATGGAATCATCGGGATTCCGGCACGATCTGCTCCTTTCTTTATAAATAGTTCATGAAGTCTGGGTTTTGGTGGAGGAAGGAAAAAGCCATCAGGCTCGTTGTAAATACCTTCTTTGGTACCAAAAACTCCGATCAACTTATCGACACGGTCATAGTAGGGCTTTAGCTCATCATAGCCGATAGGCCAGTCATCACCCATGCCGTCAATGCTTGCTCTTTTGAAATCATTCGGACCAAATCGAAGAGAAATTCTTCCCCAGTGATTTGTTCGGCCTCCGACCATACGAGATCGGAACCAGTCGAATTGAGTGCCGTTTTTTCTAGTGTAAGGTTCACCTTCGATATCCCATCCGCCGATAGCTGCATCAAAATCTCCAAATGGGCGAATTCTTGTTCCTGCACCTCTTCTTGGCGATTCCCATGGTGGTCTGAGTTGAGTCCGGTCTTCATCCTTAGCCGGATCAAAGTCGCCACCTGCCTCTACAACGGCTACCGAAAGGCCTGCCTCTGAAAGAACCTTAGAAGCCATGCCTCCTCCGGCACCGGAGCCTACAATAATCACATCATAGGTATCCGGAGTCTCTTTGATTTGAAAGCTCATTTTTTAAAAATTTTAATGAAGTCGAAAATATAGGTTAAAAAAATAGATAATGAAAGTAAGCTTTTTTAAAAAAGACTAATCTGATTTAAATTCCAAATCTTCTTTGGGGTAGACTATGTTTTTTAGGCTTCAACCAAAGATTCGATATAAGGCCAAACCGTTTCAAAGACTATCCGATGCCCCTCCTCAGTAGGATGAATTCCGTCTGGTAGGTTCAAATCTGGATTTCCTGCGACCCCTTCAAGTAGAAAGGGAATAAGTGTCACGTTCTTTTCAGCAGCCACTTCTGGGTAAATGGATTTGAATTCATCGGTATATTCCTGACCCATATTCGGTGGGATTTGCATCCCTGCCAAAATGATATGAGTCTCAGGATACTTATTTCTAACCTCATCGATAATTTTTTCCAGATTACTGCGTGTTTCGCTAAGTTGGATGCCTCTTAGACCATCATTACCACCAAGCTCCAGCACAAAAATGTAAGGCTCTTCTTCCAAAAACCAATCCAACCGGCTAAAGCCACCTGCAGTGGTCTCCCCGCTGAGTCCTCCATTGATGACCCTGTACTCTTCATATCCCAAGCTATCCAAACGATTTTGAGTAAGACCAGCGAAAGAATCTTCCTTATCAATCCCGTACCCAGCAGTCAAACTGTTACCAAAAAAAAGGATTGTCTTCTTGGATTCTTTTTCCATAGCTTCATTCTCTACGCTGTCAAGCTCTGTAGTTTTCGAAGTTTTATTTTCGCTACAAGATGAAATTAGGGTCATCGAAAATAAAATCAACAATAGTAGGTATGAAGAGGAGGTTTGGAGTTTGTTCATTATTTCAAAAGCTCTTTCTGTGGTTAAATGTTCTGATAAGTAGTCAAATAGGAACCAATTTGGACCGTTTGACAGTTTCTTCTACAATTTTCATCAATAATTGGTTTAGATTCACTCAATAAAAAATTTTCTTTCAAAAAATATTGGCAGTTAGAGTTAATCTAGCTGTAAGCAAAACGTAACGAAATAGCATTTCATGAATATTCTTTCAGTAAAAGACCTGAGTAAAACCTATAAAAGCGGTAGTCGTAGTTTGACTGTTCTTGATCAGGTGAATTTTGATATCCAGGCAGGGGAGACTATCTCTATTGTCGGACCTTCAGGTAGCGGTAAAACCACCCTTTTAGGGCTTTGTGCAGGTTTGGATTCGGCCTCTACCGGATCTGTTCAGTTAAATGGTCAAGCACTTGAAAAGCTAAGTGAAGATCAACGGGCAGCTGTCAGAAATCAAGATGTTGGATTTATTTTTCAGAATTTCCAATTGCTTCCAACGCTCACTGCCCTCGAAAATGTCATGGTTCCCTTGGAACTTAAAAAGCGAAAAGATGCCAGAACCAAGGCATTAGAGCTTTTGGAAAAAGTAGGACTCGGCGACCGAGCGACTCATTATCCTACGCAACTTTCAGGAGGAGAGCAGCAGCGGGTTTCAATTGCAAGGGCTTTCGCCAATGAACCCAAAATTCTTTTCGCAGACGAGCCAACAGGGAATCTAGATACTGAGACTGGTGAAATGATTGAAAAGCTGATCTTCGACTTGAATAAGGAAAAAGGGACCACGCTTGTCTTGGTCACACACGATACTGAATTAGCAGGTAAGACTCAGCGAATCATACACATCAAAGGAGGAAAAATACAGGAGGATGCCCATGCCTGATTTTGCTTGGATTTTAAGGATGGCTTTTCGGGATTTCCGAAAAAATATCTCACGTTTACTCCTCTTTGTCAGTTCCATCGTGGTTGGTATAGCCGCTTTGGTAGCCATCAGCAGTTTTGGTGAAAACCTTACTTCGGATATTGATAATCAAGCTAAAGAGCTTTTAGGGGCGGATTTGGTTCTTGAAAACAACAAACCTATAGGAGATCAGCCCATCGATTCGATGGCTTTAAATACAGCTTCAGAGGTCAATTTTGCATCAATGGTTGCCTTTCCAGCCTCCGGGGCTAGTCGATTGACTCAGGTTCGTGCCTTGGAAGGCGATTTTCCTTTTTACGGTTATCTAGAGACAATTCCAGCTTCGGGGGATGCAGATTTTCGAGCTGGAGGGAAAAAAGCTCTGGTCGAGAAAATTTTGATGGCCCAGTTTGATGCTCAGGTGGGAGACATCATCAAGGTAGGAGAGGTAGAATTTGAAATTGCCGGAGAACTTCAATCCGTGCCAGGTCAAACTGGAATCACCGCCACCGTTGCTCCTGCTGTCTATATTCCAATGGCTTACCTGGAAGAAACTGGCCTGGTCCAATACGGAAGTCGTGTGGAGTATAACCGCTATTTTGTATTTGCCGAAAATACAGACATTGATTTACTCATTGAGCCTTTTGAGGATGAATGGGAAATCGAACGGATTGACGCAGATACGGTAGAAGATAGAAAGCGATCAACAGGGAGGTCATTTGAAAATCTGTCCAACTTCTTGAGCTTGGTTGCATTTATAGCTTTACTCTTGGGCTGTGTAGGTGTCGCCTCTGCTGTCAATGTATTTGTGAAGGAAAAACTAGCCTCCGTGGCAGTTTTACGCTGCTTGGGAGTTTCCTCACGGGATGTCCTTTTGATCTATCTTTTTGAGATTCTTGTGATGGGACTTTTTGGGGCGATTTTAGGTTCCGTACTCGGGACATTGTTACAATTTATTCTCCCTGTTGTTTTTGCAGATTTCCTGCCTGTGGAAGTGACAGTCGGAATTTCTTGGCTTTCGGTAGGCTTTGGAGTGATTACCGGACTTTTTGTCTCGGTATTATTTGCGCTTTTACCCTTGTTAAAGGTTCGAAATGTGTCCCCAATGGCTACGCTTCGTCCTGAGACGGCAGATTCTAGATTGATGAAGGATCCTTCTCGATGGGCTGTGATTGCCGGGATCTTGATATTCATTTGGGGTTTTAGCTATTACCTTCTTGGATCAGCACAGCTAGCTTTTGGCTTTACCGGGTTTGTAGTTTTTGCCTTTGGTATTCTATGGGGAGTTGGCCAATTGATCATGTGGGCAGTACGGAAGTTTTTACCGATTTCACTCCGATATACCGTGCGTCAGGCTTTAGCTAATCTTTATAGACCCAATAATCAAACCATCTCATTGATTGCTACCATCGGTTTGGGTACAGCGATGATTAGTACGCTTTTCTTTCTTCAAAATCAATTGCTGGAAGAAGCAAAATTTGCTGATAAGGAAGATCAGCCCAATTTGCTAATGTTTGATATTCAAACACCCCAATTGGAGGCTGTAAAGGAAAAAGTGACTGGACGTGATCTGAGGATTTTGCAGGAGGTTCCTATTGTGACGATGCAATTAAATGAAATCAACGGAGTGGATAAGCGGGAAAATGAAGAGCTTCCGGATGATGAAAATTACTCGCGGTGGATGTACAATCGGGAATATCGAGTCACTTACCGGGATACATTGATTGATACCGAGACACTGGCAGAAGGAGAATTGATTCCGCTTGGTGCGCGGGGAGATTCCATTTTTGTGAGTCTTTCGACCAGTTTTGCAGAGGGAAATAATCTGAAAATCGGTGATGAGATCGAATTCAATGTGCAGGGCCGACCAATCAAAACCTACATTGGAAGCTTTCGGAATGTGAAGTTCAATCAAGTCTCGACCAATTTTATTGTACTGTTTCCAAATGGGGTACTAGAGCAAGCTCCTAAATTCCATGTGATCATTACACGGACCAAAAATGACCGGGAATCTGCAGCTATTCAGTCAGAAGTGGTGAGGGAATTCCCCAATATCTCAGTGGTCAACTTGGGAGTAATTGTAGAAACGCTCGAGGATATTTTGAATAAGATCAGCTTTGTGATCCAGTTTATGGCATTTTTCAGTATTGCTACAGGTATTCTGGTATTGATTTCTTCTCTAATCATCAGTAAATATCAGCGTATGCGAGAAAGTATTCTTCTCCGAACACTCGGTGCTGGTTCTGGAACTGTAAGTAAGATCAATACGCTGGAGTATTTCTTCCTAGGTAGTCTAGCCTCACTGTCAGGGATAATCTTGTCTTTTGCTGCAACTTGGCTACTGAGCGCATTTGTGTTCGATATGAACTTTAGACCAGCTTGGGGCGCAGGCCTAGTACTCTATTTGGCGATAACAGGTCTTACGATTGTGCTGGGCTGGTTGAATGGTCGAAAAATCATCAATCAACCTCCGATGGAAATACTGAGAGGGAATGGATAAAATAAAAAATATGCTGTCTCAAAAGAAAAGCCTGTCACATTGAGCGAAGTCGAAATGTACTCCATCATTCCGGAAATGGCCTTCGACTCCGCTCAGGCTGACAAACAAACGATTTATGAGACAGCCTCTTTTTTATGTCAAATTCCAAACTGGCTGAGATGATGTTTGAAGTGCTTCGCATGAAAGCGTAACCATTCGTCATGATTTAAATAGCCAAAGCGAGGATGAATAGCCTTAAATTCAGGTTCCTGCTTATATTTTTCCTCAAACTCTTCGAGGCTTTGTACCAGCTTTTCTTTGGCAGTATCCAAGTTTGGATGGCGAAGCTCAGGAAGCTCACCGGTATCATTTGGAGCTTTGACCCCTTTGGGAAATTCCATCTCAGTATCGAGTAAAAGGCGCTTCATCTCTAGGTGCCTTTCCGAAGGGGTGAATTCAGGGATTTTAATTCTGCCGGTGGAAAGCTTGACTGTGATGGTCAGGTGCTCCAGTACATGTTGGGGAGTCATTCTTCCAAAAATTGGCTTTTGCTCAGCGCTTAGATTTTGGATTTTTTTGGCTATTTCTACAGAAGTCATTGTTTTTGTTTTTTTCAAAGCTAAAAAAAGCGCCCAGAACTACTAGGCGCTTTTTCAAATTGACGAACTCTAAAGTTTTTAACTGCCGCACATTTCGCAGTCATCTGGATTGTCCAGAGAACAAGTGATTGCAGCTTGTTTGTCTTGCAAGTCTTGTGCAGTAGGAGTGGAAATTTCTTCCTGATCCACCAAGGCGCTCTTATCAAGTGTGAACTTGATCGCTGCAGCTGCAGCTTGAGATCTCAAGTAGTACATACCTGTCTTGAGGCCTTTCTTCCAGGCGTAGAAGTGCATTGAAGTAAGTTTTCCAAAGTTTGGATCCTGAAGGAAGACATTCATACTTTGAGACTGGCAGATATAAGCACCTCTGTCAGCCGCCATATCGATGATGACTTTTTGTGAGATTTCCCAAACGGTCTTATACAGATCCTTGATGTTTTGAGGAATGTTTGGAATATCCTGTACAGATCCATTGGTAGAAATCAATCTGTTACGCATTTTATCATCCCACAAGCCTAACTTGATTAGGTCATGCATCAAATGCTTATTCACGACAATGAATTCTCCAGATAGGGTTCTTCTTGTGTAGATATTGGAGGTGTAAGGCTCAAAGCACTCATTATTTCCCAAAATTTGTGAAGTAGAAGCCGTAGGCATAGGAGCTACTAGAAGGGAGTTTCTAAGTCCAAATTTCTTCACTTTATCTTTCAACTCATTCCAATTCCATCTGCCTGACTTTGGATTTACACCCCACATATCAAACTGAAGGATTCCTTGAGAGGCTGGAGATCCTTCATAAGTTTCATAAGTACCTTCCACCTTCGCTAGTTCCATGGAAGTTTCCACAGCAGCATAGTAGATGGTTTCAAATATGTCTTCATTTAGCCCTTTAGCTTCCTCTGAGTCGAAAGGCATTCTGAGCATGATGAAAGCATCAGCCAAGCCTTGAACTCCCAAGCCGATTGGTCGGTGGCGGAAGTTAGATCGTCTAGCTTCTTCTACAGGGTAGTAGTTGACATCGATTACTTTGTTGAGGTTTCGGGTGGCTACTTTGGTGATTTCATAGAGTTTTTGATGATCGAAATATCGCTTTCCGTCAGGACCCGTAGCCACATATTTTGGAAGTGCAATAGAAGCTAGATTACAAACAGCTACCTCATCAGGTGAAGTGTACTCGATGATTTCAGTACACAGGTTGGAAGACTTGATAGTTCCAAGGTTTTTCTGATTGGACTTTCCATTCGCAGCGTCTTTATATAGCATGTACGGAGTTCCTGTCTCGATTTGAGATTCAAGAACTTCAAACCATAGCTCTTGGGCTTTGATCGTCTCTCTAGCTCTTCCTTCCCGCTCGTACTTTTCATAGAGTCTTTCAAACTCCTCTCCATGACAATCTGAAAGTCCAGGGGCCTCGTTAGGACAGAATAGTGACCAGCTTTCGTTGGCTTCTACTCGCTTCATGAATAAGTCTGGAATCCAAAGTGCGTAGAATAGATCCCTTGCACGCATCTCTTCTTTTCCGTGGTTTCGCTTTAGCTCCAGGAAGTCTTTGATATCTGCATGCCATGGCTCTAGATAGATGGCAAATGATCCTTTACGCTTTCCTCCTCCTTGATCTACATATCGAGCGGTCATGTCGAAGTTACGGAGCATCGGAACGATACCGTTTGATACGCCATTGGTTCCTTTGATATAGGATCCCTTTGCCCGCACATGGTGTACAGATAGTCCGATCCCACCAGCTGACTGCGATATTTTAGCACATTGCTTTAGTGTATCATAGATACCGTCAATACTATCTTCCTTCATTGTCAAAAGGAAGCAAGAAGATAGTTGTGGTTTTGGAGTACCAGCATTGAATAGGGTAGGAGTGGCATGTGTAAACCACTTCTCAGAAAGGAGATTATAAGTCTCTATTACTGAATCAATGTCATTCTTATGAATTCCCACAGAAACCCGCATCAGCATGTGCTGAGGACGCTCCACTACTTTCCCATCCAGTTTGATCAGATAACTTCTCTCTAGTGTTTTGAATCCAAAGAAATCATAACCAAAGTCACGCTTATAATCGATTGCCTCATCTAAGCGAGCAGCATTTTTCTTGATAATTCCATACACTTCAGTATCCAAAAGCTGAGCGTTCTCTCCAGTCTTTGGATTCACATAAGTGTATAGTCTTTTCATCGTATTAGAAAAAGACTGGCTAGTCGTCTTATGGAGATTGGAGATTGCAATACGGGCTGCAAGGATGGCATAATCCGGATGTTTGACCGTCAAGGATGCACAGACTTCCGCGGCAAGATTGTCTAGCTCGGAAGTACTCACTCCGTCGTAAAGACCATCGATGACCTTTTTGGCTACTTCGATGGGCTGAATATATTTTGGATCCAATCCATCGCATAGGTTTTCTATCCGGGCAGTGATTTTGTCAAACCGGACCGATTCGCGTCTTCCGTCTCTTTTGATTACTAGCATTTCGATTTGGGTTAAGGTGGTGGGATAGGTTATGGGTATTGTTTAAAAATCTTCTTCGATAGAAAAACGAGAAGCACTGGATGTTTCTTGGGATTTCATTACTCCTGCCTTTTGATAATCTCCAACTCTCTTTTCGAAGAAATTTGTCTTTCCTTGAAGGGAAATCATGTCCATAAAGTCGAATGGATTGGTGCTGTTCCAGACTTTATCACATCCAAGCTCCATCAACAATCGGTCAGCTACAAACTCGATGTATTGACACATCAAATCTGCATTCATTCCGATCAATCTTACTGGGAGTGCGTCAGTCACGAATTCTTTCTCGATTGCTACCGCATCCATAATGATTTCACGGACGGTGTCTTTTGGAAGTGGGTTGACCACATGCTTGGTGTATAGATGACAAGCAAAATCGCAGTGCAATCCTTCATCACGGGAAATCAATTCATTGGAGAAAGTCAGTCCTGGCATCAAGCCTCGCTTTTTCATCCAGAAAATAGAACAGAAAGAGCCGGAGAAGAAAATACCTTCAACTGCTGCGAAAGCAATCAGTCGCTCCTGGAAATTTCCGTTGTCAATCCATCGTAGTGCCCAGTCTGCTTTTTTCTTTACACAGTCAATATGCTCGATGGCATTGAGTAGTCTGTCTCGCTCAACAGCATCCTTAATATAAGTGTCGATGAGAAGGCTGTATGTTTCAGAGTGGATGTTTTCCATGGCAATCTGAAAACCATAGAAAAATTTAGCCTCTGTATATTGAACTTCTGCCACGAAGTGCTCAGCCAAATTTTCATTTACAATCCCATCGCTGGCCGCAAAGAAGGCCAATACGTGTGAGATAAAGTGGCGTTCGCCGTCATTCAGGTTTTTCCAATCAGTTAAATCCTGACTTAGGTCAATCTCTTCGGCTGTCCAGAAACTTGCCTCCGCCTTTTTATAGTATTGCCAAATATCAGGGTGCTGAATGGGGAATAAAACAAATCGATTCTTGTTGTCTACTAAAATGGGTTCCTCTTGCATCGTTCTCTCTGTTTATTTATTCAATGGAAAATTTATCTCCTGATTCAAAATTGGCTGGGCGAAGGATCTGGCCTTCTGGGATAGAAAAGGCTGCCTTTTCAGAACAGCCTCTGAACAAATATGTGAACCAAATCGGATAAATAAAACCCCTGAATAGGAACTTGAATTGAGTAGTTGACCAAAGGTCAAAAACAACATAATAGATTGTAAATCAATATTTAAATATGCTATAAATCAAGTTAAGGTTTAAAAAATTATCAATTTACAGGGGGTGAAAAGTTTTTTCAATTATTTCAAAAAAAAATTTTTTAATTCTGTTCAATCAAAAATTTGAACAAAGGTCAATTTTTTGGCTTGTATTAAATCATTGAAAATCAACAGAATATGGAAATGTCTTTGAGTAAAAAATATTATTTTGTAAGGTCTAGATTTTCTTGATGATTATTTTCGAGTCCTAAAGGTACCGATTTATCGAATTGGATGGTCTCAAATAGAAATCATAGTAATTCCAAAATCGAATTTTTAAGTAAGCTTTTTTCTTATCAGATAGTTATCTATATTTGCACTCCGATTTTCATAAAGAATCAAAATCACAATATGTACGCAATCGTAAACATCGCTGGTAAGCAGTTCAAAGTAACTAAAGATCAGTCCATCTACGCTCCTAAATTGGACGCAGAGGCTGGCGCTTCCGTGGAATTTGACCAAGTACTGTTGGCTGAAGCTGACGGAAATGTGTCAATAGGCGCACCACTTCTAGAAGGTGCAAAGGTATCTGGCAAGGTGCTGGATCATGTTAAAGGTGATAAAGTGATCGTCTTCAAAAAGAAGCGTAGAAAAGGCTACAAAAAGAAGAATGGTCACAGACAAGATTTCACTAAGTTATTGATCGAAAATATTTCACTCTAAGTTTTCATTTTAGAAAACATTAAACGTATTAAACCATGGCACACAAAAAAGGTGTAGGTAGTTCCAAAAACGGTAGAGAGTCCCACTCCAAGAGATTGGGCGTGAAAAAGTTTGGTGGTGAGGCTGTAATCGCCGGAAACATCATCGTAAGACAAAGAGGTACTAAGCATCATCCTGGCGAAAACGTAGGATTGGGTAAAGATCACACGTTGTTTGCATTGACGGACGGTAAAGTTGCTTTCGTAAAGAAAGCTGACGGTAAGTCAATTGTAAACGTGCTTCCTGCTGAAGCTTAAGTTTTATAAATTCAAATGAAAGGGCGGTCGAGAGATCGCCCTTTTTTTGTGCCCGATGATTTTATTTTTACCTCAGATGTAATTTGTGTTTGTTTTTTAACTGCAGTGGTCAATCTTGTCTATTGTCTATAAATAGCTTAATCCACTGCATATGAGAATATTTACATTAATCTGTCTATTTGTTTTCTCCTATCTGAACCTTCAGGCTCAGCAGAAGACACTCCAATTAGAAGACTATCCCAAGTGGTCTAGGATTATTTCGCCGGAAGTATCTCCGACGGGAGACTGGTTTGCCTATTCCCTTAGACCAAATGGATCTGATGATACGCTTCATATTATGTCAGTAGCGGATCGATCCATTATCCGTGTTCCAAACGGTTCGAGGCCTGCATTTTCCAAAAAAGGGAACTATGTGGCCTATTTTACCCAACCTCTGGAAGAAGAAGCTGAAAAGCTCAAAAAGGCCAAAAAACCGATCGAGCAAAAAGCCCATGTGCGTAAGCTTTCCGGAGACACAGAGTACTCAATTGCCAATGCAGCTTCAATGGCATTTTCAAATGATGGCAAGTTTTGGGCAGTTTTGAAGAAAAAGCCTGAGGGTGCCAAAGGCGCAGACCTGATTCTCTATGATCTCCAAAAGGAGCAGGCCATGTCAATAGGAAACGTAAGTGAATTCGCTTTTAATCAGAAGAGTTCGCATTTGGCTTACCTTGTCGATGCGGAAGACCAAATTGGCAACGGTGTTTACCTGTTGTCATTGAGCTCAAAGTCCACTGATCTGTTGGATGCTTCCAAGGCCAGCTATCAAAGCCTTATTTGGGATGACCAAAATGCCAAAAAGGAAGAGTATGAAGAGAAAGGAAACCAGCTTGCGGTTTTAAGAGGTAATAAAGTGGATACTCTTTGGCAGCAGCCCAATGATTTGTTGGTTTTTTATAATCTGGATGTGGAAACGAAGATGGCTACGCTGAGCTCCAAATCATCTGGCTTTCCAACAGACTTTGTCATCAGTGATAAAGAAACTCTTTCCTTTTCCGAAGATGGTAAGTCTATCTTTTTTGGAATTAAGGAGCAGAAGGAGAAAATCAAAATGAGTAAGGATACAATTGCTAATGTGGACGTATGGCATTGGAAAGATCCCTACATTCAGTCAGTACAGATTGTAAGAGCCAATAGGAATAAAAACTTTACCTATCAATCCGTTTATCATTTCCAAAATAACGATTTCAAGCAATTGGCTGATGAGGAAATGAGGACGGTTTTGGATTCTAAGCATCCAAAATACCGATTGGGAAGAGATGAAACCCCGTACATCAGTGATGTGAATTGGGGAGTTTCTCCGGCTGATTTTTATCGAGTCGATATTACTTCCGGTGATAAAAAGCTTATTGAGAAAGAGGTCAAACGACCTCTAGGCTTCTCGCCTGACGGTCGATATTATTTGTATCAGAAAGATACAGCCTTGATGGTTTATGATTTTGATACTGAGGAGATCACAGATGTTTCTTCGAAAGCTCCCCTAGTATTTATGGATTTGGAGCATCCTTATCCGCATGAAAAGCCTCCCTATGGAGTGGCTGGCTGGACTAAGGATGGTAAGTATGTAATTGTCAATCACAAATATGACCTTTGGCAGCTTGCCTTGGATGGATCCTTGGTGGAAAATATCACCAAAATTGGAGATGCTGAGGAAATAAGATTCCGCTTGGTACAGCTTGATCCAAACCAAGAATGGGTGGATAATGATCAAGCTCTACTTTTATCAGCCTATGGAGAGTGGACTAAAAAGGAAGGATTTTATGAATTAGAGGTGGGTAAATCTCCAAAACCATTGGTTTATGAAGATTGGAGCTATGGAAACCCTATGAAGGCCGAGGAATCTGATCGGGTTTTCTTTACCAAACAGACCTTTGAGAATTTTCCTGATTATTACGTCGCCAATACTGTTTTCAAAAGTCAGCAAAGGATTACCGATGCCAATCCTCAACAGGCAGAATATGCTTGGGGTACAAGAAAACTTATTGATTTTACCGATAGCAGAGGTAATAAATTACAAGGGACATTGACGCTTCCTGCAGGGTATGAGGAGGGCAAAGCCTATCCAACTATTATGTACTTCTATGAAAAAATGTCCAATCGCCATCACCAGTATTCCATGCCTGTTTACGATGACCGCCCTCATTTTTCTACTTACGCGAGTAATGGCTATTTGATATTCATGCCGGATATCGTTTTTGATGAGGGTCGTCCGGGAACCAGTTCGTTGGATGTCATTACTTCAGCAGCCAAGGAATTAATCAAGCTAGGATATGCCGATGCAGATCGAATTGGGCTTCAAGGTCACAGTTGGGGTGGATATCAGACCTCTTTTATACTTACTCAGACGGATATGTTTAGATGTATTGTCACAGGAGCTCCGCCAACAAACCTGGAGAGTTTCTACAATAATATTTATGGAAGCTCCGGGACAGTCCACCATGGCATCATGGAAATTGGTCAGGTGAGAATGGGTAGAGATGTGACCCCTTGGACACATCGAGAGGATTATCAGCGAGAGAACCCCATGCACCATGTGCCCAATATTAAGACACCTTTCATGATACTTCACGGAACGGATGATGGTGCTGTAGACTGGTCTCAGGGCTTGGAGTTGTTCAATGCGGCTCGAAGAAATGGTAAAGAGGTGATTTTCCTTTCCTACCCCAAGGAAGGGCATCACTTGGCCAACGAAGCGAATCAAAAGGATTTTCAAAGAAGAATGAAGGCTTATTTTGATCATTACCTCATGGACAAGCCTGCTCCTAAATGGATGATAGATGGTGTTCCTCATCTCGAAAAGCAGTATGAAAGAGCCGATTGATCGATTTTGATAATAAATCTCCCACTAGATTCTGACCTAATAGAAAAAATTAAGTAAGTTTTAACCATAACAAATTGCCAACCTTAATATCTATGAACAAAACAAAGCAATTGGGATTAGTGATGCTCTTCATAGCATCATTATTTCTCTTTGAAGCAAAAGCTCAAAATGTCCCTGATCCTCAGGTGTATAAAGCGCTGGAGTGGCGCTTAGTCGGCCCATTTAGGGGTGGGCGATCCGATGCCGTTACAGGGGTAAGTGGATCAGACCACACTTATTATTTCGGAAGTACAGGTGGAGGAGTTTGGAAAACAGTAGACTCCGGTAAAACCTGGAAATCCGTTTCTGATGGCTACTTCGGTGGATCCATTGGAGCAGTAGCCGTTGCAGAAAGTGATACTAGTGTCGTCTATGCAGGAGGCGGTGAAAAAACCGTAAGAGGAAATGTCTCTTTTGGATATGGTATTTGGAAAAGTACCGATGCCGGAAAAAGCTGGGATAGAGCCGGACTTGATAAGTCACGATTTGTGGCAAGACTGCGAATCCATCCTGAAAACCCTGATGTAGTTTATGCTGCTGTGATGGGAGATATCTTTAAGCCTGATGAAACCAGAGGGGTCTATAAATCGACCGATGGCGGTGCCAATTGGGAAAAAGTCCTTTATGTCAGTGATGTAGCTGGAGCAGTGGATCTGGTTTTGGATCCAAATGATCCTGAAACCATCTATGCCACTACTTGGGAAATCAAGCGCACACCCTATTCACTTGAGAGTGGAGGACCAGGCAGTAAAATGTTCAAGTCCACAGACGGAGGTAAAAATTGGGAAGACCTAACCCAAAAAGAAGGCTTTCCAGAAGGCACTCTAGGTATCATGGGTATTGCAGTTTCTCCTCTGAATTCAGATCGCTTGTATACTATCATCGAAAATGAAAACGGTGGCGTATATGTATCCATGGATGCAGGTGAGTCTTGGACTCGCACCAATGAAGACCGAAGTCTACGTCAGCGTGCATGGTACTATTCAAGAATTTATGCGGACCCTCAGGATGAGGAAACGGTCTATGTATTGAATGTAAGCTATCACAAATCCACCGATGGTGGTAAAACCTTCAAAGGAGCCAATGCTCCTCACGGAGATCATCATGACCTTTGGATCGATCCAAACAACAATCAGCGAATGGCTATCGCAGATGATGGTGGTGCCCAAATCTCTGAAGATGGTGGTGCAAGCTGGTCAACTTACATGAATCAGCCAACTTCTCAGTTTTACCGCGTCACGACTGATAACTCTTTCCCATATAGAATCTATGGAGCACAGCAAGATAATTCCACAGTGAGAATCAGACATAGAATTGATGGAAGAGGAGGGATCACTGAGGATGACTGGGAACCCACTGCCGGTGGTGAGTCTGGTTGGATTGCACCAGACCCTGATAATAATGACATCGTTTATGGAGGGTCTTATGGTGGATATTTGACTCGTGTAGATCATGACAAAGGAATCACTCGCTCTGTAAATGTGTGGCCTGATAATCCTATGGGTCATGGAGCTGAGGACATGAAATACAGATTCCAGTGGAATTTCCCTATTTTCTTCTCTCCGCATGATTCAGACTTATTGTATACGACAAGTAATCAGTTTCACAGATCCACAGATGAGGGGCAAAGCTGGGAGGTGTTTTCCCCGGATCTAACGAGAAACGATAAGAGCAAGCTAGGGCCTTCAGGAGGACCGATCACCAAGGATAATACCTCCGTGGAATACTATGCGACTATTTTCACTGCTGCTGAGTCTCCTTTAAAGCAAGGTGTGATTTGGGCTGGATCGGATGACGGTTTGGTGCATGTGACCACAGATAATGGAGCCACTTGGCAAAATGTAACTCCAAGTGATATGCCGGAATGGCTACAGATCAATAGCATCGAAGCGAGCCCATTTGACCCAGCTGAGGCCTATTTTGCTGCTACAGGCTACAAAATGGGGAACTACGAGCCATATCTGTACAAAACAAAGGATTATGGAAAAACCTGGACCAAAATCACATCCGGGATTGACCCGGAGCACTTTACCAGAGTGGTAAGAGCCGATCCAGTGAAGCGTGGAATGCTTTACGCAGGTACGGAGACTGGCATGTATTATTCCAAAGATGATGGAGCTTCTTGGCACTCTCTTCAGATGAATCTGCCGATCGTCCCAATAACAGACTTAGCCATTAAAGAGAATAACCTCATTGCAGCAACTCAGGGACGTTCCTTTTGGATCATTGACGATTTGACCGTGCTGCATCAGGCTGAACCGGGAATTGAAAACAAGGCTTTACACCTTTTCAAACCACAGGATTCGTATCGAATTGATGGGTCAAGCAGAAGCTCAAATTACGCCGGAACAAATCGTGATGGTGGAGTTTTGGTTTATTATTTCATGAAAGAAGAACCAAAGGATGAGCTTCGAATCGAATTCATGGATAGCAAGGATAATGTTCTCAGGACATTCTCTACCAAAGGTTACAACGGAGATACGTTGAAAGTCAAAACGGGAAGTAATGAGTTCAACTGGAACCTTCGAGTAGAGGATGCAGAAGGTTTTGATGGTTTGATCATGTGGGCTGCTAATCTAAGAGGTCCAAAAGTGACTCCAGGGGATTATAAAGTGAAAATGACTTTAGATGGTCAATCTCAGGTTCAACCATTCAAGGTGTTAGCTGATCCGAGATATCCTTCTACCCAAGCCGATTTGGAGGAGCAGTTTGAGTTTCTGATGAATGTCAATAGAAAACTGACAGAAACTCATCAAACCATCAAGCTGATTCGTCAGTATCGGGCTGAGTTGGATAGTATGGAAACTAAGCCAGCCAATTTGGAGGCCATTCAAGCTGAGATGACTGAGATAGAGGAAACTTTATATCAGACCAAAAATCGAAGCGGTCAAGATCCACTGAATTTCCCGATTCGACTGAATAATAAATTGGCTCACTTGAACTCAATCGCAGGCAATGGAGATTACAAGCCTACAGATCAAGCAGAGGAGGTCAGAGCAGAATTGACAGAGCAGATAGATGTTCAATTAGCAAGATTCAAGCGGCTCGAACAGGAGGAGATTTCAAAACTCCTGAATATTGAGGAGCTCAGAACTAAGCTGGATATTAAAAAATAAGTTGAAACCTCCCTGATTTTTCAGGGAGGTTTTTTTAGAATATCCTGAAATTTTTGATTTGATCCACAAAGTCCAGCGCACTGTTTGGAGAGATTATTAGGATAAATAAAATCCCAAACAAAGCCCCGTATAAGTGAGCATCGTGATTGATGCCGTCGCTATCCTGCTTTCCTTTGGTATAGGAATAAATTAGAAAAAGGGCTCCCAAGATAAATCCAGGCAAGCATAGAATTCCGAAAAGGCAAATATCTGCCAGTGGAAGAATGATAATACTGGCAAAAACCGTAGCGGCAGTCCCGCCTGAGGCACCTAATGCTCGGTAATAGGAATTGTCCTGATGCTTCAGATAAGTAGGAATATCCGCAATGATTATCCCCAAGAGGTAGAATAGGATAAAGATGATCCCTCCCGTAGTACTTCCATATTTGAAAGCAAGAAACTGCTCCACAACCCTTCCAAAGAAGTAGAAGGTAAACATGTTGAAGAGTAGGTGAATGTAGTCTTTATGAATAAAGCCTGATAAGATAAAGCGATCCCATTGCTTTCTCCGCTTGATCAAGTAGGGAGTGAACATCCAGCGTTCGATCAGTGGAAGGTTTGAGAAAGCCAAAAAGCTACTGATTGCCGTAATCGCAATAATGATAACCGTGATGGATACGTTCATGATTTATTTTTCTCGGTGGACTAGGGCTTGTGTGATTTCCAGCAGGCTTTGGTAATACGGGTTTTCCGATTGAGCAAAAGTTTCCAAAAGCTCGAACCCGCTCTGGAAATATTCATTCATTCTATTTTCGGCTAGCTTTCGTACACCCAATTTTTCATAAAGCTCCTTGACGGCTTTCACTTTCTGCTCTGGATCAAATTCCTTCTTAGCTAACCAATCTTTCAAAACTTTCTCATCTTCACCATTTGCCAGCTCAAGTGCCTTAATCAAGAGGAAGGTTTTCTTGTTTGAAATGATATCTCCACCTACCTGCTTACCGAATTTTGCTTGGTCAGCAAATACGTCCAATAAGTCATCCTTAAGCTGAAAACCTACTCCGATATTCACACCAAAGTCATACAAGCGCTTTTGATCCTCCTCTGAAGCTCTGCCCAGCATTGCCCCGAGCTTTAGAGCAAAACCCAAAAGCACCGCTGTTTTGAGTCGGATCATCTCGATGTATTCGTCTTCATGAACTTCATCTCGAAGTTCGAAGTTCATGTCTAGCTGTTGTCCTTCACATACTTCAGCCGCCGTCTGATTGAATTCCTTAATAAGTTTACCCAGAATATCAGCCGGACTCGGCAGCAAGAGGTCATAGGCCCTTACTAGCATGACATCACCGGATAAAATAGCCACATTGGCATTCCATTTTTCATGAACAGTGGCCTTTCCACGGCGGAGAGGCGCTTCGTCCATGATGTCATCATGCATCAGGGTGAAATTGTGAAAAACTTCTATTGCCGCAGCCTGACTGAGGATTTTTTCAGGATTATCTTGATAAAGTCCATAGGACAAAAGGCTGAGCAATGGCCGGATTCTTTTTCCTCCAAGTGACAAAATATACCGGATGGGGTCATAAAGTTCATCGGGTTTTTTTCCGAATGAATAGGTACTGAGGAAATTCTCTAATTTATCTAGGAGTTCGGGTGCGATGGGGTTTTTCGTCATTATCTGCAAATTCCAGGTCGATGGTTCTACGGTCGATATCGGTATTAACTACACGAACCGAGACTTTGTCGCCCAAAGTGATCATTTTTTTTGATTTGGTTCCGATGAGTCGCATGTTTCGTTCATCGAATTCGTAGTAATCATCCGAGATATCTGATACCCGCACCATTCCTTCGCACTTTGTCTCAGTGATTTCTACAAAAACACCCCATTCGGTGACTCCCGAGACAATTCCCTCATAGTCTTTATCTTCTGCCAGCGACATATATTCCACTTGCTTGTATTTGATGGATGCTCGCTCAGCATCAGCGGCTCTTTTTTCTCGATCCGACGAGTGAAGACATTTTTTCTCCCAGTCTTCTGCATCAGGTGATTTTCCACCATCCAAGTAATGCTGAAGAAGTCTATGAACCATCATGTCAGGATAGCGTCGAATGGGCGAGGTGAAATGAGTATAATGGGCAAAGGCAAGGCCAAAGTGACCTTTTGGTTCGGTCGTGTATTTGGCTTTTGCCATGGATCGAATAGCAAGTTGCTCTAGCACATTCTGCTCAGGTTTTCCTTGAATCTCATCCATGAGCTTATTCAATGAACTAGATACTTGTCGTTCATTGTCTAGGTTGAGATTGTGTCCAAATCGCTTTGCAAATCCAGAAAAGACCTCTAATCGATCCATATCCGGCGAATCGTGCGTACGATAGACAAAGGTATCCTTGCCGTTGTTCTTTTTGATGATAAATTCCGCTACATACTTATTGGCCAGCAGCATAAACTCTTCGATCAGTTTATGAATGTCCTTCCGCTCCTTGACCATCAAGCCTAGGGGAGTGCCTTTCTCATCCAGTTTGAATTTGACTTCAACCGTCTCAAAATTTACCGCACCGTTTTGGAAGCGCTGTTTTCTGATTTTTTTCGCCAGATTATTTAGATGGGTGACCTCCTCAAAAAAGTCACCTTCTTGCTTGTCAATATTTTCTTGAGCTTCTTCATAAGCGAAGCGCCGATCCGAGTGGATGATTGTTCTGCCTATCCAGTGCTTGAGCACTTTCGCATTTTCATCTAGTTCAAAAACACAGGCAAAGGTGAGTTTATCTTCATTTGGGCGAAGAGAGCAAAGGCCATTACTCAATCGCTCAGGAAGCATGGGAATCGTACGATCTACGAGGTAAACCGAGGTAGCACGATCGTAGGCTTCCCGCTCTAAGGCCGTTTTGGGCTGAACATAATGTGTCACATCGGCGATATGCACGCCTACTTCGAGATTTCCATTTTCCAGTCTTCGATAGGAAATGGCATCATCAAAATCTTTGGCATCTGCTGGGTCGATGGTAAAGGTGGTTACCTCTCTGAAATCCTCCCTTTTTTGAATTTCCTTCTTGCTGATTTCTTCCGAAATAGCATTTGCCTCAGCATCCGCTTCTTTTGGGTATTCGAAGGGAAGCCCAAATTCTGCCATGATGGAGTGGATTTCTACTTCATGGACTCCGGCTTTTCCTAATACTCGAGTTACCTTTCCGGTTGGGTTCTTATCACCTTCTCTCCATTCGGTCAATTTGACAACCACTTTCTCATTGTGCTGAGCACCCTCTAGGTCTCCTCGATGTACAAAGATGTCCTTATGCATCTTTTTAAAATCAGGAACCACAAAAGCGAAACGAGGGGAAATTTCCACTCTTCCGACAAACTCATCGCGAGCCCGCTCCAGAATTTCCAATACACGGCCTTCACTTCTTCCGCTTCGACCTTTATTTGGATAGACCATGACTCGGACGCGGTCATCATCCAGGGCTTGCTTGAGGTCTGCTTCTTTTACCAGGATATCTCCGTCTGTTTTTTCAGGGTCTTCAGGAACGATGTAGGCGAAGCGGGGATTTACATAATCCACTTTTCCAATGATAAAATCCGGATCCTTTTTCGACGCGTAATAATTCCGTGGACTTTTGGATAGTGTGCCATTCTCTACCAGTTTGATAAGGATGGGTTCTACTGCATTTTTGGAGAGCGAGTCTCTAATTTCCAGTTTTTTGATAATCTGCTTTGCAGAGTATTCCTCTCCATAATGATTGTCTAAAAATGTTTTGATTTTTCTAGCCAACTGCGAAGCACTGGGTGATTTGCCTCTTTGGTTGTTTTGGTTTCGATTAGATTTTCTTCCCATAAAGGGTCTTGTTTAATTTAAATGATAAAAATTTCCCCGGTTTATTTATGTGATTTTTTGAGCTCCTCGAGGTGTACTATTTCTATTTCCATTTCATCCAGGGTAGGGTTCATTGCAAGGTACACTCTAGCGGTGACTTCCACATCTTTGAGACAATACTTCTTGATTCGTTCCGTATCTTTTTCAAGGTGAAAAGTTGCATTTACCTGACTTCCGTCGAGGTCATCCTTGGAGGTAGGTATGCCAAATACCGATGCTATTAATTCTAGACGGGTGTAATATTTATAGTCCCCAAATTTCCAAAGTTCCATGGTATCAAGATGGCGGACTTCCCAAGGCTTTTTACCGGCTATTTGTAAGGGTTCAGGTAAAGGAACTCCCTGAATGAGCATTCGTCGACAAAGGTAGGGGAAATCGAACTCTTTGCCATTGTGTGCACAGAGAACCCATTTTTTCTTTTGGAGTAACTCCGAAAAGGAGACTAATAGTTCCCGTTCGTTTTCATCTTGAAATACTTTCGATCTGAAGATCAGCTTTTTATCTTTCTTTTTCCATTGAAAATAGCCAACTCCAACACAAATGACTTGGCCAAATTCGGCATGAATGCCTGCTCGGTCAAAATATAGCGAGCCGGGTTCTATGAGGCCCTCGGGATCCTTTTGGAGATGTTGTTCTTTTTTCACCCATTCTTCTTTCAGTCGTTCATTGAGCTCATCAAACCGCCCTGTAAGAGAGGCTGTTTCAATGTCCAAAAACAATATATCGCCAAGTTGATCAAAAAAATCTGCCATGGATTTCTAACTATGTAAAACCCCTTCCAATCCAAGTTCGGGTATCATCCGCTGCAGTGAGGGGTGAAAACTGCCTGGAGTAAAGATAAACTTTTTGTCAAAAATCTGATCGAGGATGTAATAGCTCACCCAAAATTCATTGGTCAATTCAAAAACTGCAGGGTCAATGGGTTCGATTTTAGCTATGCTTTGTGCCCCTAATTCCTCAATTAGATGACGTAGGGTGGAGGTTTTTCGTTGCTCTCCTTCCAATTCGCCATACCCTCTCGAAGTGATCATGACATTTTTGAGTTCGATCAGGTTGAGGTTGATGATGTAAACCGCCCAATCTTCCCCTGATTCCGTTTCCGTTTTTGCAATCGCTAGTTTTACTCCAGTCACTGGAGAAAAATCAATGTCTTTCTTCATCCTTTAATAATCATTCAGACCCATTCCCATTCGAATAGATCAGCGAGGTGTTTTTTTACTTTTTCTTTAGCCTCAGCCTCATCCACATGATGGCCAAGTTCAAGGTGGAGGGATGTGACCGCTTTGTCGTCAATGCCGCAGGGGACGATATGGCCAAAATATTCCAAGTTTGCGTTGAGGTTGAATGCAAATCCATGCATGGTCACCCATCTACTAGATTTAACACCCATGGCACAAATTTTCCGTGGATTCTCCTGTTTGATATGATCGAGCCATACTCCTGTAAGTCCTTCGATTCGACCGGCTTCGACCTTGTATTCAGCAAGGGTTCGGATGATGGCTTCTTCCAAAAAACGGAGGTACTTGTGAATATCCGTGAAGAAGTTTTCCAAATCTAAAATGGGGTACCCCACCAATTGTCCCGGGCCATGATAGGTGATATCGCCACCCCGGTTGATCTTGTAAAATTTTGCCTGATGCTTTGCCAGACCTTTTTCATCCAGAAGTAGATTTTCTTGCTTTCCGCTTTTTCCCAAGGTATAGACGTGAGGATGTTCTACGAACAGCAGGTGGTTTTTACTGGTTTTTTGCTCGGAAAGTTCTGCTTTCCGATTTGCGATTTTCAGCTTGACTATCTCATCAAAAAGTGACTCTTGATAGTCCCAGGCGGCTTGGTAGTCCATGGGGCCTAGGTCTATGAAATTCACTTTTTTATTGATAACTTCATTCATAATTCTTTCTCCGAAGTTGAAGTAGAAACCTTGCTTTAGGTGCATTCGTTCGGATTTTTCAAAATTAATCAAATCTAGCATGGCTGAGCACAATGAGAGCGGAAAACGCGCTGAAGAGTTGGCATGTGAATGGTTAGTATCGAAAGGCTATGAGCTTTTGGAAAAAAACTATCGCTACAAGCATGCTGAAATTGATTTGATCATGAAGTATCAAGGATTGTTGATTTTCATTGAGGTCAAATTCCGATCTGGTACCGGCTATGGCTTTGCAGAGGAATTTGTGGACTACGGCAAAAAAAAGCTGATCGTAAAAGCCGCAGATGCCTATATTCATGAGATTGATTGGCATAAAGATATCAGATTTGATATTGTCGGCGTTTATAAAGACAAATCAGGAAACATTAATTTCAAACAGTTTGAAGATGCATTTTACTAACACCCGCCCCACGAAACTCTTTTTGCTTTGCCTGAGCTTTTTGATGATTTCAACCTTTGCAAATGCTCAAAGCAGTAAAAAAGACCAACAAATTATAGAGGACTCCCAAGAGGCCAAAGCGGAATTTTTGGAGGACGATCCCACTATGAGTGAGCTTTTTGAAAATGCTTATGGCTATATCATTTTACCCAATGTAGGTAAAGGCGGACTTGGAGTAGGAGGTGCAGCCGGAAATGGAGTGGCCTATGAGCAAGGCCAGTTTGTTGGATTTGCAAAGATGACTCAAATCACGATCGGCTTTCAGGCGGGAGGACAGGCCTACAGCGAGGTGGTGTTTTTTGAGGATGAAGAGTCTTGGGATAGATTCAAGACTGGAAAGATAGAAATGGCTGCACAGGTCTCTGCTGTAGCTGCTGCATCAGGTGCTTCCGCCAATGCCGAATATGTGGATGGCGTTGCGGTTTTTACTCGAACGAAGGGAGGGTTGATGTATGAGGCTTCAGTAGGAGGGCAGCAATTCAAATTCCGAGAGAATTAATTGGCTCTTTCGCTTCGATAGATCAAATTTCCATCCTTATCCCACTCGGCACGGATGTAGGGTCTAAAGTCATCCATGTAGGGTTCTTCTTGGTATTGAATCTCCCGCTTCCGAATAGCCCTCGCGTTGTTTGTGTCCCAATATTCTGTCCATAGACCAACTTTCTGCCCAAATTGGTACTCGCCAGTGACGGCTATTTGCTGATCTTCATAAAAGTGGAAAAAGTAGCCCTCTTCTAGTCCGTATTGAACAGGAATAATTTTTTCGATGGATTTACTGCTTTGATTATAATAGGTGATCCGTGACTCACGCGGCCACCCTTCTTCGAAATGATTCTTATCCTGAAGAACATTACGCTGATCAAATAGCATCCAGGTTTTGTGCTTCATGCCATAGTAATACATCCCGCTTTCTACTACCACATCATTGATTCTTCGCTCGTACGGACCGTGAAGAAGATAGCCTTGGCCAGGTTGATAATTTTCATTTTGAATACTCTTTTCACCCGGATCATACCAAAATACATCCCGAATGTACGGATCAGGTTGACGCTCGGCATCGGTGTAATTGAATAGTTCGACAATGTCTTGCCCTCTCAAATCCCTTCTGAGAAAGCCTCGTCGAGTTTTGATTCCGAAATAGATGTTTTTCCGAATTTTTTTCTTTTTGGCCTTTTTCTCCTCCTTTTCTTCCGAATCATCAAACAAAAGCAAAGGCATAGTTGTAGGAAGCAAGTAGGAATCCACTACTCCCGAGCTGTCTGGATCAGTTTTCTTTTCTTCAGTTTTTTGCCCAAAACACACGGATAGAGTACCCATGGTCAAAAGACTAAACAGAATGAATTGCTTCATACTCAATTAACGGTGATTTTCCTGCTGTATTCTCTTCAAAAATAACATTTCAAGATCAAATCTATCTGTTTGTTTAGAATTAATAATCTTCTGCCTATTTTTGAGGAATTTGTAAAAAAACCTATCAAAAAATGAATTCTATTCTATCAGATCGCATCTTGAACATGGAGGAATCCGCTACGCTAGCCATGGCAAAAAAGGCTCGCGAGTTGAAGTCCAAAGGTATTGATATCATCGGGCTTAGCCTAGGCGAGCCGGACTTTAAGACTCCTAAACATGTGCAAGAAGCAGCCAAGGATGCCATTGACGAGGGAAAATACTTTTCTTATCCCCCTGTAGCAGGCTATCAGGATCTGAGAGAAGCAATTGCTAAAAAACTAAGGGAAGAGAATAATATCTCTGAGGCTAAAGCCGAAAATATCGTCGTCTCTACCGGTGCGAAGCATTCCATCGCCAATACATTCATGTGTCTTTTGAACGAAGGTGATGAGGTAGTGATCTTCTCTCCGTATTGGGTGAGCTATGCAGAGATCATCAAGTTGGCAGGTGGCGTACCGGTCTTGATAGAGGGAACTTTGGAAAATAACTTCAAGGCTACCGCTCAGCAGCTAGAGGAAGCGATTACAGACAAAACCAAGGCGGTGATTTATTCCTCACCTTGCAATCCTACAGGTTCAGTCTTCAGTCAATCGGAACTTGAAGCAATAGCAGATGTGATTAAAAGTCATGAAGGTATCATGGTGATTGCGGACGAAATCTATGAACTTATCAACTTCACAGGCAAAAACTTCAGCATCGCCTCACTTCCGGGAATGTTTGATCGAACGATCACGGTCAACGGATTTTCAAAGGGATATGCAATGACAGGCTGGAGAGTTGGGTATATCTGTGCACCATTGGCAATTGCCAAAGCCTGTGAGAAAATCCAGGGACAATTTACTTCCGGTGGAACAGGCATTGCTCAGCGAGCAGCTTTGGCGGCAATCTCAGGAGATCAGTCTCCATCAAAAGAAATGGCTGAGGCCTATTTCAACAGAAGACAACTTGTTTTAGATCTACTTCAGGAAATCCCAGGTATCAAAACTCATATTCCTGAAGGAGCCTTTTATTTCTTCCCTGACGTAACTGCTTTTTTTGGAAAAACAGCGCACGGACATACTGTGAAGGATGCGGATGATTTGTGTCTTTACCTACTCGAAGTAGCAAATGTATCACTTGTGACTGGTGGGGCCTTTGGAGCTCCCAATTGTGTGAGATTGAGCTATGCTGCTTCGGAGGATGAATTGAAAGAAGCGCTAAAGCGAATTAAAAAGGCACTTGCGGAACTGGCCTAAGAGATTTAACCCCGGTAAGAACCGGGGTTATTTTTTTACAGCTTCATAAAAGTATATTTTTGTTCAAAATCTTACCCATGCCGCAGGTTCTTGTCATTACTCCCGTAAAAAATTCCATAGAAACCACTTTGGATACCGCCAGGGCCATTGCAAACTCGGATCTGGAAGTTCTTCACATTATTTTTAATGACTTCAGTTCGGAAGAGACAAAGCTGGAACTGGAGCGAAATAAGGATTCGATCAGCTATGAGTTAATTCATCTAGAAGATATCACGGATACGCCCTCCCCCAATTACAAATTGGTACTTCAGATGGCACAAAAGAAAGCCTTGGAACTTGGTCTTCCGCTTTTAGTAATCGAATCGGATGTGGTTGTCGAGAAGGATACAATTAGTAAGCTTTTGGCTCACCAGAAATCTCACTCCTCCTCAGGGCTGACAGGGTCAGTTACAGTGGATGAGTCAGGAGAGGTCAATTTTCCTTACCTTAAGTTTAAGGGGAGAAAGGAAGCCGAGATCAATACCCAACGAAGTCTCAGCTTTTGCTGCACACTTTTCTCGAAGGAGTTTTTGTCCGCATATGACTTTACAGGATTGGACGATGCAAAGGATTGGTATGATACCTTTATTTCTTCTAAGTCACTGGACTGTGGCTTCCAAAACTATGTTTTGATGGATGCCCCTGTATGGCACAGACCCCATGGAAGTAGACCTTGGAAACAATTGAAGTATAAAAATCCCCTCAAATACTACTTTTTGAAGTATTGGAAAGGTCTGGATAAGATTTAATTATTAATCAAAGAAAGGCTTAAATGCGTCCTCAGGGTATCGCATCGCTAAGGTATCTCGACCAAATTCCTTCAGGCTATAGCCTTGATTTTTTAGCATTTCATAGCATTCATCAAGGTCTTTTTGGCTGTGATTGACATTTTCAAAAATGATCGCTTTTGGGGTGTTTTTTGCTATGTCAAAAATCTTGATTACCTCCAGGTCAAAACCTTCCGCATCGATCTGTAAGAGATCAATCTGATTGATTTGGTATCGTTTGATAAGTGTATCGGGACAGACGACATCTACCCATTCAAAGCTGATCCGCTTTTCAGGTTCCTGCGGAATCGGGATCCCAAATTTCTTACAGTTTTTATCCACAATTCCGTTGTCAAAAAGCTCCTCGATTTTCTCTTTTGAAAAAGAAGCCAAGCCCGTAGCCCAACGCATATCGCTAAATCCGATTTTGTAGAGCTTCTGTTTACCGTCCTCTTTTCCTATTGCAGCGCAGATAGGGTGTAGCCCTTCATTCTTCTGGTAGATTCTTTTCAAATACTGATTAAAAACGGCTGGCTGAGGCTCCAAAAGTACCCCTTTCCACCTATCCCGCTTGATAAACTTATGGATGGGGTCATTGGTGATACCGTCATTTGCCCCCACCTGTATGACGGTAAAATCTCCTTTTTTTGAAAGTGAAAATTCAGAAAGAAATTCGGAAAGACTCCCTTTTTTGGGTTTGTACAAATTCCGATAGTAAGCCATGAAAAGCGGATTTTCATTGGCGCTTAGGGAGATTCTAAGGTCTTTGTAAAAGTTTTTGAAGCTGGATTTTATCGACATGGTGGAAATTGTGAGCAGCAAAATAAATCAATTCTTATTCTTTGAAAAACTTAGAGTCTTCCAAGCAATTTCATAAGTCTGTTGTAGGGTCTTGACCAAGTGCGCTGAAAACGGAGCGGGCCAAGTAATTCCTGTTCAAAAAAATCAGCATGTTTTTCATTCAGATAGGCGATTCGCTCTCGTTTTTTTTGATCTGTGCCTGTTCGCTTTCTTTTGCTGTTTGGGGTCAGTCGGTAAAAGAAACCCACCATGGGAAGTTGAGCTACTTCGCCTCCATTTTTTAGCATTTTGATCCAAAACTCCCAATCTTCCCTTCCCATGGTCATGTCTTCCGAAAATCCCCCCACTTCTTTCCAGTCCTTTTTTCGAAAAAGTGCTGATACAAAGATCATATTATCCCGTGCTAAAGCTCTTCTGGAAAAGGGTTTTAGGTTCCAATCTTTAAATCCGTTTTCGTCAAATTTCTTGCCTTTACAGTAAACGACTTTTACCGCTGGCCTTGAGATAAGAACTGAAACGGCTTTTGAAATGTACTGCGGATGGATCTTGTCATCCCCATCAAGTGGTAAAATAAAATCGCCCTTTGCCTGCCTGATTCCGGCATTTCTTGCACTTGCCACCCCAGCATTTTCTTGATCAATCACTTCTAACCCCTCATATTTTTCTAGAAGGGAAAGAGCGACTTGTAGACTTGAGTCCGTAGACCCATCATTAACTACAATTACTTCCAGCGGCCTGTGATCAGACTCGAAGGCTGATTGAATGGTTTCGGATAAATAACCGGCCTGGTTGTAACAAGGAATAATGACGGATACAATGGGTTTCTGTGGGTCCTGCATATAAATATCTGATGGATAGATGGGGATTTGTATTTCTGATAAAATTGTAATAATCACTCTCCTTTTTCAAAATAATCCAAATATTTATTTGCATTATTAAATTAACTCAGTAAATTTATTTCGGTGATTAAACAACTTTGTTAACTATTCTTTCAAATAACGAGGGGAAAAACCTCATTTTCGAACTCTAAATGTTTTGAAAAAATCCGGAATAGCCATCCGGATTTTTTCGTTTATTTGATTTCTAATGCAAAAAAGCTTCACCGGATTATTCAAATTTTGTACACTAATCGTCGTCTTTTGCCTTGGTAATTTGGCTTTAAAAGCTCAGACGTCTCAATATGATTCAGGCTATGTGGAAGTCAGCCCTGAGACTTTTTTATTGAGATTTTATTTTTCTAAAAAGTATTCCGATTTCTTAATTAATGCCCCGAATAGCTCTGATAAATTGATCTATCGGCCAAACTCCGGTAATAACCTTGGAATAGGTTTTACCTACCAGAAGTTTACTTTGAACATAGCCGGACCAGTTGGCTTTCTCAATCCAGACCGTCAAAGAGATTTTCCAGCCTACTTGGACCTTCAGGCTCACATCTACCCTCGGAAAATGATTGTGGATTTATTTGGGCAGTTCTACAATGGATTTGTGCTAAGTGCAGACCAACTGGCAGGCTCAGATGAAGATTATTTGAGACAAGATGTGAAAATGCGAAAGATCGGATTGAATTTTAACTATCTCCCAAATGGGGATAAGCTTTCAATCCAAGCGGCCTTCAACCAGTCCCAAATTCAAAAAAGATCCGCTTTTTCACCCTTTTACGGTTTTGAGATTTATGGGGGAAAGGTTTTTGGAGATTCTTTATTGGTTCCTGATTCTGAAGAATTGGCCTTTACCAATTTTCAGCAAGTGAATTATTTTCAATTCGGTCCAAATGCTGGACTTGCAGGCACTTTGGTTTTCGGAAATGGTTTTTTTCTTTCTGGTGTAGCTTCTGCCAATGTCAGTCTGGGTCATTCAAGATGGCAAAACGGGACTTCCACTCAGACTTGGAAAGTCTTTCCGACGTATTTCTTGAGAGGATTTTTTGGATATAACTCCAGGAGGTTTTCAATCAATGCTAATTACGTTTGGAAAAATCTTCCACTTGCAGAAGCGAGCCTTTTTGACCAATCCATTAACACGGGAAACTATCGGATCAATTTGATCTACAAGTTTGCAGTCGGGAAAAACTTCGAAAGGAAATTTCAGAAAATCAATCCTATGAGATTGATATCCAAGGATTAACCGCATTCTCTCTTTAGCATTCCGATTTGGCCTGTACTAATTTCTCGCTTCATGAGGTTGATTTCTATGAATCTTAATTTTTTCTCATCCCCATTTAATTTAGCTTTGGGTCAATCAAAATTTTATAAAAATGGATAATCGCTTTGGAATCTCTTCTGCTCTTGAAAGGCTAGGTATCAAATCTGAAAATCTTGGATCTTCGACTGGTGAAAACTGGCTGGATTCCGGTCAAGCCTATTTTTCATCTGATTCACCCGTTGATGGGAAATCTATCGCAAAGGTTCAAGAAGCTAATTCTGAGACCTATGAGCAGATTATTTCTACAGCACAGATTGCTTTTGAAAAGTGGAGACTTGTCCCAGCACCCCAGCGAGGTGAGATCGTCCGGGAGATTGGAAATGCCCTGAGAGAAGTTAAGGCTGATCTAGGAAAACTGGTTTCCTTTGAAATGGGCAAATCCTACCAAGAAGGTCTCGGGGAGGTTCAGGAGATGATCGATATATGTGACTTTGCAGTGGGGCTTTCCAGACAATTGTATGGGTTGACCATGCATTCAGAGCGTCCGGGACATCGGATGTATGAGCAATGGCATCCATTAGGGATTGTAGGGATTATTTCAGCTTTCAATTTTCCTGTTGCTGTTTGGTCATGGAATACGGCTTTAGCCTGGGTCTGCGGTGACGTTACTGTATGGAAGCCTTCGGAAAAGGCGCCACTTTCAGGGATAGCTTGTCAGCATATCGTGGCAAAAATTTTCAAAAAGCATGGAATGCCTGAGGGAATTTCCTCCCTGATTATAGGCGACTACAAAGTAGGAGAAATGCTTTCTCATGATTCCCGTGTTCCGCTAGTTTCGGCTACAGGTTCTACCCGAATGGGAAAACTGGTCGGTAAGGCAGTAGGAGAGCGGCTTGGTAGATCCCTGCTAGAACTTGGGGGTAATAATGCAATTATCATCACCGAAAACGCAGATATGGATATGGCTATTCGAGGTGCTCTTTTCGGGGCAGTAGGCACTGCGGGACAGCGATGCACCAGTACACGTCGTCTGATCATTCAGGAGAACGTATTTGATGAGGTAGCAAAGCGGTTGGCTTCCGCTTACAGCAAGTTGGTGATTGGTAACCCACTGGACGAAAAAAACCACGTAGGGCCGCTAATCGACAAAGATGCTGTCAAAATGTATGAAGCGGCCATCGAAAAGGTCAAGGCTGAAGGAGGGAAGGAAATCGTAGGAGGGGGAGTGTTGTCTGGAGAAGGATATGAGTCAGGTTGCTATGTCAAACCTGCGATCTTTGAAGCAGAAAACCATTATGAAATCGTACAGCATGAGACTTTTGCACCAATTCTTTATTTGATTAAATACAAAACTATTGCAGAGGCAATTGCCATTCAAAATGGTGTTCCTCAAGGATTGTCTTCGGCGATCATGACTACCAATATGCGTGAAGCGGAGGCTTTTCTTTCGGCCGCAGGTTCTGACTGTGGAATTGCCAATGTCAATATTGGTACTTCAGGAGCTGAAATTGGAGGTGCTTTTGGAGGTGAGAAAGAAACTGGTGGAGGTCGAGAGTCAGGTTCCGATGCCTGGAAAGCTTATATGCGTCGACAGACCAATACGATCAATTATTCTACCGCGCTACCTTTGGCGCAAGGAATTAAGTTTGATATTTGATCATACAACTAATCTGAATCAAAGTCCTCGATACAAGTTTATCGAGGACTTTTTTCTATTAGTGGAGATTCATCGATTGCTTTTTCATAGTGAGTTTTGAATCTGCCCAGAGTTTGATCATGAAGTAGATAGGTCAAGATTAATTCATTTTCCGTCAATTTGATGATTTTTGCTTGAAGTACTTTAGGTTGAAACTGGGACGTCCAGGTGATGACAGAATCGGCTTCCCTTACATTCCAAATGGATTTTTCCTGAAGAATATTTTTGCCATCCAAGACAGTCGAAGTCATTGAGTCTAGGCTAAAGAAATTTTTAAAAGACTGATCATGAAACCTCTCCATCAACTCAAAAAACGCCTCCTGTTGGTCTTCAGGTTGATTTTGGGATTCAGGAGCATTGATAAAAAACTCAAAGCCTTCATCCTTGGTTAGTTTCCATTTACCAAGAAGCTTGGTATCGAGGCCCTGTGAGCAAGTGTCTGAAAAAATGAAAAACAAGCAAATGGTAGATAGAAAATAATTCATCATGGTTTTCTGGTTTTAAAAAGTAGTCGGGGAAAAGCTAGTTTATAGGACATAGATGATGATTTTTTCGTGTATAGCTTTTTAGAATACAATTCCATAATATCTCATGGCAAATGGTCTTTATTTGCTGGATTGAAAAATGTTCTCTAATTGAGAGAAACTTTTTTAAGGTTTTTGCAAAAATATTTCTCTTAATATCAGTGGTTTAAGAAAAATGTTAATTTGGCTATTTGCTGATTTAAAAATTGAGTATACATTTGCAGTCCCATTCGGAAAGCAAATGGGAGCTTAGCTCAGTTGGTTCAGAGCATCTGCCTTACAAGCAGAGGGTCGGGGGTTCGAATCCCTCAGCTCCCACATTTAATTTTCTTTTCCCATTAGGGAGCTTAGCTCAGTTGGTTCAGAGCATCTGCCTTACAAGCAGAGGGTCGGGGGTTCGAATCCCTCAGCTCCCACACCCACAAATCGCCTCGAAGAAATTCGGGGCTTTATTGTTTATATTGCTTGGCTCTTTTTTGTTTCACTCTAAATTAACCATCACCCCAGCTCGAAACCACCGGCCGGGCATTTGGACAGTTCCAGCCTCAATATAGTCTGCATTGGTGATATTAGATATTTCAGTAAATAGCCCCACTTTTCCGGCACGATTATAATCTACTCGCATGTCCAATAGAAAATACGGATCTAAGCTCATCCGTTCGGTATACCGCATTTTGGTGTTCCATTCAATTTTTTTACCGACCCCAATCAAGGCGCCGCCTATTACCTGATTTCTCAAAGCAGTCAGGGCGTATCTGGTTTCTACTCCCTCCTGAGGGGTTAGGCTGGCATCTATATAATTGTAGGAAAATTGAACTTCCTTTAGGAAGAGCAGTTGATTTTTTGGTTGGAAACGGTAAGAAAGGGCAAATTCTATCCCTTCGAATTTGACTGCATTGAAGTTTTGGGGTTGCCATGGACTTTCTGAATCGGTTCGCGTCCACTCGATCAGATTATCAGTGTTCCTCTGGAAATAAACCAGCTCAGCGAAAAATCCTCCCTTGATCCATTTTGAGCCAATTTCAAAATTACCGGCTTCCTCAGGCAGAAGCTCAGCGTTTCCGATGTTAGTTGGGCCGACGTAATAAAGATCCGTATAGGTGGGGATTCGGAAGCTATTGCCAATACTAGAATAAAATCGAAGAAACTCGCTGGCCTGAAATCCAAGTTCTGCTCCAGGAAAATGCTTCCATCCCCAGTCATCGAAATAATTGCTGTATACTCCCGCTCTGAAGTCAACTTTGTCTCCAAGTTGGATAAGATGCTCCAAAAACAATCCTCCAAGTGTACGGTCACGATTGCCTAGATTGTTGCTTTCCAGTCTTTCTTCTCTTATTTCCAGTCCAAATCCAGTTTTTCCCAATTTTGACTCGATGCTTCCATTGATTTCAGCAGCATAAGTATTCGAGGTGTGGAAGTTTTGAAAAAATTCAGGCTCATTTCTTCTCAGACGGTATTCGTCTTTGTTTTGACGCCAATATACTCGAGACAATAGATTGAATGCGTTTTTTGAATAGCGATGACTCAAAGCTCCCAGAGTTGTCTGTAGACTTTCCCATTGATCCGGAAATGCGGAGGTGTAAAATCCATTAGCTCCGAAACTCCTGTCCGCGTAGGCAAGCATTCCTCGGAATTCATGGTGCTCATTCAATTCCAAGCCACCCTCATAAAACAGATTGGTAACTTGATAATCCGAGTTGTACCAGTGACCATTCGAATCATCATAGGATGCACTGATGTTTTGACGGTATTTTCCGGTTGGAAGGGAGGCCGCCATTGTCAGTCCCTTCATTCCAAAATCACCTGCATATCCTTGTAAGCGTAGACTTTTTTGATCAGAAAGTTCCGTAATCACATTGACGGCTCCTGCATAGGCATTCTGACCAAAAATCCTGGCTCCAGGTCCTTTAAGAACTTCCACACGATCGATATTGATCATGGGTACTGGAATATTCATCATGTGATGGCCCGTTTGAGGGTCGGTCAGTTTGATCCCATTCAAAAGCATCAAGGTCTGATTGAAAGATCCTCCTCTGATTCCGACATCTGCCTGCACTCCGGAAACTCCACGCTGTCTGACGTCTACCCCTGGCACGAATGTCAATACTTCTTGCAGGCTACGAGCCGGAGTGGTTTCGAGCTGAGGTTTGGTTACGACAGAGATGTTTCGACTTTGCTTGGAAAATGGGATTTGGATTCGGTTTTCCTGAATCACGATTTCATCCAATTCCTGTGATAAGCTATCCTGTTGACTGTAAACTTTCCCGAAGGAAAGCAAAAGAATAATTAATGAAAATTGTAATCTCATTTTTTGATTTGCGTAATAGTGAGGCAAATTTGAGCTCAAAAACTAAAGAATCCTATTTTTAGACCCATGTAAAAAATCGTTAATCTCTATCATCTATTGTAAAATTAGCTTGAGGATAGCGATAGAGTCCTTAATTTTAAAGCTTTAAAAAATCGAAAAATTATGATCAAAAAATTATTCTTAGGTCTGGTACTTACTAGTAGCCTTGGCATGAGCAATGTGATAGCTCAACAAGGTCTGGATAATAACCAGGCTGACTTTGGAGAATTTATGAATCGCAAGGGTACCTATACCCGGACGGCTTCTGGTAAGCCAAGCGAAAATTACTGGCAAAATGCCGCCAACTATCAAATTGAAGTTACGCTAAACGAAGAGGAGCACGTCCTTGCAGGAAAAGTAACCATCGACTATATCAACAACAGCCCGGAGGAATTGGATTTTGTCTGGTTGCAGCTGGAGCAAAACCGATTCACTGAGGATTCACGTGGTACTTTAACTACACCAATTCAAGGTAATCGCTACAATGGTGATACCGATGGAGGCTATGAAATCTCCGCTGTCCAGGCGAAAGTTGGGAAAAAAGGCAATGTGTCTTCCAAGTATTTGATTTCAGATACCCGTATGCAGGTTTGGTTCGATGAGCCTATTCCAGCAAAGGGAGGAACTGCTACCATCTCCATGAATTTTTCCTTCAAAGTACCTCAAAAAGGTATGGATCGAATGGGAAGGCTAGAGGTTGAGGATGGCTGGATTTATGCCTTTGCGCAGTGGTATCCCAAAGTGGCAGTCTTTGATGATATCGAAGGATGGAATGTGGAGCCTTACCTAGGTGCGGGAGAGTTTTACCTGGAATATGGAAATTTTGATTACAAGGTGACAGTCCCTTATGATCACATCGTAGTGGGAAGTGGGAAATTAATGAATCCGAAGGAGGTCCTTTCTTCGGAATTGATGGACCGATACGAAAAGGCTCAGAATAGCGACGAGACTTTATACTTGGTCTCTCCTGAAGAGATTCAAAACACAGAATTGACCCGCCCAAAGCAGGAGGGAATGATTACTTGGCATTTTCAGATCCAAAATTCTCGTGATATAGCCTTTGCTAGCTCCAAAACATTCATTTGGGATGCTGCTAAAATCAACCTTCCAAGTGGAAAGACTATTTTAGCTCAATCTGTCTATCCAAAGGAATCTGACGGAGAAGAAGCTTGGTCCCGTTCCACGGAGTATTCCAAGGCTTCAATTGAGCATTACTCGGAGATGTGGTATGAATTTCCATACGATGCCGCTACCAATGTGGCTGCAGATATTGGTGGAATGGAATATCCAGGCTTGAACTTCTGCCGCTACACTTCAAAGGGTGAAGGTCTTTGGGGAGTGACTGACCATGAGTTTGGACACAACTGGTTCCCGATGATTGTGGGGAATAATGAGCGTCGCTATGCTTGGATGGATGAGGGCTTTAATACCTTTATCAATCACTACAGCACCCTAGCTTTCAATGATGGAGAATATCCTTCGACACTGAATCAGACTCGTCGATTCAATAATTACTTCCTCAATGAAAATCGGGAAGGAATCGATACCTATCCAGATGTAGCAAATACCTCCAACTTGGGTATGGTAGCATACATGAAGCCAGCGATTGGTTTGATTATGCTTCGGGAATATGTGCTTGGTGCAGAGCGATTTGACAATGCCTTCCGATCCTATATCGAAACTTGGGCCTACAAGCATCCTCAGCCAACCGACTTCTTCAATCACATGGAAAATGTAGCTGGCGAAAATCTTTCTTGGTTCTGGCAGGGATGGTTTTATGGAAATGGAAATATCGATTTGGGCTTAAATGCCGTGGTTCCTTACGCAGGGAATTATGTAGCCGTAATCAACAATAAAGGAGACATTCCAATGCCGGTACTCTTGGAAATAGAATTTGAAGATGGTAGCAAGGAGCGTCAAATGCTACCTGTGGAGATCTGGCAGCGTGGAGATACTTGGAATCATTTGATTAAGACCACCAAGAAAGTGAAGTCTGTGGTGATTGATCCAGACAAAGTGCTTCCGGATATTAATCTAGGGAATGATAGCTGGCCACAGCCAATCTATGAGGATTAAATACCCGATTTGATAAAAACTAGAAGCCCGATCAGTTCATAGCTGATCGGGCTTTTTAGATTATATCCACTTTTCTGTCAGAAACAAGGGGGAGAGACTAGAATAACCTCAAATGTTCAGCTTCTGGAAGCTACGTGCTTCAAACTTCCAACTTCCAACCAGAGGAGTTAAGAAAATAGGCTACTGCCTGAAGTACGTTTATTCACAAAGACTAAAAGTCATCATTGATTTCCAGCCAATATCCATCTGGATCTTGAATGTAAATCTGTCTGACTCCATCAGGTCTAGTGGTAATCTGTCCTTTTTTTCCTGGCCAATCCTCAAATGGATAATCGGTAGCTTTGAGTCGCTGAATAAAACTGTCCATATCAGACATGCTGAAGCAAAGATGATTGGTTTTGGATATTTCGGTAGGAACTCGATCAGCCTCGATCAAATGCAAAGCTGCCCCTCCACCGATATTGTACCAAGCGTGTAAACCGTCTTTGAAAGGTTCATCAATTTCTTGTAAGTCCAAAATGGATTGGTAGAAGGCCATGCTCTTTTCCAGATCAGAAACATGCACGGCAATATGATTGACTTTGATTTGAGCAGATAGGGGGATTGACATGGCCAAGGATAGAGCTAACAAAAGAATGAAAACTTTCATAAATAGTTAATTTGAGTTTTCTCAAGATAGGCCTAATCTGAACGAAAGCAAAAAGGACCAACCTTAAACCTAAGGTTGGTCCTTTTATTTATAATTTCACAATCGGCTTATTCTTCTTCTGCCATTTCGCTAAGATCAGTAGCCATGGCAATTCTTTCTGCTTCATCGAATAGTTTGATGGCTTGCTGATAGACTTCGTTGATGTCATTGATGACCATGTAGAATGCATCATCATCATAAATCTGACGACCCAAATGTGCTTTCACCAGTACCTTGAGATAATCTACTGATTCATTAAAGTCCTTTGAGTCAAATTTGACTTTATTCTTTTCTCCCACTGCTACCAAGTCTTTCAGCATGGCATCACTGACTTCGAAGTCTCTATAATATTCCTCCAAGCTCATGTCTGAAAACTTATCCTTGTTCTTGTTGGTGTAATCCAAAATGAACTCTCTTGAGGAATCGGAGTTGAAAAGCCTGCTTACATAAGCTGAAGAATAGGTGGTGTCTAGCGGCACAAAATAATCAGGCATGATTCCACCTCCGCCATATACGATTCTACCTTTTGTGGTTTCGTATTTCAGGCTATCATTGAACTTGATGCTATCAGCAGAGAAAAACTCTCCATGCTCGAAGCGCTCCATCCAATCTCGCTCATAGGCTTCATAGTCTGGTCCGTAAGGCTTTTGAATCGATCTTCCTGAAGGAGTGAAATACCTGGCTATGGTAAGTCTGAGTTCTGCGCCATCAGATAAGTCGATAGGCATTTGTACAAGTCCTTTACCAAATGATCTCCGGCCCACGATCAAACCGCGATCATTATCCTGAATTGCGCCGGCAAGAATCTCAGATGCTGAGGCGGAACCCTCATTCACCAATACGATTACGGAGCCATTTTCAAACAAACCAGGTCTGAAGGCATAGGCTTTCTGGCTGTACTGTTCTACTTTTCCTTCTTGGGAAACTATCAGAGCCCTATCCCCAAGGATTTCATCTGCGATATTGATAGCAGCCCCCATGTAGCCCCCCGGATTTCCCTGAAGGTCTATAATGAGTTTTTTCATTCCTTGATTTTTCAAGTCTGTGATAGACTCTTGAAATTCGTTGTAGGTCGTAGCGGCAAATCGGGTGATTTTCACATAGCCGATTTCATCGTTGACCATGTATGAGGCATTAATGCTGTATTGAGGGATTTTGTCGCGGGTGATTTCGTAAGTGATGAGTTCAGGCTGATTTTTACGTTTGATGTCTACCACGACTTTAGATCCTTTTGGTCCACGCAATAGGTCAAACACATCTCGATTCGTAATACCTGTCCCAGCTACTGTTTCTCCATCTACATTGATGATTTGGTCTCCAGATTGGATCCCCAATGCCTCCGAAGGGCCTCCCGTGAGCGGAGCAACCACATAAATGGTATCACGGATGATCCCAAACTCTACACCAATTCCATCAAATTCACCATCAAGCTGCGATTGAGCCAGAGTAGCATCCCTTGCCGGTATATAGCTAGAGTGTGGATCAAGATTCTCGAGCATTTTGGTTATCCCATATTCGACCAAATCATTGGTATTGACACTATCGACATAATCTCGATTGATGTATGTCATGATCTCTTGCATTTTGTATAATGCTGCTCGGAGATCATTCTGATTGTTTTCGGGTTCGGCAAAAGTGGCACCAATCCAAATACCTGCCGAGATGGCCAGGGCTAGGAAAATGGGTAGGCGAATTTGAGATTTTGAGTTTTTTGTATGGCTCACGTTAAAGTTGGTTTTATTATTCTAAACACCTGATAAACGATGGTGTTTCTTCCAATAAACAGAAATTTATGATAATCCTAAACAAGGATTATACGAATGTAACTGATATTGGGATGGAATTGTCTCCATTATTCTGTTAAAAATAATTATTTTTGTCCAATGCAAGACCCCCAAAAGCTTAATAAAACATCTTTGGAAGACTTAGTCTCCCATAATTATGTTTTTGCTTCTGTCTTGCATTACTTTGGGATCAGTTTTTATCAATATCCAGCTGACTCTCTGGAACATGTCTGTAAAAAGCATAAAGTTAATCCCAATCAATTAATAGCAGAGCTCGAATCATGGGCACTGCATCAGGAGCCAACGCCAGAGCAACTTTATCTGAATCCGATCGAAGTCTTGGTCGCTTACCTGAAGAAAAAGCACTACTACTTTGTACGACAAGAACTCCCCTTCTTATCCAATATGATTAGTGGAGTAAAGCCAGAACCTGGTTTTGAAGCGCTCATGGCTGATTTGAAGATTATGTTTCCGCTTTTTGTGGAGGATTTCATTCATCACATCCATGAGGAGGAAAGCAGGCTTTTCAAAAGAATTGAGCTATTGCAGGATGTGGAAGATGGGAATTTTGCGCTGCATGATGCTGTGACCATTTTAGAAAAAGACCCTGTGAGACTTCTGGCCGAGCAGCATGAAATCCATGATGATGAGATGGAAGGTATTCGAAAACTCACCAATGATTATTCACTGGAAGAGTCGGCTCCTTTAACCATGAAAGTACTTTTTCACGAGCTTCAAAATTTTGAAAGGGAACTCACCATCCATGCTCAGATCGAAGATGAATTACTTTTTCCCAAGGCCGTGGAATTGGAGAAGGAAGTTCTAAGAAGAATTTATCAAAAAATACGAACTAACTAATGCCTAGAATTTTGGCGATTGACTTGGGTTCCAAACGGACTGGGCTTGCCGTGACTGATCCATTGCAGCTAGTGGCAAATCCACTTGAAACTATCCCTACGCAAGACTTGTTGCCCTTCTTGAAAAAATATACTTCGAGCGAAGAAATCGAGGCGATTGTTCTAGGTCTTCCTCGAAACCTTCAAGGTGAGGCCACCCAAATGACAAAGCCCGTTTACGATCTCAAAGCTAATTTGGAAAGTGAATTTCCGGCTATTTCCATTCATCTCATGGACGAGCGATTTACTTCAAAAATGGCTATGCAGTCCATGATTTCGATGGGTAGTAAGAAAAAAGACAGACGAGAGAAGTCGGGTAACCTCGATAAAATAAGTGCAACTATCATATTACAATCCTTTCTATCACAAAAATGATTTATCCAATCGTATCATACGGTAACCCCATCCTCACCAAAGAAGCTGAAGACATAGAGGAGGGCAAAGACCTGAAAGAGTTCATCGACTCGATGTTCGCTACCATGGATCATGCAAATGGTGTAGGCCTAGCTGCACCCCAAATCAATCAAGGCGTAAGACTTTTTGTGATTGACAGCAGCTTGATGCTGGATGAGGATGACTCTGAAAAAGGGATCAGAAGAGCATTTATCAATCCGATACTTTTGGATGAATACGGCGACGACTACGGATTTGAAGAGGGTTGCTTGAGTATTCCTGATGTGCGTGCAGAAATCATCCGCCCAGAGAAATTGACATTGGAATACTATGATGAAAACTGGAATCTGAAGGAGGAAGAGTTTTCTGGAATGACCGCCCGTGTGATTCAGCATGAATACGATCATTTGGAAGGGATTCTTTTTGTTGATTACCTCAAAGGATTGAAAAAAAGACTTCTCAAGTCAAAATTGATCGATATCAGTAAAGGGAAGGTTCCTACAGACTATCGAATGATTTACCCTCTCAAATGATCCAAAATCCCAAACTGACTTTAGCCCTCGTACAGACTGATCTTTATTGGAAGGATAAGGTAGCAAACCTTGCCATGCTCGAAGAGAAACTCTGGCAAATGGAAGAATCGGTTGATCTGATTTTGCTCCCGGAGATGTTTCCTACGGGCTTTACCATGGATGTGGAGGAAGTTAGTGAACCCATGAATTTTCATGTGTGTAGATGGATGCAGCAGCTTGCAGCGCAGAAGAAAGCTGTGATTGCTGGAAGTGTGATTATTCGTGATGGGAAAAATTATTTCAACCGCCTGCTGTGGGTTCAGCCTGATGGGAAGATATCTTCCTATGATAAACGCCATTTGTTTCGCATGGCTGAAGAGCATCATTATTTTTCTGCCGGAACCGATCTTCCAATTTTTGAACTGAATGGTTGGAGAATTTGCCCTCAAATCTGTTATGATTTGAGATTCCCGGTTTGGTCTCGTAACCGAATGGGAGAGTCAAGAATGGACTACGATTTGATTTTTTATGTAGCTTCTTGGCCTGCTGTACGTACTTCTGCCTGGAATGCTTTGCTTCCTGCTAGAGCTATTGAAAACCTGGCCTATTCTGTGGGTTTAAATCGATTAGGTACAGATGGAAACCAAATTCCCTATGTTGGACATTCGGTAGTTTACGATTTCAAAGGAGAAAGATTGTTGGATTTGGGAGAAAAGGAACTGATTTCCACTATTGAGTTGGATAAAGCTAACCTGGATGGCTATCGCAAAAAATTTCCAGCATGGACAGATGCGGATAACTTTAAGTTGCTTTAAGTTATTCTTTGATTTTTCCCTGAATTCCACGACCGGAATTTGAAAGCATTGTAAAATCTGTATTTTTGCGACCTCAAAATCATCCTGTTATCACCTATTTTACTGATTTCAAACCTAATTTCATCCTGTTGATAGGACAGGATTACATTCAAACATTTCGATTATAAATGAGCACACAAACTCCAAAAATTCTTTACACTCTCACTGATGAGGCTCCAGCACTAGCAACTTATTCTTTTTTACCTATAGTAAAAGCTTTTACCCAATCAGCTGGTATTGAAGTTGAAACTCGCGACATTTCTCTTTCAGGAAGAATTATTGCAAATTTCACCATTTACCTTAAGCCGGAACAGCAGCTTAATGATGCTTTGGCTGAGTTAGGGGCCATTGCTAAAACCCCTGAGGCTAATATCATCAAACTACCCAATATCTCTGCTTCTATTCCCCAGCTCAAAGCTGCTATCAAAGAATTGCAAGAGAAAGGATATGCACTTCCAAACTATCCGGATGAGCCCAAAAATGATGAGGAAAGAATTATCAAAGACACTTATGATAAAATCAAAGGCTCTGCGGTAAATCCGGTTCTAAGGGAAGGAAATTCAGACAGAAGGGCTCCGCAGGCAGTTAAGGCCTATGCCAAAAAGCATCCACACTCCATGGGCGCGTGGTCTGCTGATTCTAAAACCCGGGTAGCAAGCATGGAAAGTGGGGATTTTTACGGAAGTGAAAAGTCCCACACCTTGACGAAAGCAGATGAAATCAAGATTTTGCTCAAGGCAACGAACGGAGAAGAGGTCGTTTTGAAAGAAGGTCTTAAGCTTTTGGAAGGTGAAATCATCGATGCTTCTACCATGAGTGTATCTGCACTGCGTGACTTCTTCAAAAAAGCTATAGCCGAATCAAAGGCAGAGGGTGTGCTTTTCTCTCTTCACATGAAAGCAACCATGATGAAGGTTTCTGATCCTATTATTTTTGGACATGGAGTTAAGACCTTTTTTGAGCCTGTATTTGCAAAATATAAAAATCAACTTGAGGAGGCGGGTGCTGATGCCAATAATGGTTTCGGAGATGTACTTGCAGCGATTGATAAACTAGATCAGAATCTGAAAGCTGAAATCTTGGAGGAGATTGAAGCATGTTTGTCCGATCAGCCTGATTTGGCAATGGTGAATTCTGACAAAGGAATTACCAATCTTCATGTTCCATCTGATGTGATCATTGATGCATCTATGCCGGCTATGATTCGTTCGTCCGGAAAAATGTGGAATAAAGAAGGTAAGCTGCAGGATACGCTTGCGGTGATTCCTGACCGAAGCTATGCGGGAGTTTATCAAGCTACCATTGATTTTTGTAAGAAGCATGGAGCATTTGATCCCTCGACGATGGGTTCGGTACCCAATGTCGGTCTTATGGCTCAAAAGGCAGAAGAATACGGGTCACATGACAAGACTTTCGAGATTTCCCATGACGGGGAAGTGGAAGTGATTAATCAGGATGGTGATGTTTTGATTTCGCACTCCGTGCAAAAAGGAGATATCTGGAGAATGTGTCAAACCAAAGATGCTCCAATTCAAGACTGGGTTAAGCTTGCCGTAACGCGTGCAAGGCTTTCTGATACCCCTGCAGTATTCTGGTTGGATCCACAGAGAGCCCATGATTCTGAATTGATCAAAAAGGTCAATGCCTACTTACTCGACCATGATACCGAGGGACTAGAAATCCATATTATGTCTCCAATTGAGGCTACTAATTTTTCTCTTGCTAGAATCAAGGAAGGATTGGATACTATATCCGTCACGGGAAATGTCCTTAGAGACTACTTGACAGACTTGTTCCCAATTTTAGAATTGGGTACCTCTGCAAAAATGCTCTCAATCGTTCCTTTGATGAACGGAGGAGGTCTATTCGAAACTGGTGCGGGAGGATCTGCACCAAAGCATGTGCAACAATTCACTGCAGAAGGTCATTTGAGATGGGATTCTTTGGGTGAATTTTTGGCTTTGGCGGTTTCTTTGGAGCATTTGGGCAGAACCTACCAGAATGACCGTGCTATGATTTTGGCAGAAACACTCGATCAGGCTACCGGAAAATGGCTTGAAAATGATAAGTCACCTGCGAGGGTAGTGGGCAAACTCGATAACCGGGGAAGCCATTTCTACTTGGCAATGTATTGGGCCGAAGCTTTGGCTGCTCAGGAGAAAGATGAGGAATTGAAGCGGAAATTTGTTCAGGTTGCTGCTGCTTTGAATAGCAAGGCTGCTGAGATAGAAGAGGAGTTGAACGCAGCACAGGGCAAGAAGGTCGATATCGGTGGTTATTTCCGTCCAGATACAGAAAAGACTGCCAAGGCCATGCAGCCGAGTGTTCTCTTTAATCAGATTTTAGACTCATTAAATTTCGTGGAAGCGTAAAAAATCAAAGCCGCAGCTCAAACTGCGGCTTTTTTTATCCTTCTTCAAAACTGACATTTTGAGCTCTGAGGAATTCTTTGATGATACTTATATGAATACATTCACCTAGATGAATGAAGGCATAGTCGTTGATTTTTTTTGTCTTTCCATGGGCAACTATTTCCTTATCCTCAATATCAAATCCCAGGTGAAGATGCTTTGTCCGGCTTTGCATGCCGACTATTCTGCCCTCATCATCAAATAATGGACCGCCACTTTGACCGCGAAGACCCGGAGTGCTGAGTTCGATGCCGTATATTTTCTTGTTTTGGTCTCCCAAAAATCGGGTAAGCATTCCTTCAATCGGAAATCTTGGGGATCGGGCTACTCCGTTTGAGGTCCATTCAAGTTGGTTTTTCTCAGCATTAAACTGAAAATTGGAAAATTCCGGGAAGGGAAAGCCCAGGCGGCACAGCATTGCTCCCGGCTGAACACTCTGATCATCTTTCAAAAAGCGTGGTTTTCCCTGTGATAGGGACTTGTCAAACCCTTCAAATTTTAATAGAGCCAGGTCAAAGGTAGGATGAAGGACAAACTTGATGTTTTTTATTTTATCTACACAGTCCACAAAGGTAATCCGCATTTCGCAGGCTTTATCTTGTGAGAGATTGAGTGATTTTGCCAAAATATTTTGCTGCTTTCCACTCAAGGAAGGACTTTGGTCCAAGAAGCTTCTGTAATTCTTATTGATAGCATCCGCTTGCATGATCCATTGTGCGACATGCTTGCAAGTGAGAGCCCAGCCATCCTGATTGACAAAAAATAAAGTAGCCGATCCCCGTTGGATATTTTTTCCTCCAAAATTTCTCGAAATTGAATGGATAGCCCGGGTGAATCCGGCGACTTCCTGAATAGCTTTTACAAACATAAAAAGGTTTTATTGGACAAATTTCAAATTAGGGATTGATTTTCCAAAAGCCTTTGAAATGGAGAATTATTTGAAAAAATCTTCGAAATCGATTGAAAAAGGAAACAAGCGTGATGTGTAAATGAGCCAGTTGTTTTGTTTTGGGCTAGCCAAAAAATTGTAATAACTTTAAGCCAATTCTTATATTTTAAACCTGACTAGGTGAACTAGCTTTTAGATCAAACCTATATCAAAAACAATAAAATCATGAGCAAAATCAAAGTTGGAATTAACGGATTCGGAAGAATTGGTCGATTGGCATTTCGTGCAGCCCAAGAGCGGGATGATATGGAAGTGGTAGCAATCAATGACCTGATCGATGTAGATTACATCGCATACATGTTGAAGTATGATTCCACCCACGGGACTTTCAAGGGCTCTGTGGATGTCAAAGACGGCCATTTGGTGGTAAATGGAAAGTCTATTCGCGTGACTTCAGAAAGAAACCCTGCCGACTTGAAGTGGGGAGAAGTAGGAGCTGACTACGTGATCGAGTCTACCGGAATTTTCCTAACTAAGGATAAAGCACAAGCTCACATCGATGCTGGTGCCAAAAAAGTAATTATGTCTGCACCTTCTAAAGATGACACGCCGATGTTCGTCATGGGTGTAAATGAAGGTTCTTACACTCCAGACATGACCTTTGTTTCTAATGCATCTTGTACTACGAACTGTCTAGCTCCAATCGCTAAGGTTCTTAATGATAACTGGGGAATCGAAGAAGGTCTAATGACTACCGTTCACGCTACCACTGCAACCCAGAAAACTGTGGATGGTCCTTCAGCAAAGGACTGGAGAGGTGGAAGAGGAGCAGGTCAAAACATCATTCCTTCTTCGACAGGTGCAGCAAAAGCCGTAGGTAAAGTTATTCCTGATCTTAACGGAAAGTTGACAGGTATGGCGTTTAGAGTTCCTACTCCGGACGTATCTGTAGTCGATTTGACTGTCAGACTGAAGAAGCCTGCGAAGTATGAAGAGATCTGTGCAAAAATGAAAGAATACTCTGAGGGAGCAATGAAAGGAGTTTTAGGATACACGGAAGATGCTGTGGTTTCCAATGACTTTCTTGGTGATTCCCGTACATCCATTTTTGACGCTGGAGCAGGTATCCAACTCTCCGATACCTTCGTGAAAGTAGTCTCTTGGTATGACAATGAGTGGGGCTATTCTTGCAAAGTCTTAGACTTGCTAGCCTACATCGCTAATAAGTAATTCATAGAAAGCTCCTGAGAAGGAGCTTTTTTTATGGCTGAATGGAAAGAACTAAATGAAGCTTTAGAAGTTATTAATCTATTATGAGTACTTATCTTCCTTTCTTTCCATTGAAACTTATCGCTTTTCCCGGAGAAGAGCTTAATCTACACATTTTTGAGCCACGTTACAGGGAGCTTTTAGCGGATGTTGAAGCCTCAGGAGGTTCCTTTGGGGTTTGTGCGTATTTGGATAAACTTTCCGGATTCGGAACGGAAGTAACCCTCGAAAAGGTTTATAAGCGTTATGAAGATGGCCGACTCGATGTTCAGACTAAGGGAAAAAGGGCCTTTAAAATACTCTCTTTTCATAATCCTATGGAAGGAAAGTTGTATGCGGGAGGAGAGGTAGATTTTATTGAAAATATTCCTGTCACAAATGCAGTCCAGAATCACGAGTTTATATTTTATCTCAAGGAATTGCTCTACCTACTCCACTTTCCAAATGAAATCGATCCTTCGGCCACTACTTCTTTTACTTATGCTCACAAGGTAGGGCTTAAGTTGGAAGAAGAATTAGAGTTACTTCAGATTGAAGAAGAAGGAAAGCGGATGGAATACCTCATTAGACATTTTAAGCGAATCATTCCTGTAGTAAAGAGTATTGAGCGGGCTAAGGAAATCATCCGTCAAAACGGTCATTTCAAAAACCTAGATCCCTTGAACTTCTGAGAGGGTTAGAATAAATCATACTCGAAAAATTCTTGGAAACAAAAAAAGCAGGTTTCAAAACCTGCTTTTTGCTTTGGATTCTCCTAAAAGGCTTCCCGATATCGCTTTGCTCATCGGGATAGACTTCTCGACCTATTAAGAATCTCTAAATAACTGTGATCCCGCTGGGGCTCGAACCCAGGACCCTAACATTAAAAGTGTTATGCTCTACCAGCTGAGCTACGGAATCAAAATTTCAAATAAAAAGCGGACAATATCCGCCTTGTAAAGTGATCCTGTCAGGACTCGAACCTGAAACCTACTGCTTAGAAGGCAGTTGCTCTATCCAGTTGAGCTACAGGACCCAGTAAAATTGTCGGGGTGGCAAGATTCGAACTTGCGACCTCCTGCTCCCAAAGCAGGCGCGATAACCGGGCTACGCTACACCCCGAGAATTAGTTTGATCTTACACTTTTGTAAGTTTTCTCTTTTTTTTCTTTGAGCTTTTCGATATCGATTTGCTCTTCAGAATGAGTCTCTCGATCAGTCAAGAAGCTCAATATAACTGTGATCCCGCTGGTCCCGATCATTATCGGGACGATATCGCTTCGCTCATCGGGATAAACTTCTCGCCCTACCAAGATCTCTAAATAACTGTGATCCCGCTGGGGCTTCCCGAAATCGCTTTGCTCATCGGGATAGACTTCTCGCCCTATTAAGAATCTCTAAATAACTGTGATCCCGCTGGGGCTCGAACCCAGGACCCTAACATTAAAAGTGTTATGCTCTACCAGCTGAGCTACGGAATCATTTTTGGCTTAGAAATCCTCTCGAATTTCCATGTAAATATTTGTCAAATCTGGCTCCCAACCTTGCTTTTTGGTAGATCATTGCCTTAATTGGACTGCAAATTTATGACTCTTGAATTTAAATGCAAAGCACTAGACCAATCTTTCTGGTAAATCTTCTGTTCTTTTTCTTGATTGTTTTTCAACCTGTTTATTCACAGGGGGTTACGAATTCACTTCTTAAAGCAGATTCTTTGTTTGAAAGCAGAAGTTACAAGGAAGCCTTCGAAATTTACTCTGAAAACTATCAGGAAGGACTCTATTCTCCAGCCATGCTTTTGAAAATGGCCTTCATTGCTGAAGGGATGGGCGACAAGGAGCAGGCTACACATTATTTGGGTAAGTATTATGATCTCAATCCCAATGAACAAATTATCTCCAAAATTAAGACATTGACAGGGCAGACTACGCTGTTTGGATATGAGGTAGACGATAGAGATAGATTTGTTCTTTTTCTAGTGAACTACAAGCAATACCTATTGATGGCTCTCTCAGCTATCTTGCTTCTTTCAGTAATCATGATTTTTTGGACGAGTCGAAAAAATGAATCTCGTGTCAGTTATTGGCCGACCGCTGCTTTGATGATTTTGATCTTTCTTGTCAATAATTTTTTGGATAAGCCAAGTACGGGCTTGATTACACATAGTCCTACCTACATTACCACACATCCAAGTGCAGGGGGCGAGCTAGTCGATCAGATAGAGCCTGGTCACCGTGTCAAAATCAAATCCTCAAAAGATATTTGGTTTGAGGTAGAATGGAAAAATCAGCGAGCCTATATCCGGAAGGATCATATTACTAGACTTTGATCCGGAATATGAATTAGCTTTCTTCCTGAATCCAAATAAATCGGGTAGGGCCAGGCTAATTTTAGAACCTAATTCTTAATCCGTATTAAAGCATAAAAAAATCCCGAATTTTTTCGGGATTTCTTGTTTCAAAAAGATATTAAACTCAAAGTTCTTTTATTCTGATATTTCGGAAGTGAACGATGTCTCCATGATCCTGAAGAGCAATTCGTCCTTTTTTGTACTTCCCAAATCCAGGCATATCCTTGAATTTACTATCTGCAATCATTGCTTCCCATTCTGGAGTCCACATCGTGGTTTTTACGACATCAACCCCGTTGAGACGAAGCGTTAACTCACCTTCGTTTGCGATGATTTCAGCAAGATTCCATTCGCCTACCGGCTTGACAGTTTCTTCACTACTCAAAATTAGATCGTATAGGTCTCCTGCCCGATGACTGATGATTTTTGCGTCAGGGTGTCCGTCATTGTCCAGAACTTGCATTTCTGGACCTGTCTGCCACGGGTAATCATACTCTTCAGATTCATTGACGAGGAAGATGATACCGCTATTTCCATTAGGGGCTATTTTCCATTCTGTCTGAAAGTGGAAGTTTTCAAACTCCTGATCAGTGACGATATCACCTCCATCTCCAGTCTGCCATCCGTCTTTATTGGCTGCATCTAGATAAAGCTCTCCATTTTCTATTTTCCAGGCTTTACCAACTTCTCCACCTCCGTATTTGTGCCAGCCTGTGAAAGTTTCTCCATCGAAAAGGGAAATCCATTCAGACTCAGCGGGAGTACTTGTTTCAGTCATGGTTTCCTCGGATGCTGTATCGGTACTTGGGGAGCTGCATCCCCAAGCCATTGCTAGTCCTGCTACTAGTAGGTATTTGATTCGTTGCATGGTCAATTATTTTTTCAAAAGTAAAACGTATCTAACCATATCTTTTGCATCCTCTTCACTCAATCCTGGATGTGCTGGCATAGGAACTTCTCCCCATACACCGACTCCACCATTGATTACTTTTTGAGCGAGCATTGTTACATTTTCTTCTGTGCTTTCATACTTTGCAGCTACTTCAGCATAAGAAGGTCCAACGATTTTCCGCTCTACCATATGACAGGATTGGCAATCCGATCCTTTCACTTTTTCTAAGCCTTTGATATAAATCGGGTCATCCTGATATTTTTCCTCCAAACTCATTTCCTTCGCGGGAGCAGAACTGCTAGCAGCTGGAGAAGTGGTAGAAGTAGACTCGGAAGAGCTTTCTCCACCGCCACAGGCAAATGTCAAACTAGCCAATGCTAGTACTCCCAAACTGATTTGATTTTTAATTTTCATTCGATTGTAATTTGATATTTAAATGTCGTTTTTCTTTAGGCTTGAAGAGGATATCGTACAACTATCCTAAGTCTTTACTTGACTTTTTTATTTTGCTAATTTCCGAAATATTGATTTCTTGATTTCTTAAATTCCTAAGATTTTTTTGTTGAAATTTTCATCTGCGCCACTTCCGGCGAAGTCATCAAAGGCTTTCTCTGTGACTCTAATGATATGAGCATCGATGAATGGAGCACCTTCTGCAGCTCCTTGCTCTGGATGCTTGATCGCGCATTCCCATTCTAGTACCGCCCAACCGTCAAAATCATATTGCGAAAGTTTACTAAAAATTCCACCAAAATCAACTTGACCGTCACCTAATGATCGGAATCTACCTGCACGCTCTACCCATCCTTGGAATCCTCCATAGACACCTTGCTTTCCACTTGGATTGAATTCAGCGTCTTTCACATGGAACATTTTGATCCGGTCGTGATAGAAATCGATGAATTGTAGATAATCCAAGCATTGTAGCACGAAGTGACTTGGGTCGTAGAGTATATTTGCACGTTTGTGATTATTCACTTTTTCAAGGAACATCTCAAAGGTGATACCATCATGAAGGTCCTCGCCAGGGTGTAATTCATAGCAGACATCTACGCCATATTTGTCAAACTCATCCAAAATGGGAGTCCATCTTCTGGCCAATTCAGTAAATCCTGTATCGACCAAACCTGCAGGACGCTGTGGCCATGGATAAACAGTATGCCACATCAGCGCTCCAGAGAATGTCGCATGCGCAGAAAGTCCAAGATTGTGTGAAGCTTTTGCAGCATACTTCAATTGCTGAGTAGCCCATTCGGTTTTTGCCTTCAGATCGCCTGCCATCGATGCAGGTGCAAATCCATCAAAAAGTTCATTATAGGCTGGGTGAACAGCGACAAGCTGACCTTGCAGGTGAGTGGAGAGCTCAGTAATGACCAACCCTGCCTCCTCGACCGTTCCAGCTATTTCATCTGCATAATCCTTGCTTTCCGCAGCCTTTTGAAGATCAATCATTCTCGCGTCCCAAGAGGGGATTTGAACTCCCTTATAACCTAAATCTGCCATGTATTTACAGATATTCTTCAGGTTATTGAAAGGTGCTTGGTCATCCGCAAATTGCGCCAAAAATATGGCTGGTCCTTTGATCGTTTTCATTATGAATTTTTATTTTAGGTTTAAGAGTTATTTATTTTTCAACTACAAAAGAAGTCCATTTATATTCGGTCTCGGTACTTTTCAAGACATGTTCGATGAAGGCCATCCCACGGATACCATCTTCAATACCTGGGAAATCCTTCCACTCCTCCTTAGGAGTCTCCCCATTTCGCTCTGCATAAATACACCGGGCAAAATTTCTGTACAAATTGGCGAAGGCTTCTACGTAACCCTCGGGATGACCGGCAGGAGTCCGGGTGTTTTCTTGTGCCAGGGACCCGAGATAGCCAGTTCCAGCTCTGAAAATTTGTGCAGGTTGGCCTGGGTAGCGAACAATTAGACTGTTGTTGTCTTCTTGTTGCCATTCGATTCCGCCTTTGTCACCAAACACCCTGATTTTTAGATTGTTTTCCAAACCAGTATCGGTCTGAGATGCCATTAGAACTCCGGATGCACCGTTTTCAAACCGCATCAAAACAACACCGTCATCGTCAATCGGGCGTCCTTCGACTTTGATGTAAAGATCAGCACAGATTTTTTCTACTTTTTGCCCCGAGACATATTCAGCCAGGTGAAAGGCATGGGTACCAATATCTCCCATGCATCCAGCCATTCCGTTTCGCTTGGGGTCTGTTCGCCATTCGGCTTGCTTGTTGTCTTCTTTTTCAAGGAGTTTATACAGCCAGCCTTGTGGGTACTCTACATATACTTTGTGAATTTTTCCCAGCTTGCCCTCTTCGATCATTTGCTTGGCTTGCTTAATCATCGGGTAGCCAGAATAAGTATGTGTCAGTAAAAACTTCCGATCGCTGTTGCTGACGATATGATAAAGCTCTTTTGCTTCTTGATAGTTGAGTGTGAGGGGCTTGTCAAGCACCACATGAAATCCAGCCCGGATGGCTTTTGCAGTCGGATCAAAATGAACATTATTTGGGGTGACGATCACCACTACATCAATTCGCTCATCTTCGGGAAGCTGTAGCTCCTTTTCGAACATCTCGTCGTAGCTGGAGTAGACCCGGGAAGGGTTGAGTCTGAGCTCTTCGCCTCTTTTTTTAGACTTTTCAGGATTAGATGAAAATGCTCCAGCCGCAAGTTCAAACAGGCCGTCCATCAGTGCGCCGTTGAGGTGAATCGCTCCGATAAAAGAGCCCGGACCACCACCGACAAGACCAATTTTAAGTTTCTTATTTGTGGACATAGGTTATCAGGTTATTTGGATTTGAAAATAGTTGAATAATCGAAAAAAAGCCATTTTTTGCTGAGCTTCACAGATTATGTTTACAAATAGCCCCATCCCGTTATGAGTGGCTTTTTCAAAATAATTATCGGCCTAATTTCGAAAATTCAAAGGACTTGCTTAAAATACGCTAAATTCACCGAATTCTAAACTTTGACTTAATTCCCAACCCAGTTTTTCTATGAGTCTATTTGTGCGGATGCGCCTGTCTTTTATGATGTTTTTGGAGTTTTTCGTCTGGGGCTCTTGGTATGTGACGATGGGTACATTCTTGGGAGCGAATCTAGGAGCAAAAGATCAAGAAATTTCCCTGGCCTTCTCCACCCAGTCTTTTGGAGCAATCATAGCCCCGTTTATTGTGGGATTGATTGCAGATAGGTATTTCCATGCGCAGCGGATCTTGGGAGTGATTCATCTCTTGGGGGCCGTACTGATGTATTTATTGTATAGAAGTGAGGATTTTTCAGGCTTTTTCCCGCTTTTACTCGCTTACATGATTCTATTCATGCCGACTTTGGCCTTGGTCAATTCCATTTCTTTCAATCAAATGAAGGATCCGGCAAAGGAATTTTCTACCATTCGTGTTTGGGGTACAATCGGATGGATAGCAGCAGGAATTCTCATCAGTACCTTAGCATGGGATAGTACAGATGGGCTCGAAAGCGGACTGCTTGGCAATACTTGGCTGATGGCTTCAATTGTTTCTTTGGTGTTGGGGATTTTCAGTTTCACCTTACCAGCAGCACCCCCTCGTGCAAGTAGCAGTGAAAAGATCAAACTATCCGAGTTGTTGGGTCTGGATGCCTTGGCTCTTTTGAAAAACCGGAATTATGCCATTTTCTTTTTGAGTTCTGTCCTGATCTGTATCCCACTTGCATTTTATTATCAAAATGCCAGTCCATTTCTGACCGAAATTGGAGTAGAGAACTCTACCGGAAAAATGACAATCGGACAGATTTCCGAAGTGCTCTTTATGCTAGCCTTACCGATCTTTTTTTCAAAGTTTGGAATCAAAAAAACATTGATTGTTGCAATGCTTGCATGGGCTATTCGGTATGTGTTTTTTGCCTATGGTAATGCGAACGAAAATGTTTGGATGCTACTAGTAGGAATAGCACTTCATGGAGTTTGCTATGATTTTTTCTTTGTCAGCGGGCAGATATACACGGATGCTCATGCTGGGCATAAATATAAATCCTCCGCTCAGGGATTAATTACCTTAGCTACTTACGGGGTGGGGATGTTGATCGGCTTTTGGGCTGCCGGGCAAATCTCAGATTACTACCTCATTTCGCCAGGATTACATGACTGGCAGTCGATTTGGCTAATTCCTTCTGGTATTTCCGTTTTGGTTTTACTATTTTTCATACTCTTTTTCAAAAAAGAAAAAATCTAACCTCAAAATAACCCATCATGACCAAACCTATCAACCCAGGAAGAAGAGAGTCTTTCAAGAAAGTTTTGCTTGGAGGAGCAGCTCTCGGGAGCCTAAGTTCATTTGATTTTGAAGAATCAAAGAAGCCTTTATCTCTCAAAGGAAATATCAATCACGGAGTTTGCCTGTGGTCCATGCGTCCCCTTTCTTTGGAGGAATTATGTGCAGGAGCTAAGAAACTCGGAATACAAGGTGTGGATATTGTAGGCCCGGATGCCTATCCCACGCTTCAGAAATATGGGCTTCAGTGCTCCATGTCAAATGGTGCCGAAATTAGTATAGCCGATGGCTGGAATGATCCAAAATTCCACGATCAATTGGTCAAAAACTATGAAGAAGTCATTCCCATCGTCGCAAAAAATGGGTACAAGAACTTGATTGCGTTTTCCGGTAATCGAAGAGGGATGGATGATGAAACGGGTTTGGAAAATTGTGTCAAAGGTCTAAAGCGGATTATGGCTACAGCTGAAAAGCATGGTGTCGTGATTCAAATGGAGCTACTTAATAGTAAGGTTGACCACAAAGACTATATGTGTGATTTGTCCCCTTGGGGCATAGAATTGTGCAAAAGGATTGATAGCGAAAACTTTAAGCTGCTTTATGATATTTACCATATGCAGATCGATGAAGGGGATATTATTCGCACAATTAAAAACAATTACCAGTACTTTGGGCATTATCATACTGCGGGTAATCCTGGAAGAAACGAACTGGATCAAAATCAGGAGATCAATTACCCTGCCGTCATGCAGGCCATAGTTGATACTGGATACAAGGGATTTGTGTCCCATGAATTTGTTCCAAAACAGGAGGATAAATTGCTTGCTTTGCAGCAAGCGATTGAAGTCTGCGATGTTTGAAAATTAATTAACCAATAAACCATATAATTTATGGCAAATGAAAAGTATGATGCGATTGTAGTCGGGTCAGGAATAAGTGGCGGTTGGGCCGCCAAAGAGTTGACGGAAAAAGGGCTGAAAGTATTGCTCTTGGAGAGAGGACCGAATGTCGAGCACGTAAAAGATTACAAGACAGCAACCTTGCCACCTTGGGAAGTACCCCATCGAGGTAGGAGAACTATTGAAATGCTAGAAAAGCATCCTGTTCTCCGTAGAGATTATGTGCTGAATGAACTGAATGTAGACTGGTGGGCACACGAGGACGAGTCTCCATATGTGGAGGAAAAGCCATTCAACTGGTTCAGAGGATATCAAGTTGGTGGAAGATCTTTGCTTTGGGGAAGACAATCCTACCGCTTGGCAGATATTGATTTTGAAGCAAATGCGAAGGAAGGAATAGCTGTGGATTGGCCCATTCGATACAAAGATTTGGCACCTTGGTATTCATATGTAGAAAAATTCGCAGGGATTTCTGGAAATAAGGATGGCTTAGATATCCTTCCAGATGGGGAGTTTATGCCACCAATGCCGATGAACTGTGTGGAAGAGGATGCAGTGAAGCGGATCAAGGAGCATTACAAGGGGGCCCGCCATTGGATCATGGGCCGACCAGCCAACATTACTCAGCCACTTCCAGGCCGGGTAGGCTGTCAATACCGAAATAAATGCTCATTGGGCTGTCCGTTTGGGGGTTATTTTAGTACCCAAGCCTCAACCTTACCAGCTGCAGATGCGACAGGAAATCTTACGCTAAGACCTTGGTCTATCGTGAGAAGATTAATCTATGATAAGGATACTCAAAAAGCTACCGGAGTAGAGGTACTGGATGCAGAGACTAACCAGACTGTAGAATATGATGCCAAAATCATATTCCTCTGTGCTTCAGCCTTCAACTCCACTGCGATCTTGATGCGTTCTGCCACTGATATTTGGCCAGGCGGATTGGGATCTAGCTCGGGTGAATTGGGTCATAATGTGATGGATCACCATTTCCGATTAGGAGCAAGAGGAACCATCGATGGATATGAGGATAAATACTATTTCGGTAGAAGACCTACAGGCCTTTACATCCCTAGATTCCGAAACTTAAATGGTGAAAAACGAGATTACGTACGTGGGTTCGGTTATCAAGGTGGTGCGAGCCGCAGTGGATGGAGTAGAGACGTTGCCGAATTGAACTTTGGGGCGCCAATGAAGGATGCTTTGACTCAGCCAGGTCCATGGAGTATTGGATTTACTGCTTTTGGAGAGATTCTTCCTTATCATGACAACCATATCCGTCTCAGTGATACCGTGAAGGACAAGTGGGGAATGGAAGCTTTGGTAATGAACGCGGAGATCAAGGAGAATGAGAAAAACATGCGGAAAGACATGATGGCTGATGCAGCTGAAATGCTTGAAGTAGCTGGATTCAAAGACGTACAAACCTACGATGCAGGTTATACATTTGGACAGGGTATTCATGAAATGGGAACCGCTCGTATGGGTCGCGATCCAAAAACATCGGTACTGAATGGAAATAATCAGGTTTGGGATGCCAAAAATGTATTTGTCACTGATGGAGCTTGCATGACTTCTGCTGCTGCTCAAAACCCATCCCTGACCTACATGGCGTTGACAGCGAGAGCAGCAAATTTTGCAGTAGAAGAATTGAAGCGTCAGAATCTTTAATCAGAAAACAGAGAAACTATGAATATGAATAGAAGAGATGCACTCAAAAGCGTAGTACTGATGATGGGAGGAACCATGGTCGGAGCTACCGCTATTCTGACAGGATGTGCACCGGATAAACAAATTGAAGGATTGGATTTCAGTCCAGAGGACATCGCTTTTTTGGATGAAATTGGAGATACGATCATTCCAGAGACTGATACTCCAGGGGCAAAAGCTGCCGGAATCGGCACTTTCATGGTCATGATGGTCAAAGACACTTACGATGAAAACCAACAGAAGACCTTTGTGGATGGATTAAATATGATTCGTAAGGATTTCAAAGATTCTAAAGGTGTAGAATTTGAAAAAGCTAGTGCAGAGGACCGCTTGGCCTATTTGAATGGTATGTATGAGCAATTTAAGAGTTCTGAAAACCGTGAGCCACAGGTTATAGCTATGCTGAAGGATTTAACTGTTTTGGGATATTTTACCTCGGAGATAGGAGCAACTCAGGCTTTGAATTACGTAGAAGTACCCGGTCGATATGATGGATGTATTGACTTGAAGCCAGGTGACCGCGCCTATGCGATTTAAGTATTTGTTCATGTAAATTGGAAACCTCGGAATTTCAGATTCCGAGGTTTTTTATTGCATCCACTTTTCTCGCTGAGGAGTTCCTTGCTCAATTTGAAATTTGTATTCCGGGAAAAACTGAGTCGATGATTCCTTGATTTTATAAGAGTAGGAATTTCCATTGATCCGATGAACCTCTAGCTCACCTTTAGGACTTACATTTTTGATTTCGTCACCCAGCATGAGCACTTGGTAGGCGAAGCTGTCCGGATGGATCTTTTTTACGGATGCTCCTTCCAGTAGAACACCTAAATTGTTTCTGAGATAATCATTTTGGAAATCCTCTTCTAGCTTAATTCCTAGAATCGGTAAAATCTCTTTTAAATGCTCTATGATGGACTCTTTTCCTGAAATGTATCGACTGTAGAAACCCATGAAGTCAAATTTTCTGCTGACTTTTTCTACCTCTCTCCAAAAAGAATATTCCTGATAGCCACGCATTTTACTTCCAAATCTCTTCCAAGCAATCTGCATGAACTCTGATAGAGATAAGCCATCATTCAAAAGATGGATGTCCAAAGCAAGTGCAATAAGTGCCCCGTTGGAATAAATGTTTTGTCTCCGATCAGGAATCGACTTTTGATAGCCATCCACCCAGGTGTCAAAGGAGGATTCTAAAATGCTTTGATGTCTCCATCCAAAGTCTTCCGAAACTCGTTGAACAGTTCGCTGAAGTTTATCGAGAAACTCAGATAGTGACCAAAAACCGGATTTTAGTAAATAGAGGTCCCCCATGTATGAGGTGATTCCCTCCAAAATCCATCCTGACTCGGTATAGTTCTCCACACTAAAATCATACGGAAGAAGTGCTTTTGGCCGGATTCTGCAGACATTCCAAGCATGATAGAGCTCATGGCTGCTGATACCCATAAGTTCATGAAAATTTTTGGGATTTTTGAGGCTTTCTGCTGGGCCATAAGTAATCACAGTTCCTCGTCTATGCTCTACTCCATGATAATGAGTATAAGGGAGAAGTTGAAAAATGAAGTGATATTCCTCTTCTGGAAACATCCCAAAGTCATTGATTAGCTTCTCAGCAACTTTTTGAAGGGATTCTAGGAACTCATATTTGTTGAAATATATATCTCCTTTAAACCAACAGTGAAATTTGACGGAATTCACCTCGAATTTATTGTGCATGATCTGCTTAGTCGCCAGAATGGTTGAATCTGCCAATTGCTGGAAACTACTGGCCCTGAATTGGTTTGAATTTATCGAGTCAAGAGTAGTTACCTTGACAGGATAGGGGAAACGGGTCTGAACCTGACATTCTGAGGGAGCAACTCCATTGACCTCCATACAGCAGTTTACAAGATTCAAATACACCTGCTCATCGTCTATCCACGAGGATCCGGCATCCATTTGACCGGCAAAAAACTGGTATTTGACAGAATATTCTCCCTCTTTGCTAGCTTCAAATTGCCAAATAGCTTTCGAGACTTTCATAAATGGAACTTCTTCTCCAGAGAAATCCTTTACTGCAAAATCTCTTATAAATTTTGCATAATTAGCCTCTTGGTATCTTCCGGCACGCCATATGGGGAGTTTTAGGGATATTTTCCCCGGTGCTGATACTTGGAAACTTATGGAGACTTCCAAGAACTGAGAGGTAGGGTATTGTACCGAAAGCTGGTAATGGATCATAAATTTATCAGATTCAATGAGACAAATATTTATGGTGTATTTGTATTTCAAAATTGACTACGTATCTTTGCAGTCCTTTTTGGGGTTAAAGTCCAAAGGTCAAGAAACGAAAGCAATAAAATAAAGATATTCGATCATGAAAAGAACATTTCAGCCTTCCAATAGAAAAAGAAAGAATAAGCACGGATTCCGTGAAAGAATGTCTTCTGCTAATGGTAGAAGAGTGCTTAAGGCTCGTAGAGCAAAAGGAAGAAAGAAGCTTAGCGTTTCTTCTGAGAAAACACTCAAGAAATAATATTGAGGGAGATTTTGTAAGTTGCATGCATTAAGCATCCTTGCAATGAATTTCAGACTTCCTAAATCTGAACGGCTCCATAGCCAAAAACTAATCAAGGAACTTTTTGATAAAAGTTCCTCTTTTTTTTTGTATCCCTTTAAGGTGCTTTACCTCGAGGGAGAAGAGACCAATGGGAACTCACCGCAAGTTCTTTTTTCGGTTTCAAAGAGAAAAATCAATAAGGCTGTATCTCGCAATCTGATGAAACGCAGAATGCGGGAGGCTTATCGTATTAACAAACATTTGCTTTCAGAATCTTCGAGTCAATTATTTATTGGCTTAATTTATGTCTCATCAGACATCATGGAGTTTAAGCAGGTGGAAGAAAAGATCAAGCTTATTTTGCACCGAATTAATAAGGAACAATAAAATGAAAATGAATAAAACCAAGACAAAAATTCTTCTTGGAGCTCTAATCGGATTTTTTCTGTTAGCAGGTTCTGTGGCGTTTACGGTGAAAAATGACAAGCTTTTTGCAATCGCGAAGAACATAGACATTTTCGCCACACTTGTCAGAGAGTTGGATTCTTATTATGTCGATGAGATAGATGCTGATGAGTTGGTCACTGTGGGTATTCAGGCAATGCTAGATGAGCTTGATCCCTATACGGAATATATTCCAGAGGAAGAGTCTGAGGATTTTCGTGTGATGACCACTGGAGAATATGGTGGAGTAGGGGCGTTAATAGGCGCTAGAGGCGAGGGTAGCATGATCATTATGCCATATACCGGTTTTCCAGCTCAAAATGCAGGTTTGAGAATTGCAGACAAACTCCTAAAAGTGGATACTGTGGATGTCTCTCAGAAGAATACCTCAGAAGTATCTGAATTGCTAAAGGGACCAGAAAATACTCCCGTCAAGGTCAGTGTATTGCGCGATGCGGATACTTTGGAATTTGAATTGGTACGAAAGAAAATTTCTCTTAAAAATGTGCCGTATTATGGCAAATTGGATGCATCCACTGGGTATATCAAATTAAGTGATTTTACGACCAATGCTTCGGCGGAAGTTCGGAATGCATTGGTGGACTTAAAAGCACAGGGTGCCGAAAAATTGGTATTGGATCTCAGAGATAATCCAGGAGGACTATTATCTGAAGCGGTTGAGATTGTGAATTTATTTATTCCGAAAGGTAAGGAAGTGGTCAAGACAATAGGTAAGATTGAAAATGTAAACCGTACCTATAAGACTTCAAAGACTCCGGTGGATAAGAATATTCCTTTGGTGGTTTTGTTGAATGAGCGGAGCGCATCTGCCTCCGAGATTGTGGCTGGGGCATTGCAGGATTATGATAGAGCAGTCTTGGTAGGAAGGAAGTCTTTTGGAAAAGGGTTAGTACAGACGACGATTCCGCTTACCTATAATGCACAGGTGAAAGTGACTACCGCAAAATACTATATCCCAAGTGGTAGATGTATTCAAGCTATTGATTACGCATTGAGTAGAGAAGAAGGTGAAATTCGATCCATTCCGGATTCACTTCGGCAAGCGTTTAAAACGCAAAATGGAAGAACGGTTTTGGATGGGGCAGGTATCGAACCGGATGAGACCGTGGAAGCTTATAGATATGCTCCTATTACCTACAGTTTAGTAGCAGGTAATCATGTTTTTGATTTCGCTACGCAATATTTTTATTCTAAACCAGCAGTGGTAAATATTGAAGAGTTTGAAGTGAGTGATGAGCTCTATGAGGATTTTGTAAGTTTTCTTTCTGATAGAGAGTATGATTACACCACCTATTTGGAGAAGTCTCTAGAGGATATGAAGGAATTAGCGGAGCAGGCTCCATATTATTCTGAAATCAAAGAGCAGGTGGAGGCTTTGGAAAAGCGAATTATACACAATAAGGAGCAAGATTTGATTTCTTATCAAAAAGAGATTAGGAAAGCACTTCGGGAAGATATTATATCTCGTTACTATTTTCAGGAGGGGATGATTCAGGCGAGCCTTCAAAATGATTCTATCATTGAGAAAGCGATGGAGTTATTTAATACTCCAGATAAAATGGGGCAAATTCTCACTGCCAAGTCGGAGTAATGGTTTTGATTCTATCATTGGAGACTGCCACAGACAATTGTTCGGTGGCTATACATGACCGAGGACGGCTTGTAGCCTCAGCAAGCCATCTGGAATCAGGTGCGCATTCCCGAATGCTTCCATTATTGATGAATCAGGTGATGAATCAAACTGGTGTTAGCTTTCATGAATTAAAGGCTGTTGCAGTATCTGAAGGGCCGGGATCATATACGGGATTACGTATAGGTACATCGACTGCGAAAGGTTTGGCTTTTTCTTTAGATATTAAATTGTTGGCAATAGATACCCTAAAGGGGTTGGCCCACCTAGCCCGCAGTCAAAAACCAGGGTTTACTATAATTGCCATGCTAGATGCAAGAAGAATGGAGGTGTACCGAGAGGTTTTCGATTCGGAGGGAAAGCAGATTGCAGGTATCAATAGTGAAATTCTGGAGACTGATTCTTTCCAAAAATATTTGAAGGAAGGCCAAGTGTGTTTTGTCGGAAATGCCAATGAAAAGGCAAGTCAGGTAATCAACAGCCCAAATGCCTACTTCTTAGACAGCTTGCCAAATGCATCTTCCATTGGTGAATTAGCATGGGAGAACTATCAAAACGAGCGATTTGAGAGTATACCCTACTTTACTCCGAATTATTTGAAGGAATTTAGAGTTCTGAAGAGTAAGAAAAATCCATTTGCCTGATGAGTGAAATTGTAAATAGAGTGGCGAAAAGCCCAATCAAGTCTTTGAATTTGGAAGAGATTTATCCAAGAGAGGAGCGTGTTGGGTTTGATTTAAAAGATTTTCTGTTTCAGGAGTTGATTTTGAAAGAGCAGGATTTTCGCAAATCATTGAAGGAGTTGGATTTGGAACAGTATAAAAACAAGTGGGTGGCGATTTTTTGCAGTGCTGATGCGATAGTTCCTACCTGGGCTTACATGTTGGTAGCTTCTTATCTTCAACCAGTGGCCAAAGGGTTTGCAATTGGTGATTTTGAAGACTTAGAATTAAATATTGTCAACTTTTTGGTAGACAGCCTTGACCTGGAAGAATATCAGGATCGTCCCGTAGTCATAAAAGGATGTAGTTCAATTGAGATTCCTTTGTATGCCTATGGAAAGCTTGTTTCCAAGCTTCAGCCTATCTCCAAAACACTGATGTTTGGTGAACCTTGTAGTACCGTGCCGATTTATAAGAAGCCAAAAAGCTGATAGCGAGGTAGTCTCGGTAGGAGGTCAAAAAAAATAAGATTTTTAGGGTTCTTTTGTTTGTCTTTTCTGAACAACT
>NZ_AUBU01000015.1 GCF_000429405.1 Algoriphagus marincola DSM 16067
CCCGCTTTTCAATTCCCCCCGCGCCTTCCGCGCTTTCGGGAGGACAAATATCGCAGGATTTTATTTCTTAACAAATCACAACCGCAACCTTTTTTAAATCCGGTAAGTAAGTGGTTGATTTTGAATCAGAAACTCTTGAAAAAAATTTTCCCCTCTCAAAAGCTAGTTTCAAGAGGGGAAATTTTGAATGGCTTTTATAATTACAACTTCTTCAAAACAATATTTCGCCAATAGACTTTTATACCTCCACCATCATGGATTTGGAGTAAAACACCTCCTTTTCCTTCGCCTATTTTGGGATCTGAGAAATTCACCATCTCTACACCATTCAAATAAGAGGTAACATTATCTCCTTTGACGACTATTCGCATTTTGTTCCATTCGCCAAATTTTAAAGCCTCATCTTTTTCCGGTTCTGGCTGAATTAACCAGCCTCTTCCATAAGATTCATAAATCCCACCCGTATTACTCCCGGGAGGCGCAACTTCCACCTGCCAGCCTGAAACCTTGGTTCCATCTACCGTAGATCGGATAAAAACTCCGCTATTTCCATTGGCCTCCTGCTTGAATTCTAATGTGATTTCAAAATTATCAAAATCTTCCTCGGTACCTAAATAGCCATACCCTTTATCAGGACCACTCTCAGAAACTAGGAGCCCATCTTCGACATACCACTTTTCTGTACCATAAATAACCCATCCATCTAGATTCTTTCCATTGAATAGTTTTTGCTTCTTCTGCGCAAAACTTGCGAATTGAATCGCTGCCAGAAGGATAGTAGTGATTAATAATTTCTTCATCGTGTTCTAATTTTAATATTCTTAAACCAAACAGGATCTCCGTGATCTTGTAGCGCAATCAATCCCTTCTTGGCAATTTTATAATCTGGAAAGTCATTCCACTTACCGGAATTCCTCTTGGAAGTCCAATCCTCTGAATACGGAACAAACTCCACCGTCTTCTTGCCATTCAACCAATAGGAAGCTCCCTCTTCTGTGAAAATGATGCGGGAAACATTCCATTCTCCAGCTGGCTTGACTATCCCTTCTCCTTCCAAATCAGGCTCATACATGGCATAATCGGCTGCCAATGACTGCCACTTCTTAAGCGGCTGGGCAAAACCAATCTGATCAATCACCTGATATTCCGGTCCAGTGTAATATGGAGCTTTATAATCCGGTCCCTCTACTACGTGATAAAATACCCCACTATTCCCTCCGGGAGAAATTTTCCATGTAAACTCCATCTCAAACTCCTCAAACTCCATGGGACCAAAAACAATATCGCCTCCAATGTCACTTCCGCCCGTAGCTCCAAGTCCTTTCATAGCCCCGTCTTCGATAATCCAATTTGATGGAGTCGTATCGCCATTGAAAGCTCTCCAGCCCTCCATGGACTCCCCATCAAACAAGAGCATCCATCCATCGGCACGCTCCTCGTCTGTTAAACTATTGTCAGGAATGACAATTTCTTCCTCGGTCACTACTTCTTCTTCTTTCTCCGAACTTGGTGCACATGACCAAGCCCCAACAAGAAAAAGTGCTCCTAGCAAATAACTTTTCTTCATAGTATGATTAATTATCTTTTTTGTTTCTACTCTAGAATTTGAACAGGAAAAGTTAATTGAATTTTTTAAAAAAGTCTCGCCTTGAAATTTAATATTTTATAAGTGGCATTTCCGATTAACTTTCTCGAAGCGAGTCAAAATAAGATTGACTTTTCAGTAATCTCGATCCATACCAAGAAAACATCTCTCCGTCTACAATCCTCACTTTGACCTTTGGTAATTCTTTTTCGAATTCTTGCAAATGCTTTGATTTGAAGGGAAAAGGCTCCGAACTCAAAAACAAAAAGTCAGGATTGAGTCTTTTCAATTCTTCCATGCTGATTTCTGGATATCGATCTTGATCAATGGCATTGATAAATCCAGCTTGCCCCAGCATTTCATGAATAAAAGTGCTTTTTCCCACTGCCATGATAGGACTGTTCCATATCAAATAAACCACCGTTCCAAGCTTTGGCAATTCATCTGCGAAGGAGTTTTCTAGTTTATCCACCAACACTTTGGCTTGAGTAGCTTTTCCGGTAATCTCTCCTAAAGCTGAAATCATTGCTAGTGCTTGACTCAAGTCACCCACATCACTAATCCAAACGGGATAATTCTCAGAAAGCTTCTCAATCCCCTCTTGATCATTTTCCTCCTTATTACCAATGATCAAATCAGGCTTCAATTCATCAATGACATCAAATCGGTAGTTTTTAGTCCCTCCTACAATGGTTTTCTCTTTTCGAAGGCTAGCTGGATGTACACAGAATTTGGTCACACCAACCAATTGATCCCTTAGCCCCAAATCCACCAAAAGTTCGGTTTGAGAGGGGACTAAGGACACAATTCGCTTGGGAGTTTTTGGAATTGAAACTTCCCTTCCCATTTGATCCTTGTACATCATTTTTTCACTTTTATGTTTGAGGTTCGGGGGAAAAGACTTTCAACTCTCCAATCAGCTAATATATCGGAAGTCAAATTTTGGATCAAAGTCCAAAAGAAACTCATACATCAATTGGATAACTTGCTCGATATCCTCCTTGCTTGCGGTCTCGACCGTCGTATGCATGTATTTAAGCGGGAGGGAAATCAGAGCCGACGGCACCCCCTCATTGGAATATGCAAATGCATCGGTATCCGTTCCGGTGACTCGTGAAGCTGCAGAACGCTGAAAAGGAATCTCTTTTTCTTTAGCAGTTTGAATAATGAGGTCCAAAAGCTTTTTGTGGACCGAAGCTCCATAGGTTAAAACAGGACCTTTTCCTGCCACCTGATCTCCACTGGTCACCTTATTATACATAGGCGAAGTTGTATCATGACAGACATCTGTGATAATAGCTGCATTGGGTTTGATTTTATGTGCAATCATTTGCGCGCCACGAAGTCCGATTTCTTCCTGGACAGCATTGACCACATACAATCCAAATGGCAGCTTTTTCCCAGACTCTTTTATTTTCCGAGCTACCTGAGCAATCATATAGCCTCCTATTCGATTGTCTAAGGCTCTTCCGGAATAGTATTTTTCATTCAGCTCAATTAATTCATCCCGGAATGTGATCACACAGCCGACATGGATTCCCATTTTTTCCACTTCCTCCTTGCTGCTTGCTCCCACATCGATGAAAATGTTATCCAATGTAGGTGCATCTTCTTTACCATCTTTCCTCACATGGATCGCTGGCCAACCGAAAACTCCCGGAATCATTCCTTTGTCTGTATGAATATTCACACGCATAGACGGTGCGATCATGTGATCAGAGCCACCATTTCGCCGCACATAGATGTAGCCGTCGTCTTTGATATAGTTGACAAACCAACTGATCTCATCAGCATGCGCTTCAATGACAAATTTGTAAGGTGCATCCTCATTGATCACACCGACGGCCGTACCGTAATTATCCGTAAAGTAGGAATCTACATAGGGCTTGATATAATCTAGCCAAATTTGCTGGCCAGATGCTTCAAATCCTGTTGGAGATGCATTGTTGAGGTATTTATAAAGAAAACTTTGTTCTGGACTCATATTTTTTTGTCAATTATTTAAAGCGGAATATTTCCGTGTTTTTTTCTTGGCAGCTTATCTACCTTATTTTCCAGCATTTTGAATGCCTTAATGAGCTCGATTCTGGTTTCAGATGGCATAATCACCTCATCAATAAAGCCTCTGTGAGCAGCACGATACGGATTGGCAAACTTGGCGGTGTATTCATCCACTTTTTCTTGAAGCTTAGCTTCGGGATCAGTAGATTCAGCAATTTCTTTTCTGAAAATAATCTCTGAAGCGCCTTTTGCTCCCATTACTGCGATCTCAGCGGTCGGCCAGGCAAAGTTCAAGTCCGCTCCGATATGCTTAGAATTCATTACATCATAAGCACCACCGTAAGCCTTTCGCGTAATGACGGTGATTCTTGGGACAGTCGCCTCCGAAAAGGCGTACAAAAGCTTTGCCCCATTGGTGATAATACCATTCCACTCTTGGTCCGTGCCCGGTAAGAAGCCCGGAACATCCACCAAAACAAGAAGCGGTACATTGAAGCTATCACAAAACCTTACAAATCGAGCGGCTTTGATAGAAGCTTGGTTATCCAAAACGCCTGCCATGGATTGAGGTTGATTTCCCACGATCCCTATGCTTCGACCGGCGATTCGCGCAAAGCCGACCACGATATTATCTGCATAGTTTTCATGAACCTCCAAGAAAGAATCAGAGTCTACAATTCCACTAACCACATCTCTAATATCATAAGGATGATTCGGGTTTTCAGGCACAATATCGTTTAGCTCTTTTCGAGTTTCGTCAGCCTTCTGCTCATAAGGATAGACTGGAGCTATTTCTTCGCAGTTTTGCGGAATGTAGCTCAGCAAAGACTTGATATGGCGAATACACTCTAATTCATTTTTGCAAGAAAAATGAGTCACGCCTGACTTGGTACTATGAGCCGATGCTCCACCAAGTTCCTCTGCCGTAACAGTCTCCTGAGTGACGGTCTTCACGACATTGGGTCCTGTGACAAACATGTAGGAAGTATTCTCAACCATCAGAATAAAGTCCGTGATAGCCGGAGAATAAACTGCCCCACCTGCGCATGGTCCCATAATCGCAGAAATCTGAGGGACTACTCCGGAAGCCAAGGTGTTTCGGTAAAAAATATCCGCATAGCCTCCCAGAGAATTCACACCTTCCTGAATCCGGGCTCCACCGGAATCATTTAGGCCGATGACTGGAGCTCCGTTTTTCATGGCCATATCCATGATTTTACAGATTTTCTCTGCGTGAGTTTCTGAAAGCGAACCTCCAAAAACCGTAAAGTCCTGGGAAAAGACATAAACTAAGCGTCCATTCACCTCCCCATAACCAGTGACAACGCCATCGCCGAGGTAATGCTCCTTATCCAAACCAAAGTCCTTGGCCCGGTGCATGACAAAGCGGTCAATCTCCTCAAAGGTCCCTTCATCCAATAGCAATTCGATGCGTTCCCGCGCGGTGAGTTTACCTTTTTTATGTTGAGAAGCAATTCGCGCTTCACCTCCTCCAAGCATCGCTTCCGCATTCTTTTTTTGAAGCAGTTCTATTTTTTCCTGATTTGATGGAGCGGTATAAATGGGTTTATTCTGTTTTTCCATAGGATTGGTTTTTGCAAAAGCCAAATATAGTAGGCTTTGGGTAGTAGGGAAAACATAATCAGACCAAAGGTGAGGAGAACGGATAAAGCAAGCGAAAAAAATTAATACAGAATTAAGAGAAGCTTAACGGATTGATTTTCCAATAACTTTCTATATTCGCCCATCCAAAAAATTTGGCAGTATGCGTACCCAGAAGGCAGCGGTGATAGACATGGGCACCAATACATTTCACTTGGTATTGGTAGAATTGATTCGAGATGGATTCAATGTCATCTATAAAGAAAAAGTACCGGTAAAACTCGGACAGGGAGGAATCAACCAAGATCAAATTGCTCCTGAGGCTCTCAAACGCGCATACCACACCCTTCAACATTTCAAAAACCTCATAGATGGAGAGCAAATCGACCGGATTTTTGCTTTTGCTACGAGTGCCGTACGAAATGCTAAAAACGGACAGGACTTTGTCCAAGAAGTAAAATCCCGAATCGGCATCGATATCAAAGTGATCAGCGGTGAAGAAGAAGCCTTGTTGATTTATGAAGGCATCAAGCTTTCGGGTTCATTGAATGGACAAACCGAACTCATGATGGATATTGGAGGAGGTTCAGTAGAATTCATCATCGGTACTTCTCAGGAGGTTTTTTGGAAAGGAAGCTTCGAAATCGGAGGACAGCGTCTCTTGGAACTTTTCCACCATCATGACCCTATTTTGACCCCTGAGATCCATCGCTTGCACGCATATCTCGAAGAAAAGCTTCAATCACTCCTTCAGGCTATTGAAACCTACCAGCCTACAAGCTTGGTGGGCGCTTCGGGTACCTTTGATACACTGACAGACATCTATTACGAGTCCATGCTTCAGTGCAAGCTCACTGGACAACATGCCTTTGAGCTTCCGGTCAGTGAATTTCACCGAATCTACCAACTCCTTCTCACCAAAAATCGAGAAGAACGCCTTCAAATCCCTGGAATGATCCCCATGCGGGTGGACATGATCGTGGTCGCATCCTCATTGATTGATTTTATTCTCAAGCATATCGCTGTCGAAAGCATCACCTGCTCTCACTATGCTCTCAAAGAAGGAGCAATCGCCACCGTTCTCAAAACTGAAGTAGAAACCAATTGATTTTTTCTGCTGGCAAAATGATCTCGTATCTTTGCCTGAAACAAAGCTTAGATCATGCACAACTTTTCCTACCAACAGCTTTTTGATTTCACAAAAAATATTCTACTGAAAATCGGATGTTCTGAACTCCATGCACAGCAAGGAGCGGAAGTCCTGCTTTCTGCAGATATGCGGGGAGTAGACAGCCATGGAGTGGCGAGACTTTCTGGCTATGTCCGACTTTGGGAAAAGGGACGCATCAACAGTAATCCAAATATTCGAATCACACACGAGACTCCCTCCACTGCTGTAGTAGATGGTGATGGGGGGCTAGGCCTCGTCGTCGCACCCTATGCCATGAATGTGGCGATCGAAAAAGCAGGCAAAGCCGGAACCGGCTGGGTGAGTGTCAAAAATTCCAATCACTACGGAATAGCTGGCTACCATGCCATGATGGCTTTGGATCATGATATGATTGGCATTTCGCTGACCAATGCCAGCCCGCTGGTTAGCCCTACTTTTTCGAAGGAAAGGCTCTTAGGAACCAATCCAATCTCAGTCGCCATTCCTGCAAAAGAAGAGCCTCCATTTGTGGCTGACATGGCGACTACCACCGCAGCAAACGGCAAGTTGGAAATCTTACAGCGCAAAGGCAATCCAGCACCGATGGGATGGGTTCAGGACAAAGAAGGAAACCCTACCACCTCATCCAATGGGGTAAAAGATGGAGGGGCATTGTTGCCATTGGGTGGAGATCGGGAGCATGGCTCACACAAAGGCTATGCTTTGGGATCCATCGTAGATATTTTCTCCGCAGTGCTTTCTGGGGCAAATTATGGCCCATGGGTACCTCCTTTTGTAGCGTTTTTGGAGCCAGACCCCAATCCCGTGGGTGAAGGAATTGGGCACTTCTTTGGAGCCATGCGAGTGGATGCTTTCCGACCAGCCGATGAATTCAAATCCCACATGGATAATTGGATCAAGCGATTCCGCGCTGCTGAAACCACGCCTGGAAATGAACGCGTGCTAATCCCCGGCGACCCTGAGCGTGAATTGGAAGCGATCCGGGCAAAAGAGGGAATCCCCCTTCTTGATCCTGTCGTAGAAGACTTGACGAGTTTGGGAGAAAAGTTTGGAATTCGACTGCTTTAAGAATCAAGATCATTTGGATCAAAAATCAAAGGAAAAAACTTCCCTTCCATTTTCTCACCTTTTCGGATCACAGGAACTCCTCCTAGCAAGGGTTCGTCGGTATTCGAAATCGTCCCATCAGCAAAGACATTCAACACAAAGGCTTTTCGGGATCTGTCTGAATAATTGGCAAAACTGCCATGCACCAAGAGGGGATGATGAAAAGCTGCATATCCCGCTTTCAGGGGAATTGCCATGGGTTTGAAATTCGCCTTTTGCTCCTCAGTCATCATTTGCATTAAGCCATCCATTTCCCCTGCCAGTGCAGGTTTTTCTAAAAGTCCCCATCGATGTGAACCGGGCACGTATTGGAGACAGCCGTTTTCTTCCGTGGCATCATCCAAGCCACACCAGCAAGTCAAGTGCTGCATCTCGATCGTCCGGGTCCAGTAGCTGTAATCCTGATGCCAGGCGACATTCCCTCCATGATGGGCAGGCTTGCAAAAAAGCTGATCATGCCAAAAACGGACCGCTCGATCCCCCAGCAATTGGGAAGCGACCATGCGAAAAGCTGGGTTCCAGATCACATCGTGAAAAGCCTCAGCGATTCGCCAATGCCCCAAGGAGTGGAAAAGAACCTTATTCGGATCCCCGGATTCATTGCTGTGAAATTCATGAAACAGATGATGAAGCGGATGCTTGGGATCCATGACCTCGTCCAGCGCTTTTTTTAGGGTTTCAATTTGTTTTTCATCCAAAAGCTTGATCCCTGCTAAATATCCATTCTCCTCAAAAAACTGAATCTGCTCCGGACTGAGGCGGTATTGATCCCAATCGGAGGAAGATTTGGGTTCAGGAAAAAGGTTGGTCAGTGGATGATGAAAATCGGCGAGGTCTTGCATGAAATCACTTTTAAAAAGGATGGAAGTTAAAAAATCTAGGCCTAATTTCAAATACCTTTTGTTTTACCTCAGCTTTCCAATTTTTGAAGTCTCTCCAGCAATGGCGGATGTGAATAATTCACAAACACATACCAAGGGTGTGGATTGATATTGCTGAGGGTTTTGACCGAAAGGGTTTTAAGCGCCTCAGCCAATGGCTTGCCTGCAAAAGTATCCTTTGCAAAAGCATCTGCCTCAAACTCATGCTTTCTGCTCAGCCAGTTCATTCCCATCCCAATAATCATAGAAATCGGAGAAAACAGCATGGTAAAGCCAATAATATTCAATTGGGCCGACCAAGCTTCGCCTCCCAAGGCAAGACTCATCGTCTCACTGAAAATAAATTGGGAAAGCAGGAAAAGAAGCAAACCAATCTGAAGCACCGAGCTGATCATCCCCAAAACAATGTGTCTCTTTTTATAATGTCCGACTTCATGCGCCAAAACGGCCACCAATTCATCGGGCGGATGTTGCTCCAAGAGCGTATCGTAGAGCACCACTTTCTTTCGCTTTCCAAAGCCTGAGAAAAAAGCATTCGCCTTTGCAGAGCGTTTGCTCCCATCCATGACAAGGATGTTGTCTAAAGGAAAACCTACCGACCTAGCGTACTGAATAATTCGATGTTTGAGCTCACCATCTTCTAGCGGTGTGAGTTTGTTGAAAAGCGGCAGAATCCATGCGGTATAGAAAAGATTGACTACCACCATAAACACCGCTGCGATGATCCAGAATATCCACCAAAAGTGAGGTCCCATCTGATGAATCAGCCAAAGAAAAACTAGCAATAAGCCTCCACCGACTAGAATACTCAGCAAATAGCCTTTCAATTTATCTGTGAAGAAGGTTTGGACTGTAGTTTTGTTGAATCCGAACTTCTCTTCGATTACAAAAGTCCCATAATAATCGAAAGGAAGACTGATGACATCCGACCCGATAAAAATCAGGGCGAAAAACAATACAGATTGGATCAGGGGATTGGGAATGAAGGACCCTATCCACATGTCAATGGCCCCAAACCAGCCATTCCATATAAAAAGAAAAGTCAAGATGAAGGAAAACAAGCCAGAAAAAAGCCCAAATCGAAAATACTCCCGCTGATATGCTTTTGACTCTTCTAACTTCTTAGCATCAAGATATTCGGTCAATGTGAGTGGAACCTGAGGAACTGGCTGCTTCACATTCAGATAGCTTAGCAGCTTTTCCACCAAGACACCAAAAATCAGCACCCCCAATAAGAGGTATTTCAAAGACTCCGGACTCATGCAATTCGATTAAAACTTAGGACAAGGCAAAATGGTATCCCGTCGGGAAGGCTTGCCTTGATAACTGTTTGGTAGGGTCCAAGAAACACTCAACTCATGTGCGCCTCCGGATTGAATTCCTAATTGGGAAACGGTATAGTCAAAGCTATAACCGATATTTAACCCACTGAGCAAATTCACACCAACCATCATGACAACTGCATCGCGGTTGCTTTGGTTATTTACCGGTTTATATGGCAAGCCTCTATACCATAATCCGAATACGATTGGTTCTACATAAAAATAGGCTCCTACATCCAATTGCTCAAAAGGTCCTTGTCGCTTATAGTTGAAAGTTGGGGTCAGATAGCGCTGCTTACGCATGTGGGTAAAGTCCCCGCGCATACTTCCCTCACCGAGTGAAATCCGATAACCGCCGTGCAAGGAGAACTTGGCAGGAAGCGGACTTACCCCATCGATAAATGACTGATTGGGCTGATTCACGTGGTGAGCAGCTAGACCTAACCAAAAGTTTTCTGTAAAAAACAATCCTCCTACACCTAGGGAAAGCATATTTACCGGATCTCCCAAGCCAGGAATATCATTTCCCGGAAGCAAAGGCCCGAAAGGGTCGTTTGGATTGATTTCATTGGCAAAAACCAAATTTTCAAAAAAACCGATTTGTCTTCGAATGTAGGTTGCCTGAAAGCCAGGTCTGAAATAGGAGTTTTCTCCCAACTTCAATTCATAAGACACTAATCCTGAAATAGAGGTGGATCGTAATTTCGCTGCTCCTTCGGTATCCTGCATGACATGAACTCCTACCCCTACATTTTGATTTGGTAGATAGGTATCATAGAAAGCCGAGAAAGTGGTAAACTGCGCATCAATGCTTGGCCATTGGTTTCGATAGTTAAAACCTACCCGCCCAGTCAGCTCTCCACCTGCCATGGCAGGATTGAGATATAGGGGTGCGGCATAGTATTGGCTGTACTGTGGATCTTGCGCCAAAGCACTCGTCCAAGCCAAAAGCCCTAAAAAACCAAAAAAAACACGTAGCAAAGAAGACCGTAACAAGGATTTGTTCGTTTATTTGAATATTCAGTCCGCTACTAAAACGTTTCTTGCTGTCGCTTGTTTTAGATAGCAGTTGGAAAAATATGAAAAGCAAACCGCATTCCATACATATCGCGCTTTTTTTAACCTTGATTAGCTGTCTGGGGCTTGTTCAGTCAAGTTCTGCGCAGGGATTCAACGACAATGAATGGATTTTTGGGTATTGCGGTCCAAATTCGGAAAACAGCTATTTATCCTTCGGTAAGGGCACAAGCCCAAGCGTTCAGACTTTACCAGGATCAGTGATCGTAGATCGCTTTAGCAATGCCCTTGCCATAGACCCCATCACAGGTCAACCGCTTTTTTATTCCAATGGATCAATCGTTTACGATTTTAGCGGTTCTCCGATTCAAGGGCAGGTTGGAAATTTAAACGGCCCCATAGACACTCGACAGCAAGTTGCCACAGGTTTTTTGAATTATGATCCAAACGGGGACAAGCTGTTTTACCTATTTTATGTTTCCCCTGCCGGGCAATTGCTCTACACGCTGATAGACATGAATGCTCCAGGTCAGGCTACTGGAAATGAGCGCCCGCTTGGAGAAATCACAGAACAAGATCAAGTAATTGGAAATGCTCAAGGGGCTATTTTGGTGGTCAAAACTCCGGCTTCCCCTTCCTACTTGATCAGCTTTGATGGAGGAAGTCTAATCGCTCGAAGGCTGGAAAATACTGCAGGAGATTTCACCCAAACCGATACGGAAGCCATACCCTTTACTCCAAAAGCCATCGTGTTTGATGCGGATCGAGAGCAATTAATTCTGATACCTGAAAATCCGGGGGATGATATTTTGGTTTTGGACTTCAACACCGGAAGCGGGAATTTTGGTACACCTGAGCCTATCAGCGAAAGTGGGGGCACTGACTCAATAGAAGGTGCGACTTTTTCGCCTGATGGAGAATTTATCTATTTCTCTCGAGGCAGCCAGCTTTTCAGAATTCCAACTTCAGACCTTTCAGCTAGCCCGGAGGAAATTCCTTTGGATCCACAACCAAATTCGGTTTATGATTTGAAAGTTGGGCCTGATGGAGAATTATACTTTCTCTACGAAGAAGCGGACGGCGGACCTCAGTTTATGGGGAAAATTGAAAATCCAGATGAGACAGATTTGACTGCCTTGACTATAGAAATGGATCCCTTCGCTGGAACCGATTTCTGCGGTACAATTTTCCCGGTTTTTGGGCCGAATGCAGATATTAGTCCAACTGTAGATTTCACCTGGACACCAGATGAGCCTTGTGCCAATAATCCAGTCCAACTAACCAGCGAAATACTTCCTGAAAACTACCAACCCATTTCTTTCAATTGGGAGTTTGATCCGCCTTTGACGGATTCAATCGGAAATCCACTTCCGGGCGAATACACTGAGGAACATTTCCTGATTCCGGCAGACGCCACTCAAGAGCAGTCCATCACGGTAACTTTGACGGTGACTTTTGCGGATGGACAGACTGTTCCGGTAACCAAAAGCATAACGCTGACCGAGAATAATCTGGAGGCGAACTTCACTCCATCAGACACTACCATTTGCGAAGGTCAGTGTGTGGATATCGGTGCGCTACTCGAGGCTCAGAGTACAGAAGGGCAACAAGGCGGTGAAGCACCTCCTGGCGGAGGAGGTGACAATTATGAATACTTCTGGTCCAACTTCAAGGAAGAGGGCTGGACCTCAAGACAAGAGAATGAAGTCTGCCTACCCGGTACTTATTGGGTGCTGGTACGCGAGCCTGGCTCCAGCTGCTATGCATATGCTGAAATCGATGTAAAAGTCTGGGATCTTCAGGATCAAAGCAATGGAATTTGGTATTTTGGAGATGGTGCGGGACTGAATTTTAATCCCGACCCCGATGACCCCAATGCGCCGACACCAAGACCCATCGAATCTCCCCATCCAAGAAGTATTCCTGCTGGTACTACTACCATTACTGACTCTAGTGGAGAAGTGCTTTTCTTCACAGACGGTGAATCCGTTTGGGATTTAAATGGTGATTTGATGGAAAATGGAGACAATATTGGTGGAGACAATACTTCTTCGCAATCAGTCATTGCCGTAGCCGTTCCCCAGGAACCTACGCTATACTATCTTTTTACCACTCAAGCGAGTGCAAATGGAAGCAATGAGGTCAAATTCTCTTTGATCGATATCAAAGCCGAAAACCCTTCCGGTGTTGGCAATGTAGTCACCAAAGATAATTTCCTATTCAGTCCCTCTACAGAGCAATCTGCCGCACTTGTAAATGGCGATACCACTTGGGTACTATTCCATGAATTGGGAAACAATACATTCCGGGCATACCCAGTTTCTTCTGAAGGCATTGGCCAGCCAGTCTTCAGTTCGGTAGGAAGTAATCATGGTTTCAATTCAGGAGTCGGCGCGATGAAATTCAGTCCAGATGGAGACAAAGTTGCTGTGACTATTTCGGAAGGAGGCTGTAATCGATTAGAAATATTTGATTTTGATGCAGATACCGGAGAGCTGACGGAATACGCCTTACTTGATTTGGGATGCGACGGAGAAGTTTATGGATTGGAGTTTTCCGATAGCGGTGAAAAAGTCTTTGTCTCCTATCGAAATGGAGGTCCGGGTGTAGAAGAATTTACCATCAAGCCGGTAGAAAATGATGATTCAGATGCACCTACTTGTCCGACTTGCTTTGGAAATGCGACTACTCGACCACAAATAGAAGCTTGTGTGCTATCTACGAGAAATCAAATTTCGGGAACATCCGGATTAGATTTAGGAGCCTTGCAAATTGGGCCTGATGGAAATGTGTATCTAGCTGTTGTAGGCTCTAATCAAATCGGTCAAATATTAGTTGGGGCAGGTTGTAATTCGACAAGTACTTTCAATCAGGATTCGGTAGAGCCTATGCCTGGCACTACCAATCTCGGGCTCCCTTCTTTTGCCCAACTAGGAGGTAGTTCTATCCCTGAGCCAGCCCTTGCAGGTCCGGCCCGATTGTGCTTGGACCCTGATGAGGGAGCTACAGCTACGCTTGAAGGAGGTGGGGAACCAGATATTGATTCCTATTTCTGGACCATTACCCGAGATGATGGCACGGTGATTTTGGAAAATTTTGGAGGACCGGGTGATCAATTTCAAACACTCGATCAAGTATTTACGGAACCGGGACTTTACACAGTCAATTTGAATGTTACCCGTTGCGCCACGCCGGATTATTATGATGCCAGCCTAGAGATTCAAGTAGACGCTCCTCCAACTCTGACACTTGAAGCCGATGCTACACTTTGCTCTGGCAATCCGGTGACTCTGACAGCCATCGATGGCTATGATCCTACAGAAGGTATTTATGACTTCCTTTGGACAAATGCAGCTGGTCAAGTTTTCGGCGATGAAAACTCGAATAGTATTACAGTTGATGAAGAAAGTATTTATACCGTTGAAGTCTCATTCCGAGTACCGGATGGATTGACAACAGAAGAGGCGGCACTTTTTGAAACTTGTCCAGCAACAGCCGAAGTATTTGTAGGACCGGCATTCGAGTTTGACATCAATCAGGATGCTCAAGAAGTCTGCTATGAAGATGCCGTGGTCACTTTTGCACCTGACACCCCAGTCACGGGCGAATGGTACTATGAACAGGATCAAAATGGCACTCCCGTATTAATAGGCGAGTTTTTTGAATTGGCCTTAGACATCAGTACGCTACCAGGCGCTGGAAATTATGAAATTATTTTCATCACTCAGGATCCGATACTGGATGGCTGTACTGTTGAAAAGCGTGTTGATTTAATCGTCAATGAGCTTCCGCTCTTTGCTGCAGTCCAAACCAACCCGGCTACTGACTGTGCCACCGCTGATGGAGGATTTGAAATCAGCATGCAGGCCGATGCAGAAATTGTCTTGATTCAAGAGACTGGAGAAACATTTACCAATGTACTTTCAGGAGATGTATTTCCAATTCCAAATCTCCTCCCTGGGATTTATACGATCGAAGCAGAAAATCAATTTGGCTGTATTTACATCGCTACGGTGACTGTTGAGAATAGTAATCCTCCTGTTGGCTATGAATTTACTGTCACCTCCTCAGATGAGACTTGCGGACCTAATGGAGTAGAAGACGGTACAATCAGCATCAACTTTACCAATGGAACACCTGCAGGCGGAACATATGTTATCACAAGGCAAGGTGATGGCCTGGAGTTTACCGGCACCATTGATCAAGCGACAATCAACATCGATGTACCTAATGGTGAGTATGCGGTAGAAGTTTTAGACCCCACCAATTGTAGCATTCCGGATGATCAATTGTATCCTGTCGCAGAGCGATTTGCGGTAGAGTTTTCAGTGCCCACCAATTTTACCGCTTGTGAGGAATTTACCTTCGCACCTGAGCCATCAGGAAATTTAAATTTCACCCTTTTTGAACCATCTGGAGCTACTACCCTTCCAGATGCAGATGGAAATTTCACCATCACCCAAACTGGAACTTATACCATTCGAGGCGAAGATCCTACAGGAACTGACTGTCCTAGAGAGATTCAGATTGATGCAACCATTACAGCCCCTATTGATTTTGAAGTCAGCTCACCGATCATCGATTGTCAATCTGGTGTGATCTATGAGGCCATTCTAAACAATGCCAATCCAGGCGATGTGATCTTTCTTTGGAAAGACGATTTGGGAACTATCGTAGGAAGACAACAGCGATTTACTCCACCAAATGCTGGCGATTATTTCTTAGAGGTACAGCCTATCTCAGGATCCCAATGCCCACCCAATCAAGTGGCATTTACGGCGATTGTATTAGAAGAAGATGTGGATGTGGAACTCGATGTAACTCCTTTCTGTGGTGACCTAGAAACCACAAATTTGGTAGTACTCGCTGATTTGACCAATGTGGCTAATATAGAGTGGTATCGAGTACAGGGAGGAACGCGCACACGAATTCCAGAATTTGACGATGCTCCTGTAATCGAAGTGAGTCAGGAAGGCACTTATGAGGTATTACTAAGAAGTGCTGCAGGCTGTGATATCGGAAGAGCTAGCGGAATTGTTGTTCGGTCTACGATTATTCCACCTATAGTTCCATCAGGTTTCACGATTTGTGCGGCAGAAGGGGTTACGACTAGCATTAACCCGGGAGATTATGACAATTACTCATGGAATTTGAACGGAGAAGAAGTATCCACAGAGGCTATCTTCACTCCAACCCTACCGGGAATTTACGAGTTGCGTGTTTCGGATAATTTAGGCTGTGAATATGTAGAAACTTTTGAAGTATTTGAGGATTGTGCCCTCAAGGTGAGTTTCCCGACAGGAGTAGTATTAAATGACCCCAGTCGAAATTTCGTTGTCTATGCCAATGAATTTATTGATGAGGCAGAGGTATTTGTCTTTAATCGATGGGGAGAATTGATTTTCTATTGTGAGCATGAAAATCTAGAGCCTGCTCAAGCCTTCTGCCCTTGGGACGGAACAGCCAATGGAGAATTGGTGCCAAACGGAACATATGCAGTCGTAGTTAAGTTTACTAGTAGAGATCAAAACAAAACAGAACAAATTACACGAGCCATTACGATTATTCAATAATATGATTATTCTAATTTCACCCGCAAAAACTCTAGATTACAGCACTCCCCATTTCGAAAAATATTCAAAACCGGATTTTACTTCAGATATCAAATCACTTGTAGGAGTGATGAAGAAAAAGTCTGCCAAAGAAATCGCAGACTTGATGTCTGTCAGCGAAAATTTGGCAAACCTGAACGAGGAGCGGTACAAGACTTTTCAAAAAGATTTTACTCAAGATAACTCAAAACAAGCACTTCTGGCTTTCAAAGGAGATGTCTACACCAAAATCGATGTAGATAATTATACCGAGGATGAATTCAATTTTGCTCAGGACCATCTTCGAATTCTTTCCGGTTTGTATGGTTTATTGAAGCCGCTAGACCTTATACAGCCATATCGCTTGGAAATGGGTACAAGATTGGAAACCAAAAAAGGCAACAATCTATATGAATATTGGGGAAGCAAAATTGCCAAAGCAATCAATGCTGTTGCTGAAGGTAGTCCGATTGTAAACCTTGCCTCCCAAGAATACTTTAAAGCGGTAGATCTTAAAGCTTTAAAATCGCCTGTAATCAACATTCACTTCAAAGAACATCGTGACGGTAAGTATAAAGTCATTGGACTTTTTGCAAAGCAAGCAAGAGGAATGATGACAGACTTTGCCATAAAAAATAAGTTCACCGATCCAGAAAAATTAAAAACCTTCAATCTGGAAGGCTATGAATTTTCTGAACCACTAAGTTCGGATCAGGATTGGGTATTTGTGAGATAATATCCTGAGCCCGGGTTAATTAATTTAACCCGGGCTTTTTTTGGCCCAAATACATTTTTGTATCTTTAAGATCTGATTTTCAACGCTTTTTAATTTAATCCCCTTGAGGTCTTCAGTTCCGGTTTTATGGATTACCTTTTTTATGCTCTTCCTTCAAATGGACTGGAGTAATATCTCCCGTATTGAAAAAAAATCACAAGAACCTACCTACAAAACCACTAATGAAACCTTAATTTTTGGTCCTGATCGTATTTGCAACTATTTCGGTACCGTGATTGGATCTTTCACCGGAGGTGGAATTCCCGAAACTGATGTTTATAGCTGGCAAATAACATCTCCTTCGGGAGAAGTTGAGTTCGATCGCACAGGAGGCTTTCAGACCATTTCCTTTACTTTTTCAGATGTCGGAATTTACCAAGTACAATTAGAAATTCTCCGAGGAGGAATATCTATAGGTTCCGAACTCAAAGAGGTTGAATTGGTTCCCAGTCCGGACATCCTACTTGAAGAAAATAATTTTCTCTGCGTAGGAGAAAGCCTAGATTTAGTTGCCCTGAACCCTGAAAGCCCAGAATTTGAGGAATATCAATTTGAGTGGCTAGATGAGGACAATAATCTGATTGGTGATCAAAATACGATCAGTATATCAACTCCTGGATTTTTCTCTGTCCGGTTTTTTCTTTTAGATTCTGAAGGAAACCTAGAGTGCGAGACTACCATTTCCACTGAGGTTTTAGATACAGGGGCTTTCATTATTTTATCTGATAAATCGGAAATATGCCCTACAGAATTAATCTCTTTTTCGTCAGACCCTCCTATCTCAGGCGATTGGTTTTTTGAAAAAATAGAGGATCCAGGAAAGGTTTTTTTTACTTCGGGGGAGGAAATTACTATCAATCCCAATTCAACATTAAATGGTAATGGAGACTACTTGGTATATTTTGAACTCACCGATCCCAACAATCCCAATTGCAAAATCGAAACCTCCCGGCCTTTTGCTTTTAATCCAGAACCTCAAATTGAATTCGTCAGTGCAGAAAGTGCCGACGGGTGTTCGGGAACAGATGGCAAACTGTTTATCCGAGCACTCACCCCTATTGATCAGTTGACAGTAGAAAGCTTAGGCTTTTCGGAATCTGACATTTTGGAAGGTGATATTATCGAAATACCTAATCTAAAGTCCGGGGCCTATTCCATTTTTGGACAGTTAGGAAATTGTTTTAATACGCTAACCGCAATCGTTCCTCTAAATAATCCACCAGATCAATTAGAATTTGAAATCATTGATGAAATTGGAGAAACCTGTACAGATGAAGGAAAACTTGAGGGTAGTTTTACTGTAAAACTAGAAAACACAGGTACAAATGGTGGATACCGACTCTTTAATGAACGTGGAGCACTCATAATTGAAAACTCCCTCCCAGGAACTGATGAATTTACGCTCACCGTTCCCGGAGGCAATTACTTTTTTGAGCTTTTTGACGAATCCCTTTGTAATCTTCCTCAATCCGAAAAGATTGAAATAGAAAGCCTCAACTTAGTTTCCTACACATCCCCGACGTTTTTGTCCATTTGTGATGAATTTGAACTCATCCCACAAACTTCCCAAAATCTGGAATTCACACTTACGTATCCAGATGGTTCCGAAGAAATTCAGCAAAGCGGTGAAGGTTTTAGCATTTTGGATGAAGGAACCTACACGCTAGTTGGAAGAATTCCGGGCCAATCTGTCATCTGTCCGGTTACAAGAGAAATTCAAGTAGAAAAAGTCGAACCAGTTACTTTTGAGCCGGTTTTGATCAGCGAAGATTGTTTTGGAAACCGAACTTTTGAAGCAAATATTTTTGGTAGAGATCCCGCTACGGTAGACTTCTTTTGGTTTGATGAAAATGAAGATTTAGTAGGTACAGGACAATTCCTAAACCCCGTTTCCACTGGCACATACAGACTTGATGTGCAGCCTTCTAATAGTACTGCATGCTCCAATGACCCTATTCCTTTTGAGGTAAGGGAGCCAGTATTGAGCGTGGACATATCACTCACTACAACCAAACTCTGTGAATTTGGTCCTGAAGCTATTGTCAATTTGGAAACTACTTTTCCGGATGAGGTAACTGACATCCGTTGGAGACGATTTAATGAGGCTGGAGAAATCGTCGAATTACCCCAATTCAATAACCTCAACGAAATACAAACAAGAGTAGGTGGGACCTATGAAGTGGCTGTTTTCCGCTTCATCCCTGGCATCAGTGTGGAGGAATGCGAACTTGGACGCGCCACTGTACAGCTTGATTTAACACCTGAAAAAGTGGCTTTTGATATCCCCTCCGAATTGACAATTTGTGAAAGATTTGAATTGACACCGGACACCAATCAGGAGCTTGACTTTTTTATTTCCACCCCTTCAGGCTCAACAATCGAGATTTCGGCCGGAGAGTCAATGGTCCTAGATCAAACAGGGGTTTATACCTTTTTGGCTTTTGACCAAAATAGTCCAACTCCATTTTGCCCTGAACAAAAGGAAATATTGGTCAGCCGAGTACAGCCGGTCGTCTATGAGCCAGTTTTGGTAGAAGAGTTTTGTGATGGTAGCAGTTTGTACTCAGCCGAATTACAGAACTATTCTTCAGAAGATGTGGTCTTCTTTTGGAGGGATAATACCGGAAATCTCTTGGGACAAGCCCAAACCTTAGCAATCACAAACCCTGGTTCATACTCTTTGGAAGTCCAGCCTGCAGGGTCTACTCCTTGTGAAATTTCGCCCATCGAATTTGAGATTGCTGAGCCAGTTTTATCAGTAGATGTTTCGTTGACGAGTGAGCCTTTCTGCCCAGATGCAAGTAGTGCACTTGTTACCGTTCAGAGCGATTTTGAGCAAATCACTACCATCGAATGGTGGTTTACCGATCCTGCTGGGAATCAGAGACAATTGAACGACCTTACGAATGAACGGGAAATTTCAGCCAGCTTGGAGGGAACGTATGAAGCCCGGGTATTCAACGACATACCCTGTCTCTTGGGAAGAGAGGAAATTTTGATCTTACGAAGTCAAGACGAGGTAAGGCCAGATGTGGACTCCATTTACCAAATATGTCCACGCTTGGAAATAGCTCCTGAAATAAATCCGGGAAATTTCGCTTCCTACGAATGGTATTTTGAGGATCAATTAGTCTCCACATCGCCAACTTTTAAGCCACTTCAGATAGGAAATTTTGATTTGATCGTAACAAGTCTTGAAGGATGCACATATTCGGTGAGCTTCGAAACAGAAGAAGAGTGCGAACTTCGAGTACAATTTCCCACGGCAATCACCCCTCAGGACAATCAAAAACCATTTTTGATCTACACGAATTATTTGGTGGATGAATTGGAATTATGGATTTTCAATCAGTGGGGAGAATTAATCTTTCATTGTAAAAATGACCAATTGATCACCGAGGAGTCAACCTGTCTTTGGGACGGAACTTACAGAGGAGAAAAAATACCGAATGGTGCTTATAGTATTCGAATCAATCTGGTGAATTATGAAAAAAACATCAATAAAACTCAATTAGGCTCTTTGATGGTAATCGACTGAATATCATCAAAAAAATGAAAGACTTGGCTCATTTTTTGAATTGGAAAGTAATCTATACTTAGATCCGGCAAAAGGCCCTAATTTTGCCCCTCACCCTAAAAAGATTATCCGTGCAAGCCAAGGCTCAATTTCCTCTTTGGAAGATTGGGAACCGAATACTTGGAACGATCATTTTGTTTTTGGCCTTTTCTCCTTTTGGCCAAAATAAAAACCTCGATCCAAATTCTCCCTTACCTTATTCTGAATTTGCTGACCCTCAACTGATTGGTCCAGAGACACTATGCATCGTATTTGGAGGGGTGATAGGCACTTTCAGCGCTGGTGGAGACCCTGGAGATGTGTATACTTGGGTAGCCACTGATCCAAGTGGGAATGAAATTTTTAATCGCACGGGAGGGGGAGCAGCTTTTGAGACGGTAAAAATCGCTTTCAATCAAACCGGAACCCATCGAGTATCCCTTCGGGTTCGGCGTGCCACACAAATTATTTATGAGGAAAGTCAGGCTGTAGTTGTTCAGAAAGGACCTGAATTGGCATTGCTCCCCGACTATCTCATTTGTGGAAATAATCCAGTCGAGCTTACCGCTATTGATCCTGAAACACCTAATCTAAGTGAGTTCACTTTTATTTGGAGGGATTTGGGAGATAATATCATTGGCAATCAAAACACCATTTTAGTAAGCCGGGAGGGGTTTTATAAAGTAGAGCTTTTCCAAGTTTCAAGCACAGGCGCTGCAGAATGTTTGATCAATGGTTCAACATATGTGGGGCCTTCATTGGATTTCGAGCTCCAACTTGGCAAGGGTTCACTTTGTCAAGGAGAGTCCCAGACACTATCTACAGACACACCTCTTCCTGGAGATTGGTTTTTGATCAAGCCTGGAGGTTCTAATCCTGAAGCCTTGGGCTCTGCCTTTGAGGTTTCATTGCCGTCAAGCGAAATAGAGGAATCCGGCATTTATACGGCAATTTTCTCCGCAATTGATGAGCGATACCCTGATTGTAGGTCAGAGCGAAGAATAAGTTTCGAAGTAAGAGAAGCCCCGGAGCTGGAAGCAACTGTGCTGGAAAAACCAGATAATTGTGTCGAACCAAACGGATCATTTGAAATTACAGCTCTTAGTAACCTTGATTCGATTCGGGTGGTAGAAAGAGACTATCTCAATGTAGGTCTTTCCTCAGGGTCTTCCTTTATTTTGAGCAATCTTGATCCTCAAATCTACACCATACTTGCCTACAGCAATGGTTGCAAGTTTAGTACACTTCTAAACCTCGAAACCAAAGAGCTTCCTATTGTAGATGGAAATACACCTACTATTCAGGAGCCAAGCTATCAAGTCGAGCCCGAGAGTTGCGGAGAGAGAGGAGTTATCCCTGGCAAACTTAGACTCGAATTTGCCCAAGGTGAAGTAAATGGGGACTATAGAATTATGGCACTTGGTACTGGTGAAGTTGCCGCAGGAGAAATTCAAGATCAATCCAGCCTAGAGCTCAATCTATCCAGCGGAACCTATCTAGTGGAGCTAAAGGTAGACGGCTGTACCTATCCAGTCGAGCAAATCACTATCGATCGTCAGCCTCAGGTATCCTTTAGTAATCCAGGGACAATTGCTATTTGTGAGGAATTTGAATTTACCCCTGAGACCTCTGAGGATTTGATTTTTACACTTCAGGATCCAGAGGGAAATATTTTTACAGCAGGCTCGGGGGAATCATTTCTACTAAATAAATCTGGGACCTATACCCTCTTAGGTGAGTCAAATCAAAACAATGGAAACTGTCCAAGAGAGGTGACTTTTGAAGCGACCCTAAATCAAAAAATCAATTTTGATTTGGAGCTTTTTGAGGAAGATTGTTTTGGAAATCAGGTCTATAGAGCTTTGGTTGAAGACCTGGATATTGCTCAGACCTCCATCCGTTGGCTCAGTGAGGATGGAGAAATTGTAGGTCGTGGCGAACTGTTCTTTCCAACTGCGGTAGGTAATTACACCTTATCTGTCCAACCACTAGCAAGTGGATTTTGTGAAATCGAACCAATCCCATTTAGTGTAGAACCCCCGGTACTTTCGGTTCCAGTAGAATTGGAAGCTACCAAAATTTGTCCTGACCCGGCCACAGCGGTGATTACTCTAACAACCGATGAGGATGAGGTCGACCGGATTGAATGGATTTTCTTCGACTTAAATGACAATCGAGAGGATTTGCCTCAGTACACTGGTCTTTACGAATTGAAAGTGGATCGAGCAGGAAGCTATGAAGCTGTTGTATTTAATGAAATTGGCTGCGAAATAGGAAGAAACTTCATTGAAGTGAGCGTATCCACTTTAATCTCTGGACCTGAGCTGGAAGATACTTATGCTATCTGTTCAAAGGAAAATACACTTCCTGGTATCAATCCAGGTTCTTTCGAAGAATATGCTTGGTATTTTGAAGGTGACCTAGTTTCCACAGCTCCAATCTACAAGCCTACTCAAGTGGGAACTTATCAACTTGAAGTTGTGACTATTGATGGTTGCCTGTTTGTCGGAGAATTCAGAACATTTGATGCCTGCAACTTCAGTGTGATCATGCCCAATGCTATGGTTCTTGGTGATTCAAATCGGGATTTCAGAGTACTAGTAAGTGAAGGCGTTACGGAAGCAGAGCTTTTCATTTACAATAGAATTGGAGAGCTCATCTACCATGAAGAGTCGAAAGAAATCCCTGTAAAATCCCCATTTTTCAATTGGTCTGGGACAACTATACGAGGAGAAAAAGTTTCTATCGGAACCCTAACAGTGGTCCTATTCCTTCGAAATCCTATTTATGGGTTTGAAGAAAAGCTAATAGGCTCGCTACTTGTGATTGAATAGAAAGGATTTTTTTTATTATCGGAAAAGTTCGAGTCCGATATTTTTCCTATTTTGATGGCCTGCAATCGAATGCATTATCAACCTTAATCCAAAAAACCTATTTCTATGTCACAAGCAATTAACCGAACTGCGCTTTTCAATGCCAGCTGCCTGGCTTTGATTACCACGGCATTTACCTTTGCTATCCGAGCTGGAATTCTCCCCCAACTGGGCGAAGACTTTGGGCTTAGTGCTGAGCAACTGGGCTTTATCAACTCCATGTGGTTTTTAGGCTTCCCGATATCCATGATCTTAGGGGGCCTTTTTTATCATAAAGTGGGGCCAAAAATGATCATGAATATCGCTTTTGTCACTCACACCCTAGGAATTCTAATGACCCTGTTTGCTGGGGGATATACCACATTACTGATTTCCACCCTATTTATCGGATTTGGAAATGGCTGTACCGAAGCTGCTTGTAATCCAATGATAGCGGATATGTACACCGGTGTGAAAATGAATAAAATGCTCAATCGATTCCACATGTGGTTCCCTGGAGGAATCGTTTTAGGATCATTGATCTCGAAATTCATGACGGACGCTGGTCTTGGCTGGCAGCCACAGATCTGGGTAATGATGATCCCAACCATCGCGTATGCGGTTCTTTTCTTTGGAAAAGCATTCCCAAAGCCTTCTGTAGAAGGAGTTACTTCTATCTCAAGCAATGTCAAAGCAATGATCAGCCCGCTTTACATATTCCTGTTTATTTGTATGTCTATTACTGCTATCACAGAATTTGGTACTCAGCAATGGGCAAATGTAGTATTGGACAGTTCAGGAGCTAGCGGAATGCTTATCCTAGCCTTGACAACTGGTGTAATGGCCGTTGCTAGATTCTTTGCAGGGCCAGTGGTAGGTAAACTTGGACAGACCGGGGTTCTTTTGGGGGGAGCTATTCTAGCTACCATTGGAACTTACATGTTCAGCGTGGTTACAGGACCTGTTGCATATGTCGCAGCTATCGTTTTTGCCTTAGGTGTAGGTTACTTCTGGCCTGTGATGGTTGGAGCAGTTGCTCAGCGAGTCCCACTGAGTGGGGCATTGGGTATGTCAATCATCGGAGGTGTAGGAATGTTTTCTACCGCTATTTGGCAACCCATTATTGGAGGCTGGATTGACTCCGCCAGAGCATCCAATCTAGCTGAAGGGCTAACTGGAGCACAACTTGAACTTGCGACAGGTCAAGAAACGCTGTTGAAACTAACCATGTTCCCAGCAATTTTGATAGTCCTATTTATCATCCTATTTATCTGGCAAAAAGGAAGCAAACCCGCAGTCAGCGCCGCAGGAGCCCATTAAAAAATTAAAGCAGCCTTCGGGCTGCTTTTTTTATTCCTGACAAACGTAACTTTCATATTCCTCTCGGAAGACCGTCCAAAGTTTCCGGTCTTCATCCCGGTAGGTAATCGCCTCAGTTCGAATGCTTATTTCCAAGCTATATGGAGTCTCTATAACAGTACCGTCTACCAAAGTTATCGTACAAGGCCCATCGACTCGCTTGATATCTTTCAAGCCAATATCCTGAAACCAGCTCTCACATGAGTTGAGTACAACAACAACGAATACACCTGCTAAAATTCTACCGACTTTCATTGGGTCTCTATTTCGAATTCAAAGTAACTCAATCATCACCAAAAAAAAAGCTACTCTCAAAAGAAATAGATCCTTTGATATTGCTTCACTTTCAAAAGAGAAGCTTTTTTAAATAAAAAAAAGCCCAACCTAAATGGTTGGGCTTGTTAGTGACCTCGTCAGGATTCAAACCTGAAACCTCCTGAGCCGTAATCAGGTGCTCTATTCAGTTGAGCTACGAGGCCGAAAGCGAATGCAAAGGTACGAGTAAATGGATTTTATCCAAACAACATGATCGAGGTTTTTTAAAAATATCTCAACTTATCTTCGGCGATACTTAAGAATTATTAAGGACAAAATCAGGATTAATCCTTAGGGATTTTCTATTTTTGCCCGCACTAGTATGATTATAATTGCATTTTGATGAAAAAAATACTCGGATTATTATTCGCCCTATCACTGATCTTTACCGCACAGGCACAGGAAAAAACAGGCCCTAAAGTCCCAATAGGGGGAAGGCCGAATATTCCTTCTGATCTTGTTCTTGAGTTTGGATTTAACCTGCTAAACAATCGACCTGCTGATTTGAGCACCCGATTTTTTGGTTCTAAGACATTCAACATTTACTATCAGCACCCTTTTCGCATTTTTGGGGAAAATTCTGGAGTCACTTTCAATCCTGGATTTGGTATTGGCACAGACAAATTAGCCTTTCAGAATGACAGAAACCTATTTAATGACCCTGAAAAAGGACCTGAGTCAAGTCAACTTTTAGATTTGACCGAAGTCTATGGAGAAAACATCCAAGTCAACAAAAATACTTTTGCTCTAAGTTACTTTGATGTTCCTCTAGATTTCACCTACCATTTCAACAAATCTAACTACAGCAGAGGATTTCGGGTCTCGGTTGGAGGTAAGGTGGGAATCCTATACAACGCACACAGCAAAATCACCTATGAAGACGAGAATGGACTCACCAGAAAGGTAAAAGACTCACAAAACTACGGATTCGAACAAATCAGGTATGGAATTACGCTGAAGGCTGGTTCACCTGGCTTTTATGCATGGAGTTATTTCGGTCTGAATCGAATGTTCCAAGAGAATCAAGGTCCCGGCAATAATGAAGCACAACAAATAAGCTTCGGAGTGGCCGTCAATCTTTTCTAATTTCAAACCGGGTTCAGCCCGGTTTTTTTATGCCCACACCCACAGAAATCCTACAAAACAGGCCAAGAAGCCAAAAATAAATCCCGCGTAAATTTCGACGGGCTTATGAGCATCTAAGTACAGTCTCGAAGATCCCACAACCCCCGACAAAAGCAAAGATAGCAGCAATGGGTAGAGCACTTGGAAGTTAGTGAACTTCAAACCTAACACGACCACTATCGCTACCAAACCTCCAATACCGGTCATATGAGCAGACATTTTCCAGAAAAATGTAACTACGGTCAAAACTAATACTACCAAAGCGATCACACCAAGTGACTGCCAAAGAATTGGATCCAGTTCATTGATTTTGAACATGAAATAGACGGTCATTAAAAAATAGACGGTGGTAACTGAAAAAGGAATCGCACGATCTTTTATCGTATGCATGTGCAAACTTTTGACTGTTCCGCTAAGCCTCAACCCAAAAATGGTCAGCATAGGAATCACCAAGGTGGACAAGACAATCAAGTAGAAAATCCTCAACTTAAAGGAGGCAGGAACACTGCTCGCCTCAGGCACTCCAAATAATATCAACCCAAAAACCAGGGTCGGTACAATCAAAGGTTGAAATACGATGGAAATGACCAGGGCTATCGCTCTTTCCACTACAATTCTTTTCTAAGTCTGGCCACAGGGATTTGCAGCTGCTCTCGATACTTCGCTACGGTTCTTCTGGCAATATTATATCCTTTTTGATTCAGCATTTTGACCAACTTGTCATCGGAAAGCGGCTTTCGCTTATCTTCCTCATCCACCATGGTCTGAAGGACTGACTTCACCTCCCGATTGCTGACATCTTCCCCACTGTCTGTCGATATCCCTTCAGAGAAAAAGTACTTCAATGGATATACCCCAAATTCTGTCTGGACAGCCTTGCTGTTCGCTACTCGGGAAACGGTAGAAATATCCATATCAATTCGCTCTGCTATATCCTTTAAAATCATTGGACGCAGATTTGTTTCGTCACCATCAACAAAAAATTCCTTTTGGTAGTCAATAATCGCATGCATGGTCCGAAGAAGCGTATTTTGACGCTGCTTAATCGCATCTATAAACCACTTCGCTGCATCCAATTTTTGCTTGACAAAAGAGACCGTTTCCTTTAGCTTTTTATCCTTTTTGTCGGACTTATCATAAGCGTCAAACATCTCGGCATAAGACCGGGATATTCGAAGCTCGGGTGCATTTTTAGAATTGAGACTGACTTCAAGTTTTCCGCCATTATTGACTAATATGAAATCAGGAATAATGTATTGAGTCCTTACCAAACCATCCGAAGTTCCTCCGGGTTTGGGGTTTAGGTGCGTGATTAGATGTACCGCTTCTTTCGTTTCCTCCTCAGTGAGATCACATTTCCGTTGGATTTTGGAGTAATGTTTCTTGGTAAACTCATCGAAGCAATCATGCAAAATCCGAATAGCATGCTGCACCACCGGGTCATCGGGATGCTCCTTACGCTCCAACTGAATCAGCAAACACTCTTGAAGGTTGCGGGCAGCAATTCCAGCAGGATCAAAATTTTGAATTTTTATCAATATTTCTTCCAGCTCATCGATATCGGTTTCAATATTCTGACTGAAAGCAAGGTCGTTGATGATCGCCTCTAAGTCGCGACGGATATATCCGTCATTCTCGATGCTTCCTATCAATTGCTGACCGATGATTCGCTGCCTATCATCCAGTCTGAGGAAGTTCAGTTGCTGAATTAATTGCTCATGAAGAGAAGATTGGGATGAAATTGGCATCTCCCGATCTTCTTCATCTGGATTGTAATTTCCATCTCCCTGCATTTTATACCCACTGTACTCATCATCGAGGTAATCATCCAAGTTGATGTCCCGATCATCCACACCGAGATCCTCTTCATAAGAGTCCTCAAAATCCTCATCAGCAGCTGCATCCTCCTTTTCTTCCTTCCCCTCTTCCAGGGCAGGATTGATCTCCAACTCCTCCTCGATACGAGCATCGAGTTCGGCAGTAGGTACCTGTAGCAGTTTGATAAATTGAATCTGCTGCGGTGAAAGCTTCTGAGAGAGTGACTGACTGAGGTGTAACTTCTGCATTTGAACGGAATAAAACCTTTTATCTGGGTCTAAAAAAAGCCTTTTCAAGTGAAAAAGCCTTGAATTCAAAGTTAGGAAAAAGGAGCAAATTTTTGATAAAAAGCTTATTTAATCGTTTTTTTGCAAACCACTTAAAAGGGCTTCACTTTTTAAGTAAAAACTCAAAATTCACAAACATGGCATTCAACAAACGGGTCAAAATCAAAACCTTATTGGAGCAGAGTCCGATCGGAGAATCAGTCACAATCATGGGCTGGGTACGTACCCGAAGAAGTAATAAAAATGTGTCTTTCATCGCTCTGAATGATGGATCCATCATCACCAACTATCAGGTAGTAGCAGATCCAAATCAGATTTCAGAGGAAATATTAAAAAAATGTGCGACAGGTGCATGTCTGAAAATATCGGGTACCGTGGTCGAGTCCCAAGGTTCGGGACAGACATCTGAACTTCATGCAAACAGCATTGAAGTGCTCGGGGAAGCAGATCCGGAAAAATATCCCCTTCAACCGAAAAAGCATTCCTTGGAATTTCTAAGAGAGATCGCCCACCTGAGAATGCGCACCAATACTTTTGGGGCTGTTTTTCGAGTGAGACATGCCTTGGCTTTTGCCGTGCATCAGTACTTCAATGATAAGGGATTCTTCTACATCCATACCCCAATTATTACAGCGTCCGATGCGGAAGGGGCCGGTGAGACCTTCAAGGTAACCACCCTAGATATCGGAAATCCTCCTAAAACGGAAGATGGATCGGTAGACTTTAAGCAGGATTTCTTTGAAAGAGAAGCGAACCTGACGGTGTCTGGACAGCTTGAAGGAGAATTGGCCGCATTGGCACTTTCTGAGATTTACACTTTTGGACCTACTTTCCGGGCCGAAAACTCCAATACCACCCGACATTTGGCTGAATTCTGGATGATTGAGCCAGAGATGGCTTTCTATGACGCCGAGGATAATGCTGATTTGGCGGAAGACTTTCTCAAGTACTTAATCAACTACGCGATAGAAAATTGCCAGGAAGATTTGAAGTTTTTGGAAAATCGCCTATTGGATGAGGAAAAGTCCAAGCCAGCTGATCAGCGTTCGGAGATGGGCTTGATCGAAAAGCTGAAGTTTGTAGCTGAAAATGATTTTGTACGGATCACCTACACCGAGGCTATCGACATTCTAAAGCGATCCAAGCCTAATCAAAAGAAAAAATTCCAATACCTGATCGAGGAATGGGGAGCTGACTTGCAATCGGAGCATGAGCGCTATTTAGTAGAAAAGCACTTCAAAAAGCCAGTGATTCTCACGGACTATCCGAAAGAGATCAAGTCTTTCTACATGCGACAGAACGAAGATGGCAAAACCGTAGCAGCAATGGACATTCTATTCCCAGGGATAGGAGAAATCGTGGGAGGTTCTCAGCGTGAAGAGCGAATGGACCTTTTGGTCAGCCGAATGGAGGAGCTTGGAATTCCGACTGATGAAATGTGGTGGTTTTTGGATACACGAAGATTCGGTTCTACTCCACACGCAGGCTTTGGTTTGGGCTTTGAGCGAATGGTGCAATTTGTCACTGGAATGGGAAATATCCGGGACGTCATTGCCTTCCCAAGGACGCCAGGGAACGCTGAATTTTAAGAAAAATCAATCAAGTAAAGATCCCCGACTGAAAGGTTGGGGATTTTTTTGCAAAGGATTAGACCACCATCCAAAAAGTGACCCAAAAAAGAATATATCGGTAGATAATAAAGCTTGGAATCAGAAACACACCTAGCAGCAAACTTCTCCAAATTGCTCCTGCTTTGGATGTACTATATGCACCTTTGATTAAAGCATACATGTAGACAATCACTACAGCCAATAAAATGATCGATAAAGTCGCCTCATTCATCATCCCTCCGATGGAAAATGAAAACAAGCCAACTCCCAGATTAAATAAGGCAGGAAATAACACTAAAGCAAAAAGAATATAAAAGCCATAGAAATAGGCTGAACCTGCAAAAAAATCAATCAAGTACAAATCCTCTCTTTTGAAGAATAGCAGCTTCAAAAACAGTCCTTGTAATACGACTAGAATAATTAGTAAGAGTTTCCCATTGGAGTTAGAAACTCGTTCATAATTCGTTTTAAATAGCTCTTTATTCTCGCCACTCTTCGCAAGATGTGTGTTTACAACCCTTTCAATTTGGCTGCTATAGGGCAATTGATACATCTGAACTTCCAGAGATGTGTTGAATGTAGAGATAATGGGGAATATGAAATAGATCAGGTTTGCAAAAAAGAAGAGTTGGAGTGGTGAGAGGTATTTTCTCCTAATCCCTATGACAAAATTCCGAGTCAGTTCTCCCGGCCGAGTAATCAATAATTTGATCGTTGAAAGAAACTTTCCATCGGCGACAAAGACAGAGGCAATCAATTCTTCAAAAAAATGACTGAGCTTTTTATCCTTCCTTTCGAGTTTTTTTTCTCCGCAAGAGTAGCAAAACATGCCTTTTAGCTCTTCACCACATCTTACGCAAACATTCCTATGGTCAACCATCGATGAAACAATTTCCGAGAAGATTAATATCTCGAATAATTGTATCAATTCAAACAATCGAGTTTTTTCAACTCACTACTTTCACCCTTCGGGCAAGAGGAATACAAAGGAGACTGAAGAAAATCGCGATATAACCCACTAGATTGAAATTTGTAAGTTGGCCAAGGGCATTTTCACCGATGATCATCCCTGCAATTAGGGAAGCTAGCCCGGTAGCCATTTGCTGCACTGCCGAATTGAAACTCAGAAAACTACCTCTATTCTCAGGTCTAGCAGTACCCGTGATTATCGCGGCAGCAGGAACATAGCGTCCATTGGAGGTCACAAAGAACATCGTCGAAATCATCAATACAAAAGGGATAGGAGTTACTCCTAGATTGGTGATCACTGCGATGGGGATGACGTTTAGAAACATAAAAATGGTAAAGACTTTGAGCTTTCCGTATTTATCAGACATCTTCCCTACCCATGGTGAAGTAAAGATGGTGAAAGCGCCTCCAGCCATATAGATATAAGTCAATTGAAGTTCAGTGAAACCTACATTGGCTACCGTGTAAGGACTCAAAAACGGAATAATCATAAACTGCCCAAACATCATCATGACCGACAAAGTAATGGCACGCATTTGATTAGAATTACTTGTCACTCTTTTTACTACTTCGAGCGGATGGGGTCTTTGAACTTCCTGCCCAAGATGATCGGCAATATTGGGAATGAATCGAAATATCATCCCTAAGCTGACTAAAGAAAGTCCTGTCAAGATGAAAAAAGGCGTATGCCAATCAGATAGCCCCGCCAAAAACAGTCCAAGCGGAACCCCAAGCACAGAAGCTACCGAGAAGGCCGCCATGACCAATCCCATGGCTCTTCCCCGTCTGGCATCAGGAATCACATCACCTATAATCGCTAAGATCAAGGCCGAAGTCAATCCTCCAAACAATCCGGACAAGATCCTGGCTAAAAGTAGGATACCGTAGCTAGGAGAAAGTGCGCAGCCTAAAGTCGCTACCGTAAAGCCTACATAAACCCAAAAAAGGATTTTCTTACGATCAAATCGATCTAAAAAAAATGCGCCAAAAAAACTGGAAATCCCTGCACTGAAGGTGTAAGATGATACCAATAAACCAAATTCACTAGGAGATATCCCAAATAGCCGCATCAATTGAGGCCCCAAGGGCATCAAGATCATGAAATCCACAATGTGGATAAAATTGATAGCTGCCAAAGTCCAAAGCAGCAGTTTCTCACGGTTCATAAAAATCCTTTATCCGAAAACCCATCCATTTCCAGGTTAGTTTGCTTTGAGAGAATAATATTTAAGAATTCTCAACGAATTCAAAAGTACGGGGAATTTGCTCAATAATATCTGATGCTATGGTTCCCTGAAATCTGATTTTTCCTGCATATTCTCCTGCCAGTCCATGATGAAACACTCCGCAGATAGCTGCATTTTCAGGACTATAGCCCATTCCTAAAAAAGCGGTGATCATTCCTGTCAAGACATCTCCAGCCCCTCCAGTAGCCATAAAATGGGTCCCAGTACTATTGAAAAGCTGTCTTCCATCAGGAAGGCTTATTAATGTATTTGCTCCTTTCAGCACAAGAATAATCTGATACTTCTTTGCAAGTTCTGAAGCTTTCTTCATCCGATCAGGATGATTGACGCAACTCCCAACTAGCCGCTCAAACTCACCCAAATGAGGAGTAAGAATTGAGTTTTTTGGAAGAAGTGACATCAATTCCGGATTTCTTGACAATACATTCAATGCATCTGCATCTAAGACCATCGGCTTTGAAAAGGATTTAAGTAAAAACTCCAGTTGCTTTTCTCGGTTGTCAACTCCCCAGCCAGGCCCTACACCGATCGAATCAAAGGCATCCAAATCTTTGAAATCTTCCCCAATAACCATGGCTTCGGGAACTGAGGCTTGTATGATAAAACGTTCTGATTCATCAATTTGACAAGTCACAAGACCCGCCCCAGTCCGCAGTGCACTTTTTGCGGATAAAACGACGGCTCCCATTTTCCCCAGACTTCCCCCAATCAGCAATATTCTCCCAAAATCTCCCTTGTGCGAGAATCGGTGAAACCGTTTGTGTCTCTCTGGGATATCCTTCTTTTGGATATAAAATAGATCAGATTCAAACTCTTGGTATAAACTATCGGCTATTCCAATATCTACCAGCACTAACTCACCAACGACTTGGGCGTTTTCGGGAAATAATAAGGAAAGCTTAGGAAAGGCAAATGTGACCGTGTAATCCGCACATGCAACCAAACTCTTATCATTTACAACTCCCTCTGATAAAAGACCGCTGGGAATATCTATGGCTATTTTTAATCCTTGCTGCTTATTCCAAGAATCAACTATCGGACGAGCCGAGTCTCTCAACTTGCCTTTCAAGCCAACTCCTAAGAAAGCGTCTATAAATATACCTTTAGAGGGAAAGTCAAAATCTTCAAAGCTTACTTTGCTTACGCCTTCTGGTAATCTGTCAAAATTGATTTTGGCATCAGCAGAAATATCAACTTCATCATTGAAACAAAGCACTACCGTTACCTGATAGTTTCTTTGCTGTAAATGCCTGGCAATTCCAAGACCATCTCCTCCATTATTTCCACCACCCACATAGATGAAAATTTCTTGACCAGTAAATTTCTGTTCCTCAAACCAATGGATAAAGCCTAGAACTGCTGTTTCCATCAGTTCATAGCTTGACTGCCCACTTCTTTTGCAATGCATCTGGTCCAGTTTGCTGACAGCGTCTCCTTTAAGAATCCGTATCATAAAACCTCCTCTGTTTTTACAGCTAATTCACGTTTTGGAATAGAAACTAAAAATAAAAACCCTAAGCCTACAAGAAAGAAAATTCCAAGTGAAAGTGCCGAATTCCGCATGCTTCCTGTTAGTTGTTCGATGGCTCCATAGGAAAAGGTACCGAGCACAATTGCCATTTTTTCAGTGACATCATAAAAACTGAAAAAGCTAGCATGATCCGTGGTGTTTTGAGGAATCAGTTTTGAGTAGGTAGATCTAGAAAGGGACTGAATCCCCCCCATCACAAGACCGACCACAAAGGCCAAAGCAAAAAACTCATACACATTGTAAACATAGTATGCTGCAGCACAAATCATCGTCCAAATTAGAACCATGATGATAAGGCTGGTTTTGTTCCCAAATTTCTTTGAGATGAAAGCAAAAAGATAACTACCAATAATAGCCACGAATTGGATAATGAGAATGGTAATAATCAACTGATCACCAGGCAATCCAAGTTCTTTGTCTCCAAAGGTGGCGGCTAGGTACATGACCGTCTGCACCCCCATGGAATAGAAGAAAAAAGAAGCTAGAAATCGCTTTGTGAACGGCATCTTTTTGATCAGTCCAAAGACTTTTCTAATTTCTTGATAACCAGAAAAAAGCAATTCCCTTTTAATTTTTTTATCATAAGGATTTCTGGGAAGGTATTTGAATGTGATTTGGGAAAACCCAGCCCACCAGACTCCGGTAATCAAAAAAGAAATCCTAGCAGCCATCCCCCCTTCAGGAATACCAAAAAGATGAGGCATTTGAATCATTAAAAGGTTCACTACCAAGAGCACCACACTTCCAATATATCCGAGGGCAAAGCCTTTGGCACTTAATAAATCGTACTCATCCTCTTTTGATATCTCAGGAAGAAAAGCATTATAGAACACAATACTCCCCGCATAACCAACACTTGCTGTTACACTACAGATAATTCCCCATTCCAAATTATCTCCCTCAAAAAAGAAAAGACCTACACAGGCAACAGAACCTAGATAGGCAAAAAACTTCATGAATTCGAGTTTCTTCCCACTACTATCGGCTATACCAGATAGTATGGGAGAGATCAAAGCTATAACTAGAAAGGAAAAAGATATAGAATACGAATACAGAACCGTATTGATGATTTCAAATCCAAAAAATGAAACAAGTTCTGATCCGTCAATTCCTTTAGTAACGGAATTGTAATAAACTGGAAAAATGGTAGATGTAATGACCAGGCTATATACCGAATTTGCCCAATCATACATGGCCCAGGCATTTTGAACTTGCCGCTTATTTTTTATCAGGACTGCCATTATAGAAAAAAAGCTATCTCTTTGGGGAGATAGCTTTAATTTTTAAAGTATTTCTAAATTAATTATTCACAACTTTTCCTACTGAAGCGTAAAGAACTCGTCTTGCATCCGCTTCTCTAAGTTCTGTCTGAACATCAGAGATTGGACCCATTTTCACGTCCTTATCAACCTTCATAGAGATTGTAATCATTCCTCTATCTGCTTCTGGCAAGGCATCACGCTCTCTGTTAACCCACTGTACAATATCTGCCGGGGTCAAAAGAGCATCATTAGCTTGCACTCTTGGCTCAGAACCATACAAGGCTGTGTTTTTTGGCTTACCAATGTACACATACGAGATAAGAGTTTTCTTCTGAAGCTTCTGAAGCTGTGTAGCCTGAGGAATCTTTTGCTCTACCAAGATTTCCTGCTCTCTCAATACTGTAGTCACCATGAAGAAGAACAACAGCATGAAGATAATATCAGGAAGGGCTGAAGTAGGGATGTTCTCCGATGTTTTGGTTTTTTTCTTAAACTTTCCCATATCAACTTCCGATTTTATCAGGTTCTGCAATAGAAATCGCCATTGGAATACCTTCTTTTCCTTTATCGATGAGCGCTTTTTCAGCATCATCATTTCCAGGAAGTGTTCGATATTCGGCGGTTTCGAGATTTACTCGCTCTGCATAGATGTCAAAGTAAGCTTTCTTTGCCAAGTCGAATACTTCCAAGTACTTCTCATAAGAGGTTCCACGGTTTGTTTTGATAGAGACTACAGCTTCTCCTGGATGGTCTGAAGACTCTGGATCACGTGCAGCTTGGGCTCGTAGTGACTGTGGAAGCGAGTTGAATAATGCTTGTGCATCTTCATCTGGAGCTCCGAAATTCAAAACGAAGGCTTTGATATCTTCATCCAATCCATCCGCAGATTCACGATATTCACCTTCTACCAGTAAGTCATCATTTGCATTGACAAGAATGGTAAAGATGTTTCGTTCGTTTTTATCAATTTCTGGCGGCGGATTATTCGGATCCAACTTCGGAGGCAGTACGTTTAAGATACCTTTGTCCGAAGCGATCGTCGTGGTCACGAGAAAGAAAATCAATAGTAGGAAGGCAATATCTGCCATCGAACCTGCATTGACTTCCTGACTCATTCTGCTTTTACTTTTAGCCATAATTATTTGATAGCTTTATTGAGTTCCGTAAATACAATTCCTACCAATGCTACAATCGCTAACACATATGTGGTAATCAACATACCACCTACAAACTGCGAACCTGTTGGAGTTAGGTTGAACGGATCTGCTTCAAACTTAGGAAGTACTTCATTACTGGAAATCGAGTATGCGATAAAGAACAATACTACGATTCCGATGATGCCAACCACTGTTTTTAGCAAAGATTTTGGATTGTCCAGAGACTTAATAAGCGGCATAACGATCGCAAAGAAAGCCCCAGCAATTACTAGACCGTATCCAGCATAAAGGAAAATGTCATAAGTATCCATAATGTTTCTTCTTTGGGGTTTTAGAATTTAATAAGGAAATGCTACAAAAGACGGATTACTTACCAGTCAATTTGTGCTTTACAAGCATGTCCACCAAAGAGATGGATGCATCTTCCATATCGTTCACCAAAGAATCGATTTTTGCAACGCAATAATTGTAGAATAGCTGAAGGATAATCGCAACGATCAAACCTGCTACTGTTGTCAAAAGGGCGATTTTAATACCACCTGCTACTAGGGATGGAGAGATATCACCGGCTGCTTCGATAGAGTCGAATGCACCAATCATACCGATTACCGTACCCATGAAACCAAGCATTGGAGCCAAGGAGATGAATAGGGATATCCATACTAGACCTTTTTCCAAACGACCCATTTCTACGGAACCGTAGGCGATGATTGACTTCTCCACCATCTCGATGCCTTCTGAGTATCTCATCAGACCTTGAGTAAAGATGGAAGCAACCGGGCCTTTGGTGCTCTTAGTAACATCCTTGGCCGCTTCAATTCCTCCCGAAGCTAGCGCATCTTCTACCTTTGCCAAAAGCTTCTTGGTATTAGTAGTAGATAGGTTGAGGGTAATGATTCTTTCTAACGCTACAGCAAGTCCCAAAATAAGACAAACCAAAACTGGCGTCATGAAGACAGGGTCTCCTTCGATAAACTTCTCTTTAACGACTTGGTGGAAACTCTGCTCCTCAGCTACGATCTCGTCGTCAACTACAGTGGGAGAATCTTGTGCGATTGCGAATACAGGTGCGAACAGGATTCCTGCAAGCATGAACAAAGCGATTAACTTTCTCATAATGTGATTTTTAAATAGACTTTTGATAAAGGTTAAATGGTTTCTAGACTAAAATCGAGTTTTAAAGTTATCATTTTTTGAATTCAAAAAACAATGGGGTCTTTTAGATTTTTGTGAAATATTCAGGCTTTTAGACTCGAATTCGTCAATTTTTACACGAGCGGAAGGAATATTCCATTTTCTAAAATCCCAATAACTCTCTAACTCGATGCTAAAATTTCATTTTTTTCCTGAAACAAAAAATTATTCATGCTAAGATTCCTAAAATTCAAGTCAATAATTATCATAAATCCATCAAATCACCTCTCTATGGATTCTTCAGTAAACTATTGATTGGGTAAAATTTTAAGCAAAAAAGCGCTTACAGGACAATCAAAAGTACTTTTCACCGTCCGATACTTCAAATCAGAGTATTTATTCTTTGCTCAAAATCATTATTCCTTTTTGACCTTTTCAAAACCAAACCCCTGATCAATTCTCCTTCAAAACCGGCAATCTTGAATTTGTGTTCTCCCACCATCGCTCCAACTTGCTCTTCATCTCTGAAACTAAAAACGGTAACTGATTGGCTAGATTCTCTTTTTCTTGTGGATCGGAAACTAAATCAAAAAGCTCCACTCCTTCTCCGTCGAAATAATAAATCATTTTGTAATTACCTGAGCGAATAATGGAATAAGGTAAGACATCAGCCCCTCGATAATGAGGGAAATGCCAAAAAAAATCCCGCTCTGGCAATTGACCTTGATTAAGCAAAATCGATTTAAGCGACTGTCCATCTCCCACATTAGAATCCGTTTCCAGAAAATCCAAAATAGTAGGAAGCCAATCCATAGTAATTATTGGGATATCTGAGGATGCTCCACTAGGGATTTGACCTGGTAGGGAAACTATAGTAGGAACCCTAATCCCTCCTTCATAGGGATATCCCTTGAATGATCGAAGTCCAAGATTTACCGTGACGGGATTATCCAGGTTACCTACCAGGCCTCCATTATCGGAAGTGAAAATAATAAGCGTGCTTTCACGAAGGCCCAATTGGTCTAGCTTACTTATCACTTTCCCTACATTTTGATCCAAGTTTTCTATCAAAGCCGCGTAAGTTGGGTTTCGCTGTATGCCGGGTAGTTTATTTTGATATTTCTTCACCAAAACTTCTGGCCCCATTATGGGCGTATGAACCGCATAAGGAGCCCAGTGAATAAAAAATTTATTCTCTTGATTTTGGATGAAATTGATGATCTCACTTCCTTCTCGATCGGTCAAAAACTCCCCTTCCTGTCTTGCTGGCAGGTTTTTAATCACATAATCCGGATTTGGATTTGATGAAATATAGGGATCGAAGTAACTGGGTGGCTGCCCCAAATCATTTCCGCCAATATTCATATCAAAGCCTTGGTTCTCCGGATGAAATCCTTCTTCTCCCAAATGCCATTTCCCTACATGCAACGTACTATAACCCAAGGATTGTAATCGCTCAGGTAGAGTCACTTCCTCTAGTGGCAGATAGCCCTGTATTTTTGGAGTCTTCATGGGTCTATCCTCGAAAATCTCATATTCTCCCTCCTTACCAGAAGTCGAATAACCTTGGAATTTTGCGCGGATCCAATCTGTTATTCCCAATCTCGCCGGGTATTTGCCAGTCAGTAATGCCGCTCGGGTTGGGGAGCAAATAGCTGCTGCAGCGTAGGACTGAGTAAAAAGCATCCCTTCAGCAGCCAATCGATCTAAATTCGGAGTCTCATAGAAATCACTTCCATAAACACCTAAATCTGAAGCACCCAGATCATCAACATGAATTATTAAAATATTTAAGTCTTTTTTCTGAGCAATCGACTGCCCAAAAACCACCATTAAAGCCAAAAAAGTAACTATTTGTAGCACTCGCATATTTCCTAGATTGAATCTTATGGATAAGATAAAATCTTTTCATTAAAAATTTCAGCTTTTGCTAAGTCAGCTCCCGTAAATAGAATTGATTTGATTTTCGAGTGCTGGTAAATTCAGTTTAGTTTCTTCAAGTCAGAGGAATTCGGGAGTGGTAATTTATACCCTCCCGGCCTCTGCACCAATCGCAAGTTTAGTTACAGGTTAAATAAATAGCCCCCAAGAAGTATTGGCTACTAATTGGGGGCTTTTGATTTAAGATTTTGGATTTAAAGTAACAACTTACATCAGTCGCTTGATTGTCCAAACGATAATCGCAAAGAGGAAGATTAGAATAGAAATCTTATTGATTCCATGCATCATTCTCAAATTGAAGTTTGATTTTTGATTAGGATCTGGTTTTTTAAAAACCCGAATGAAGTAATTACCTACTTCACCAAGCTTAAAAAACTCCTTTACTTTATTTTTTTCGGCCATTTTTTCCATTTTGTCTTAGAACAGGTCCAGATTCAGAATAGTTTACAATTTCAGCTAAAATCAAAGGTTTTTAAATAGCCTCAGGTTCGGACCACATCCCATCTTCCCGGATGATCTCAATCAGCTCATCAACAGCCTTTTCTGAAGGTACCGAACGCTTGATCACTTCTTTCCCTTTGTACAAAGTGATCTTTCCTTTTCCTGAACCCACGTAGCCATAATCCGCATCTGCCATTTCACCGGGACCATTGACGATGCAACCCATGATTCCGATTTTCACGCCTTTTAGATGGTCAGTGCGTTTTCTGATCATAGCCGTTGTTTCCTGCAGGTCAAAAAGGGTTCTACCACAAGAAGGACAGGAAATATATTCGGTCTTGGACATTCGGGTTCTAGCTGCTTGAAGTACGCCAAAAGAGACATTGTTGTGTAGCTTGATTTGCTCTAAAACCTCTTCTCTGGTATGTGCTTTTTCCTTTTCTAGGGAAATCAGAATCCCGTCTCCCATTCCATCTACCAAAAGTCCACCCACGTCAGTCGCTGCATACAGCATGGTCTGATCGGCTGTTTGGTCTGGATAACTCACTTTGACCACAACAGGAACCTGAATTTGCAGATCCATCAAGGATACAAAAGCCCTTCTGAGTGCTGGCATACCGTGAGCATTGGATGTCTTTAAAATCAGTACCAGATCCTTGCGGTTTCGAATTGATGGAATAACCTCGGACACTTGCGTATCAAAAACTTCAAGGAAATTCAATTGAGGATGAAAGTCCTGTGCAGATTGAAACTCTTCAAAGGTATACCTAGGATAGATATTTTCCCGAGTTTGACTTTCTTCCCAAGTGGCGAAATTTTGGATTTCCCGCATGCCGTTTGGCAACATAAAAGGAATGGGATGATCTCCTGAATACACGAAATCACATCCGAGATCATTCATTTTCCATTTATCCAGCTCAGGTAGGTAAAAATGACCAACTGCCTTCATTTCCTTCTCCGTAATTCCGTAAATACGGGAAATATCTGTAATAACCCGAGGTACATTCTGCCCACCAAAATTGTAAATCTCAGCTGACTCACGCTTGGTATGCTCAAAAGGAGTGATCGGATACTTCTCAATAGGATCGATAGCTGCATGAGGCAATCTTGAAATGTATCGGTCAATGAGTGCTTTCGCAACCGGTGCCTCAAACTCAGGGTCTTCTGTCAAGGAAACCCGCACCGTATCGCCAAGACCATCTTCTAGCAGGGTACCGATTCCCACGGCTGATTTGATCCGGCCATCTTCAGCCTCTCCTGCTTCGGTTACCCCCAAATGAAGTGGGTAAGGCTTAAATCCTCCTTCATTTAGCTTTTGCACAAGTAGTCGATAAGCCTGCACCATGACTTGAGTATTGGAGGACTTCATCGAGATCACGATGTCATGATAATTTTCATCCTCACATATCCTCAAAAACTCCAAAGCCGATTCTACCATCCCCAATGGGGTGTCGCCATAGCGGCTCATGATTCTATCCGAAAGCGAACCATGATTAGTCCCGATTCGCATAGCAGTACCATTTTCCTTGCAGATTTTCACCAAAGGCAAAAAACGCTCTCGGATTCGCGCTAGCTCTTCCTGGTAACTTTCATCGGTATATTCGATTACCTCAAACTTCTTCTTGTCAGCATAATTTCCCGGATTGATCCGGACTTTCTCCACAATACCAGCTGCAATTTCTGCAGCATTTGGAGTAAAGTGAATATCTGCTACCAAAGGAGTGTTATAACCGCGCTTTCTAAGTTCATCTCGAATATTTCTAAGATTCTCTGCTTCCTTGATACTAGGTGCAGTGATACGGATTAGTTGACATCCACTTTCGATCATTCGGATGCATTGCTCCACAGAGCCCATGGTATCCATAGTATCAACTGTGGTCATGGATTGGACCACGATGGGATTATCCCCACCGATGATGACATCTCCTACGCGTACCGGGATAGTCTTTCGTCTGCTATAGGATGTGAGGCTGTCGCAATAGTTTAGCTCCGCAGTTTGAATGGTTGGGTTCATAGTATCAGATATCTCCGAGTTGTGGTCGAATGGTAATTTCCTCAACAACCGAGGCAGGAGAAAGGTTATAAGCTGCCCAAACGGTATCAGCTACATCCTCGGCTTTCATAAAACGCTCAATAGGCAGATCCACTCCCTCCCAGCTCGCAGTAAAGGTCGCTCCTGGAAGGATAGATGTCACCTTGATTCCAAATGGTTTCATTTCTTCCCGCAGACACTTGGTCATTCCCAACATGGCCCATTTGGATATTGCATAACTACCTCCATTAGGATAGGCAGTCGTCCCAGCTATTGATCCCATACTAAATACATGCCCTGATTTGCTCTCCATCATTTGAGGAAGAATGGCTCGTACGAGGTAATAAGCTGAATATAAATTCGTCTCCATCATGAGTTCAAAATTGCCTTCTGGCTCTTCATGAATGGCTCCTGGAAGAAATACCCCTGTGTTATTCACCAAGACATCTATCTTAGAAAATTCATTGGCTTTTTGTGCCAAATTCATTACTTCTTCCTTTTTAGAAAGATCAGCTTGAACAGTCAGCACTTTTACATCTGAATTGATAGCTTGAAGCTCTTTCTCTAAAGTTTGTAAGTCATCAGCGTTTCTGGCGCAGGTAATTATATCAAATCCTTCTTTTGCAAACCGGAGACAAATAGCCCTTCCGATGCCTTTTGTTCCGCCTGTGACGAGGATACATTTTCCCATTAGATTGTTCGTGTTTTAATAGTTAGTATGACAACTATCTAGCAATGGCAAAGTTACATTTTTTTATCAAAAGAGTGCGGAGACTTGCATCCTTCCAACATGAACTACTCGATCAAGGCCCTGAGAATTCCGGCCTTCGTAGACCAAATTCATTTGAAGTCCCTCACCGATTTTCTGAAGCCAATTGAGGGACCAAGTAATATTGGTACCCGGTGTCAAGGCTTGAAGCATTTCATAACCGACCGGAGAATTAACCACGCCATTGTAGTCTATCTCGATCCATTTAAGATTCGCAGTCAAAGTCGTCTTAATCGCTTTTGCAAGTCGAAAATCCATTCCTGTCTGATGAAGCATGGCTCTTTCATCCAATTCCAAGTTGGAAGTATTTTGCTTTTGGGTATAAGAATAGGTTGCAGTAGCCCTAAAAGAAGGGCTGGGCTGCCATGCCAATTCAGGCCCTGTATTCAATTGCTTGATTATGAAGTTTCGATTATCCAAAAAGTCAGAACTAGCAGCCTTCTCTCCGATGCTACCTACCCATCTCAAAGTAAGAAGACCACCAAAATTGACTCGCGAATTGATCCGCCAATCCTTTTGGATTTGATCTTCAAAGCCTCCTGCCAATAATTGCTTGATTTGAGAATCAAAGTAAGAAAGATCCAACCCGTATTTAGCAGAGGCACGATTAAAAAAGAAACTGGACCTCAGCACCTGTCTGAGTGACAAGATGTCCTCCCGATTCAACGAGCCAATGAAGGGATTTATTCGATCCAGAAAATTATTGGAACTCACCTTTTTTTCAACACTTAGACTTGATGTATTAGAAAATTTAGCAAGCCAAGCTTTCAGGCCACCTTCTTCCTGCCAGCTGGCTGGAAACTTTGCCTGGAGTCTATAATTGAGCAGGGTGGTATAAGCTTGAACATAGGTGTCAGTCGGTACGAAGATCTTTACATACAGCTTTTCTTCTGGATTGATCGCTAGGTAAAACTCATTCAATTGCTGAATTCCATCGCCATTGTCATCCCGCCAAGTATGCGTCCCATCTCCATTCGGAGCCGGTATAAAAATATACTCCCGCTGAAGCTCCCTACCGTTTCCTAGGGCATAACTTAGCTCACTACGAATCAGATTTTTTGCAATAGATCCCAAGTAGTCGACCTTACCCATGACAGTCAATTCCTCCGGCAAGTCTCTTCGAATGTATTCGATAGTCCTGTAAGTGAAAGTCGACTGGAGACTGTGATTTTGCCATTGCTTTTGGAATCTTGCATTGGCTGTGAAAGCCCGGGTATCGGTCTCGAGTTCTCCCTCAAAAGGTGCTCTATCTTCACGCCAGGCAGCATCTAGTCGGAATTTCGTTTTTAAGCTATCCTGATTCTGCAGGAAAATTAAGTGCTCCTGAAAATTCATCGCAGTACCCAAAACCGAATCACTCTCGACCGCAATCACTGCATTTCTATCCAAGGAATAGCGATATCCTGGGACAAGCGCTTTGGACTTGTAAGTAATCTCCCCGAGGTAGCGCTGCCAGTCTGAGCGGATGCTATCCTGATCACTTTTAAGCAGGAAAAACTCATTTCGAAGCCGAATTCTATTCCCAATCTCTGTATTCCAGTTGGCCTTGTGCTGTTGTCCGCTGAGCATCTCTGCTCTATTTCGAAGGTAAAGCTGATAGTCAAAACGATTGAATGCATCCTTTTCCAAACTGACATCTGCTCTGAAAAGTCGCTCAGCAGCAGCCGTAGCGTTCACAACCGTAGGGTCTATGCCCCAATCCCGATCAAATTCAATATATCGGAAACGATCAATGAAATTAAAGTTGGTAGAGTTGTACTCGAATTCTGCTCCCGAATGCAGCGTATATTCTGGCAAAAAATTCAATTTTCTTCCTTCCGAACTTAAACCGACTTTCCAGCCGAGTCCCTGATTATCCTCATCATCTATTTCAGAGAATAAATTCCGATCACGGGAAGACCAAGCTACCTCAGAATAGATTTTCTCCTTTTCCCCAAGTATTATTCGGGTACCTGCGGTGAGCATTCGCCGGCTATCGGGTGCAGGAAGTTGGGTCAAAATTGAATAATCCCCCTGTGGCTGACCATTTACACGCGGCACATATTCGAACACGGTCCCATTCGCCAATTGATTGACACGGCGATAATCTCCATTCCCATTCCCTACCAAGGAGAAAGCAAGTTCAAAATGCGCTACGGCTGGATCAGTGCTGTAGCGATAATAGGTAAAAGCCACTCCGGCTCCATCCAATTCTGTGATCCGCTCATAGAGAATTTTACTGGGATCATAGGCTACCGAATCGATCCGAGGGATGACGGCATTTTGAACCTGATCTCCCACACTACTCAGTAGACTCAATTCTTCCTGAGAAAACTCTGTGAATAATGGCCTGTTTCGGTTATCTCTCTCCTGATAATAATTGAAATAGAGATCGACATTGCCCTTACTTTGGATATGATTGGCTCCGATTATGGATCTGGAAAAATTCCGCTCTGCGTATTCAAAGTCAACGCGTATTCGGGAAAATTGAGTGATCAGAACGGAGGGTGTAAAAGTGATTTCAGCCTGATTGTAATCAATAACATAATCAGCATTGAAACCTCGCTGTAGTAATTTCCCGTCAAGAAAAACCCGTTCTGAATTGGCCATGACAATAATGAAGCGCTCATTATTCGGCCCTGTAAGACGGTAGGGCCCTAAAACCCCTTCAAGAGGAGGTACATTAATGGAAGCGAATTTCCCTTTGGCGACAGAAGCAAAAGCCTGTGTACTCGCCTTCCAACCATTTGCCTGATACTCGGAAGTAAACCGCAAGCCCTGTACATTTTTATAGTATCGCAAAAACTCTGATTCTCGCTGCTGAAGGACCACATCTCCAGCCGAAAGGTTGAAATTTTCATTATACAACTCTATCAACACATTATCAAAATCCTGCAGCTGTTGCGTGTTTCCCTCTGGCTGGAAAGGAACATTCTGATCGGTGATACTGGCACGAATGCGTAGATTTTCAGCTATTTCTCCTTCCAATTGCAGATTCAAGGCAGAATTGACAAAGACATTCTGTGTATTTCCCACAGATATCCCGCGTGTCAGACTACCGGATTTATAGAGATTAGTGGTGGGAAAAAGCTCTTCTCGAAAGTCAAAAATCTCTGAATCAACTACCCTATTATCATAAAAACGAGCAGCCGAATCATAATCAACTCGGAGGCTTCTACGAGCTACTGCTTGATCCCAGCGAAATGGGAAGGTTCGAAAGCAAATACGGATGCTTGAACTTTCAAAATCATCAGGAAAAACAATCTGTATTTGATTGGTATTCAGATCAAAAGACCACCTCAGAGAATCAAACCCATCACCAACTATTCGGATACTTTCCTCAATGACAGAAAGGGAATCTAACTCCAAGCCTTGCTCCAGAAGGACTACCTGATAATCCCTGCACTTCTCCTGTGCCTTCGCTGCTGAAAGCGAAATGCCGAAGATCAGGAAAAAAAGTATCAAAGTCCTCATAGCCAATCCAGTCCTAGAGACCAAGGTAGCAATTACTACCTATTGTGTGAGGGGGAAAGTTAGATAAAAAGTCGTCCCCTCTCCTATCTTCGTTTCAAACCATATCTTTCCACCCGCTGTCTCTACACCGCTTCTAGCTATGGCGAGGCCCAGTCCTGAGCCTGTGGACTTGGTACTGAAATTCGGGATAAAGATCTTATCACGCAGCTCTTCGGGTATTCCTTTGCCATTATCCGAAATCTCTAGAAAGACATCCTGCTCAGTCATCCAAAGCCATACATTGATGACGGGCCGCTTATTCCATTCTACCGCTTGCACTCCATTAATTATCAGGTTTGAAATCACCCTGCCAAAAAGCTTGTCATCCCCTTGGATGGGTATTTCATTCGTAAATGAATCGTCTTTGAATATCAAATCGAGCCGCTCGTCATTTTTGAACAAGTCCAACACTTTCATTAGCACAGACTTGAAGTTCATTCGCTCGTTTTTCGGAAGCGGCATTTTGGCAAAAGTGGAAAAGGAGCTAGCAATTCCACTCAGGGCATCCACCTGATGAATCAGGGTTTCGAATGATTCTTTCAACTTCGAAGTGTCATCAAGCCGATCTTGTTGCTGTAGTCTGAGCAGATGCTGAAGCGTCAGCTTCATGGGTGTGAGTGGGTTTTTGATCTCATGGGCTACCTGTTTGGCCATTTCCCTCCAGGCAGATTCCTTCTCAGTAGAAGCTAATACCTTCTTACTTGCTTCTAGCTTGAAAAGCATGTTGTTGTATTCATTGACCAGCATCCCAATTTCATCCTTTGTATCCCAACGCATCGGTTCATTATTTTCAAGATTGGTGGTTTTGAGTTTTTGCGTCAGCAATCGGAATGGGAAAGTTAAATTCTGCGAAACAAAATAAGACACGATCAAGAACAGGATAAATATCACCACAAAAGCGTTGAAGATATTACTCATCACATCTGCGATCAATGAGTTCAATTCCGACTCAGATTCAAAAAATGGAACAGACAAAATCGCTACTTCTTCCTGATCGGAAGGTGGTAAGATGGCTAGATAAACGGATTTATAGCTCAAGGACCCAAGTCTTTCATCCACTAGCAGCTGAATCTGGTTATTCTCTACAATACCTGCCATTGCGACAGGATTGATGAGTCTAGAGAGGAGCTTCTTATCGAAAATATTTGGCCGATTCGTTGCGATTAATTTCCCACTAGCTTCATATAGATGCAGATCGGCAGCTACCGTATTTGCCAAATTCACTATTTCCTCTTCCAGAGATTCCGGATTGATCTCGGATGGAGAGCGGTCATTGAGAAAATTGACCAGATTACTCCTGATTAAGAAGGCCTTCTGTAAATATTGCTCATTCAAATCTTCCCGATAGCTATTGGCCAGCAGACCAATTGTGATGATAGAAATGATGATGATTGGAAAGAAAAAGGCAAAATTCAGATACAATTGAAGCTTAGTGGAATAATTGATTTCTAGATTTTTAAACCCTTTGAATAAGGAATTTGCCAGAATAGTTAGAAATGTCAAGATGATGAAAATGACAAAGTAGAGCGAAATATTTCCCAAAAAGTACGAGTAAGGTCTATTGGGTGATGAGATCAAAATCAATTCTGAACCATTGACCAACCCTAAATGGTGATAGCCTGCGACATGGATGCCACTCTGAAACAACTTGCTCTCTGTTAACCTGGACTTTAGCTCAGGATTCACATAATTGAATGACCCAAAATTACGGATTAGCTCTTCATCACGATAAACCGCATAATCATACTGGACGGGATCCAAGCGTTCATTGTATTCTTTATCCAATAGCAATCGCGGGTAAACCGAACCCGGCTGAACCCGAAGCTGCCGAAGCTCAAGAAAAACCGTTCCAACGCTATTCTGATCCCGAATGACCGGCACAATAGCAACAAATTGATTCTTGGGATTGGACTCCTTGCCCCGAATAAAATACAATCCTCGCTGACTAGTCAGGTAATCAGATTTGATGTAAAGATCTCGCAATTCGCTAAGGCTTCGTTCATCCTGTGTATTGATCAAATCCTGACCTCTAGAAGAAAAAACCCGGATATTGACTTCAAATTGATCAAAATAATTATCCAAGTAAATCCTTCTGATCTTTGTCTCGATAGGTTCTTTGGAAAGCAAAGGATCAGCAAGACGATTTTGAATAAATAAATCAGACTGAATCCTTCCAAAAACTTCACCGAGGAAAAACTCCGTCATCACATCACCTTCAATCAAATTTTGATTGGCGAATCGAATTTTTGATTGAATCAGTTCTTCCTTCTCAGTTTGAAAAGTTGCGATACCCGCTATCACGGCACAGATAAAACTCGCAAAGAAGAACGTCAAAAATGTATTTAGGCCTAAGCGGAAAATATTTTGAAATAGCCTAAAGCGAATAATTGCAGTGAGAAAAAGGATATGGACAGTCCACGCTATTGCCAACCAAATCGAAATAAAACCCAAAACAAGTCCTATGGGTATAGCAGCTAAGTAAAGATATCGGATCAAAATATTCATCTTGATCGCTAGTTCGAATAGTAAGCTGATCAAGGTAAGATTGAGCATCACATAAACTGAAGCCCACAAAAACACGATCAAAAAACTGATCCCTTCAAACCACCCAAAAGTGGGGATAATGGAAATATCCATTGCCCATTGAGAGTTTAGGATAAGATTTTTTGGTAGCACCCAGACCAGGAAAAAGGCCAATGAGCTGAGAAAAACAAAAAAACCAAAAAAGGCCTGCTGCTCTTGGGATGTTTTTAAAATCTTAATCTTGCGATGAAGTAATGGAGAGGCAAATTGAAAAACGATCATTCCTCCAATAGCTACTCCAAATAGGGTATTGATCAATAAGTCACCTAAACTGGAGTTTAGCCAAGAAGAGGCGAAGTTGGATGGATCAAATAATGGCAGGTTGAAATAAGAACCTGGAAAACCTAATACCAACATGACCAACCTAAAGGCTAAAAGTACTAAGCTCCCGTAGCCAATCGCTTGCCATCTTCTTCCTTGTTTCCATTTCCGAATTACAAAATCCGAACTCAGTAGGAAATACAATAGGAAAACCGAAGTGAAAAAGATGAGAATGGCGGGGTTGGAAAGCCGACCTGATGACTGGTATCCATATTCAAAAGCTACTCCGAATAGCGGGATGCCGGCTGCATTACTTACCAAGTAAGGACTTTGGCTATGTGGATCGCTGAGCTGAATTGAATCATTTCCAAATACTCGACGGTTTGCACCTGTGCGCAGATAGTCATTTTGAATGGATCCTGGCCAAAAAAGCCTAAATGCATGGACTACGTAATAACTGGTTCCATTTCTGGTAAACTTTCGGCTCTTGGTCAGAAAAGTACCATATGGATCTTCTATGAATTGATATTCCTGATTTGGTATAAGCGCATCCAAATTGAAGCTCACTGAAAAATCTGACCAATACAAAAGCTTCTTTGACTCATCAAGAATGAAAAAGGGGTGGATGGAGCTTTTAGAAGAAATATTCTCAAAACTTAATGCCTCATCAGGCCTTACTTCCATGAGAATTTGCACGAAATCCATGTCGAACTCCCGATCGATCTCATAGATTTCCTCCTGTACATCTTCAAAAAAAGCCTCTTCCTCACTTTTCTGAAAGAAAAAGAAATTCAGTATCAATACTGCAAGGAGCAAGAAGGCGCTGACAAGTATGATCAGCCGTTTGAATTTTTGAAGCATTTCCCTAAAAATAAAAAAAGCAAAGTCTTGTATCAAACTTTGCTTTCCATCAGACTATCGAATAGCCAGTTTATTTTTCCGTTTTTTCGCTGCCCGATACCAAAGTATGCCAATTACCAAGGCAATGGTATAAGGCATAGCGAATAAATATAAAATCCCCGTATTCAATCCTGCGCCAATAGAAGTATCTCCATTACTGACATTATTCTCTACAGAAGCTCGACACATAGCACACTGAGCCCAGGTAGCTAATTGGAATCCGAAGAATAGTAATGTAAATAGGGTGATTTTCAATCTCATTGTTCCTTACTTTATAATAAGCTACTGAATATAGTACGGAGAAATCATCAAATAAACAATTACCCCCGTGACAGAAACATAAAGCCAAATCGGATAAGCAAATTTAACAACCTTCCGGTGTTTAGCCCGCTGATCTGTATACCCATAGTAATAAGCGAAAAGAATTGGAAAAAGTGCCACAGCTGCAAAAACAATGTGTGTAATGAGCAAGAAGTAATATACTGAGCGAATCCAACCCTCTCCACCGAAAGAAGTACTCTCAGCAGAACCATGGTAGATCACATAGGAAACTAGGAAGATCGCGCCTAGTGCCATCGCAACGGACATAGTCGCACCATGATAGGCGTATTTCTTTTGCTTGACAAAAATCAAAGCAATAATGAGTGCAACACTAGCTGCAGAATTAATAACTGCATTTAAATGAGGCAGGAAGTAAACCCATTCTGCACCCACATTAATTTTGGAGGGCATGAATAGCAGAATAGCTACAACCACCGGAATCAGAATGGAAATGATGATGATCCAAGATTTTACTTTGGATTCATTTTCTAGTAATGAATTAACTTTTTCCATGTAAAAGCACTTTTGTCTCAAGTATTAACAAATCTACGTCCTCTCTGTTTGTCCCACTATAGTAACCGCGGATTCTACCCTGTTCATCTATCAGGGCAAACTTATCACTGTGGATAAAATCATCCGGATTTCCCATCCCATCGACTGTAGGCAGCACAAATCCACACTTTGCTAACTGATAGGTTTCTTCAGGTGGTCCAGTAAGAAAATGCCACTTACCCGGGATGGCTCCATGTTTATCGGCATACTCCTTCAAAACTTCGGGCGTATCATAAGTTGGATCAATACTGATAGACATGATTTGCACGGCCGGTTCATCCCTGAACATATCATTCACTCGCTCCATTTCTTTGGACATAATGGGGCAGATACTAGGACAGGAAGTAAAGAAAAAATCCACGATGGTAATTTTTCCTTCCATTTCAGTTCGTCCTACCGCTTCACCATCTTGGTTGGTGAAGGTAAACTCAGGAATATAATGTTGGGTACTGTCATTGGGAGGGCATTCCATGAAAGGGTTGCTTACACCATTTTCATAAAACACCGGGAGATCGTATTGGTTTTCTCCAAAATTCCTGAGAAACATAATAATCAAAACAGGAATCAGTAGAATACAAACCAATACTAAACCTTGTAAAATTCGTAAACTTCTCATCGTGGCTTCATAACAAAAAAGTAGGTTGAAGTGTCACACCCCAACCTACTTTTTTTATTTAAATTTTAAATCCTACCAACGCATCATAAAGATATCCGAACCTTCCTTGGCCAAGGCAATCAATAACCATATCAGGAAAATAAGCGGAACGATGATCGAATAGAATAATGGCTTCACTTCATCACCGAGGTGCATGAATTCCATCATAATATATTTTGCCTTCCAGATCGTCAGGATGATAAAGAGTGCATAAAGTAGGATGCCTCTGTCCATCGTAAAAGCCATGATAAATTCGGCAACGGTAAGTGCGAGAAGAATACCTGCGGTTTTCCAGATTTTCTTGATCTTCTCGTTATTTCTAGGAACTACTTGTAGCGTAGATTTAGTGTCTTGAACTTCCATAATTGAATATTTTTAGCTTTAGATCAGGTAGAATAAGGTAAATACAAATACCCAAACAAGGTCTACAAAGTGCCAATATAAACCTATCTTCTCGATCATCTCATAGTGACCTCTACGGTCATATACACCTACAGCTGCCTGGTAAAATGCTAAAAACAGCAATACCACACCTATCGTCACGTGGAATCCATGGAATCCAGTAATGAAGAAGAACAACTGTGCAAATGCAGGAGGCCCATATTCGTTGACCACAAGATTGGCTCCAAATACCGTTTCGGTAACTTCTCTACTCAAAGAATCAATGTAGGTCAGCACTGAACCACTGTCCGTACCATGGATAAAGTGAGACCATTCCCAAGCTTGACAACCTAAGAAAGTGATACCACCAAGCATGGTCCAAAGCATCCATTTAACCACATCATTTCGATCATTTCGATGTCCAGCTTCCACAGCAAGTACCATGGTTACACTACTCGAGATCAAAATGAAGGTCATGATACCTACGAATACTAGAGGAGCATGAAATCCATGAAGGAAAGGTACAGCCTCAAATACTAGTTCGGGAATAGGCCAGTATTCATTGGATCCAACGAATGTCTCGGCAGGTCCTGCGTAGGCAGGATAACTGACGCGAATAGCCAAGTAGCTGATCAAAAAAGCAGCAAATGTGAAGATATCAGAGAGTAGGAAAAACCACATCATGAGTTTTCCATAACTGGCCTTGAGAGGTTCATTTCCTCCTCCCCAGGTGCCCCTTTTTGGGCTTACTCCAATAGCAGTAGAATGCGCAGACATAGATTATTTATTTGTACCAGGTAAATTAATGATTCAATAGCAAAAACATGAATAGATAGATCCACAAGCCTCCAAGGAAATGCCAATATGAGGTGGCCATTTCCATAGTGTTCATGGCCTGAGAGTGGACCTTATATCTAAAGGACGAAATTAATACAATAATCAGAAATATCACACCGCTGATCAGGTGAACAGCGTGCAATCCAGTGAAAACATAGAGAAATGAGCCCGATGGATTACCCACAAAGAATACTTGCCGGTCTACCAAGGCAACCCAACTGTACCATTGTCCCACCAAAAAGACAATTCCTAATAATACAGCCATACTCATTCCGATTCGAAGCTGAGAAAGGTTGTCTTTTTTAGCAGAGATATAAGCCCAATGAAGAAATAGGGAACTTAATACTACTACGCCTGAAGTAAACCAGAAGACTTGAGGTAAATCGTAATCAAGCCAATTACCTTCAGCCTGACGGACTATATAAGCACTTGTCAAGGCAGCGAAGATCATCACTACAGTCACCATGAAGAGCCATAAGGCAAACTTCTTGGGATGCATAGAGATGGGCTGCTCTACCAGATCAATATATTTTAGTTCTTTTTCCATTTTAAGGTATCTTATCAAGAAGGTAAGCTATTTGCACGATAGGCAAATACAAAAAGGAACCGAACATAATTTTCAAGGCAGACTTCCTAGAGCAATCACGCATCAAGGAGAAAGTTTGTGCCAAAAAGAGTACTCCACATACCGTAGCAACTATTCCGGAGTTTAGCCCTGTCAATCCAAAATAGGAAGGCAACAATCCTAAAGGAAGCAGAAACAGGGTGTATATCATAATTTGGATAGCGGTATTCAAATCCTGTCCACCACCACTTGGAAGTAGCTTGAAGCCTGCACGCTTATAGTCTTCATCACTTACCCAGGCAATAGCCCAAAAGTGTGGAAATTGCCATATAAACTGAATTCCAAAGATGATCAATGCTTCGTAGCCAATCGTGCCAGTCGCTGCAGTCCATCCCAATAGAGGAGGCATTGCTCCAGGAATAGCTCCAACAAATACTGCAATTGGTCCTACTCTCTTCAAAGGAGTATAAACAAAAGCATACAAAACCATACTAAGGATTCCAAGCCAAGTCGTCAATGGATTTGTAAAGATCCAAAGTAAAGAGATACCAAGAATGGCTACAGCTACAGTAAACCAGTAAGCTTCTCTTAGACTAATTAATTGAAGGGGAAGAGGTCGGTTTTGGGTTCGCTTCATGAGCTTGTCCAAGTCTCTTTCCATGATTTCATTAGCAGCTCCTGATGCTCCGGAGATTAAGAACCCTCCTAAAGCTAATCCGATGAAGCCAGTCCATCCAAAGCTTACACCAGAATCACCCAATATATAGCCAAACACAGCAGAAAAGGTGACCAAAGCGGAAAGTCTCAATTTGATTAAATCTGCATATGCTTTAACGCGGACTAAAAGTCCTTCTATAAAGCTTAACTCCGAAATACCAACGGTCCTCATGAGGGATTTGTAATAAGATTCACATCTTCTTGGGTTCTAAGTTGGAATAGCAATACGAATTGCACTCCGATGATCAAAGAACCCAATAATAAATGAACAGGCTGCAAGAAAGCAGGGATGGCAAAATAAGCCATTCCAATACCTGTTGCTATTTCCATGACGATCACAAGCAACAATGCTTGAGACCATTTATTGACAGGCGATTTCCTTCGGGTATACTTAAATGCCCAGAAGAAATAGAGTAGATGAATTCCCAGAAGCACTAGAGAAAACGAGCGATGTATCAAGAAGGTCATACCTATCTGTTCAATCCAAGTATCTCGCATCATTCCTCCCATTGCAAAGGAAATTTGATCTAATTCCTCTCTCACCTGTGTACCAAATACTATTTGTACCACCATTAGGGCCGTTCCAATGACAAGCAACCATTTGACTTTACTTGGAACCTGATCCTCTTTATGATTCTCATACTTTACGAGAAACGCCCTGTGGTTGATATACAGTAACAAAACCACTAAAAGCAATGCCAGAATCATATGAAAGGTGATCATCCAATCCAAGAGATTGGTAGAGACAACAATAGAGCCTATCCATCCTTGAAATAACACCAAGACTAGTGATGCAATGGATAAAATCGGAATCGTCCGATCAATTTTCCATAGTTTCAACGATTTCCAGACCGTAAGAATGATAAGAAATCCGATGACTACTCCAATCAATCGATTAATGTACTCGATCCAGGTTTTGGTAGCATTAAACTCCTCCTCGATTAGGATTGTCTTATCATTTGCGATTCTTTCAGCCGCTTTGTCAAATCCAAGCTTGTCAAGTGTAGCTACAAACCTTTCGTTTTTAGCCAGCCTCTTTTCAAGATAAATCTCTTGATAATTTTTTGGGAGCTGATCCACACTGGTAGGCGGAACCAAGCTCCCAAAACATTTTGGCCAATCGGGACATCCCATTCCAGAGCCAGTGCTCCGGACAATGCCTCCAACCAGTATGAGAAAGTAAACAGCAATCACCGTCACCAATCCGGTTCGGCGAAAGCTGTTTAAGTTTTTAAGATTCTTTTGCTTCATTGGCGACTAGAGCCTCAGATTCATCTTTAATAATTTCCATTTCAGTCTTCACTTGCTCCTGCTCATGTGGCAGATTGGATTCAGGCGTAGCGGAAAGTGGAACGGTCTGAGGGATGAAGTCTTCTTCTGCTCCAGGCTTGGAGTAGTCATATGGCCAACGATAAACAGTTGGAATTTCTCCAGGCCAGTTGCCATGTCCAGGGACAATTGGAGTTGTCCACTCCAAAGTAGTAGATCTCCATGGGTTGGAAGATGCTTTTCTTCCACGATACATAGAATAGAAGAAATTGAATAGGAAGATAAACTGAGCAGCAAAAGTGATGATTGCAGCTACAGATACGAACATATTCAAATCAGTATACATGTTTGAGAATTCAAACCCAGTCCATGAATAGTATCTTCTTGGGAAACCTGCAATACCGATGTAGTGCATTGGGAAGAATACCATATAAACTCCTACGAATGTCAACCAGAAGTGAACATATCCAAGACGAGCATCCATCATTCTACCAAACATCTTAGGGAACCAGTGATAAACACCGGCCACTAGACCGAAGAAGGAAGCAGAACCCATTACCAAGTGGAAGTGAGCCACTACGAAATAAGTGTCGTGCAACTGAATATCAATGGCTGAGTTTCCTAAGAAAATACCAGTCAAACCACCTGAGATAAAGAAGGATACTAGACCGATAGAGAAAAGCATCGCAGGCGTAAAGATCAAGTTACCTCTCCATAGCGTAGTGAGGTAGTTGAATACCTTCACCGCAGAAGGAATGGCAATGATTAAAGTCAAGAACATAAAGATGGATCCCAAGAATGGATTCATACCTGACACAAACATGTGGTGAGCCCACACGATAAATGAAAGGATTGTAATACCCAACATGGAAATAATCATCGCCTTGTATCCGAAAATTGGTTTTCTGGAATTGGTTGCGATTACTTCAGAGGTAATACCCAATGCTGGTAGCAATACGATGTAAACCTCAGGGTGACCAAGGAACCAGAACAAGTGCTGATACAATACTGGGCTACCACCAGTGTTTGGAAGGGCTTCACCCCCAATGTAGATATCCGACAAATAGAAAGAAGTACCAAAACTTCTATCAAAAACCAACAAAAGAGCTGCCGCAAACAACACAGGGAAAGACAACAATCCAATTACAGCTGTCAAGAAGAAAGCCCAAATCGTCAAAGGAAGTCTTGAGAAAGACATACCTTTTGTTCTAAGGTTAATGACAGTAGTGATGTAGTTAATACCTCCAAGTAGTGATGAAGCAATAAAGAAAGTCATTGCTACCAACCACAAGGTCATTCCCAATCCTGAACCAGGAATAGCCTGCTCAAGCGCAGATAATGGTGGGTAAACTACCCAACCACCGCCGGCAGGACCGGTTTTAATGAATAAGGAAATAAACATGATCACACTGGATACAAAGAAGAACCAGTATGAAAGCATATTCATAAAGCCTGAAGCCATGTCACGGGCTCCAATTTGCAAGGGAATCAAGAAATTGGAAAAAGTACCACTAAGACCTGCAGTCAATACGAAGAATACCATGATCGTACCGTGCATAGTCACTAGGGCCAGATAGAATGTTTGATCCAATTGACCTGTTTCGGTAATCCATCCTCCTAACAGCGGTCTCAACCACTCCAGATTCATATCAGGGAAACCCAACTGAAGTCTGAATAGTACAGACAAAAGACCACCTATAAGTGCCCAGAATATACCAGTAATCAAGAATTGCTTTCCGATCATTTTATGATCGGTACTGAAAATATATTTGGTCACAAAATTATCATGATGCTCATGATCGTGATGATCATGGGCGGTGTCATGTGTCGCAACAGATGCTGTAGCCATAATTAATTATTTTGTGTTGTTTTCTTATTGAATTTCTGCCACTTCTTTTACTTCTACTTCTATCCCTTCAGCCAAGGCAGGATTCATTTGAAGGAAAGTCTTCTGCTCAGTCAGCCATTTCTGATATTCAGCAGGCTCGACCACCTCGATCACTCTTCTCATTGCATTGTGACCTCTTCCGCAAATTTCCGTACATGCAATCTCATAATTGAAATCCGGATTCTTCAACTCTGCCCGCATTTCAGCAGTAGTTTTATTTGGTACAAACCAGAATCGAGTAGGCATTCCCGGTACTGCATCCATTTTCAACCTCATGTGCGGAGCAAAAACAGAGTGCAATACATCACGTGCACGGATTTTAAATAATACCGGTTCGCCTTTAGGAATTACTACTTTTGGAGAAGGAAAGTCGTCCACAGACTTTTGATCTGTGAAATCAATTCCCATAGGATTGATTGCAGATGTCAATCGATAATCATTGTCTCCCAATACTTTATCCTGACCAGGATATCGAATATCCCAAGCAAATTGATAACCCATCAATTCGACAACATGAGCATTCTCAGGAGCAGGAGCTGTAATATCTGACCATGCCATCCAACCAGTAATAACCAGAACAGTCAAGACTAAAGCGGGAACAGTAGTCCAAATAACCTCAAGTTTATTGTTTTCTGGATAAAAGGATGCCTTACGATCTTCTTTGTATTGGTATTTGTATGGGAAAACGAAGAGCAAAATGTGAGTAATAATGAATATCACTCCTGTCACTGCCATCGTGATCCAGAACAAACGGTCCGTAACCACTCCATGCTCAGAGGCAATTGGAAGTTGGTAATTATCAAACTCCTTGATTGAATACCAAAACATCAATCCTCCAACAGCCACCAAAAACACCAAGAACAAGAAGGCATTAACCTTATTACTTCCGGATGCGATTTTCTTGTCAGAACCTTTTACAACAGATACCAATGTCTGGATTCGGTATACCATCCAAACAATTGATAAAAGGAGAACAACCCCTACTGCAATTAGAAATCCGTACATATTTTTACTTTTTCGGGTTTGATTTAAATGTGATGTTGATAGCTTTCTTCAAGCATCGGGTGATTTTTAGGGATTAGATTTCCTTTAGCTAAGCCTCCAAGCACAACCAACGCCACCGCTGAGCCATAAACAAGGAACATTCCTACTTCCATCAATCCTACACCTCCATTATGACCTAGGGTACCTGGCTGAACCATCAAGAAGAAATCTACCCAGTGACCTACGATTAGAAGCGTACAAACGAGTTTTAAAAATACTCCGTGTCTTTTTGCATCTCTTGTCATTAAAACTAAGAACGGCAGGACAAAGTTCATCGCTATGTTTACGAAAATGAACCCTCCATACACGTCAGAAGTAAGTCTCTCAACAAAATAAACTGTTTCTTCAGGTATGTTGGCATAATAGATCAAAAGGAACTGTGAAAACCACAAGTAAGTCCAGAAGATAGAGAAGCCAAACACAAACTTTCCAAGGTCATGAACATGGTTTTCATTCACCATTTCAAGATAGCCTTTGCCTTTCAAGAAGATAACTGCAAGTGTGATAGCAGAAAGTCCGGCTACGAACCAAGAAGAGAATACGTACCATCCAAATAGCGTAGAGAACCAGTGCGTGTCAATTGACATCACCCAATCCCAAGCTGAAATAGAAGAAGAAACTGCAAAGAATACTAAGAAGTAAGCTGACCAGCTTCTCATCTTAAACCAATGTGATGTTCCTCCTAATTGATCTTCTGCAGCAGCTATTTTCTTGAATTTCGAGAAGAAGAAAACCCAGAATCCAAAGAACACAACCATTCTAACGATATAGAAGATAGGGAAAGTACCCTTTTCCATAGGCCAGTAAAAGAAAGCGCCTTTTCCGTCAATGATTTTGTCATACTCAGCTGAGTTCTTATCGAACAACTCTGCATGCCACCAATGGAATAAATCATGACCAGCTACGAAGAAAGTCACAATCATCAAAACTGCAGCGATTGGTAACCAGTTTCCAAACGCTAACATTACTCTAGTGATTGGTGCTGACCAACCTGCTTGAGCAGCATATTGAATAGCAAAGAAGAATACACCTACAATGGCAATACCTGTGAAATAGACGTTGTTGATCCAAATATTAGCATACAAGCGCTGATACCAATGGAATGCATGTCCTCCAGCCTCAGCACCTTCTTCTGCATGACCACCACCCATCATAGCTAATACAATTCCCACAACCAACAAGGCAGCCCCTATCAAAAGGACCGTCATGATGGATTTTTTGATTCCTGGGGTGAAATCAAATTTTTGATCAAGGTTGAAATTTTGAACTTCGTGAGCCATGATTATTGCTTCTGAATTACTTGTTTAACATAGGAAACGATCTTCCAGCGATTTTCTGGAGTGATCTGAGAACCATGAGCTCCCATTCGTCCTTTTCCTTTTGTGATTACATGGAAAATGTGACCTTCTGGCAAATTGATATACGCTCCACCTTTAAGGTTAGCAACACCACCGATGATTTCACCTACTTTTCCATCACCTTCTCCTCCTTTTCCGTGACAAGATGAGCAGTATTGGATGTAAAGAGTTTCTCCCTCTTTTACAATAGCATCATCCACAGTCAAAGGATTTTCAATAAGAGCAGCTTCCTCCAATTCAAATGTCTTCAATCTGTACGGAAGCATATCATATTTATTTCGAGGCACTGTACCTTCGACAGGCTCGCGCATGTTCATCCCATTGGGATTGTGTACGTTACTGTTGAAAAACTCCCCTTTACCATCTTCTCTGTTAGAGAGCCAAGAGCCTTGACTTTCATCCTTGATCTGAGTAAGTGGTTCGTAGGCTACAGAATGGTACATCTGTGGAGCATATTCCAATCCAGGATTGTCCTCACCAGCACTACAGCCAGCAAACACAGCTCCTACAACTGCCATTCCCAAGATTCCTAGTGTGTTCTTTATCGTCATTTTATCGGGAATTACTCGTCAAAACTTTTATTATTTACTTCAGTAGCACCGGAAGACTTCAAAATCTCTTTGATTTTTTCCTGATCCATAGCGCTATTGTTCGCAATGTCTATTGCCATTACGTGCTTATCATCGGTGATTCTTACATCGAAGATTCGTGGTTGTGCCCAAGGCTTCAAATTAGAACTCACCATAAAAACTCCTACCATTCCGAAAGCAGCAAGCAATACAGTCATCTCAAAAGAAACTGGAATGAAATCCGGGAAGGCTGCGTAATCCTTACCACCAATGATCATTGGCCAGTCAAACTTCATCATGTAAAACTGCATCGTCAAAGCAAGGGAAGTACCCAGCATTCCAAAAAGGAAAGCTGCGATAGGAAGTCTACTTCTCTTATAACCAAGTACGTGCTCCAGACCATGAACAGGATAAGGGGAATACACCTCATGGATTTTCACACCACTGGATCTTACTTGTTTTACGGCGTCAAGAAGAACGTCTTCGTCTTCGTATACGCCCAATACAAAATGAGTATCTCTTTCCATATTATTTAGCAGCTTTTTCGGATGATGATTTCAATACAGACTTTACTTCAGCCATGTTGATCACAGGGAAAAACTTAGCGAACAAGAAGAACAAGGTGAAAAACAGTCCGAAGGTAAATAGATAGACTCCAATGTCAGCCCAAGTTGGGTAGAACATCGCCCAAGAAGAAGGCAAGTAATCTCTGTGCAAGGAAGTCACGATAATTACAAATCGCTCAAACCACATCCCGATATTCACTACAAGTGATAGGATAAATGTAGCCACAATAGAAGTCCGGATTTTCTTGAACCAGAACAACTGTGGTGAAATCACATTACAAGTCATCATAGACCAGTAAGCCCACCAATAAGGTCCTGTTGCCCGGTTGATAAATGCATACTGTTCTGCTGCCACTCCTGAATACCAAGCGATGAAGAATTCTGTAATGTAAGCAATACCTACAATCGAACCGGTGATGATGATCACGATATTCATCAATTCGATATGGCCCATCGTGATGTAATCTTCCAGTTTAAATACTTTTCTGGTGATAATCATCAGGGTCAATACCATAGCAAATCCAGAGAAGATCGCACCTGCCACAAAGTATGGAGGGAAGATCGTCGTGTGCCAACCTGGAATCACGGAAGTCGCAAAGTCAAAGGATACGATCGTGTGTACAGAAAGTACAAGCGGTGTAGCCAAACCTGCCAAAATCAAGGAAACGGATTCATAACGCATCCAAGTTTTTGCTGCTCCATCCCATCCAAAGGACAAGGCACCGTAGATAGTTTTTCTCAAGCCAGTAGCTCGGTCACGAATCGTTGCAAAATCTGGGATCAAACCGATGTACCAGAAAACAAGCGATACGGAGAAATAAGTCGAAATCGCAAATACGTCCCAAAGGAGAGGTGAGTTGAAGTTAACCCAAAGCGAACCAAAGGTGTTGGGAAGTGGAAGTGCCCAATAAGCTCCTAACCAAGGACGACCCATGTGAATAACCGGGAACATTGCCGCACAGATTACAGCGAAGATAGTCATCGCCTCTGCAGCTCGGTTAATGGATGTTCTCCACTTTTGTCTGAATAACAAAAGTACGGCTGAGATCAATGTACCGGCGTGACCGATACCAACCCACCACACGAAGTTGGTGATGTCCCAAGCCCAACCGATGGTCTTGTTGAGTCCCCACATTCCAATTCCTTCCCAAAGGGTAGCAATCAATGCGATGGAACCAAGTCCCAATACACCAGCTGCTGTCAAAAAGGCAAGGAACCAAGATAGTGACGGCTTTCCTTCTACTTGACGTGACACATCATGAGTGACGTCATGATAGCTTTTCCCGCCGGTAACTAAAGGCTCTCGTACGGATGAAGTAACCTGCATAGTTTATAAAATTATGATTACGCTTCGTTTTTGTCTTTATTTCTGATTTTGGTAAAGTACCAAACGTTTGGACTCACGTTGATCTCTTCCAATACGTGGTAAGCCCGCTCTTCATTGACTTCCTTCAGAGCAGAAGTTGAGTTTTCCTCAATCTTCAAGAGCTTGGATACACGGCTTTCCGGATCATTCATATCTCCGAATACCAATGCATCGGTTGGACATGCCGTAGCACAAGCCACGTTGATATCTCCGTCTTTTACTTTACGCTTCTCACGCTTAGCCTCCAGCTTACCAGCTTGAATTCGCTGCACGCACATTGAGCACTTCTCCATCACGCCTCGAACTCGTACAGTCACGTCAGGATTCAATACCATCTTACCCAAATCATCGTTTTGAGCCACATTGACTCCAGCGAATTGAGTATTGTCATGGTACTTGAACCAATTGAATCGACGAACCTTGTAAGGACAGTTGTTAGCACAGTAACGCGTACCGATACAACGGTTGTAAGTCATTTGGTTCAACCCTTCAGAAGAGTGAGTGGTCGCAGCTACTGGACATACAGTCTCGCAAGGTGCATTATTACACTGCTGACACATCATTGGCTGGAAGGTAACTTCTGGATTTTCAGAAGCTTTTTCCAAACCTGACAAATCATCTGCTGCAGCATCTGAAGAGTAATATCTATCGATACGGATCCAAGCCATCTCACGACGATTCAAGACCTCTTCTTTACCTACTACAGCGACGTTGTTTTCTACTTGACAGGCTACAGAACAAGCCGAGCAGCCGATACAGGAGTTCATATCAATGGCCAATCCCCAGTGATGCTGAGAATATTGATGCCCTTTCCACAAGGAAATCTTAGAAGGCTTGATAAATTCGCCTTCCTTGTAGATTTCCGGCTTGTATCGCCCTGCAGAAGCATCTTGCTTGTATTCTGAAAGCGTAGCTTCCTGAATCACGTTTTCACGTGCCATGAAAGTCTGATGTGTCTGCGTTCTTGCAATCTTATAAGAATCACCAGTTACCTCTACAGTCACTCCAGAAGTAATATCAAAGTTCACAAAGCCAGCAGAAGCATCAAGCAATTCGTAGGCATTCACACCTACGCCATTTGCAACCCTACCTGCCTTGGTTCTTCCGTATCCAACGGCTAAACCGAAAGTTCCTTCAGCCTGACCTGGCTGGATCAAAATTGGAACAGTGATTTTTTTACCGTTGATAGTTACAGAAGCTTTGCGAGTATTCTCTTCAATCATGGTTACTCCATTATCGGAAGCCCATTTTTGAGATACTGTCAAATAATTGTCCCAAGTAGCCTTGGTGATCGGATCCGGAGTTTCCTGAAGCCAAGGGTTATTGGCAAAGGTACCATTTCCGATAGCTACTTTAGGATATACAATAAGTTCTGCTCCGGAATTATCAGCACTGTAAGTTCTAGCTACTGCTGTAGCAGCCTCAGTGACATCTCCAATAGGAGCAAATGGAATACCCTCACGCTCTAGGGCGAGCACACCATTGTAAAGTGATTTATCCCAGAAAGTCTGGAATGAATCCAAAGTCGCTACTTGTGTGTAGAGACCTGTTTCCCAGTTGTTTCTTAGGAAATCGTAGTAGTTTGTGGTTTCTCCTGCCCAAACCAAAAGTGACTCCTGCGCCTGACGTGTGTCAAACAGCGGAGAAATGGTTGGTTGAGAAAGTGAATAATGACCTGGTTTTGGTTCGAAATCATTCCAAGCTTCTAAGAAGTGATGATCTGGAGCAAGGGCTCCTACCAAAGAAGCTGTTTCATCCATGGTCATATTTGTAGCCAAAGAGAAACGAGCTTTAGATATACCTTCGGCTAATTCTGCACCTCTTGGATGATCATATACCGGGTTACAGTTATGGAAAATGACAGCTCCCACTCGACCTGCATTGAGATCAGTGATGAACTGATTCATTTTCGCGTCGTCTCCCTTTCTAAAGTTAACAGGAGTAGAAAAATCAACTGTAGCTCCATTGTTTCCAAGCAATTCATTGATTGCATGGATGACAGTTTGAACGTTAGGATCGTTAGAACCTGAAACAACCAAAGAAGCACCTCTGGAAGCCCAAAGGTCATTAGCTGCCTTTTCCAAATTAGCTACTTCAACTGCAGGAGCAGATACCGTAGCAGCGCCCGCTTTTCGAGCAAGCATATTATAAAGCGCCAAAACAGCCAATCCGCTTTGAGAAGCTTTGATTGGTGAACGATAGTCTGCATTCGCACCAGTCAAAGACAAATTGGACTCAAACTGGTAATGACGAGACATCTCAGGACGCTCTTTGCTGATTTTACGAGTCTTCGCATACTGACCGGCAAATTCGATCGGAGATATCCAAGTTCCTAGGAAGTCAGCTCCGAAAGAGACGATGGTCTTTGCTTTGTCAAATGAATAAGAAGGAACTACCGCTTGGCCGTACATTGATTCTGAGGCCTTGGCAATTCCATAATTTGAAAGCGGATCATACATGATGACCTCTGCACCTCCTATTGATTCAGAGAACAGGTTCAATGCTTTCAGAGTAGAAGGAGAAAGTACGGTGTTGGAAACGATCTTTATATTTCCAGCAGCAGCGACTTTTGATTTCACCTCTGCATCCAAACTTGCCCAATCAGTCTTTTCACCAGCCAAATACGGTCCTGTTAAACGCTCTTTATCGTAAAGCGAAAGAACTGAAGCTTCTACGATGGCATTTACTTTTCCATTATTAATAGGTGAAAGCTTATTACCATCGATCTTGATTGGTCGACCCTCGCGGGTTTTCACTACGATCGATGCATAATCTCCACCGGAAGCGAAGGTAGATGCGTAGTAGTTAGGGATGGATGGGTTGATATCAACAGGCTTGTTGACGTAAGGGATCGCCTTTCGCACAGGAGCCTCACACGCTGCCAAAGAAGCAGCTGCCAAGCTAAAGCCCATCATTTTCAGAAAGTCTCTCCTGGATGCGTTTCCGTCTTCGGAAATCATGGATGGAAGCTCTGGGAACTCCCTGTCTGCATTCTTAACAAACTCCGGATCGTTGCTGAGTTGCTCCAGTCCTTTCCAGTATGTTTTCTTAGTTTCCTTCATTTTATGATCTAGGAATAGATTTCAGATTTTTTTAGTAATGACACTTAGCACATTCCAAACCTCCGATGTCCTTCACTTTCAAGGCATCTTTTGAATCAGAGTGAAGCTGTACCAATTTGTCGTAGTACTCGTTTCCTTGCGCATTGATTTCGGTCTGACGGTGGCAGTCGATACACCATCCCATGGTCAGAGATGAGTACTGATAGACAACTTCCATTTCCTGGATAGGACCGTGACAAGTTTGACACTCAATTCCTCCCACTTTCACGTGCTGAGAGTGGTTGAAGTAAGCCAAGTCAGGCAGATTGTGAATTCTCACCCATTCAATTGGCTGATTATTATCAATTGCGTCGTAGATCTTTTGGATCTCTGGAGAAATACCATCTTGGCCTTGTACGTTCTGTACGTGCATGTGACAGTTCATACAAATATTGGCAGATGGAATATTAGCGGATTTACCAATCTCTACCCCAGTATGGCAATACTGACATTCGATCTCAAGAGTACCAGCATGCAGAGCATGAGAATAAGCTATAGGCTGAGTAGGAGCATAACCTTGCTGCACACCTACTGTATATAGCCCATCAATGGCAGTTTTAGCAACCAATGCCACCACCAAGGCAGTTACAATGATGATGAAAGCATCGCTCTTGAATACTTTTCCAAACTCAAATTTCTGAGATACAAATTCTTTATCTGTCTCGTCGAGATCCTGCTTATTGACATATTTGGTCAGGATGGAAATAATCAATCCCAAGACTACGAGGATCAGGAACAGAACAATGACCAAAACCACAATGATAATGGTGAGGTATTGAGTAGGGATTCCTCCTCCTCCTCCAGCACCAGCTTCACCACCCGCGGCAGCGGCAGCAGCAGCTTCAGCAGCAGGGTCTACCTTGTCTCCATATTCGATGTATGCCAAGAGATTGTCTAGATCTGCATCAGACAAAAACTCATGAGATGGCATCATCAGATTGTTGTACTCTGCATAGAGATTGTTGGCATACTCATCACCTGAGGCGATTACTGCCTGAGAGTTCTTGATGAAACTCTTAGCCCACTCGATGGATCTTCTGTCGGTAATACCTCTCAAGGCAGGACCTACAGCTTTCTGATCAACCTTATGACAGGTTTTACAGTTTGCGTTAAAAACTGACTTACCTGCCGAGATGGCTTCCTCACTGTCGCTTACTGCCGGATCTGCGGCGAAAACCTGTCCGCCCAAGAACAGGAAAAACAGCAATGCCAGTGTATGGAATTTCAATGGAACTCCTACTAACGAGCGTTTGGATAACATATTATAGCTAATTAAATAGTTTATTCGGTCTTCAATAACCCCTGCAAAGGTAGTATCCGGGGTTTATTTTTCAAATACGGACAATATTTAAACAATCAAGCTCAAACTCGATCATTTATGAATATAGTCAATTGATTTACAATTACTTATCAGGGTTAATTCCTAAAGGTTTTAATTTAGAATCTTTATAAATAAATACAATTTATCCCTACTAAATTCAACCTATTATTTCTCTTATAAACCCTGTATTCAAATTGAATAAATCCTGCTTATGGACTTCAAAAAAAGTCATGAAAATTCGAAGATCGATTTTGGCTTACATGCCAAATATAGCTACCTTTGCCAACCGATTACGATTTGCTTTCGAGATTCAAAAGCTCTGAAACTATTTCATTACTGCAAATTGTTTTCAGTAAAAACAGATTGGTCGCGTGGCCGAGTGGCTAGGCAGAGGTCTGCAAAACCTTGTACAGCGGTTCGAATCCGCTCGCGACCTCAACAAAAAAGCATCCTATTAAGGGTGCTTTTTTTATTTCCATTATCTCTTCATATCAAAACCTTGTACAGCGGTTAGAACTTGCCTGCCGAGGGCAGGTCCAGTCACAACCTCACGCTAAGGCAGTCTATTGACGGCTATACCACTAGCACCACCAAACAAGTCGTAATCAAAGCTAGGGATCAGAAAAATCTCGAACCAAAAAAAACGCCGACTTTTCAGCCGGCGCTCTATATGTTGAAGACAAATCTTCTTGATTATAAATTCTAAAATCTAGCTTCTTATTTCTTGCCTTCCATTTTCTCCTTCAACTCTGCCAAAGCATCCAAATCACCTAGGGTAGACTTTTCAGCAGGCTCAGAGGAAGAAGTTTCTTTCTTCTTAGGAGCCTTCTTAGCAGGTGCTGGCTTCACGTCTTCACGGAAGGTAGCTGTGTGAGAAAGAACAATTCGCTTGTCATCCTTAGAGAATTCCATCACTTTGAAATCCAAAGACTCTCCAACCTCAACTTGAGATCCGTCTTCTTTCTCCAAGTTTTTGGAAGTAGCGAAACCTTCTAGTCCATAAGGAAGCTCCAATACTGCACCTTTGTCATTCTTAGAAACAACAGTACACTTGTGATCAGAACCGATTGGGAATACATTCTCGAAAGTATCCCATGGGTTCTCTTCAAGCTGCTTATGACCCAAGGCCAATCTTCTGTTTTCTACATCAAGCTCCAATACAGCTACATCAAGCTCATCACCAACTTTCACAAACTCAGATGGGTGCTTGATTTTCTTAGTCCAAGAAAGGTCAGATACGTGAACCAAACCGTCGATTCCCTCTTCCATTTCTAGGAAAAGACCGAAGTTGGTCAAGTTACGAACCACACCTTTGTGCTTGGTACCTACCGCATATTTGGTAGACATATCTTCCTTAGTCCAAGGATCTTCGGTCAATTGCTTGATACCCAAAGACATCTTTCTTTCATCCTTGTCCAAAGTCAATACAACTGCTTCGATTTCGTCTCCTACTTTCACGAAGTCAGCTGGGTTTCTCAAGTGCTGAGACCAGCTCATTTCAGAAACGTGGATCAAACCTTCAACTCCAGGAGCCAACTCCAAGAACGCACCGTAATCAGCTACATTGACGATCTTACCTTGTACTTTCGAACCAACCTCTAGGCTGCCTGCCAAAGAATCCCAAGGATGAGAAGTCAATTGCTTCATACCTAGTGAAATACGCTTCTTGTCATCATCGAAGTCCAATACAACGATCTGTACTTTCTGATCAAGCTGTAATACTTCTTCTGGATGATTGATACGTCCCCAAGAGATGTCTGTGATATGAAGTAGACCATCTACACCACCCAAATCGATGAATACACCGAAATTGGTCATGTTCTTGATCACACCTTCCAATACCTGACCTTTCTCTAGGTTGTTGAGGATTTCTGCTTTTTGCTTCTCGAGATCTTTCTCGATCAAGACTTTGTGAGAAACGACTACGTTATCGTTAGCGTGGTTGATTTTCACCACTTTCACTTCCATTTTCTTACCTACATAGATATCGAAATCTCTGATAGGCTTCACGTCAATCTGAGAACCTGGCAAGAAGGCTTCTACACCGTAGATATCTACGATCAAACCACCTTTGGTTCTACGCTTTACAAGTCCTTCGATCACGCTGTCATTTTCGAATGCGCTCTCGATGTCCTGCCAAGCCTTGACGATTTTGGCTTTTTTACGGGAAAGGATCAACTGACCCAAAGCATTCTCCTGCTCTTCGATGAATACTTCTACTTCGTCACCTGGCTTGATGGATTCCAAGTCACGGAATTCGTTCAATGGAACCAAGCCATCGGATTTGAAACCAATGTTGATGATCACGTCCTTGTCGTTCACACCTACTACAGTTCCTTTGATCACTTCTTTCTCAGTGATCTCGTTCAATGTACCCTCATACATCGCGGCCATTTGCTCACGCTGCTCTTTGGAGTACCCTTCTCCGAATCCTTTGGTCTCGAAGTTTTCCCAGTTAAAATCTGAATTGTTTGACATAATAGTGTTTGATCCTTGTAATTCCGGACCACTTCCGGATCATGAAGTGGCGGTTTTTTGTTTGAAGATCAATACTTTAGACTATTCCAAAGCACCCCGCTCACCCGAACGGACTGCAAAGGTACTGATTTTCTGTGATTTCTAGAAAATCCTATAAAAAATTAAATGCATAACATCATTTTGAAAAAACTTTGGAAATTGTCCTTTAAAAGAAAAAGCCCCGAGACGCATCGGGGCTTGTGCAAGCAAAGAGTTAAAGGATTATTTTCGAACCCAAAAATAACGAATATTTCGGATGATCAAGTTCTTCCAGTGGATTTATACGATTTACTCAGCCTTGATTTTCATCATCTTGATGATTTTTCTTGGGCTATTTATGGTAATTCCTTCCTTGATTTCTGAACGGGGCGATCGAATTTCCTTTTTCTTTATCCGAATCTGGGCAGGTACCTGGTCCTTCCTCTCCGGAATTCGGTTTCAGGTCGAAGGGTTGAAATATATCGACAAAAGTCAGCCTTACATTTTTATTTTCAACCACCGTTCCTTTGTTGACGCGCCGGTCATCCCCATGGCTATTCCTCAGACACTGAAAGCCCTTGGTAAGATGGAGCTTTCGAAGATCCCCGTTTTCGGTTGGATTGTAGGTCGATTTGCCATTTGGGTGGACCGAACCTCCACCGAGTCCCGCAGAAAAAGCCTGGAAAAACTCGTCGAAATCCTTTCCAAAGGTAAATCTGTGGTCGTAGCACCGGAAGGAACCCGAAATGACAGCTCAGAAAGCCTGCTACCTTTTCACAAGGGAGCCTTTCGCCTTTCCATCGAAAGTCAAATCCCCGTTTTACCAATGGCCGTAATAGGAGCCGACCGGATTATGAAACGGGGTTCGATTTTGCTTAAACCGGGAAAAGTTCGAATTTATTTCTCAGAAGCTTTACAGCCTCCCCATCCCTCACCGACTGCCGTTGATGAATACACTGCCAAATGCCGAAACCGACTCGAGGCTATGCTTCTGGCGCATGAGGAAGATTGACGGTTCCCTCATCTTCTACTAAATAGTCTCCTGTCAAATCCTCAAAAGCGGCATAGATTGCTAAATAGCTAACTGGACCTGTCACCAAAAGTCCTACTCCAAGAAAAAGTAGCCCCACCAAATTGATCAACAAAAGGAGAATCAGGAAGGCAAAAAACCTCCACCAGATCTTAGTGATCAGCTTTCTGCTGAACTCCATCGCAGTCCAAAATTCCAAGCCGGCAAATAATACAAATGCAATGGCAAAGCTGTAAGCGACGCCCAAATAAATACCTGGAATGATCAGTGCAATAATTCCTAAGACGGTCAAAATACCAGATACCAAATTGACCACGATTACTGGAAACCAGAATTTGAAGCCATCAAAGAAGTGGCTGAAATCCAAATGTTCCTCCCGGCTTACCCTATTTGCAGCCAAATAAAAGCCTGCTGTCAAAGCTGGAGTGACGAAAATGGAAACAATCCCGGCAAAGTCTTCCAAGAAAAAAGATGCTCCTGCCGATATACCTATGATGACTAAAAAGTAAGCAATAAATAACAAGGGATTGGTCTTAAATAGCTCCCAGCCCCGTCTTAAGGCTTTGTCAATATCAAAATGTACAGGTCTTTGGAGCATCTGCTCCAACTTTATTGGATTGATCATGGATATTAATTGGTAAACGCTTCTAAAATATCATGTTTTGTAATGATATGGATATTTCCATTTCCGTCACGCACCAACACCGCCTTTTCTTTTTCGATCATGGAAGAAAGTACATCTAGCGTGCTATCACCAGCTACGAAAGTCATGGAATCTTCCATCACATCGGACACATGTGCGTCCTTCAATACCGGATTCTCAATGATCTTGGAAAGCAATTTGGTATCGGTGACACTTCCTACTACTTCCCCTCCGTCCAAAACCGGGATTTGAGATACACTAGTCTTATTCATCAGTGCAATTGCCTCTCTGACTGCATCTGATTTTTTCACAGCAATCAGACTGTAATCTGAAGGTCGCTTGGAGATAATATCCCTAGCTGTAGCATAGCTTTTATCCTCTAAAAATCCATGATTGCGCATCCAATCGTCATTGTAAACCTTGCCCAAATAGCGTGTACCATGATCTGGTAAAATCACCACCATTTGGTCACCTTCTTTCAGATTCTCTCTAGCCCATTCTAATGCACCATGAACTGCGGCACCACAGGACCATCCGATAAAGAGCCCTTCCTCTCGAGCGAGACGTCGGGTCATTACCGCGGCATCCTTATCAGTCACTTTGATAAAATGGTCAATCACGTCGAAGTTGACATTTTTGGGAAGGATGTCTTCTCCGATTCCTTCTGTCAAATAAGGATAAACCTCCTTTTCGTCGAAGACTCCGGTTTCCTTGTATTTTTTAAAAACTGAACCATAGGTGTCAATTCCCACCGTGACAATATTTGGGTTCTGCTCCTTCAAGTAAGTAGCCGTACCACACATGGACCCGCCTGTACCGACCCCTGCAGCATAATGGGTAATCTTTCCGTCAGTATCCTTCCAAATCTCCGGACCCGTTGTCTCATAATGAGCGGCCGTGTTAGACATGTTGTCGTACTGATTTGGGTAAAAAGAATTGGGGATATCAGCATTCAATTTCCGAGCAACGGAGTAGTAAGATCTCGGATCTTCAGGCGCAACGTTGGTAGGGCAAACAATCACTTCTGCTCCTACAGCCTTCAGAATATCGATTTTTTCTTTCGACTGTTTGTCAGCCATGGTAAAAATACACTTGTAACCTTTGGCCACAGCTGCCAAAGCAAGCCCCATACCGGTATTACCCGAGGTTCCTTCGATAATGGTACCTCCCGGTTTTAAAATTCCTGCCTTCTCGGCATCTTCCACCATTTTGATCGCCATTCGGTCTTTCATCGAGTTACCTGGATTAAAGTACTCTACTTTCACCAGTACCTCCCCTTTGATGTCTTTAGCTACTCGATTCAGTCGGATCATCGGCGTATTACCGATGGTTTCAATGATGGAATTATAAATCATGTCTTCGTTTTATTTGGGTTGGGGCAAAAATAAGAGATTTTTCATCCCCAAGAGAAGGAATGGAAAAAGAATGGCCTAATTCCTATGGTGTTTAATTAGCCTCCTTAAACTCCAGGCGGGTAAGTACATCCAATGCCACATGAATCAAAATAGCTGCAACAAAACTCATCCCAATTGCTACCGTGAGCATCATCCAGACAAACTGCTTGGTCAGTACAAAAACAAGTATTCCAAAAATCAAGGCTGGAATAATCCCAAACAGAAAGATCCCGATCAGCATGACTGGTTTGATAAGCTTTCGATCCCAGCCCTCCTCTAGAGAGATCTGCGGGATCAAATTAATACAGACTCCTATCATGTAAGAGACTATGATCCCAAAAATAAAAATGGGTATCATGAGCAAATGCAAGCCTGCTATCAGCACGGAGGGAACGATCATAACCGCAGCAAAGAGCAGGATTTGAACTAGGTCTAACTTGATCAAATTCCAAAATTTGGCGGACCAAGATGCTGGAATCAAAAAGAAATAGGGCTTTTTGAGATCTCCAATATTCGTGCGGCCGATACCCGCCAGAAAGTAAAAGCCCAGAAGCACCAAAATGTATCCGTTCAGGACTTTGTGCGAAAACCAATCAAAACGTGACAAAACTGCGAAGACTATCCCGATCCCGGCCATGACTAGGCTGTAAACCCCAAATAGTGGGTGAAAATCCTGTCGGCTGGCATGCACATAATTCCTCCAGTAAAATGCCTTCGCCCCTACCCCGAAATCAGGAAGTGCGAGCTGCTTTTTAGTATTCAAGCTGCCTGTTGCCTCAGAAGCTTCCTTTTTACCCTTGACCTTATCTCGTTGGATTTCATTGGATTTGGTGACTTCGAGTACATCCTCGTAGTAATAGCCGGCAAATTGAATAACCAAGCGAACAATCAAATAATACGTCAACACATACAAGCCGAAAAAGGCCAAAGCCAAGATCAGGTTTTGGTGAAAGGCATAACTCATCATTCCACGAGTCCAACCGACAATCGGAAACAGATCAAACCAAGGAGAAGCGATCCAGCTAAACATCCCCTGCCAAAACTTATCAGCCATCAAGCCGGGAATCAAAACCATTGCCCCTAATAGCACCGCCAAAACTGTCACACCATTCTTGATAGGCTCCAAAATATCATACTTCGTGTGCAGCGTATAAATCAAAAAACGAATCGGCGAAAGCAGGAAGAAGAAAAAGGCAAATCCGAATAGAATAAAGAAGATATTATCGGGTGAAAAATCCAAAGTGCCAGCCATCTGACTACCGCCATATACCAAGAAAATGATACTTCCACCCAGGGAGGGCAAGATGGACCTCCCCATGTAATAGATCAAAATATTTTCAGGTTTGACAGGCCCTGTAAAAAGCAGATTTACGTCTGCCATGGTGAAAAAGCTCACATTGCGTTTCGTGGCCCGGAATAACTGAAAAAGAAGAAAACCCAAAGCCAAAACCGTCACTCCGCCAATAATATTCTGTACAGCAAAATCCACTTCCGGAAGCCCATTTGCATCCAATTCCGGCATTTGACTTCCCATATCTTCCGCACGGTCACGCATCCGCATGGTGTAGATAAAGAAAAAATAGCCCACGATCGCTGCGTAAGGAATCAGTCGAAGGGGATTTCGCAGGATAAGCAGGATATTATTTTTCAGGATCAGCAGATCCTTCCGAATCAGCAGCTTGATCTCATTCATCCTTTGTCAATTCTAAAAATATATCCTCCAATGTTCCACTCTCTCCTTGTTCGAAGGTCTGCTTTAAGTTGTCAAGGGTATCATTTCCGATGATATTTCCATTTTTCAAAATCATGATCCGATCTGCAATCGTCTCTACCGAATCAATCAGGTGAGTACTGACTAGAATAGTCTTTCCAGCTTCTTTTAATTCTCGAAATATCCGTTTGGTATTTCGGATAGCCTTTGGATCCAAACCAATCATAGGTTCATCAAAAAACAACACCTGAGGATCCGGTAAGAGCGCACAGCAAATAGATACTTTTTGCCGCATGCCTTTCGAAAGGTCTTTTCCTAGTTTTTTGGCTTTATCCTCCAGATCGTATGTTTCTAACAATTCATGGCCTTTTGCCTTCCAGTCTCGTACGCCATAGGCTTGAGCTACGAATTGCAAATGCTCCTCTACCGTCAGCAAGTCATAAACATAAGGTGTCTCCGGGATGTAACTGAAAAGCCGTTTGGCCTCTATGGAAAGGTGATCGTATCCACCAATTCTGATTTCTCCGGATGTTTTGCGTAGCAAGCCTACGATACATTTCATGGTGGTACTTTTACCAGCACCGTTTGGACCGAGTAATCCTACCACTTCACCTCCCTGAAGGTCGAAAGTGATGTCATTGACAGCGTTTTGCTTACCGTACTTTTTGATCAGATTTTGGACTTCCAGCATAAAAGTGCAATTTGATTCTAAAACTAGGATACTTTAATTGAAGTTTAGTAATTCTGGAACCTTTTTTGCCTGTGACTGACAAAATAGAAACGATATGAAGAAATTACTCACACTTTGCTTATTCATCGGACTTTCCACTTTGACTTTTGCCCAACAGGCCGGAAAATTCCGAATCGGAATGGACTTAGGACCTGCTATCCCAAAAAATGGAGGCATAGGTGCATTGGTCAATATCGAACCGAAAATCAATGTACGAGATAATCTCAATGTTGGTATTCGCCTTGGAATAGCCGGACTAGCCAAAGATGTGACGTATTTCGATATTTCGCAGGATTATGAAGGCGAGGTTTCGGCCAATGTATCCGTTTCAGGCACCTTGGATTATTACTTCAATAATGGAGGAAGTAATTTTGCCCCATACATCGGTGCTGGATTTGGCTATTATGCACTGAGCTCTGTAGAAATCGATGCTGACACCATTGATGATACCGATGTTGGAAATCTTGAAGCCAATTTCAAATGGTCACCAATGCTTCGTGCAGGTATCGAACTTGGAAGATTCAGGATGGGAGCAGAATATAATTTCATCCCTCCTTCAAACCTTCAGGACACCTCAGGAGCAGTGATTGGAGAGGCTGTCAATCAATATTTCGGATTTACGTTTGGATTCTATGTTGGCGGAGGCCGTTGGAGAAAAAGCTAAAATTAGCTCCTGACTCCTGCCAAAAGATATAGAACAGCCATTCGCACAGCTACCCCATTTTCTACCTGCTGCAATATAATTGCCTGCTTCGAGTCAGCCACGTCTGAGGAAAGCTCGACTCCACGATTAATTGGACCTGGATGCATCACCACGATTTCTTTATCGAGTTGCTGGAGCATCTTTTTATTGATCCCGTAGTAAAGAGAGTATTCGCGAAGACTTGGAAAATACTTGATTTGCTGCCTTTCCAATTGGATCCGAAGCACATTCGCCACGTCACACCAAGCTAAGGCTTTCCGGACATCCAATTCCACTTTTACTCCCAAGCTTTCAATATGCTTTGGCAAAAGCGTAATCGGTCCGCACACCATGACTTCGGCGCCGAGCTTTTGCAGGCAAAAGATATTTGAGAGTGCTACTCTTGAGTGTAATATATCGCCAATGATTGCGATTTTCTTTCCTTGAAGATCGCCTAGCTTTTCTCTCATCGAAAATGCATCCAAAAGGGCTTGCGTAGGGTGCTCGTGCGTTCCGTCCCCTGCATTGACAATATTGGCACTGATATTTTTCGATAGAAAATGAGGTGCACCCGGGCTGCTATGTCTCATCACAACCATGTCCACTTTCATGGAAAGAATATTGTTGACAGTATCTACCAGTGTTTCTCCTTTTTTGACGGAGCTATTGCTGGAAGAAAAATTCACCACGTCTGCAGACAGTCTTTTTTCGGCTAGCTCAAAAGAAAGTCGTGTCCGGGTTGAGTTTTCAAAAAAGATATTGGCAATAGTAATGTCTCGAAGAGATGGCACTTTTTTGATCGGCCGGTTGATCACCTCTTTGAAGTTTTCCGCAGTATCCAGGATCAGATTTACATCCTCTTCAGTGAGGTTTTTGATTCCAAGAAGATGGCGGGTGCTGAGCTGAGACATAGGTTATTTCTTTTCTTTTTCGGTGATCCAAACGGCATCTTCAGGCTGTCCTTGTGAGGCCCATTCGACGACTACATATTGAGAATCCAAGGTATTCACTCTTATCCCAAAATAATCCGGCATGATGGGATAGTCGCGGGTTAGTTTACGGTCAACCAAGACCATCAATTCCACTTTTTGAGGACGACCAAAGGCAATCATCGCATCCATCGCGGCCCGTACGGATCGACCTTTGTAGAGTACATCATCTACGAGAATCACTTTCTTTCCCTCGACCAAAAAATTGATTTTTGTTTCATTTGCTTTTAGAGGAAAATCTCTCCTGCGAAAATCATCGCGGTGAAAAGTTGCATCCAAATATCCGGCGGGCACTTTTTCGCCTGAGACGATCTCGAGTTCTTTGACTATGCGATCAAGAAGTACTATTCCTCTTGGCTGAAGCCCCAATAGCACAGTATTTTCAAAATTGTCGTGATTTTCGATCAGCTGATGGCAGAATCGTTTGAGGATAATCTGAATCTGCTGCTGATTTAAAACTAGCCTTTTTTGCATGGGTTGGATTTGCCGTAAATATAAAAAGAAAAATGACTACCGAGGATCCTCCGGTTCGAAGAGTTCCCCTGCTACGAGTACTTTTGAAAAGAAAAATACCTCTTTGCTACTTGCTTGTCCATTTTCTCGCTGAAATCGGATTCGTTGAGTTCCGGTAAGTAAAAAATACCGATCATACCAATGGACAAGCTGAAGGCTCTCCATATTGGTCTCTGCTATTCGCTCATTTTCGTTGAGAAGTTCTAATTCAAAATCCAAATTATCGAAGATTTTTTCTCCATCCTTGAAATAAGAAAGCCTAATCTTGTCGTCTCTTACATAGGCATGGTAGAATTCATTATCGACCACAGCAATCTCACCAAAGGGAAGAATATAGTCTGTCAAGAGATCATCATATGTGGCGGAATTGTCCCAAATTACTCTTCCATCTTCCCCTAACTTGACAAAATGTGCTGAAATATAGCTCAACTCTGAATAAACTGCCTGTCTGCCCCGTCCCAAGGATCTGACATAAATTGGATCCAAAAAGTCAGAACTGTTAGTCATCCGACCCCAATCATTACTCCGGTAGGAGTTCGGCGCAGAAAGCGGTGCTCCTCGAGAATTAATAATATTATAATGATCAAAAAACAGGTAGGTACCATCCTGACCTTTTCGCACGTCACGAATCGTGTAAACATTGCGGATACTCGGTATCTTATCTCGGTCTACCTGTTTCAATACATCAGCGTCTTTTCTCGATTTTGACTTTTCGTCCAAGTAATTGAAAAAATTAGGAAAGTCTTCCAAGGTATAAAGTCTGCTCTCGTACTCCCCGAACTCATTGATATCCAGTCGGTACATTCCCAAGTAGGAATCCCTTCTTGCCAAGCCAAAAGAACCATACATTTCTTTTCGGTATGGCCCATCCTCCACAACCACTGCCTCGATGATTTCCTGGCTTTCCTCTCCAAATTTATCCACCTTGACTTCCCGAAGGAGATTTCCTAGCAAATCATAGGTATTCAAAATCACCTCTGTACTGCGATAGGGTCCCTCTCGGCTAATGACCACCTCAAAAGCTTCCACCTCAGGCATTTTTCGGATTTGTAGGATTTGGGTGTCATTTCCATATACCCCCTGTACCGTATGCACGCTTTTGTCCATGAGGCTGTAAACCTGTACTGCCGGTCGCAAATTCGCTACACCCATAAAAATCGCCCGATCATTCTGAACCAAAAACTCTCTTAACTCCAGGTCAAGCAAATTATCCAGACCATAGTCGAATCCCTGTTGACTTACTAAATCGATCTTGCGTACATATTTATCGCCGGTAATTCCGGTCCCCTTTTGAAACAAAATGTATAGAAAAGCTCCATCAAGGTCATAGCCAATCATGTCATAACCCGGCTGAACGGGAAGCTCAATCAATCCTGATTCGGTGTTCAATCCACGATCAAATACCATGTATTGAAAAACCCGTTCGCCAGAAAATGCTCGCTTGGCAATGGTACGGAATGCTATCATGCCATCGTCTGTCCTAACCATCTCAAAGAGTGGATCAAAATACTCGGATTCGACTTCAAACCTAGAAACAAATTCCACCTGACTGAATCCAGGTAAGGTCACCAAAAAGGAAATCAAAAAAACCAGAAGAAATCTCATTGGGCCATTTTTAGGATTAATTCAAACTCATCTTTACCCACCGGTAAGACCGAAAGTCTAGACTGCTTTAGCATGGGTAAATCTGCCAATCGATCTTCAGCCTTTATTTGAGCTAATCTTACGGGATTTGTAAGCTTTTGATGCACAGAGAGCATAATCGCCGTCCAAGCCTCATCTTTTGGGTCAGGTAATGGGGATGAACTGACCTTAGCAATTCCAACCACTGCCTTTTCTTTTCCAGAGTGATAAAATAAAACCAAGTCTCCCTGCCCCATTTCACGGAGATAATTCCTCGCTTGATAATTACGAACACCATCCCAAATATCCTCTTGCTGCTTTTCAAAATCATCCCAAGAGTAGGAATTGGGTTCACTTTTGACCATCCAATAATTCATAGCTCAATTTTCTAATATTTTATTTCAGAAAGAAACCCCGTCGAATTAATTAACGGTTCTTATAAGATAAATGATCAGACTTTATTTTAAAACAAATAATGAAGACATTTGTCATCATTCTGCAACCAAATTTTATTCGTTTTGGACCACAAGACCATCCTCAAAAAAATCAAGCTTACCATTCAGCTCATGGAGCTGCACGATGAAAACACATTCAAAATCCGTAGCTACCAGTCCGCTCTCAATTCGCTGGAGCGAGGCGATGCGGATATTATGGAGCTGAGTGAGGATGAATTGTCCAAAGTACCCGGAGTAGGAAAGAGCATTCTCGAAGCTATCAAAAGTCTGAAGGAAAGTGAAAGTTTCCCCCAGCTAGATCAGCTGCTGGAAAAAACTCCGCAGGGAATCCTGGAAATCCTTCAAATCAAGGGATTGGGACCCAAAAAAGTGAAAACACTTTGGGAAGAATTGGGAATCACCTCCACTCATGAATTGATGGAAGCCTGTCAAAGTGGAAAGGTAGCCAAGATCAAAGGTTTTGGTGAAAAAACTCAAGATACGATCATTCAAAACCTAGAATTCAAAGCCTCCAATGCCGGAAAATGGCTTTATGCAGATATTGAGGAGGTATTGGAGAATCTTACAGAAAAACTTGAAAATGAGCTAAAGGAGTCTAAAGTCACCTTGGTTGGAGAATATGCCCGCAAAATGGAGATCATTTCTCAGGCAGAATGGCTGGTTGGCGCAGGGAACATTTCGTCTATCAAAAAGAAAATTGAGGATTTGGAGGATTTTGAAATGGACGCTTCCCAGTCGGGGCCCTTTTCGATTAGAGGAAAAGTGAAATCTGTGGATCTGAAATTCACCATCCACCTTTGCAGTCTGAATGATTTCCCAGTGAAACAGTATGCACTTTGTGCCAGTCCACTTCATCTTCAAAGCAAAATCTCTGAAAACCTATCAATTGGAGATGCGCTGAGGGCGAATGGATTCAAAAACGATTCGGAATTTTTCTCCCAACACAAACTTCAGTACATCCCTGTAGAAATGCGGGAAGGCTACGGAGAAGTTCAGCTGGCTTTGGAAGAAAAGCTTCCTGATCTATTGGAAGAAAAGGACCTAAAAGGAATTCTTCACAATCACTCGACTTACAGCGACGGGAAGCATAGTCTGAGACAGATGGCAGAATATTGTAAGGAGTTGGGATATGAATATTTGGGAATTTCTGACCACTCACGTACAGCTAGCTACGCAGGGGGCCTAGAGATCGAAAAGGTCCAAAAACAGCAAGAAGAAATTAACCAATTGAATAAGGAATTGGCTCCTTTCAAAATCTTCAAAGGGATTGAATCGGATATCCTCGGGGATGGGAGTCTGGACTATCCTGATGAGGTCTTGGGAAGTTTCGACTTCATTGTATCGTCCATCCATTCTATCCTAAACATGGACATCAAGCGTGCTACAAGTCGACTACTTGCTGCAATTGAAAATCCTTACACCACCATCCTTGGACATCCTACTGGAAGATTACTTCTCAGACGGGAAGGATATCCGATCGATCACAAAACCATCATCGATGCCTGTGCAAAGCATCAGGTAGCCATAGAAATCAATGCAAATCCTTGGCGTTTGGACCTGGACTGGAGATGGGTTCGCTATGCCATGGACCAAGGAGTGATGCTCTCCATCAATCCCGACGCACATGAAATGGATGGCTACGGGGACATGAAGTACGGGGTCTTAGTTGGACGAAAAGGAGGACTAACTAAAGAAATGACCCTGAATGCCCTAAGCCTGAATGAAATTGAAAACTATTTCTCCAAAAGAAAAAAGGAGTTGACCCAAAAATAGAACTCCACACAGCTCAGAAGATTCCTTATCTTCACAAAAATCCAAGTATTTATCATGAAATCAAGCGCGGCGCAAGAGTCACACACTGGGATGCCCCGATGGACCGGGGAATGCTTGCGAAGATTCTCCCGAATCAAGTTCGGGACAAGCTATGTGACCATTTAAAAGCAATTATAAACAGATGAAATGCCCATGAGACGATGCTTCTCACACAGAGGGATGCCCCGATACATCGGGATAGGGCATTCCATCTGACCATTAAAAATCAAATAATAAACAGATGAAATGGACTGACCTGCCGGAAGGCGTACTACTACAACGATCATTTTTATTCGGTATCGTAGGAATAATCTTAGCCACCTTGTCGATTTTTAATACACAATTTCAATTGGTAGAGGCTCCGATGGGCCCTTTAAATGGAGTTGCGATGCTTCTTCAGTTTTTCGGATTGAGCCTAGCCATCATGGTGATGAGAAAGAGGAAAGTAAAAAAGGAAGACATGGAAAAAGCGAAAGTGATGACCTTGGTGCTTGGGGTGGCCTTATTATTTTTCATTTTATCTCTTTAAAAAAATCACTCATAAAGTAAAAAATTGCGTTGATTAGGAGAATATTCTAATCATCAGGTAAAATGAAGAAAATCAAAATCCTTTCAGCACTCCTTTTGGCCCTTGTATTTCAGGCCACCTACGCTCAGCAAATGAGCAACACCGGTCAAAAACCAACGGAATTTAAAGTAGTCACGGTAGTCGAATCCATCGTACCCATGGGATTAGGCCGCTCACGAATCATCGACAGTCAGACGCAGGTAGACGCCTCCAACTTCACTACCGAAAGAACTGACGGAAAGAAAAGCAATCAAAACGAAATTGAGCGAGGCAAGATCAAGGTAGATGAACTCGAAGAAACCAAACTTTTGAACTTCTTCAGTGCCACCGGAATCAACTTCCAAAATATCGCTTCGAATGATGCGGTAATCGCATCAAAAATTAACAGCATGCTGATGGAAGGTTGGAACTTAACGTATGTCACCTCGGGAGTAGAAAGTGATGCCGGTGCAGATGATGGACAGGGGATATTCGTTACCCGATTATTCTTTTCGAGATAGTCAAAAAAAATCCCGAGACTTTTGATCTCGGGATTTTAAGTTTTTCTGAATATACATTACTTATTCTTCAGCTTTCTCTTTCTTCTTTTTGACCGTGATGGTAAGCTCGGAAGCTTTTCCATCATGATCGGCAGTGATTACATCACCTTCAGAAAGGTCACCTTTGAGGATTTCCTCGGCAACAGCATCTTCTAGGTATTTTTGAATGGCTCGATTGAGCGGTCTTGCACCATATTGCTGATCGTAGCCTTTTTCTGATAAGAAATCCTTGGCCTTGTCAGTCAATTCAATCTTATAGCCCAAGTCCGTAATTCTATGGAAAAGCTTGGCCAATGAGATATCGATGATTTTGAAGATATGCTCTTTGGTGAGTGAGTTAAATACCACGACATCATCCAGACGATTGAGGAATTCAGGGCTGAAGGCCTTTTTCAAAGCAGACTGAATGGTGGACTTCATGATGTCGTCCATATTGTCCTGCTTAGCTTTACTTGCAAAACCGATTCCTGCACCGAAGTCTTTCAGGTCACGAACTCCAATATTTGAAGTCATGATGATGATGGTATTTCGGAAGTCAACTCTTCTACCAAGTCCATCGGTCAATATTCCATCATCCAATACCTGAAGAAGAATATTGAACACATCAGGGTGAGCTTTTTCAATCTCGTCCAATAGGACTACTGAGTATGGCTTCCTTCTGACTTTCTCGGTCAACTGTCCACCTTCTTCGTAACCAACATATCCCGGAGGCGCTCCGACAAGTCTGGAGACGGAGAATTTCTCCATATACTCAGACATATCAATTCGGATCAAGGAATCCTCTTTATCGAATAGGTAAGTGGCCAGCATTTTGGCAAGCTCTGTCTTACCGACACCCGTTGGTCCTAGGAAAATAAATGATCCGATAGGCTTTTTAGGATCCTTCAGTCCAACTCTTGTTCGCTGAATTGCCTTGGTTAGCTTTTTAATCGCTTCTTCCTGACCAATCACTTTTCCAGAAAGCTCCTCATTCATATTCAGGAGTTTTGCTCCTTCATTCTGAGCGATTCGCTTGGTAGGAATGCCAGTCATCATAGCGATTACCTCTGCGACATTTTCTTCATCGACTGTGAAACGCTTCGTTTTGCTTTCTTCTTCCCAGCGGTTTTTGGCTTGCTCTAGCTGCTCAAGAAGTTTTTTCTCCTTATCGCGAAGCTGTGCAGCTTCCTCATACTTCTGAGATTTTACGACCCGATTTTTCTCGGTTTTGATTTCCTCTACCTCAGCTTCTAGCTTAAGGATATCTTCCGGGACGTGAATATTATTGATGTGGACTCTCGCTCCCGCTTCGTCCAAAATGTCAATTGCCTTATCAGGGAGGAATCTATCCGAGATGTATCGATCCGATAGCTTGACGCAAGCGTCAATAGCCGCTTCGGTATAGTTTACATTGTGGTGATCCTCGTACTTATCCTTGATATTATTGAGGATCTGAATGGTTTCCTCAGGGGATGTAGCATCCACCATGACCATTTGGAATCTTCTGGCCAAAGCGCCATCTTTTTCGATGTACTGTCTGTACTCGTCCAAAGTGGTAGCACCGATACATTGGATTTCTCCTCGGGCCAAAGCTGGCTTAAACATATTCGAAGCGTCCAATGATCCTGAAGCGCCACCCGCACCGACAATGGTGTGCAGCTCATCTATGAAAAGAATGACATTTGGAGATTTCTCCAACTCATTCATCACAGCCTTCATTCGCTCCTCAAACTGCCCTCGATATTTGGTCCCTGCAACCAAGGATGCCAGATCTAAAGTAACTACGCGCTTGTTAAACAGGACACGAGACACTTTTTTCTGTACGATTCGAAGTGCCAAACCTTCGGCGATGGCAGTTTTACCGACACCTGGTTCTCCAATAAGGATGGGGTTGTTTTTCTTTCTTCGTGAAAGTATCTGAGCCACTCGCTCAATTTCTTTTTCCCGACCAATGATTGGATCCAATTTGTCGTCTTCAGCCATCTTGGTCAGGTCTCTTCCGAAGTTATCCAAAACCGGAGTTCTGGACTTTTCAGAACCTGACTTGGAAGTACCTGAACCTCCCCCTGGTGAACCGAATAGTTTGGAGCCATCATCATCCGCGTCATCCGCTTCAGCTCTTGCTCTCGGACTAGCACCCGAATCAGATTGCATTTCCAGCATTTCTTTCACCGAGTCATAGTTTACATCAAATTTATTGAGAATCTGAGTGGCAATATTTTCTTCGTCACGCAAGATGGATAGAAGCAGATGCTCCGTTCCGATCAATTGACTTTTGAAAATTTTCGCCTCCAAATAAGTGATTTTCAACACCTTTTCCGACTGACGAGTCAGCGGAATATTGGCCATATTTTTTACATTGTGGTTGGCAGTACCACGAACTGCCCGCTCAATAGAAGCCCGAAGTTCGTCCATTGGAACTCCAAGTTTCTTAAGAATGGAAACAGCTACCCCTTCTCCTTCACGAATCATACCCAACAGAAGGTGCTCCGTGCCGATATAGTCGTGCCCCAAGCGGAGCGCTTCCTCTCGACTAAGGGAAATTACCTCCTTGACTCTGTTCGAAAATTTTGCTTCCATTTATTTCCTTTCTGAATAGATAGTTAAACTGTACGTATGTTACCGAATTTGTTTTAAAAACACAATCAATTTAACGAATGTTCAATGTTTTTTTGAAGATGCCTGCAAGATCGATTTGGCTTGAGGTCCTTCAGCGAATAACAAATCCAAGATCGACAGGTTGGGTTCAAAGTCTAAGCCAAAATTCTGGACATAGGCCACCGGCTGATATATATCCCGCTGCGAAAAATGCGATCCCGGCATCAGAAGCCCTCTTATGTCAGTAAATCCCTGCTTATCGGCTGACTCCGAAGTAATTTCCAAATTGACAGGCCATTGCATGATTTTCAGACAGATTGTCAGCACCTGAACGTTCAGATCCCAAAGAAGCTTGTATTCCTGCTCAAAAAGCGCTTCGAAATAGGGGAAAATAAATTCGAAAAACGGAGTCTTTCCGTAGGCACTTTGAATCCCACGAAGGTGTACTTTTTGCCATTTTTGGCGGTAATCAATCTCGATCTCACCAAGCGGAATCCGAGGTCTTCGCCCAACGATGGGAACTGAAAGCGTCTCCACTTTATTGGCCAGTCGGATTTGGGTGCGGTTGTAAAAGGACTTGCGCTGATAAATGGACTGGGGATCTAAAACGAGCTTATCCGAGTCCAAAATCGAACAGAAATACTCCAAATTGGGGAAGTAATGCAAATCTGCAAAGACCGTCTTCATCAAAGAATCTCCTCCACCAAACCCAAACCTTCCCGGATTACTTCTACCTCCTCACCGGTACAGTCCAATATGGTAGAACCCACATTCTGACCATATCCTCCATCGATAACCACATCCACCTGATGCTGATATTTTTCAAAAATCAATTCTGGGTCCGTGCTGTATTCGATCACCTCATCTTCATCATGGATCGATGTAGTGAGAATAGGCTGCCCCAATTCCTGCACCAGCATTCGGGGTACATTATGATTCGGAACCCGGATCCCCACGGTCTTCTTGTTCATTTGCATGATCTTGGGCACCTGTGAACTGGCTTCCAAAATAAAAGTAAATGGCCCGGGGAAAGCTTTTTTCATCATTTTAAACACCGGCTTGTGAATGACCCGGGTGTATTGGGCAATATCACTCAAATCGGCACAAATAAAGGAGAAATTATGCTTTTTGGGATTGATTCCCTTGATTTTAGCAATCCGCTCGACTGCCCGTTGATTGGTGATATCACAGCCGATCCCGTAGACAGTATCTGTGGGATAGATGACCACTCCCCCATCCCGCAAAATATCCACAATATGGCGTATCCGCTTAGGATCGGGATTCTCTTCGTAAAGTTTAATAAATTCGGCTGACATAGTTTTTAGGCCTTTTTGGTCAATCAATGCTAAAGCTGCCCAACTCACTTAGAAAATTGAACTAGTAAATCATCCCAATTTTCCTCCAAATACTTCACAATCGGGATATCTGCAGGTGCCCAATTTACTTCAAAAAGTTCACTTTGGCCCAGCCAAGAAAGCTGATCATGCTCATAAAGTGTGATTTTCCCTACCTCCACTCTAACCAAAAAGGGAATGAGCTGAATGGATTTCCCGGAAGTCATCGCATGGGAATGATTCGGAAGAGAGGATAGGATTCGAACCCGAACTCCCAATTCTTCCTCAATTTCCCGAACTATGCAACTTTCTGCACTTTCGTCCTCCTCCACTTTCCCTCCCGGAAATTCCCAATAGCCCGCTAAGGGCATATCCTTGGACCTGCGGACCGATAGAACCTTCTGGTCATTCAAGATGACTGCACAGGCAACGGGAATGGTCATGGGTTTTGCATTTAGTTTTTTATGGAGATCCAAATATCATGGAGAAAGCTAGTCTATCCATACCTTTTTGAAATTTTCTGAAAAGCGTGCCGACAACTTTTCTCAAGCGGGGGCTGTTAGCAGAGAGATAAATAAAGTGTTTTCATATTTTTGCTGTCATGCTAGCCGATAAGAAGAAAAAATTACTGCTCATCCTGATCATCACCTTTTCAGTGTTGGGTATTTCGATGACCTTTTATTTCTATCAGGTCTTTTTCAGCCCAAATGTATTGGTCGAAAGTGACAATGATCAGCCGATTGCATTTCGCATTCCCAGCAATGCCAACTACCAGTATGTGGCCAATCAGCTTTATGATCAAAAAATCATCAATGATGCAGTCAGCTTTGGATTTGTCGCAAAGGTCTTGGACTATCAGGAGTTGGTGAAGCCGGGACTTTACAGTATCAAGCCGCGAATGACCAACCTGCAATTGGTCAGGCTGCTTCGATCGGGTGATCAAACGCCCATCCGCATCACATTCAATAATGTAAGGACCAAGGAAGATTTGGCAGAAAAAATCACCAGTAACCTCGAAATCGAATCCGATCAATTTCTCAGCTTGCTACAGGACTCAGTTTACATCCGTAAGTTTGATTTTGACGAGGAGACGATCATGAGCATGTTTATCCCCAATACCTATGAAGTATGGTGGAATACGAGTGCAGAGGCTCTTTTTGATCGAATGTATCGGGAGTATGAAAATTTCTGGACGGAATCTCGGAAGGAAAAGGCTAAGGCTTTAGGGCTTTCCCAAAAAGAAGTCAGTACGCTGGCGAGTATCGTACAGGCAGAAAGCCAAAAAAATGACGAACGAGACCGTATAGCAGGCGTTTATCTTAATCGCCTTCGACTTGGCATGCCTTTACAAGCGGATCCTACTCTGGTATTTGCCTTGGGAGATTTCTCCATCAAACGCGTGCTGAATGTTCACAAGGAAACTGACAGCCCATACAACACCTACAAATATGCAGGTTTGCCTCCTGGCCCCATTAATCTTCCGGATATTTCAGCTCTGGACGCCGTGCTAAACGCTGAAGATCATAATTACCTGTATTTCTGCGCCAAAGAAGATTTTTCCGGCTATCACGTCTTTGCTACTAACTTGTCCCAGCATAATGCAAATGCGAGACGCTATCAGGCGGCTTTGAATCGGGCAAAAATATTTTAATATGTACCAAGCTGATACGCAAATCCGCGTTCGATACGCCGAAACTGATCAAATGAGCTACGTGTACTATGGCAATTACGCCATGTATTTCGAAGTGGGGCGAGTGGAAGCCATGCGACAGATCGGATTTTCCTATCGGAAAATGGAGGAGGAAGGGGTCATGATGCCGGTTTTGGAAAGTCACTTCAGATATATCAAACCAGGCAAATACGATGAAAAGCTGACTATCCGCACCAAAATTCCGAGCATGCCGGGGGTAAGAATCCGCTTTGAATATGAAGTGCTCAATGAGCAAGGAGAGCTTATCACAGAAGGCTGGACAGTTCTGGCTTTTTTGAAAAAAGAGAATCATCAACCTACCAGACCCCCAAAGAATTTATTAGATTTATTGAAACCTTACTTTTAAGTAAAGTCCAATTGTGGTCAACAAGCGAATCAAGCAAGTAGAAAAATTCACTCAGGAACAACTCCTGCGGCTGCGCAAGGTGCACTTTGGCAATCCGGACAAAAATCTCTACGATACCGGCAAGCTTTTCATCGATCAGCTGCAAAAGGATGATATCACCGAGCGGGCTGGCTCCATGGCCTTTAGTTTCTTTGTCGCCTTGTTCCCTTTGCTCTTGTTTTTACTCAATTTGATTCCCTATCTCCAGAATTTTTTTCCTTTGGTGACTACTGAAAATATCCTGGGGTTTATTACAGAAATTGTACCCGGGGATATTTTTGAAGAGATGGAGGGAACCATCACTGATATCGTATCCAGGCCCCGCCAAAGCTTACTTTCCTTCGGATTTTTCTTTGCGCTTTTTGCCTCTAGTCAAGGAGTGATCTCCATGATGAACTCATTCAACTCAGTTTATCAGACAAATGAGAATAGAGGCTTTTTCAAAAGTAGGGGCATATCTGTACTGATCGTATTTATCTTAGTTTTGACCATAATCATAGCCAGTACAACCATGATTTTTGGAAGTATTGCTATCCAACGAATCGAAAACCTTCAGCTTTTCAATTCAGAGTTTTTGATTTTCCTGTTTAATGCACTCAAATTCTTGGTTTTACTGGCTGTATTTTATTTCTCATCAGCATTCATTTTCAGATTTGCGCCTGCTGTTCATGACAAGTGGCATTTTTTCTCCATCGGAGCAAATATCGCAGGACTCTTAATCACCCTATCCTTCTATGGATTCACTTTTTATCTGAATAATTTTGCCAGCTACAATAAGCTTTATGGGTCCATCGGAACGCTGATTGCCCTGTTGCTTTGGTTGTATATCACATCACTGATCATTCTGATTTCCTTTGAGGTCAATGTGACCATGGATTTGATGGATGAAAAGAAAAAGCGTATAGAGGAGGAAGGATATACGGAGATTGATTATGGGGATTAAAGCCAAATCGAGAAACATTTTTTTGAGGTAGTGACGGTGAATTGTATCACATTCTATGGCTTTTACGTATTACCTAAAGTCTCAGCTGCTCCACTCATAATTTTACTCCTATGAAAAAATTAACACTCTTTTTAATTCCGGTTCTACTTTTGGTCATTTCCTGCTCCGAGGACAAGGATGAACTTCCGGTGAGTTACCTGAAGGGAACCTATGAGTTGGCTTATGAAAATACCGATAGAGGCCTTTGGTACATTGATCAGCTTAATTTTTCATCCAATGGCACGATTACTAGGCAGGGTTTGGTAAGGATTGCGCCAGACGGAGCCGATTTAGGATGGTATAGCTATTCCGAAGGAAGCTACTCCGTCAGAGGAGAGGAATACCGTGTAGATGTAGAGTCTATTTATCAAATGGAATTTGAGAGTGAGGAGTTTTATGTTCCTTTAGAAGAACTTGTATTGTTGGAAGATTATAATCCGGGACCACAGGTGGGAAATCTTCGCCAGGAAGCAAATGGTCAAATTATCGCGATTTCATTTCCCTGCAATGATATGTTCAATTCAGGGGTGAATTTGATCTGTTTGGGAGAACAGAAATACGCAATGGTGAATTGATTTCTCTCTAGTCCTAGTATCCATTCTACGATTCCTCTTCTCGGCATAATTAAATATCGGTTGAGATTGGGATGGCTAAAAAAACAAAAAGCCCTCCCGCATCGCGGAAAGGCTTGTTTTGCAGAGAGGAAGGGATTGCTCGTACGCGCACCCATGCCGCACTGCCCCTCGCGAATCTCCCTTTGGCCGATTTCGAACCCGAGGGTTCTCATCCCTTATAATTCATAATTGCTTATTCTAAAGCATAAAAAAAGCGTCGAAATTTTAATATTTCAACGCTTTGCAGAGAGGAAGGGATTGGCTTTGCCTTTCCCAAATTGAAGGAGGGTCGCAAACCAAGCCTACTCACTTCGTTCGTTTTGGTCTTTTTGCCCATTAGCCACTCAAGTAAACTTGGCGGCTAAAAAACAAAAAGCCCTCCCGCATCGCGGAAAGGCTTGTTTTGCAGAGAGGAAGGGATTCGAACCTTTCATCTATCTATTTGATAATCAACGTATTAAAATTCACCCAACAAAAAGACGTAGAGTTTTACGCTTTTTTTAACTTGGACTTTTTCCAAATGATCTTGTGATTCGAAACTAATCAACAAAATAGCTTTAAACAAAGCAAAACGAAGGATTTTAAAAATTATCCAACCTAAGCTGGAAATAAAAAATCTTTTTAGGATTCGAACCATAATCTTAACAGCCTAGTATTCAATACATTATAAATACCCAAAAAAATACGTTGAGCTATACGCTTTTATTTGGCTGTCTTCAGTCGATATTTTGAGCAAATGGTGGTTTAAAGTAGTTATCGTCTCTAATTCCAAGGATAACTGAGTACAATTAAAGCTGAAAATTCCGTTGGGTTAAGTTTGACATCTGCTTAAATAAAGAAATTTAAAAACTTTAAAAGGTAATAATTCTAAACATCTTCCCTTAGATATTATCCCTAGTATCACAATTACTCGATTTTCAATTCGCTGTATTCCTCCGCATTATAAGAAAATTAAAAATTTACATGAATGGATCATTGCTCTGATAATAACCGCTTAAAAAATTGTACCAGTTTTGTTAAAAAGTAATCTTTTAGGGGTATAGTAATAGAATTTTCTTATCGGTATATTTATGAGATGGTTTAGTCGGAGTGTAAGCTCCCCCGAAAATTGGGCCAGTCAAAAGTTTACTTTTCACCCTAGAAGCGAAGGTAAGTGAATACTCCAAGCGGTTCAAGACCACGGCGAGCGGTTGGCTTGGGCCAACCGGTCTTGAGCCGCTTTCCGCATTAACTTTTGCGCTGCTTAACGGTTTGAAAAGCAAAAGATACGTTCATGTTAGTTCTTCCAATACGTCCACGGGAGCCCGATATACAAGTGCCTCATGGGGCCTTTCGCGATTATAGTCCGCCATCCATTCCATCGCTTTTTTCCTGACCTAATCCAGAAAATTGAATACATTGGTGCTAAGCAGTTCTTTTCTGACCGATCTTTTACAGCGTTCCACATAGCCGTTTTGCTTCGGTTTTCCCGGCTGGATAAAGACCAGCTCAATGCACTTCTCCCTACACCAGTGGTCCAACAAGCGAGAGATAAACTCAGGGCCATTGTCCATGCGAATCATTTTGGGGAGGCTCCAGACCAGCTCAAGAAACTCCAATACCCGGATCACCAGTCCACTTCCATGGCCAGCATTTCCCAGTTATAGTCGTCCAGAATGTTGAGCAGACGGAAGTGCCTGCCGCTCCACAGCCTGTCGCTCATGAAGTCGACAGACCAGACCTGGTTGATCGATTCTGGTCTATATTGGGCCTGTTTAGTCCTTGCCGGCAGCCGCTTCTTGTGTCTGCGCCTGATGTTCAGCCCTATGGCAGAATAGATACGATATACCCTTATACGGTTCCACGGGTGGCCTTTTCTACGAAGCCGTCAATGGGACTGCAAAAAGCCAATGGCAAGGCGTTTGGCTACCAGTTCTTCCAAGACCTGGATCACGGGCATGTCGTTTATGGGTTTGGGTTGATACTGGAAAGTACTTCGAGGCACGCTGAACGTCTTACACACCTGACGATGGCAAACTCCATGTTCTTCGACCATGAACTGAACGAGCATGATTTTTTCGTCAGGCGTCAGAACTTTTTTGCCACCGCATCCTTGAGTGCCTCATGCCAAAGGCTCAGATCGACAAACTTCCGCTTAAGGCGAGAGTTCTCTTCCTCAAGTTCTTTCAGGTTTTTGACCTCGCTGGCTTCCATCCCGCCATAACAGTGCTTCCATTTATAAAAGTGTTGAGTGTTACTTCCTTCTCACGGGAGATTCCCTCTACTTTTCTGCATCCCTCATGAGCTTTGATCGCTTTGACGATACGCGTTTCAGTGAATTTCGATTTTTTTTCATAATAACCATTTAAAGTTGATAAATTCAATTCTACCTTTAAATGACCGATAATTGGAGGAGCTTATACTCCATGACAACATGAATAAAAATTTTAAAGATAAGAGAAAATCAAAGCAAAATTAATTAATTATTTAGTATTTTCATTTTCCATCTGAAATAAAACAGGGAAACAAAATCAGATTTAGGGAACCTAAAACATTTAGTCTTTGTTTTTAAAAATTTATCGGTGATATTAGAGAATCATAATTTCTATTTTTAAAGGCGGAAAAAAAAACGGAAACAGTACTAACACTTAAAACAAAAAACTATAAATAAAGTCAACAAGGACAATAAAAATATCAAATAAAAGATAATCAAATAGGAAAATGAAATAACATCAATAATCAAAAGCGATATCCATAATAATTTTTAAAACGACAAAACAAATAGGTGACTAAAATTCATTATTGCGAATTCAGAATTTTCATATAGTCACAATATGAAAGAAAAAAAATTAAAAAACAGTAAACAAACACATCACCTAAAAGCACTCAATTATATAATTAAAACATCAGAAATATAGGTTTTTTACTACAACCAACTACACTCCAAACAAAATTTAGCCTTTAAGCTAAAATAGGTAAAAGTTTTTTTTAAAAAAATCAATTTCAAAATGAGATATATTCCTAACCAAATCATTCACGACCAACTTCTAAAGGAGATAAGTGAGACATTCTTAATTCTAAATAGAAGTAAGAACATTAAAACTGATATACCTAAGATTTTGGAAAAGATTGGAAACGCAACAAAAGTTGATAGAGTATATATTTTTAAAAAAATCAAAGGAAATAATATTAGTTATATTTACGAGTGGAATAATCAAAATGTTTTGCCACAAATCGACTTTGAACCTCTTCAAAATCTACCAATGAATTTATTTCCTGACCTAAATAAATTATTTGAGGATAACCTTCCAATTAATGACTATGTAAGTAACTCTAAAAATGATTGGTTCAGAGAATTAATGGAAGAACAACAAATAATTAGTTATCTCTTTATGCCAATCTTAGTCCAAAATAAGTTTTGGGGTTTCATTGGTTTCGATAATTGTTCTAGTTACAAATTATTCACTGATGGTCAGATTTCTGCACTTCAGTCACTAGCCGAAGTAATAGGAAATGTACTTTATACCTTTAAAGTCTCTAAACAAAAAAGGAAAGCAGAAAAAAGAGAAAAAGAAACACTCACTTTATTTGAGATTCTATCGAAAAATGTCGAAGACATAATTTTTTTATTGGATGAAAATTTAAAAATAATTTATTATTCTCCTGCATTTGAAAAATTAACTAAGGAGTCGATTGAAGACAATCAAAGCTTTACAGAACTATTCAAAATTGAAATTAATGAATTAACTAAAATCAAGATCGACAGTAATCACAAAATTATAACAGAAAATTATTTTTCAAAAATAAACAAAATAATCGCAATTGAACATATTATAAAGCCATTAGATAATTTTAATAACTTAGGGAAATATATAGTATCGTCTAGGGAAGTCACAGAGCGAGAAAAACTTTTAAAAAATATAAAAATAAATTTAAATAAAGAGCGGGAGTTAAATAAATTAAAGTCTAAATTCATATCGATGACATCACATGAGCTCAGAACACCTTTAGCCACAATTTTAAGTAGTGTAGATTTACTTGAAATTATTTCAGAATCTTTGATAGATCAAGCTCACAGAGAGAATTTAATGAAACACATACGAAAAATTCAAATTCAAATAAACCGGCTAAACCACATAATTTCAGAGGTTTTCATATTAGAAAAATCAAGTTCTAATGATTATGTTGCCCGTGTTGAAACCTTTGAAATAAACGATGTAATAAAGCAAATACTTTTTAATTATTGTAAAGATGCCTCAAATAAATTTGAATTAAATCTACATTCATCCCCAATAATTATAAAAACAGATAAAGATTGGTTTATAAATATCCTTAGAAATATTATTGAAAATGCAATAAAATATGGTAAACCTCACCTCAAAAAGCCAAAAATAAGCTCCTCAATTATTGGAAAGAAGATTCAACTTATTATTGAAGATTTCGGTATTGGTATCCCAAAAGCTGACCAAGCCTTCATTTTTGACTCATTTTTCAGATCCAGCAATGTCTTAAATATGAAAGGAACTGGACTGGGCTTAACTATCGTAAAAGAATTGGTAAATAAACTAAATGGACAAATAACTTTTACCAGCTCTGAAGGATTTGGAACAAAATTTGTAATTGAATTTCCTAATGAAAAAAACAATACTCCTTGTTGAAGATGAATTAGAACTTCAGCAGAATTACAAAGAAATTTTAGAATTTCATAACTTTATTGTACACACAGCTGACAATGGTATAGATGGATTAGATATCTTAGCTAAATACAAATTTGATTTAATAATTTCAGACATTCTAATGCCAAAAATGGATGGCATATCACTTCTACGAAATATAAAAAGCAAAAAAAATTATTTAAATATACCTTTTATTTTTTTGACTGCCAAAATTCACAAGGAAGATATTCGTTCAGGCATGAACTCAGGAGCAGATGATTATCTTACAAAACCTGTCTCAGGCCAGATGCTTCTGAATTCGGTTTATAATAATATTCGCAAACAGGAAATCCGGGAAAGATGGCTGAATGAAAAATTGGAAAAGGCATTAGCAGATAGCAGGAAAATCACCTTTCATGAATTTCGAACTCCTATCTATGGACTTTTATCTGTATTTGAGCTTATGCAAGAATCTCTAGAAAAATTTGAAAAAAAAGAGTTTTTTGAATTAATCGAGCTTGGTAAACTATCTGCAAATCGAATTAATCAATCATTAGAAAAACTATCCATGTATTATAAATTGGATGAGTTAAAAACCAATCCAAAGAAAATCATCCTTCAAAATATTATTCAAGAAACAACCAATCTTTTTAAAGACTATGAATTTGATGTAAAATCAGAGGAATCTGAAACACCCATATTTTTTGATCCCTATTTAATTCGATTTTTAATCTTAGAAATATTAGAGAATGCAATTAAATTTAGCAGCCCTATCTCACCTATAACTATAAATATAGAAAAAACATTAGAGGTAAAAAATCATCAAACTATTTCCAAGGAATCTGGAATAGTAAAGCCTTTCCCCTTCAATCAAAACAAACGCTCCAAAAATGAACAGCAAGGATTTGGCCTTGGATTATTCCTGGTACAAGAGATTTGCAAGCTTAACAATGCTGACTTCAGAGCACATATTGATGAATCAGGAAATTTCTTAGTAAACATTTCGTTTAAAAGTTAGACCAAAATTTATCCTCTTATATTTTCCATACTTCAAAGTAGGTAACTTTCTTGTGCAATTGTCTTAGACTGCAAGCTTCCCCAAAAATAGGACAGTTTAAAAGACGACAAAGTCACTAACTTTAAACTGTATGAAAAAGTCAAGATTTACCGAAAGCCAGATCATCAAGGCTGTCAAGGAGTATGAATCCGGCAGGGATGTCAATGAACTCTGCCGTGAATTGGGGGTTCACCGGGGGACTTTTTACCTGTGGAAGAAGAAGTATGGTGGGATGGAAGTGCAAGAGCTCAAGCGGCTGAAGGAGCTGGAAGAGGAAAACCTCAGACTTAAGCAGATGTATGCTGAGTTAGCTCTGGACAACAAAATCCTCAAGGATGTACTGGGAAAAAAGTTTTAGGCCCTGCTGACAGGCGCCAGCGGGTAGACTACTTTCTTGAAAGCTATCCGGTGGGCATCAGCAGGGCATGTAAACTGGTTGACTATTCCCGGTCTTTATTTTATTACAAGGCTATTAAAGATGATTTGGAGGTAGTGGATACTGTCAGGAGTTATGCAGACAGGTTCGGCCAATATGGTTTTTGGCTGTTGTAAAAACGGATGCGCAAAGAAGGAATCTCCTGGAATCACAAGCGGATCTACCGGATTTATAAACTGCTCAAGCTGAGCATGTGCCGAAAAGGCAAACGGCGGGTCCCGGCTAGAGTAAAAGAACCCTTGAAGCAACCTGAACTTATAAATTCCAGCTGGTCCATGGATTTCATGTCCGACAGTTTCCTTTCTGGCCAGCGATTCAGAACGCTCAATATCTTGGATGACTTCAACCGGGAAGCCCTGCATATTGAGATTGGTGCCAGTCTGCCCTCACTCCGAGTGGTCAGGGTACTGGAAGAATTAAAAGAATGGAGAGGCTTGCCCAGTCAGATCAGAGTCGATAATGGCCCGGAATTCATCGCTGAACCACTCAGGGCTTGGGCGGAAACAAACCAAATAAAAATCCTGTTTATCCAACCCGGAAAACCGATGCAAAACGCCTTTGTGGAACGATTCAATAAAACTTACCGAACAGAAGTATTGGACTACTATTCATTTGTCTCGATACAGGAAGTAAGAGAAATTACCAGGGAATGGGTGGAAGATTACAATCAGAATCGACCTCATGGAAGTCTGAATGACTATTCTCCGGTTGAGTTTGCAAAGCAATGGGCGTTAACAGTGGATAATTTTTTAATTTACCCTCAATAAACACCTATTAATATTAGAAATAAACAATAAAATCCAGATTTCGTTCATAAGTCGTTATCCCAACCAAAAGAAGATTTCAAGGGGAAAACCAATAAGAGGAATTCAATTTTAGGTAATAAATGAGTTTAATTTGATCCAATTTTCAAGAAAATCAATGAATATGAAATAGAGGTCAAAAATGAATAGAACAAATCATGCTAGTACCAAAACAAAATTTGGAAAATTTTCAAAAAATGCTAAATTGAAATTTCGTTTTTTTATGTTTACCAAATTTAATTTTTTAAAAGCGGATTCGGACATCTTGCTCTGCGTAAGATGAGTTGATGTATAAAACAATAAATTAGTTGGTTATTCTGATAAACTAACCCTATTTGACTATGGTAAACAAATTAAATGACAAATTATTACCCTATTTCAAAATTGTACTAATTTTTACATTTTTTATTTCATATTTCACCTACTCTTTTGGCTCTTTTGATGAATTGAGAAAAAATTCTAAACAAATATCCCAATTTCCAGAGAAAGAATTAATTTTAAAAATTGATCAGACAGATTCTGTAAAAGTAATTAATTTATTTAAAAAGGCGGAAAATTTTAAAATTAAGGATACAGAAGAAAGTTTATCAATTTTACAGCAAGCCTATGATCGTTCACGAAGTTTGGGGTCAAGCCGATTGATGGCTGAATCATTAAACAGGTTAGGAATGACTTCATTAAATGCAGGATTATTAGATTTTTCAGTTAAACAATTTTTACTTTTAAAAGAGCTTGGAATTAAGGAAAAAAATATAAGGTATATAGCAAATTCAAACTATAACATTGGATCAATACAAGTTCTATTAGAACAATATCAAGAAGCTAAAATTTCTCTAGAGCAATCTACAAAAGACCTAATAAATATTTATTCAAAAGAGGGACAATCAGTCCCTGTTCAAGTTACACTTAATTTCAAAAATAATTTAGGTTTATGTGAAAAGGGTCTAGGGAATTTTTACCTGGCAAAGAAAATATATCTAGAGGGAATTGAAATTGCAGAACAGAATAATCATACTAGTTCTATAACCTATTCACAATTACTACTTAATCTCAGTGAATTATTACTTTACTTAGAGGAAACAAGTACTGCTGAAATCTACATCAATAAAGCGATCTTATATTTTGGAGAAAACCCAAATAAGCTAATACAAATAAACATCAATAGAATGCTTGGCAAGCTAATGTTAGCTCAAAATAATACAAGAAAAAGCATACCCTATTTTAAAGTTTTATTTAATTTAGCTGATTCATTACAAAATTATTCAGCTCTTAAACATGTCTCTTCAGATCTTTCTGAGGTATATGAAGATTTAGAACAAATGGATTCAGCTCTTTATTATAAAAAATTAACCATTGATTACGAAAAATTTTTAGAAATTGAAGAAGCAAGTAAACAGATACTCGAATCTAGTTTAATGGAAAAATTTAATATGGAGAAAAAAGAAATGGAAATTACTTTTCAAAATAAAATTAAAGATTACAAAATTTCACTTTACTTCCTTATTGGTTTTTTGATATCTTATCCTTTATTTAGAATTATAATAAATTCCAATTATTATAAGAAACATAAATATTTTTCCATTTTTAATAAATTCAGAAAAATAGAAAACGATAAAATCTCTAAAGGCCATTTTGAAAATATAGCAGCATCTGAATACAATAAAAAGGAGAAAGAAATAAAAATTAATGATTTAGATGAATCAAAATATATCACGTGGAGAAAAGTTTTTTCAGATATTGACCAAATAAGATCAAATAATTCTGCTTGGAAAGAGCATGAACTAAGACTATCAAATTTTGATAATGGTTTTTTAGAGAAATTATTAAAGGAATATCCAAACCTCACGATGAATGAACGAAGATTGTCAGTATTTTTAAAATTACAGTTTTCTACAAAAGAAATAGCTCAACTCACTGGTCAGTCTGTTAGGGCTGTGGAAGTAGCGAGGATTAGGCTTAGGAAAAAACTTTTACTCACTAATTCAGATACCAGTTTATATGATTTTTTCATAAATTTTTAATATGACTATTCGTTATGTTGCACGTATGGGTATACAGGCGCAATAATCAGTCTGTCAAATAATTTTTCTCCAAAGTGTCTTTTGTTGAGCTTGTAAGCAAATTCATCCAGATAGTTTTACAGGTATTTTTCTGAAACCATTTGATAAATACCCAGTAGATTTTTCTTCAGGTTGCTGATTGCTGTATTTACCCAATTGAGCGTTCCAGTTGCTGAATCCTTAGAGGATTCGCTTTGATGTGCTCCTCTACCATTTTTTCCAGATGGACATAGTCGGTGTTTTTGTCGGTAGATAACACCGAGGAAGAATCCACGTTGTTTTCCACAAACTGTTCCATGGAATCACTGGTTGCATCCTTAAGCACTTTCAATTTGAAAAAACCACAGTGGCTTCCTTTTTTACCGGATTCAGGATCTTCCAAGGGGGTGGATACGTATGCCACTGCAACAATTGCCTGTTTCTGACTGCCTTTTCCCTGCTTTAGCTGTTCCTAAACTCTTTTACGGGTTGCTTTTTCGACATAGGCCTCGTGGTAATCCACCATCCCATTGAGCAAATAAAGACCGTCCCACTTGCCAATGACTGATCTGATCTTATGCATCAGACTGAAAGCGGTTTAGTAACGCTTAAGTCCAAGCTGTCTTTGGAACTCTAAACAGGAAAAGCTTTTTTTAGTAGCTGACATCAAAAGAAACGCAGTAAACCAAGTATGCATCGACAGATTGCTGGACTCCATCACCGTTCCGAATTTTAAAGTGGTCCTTTTCTTCGACAAACGCTCAATTCGAAGAACTGCTCTTTCCGCTTAAAAGTTGGACTAGTTAAGCAGCGATTTTAAAGTTATAAAATTCATTTGGTGTTTTCATTTCTAAAGCGGAATGTGGTGCATATGTATTGTATTCATTCATCCATTTCTGTATTTGCCTGAGTACGGTTTTTGGATTATCCAGGCAGTTCTCATAGACGTAATCTCGTTTAAATGTAGCATTGAAGGCTTAACACATCCCGTTTGATTGTGGGGAATAGGTTGGAGTATTACAATCGATTATATTCCAGGATTTCAAGCTGGCTCTGAGCTTTTTTTCAATGAATTCAGGTCCATTGTCATGTAAAAACTGAAGTGTATCCGGATCAGGCAAGTTCTCTCCAAAGCGGGCATGTAAAGCTTCCTGAACCATTAATTCAATATCAACTGCCTGCATATGTTTTCCTGCTTTCCAGGCGATGATGGACCTGTCACAACAGTCCAGAAGAAAGGCCACCCGGAGCTTTTCCCCATTCCAGCATTTAATCGAAGTGATATCACTAGCCCATCGCGTATTAGGTATTTCCACTGCTATCTGCCCTGTATGGGTTCTGCTGCTGCCTCTGGTTCGGTGTCGGGTAATCAACAACCCTTCTTCCTTCATGTAGCGATGCACCATGTATTTGGTTACATTGAGCCCCAAATCCCGTTTGAGCAGCGCCTTGACCCGGGGTACCCCATAAGTGGATTTCTTTGCCGTGATTTCTAAAACAGCCAGTTTCATCTGCTCACATAGTTCTTTTCGCGCTGTCCTTTTTCGTTCAGGATAGGGTTTTGCTTTATAATATACAGAGGATTTGGCTACTCCCAGTGTCTTGATAATCCTATTCATGCTTACTCCGAATTCCCTGGATAACGATTCAATTTCTTGTTTCGAAGTTGATCCATCTCTAACTTTTTTTTTAGGATCTTAATATCCAAAGTAGATTCCCCGAGAGCCTTCTTGAGCTCCTCATTCTCTTTTCTAAGCATTTCCAATTCAGCTTTGGAATGTAGGTCACCTTGATTTTTGATACTCATAATGGCTCCTGATTTAGCAAGTGTACGCCAGCTATACACCTGACTGGTGATCAGCCCGTGTCGGCGACAATATTCAGGACAAGATAAGCCAGAACTTTCCCAATCTTCTACAATAAAGGCTTTTTGTTGTGAGGTCAGTAGCTTACGGCCACTGGATGAAAGTCGTGCGTTTTTAATTAAGTCTTCGATCATTTTGTTCCTAAGTTTAGGCAACAAAACTGGTCCAGTTATTTAAGCGGTTAAGAACAGAACTTCCTGCCCGAAAAGCAGCAATGCTTGGGAAATCCCTTGTAGGTTTTGCCCCAAACCCTTACCTTTTGCCGATAGTCTTTAAGAAAGGTCCCACAGTTTTCCTCGTTTGGAAAATAGTGGATAAAATCGATGATATATATGTGCTTATATATTTTTATACAAGTACAGCTTATCTTAACGTCAACGGAAACTATTGTCACTAGCGCTCGAAGAATATTTGGTTACGTGTAGAATTCCGAAGAATCAAAATTTTTAAATCTCAATTAATGTTTTGAAAGGCCTCTAGCCCACAATTTAGAATTGTGCTAGTGTTGTGACAGTAAAAAAATCTCAATAGAAGAGGACAATTTATAGCTTTAGAAGCAAATTGAAATGATCGATCTCCACCTCTGATTATATTCAATCTAACCTACTACAAGGCCACGAAAGACGAATTAATTCGATATCAACCCTTCAATAAAAGATAAATTTTAAATTCCAAATTCTAAGAATACCAAAAAGAACCAAGCAAAAACCCCATCGATAAGCTAATGAATGATAACCTTCAAAATAGTCATTGCAAAAAGTTTCGCCAAAAATACTTCTGAAAAATCCTAATCTTAAAATTTGGAAAAAATTTAATCAATATTATAATAAAGCTAATAATAAGAATAAAGAATCAATTATGATTTTCTGAAAATTTAATCATTATAAAAATGAGTCCAAATAATAAACATTTATTTCTAATTTTCCTTATAGTTTTATTCACCCTTATTGCCAGAAATATATATCTACGCTATAAGCGAAAGAAAATAAAAGGAAAATTTACTAATGAAAAAGATAAAATAGAAAACTTAATAAAAAGTAGTCCAATCCCCTTATTTATTTATGATAATAAAAATGTACTCTACAAAACAAATGAAAAAGGGAGAATTTTAAAAGCAAAATTAAACAACTTAGTTTGGGACCAGCTTAATTTTGAATTAAATAAGCTACTAACCAATGGTCTAGATACGGGAGAAGCTATAGTAACTATAGAGGAAATAACAATAAATTTAAATTTAACCTCTATAGGTAAAAGCAATAAGCTTATATGGGTTCAAGATCTTTCGCAACTAATATCACAACAAAAAAAGGAAAAGGAACTGCACGAATTACTAGATCAGAGTTATGAGATTGCTAAATTAGGCACTTATGAATATCAATTAATAAATGGGAAAGATATAGAAATGCAATCCATATCTAAATTGACACTTGAAATACTAGGATTAAGTGAAGAAGATGAAAGCTTTGATTTTAACGTAGAAAATATATTTGATAAGACAAACCTTAAAATATTTCAAAACTTAATTTATACACATCTAAATTGTGATACATATTTTAACCAAGAATTTAAAATTAAAAACTTGAATAAAGAAAGTAAATGGATCAGAGTAATTGGAAAGGTTCAAGGAGATTTACAAAACAAGGTAAAAGTAAAAGGAATAATTCAAGACCTTACTTTAGAAAAAAAATTAATGAACACCTTGATCTCAGGACTAGAAAAAGAGAAGGAAATTAATAAAATGAAAACCAATTTGGTTTCTATGACTTCACATGAATTTAGAACCCCCCTTTCAATAGCAATGAGTTCATTAGATCTTTTAACAAGCTATCTCCCTTATATTGAAAACGAAAATATCAGATCTGCTTATAATTCTCACACAAAAAGGATTAATCAACAAATAAAACGATTAGTATTTTTACTTGATGATATTTTAATATTAGAAAGAACATCATTTACAGATATTAAGTTAAAAATAGAATTAATAAATCTAAATGAATTATTTGAGGAATTAAAAAATGAAATTAGTCCTATTTTAGGTATAGAACAAAAAATCATAATAAAAAATATTGGTATTGAAAAACCTATACAAGGAGACAAGGTTTTAGTCCATCATTTATTCCATAATTTATTAAATAATGCAGTAAAATATTCAAATAAAGACATAATTGTAACATTGATGTTTTCAAATAAAATATCAGTAAGTATTAAAGACTTTGGTTTAGGAATTTCAGAAAAAGACAAAGGGAAAATTTTTGACTTTTTTTATAGAGGACAAAATACATCAGAAGTTAAAGGCACCGGGCTAGGTTTAGTATTAGTGAAGGAAATTATAAAGAAACTCAATTACAAATTGAGCTTTGAATCTAAGTTGAACGAGGGCTCAAATTTTAAAGTATTTATCCCTAACAATCATACCATTAATCAAAATAATATTCAATATATGAGAATCCCCCAAAAAACGTAGGTAAATTAAGACAAAAATCAATTCATGATTATTTTTTAATAAAGAGAAAAAGGAAAAGTACATGCAAAATAAAATAGATGAATTAAATATATTCAACGAACGTTAACAACTAACTTAATTGCCACCAATAGACAAATTAAAAATTAAGTAAAAGTAAACAAGAATATGTCAATAGTGCAGTAAAGCAATAAGAAAAGCAGTGAAAGAAATATGCTGCAGATAAGAAAAAAACCATATATTAAAAAACCATTGGTCATCTCAAATAAGAAAATGATTGTTTCTAAGGTATAGAATACTAAAACCTTTAACAAAAAAACAAGGGAGCCGAATACAAAAGGCTAAGACCTGACTAAGGCACCTAAATAAACCAACATCCTAAATATCATACTATATTGAATTCATTACCAAGCAAAGCGGCAACTGAATTAAAGCCTAGAAATATTCAAGTGTATGAAGAAGTGTTACTCAAAGAATAAATCATAAGACCAAACAGAATACGCAAGAAAAAGATTAATGAAGAACATTACATAATCCACAAAACCTGGGAGACTTTTATACTACTATTAAATAGGATAAAAAAACAAAAAAACCCAGAAAACACTTCTCGAAGAAATAAAATCCAAAAATAATAAAAAATGCTAAACTAAAAGAGAACTTAAAATTAATCACACACAATCAGGCCTGAAACATAAAAGAACACAAATATTTCAAGAGTAAATAATTTATATAAAAAACCAAAACAGATATTTGCAACAACTTTATTTTTAGCTAGTTTAGCTCATAAATCATGGATAAAAAAGTTGTAGAGAGGTACTAGAAGAGGATATAACACAATATGTTGAATCATTAGATCATAAAGGAATCAGGTAAGCCAAATTACATCAAAAGTATTTTAATCAAGAGATAATAAAATTAAATCCGCCTCAATATCAATGTAAAAAAAGAAATTTAAAAAAACACATTGATTCAACAGTTTTGATAAGCATACAGAAATGAAAAGAATCAAAACCATCAATCACAGATTGAATAGGCCCATATCAGAAAGTAGAAGCTTGGACTATTAAAAATTCAGGAAAAGAAACATCACCTAAAAAGACAAATTACAAAACTTATATCCCCTGTTCCAAAAGGTATTATCGGAAAAAGGTTATAATATTCTTATTTATTCTTAGAGAGAAAAAAATCATGTAGATGCAAAGGAAAACCAATCTAGCACGAATTTCTAGAGACATTAAAATAATATAGATTTAGGTAATAGAATTAAAAAGAAATTGAAAAAAATAAAAATTATTTGAATTTTATCACCATATTTGAATAAAGTAAAATATTTAGAAATGGATGTATATACAACTCCCAAAATTTACATACTAGAAGATGAACAGGAATTAGCTGAAAACATTAAAGATATAATACTTACAGAGGATTATGAGGTGGTGGGGATGCAATCAGATGGAGGCAAAGCAATATTAGAAATTATTGAAAATAAACCTGATTTAGTACTTATCGATGTAAAGCTAGCTGGAAAGAAAAATGGAATACAAGTAGGTACAGAAATCAAGAGAAAGCTAAAAACAAAAATAATTTATATTACAGCATTTTCAGATGAGGAAATTTTAAACGAAATCGCATTAACAAACTTTGATTCTTACATATTAAAACCATTTAGTAAACAAACATTAATATCAAATATAAAATTAAGTCTAATTAAAACTGAAAACGATTTAAAATCACCGTCACATATAAAAATAAGGGATAAAGGAATGATAATCCCTATAAATGAAGAAGAAATAATTTTTGCCAAAGCGGAAGGATTATACACTAGGATTTATACTTCAACAAAGTTTTATATGTTAAGGGAAATACTTAAGGAAGTTGAAGAAAAATTAGATCCAAATGATTTTTTAAGGGTACATAAATCCTATTTAGTAAATGTTAATCAAATAGTAGCATATAACTCCAAAGAAATAAAAATTTCAAATTACTCAATTCCATTAAGGAGAGGCTTTATCAAAGTACTAGAAGAAAGACTATTATCAAAACAAAAAGAACTTTAAAATATCTGCAAATTTTTTTGAAGAGCCATTAGATATTCTAAATTTCAATAACTCAGATTTAAATAAAAATTCAAGGTTTATCATTAAATAGCCGAAAACCTCTTTAAGATATTCACTGAAAACAAACATCAAGCGAGGATTAGGAAAGATTAACCAAGATATAGAAGGAGAAAATTCTATATTATAGAAGTGGGCAGGAGCACCTAAAATAGTATAATTTTCTTTTTTAAACAATTTAATAGCACGTCTTAAATGAAGAGCTTTAGTAACAATAATTATAGGTACATCAGGATTACCGAATTTATCATAATATTCTTCAGCTTCTTGAGCTGTAGTTCTTGGAACGGACAAAGTTCTGATAAAATTTGGCGGAATACCCATTGTTGACGCAACTGAATGCTGCAATTCCGCTTGAGAATAATGATTAATTTTCAATTTTTCACCACTCATAATTAAAAGAGCTTTAGGGTTTTCTTTGAACAATCGAACACCTTCAAAAACTCTCCTAAGGGAGGTATCTGTTAATTGTTGTCCTGGAAACAGACTATCAATTGGTATATGACCACCACCTAAGACAATAATATGATAAAACCCATTACCGGAAAATTTTTTTAAGTTTCCATATTGAGATTCAAGTTTTTTAATTAGATAAAAGGGAATAAAATTAAATAAAATAGGCAATAATAAAAGCATTAATAGCCCTAAAAAATAATTAAAATAAAAAAAATTAAGAATCAATAATATATAAATCCAATTTAATGGAGATAAAATATACCTAGTAATAAATTTTCGAATTAAATAAAGCATAATTTTAACGAGAAATAAAACTAATGAACACTAAATATAAATTTTAAAAAAAAGTGGTACTAATCAATGCAGGTAGGTGAAGCTTTATTCAAAATAAAGCCTAATAACAATTCGTCGATTAAAATCCTGATTATTCATAATTAACTTCCCAAATTCATCAATTTCTTGATATAAGGGCTGACTATCCGCATATCCCGAAGCCTTTAACTTTTGAGAGGAAATTCCCGACTTCAAAAAGAATTTAACGACGCCAGAGGCACGCGATGCTGAGAGTTCCCAATTACTAGGAAATTGAAGAGTTTCAATTGGAGTAGAATCTGTATGGCCTTCAACATCTATTTTATAATCTTGCCTTTCCCAATTAGCTAACTTAGAGATAATATCATGAATAATATTTTTACCTTCAGGTAGTAGAATAGAACTCCCTTGATTATAAAATATACTCCCTGAAAAATTCATCCTAATTTCATACTCACCAGTTTCAAAAAACAAATTACCTCTTTCTATTTCTTTTTCAAATTTAGCCCGAAGTTCTTCATTAAGATCAAGAATGCTCCATTCGACATTCAGAGGATATTCCCTATTATTTTCTAGAGGTCCATTATCATTTTTTGTATCTGATATTGAAAGAATTTCAGGATTAGATAATAATATCATAGCACAGAGCAAAACAGTAACTACATCCAAATAGGTAATTTGCCAAATATAATTAATCTCTGAATCATCATTGAAAGAAAATTTTTCAGAAAACTTATTAGGATCAAGATTTTTCATCATGAAATTAAAGTTTAGCTGATAAATAATCTTTAATATACAAAGGAGATTTATTCTCAAGAATTAGTATAACACCTTCTAAAAACATATTATTATTAAAATTAATATTAGCATAATGTTGATTAATCCTTTTAGCAGCAGGAATCCAAATAATATGAGAGAAAAATAATCCATAAAGAGTTGTCGTCAAGGCCAACGCTAAGCCATCTCCCATCTGAATATCATTTGAAGAGTTATTAAAGAGAACCAGTAGTCCTAGGACAGTACCCATCATACCAAAAGCCGGACTACTAACAGCTAAAGTGTTAAATACATTATAAACCAAATTCGCTTTGCGTTCTAAATTTGCAACTTTAATAGCATAAAGTTCCCGAATTTCATCAGCACCATAATTAGTCTCCAAAAGACTAAACCAATATGATTCAAAATCACTTATTTTACTACTTTTCAAACTTGACCAAGTAGTTTGTTTTGATTTTTGATAAATTTTTTGCCAAGAAACAATTTTATCAATTGATTCCATTCTCTTAGATTTAGAAAACTCATTTCTATACATCCTCGGAACTAAATAAAAAAATGAAGAGCCGATTATATCAAATGGGTAAGTAATAAATATCTGAAAGAGCGTTCCTCCTAGGATCAAGGCAATACTAGGAATATTCAATGCTAATAGATAATCAGGAAAACCTAATGATAAATACCCAAAAACAGATAATATACCTATAATAAACAGTCCAAAACTGATAAGCGCTAAAATGATACTAATAAATAATTTCATTATTTATGATTAATAAATTAACTTTAGTGAATAAATTTATAAATTATTTGGTGAATTAATTACAAGTTAGTCAATCCATTGATTTTAAAATAATTCTACAGGAATCTGCTTTTGACAGTTGATTACTCTTCTCATAGACTCCAATCAAGGCCACCATAGTCTCTTTGGTGGGAACCATTTCAATAGATTCTAATAGATTTTTCTCTGCTTCATCAAATTGCTCTTGTACAATCAATTCTTGTGACTTTACATATAAGTTAATCAAGTTATTAGCAAAAACAGTGATTTTCTCTACCTCACTTAATTTTATTTCATCACTATCTTTAATTAACTCTAATTTCAGATCTTCTAAACTTTTTATTTGGGTTTCATCACCACTGATACTTTGATTTACTATATCTGAACTTTTAGCTGTTTTAATTCTTAAAACAGCACTCTTACTAGTACAGGAAAATATACTACTCATAAAAATAATACAATACAGTCCTAGAATGAATCGATTAAATATTCGAATTTTATTTTTCATTTGATCTATATTTATTCTTGATAGCATTTAAAATCTTTGACAATATTTCTTTACTATTTTTGGATAGAACTGTACTTTGACGAAACGCCATTTCTTTGATAAGTTGTTGCTCCCGCTCAGGTCTTAAGGAAATAATATTCTCTATTTCTTCAGGCATCAATGGGTAAGCAATGCTGATTTCTTCTGGTGTAAAGCTAAGTGTTGCTTCTCTTACCAGATTCTGATCCAAATCCTTCACATCACTCCAAGAGAATATCTTTCTTTTTATTATCTTATATAAAGCTGGATCATCTCCCTCTAAAGACTTCATAATCTCATCCTGCTGATCAAACTCAAGCCTATCGATTGAATCCAACATAAATTGCACATCTTCCTTCTGATACTTTTTGTAAAATCGTAGTTCCACCAGTTTTTCTGAAATTTCATTTCCGAGTTTTTCATACTCCCAGCTATTTAAATTTTTCAAGGAAGAAACATTTTTTAAGAGCGTAACCACTCGCTCAGGTGTTACTTGCTTCAAATACCTAGCTCTATCTTCTAAAGGCATGTGATAAAGAGCAATCGCTGCTTCTTCTGAACTCAATAAGTCCAATAGTTCAAAAAGTTCTGCTTTTTCAAGAGTTTCTAAAAGTGCCATACTATCTATACCAAGCCTAGAGGAAATAATTTCCTTCATCTTTTCAATGTAATATTTTCGCTTTTCCTGGTTAGCCTCAGGCTGAAAAGTATAGAATGATTTGAGCAGTAATTCCGTAGATTCCTTACTCAAATAGGGGAACAGTAAGGTGTACATATTTTTTCCCATTGGCATCAAAATAGTATGAACGCGTTCGATACCTTCTTTTCCGTAGTCTTCTATCCAATGAGAAAAGACCTTTCCTATCTCCGGTGTATTTTTGACAAAGTAGTCCAAAAATTGATCATTAGAATCTTTAACTCCCTCACTAGCTACCTCCACTGAACTAGAGATAGGCATAGGCACGTCTTCCTCTTCTTCAGTAGAATCAGGTAATTTGGAGGAGTTTTCAATTTGAATTTTCTTATTCTCTTTATTTGCCCGACTATTCTTTCTCTTGGATAAGTATATCAACAATAGTATTAAAGAAAGAATGGCTAAGGCCATTAAAAAATATTCTAATAATCGGAGATTATCAGTATCATTTGAATTAGATGAGGAATTTGTTTCCTCTTTCGTTAAGCTTTCTTGATTATTGACTCTTTCCAAAGAATCTAAAATCAAAGAGTCTGCTTCTGCTGGGAATAGGTTGTATAGAGGAAGGCGCTCAAATGTAATTTCATGGGATTCAAAAGCATAAAGCTTTAAAGAGTAAAAGGTGATTTTATAAAGCAACTCCTCTATACTTTCGCTAACCTCATCATCTAGGACAAAATGCACTTGAAGATTTCCAACCAATATGGGGGGGCTCATATCTTCTGGTAAAAACAAAGAGTTATCACCTCTATTGTTAAGTGCTACCTCTCTTGATCTTTCCGATTCATTTTCCAACAGGGAAAAATCTTCTTCAGATGAATTAACGGAGTTTGAATCTGCCCAAAAATCAGGTAATACGGGTAAAACATCCAATGGTTGATAAAACCGGTTTTCTCTTGGTTGCTCGTCATCAATCTCAGATTCTACATCTTCGACCGGAACCTGACCAATACTATCAATTCCAGCTTCATATTTAATAGAAAGAAAAAACCTATCTGAATCTACGAAAGGTGAAAGGTTCTTAATTAAATATGCTTCTAATTCCATTTCCAGAAGAAATTCATCAAAGAATGGTAAAGACCTATTCGGTATGAAAGGTAATCCCAACCAATCCATAGAACTTGGTTCTAATGAACTATGGTCTAATGAACTTTGGGGTAATTCTTGATCCTGACCTTTGGAGTCTATAGGAAAAAAAATCACTAAGTGAAATACACCCAATAGAAAGATTATAGTTTTAAACGAAATCCTTCTTGCAAATTGATCTCCGAATTTTTTCAATTTTGTTTTTCTTTATTTCGAATAGGAATAGGAATTTCCGGATTTCTTTCATGAGCCAACTCCCAATACTGCCATGCCAAATCCTCTTCTCCCATCAGAAAATAAATTGATCCTTTTAGCGCAAGCCCTTGGTCTGTAACAACTAATTCTAACGATTCATCTAAAGATTTCATGGCCTCCTCGTATTTATTCTCGTAAACAAGATTTTTAGCTTGGGCAAAAAGTGAAAGCACTAATTGAATTTTTGAAAGATTCTCATCAGAAAGTTTAGAACTATTGCTGCCGCCCTCCAGCTTAGATTTCGGTTTATCTATCAAGGTAAAATTCAGATTGGAAATATAATCCCCATCTGCCAGTGCTTTGATTTCAAATTCTATCTGGCCGGGATCTGAGCTTTTCTGAATATAGTTTAATTGTTGGGGGTCAACCTCGAGCGTAAAATTTCCAGGAATCAAGCCATAATGATAAAAACCGCCGTCCGTGAAGGTTCTCAAGGTTTCTGTATTACCATCGGCATCGGTCAAAAGAACCCGCAAGCCACCTTGGCCCACCTGGGAGCCTGACCTGCTTTCTGTAAAAACATACCCCTCGATGACTCCAGTTCGATAGAGCGGAATTTCAATCATCCTGTAATGATTTGGATCAGCCACAAAGGAAAGAGCCTTTTGCTTTGGAGCAAGTGTGGGGTCTGGTAGTGCATTGACATCGATCTCAAGCCGATAGGTCCAATAACTCTGGAGCTGACTGTACCGCACGATGCCATCTGAGCCAATTACCGCCGTAGCTGAGCGATCAAGTTTTGCCGCTTTTGCAGGCACGATCTCTTCGCCCTCATCATGAATTCCATTGTCATTGGAATCAATAAATAATTTCACTGCTATTCCCGACCTATTTACTTGATCTCTATTATTTGGAATAATATTCCCCAGTGGGTCATAGGCCAGTGAGCCGCTAAAGGACTGCTGAAATGAAAAACTATCAGCTGCTTTCTCAACTTGACTAGCCGTACGGAAAAAGCTGAAATCATATAGGAATCCTAACTGAAATAGGCCCCTACCACGAATCATATCCCGATCGTATCCCAACGTCAACCTCCCTCTTTTGAATAAGGTCTGAGAAAGTAGTAAACTCATGTTTCTTACTCGCTTGAGCTGAGGATCATAAAGTGTCTGAGCCCTTATAAACATCCCCCGCACATAGACAGGAACTCCAGGGCTTCTCGAAAGGGTGTATGTCAAGGAGCCTGTCATTGTCCCTGTAAAACTGGAAAACCCCACTTCTGTCTCCGTTGGAATATACTGAAGTAAATTTCCTCTGAAATTAACCCGCGCCACCAATCTACCCAACTGAGTATTGAAATCTGCCTGCAAAGAATTACCGATCAGCTTAGCTGATTCCTGACGTGTGGCGCCAACTCGTATCCCCGCAAAATTTCCCCGAATTTGAAAGGGCATAAAATAATTCAAACCAAAATCCCGCTGATTCCCACTAAGATTTAATAAAGAGTCCTGGAAATATTCCTTATATCTGGCTGTTATACTGGTATTATTTGCAAAGAACACACTTCCGTTGGTTTCGATATGTCGGTTTGGCATCAAGTCCACGTTGACCAGATATTGCTGAAATACCCGTGCAGATAGTCCAACATATCTGTAGGGGGGGGCAACTCCTGCAGTGTCAGGATTAAAATCTGAGCCTGCACGCACCGTAAGTGCATTGGTAACCCCGTAAGCCACATCTCCATGGCCTACCAGATTATTACCCAAGCCTGACTGGGTACGGGGCAAACCTGCCTGAATATTGTAAGTAACAAATCCTTTTGGAAGGAAAGTAAAAGGAATTTGAAGTTGTCTATCTTCCAAAATGACTTTGCCCTGAGGCGTGTAGATTCGTAGTGTCAGTCGAAGTGTACCAAAATTGATAGGGGCATTGAAGCGGAAATAGCCAACCTCGTCAGCCCGCATAAAATCAACCAATTGCCCCCCCATGAGCAGTTCCACTTCAGAGTCTGGTTCGGTGTAGCCATCTATGACAAAAAAGTCAAGCTCCCGTCTAGGGGCAATGGGATCATTGGTCATGGACAATCCTACAATACTGCCCAGCTGGGACTGGCCCGTTGTAAAAATGTCGCCTGCAGAAACAGCTGTCAGCCCAACATTCCTTTGGGCATCCATGGCTCCTGGAAGTACATATCGCCATCGTAGTCCACGTACATCTACTTCCGTCTCAGAATCTTTTCTGTTGAAGGTCACTAGCCCCGTCATATCTCCTCCGAGTGCTTCCAGACCAACATTTAAGAGACCTTGGGTCAAGGTTTCAGAATTCGTAAATTTTTGACTGAAATTGTAATCAATCATTCCCATTTTCAGCAAACTACGATCTCGAGGATATAGCAGGGGCGCGTAAACCTGATCCTCCCTAGCATCCGGGGATAAAAGTCGGTTACGGAGTTGATCCCGCTTCTTCTTTTCTTCCACAGGAAGAGGGTAACTTGATTTTAGTGATAAAGTCAATCCCTCCAGACTCATCGTAAACTCCAAACCAAAAATCTCCTGATAAACGCTAGGATGAATAAAAAGATCATACTCTCCCAAATAAAAATCAGAATTTAAAAACTCATTAGTCTGTCCATTAGAAGTCAGCCGAAATTGGACAGGATTGATTTCCCAAAAATTTTTAGGACCCGGATATACCCCTCGCCATCCACGGCTTTCAGTGACCAGTTCAGCCGGTATTTCCAATAAACTCAATACTTCCCCAATGGGAAGGTAAGGAACATCTCCAAAAATGGCCGCCGTAACATAGACCTGCCCAATGGCAGGATGACTAAATGTAAGGAGTACCTCCGCATCAGGTTCATTTTGGGCACTTGCTGATAGACTGGCTAAAAACAAGCCCGAACAAATCACGAAAGTATAAATTTTTAAAAGAAAAGATAGGGATAGTTTCACCTCTGAATTACTTATCTATTGGTACAGTATTTTTTGAATTTATCTTGGGAGCGAAACTTGCAGTCGCTTTTGGACTGGTGCACCTTGTACCAAATCTGATGCACTTACATCCCCCCGCTCGGTCCTATAATCTAATTCAAGCGTGTAGTCGCCCATGGCAAAATCTTCCGGCAACTCAATCGTCACTCGGTGTTTACCATCAAAATATAGTGCCACTGTCTGCTGTTGTTCAGCTACAACTTGGTTTTGAGGATCAAGAAGAACCGCATGAGCAGAGCCAATAAATGGAGCATTGCCTCCTCTCGTAAATTCACTGGTCACATGCAGCTTATTCCCTTCCTTTATGTATTCAGTGGCACCTAATTTTAATGAAGTCGTTGCATTACCCTGCCGATGAAAAACAGCCAGAATCTGATCAAACTTAAAGTTGACACGCATCGCAACGCCCTCTGCATTTTGAGTAACGACATCAGCCGCTTGCGCATTGGAGGTGATTTTGACTCGGGAGAAGTACATACCTTCTGGCTTGGAGCGATCAGGACGAACCTGGAGTCGAACTACTTGCTGCTTATTCGGACCGATGATAAAAGAGCGCGGGAATACCCTTAGCCGGGAGCCCAAACCCCAATCGGCCTCCTTATCCTCATCCTCATAGACCATGTAAAGCTCACCGCTTTCATTGTAAGCAGGATAGCCAAACACAAAGGAAACCGAAACTTCCTGCGCATCCGGGGAAGGGTTACTGATATAAAAGGTGGAGATGCCATTGGCATCGGTGTAGAGAGTTGTTGGTGCAATGGACACCTGCGCCCATGCTCCACTTGATAGTCCGGCGAGTATCAGAAATACTGCCCATACCATTCCGTAGCATTTTTTCATAATGAGAAGGGAATAATAAAACCGGCGACAGGGATCACACCTGCCGCCGTGTTTTAGGTATTAATTAGTTGTACTCTAGCTGAAAAGTCAAAGTAGCCGCATACGTATCTACACCTTGACTATTTAAAGCCGCTCCAGCTCCTGCAGCAGTACCTTTCGGTGCTAGGTTTCCTCCTACATAAAGGAAGTAATCACCATCTGGACTTGAAAGGTTAACATCCGCTGTGGTTGCTACACCTACTGCACCTAATGAAGCGGAGCCAGCTGCATCGTCGGTTGTATTACCGTGGACGAGGACACTGTAAACCATTTCATTGGTAGGATTATTAGTCCCAACCAAATTTACAGAGGCAGGCCATGTTATTTTTACGCTGGCATTATCACCTCCACCTATGGTAAACTTACCCACAGTGGCACTTGTACCCACATTCGCGGATGCTGCACCTGTAGGATCAAGAGTTACCACTCCAGGAGTAGTCGCACTTATTGTTCCGAAATCGATGTCAACGTCTTTGGTAAGTGTTAAAGCAGTCTGAACTTCAGCACTTGCGGTAATATCACCGGTAATTTGAGCCTTGAGGCCAAAAGACATAACCATCATCACGAAGGCTAGAGATAGGAATTTTACATTTGTTTTCATTTTGTTGTTTGTTTTAATAAGTGAATTTAAATTTTGGAGAATAGATTAATTCAAAGGTGTTCAAGCTTCTCCGTGTGCCAGAATACCTACGTTTTTAGTCTTCCGGGTCTGAATCTCCCGACTCAGGGTCCCAATTTGTGTTCGATCATAGTTTTTAGTTATTGATTAATTAAGGGTAATGAATAGTTGTTCTACCTCTACTTTGGAAAGGAATCCCCAGCCAGGCGCTATAGGGTCTGATACCGAATCTACTGACTCGTTGTCGGGGGTTTTGGATCAGCACAAATCCCTTTCCGTTGATGGGTTTGGCCTGGGTGAAGTTTTGCGTGCCGTCATTTAGTACGGTCAGATCTCCCGCTATAGGAATCAGGGCATTATCGGCCTCGTGGTCAACCACAAGCTGAAGATTGACCATGGCCCTAAGCTCTATCCATAAGATCCGCTCCTCCTGTAAGGATTTGGCCGCTCCTTGTGGCTTTATCTGACCAGTTGCTCCCTTGGATACTATCTCAACGCCTGCAGGCAGACTTATGCGTGTGGTTAGAAACTGGCCGTACACATGATTTACAAAGCCCATATACAGTGTAACCAGCATAGCAAGTCCATATTTCGGCACCTTATTCATAATTAGCTCCGGCATAGTTGACATTGATTTGAATCTCTCCTTCGTAAGTACCCGTACGGACATTACCCACAGGGCCTATTTGCCCAGAAATCATAAGATACACCTTGCCTGTAGGTCTACTGGAGGTTGTGCCACTAAAAGGATCCGGAGGCGGAGGCGGTGCACCGGATGACCTTGGAAGAACCGGTATAATCAGACTGGTCGCCCCTAAAGGAGCATCTATGGCATTTATTTTTGCAGCATTTGCATTATTTGCACCTTTGTTTTCATATGCGATAGTCAAAGTGAGAGGAATTTGATTCATCGCCACAGTATCACCTGGGATCCGAAGTGCAGAGGGTGCATTGACATCTACCAAAAGATCAAAACCTTCGGCTGCCACAATCTCATAGACAACCACGTAGGCATCATCTGCAGCATTTCCCCTTTTAATACTAATAATGTCTCCTGATCCGGTTAAAATCACACTTTTCTTTGAATTAAAATTCAGGCCTGGAGGACCTTCTCGGGAAGTAATTGTAATATCCTCGCCAGCAAATACACTGAAGTTTATCCGTTGGGCTGACAGATTCTGATAAAAAGCCATAAGCAGAATAAAAACATATCCTAGCCGATATTTTGCCATTTTAATCATCAGGTATATTCCATTTCGATGGTAAATTCAGAGAAATATTCACCGGGAAGAGCAAACGAAAGATCTAATTCTGCTCCAATCCATAGGAAATATTGGCCATCCTCCCCTAACTGAATATTGAATTCACCTGTGGGGGCAAAAAGAAGGCTTTGAAACTGATTATCGACATTCATCCCACTCAAGACATAGCGAGCCGTAATCACTCCCCCGTTTCCACCAGCTTCTTCTATTTCTTCATAAATCACATAGGTCACACGGACGTAAGAGTTAGAGGATCCACTGATCCGAAATTGCCCAGCATCCGCACTCTCTTTAGGGGATATAAAGAGATAATTATTCTCTGCTACGGGATTGATTATGTTAAAATCCCTCATGGTCACTAGCATCAGGTTATCTAGTACCACGGCCCGGGCAGTAACTTGCATAACACGTTTTTGATCTGTATCCTGAGCCCTAGCCTGTTCGGAGGAAAATAAGGCTATGAAAAATCCCAAAAGGATAAAATATTTCATTATTTACTGGTTTAGCTTGATGAGCTTTTGATTTAGTACTATGTCTTCGGTAAGCAATTGAACGAAATACATTCCCGGTGCCATTCGATCTAATTGATCGTCAAATTCCAATTGATGGGTCCCATTTTCATACTCGGTCATCTCTTTTTGAACCATTGTCCTGCCATTGATATCAGTGATCCTTACAAGGGCCCTCATACGATAAGGAATATAGAAACTTACCTTTACCTGTCTGCTGAATGGGTTAGGTACAGGTGGATACAGTTTCGGGAAGTCAGGACGGTATTCCAGGTCATCACCACTATTAAATTCCCCGATACGGATAGTAAATGGCCTCATCTCCAGATTGGTCGCGGAAGAGGAAGTAGTACGGGCAGCCGGATCACCAGTCTCAAATGGAGAGTTGAAAATCACAGGTCCTGGCATTCTCATGCTTGAACGCGTCAAGTCGATCCGGGCACCCACCTGCTTAGGCGCTTCAAAGGCAAAGTCGTAAGTACTCTGTTTCAACATATCAATCGCCTCGTCCCGGATATGGTCCATCAGCACCACACTGGTACCCTCAGGCCATTCATCAGGTACAGACCAGCTCAATTGATACTGACCTGGGAAGACCTGCTGAGATTTGGCAGCTGCCAGCATGAGCGGGATGGATTTACCTTCCTTACTCAGGTAGCTTTGATTGTTGATCTGAAGCGGTGTACGGTGCTTTTGTGAACCATAACTATAAAGCAGCAGCCAATCATCCGATAAGGATTCAAGCTGATAGGCGTCCATTGGGTCATGACCTTCCTCACCCTCGGGGTCAAAACTGATCCAAGAGTCCGCTTCAAAGCCTTCACCTGTCACCTTGAGCGGAAGTACCAGTATATCTGATTTATTTTCTTTCTTCTTTTCTTCAAAAGTCCTCGAGAAATAAGGCGTCGAAACCAGGGTCTTGGCAGCAGAGGATAACAACTGCAACTGGGGGTTGGCGGCATTCGCTCGCACCCAGAACCCTTGATAAGGTGCCAATCTGCCATCATTGAGATTACCTGTTATGCCGTTGTAGGCTCTCCAGTTGCCTTTACCACCATTAAGAGCAGGATCCCATACATAGATACTATTGTCCAGATTGGTTTTGGTCCAAGCCCCAACATGATAGAAATCTATCACCGAAGCCGTAGGATTGGATACCATATTGAATCCTGCGTCAGCAGCATTTGCCTCAATGTAAAGCTCTTCTGCAGGATCAGTCTGTTGAAAGCCTGATGGATCGCGAGGCGTGTAGGTGATGCTAAAATCCACCACGCCATCATTCAAGAAATTATGCTCCTTGCCAGTGGCTTTTAAAATAATCGGAAGCAAATCCGGGTAGGTTCCCAATCCGCCCGGAATGGATGCCCCATCGAATACATAGACATAATGACCTCTGGACAGACTTACTGTATTCCCGATATTTGTCGGAGTACGCCAACTTTGCAGGGTAGTGCCTCCATCCGTTTCATCAAACCAAAGGACATTCGGCTGTAAGGAAGGATACGGTGCTGGCACCCCTCCTAGGCCCTGTGGTGCCATCCCGGTGAGGAGGTTGGAATAAGTTATGTTTTTCAAAGGTGAACCCAGCATACGCCAGCCTTTGACTCCTGTGATAGCCTGCCGGACTTCTAAGGTCGGCTCGCTAGTGCTTTCATTTAGATAATTACCGTCAGGATCGATGACAATTCTACCGGTACCAGAAGTAGTCGTTTCAGAATTAATATCTAAGGTAAGCGTAGAACCACTAGTTACAGTAATCGTAGCACCATCTTGTATCTCAGTAGTCAAGCTTCGTGTTACATCTATAGTCGATCCGGTGATTTCCGGCAGATGCTCTACTGAAGGGATAATTACAGCCTCAGTAGCAGTGGGCACAGTACCCAAGCTCCAGTTGCCTGGCGTATTCCAGTTGTTTGGAGAACCCGTGGTACCTCCCACCCAGATATTAAAGTTATTCCCGTTTAAGTCCACATCATACTTTGCATCCATAATATCACCTCGCCCATTTCCTCCCTGGAAAATACTTATGGAAGTAATGGTACCGATAGCTGTGGCCGCACCGCAACCATCGGGCGTGATGGTATAGGTAAAAGTACCGGACTCCAAAGGTGTGCCGCTGATGATAATGGTATTGGAAGCATAGCTGGCCGTAACCCCTGCCGGCAATCCGGATGAGGAGACTATGCTGGTAACACCTGTGGTAACGTGAGTGATAGGATCCATCGCAAAATCCACATAAACTGTCGTCGAACCGGTAGCCGCACCCACTATGCTATTGGCTGTAACTGTGATCGTACCCGTTGCAGTAGCCGAACCACATCCTTCTGGTGTAATGGTATAATTAAATATACCGCTTTCGGTAGGCGTTCCACTGATGGTAATCATATCCGATGCATAGGTCGCCGTCACTCCGGCAGGCAGGCCCGTTGAAGAGGCTATCCCCGTCACTCCCGTTGTAGCGTGGGTCACGGAGGTGATTGGCGTATCGATGCAGACTGTAGGTGACTCGGAGGCATCTCCCACGGTTCTGTCGAGAATAACATCTCTCCAATCTCTTTCGCTAGGATTACAGGCTGTAGTTACATTCGGAAAGTCAAGGGCAGTTTGGCCACCGTTGGTTGGATTGGTGGTAGAGTTAGGCCCCACCACATCATCAAAGGCATCATCCAATCCATCCCCATCGGTATCGGAACCGACAGGAGTCGTGTTGGCTGTATAATCACCATCCGTATCCCAGCCTTCCAATACATCAGCAAATCCGTCATTATCTGAATCGGTATCTAGGTAATCCGGTATACCGTCCCCATCCGTATCCACCGGAGAGATATTCGTTCCGCCATTGTCGGTATCAAAGGCATCATCCAATCCATCCCCGTTTGTATCAGTGCCACTAGGGACAATAGGTGATGCGGTGGTGGCCTGGGATTCAATCAGGTCGATGATCCCATCCCCATCAGAGTCTAAGTCCAGACGGTTTGGAATGCCGTCACCGTCTGTATCTCTAGGTACCAAGCCAGTAAATACAATATCCGATATAGTGTATCCATTATTGCCGTCATCTGCAATAGAGCTATCGATATAATAATCATTAGCCGTTGAGGCTATGGTACTTGTGTAAAAAACTTC
>NZ_KE386900.1:0-32236 GCF_000429405.1 Algoriphagus marincola DSM 16067
GTCCAAGACCTGGAGTCTGAACCGCATTGGAAACCGCCTGCGCATCCGCGCTCACCACCGTCTGGTTCGGATCCGTGCCGCTCGCCGTGCCCGTGTTCAGTACACGCCCGCTGTCAAGGTCCTGCTGGGTCACCGTGTAGCTCGTCGTCACACTCTGGCTCTCGCCCGGTGACAAGCTGCCCACGTTCTGCGTCAGTCCGGTCAGCGGATCAGTGATCGTTACATCGGTCAGCGTCTCGTTGCCCGTGTTCACCGCCGTCAGCGTATAGGTCAACACCTCGCCTACCTGGCTGTATTCCTTCTTGTCCGATACCTTGATCAAGCCGATGCCCGGATTCTGGATCGCGGTAACAAGTGCTGTGTCTATTCTTGTGATCGAATTTCCGAATGGATCAAGCCCCGTAATAGTAGCTGTATTCAACACCTCTCCAGAATCAACATCTTGTTGGGAAGTCTGATAAACTACCGTTAGAGTTTTTGCTTGTCCAGGGGCAATCGATCCTATACTACTATCGGTAGCAGTAAGTGGGTCTGTTAATTGTAATGAATTAAGGGTCAAATTGCCCGTATTTGTTATCGTAAGGGTATAAGTGATTTGGTCCCCTGCTTGATCAAAAATTCTTGGGATTGCAATTTTCTCAAACAACAAATCAGGATTTTGAACGGCATTCATGACTACCGTATCAGAATCACTAACCTCTTGTGAACCTGGATCTAAGCCGCTAACTGTGGCTGTATTTTTTACCTCTCCCGCATCTAAATCCCCTTGTGTAATTACATAGTTTGATTGAATACTGATAGACTCTCCAGGAATGAAATCACCCAGATCTTGATTTAGTCCTGTAAGCGGATCAACCAAATTCAAATCCGTTAAGGTGACATTTCCAGAGTTTGTAACAGTCAAATCATAGGTAATATCTTCTCCAACAGATGAATACGATTGAGCAGAGGCAGTCTTTATCAGAGTCAACGCAGGATTTTGAACTGCATTGATTAACAAGGTATCAGCATCTCTTAAAATTGAATTGGTAGGATCCTCTGCTGAAAGACTTGCTACATTTCTAATAAAGCCTTGGTCCAAATCAGATTGTTTAACTGTGTAAGTACCCAAAGTTGTATAGCTAGCACCTGGGCTTAATGGCTGAACCGATTCAGTAAGATTAATTAATGGATCACTTAGAACAATGTTTGAAAGCGTTGTATTACCTGTATTTGTAAGCTCAAAGCTATATGTTATAATCTCACCTAATTGATTGAAGTCATTTTTATCAGCAGTTTTCACAATCGAAATCGATGAAGACTGAATTGCTGATGCCAATGAAACTGCGGATGAAGTTAGAATAAAGCTGTTTGGATCGGTTCCCGAAACAGTAGCTGTATTAATTACTTTTCCTGCATCGATATCTGCTTGTGAAACAAAATAAGACGTGGTGATTGTCTGAGTTTCACCAGGCAATAAAGTCCCTACTACTTGATTTAGGTTGGTAAGCAGATCAACAACAGTTACATCGGTTAGCGTTTCATTTCCAGTATTTGATACAATGATGGTAAACTCAATCTCGTCGCCTGGTTGGGAATAATTACCAGGAGTGACGGTCGATTTGATGATACCAATACCAGGGTTTTGCACTGCGGTAGCAGTAGCACTTGCATTATCAGAAACGTCAAGTCCATTAGGATCAAGGGCAGTTACTGAAGCTGTATTAATCACAGACCCATTGTCAATATCGGATTGCTTTATCTGATAGGCTTCGGTCACAGTGATTTTTTGACCCGGCGTCAGAGTCCCAATGGCTTGGTTGGTATTTGTCAATGGATCTACCACTACCACATCACTTAAGGTAAGGTTACCCGTATTGGAAATTTCAAGCTGATAGGTAATGATGTCCCCTATCTGGTCAAAGGTAGTTGGGGTAGCAGTCTTTTTGATATCAATACTTGGTGCCTGACTAGCTATAGCGACCGAACTAGCAGATGCACTAACTTTCTTATTTTTTGGATCCAATCCGAGCACTGAAGCTGAATTATCAACCTGTCCTCCATCCACATCTGCTTGGGTGACCGTGTAACTTGTAGAAACTGAGATGCTATCTCCAGGATTCATGGTTCCCAAACTTTGAACGAGTCCAGTTAATGGATCCTGCAATCTGACCTTGAATAAGGTTTCATTACCCGTGTTTTTCACCACTAAATCAAAATTCAACACATCCCCTACATTTGAATAGAAAGGAGTAGCAGTTGTTTTTGTGAGGCCTAAGCCAGGATTTTGAATAGCAGTAACGATTACTCTCGAACTGTCCTGATAATCTGTTTTATCTGGACTCTTTGCACTTACAAAAGCCGTATTGATTACTTCCCCGCGGTCAATATCAAGCTGAGTAATGGTATAACTTTCATTGAGGGTAAGAACCTTCTTAGGTACTAAAATTCCAAGATTTCGATCCAATCCCGTAAGCGGATCGGTCACACGAATGGAATTCATGGTCACATTTCCGGTATTTCGAATCTTAAGCACATACCGAATAACATCCCCTACCTGATCATAAGTAGTAGGAATAGCTGATTTGGTGATTTCAATTTCAGGATTCAGTTGGGCTGTAATTGTTTCCGACTCGGAAACTCGAATCGTATTTCCCAATGGATCGGTTCCTTCAACAATACCAGTATTAATAAACTGACCCTTATCAAGATCCTTCTGAGTTATTCGGTAGGAAGTAGAAACAGATGTTGATTGACCCGGAGACAAGGTGCCAACATTCTGATTCAGCCCTGTCAATGGATCTTTCACAAGCACATTTTGCAATGTGACATTGCCAGTATTTTCTACTCTTAGATCAAAGGTGATTAATTCTCCATTTTGAGAGTAGGTATTGCTCTGACTAGTTTTTGTCAAACTTAATGCAGGACTTTGGATGGCATTAGCAATAGAAGCAGCACTTGCTACTAAGGACTGGCTATTAGGATCCAACCCACTAACAGAGGCTGTGTTTGTAACTTGACCGGCATCAAGATCAGCTTGAGTAATGGTATAAGTAGTAACCAAAGTTTGACTTTGTCCCGGACTGATGGTTCCCAGATTTTGATCCAAATTAGTCAGTGGATCTTTCACCGTAACATCCGTTAAAGTTTCATTTCCTGTATTACTTATCTCTAAGGTGAAGGATAAAATATCACCAACCTGACTGTAAGTCGGCGTTGTAGTCACCTTAGTCAACGCAATCCCCGGATTTTGTTGGGCACCGATCACATAAGTGTCAGAAGCCACCAGCTTTTGATTGGCTGGGTCAAAGGCCTGAACATTGGCGGTATTAAGTATAAATCCTCCATCAATATCGGATTGTGCTACGGCATATGTCTCATTGATGACTTGACTACTTTGTGGTGGGAGTGTTGCAAAAGTTTGATTGAACCCAGTCAGCGGATCCGTAATCACCAAATTTCGTAAAGTCACATTACCGGTATTCTTAACAGTCAAACGATAGGTGATTATATCTCCTACTTGGTCATAAGAATTTGGTGAACCTGTCTTGGTAAACTCTATTTTGCCATTTTGAATAGCAGGTACCGTTGCCGAAGCTGTTGCTGAAATTGAGTTGGAATTAGAATCCAATCCAGCCACTTCTGCGGTATTGACAACCGAACCAGCATCCAAATCTGCCTGAGTAATTTGATAAATTTCTGTGATTGAGAATGATTGACCTGGATCAAGGTTACCAATATTTTGATTTGTGCCTGTCAACGGATCTGAAACGACCAAATTGAAAAGCGTGACATTCCCTGAATTGGTAGCTTCTATAGTATAGGTAATCAAATCGCCTACCTGATCGTAATCCGAAACATTTGCTGTCTTTGCCAAACTCAAAGCAGGTCTCTGAACAGCCTGACTTCTGACTGCATCCTTATCAGATACAGTCAAACTTCCTGGAGTTGTTGCCGAGACATAAGCCAAATTCGTGATTTCACTAATATTCATGTCGGTAAGTGTGGCCAGATAAGTAGTTGGGATGTTCACAGCCTGACCTGGTGAAAGCGAAGGAATTATCTGATCCAACTTGGTCAAAGGATCTGTAACACGCACATTGGTCAAGGTGACATTACCGGTATTGGTAACTAACAATTCATACCGTAAAGTGAATCCGGAAACATCATAGGTAGGAGTCGAAGTAACTTTTTCAATTTTTACCGCACCATTTCGAATGGCAAATGCAGTTGCCTCATCTTTTGCAGAGACTGGTCTCGCTTGAGGAGTGTTCTCCACACCTTCCACAGTGGCAAGATTCACTATTTTACCCGCATCAATATCTGCTTGAGTGATCACATAACTTGTCGGAACCACTACATTGGCACCAGGCTGCAAATTACCGATATTGCTATCCAAGCCTGTCAAAGCATCGATTACTCGAACATTGTCAATGGTTACGTTTCCAATATTGCTTACCGTGATCTCAAAGTCTACTTGCTCTCCTACTGAAGAATATGATTTGTTTAATGCGACTTTATTGATATCCAATGCTCCCAAATCTTCAATGGTCACATAGGCTACATCATTGACGCTTACAATACTGGAATCAGGAGCAATTCCTGTAACTGTCGCCGTATTAATAACAACCTGACCATCTACATCAGCCTGAGATAAGGTATAATCAAAGCTAAATGTTTGACTTGCACCAGGGGCTAGTGTTCCCACAGCTTGATTGAAAGAAACTCTAGGATCATCAAGCACCACACCTGTAAGGGTGACATTACCTATATTGGTTACAACAAAAGTATAGGTCACAACTTCACCAGCCGCTTTGAAGGTAGTTTGACTTACCGTTTTCTCCAGCTCTAAGGCAGGCCCTTGAAGTGCCTGAATATTTAAAGTATCCGCTCCATCAATAGCTAAGTTAAATGGATCTTGACCACCTACTCTAGCAATATTTTCAATATAGCCTAGATCCAAATCTGCTTGATTTACCGTATAAGTAGTAGTGAAAGATTGACTAGCATTTGGTGCCAAAGTAAATGGAGGTGAAGAAACAAAGCCTGTCAAATTATCCTCCACCACTAGGTCGGACAAAGTCACATTTCCAGTATTGGTCACCTCAAGGGAATAGGTAATTATCTCTCCAACTGCCTGAACATTGATTTTATCTGCTGCTTTTGTAAAGTTTAGGGAAGGACTTGATGTGCCTTGAACCGTTACCGAACTCTGATCTTGGACAGTATTCGAACTAGGATCAGTGGCGCTAACTGTAGCCGTATTTATAATCGAACCATTGTCTAAATCAGCCTGTGTTACAAAATAACTAACCGTGATTGTTTGACTAGCGCCAGGAATAAGCGTTCCTACATTCTGGTTTGTCTGAGTCAAAGGATCCTCAACTGTAACGGAGCTTAGGGTCACATTTCCTGTATTGGTAACCTTTATTTCATACTCTAGCAAATCATTGACTGCGACATAAGTAGAGGTAAGCGCTGTTTTGACTATCTCAATTCCAGGATTTTGAACGGCATTGATTGTCAGCGCATCTGTAACCTCTATAGTGACTGCATTAGGATCTACCGCATCCACTATTGCAGTATTCGTCAAGTCTCCTGCATCCAAGTCTTGTTGGGTCACCAGATGAGTAGTTTTGACTGTTTTAGTATCTCCTGGAGACAAGGTGCCCAGATTACTGTTTACCCCTGTTAGAGGATCAGAAACAAGCAAATTTTTCAAGGTAACGTTTCCAGGATTACTGATAGTAAGGGTATAAGTAATCGGCTCACCCAAGGTCGAATAACTTGATTTATCAGCTGTTTTCTGAAGAGTCAATTGCGGATTCTGTACCGCTCTCACTGTATCGATCGCTGTGGTAGAAATAGACTGATTACTTGGATCAGTAGCGGATACCCTTGCCGTATTACTTACAAATCCTCTATCCAAATCCTGCTGCGTTATTCTATAAGTAGCCGTAACTGGAATGGAAACTCCTGAAATAATTGGACCTAAGTTTTGATTTAGTCCAGTCAATGGATCCGTAATGGTCACATTAGATAGGGAAACGTTCCCGGTATTCCGAACTTCCAAACTATAAGTAATCTCTTCGCCTATCTGGGAATAGGTAGCTGGATTTCCACTTTTAGTCAAAAGGATACCATTATTTTGTCTGGATAGAATAGTAATGGAAGCCTGACTGGTTACTTGAACATTTGAAGGAGAAGTTCCAGAAACAGAAACAAAATTTGTCACGCTTCCAGCATCCAAATCAGACTGCTTTATGGTATAAGTAAAAGTAAAGGATTGAGAAGTCCCTGGCGCCAAAGAAGTCAAGGCTGGTATTGTAATTCCTGACAGCGGTTCAGAAATAGTAACATTCGATAAGGTGACATTTCCAGTATTTGTCACAACAGTCTCAAAAGTCAGAATTTCACCTAATGCTGAATAGGGATTAGGGCCAGATTGCAAACTTGTCTGAACATTGATTGAAGGCGATATATTAGCAGTAGAAACTTCAATATCCTTTGCCGTCAATACCGTCGCCTGAGGCGAGGCTTCTACCCCACTTACGTTCACCTCGTTGACAACTTTGCCTGCATCGACATCTGGCTGGGTGACTGCATAACTGGTGGCTAAGGTCGTACTTACACCAGGAGCAAGACTAGGAATGGTAGTACTAAAGCCAGTCAGATTATCCGTTACCTGAATGGTATTGACCGTGATATTTCCAACATTTCTAACTAGAATATCATAATTGAGCGTTTCTCCAGCTTGGGAATAAGTTTTCTCTTTTACTTTTTTAATTACCTCTAACGCCCCTTGGTCCTGACCTGCAACATAAGCCGAAGCTGTTGCATCCACCACCACATCAGATGGAGATTTCCCTGAGACAGTGGCCGTGTTGATCACTATCTGGGAATTTACATCTGCTTGAGTAATGGTATAATCAGAAGTAAAAGTTTGCGTTTCACCCGGAGCCAAAATACCGATGGACTGATTGAAATTGATTCGGGCATCGGAAAGAATCACTTCTTTTAGTGTCACATTACCATTATTGGTTACCGTGAAGGTATAGGTGACTATTTCTCCAGCATTGATAAAAGAATTCGTACTGACTGTCTTATCCAGATCCAAGGCTATTGCTTGCTGACCTACGACTGTCACAGAAGAAGTAACATCATTTAGCGTACCTCCAGATGGAGTACCACTGGCAGTTGCCACATTAGTTACACTACCCGCATCTATATCATCTTGATTTACGATGTAGATAGCATTATAGGTCCATGATTCACCTACATCCAAAAGGCCATTTGAATTAGTATCACCTGAGCTTAATGTAGGACCAGATGTTACCGTTGGGTCTTCAACTTTCACATTACTGATGGTAACGTTTCCAGTATTTTGCAAGCCCATCTGATAAACTATAGTATCCCCCACTGCCCCATAAGTAGCAGGAATACTTGCCACAATCTTTATAAAATCAATTGCAGCATTTTGTACTGCCGATATAGTAATCGAATCAGAAATATCAGCAAGGTTTCCTCCAGAAGGGGTGCCTGAAGCAGAAGCAGTATTGGTAATAATTCCAGCATCCAAGTCCGCTTGTGTCACTGTATAAGAGCCTTGATATACCCATGTCTCTCCAACTTCAAGCACACTTTTATTTCCTCCATCTCCACTTACCAATACTGGTGGAGATAACAATAGATTATCTGCAAGACTCACATTGCTTATGCTGACATTACCTATATTGGACAATTGGAATTCATAAGGAATCACATCGCCTACTTGAGAATAACCCGTTGCTGTCGTCGACTTTGTCAAGGTCCAAGCTGGGCTTTGGATTGCATTAACGGTCACTGTATCAGATGCTGGAGTTAATGCTCCAGCGACAGAATTTCCAGTAGCTCTTGCAATATTAGTAAAGAACCCGGCATCCAAATCCGCTTGTGTAGTCCGATAAGAAGTTACATATTCCCAAACCTCCCCAGGACTAAGAATTTGATCATCTCCTATATCCGTAGCTTGATTGATTCCTGGTTCTCGATTAATTGTAATATCAATTAGCCTGACATTCGTTATTGGAACATTTCCTGTGTTGGTTAATACAAACTTGTAGATGATTGGACTTCCTGCCGAATTAAATGATGGGGTAGCGGCGATTTTGTTTAAAGTCCAACTCGGATTTTGTATCGCATTCGTTATAACAGTATTAGACCTTGCATCTCCTAATGTTCCTCCTGAAGGTGTACCTGAAATCGTTGCGGTATTTTCTACAAAACCTCGATCTAAATCCGCCTGAGTCGTCGTGTAATCCCCCACATATCTCCAGGCCTCTCCTGGACTCAAAATCCCATCGTTCCCAATATCAGTTCCTTGGATTGGGGTTTGTAATAAGTTTGGAATTAGTGGGTCATTGATTGAAATTCCTGAAATACTAACATTCCCAGTATTGGTGGCTATAAACTCATAAGGCAATCCAAAACCAGTTGTACTAAAGGATGTTGAAGAACTTCGTTTGGTTAATGTCCAAGATGGGTTCGGAACAGCCGTGACCCTTACTGTGTTTGAGACGGCATCCTGCAAATTTCCACCAGCCGGTGTACCAGAAATCGTTGCGGTATTTTCTACAAAACCTCGATCTAAATCCGCCTGAGTCGTTATGTAAGCCCCCACATATCTCCAAGCTTCCCCTGGACTTAAAATCCCATCGTTCCCAATATCAGTTCCTCGAATTGGAGTTTGTGACAAGTTAGGTATCAAAGGATCACTGATTGAAACACCTGAAATACTTACATTTCCAGTGTTGGTGGCAGTAAATTGATACCCTAATCCCACTCCAATAGCATCAAATGTAGTTGGAGATGCTTGTTTGGTTAAAGTCCAAGATGCATCACCAGGCCCTGTTACGAATGTGAATACCGCCTCATTGGGTAGGTTGATTCCATCAAAGGAAATAATATTTCCAGAAAATGAAGTAGAATTTACAATGTTGGGATTGCCATCAGTAAAATCTCCATTTCCATCGGTATCCACCACTAACTTAAAATCTTCAGCTTTTGAACCGTTAAAGGTCAAGCCGTTCAAGTCAAACGACAAGTTAACGGTTCCGGGATCCCCTGTTCTCTGGACTTTCCATTCTCGTTTCACTCGTAAGACTCCCAAATTAGCCGGCAAATCTGTAGTTTGGGTAGTTAGGTCATCATTGTTATGACCAATTATCAAGAAGTCACGATCATCCAAGGAAGAAGGATTACTGATAATGATGTTTCCTTTACCCGTTTGACCGATTCCATCACCTGAACCTGTATTGATACTGTTGGATCGGGTTTGATTTAGGGTAGATGCCTCATCCTTTCCAATACCAAAAACATCATGCCAATAAGTCTGATTATCCCAGATTGTGTTTCCTGAAGAATTGACATAGCTGGTTACTGATGGGTCTAGGGTAATTCCGTATTTTATCGCTAGGTAAGACTGGATTTTATTCCTTTCTAATTCTGAATGGGGGGTCGAATACATGATGATCTCTGCAATTTGCCCATTATAAAGATCCTGTTCGTTAGGATCGGTTGAACGCCCGATATACGGAATAGCAGAAAATGGATTCATTGCGGCATTTGACCCTGCTAATAAAGTAGTAGCATGAAAAGTACCATCAATATATGTTTTGTGGTTAGCAGGCAATTGCCCGGCGACGAGTTCAACGACAGAAAGCCTTGCTAAACTTGTCCCTAAATCACCAGTAGAATTAAAATAGATTCCTTGATTATTACCAGTCCGTAAATTGGGTCCTTTGGCCATATAGCCTCTGTTGGTAGCCGATCCATCTGATGACAAGGTTGAACTAATTAAGGTCAGCTGCCCACTTGTTCCAAGTTTTGAAACTGCATAAAGGGTTTGAAAGGTAATGGGACTATTTCCAGTCAGATAATCACCATTACCGTCAAAATCAATGGCATTATTGAAGTTTATTTTAGAAGCACCCGTTTGAGGGTTTCCAGAGATAGTAAAGGTATTCGTGCCTGTTTGATCTACCCAACCCGCTAGATTAGCTCCGCTATTGGTTACGCCTTCATTGGCTTTTAGCCAAAGATTGGCTCCAAGTACTCCTGGGCCGGCTTGCGGTTTTGGTGTAAGTAAGGTAAACACAGCTCCATTGGGCAGGTTTACTGCATTGAATGTAAGTTCATCTCCCGTAAAAGAAGATGGAGTAACCTCAGTCACTGTTCCATTGGTAAAGTCCCCATTGCCATCTGCATCTATCAGCAATTTGAAATCCGCAGCGGTCGTTCCTGACAGTGTCAGGCCAAGCGTGCTAAATTTTAGCGTGACAGTACCTACATTACCAGTATGTCTCACTTTCCATTCGCGGCCTATCCGTCTAAATCCAATCAGAGAAGCCGGCAAATCTGTGGTTTGTTCGGTAAAGGCCCCGTTGTCGTGGCCGATTAACAAAAAGTCATTATTGTCTAAGCTGGAAGGGTTACTTAGCACTATATTTCCCTTCCCGCTTTGTCCTGTTCCATCACCAGAACCGGTATTGATACTACTGGATTGAGTCTGTTCTAGTGAGGAAGCATCGTCTTTGCCTATTCCAAACACATCGTGCCAATAGGTTGTATTATTCCAAAGTACTGTACCTGCCGAAGAAGTATAATTGGTTACTGAAGGATCTAAAGTAATCCCATATTTTAATGCCAAATAACTTTCATGTTTTACTTGATCATTGGTGGTTAAAGCATTACCGAAATATGAAATCTCTGCTAAATCGCCCGCAAAAAAGGAGATAGGATTCAAAAGATTGGTTTCCGTATGGGCGATTTTAAAATTCCTTTGTGTATTCTGAGAAAATCTAGCTATTGATGCAGTCCCAGCTAGCCTACCATCTACATAAAAACTTGCCGTTGTGCCTTCAAACTTAGCAGTAAGAAGCTTCCATTCATTCAGGTTAACTGGTCCTCCACTAATACTAGTTAAGGATGTACCATTTCCGACAATAAACTGCCACTGTTCGCTACCTATTTCCAATGCGTATCCTGCAGGAGAGAAAAAATTACTCAAATCAAGACTATTTATAATATTACCACTATTAAATTGGGAGGAACTCACAACAGTACTTAGGGTAAATGCAGGCGTATTTAAACTGGAATTATGAGGAATAAAAACCCTGTCATCAACTCCATCAAAAACGATCGTCGGGTTAAAATTTGCTAGTTGGGAAGTAACCTGAGGATCTCCAGCAATGCTTGTTGCGTGATTACTCGTCTGGTCTGTCCAAGTAGCCAAAGTTCCTGTTGAGGGCGAAACCCCTGCATTTGCCTTCAGCCACAATGATGCTCCCGGTATTCCAGGTCCAGGACCTCTACTAGAATCAGTAATAAAAGTAAATACTGCACCTTGTGGTAAGGTAACAGCATCAAAAGTTAAAACATTTACAGAATAAGATGTGGCATCAAGTACAGTAACAGTGCCATCTGCAAAATTGCCGTTGCCATCCGTATCAATCAATAGTTTGAAATCATTTGCAGAAGTACCTGTGACTGACAGACCAAGTGTGCTAAAGCTAAGTCTTACAGTACCCACCTCATTAATTTTTCCTACTTTCCATTCCCGAGCAATACGCTTATTACCTGATAAGGAAGCTGGTAGGTCAGTATTTTGCTCTACTAATCCTGAATTATTATGACCTATTAAGAGAAAATCATTATTATCTAATGAAGATGGGTTCTGAATTACGAGATTCCCCTTTCCACTTTGTCCGGTGCCATTACCTCCACCTGTATTTACACTATTTGAACTGGCTTGGTTTAGGCCAGTCGTGTTATCACGACCAATGCCAAAAACATCATGATGATATTGGGAATTAGCAGAAGAATTCCATATCACCGATGAATTGGAATTTACATAATTTGAATTTAGATGAATACCATATTTGATTGCGAGATAACTTTCTTGGATAGATCTTTCGGCGGAACTCAAATAGCTTGAGAATAAAATCATTTCTGCCACTTCTCCCACTGCATGTGGCCAACCTCCTGAATTGTTGTCATTATTTGTACCACCGATCATCGGCGTAAAAGAAATCTCTCTAAAATCAGAGCCATTATCTGTTACGGTGTAGCTTGTACCATTCGTTCTACCCTGAATATGAGGTGAACTTGGAAAAATGTTGATGTCAGAAAGTACGAAGGAGTTTGTGAGTCCAGGAGCTGTATAGTGGCTATAATTTCCCCCATCTCCCGATCCTACCCAAACAGAATTGGCTCCAAAACTTCCAAAAATGTTTACTCCATAGGAATTGCCTACACGAGTAACACTCCCTAAAAAAGTGGAATTAGCATTTGTGTGTTTGTAAACGGCTAATCCTTCGGTATAAGCAATTCGTTTATCCCCTTCTAAGCGATTTGAGGGTATAGTTGTAATAGAATTTGTATTATTAAATGAAACTGTTGGATGAAAGTTTATTCCATTAGAAACATAACCAGCTGTACCGGTTATTGTAAAATTATTGATACCTGCTTGATCCTGCCATCCAGTAACATTAGTCCCACTATTAGATAGCCCTGCATCAGTTTTTAGATGCAAGGTTTTTCTAGGAAAGTTCACCCAAGTTGGACCATTGACTAGAGTTCCATTTAACCCCGAGACATTGGTACTTCTATTTGCAAACGAGCTTCCACTTCCCTCATTAAATTCATAATTAGCAACCAAGTTATTTTCATTTGGCGGAATGCTTCTTGAAATATTATTTCTTATCTGCTGCTCGGTCAGTGCAGTATTCCAAATTCTTACGTAATCAATTAGTCCATCAAAATAATCACCTGTAGAAGTATAATCAGCACCTATATATAGAGTAGTTCCATTAGGTTTATCTGGGCTAAATCCATCATTTACGTTTCTATCTAAGTTCCCATTCACATATAACCTAAATTGGCTTCCATTATAGGTCGCAGCTACATGCGTCCAGACTCCTACTTGTACTGGAGTGTTTGAAGTTAAGTATCGAAATTCCGCTTGATTCCCATAGGCAAGAACCCATCGGTTATTGTAATTGTATAAGATATATCCATATGCATTTCTTGAATTATTGTAATTGCCAGCTCCTGATACAATAGTTTGATAGGAACCGTTTGCAGCGTCAGCTCTCACCCAGGCCTCAACAGTAAATTGATTGGGCTTTAATGCGTCATTATGAGGCACTTGCCCATATTGGTTACTCCCGTTAAAATCAAGGGCATGATTTTGTGCCTTTGAGGAATAAATCGTCGCAATAAAAACGCAGAGAAAAACCCAACTCTTTTCATTCAAGAAATTTGAAAGAAAAGAAAAAAATAGGTTTGAAGAATTTTGTAAAACTTTAAGCATAAAATCTACTCAGAAATATTCTTATCAACGAAATACATGATTGAATCTAAACTCGGATTTAAATGAAACGTCACTGAATCTGATGTAAATAATTTTAGAAGTCAAATGAATTTAACTCCATCCAATCCAGCACTTTATTTAAACTTTCTACTTGGTCACTATAAACTGGTAAAGTCGATGGATTACTAGGATATTTCTGTCCATCGAATTTCACAACCCTATTTTTACCTCCACTATAGAGAATCAAATTCTTCCAGCCATTTGTAGTTTCTGAATCTACATAGGCTGGATATTTTACCACAGAGAAGCGGGTGATCACATCTCCATGGCTGGTAAATAGCAAAACGGTACAACCTCCTGATCCGCAGAAATAAGGCCCGGTCAATCCGACCAGAATCTCCAAATTTCCATCTTCATTAAGGTCCACTTGGCTATATTTAAATTGCCTGCTAAGCGAATCCAAAAAACCTTTTTCCAAATCTTCCTTGAAGATATCCGTCAAAGTTTTTTGGATTAACCTTTTGATATTTTCCTGATCGTTTTGAGAATAGGGGCTTTCTTCTCTGGTAGTATCAGAAATCACCTGTATGGCTGAAATTTCAGAAGAAATTTCTTCTACCGAACTGCTGGATTTACAGCCAAACAAAACAAGAAAACCAATTAAAATTCTGAGATCGATATTTTTCATAAAGCGAAAAAGGAGCTAGCAACAGCCAGCTCCGTTGAGGTTAGTGGTTAGAATCGTAGAAAACTGACGTTTATTTAGAATCGCAATCCAGCAGTCAGAAATAGACCATTAGACTTTCCCAATTCAACATCGGCTACGTCGGTAGTAATGTTTGTCAAAGACCATTGATATGACAGATCCACATAGAAAATAGCAATATCCACCCCTGCCCCGGCAAATACACCCCATTTAGGAGATGCATAATCATCTTCACTCAGGAATTCATTGCTGACGCTAGTCACAAAGAATCCGGATGCTCCTCCAAAAATCCTAAGTCCTGCAAAAGAATCTGCATCTCCTAGTACCTCTAATCCGACTGCTACCGGTACCCTAAATCCCTTGAAGTTCCCATCTGTGACAGGAAAAGGATTATTCGCACTAGTCACTTCGACAGATTCAGTTTGGTAGAAGACACCCGGCTCGAAATAAAATTTTTCTCCGAAGGCTACGGAACCTCCAAATTGAAACCCGGGATTACCTTTTAAATCATCGAATGATCCGCCCGATACATTGGTGAAGTTTACACCCACACCTGGTTTGATGGTTACTTGCGCTTGAAGAGAAAAAACAAGCATGAAAACCACCGATGCTGTAGCTAAAAGCTTTTTCATAGTTTTTGAATTTAGATTTTAAGAAATTTCGACTTTCCCAGAATAACTGCTGCACTTTTCGCTTTGAAAAAAATAACAGATAATGTTTTTTTTATAAAAAGCGTTATTTTTAAGTGTTATTTATCAAAAAAATGCGCTTCTGCTTTGGAATTATTTGGTTTTTCTTGATTGGGACACCACTGTATTCACAAGACACGCTCTTTGTAAACAAGCATCAGTTTTCAAGTCCGGTACAGAATGTATTCGAGGCACGGGAAACGGTTTTTGCAAAGACCACTCTCGCTTTATACCAATTGGAAGGAGATAATTGGGTCGAAATCCAAGAGAACTTTTCGAAACCCTACGTCTTTTACAAAAACACGTTTTTCGAGTCCGACTTTATCCCCAATTCAGAGCTCTTCGATATCAATTCCATCAAAGAACTAATCCCCCAAAGGGGACAATTTATTGCCACGGCTGCTCGCAGTGGGTCTCGGTTTTTCATTGCAACAGGAAGTGAATTATTTGAGTATGAAATCAGGGACCATTACACCCGAAGTTACCACAACAAGTCTATTCGGGATATTTATATAGAAGATAGCTTGAAAGTCATTTTGACTTATTCGGGAATATTTGTAAACGATAGTGTAGAACTGGAAAACCCCGAGTATTCAAATGGACCTCTTACGAAAATTGACTCCCAATACTACATTGCTTGGGATGAGATAAGCTTGTTTTTCCCTCCTGACTCGACACACAGCATTCCAAATGCTACGAATCTTTTTTCTGGAAAAGCAAGAAAAGTCCTATCCTGGAAAGGAGAAAACTACGCCCTTTACACCCAATCAGTATCGAAAATCCTGCCTGGCTTCGAGCTCCAACCCATTCATCAAGGACTGGAGTACCTTGATTTGGAGGGATTTGGAAATAATTTGGTTTTTGCGACTTCCCAAGGGGTTTGCTTAAGCTGGGATGGTGAATATGTTGACACTTTAGCTCAAGTCCCAAGTATCATCAACGATATCTACCCGGTAGGCAATCGCCTGATATTTAGTTCGGACGATGGTGTTTATGAAATTAATCCTGATAAGCCCGAAGCCTTTCAGCTTGCAGATACCCCCTTTTCGGTGATGACATCTTTAGATGATTTCAACAATTTATGGATTGCAACCGAAAATGGCCTTTTTGTCTTGATCCCCGATTATCCAAGACCTATTCCCATTATTCCAGATGTAGAATTCAATCGGGAAGCGCTTTTGCTCCATGGAGAAATTCTTTATGTAGGTGCTGTCGATGGGCTCTACCAGCTCAATACCTATGAAATTGAAAAATCCTACCTGCCAAATCTACTCAACACCCTGCAAGTACCTGTAAGTGAAAGAAAATCCACTTGGCTGATTGGCGGGGCCTTGGCTGTTTTTGGTTTTCTGATCGGTTTCATTCTTTTTAGAAAAAGAAGAAAAGAGCTGCAGTTTAATCCACAGTATGCCTCCAAAAATGAATGGAGTCTGGAAGAACTGAAAGCCAAAATACTATCCGAGAAAATTCAAACTATAGAAGGCTTAGCTTCTTACTTGGACACCAATACCGTTCAGCTCAACAGAAACTTCAAGCAATTCAAAACCACGCCTGGAAAATTCCTCAAAAAAGTAAAATTGGAAGAGGCAAAAAGGCTACTAAATAAAGGAATAGATATGGAAGAGGTCGCCAAAACTGCCGGCTATTCCTCCCAATACATCAAAAAGGAGCTAATTGATAAATGATGGCAAAGCCAGATTAGCTATTACCTCTTTTGAAATGTCCACCCAAATTTGATCACCAAGATAAAATCACGATTTTCAGTTTCTATTGGTGGTCTGTTATCTGTATTCAGGACATAATGAATCCCGATATTGAAGTGGTTCAAAAAGAGATAACTAAGAGAAGAATCAAATGTATTCCGAACACGACCTGATTCAGAGAAACTTGGGAATACAGCCCAATCCAAATTGAGGTTCACCTTGTCCCAAAACTTCCCCGACAAATGACTAAAAAATATTCCTTCTAAGCTGGAAAACTCCTCTGCCCTAAAGCTAAATCGCTCTCGATTCGATACTACTCCTCCCATAAAGGATAGGATCTTCTCTTCTCGATGGATCAGATTTTTCCCTAGTCCTGCTGAAAATACCCTTCGAAGGTCCAGGCTTTGTTCCGTACTGGAAAACAATGAAGCTTTTCCATTGACAAACCACTCCCTCTTGAAAATATATGCAAGATTATAATCCAGACTCGTTCTTGATACCAAGGTTTCTCCTATGACAGAGGCATAATCCTGATAGTCAAGGCTAGTATCCCAGCGCCGAGTGCGATAACGGGAGTGAAGCCCTGCGGAAATTGAAAGGGCATTTTCTGATTTGGCACGGGCAAAACCCAGATCTATTCCCAGCCGAAAGCGATCTTTGAAGCGCTTTTTCTCATCTTTTGTGATTTCATAGATATCCTTTTGATCAAAATAATAAAGGGAGTCTGTTGTCTGTAAGCCAATTAGATTCACTTGGGTGGAATCGAGAATTAATTGACCCCTCCAGTTTTGGTTTAGCACATCATTTACCAAAAAGCCTTCCGGGCTCCTCAGGCTTGCAACTTCTTCCAATTTGATATCAACCGCGGTAGTTCTGTAGGCTGTTTTAAAATATACCTTACTGGAAGTGATCCTTTCTATTTTTCCCAAAAGAAGATCTCCGTATTGGGTGATGAGCGTATCCTGCGCAGTCGCTTTTCCTGTGAAAAAAAGCAGAATCAAGCTAAATATGAATAAATAGACCACTCTAATATTCATAGCCAAAATTTTTCTTCATCAGTAAAACTCCGAAAACTATTCCCAAAATAAATCTCTGACCACACAGCAACTTTTTCAATCTCATTCCTGAAAATTTATTTTAATTAGGCAAAAAAGATTCAGATGAAAAATTTTTCCAAAAAACTAAGCCTACTACTTTGGGCATTTACTGTATGGGTATGTCAACCCATATTCGCCCAAATTACCTATCAAACCCCACCGAAAGCCATCGCTGACTTGGTCAATGCCCCAAGTACTCCTTCGGTGGTCTTCTCCGAAAATGCCGATTGGATGCTCATGCTCGAGCGTGCAGACAATCCTTCGATCGAAACTCTTTCTCAGCCGGAACTTCGGATCGCCGGAATGCGAATCAATCCGGCTACTTCGGGCCCTAGCCGAAGCAGAGGAATCGAAAACCTGAAAGTTCGGATGACTCGCTCTGGGGAAGAGATTCAGATCAAAAATCTCCCGGCAAATGCCTCTATCGGAGGCATAGGGCTCTCCAATGACGAAAAGTATTTGGCTTTTACCAATACTGAATCCAATGGCATCAGTCTTTGGGTAGTGGATCTGAGCACTTTTGAAGCCAAAAAACTCACCGATGCCATTCTTAACGATGTCTACGGAAACGTAATGACTTGGACTCCTGACAATCAAATCCTGATCAAAGCGGTCAACCCTTCACGTGGTGCTATTCCTCAAGCACCTTCTGCGCCATCAGGCCCTATCGCTCAGGAAACTTCAGGGGATGCGGCTCCAAGCCGTACCTACCAAGATTTGCTTAAAGATCCTTACGATGAGCAGCTTTTCGCTTATTTCATGGATTCTCAACTGATGCTTGTCAATTTGGATGGTACAAAAAAGGCCGTTGGACCTACTGCCATGATCAAATCCTTTGACCTGTCCCCAGATGGAAAATACATTATGGTTGACATCATCAAAAAACCTTTCTCTTACCTGGTACCAGCCAGCCGTTTCCCTTACGACGTGGAGATTTGGTCCAGTGCAGGTCAAAAAGTAAAGACCTTCGCTCAGATTCCATTGGATGAGGTGCGGCCTACGGGCTTTGATGCGACTGTCACCGGTCCTCGTAGCATCAACTGGAGAGCCGACAAGGGTGCCGTTTTGTATTGGGTAGAGGCCCAAGATGGGGGCGACGGAAAAGTAGATATGGAAGAGCGGGAAATCGTCTATACACTTGCCGCTCCATTCAATGGATCCAATCAAAAATTGGCCACTACTTCCCTTCGCTTTGGAGGGATCGCTTGGTCAACGGATGATTTTGCGATACTCAACGAAAGATGGTTTGGTGCACGTCGCGAAATCCGCTCTGTGATCAACCCTTCCAACCCTTCCCAAGGCAAGCAAGTGATCATCGACCGCTCATATGATGATATTTACAATGATCCGGGAGACCCGATCTACGAAACCAATGATTTTGGTAGAAATGTCTTGAAAAGAAAAGGAGACCTACTTTTCATGACTTCTGAAGGCGGGAGCCCAGAAGGAAGCATGCCGTTTCTTTCTACTTTCAATGTTAAAACCAAAGAACAAAAAATCCTTTGGAGATCTCAGGCTCCATATTATGAGCGAGTGGTAAAGGTGATCGATGAAGACGCTACCGAATTCATCACCCTGAAAGAGAGCACGGATATCCAACCGAATTACTGGATGGTCAATACCAAAAAGCGTATTGCCCCAATGCAAATCACAAATTTTGCACACCCCTACGAAGGACTAAAAGGCATCAACAAGCAATTGGTTAAATACAAGCGAAAGGATGGTTTGGACCTTTCTGCGGTGATTTATACACCGGAAGGTTTTACTCCGGGAGAAGATGCGCCACTACCGGTATTGATGTGGGCATATCCACGCGAGTACAAGTCTGCTGAAATCGCAGCACAGGTTCGAGGTTCGAAATACCGATTTACCAGACTCAGCTGGGGCTCTCCGATCTACTGGGTAACTCAAGGCTATGCCATCATGGACCAAACTGAGATGCCGATCGTGGGTGAGGGTGATAAGGAACCCAATGACTACTTCCGTGAGCAGCTGGTAGCTAATGCCGAAGCTGCGATTGATCACATCGTGGAATTGGGAATCGGAGACCGAAACCGAATCGGGGTTGGCGGACACTCTTATGGTGCCTTCATGACTGCCAATTTACTTTCGCATACTGATCTATTCGCGGCGGGTATTGCACGAAGCGGTGCTTACAACCGAACTTTGACTCCATTTGGATTCCAGTATGAGCAGCGTACCTATTGGGAAGCACCTGAGGTGTATTTCAATATGTCGCCTTTCTCTTTTGCACACAAAGTAAAGACACCAATTCTTTTGATACACGGACAAGCGGACAACAACTCCGGTACCTTCCCGATTCAGTCAGAGCGCTACTACAATGCGCTGAAGGGACATGGAGCTACAGCACGCTTGGTATTCCTTCCACACGAAAGCCATGGCTACGCGGCTAAGGAGTCCATTTTGCATACGCTATATGAAATGGATACCTGGCTGGATAAGTACGTGAAGAACAAAAACAAGATTGAGCCTTCGAAATAAAAGAGGCAGAAGACAAAAAGCGAAAACCCTCTTCAGCTTAGCTGGGGAGGGTTTTTTAGTACAAAAAGCCAAAGAGCCACAAAGGAATTCTATTCTTAACACCTATTTCGATATCATCTCTGACGACAAATGAATCCGGCAAATCTTTGATCTGCTTGCTTGATTTGTTTTTTCCGCCTATTTCAAATCGCCTTTTCTCATTAATCAAAAAATCACCTTTATCGGCTAGGTTCACCGTGGAGACTATTTTCAGTTGATTGGAGAAAAATGTCTCACGAATAGTTCCAACATTGACATTTTCCTCCCCCAAAGCATACAGTAAATTTGAATTGCTCAAATGCAACTTTTCAGGCTTAGTTAAGGCTCCCACGCCTGCATTGGGTTTGTGCAGAATCTGCAATATCCGGGCTCGTTCGAGCAGATCAAATGCTCGTAGTAAACTAGGCCTGGAAATACCCGTTTTCTGACTTAATTCAGATACATTGGGAGTAAATGGAACTGAGGTGGCAATCAGCCGAATCAGTTTTTTCAACTTGAATACAGTCTCGTAATCCATATTTTCCACAGCCATCAGGTCGACCTCCAAAATTAGCTGTACAGTTTTTCTAAGTTTATCAAGATAAACATCCCTTCCCTCTTTGAAAAAAGGATAAGCGCCCCATTTGGAGTATTTTTGAAAAAGTGCAATGGGCTGAATTTCACTAATCAATCGACCTGAAAGATTGACATGATTTTCTATTATTTGATCAAATGAAAGGACTGGAAGCGATATTCCTGTCTCCAGCTCGATAAATTCCCGGAATGAAAGCTCTGGTAAAAGGTAACTCACTGCTCTACGACTGAGGTCAGACTCACCTTTGTATATTTCCAAAATGGAGGAAGAAGTAAAGACGACTTTCAAATTCGGAAAGTCATCATAAATCAGTTTGAGCTCTCTTGACCAATTCGGATACTTATGGATTTCATCCAAAAGAAGAACTAGCCCACCTGCCAAATAAAATTCTTCTGCCAATTCCCGAATTGAATGATCCATAAAATACAAATCATCCAAAGAAACATATAGACTGGAACCGTCTGCCTTTAGGTACTTTTTGGCATACTGAAGCAAAAGGGTGGTTTTCCCAGCTCCCCGAGTTCCATTGATGGCAATCAAGCGTTGATTCCAATCAATCTTTTTCAATAAAAAACGGCTGAATGCTAGGGAGACTCGCTGAACTTTGGCCTGAGAATTAATCAATAAGCTCTCCATTGTGTAAATTATATTTTACACAAAGATATGATTTTTGTAAATTACAATTTACAATTATACACATTTTTTGTTAATCATATTTTACAATCAACCCAAATCCGTACCCCACATGAAGATCAAAAATAGTATTCCCAGCACGATTCGGTACCAGCCAAAAGCAGTAAAGCCGTGATTGGAGACGAATTTCAAAAATAACTTTACTGCAAACCAAGCTGAAATAAAGGCGATCCCAGAGCCCAAAGCGAGTAAAATAATCTGCTCTTGGGTAAAAGTCAGTTCAGACTTCAACAGGTCATATCCACCCGCAGCCATCATGGTCGGCACGGCGAGTAGAAAAGAGAACTCCGTCGCTTGCTTTTTGTCTAAACCATTGAAAACCCCACCGATAATAGTCGCTGCGGCACGGGAAGTGCCAGGAACCATGGAAAGACACTGAAAAAGCCCAATGAAAAAGGCACTTCGATAGGAGATATCCTCCACTTCTGCCAAGTCGGAGGTTTGATTGACCACTTTTTTATCAATCAAAATCAAAATCACTCCACCCAGAATCAAAGAAACGGATACCACCACTGGATTAAACAAATAGCCTTTGATAAAATCATAAGCCAAAAGTCCAACGATAGCGGTTGGAATAAATGCTGCCAGCAACTTGTAATAAATCTTCAAGCCTCGAAAAAATCGCTTGATATACATCAAGGCAATGGCCAAGATGGCTCCCAACTGAATAAAAACTTCAAAGGTCTTCACAAATTCATCATCGTGAATCCCCATGGCTGCAGAGGCCAAAATCATATGCCCGGTAGAGGAAATCGGCAAGAACTCGGTCAGTCCTTCGATAACGGCAATGATAATCGATTGAAAAAGCGTCATAATTGGTTTTGGTTTGCGGGCAAAAATACAAATACCTGCCCGACTGCCTAGCTTTTTTTAACAGGAAGAGATTGCTTATCAACGATTTTTTTATTTGATTACTAAAAATTCAGTACCATGGACAAATTCTTATTCCTGATCGCCTTTTTCTGTTGCCTCAGTTTCGGTAATGCTCAAAACATCCCCGAAAAACCCCTGAAATCCTCCATTCAGGAGGTCACCGTATTTCTACAAGGAGCTCAGGTTTTTGAAAAGGCGAGCGGTTCCATTCCTGCAGGTGAGTCGGTAGTGGTGATAAAGGGACTTTCCCCTTACCTGAATGAGCAGAGTCTCCAAGTCAAAGGTCTGGGCAATTTCACCATTCAGGCGGTGAATAAACGAATGGATTATTTGCAGGAAAAGGACTACAGCAAGGAAGTGGAAGATCTTACCAAACAAATCAATGCTATCCTAGCTGAGCAAGAGCAAGACAAAGCCCGTCTTGAGGTGCTCAACGAAAAATCGAATTTGCTCCAGGCAAATAAAAACCTCGGCGGAAGAGATTCCGGTCCAAGTATCACGGAACTTCAGCAGGCGATTGCTCTTTTTGAGCGGGAGCTCACAGGAATCAAAAAGGAGGAAATCAGCATCCAAACCAAAATCAAAAAACAGGATGCTGAAATCAGAAAGTTGCGCAATCAAATCCAAACCTATCAGGAACCCGAAGAAGAAGCCCGGTCTGAGATCCGTATTCGAGTAAAGGCTCCGAGTGCTGGCACGGCTACTTTTGAATTCAATTACCTGGTGGCCAATGCCAGTTGGTATCCCAAGTATGATATCCGTGTCAATAGCGTCAGCGAACCCATACAAATCGACTACAAGGCGGAAGTCTCTCAAAATACCGGTGTGGACTGGAAAGATGTCAAGCTCCGCTTTTCGAATGGCAATCCCAATCAAAGCGGCGTCGCACCGGAACTACCCAAGTGGGAACTCAACTATGCCCGACTGACCCGACGCATGGATATGTCCTTACCCCGACTACCGGGGACCATCTCTGGGGTGGTTTTGGATGAAAATGGGGAAGGCCTACCTGGAGCGACAGTTTTGGTGAAGGGAAGCACCATCGGAACCTCCACCGACTTGGATGGACGGTATACCTTAACCTTGCCTCAGAATGCCGAGCGATTGGTTTTTTCATTCGTAGGCTATGCAACAGAAGAAGTAGGGATCAATGGTCGGTCTACGCTTAGTTTGGCCCTGGCTCCTGATACTCAGGTACTCCAAGAAATGGTAGTCACAGGATACGCATCAAAAGAAAAACGTTCTTTGACTGCTAACGCAACAGAACCCAGACGAGATGCATCCCCAATCATCACCTCTTTTATCGAAAACCAAACCACTGTCGAGATAGAAGTTACCGAACCCTACAGCATTGCCAGCAATGGAGAAAAGAGCCGGGTGGAATTAAAGAACTATGAGATTCCCGCTCAGTATCAATACAAAGCGATTCCAAAGCTGGAAAATGATGCCTTCTTGATCGCCCAGTTGAGCGATTGGAGTCAGTATAGCCTCCTGGAAGGGGAAAGCAACCTCTATTTCGAACAAGGCTTCGTGGGACGATCCATTCTGAATACCGGAGCCTTGGAAGATACCCTGTCTATCTCCATGGGCAGAGACCGAAGCATTCTGATCAATCGGGAGAAAATCTCTGAGTTTTCACAAAAGCGAACCATCGGATCCAATATCACCGAGAGTCGGGGCTATGCCATCACTATCCGAAACAATAAATCCCAGTCTATTTCCATATTGGTGCAGGATCAGATTCCTGTTTCGGTCAATTCGGATATTTCCGTGGAAGCGACCGAACTCAGCAAAGGAAAGCTCAATCCCCAGACTGGAATTGTGAGTTGGGAGCTCCAAATCCCACCCGGAGAGCAGGAAGTCCTCAATCTCCGCTACGAAGTCAAATACCCGAAGCGGGAGAAAGTTATTTTAGACTAAAAACAAAAAAAGCAGCGGTCATGGACCGCTGTTTTCTTCATTCTAAAGGAAAAAATCCAATTTTAACTCCATCTCTTTTACCATTAATCACAATACTTATCTCTGAATATTCTGAATATATTGATAGACCACCAAAATTTTCTCCATCTCCAGTTTTTTGGAATCAAAGGATCAACAAATGACTCAGAGATTAGAATATCACCGTAGTAGACCCATGTCCCTGTTGCACTCATTTTTTTTGCTATGATGAATTCTTCCCTATGACTAATACAAGAATCTTTGGAATAGATTATCGCATATCTATCTGAAATCAAGGGTCTAGATATAAGCTTCCCTTTATTTTGAGATTTCTTAATCTTAATGCCACGTTCTAATTTGGAATTTTCTAAGATGTAAGAATGTCTATCAAGACTATCCATTTTCTTGCTATCGAAAGAAAAATTATCCAAAATATCGTGAAACTCTTCCTTGTCCAAATAGACAGGTTTCCAAAGATTATCTGGGTTTATGCCTATAAAATATTTAAATACTGAATCAGGAACTAGATACTGATAAATATGATACTTCTCGGAGTCTCTCATACAGCCAAATAGGTCATTGATTACTTTGTATTCCTGTTCATTCAAGGATTGAGCAGATAGGTGCCTACTCCATGGAAATATTACCAATAGGCCTATAAATACTATTTTGATTAGTTGCATTTGGTTCCTTTTGATTGATTGCCTTCTTGTTCATTCTGAATGATTTTGATGATTTTCATCCGATCACTAGCCTTTGGAACTAGGGCCTTGAAGGAGTCAGTAGGAATAGGAAAACTAGGAGGCTGTTGACGCGGATCATTTGCTAATAAACCTCCGAAAGCCATAGCTCTATAGTAATCGTCATCCAATAATGGTTTTCCCATTTTACCGTTGCCATATTCCCTATCCCACTGCTTTAGACTGTAGGCCATAACCTCTATATATTCAGCCATAAGCTCATGCTGTGCTCTATTCATCCTATCAGAACTCTTTCTTCTTAAATAATCAGAGTATTTATCCGTAAATTCAGAATAGTAAACACCATCATTGACAAGCTTGTATTCAATAAAGGCATGGATTGACTCATGAATGATTGTTCTTGCAATAGACAATTGAGTTGCTTTGCTTAGATAGTCATTATTCAAGTTTACTAAAAAAGCACTTTTACCTGAGCGTATATCTGGTACAGGGGTAGTTTGATTGGGTTTATCGGAATTCTGTATTACATAGTCATATTTGGTTGATTCATCAAACAGTTTTAAAATTTCCTGATCTACTGCAAATGTACCTTTAGGTTCATTTGATTTGATTCCTGTTTTTTTAATTTCTTTGAAAATCCCATCAGCACATTTATTCGTTAAATTGTTTATTATTCCAGGCTTCGGCATTTCCGGCGGTGTCGGGTCAGTATTGTTTTTTCCGCCTCCATCTGTGGCAGCATCGCTTTCTCGGGGATTTCCACCTCCCATGTAACTATAGCTAGGTCTTCCGCCATCCGCTCCGTAACAGGAAATTTGTTCCACGAAATAATCTATTTCTTTGGTGCAGTTCGGCGGAAATCCTTCCTGAGAAACACAAAGTGTGTAATAAACAGGAATATAACGTGTGGTACATCGTACATCCATCCCGGCTTCATTTTTCCTTCTATCCCCAATTTGTAATTGTCTGGTGTAGCTAGATATCATCTCACCTTCTTCAAATTCAAATCCGACAAAGAATCGTTCATCATAGGTGAATAGTTCTAACTTACCTGTCCAAAAAACAGGAATCTGATTATAACTTATTTCATTGAAATTAATTTTTGATTCTTCATTGCCAGGATAGTACCGAGCAATGACTACGTTGAACTGATTCCGAGTGGCATGTCTCACAAACAGGATATTTTGGATCATTATTTCGCTCGGATTTTGACCTGAAAAGGCTTCTGCCATCTCTGATGGGAAATAATTATTCGCATTTTCAAGACTGGTTTCAAAGACCTCCCGTCCATCAGGAAAGTAGTAATGATGAAACTGCTCCCAATCGGGTTCCTTTTCGAAGAAGGGTAGAATCAGCTCTTGGGATTCTGTTCGGTAGTTCGTACCACGCTCGGGAAGGCGGAGCTTGGTCTTATTGGCTTCAAACCAGTCCCGGACCTGGGCCAGCTGTGAAGTTTCACTGAGCTGGATGGTCGGGTTTTCTGGTTCTGGAATACAAGCGGACAGAATGATGGACAGTCCAAATAGTAGTGCTAAACCGGATTTAGCTATCTTTTTGTACTTGGGGGGGGGCAAAAATGTTTTTCATAGATATTTAGCTTAGTTGATCGATTAAATGATACGTCAATCTAAAACTTAAAATCTAATTTTCAAATGATTTGGCAAAAAAAAGCGGCCAATGACCGCTGTTTTTTCTACTTCTTGAATTCAATAAATGATTTCAATCCTTCTTTTTTCTTCTAATCGAGTCCACTTCTGGAAGGGGAAGCAAATTTAATGGTTCGATCACATCATCCGTATCGGCAGTTACGTAGAGGTTGACTTCATAGAGGGTAACTTCATAATAATCTTCAGGTATAAGGATTATAATTCAGTTCGTCTCGCCTTATAAACTACATAATTTTTTGAAGGTGACAGTTCTAATCTGAAGAATAGATTTTAGTGATTTTTCCACTTTTTTGGTCAAATCTAACCTCCAAAATTTTTGAAGAAAATAAAGGGACTGAGTAAAGGTAAATCATTGTAGAATCATTATATAATCTTTTCGATTTAGGTTCACCTAATTTTTCTACGACCTTATTAATATCTGAGTTAATTTGTATCTCTTGAAAAAACTTTTCATTTCTTATTCCATTCAAATGTTTTTTTGTTACAAAAACTATAAATAGAAACAAAACACCAATTATAAAGGATAGCATTAATTTTTTCATAATCCAAAATCTTTTTTGTCACACTTATCAGGGCTACTAATGCTATTTCTTAGTTCTGGATCTGAAAGGAAGCTGACAATGAAGTCTGCTGTGGCTGTTGGATTGGTTCTAACAGCATTTCCATATTTCTTAAAAAATGAATAGCCTAATTCATTTGAATAATAATCTTGATCATCAAAAGCACTTTCATATTGGGCTAGATATTGTAAGAATTCGACACTTTCACCAATCGCTCTTCCAAATTTCCCAATTACAAGGAAATGCCTCATATCAATAATCAAAGAAGGATTTAGTGGGTCTTTAATATATCTAAAATCAATTACAGGCCCAGCAGGCTGGGAGCCAAGACCCGTTATTGAAAGGTCTCCACGTTCATAAATTATTTCTTCATAACTTCTACCATAATATCTAGATCTAAATTCCATCATGGTTTTTGCTTCCTGGTTATGTGTGTTCCATAATTCGTTACAATTTAACTTTTTAATTGGCTTTGGCTCCGGAACTTCCGGTGGATCATAACATTTTTTACATCCACCTCCGGGACTATCTGCCCCTCCTCTTGGTTTTTCTTCCTCATATCCTCCATCGCCCCGACCTCCACCACTTCTAGATCCACCCCGCTGCCATTCGCAGGTTTGTGCCCAAGTGGTATCCAAATATTCTCCGGTTCTACCATCGTACCAATCAGTAGCTACCGGGTAGCAATGAATCGCCTCGTCACTCTTGTTTTCTGAGCTTACCGCAATCTTGCGGGCATTTTCCGGATTCTTTTGCATCTCCCTTGTATGAGTCAATTCACCTTCCGTGACCTTATATCCCATGAGGTAGTGCTCATCATACGTAAACAGATCTATCCAGCCACTCCATTTTTCGTCGATCATTTGGTAGCTGATTGCTTCAAAGTCACGGTTGGAACTATTATCGTCTGGATAATATCGGATAATCAAAGGATCAAATTTGGGAAGTGTAGGATGCTTTACGAATAGGATGTTTTGAAAATAGTCAACATCTTCCTCACTGGCTCCTGCATCCTTTGCTTTCGGAATATACAAGTTTTCATTCTCCAGACTCACTTCAAAGACCTCCCGTCCATCGGGAAAGTAGTAGTGATGAAACTGCTCCCAATCGGGTTCTTTTTCGAAAAATGGTAGAATCAGCTCTTGGGATTCTGTTCGGTAGTTCGTGCCTCGATCAGGTAGTCGGAGCTTGGTCTTATTGGCCTCAAACCAGTCCCGGACCTGAGCCAGCTGTGAAGTTTCACTGAGCTGGATGGTCGGGTTTTCTGGTTCTGGAATACAAGCGGATAGTATCATGGACAGACTAAATAGTAGTGCTAAACCGGATTTAGCTATCTTTTTGTACTTGGGGGGGGGGCAAAAGTGTTTTTCATAAATATTTAGCTTAGTTGATCGATTAAATGATACGTCAATCTAAAACTTAAAATCTAATTTTCAAATGATTTGGCAAAAAAAAAGCGGCCAATGACCGCTGTCTCTTTTTACTAAAGGACGAATCCCAACTAGAACTCCATCTCTTTTACCATTAATCACAATACTTATCTCTGAATATTCTGAATATATTGATAGACCACCAAAATTTTCTCCATCTCCAGTTTTTTGGAATCATATAGTCAACGTGAGCTGCAAAGATTAGAAAAAAGCAATGGACCTGAATCTAATTAAAGCGCATGCATGTCGACTCTTCAAAAGCAGAGGATTTTAATCAAAATCTTCCAATTCATCAGCAATGTCAATTTGTTTTACTTTTCCGTTAATAAAATGAATCATTACAAAATTTGTATCAGAACAGAAAATAAGTCCATCATAGGAAATATCTTCTGTAATTGAGTATGATGAGAGGAAATGAGACCTGTAGAAATTTCTCCAGTTATAAGAATTAATATACTTGTGTTTAAAGTAATTTATTTTTAATGAATCCAATAATAGTGAATCAATTTTGATTCTATCTATTACAGGAATTTTAATTATGCCTGACATATTATCCTTCTCTATATTTTCCAAATCTTTCAATTTCGAATTGTTGATTAAATCGAACAAAGAAATAGAATCTAGAAATGTTATTTGATTCAAACTAAGTGAGTCAAGTTTTTGGGCGGAAAAATTATCCGCTGAATCAACCCAATATAGAATATCTCCCCATGTATTAATTGAAGTGATTGTGTAATCTTTAGCCAACTTAGATTGATTTACTTCTAATGGTCCTTGACTACATGAGAAAAGGATAAGAAACAATAGATTTATTAATCTTTTCATTTAAATACTAATAAAAGTTTTTTAGGAAAACAGGTTGTACTTCGTTTGGGATTATAAATGTAGCTCCTCTTAATGAAGAGGAACCATCTAAATAATAGTCCCATATGGTATTATCTCCCTTATATCTAAAATCTGGAAATGATTTAATCTTGCTCCATTCAGATTTTACCCCATATTCAAAAAATATTTCATACCGTATTCCGTTAATAACAATCTTTGCAACTCCTGAATTAATTGGCGCACCGTTTGTTCCGTATAATGGGATATTAGAAAATATGGATCTAATATCTAAGCTTTTTCCATTTTTTTTCGCCATTTTTAAATGACTTAGAATATGTAAAAATATTTCAGTTTGAGTTGCTGTTTTAAAGTCTATTGTTCCTGGGTTTTGTATTAATGAAAAATCGAGGAAGGTATTCGGTTTATTGAGGGAGGGTGGATCATAACAGCTGCTACAATTACCTCCAGGGCCATCTGTGCCTCCGCCTCCACCATAGCTTCCTCCTGAATATCCTCCATAACCACTTCTGGATCCACCCCGCTGCCATTCGCAGGTTTGTGCATGAGTGGTATCCAAATATTCTCCTGTTCTGCCGTCATACCAATCAGTAGCTACTACATAGCAATGAATCGCCTCATCCTTATTTTCTGATCCGACGGCAATTTTGCGGACGTTTTCCGGACTCTTTTGCATCTGCCTTGTATGAGTCAATTCACCTTCTGAGACCTTATACCCCATGAGGTAGTGCTCATCGTATGTAAAGAGATCAATCCAGCCGCTCCATTTTCCATCGATCATTTCATAGCTTATTTCTGTGAATTCACGGTTGGAAGTATTCTTATCTGGATAATATCTGATAATCAAAGGATCAAATTTGGGAAGTGTAGGATGCTTTACGAATAGGATGTTTTGGAAATAGTCAACATCTTCCTCACTGGCTCCGGCATCCTTTGCTCTCGGAATATACAAGTTTTCATTTTCCAGACTCACTTCAAAAACCTCCCGTCCATCAGGAAAGTAATAATGATGAAACTGATCCCAATCAGGCTCTTTTTCAAAAAAGGGTAAAATCAATTCTTGGGATTCTGTTCGGAAGTTCGTGCCTCGATCAGGTAGTCGGAGCTTGGTCTTATTGGCCTCAAACCAGTCCCGGACCTGGGCCAGCTGTGAAGTTTCACTGAGCTGGATGGTCGGGTTTTCTGGTTCTGGAATACAAGCGGATAGTATCATGGAAAGTCCAACTAGTAGTGCTAAACCGGATTTAGCTGTCTTTTTGTACTTGGGGGGGGGCAAAAATGTTTTTCATAAATATTTAGCTTAGTTGATCGATTAAATGATACGTCAATCTAAAACTTAAAATCTAATTTTCAAATGATTTGGCAAAAAAACAGCGGCCAATGACCGCTGTTTTTTCTACTTCTCGAATTCAATAAATGATTTCAATCCTTCTTTTTTCTTCTAACCGAGTCCACTTCTGGAAGTGGAAGCAAATTTAATGGTTCGATCACATCATCCGTATCGGCAGTTACGTAGAGGTTGACTTCATAGAGGGTAAATTCATAACCATGCAAAAACCGCTTTTCCGAGCAGTAATCTTCAGGTGCTAGAATAAAAACCCGCTCGTATTCCCTCGGTAAACTATACCAATCATTTATGCTAAATTGCGAGGTATACAGAGGTTCGGATTTCCTTATTTCAGAAAAGGTCAGGGATTTGGTCGATAGTCTATAGTCTTCATCTATCCATCCAAAGATAAATCCAACTAAACCAATTTTTTCTACTTCTCTTAAGTAAGAAAAATGGTTGTTAAACTTGCCACGAGATACCTTATTCCACTTATCACAGTCATCAAGAATGATAAGGGTTGATCTCTCTTTGGACTTAACCAGGAAAGAAAGAATAAAGAAAACTAGAATTAACTTCCACATGGTTTCGTTAATTTTTTAGCATCAGAAATATCCCTCACATACTTCTCATATGGCGACAATATCGGCGGATTGGTAGTGATTTTTTTCATGACACTGAAGGCTGTTGTTTCATGCAAGCCTTGCCAACAGATATTCATATAGAAGTCCACTGGGATGCCCTTTGGATAGTCTCCCGTACTTTTCATGTAAGCTGTCAATTTAGCAAAATCCTCGGGGAACTGGTTTTTATGGATATCCATTAAAGCAGCACCCATTTTACCCAATAGTTGCTCTGCCATGTAGGAATGATGCTGGTCATTATTTCCTTTATATAACTTCACATAGGTATCAAAATTTCTTCCAAAGTCATTGTCCCAAGCCGTTACCCCTTTTTTTCTTAAGGCCTCTTGTATCTCTGCATGGACTAATTCATGAAGAATTGTTTTGGCAATCAGCAAATCAGGACGGTTCAGTCCATCTTGCGAGGAATTAATTGTTATTTCATAATTTCCTTTTCCATCAGGCTGCATCTGACCATTTGCTCCAGACAGCGGCCCGAGTTTCAAAGTAGTATTGGCGGGGTCTTGTTCGGTTTCCGTGAATTTTGCGATTTCTTTTACAAAGCTGTTGAGGGACATTTTATTGGTGATACAATTCATCCTTGGGTTTGCTTTGATGGAAAGTGTAATTTTTACTGTCAGATTAGGCTCCGGAACTTCCGATGGATCATAACAACTCATACATCCACCTCCAGGACTATCTGCCCCTCCTCTTGGTTTTTCTTCCTCATATCCTCCATCGCCGCGACCTCCACCACTTCTAGATCCACCCCGCTGCCATTCGCAGGTTTGTGCATGAGTGGTATCCAAATATTCTCCTGTTCTGCCATCGTACCAATCAGTAGCTACTACATAGCAATGAATCGCCTCGTCACTCTTGTTTTCTGAGCTTACCGCAATCTTGCGGGCATTTTCCGGATTCTTTTGCATCTCCCTTGTATG
>NZ_KE386900.1:32516-54264 GCF_000429405.1 Algoriphagus marincola DSM 16067
GTCTTATTGGCTTCAAACCAGTCCCGGACCTGGGCCAGCTGTGAAGTTTCACTGAGCTGGATGGTCGGGTTTTCTGGTTCTGGAATACAAGCGGATAGTATCATGGACAGTCCAAATAGTAGTGCTAAACCGGATTTAGCTATCTTTTTGTACTTGGGGGGGGGGTGCAAAAGTGTTTTTCATAAATACTTAGCTTAGTTGATCGATTAAATGATACGTCAATCTAAAACTTAAAATCTAATTTTCAAACCTTTTACTCCAAAAACTCAAATCTTTCGACTTGGGTTTTTCTTAATTTTATATTTTTTTTCATGAATTTAAATTTTCAAGAAGCTTATAAGATCTAATCCATATTCTTCACTCTTTCTAAATTTCGAATATTGACTACATCAAGTAGCTATTCAATGCTACTTGCATAGATGGAAATCTCGAATATCGTCAAACCATCGATCTTCTCATTCGAAATAAAATCTTCATAATCTTTTTTTAACGCTAGGTAAAGAGGTGGCTCATTATCCCAGTAAAACCAAGTAGTATTGAAATCAATAGTATCAGGGTCGATTAAATGATAATTTCGAATAGAATTTGCATCGATCCGTTTAATATCATCATAGTACCCATGAATGAAGGATACATAAACGCTTGGATGTCCAAAGCCACCCTGGGTATAGTGAAACTTGGGAACTATTCCTTTATCACTTTTATTAAGCTCTAAATCATTTTTTCCTTCATCGAGAAGTATCAAATTTATTTTTTCAGGCTGAGATTGATTTCTTTTTTGGCAACCTAAAAGAATAACAAAAAACAGAAAGACAAGTCTCAATTGCATGGTTTTGGATGTTTTTGGACAGTATCATTATGCCACTTTTTATATGTGTCTCTACTTGGATTTTTATCATATTCTATTGTTCCATCAAGTCCCACCCAAGCCATCGCTTTGTAGAAATCAGAAGGTATGGAGTTTCTTGGGAAAACGTCTAATACATCTTGATTCGATCTGAACTCATCTAAACCCAAATAAGGGTGAATCTGCCTTAGGGCATTGGCTATTTTATTAACCATATGCTCAGCCATGTATTCATGAGATGGCCAATCTTTCCCATAATTATTCCGATACTTCTCATAATTAACTTGAAAATCTGGATCCCAGGAGGTTCCTTCGACTAAAGCATTAGCTCTTATTATTTCGGCATGAATTAGTTCATGGATAATGGTTCTAGCAATATCTAAAGCCCCTCTATCTATTTTTTTCTCATTGAGAGTTATTTCAATTCTATAGGGTCCAAGGCTTCCATTTGTAAGTGCATTTACCTCCCAGCCACGGGATTTAGGAGTAGGACCGATTTTTAAAATAACATTTCTCATATTACTTGAGCTTCCATCGAATAAAGCTAAATCATTAATAAATTTGGCTAATTGTAATTTTTGGACAATACAATTTAATGTTGCATTATTTTTTATGGATTGATCAATTTCAACTCTCAAAGTCGGCTCCGGAACCTCCGGTGGATCATAACAGCTGCTGCAAGTACCTCCAAGGCCATCTGTGCCTCCGCCGCCACCATAGCTTCCTCCTGAATATCCTCCATAACTACTGGTTGTTCCACCCCGCTGCCATTCGCAGGTTTGTGCATGAGTGGTATCCAAATATTCTCCGGTTCTGCCATCATACCAATCAGTAGCTACTACATAGCAATGGATCGCCTCGTCGCTCTTGTTTTCTGAGCTTACCGCAATCTTGCGGGCATTTTCCGGATTCTTTTGCATCTCCCTTGTATGAGTCAATTCACCTTCCGTGACCTTATATCCCATGAGGTAGTGCTCATCATAAGTAAACAGATCAATCCAGCCACTCCATTTTTCGTCGATCATTTGGTAGCTGATTGCTTCAAAGTCACGGTTGGAAGTATTCTCGTCTGCATAATACCGGATAATCAAAGGATCAAATTTGGGAAGTGTAGGATGCTTTACAAATAGGATGTTTTGAAAATAGTCAACTTCTTCCTCACTGGCTCCGGCATCCTTTGCTCTCGGAATATACAAGTTTTCATTCTCCAGACTCACTTCAAAAACCTCCCGTCCATCAGGAAAGTAGTAATGATGAAATTGCTCCCAATCGGGTTCCTTTTCGAAGAAGGGTAGAATCAGCTCTTGGGATTCTGTTCGGTAGTTCGTACCACGCTCGGGAAGGCGGAGCTTGGTCTTATTGGCTTCAAACCAGTCCCGGACCTGGGCCAGCTGTGAAGTTTCACTGAGCTGGATGGTCGGGTTTTCTGGTTCTGGAATACAAGCGGACAGAATGATGGACAGTCCAAATAGTAGTGCTAAACCGGATTTAGCTATCTTTTTGTACTTGGGGGGGTGCAAAAGTGTTTTTCATAAATACTTAGCTTAGTTGATCGATTAAATGATACGTCAATCTAAAACTTAAAATCTAATTTTCAAATGATTTAACAAAAAAACAGCGACCAATGACCGCTGTTTTTTCCAATATAAAAACCTCTAAATCAATTTAATCCTGGAAGTAATCCTTCCTTGACCCAATAGAAGTTGGGCTCTTGGGCAAGGGCTTTCTCCCAAACTTCCTTGGCAGCGTCTTCTTGTCCGTTTTCCTGATGAATTAGTCCAAGCCAGGCCAGATTATCCAAGTACATCCAATTGTCCTCGATCCCTTGCTTTTCAAAGTTTGCATTAGACTTTTCAAAAGCCCGCCGAGCTTCTTCTACATCTCCTCCCCACATACTTGGGGTGAAATATTTATTGCTTGCATACAATTTTAATACGATGGGACTTTCAGGAGCTTCTTCCATGGCTTGCTCCAGAAGTTTGGAGCTTTTGCCACCAAGCAGCATCCCTTTGAAGGGACTGAATGCAATCTGAAATCCGTAGAGCCCGGATAGTAAAGCCTTGGCCTCAGCTTGATACGGACCGGACTTTTTCAACTGATCGAGCCGATCTTCCAGGCTTTCAGCATAATCATCAAAAAGATCCTCATCTTGATCTGCCATGGAGGCATTCAGGAGACCATATTCGGTGAGGGCCAATTGCCATTCCGATTCTTGTGATGGATTTTGCTGGGCTTCGAGCATGGCCGTAGCCACATTTTGCTTCCAGAGCTCCTTATTTGCCTCTAGATAGGCACGGTAATTCATTTTTCGGAGTTCCTGAGGATAGCCCATAGCCATCAAAGTGATCATTAAGATTGTTGCGAAAATTTTAGAGTTCGTTTTCATGGTGTAAATTGGTTTATGTTATAAACTAAATTTAGAAAATTTTTTACTGAATGTATTTTTTCAAGTTTTCCACATAGGCTTCGAAAGCGGCAATACCCTCCTTGGTGATTTTACAGGTCGTCAATGGACGTTTTCCCCGGAAGGACTTTTCGATTTCTATGTAGCCTGCCTTTTCAAGCTTGTCCAGCTGTACGCTGAGGTTGCCGGCGGTGGATTCGGTTTTTTCTTTGAGAAAGGTAAACTCTGCCTCATCCACACTCAGAAGCAAGGACATGATTGCCAACCGAAGCTGGGAATGCAATAAGGGATCAAGGGGCTTAAACTCGCTCAAGACTCTTCTTTTTTAAGTGATACCCTGGAACTAGATAACCCAACACTATTCCGATTCCTGCTACGAGGTACTGTTCTGTCACGGGAAGTAGAAAACCGATAAAAGCAGCGAGCAATAATAATATTCCTCCCCAGCGAACCAGATTCTCTCTTACCAATGTACCTGTGGTGAAAATACCCACCCCAGCAAGTAAGAGAATGATGGGATTGTGCTGAAAATCCAATGTTCCCATAAAGACCAAAACAACGATCATACTAATGAAAATGATAATCCACAGCTGACTAAGAACAGTTGTAAGATGGGATTTGGCGGGAGCGTTTTTCGCTGAGCGGAATCCCTTGACAAAGCTAATAATAGCAGCAGGAATGACCAGTGTCCATACGATGTAAGGTTCGGCATATCCTAATTTTTCTAAGGTATAATGCCCAAAATTGCAAACCGCAATTACCCAGCCCCAAAGGAGCATCTGAAAGCCTCCGTCTCCGGTGGACTCTTTCTTAGCCTTGGCTATCATCTCTGTGATAATGGCTAGAGATTCGGTGCTTGTAAGTGTTTTTTCCATTTTTTTATCCCTTTACAATAGGCTTAACGATTCAAATATAAAATGGTTTACATTATAGACCAATTTATTTTAAAATTTTTCTGAAAAAAATTTATCTTGTATCTAAATCCAGCCAAGAAAGACCATGAAATATATTTTTGACCCTTCGACTACATCCGAACTAATTGCCCGAATAGAGTCTCTCAAGCCCGATTCTCAGCCTTTATGGGGTAAAATGAGTGTAGATCAAATGCTTGCCCATTGCTCGGTCGCTTATGAAATGGCCTACACTGATAAGCATCCCAAACCCAATGCTTTGATGCGATTTTTACTCAAAACCTTTGTCAAATCGGGGGTGGTCAATGAAAAGCCCTATCCTAAAAATGCCCGAACTGCACCGGTTTTCATCATTGCAGATCATCGGGATTTCGAAAAAGAAAAAAATCAATTGATCGACTATTTAAAAAAGACGCAGGAACTAGGAGCCCAACACTTCGAAGGAAAAGAGTCACCCTCTTTCGGCCCGATGACTGCCCAAGAATGGAATAATCTATTCTATAAGCACCTCCATCATCATTTGACACAATTTGGGGTATGATACTATGAATATGGGCAATTTCCCTACTCCCCAATTTCTCTGTAGCTATTTTGATGGAAGCTGGAAGTAGGGAGAGGGGAGCGTACAGATTTTAAACCTTTAGATTTTTTGAAGGTCACTCACAGTTCTAATTGGAAGAAAGCAGATATACACATTAAATTTTTAATAGAAAGCTTGTGAACTAAGATATCCTTGAGTTTATTGGAGGCAAAATCTATCAATTACTTATGATGAAAAGAAATTACCTCCTATTCTTTATTCTTTCCAGTATCCTACTTATTGCATTATCTTTTTCTACTCAAGCTCAGGAAGTCACTTCACCAAATCCCGCACTGAAAGTGTGGAAACAGGTCTTGGGCTCTCATGCTCGCTATCCCTTATCTGATTTGCGGGCTCGAAAAACCGGTTTTGTTTCCGTGGAAATCGAATTAGACCAAGAAGGGAAAATCAGCTCCTACGAAATCACAGAATCCAAAACCGAAGCGATGAAAGAATCTGTTGAAGCTGCTTTGGAAAGGGCAATTCCTCTCTGGCAACCTGATATGTTGCCCGAAGAAGAGCGGAAAGACAGCTATGAAATTTATTTTAGTTTTGAGATGGTGGATCCCCAAAATCCCAATGCCGAGATTGAGGCAGTAACTCGGCAGATATACAAAGGAAAACCAGAAAAAGCACTTAAAATGACTGAAAGACTGGTGGACGAAAAACCCTTTGAACCGAAATACCTCGAACTTCGGTCCCAAATACATCGGCAATTGCAGCATGAAGCTGAGGCGACGGCCGACTTGATGGAATCTCAAAGGCTTCAGCAAAATACCTTGGCAAAAATTGAGATCAAATCTTTTACTATAGTACAAACCCGTAGTATCAGCGGCACCATCAACAGGTAATTCGCATTTTATCGGTCACTCAACCAAAAACCCTTCTGATTTGAAACGGATTAGTTAAAAGGAAACGCGAATCTTTCCTAAATACTTTATTTTTAATCTTTTAATTCTTAATTTGATAGAAACTAAATCCAAAACCATGATACGCAAGCTTCTATCTACTCTACTGATCGGATTGATCTCAGCATCTACCTTTGCTCAAGAATCTGATCCCCTTCAGAAATTCAATCAATTTCTGGCCAAAAATTTAAAATACTCCTCAGAATTACGGTCTGAGAAAATCCAAGGTCCCGTCACGCTCCTACTTTCTATTGATCAGCAGGGTAATTTGGATAAAACCCCGCTTTTACTAGGAGGTTCAGAAGAACTAGCTGAGGAAGTATTCCAAACTTTAGCCTTGCTGAAGGATAAAGAAACCAAGGCACTTTTTCCCAATGAGACTTTTGGAAAAGAGCACTTGCTGACGGTCGAATTCAAAATAGTGGAAAATCAAAACACCGGATTTTACATTCCGGAGCGCTACGATACTGAAAGTAAAATTCTTGAAAAATTAAACGCCCAGATCCAAGAAAATCCCTATTTCGCCAATTTCTATGAACAAAGAGCTGAATATTTTCAGAATACAGGTCAAAGCCTACTAGCTGAATTGGATAGCGAAAAGGCGAAGCTACTAGCAGAAAGAGAACTTTCACAAGTTATGGTAGTGGGCTATTCCGCCATTCACAAAAAGTCCCTCATTAGCGATTAATCAGATTCCTATCGTTATGAAGAAATTTAGCCTATATACCATTCTAATGGTTTTTGCACTTTCCTCCTGCCAAAAAGAAAAAACAACGGAAACAGAGGAAATTACTGAAACAGTATCGGAGGATTTTCCCGAAACCATCGAAGTCCCAATGAATCCTACTCCAGGAGACAACTCCATGAATGCGCTGGATTGGGAAGGAACCTATGTGGGCACCCTACCCTGTGCAGATTGTGAGGGTATCGCCACCGAACTCAGCATCAATTACGATGGAACCTACACTTACAAGACCACCTACTTAGGGAAAGAAACTGAAATCAATGAAATTGAGGGCACTTTCCAATGGGATGAGACCGGCTCCATGATTACACTTTCGGGTCTTGAAGGAGCTCCCGGTAAGTATAAGGTTGGTGAAAACCGCATCTGGCACTTGGATATGGATGGCAATCGAATCGAAGGAGACTTAGCCGATAAGTATATCCTTACGAAGCAGTAACTTATTTGAAGCGGACTATTCTGCCATGGGCTTTGGAGGTCATCTCATGCGGGATGGCCTCTGTTATTTCCCGATAAAGGAGTTCAACCAATTTTTGCTTCAAGAAGCTTCTATTCAGGATAATACTGACCTCTCGAGTTGGGGATTGGCCTTTGAATGGTCTCAATCTACTTTTTTCCTCCGGTGAAAGATCATGTGTCGCCAATTCAGGAAGAAGGGTAACACCTTTATAACGGTTGACCATATTTCGAAGGCCCTCTAGCGAGCCACTCTCATAGTGGAAGTTTTCTGGTCCGCTGGCTGTCTGATCGCAAAAATTGATCACCTGATCACGGAAACAATGCCCTTGCTGCAGCACCCAGAGATCATTGGATTTGATCTCGGCAGCAGTGATTTCTTTCTTCTCTAGCAAAGGATGGTCCTTGGACAGGTAGGCGTAAAACTTCTCGTAAAACATCGGCTTTTCTACGATTCCATTTTCATCCAGAGGCGTCACGATGATTCCCAGATCCAGTTCATCGTTTTTCAGTTGCCGAACGACCTCCTCAGTGACCATTTCCTGTACCTCGAGCTTCACGTTGGGGTATTTTTCCAAAAAACCTCTCACAAATAAATGAAGCAAATAAGGCGCAAGCGTAGGAATGATACCCAGTTTGATAGTACCGGAAATATCGCCTTTTAGCTGAGCGACTAATTCATAAATGCCCTTACTTTCTGATACCACTCGTTTGGCTTGGGCAATAATCTGTACCCCGATTTCTGTCGGAATTACAGGCATTTTGCTCCGGTCAAAAAGAATCACTTCCAACTCCCGCTCCAATTTGCTCAACTGGGCGCTAAGCGTGGGTTGCGTCACAAAACAGGACTCAGCGGCCTGTCCAAAGTGCCGATGCTTGTCCACTGCTATCAGGTATTCGAGTTGCTGTATAGTCATAAGGTTAAAATATGATATTCTAAGTTAGAAAAAGTCCAAAGAGTTCAATCAAAACTAGGATTTGAAATCCTTGTTCATGGATCGCCTTTTGTCAAAAAGAACAGGATTTTATAATGGGATTGATTAAATTCCAAATCAATAACCCTTTAAACCTAAAATTATGGCTATTTCCAGAAGAAAATTCTTCCTGACCAGTGCCTTGGCTGGAGCAGGTCTCAGTTTTGCACCAGGCTTTTCTTTCGCTAATTCCAAGCGGTCCAACTTCCAAAAGACCGTTCGCTTGGGATTCATTGGAGTTGGTCGTCAAGCCATGGGACTCCTTAATCGATTTATGCAGTTACCGGAAGTAGAAGTTACGGCGGGTGCTGATGTTTATGAAGTGAAAAGGACCCGATTTGAAGAGCGGGTAAAAGCGGCTTACGCTGCCCGCGGAACTCAGCCATTGAGCTTAAAAATATATGAAGACTACCGGGATCTTTTGGCGAGTAATGAAGTGGATGCCGTGGTGATTGCCTCTCCGGACCACTGGCATGCCAAAATGGCCATTGATGCCTGTCGGGCCAAAAAGGATATTTATCTGGAAAAACCCCTGACTTTCACTGTGTATGAAGGACAGCAATTGGTCAAAGCAGTGAGGCAAAATGGGACAGTATTGGCAGTGGGTAGCATGCAGCGCTCGGCAGTCAATTTCCAAACTGCTGTAGCACATGTGCAAAAAGGAAGCATTGGCGACATCAAAGAAGTGCTGGTCCATGTGGGTGAAAATCCCTTTCCCAAGCCATTCGATCTCAATCCAGAGGCCGTCCCAGCAGGTTTGGATTGGCAAGCATGGCTAGGACCCTTGCCCGAATTACCCTATCACCCCAATTTGAATCCCCCCATTTCCCTAGATCCCGTAGAAAACGAAAAACTTTGGGCGGCTTGGCGTTGGTATAAGGAGACAGGGGGAGGGCTCATGACAGACTGGGGGGCGCATATGATTGATGTGGCACAATGGGGTCTCAACCAAGACCGAAATGGGCCAGTTGAGGTGATTCCACCGATGGGAGAAAAGCCTCTGACTTATAGATTTGAAAATGGAATACCCATGAAAATCACCTCTTTTGACGAAGGAAGACAGGGTGTGAAATTCATTGGAGAAAAAGGCTGGATTAAGGTTTCAAGAGGAAATTTTGAGAGCTCTCTTTCAGAAATCAGCCTAGAGAAAAAGGATGAAAACTTCAATTACACTCAGCACTACATTGATTTCATCGAATCCATTCAGCGGCGTAAGGACCCGATTGTTCCGGTAGAGATTGGACATAGTACCTGTACATCTTGCACCATAGGAAATATCGCCAAGGAATTGAACAGACCTCTTTCTTGGGATCCCATCGCTCAAAACTTTGGGGATGACTTTGAAGCCAACACCAAGCTTCACTACACCTACCAAAATGGAATTTCTCTAAGCTAAGTAGGCCTATTAAATCAATTTGAATGAATAAGAATCTATTTCTTGCCCTAATTGGTATTCTAATTGGATTTGGCTGCCAAACTTCTCAAGAAGAAAAAGCGATCCAACTCTCAGAGCTGAGCATATCGGAAATCCATGAAGCCTATCTTTCGGGAGACTATACTGCTGAGCAATTAACCAGAGCCTATTTGGAGAGAATAGACAGCTTGGATGATCGCATCAATTCCATCTCTGTGATTAATGGGGAAGCTTTGAATCAGGCAAAGGCCTTGGATCAAGAGCTGAAAAATACAGGGAAGCTTCGGCCGCTTCATGGGATTCCAATCATCGTCAAGGACAATATCAATACCGCTGAGCTTCCGACCACAGCAGGTTCACTTGCTCTTAAGGATTTTATCCCTGAAGATGATGCTCCTATCATTGCCAAACTGATCGATGCAGGAGCCATCATTTTAGCCAAATCCAATATGGCAGAATGGGCATTTTCACCCATGCATTCAGAAAGCTCCACTTTTGGCATAACCCGAAACCCCTACAATCTGGAGCATGTCCCTGCCGGATCAAGTGGCGGAACGGGAGCAGCTGTAGCGGCAAATTTTGGAACAGTAGGTCTTGGAACTGATACCGGAAACTCTATCAGAGGTCCTTCCTCTCATAATGCTTTGGTAGGTTTCCGCACCACTTTGGGCTTAATTTCAAGGACAGGCATTGTACCCCTTTACCTTCGAAATGACGTAGTTGGACCCATGTGCCGCACTGTAGAAGACGCGACCCGAGTCATGGAAGTCATGGTTGGAATTGATCCGAAAGATCCTGTGACGAGTTATTCAGAAGGAAAAGCTCAAACAGATTACCAGCAATTTTTGGTGAAAAACGGGTTAGAAAATGCCCGGATAGGAGTGCTTGGAGATTTAACGCAAGATATCGATCCAGAAATAGCGGGATTATTTGAGAGAGCAATTTTGGACTTGAAAAGCTTGGGTGCCGAGGTACTTGATCCTATCATCATTCCTAACTTTTCTGAACTTAGACAAAACCAATGGTGTGCGACATTTCGGGAGGACTTGGAAGCATTTTTATCAGAATATGTGAAAAATGACAGTATTCAGGCTTTGGAAGACATCATTCGTGTTGGTTCCAATTCACAGTTTGCCATGGACCGATTAGAAATGATGGCAGGGAATTCCGGAAGATGGGGACTGGAAGGAGAGGATTGTGGAAATGCCTATGAAGACCCACGAAGAATCGCTTTTCGGGAAGCAATTGAATCGGTCATGGATTCCCTTCAGTTGGACGCTATAGTCTACCCATCCTGGAATTATCCAGCAGCAAGAATCGAGCATTTCCAAGAGGAGTATCGGGGAGATAACAGTCAGATCATTTCACCCCATACCGGGCAACCTGCATTCACTGTTCCGATGGGCTTTACCAACAATGATCTTCCGGCAGGGCTTCAATTTTTGGGAAGAATGTATTCCGAGCCTACACTGATCAGACTGACCTATGCCTACGAACAGGGTACAATGCATAGAAAGCCTCCCAAAATATCAGAGGCCAGAAAAGAATAAATAAGTTTTTTCAATTAAATTGAATCAAATTGAAAATACATGAACCCAATATCTGATTTAGCCTATCTGCTTTATAGCAACTCAAGACTGTTGATCCAAAAAATTCAATTGAGCCTAGATGAAGTTGGGCTTACCTACACCCAATACTTAACCTTGGCAGTCCTTTGGGAACAAGACGGACAATATGTAAACCAAATCGGTAAAAAATTAGAATTGGATTCAGGTACTTTGACTCCACTTTTGAAAAAACTAGAGGCCCAAAACTACCTTAGACGAATTCGAAGTGAAGAGGACGAGCGAAAAGTAAAAGTAGAGCTAACCTACCCAGGAAAAACTTTACAAGGAAAAGTAGAAGAACTGTTGAAAGTCTTTTCTGAAGAAATTGAATTGATCAGTGATCCTCAATTGGAAAAATTGAACAGTTCATTATCCGGAATGTTATCAAAATTAAAATCACTTGATTAATCACATATGGAAAAACTAAATATTGATTACACTGCAGTCGCCATCAATACCGGAGGAAGAAAGGGTCATGTCAGAACCGATGATGGAAAATTAGATTTTGATGTATCCATGCCCAAAGAGATCGGGGGTGATGGAGAAAAAACAAATCCTGAACAGTTTTTTGCTGCCGCATACGCATCTTGCTTTGGCGGTGCTTTAGGAGCAGTAGCTGGAAAAACAAGCCTTAAGGACTCCGAGATCAAAGCTAAAGTACATTTAGGAAACTATGGTCCAGGAAGCTTCGGACTGGCGGTGGATATCGAGGTCAAAATCCCCCAAGCCGAATCTTTGGAACATGCTCAAAAATTGGTAGAGGCTGCCCACGAAGTATGCCCCTATTCAAAGGCAACAAGAGGAAATATCGAGGTAAATGTGAAAGCTGTAGAATAAATTCACTGGATTCATTAATACAAAAAGCCCGCTGAAAATGAATTTCAGCGGGCTTTTCAATTTTATTATTATTCTTTCTTATTTACCTCTTTCTCCGATAGAGATCATTGCACATCTGAAGCCAATATGATTGGTAGCAGAATCTTCATGCATAAATCTTCGAGTACCAGGAGCCAACCAATAAGTGACATCTCTCCAGCTTCCACCTTTGTAGACTCTCATTTCGTCAGTAAGCATAGTTACTTCGTAATTTTCTTCTTCATCGCCATACCCATCTTTTCGAAGTGGGTTAAGGTCATCAGCGTCTTGGTATGTCAAAGGACGATACACATCATACACCCACTCATTCATATTCCCAGCCATGTGGTACAATCCGAAATCATTTGGAGCCATGTCATACACGTTGGTAGGTAGAATTTCACCGTCATTTCTTTGGTTACCTGAAATACCTCCATAGTCACCTCGTCCTCTTTTAAAGTTAGCTAGGAAATCACCTTGCTTTCCTTTTCGCTTCACATTGTAAGGATTACGAACGCCACGACCATCCCATGGATAAATACGGCCATATTCTTGATTCTCATCCAAATACTGCGTTCCGATCATCGCCTTGGCGGCATATTCCCATTCAGCCTCTGAGGGAAGACGGAAGTCAGCCATGACTACTCCACGCTCGATCAACTGAGATTTGGTAAAGGTGGAGTCAAGTTCTCTTTCTTTTCTGATCAACTCCTGAACATAATCTGTTCTCCACTTTGAATATACATTTGCCTGAGTCCAAGAAACACCGGCTACCGGATAAAAATTAAATCCTGGGAAGCGGAAGTAGTAGGACTGATACATGTCATTGAAGGAAAGAGCTCCACCCCATACATCTTCACGAGGCTCCAATTTCTGCATTGAGTCTGCACTGACCTTGCTCTTCATATCGAAAAGAAACTCACGGTAATCATTATTCGTGATTTCTGTTTCATCCAAATAAAAGTTTGCCACAGTAACGGTTCGCTCCAAGTTGTCGCGGAAGGCCATGACATCTTCTTCTTGAGAGCCCAGTACTGCCCGACCTCCTTGAATGAATTTCAAGTTTGGCCCAGGGATTTGCTCAGCATTTTTTGCTACAAAGAACTGAGTAGTATCATTTTCATCAAATGAAAACTCAGCGCCTGTGGTAGCACTTTTTTTACCGGGCTTATTTGCCGTACGACGACCATAGCCAGGAGTTTTGTTGCAAGAAGATAAGACTGATCCTCCTACAATTAAGAAGGCTGCAGCCCACAATCCCCAAGGTTTTTTAGTCAAATGCATATAAATAGAAATTTAAATCAATTTTAGGGTGCTAATATAGTCCCCTTTCCAAGGACTTCCAATCTTTCAAATCCGTGCAAAGTCTTCGAATTGAGGCCTCTGCGTCTAATCGGAGCTGAAACAACAAATTTTGGGTGCGAAAGTGCAATATTTATGCCAGTTAAATTTTTGTAAAATTAGCTTTCTAGCATCTCTTTTAGCCACTTTTGACCCTTCGAAATGCTCGAAACATCCGAAATGGTAAGTATCAAACGGTTTTTATATTCTTTTATTTTAAAGTATTTAGAATTAGACTGAGCAAATTGCATGATTTTCAAGAAGGTAGGTGAAGAGTAGAAATCCCCTCTATCAGATGGAAGCAAGTGGCACTTCATCTGCCCATTTTTCATCACGAGCTTCTCTATTCCAAGTTTTTCCGCTTTCCATCGTAATCGGACGGTTTCCATCAAATCATTCACCACATCCGGAACAGGACCAAAGCGATCATGCAGCATTTGGGAAAATTGGGCCAGCTCTTCCTCGTTCTTGATCGAATCTAGCTTGGAATACAGACTCAAACGCTCGCTGATATTGGCTACATACTCTTCAGGTATAAGGAGCTCCAAGTCTGTCTCAACCGTACAGTCCTGAACCAGCACTTTGACCTTTTCTTTCAAATCCACTTCAAATAGGGCAGCAAACTCATTTTCCTTCAACTCCTGTACAGCCTCATCCAGGATTTTGTGATACATCTCAAAGCCCAGATCCGTGATAAATCCACTTTGCTCGGCACCGAGTAGGTTTCCAGCCCCGCGAATATCCAAATCACGCATTGCTACCTTGAAGCCATCCCCTAAATCTGAAAATTCTTCCAATGTCTGAAGCCGCTTTCTGGATTCCGGAGTCAAACCAGACATCGGCGTTGTCAGCAAGTAGCAAAAGGCCTTTTTATTGCTTCTCCCTACCCTTCCACGCATTTGATGCAGATCACTCAGTCCAAACATGTGGGCTCGGTTGATGATGATGGTATTGGCATTGGGGATATCCAAGCCAGACTCAATAATATTGGTCGAGATCAGCACATCGTACTCATGATCGATGAAGTCTACCATGATTTTCTCCAGCTTTTTGCCATCCATCTGACCATGAGCTCCCACCACTCTCGCATCAGGAACCAGCTTTTTGATCAAATTGGCAATGGAGTCAATCTCCCCAACCCGATTATGCACAAAAAAGACCTGTCCTCCTCTTCGCAACTCATAGGCCACCGCATCCCGGATGATTTCCTCCTGAAATGAATGAACCTCGGTCGTCACCGGCTGCCTGTTTGGCGGCGGCGTAGAAATCACCGATAAGTCCCTCGCTCCCATCAGCGAAAAGTGCAAGGTTCGTGGGATGGGAGTGGCCGTCAATGTCAGCACATCGACATTTACTCGGAGGTTTTTCAGCTGGTCTTTCACCCTCACCCCGAACTTCTGCTCTTCATCAATGATGAGTAATCCCAAATCCTTGAAAACCAAATTCTTATTGACAATTTTATGCGTACCGATAAGAATATCTATTTTCCCTGATTTGACTTCCTCCATGACTATTTTTGTCTCCTTGACAGTACGAAATCTATTGATGTAATCTACCGTCACTGGAAAGCCTGAAAGCCGATCTTTAAAAGTATGAAAATGCTGCATGGCCAAAATCGTGGTAGGCACGAGCACGGCTACCTGCTTCCCATCATTCACAGCCTTAAATGCAGCGCGGATCGCCACCTCAGTTTTACCAAAACCTACATCTCCGCAGACTAAGCGGTCCATGGGATAGCTTTTCTCCATATCGGTCTTGACATCCGCGGTAGCCAAAGCCTGATCGGGGGTATCTTCATAGATAAAGCTACTCTCCAACTCCACCTGCATCACGGCATCTTTTGAAAAGGCAAATCCAGGCGCTGATCGCCTTTTGGCATACAGGGCAATTAGGTCCTTGGCAATATCCTTAACTTGCTTTTTGGCACGTTTCTTCTTGTTTTCCCATTCGGGGGAACCTAGCTTGGACATGGAAGGAGCCTGTCCCTCCTGACCCGAATATTTCGAAATCTTATGCAGGGAGTGAATATTCACATAAAGCAGATCATCATCCCGGAAAACCAGTCGAACTGCCTCCTGCATTTTCCCACCTACTTCTACTTTTTCTAGGCCTGCAAATCGCCCTACTCCATAATCCACGTGGACCACATAATCCCCGGGGTGAAGGGCTTTCAATTCTTTTAAGGTAAGTGCCTTCGACTTGCTGGCTTTTTTGCGTGAGCGATATCGGTGAAATCTCTCAAAAAGCTGATGATCGGTGTAGCAAATCAGTTTGTTTTGACGGTCTTCAAATCCTTCCCGAAGGCCCAAAATCAAGGTTTGAACCTGAAGTGTAGGATCCAACTCGGCAAAAATCCCCATGAGTCGGTCGATTTGCTTAGAATTTTCACCGGTGATCAAATTGGTAAGGCCCTGCTTTTCATTTTCCGCCAGGTTCTCTACCAAAAGGTCAAAATTCTTATTAAATGAAGGCTGGGGCTTGGAGTCCCATGACAGTTTCTCGGAGTTTTTCAGATAAAATTGCTTCCCAAACTCGATCACTTTAAAGGTCTTGACCTGATTGATAAAATCCTCCCCCTTTTCAAAAAGATCCTCCGGCTTGAGTACGGTCTTCGTTTGATTGGTTTTGGCCAAAATCTGATCAAAAGCCACTTCTGCCCGGTGGAAGCATTCGGTCATGACATCTGCAGTTAGCTGATAGTCTTTGATCCAAAGGTTTGCCTTCTCAGGTAAAAAGCCCAAAAATGACTGTCGCACCTCTTGAAGCAGTTTAGTCTGCGTATTGGGAATCAGGGACAATTGATCCACTGAGGCGATCGAGAGTTGAGATTCAGGATCAAAGGTTCGGATGCTTTCGATTTCCTTCCCAAAAAGCTCCAAGCGGTAAGGGTGCTCATTGGAGAATGAAAAGACATCCAAAATCCCTCCGCGAATTGCAAATTGCCCAGGCTCATAGACAAAGTCAGTCCGCTCAAAATCGTAGCTATGGAGCAGTTCTGCCACAAATTCCATATCCACCTGCTCTCCTACTTTTGCCTGAAATGTATTCTCTTTGAGGGAGCGCTTGTTGATAACTTTTTCATAAAGCGCCTCTGGATAGGTGATGATGATTTCATCCTTTTCTTGCCCCTCCAAAACGCGACTCAAAATCTCTGATCGCAAAAGGACATTTGCGTTATCCACCTCTTCGTACTGATAAGGTTTTTTGAAGCTGGAAGGGAAAATGGGAAAATCTTCTCTTCCCAAAAGATTCTGAAGATCTGTATTCAGGTAGGCGGCCTCCTCCTTGTCTTGGGCGATGATCAGGTGAAAGCCACCCAATCGCTGAAAGATGGTAGTAAATACCACCATATCCAGACTGCCAGACAGGCCTCTAAGTTGAAAACTAGCCTGCTCAGCATGGGCCAGCTTTTCACTAAACTGTCTCAAAAATGGATCTCCGTGATAAATCGAAAGGAAGGAGTCTCTATCCAAGGTGTAAGGGGATATTGGTTTGGGGACGCAAGTTAGCCGTTTTCATTTTTTTCGGCTCTCAAAAACGATATTTCATGAACCTAAGCCCGTTTAAATTGTTTTGCAAGCGATGAGTGTTACTTCTGACAATAAAACTTGGTTCCAGCGCATTGAAGACATGCATCCCTACGAGACACTCTTGTATCTGGGAATGTTTGGTAGCGGACTGATTTTCCTCTTCTTGACTGTTGCCTTTCTTTTTTCCGGTTTGGATCAATTGGGTGGAATGAACAAAAAAATCCCGGTCTCATTCCTGATTTCTACCTTTTTACTGGTCAGTAGCGGCTACACAGCTACAAGAATTCGCATTTATTTTCAGGAAGAAAATGCCGAAAAAGTAATCCGAGCCTTGGGAATCACTTTGCTTCTAGGTTTGCTTTTCACCGGCCTACAGATCACTGGTTGGAAGGAATTACAATCCATGGGAATAGATTTTCAAGGAATTCCTAGTGGTAGCTTTTTATATGTGCTATCGGGAATTCACGTTTTTCACTTGCTGGGCGCTATGATTTTCGCTTTAATTCTATGGGCTCAACTCAGAAACCGGAAAAATGATGAGGTGAAGCGTCTCATTCTATTCACCAACCCTTTCGAAAAAATGCGACTTCGCCTATTCACCGTTTATTGGCAATTTATGGACGGGATTTGGCTGATTTTATTTCTCTTATTCGCTGTCAGCCTATGAATCTCATCATTGAAACTCCCGTCAAACAAGACTATTTGAAAGTCAAAGAAGGCTTTGACGAAAAGCTATTCACCCGCCTGAGTCCCCCATTTCCACCAGTCAAATTGATCAAATTTGACGGTTCCAAAAAAGGGGATGTGGTTTCATTAGAACTGAATTTTTTACTCTTCAAGCAGAAGTGGACCAGCTTAATTACAGAAGATCAAACGAATGAAAAGGAATTCTTTTTCGTGGATGAGGGCACAGAATTACCTTTTTTCCTAAAAAAATGGACGCATAAACACCGAATTATCAAAAAAGGGAATCAAAGCATCATCCGGGATGAGATCGAATACGAAGCTCCGTTTAAGATTATGACTTGGCTACTCTATCCGGCACTTTGGGGACAGTTTATGTATCGAAAACCGATCTATAAAAAAATCTTTGCCTAGAGTTCGATGGCATTCAGGTTTTGACAGTTTTCAATCTGGCAATCGCCATACAGCACCAAAGAGTGTGAAGTGATACCTGATTGAAATTCCTTGCCGATGATCTCCTTAATCTCGTTGATCTTGGGGTCAGAAAATTCCCTGATTTTACGACATTGATTGCACACATGATGATCATGATGCTTGTATGTAAGAGCCTGTTCGTACAGAGCCACCTTGTCTTTGAACTGATGCTTTACAGCCAACCCGCTTTCGACAAGAAGATCCAAGGTATTATATATAGTTGCTCGGCTAATGGTATAGCCCTTATTTCGCATTTTCAGGAAAAGCCCCTCCACATCGATATGCTCATCCTCGGGAAGGAGGTATAGCTCATCAATTACAGAAAATCGCTCCGGAGTCTTTCTGCTTCCCTGCTTACTCAAGAAATTTTCAAATATCTTCTTAGCTTTTTCTATCAGCGCTGTATCTGCCATCTTTTGGTAGGATCTAAAAATTAAAGATGCGGGTTTAGGTTTTTTTTGACAAATGTCTACTTGCGCTTTGACTTAATTTGGGTTCAGTCTAATTAAGGATTGAAAAGCCGAACAAAGCACGGGGGATTATTCGTTATTAGGTTGAAACCGATTAAAATTAAAATACTAACTTATAAAACCACCCGACCCAAGATAAATGAAAAGATTTCTCTTTCTGTTCATTTTGATTTATTCCATTGCCTGGGAAGCGCAGTCGCAGATTCCTGGTTTTTTCATGAAAGAGGACAAAAGACGGGTGATTTTACCTTTTTACGCTTCCAATAGCCTGATCATCGTACCCGTCTCCATCAATGGAGCCTATCCCGTGAATTTCCTCATTGACACAGGGGTACGGTCCAATATTTTGTTCAGTAAAGACCTTGGAGATGCGATGGGACTGAAATACACGCGGCGACTGAATCTGATGGGCGCAGATGGGTCCGAGCAAATCATGGCCCAGGTCTCCCCAGTCAATTATTTGGATTTGGGGCCCATCGAAGGAATAGCACAAAGTCTATTGGTGTTGGAAGAGGATTTTTTGGAATTGGAATCCGTGGTGGGGGTACCGATTTATGGGATTATTGGCTATGAATTTTTCAAATTCAATCCCGTCAAAATAAACTACGACGATGAGCGGATTGAATTTTTTCGAGAAGGAGCAATGAAATGGCGTCCGCCTTTTTACACCAAAAAAGAGCTAAGTATCCAATCCAGCAAGCCATACATCAGTGCCAAGGTCAAGCAGCGAAATGGAGAGGTCCTTGATGCCAAACTGCTGATCGATACCGGTGCAAATCATGGCCTTTTACTCAATCAGGAGACATCGGAAAAAATCGAGATTCCAGATCTCAATCTAGAAACGGAGCTGGGACAAAGCCTGGGAGGTACACTCTATGGAAATATCGCCCGAGTAGATTGGGTAAAGATCAACCATCTTACGCAGCGTGATGTCATGACTTCATATCCTGAAGAAACGGCCTTCAGCTACATCATTCAGGAATCCGGAAGATTGGGAAGTCTGGGCTCAGAAATCCTTGGGAGAATGCGAATCATTTTAGACTATCCTAGAGAGCAGGCATTATTCAAGAAAGGGGACACATTTTATGTACCCTACGAATACGACATGAGCGGACTGACTGTCAAGAAAGTGCCTACGGACAAAAAGCGCTTCTACATCGGTACGGTAAGAAAAGGCTCTCCGGCTGAGGAAGCGGGGATTTTACCTTTCGATGAAGTGCTGAGCATCAATAAAATCCCTGTGATCATCTGGGAACTTGCAGAAGTCGTGAAGCTTCTTCGCGAGGAAGAGGGAAAGGTGATAGAATTTGAAGTGAGGAGATATTTCGACGATACGCTAACCAATTATGAGGATTTCACGTATCGCATTGAGCTTAGAAAACAAATTTAAGTGATTTTCGAAGGTGAAAATTTTGGTTACTTTTGGAAATAAAACCTAGCAATTTCAAACCTTAATGATACTATGAAATCGAGCATGTCGAAAGCGACACACGCTGGGATGATTGTAAGGCACGCGAGATTCCATGTGACAACTGAAAAACAAATTATAAACACATGAAAAAACTATTAATCCCGATTGCGATTCTGGGTGTTTTGGGAATTTTTATCTATACCAAAGCTGTCGGAACCTATAACAGTTTCGTGACTACTGAAGAACAAGTCAACGGACAATGGGCTGAAGTAGAAACCCAATACCAGCGACGTGCTGACCTGATTCCAAACTTGGTCAATACGGTCAAAGGTTATGCAGACTTTGAGCAAGAAACCCTAACGGGTGTCATTGAGGCACGCGCCAAAGCAACTTCCATCAATGTGGATGCAAATAATCTAAGCCCTGAAAATCTTCAGCAATTTCAACAAGCTCAAGATCAACTTTCCGGTGCTCTCAGCCGACTTTTGGTGACTGTGGAGCGCTATCCAGATCTGAAAGCAAATCAAAACTTCCTAGAGCTACAGGCGCAATTGGAAGGTACTGAAAACCGGATCGCTGTAGCCCGAAGAAACTTCAACCAAGAGGTGGTTGCCTACAATCAAAACTTGCGGGTATTCCCCAACAATATCTTTGCGGGCTGGTACGGATTTGAGACCAAAGGGACTTTCCAGGCTTCCGAAGGAGCTGAAAATGCACCTAGCGTCCAATTTTAAGATTTAGGAATGCCAGAAAAACTCTTTTCAGCAGAAGATCGCAAAACTATCATAGCGGCCATCCAAGAGGCAGAAAACAACACCTCCGGTGAAATACAGGTCCATATTGAAAACCATTGCCGAATAGATGTCCTAGATCGGGCAGCGGAGGTATTTGAGACTTTGAAAATGCACCAAACCAAAGAGCGGAATGGGGTGCTTTTCTACTTGGCTGTATTGGATCATAAATTTGCCATTCTTGGTGATGGTGGAATCAATGCTGTTGTCCCTGATGACTTTTGGGAAAAGATCAAAGACCACATGGCTGCACTCTTTCGAGAGCAAAAATTTACCCAAGGACTGATCGACGGCATATTGATGGCCGGAAAAGAACTGGCTGCACACTTCCCCCACCAAGGGGATGATGACGAAAACGAACTACCGGATGAAATTTCTTTTGGCTCCTAAGAGCCTCCCCATATTTATTTTATTTCTTCTCATTCCAGGCTTTTTGATCGGGCAGGATTTCCCTCCTGCTCCCAATCCTCCTCGTTTGGTCAATGATTTCACGCAAACGCTCAGCAGCGCTGAAGTAGCGCAGTTGGAGCGTAAACTAGTTGCCTACAACGACAGCACCTCATCTCAGATTGCCATAGTCATGATCCGCTCTGTGGGTCCTTACGATATTTCCGATTATGCCTTTCAACTAGGCGATCAATGGGGAATCGGAGGAGCTGAAAATGACAACGGACTGTTGATTTTGGCGGCGATGGATGACCGGAAAGTCTTTATCGCTACCGGATATGGGCTTGAAGGGGCAGTTCCTGATGCCTTGGCAAAACGGATCGTCAGTAACCTGATTATCCCTAACTTCAAGATGGAGAACTACTTTGCCGGGCTGGATCAGGCCACGGATATGATCTTCAAATTGGCTTCCGGAGAATACGAGGCAGAGCAAGTGATGGATAACGGCAATGAAGGAGGAGGAATATTCGTCCTGCTTTTCTTTATCATCATTTTTGTAATCATCCCATTGATCCGAAACCGTCGCGACAATGACAATCACATGGGCGGACGTGGTGGAGGCGTAGACCTCTGGACTACCATCATGCTGGCCAATCTGCTAAAAGGCAGCGGAGGCGGAAAATTCGGTGACTTCTCTAAAGGAGGAGGAGGATTTGGCGGCTTCGGTGGTGGCGGAGGCGGAGGCTTCGGCGGATTTGGCGGAGGAAGCTTTGGTGGCGGCGGTGCCGGTGGAAGTTGGTGAGGTGAGTAGGGAGTTGGAAGAGGGAAGAAGGAAGTGGGAAGTTGGAAGAGGGAAGTGGGAAGTTGGAAAGCTGAGGGGATGATTGGAAAATTGAAAAATTGGAAAATTGGCGCTATCGATAGGAGAAATGCTTTGGTTTTAGGTTGGAAGGTTGAAAGGT
>NZ_KE386900.1:54514-103682 GCF_000429405.1 Algoriphagus marincola DSM 16067
AAATCTTTGGCCTATCTTCATCATTCGATATTCAGCGTTCATCATTCGATATTTAAAAAATATTAACTCAGAGCCCTCGCAAAGACGGTCACTTCGTAAATTAGTTTAAGGTTGGGTAAAAGACCGATTCTCACTTTAACTTAAGCTGAATTGCTCGTATTTCGTACTTCATAACTCATATTTCATAAATAGATAAATCTAAAATCCTTATGGCAAATCGAATCATCTTCACGGCTGAGGCGCCCGCTCCCATTGGTCCTTATTCACAGGCAGTTTTGGCAGGGAATACACTTTACGTCTCTGGCCAAATTCCCTTGGATGCTGAAAGCGGCGAACTAATCAATGAAAATATTACCGAGGAAACTCACGCCGTCATGAAAAACCTAGAGGCTGTACTCCGGGCGGCAGGCTTTGGCTTTTCAGATGTAGTGAAGTGCAGCATTTTTATCAAATCCATGGATGATTTCGCTACGATCAATGATGCCTACGGACAATACTTCAAAACAAATCCACCCGCGCGGGAAACGGTAGAAGTCAGCAAACTGCCGAAAAATGTCAACGTAGAAATTTCCTGTATTGCGGTAAAATGATTAAAAAATTAGAAAATTGAAAAATTGGAAAATTTGTCCGTCGTTGCGCATTAACATTACTGCGACCAAAGCCAATCTTTAGGTTGGAGATTGGAAAAGTGGTAAAGTGGGTCAAAAGACTGAATTTTGCCTTAAAACTGCGATTCAACTCGTATTTCGTACTTCGTAAATCGTAAATTAGGGAACCGTTTCTACTTAAACAAGTTATAAACCCATGAACCTCATTCCCTTTTTCAGCGAAACGCTTGTCAGTTCCTACTCCAAGGATGAGGTGATGGAGCATATTTCGAAAAAGACTTTGGAGGTCAATTTTTTGGACAAAAGCAATTACCTAAAACCAAAGCACATCGCTTTCAATGGAATCGTGGGGAAAAACACCTTCCGCATCTCCAAGGTAATTCAACGAAGCAATACTTTCCTTCCGCTCATTCTTGGAGAGGTCGAAGATACACCTCGTGGATCCATCCTCTTTCTTCGATACAAGCTATTCCCAGGAGCCCTCTTTTTTGTCCTGTTTTGGAGCTTCATTCTGATTGGATTTTCAGCCTATTATTTTGGACTGGAGACCAACGTCCTGAATGGAAGCATTTGCTTGGGACTGGCGGGTTTGAATTATGCTTTGGCTTTATTTTTCTTTCACCGGCAGGTGAGAAACTCGCGTGAAGATTTTCACGAATTAATCAACCTGCAAATCAAGGATTAAATCCACAAGCGGTAGGGAAAAAGCCCATTAGGGATTAATTTAGCAGCGTAAAATTCACAACACAATAAACCATAGATCATGAGCATCCGAATCGAGAAAGATACCATGGGCCCGGTAGAGGTTCCTGCAGATAAGTACTGGGGAGCACAGACCCAACGGTCCATCAATAACTTCAAAATCGGCGGGGAGAAAAACCGCATGCCAATTGAAATTATCCGTGCTTTTGCCATCCTAAAAAAGGCTGCAGCCCAAACCAACGCCGAACTAGGTGTGTTGGCGCAGGATCGAGCAGATGCTATTTCTCAGGTATGTGATGAAATATTGGAAGGAAAACTCGATGATCAATTCCCGCTTGTCGTTTGGCAAACCGGATCGGGCACCCAATCCAACATGAACTCGAATGAGGTGATCGCCTACCGGGCACATGTACTGCTCGGCGGTTCGCTGGAGGATGAAAAGAAAAAAATCCATCCAAACGACGATGTAAACAAGTCGCAGTCATCCAATGACACCTATCCAACGGCAATGCACATCGCTGCTTACAAGATGGTCGTGGAAACCACCATTCCAGGGGTACAAAAGCTTCGCGATACCCTGGATGCAAAAGCCAAAGCATTTAAGGATGTGGTAAAAATCGGTCGTACCCACTTCATGGATGCTACTCCACTTACATTGGGACAGGAGTTCAGCGGATATGTAGCCCAATTGGATCATGGATTGCGAGCTTTGAAAAATACGCTAAGCCATCTTTCTGAATTGGCATTGGGAGGAACTGCCGTAGGAACAGGACTGAATACGCCAAAAGGCTATGCAGAACTAGTTGCGAAGAAAATCGCTGAATTCTCCGGTCAGCCTTTTGTAACTGCTCCAAACAAATTTGAGGCTTTGGCCGCCCATGATGGTATGGTCGAAGCACATGGAGCACTTAAGCAATTGGCGGTATCCCTGATGAAAATCGCTAATGACATTCGTATGCTTTCCTCCGGCCCTAGATCAGGAATCGGTGAAATTTTGATTCCGGAAAATGAGCCTGGATCTTCCATCATGCCAGGAAAAGTCAACCCAACGCAGGTAGAAGCTCTGACTATGGTGGCCGCTCAGGTAATGGGAAATGATGTGGCCATTTCCATCGGTGGATCCAATGGTCATTTCGAACTCAATGTATTCAAGCCAATGATCGCAGCTAATTTCCTTCAGTCAGCACGATTGATCGGAGATGCCTGCGTTTCCTTCAATGATAACTGTGCAATAGGTATTGAGCCAAACACCCCAATGATTCAGCGTCACTTGGAAAATTCCTTGATGCTCGTAACCGCTTTGAATCCACATATCGGCTATGAAAATGCAGCAGCCATTGCTAAAAAAGCCCACAAAGAAGGTACTAGCCTACGGGAAGCTGCTATTGCTCTGGGACTGTTGACATCTGAGCAGTTTGACGAATGGGTAAAGCCTGAAGATATGATAGGAAGCTTGAAGTAGGAAGTGGCAGTCATTTCGATTCAATATTTCGAGTTAAAATAAACCAAAAAGCCTTTCCGATCTGGAAAGGCTTTTTTCGTTCTCATTCCTCCAATCTACGCAGGGTCATCAACCTAAAATCAATAGCCTGATTTCCAGGAATTTGGGTGGCTTCCAACCTTAGTGTTCCTACCCCCTTTTCCAAATCAATGGTCCCAAGAGTGAATGGCCGGAAATCCTTTACATACGACTCTCCTCTGGGTACTCGGTCATATTCCATTCCTTCCAATGGCGGATCATGAGGCAAATCCACAGGCCCACTTTGGGATGCATTTCCCAAACTTAAGCGCATCATGGGAGCCATATTTTCTTCAGCACAGGTATAGTAGATTTCCACCTCATATTTTCCTGCTTCCAACACCTCCACTTCCCAGGTGATTTTATCCTCAGTACTAGTCCAGTTGGTAAAAAATGAGTCATTAGGCCATCGATTGGATCTTTGGATATTGCCATGAGCTTGCCCATCACGGGCCGGAATTTGAGTGTTGGCAAAATCGGGATGTCCTATCGTAAAAGTACGGGCATCATTCTCCGGCAGCTCCACCAAGACCGAAGCGATCCAGTCTTTCTTTTTGGCGAGTAACTCCTCCTTGATGGCTTCATAGGCTTCTGAGACATCCACCTGCTGCCCGGGATCACTGGGAATATGATAGAGTCGATCTTCATGATCGAGACGAAAGTCCTGACTCCGCACACTGGTTTGATTTCCCCAATGACTAACTAATAGCCTTTCGGGCCATTCTCCTTCTTCCTTCAGCAATAATGGTTTTAAGCTTTTCCCGTCTAGGGCTTTATTGGTTTCAAGCGGAATGCCTGCCAAATCAGCCAAGGTAGGTAAGAGATCTGGAGTAAAGGCAATCTGAGGAATACTAGTTCCTGCTTCGATTTGTCCTTTCCATTGGATGGCAAGCGGTGAACGTACCCCTCCCTCATCAGTGGACCCTTTCCTTCCACGCATACCGCCATTCCAGCGCCAACCATTGGGTCCATTATCAGATAGGTAGAGGACAATGGTATTTTCCAGCATGCCTAAGTCCTCCAATTTTGTCATAAGCCTTCCCACATTCCAGTCAATATTCTCACACATCGCATAGGCAGCACGAGTAAAATCCATATCCTGCATTTCGGGATTTTGGTATAAGCTATCCAGTTTTTTGTCTTTGAACTTACTCCACCATTTATCTGGAACTTGCATGGGGCTGTGAGGGGTATTGTAGGGCAGGTAAAGGAAAAAAGGTTGATCCTTATTGGCTTCGATAAATGACAGGCCTTTTTCTGTCAAATCATCCACCAAAAACCCTTCTCCTTCTACAGTTTCATTATTTCTTTCCAGCATGGGGCTGAAATAATCCCCCCAATGACCCGAGCAAAAACCGTAAAAATCATCAAAACCCCTAGCGTTGGGATGATAGGGTGGCTGCATCCCATTGTGCCATTTGCCATAAGCTGCCGTCCGATACCCCGCTTTCTTGAAAACTTCAGCGATGGTAGTCTCATCCAGATCCAACCGCTCTCCACCTGCAGAAGTAGAGTAAACGCCTCCACGTACGGCATACCTGCCCGTAAGCAACTCTGCCCGGGTGGGCGAACAAACCGGGCTTACAAAAAACCGCTCAAATCTCGCCCCATTACTTGTCAAGTGATCGATATTTGGGGTGTTGAGATCAGGGTTTCCATTGATCCCAAGATCACCCCATCCCTGGTCATCGGTCATTATCAGGATGATATTGGGCTTGGATCTTCCTTCGCTTTGATCAATCTCATCTGATTTACAAGATGCCAGGATCAGCGTAAAAAAAAGGACCGGAAATACTAATCTAAACCTCATTTCAATTTATGTTTAATCGACAAAAGCAAAAAGAGCCTTTCCGTTTTGGGAAAGGCCCTTCAACTTATTTCCTACAGTAGATTTATTGTCCTTGTCCTAATGAATAGCCTCTGACGCCATCAAAAAGGTAGAGGTTTTCTGTTTTGATGGTATCTACACCTACCTCTTCAGCTTTGGCAAGTACCTCCAAAATATCCTTTTTGGATGGAGTAGCTCCTTCGACGGCACTGTATCGGCATCGCCAGTGGTCGGTACAGAAAGTTTCCTCGAATCCCTGAGGCCATACCTTCACACCTCGATTGGTGATCATGGATAGCTTCAAATTATCATTGTTCATTTTCTGTAGCTCCTCAGCAATTTTCTTTGGATCTGTACCTTCCCAATGCACAAAAACATCCACCCCAACCAGTTCCTTTTTGGCTCGTGGCGCTCTGACGTGACGGGGAATATTGATCAAACCGCTATTCTTCAATTCAACTTTCTTCAGGGTTTTGGGCACTTGGCCAAGGTTGGCAATGACTGCCTCAGCAAACTCTTTGGTTCCCACCTTTTGAGTGCTGACACCTTCCTTGAAGATATCATAGGTATGAATCCCATCTTCCATGGTCTTCAACCAGGCATTTTGCACCTTCTCGGCAATCTCAGACTGACCGATATGCTGCAGCATCAAAATAGCTCCCTGTAAAAGACCGGATGGATTGGCTAGGTTTTGACCCGCTCTACGAGGGGCTGAACCGTGGATCGCCTCAAACATGGCATGGTCATGGCCTATATTAGAAGAACCTGCCAAGCCTACCGAACCGGTAATTTGTGCAGCCACATCGGAAAGTACGTCCCCATATAGATTCGGCATCACGATCACATCAAAAGCCTCCGGCGTGTCGGCCATTTTAGCTGCCCCGATATCAATGATCCAGTGCTCGTTTTCTATCTCAGGATACTTCGCAGCGATCTCGTCAAATACTTTGTGAAACAAACCATCGGTCTGCTTCATGATATTATCCTTGGTAAAGCAGGTGACCTTCTTGCGACCATATTTTCGGGCATATTCAAAGGCATAAGTGACAATTTTCTCACAACCCGGACGGCTAATAAGCTTCAGACATTGCACCACCTCATCGGTCTGCTGATGCTCGATTCCAGCATAGAGATCCTCCTCATTTTCACGGATGATCACCAAATCCATATTTGGGTGCTTGGTGGAGATAAATGGGTGTAAACTCTTACAAGGTCTCACATTTGCAAAAAGTCCGAGCGTCTTTCGGGTAGTAACATTCAAGCTCTTGTAACCCCCTCCCTGAGGGGTAGTGATTGGCGCTTTCAGAAAAATCTTATTTCTACGTATAGTCTCCCAAGCCTCATCCGAGATTCCGGCGGTGTTTCCGGCTAGGTAAACCTTTTCCCCTACCTCAATTTCATCAATTTCAAGTTGGGCACCCGCTGCTTTGATAATCATCAGCGTGGCATCCATGATCTCAGGTCCAATACCATCGCCCTTGGCTACAGTTATTCTTGTCATAAGTCTTTGTTTTTTGTTACCAGCTATAAATTAGAAAATCAATATACTTGAAAATCTGCGATTTATTAAGTCCAATGGTCAAATTGTAAGGTGGGCAGATTTAAAATCCTAGGGAGATGGAAATACAATTGAAATATAGCTCGCAAGCTCATTGAAAAAGAAATACGGTGGAAATATAGCCCGGAAGCGTATTGCAATAGAAATACAGTGGAAATATAGCCCGCAAGCGGGCTGAAATACATTAAAATATATTTCCCGAAAAGACCCTTAATTAGTTCTAGTCTCAGGGCCTGCCATCTGTCAGGCAGGTAAACCTGCCAGAGGTAGGTAAATCCTGAGACTTGCGCTAGGATTAGAAAATTCCCGGATTGAAAATCCTACGATATTGGATTCCAGATTAAAAACCTCGAATAGCCGAGCAGTCAGGAGAATACATTTGCTCAAGCACAAGTCCGGAAACTTGCGCTTTTGTAACACAGAAGCAAAATTGGAATGGGCGCGTGGGATGACACAGCCGCGAGCCAGCGTCCGGCCTTGTGCGGTGGAAGCCTGCCTGGTGTCAGACAGGCTTTGCTGTGTCTTGACCTTTTGGTTCTTTTGGGTCAAGCCAAAAGAACGAAGGGAAAAGAGAATGTTATCCACTCAAAAGGAGGTTTTTGGCTTTTCCAGTTTCGAATTCAATAATATCCGAATTGCTAAAAAAGTCAGGAGACTTTATTCAAATCAGCTCAAGCCTACCACAGTTAGGTAAACCTACCCAGGTAGGTAAATCAGGAGACTTGGGCTGGTGGTGAGGGAGACCTTACGCCAAGAGAGGAGATATTATCCGATAGAAAGCGCTGAAAGTGCGAAATGTATCAGCCCAGTATGAGCGAAGAGGAACGATGAGCGAAATGCTGGGCAAAAAGATATACATAAACCAGCGCTGGCCCTTTTTCTTTGATTTGGAAACGGAAATAAGAAGCCAGCAAGACGGAGACGAATTAATTGTAGCAGTCAGGAGACTGCATTGATTGAAGCACAAGTCAGGAGACTTGCGCTATTAGCATAAGATACACTAGAGTAGGTAAATCCTGAGACTTGCGCTAGGATTAGAAAATTCCCGGATTGAAAATCCTACGAAATTGGATTCGAGATTGCAAATCTCGAATAGCGTCGACTTGCGCCAATCTAAATCTCGAATAGCGGCTTGATGGTGGCATAAAGTATTTTTCTATCATTTCAGATCAATTATTCATCTTTGAACCTTTATTTTGTACCAGGCATTTGATCAAGAGCCGGCAAAACTTTAGATGTGTTGCCTGAGCCTCAAAAGACCATGCATAAACCTGTAAAATGGACATCCAATTCATCAATAGAGCCACCAAGGAACTGGTAACCGAAAGGCCACCCGGGGAAGATATTCTGCGATTTCTGTATGGAAATCCCGTGGGGGAAGCGCTCGTCCTGCCCATTGCCAAGCGGAAGTTTATCTCGGACTGGTACGGTAAAAAAATGGACAGCCCCAGCTCGGTAAGCCGGATCGAACCTTTCGTCAGCTCGCTGAATATCGACATGAGCGAGTCCGAAAAGCAGATTGATGAATTTACCTCCTTCAATGATTTTTTCTACCGTAAACTCAAACCCGGCTCACGCAAAATAGAAGAGGGACTAGTCTCCCCCGGAGATGGAAAACTGTTGGTTTTCGAAAAGGCATCCGAGGTGAATTCCTTCTTTGTCAAGGGAGAACGATTTACTCTAGAACAGTTTTTGGAGGATGAAAAGCTGGCAGAGGAATACCAAGATGCGGCTATGGCCATTTTGAGATTGGCGCCGAATGATTACCATCGCTATCATTTTCCTTACCCAGGCATCCCTTCTCCTTGTCATGAAATCGGAAGGGATTATTACTCCGTCTCACCGATTAGTTTGGAGAGAAAATTCACCAAGGTATTCACCAAGAATAAACGGGAAATCTGCCGCTTGAAAACAGCCGGAAAAGGCGAGTTGCTGATCATCCCGGTAGGAGCGACTATGGTCGGGAGTTTGAACTCCACTTTTACGCCTGACTCACCCGTGCAAAAAGGCGAGGAAATGGGTTATTTCGCTTTTGGAGGTTCGACGATAGTGCTGCTTTTTGATTCAGGGAAGTTTACCTTTGATAAAGACCTGATCGAAAACACCCGAAATTATTTCGAAACCGCTGTCAGAATGGGTGAAAAAATCGCCAGTGAATAAATATTGGAAATACAGTGGAAATGTAGCCCGCAAGCGTATTGAAAAAGAAATACGGTAGAAATATGGCCCGCAGGCGGGCTGAAATAGGTTGAAATATATTTCCTGAAAACACACAAAGTCGAGTCTACTTATCGAAAGAAATATCCCAGCCAGTAAGAGAAAACGAAACAAGCTGAGAAATACGGTAGAAATATAGCCCGCAGGCGGGCTGAAATAAATTGAAATATCCCAATTGAAAGGTAGACTCGTAAATCTTTTAGGTATAAAAAGTCAGGAGACTGCATTGATTGAAGCACAAGCCTACCACAGTTAGGTAAATCTACCAGAGGTAGGTAAATCATGAGACTTGCGCTAGTGGTGAGGGAGACCTTACGCCAAGAGAGGAGATATTATCCGATAGAAAGCGCTGTAAGTGCGAAATGTATCAGCCCAGTATGAGCGAAGCGAAACGATGAGCGAAATGCTGGGCAAAAAGATATACATAAACCAGCGCTGGCCCATAATCTTTGATTTGGAAACGGAAATAAGATGCCAGCAAGACAGAGACGATATAAAAAAGAAATACAGTGGAAATATAGCTCGCAAGCGAGCTGAAATAAATTGAAATATTTTTTCACAATAAGACCCTTAATTGATTCAAGTCTCAGGACCTGCCATCTGTCAGGCAGGTAAACCTACCCCAGGTAGGTAAATGCTGAGACTTGCGCTAAGGTGTGCTAGGGTGTGTCCCTAGTCTTAAGCTAGTGTAACAAGGGAACATAATTGGAATGGGCGCGTGGGATGACACAGCAGCGGGCCAGCGTCCGGCCTTGTGCGGTGGAAGCCTGCCTGGTGTCAGACAGGCTTTGCTGTGTCTTGACCTTTTGGTTCTTTTGGGTCAAGCCAAAAGAACGAAGAGAAAAGAGATTGTATTCCACTCAAAAGGTGGTTTTTGGCTTTTCCAGTTTCGAATCCAATAATATCCGAATTGCTAAAAAAGTCAGGAGACTTGCGCTAGGATTAGAAAATTCCCGGATTGAAAATCCTACGATATTGGATTCGAGATTGCAAATCTCGAATAGCTAAAAAATCCCACCTCCAAAAATATTTTTCAAAACACATTCCCTAGGAAGAAGATTTCCGTATAGAGCATGAAACCCCAGACCATGAAACAAGCACCTTTCCTCTTCCTGCTATTCACATTCTATGCATGCACGACAGTAAAACCTACTGGCACTGGCAGTTCGTCCCAAGCTTACTACCAAACAGACCCACCCATCACACAATCATTATTTGACGATCAATCCTCCACCATTTCGGAAGAAAATATCCGAAAGATTCTGGAGGGTACTTATTCCTTACCTGAGAACTTGCGGATTTCGCTTGTCAAATTAGAAAGCAGGCAAAATCAACGAAGCTATTACTGGAACAATGAGACCTATTTGAAGTCCCAGCAGGAGTACTTGGATCGATTTACGGAGAGTTTTAAACGATCGGAGCGGGTGCAGCAAGTATCGCAGATTCCCGACCTGCTGATCTCCAGCACTCCAACTTTTACCAGCATCCGTGAGATAGCTGTGAGAACCCAGTCGGATCTGGTGGCGATCTATTCCATTCACAGTGATTTGTACTCCAACTATAAGGTTTTTGGCAAGGCTGATATCAAGGCCTTTGCTACCACGCAACTGATCATGATGGATGTAAGAACCGGCTTGATTCCCTTCTCGACGATTGTAACCAGGGAGTTCCAATCCAAACGAATGGACGGGGAATTGAATGATCAGGAAGCAAGCGAGCGCATCAAAAATGAAGCGGTCCTATTGACTATTCAGGAAATAGGCGAACAAATCAATCAGTTTCTGAATCAGAAATAAAACTCTTGGCTAAACCTCGGCTGTTCGGTGGCTCCTGACGAAGAACCCATCATCGCCGGAAAAACAAAAATCCCTTCTTTTTGGTATAGATACTTAGTTTGAAATGCTTTTCTTTGAACGTCAGCTAAAGGAACAATGAAAAAAGGAAGTCCAGTTTTAGATTATTTCAAGGAAATCACCATTGTAGTAATTGGTGTGTTGATTGCCGTTTCTATAGGCAACTACAAAGAACAGGCGGACAATGAGAAATACATTGAAAAAACCCTTCTGGCAATAGAAAATGACATCAAGTCGAGTCAACCTGACCTGGATACCGTCTTTAATCGGCATCTTGAGCTTTTTGAAATACTTCGTAAGAAGCTAGAGGGAGATGAGCCGATAGACCCCGAATTAACACCCCGTGAGTTGATTTCAGATTTTGGTGGATTTCAAGTGGCAGTCAATAAGAGTGTAAGCTTGAGGTTTTTTATCAATCACAAGGCTGAGCTTTTGGAGTATGATATTATTTCGAAGCTTTTGGATATTGAATCTCAATCAGAATTACTCCAGTCCAAAACCAGAAGATTGACAGACTTTGTCTATGAGGAGATGGACAAAGGTGGTGAGGAAGTACTTCTAAAGTTTGCGTATTACTTGAATGATATCCTAGACAGTGAAAAAAGCCTTTTGGACTCGTATTCAGATTTTTTGGATAAAAACCAACAGAAATTGGAGACCGAAGGGCAATAAAGCCTAGCTACAAGATTGGCTTATATAAATCTCCGCTATCCTGCGTCTCCAGACGCTGGACTTTCCCCTGTGAATACTACATGGTTTAGGTTCAATCGTCATTTATAAATCCCTCAATTTTTCAAGATTTCTCTTAAAACCTCCCAATTTCCGCCCCAAAAAATCAAAAATTACCCTGTTTATGGTATAGATTCTTAGTTTGAAATGCTTTTCTTTGAGAAGAGCGAAGGGGAGGTTTTTTAATGCTATCAAAATCGGGTGGATTAGAAATCCTGAATTTCGCCTTTGGAGGATTTGGGATAAAAAAAAGAAAGGTGGGTTTATACGTCCTAATCGGTGAATAAATGCGCCAAAAGCGGATAAATAAATGAGTTGGCACAATAAAAAACATAAATGGAACGAATTGAAATCAAGGATTTTGGTGGTTTAAAAAACACCAAAATTGACATAAACAAAATCAACCTGTTCATTGGAAAGCAAGCAAGTGGAAAAAGTGTGTCTATCAAACTGATGTACTACTTTAAATCTTTTTTTCGAGATTTTTATGAAGCAGCTGAAGATGATAAAAGCAAGCCAGAGTTAACAAAAATACTGATTTCTAAATTCGAAGAATATTTTCCAATTGATTCTTGGGCTGACAATAATTTTGAAATTACGTTTCATTACAATGACAAAGAGTATTCAAAAGTATATAGAACTGGAAAGAATAAAATCAAATTAGAATTTTCGCCACTTGTGTCAAAGCAATTTAACAACGCCAAAAGACTAATTAGAGGAGACAAAGCTAAATTTCAAGCCAAAGATAAGTTTGAAGTTTATAGACCTGATTTCAAGGTTTTCGAGAGGTACCTTTCTTTAGTTCAAAATGATTTGGCCATTGAAAGTGGCTATTCACAAATCTTTATCCCTGCCGGTCGTTCCTTTTTCGCCACACTACAAAGTTCAATATTTTCATTCCTTTCAAATAACAAAGCTATTGACCCATTTTTAGTTTCATTTGGATCATTCTATGAAAACATAAAAGGAATTGCTTCAAGGGATTATGGGAGAAGTCGGAATAAAGAAGAAAAGGAAAGGATAGTTGATGAACTTATTATTCAAATTCTAGGAGGTAAATATCAAAGAGTAAAAAGCAAAGACTACATTATTCATGAAGATAAGAGAAGAATAAATTTAGCCTATGCTTCCAGTGGACAGCAAGAAACTCTACCATTGGCATTAATACTTAAAGCTTTAACGAGACTTTCTTTTTCAGGAAACGGATTAACACTATATATAGAAGAACCTGAAGCTCATTTATTTCCCTCCGCACAAAAGAAAATTGTAGAGCTTATATCATCTGTATTTACACTTTCAAGATGTCAAATTCAGATTATTTTAACTACTCATAGTCCTTATATTATTTCTTCATTCAATAATCTATTACAGGCTGGTATTGTAATGTCTGAAAAAGATACCAATAAAGAGAAAATAGATAAAGTATTTAATAGTATATTTAGTATACCTCCTAATACACTTAATGCCTATGCTTTGGAAAATCAGAAATGTACAAGTATCCTTGATAACGAATATGAGTTGATTGATTCATACTACTTAGACAAAGTATCTGATATTATTTCAAATGATTTTGACGATCTTCTAAGTATAGAATAATGGAAGGCTGTATCATAAAGTGTAACGATAAAATCATAGTCTTTAAAGATTGTGGCAACAGTAGATGTGAAATGCGCTTTCTAAATCCCAATGAGCGAGTAGTTGAAAAGATTAGAGTTGACGGATGCGCACTCAAGGAGGGAAAGAAATGTGATTTTATGCTTAAAACAGATTCTGATGAGAACTATATTGAAATAAAAGGGAAGGGGGTTTTATATGCATGCGAACAGATTGAGGAAACAATTAAGAAACTTAGTGTGGACGTGAAAGGACATACAAAGAATAGTTTTGTGGTGAGCACAGGGACTCCTAAAGTCACCGGGAAAATACAAGTGCTGAAAAAGAAATTCAAATCGACATATAACAGCTCTTTAAAAATACAAACGAGACAATGTCAAGTTGCGATTTAATAATAGAAACTGTGACCAACAATGCCTAAAAAATCATAGCTGCCCTTCGGGACAGCAACGCTTTTTAGCCTGAGCGTTATGCATAAGCTTATGAAAGAAGACAATCAGAAAATAGAAAAAGATGACAAACTACGTCCATTAATTTTTGCTTTTATTTTAATTGCATTAGTTTGGTCCGTATCATATTTAATCGTTCGACATTATATTCCTCTTGAAAGTGACAGAGGAACATTTGGCGACACATTTGGTGCTATCAACTCATTGTTCTCAGGACTTGCATTAGCGGGTATTATTTATACTATACTGTTACAACGAAAAGAACTGTCTTTGCAAAGGCTTGAGCTAATTGAAACAAGAAGAGAATTAAAAAGATCAGCAGACGCTCAAGAAAAATCTGAAAAAGCTCTAACTGATCAAATTAAATCAATGAAGACAACTGCTAAACTGAATGCCCTAAATTCATTAGTAGATAATTTCGGAAAAGAAGAAGATGCTTTTAGGAAAATTGACATTTCAAAATCTAATGCAGCAAAACGCAAAAAAGAAATGTTCTTGACAGAAATAGAAAACACACTAAAAACCTTAGAAAAACAATAAATATGATAAAGCAAAAAGTAGTTTCAGTAAACATTAATACAGCAGACGTTGAAAGAGAAACTGGTCATAAAGAGATTGAATTAAATTTGATAAACAAGTACTTAGAAGAAGGCTATCAGGTCGTTGACAAGTTTTCGACTGTGTCAAACGCTAATCAACTTTATTGTGTTAACCTGACTTTTATTCTCCAAAAAGAAAGAAAATAAAGTCTATGCATAACAGCACCTACCCAAAAATGGCGGTTCAGATGTTAAATCAAGATTTGTACTTCTATCAAAGTTTCTGATTGATTAAAATTGAATTACCTCGAAATTGCAAATTTTGGTAGCTGGAAAACATTAGCAAATATTTTATAAATCTAAATCATACAAAATGAGACATCTAAATTACCTTACGATTATTGCTTGTTTCTTACTATTATCTTGTAGTGGACAAGAGCAAAATTCAGGGACGAATGAACAAGTTAACATTGAAAACGCATCTCCAAAACAACTTGAAGGAGTAAAGTATGGGCTCAAAGACAAGACGCTGACAATTGAAAAATCCTGTGCTGTAAAATCAAAGGATTTCGAAGAAGTCTATTTTGTAGGAATAAAACTTAGTAACGGTGAAATTGGAGTATGGTCTATTGGTGGCAGCAAGACCAATACAAATTTTCATTTCTCTGTAAACGACATCGCAAAAAAATATTCTGATTACCCTCAAAATACTGAAAGAGCAAGTATGAGGGATCACGGAGCCCAGGAGGTTTACGACCATCTTGCTTCAACTGAGAATACCGATATAAAAGAATAAAGGAAAAGGCTTTTATAACTGCATCAAACGGTTTATAACTATGCTACCTAAAGGCTATGATTCGAAACATTAATCTCTCCAAAAAATAACCAAAGAAATTTGTCCAAATTGTGGAGCGAAAACCGGATTCGGTTTGGTTTCAAGCAATCCCAGATATGATGGAGATGAGGTCTCTTCTGTTAATAATTTTTAAACCGTAATATCTAATCAGACTAGTTAAGATTTATCTTCTCAAAGCTAAGAAGAATTCTCATAAGATTGTTCTTTAGTTTGAAGTTTGAATTGTTTCAATCTTACCGTTTTCTCCAATGTAAACATATTTTCTAGAACTATAAACATATTGTTTTCTAGTTCCATACCTAGTTGTAGTTTTATTAATTCTTTTTGGATTACCCCAACTTTCAAGAAGCATTTCTTCTGTCATGCCTATTCTTATTTTTCCTTGAAAAATAAGATCCGCATTAATTTTTCCAAATCTATTAATTAAACTGGCTTGTCTTTCCTGAATTCTTTTTCTTTTCTCTTCTAAGTCTTTCTTTTTTCTTTCTTCGTTTTCTTTCCGAATTCTTTCATCTTTTATTCTTGTTAAAGAGTCACGAACATTATTCAAAGAATCTATTCTTCTTTTTTCTATAACTTCATCGCGGTCTACTCTTTCTTTTGCAACTTTATTTAATGAATCTATAAAAACCAAGTATTCTGATTTCTGTTTTTCTTCTAAGTTTAGTCTTTTTAACTCTATTGACTTCTTAAAATTTTTCAACTCTTCGTCATTTTCTATTTTAACCCTTTTTTGAAACCTCTTTTTTGAAGTCAAAAATCTTTTTTCATGTATTGATTTCAATGAATCTAAAGATTTATCTGAGTTTAACTTAAAATCCATCAAATCGAATATTTTGGAAAAATACATCTCTTTATGCTTATGCTTCTCCTCCTTGGTTAGCTCACTTATATTTACATCAAGAGTTGGAAGTTGGTTTTCTTTGTTTTGAATTAATTCAAACAAGTATTTACTATTATCATTGACAAGTATGTGTGTTTCCTTAACCCACCCTTGGATGCTTTCGTATTTAATCTGAAATGATTCGAGGTTGAACGTTTCATAGCTGAACTTTTCTCCTATTATCTCCACTAGTGTTCCAGAAGACAATCTTTCTAATTCTTTACCGGTGATATCTGGCTTTGAATAAACCGGACTATTATCAACAATAATCCTACCTTCAAATGTCCCTTTCTCAAATTTTGAAATTAAACTATCAATAATAGTTTTTTGAAACCTTCTTGTTTCATTTAATAAAACTTGTCTTTCATATTCTGATTTAGTGCTATAATTTCTTACTTGTGCGAATGAAGTAATTTGAATCAAAATAATCAATAAGAGGATAATTGGAATATATTTCATTTTTACTGGTCATTTATTTTATCATTAAAAAAAGATATTGTAGGATATTAACTTTAGGATATTTTTTTCAATATTTGATAAATTTTGTATTCACTCTCTTTCATGGGAGGTTTAAAGACAAAAACTAGTTTATAAATTTATTTTTTTCAATAATCATTTTTTGCTCTTCTTGTGACCTTATCCAAGTTTTAAAATTTATTGGAATCATTTCACTAGCTGAAAGATAAAAGAAAATTGGCTCTTCCATTATATAAAACCATCTGTTTAATCATCCTTTTCGTTTTTTCCTTGAAAAGATATTTTGAGAATATACGTTAATGACTCTTCCTTTGAAATTTAAAATCTTTTTCATTGTTTAACTATCCAGTCGATTAGTTTTTCCGTATCTTCTTAATTAATACTATCTAAAACCAGTTTTTGAATGTAATTTGTTTATTGTAGATTTGGCAAAAGGTAAAGAAATAAACCTGAAACAAATTTTAATCGGCCTTTCAATTGCTTAGCATTCAAAACTATAATAAATAGTTTAGTGAATATTATTAAATAGATTTTTAGTTAAGCAGCTACTTTGCAAATAAACTTTTTTTTAGGCTAACTCTAGCCTTCATAAATTCCCTCTTTCAAACCTAAAAGTTGTTAATTTTGCCAAGCCTCTACTTTACCATCAACAACATAAACATATTGTCCTAAGCCATAAACGTATTGCTTACTTATACTATATCTAGTTACCGTCTTATTAATATCTTCAGGTTCTCCCCAACTATCAAGAAGCATTTCTTCAGTCATCCCTATCCAGATAAGTTTCTTTGCAACTTTCTCACCTACTTCTTTCCCATACTTTTTTTGAAATCTATCTCTTCTTAATTGTATCGAGTTATTCAATAAGCTACTATTTTGTGCCTTTGCATTTTTTAGCATAATAAGTGCAATACTATCATTTTTACGAATCTCCTCCATTTCTTTTTCTTCTCTATCTTTCTTTTGCCGTAGAAATAACTCCTGTTCTGCATCTCTTCTCGCTTTTTCTATTGAATCACTTCTATTTTTTATCCTCTGATTTCTCTCAAATATTATTGCTTTGGACTCTGAAATTTGCTTCTCAACTAATGAATCCTTCTCTATGAAAGACGAAGATATAAATCCAATAGTACCTTTATGATTTACTTTATACCACTCCTGAGGACCATTAGGAGAAATTAATAATTCTTCTAAATAATCAGTATTAAATGATTTTTGAAGGTTAGGAATTACTATTTCAATTAATTCTAATGTATCTCCCCGATTTAAGGCTTTTAAAGTCTTAGAAGATACTCTTGTTTCATCGGTAAGCTTTGCCCTAGAAGTTTTTACAATAAATTCAATGTTTGAAGTTTGAGCAAGAGAATTCCATGATATCAGTATCAATAGAAACAAATTCACCAAGATTTTACTTTTCACCATTCTATTCATTCGTAGAAGTATTTTACCCTATTTCAAAACTAAATTACGAAAAATTAAGCTAAGCCCCTTCTCGGCAAATTCAAATCGTTGAGATAAATTGGATAAGGTTTGCCTTCCCTACACGCTGGACCAATGCTATTTCCTATAATTATCGGAATTCTTCGCGCCTTGTACTACCCTAATTCCCCTACCATCCTGATACATAGCGGGATGGAATTCGCTGGGATACTCCAGCAAGAGTGTTAAACTAAGCCTAGACCTTTATTCCAGCTACCAGGCCACATTTATTGCTCAACAGAGTTATCGACATCTCAGCTAGATTCATGTTCTTTACCTGTCTAGCTACCATTGCTTTCGGTAAACTTGCCTCCTGAAGTCAGGTCTTGACTTCTTCATGCAGTTTAAAGGTAAGAGCTTGGTCTTTAAAACTGTCCGATTTTTGGCGTAGCTTACATTTTTTTCAAGATAGCGGTTACGTTCGATGGGCCTTCTGCGACTTAGAGGCACATAGGTTATTTCCAACTTAATCGAATGATTACCATGAAAAACTTCAAGCTTATCAAACAGCATATCCCAACCCAGCCATTTCTGGATGAAATAGCTTCCATCGAAAATGCCTGGGCCGGATCTACGGGTCGACAAGACAAGATTATGGTTCAGCGTGAGGCTCTTGCCATTCCTTTGAGAGGCCTGCGAAAATCGGCTATCGGGGATAGAAAGCGTCGAGACGTACACGAAAGCCGATGGACATCCGGCAGCAAACAGTATCCTTTATTTGTGGAATTTCTAAAGGAATTTGCGAAGGAGAGAAATGAAATCCTGGGAAGGGCCAAGATTGTTTGCTTGCCCGCTGGTAAGCAGGTTTACCCGCACATCGATCGAGGAGAATACTACCGGGTCCGAAATCGCTATCATTTAGTCCTAAAATCAAGCCTCGGCTCCTGGATGAAAACCGGGGATGAGGAGGTACGAATGCAGGAGGGCGAACTGTGGTGGTTTGATAATAATGAGATGCACGAAGCGCGGAATGATGGAAACGAGGATCGTATCCACGTGATTTTTGACATGCTACCTGCCGAGCTTGAGAAGGAAGTATTTCAGGCATACTCCGCCGCTTCCTAGGCTTTTTTCAGCCTTTGTTGAATCCTTTGAGAGTTGCTCATTAGCGGAAATTACGGTATAGCCCTGGAATGGGGTTGAGAAATCAGCAGCTGGAAAAGAATCCGGTAGGGAAACTTACCGGATTTTTTTTATGCTTCAGTTTTAATGATTGTACAGGTTTGAAAATATTATATTAATTATTTTTTTAGTTTTATCCTGAATTTAGTGGTGCTAGAAGTCTAGACTCAATTTTTGATTAATGAATGGCTTTGCCAAAAACAAAAAACCTTGACTAAAACCTCTTCGCTTTAGTTTACCACTCGAAGCCTTCGAATGGGTTATCCTTCGATACTTTTGAAGACCAAAAGTATCCAAAAGTCTTGGCCCCGTTCTTTTCTTTCCGCTGGTGAAGCTTTCTACATGTTAAAACCTAGTGCACAGCGGAATTTTGTCCTGCTTTGCCACCCTAAAAATGACTGGGTTCCCGAAGCAAGTTCGGGACCAAGTCATTTTCTTAACGGGTTTACAAAGCATTCCAAAACCGAAAATCCCGCAGGGCCCCATAAACCGAAAGATTTCAGTCCAATTCAAACTATTGCGTTGGTAGAATGATTTGTTACCGTACCGATTTTAATAGAACTCGTTTTTTTGTTCTTTTCATTAAAGTCGTCGTAGTACCATTTTTTAATATGATTATCCGCAATGACGCCAGAAGGCTAATTTTCTTTGGCTTCACCTCGACTTCGCTCGGTGACCCTTGGTTTCTAAGTTGGGTAGAGGGTTAAAAAAGATGGATAAATCCTAATTTTTTTCGGCAGGCTGGTTACAATCTGATTTCCCACTGCGACCAAGAGGCATAAAAAACAAGAATATGTCCTCCTCCTATTTAAAAATCAGCCTCCTAGCCATCGCAATATTTTTGGCTAATCCCTTACAGGCTCAAGAGAAGACCAGAGTTTGGAACACCTTCAGCTTAGGAATGCCACTTACGGAAAACCTAGACGCCAGAGTGGCATATCTTCATTCGACAGATATCAGCAATGAGATTAAGAATAATTTCAACTGGTACCAAATTCGTCTCGGCTACCGAATCAATTCTACCTGGAGTACGCGAGTAGGAACCGCCTGGCTAAGCATCCCTTCCTCCAATCGCACGACCAACAGGATTTTCGTCAACGCCATCTACCGGAAAAAGCTAAACAGGAGATTGGTCCTACGAAGTGGCGTTCAATTTGAAACCCATAGCAAAGAAGAGCGCCGATTCGACCATCGAATAATCCTAAGCAATCGCTTGGGTCTTCGCAAAAGGCTAGAATTTCTCGGAGTGGCTCCTTCTTTGACCTACAGCCTATTTTACAATATAGGCGGAGGAAATATTCGGTATTTCAATGATGAAGGAGAAGAAATCGCCCGGAAGCCCGCCAATGGATTTCATCGGGGTAGGATACTGGCAAATTTCAATTTCAAAATCAGTGATCCGATCCGATTATCACTCTATTACATGAATCAACATGAGTTCAACCTTGGAGTTTCAGCTACCAATAGAATCAATGTCCTAAACCCAAATACAGGACGGATTCAGCGCCCATTTAACAATTACCATGTGATTGGAATGTCCCTCAGCTACCAGCTCAAGGGCAAGCATAATGAAAATTTTCTACCAATAAACTTTTAACTAAGAAACAATGATGAAATCTCGAATCAAAATTGGAATGGTCTGTCATGGAATTAGACCTATGGAATTGATTACAATCGATGAATTAGAGCAAAACTTCACTTTAAAAGCCGGTGATGTGGGACTCTTTATGGTGACCGAAATTGGTAAGAATAAAATGATTCAGACAGGATCGAGAAGCGCAACGCTCATCCCGGGCGATTTGATCATGGGGGCTTTTGGAAATAGATATGCCACCAATCAATTTGAAGGCTATGTCCCTGATGATCTAAAAGGTGAATTTCATATGCTCGGAGGGGCTGGGGTGATCGGACAGGTAAAATCCATGCATCAGCGACTGGACGAGATAGGACCTACCAAAGTGGAACTTATCGGCATTTACACAGATGAAAGAGGGCAGATCGCCAATACCATTGCACGAAAGGAGGAGAAGCTCATTCCCTATACCGGCGAACTGGCTAAGAGAACAAAAGTGGTGCTTTCGCTGGGCTCAGCTATGGATAGTGGAAAAACAACCACGGCAGCCTACCTCATCAATGGTCTTGTAAAAAAGGGGCATACAGCGGCTTACATCAAGCTGACGGGAACCGCATACCCAAAGGATGCCAACCTGGCCTTTGATCTTGGAGCCTGTGAAGCAATAGATTTTTCCAGGTATGGGTATCCTTCCACCTATCTGATTTCTGAGGAAAAACTCTTAAGTCTTTATGAATCTCTCCTTCGGGATGTATTGAAAAAAAGACCTGACTACGTGGTAATTGAAATAGCAGACGGCATACTTCAGCGCGAGACCAAGATGCTTTTGAAAAATTCCAAATTTATAGATTCGGTGCATCAGGTCGTGTTCTCAGCAGGAGATAGTTTATCTGCGGTGAATGGAGTCCAAACTCTAAACTCCTGGGGCATCCAAGCAACAGCTTTGGCAGGGATATTTACAGCTAGTCCACTATTGGTTCAGGAAGTAAGGGAATGCTTGGATGAGAACAAGGAACATAGCTATTTGCCTATTTTGAACCTGGAGCAGCTGAGTATGGGTGAGTTCCCTAGCTATCTCAAACCTATGCAACTCCTATCTGCCTGAAATCACTGATGGACTGGTTAAAAAATAAAACTCTCAAACGCCATTGGTTTGCCCATTGGGGTCGACTTTCAGTAATTCTACTGATAGGTTGGACGGGAGCAGTCAGTACCTTTTTCCTCAGTCTAATGACAGGATGGTACTTTGACCTGATGTATCAAAATTCGATCAGCAAATCAGAATTACTTGCCGACTTCGGGCTTAGCGTTAGCTCGCTGCAACAATTCTTTGCGATTCTTGGCGTCGTCATCCTGCTTAAGTTCTTCCTTCATTTTTGGGAGAGGCAGCTGATACGCACCAAGGCTGAGAAGTTCAATTTTCATTTGATGCAAAGGCTATTCCGAAGGCAGCTTCAATGGACCTCGGATTACTACAAAAGGAATGGTTTTGGCAAATACCTTCTGAGGTATTCTGGGGATCAATTGTCAGTAAGAAATATGCTATGCAATGGCTTTCATAGAGGCCTCCGGGATGCCTTCTTCCTATTGACGGGTTTGGGCTTACTGGTTTATTTAAACCCATTTTGGACCTTGACCATTGTGGCCACGCTTTTAATTGTGAGCCCAATCGCTTTTCTTCTTGATTCGAAACAGATCCCCTGGACCAGATCCAAAAGGAATAAAAAAAGTCTGGTTTTGAAGTACGTCACGGAGACTTTTTCCAATCAAAAGGGAGATTTTGCTAAATCCGAAAGAACCAAAATAAGCGGGACTTTTCAAGAAAAAAGCGGGGAGGCACTAACAGCAAATCTTCAATATCAATTCTGGGAAAATTCCAGATTGGCTTGGGTAGCCATTTTGGGTCCTTTGCTTACTTTCTCCTTGCTTGCTGCCATTTCTTTTTCACCAGAAAGCAAAGGAAGTCCCGGACAATTGCTGGCCTTTATGCTTGTAATAGGTGCTATGGCTCCCGCGATTAGAAGCATTTCAAAGACCCCTTCGATCATCGCAAAAGGGATGATTTCCTTGGAAAAAATAGAAGTGCTGATCAAGAAAAAAACACCCCTTACCTATTCCAAAAAAGACAAGGCCGAGAAGGAAGCAGAACAAGGATCAGCGTCTCCAGAGACAGATCCGAAATTGGTTTTCCTTGAATAAGGCCCAGAGGTACAAAATCAGTCCTGTTTAGAACTTTATGTTTTTGGGATTTCAGGACCATTTGAAGCTTCAGTTTAGCATTTAGAAGGGCTTTTTCCTGCCAAAATCTTCTGATTACCAAGAGTATAGCACGGATTTTTTAAGTAGTTGAAATTTGCTTTGGGCAAGAAAATAAGCTAACTTTTATCACTGCGAATTCGGAAAAATTTTCAATAATCCAGTCAGAGAATCTTTAAATGGTCCGATTTCTAACTAGGAGGGCAGACTGAAAAAGTCTAAATCTGATAGTCTCAGCGCAGCCCACTAAAACTATTTTTATTCATTTATAAATAAAGTAATTATGTCAAAGAAGCAATTTGGAAACATTGGGAAAATCGGCAGTAAAAATCTGAAAATAAAACCCATAAATATTCGGGTTACGCCCTCAAATCGAATCTCGAATGCCCAACTGAAAAAGCTCGACCCAAAGGGCATAGCACGCATTCCAGCAATTAGGGTCAATCGGGATGACTTGCTAAACTTGAGGGCAAACGAATCCTGGGAGATCACCGCTCAAAAGCTGAGGGACAAGGACATGTATGTCGCTGAGTATTTTGGATGGTACAGATCCGACCAAACAAGCATCGATGTCCATCCTGAAAACAAGTACTATCCAAGATTAGATCGAGGCGCACCTGGATTTCTACCCGAAATGAGATACCTGGTTTTACGATTCAGACCCGAAATGGGGAAGCGGTACCGAATGACGATCCACTTAAAACCCGGTAGCTATAGAAACAAAAAAGTAATGACAAATGTAACGGGCAGGTTTAATGACATTTGGTATATCAATTATCAGTTTAATGAGGTGATGTTTGACTTCCTGGCCTCATCCAATGAGATAAAAATCAGTCCCATTATTGCTGGATATGAGAATTATTATGTCAAGTACCAGCCCTTACAAATCGAGAAAATCACTATCGATAAGGTAGAAGATTGATTTAGACAATTCCCAATAAGTAGAGCGTTTATCTAAGCGGAGTCTAGAACTCCGCTTTTCTATTTTCAGTAATTTTAAACTCCACGCTAATCGGTATTCCTCAGCGATATGCTCAGTCCTGTGATGAGTACTCCAGAAATAAAAACCCATCTTTTGACCACAAGACTTCTTCGCCTATCTTCACTTAGCTTTTTTCTAAAAACCGCATGCAAGGCAGAATCAGATACGACTTTTCGGCACAGGTTTGGAAATCCCCCGGTATGGGAGGATGGGTTTTTGTCTCGCTGCCTCAGGACCTATCTCAGGAAATCCGGGAACACCTCTCCTGGCAGGAAGAGGGTTGGGGTCGGATGAAGGCTAAGGCCGAAATCAAGGGATTCGAGTGGGATACGGCCATATGGTTTGACAAAAAGCATGACACCTACCTTCTACCTCTTAAAGCTGATATCCGGAAGAAAACCCAAGTGAATGTGGGTGATACCATCAGCCTGCGTATTTCGCTTTAGGAGGTGGCAAGAAAGTTCTTAAAGGGATGATTTTGCATCTCTTTGAGGAGAAAGAACCAGCCAATACCCACAAATCAGCACCCTAACAATCAGGTAATTAGCGAGACTATTTTGACTTTTTACCCAGAAAAAGCTGTAAATTCAGAAAAGTAGACTTCCAGAAAAGTCTAACTGAAGCACTAGATCACTTTGTCATGGAGGCTAGGCGACATAAAATGGGGAATTTGCAAAGGGATTTTTAGAATGAGTACTGCTGACATGAATAGCACGTTTTATCCATTTAAATTCATACACCATGAACAAACTATTTTTAGTAATCGCGAGCCTGGGAATCTGTCTGGATTCCTTTTCCCAAACTGACAGTATCCCACCGCAAAGCAGGGAAGAGCGGAACAAGGAAATTGCCCAGAATTTCTATCAGGACCTTTGGTTTACGGATAATACAGACCGATATGTGGACTATGTGGCTGAGGAGTATGTCGTACATGATATCGGCGACCGAAAAGGGGTCACGGAGCCTGCCATCGAGCAGAAAATAACCGCAGACCTCTTTTGGGATAATGGCAGCTGGGACTCTAAAATCAATTATCAGATTGCAGAAGGAGACTTGGTGGCCACCCGTTGGGAAGCCACTTTTACCCCCTCCACGATGATGGGGAAGCTGATGATTGGCTCAGGGACCATTCCGATCATCAATGTTTTTAGAATCAACGAGGAAGGGAAGATTGTAGAAATATGGAACCATCGACATGATATTGACACGCCGCAGACCATGAAGTTTACGATTCAGGGGCTTTTGATTGGATTAGTAATCGCCCTGATTCCGACGATTATTGCCATTCGACTAAAGCGGAAATTGAAAACTTTAAGTTAGGTAGGTTTGAAATTAAAATCTGGACTTTAGGATAAATCCTGATAAATCAATTTATTAGAATTGCTTTATACAAACCTATACCATGACCTTAACCCTTAAAAACCTAGCCAAAAGCTCCCTTGTAGCTTTATCAGTCCTATTCGCTAACATCACGCTAGCCCAGGACGGAACCATCTACCCACTTGATGCCCCTGAAGAGCCAAATGCCATTCTCCTCGGAACAGGCGGCGTAGCTGATCAGCCTGCCTCCGAATCTTGGTTTCGCCAATGGGGCGACCCCATGGCCAGAAATATCACCACGGCAACACTTACTCCTTTTTTACCCGAACCTGGAAAAGCCAATGGGGCTGCAGTGATCGTAGCCCCCGGAGGAGGTTTCAGATGGCTTTCCATGGGAAATGAAGGCTGGGAAGTAGCTCAGGCACTCGCCGATCAGGGGATTGCTGCTTTCGTATTGAAGTATCGCCTTCACCCAACACCAGAGTCTCTGGAAGATTTCAGTGCTTGGATGAACCGACCTAGAACTCCAGCCCCACCTAGTTCCTCGGATGCGGCTAGGGAAGCCACGCCTCCAAGGCCACCACAGCTAGACCTATCCAATCAGCTCGAAGATGCTGAAGCTGCCTATGCCATGATTCTTGATCGAGCAGAAGAATGGGGAGTGGATACCGACCGAATAGGCATGATTGGTTTTTCGGCTGGTGCTGGCCTGACGATGCATTCCACCCTAAATTCTGAAAGCATGAAGTTGGCTTTTATCGGTCCTATCTATGGCGGCATGGGTCCGGTGGATGTTCCGGCTGATGCTCCTCCTATGTTTTCTGTGATTGCCACTGATGACTTTCTATTCAGAGGTCAGTTTGGCGTGATCGATTCTTGGTACAAAGCCGGCATTCCGGTAGAATTTCACCTTTACCAAAACGGTGGTCACGGATTCGGTTTGGGAAATCCCAACCGAACTAGCAATCGTTGGTTTGAGGCCTTTATCCATTGGCTGGATGTGAATGAGTTTTTGGCTGCCAAATAAGTCCTATTCCTCCCTTTTGAATCAAATTCGTATTTTGGTCTAAAACATTTTAAGTCTACCGGACCCTTCCTATGAATCAATTTTTGACTAAAGCATTTAAGCCATTCATAGCCCTGTGTTTTACCCTGCTTTCCTATCAGGCTTACGCACAGGAAATGGGTACTACGGATGAGGATAAAGCTCAATATGGAATGAAGGCAGGGATCAACTTTGCGGAACTTTGGGGAAGGGATGCCCTTCCGGAGAGTGATCGAAAAGTTGGCTATTCACTGGGTGCTTATGCCTCCTATAAACTCTCCAAGGAGCTTAAGCTACAGCCGGAAATGATTTGGTCACTGCAAGGGGAAAATTCTAAAGAAAGTGGCAGGTATAAAATTTCTTACATCAATATTCCTGTCATGCTGAAATGGATTGAAGGGAAGTTTTATTCTGAAATAGGTCCACAGCTAGGCTTGCTGACTATCAATACTGCTAAATCAGTCCCTGAGGAGCTTCAACTTGAGAACTTCGAGACTTTTGATTTTTCCATCAATGTGGGCCTCGGTTATAAATTGGCGGAAGACTGGGCCATAGGTCTGAGGTACAGCCAAGGATTGAAGAACATTGCGGAAGGTCGCGACTTGAAAAACAGTGTGATTTATGTGGGCTTGACCTACAGGATATTTTAATTTTTGAATGTCCGCTTTGTTACCAGTATCCAAATCATATCAGGTTCGCCTCGACTTCGCTCGGTGAACGGTACGGTGTAAAGTTGGTTGGTGAGGAAGGCTACTACCTCTAGAGCATTGCCCAAAGCCTGGAAAGCGATCTGAGACGAGCGAAATTTTTGACAGGAGTCCTCTAATGATATGACTTCCTACTGATCACCTTATACCCAAAAATCAAACATTTATATAAAAAAAATTACCGTTTGATTACAAATCAAGCTCGCGTGTAGACTAATAGAAAAGGGGAAAACTAATTCGTCTGAGACGTTTTAAGCGAATTTTAAGAATTAGCTAAGGAAGTCTAAAGAGACTTAGCTCGACCTTTACACATCACCTCAAAACTCTATTACCATGGAAGAAAAAATGAGTCGCATGGAGTTTCTAAAATCTTTGGGATTAAAAGGAGCTTCATTATTCGCCGTTTATTGCGCAGCCTCAGGACTGAGTAGCTGCGTCAATGAGAGCATGGAACCTACACTACCACCTGGTACTGGAGGGAATGCCAATGAATTGAATTTAGATCTCAGCACCTCTGCCTATTCCAAACTGAATACGGTAGGCAACTATGTCATTGTGAATAGTATCGTGATTGCTAGGGTATCTCAGACAGACTTTGCAGCTGTGACCCAAGTTTGTTCGCACGAAGGAAGAAAGAAGGTTTATTACAAAAACGGAGAATTTTACTGCCCTGAGCATGGGGCAAGATTTGATACCTCAGGCAAAGGATTGAATTCCAAGGGTTCAAAAGGAATCAAAAACTACGCAACGGAATTAACCGGTACTACGCTAAAAGTTTTCTTATGAGGACAATGACATCCTTCAAAAACACCCTCCAAGCTATCTTGATTTTGGGTTTTTTGGGAGTATTTGGCTTGACAAAAGCAAAAGCCCAGGATGACTTGCTCAGTATCTTGAATGAGGAGCAATCAAAGGAGCCGGTATACACCATGGCTACTTTCAAAGCATCAAGACTGATCAATGGGCAAAGCATCGAGACCATTTCCAAAAACCACCTCAACTTCTGGATTTCGCACCGATTTGGTGCTGTAAACAGTGGTTTTGTAGCTAATTTCTTTGGCTTGGACGAGGCCAAAATCAGGCTTGGACTCGAGTATGGGCTGACCGATCAATGGCTGATCGGTGCAGGGAGAAGTTCACTGGATAAGACTTACGATGTCTATACCAAGTACAAACTTTTCCGACAGTCCAATAAATTTCCCGTAACTGTCACCGGATTGGCAGGATGGGCGATCAATACAATGGAGACTGGCTTTGCAATGCAATCCGGCTCGGAAATGCGCTTCAACAACAACCTTGAGCGCTACTCCTATTGGGGCCAAACTTTAATCGCTCGGAAAGTAAATGAAAAGCTTTCTCTCCAGGTAATGCCAACATTCCTGCATTACAACAAGGTGGAAGACCCTTCCCTTGCTAACGACCTTTGGGCCTTGGGAGTAGGTGGAAGATACAAATTGACTAAACGGTTCACGCTGTCCGGAGAGTATTATCATTCCTTCACCGATCCCGGAACTTATGAGGCTTCTACCGGCAAATCATATCCATACCATGATGCTATTTCCGTCGGGGTGGATATCGAAACGGGAGGTCACGTATTTCAACTTCACTTCACCAACTCCCGTGGTATGATCGAAAACCAGTTTATTGGTCAGACAGTAGGGGCTTGGGAAAAAGGAGATATTTTCTACGGATTTAATATCGCTAGGACATTCAGCTTTGATAAAGGCGCAAAGCACAAAGACAAATGAAATCGATTATCAATCTATTTATGCTGATCTTTTTCCTACATGTAGGAGAAGTGTATGCACAGACGCTATATGGAACCACACTTGGTGAGGTTTCTTTGTATTCGGATACTCCCATAGAGACAATTCAAGCTGTAAACAAAAAAAGTGGAGCAATCCTCAACTCCAGCAATCGGGAGCTTGTGGTTCAAATGAAAATCACGGACTTCGTTTTTCCCAACAAATTGATGCAGGAGCACTTCAATGAAAATTACATGGAGAGTGAAAGGTATCCTACAGCCAATTTCAAAGGAAAAATCAAAGAACAAGTGGACCTAGAGACTCCTGGAACCTATCCTGTCACCGCAGAAGGAAGCTTGACCATTCATGGAGTAAGCAAACCTGTGACTGTAAAAGGTCAAGTAGTTTCGAATGGCACCGAACTGAAGTTAGACTTTAAGTTTCAGGTTAAGCCTGAGGAATATCAGATCGAAATACCATCCTTGGTGATTACCAAAATCGCCGAATTAATCGATATATCGGGAAAAATGTCCTTGGCCAAAAGATAGATTCAAATCAATGCTAGGGCTTGTGCTCTAAAGCTTATTTTCTATTTAAAACAAACTAAAAGCGAAGCCGAAAACTTCGCTTTTTTATTTTTTAGAATTTACAATTCCTCATTATCTCGAGAGATTGGGTAATCTGTATAGGAATCATTCTTTTGGAAAAGTCTCAAAACCTTAAGGACTCTATTTTGCTTTTCATGATCTAAAGCATCTGACTTTACCCCTCGGGAAATATTGGTCTATCTATACTCTGAAAACCAATATTTTATCCAATTTATTGTAATCTATCCAATGCCATCCTATATTGATAGAAGTGTAGCTTGCACGAGGACAGACAAGGCACTTTTTTACCATGATCAAACTCTTTCGGAAAATCCGCTACGAACTGCTAGAAAGCAATAAAATCGGCAAGTACCTCAAGTATGCTTTTGGAGAAATTATTCTTGTGGTCATCGGAATCCTGATCGCGATCCAAATCAACAATTCCAATCAAAAGCGACTAAATCAGGAAGCGCTGGAAGGCTACCTCAATAGCATTGCCCAAAATCTGGAAAGCGATTTGAGACGAGCGGAAAGGATCAATAAAACCCGACTAGAGCTGTTTCCGAGAGTATATTTTGTCAATCGTCGGATGGTGCCGGATTACTACCAAATTGCCTCAGAGGTCTATGGCATGGATATCTCTTTTGAGGATCGATATAGTGTGGAAAATATTGATTTCATGGCCCGAGCGATCAATGATTCCTGGTCCTTACTCTATTTGACTCCCAACCTCAGTGGATTTGAATCCTTGAAAAGCTCGGGTTTCCTGAGTCAACTGCAGGGTACAGATTTGGAAATACTTCTTTTTGATTATTACAATCAGGTGGACGAACTGATCATTTTTGAAAACAACTATAATGACGGACTGAAAAGCTCATTTGAAGATTTTGCAAATGCCGGACTGGAAGGGACCTTTGCTTTTTTTAGCCCGGGAACTCAGGATTGGAGAAGTGAATTCGGAGAAAGATTTCCGGGATTGATGGATGAAATCATTCAGCACCCTACTTTGATTCCTGTTTTTCGATGGAATTTTGATATCATCATCAAATATGAAAATCTAATACTAACAGGAAGGGCCTTGCATCAAATGATTGTGAGCAGAAGTAAGAATTTTACCCCGGACATCAAGAAAAGTCTGGAAGCTGTACACGATGAGTACGGTGATCGACCCTATCCAAAAATTATGAGAAACGGGGTTACCACCAGTGGCAACTCCTATGGAGTAGCTAGCGCCCAAGGTAATAAAGGAGTCAATATTCAGTTTTTAGATAGTCTGACGGCCGTTCAATTCTATCCGCAGGCCTGGGGAGTCTATTACTCCTATGTGGGTGATGGCGTCATTGACCCCAATCGCATAAGAGACTTTTCAAGCTTTGATACGCTTCGTATCAAGATGAGAGGAACTGAGGGGGGAGAAGCGATCCAAATCGCCTTGAAGGACAAGTCCAATCCAACCGATGGGAGCGAAACCAAAGTTCCTCTGACCTTAACCAAGGAATGGAAAAATTACAATATCCCACTTGCAAGCTTTGCCCCTACAAAAATCGAGGAACTCTTCATTGTCACTTCCATCATTGTGGAAAATAAGGCCTTAACGGTGGAGATTAAGGATATCGAGTATCGCTAGGGAGCTTTGGTCCGAACTTTTTTTATCCTGATATCAAATAGTCAAAAGGCTGGAGGTTACAGCTTTATCTAGCTACCTATGCGATATTTTCCTAAATCCCCTTTTAGAATCAAATTTGATTTTCACACCCTCTATTTGTCATCCTTCTGGTAAAAAATCCATTCAATAAGCAAAACCTCGCTAGCTAGTCTCAGAAGAAATCCTGCGACGAATAAATTGATATTCGATGCAAAATAGGCGACGAATAATTTTGATATGCGAGAAATATAGATCATTTTCGATGCCTAATTTGCATTGAATGGGAACTTATATCTATCAGAAAGCTGCTTGGCCAGACTTTACTTGGAATAGTGATAATTTTTTGGAGTTGCTCAGTGAAGCAAGAAACTTACAAGGAAGACTATTAGGCAAAATGGAAACATTGGGCTTCGATTTGAAAAATGAGGCTTTCCTGGATACATTGACCCAGGATGTTTTGAAAACTTCAGAGATTGAAGGGGAATTTTTAAATCCTGAACAAGTACGTTCTTCTATTGCCCGAAGATTGGGAATGGAGATAGCAATTGCGATGGAATCAGATAGGCATGTAGAAGGTGTGGTGGAAATGATGCTTGACGCAACACAAAACTGCTTTGAGCCACTAAATGCTGAAAGGCTTTTTGATTGGCATGCGGCTTTATTTCCAACGGGTAGAAGCGGAATATATAAGATCACTGTTGCAGACTGGAGAAAAGATACTTCAGGCCCGATGCAAGTTGTATCCGGTGCCTTGGGTAAAGAAAAGGTTCATTTCCAGGCACCTGATTCTGATTTGATTGAAGAAGAAATGAACCGATTTATCGATTGGTTTAATACTCAACAAATGGAATTGGTTGTAAAAGCCGCTGTTGCGCATTTGTGGTTTGTAACTATCCACCCATTTGAAGATGGAAATGGTAGAATCACAAGAGCATTGACCGATATGATTCTTGCCCAATCTGATAAGAGTAATCAACGCTTCTACAGCATGTCGGCGCAGATTCGGATGGAACGAAAGCAATACTATGAGATGCTGGAAAAAACGCAAAAGGGCAATTTAGACATTACAGATTGGCTTGTTTGGTTTTTAAACTGCCTGATCAACGCATTAAAATCGACTGATACTATTTTGACAAGAGTTTTCTATAAAGCAGAGTTTTGGCAAAAGCATTTAGACACCCCAATCAATGAACGACAAAGAAAATTATTGAATAAGTTGATGGACGGATTTGATGGAAAGCTCACTTCATCCAAATGGGCCAAAATTGCAAAATGCTCAAAAGACTCGGCTGTAAGAGATATCAATGACTTGATAGACAAAGGAATCCTACAAAAAGAAGCTGCTGGAGGTAGGAGTACTAATTATGAGCTTGTTGGAATGCTGGCTGATGAAAAGCAAACATAGCTTAAAAATTCAGGAATTAATTTAAAGAGGACGGCCCCGAACCCTTTTTCCTCGAAAACCTTTTCCCAGCTTATCGTTTATAACCCAAAAAGGATTTAAGCATGAACACCCTCCACCTAGCTTTGGACTGGACTCCTAATATTAATCACATTGGTTTTTTCATCGCACAAGCCCAGGGCTTCTATGCCGATCAGGGTATCGAAGTAAAGATTTCAGATCCCTCTTCCGACGATTATTCCCTGACTCCTGCCAAGAAAGTGGAATTGGGCAAGGCTGATTTTGCACTTTGCCCCACAGAAAGTTTGATCAGCTACCAGACCAAAAAGGAGGCTTTTCCACTGAAGGCCATTGCAGCGATTCTACAAGAGGACTTGAGTGCCATCGTAGTGCGGAAGGAGAGCCAAATCCAATCTCCAAAAGACTTGGACGGCAAGACCTATGCATCCTATGAGGCTCGCTACGAGGATGGCATCGTCCAGCAAATGATCAAAAATGACGGAGGAAAGGGCGACTTCGAAGTAATTTATCCTGAAAAATTGGGAATTTGGAATACGGTACTTTCGGGGGAGTATGATTCGACTTGGGTATTTATGAATTGGGAGGGTGTGCAAGTGAAAAGCCTAGGAGCAGCACTTCGGAGTTTTCGCTTGGCTGACTATCACATTCCTTATTCTTTTTCTCCTGTATTGGCTTGCAATGGGGATCAAATCGAAGAAAAAGCAGATGCTTATCGAGCCTTTCTAAAAGCAACCGCCGAAGGATTTCAATATGCCAAAGAAAATCCGGAGAAGGCTGTGAAAATCCTTCAGCCTTTGGTGCCGGAGCATGAGCAAAACATTGATTTGCTAGAGGCCCTGCGATTGACCGCTCCTCACTTTGGCAAGGAAGGAGACTGGGGAAAAATAGATCCAAAGCGTGTGGAAACCTTTTTGTCTTGGCTTCGGGAAAAGGGTTTGGAAGCCTCTCAAGTCCTGGCTAGAGACTTATTTTCGAACGAACTGCTTTAGGAGAAAATTACCTAAAAACTAGTGAATAATAGAGAAGAAATCTGGGTAAAGAAGGGCTATGAGTTATTTGCCATTCATGGTGAAATAGGTCTAAATATTGAGCAGCTATCCAAGCAGGTGGGCATCAGTAAATCCTCCTTTTATCACCACTTTGCCGATTTGGAAGGGTTTGTGGAAAAGCTGATGCAGTATCACCTTCAACAGTCCAAAATCATTGCAGAGAAGGAGCGAATGGCCCAAAGTATCGATCCCGAGCTGATGCAAATCTTATTGGAGCATCAGACGGACATCCTTTTCAACCGACAGCTTCGAATCAATGCCCATCAGTCCAGCTATAGCCATACCTTAATGATCTCCAATCAACTCATCGGAAAGGATTTTATCCTCCTTTGGTTGAAGGACAGCAAACTCCCTTTGACTTTTAAGCAAGCAGAGGGGATTTTTGATCTGGCTTTGGAGAATTTTTTCTTACAAATAAACCCCGAGAATTTCACAGCAGAATGGCTCGAGTCCTATTTTGAAAACTTGAAACGTATTTCGGCAAGTTTTACGAGCCCGTTGGACGGTAGCGACTAATAATTCGATTCCCTCCGATATAACTTCGTGTCATCAAAACCTTCCAATCATGACACAGAAGTTTCATAAATTTTGGCTTGGTATCACCTCATTGGTGGTAGCAAGCTTTGCCCCGGTCTTTTTTTTAGGCACGATGATTTCCACTGCTGCTCCGGCCGAGTGGACCATGGACCTCCTTAGCTGGCCACTGGATGGTGTCGAAAATTTTGAGGCTTCCACCACACGCTTTCTATCCGCATTGACAGGTGGCTTTCTTTTTGGATGGGGAGTCTGTATCTGGTTTTTGAGAAAGTTGGTATATGACAAAGCCCCTGAAGAAACCCGAAAGGCTGTTCTCTTCGGCGTATTAGCTTGGTTTTTTTTAGATAGTTTAGGATCCATTACTTCCGGAAATGCCATCAATGCCTTTTTTAATGTAATCATCCTAGTGATTGCGGTAGGTCCACTTTGGACGCCAGCCAAAAGCTGAATTTTCGGTGCTGGAGGAAAAATTCGGACTAGTTTCGCAAGGGTAAAGCACTTCCGTATGGCTTTTAACCTAAATAAAATTAGTAATCCAATCAGACGAGGCATTTGTCTATTGGCTAGAAAGACATATGGAAAACAAAAGATAAAACTTCAAAAAGCTATCTTCGTTTATCTTCGAAAAAGCCCAATTAATGAATCGATTGTTTTCCCTGCTCTTTTGCTTAATTCTGATATCCTGCACGGAAGATGGGCAAGCACCTCGCTCAGATGAAAACCTTTTTGATACCCTGACAGAGGGTCAGTGGCAGGTGACCTTTTTCGAGGTGAATGGACAAGACCAAGCCAATAATTTCGAGGGGATTAATTTCAATTTTATCCCAAATGGTCAGGTAGAAGCATATCGTGGGACCCAATTACTCGATGAAGGAAGTTGGTCTACTCGCCGAGAGAATGGACGAGCAGAGTTTGAGATTTCTTTTTCAGAAAATCCTCTTTTTGAAACCCTGAATGGAGAATGGTATCAGATCGTTTTGGGCTTCGGGCGGGTTACCTTTCGGGAGATTAGTGATGAATCCGAAAATCGAATCACGCTGGAGCAGTTGTAGTAAATCCCTTTTTCAAAAATTTTGGTAGATTAAGTTCTCTAATCCCAAAAGATGAACTGTAAGAATTGCGGAAATCCGGTAGAAGGCAACTTTTGTGCACATTGTGGTCAAAGCCGGCAGGTAGGCAGAATCAATTTTTCGAACTTTCTTCAAGAGCTGTCCACAACGGTCTTTCAGATAGACCGAGGTTTATTTTTCACCATTTGGGAGATGGTAGTAAGACCTGGGGTCTCTTTAAGAAACTTCCTTAAGGGAAAGCGAAAGCCCTATTTCAAGCCCTTCGCATTCTTATTGACCCTTTCGACAGTTTACTTTCTTTTGGCCGAGCTAACTGATCAAAGTACTTGGCTAGATGATTTTTATTCGGGTTGGATGTCTGGAGCATCAGACTTTGACCAAGAGAGTAATGCCGAGATAGTTCTTGCTTGGTTTGTGAAAAATTATCGTTTATCCACCCTTTTCTTACTTCCGATTTACTCTTTTGCTTCCTTTCTATCATTCCGAAAGTTTGGCTACAATTATCTAGAGCACATCGTAATCAATAGCTATATCACGGGTCAACAGGCACTTTTTTATTCCCTATGCATTCTAGGCGAGGCTATTTTCCAAAATCAATTTTTTGAGAACATCTCCATCATATTCTCTCTTGGCTATACGATTTGGGTATTTTGGTTCTTATTTAACCAAGCCAAACCCTCAGGCCGAGTCTTTAGAACACTCTTGACTTATTTGCTTTATGCATTTTTCGGTGCTATACTTTTGTTTGCTGCAATGGCAATTATCACAATCGCCAATAAGGCTTAATCATATGGATCACTTCGACTGCCTAGCGCTGTCTCCCTTCAGCCCAAAATCTCAGTTCCTGTAAAGTATAAAGCTTATTGATCTTCAAAAAGCCCCGTATTCCCTGCATCCAATAAAGCTTTCAATACCCCAAAAACCTGAGGGGAATAAGAAGCAATATTTTGGGTTTCATTGGGGTCTTGGATCAAATCGTAAAGTTCGAATTCCTGCGATTCAGATCGGAAATATTGCGTCAACCTATGGGTCGGCGTGCGCAAAGAAATCCCCTGATTAAAATAGCTGTAAGCCGTATTTCGCCAATTTTCTGATTGAGAATTTTTCATTAGACCGACCAGGCTTTTTCCATCCAAATCAGAATCATCAGCATTTCCGGTCAAGTCCAAAAGTGTGGGATAAATATCCAGGGTACTGACAACTTGCTTAATCTTGGCGGCTGGAATTCCTGGCGCTTTGATCATCAGCACCGACCGCAAAGCAGATTCAAAAAGGGTATGCTTACCCCAAACCAGCTGATCGCCTAAGTGCCAGCCATGATCTCCCCAAAGTACGATCACCGTATTTTCAGCCAAACCCAATCGCTCCAACTCGTCCAAAACTTTCCCAATCTGAGCATCCACATAGCTCACGGATGCCAGATAAGCATGCCGAAGCTTTCGGGCATAATCCTCTGAGACGGCCTGATCCAATCCAGCTTTTTCTTCACCCAGGGCATATTGATTGAATTCACCGCTTTGTATAAGACTAGCCCTAGAAGAGCCTTGGGGATGTGCAGGAAATGGTGCAAGCGGTATTTCTTCCGGATCATAAAGATCCCAATATTTCTTAGGCGCAGTAAAGGGAAGGTGGGGTTTGAAAAAGCCAACTCCGAGAAAAAAAGGCTGATCTTTGGCTTTAAGCTCCTGAAGCTTAGTGATGGCAAGCTGGGCAGAAAGCCCATCTGCATAGCCATCATCGGATACTTCAGCCATTTCATAAGGCTTGACTTGTTTATTTCGATCTGTCCGATTACTTCCATCGGCATAGCCAAAAAAGGCATTGTGTCCTGTCTCCCACTTTCCGGGATTAAAAAGCATTTCATCCCAACTCCCCGGCAGCTCTATCAAATCACTCTTTGGCTCGTCATATTCATAGACATAGCCATCGGGATGATGGGATATTTTTCCAATTCCTACCGTGTAATATCCCTTTTCCCGGAAATCCTGAATAAAGGTTTTTCTTCGCTCAGACTCTGGTTTTCTCGCCAATTGATTCACCGCTGCCATATTGCTCAGGTCCTGACGGGATTGGGGAAGCTTTCCTACCAACAAGCTATAACGCGACGCTCCACAAGTCGGAACGGTGACATAATGATTGGTGAAAAGAGAACTTTGACTAGCCAAGCGATCCATGTGCGGTGTGATCGCATAGGCTTTTCCATATGCGCCCAACTCCGGTCTCAGATCATCCACCGCAATGAAAAGCACATTGAGAGGGTCCCTTTCTTGAGCAATGCTTTGAAAAAGCAACATGAAATAAGAAACCAGTAATAGACTAACAATCTGTGAAAATTTACCTCTATGGTGGAAATCGGTCATTTTTGAGAACTTAAGTTCTAAACAAAATACTGCTATCAATCGAGACGGAAAAGCCCCTCATCAATTATTCCTATATAAAATTCACAAAAGCGGCAAGTCAGAAAATAAGATGATTTTCTGGACATTTTGCTAATTCTATCAAATACTCAGACCTTTGTGAACTATGAGAATAGAGACCCAAGCACAATATGAAGCCCAGACTGCCGCAGAGATTCGCCTAGCTGAATTTCTTGCTGAGCAAATCAGAAACTCCGTGACCTATTTTGGTTACCCTGAAATCCCCCAAAATAATGATCTCGCGATTCTAGGCGTAAGCGGCCTCGCCAAATTGCACCTGAACAATGCCGGCGACCCCTCCATTCATGGGAATTCAAAAATGCACACCAAGGAATTTGAAAAAGAAGTACTGGCCTTTGTGGCAGATTTGTATGAATTAGAAAATCATTGGGGCTATATCACTAGCGGTGGTACCGAGGGAAACCTTTATGGGGCCTACATGGGAAGAGATTATTTCAAACTCCAAAACAAAGAACCCTATTTTTTATTCTCAGAATCGAGTCATTACTCCATTCCAAAAAATGCCCACTTACTGGATATAAAGCAACGAAAGATACAAAGTCAGGAGTCGGGCGAGATGAGCTATAACCATCTCAAAGATGTAATTTCAGAAATTCATGCTACAAATTCCAATTATGGACTGGTCATCAACTTGAACATCGGCACGACCATGACAGGGGGGATGGATCAATTGAGTGAGGTACAAAAAGTCTTCAAAGAACTCGGCATAAAACAAGAAAACGTCTTTCTCCATGCTGATGCAGCATTGATGGGTTTTATTTATCCTTTCTTAGAAAGCAAAGAGGACCTCTTTCAAAATGGCCTAAGCAGTATCGCGATCTCCGGGCACAAGTTTCCCGGAACGATCCATCCATGCGGCATTTTCCTTTCCTCCAAGGAACTGCAGGACAAAACCTTCAAAAATTCAAGCTGGGTGCCTTATTTGGAAGTCCACGATACCACGATCAGCGGTTCGAGAAATGGATTTCTAGCCATCAACTTCTGGTATATTATTCAAAAAAAGGGAATCGAAGGCTTTAAAAGAGAAGCTGAAACCTGTATAGAAAATGCTAACTATCTGTATGAGAAATTGAAGTCTTTCAATTATCCAGATGTAGCCTTTAATCCTAATCAAATCATCGTCACCTTCCAAAAGCCACAAGACGCCATCGTCAAAAAATATCAATTGGCGACGCAAGAAGAAAAGGCCCATGTGGTAGTCATGCAGCACATCAATCGTCATAAAATCGACGAATTTTGTGCCGTGCTTCGAGAAAGTATGGAAAACAGATGGTGATCTGCGATAATGCCAGTTGGCTTTTTTCTTCAAAAATCGGTGAGAAGCAGGAAGCTGGGAGAACGAAGAATATTTACCACCGTGAAGGCCTACCTGACAGACAGGTAGGTCCTCACTCACGGATTTATCACAAAAAAGATTTGAATCTTTTTACCTACGAATCTGCCTGAAAGGAAATACCACCGGAGACTCATTGCCATCTTTTCCGACTGCTGCCACTCCGAAGTAGTAGTTATCGATCACGATTCCTTCCAAAGTATGCTCATTCACGCCTGAGACGTAGACAAAATTATCCCATGTAGGGGAAGTCGTCAGTCGGAAATAAATCTTATACCCGGCAATATTGGGATCATTACTTTCTTCCCAAGCCAAGGTCGTGGAAGGGCGAACAGCACCACCTATCCGCACATCCTTTGGTGCTGGAGGTGCCCAAGCTAAGCCAGCAAGGGAAATAGCATTGACCGAGGTGAGTTTTTCGGCATAGTCAAAATTCACCCCTTCGATTACATCGCCATAGGCTATCCCATCCTCTACTCGGATATCCTGATGCTGACGATTGTAATTTTCATGCGCTTCCATGATTCTCACTCCAGCAAAACCCAAATCATTGAAGGGTCTATGATGGCCACCCCGGCCAAAACGATCCAAACGGTAAATCATCATCGGGTTCATTTCTGGCATATAGGTTTTCACCTGCTTGTGGATATATCGAGCTAATTGACGGGAAATTCCATCCACTTCCCCTCCTGTGAATCTTCGGGCTCTGCGCTCTTGCTCTGACTCATTGGCGGGTGTAGGTTCGGAAAAAATCCGGAAAGTCCGGTTATCAATGACTCCATCGACACCTTCAATATTCCCGATCATGTCATTATTCAGGACTCCGACGATTTCCCAATCCTTCTGTCGGGAATACTGAGCCAATCCCTTTCCTCCAAAAAGCCCCTGTTCCTCTCCGGACAATCCAGCAAAAACAATACTGTGCTTGAACTTATATTTAGATAAAACTCGGGCTGCTTCTATAGTGCCGGCCATACCGGAAGCATTATCATTCGCCCCGGGGGCATCAATTTCAAAATTCATAGTATCGGAAGCTCTTGAATCAATATCCCCTGACATGATCACATGAGAATTTGGATAATCCGTTCCTCTTAAAATCGCTACCACATTCACCACATAGGCATCTTTTGGGACACGAAGATTACCCTCTGCTGTCACAAAGTCCTTCTGATAAAAAACCTCCAAACATCCTCCACATTCAGCAGATATCTTATCAAACTCGGCTTTAATCCATCTTCGTGCTGCTCCGATTCCCCTTGTGTCCGACAGCGTATCGGAGAAGGTATTTCTGGTACCAAAGCCCGCTAAGGTTCGGATATCTTTTTCGATTCGCTCAGAAGAGGTATTTTCAATAATTTCATAGATCCGGGTATCGATCTGCGAAGGTGCTTCTTGCGCATGGCTAATGCCGATCAAACCAACAAACAAAATGGGTGTAAGGAATCTGAATGGTAACATGAATTGGTGATTTTAGATTGGGAATATGAGAAAAAGTACTCTTGCGAGAAAATGAAATCTATATAAGCGGATAAAAAGTATTTCCTAGGCTCCATAAAAAGTATATCCCCCTTTCATCAATCAAGAAAATTATGGCCAAAATGAAGCTAAAGGTCCAGAATCCGGATGCTTCAAACTTCCCACTTCATGCTCCCAGCCAGATAAGTAGAAAAAATGCAGCGATGGGCATTATTGTGGATAATCATACTTTAATTTTCATCCATTTGGCTTTTCAGGAAATACATTTACAGTATTGAACATCCTAAGAAATTTCCCGACTTCCGAAAAAAAATCAACCTTGAGTGTAATTATTTCAAAGATCTGCCACTAACCTAATAAAAGACCACTTGAGCAGAGACTTCTACAAATCTTCCATTTTGCCTTACGCTGGGATCATCATCAAAATCTGTCGAGCCTACACAGACACCGAAGAGGATTTTGAGGATTACTACCAGGAAGTCTGCCTGCAAATCTGGAAAAGTAAGGATCGCTTTCAAGATCAGTCTGAATGGTCCACTTGGGTTTATCGGCTGACTTTGAATGTTTGCTTGACACTTATGCGGAAAAGCAAAAAGCAGAAAAGTTACGAAAGCAATGAGCTCAGCCCAGGAGATCAAAAGGAGGAAAATGCTCAAGCTATCTCAGATGAATCGCTAAATCAGCTTTACGCTGCCATCCGGGAACTCTCAGAAATTGATCGTGCGGTGATCCTACTGTATTTGGAAGAAAAGTCCTATCAGGAAATCGCCCAAATCATGGGAACAAACCCGAATAATATCGGGGTAAGAATCAAACGAATTAAAGAACGACTAAAAAAGAAATTAGATGGAAAAGTCAATTGAACAAATCTGGAAAGAGGGTTTCCTCAAGCAGGAGGCCTTGATAGCACCAAAGGTCAACGAGCTCTACAACCGAAAATCTATCCACTTAGTGGAGAAGTTTCAACGCATGTTTAAAATTAACATTTGGGGTATAATCATCGGTGCAAGCTTGATTCTAATCGCATCCTTAGGAGCAGGGGCAGGTCTGGCTGGCTTGATCATATTTATCACACTATTGGCTGTGGCTTATTCCGCCAAGTTGGATTCGGATGGCTTGAAGCAGCTGGACAAGGGACAAAGTAGCTTTGAATACTTGAGTTCATTCAGAGAATGGATTCAGCAGTCCATCGAGAAATACGGTAGCCTTTACCGCATAGTATATCCAGTTTTTATTTTGACTTTCTATTTTGGTCTTTGGTTTTCAGATCTACTGGAACCCATCCGTGAGAAAGTAGCAGAAAACTCAAGTAATTTGATTTTTGGAATGCATGTACCCACCACGCTGCTCATTATCGGAGGCGCTATAGCTATGGGCTATTTTGCAAAGCGAATACACCGGGAGGATGTCGAACTGATGTATGGAAAGGTCCTGGGAAAACTGAATGAAGCCTTGGCAGAAATGGAGGAACTGAGAACAACGAAATAATTGAACTGATAAAGGAGCAATAAAATTCTTTTAGAAAAGCTCACATGCAGAATGTGGGCTTTTTTGCATTAAAAAATACTATGATCCCAAGACCAAAACCCTAGCTTCTCCACAAATAGGGAAACAGAATATACCCGGCTGCCGCTACGATGGCATTGATCGCTGCCAAGGCTATCAACTTATCCACCGAAACAGACCAATCCAGCCCGTCCAAGGCATTTTTGGAGATGCGGATAGCCATCAGCAAAATCGGGATAATGACGGGAAAACTCAAAATAGCCATCAAAGTCGCATTATTACCCGCCTTAGAGGCAATTCCTGAGACCATGGTCAAGCTCGCCGAAAAACCCATAGCGCCCAGTACCAAATTCAGCAGAAAGAGTCCATGATCCTGAACTGGATTGCCCAAGATCACCGAAAAAACCCCATAGCCTAAAAGGGCCAAAATCAGCGTCAAACCGGTATTATAGATAATTTTCGAAAGAATGACGGCCTCCGGTGAAGCGATCATGTAGTAGTAAAGTTGTCGCCCCTGATGCTCTTGCACAAAGCTTTTGGCCACAGCATTCACCGCCGAAAAAAGCATGATGATCCAGTAGAGTGCATTCCAGGTAGGAATTGAAAGGTTTCCCATTTTGGCTCCCACAGAAAGGTAGGTGATAAAAACTGCCGATACCACATAAAGTAAAATCCCATTGAGCGCGTACTTTTGACGCCACTCTAAGGTGATTTCTTTACGAATGAGAACGGAGATTTCTTTCCACATGGTTCAAAGATAGGGGCTAAGGCCGAAACTCCTTACACTCCAGGAAAGGAGATCCCTTTTACACGTCGGTACAGATTGAGCGCATACTTGTCGGTCATCCCTGAGATATAATCGATAAGTGCTCTAAGTAATGGATAAGGATTTACCTCTTCTCCCCAACCTTTCAGTGGGAAGTCCTCTGGGAGCAATCTTAAAATACTCTTATCCTGACCGGAGAATCGGCTTGGTGCGTAGAATTTGTGGTACAAGGCCTGTCCAAAAACCTCCAAAAGTCCTTCGAGTACCTGAAAGCCTGCCGCTTCCTTTTCCAAAACTAATTTGGAGCGGTAGATCTTCTGAACAGACAAATCTGTAATGGCTTGAAGCGCTTTGGCAGCAGGAATCACATCGGTCAGAGCCTTGTCAAAATTCCCTTTGCACATGCTTTCCTCATATTGGGCAAAAGCCTCTACCGTTTGCTGAATCAAAGCACCAATTGCCAAAGCACGCAAAGCGCCTAGATTTTGAGATTGGGTGCGGTTCTCGAGCTTTTTAGCATCAAATTTTTCCCCTAAAATGGGCTGAAGCAGCTTCACCGTCTCCTCAAAACTCACCAAACCCATGGTGCAGCCATCTTCCAAATCAATAATGGAGTAGCAAATATCATCCGCTGCCTCTACCAAAAAAGCCAAAGGATGACGCAACCAGCATTCATCACTGGACTTCTCTATTCCCAGAAAATCAGTCATCTGCTCAAAGTCTGCCAGCTGATTGATGAAAAACCCAAATTTCTTCTGACTTCTCCGGGCCACATCCCGATGGGCAATTTGACTGGGTCTAGGATACTTGGTAAAAGCCGCTAATGTCGCATAGGTCAGTTTCAAACCGTACTGTTTGGAAACCAACATGCGGAAACCTTGGGCATTTCCCTCAAATTGGCATAAATCAAACCACTGCTCGGGACGGAGATGCTTTTGCCAAGCAAGTCCTGCGGGGTGAAATTTGAAAAAATCCGAGATAGCTTCTTCACCAGCATGACCAAAAGGAGGATTTCCGATATCATGTGTCAGCGCCGCAGCCGCTACGATACCACCGATTTCGGAAGCCGAAATTCCTGATTGGGATAACGATGGGTATTTCTCTAAAAGAAACTCTCCGGCAGCTTTTCCCAAGGATCGACCGACAGAAGATACTTCCAGACTATGTGTCAGTCGGGTGTGAACAAATGCCTGTTCTGGCAAGGGAAAGACCTGTGTCTTATCCTGCAAATTGCGGAAGGGAGCCGAAAAAATAATCCGGTCATAATCCACTTCGAATTCACTTCTTGCAGCTTGTGTGGGGATAAACCCCGGTTTTTCTCCAAATCTGCCCCGGCTCAGGAGGCGTTCCCATTTCATCATGCCCAAAATTAAGAAGCCTTGGAAAGAATCCACGGGTTTTTGAAGAATATCAGTCCTAGAAGCAACATAAAAAAAGCAACAGGTAATTCCTGCTGCTTTTTCGTTTAGTTGATCATTGGTTATAATTAATCCTTACTAGCAAAATCAGGATAGGCACGCATTCCGTGTTCATTGATATCAAGGCCTTCAACCTCCTCTCGTTGATCCACTCGAATTCCTACTGTTCGTTTCAGGGTGTATAAAATCAAACCTGAGAAAAGCACGCAGAATAATCCGACTGCTCCAACACCAGTTAGTTGAGAAAGGAATTGGCTCCATCCAGCCAAATCACCAAAAATTCCGACGGCTAGGGTTCCCCAAATACCTCCAACCAAGTGAACTGAAATCGCTCCTACAGGGTCATCCACCTTCACTTTATCAAAGAAAACGACAGCAAGTACGATCAAGCCACCTGCTATAAAACCAATGATGGATGATTCACCTACACCCATTTGATCAGCACCGGCAGTGATTCCCACCAGGCCACCCAAAATTCCATTGAGAACCATAGTGATATCATATGACTTGAACAGAAGGTAGGAAATCAACAAAGCTCCAAAAGCTCCGGAAGCTGCTGCAATAGAAGTCGTCACAAATACTTTAGAAACAGCACCTGGATCTGCACTCAATACCGATCCTCCATTGAAACCAAACCAGCCAAACCAAAGCAAAAACACCCCAAAGGTGGCTAATGGTAAATTATGGCCCGGCATGGCGCTCATGCCCTTTTCTGTATATTTTCCAACCCTCGGACCAAGCAGTGAAGCTCCAATCAAAGCTCCCCAACCTCCCACAGAATGGACAATGGTGGATCCAGCTAAGTCATAAAAAGGAGTGTCTAAAGTATTTAAAAATCCTCCACCCCATTTCCACATTCCCACAATGGGATAGCAGATTGCTACATACAAAATGGAAAAGAAGATAAAAGGCCCCAATTTGATTCGCTCAGCTACAGCTCCGGATACGATAGTCGCCGCCGTTGCTGCAAACATTGCCTGGAAAATAAAATCGGTGTAATAAGTGTAGCCGATATTATAATTTGAAGAGTCCCAGCCTTCTGGCAGACTGAGGCCAAATCCTGCAAATCCAAAGACCGATCCTTCAAAACCGGCTCCTGGATACATCAAATTAAAACCCACCAAGGCATAAGTAAGTAGGCCGATGGCCGGAATGATGGTGTTTTTAAAGAGGATGTTGACAGTATTCTTTGCTCGGGTCAGTCCGGCTTCCAAGCTGGCGAAACCCAAATGCATGATGAAAACCAGAATCGTGGCCATCATCATCCATAGATTGTTGACGGTAAATAATTCTTGCATAGGTTTGAGAGAGTTCAGATAGGTTTAAGATGGTTAAAGGGCGCTTTCGCCAGTGTCATTGTTCCGGATTCGGTAGGCCTCCAATACATCGAAGACAAAGATTTTTCCATCCCCGATTTCCCCGGTTTTTCCTTCCCGGAGAATACATTGAATGACCCCATCTTTGAGTTCATCCGGTACGATGAGCTCTAGCTTTGTTCGCGGAATGTAAGCAGGTTCATAAGCCACACCTCGGTACATTTCTTGGCGAGCGTGCTCAAAGCCCATCCCCTTGATTTCGTAAAAAGAAAGGAATTTGACTCCTAAGCCCGAGAGACAATTATGAATCTCTTCGAAGCGGGAAGTCCGGATGATCGCTTCTATTTTTTTCATGTGCTTGTAATTTTTTTAAGTTGCCACTTAGCTTGTCCCGAATTTAATTCGGGAGAATCTCGCATGATGGATGGATCTTTCGATATGTCGAAATACACCACGCTCGATTTCATTTTCACAATAGGTTTTGAGGTTCTTTAGGAATTTGGCATGAAAGTAATTCAAAAATTAAATAAAAATCAAAATTAGGTTTATTTTTTATCCCAGATTGAAAAAATTTTTATCCAAAAAGTCAATTCTGGTTTCAATTTTACCCTTGCAATAAAAAATAATCAGTATTTCTGAAGGCATAAGGTTAAAAATAAAGCCTATCTATAAAAAATCAATTCCTTCTTACCTTGTGCTCCCCGGCAATTCGCTTAATTTTGCAGCGTTTTTTATCAGTGAAAAAGGATATGACTCAGAAACCAACTTTAGTAGTATTAGCAGCAGGAATGGGCAGCCGATATGGCGGAAATAAGCAGATTGATGGCTTTGGTCCCGGTGGAGAAACTATTTTAGAATATTCCATTTTTGATGCGATTCGGGCAGGCTTTGGAAAAGTAGTTTTCATCGTTCGAGAGGAAATCTTGGAGGTGGCCAAGGAAAAATTCGTTCCAAAATTGGAGAGTAAAATAGAAGTGGATTGGGTGATTCAATCCTTGGATAGCTTTGTGCCTGCGGAATTGAAGCAAGCAGACCGGGTAAAACCCTTCGGCACCGCCCACGCCGTTCTTTGTGCCAAAGATGCTGTCAAGGAACCCTTTGCCGTGATCAATGCGGATGATTTTTACGGAAAAGAAGCATTTGAGGTCTTAGGGAAATTCCTTTCCTCGAAAGTTCGTCCAGACTTACATGCCATGGTCGGCTATGCCATTCAGAATGTACTTTCCGAAAACGGAACCGTCAGCAGGGGAGTCTGCAAAACCAATGAAAAGGGGCAACTGATCGGAATGACTGAGCGTACATCCATCGCACGGGAACGAGAGAAAATTCTCAGTCGTGGAGAGGGCGAAGTAATTGAAATCGCAGAGAACACACCTGTGTCTATGAATTTTTGGGGCTTTCACCAGGAGGTTTTTGACGACATCGAGCAAATGTGGAATACGTTTCTCCCCGCCAATCTAGAAAACCTCAAATCGGAATTTTACATCCCAACGGTAGCCAATAACCTGATTCAATCAGGAAAAGCGGCGTTCGAGATTCTTCCCGGTGGCAAAACCTGGTTTGGGGTGACCTACACGGAAGACAAGCCGGTGGTCATCGAGGCATTGAAAAAGCTACACGAAAGCGGGGAATACCCTGGAGATTTGTGGAAATAAGGAAAAGAGGCCGAAGCCTCTTTTTTTTTATTAAAAAATCCGTAACCAAATTGGTAACATTTTTGTATATTTGGAAATGCGGATCATTGCAGTAAAAACCCTAAAGGAATGGTGTATTGCTTATCCAAAAGCAAAGCAAAGTCTTTTGGCTTGGCATGAAGAGGCCCTTTCCGCAGAATGGAATAGCCCAAATGAGTTAAAGTCGCAATTTCACAATGCTTCGATCATCTCAGACAAAAGAGTGATTTTCAATATTCATGGAAATTCATTTCGCTTAATTGTGGATATCGAATATCGATTGAAAATAGTCTTTATTGTTTGGTTTGGAACCCATCAGGAATACGACAAAATAGACGCAAAAATCATCAGCTATGGTAAAGCCAATAAAAAATAACAGCGAATACGAAAATGCTTTGGAGCGCGCTTACGATTTAATGCAACAAGAATTAGCACCTGAGTCAGAAGCTTCCGATGAGTTGGAGGTTCTTTCTATTCTTATCAAAGAGTATGAAAACGTTCATTTCCCAATTCCAAAACCTCACCCAATTGAAGCGATAAAGTTCCGGTTGGATCAAATGGGAATCTCCGAATCCGAGCTTTCTGAAATTTTGGGTGCCCGATCTAGAAAATCAGAGATCCTATCTGGAAAGCGAAAATTAAGCCTTGCTATGATTCGGAAACTTAATGAGAAATTAAAAATTCCCGCAGAGGTGTTGATCAGAGAGTATTAATTTTTAAAAAACTCCAGCCTCATTTTACTCCCTCTTCACCTTCCCCATTTCCACCCCAAAGAAAAAGACCTCCGAGTCGAGTTGGGCTAGGATAGCATGCGATCGCTCCGGTCTGGCATCGGTCAAAAAGATCTGCCCAAAGGTATAAAAAAGAAAATCCTTGACCTCGAACTTAAAATTTTTTTAAGATTTATTTTATTGATTTTCAATCTTTTAAAAATTATTTCACATCAAACTTAAAAATTGTTTTTGTTTTTGTTAATTAGTTGAACTTAAATGCTGCAGCAATCTACTTTATTTATTCACCGAAAACCGGTGTCTTAATTTGTTTAACAAAAAAATTTTCAAATCATGAAAAAAATTAAAGTTTTAGCCGTCTTATTTGGCATTTCAGTTGGAATTGTGAACCTATCCTTAGAGTCAAACGCAAAAAGTATTGGCAGTACCATTGGTGGGATAATTGATTGTCCGCTGTCTGGAAAGCCTTGTTCGTCTGACGCAGATAGTGATCAAAAGGAAAGATGTAAGATATCTGTAGGAGCAAGTCTTACACCTCGTGGACCTTTTCCGTCAGTATCTTGTTCTGAGTAAGATTCAACAAGTGCAGGGCATTCCAAGCCCTGCACAACCATACCTCTAGTTATTTCCCAAACAATGAAAATCTTTAGAGTCTTATTTTTCTTAAGTATTCTTTGTTCTTGTGTTCATAAAGAAACTAGAATAATGAGTGAAACAAAAATTTCTACCAGTAAAGGGGAAATAAATTATGATGGGCGAATCAATAGATTATTTGTTGATGACAATTCAATTCACATCGTAGGTTCACCATACGAAATAATCAGAAGTTACGATGACGATGGATCACTGATAAAGGAAACAGGAAAGAAAGGTCCGGCAAACTGGGAGATAAGCTCAGTTTGGTGGTATGATGAAAATGACAGTACCTACACCATCTATGATTACGGGAAGAATCTGATCAATCGATTTGATTCTGAAACCGATAGTTTACTTCTCAGCTATAAATTTGCATCTAGATCAAATGTAATTAAATACGATATTAATAAATTTCTATCTTCACAAATCAACGAAAAGGGAGATTTTGAATTCGTTTTGATTGATATAACAGACGGATCCTACAAGAAAAATTTTTCAATAAATGACATACTTGTTGCCTTAGGAGTGGAAGAAAAGAAAGATTTGGATTTTTTATTATATGGAGACTTTGCAGGTAGTCAAGAAAGCCCTGAAATCTTTATTTATTACTGCTTGAATGCCCCTATCTTTTTCAGGATTGATTTGGAAAAGGAAACTGTTCAGTTATATAAAGATTTTAGATATGAATTTATGCCAGAAGTTTACAGATCGGGCAATAATGTTGTGCTCAATCCAAATCAGAACTGGTTTGTTTCAGGAGCTATCATTAAGGATAAAATTTACTTATTAACCATTAAACAAAATGAATATTACGTCGAAATTGATTCCAAATGGTTTTTAGATATTTATGATTTGAAAACTGGTTTGTATGCGGAGAGTATTCTACTAGAAAGATCCGAAGATGAATATTTCCCATTTGAAATAAGGAATAGAGATAATGAAATAATAATAGGTTGGAATTTTGAAAAATTGAAAATTTATGAATTTGAGAAATAAATTCACCCATTTATTTCGTGAGCTGTTAGAATATCTTATATTGATATTTAATATATCCTCATTGATTATATTATTTGTAAAATTTGAAGAATTTTCAAATGTATTTATAAGGAGTAATTATCAATTTATTTCTGAAAATAATGAAATAATATTAATTTTTATAATCATTTTATTATTTATATGGTAGTGTCCCGATAAGTGTGTAAATGGTAGGAAAAGTTATTCTGGAATTTTTGGGCCCTTTGAAAGGCCAGGAAAAATTACGGAAATAACTTTTTCGGGGTACCTTCACACACTTAAAGCTATGAAAAAAGAAGATGCATTCAGCGAGGAATTCCTCAAGCAGTTCAAAAACGGAGAAGAGCTCTATGCTTTTCTCGGCCAACTTCAAAAACGGGGCGTAGAAGCCATCCTCGAAGGAGAGATGGATAATCACCTGGGCTATGAAAAACACGGGGAGTCCACCGGGGATAATACCCGGAACGGCCACAGCAGGAAGAAACTTCG
>NZ_KE386901.1:0-10615 GCF_000429405.1 Algoriphagus marincola DSM 16067
ACACTCAAGGTCAAAAAGAATGGATATCTGGAAACCTTTGTGGTCAACGAAACAGCTCAGAATATCTTTTTTGATAATCTAAAAGTGCAAAGTACAAGTCCGATCATCGTCCAGGAAAATGCCTACTATCCCTTTGGTATGACCATCGCAGGATTGGATTATAGTTATAATAATCATACGAATAGGTACCTCTATAACGGCAACGAGATCCTAAGCGATCTCAATCTCAACTTATACGACTTCAAATCAAGGTTTTACGATCCTGCAATAGGCAGGTTTTTAAGCACAGATGTACTTGCCGACCATCCCAATCAAATAGGATTGTCCCCATATCAATTCAGCTGGAACAATCCGATCAAGTACAATGATCCTAATGGGGAGTGTCCCATTTGTCCTGGTTCGTATTATTATACTAAGGCCCAAGTTATTTTTTCACAGTTCACCAATACTGTTAAAGGCTCTTCTCAGAGGTTGTTGACACAGCAATCAGGTAGCCTGAATTCTGAGTTTTCATCTCAGCTTAGTAATTCTCAAGCGTCTCTCATGTCATCAGTAGCAACTATTAATGATGGGGCAGTAGTTGCTTCTGGACTCAAGGACGCCACTGTACAGGGAGGGCTCTTGGGTGCAGAAGTAGTTCAAGATTTAGGTACAGCTATAGAAGTTGCTGGGATAGCCACTGCCCAACCTGAAATAACTGCTGCAGGCGGGATGGTTTCGGGTGCAGGAAACTTGCTGGAGGGAACTATAAGAGCTTCAACGGGAGATCTTACTGCCGGTGAAGTCGGCTATCAAGTAGGTAAAGGTATAGTGTTTGGTCAGCTTTTTAAGGGAGGAGATAAAGCAGTTAAGGCTGAGACTCTAAGCAAGGAAGCTAATAATATTTGGCAAGGTATTGTAAAAGGATGGGAAATGCTCAGCGATTGGACTTACGAGGTTACGACGAGTGTTGATGAAGAAAAAAACAAATAAGAGATATGGATATATTTAATATGCTTATTGGCGCTTTGCTTATCCTGGTTTCAATAATCATCTTCATTATTCAAATTAGGGAGGGGGCAAATAGTAAAAATGATGGTTTTACAATTGGGGATGTAAAACTGATTTTTGCTGGATTATTTTCGTTTCTAGGAGGATTATATCTTTTTATTAGTGCGTTTTAGAATTGATGAAGAACAGAAAAGCCCGGTACTGTGAAGTGCCCCCAAAAAGTTAGACACTTATTGGGGGCATTTTTATGCGAAAAAACAGAAATCACAATTTCGAATTCAGGCTTCGGGTAGTCCAAGAAGTTATCCAGAGCCGGCACTCTATTAGTAGTATCTCAGAAAAAGAGCGTATCGAACATTCCTTAGTCAAACGTTGGGTAGCGTTCTATCGGAAGTTTGGAGCAGAAGGATTGAGGCCTAAGACCAATAGAAGATACACGGCAGACTTTAGATTGGAGGTCGTTAAAACACTTAAAGCTGAATCTTTATCTTTACTTCAAGCCTGTCTACGCTTCAAGGTTTCTGGTGAATCTGTCATATTGAATTGGATTCGGATTTACGATACTCAAGGACCGGAAGGGTTGAAGGCGATACGTACAGGAAGACCTATCAAGATGCCTAGAAAACCAAAAAGTCCTCTAACCCGAGAAGAGCAGCTCTTAGAAGAGCTGGCTAGCCTAAAAGCTGAAAACGCATACTTAAAAAAGCTTCATGCCTTAATTCAATCCGAAAAACAGAAAGAAGAAAAACGCAAATCATCCAGGAATTAAGGCATAGACATGCATTGAAGGAACTACTCAAGCATGCAGGGATGGCACGGAGCACCTTTTATTATCATCTCAAACAACTCCAAAAAAAAGACAAGTATGAGACGATCAAAATGGAGATCCATGATATTTATAAACAGAACAAAGGACGGTATGGCTACCGAAGAATCCGGGATGACCTTCAAAACAGGGGGTATACGATCAATCACAAGACCGTCTACTCCTTGATGCTCGAACTGGGTTTAAAGAGTATGATTCGGGTTAAAAAATATGTCTCCTACCGAGGAGAGCAGGGCAGAATAGCAGAAAACCATCTTAACAGAGACTTTAAGGCTTCCCGGCCTGAACAAAAGTGGGTAACCGACATCACCGAGTTCAAAGTCCATGACAAGAAACTTTATCTCTCTCCCATCATGGACCTGTACAATCGCGAAATTGTTTCTTTTACCCTGGCCGATAGGCCCGCACTCCAACCTGTTCTGGACATGATCAGACAGGCAACTGCGAATCGACAAAAAATCCCGGGTCTGCTGATTCACTCCGATCAAGGCTGGCATTATCAAAACCCACAATACCAACATCTACTCCAGGAAAAGGAAATCAAAATTAGTATGTCAAGAAAGGGAAACTGCCTAGACAATGCCGTCATTGAAAACTTCTTCGGAACACTAAAGTCCGAATTGTTCTACCTCAAAAAATACCAGTCTATTCAAGAACTAAAAAAAGAAATCAAAGATTACATCCATTATTATAACCACTAACGAATAAAATCAAGTCTAAACGGAAAAAGCCCAGTACAATACCGAGCTTCTTCCTTAAATTTAAATCATTATTAATCCGTCCAACTTTTGGGGGCTAGTTCACTGTCCGGGCTTTTCTGTTTTTAAGCGCTGAGTGAGTTCTGCACCTGGCACTTGAAGAGAAATGCGTACATCAGTGCGAAGATATGTTCCCTGTCCTCTGGCTGCGCTGATCAAAAGTGGAAGTCAAAAATTATGGAAAGACCGCTTGCTGGAAGGGGTACAAAACCTTAACTTCTCCCCTGAGATCAATCCCTTTTTGATCTATGAGTTTACCCGATTGCTATTGGCAGAGATTGAATCCAAAAAGACCCCAGAAAGTTACCTGATGTATGCGCTATATGATCAGGACAGTGTGCTATATGATCGGGGCAAGGTCTTGGTCAGCAATGCCGCCGCCAATGAGCATGAGCAACTACGACAGACACTCAAGGTCAAAAAGAATGGATATCTGGAAACCTTTGTGGTCAACGAAACAGCTCAGAATATCTTTTTTGATAATCTAAAAGTGCAAAGTACCAGTCCGATCATCGTCCAGGAAAATGCCTACTATCCCTTTGGTATGACCATCGCAGGATTGGATTATAGTTATAACAATCATACGAATAGGTATCTCTACAATGGGAAGGAACTAATAGAGGATCTGAATCTTGGTCTATACGACTATGGGGCACGTTTTTATGATCCAGTGATAGGGCGTTGGATCAGTGTGGATCCGTTGGCTATTGAAAGGGAGTGGCTCTCACCTTATAATTTCGTGCAGAACAATCCGCTGAACAGAATAGATCCTGATGGAAGGCTGGACTGGGTTGCTAATAGAGATGGAGAAGTGTACTGGGATGAAAACGCAACGTCACAGGCAACAACAAAGACTGGGGAAACCTACCTGGGTAAATCCGGAACGGGGATAGACGAACAGACCGGTAATATGTTGGTATATAATTCTGACGGGTCAATAGATCAGGGCATGATGAGTTTGGGAGAAGTGACCGTGTCAGCCACTCAATCCGACCATGAGAGGACAATGAGTAACCCAGTCGTGCAGAATATGCGGGCAAACAGCAAGCGGATTAAAAGCGAGGCGTTACCTTTTGCCCGTCACATGGTGAGGAGTGCAATTGATGGTGCGGGATATACCGGTGCAGGAATAACCGCTTTAGGTGGAGTTGTGGTTCCGTTTGTACCTCCCATTGGAGCTGGATTAATTGGTTTTGGAGGATCTGTTTCCACAATAGCAGGTGGGGCAAGTACTTTATTATATGCAGCGGAAGGTGACTATAAGAGTGCTGCTATTGAAGGGTCATTAACTGTTTCAGGATCTGTTAGTGGGCGGTATCTTAAAAATATGGCATCTCCGTCAAGAGGGTTGATAAATTCAACGACCGATCTCCCAATCTTACAAGGTCTGAAAAACACTTCCTTTGACATTGTGAACATTATTATTGTTCCAAAAGTAAAATAAGAAAGGAAATGGTATTTGTTATAAGTCTGCTTTTGATTGTTGTTGGGATTCTTTTATTGAGGAATCAAAAGAGTAGCCAGCAAAAAGAGGATCCTTTGTTGATAGGCTTCCAATTTAGAATTATGATATATATGCTGATAGGTACTGGAATTGTTCTTATAATACGTGAACTAATACTTTTATTTAATTAAAGTAAAGCAAAAAACCCCCTGATGGAGGTACAGAGCATAATTTAAAATATGTACGGCAGTCTCCTTATTATCAAAATACCTACAATATGTTGAGGGGAATCAATAGCAGATTAAAGCTTGGTGTATCAGAGGATTACATTTGGCGAAAAATAATTTTCCATGGATATGATTGATCGATATATAATCTTGCTATGCCTTCTACTGATCATTAGTTGTGATAATTCAGATAAAACCAATGTCTTGAAAGTTCGTAAATATGAAATAGGTGGTATAGAAAAAGACTCAATTTGGTTTGATACTCTTTATGAGAGTTCACTGTCAAAACAAAGTGAACTGAGTACCCTTATCAATAGAATTGATTCTTCTTTTTCCAAAGATCAAGCTGATTTTGACTTCAATGGAACGATACTTAAAATAATAGGCAAGGACAGTGTCCAGAGCACGCTGCTGACTAAATACACTGTTGAATCACCTACAAAAAACGGCTATTTGTCTTTTTATGGTGTTCATGCCTCAGATATTGGAACTATTTATTGGCGGTGGCTGGACGGAAGAAAACATTTAAGGTTAATAGAAAAACAGGTGTCAGGAGAAAAAAATATTTATACTGACCTCCTTAATTATCTTGATACCACGGTTCTAGCTATCCCACTAAAACCCGAAAATCAAGACTATGAGGAAGAAGTTGAAGGGGAATTAGAGTTGGATACAACGCTTATGAATTAAAAATAAGGTCCGAGAAAACGGGCTTTTTTAATGCGTAGCAGGCAGGTTTTTTTGAAAGAAGTCCTGAAACTTCTTTTTGGTAAGCATGGTATCGATCATTTTAAAAATCACATTCCGGTTATCTTCTTCGAGCTGGTTGATCAATTTTAGTTGCTGGGTCAACGGTTCATCTTCTATCACCACTTCATTGGGGATACCGTCTTCAAAATTTATGAGTTGATCGGTAGTCATACCAAACAGCTTGGACAACTTGTAAAGCACTTCGATAGAGGGCTGTCTCTGGCCATTTTCAATTTTTTTGTAGTTGGATTGATCCAGCCCAACTTCCGCAGCTACCTGCTTTTGCAGCAAACCTTTTTCCTTCCTTACCTTCTTGATGTTCTCTCCAATGTTCATATGCCCCCTCTGGGAGCAGAATCATGGTTAGGACTAGGTGTAGTCCCGACAGCTGTAAGGGAGCATCTACACCTTCATATGAATACAAATTTGTAATTTGCTGCTACATTCAAATATTTTTTTATGGGAGATGCGTATCAGCCCCGATTGCTATCGGGGGAGATCAAAAACTGCCCTATTTTCTTGCTTTTCGGGCTACGATGGAGGAGGAAAACGCTCAGGAGGAAGAACAGCTTTTTGACCAGCTTCCTGAAACAAGGATTTTGGACCACCGCCATAATAATACCCCCGGGGGGAATCAAGTAGCCTGGCTAAATGCGGATAGAGGAAGAATACTGGGCCCATCCCGATCACAGGAAGTCCAGGAAGGTGACAGTATTGAGCTTGGGGTATTTGGGATCCCGATACATCGGGAATCGATCCCAAGAAGATTCGGCTCAGTCCTGCGACTTTTGCACGAACAGGACTGGATCAGAAAATCATCCGTGCACTGGGAGAATACGGTCAAAACCTCCCTGCTTCCCCCAATGAATTTGCCATGGCGAATGTGATTGCCTTGGTGTATCCTCCTGAATAGGCGTTACATTAGATGATTTTTAAAATCCTTCATTTAGCTTTTTATAAAGCTATTTGTTGATTATTTTCGAATCACAAAATCATTTGGAAAAAGTCCAAGTTCAAAAAAGCGTAAAACGCTGCGTCCTTCTGTTGGGAAGATTTTAATATATTGAATATCAAGAATTTAAAGAGTAGGTTCAAATCCCCCACTCTCTGCCAAGCAAGCCTTTCCGCAAAGCGGAGAGGCTTTTTGCTTTATAGACACCAAGCTTGCTTGAGTGGCGGACAAGCAAAAAAGCGAAAACGAACGAAGTGAGTAGGCTTGGTTTGCATCCTTCCCCCAACTAGGGAAAGGCGGAGCCAATCCCCCACTCTCTGCAAAAACCGGCTTTAGAAATAGAGCCGGCTTTTTAGTTTCTGCTCAAAGTCAATTTAGCCTTTTGCTAGGGGAAAACAACTTACTCTTTCTCCTGCTTTAGATCTGAAAGCTTATTTTTAACGTATTCATTTTCAGGATAAAGCATAAGGGATTTGGTGTAATTTTCAAGTGCTTGAGATCTCTTTCCCAAAACTTCATAGCCTTCTCCAAGACTTGAATAGGCATTAGGAGACTCAGGATAATTTTTCGTATTCATGATAAAATAGTCTATCGCCAGTGCCTTTTCATCGTCTTCCCTACTTCTCAATTTTGAATAGCCCAACTGATTGACCAAACTCTCCGGCGGTAAAAACTCCCAAGACAGACGCTCGGAAATTTCAACAAAGTGGTTTTCCAGGTGGCTTGGACTATCTACATCTCTGTAAGAAATATCATAGCCTTTGAAAATGGCGGCGAAACCATTGTGAAAAGCAATCAAAGGAACAGAAGAATGGCTCTCATTTTCGAAATACTCTAATTTTGCATGAAAGTCTTTTTCACTCTTACTATTCAATGCCTCGAAAAGTCGAAGGTGTCTATCTCGGTTGCTATAATTCCTTTTACCCCAGTTCGCTGTTGCAAAGTAGATATATCTATCAAATGGCTTCTGCGTCAGGGTATCGAGCTTTTGATCCATTGTCTCCTCATCCCAAGTACCAAAGCTCGGATCCACAGCAATGAAGGCATGAAAGGCTGATTCTTCTTTCATATATGAATGAGTGGCTAGAAGGCCACTTAAGGAATGGCCAAATAAAATCCGATAAGGGGTCGTCCGATAGTTTTGGTCCAAATAGGGGATCAATTCTTTTTCCAAAAATTGTAGAAACTTCTCGCCACCTCCTGAATTATTTTCTCTCACAGTAATGATTTTCTCGGGTGTGTAATCCCTCCTTCTATCCACATTTTGAATACCCACTACAATCATTTCTGGAGCTTTCCAACTTCTATATCGGTCAGAGCTCATGTACCGAACCATAGTTGAGGTAGTGTTAAAGTGAGAATCACCATCCAATACAATCAATAAGGGATACTCCTTGTAAGAATTCCCCTCCTGAAAATAGGAGTCCGGAAGACTGACCCAATAGCCTCTTGCCTCATTTAATATGTCAGAATACAAGCTCTGTTTTGTATTGGGCCTTAATTCTTCAGATTCCTGAGCTGATACAACTTGAAAGATTACCATAATTACAATCAAAAAATTGATCATTTTAATCATAGTGAGTGGGTTTTGGTGGGGGTGAAAATTTAGTTTTTTAGAAATCAGGCCAGAATCTATTTAGATGAAGGTCTTTAAATTGATTTTCATGAAAAGGTTTTCATTCAAAAAATCCTGACTGAGCCTATTTCTAATACTAGAAGCTCGTCCAAAGATATCGGAATTTATTAATCTCGTATTTCAAAAAATACATCTCAGACCAATTATTGAAGGCTTGATTTTTGATTTTCTAGGAAAAATTGGAAGTGATTTATCTCCCAAAAAAATGTCAATAAGACCTGATAGAACCATATTGGACAAAAGCAATAAAGGGCCAATTATCTTATCAATTGGCCGATTATTTCCTTTTTTTTACCAAATCAACACCTCATTCTCTGTTCTTCGGGTATTGTCTCTGAACAGATTGAAAACAGCCGTGAACTCATGGGTATTGCCCGGCAAGTTGTAATCTCCACCCACCGGAAACTCAAAGAGGTAGCCGATTCGCAGTCGCTTGGTCAAAATACCCATCTGTAGATTTGTCGCATTGTTCACCCGCGTGCCCACACCCAGCCAAAACCTATCCATTAGCAAGGTCTTCAGATTTAGCTCAAAATTGTCATTTACATCCTTCTGAGTTCGGTAATAAGCATTGAAAATCAAGGCCACATTGGGACTCAAGGCTTCCCTATAACCTCCCTGAATGATATTGGAGGCCGGATAGCTGTCAATAAACTCATCCCCAGAAATGATCGCCCCCCCCCCTACTCGATGCATGCCGTAAGAGAGGTAATATTTGGAGTGGGTTAAAGCCAATCCAATATTGAAATCTACCACCTGCATATCCGAAAAGCCTCCTAAATATTGACCCAAGGTAGGGTCGTTCAGGTCTTCCGAGGTCAACGCATTTCCATCCAGACGGATATTTTGATAGCTCACTCCTGCACCCAGTCTTAGGTTATGCTTCTCTGTCAATCTTACTCTAGAAGCATAGGATACAATCAATTCGGTCTCTCTAAAAGCGCCATAAGTATCCTGAAGCATGTTTACCGATAATGCATTCTTACCCATCAAGGCTGGATCCATCGCTCCTGACAATTCCCCAAAATCCAGCTCCGCACTCACAAAATAGCTCCTCGGAGCTCCCTCGATGCCAGACCACTGGTTTCGCACAAAGCCCCTCACCGCACTTCCCTCATAGCCGGTCAGGCCAGGATTGAAATAGCTTTGGAAGTGGCTAAAATTTGAAACATATTTTCTGGTCTGAGACTTTGCTTGAAAATTCATTCCAAACATCAAAAGTCCAGTGGCGAGTATATAGTAAAATTTCTTCATCGTTTTCTTCGTTTTATACTGTTAAAAAATGGGGACAGATAGAGTCTATTTCTTATCTGCCCCTCTTATTTCTACTGTTTCAATAGGTTTAGCATTCCCCTTCTCACCTCTCCGGTTTCTACCACTGTAATCACCCATACATAGGAGGTCACTACAGGGTCTCTACCATTTACACGACCATCCCAGCGCACATCAGGATCTTCGGTGTAGAAGACTCTGTTGCCGCTTCCTACTTCAATAATCTGGATCTGAACTCCCTCGTAGTATCGCATGGCCGGCACTCCCCAGGTGTCATTCACCCCATCATTGTTTGGAGTAAATGTGTTGGGAATATCTAACTGGTCAAGTGGAGTACGCTGTCGTTCGATTTGGAACTCTTTGTCCAGGGTATTGCCTGCCCGGTCGGTAACCCTCACACGAATCGTAAATTGGGTTCTTCCCGATACTTGCTCCGCACTGCTCCAGAAAAGAATTCCATTTATAATCTCAAAATATGCATTGTCAAGAGCTCCATCAATCAAGCTGATCTCGTGAACATCATCGGAAGGATCTATGACCGTAAAGAAGCCTATCTCCTGGAAGAATACATCAGGTATAGCTATGAAACTATTTGCACTCAAGTTCAGATCCTGCGGGGCCGGCTTCGGCTCAACGGTAATCGAAACCACTGGATCCAATTCATAAGGATTAAATAATCCTTCTGGAAGTGTGACCGTTCCTCTGAAATTATTGGTACTCACAATCAAAGGATTGAAGCCTGTTAGGTTCCAGCTTACTGGTAGGTTGATAAATTCTCCCAGACCAGTGATGCCAACCACTTCATCTGCCAGCGGAACATCAGCAGCAGCTGTACCCCAAGCCACAGTCACTGACTGGCTTACAAATTCGACAATCGAACGGTCCTGTACATAATCTGGAACACCGTCTCCGTCTGAGTCTAGAAAATCAGACCCGTTATTTGGATCGGTTCCATCTCTATCCTCTACATAATCCGGAACCCCATCCTCATCGATATCTGGGTAGTCACTTGAATCATTTGGATCAGTACCTTCATCCTCTTCTACTTTGTCAGGAACACCGTCTCCATCCGAGTCTTTAAAGTCATCCGGATCGTTCGGGTCAGTTCCATCTTCGAGCTCAACGTCGTCCGGAACTCCATCTCCATCGCTATCATTGGTGATAATCTCAAAGTCAGCCCCTGTAAAGTTGATCGTGTAGTTCTGTCCAGCATCTAAGTTACCTTGAGTTATGGGGTAAAATCCTACCGCTTCCCCTTCTCCTCTACTTAAGGATCCGGTAAAGATGGAATCATCATCTCCTTCACCATAACCAGTTGCCGTAAAGGTCAATTCAGGATCAGACTCGCCAAAGAGCTTACTCTGTCCCTCATCTGCGATTACCATAAGCTCTGCTGGAGTGATCGTCAGATCGGCTGTTAGTACAAGCTCATTGAAGTTGCTTCCTGTGATGGTGGCCGTAGCTTCCTGGGTTCCAGCATTGGTTCTCATATTGTTAGCATAAGTAACCGAAGTTCCCTCTGGCGTTGTACCTAAGATGAATATACTTTTCTCCGTGCCATCAAAGACAAAGCTTCCATCTTCAAAGGTAATTCCTGTGATATCGGCCGGGGTAATCGTCAGATCTGCGGTGAGTACCAAGGTATTGTAATTGGAGCCCGTAATAGTCGCAGTGACTTCTTGGGTTCCAACATCCGTTCGAGTATTGTCCGAATAAGTGACTGAGGTACCTGCTGGAAGTGTTCCACTGATCTCAATACT
>NZ_KE386901.1:11000-64330 GCF_000429405.1 Algoriphagus marincola DSM 16067
ACTGAGGTACCTGCTGGAAGTGTTCCACTGATCTCAATACTCTTCTCAGTTCCATCAAAGACAAAGCTTCCATCTTCAAAGGTAATTCCTGTGATATCGGCCGGTGTGATGGTCAGGTCAGCGGTCAAAACCAAAGTATTGTAATTGGATCCCGTAATAGTCGCAGTGACTTCTTGGGTTCCTACATCCGTTCGACCATTGTTTGTATAAGCCACTGAAGTACCCGTAGGAAGTGTCCCCGTGATAGCCAAAGACTTGGCTGATCCGTCGAAGACAAAGCTTCCGCCTGTAAATGTAATTCCTGTAATTGTAGCTCTTGTGATTGCAAAGTTGGAAGGTATAAAGTTGATGGTATAGTTAGATCCAGCGCTTAAGCTTCCCAACTGTAATGGGTAAGTTCCAACATTCTCTCCGGCTACCCTTGAGAGTGATCCTGTCAGGATACTTTCGTCATCTCCCCCCGCAAAACCAGTAGCTGCAAAGGTGAATACCGGATCTGCCTGTCCAAACACCTTACTTTGGCCAACATTTGCAGTTATTGTTAATACTTTCTCTGCTATTACAAAATTGGCCGAAGTAAAGTTGATGAGGTAATTTGAACCTGCGGAAAGCGACCCAATAGTAATCGGATAAGAACCCACATTTTCACCTGGAGCTCTACTCAATGCTCCAGAGAATATGGATTGATTGTCTCCATTGCCAAAATTGGATGCAGTAAATAAGAAAACGGGATCCGTTTGTCCAAATTCCTTGGCCTGATCAGGATTGGCCGAAACATTCAACGTTCTTGGAGTAATCTCAAAGTTCGCTCCCGTGAAGTTGATGGTATAATTATCACCTGCGCTTAAGGTTCCCAGATTGATGGCATAGGCACCTACATTCTCTCCGGCAATTCTTGCCAAAGCTCCTGTCAGAATACCTTCATCATCACCATTTTCAAAGCCATTTGCCTGATAGGTAAAGACTGGGTCAGCTTCTCCGTAGATTTTGTCCTGACCAGGATCGACCGTGATATCCAAAGTTTTCTCTGTAATCGTAAAGTCCGCTCCGATAAAGTTGATCGTGTAGTTAGAACCAGCATCCAAGCTACCAAGATTGATGGGATAGGTGCCGACATTTTCTCCGGCAGTTCTTGCCAAAGCTCCAGTAAGGATACTTTCATCGTCTCCGTTTTCAAAACCACTCGCCTGATAGGTGTACATTGGATCAGCTTCACCATAGATTTTCCTCTGATCGGCATCAACCGTGATAGTCAAAGTCTTCTCGGCAATCGTAAAATCCGCTCCGGTGAAGTCGATCGTGTAGTTATCTCCTGCGCTTAGATCACCTTGTAGGATTGAATAGATTCCAATGTCCTCTCCAGGGGATCGAGTTAAGGCACCAGTTAGGATTGTTTCGTCTTCAGCGCCAATAAACCCGGATGCAGTATAACTAAACACTGGATCAGGGGATCCAAACACCTTACTTTGATTCGGATTTGCGGTAATTGAGAGTGTTGCTTGAGTAATATCTGCTTCTAAACCAGCAGGTTGTATAATTTCATAATTATCCTTATCCGTACCATCCAAAGAGAGCCCCGTAACAGTTACTGGAATTGCCATACCTACATTGGACTGTGTGAAATTGGCTACAGATGTACCGATCACCGATACGTCATCAGAACCAATTCCAGTAACAGAAGGAGTTCCAGATAGAGAAGCTAGGGTCGTACCATCATAAACCTTATTGTTTGCTGTTAAGCCAGTGACTGAAAGTGAAGCAGCAGAAATAGTAGCTGTGGAAGTAGGCGAACCGGAATAATCAATTTCATATGATGATGCATTTGCACCTCCCAAGTTGACAGAAGTGATTCTGACCTCTTTTCCAACGCCAACGTTTTTATCCACAAATTCAGTTGTTATATCATTTATAAAGACATTAGTCGCCGATGCATCAATACCAACCAAATTCAAACTGGCTATGATAAATGATGCAGACCTTGTGCCATCATAAACTTTATCAATGGCACTAAATGATCCAGTTATCTGAAGGATGCCTTTTTTGATTTCAAAATCAGCTGGAACAAAATTGATGGTATAATTCGGTCCGGAATCAAGTGTACCCTGATTAATGGCATAAGTACCCACTGTTTCTCCTCCATCTCGTGAAAGTGCTCCAGTAAAAATTGTCTCATCATCTGTACCTTCATATCCAGAAGCAGTGAAAGTAAATACAGGATCTGCTGTTCCGAGAAGCTTGGATTGTCCCGGATCAGCGGTGACTGTCAACACTTTTGGTACAACAACAATTGTCACATTGATGGTCACTTCAGATGTGTTTCCTGCAGCATCTTCAACAATATATTGGATTGAATTAACACCTTCATCATTTCTATCAAAAACGGATTGACTAAAGGTCTGGGATTGTATTCCACAATTATCCGTAGATCCATCATCTACCATGCTAGGCAAAAGCTCCACTGTGCCGAAGGCATCCACATTCAAGGAGATTGCTGATTTTGCACTGATGATCGGGTCTTGAGTATCCTCGATCACTATATTTTGGTTTTGGAAAGAAATATTTCCATTACCATCGTCATATGCCCAAGTGATCACAGTGGTGCCTTGGGTGGTAATCGGCAGGGTTGCATTGCTCGTAATTGTAAGCGGACCTCCGCAATTATCTGTACCGGTAGGAGGAGTTAAGGAAGTCACTTCACACTGCGCAGTAATTGTTGGCAAGCCTATTACATCTGGAGTTGGTGGAGTCGTATCGTCAATAATTACATTTTGATTCTGGAAAGTAATATTTCCATTGCCATCGTCATAGGACCAAGTTATTACCGTGGTACCTTGAGTTGTAATTGGAAGAGTCGCATTATTTGTAACCGTGACCGTTCCTCCGCAATTATCGGTAGCGGTAGGAGGAATCAAGGATGTCACTTGGCATTGGGCTGTAATATTTGGCAAGCTCAATACATCAGGTAATGGCGGAGTTGTATCGTCAATAATTACATTCTGATTCTGGGTAGAAGTATTTCCATTCCCATCATCATAAGTCCAAGTCACCACTGTGGTACCTTGAGTAGTAATCGGCAAGGTTACATTGTTAGTAACTGTCACTGTTGCACTCAGATTATCTGTGGCTGTAGGAGGTATCAGGCTTGTCACAGCGCACTGTTCATTGATGTCTAGCAAATCGCTTAAATCAGGAACTGGCGGAGTTTGGTCCAAGGTAGCCGAATTATCGGTAGCGGTGGCTCCCGTATTTCCTGAACCATCTCTTAGAACAAGTGAAACTGTGAGTACTCCATCAGTCAAAGAAGAAACATCAACTGACACAGCCTGAGAAGAGGTTCCAATAGATTCCCTTCCAGATATCGTAGCAATATTACCGTCTCCTGAACTGGAAATAGAATACACCGCAGTAGTTCCTATTTCAGCACTTGACACAGTAAAAGAAGTGTTGGTCGCCTCTGATGCACTAATGATTAAATCATCCCAGGAGACTGTGTATCCTGAAGGTGGAAAATCATCATTGGTGATGGTACCTGTTCCAATACCATCCGATATTACTACTCGAAAACCGGTCGGGTTAGAAAGACTTAGCGTAAGGGTTTCGTCTGGCTCCACTATTAGATCACCTGAAACAGGGACATCTATCGTCTTACTGGTTTCTCCTACCGCAAAACTAAGTGTTCCACTTACTGCCGTGTAGTCCGATCCAGCAACCGCAGTTCCATCTGCAGTGGCAAAATCGACAGTTGCTCCTCCTATTGGCGCTGCGTGGCTTAAAGAGACTGTAAAGGTAAGTGAAGTAAAACCAGCATCTCCTTCAGCAACTGAAGGATCGTTTATTGAAATTGAAATATCATCATCACTCAAAATGGTTAAGGTTGCTCCATCTGTGATATCAATATTACTGGACGCAACAACTGCCGGAACCAGATTACTCATCGAAATGAGAACAGTCTCATTGGGCTCAGGGGTAGCATCAGCTGTAGGTGTGATAGTAAATGTTTCCTGCTCTCCGGCAGTTCCAGCAAATGACAAGGTCTGATTAACTATCGCCGTGAAGTCATTATCTGCTACGGTTGCAGTGCCATCAACGGTACTTACATCCACGTCAAAACCTCCGTCTACTGCATTATCTAAGGTTACTGTGACGGTAATTGGTCCATCATCCTCGTTTCCAAACACATCAGCTATGGTTACTATGGCTTGATCATCATTTGTGATGGTACCTGTTCCGGTACCATCAGCTATTGCTATTCCGATACCGGTCGGGTTAGAAAGAGTAAGCGTAAGGGTCTCATCTAGCTCCACTGTTTGATCACCTGAAACAGGGACATCTATCGTCTTACTAGTTTCCCCTACTGCAAAACTAAGCGTTCCACTTACCGCGGTATAGTCGGATCCTGCCACCGCTGTTCCATCTGAGCTGGCATAATCCACTGTTACTCCTCCTACTGGTGCTGCCTCGCTTAAAGAGACAGTAAATGTAAGCGTTGTCGTCCCAGAATTACCCTCATTGACGGAAGGATCATTGATCGATATTTCAGTAGCTACATCCTCATCTTTGATAGTTATTGTTACCTGATCGGGAGTCCCTTTTATTGCATTTGTAGGTGTACCCATACTGATGATGATGGTCTCATCGCCCTCTACGATACCATCAAATTGTGAGGTGACACGGATACTGTCTCGAATTTCGCCAGGTGAAAGAGTAATGGATGTTCCTGTCACCGAATAATCAGTTCCACCTCCTGTTGCAGTACCTGAAAAGGACAAAGGAACCGTAACTGCCACCCCAGCAACTGCATTTAGGTTGGCTCTGACATAAGCTTGACCACCACTCTCATCAGTAATGGGGTTATATATATCCAATACCTCCAAAGAAACAGTCGGTAGCGGATCATCATCTATAATGGTATACGTTACCTGTTGGGTTCCACTTTCCGTTCCATTCGAGACACTTGCTATATCAATGATTACCGTTTCATTGCCCTCAAAGAGTATGTCTGGCAAATTGGTAATATTGATGCTTCCGGAAGTATTTTCAGATGGGATTGTAATACTTGAACCTGATAAGGAATAGTCTATATTAGATCCTGTTGCCGTTCCAGAAAAGGCTAAGTTTACTATAGTATTTACCCCATAGATATTGGATAGACTGGCTGTCACCACATTGGGGGTCGATATAGATTCTGATCTTGAGGCAGGGTTTACTGCAAGGGTAACAGTAGGTACAGGGAGTACATTTAAGGTTGCGATATAATTACCCGAACTATTTTCTGTCCCATCGTTTACTTCAAATTGGAAAGAGGTATTGGTTGATGAGCCATTTTGCACATACTTAAGTCTACCGGCATCCAGATCAGCCTTAGACACTGTACCTGAAACACTTAATGCTTCCCCTCCATCAAATACATTATTACCATTCAAATCGACAAAAAGCGTTCCCGCTCCAGTTAATGATTCAATCAGCAAATTATTCAATGCATCTCCATCACCATCACTATAACCGAAATCTGAAGTTGAAAATGTATAGACTAGGTTTTCGAATGGACCATTTGATGCAGTAAATGAAGATGCAGTGGGAGCAGTGTTTGAGGAAACTGCAGCACTAAAAACAAATGAATCAAAAATGGCATCAAAACCAAATGGGCTGCCTTGATCCGTCAAAACAACAGATGTCACATTATCAAAACTCGAATTCAAATTTGTAGTTACACCATTGTTAAAAGTTAAAGGACCGATAGTTTGAGAACCAGTTGAACTTCCGCCATTAAAACCCTCTATTTTTACGCCTAAATTAGAACCAAAAGCACCTTGAGCCCAAAAAGAGTCAAACTGAAATGCAGAATTATCTGTTTTTGAAATTGTAATGGTTTGTCCTGCCGTAAATTCTGTAATAATCCCACCTGTACCGCCTTCTCCATCATTAGCATCATACGAAATATCCTGGGATCCGGCATTAGGGTTGGAAGTTGTAAAAACGAACTTAAAACCATTAATCCCTGCAGCGAGGCTTGCTGTAATATCTTGTTGCTCACTATACCCCTGATCATCAAATGTCACAGTCGTTTGTCCCTGTACTTGAAAAAACAAGAAAAAGGAGAAGATGGTCAAGCTCAAAAATTTTTGATTCAGTATCATAGTCTTAATTTTTCTAATGTCTAGGTCAACCCTTAGCCTTTAAAAATCTGCTGCTAAAAGTAGATCGGTTTAATATTTTAACTTATTGCTCTATTTTCATTTTCTGTCAACTAAACAGAAATTCTAAATACACATATAGGGGTTTTTCCATCCGGATGGAGTTGCCTCTCTTATATCTTTGAAAATACTTTCATTGTATAGCAAGCCTTTTCCACTTTCTACTACCAATCTATCGATGGATGTATTTGATGTTTTGACCTTTAGGACATCTATTTCCGGAATTGAAAAACCAGATTCTGGGTAAAAATTCCGTTCACCCCTAGGGCCTCTTACTTTCTCAGTCTTTAATAATGATTTAACTTTAATAAAGTCTTTTTTCTGCAGAAAAGAAAATAATTCTTTGAAAACTAAGCCTCCTTCATAGCCGAGAAGTGCATACATATTGGTGTCCTGTCCGGCAATCGCTCGGAACTTTTGTACAAACCGCTTATTCTCTTTACTCTCATTTCTTGGGTCATAGGTGGAAGCGGTAAACAGTTCCAGTCCTAAATGCCTCACATCGCTCAGCCACTCATCATAGACCATATTTTCGTTTACTATCAGCGGTATTTCTTTATTTAACCCAGCTTGATGCCAGTCATTTAAAAATTGGAGTCCGCTTGGCCCACTGAATAATGCATGCACCACACTTGGGTTCCCGGTTTTCATCTCGGCTATGGCTGGAGCCGGAAGAACTAGATGGGGATTCATTTTTGTTGAATCGATCACTTTAAGCAAAATATTTCCCCCTGAACCCATCGAAACACCTTGATTGAAGGAAGAGTGTAAATGATAGCCCGCTTCATACATGGGCATGATCATCCCGATAGGTGAACCAAATTGTTTGGAAGCCCATTTACCCAATGCAAATTCAGACTGCCATAGTTGATTGGATGAAAAAAACGCATGATCACCCAAATAATCAAAATGCGGAATGTTTTCTCCCATATCAAAGAAAAAACCCAATTTATTATAGCTCTCAAGTAAAGGCAAGATTTCCGGCAATGCAGCATAACTGATTAAACCTGAAATCATATCCACTTTATCGATATGAATCAGTTTTTTTATACCTTCTGCACACTTGGTTCCTGAGCCTGACTCCGTGAAATATGGGATGAATTGGATGTCATTTTGTCGGAATGGATCTCTGTCGAACCCAAGAAAAAAACCAGTCAATAGGTGTTCAGCATAGTAGGGATATAGTGAGGAATATGGTTGTAGAAACCCAATCTTGATAGGTGAAGTCATCGTACTTTTTTGTTCAAAAATGGGTTTTAGAAAGAATCTAAAACCCATTTAACCCTGTTCATATTAGCTTCGAGAAGGGAAAATACCCTGCATGCAGAAAATAAACTGAATCACACCAATAGGCTGAACGATGCTAAATGGCTGACTTCCTCCGGCATTTCCAGTTGTTCCAGTCCCTGAAACGGACCCTCCTGCAATTGGAACATTGGTGGCAGAATTATTATCTGTGTACACTTGAGCCACACCTGCAGGAACAGGACCATTGGCAGGAGTTACAGCTTTTGCAAAATATTTCCCATTAGGATCATTGGAATTGCCATCAACATTTTTGCCCTCTATAGTGACTTGCAAGGCCGAAGCTTGAAAATTATGATTATGAACTGGCATTTCAAGTTGAGTTAGCGTGGCTGTTTCCGAACCTTGCTTGGCTCCCTGCTGATGAAAAGAAGTTCCCGGGCTTTGACCTGCACCCACGGGAGCTCTACCTCTAAGATCTGGTAAGGCAAAAGTAGTTCTTCCGTCACCTCCATAGATTGTTCCTATGAGTGAAAAAACTGCTGTAAATTGTGAGATCGCGATTAATTGTCCCTGACAAAGCGACCAACCTCTTGGAGCCCATGTAGGCCCCCAACCCATGATGGTTGATAGGTAAGAATCCATAATAAAATGTAGTTAGATGTTAATAAAAAGAATTATTTATAAATATCTATGATATAAATAAGCGAACCTATACGTATTTATACTTATTTACATTTTATTATAAAAAATATTTGTAATTAATTGATTTTCAATTGTTTGAACCCATACTTTTTTTTAAATTAATATTTTATCTGATGAATTATTTTTTAGTATTTTGAATTCTATTTATTTCAAAAACATATTTATGTATTTATTATTCATTATAAATTGAATGAAAAATAATTTATATACAAAATATCTTTCATAATCACCGTTTACCAAATACATAAAACAACGCTTAAAGTTTTTAAATGGCAGTTTTTATTAAAAGATCATGATTTTCATTTATCGATTTAATGTTATCAAAAATCAACTTGAGAAGAGGTGGCCGCCATTCCAACTGCCAAACTCAAAAATCTGAATTCAAAAATAAAATCATCTAAATGGCATCAGCCAGCCGAGCCGGCAGAAGCCCAGACGTAATTGAGGGCAATGAGATCATCCTTTGCCAAGGCATTAGAGCAAACTTGGGTTTCAGCAATCCGGTTTAGTTACTATATAAGCTTCCAAAACTATATACCTCACTTATACCCTAATCGAAAATTCAGCTTGCTCTACCCCTTTCGTACTCAAGGACTCGATATCCGATATTCAATTGAGGTATAGAAAAGAAGGTTTTTGAGCTCCAGCTTTTATTGGTCTCCTTAGTTAGCTTATAAAGCATAGAGGCCTGTGCTCCAGCTTATAATTCTAGCTTTTCCAGTTGTTGAGCATCTTCTTTTGACAGATTTTCGATAGAAAAGGGCTTTTATCAATCAAAAAGAGAAAAAACAAAAAAAGACTCTACTTTTTGGCAAAAAAAAGCCTTGAAAATCAGTGATTTACAAGGCTTTGATTTCTTTTAAAATCCTATTTTGTCGGGGTGACAGGATTTGAACCAAATCACAAAAACCACTGATTTCCAGTACTTTACAACTGACTAGACTTTTAAACTCACCCAATTACTCACCAGTATAAATAATTTCATAACTTATTGAATAACAGATAAATATAATTATTTCAAATCGATATACAAAAAAACTGAAAAACCTTTGATTAAGACCAGTATAAATGAAGACCTAAAATTTCTTTTGATTCAGAAACATCCAAAGTGAAAAAAGTGATTTGATCAAAAAGTAAAATCAAATTATCAATATTGAAGTAAAGTTCTACTTTCACTTTTTTAAGTAGGGTTCAAGCCAATTTTTCAACTACCTAAGTTTTCAGACAAGATCTTACGATTTCAATTCCCTCTTCATTTATTGGTTTATTGAAAAAACCTTTGATAAAATCATACTCATCTGCCATTTTTCGATGAGCACTTGAAATAGAGGAGGTAAGCAAAAAAATATGCATATCCTCAATTTGATTTTTACTTAATTCATTTAAAACATCAAAGCCACTCATCTCTGGCATATTGATATCTAAAAGCAAAACAATCACTCCCCCTACCCTATGTCTTTCTTTCAAAAAGCTTAATCCTTTTACAGGGGATGTAAAAGACTTAAACTCCACCTGTTCATTAATTACTTGCTTTTTCTCCAACAATTTACGAGTTACCAAAATACATATGGGGTCATCGTCAATAGAAATAATTGATTTAGGAAGCATTTGGAAGGAAAATTTTAAAAACAGCTTTACTTTTTTCATCATTGATCAGCGATAAATCTCCACCAATCAGTTCTAAAAGAATTCGAGCGGATTTTAACTTCCATACTTCTAACTCTGAAAAACCTGTTAGTGAAAAATCATCCAGACCATTGGTTATTTGATTGAATTCAGAGATGATCTCAAGTTTTGCTATTGAATTTTCCATTTGGCAAGCAGAAATCTTAAGTTTAAATGGAAGGTCCCTTAGCCTATTATTATATGCGAATGAGAAAATTTGATTTAAAGAAAGACTTAAATAATCCAAAGAAGTCAAAATCAAAAAATCTGGAGGAATATTCATTTCTATTTCATTAATCCCATAGTTAAAATATGGGAAATTTTTGGAAATAATACTTTTAATCAGAATACCTAATTCAACAGGTTGAATATTGCCTGTTTCCGACATTTCAAAATTAGTAATGGTATCTAATTCAGAGATGATTTCCTCTAGTCGATCCAAACACAATTTAAATGAATCTAGAAACATATTTTTTTCTTCAGGACTGTCAGAGAGTTCGATTAATTTGTAGAGTCCGGATAAATTAGAAATTTGACCTCTGAAAAGATGAGAAGTGATATTATTGAATTCTACCAGTTTGGCATTAAGAAATGAAGTTAATCTTGAAACTTTTCTGATCTCCTGTTCTTGTTCGATTTTATGAGTTACATCTTGACCAATCCAGAGAAGTCCTTCTGAATGCTTTGGCCCAAGAAATACCACATCCCATTCACAATAGATTTTTTTACCTTGTTTTGTAAACTGCTTTAGAGTGGATCTGAAAATTTCCCCGGGGTTTTGTATGGCTTTCTTTGCCATCTCTTCTGACTCGAGAAGACTGCTTTCGTCCAGAACGGAAATATCTGCTGTATCTCCTCCTTCATAATTTTGGTCAAAACCAAAATGAGTTTTGTAGTATTGGTTCATAAAGATGACCTCTTTTGAGACAGTCATCCTAAAAATGAAAAAAGAGTTGTTGTTGACAAGGCTTTCCAATAACTGGGTCCTTTTTTCAAGTAAGAAATTGGCACGCTCCAGTCTGTTTTTAACCTCCATGTCTTCAGAAATGTCCTGAATACTACCAATGATCTTCTGAACTTTCCCATCGGTTTTGATGGGATTCCCCAAAACTTTCACCCATTTGATTTGCCCATTATTGGACTTAAAGCGGTAATTGCTATTGTAAGGCTTTCCAGTTTGTATACTCTTTTCAAAATCCTCCTCCATTTGCTTAAAACTTTCTTCAGGATAAAAGCTTTTCACAAACTCTAAATTCAATTTTACACTGGAATCTAGACCATAAATTTTATAGGTGTTTTCTGTCCAAAAAATAGTATTTGCTTCTAAATCTACCTCCCAAGCTCCTATAATGCTTTGTTTTTCAAGTTCCTGCATTAGCGATTGGTATAATCGCAAATCCTCTTGTAATTCAACCGCTTGAGTAATTTCCTTAAAAACGATTATTAATGATTCAGCTGATTTATAATAATCTAAATGAAAGATTCTTTTTTTTGATTCTAATTTATATTCCAGAGACCCTTTATTCCCTCCTTTCGTTAACAATTGCTTTTTTACCACTGAAATTAATTCTTCAAATGAATTTTGGTAATTTCCATTTAGTGATTGGTAAGCATCAAAATCAAAACTAAAATCTGAAGGGAGAAGAAGCAATTCCCTGGTATGATCGCCCAAGATGACTGATTTTTGATCATAGTGTATGATGAGCGCCCCGACTTTTGCAATATCAGCAACTTTATAAACAGTCTCTCTCCACTTTTCTATTTCTATTTTTTCTTGGCGAATCTGAAAATTGGATTTATGAATTTCCAATAAATTATTTGCCTGCCGGGCCAATAGTCTTAGATTTCTCAACTGAAACTCGTTCAGTACTTTTGGTTCAAAATCAATCACACAGCAAGTACCCATTATGTTTCCTCCACTTGAAAATAATGGGAAACCAGCATAAAACTGAACACCAAATTCCTTCAAAGCAGGATGATCATTTAACTCTGGATCAGAATTAAGGTCAGGTACCAATAAAAAATCAAGCTGTTCCTCCTTCACCTTCTTACAAATTGAATATTTGATTGGAGTCTCTTTGATATCTAATCCAAAAGATGATTTAAACCACTGTCTTTCAGGCTCAAGCAATACGATTAACCCTACAGAACAACCACAAACCTCAGCAGCCATCCTCGTAATTTCGTCAAACAGACTGTCTTTTCCCGAATCCAAAACATGATATGTCTGAAGGTCAGTAAATCCTAAATCCATTTTTTTATATATAAATTACAATAAAAATAGAATAAATAAACATAATTTAATTATTTCTTAAAATAACAAAATATTTATACAAATGTACATAATAAATTTAATAACGGGAGTCAATTATGGGAACTGGATTAAATCATAGGTCAGATAAGGGTCAATCAAATATTAAAAGCTAGCAGAAAAACCTCAGACATTCCTCGGAGGATTGCTTACAGAAATATTTGATTTAATTATCAAATCGGAATCACGACATATCCTAGCCTCGCCCGATCAGTCAATATCCCATTGCTAACATAGTCATATCGGTACCCCCAACCTATCCGAACCCGAGCCGATAAAAGTACCTTAAGATTAATATCATTGTTATGTGGCAGATCTCTTTGGATCAGGTATCTGGCATTGGTTACTAAGTCCACTTTCGGACTGGACTAAGTCTATCTCGAAACCCTTAATGGATAATGTTGAAAGCCGGATATCTGGTATATAAAAACATCTCCAGAGATCAACCGCCCAAATTCACCCACCTTACCCGGAAACTAAAATAATAATTTAAGTTTGTTAGCTCCAAACCATAAGCATCATCAAAAATTCAAAAATCAAATCATTCCTGCCACATCATCCAACTTGGATGAAGCCGCCCACACACTGTTTAAATCCCCAAGGTTAACCTTCGTCAAGGCATCATAAAGAATTTGGGTTTCTGCACTTCTATTTGCACTTTTATCTAGTCCCCCAAAACTTTCTGCCTTCGCCTTTACTTTAGCAAGAATTTTATCAGGATCTCCTCCTTTTGAAATCAAAGATTTAATTTCTGATATTCCTTTCGGAGTAAAGAAAAAGAAGGTTTTTGAGCTCCAGCTTTTATTAGTTACAGTGGTAAGTTTTAAAAGCATAGAAGCGTGTGCTCCTTCTAATGATTCTGGCTTTTCCAGTTGTGGTGCATCTTCTTTTGGTTTTTCTGTTAACCCCAAAAACGCACCGACCTCTTTTGCAGTTTCTTCTACAGCTCCAATAAGTTTTCGGAATTTAGATTCTGAATCTCTTAAATTATGTAGGGCAATAGCACAGACTTCAAAATATTCCTGATTCCAACTTTCCTCAATTCCTAAAAAAACTCTTCCCGGTCCCTGAATATTGATCAAAGAGTCACTTAGGGCATCCAACTGTGCCTTATACCGTGGATCTCCCTCAACCTGTCCTTTCAAGACTTCATACCTTTTTCGGGCCATCATGAACTCCCTTCTTTGACCCTCAAACTGTTTGGCAAATTCTATTCGGTTTCGGATATCTCCAAAAAATCCACCTACTTCCCCTCCTACCTTTCCGGAAGCCTCAATAGCTTTCCCCTTTACTTCCTCTATTTTCTTATTGATCTTTTTATATTTCTGATAAAGCTCATAAGCCTGTTTAGCATCATCTAGAGTGACCTCTTTTAAAGCATCTGCTATTAGACTAGATGAAGCTTCCGGTTCGCTTTCTCCCTTATCCTTTTTCGGTCTTTTATCTTTTTTTGGCTTATCGCTCTCCTTTTCCCTGGATCCAAAAATACTGAATATACTACCCGAGGATTCAGATTCATCATCAGGGGAGTCCGGTAAACTCGGTATTTGTTTCATCGCTTCCCATAAGCTACCTCCAACTTCCTTGGCAATTTCAAACTTTTCTTCATAGCTCAATTGACCCCAGATTAGTTTAAGAGCCTCTTTCGGATAGTTCGTCTCTTCCTTTTCTCCAGAAATCAGACCTTTAGTCTTTGTTTCTGCCTTTTCTTTTCCCTTTTCTCGGTACTTCGCCTCCCAATCTTCCCCTTTCTTTGCCAAAGCAGTCACGATGGTTTTCGTTTGCTGTATGAGCTCGGAAACCTTTTCATCAAATACAGGGCGTTCCTTTTTATTGACTTTTTGCACTACCAATTGGGTATTTGTAGAAGCCACTTCCCTTTCTTCCTTCAGTTGGATTTGAGCTTGAGAGCCTACTTGTAATGCTTTAGCCCCCATAGCATCGGCTTCCTTTTCCAGCCCTTCATCGTCATTCACATTAACCTTCCCTTTTAACTGACGAGTAGGCTTCACTCTACCCTGCTTCTGCTGGACTACATGCCAAGCTTCATGGGCTAAGTGCTTTTCTTGTCCCGGGGCAATGTGAATCTGGGTTCCCTGCGCAAAGGCATGCGCATGAAGTTGAGTTGGGGCCTTGGAATTGTAATGGACCTTAACATCATCCAAGCTGTACCCTGAAAGGTTCTCCACCCCGGATTTAAGTTGATCCGGTAAGCCGGTTTGATTCTCCTTTCTTTGTAAACTATCCTCTCTACCAATCAAATTCGATGTATCAGAAGCGCTGCTTTTTTCTTTCAATTGCAGTTCTTCTTCATCTTCCACACCCTTCATTTGCAGTTCCTCCTCCTCCATTTCAGCCAATTGGACCTGCCCATCCACTAGTTTCATCTGCAATTCATCCTCTTCCTCCAATGTTGCCATTTGAAGTTCATCCTCCTCATCCATACCCATCATCTGCAATTCATCCTCCTCCATTTCAGCCATTTGGACCTGCCCATCCTCCAGTTTCATTTGCATCTCCTCTTCTTCATCCATTTCTGCCATTTGGATTTCTTCCTCCTCGCCCATACTCTTCATCTGTAGCTCCTCCTCTTCTGAGCCTACTCTTTGAATAGATTCTTTTCCATTTTTTGAATTCAGCATGGAGGCAAGCTGCTGTTGAAGGATACTTTCTGATCGATTGTCTTTTAACTGAGCTATAGGTTTTTGATCATTCAATACAGAATCAGGGTTTTTACCTGGTTTTACTTTTGCGGATGACTTAATGATTTTTCCCATAGCTCTGTAATTTACTGATTTTAAGGCAAATCCTTTTGTGTGAAGGTTTTTGAAATACGTAATCGATGAATAATGATTCCAGCTAAAATTCCTATTAAAAAGATAATCATCACACCCCATATAGTCACTTCGTTGCTTCCCGCACCGATATATTGAAAATGGGTGTCAAAAAAAAGATAGAAGAATAAACTAATGAAAGAAAGCAATCCAAAAGTGATCGTCAAAGCTATGAGAAGACTTCTAAAGCTCCATTCTTCTCCGTTTCGCCTAAGCCCTATAAACATGATAGCTACTGAAATAATCAGAGCGATAAAAAAGGAAATAAATGCGACTAGATTTATTTCAGCATACCTATCCCATCTTCCTAAAAGACAAATGCATTCCAAGTCTGAATCAAGTGAGTAATAATCAGTACCGGGGTATTTGGAAAATTTACTTTCATAGTCCCAATAACTTTGAATCCCTTTCTGATCTGCCAGCACTTTTAAACTATCACTATCAGGGTAAATTTCGTAGTAGCAATATTCTTCTTTTGGCTTTTTGTTAGGATCCCCAATATAAATATCATTTAGACCGGCCCATTGAATATCCCTACTGTAGCTCTTGAGGTAATCCAGAAAGGACGGCTGATCTATTGGCTTTTCTATTTGTATTTTCTGACTAGACAATACCAGTGAATCCAATTCAATCATGCTTGCACCAAGCACATCCCAAAGTGAGGTAGAGCCCCCCTCAGTGCCTAAACCCAAAATAGCCACTCCACCAAGATTATTATCTAATAACCACTGATACTTGGTAGCTAAGCCCATTGGATCCGTAAACCAGAGTTGCTTTAATCCTACTCCATCTTTATAATTTAAATAGGAGGAAGACTGAATAGGATCGAATCCTACAACCGCACCGGTTTCACTTTCCAAGGCTCTTGTTAGAATTGCCTGGCTCTCTAGGTAGTCGACGATGGTTCCAAAATCCTTTGCTCTGCTACCTGGAACAAAGTCCCGCATCTCCCAGAAAATGCCTTCGTAGCTAAGCGTCACAACTAATTTATTGACAGGTACTTTCCCGTTTGCGTAAAAATTTACTGCATTTTCAATCGATCCCCTCAAACTGACTTGGTCTGGAAAAAGTGGACTCAGGGAGAATGGAATTGTAGTTTTTTCGATATTAAGTCTCTGTGTCTGAATTAGGTAGTAATCAATCCATGGGTTCAGGTTAGCATAATCCAAACTCGAAGCTATCTGAATCTGTGAGCTATTTGCCAAAGGAGGAACATTGAGTGTAAGGATTAAGCTATTATCAACCTCACTAAGGCTTGCCTTCAATTTGGAAACAAAGGCTGAAACAGCTTTGCTATCACTTGATCGAAGTCCAGTCAAGTTTAAATTGAGACCATTTAACCCATTTGCGATTATCAGTTCATTAATTCGGGTGAAAAAGCGAGTAGCCATACCTGCATTGCTAATCAATTCTCTAGTACGCTGTGAAGAACTGGTTTCTACTGAAAGGGATATCCGCTTTCCAAAAGCCAAACCCTTGGATAAGACCGCTGAATCCAAAACTGCCTTTAATCCTTTTGGATTGGCTTCCAGCCCATCAGAACCCACTTGATAACTATCGAGGACCAAATCAGTCAGGTAATTCAGATTATATTCCTGAAAATTATTTGTGCTTCCATACCATCCAAAAACTGGCTTTTTTGCTTTTAAACAGAATTGATAATTGACTATCAAGGTGTCAGCTAAGGTATCCTGCAACACAAGTAAGCCTGGAGCACCGCAAGACAATCCTACCTTTCTCAATTCTACCAGCGCGGCATTAAGTTTGATTTTTTCCGCTGCCTTCTCCTTTTGAGATTCATCCAAAAGTCCCTGAAGCACATTTCCCAATTGAACCTGAATTGAATCTACCAGGGTTTGTGGTGCCTTCGAGTCCAGATTTCTAATTGTTTTGGCAATCTCATTCTGAATTTTAAAAGTAGTATCTCTGGTGACAGACAATTGATTCGTCAGTTCTAAAAGTTCATCAGCAATCAGTTGTACAGTGACAGAATCAATCGCCAAATCTCCTGAAGTTGTCAAACTTCTAATCAAATCAACAACTCTTTCCCTTTCCTTCCTATTCCTGTTTTCACGAAAGCGAAAAGGTTGAACCAGTTTATTAATGAGGCCAGTTCGAGCAGAATCACTTACATCAATAGTGTCTCTCATGATCAGCTCGGAAGGTGGTATGGTATCTTTTTGGGCAAATACCAGTGAATTTCCAAAAGCAAAAAGAAGTAGGCCAAAAGTCAATATGGACTTAAGGAAACTTGGTCGAAACTTGACGATATATGTTGTCAGATAATTCATTTTATCTCCATTTCACTTCTAATGACTTTTCCATCCATGGAAGTCGGATCATGGAAATATTCCAAGAAACCGAATCCAACAAAATATCCACACCTGTTTTTTGAATACTCAGTTTATATCCTTCCTGACCAAACTCCAAGATTCCCTCCCTTTGCAGAAAAGTTTCTCGAACAGCATCTATTGAGGCTGTTTTCATTTTATCCCAATTGCCTTTCATTCCTTGGATTAAGCTTTCTGATAGATTAATTTCTTCATCGCTCAGCACCACTTCCTCTAAATGCTGGCTACTTTTCATTCCAATCAAGAGCTTGTTTAAAACCAATTCATATTCAGGGAAATCATAGTATCCAAACACAATATTTTGAAGGATGTATACAGCTCTTGATTGATTTTTGACAGGAATAATTCCCTCCTCCACTAGTACCAATCTTGAAAATAAAACTGATAAAAAAGGCCAACATAAAACCAAACCGGCATTTCGTACTTTCACCTGGTCTCCCACCTGAATTTCTTCATTTTTTTCTGCTACGGGGGAGGGTAAGATTTTGCTGATTTGCTTATGATATTGAGAGAATTTTTCCGAGTTAAATTCTTGCTTTCGAAGTAAATTTTTGAAGAAAGAGGCCCACTTGATCTCAGAATGTGACCTAGTCAAAAAAGAAAGGAATTCTCCTAAAAAATCTCTGGAAAATGTTTTTTTGTCCTCTATATAGAAACCGTAGCTGAACCTGAGCAAAAGTATCTTCCAAATTCCCGGGTTCAGGCGTGATGCATACATCCATGGACTCCAAGAAAGAAGCTCAATTAATTGCTGCTGAATCCTTGGATCCTGGAAAAACCAGCTCCGAATCAACTCAGGCTCTTTGGATTGATGAATACTTACTTTAATCAAACGATCAATGTCTGACTTTACCATCGGTCTTTTTCCCGAATCCGAATTAGGATTAGTATTGGATTCAGAATCAGAAATACCCTTTTCTTCGGAATTTTTATTGAGACGCTCTGCACGCTCTTCGGTCTTACCAGTTGGATCACTTTGATTTATTGGTTTAAACTTCTCAAGTACAGAAAGTAAGTCTTGATAGTAATTTTTGTATTTGCTTTTCGAAAGCCAGCTAATCAAGATTCTAATCTCTTGATCATTCAGGTCAGAAATCACTTGATCGAGTCCTTTTCTGGAAAAAATCAATAGCAAGGATTCAGCTTCTTCTGCATTTATCTTTTCCAAAGTTTTCAGGCTTTGAAAAAGTAAATCATAAGGATTTTGAACAGGAGACCACCAAGGCACGTGTCCTTCATTTTTCAGAAAGAGAAGGGAAAAGAACAATTGATCGTTTTCTTGCTTTCTAAGGATTAGGCGATTAGATTCTTTCCTATTGGTTTTTTTAATGGTCTTGAGAAAAACTGTTCGACCACTTTCACTTAAAGCTTGGCTTATGGTGCTTGAGGTCGTGGAGGGATAATTTATGGCTTGAGCTGAAAAAGAAAAATATTCCGGATTATCTACTGAAAATTTTTCAAGACTTTCCCAAAAATACCTTGAAGCCAGATCCTTGTAATCCTTTTTGAAACGAATCCTGAGGGATAAAGTCAGGAGCAATTTACGCCAGTTCAAATGACTCCTTCTGTCGGAAAAGAAACTACTGGGTAGCATCAATAAGCTAGTCAGCTCTTTGGTGAACCCCTCTCCAAAGCCTAGAGTAGGAAAAAGTTCCGCTGTAATTTTATTTAATGTTGCTTTGGACGAAAGATCAGATGTCCCTGGAAGATACCCCACAAGCTTGTCAAAAGACTGAATTCCCCTAGCTTTTGATTGATCAGCTTGTTGGTTACCTGTTAGCGGTGGAATTTTCAAATGGTTTTTTGTGGAAAAGGCAAGTATTCCCCGCATTTCTGAAAATTGAGTAATCAAAAAATTCGAAAACTTCGCCCATTCCAAACCACTCATACTGCTTTGAAGCTTTGGAATATTCAAGATTAAATCGGGCAAATTGATCTCCAGTGAGGCCTTCAGCAATTGAGGTTGCTCTTGACTGTATCTAACTAGTCTTTTAATAGCGCTTCTTCTCCTCCTTTGTGACCAAACAGAATATTGTTCTTGAGGACCAAAAATCAATCGAATATCTTTCTTGATAATTGCTCGAACCTGTTTATTCAAATATTTGGAATCTGAAGACGCCACTATCAAATCATTCATGTCCAATGACTGGAATGAGAAAGAAATAGGCCATTCATTTATTTTCGAAGATCCGGAAAAGCCTGGTAAAACCCCTTGACTCAAAAGATCTCTTTGTACCTTCTTCTTATAGCTCAAAAGACTAAAATTACCCATCCCACTTTGATCCCACAGGAATCGAATTAAGCCTGAGCTCTGATAAATATTGGCCTCCTTTGAACTTGCCATTAAGCGAAGCAGCATATTTTTCTTTCGCTCCAGAACTGTCTCAAATTCAATGAGGATATTTTGAAGTTGCTTGGAATCCAAGTCCATTTGACTGATTCTCAGCAAAGCGTCTTCAAAAAAATTAAGCTTGGTGAATAAATTATCAGACTTGGTTTCTTTAGAAGAACGAGAAAGTTCAAGAAAAAAAACATCCCATACTAGCTTGTCCAAGGAACTAGTCTTTTTGGAATTAATTTGAAAAACCTTCTTCAAATCAGCGGTCAGAATCAACCCTTCTTTGGTGTTTATTCCACCAAACTTTTTAAAATAATCCTGTAATTGGAGTGAGTCAACCTGGTTCAACAAAGACCAAATTCTTTTGGAAAGAAAAGGCAAGGCATCGGCACGGGACTGCTTGATCCAATCTACTAAAATTGGTTTCTTCTTTTCAACAATCCCATGAAGACTTTTGAGTAAATCAGACTCATTAATAGCTGAAAATGAGTTATTTAAATAACCTGAAGTCAAGTATCTCCAAAGAATCTCTTCGGCAATTATTTCTGCATTCTTAATTCCATTACTAAAAGAGCTTTCCGCTCCTATTTGCACTGTTTCAAAACTTGAATCATCCTCTTCTTTACCGTCATTCTCAGAATATTCCTGAGCCATCATTTCCTCTGGGAATTCTTTGATTACTTTTTGATCAGCAGATCTTGATTCTTGCAAATTCTGCGCTGAAACAGTTTGGTTGTAAAGCAGAGCTCCCACTATCAGAGGGGCCTCTGAAACTCCATGGTCCATACCCAGTTTGACCAAAAACTTAAATTTTGAGACCTGAGCGATTGTCTTTGAATTGAAGAAAGAGAAGGCGAAGGTGAGGACCATTTTATACCAATCTTCTCTAGTAGTAAGATTTAGAATTTCTCTTTCAGATTGCCTGGAAATGAAAGAAAGTAGATCTTTTATTCCGATTTCGGCAGAAGGCTTTTTTAATAATTCAGACTCATTTTGGATAAAAGCAAATGATTGATTTGCTATTTTCTCCCAATTCTCCCCTTCCTTGCCTGCAATCGTTTCGAATAGTTTCTTATTTCCTCTCGGGCTTAATTGATTCCAGAATCCTGCATATCTTTCCAATATGATCTTCAAAACCCTTCCGGATTCCACCCATTGAGCCAGCCAACTAGGCAATTTCGAAGAAGGAGAAGAAAAATTAAACCAATGTATCAATTCCTGAAAACCCGGATATCCTGACTGGTCTTCAGGCTCTGAATTTTGTACTGCCACCCATTCAATGGTCTCCTTGAAGCCTCGATGCCAAGAAGTTGAAATCGGGATTTGGTTAACAATTTGAATGACTTCTTTCAGGAAAAATTCAAATTCCAAATTATGATGCGCAGCGATGGACTTCAAAAAATTGTTACTAAAACTCATCCTGTTGAATCGCGGACCGGATTCCAAAGCGATATAATTGATGATAAATAGATTCAGTGCTTGTTTAAGCTGTTTTTCGGGAGAGTTGAGTTCGGCATGCTCCTTTTGAATCCGGAGATAAGTCTCTCTGTAAGCAATAATCCACTCTGCATCTTCAGGAATCAAAAGCCCGATAATAGCATCAAACTGCTGATCTTCTAAGGAAGCGACGCGGAAACGGACCGATTCATTTTTCTTGATTGAATCACCTATTAAAAGGGATAATCCTTGACTCGAATTTGTCAGTAATTCATTTAGTATCTTATCAAGATTCCAAGAAGAATCCATCCAATAAGGGAAATAACCCTTTATTAAAAAGCTTTCAAGAGCAAGGAGAAGCAAATTGGTCTTTGAAACCCCTTTTCTGCTTGAAGTTGAAAAGGAAATACCCATTTTCTGCTCAATTTCCCTTTCAAGTGCCTCTTTTATAAGCTTATAAAGCTGCTGACCCAATCCTTCATCAATGTCATCCTTGGAAATTTTACCCAAGTCGACTTCCAGGGATTCAATTTCAATGTTTATCCCTTGCGAGGAAACGCTATTAAATGAATGTTCTAGGCTTGGAATAATCGTTGAATGGACCAAATCCTCAAATTTCTGGTTGCATTCAGATGCCAAGCGCTTAGATGGATATTTAAATGAAAGCAGAACCTCATCCACTTGATTAGGACGAAAATCAATCATGATCACCTCCCTTTTCAATTTCTGATAAAAAATGATAGAGGTCGAATGCTTTGGATACTATCTCCTCTTTACTGCTATTGTTTTGAAAACTAGTTTCCCAGCTTAAATAGAGCGGCTCAAAAACACTGAACTTTTTAAAATCAAGCCAATAGATGTTCATTTGTAAATGAGCAGGCACTCTTTCCTTTACTTCTGTTTCGACAAAATGCCTGAAATACTTTTCCTGAAACCTTGCCGGCCAATCAGGAAAAACCAAAGATGTTTTCAAATTGAAAAAATCCTCGCCGACTATTTTCCCATTGGATAGTCTCCTTAAAAATACCAGAGATCGTTGCCTGTAAACTCCCTGATCATGCAGGGTTCCTTTCATTCTTAATTTTTCGATCTCCAACAAGGATAAATATCCAGAAAGGCTCGGTTCACCGGCAAAGAGATACACAAATTCCGAGATGTATTCAAAAAGCTCATTTAAGCCTTCAGGAAAACCTTCATCAAATCTGACAAGGTCTTCCCCTTCTGAATCTTTGATTACAAAATCCTCCTTGTCCTTATGAAAATTTTCCTTTTCAATTCCACTTTTGAAGAATAAATCTAGTCCTTGTGATCGCTCAGTTTCATTAGTAAACCACTTTGACATGGCAATAGACTTCCCCCACTCATCTCTTAGCTCGAAACCATATTCAGAATCTTCAATAATGCTCTTTAAAAGAATGTGATCAATCAAATACATCCCCTCTGATTGGAAATTTCGCTTCCTAAAAAAGGAAATGTTTTTATTGATAGCCGATAATGCCCCTTGTATCGTTTTTCCTTCCCAAACACTCACCCAAACGGTATCTGACTTTTGAAAAAGCACCTCAACCTCATCAGAACTTTTATTATTTTTTGATATCCAATAATTGTCAAGATCTAAGGTTCGAGAATATAAATCCTTGATTCCTATCTTTCCCAAAGAAAATCCAGAGGAGACTTCTTCTTCCTCCATGGAAAAAACCCGCTCAACCTTGCTCAATGGTCTATATTTCTGCACAAAATCATCATAGAGATTTTTGGTTCTGACGATCCCATTGGAATACATGATTTCATCCTCTGATTTATTGGTAAAAAATTGAGGAATCAAGCTTTTCTCAGGGTTCTCGACACCCAATACCAAATTGAGCCAATCCAATAAAACAAAACTCATTCTCTCTGATTTTTGGCTCTTCAGAGATGCTCTATTTTTCGCATAATTGAATGTGTGAATCTGACTTAGTATTTCATATTTCTGAAGGAGCATCTTTTTCAAAAAAGCCTCTTCAGATTCAATTAGGTTGAGTTTGAGCCCTATTTGATAAGGCAGCGCTTGAATTTGTTCACCAAAGCGTGCAAGGATATGATCCAAGATCCGGTTTTTTCTTTTCAGATATTCCGAAAAGGTTTCCCCTGTCTGCGTATTCTTTTTATCCTTTGTAAAACTAGAATCAATTTGACTTTTGATCTCGATCTCATCACCATCAATCGTCGTTTGGAAATCCTGACCAAAATAGGTCCCCTGACTACCTGATAAGGATGGGTCAAAAAAATCGACCAGATGACCAAGCTGTGCCAGGTAATTTGCCAGATGCCTTTCAAAAAGCATTAAATACCCTTTCAATTGCCTTACTTTGGCATGCCTTTCTAAAGGCTCCCGGCTTGAAAGCCCGTCTTTACTCAATCCATAGATTCCGGGAAAGTGATGCTGAATAGAAAGATACTGGGTAGGGTTTCTGTATTTCCCATTCAACTGACCACCCCAAATATTTTCTTTATATAAATCTACTTGGTAGACCCTGTAGTTTTTTGACCAATAGTCAAGCAGTAAATCAGCAACCCTGTTTTTATTAACCCGCTGTAAATTTCCATTTACAAAAAGCTCAATGGTAAAAAACACACTGTTTGATTCATGAAAACTGGTATTGATTGCCGCATATTTTCCTTCAGGAAGCTTGATTTCCTGAATACTTTCCCCATTGGAGAAACTAAAACTCCAACATTTCTTTATTCCCTCAATTTTTGAAATCAGTCGTTGGATTTTCTCAGCGAACAAAACCCTGCTTCTGGGCTTGAGTTCAGTATCCCGGATAAATCCCCGCTTTAATCGAGGTCCGGAAAAGATGTTTTCCAATCGAATGCCTTCATCCAAAAGCTCTTCCAAACTCGAAAAAGCAACGGGATGATAGAGGTAAACTTCCAGGGCAAAAATGATCTCAGCCAGCAGTCGGTCCAAATCCAGATCACCACTTACTTCAATATTGGCATTCAGGCTTACCGCTAAGGGTGACAGTAAAACGGGCGCTTCAAAATCTTCGGCAAGATTCCTGTTTTTAAACAAAAATTCGCTAATCCTGGCAAGAAAAACCTCTCCCTCCTCTGGATAAACTTTAAGACGTTTTTGAAATGAGAGTGAGGGAAGGATTTCAAGACGATAAATTCCATTCACTGCTTCTTCTCCAGCTACTTGATTTTTTGGTTCCAACCAGCAATTTTGGACTTCCGGAAAGGTGTCAATAATTAATTTTCTGAAATCATTTGCAGTAACTGGATGCGAGCTAAAAACCTCAGCCGGTGAGAAAAAAGAATTTCTTCCCGCATCGATCGTACCCCCCTTTTTAGAAATCAGCAAATCCTCAATGGGAAAATTGGTTTTAAATCCCAATTCCGTCAACCCATAGCAGAACTGTTCCAAAATTGTCACTCCAGGATCATGGGCGTTGTAATCTGTCCATCGTTTGCCACTTAACTCCTGAACATAAGAAAGGCCTTTCTCCTTCAGCAAATTATAATCCTGAGAGGGTTTAGCTTTAAAGTTCTTATGAATAGTTCCTGGCTTCTTCATAAATCAGTCTTGACTTAAAAAATCATCATCCCAAAGTTTAGCAATCCGATAGGTGATTTTGGAATCTCCTCCATAATTACTTCCGGTACGAATCTGTAATGAATAATCGAAGGTATCCCCCCGCCATCTGCATTGAATTTTGTTCCACCAGAACCCATAGTAGGCACAGGTTTTGGAAATTTTAGGCTTGGAGTTACCGAAGGTACTGAGAGCTGTGGCATGAAGAAGAGCATACTTACCTTTCTGTTTTCTTCCGGCATGAGCTACGATTTCGAATCCCTGACAGCCAGTAAGCTTCGTGAGCACATTATGCCATTTTCCATCAGCAGGAATTTGTCCTTGACGGTAAGTCCCTACCCTTCCTTCCGAAGCAATCAGACCGGCCACGTCCAACTTTTGGCTTGGATCATCTTTCCCGATCCCAACATTTCCCCCTTTTTGAAAAAAGATGGTGGGGTAGTCCTTTCCTCTTTCTTTCAGAATAATTCCCTTCGTATCCCCCTTTTCATTAACCAAGACATAGCTGGCCTTCTTCTCCTTCAGCGAATCATAAAAACTCAGTAGGACCTCCTCATCTCCCGATGGAAATATCATCAAGCCTTCCTCTTCACTTTTATTGATCCCGTCATCCGCCTTATTGAACATGGAATCAATCAAAATGGCAAAGTGCTTTTCAGTAGGCAGCATGCCACTTCGAAAATATTTCTTCAATTGCTCCCGGTCGTTAATTACTACACTGCTTTCAGATATACTTGCCATGTAAGCCTTATGATTTATTGGGTTTGACGGAATGAATAATAAAATCAGAATCTATAGAAAGATCTCCGATACTGGCTAGGTCTGGATCTCTCAAAGACAAATCATTTATGATTTCCAGCTGATGTGAAGGGGCTGAGGTAAGGATAGCATAGGGGCTGATTGTTCTCAATCGCTCAATTTTTCTGTTCTCTGCCGTATCAATGATTTTGTATTTTCCCTGAACCTCCACAATCTGGAGTACAGAAAAGCCCGTAATAGAATCCACGTAAGCCCGAGATTCCATGAAATTTTGTATTTCTGCTTTATAGATGGCCCTTATAAATCCTTTCTCCTTTTGAAAATCTCCTGGATTAGGAGACAGGAACTCAATAAGCTCCTTTTCCAGCTTATCACGGTAGTAGCCTGCCTGATTGACTTTCCGGAATTGTACAGCTGCACGAATTTTAAGCTTTTCAAATATCGGGTTAGAAACTTCCAGCTTGGAAAAAGGAGAAATGAATTTTTGCAGGAAGGACTTTATTTCCTGTAAAAGTTCAAAAGGAGCACGAAAACCCTCTTCTCTACTTTGGGATAACAGGGGTGTATGTGGAATTACGACCACTTGAATATTACTATTCTTGACCAATTGAAGGGGATAATCACTTCGTCCATAAGCCATCACCCGACCGATTTGGGGAAAATGCTCCAGAACCAAGCGTTCAATATCCCAAGTACTTATGCCTCTGCCACGATGGCGAGTCTGCTCACTTATCCGAACCCTATCCTGTTCTTGAGTCTTTTTTAGACCTGGCACCTTCAAATGGAAAGGTCCTAATACTGCATCTATTTCAGTACTTGCATGGGCTGTCAATTGATGTGGTTGATGAATCTCCTCAAAGCTCAGTTCGATGTCCTCTTCCCCTTTTTTCTCAACCAACAAAACCGCATTGAGAAACAATGCCATCAATCTGCTATTGATGTCCCTAGTTCCGACATTACTGACTCGTAACCATACTTTTCCAGAGGACAATCGGGTATTACAATCATCAAGTTTAGCAGGGAGTTTGATCTTGACTATTCCAGATTGAAGCATCCCACTGGTTGTATCTTCAAGGACCAAATTTCCCAAAGGATGCCATTGGTTTTTTTCCAATATTTCCCAGCGGATAGCAGGTGCTTTTGTAATCGTGTGAATGAAATGTGCAGGATGAAGTTTAAAGCCCAGATTGATTATTTGATTGCCAACCAGGTCCGTCAGCCCAATAAGTAGATTCCCCCGACCGCTTATAGACGGTAATAATTTAGAACTGGATGTTCGAGAAGCTGGAAACACCTGAGTATATCCAAAAGGAAAAATATGATGAAACCGTATACTTTCCCTTTCTCCATCATTTTTCCGTAGAAAGTTCTCTTTGGTGTAATTGCAATAAGTAACTTCTATCTTTTCAAGAAGAGGGGTGTAGGCAGGCTTTGGTAATTCTTTTTGTCTTTTAGGAAATCGGCTGTTGTAAAAAGAAAGATCTGAGAAAACCCTTGTATATTCTTCATGACCAAATACAAAGGGTTTTGGTGCTGCAATACGAATGGTTAGGTAAGGAGAAGTAGGTGTTTTTTCCGTCCTTTCTGGCATGGAAAGCACTGATAAATCCAATAGATCAAGATTAAGTGTCAAGCCTTTTCTATTGGATAAGTATTGGCCATCAGATTTTTCGACCTCATCAAAGAATGAAAATTCCTGAGTTTTTTCAGGGTCTTGTTTACTATCAGAAGAAAAATTCGAGACCAAGCCAACCTTACCTTGGAAGCTTTTATTGTGAACAGTCTCGGGATAGGCCTTATAATAATCAACAAATCCATTTCGCTCTTCGGGAAGACCTAGCCATGTGAAATCCAAAGAAAATCGAGATAGGTATCTGTTTATTACTACGGGGTTGTATAATCTTAAGTAGGAGTCTTTGGTAGGTAATGCTCCAAACGGAAGAAAAGGCGCAGATGAATCAAGCTTTCCATTTTGGTTATAAAACTGAAACCCATCAGTCACTCCCTTGGTGAGTGTGTGGATTTCCATAGAGACAATTTCAAAAAGGCTTAAAGCCTTATATGGGGGATAATGAGCTGTATTATTGATCAAGAATTTCAGCGAAGGCCAAAGGCTTTCTGCCTGATCCCCATGAATGCCCACAGTAAAAGGAACAGGATGCTCTTTTGGTCCTTCCGGTTCTAGTTTGAATACTAGCTGTTTCTCAAAAAAATCGAACTCTACATGGAGAAAGTCAAGCTGAGTCCAGCCGGATTGAGTGGTTAGAAAAACTGTAAAAGCTTCATTTAATAGACTGTGTGTAAAGCTTTTTTCTTCCTCTTCTTCGTGGGGATGGTATTTGGATGTAGTCCGTTCTTTGGCATAGAGTAAATCGGAAATAAATTTTTTGAACTGACTACTGGAATTGGCTGATAATTCAACGGATATTTTAAACAAATGAACACCAGACTCCACTAGTAAAACCGGAGAAGAAATAACGAAACCCAACTGGCTACTGGTATTGGCTCTTTCTTGGCTGCTCTTTTGGCTTAGATCTTCACCTAAACTATATGGAAAGTCATCAGACCTAGTTCCCTTTAGACTTATTTCCTGCTTGCCCTCACCCTGAAAAAGCAGCTTGTCAAAAATGGTATTAAGAGAAAAATCCCCCACCTTATCTCCTGCTGAGAATGGGTAATAGTCACTTTTATACAAAGTCCGAAGTTCAGCAATCTTTCCCTTGCCTAATTCACTTGCATAAGGGTTTTGCATCAAAACAGTCTTCTTATCAGGAAAGCTTAAGCTAAAGCTCGAATTTTCAGGTAAAAGACTTACACCGGACTTTGGCACTAAACCTGCTAAGACTTCTATTGGAAGGGGATGTTTAGGGAATTGATTCAGCAAACGCTGATAATAAAAGTCCAAATGCCTTTCAGTCAACGTATTCAAATCCCTTTGAACCTCCTGAAACAACCTGAGCCCTGCAATCAAAAGCCCTAAATGAGGCTGTAACTTTCCATTCGGATTTTTCACCAGCTCTTCAAACCGAATTGCCGCAAACTCCGTGATATACATCAGGTTTTTATAGGCAAGTTTGAAGTTTTCCTTGATGCTATTTTCTTTAGCTTTTTTGGAATAATTTAATGGTATTCCAGCTGCCTGAAAATCCGCACTCGAATATGTTTTTTGGGCCCCAACGGATTCAGCAATTACCGGCTCCAAAAATTGGATTCCATTTCGGATCTCCTTGACTATTGGGCCTGAATAATGACAATCATCGAATAGCCTTTCCCAGTAAAAAAGCTTTTCAATCATTGCTAAGAGATTGGAAGCCATTCGGCTTTTTAAGTTAGCAGGTGGCTCACCAAACCCACCCCACTGAACTTCCAAATCTTCCTGAGTAGCTTTGTAGCCCTCGAGTTGGGTAGCGGCAATTAAGCCTACAATAAAAATGGGTTCATGTAGTAAAAATGGCCTCCAATTTCCGACTGGTTTTTTTTCTAAATTATAGTAGGCTACCGATTCGGAATATTCAAGTGTAAACTGAACCAATTCCAACAAAGAACGCTCATCAGGAACCACAAAATGTGGATCCAACTCGGGGAGCATTCTTCCAGACTGATTGATTCCGTTTTTCATTTACAAATTGGTTCCTTCCTTGAAATAATATGGGTAAACCATATTGGTCCTGGAATTGGTGATGATTACCGTGTAATCGATATATATTAGTAGCACCCCTTCGGCTAACTTCTCTTTTCCAAACTTGATCTCTTTTACTTTTATGCGGGGCTCATAATACAAGAGCGAGTCACTAATTGTGTCCCGTAGCAAGGTTAAGTAGGTAGGATCATCCGTTTCAAAAACAAAAGAGAGAAGGTCACAGCCAAACTTAGGGTCCATGACCCGCTCGGTGGGAATGGTCCCTAGAATTATACGAATGCTTTGCTGGATGTCTTCCTCTGCAGAGACCATGGCTACCCACTTGGAATCCATCTCGAAAGCGGGTGGAAAAGCCCAGCCATTTCCTAAAAAGCTTTTATTAGAATCCTCCATCTTATCCTCCGATCATTACTGTGGGACATCCCAAAACAATAGAGCCTCCATGAGCGGTGGTATCCCCCATCCTGGCTGCTGGCATCCCGCCTATCATCACCGTCGCCGACCCCTTCACGATACTATCTGGCGGACCTACACAAACACACATATCCCCTACTACGGCGGCAGGCAGCTTTCCTATTAAAACAGTTGGAATTCCAGGACCAACCACCGGTCCTCCCACATGAGGAATCGGCGGAACACCGGGGGTTTGCATGGGGCAAGTGTGCATATCAGTTAATCGCGCTGCTAGTGGCATATTTCTCGTCTCATTTAGTTAATCATTAATTTATCATAACCATGGCTCCTTTAACCGTGGTAGTACCAGAAGCAGAAAACTCAGCAGAAGCATTTCCCGCAGCTTTCATTGACACATCAGCTTCCAAATCCACATTCATTCCTTTTCCCTTCAAATCCCCCGCTGATGCCTCTAAATTGACCCCAGATACTGCTTTTATATCAATCTTACCCTGGGCATCCAATACGATATCTTTGGGACTGCTTAGTTTTATCCCCGAACTATCCAATACACATTCATTGGAATTACAGTCCTTGATGGAGATACTCTTTTCCTTATCATCCAAAATGACCGTGTTTTCAGCAGGAGTTTTGATTGTTAATATTTTGTCCTCGTCATTAAATAAGAGTTGAATTCCAGATTTGGAATAAATCGCTTTTTGAGTATTGTTTTCATCCGTTTCGATCACGGGCTTTCTGCTGGAGCTGTACAGGCTTCCAATAATCACCGGAAATCGGGGATCTCCATTTAAGAAAGTTAAGAGGACTTCGTCTCCGACTTCAGGAAAGAAAAAAAAACCTGCTTTATCTGAAGCATAGTTGAATGCCAGTCTTGCCCAAAGCATATTCGAGTTGGAATCATCCTGAAAAGTGGCTAATTCAACCTGAACCCGATATTCATTATCAGGGTCTTCCGTGATTTTTTTCACCGTGCCTAAATGAGTCCCTTTTATTCCAGGCAATATCCCCAAGGCATCTTCTTCCTGCACATCCGGAAGAGAAGCATGCCAACGGGGATTTGCCCCGACAAAAACTTTGGTTTTCCAATCTCCTTCAGAACAATCCTGCTCTATTTTGGAGATAAATGCCTTTCCATTGAAGCGGGAATTAAAGTTTTTAAGGTCAACCAGATCACCGGGCTTGAGCTTATTGGTTCCCAGAATAGTTATCTTTCCCTGTACCTTGGAAAGAGAAGCTTTGCTTATCCAACCTTTCGAAAAAGTAGTAAGCTCATCGGTACTCAAAGGGGCAGAAGTAAATTTTTTAATCCCAGGATTGGATAAATTTCCTGCTAGTGCTTGAGCTGTCAAATTGCTGAGTTCTAAAGAATCACTCATAGAGGTAGTGACAGATGTAGCTTGTTGATTTTTAGGATCCCAACTAGACATGGTAATATCCGGGAAAGTATTTTCTCCACTTAGTTCCAAATCAGCATCAAGCACAACCATATCAGCCTGAATAGCAAAATCAGCAGATCCTGAAAAATCGAATTCTTTTACTGAAACTTTATCCTGATCCGTCAAAACAAAAAAATTATTGGCCTCTGCACGCATGACCAGATAGTCCCAATCTGTAGAATTGAATTGAAACAAGGGAGGGGGATACTGCTGAGCAGATGCCAGATCTGGGGTCAGCCCGGCATTGGAAATAAGTTGCGAAAACAAATCATCGTCTTTTGCTGTATCCATCACCTGATTCGCTCGTGACTTGGTCAACTTAAATGCCTTATTTTTGCAGGTAACAGATAAAAATGAGGTTTCTCTTCTAACCACTAGACGTTGACCGGTAATGATTCCTTTGAAAGAAAGACTTCTTTCATCCCCATATCCCAGATCAATTTCTATAGCTTTACCGGGTACAAAGTTTTCTGATTCACTGTTGGTAAAAGGCTCATTTTCTAACCCAAAAACCCCGCCATCGGAAATCTTCAAAGTTGCCTGGGCAATACGGTTTATCTCCCAAACCACAGAAATACCAATGATTTCTACCGTGGCAGGAAGAGAAGTTCCATCGATTTTTATTTCAATAGAAACAGGTAAATCATTTTCTGTCAAAAGTTCTGACATAAATTAAACTAAAGGTGGAAAAACAAGCTGATCCCCTGGTCGTATATCCCGGATATTATCCAGCGAATTGAACTCGGCAACTTGTAAATAATAGGATGGGTCGCCATAAATTTTGAAACACATGCCTGGTAAGGTATCACCAGCTTTAATCACTCGGATATGAGTCAGGTCAGAGGAATTCCTAGCCTCTTGGGCAGCTTTCTTTTTGACAGGTACCGAACCGATAAAAGTAGCTTTGATCTCAGCTCGTAAGGGAGTCCCATTCAGATCCATCATGGAATACAGGATATCCCATTCTTTTAATCTACCTTCAAACAGAGATTGGGTACCCCAAAGAATTTTGACATAGTTAGGTTCGTGAATATCTCCGTTGTAAGTATATATCAGTTCTTTTAACTCATCAATCTGATCATCCACCGGATCTGTAGACATGACGCCTGTACTGTCAAAGAAGAAATCCATACTGAATTGCTTCGTACCGGCTCCCCGAAATTTGACCGTTTCAGCCGAAACACCACTTGGAGATGAATTGGTACTGTACCTATATTCCGATTTATCATGATACTGGTCAGGATTTACCAGCACATCATATTCGCCTACCCTCTCCGAAAAATCAGGCTTCTTGTAGGCCACCACTTTCATTTTGGTAAGTTTCCCTGAGTCCATATCAACGAGTAGCGCTATAATCCATCACCTGAGAAAATTTCTCTTCCATTTCCCTTTCCACATCTCTCTTAGCCTGATTAATCAGTTCCCTTACTTCCTCCAGAGAAAGTTCTCTTTTCCGCTCATAAGAATTGGAATCAGAGACTACTTCTCCCCTGATCACCAGTTGCCTGATAATTAAAGTCATGTTAGCTGTCCTTTTTAAAGTGTTTATACTTCAAGGTCAAGGTTTCCAGTGCTAATTCATTTTTTGTGCTACTCAGCGCTGACAATTCCCAGGAAAGGGGAATAGCGCGATAAACAGACCAGGAAGCCAACGGGGTACCGTCTGCACCCAGTAAGATCACCTGAAGATCCAAGGGTTTGAATTTAAAATACTCCAATGCATCCCTGCACCAGTCATCCAAACTGGAATTCTGAACCAAACAACGTTTGAGTACTAAATCTGAATATTGAGGAGGGGAAGGAATATAATGCATATAGCTATTATCTCCCCCCTCCTTTTTTTCTGTAACCTTGACGGTAACCTTCAGCCCGGATACCTCCTGAAAGCTACTGTCCATCTCTGGAAAATCCGGAAATTTCACCTGGAAATAGAATGCAGTAGGCGGAGAATATCCCTGCTGAAAGAAACTGTTTTCACCCATGGATTTTAGCCGTTGGCGATGGTCAATCCTTCATGTGAAATCACAATGGACTCCACTGCTACTTCATTCGCATCGGATTTCATATCAGTCGATGTGATCTTGGTAGGCCATGCATTGTTCAGTGTCCAAGTCATTGTAGGGGATCCTGACTCATCAAGGAGTTTGATCACCACATTTTGTCGTTCAATGGTGTTCATCTTGATTTTATTGTACCAGTCCCAGAAGGCATTGTCATTGACAAATACGCCCTTTTTCATGGTCACCTGATTGTTTTTTACAATACCCGGCATATTTATCGTCGAAAAAACCGGACTGTTACCGTGACGGTATTCAATGGGTTGTGCTTCGATTTCAAGGCCACTGACCTCCTGAAAAGGAATATCGGTGGTACTGCCCCAGTCTACTGAAAAATAAAACTTGGGTAATGGCCAATTGCTGTCTTGTGCTTCTCCTGCCATAATTTTATAGTGTTTATTGGTTGTTTATTTTAAGTGATTGAATTAAGATTTTTGCATTTGTTGCTCGAAAGTAACAACGATGAATTCAGCAGGTCTTACGATTGCTAATTTCACGGTAATCAACATCTTGCCTTCCAGAATATCCAAGGCGGTCATGGTAGAACCAAGCCCTATCTGTACATCAAAGGCATCTTCAGGACTCGCGCCAGCTAAAGCTCCCTGCTTCCACTTTTCTACCAAGAAATTAGAAATCAAGCTTTTGACTGTAACCCAAGTATTCGCATCATTCGGTTCAAAAACATAGGCGCGCAAGGCCAATTTGATGGATTGCTCCAGCATGATCATCGTTCTCCGTACATTGATATATCTCCAGTCCAAGCTGTTCCCGTCCAGGGTTCTACCACCCCAAACCAAAGTTCCCACTCCCGGGAAGGTTCTGATAGCATTCACGGATTTTCCTGAAAGGGCATTCACATTGAGATCCTCTTGTTGATCATGTGTAATATTCACGGCAGGTTTGACGACAGAATTCAGCCCTACATTGGCTGGCGATTTCCATACTCCTCTACTATTATCCACCATCGTGTAAATCCCTGCCATAGCCGGAGCTGCAGGCAATAGATTCATGATCGCTCGAATCTCATCCAAAAGTGCAGAGTAAGTGGGGCTTGTTGCCAATAGTCCCAAATGATGGTTACTCTCTTTGTTTTTGATGAATCCTGGAAGTACAGATTCTACATCCTCATCCGAAATATCCGGACGATCAGCTTTTAAGCGCTCCTTAAATTCATCTTCTGACTTAGGAAATGCCTCTATCAGACTTTTCGCTCTTGCCTCAGGAAGGATCTCCCCAAGGGCTACAGAAGCATCAAAGTTTTTGAAAGTGATTTCGCCTTTCTGAACTACATTGGTTTCCAACCAAGGATAATAAGCAGCTGCATAACTGAGATACTCTGTTCCTATTTTCTCTCGGAAGACCTTAATATTATCATCTTCCCCATCTTCCCGACTGTTGTATCCATCATAGATATCTAGTATAGCTACCCGGTTTTGCATTTTGGCACAATGAGCCAGCATTTGCTTATACACCTCATAAGACTCTTCCCCCAAAGCAACTGCATCAGGAATCACCACCATAGTTGGCTCTAATTCCTTGACTAGCTTTAATAGACCACCTTCAACTGCTTTTCCATTAGCATCGGTACCGGTGCCAAGCAAATCATCCTTTTTGATCTCAATTCCATCCTTACCTGCATAAGTACCTACTGACACGATGTAGCATGTACCTCCTCCATTGGAGAAGAACAAACGAATACTATTAAATAGATAAACCAAATGATTATCCTTGTATTTAATGGTCTTGTCGCCACTTGGAAGAGAAACAAGGTTTCTATCTCCATCCTGTGGGTCCGAAAGCGTAAAACTCGGACTAAATGCTCCGCCAAATAATTCGAGGTAATCCGCAAAAGAGGTAATCCTCGTAGGCTTGTTTACCAGGGATTTTCCATTTTTCGAAGCCCTCTCTGTATACCCGATAAATGCAGGAATAGCAGTAGCCACTTCGACAACCGAGCCCGGGAATGCATTTTTTTCTTCAATGTAAACTCCGGGAGTCATGAGGTTTTGTGCCATAATTATTGTGTTTGTTAGTGTAAGAAATTGATTAAATAAAAATGTGTGAAACTATAGTATCGTCATTTGGGGCCTTTCTATGCAAAACCTCAGGACTAGCTTTTGGCAATTGTTTGATGACTACTTTTAAAGCCTGACCACCGTTGACCCGCTCTACCAATTGGAACTTGGGCAAAACACTTTCCAGTAAAGGAAGAGGAGTCTCAGTCTCAAAGCTTTTTACTTTTCTGTCAACTTGAATTTCAAACTCGGATTCAATGAATTGAAAGTTTGAATTTTGGGTATCAATAACTGATAGCTGATTAAAATTATCGTAGACTTTATCGGAAAGTATGTATCGCCAAATCGTCTTTTTGGCTTTAAAATGTATGGAATAATTGAATGGTCTATCGCTTGAAATATAATTCTGATAAAGCTGACCACAATCTATACTTAAGATCCCGAATGGATTCCTGTTCATAGAAGGGGCTGGTTTGTAAAAAAGCTGCTTTTCACCTTGTTCTTCTTTCAGATAGAAAAGATCGGCTTGTCCAGAGAGAAAAAACCTGTTGAAGTTATTTATATCAATCTCTTCATTTTCAAAATCAAAAAGCCTAACCTTTCCTTGCTGAATCCGACTTGGTAAATCTCTTAAAAGCTTTCTTGAAATTACCTCGACAGCATCCGTACTAGAAACAAAGTCACCTCCATGTAAGGAAGTCTTACCGTCTAGTCGAGAACCGATTGAAAAATGAAAAACCCGTAAATCAGGTCTAAATTCTTCCCCGAATTCTGTAAAATTATAAAAGAAAGGACTGCTAGGAATTACCTCAATGATTAGCTTCTCCTCTTCATTTTTCAGGAAATCAGGCTCGGCACTTAAAATATGTATCCCCCCGGGAAATGACTTGAAGACCAGCCTTAAGTTTTTCGCCAGATTGATCCTATCTGACCTCAATGAAAAAGACAGTCCGTCAAATGGACCTTCTCCTCTATATTCATGGAAGGAATTGATCGTGGCAATATGAAAAAATTGTTGATTCATTCAGGATTTTAATTTTCAGCCCCGGTTGAAGAAATTGCCGGAGTGACACCTTTGATCGGCGTATCATCAAATACAACCAAGCCAACTTTGTAAATGACAGAGGGTAATAATTTGGTGCCTATCGCAGACCAAACCTGACTGATATTATCATAATTAAGATTGCAGAGCTCAAAGGTTATTTTTTCCACCTTTTTCGACATTCCCTGAATACTTGCGGGATTCATCACCTTTTGATGCTGAAAAAAACTAAGGATTTGAGATATATAGTTCAAACCCTCTAAGTAATTCTTGCTTTTAAAATTGGCACAAAAAACCAAGTGAAGGTTGATGAACAAAGGAGAGGATTTGTCAAAAAAACCGGACCCACCGCCTGATTGTCTTGGAGATTTATTCCGAAGCGTTGTTTCTTCTTCCACCGATAACAGAAAACAAACGATGCGATCCTCTAACTCCGCTGGAATAGTTCCTGAATTATCCAACAAAGAAGAAACCATGACTTTATTATCTGTGAAGCCATATTGATTTTTAAAATTCTGATTTAAAAGTTCTCTGACATGAGCCAGTAATGCATCAATCATTTCAACTTAAAGATTAAATGGGGTAGAAAAAATCAAAACCAAAAAAGATGGGATTGAAAATTCTTCTCAAAGTTTTTTTAATTTAGAAAAAATATTAATAAATCAAGCTACCCCAAATAAAATAATAATTTTACTTCTAATAACAGTTGTTTATTTGGACTCAAATCATGCATAATATGTATACAATACTGTTCTTCATACTTAGTATTACCCCTTTTGTATTGTTTTTTATCCTCAAAAATATTTTCAATAAAAAGGAAACTTTTCTGCAAAAACACATAGAACAGCTTGATTTTGAGAAGGAAGTGATCAAAAGTGATTTAAAAAAACATCAAGACAAAAATCTATTACTTGAAAAAGAACTGGTCAAAAACAATAAGCACATCATTGGATTACAAAGTGAGCTGGACAGATCCAAAACCGAAAACGAGGCTCTTCGCAAATTGATCACTGAACTTCAAAAAAACAAAAAGACAAAAAATGATGATATCACCATTGAATATTTGGTGAAAAATCAGTGATCCAAAGGCATTTGAGGCTCCTCTGTAGATTGATCTGATTACTCAGCCAACGATACTTTTTCCCTCCTTAATCCGCTCCAAGCGTAATCCCTGAATAATATCTTTTTGCCGGATAGTTTTCTCATTCCTTTCCAAAGCCTTTAACAGGCAAAAATGAAGTACATTCACAATGGCAGCAGCGCTCAATTCCTCTTTTTCAGCCAAGTCACGAAGATCAATAGCATCATCGTATGCAAACTCGCCATGAAGTGCATTTTCCCATAATTGGAGCCGCTGGTAGTAGTCCGGCAATTCAAAATCGACGACAAGCTGAAACCTTCTGAAAAAAGCCTCATCAATATTGTTCTTATAATTAGAACAAAGAATTACCAATCCATTAAAATCCTCCACACGCTGTAATAGATAAGAAACCTCCTGATTGGCATAGCGGTCGTGAGAATCAGCAGTTTGGCTCCGCTTGCCAAAAAGCGCATCAGCCTCGTCAAAAAACAAGATCCATTTCTTATTCTCCGCCAAGTCAAATACCCGTGATAAATTTTTTTCTGTCTCGCCGATGTATTTGGACACAACCAGGGATAAGTCAATTCTATACACATCCAGATCAAGCGTCTTGCCTAGAAGGGTTGCTGTCAAAGTTTTTCCTGTTCCCGGAGGTCCGGTAAATAAAGCCCGGAATCCTGGCTTGATCCTCCTCCCAAATTGAAAGTCCTGTTTCAGTTTCTTTCCATAAATCAACCAATTTTGGATTTCCTTTATGCCTTGATGAACCTCCTCCCCTACTACTAAATCCGACCACTCCTGATCCGTTTGAATTCGTTTAGCAGGAAAGCTCCCGTCAAAATCAGGCTTATAATTCTCCCCTGTAGTCAGCAGGCTTAAATATTCTTTTGAAATCTTCAATACGCCACTTAGAAAGGGCTCATCGGTTGATTGATGTTCCAATGAAAGAATCCCTTCCCTACTAAAGTAATGGTCAGATTCAAAGAGCCGTATCAGCTCAAATCGTTTTTCCAGATTCGATCCAGCCAATAAAAATACCGCAGTCTCACCGGTAGGCAAGAAGCCCCGGTGCTTCTCCCCTTTGATACCCCCAAATTCAGTAAAAGGCATATCATAGGTCTGATTCTTAATATGCAGAATATCCAATAAATGAGGCTTAACATGAGGCATTAAAGCCAAGAGCAAGACTAAACGCTCCTCCAAGCCCATTTGATGACGCTGGATTAGTTGGGCATAATCCGAAGAAGAATCCGAAAAATCCGGTAATTGAATTTTCTCAATAGCTGCTTCTGTTTGACTCTGTTCGAAGGTGATCTTACCTCGTAGAATAAGCAGCTCCTGGAACCATTGCATTTCTTGCTCCAGGCATTCGGCATTAGAAAAATTTGCTCCCGGCATTTAATTGGAATTATTTAAAGATTAGTAAAAATTTTAAGAACAAGGGCATATCATACCTCCGGATAAGCAGTGTCATCAGCAAAATGAATTTTACTTCCGATCAATTGCGGAGGAACTCCAGGCTTCAACGATCCTTTTGAAACAACTTCTTTGTTTTGCTGTGTATGAGCTGAGGCTACCGTGGCTATTACCTGGTCTTGGGTCAATCCATCCGGGAAAAATGTAGATAACTTTGTTTTGCTGTGATCACTTTTCAGGCGAACCTGTTGGTTATAGACCCCTTTAGGTCCCACACTCTTATTCATTACACCAAAAGCCTCATGCGTTGGTGAATTTCCCGCTTTAGAATGATAACCGTTCGGATTCCCATTGTTTTTTAATCCTCCATTGAAAATATGATCTGCCCAAGTGTTTCTGGTATGGCTGATAGCCGCATCCCAGTTATCCTGAGCAATACTAAGTTGAGCCAAAGAACTATCGACCCCTCCCCCACTTTGTGTCTTAGAATACTTATTTACCGATTCCTGGTAAGCCCGCAACTGTAAAGCCTGTGGACCGCTGACAGCCATTCTTTGAAAAGTTTGCTGGCCAAAAGTCTCAAAACGATTATCCGAAAACTTAAACACCGAATCAGCACTTTTTTCCTGTCCTGATGACTTTAAACTTCCTACTTGGCTCTCTTTTTTCTGCGTTTTGTCAGCATGCGTATTCATAGATATGTTTTTGAGGATTGAAAAAAGCCGTAACAGTTCTTTTGAATATAATGAAAATAAAAACAAGTAACCTGCACAACAAAGCCTGATCGAGATTGGGCAATCAGAGAATTTGAAAAGCTTTCAGGGCATATTATTCACTTTCACAACCTAAATGATCAGACAAATGATAATAAGCTAAAGCCCACTCATCCAGGCCTATTAATGTCTCTTAAGTTATTCATTGGAATTGAAGTTAGCAAGCAGCATTGCATAATTTCCTTAGTAAAAAGCAACTGCCATCAAAGAACCTTCGATCAGGGAGCTGATCCCAAGACAATAAAAATTTACCAGAAGAAGTTTTTCCAAACATCGGATCATTTACTGCCATGAAGTCTCTAAGCTCAATTTCCTTAAAAAATTAATCGAAAAGATCTTCTTTTGAGTAGGAAAAACCGGTAATTAATCCCTCTAGGTGTAGTCGAAACACCGTGGTGACAGTGTGAAGTTTTCCTACCTTGCTCCTGGTTACTATCCGGGTGTTGCACTCCTGACATCACCAAGGCAATCACATTTGCCTGTGCAAATTCATTGGGGGAAGCAGCCAGATTTTGTCCGTATTCCCCAAGTATACGGATGATTTTCTGATTCAAGCTCGGTTTTGCTTGGTTCGGACTTTTTTGCGTAATGCTATAAATCTGCAAGCTAGTTGAAAATCAGGGAAGTTTATTGTAGTTTTTAAGTTCAAGCTCTCCGTAAATATGTATTAAAATTGGGACTCGATAAATAACTTTACTAGAAAATTCACTCTTCGGTACAGAATTAAGATATTCATTAAAGAGGTCTTCTCCCATTGAAAACCTATCTTTAAATTTACCTAATAATTGAGCTACATTACATACAAGGTATTTGTTTTTTGACTCAATTGGAAACTTATTCACGGCTTCATTAAAAATGAACCAGCTTCTAGTTTGATTTACTGGGAAACTTAATGTTAAATAAGTGCTGCTTTTATCATATAATCCCTTTAAGCTTAATAAAGAATCTCCCAAAACATATTCTAAATAAAACTCTTTATAGCTTTCTTTTGAATTGGATTTCAGATATCCTTCTTCAATTAAAAAATATTCGAAATAAGAGGCAATATCAATTAAACTAACTTCATCCTCCTCTTCATAATGGATAACATATTCATCCATTGATTTAAATACAAACTCTTCCTGTTTTGTCATTTCGTTTTCTTGAGTACAGGCAACACATACAAAGAAAATATAAATCGAAATCTTTTTCATTTTCCTAAAATCCAATTTCTCATGAAATCTTGATTATTGCTAAAATTTAGATACAATCCACCAGTTCCTCCCCAACGAATAAACCAATTACCATTTGGTTGAACGCCATCTTGGTAATTAGAATGTGCAAAAGACAAACCTCTTCTAGGGCCATAGATTGGTATTTGATACATCATTTTGATAAGTTTATCTCCTATTTTATAAGAAGCATAAGAATCCCCTCTTGGACCAAGAAAGGAGTTTATGGCATGCTGATTGGATCTTGATTCTAAATGTGTCCCTCCTATTCCTAAGCATTCAGTACTCAAGCATTCAAATAATTTATTTAAATCTATTTCAGTCTCTTTAGTCATATGATACTTAATCCCCTTTAATAAATGCACAGCAATCTCATTTCTATCTGTTACATTTCTTAGATTTAGAATTCCAGGATGATTAATGCCTTCGAAACCAAAAAATCCTCCTCCCATTTCCCCAAATCCTCATGCGCCAAATAAATTGGGCGTTCCTTCAAAATGGCTTCTACCAGTTACTCTCCCTGTTTCCTTGACATAACTTTCAGTATAGCCCCCAAACACAGATCCTTTTTCTCCCCACTGAAATGTCACTACGTCGGTAATGACTGTACTAGATTCATATGATCCCGAAAAGGATATCGACCCTGTTGAATTTCTGGAATCTTGTGTCGAATATCCATCCGAATACTCAAACATCCCCTTGGGATCAGTGTATTTCATCGCATTGTTAAAGCCATAGCGATACGGCGTCCAGTCAGGCGCTAGTTCCGCCAGCGGATCCACCACAAACCATCTTCCAATTGCAGGATTCCCGATACGCTTCGCTATCGGGACAGGCTATACATCCTCGCCCCGTAATCATACCAGTTCACTCCCGAGTGGCCGTTTGCCTCCCGCCCTGCATGCCGGCCCTTCGCTAGATTAGCCCACTGGGCTAATCCTTAACGCTCACTCCTCATTGTATAAATACGGATTTATTCCCGCGCTTCAAACTGGCCCCTCGCTAAATCAGTCCACAGGACTTATTCTTTACGCTCGGTCCTCACCATACTGATAGCCTAATCCAGATAATTCAACTCCTCAAGGATTATAATGCGTTTGCTACACGATAAGCGGACCGGTGCTTTGAATACGCAATTGATCAAACCTGCCTTTGCCGGCAGACAGGCCAGACGTTTTCGGAAGTTTCATTGACCAAAAAGGTTTCGATATAGCAATCTTTCTTTACGGCAATCTTCTCAACGAGTTCTGGATACTTGTTTCGGGATTTATTTATCATTTTCAAATTAAATGAATGGTTTCGATTTTACTTTTCGCTAACCGGAATTCTATGTTTTTTCAAAAAATCTAAAATTATTGAAAGATTCTCTTTGTTATCTAATATTCGTAATTTTATTATTTTTCCTCCTACCGAAATTTTAAGCAAATCAACGGTTTTCAAAGCATAATGAATACAAAAGTAACTTAATCCTCCTATAGAAATACATGCAATTACACTATAACCTAAAATATTGTAAAATCTAACTGTTCCTTCAGCTTCAGAAAAACCAGTGATTATATAATATAGAATAAAAAATAACAAGATTTGCAATAATAACCCCATTAACAATACAACTATCCAATTCTTAGTAGCCCTACCATTAGAAATAACTACTTTTTCGACATCTCTAAATGAAATAAATCTATATGTAAATTTATTTCGCGTTAAATGAATGCCTTTATTGGAAAACTTAAATGTTCTCTCATTTAATTCGTTCATGACTTAATGATTGGCTTGTTCAATGACGGAGAACCTTCTAAGGGTATTCCAGGTCCAAAATACGGTTGACTAGGAGTAGTTCCATATGGCTTTACAGGAACAAAAAGCCACAGTATGTTGTCTAAGTGATTTGATAAATGCTCACGTATATAGATACCTAACTTTGATTTTCCCAATTCAGTTCTTTCAAACAGTTTCCCACCTGGTAGATAATCAAACATATTAATTCCATCCCTTCCATTCCAATCCTTATCAACCCAAAATAGCCTTCCTCTTTTATCTGACATTTGATACCAGGTCTCATCATTCTTTGTTTCTGAAACTCCTGTGTATCCATATCCGCGCCCATTCTTTCTGACTACTTCATTTGGCGACTTTTTAGGATCAGATTGGGTATCTCGGTTAGTTTTACTTTGATCACCACTATTGACCGATACTATCGAATTCGATGAAGTTTTCTGCTCTTCTGATTTTTCCTTTTTATCTGAAAGGTAATCACCATCCTCAGTATGACTCCATACATTGCCGACTTCAATATCCTCTCCGTACCCTCCCTTCACATACTCAAACATCCCCGTCGGATCGGCGTATTTCATCGGGTTGTTAAAGCCATAGCGATACGGCGTCCAGTCAGGCGCTAGTTCCGCCAGCGGATCCAACACAAACCACCTCCCGATGGCTGGATCGTAAAGCCTCGCTCCATAATCGTACAGATTCACTCCCAAGTGGCCGTTTGCCTCCTTGCCATTATAAAGATAAGGATTCACCTTGATTCCGCCATATTGGTAACCAAGTCCAGAAAGCTCCACTCCCCATGGGTCGTAGTGCGTTTCTTGCACGATGAGAGGACCGGTGCTTTGGATGCGGAATTGATCGAACCACACATTCTCACTGGTTTCGTTGACAAGAAATGTTTCAATATATCCGTCTTTGGGAATTGCAATTTTCTTTATCAATTCTTCATGCTTATTCCTTGCCTTCTTACTCAGCACGACTTTACCCTGTTCATACAAGTTGCTATCCGCATCATACAAGGCATAACCCATATAGGCCTCTGGTGCCGGTTTCTGTTGCACTTCTGACAATACCAAGGCAATCACATTTGCCAGTGCAAATTCATTAGGGGAAGCAGCCAGATTTTGTCCGTATTCACCAAGTGTACGGATGATTTTCTGATCCAGTCCTGTTCGTGCAAAAGTCGCAGGACTAAGCCGAATCTTCTTGGGATCGACGTATTTCCCAAATACCCCAAGCTCCACACTGTCACCTTCCTGGACTTCCTGTGATCTGGAAGGGCCTAAGATCCTTCCTCTATCCGCATTTAGCCAGGCGGTGGCATAGCCTCCCGGGGTCTTGTTATGCTCCCCGGCTCCCTGTCTGGTTTCTTTGATATTTTGGAACAGTTCTTCTTCTTCGGCTGCCTTCTCCGGCTCCATGGTAGCGATTCTCATCGCCGAAACAGGTGCTCGGACTACTTGCCGCACATTGCCTAAATGATCCTTGATAAAGAATTCGTATTGGAAAGCTCCACTCTCAAAAGCTGCCCGCCCTTCCTCGTGCAGGATATAGCTCATCGCACTCCCTTCCAAGACAAACTCGCCGATATAGTTCAGTGTCGTGACCGTACTGCCATCCCGGTTGATTTGCTGTACCTTCATCCCCTCCGCATTGTACTGGTATTCGATCCTGCGGTTGCTTCCCGTAAAGGTGATGACCTTGGGAAGGTTCAGGTGGTTGTAGGTGAATTTTTTATTAGTATTCTTGTTTAGAATGACCCTGTAGAAGCTCCATATCTAGGGATGAATGAGATTCTGGGATTACAGTTCGCTAGAGACACTTGGGTCGAATTGCAAATTCCACACAGCGAGGGGGGGGGACTTACTTTAATTCCTCCATATTGATACACTTGACCAGTTTACTCAACCACTGTTGCACTTTAAGGATTTCAATCTAGTAAAAGCTTGTTCATTTTTTCAAACTAATCTATGGGAGATAGTATTTCAAATCTGATATTTTGTAAGGAACTAGTGTAATTCCAGTTGTATCATTTGAAATTACCTTTGCTGTCGATACCCAAATAGTATCTTTTCTATTGTTCAAATACAAATTTGCAATTGGTTCGTAAAATGAAATAATAGTAGTATCATTCTCCTTTTGCAAAACTTCAAAGTATCCATTTTCTAAAAACTTAACTATTTGTTCAGATGGAACAATAAGCTCGTAACCATTTCGAATGCTATCAGCATTTGAAATTAAACTGGACTGAACCTCTATTGCCTTGCCGCCAGATGGGAAGGCTTCTAAAAAATTACCCGTTCCGTCATCGAAGATAAAATAATTCCATTCATAATTCATAGTAACTTGAGGCTCCAAATAACATAAAAAACTTCTCCACCACGATTTTTCTTTACATGAATAAAAATTCTTATAAACTCTGATATAAATTTTAGACGTGTCACCCCATTCAAGATTTTTGAACCAAACAAACTCAGAGTGATCGTCTGTCTCCCTAATCAATGGACCACTTAATTGGTTTATTAAAGGTTGAGGAACTATTGCAACTAACTCTTCCTTGGCAATTGAACTCATTTTATGAGTACTTCTTGGCCATAAGAAATATACTATAAATGAGAGTGAAATAATAAATAGTATTGTCTTTGATTTCATTTCCTTTTCACTTTGATATTGTAACAGTGCCCCGATAATAAATAGGAAATGGAGTTCCTCCTGTATATATAGGTGTATTCGGACCAATAAAACTAGTACCATAGATTAGCCCGCCAAGCAAAGTTGCTGGATTTCTAATCCAGTTTATAGGACTGCTCCAAGATTGCATCTCAAAATTAAACATTCCGGCTGGCTGACCTTTCAGCTCTGGAAAGTCGACACCAGAGTTTAGAGCAATTTTGGCTTGATTAGTACCATCAAGTAATTGAAGAGTAATAGTACCGTGAACTAAAGCATCGTTAGCATTTGAAAAATGTTTGGTGTCGAGCCGTATTGTAGCTAATCCCCGCTCATTGAAATCTGCCATAGAGACACCACTCAGATCCAGAGCTCCTAAATCAACCTCCAACGGATTTCCACCACCAAACATATACCAGACCCTAGCTTGATAGAAGGTAAGGTTTCTCCCTTCCCCATTTGATTGCCTTTTTTCCTCCTGAATAAAAGGCTGATTATCCACTACAGCCCGAGCACCACTTTCCTGAGACTCTGCTATCACCGTTGTAGATGCACTGCTACCCTTATCGGTATCACTTTTATTACCTTGATAAACTCCACTATAGCTTATCGAGCCCGTAGAATTTCTGGAATCCTGAGTTGAATATCCATCAGAATACTCAAACATCCCTGTAGGATCAGTGTATTTCATTGGGTTGTTAAATCCATAGCGATATGGGGTCCAGTCAGGCGCTAGTTCCGCCAACGGATCCACCACAAACCACCGACCGATCGCCGGGTCGTACATCCTAGCACCATAGTCAAATAAGTTCACTCCCAAGTGGCCGTTTGCCTCTTTTCCGTTATAAAGATAGGGGTTTACTTTAATTCCTCCATACTGATACCCCAATCCTGACAATTCCACACCCCAAGGATTCCCGATATCGCTTCGCTCATCGGGGCAGGCTCCATGCGTCTCCTGCACGATCAACGGACCGGTACTCATGATCCGGAACTGGTCAAACCAGACGTTTTCACTCGTCTCATTTACGAGGAAGGTTTCGATGTATCCATCCTTTTTGATGGCCAGCTTTTGGATCAGTTCCTCGTGCTTGTTCCTTGCCTTCTTGGAAAGAACAACCTTACCTAGTTCATATAAAACGGAATCCGAGTCATACAAAGCATAACCCATATACGCCTCAGGAGCTGGCTTTTGCTGAAGTTCGGTAATCACTAAAGCAATTACGTTTGATATTGCGATTTCATTGGGGGAAGCAGCCAGATTTTGTCCGTATTCACCAAGTGTACGGATGATTTTCTGATCCAGTCCTGTTCGTGCAAAAGACGCTGGACTGAGCCGGATCTTCTTGGGATCCACGTATTTTCCAAATACCCCAAGCTCAATACTGTCTCCTGTACTTCCTGAGATCGGGAAGGGCCTAGTATCCTTCCTCTATCCGCATTTAGCCAGGCGGTTGGCTAAAGTCTTCGTAGTCATAAATCAAGATCATGAATGTGATAAAAATTATATCCATCCTCTTTCTTAAACCAAAATACCACCTTGAGTTCAAAAAATGAATGCCAAAACCAAAAACAAACTCTAGATTTTATTATTACCTACAATAAAAATCAAGGACAGTCATGCCTCCTAAAAAAGCCCTACATTTTTCCAAGGACCTTCTATTCAAATTGTTTTAACGTATTTGGGATACCAATTAAAGGAGAAAAGTCTGTCTTCCAAATATCTAATTCAAACAGCCTGCCTGCATCATCTATATTTAAAGAAGCAATCACTTCTGTTCCATCTTCATCAGAAAATTGACATTCACTGACTTGTTTTCCCATTAAACGGTCGTCATCAACTGACACTCCTTCAGGTAACAATAACAAGCTTCCCATACCTTCATCATTTAAAGGTTTAACCAATAGATTAGCATTCCAATTGGATGGGAATTTTACTGTGGCTTTTTGAATTAAAAATTCAAGAAGCCTCCTTTCATCCTGTGACGGTTCTCTACTTGACTCCATGTATTCTACCAATATTTATCGTTCCATCTTTGAGTTTAAAAGCTGTATATTGAATTCGTTTTCCTGCGACCTCAATTACTTGATTAAAGGGCTTACCTGCAACTATTTTAGATGATACTCCTCTGAAATGAGTTTCTACGGCTGATTTTACAACTGCCCTATCTAACCCAAGGCATCTGTATGTCTAAATGCATGACTAACTTGATTTGGCCCTTTACCAAATTGAACTGTAAGCTTTCTACCCGTATTAGCAGCAATTCCACCTGAAAATCGGGCTTGATAAGCACTTCTTACATATTTCGTTAATTGAAACAACGGTGGAACAGGAAATGCAATTACTTCGGGATAAACTGGATTTGCTGCCCCTCTTGACATTGGTCTTCCCATGGCATTCAAGACCTCACTGCCACTACCACATCCTCCCCAATAGCCATTTATCCGAATGCCATTGGAACTATTTCCATCTAATCTTTCAGCTGTTACAACAACTTCCGGCAATTCTGCACACCTTTCACACTCTTCAACAGATTTTGCCTCACTCTTTTCTCTTTCATTCCCATTCCCTTTATCAAGATAAGCAAGGTAATCTTCGGCTACCATCCCATCCGGATCGATAAATCGCATCGGATTGTTAAAGGCATAGTTGTATGGGGAATGTCGTCGCATCTGCTCCGCCAACGGATCCACCACAAACCACCTGCCAATCGCAGGATCGTACATCCTTGCCCTGCGGTCATAATTTACTCAAACAACTTCCTTATTTTGCCTTCAAGGGATTCATTTCGCGGTTCGTTGGATATTTTACCTACATTTTCTTTAAATATTCTTTCACGATTGAAATGCCCTACAATAAATACAACAATAAATGAAAAAATAATGTAGGCAACAATTAAAAAGCCTCGTTTATTATCTTTTTTGAAGCAATAATTCAAAAACGTCCTTTCTCTGACAAAAAAATAATGATTGATACACCCAACAGTAACCATAAACAAAACCATAATTAATTTATTTGTAACTATCGGTAACAAGCCAAAATAATTCAAAAGAAAATATATTGTAATTAAATTGAAACACAATATTGTCGTACTTACAGCAGTAGCACTAAACAGAGCTTGTGAATCAGTTTCTTTATTCTTGTCTTTATACAGCCTGTATATTCTGAATAAAAGGTAATAATATGCCTTCATCTCTTAAAATTAACGCTCTCCTGGTTTTTCAAACAATGTATTGCCTGTTGAATATTCATATAAGAATTTTCCTCCAAAATAAATCAAGCTGACTGGTGTTCCCCAACCGGTAAATCCAATACCTCCCATAATTAAATCAATCGAAGCTTCAGTACCTGAAATTTGGCCAGTACCATATTGCAATAGTGTTACCCCCATTCCTAAACCACCCACAACTTTTCCTGCGACAGCATATTTAGAAGCCGCATTGGCTGCCGCTCCTTGGCTGTTGCTTAAACCTTGTACGCCTCTAACATATTTTCCGTTTTCTCTCTGTTTTAAGAGGTCTGTAGTTCTAATATTGCCTTTTGCATCAACCCAATATTTGCTGTTGCTTATGGTTTTTTCTAACCCATAATAAGCTATTCCTCCTGCTGTTAATGCATTTCCGAGACGGCCCCAATCGTAACTTTCTCCACTCTGACCAATACCTCCCATATCCCCAAATCCTCCTGCTCCAAATAAATTGGGCGCTCCTCCAAAATGGCTTCTACCAGTTACTCTCCCTGTTTCCTTGACATAACTTTCAGTATAGCCCCCAAACACAGATCCTTTTTCTCCCCACTGAAATGTCACTACGTCGGTAACGACTGTACTAGATTCATATGATCCTGAAAAGGATATCGACCCTGTTGAATTTCTGGAATCTTGTGTCGAATATCCATCCGAATACTCAAACATCCCCGTCGGATCAGTGTATTTCATCGGAGTTATAATACAGCAGCAAATTACAAATTTGTCAGAATATATAGGCGTAGTTTTTCCCATCAATTGTCGCAGACTGCGCCTAGTCAACCTCTATTTTCAAATTCATCCAACAACTACTCTCAGTCAGGGACAATCTATATTTCAGCTTCTAGTAAGCTCTTTAATTTATTTTCAGCGTCTTTACTAACTAAATTAAATGGGATAATGATTATAATATAGCTCATTATTATCATGACCATAGGCATAATCTTCAACCAGGCAGCAATTGGTTCAAACATTATTAATAAGAAGATAAATAAAAGAGCAAATATGAAAATTAAATAAAAAATTAATACAGACTCTGAAAGAGAAAATCGAAGTTTCAATTTCGTATTTTTTTCAATTTGACTATATTTACCAACGACTTTTACCAACGTCATATTTGAATAAATACTATTTTTGTAGGCAACAAAGCCATTCTTTTCTAAATAACCGTAAAATTTATTTGAAAATAATCTGCTCCCGGTAGACTGGTTTACTAGTTTAGTTAATCTTAATTCAATATCCATATAAGAAAGCTTTGAATTATAATACTTAGAATATTTAGGAAATATTACCATGAGTACAATTTATTAGATCTAATGTTTTGATAAGAACCGCTATATCTTAGTGGTAAAACACTAAAAGAAAATCCAGCTGAATACCAGTGATTTGTTAATGAAGTGCCACGCGTAAAATTAAGACTACTTATTCCTACTGATATTTGAGAAGCATTTCCCTGCAAATCACCTATTGTAAGATTATGGCCATTGAATCGCCTAATATCGGAATATCCTATATGCAAATTTACTCCAAAGGAAAGATCATATCCATAAACTCTCCCATGTTCAAATGTAAGTAATCCACCATTCTCAACACCGGAAATTTCACTTGCAGAGAATCCTATTCCATAACCAAAATCATGAAAGGCAAATGCAACAGAAAAATCAATTCCTACATAAACTGGAATAAAATTGAGAGGATCTGGATATCTTTTTGGGCCATTAAACCCAATACTTCCATAAGTACTATACGCAAGACTTTGAGAATACCACCTATCTGCTGCCCTCCCTAGGACACCGGGAAACGATCTCGGAGCAGTAACAGTAAACTCCTCAAGGTTAATATTGATACATTCAGGACAATTATCCTTTTTACCTCCTTGAGTCGCTGATCCCCCTGCATCGGTAATGCCTCCTGCTCCTTTAGCTTTCTTTTCATCATCCTGCTTTCTACCATCAGTACCATGGATATTCCCATTTTCATCTACATCCACATATCCATCATAGGTCATTCCCCCATTCGGTTCGATGGGTGCCATCCCATCCGGATCGATAAATCTCAATGGATTGTTGAAGGCATAATTGAATGGGGAATGTCTTCGCATCTGCTCCGCCAAAGGATCCACCACAAACCACCTACCAATCGCCGGATCATACATCCTCGCCCCGTAGTCAAATAAGTTCACTCCCAAGTGGCCGTTTGCCTCTTTTCCGTTGTATAAATACGGATTAATTTTGATTCCACCATACTGATACCCCAATCCTGACAATTCCACACCCCAAGGATCGTAGTGCGTTTCTTGCACGATGAGAGGACCGGTGCTTTGGATGCGGAATTGATCGAACCACACATTCTCACTGGTTTCGTTGACAAGAAATGTTTCAATATATCCGTCTTTGGGAATTGCAATTTTCTTTATCAATTCCTCGTGCTTGTTTCGTGCTTTCTTACTCAGGACGATTTTACCTTGTTCGTATAACACCGAATCCGCATCATACAAGGCATAGCCCATGTACGCCTCTGGAGCGGGCTTTTGTTGGAGTTCGGTAATCACTAAAGCAATTACGTTTGCGATAGCTATTTCATTGGGAGCAGCAGCCAGATTTTGTCCGTATTCACCAAGTGTACGGATGATTTTCTGATCCAGTCCTGTTCGTGCAAAAGACGCTGGACTGAGTCGGATTTTCTTGGGATCCACGTATTTTCCAAATACCCAAGCTCCACACTGTCACCTTCCTGTACTTCCTGAGATCGGGAAGGGCCTAAGATTCTTCCCTTGTCTGCATTTAGCCAAAAAAGAGAAAATTACAATTTTGAATTTTAGGAAAGAGTATTTGCAAATTACGCCTAGTCCTAACCATATTTCTTCTACACTCAGAGGGAGGAAAAAGGCCTCTCACAACAGAAGCTGGCCAATGAATTAAGCACCTCTCATTCTGTAATTGTCCGCTATGAACGGGATGAGATGACCCCTTCCATTGAAGTGGCCAAAAAGATGGCTTCTTTACTGGATACTACTGTCGGATACCTTCTTGGTGAGACTGAACAAACCAATCTTCTTAAAGACCCTTCCATGCTGCAAAGGTTAAATCAAATAAGTAGCTTATCTGATAATGACAAACATTGTATCCTTTATACTATTGATGGACTGTTACAAAATGTAAGAACTAAACAGGCTTTTGCTAAATGAAAAAAGCCCCTGATTAATCAGAGGCTTTGTGCTTTATTTCAAATAGCATAACCCTTTCAGGTCGTCTGTATAGTACAAGTCATTTATGCCCTTTTTAGGCTCAATACAAATCTCAGTATCTTCATCATATGAATAACATTCAACATCGAGGTAGTTAACAGGCTTGAGCTTAACACCATTAATTTCAGGAGTATTATCTCTTCTTGACTTAAGCTCAAGGTCATAATATTTTCCTACTACTATTTTTTTACAATCATCATTTATTGTATTCGGTTTGCCTACAACTATTTTGTAAAGACTATCCTGTTTCTCTGCATATATAATATACCAAGAGTTTTTAGTCTTTATTTTTTTTATGCGGTACTTTGAATCGATATTTCCGTCCTGAGTGAACCCTTTTGAACTTGAACAAGAAAAAATCATAAACAGCAAATATGTATAAACAAGTAGTTTCATATTACTTTAATTCCTGAATTACAACCTTACTGCCTTTTTTATCCTTAACGTACCAATCTGCACCCTTTACCCCAGACGGATAACCACCTCCCGGCAACATCTGCATTTCTTTTCCAGAAGCATTATATATTCTTTCGAAAACCTGCCCTGATTGTCTGGTTGCTTTACTATGTGCTCTTGGGTATACTGAACCTGCCTGATTCGCTGCTGGGGATGATACCCCCTTCTTTTGTGAGATTAATGCACCTTGATAAGCCTCTGTAACTTCGTGTAACATATCAGCCCCTGGCTTACCGTGAGCAGTACTCATTTTCCCTAAAACATTTGGATTCACTTCTTGCTCGGCAACAACTGTATTACCTCCTTCTCCTGTTGTTACTGTATTACCAGAAAAAGCACCTCCAATATACAAATCACCCGATTGGGTTGTTGTAGTATTCTCTGCATTCACATTTACAACAATTGAGCTATTGTCTATTGCATTTGCAAGCTGTTGAGCATCTTTAGAAAGTTTACCATCACCACTTTGGGTATAAGTAACTTTACCGTTTGCATCCATTGATAGGTTAAGTTGTCCTTGTACTGAGGCTTGCAATTCATTAAATGCTGCTTGACTTTCCGAACCTTTAATAATTACATCCCAAGGCGCACGACCATCAGGGTCTATGTACCTAATAGGATTGTTCATAGTGAAGTTGTACGGACTCCAAGATGGAAACTGTTCTGCCAACGGGTCAACATGAAGCCACCTTCCAATAGCAGGATCATACATTCTAGCCCCATAATCGTATAGCTGTGTTTCTGGCTGGATTTCTTTGCCGTTGTACAGATACCTATTCGTATGATTATTATAGCTATAATCCAATCCTGCGATGGTCATACCAAAGGGATAGTAGGCATTTTCCTGGACGATGATCGGACTTGTACTTTGCACTTTTAGATTATCAAAAAAGATATTCTGAGCTGTTTCGTTGACCACAAAGGTTTCAAGATATCCATTCTTCTTGACCTTGAGTGTCTGTCGTAGTTGCTCATGCTCATTGGCGGCGGCATTGCTGACCAAGACCTTGCCCCGATCATATAGCACACTGTCCTGATCATATAGCGCATACATCAGGTAACTTTCTGGGGTCTTTTTGCATTCAATCTCTGCCAATAGCAATCGGGTAAATTCATAGATCAAAAAGGGATTGATCTCAGGAGAAAAGTTAAGGTTTTGTACCCCTTCCAGCAAGCGGTCTTTCCATAATTTTTCCGAACCGCTTCTAACCAAGGCCGATGGATGCAACAATCCTTTCGGCTTTCTGTCAAATATCACATCCACTTCAAGCGTCAGACTATCTCCTTCCTGTACTTCCTGGGACCTCGATGGGCCCAACAGTCTACCTCTATCTGCATTCAGCCAGGCTACTTGATTCCCCCCGGGGGTATTATTATGGCGGTGGTCCAAAATCCTTGTTTCAGGAAGCTGGTCAAAAAGCTGTTCTTCCTCCTGAGC
>NZ_AUBU01000021.1 GCF_000429405.1 Algoriphagus marincola DSM 16067
ATACGGCTATGCGATCAAAAGCTGGAGAGACAACTGGGAAGAACTGACCGCATTTCTGGACTTTCCGCTGGAAATCAGAAAAATTATCTACACAACCAACATCATCGAAAACCTGAATGGAAAAATCAGAAAATACACCAACAACAAGCTTTCCTACCCAACCGATGAAGCCGTACTGAAATCAGTATTCTTGGCAGTCATGGAAGCAACAAAAAAATGGACCATGCCTATCCGAGATTGGGGCATGATCCTAAACCAATTTATGATTATGTTTGAAAACCGTATAAAACTCTAACTAACCCTAAAATCTATTTACACACTTTTTGGGATAGTGTCGGGATTTCTTTACAAGCTTTGTCAAACCCTTCACGACTGATAGCAAGTACTTCGGTGTCTTTTCCCGCTTGTATTGTACAATTAGAAGGAGTTCTATTCCGAAAACTATCTAAATCAGTTATCCAATAATCGGAAATAGCCAATGATAATACTTCTTCTGTGCCTGAATGCGTGTTGATTTGGCTGAGATGCAATGCACCAGAGGATATATAATAATCGTAATTGCAGATTGAGCCAGGGTTTAGTATGATTTCTTTCTTTTTAAAACTGAACGAAGTGAAATGGCTAAGTGCCTCCTCCATTTGAACGGAATCAAGGTGGATAAACCTTAGAATATGTTCTTTTAGTGGCTCTGTATGCATCGTTACTCTATTATTGGTTCAATTAAATCCCAAAGATTGCCGTATAAATCTTTAAACACTGCAACCCTTCCATAGCTATGGGATTCGGGTTCACGTATAAATTCAACTCCATTTGATAAGAAGGCAGAATAGTCTTGGGAAAAATCAGTTGTATATAGGAACAAGAATACTCTTCCTCCTGATTGATTTCCTATGAATTGGCTTTGGTGCTCGGTAGAGGCTTTAGCTAAAAGCAATTGGAACGTTGAGTAACTGTCCGGTGCAATTGTTACCCAGCGTTTGTCCCCCTGATCAGGTAATGGTTTATCCTCAATAAGTTTAAAATTGAGTTTACCTGTATACCATTGAATAGCTTCGTCATAGTCTTTTACCAGAATGGCGACTTTTCCAATATTTCGAGTCATTCTTCATTATATTTTAATAAAATATTTAAATGTGCATTGAACGCGGGGTATGCTGAGTTAATTGCACTAAAAAATCTTTTGTCAAATTCTTCAACGGCTTGTATGGCTGGTTTAACAACTTCTAATCCTGCCTTTGTGAGCATTAGAACTTTCGCACGTGTGTCCTTTTTATGATTAGCCCTGTTTATTAAACCTTTTGATTGAAGAGTTTTTAAAACAGTAGAAGTTGTCATTGGGTCGATTTTAGCAAAATTTGCCAATAATATTTGTGTTACTTCGTTATTGTTTGATTGAAGCCAGTGTGTTGATGCTAATAGTACAAATTGTGAATGTGTCAAATCATAAGGGCTTAACGCTTTTTTAATCTCCCTTTGCCAAAGGTTCGTAACCTTCCATAGCATGAAACCAGTACTATAGTCTGGTTTTTCATAGATGAAATCTGAGTTTTCCATTTTCTAAGTGTTTTTTTCAGCTAATGCAACTAAGTTTTTTAGAGTTTCTGGCAAGCCCTTTTCTAAATTGCTGCCTATAACTTTAGAAAATAGAAATGAGAGTGGACCAGACATTACAAATTTGTGCGTTATTCTTATCTCTTTCTCGCCTTCAATGATGTAATGAATAATCTTCATTTTGCATAATGGCAGGGAACTAGTTGCCGTAAATGATTTTAACGGTGTACATTCTGTAATTTCAAATTTTGACTTTGGACCTTTTGTTGGGGTTAAAAATCCTTTTGCTCCTTCTATTAATGCACCCTCAATGCTGGAGCTTTTTATTTCTAAATCCCAATGATTCCAATCGCTCACGTTCGACCAAAGTTGCCAAACTTTTTCCTTTGATGCTGTTGTTGATTTGCTTACTTCAAATGACCACATAATTGAATTTGTTTTGAATTATAAGTGCAAATATAATAAGTGCACATATAATATGAAACATTAAACCTCAAAATCCTTCATAGCCGGAAGAGTAATTTCCAGCGGGCAAATGGCAGGGCTGAGGTTGAGAATTGTATTTAGCATCATCCAAAGATCTTCCATTGGGATTTGTTTTCCGTTGTGTTTTGAGAGGGTTTCGGCTGTTGAATGTTTGTTATCTGTGTCAATGTAACCTGGATTGATTAGGGTCACTGATAGGTTTTTATCCTTGAAGCCAGCCCTAAGGCTTTGAGCGATGCCCCTTAGGGCAAATTTTGAAGCATTGAAAGTGACTTCTGGCCTGCCAGTATTATCCAATGCTGAGGTTGAGCCTGTAAGTATGATTTGCGGTTTGGTCGAATCAAGAAGCTTGGGTAAAAGAGCTTGGATTTGAAAAATGCAGGAAGTTATGTTGGTGTTAATCATTGCCTCCAAATGAGTAGGATCGTCTTTTAAAAATGAATAATCACGCTCAAATGCTCTTTCTTCCCAAACACCAACATTGTAAATTAAAACGTCAATAGGAGTATCATGGAGTTTTGACAATACCGCTTCTCTTGCCTTCAAAGGTTCTGAAAGATCGGCGGTTAGCCAATAATGATGGGGTTCAGCCCACTGTGGTCTTTTACGTGAAATACCAATGACCTTGTACATTGGATTGATTTCCAAATTATTGAAGTAATATCTACCAAGACCTTGGCTGGCACCATAGATGATGATTGTTCTTTTATCCATGTTATTGAAGTTGATATCTATAAAAAAGACCCAGAGAATGAGAACCTTTCCAGTTTTTATTCCAGCTGAGATCCAAAATTGCTCCTATAGCATTGCTACCGTAGGAGGGGCCTAGACTGATACTAATTGCTGTAGTTTTCTGACATGTAATGAATTTAGAAGATGCACTGACCTGAAAAAACGGTTTCCAGCCCTTTTTTAAAGGTTGATAAAAGTACCATAAAAAGACATCCAAGCCATTAGGTTGGGAGGGAGAAAAACTAAGTAAAGAATAGAGAGAAGAATTGGAGTTTCCATCACTGAATTGAATTCCTAATGAAGGTTCAACGCTCTTTTGTGAAAAAGATCCACCGGCTGCCAACCCAATTCCTTTCCATAAATCAATTCCTAGAAAAGGGGAGAGAAAAGATGAGTTTTCAGATGAAGAATCGAAGTTCCATACCCCAGAAGTAAAGGTATATAGACTTAGCTTAGTGCTTAATGAATCTAACGTGTTGAAATACCAATGTTCAAAGGAAAATGAAGAAGAATTGACCTTAAGTTCCAACGCACTTTGACCATTTACTTTTGGAAAGGATAGCAAAATGCATATGACTGTACCCACAAGCGCTCTCATTATTTTTGAGATAAAACTATGGGAGACTTTGAGATTGTGCCTTACATATTTTTCGGTTTTTTTCTAAACTGTATAGGGGTAATACCATTCATTTCTTTGAAAAAATTGCTGAAATGTGCCGGAGAAGAAAATCCTAGCTCAAAAGCAATTTCGCTTCCGCTTAGTTGGGTGTAAAGAAGATGAGTTTGGGCTAGTTTGTTTAAAAATCTTTTCAAATGCTGAGAAGGAGGGAGGTTACTAACTTCTTTGACAGTATCCGAAAGGTGTGTGTAAGAGATAGCCATTTCCTCAGCAAAATGTTTTATTGATTTTGAGGATAAATTTGATGACTGAATATGAGCTAAAAATCTTTGAAAGATCTCCTCCTTTCGGTTTGAGGAGGCTGTTTTTCCCTGAGACACTACTAAAATTTTTGAAAGTTTTAAATAAAATTTCTCAAAGGTGTACTTTGCTGATGAGGTAAAGCTTATTTCCCTTTCCAGTTGATCATAAATTAGTTCAAGCTCTGAAAATTCAGCTTGAGTTAATTTGAGACTGTTTTCTTTCTTGGGATCGAAAAGAGGATATCTTTTAAAAAATGGGCTTTGATAATTGCTGATTTCAAGGAGTTCTGGGCTGATTAGAAGCATTTTAATATCTCCTGAATAATCATGAGCAGTGCATTGTTGAATTTCAAGCGGAGCAATACAGGACAATACGGGATTTTGTTGCGTTTCCTGATTAAAGCCGCTTACACTAAATCGCATCATTTGTGGGTAGGAAAGAGTAATCTCAAAAAAGTCATTTCGATAGACCGGTGTGGAGTGTGAAAGAGATGCCAGGTTCTTTGAAAACCTGATCAGGAAAAGGTTTTGACTAGGGTCACTTTGATAACTGAATATTCCGGCCATTTTGAAATATTCTCGATGCGTTTTAAATACTTCCATTTTAAAAAAATAGTTTTGCTGATAAGACTACATTCGGTTTAGGGGTTTATCAGAATACAACAAATCTTGACCAAAATTGAGTTTCTCTAATCACAAATTTGTTTGAGTTCTTAATTTTACAGAGATGAGTGAATTATAGAAATTGAAGTTTCCTGTGAATAATAGGACTAAGTTATCTTTGTAATTATTTGCTTGCTTCAAATTAAATCTGTCACATTTTTATTCAAATAAGTCATGAAAATCGATTATAACGGAAGGATTTTTAAACTTGTTGAAACTTCTGGTACGGGTGAGTTGGATCCAAATCAAATTTTTCTTTACGAGCAAACTGGAGAGGTTTTAACCTGTATCTATAAAGGAAAAGGAATAGTTTCCGGCCATATTTTAGGAAAAGTCAATCCTCAGGATGGAAGCCTGATTTTTTTGTATCATCAGTTGAATGAGGAAGGGGACTTATCCAGTGGAATATGCAGATCAACTCCAAATAGACTAGAATCGGGAAAAATCCTTCTGAATGAAAAATGGGAATGGATATCTGGAAAAACGGGAAGCGGGGAAAGTGTCTTGGAAGAAGTCAAATATGAAAGACCCGGTTTTGACCAATAAAAATTACTTGACATAAGACTTCAGATCAAAAGTTTAACCTTTTCGTAATCTGTAAACCTTCCTTTCGAGCAAATCCTGATGCATTTTGCAAGTATAATTTAAACTTGATTTTATGGTGAAAAATCTCTACTCCTTATTTTTGATTCTCCTTCTCCTTAGCCCATTTGCAGGGTGGTCACAGGAGGTATTTATCAATGAAATCCATTATGATAATGCCAGTACGGACGTCGGTGAAGCAATCGAAATAGCTGGTCCTGCGGGAACTGACCTAACGGGATGGTCCATTGTTTTGTATAATGGTAACGGTGGTGCTGTATATGATACCAAAGATTTAAGTGGCACTATTCCTGACTCGGGCAACGGGTTTGGATTTGTCACACAATCTTACCCCACAAATGGTATTCAAAACGGTAGTCCTGACGGAATCGCTTTGGTGGATAATGGAACTGTGGTTCAGTTTCTAAGCTATGAAGGTTCTTTTACTGCTATAGGCGGTCCTGCAAACGGATTAGTCAGTGTGGACATTGGGGTTTCGGAAAGCAGCTCTGCTCCGGTAGGTACTTCGCTTCAGCTCACCGGAAATGGTAAGCTTTATTCTGATTTTTCATGGGCAGAAAGTGCCGCTTCCACCTTTGGTGCTGGAAACAATAACCAAACTTTCCTTTCCAATCCAGTGGTTTTTGTCAATGAATTTCACTACGACAATGTAAGTACAGATGTAAATGAAGGGATTGAATTAGCAGGTACGGCCGGTCTTGACCTATTGGGATATTCCCTTGTTTTATACAATGGGAACGGAGGATCTTCCTACAATACCATCAGTCTTTCAGGAATTCTTCCCAATCAGGACAATGGATTTGGTACTGCCTTTTTCTCTGTTTCAGGACTTCAAAACGGGGCACCTGACGGATTTGCTTTGGTCGATCCTGAAGGCAATGTAATCCAGTTTTTAAGTTATGAAGGAAATTTTGTAGCTGTGGGTGGTCCTGCTGATGGTTTATCCAGCCAAGATGTAGGAGTATCCCAGGGCTCCAGTACGCCTGTCGGGACTTCTTTACAACTTCAAGGTACTGGTAACAAGTACGAGGACTTTACTTGGTCTGAAAGTATAACTAGCACCTATAATCAGATCAATTCAGGCCAAAGCTTTGGTGGAGTAATCGTAGACCCTGAGCCAGTCCTGATTTCCATCGCGGAGGCTAGAACCAAGCCTCAGGGTTCGGAAGTATTGGTGAAAGGTGTTTTGACGGCATCTGATCAATTAGGAGGCCCTGCATTTTTGCAGGATGAAACGGGAGGGATTCCTGTTTTTGATGCTCAGGTACATGGAACCGGATTGTATCAGATCGGAGACGAGATTCAGATCTTGGCCAGTGTAGGGGCTTTCAACCAGCAGGTCCAGTTGGGTAATGTATCTGAAATCGAACTAATCAGTTCCGGTAATCCAATCTCACCTAGAGTAGTTTCTATAGCAGAGATCAATCCAAGCCTGGAAGGACAGTTTATCCAGATTCCCGCAGCTGCCTTTGCTATTCCAAAGGGACTTCTATTCCCTGAAAGTAACTATGTAATTACTGACGGTACCGGCACAATTGACCTGCGAATCGACGGTCAGGTGAGCAGTTTGATTGGCAGAGTGATCCCAGCTGATGCACAGACCATCACCGGAGTATTGGGAAGCTTCCGGGGCACTTTGCAATTGTTCCCAAGGTTTATTGATGATTTGCCGGGTACTACTCCTTTCGAGCCAGCAGGATCGGATATTCCTGCCGGAGAGACCTTGGATGTGATGACATGGAACATGGAATTCTTTGGAGCTACCATCAATAATTTTGGTCCAAATGATATCACACTTCAAGCCGCCAATGCCCTTCAGGTACTTCAAGCTACCCTGCCTGATGTGATTGCAGTACAGGAAGTAAGTGATGAGGATCTTCTGGCCGGCATAGTAGCTCAATTGCCTGGATATGCTGTGATTTGCTCTGACCGATTCTCCCGGTCTTTTGAAGGGCCGGATCCTACATTCCCTCCTCAGAAGCTATGTCTGATTTACAATACTGAGGTGATTGAAATTCAGGAGACCAAAGTCTTGTTTGAGCAAATTTACGATGAAGCCAGAATGGGTTTGAATAATCTGTTGGATGGCTACCCAACAGGTACCGCTTCTTCTTTCTGGTCCAGTGGACGTTTGCCTTGGCTGATCACTGCCGTTGCAGATATCAATGGAGTTAAGGAAAAAATCAACTTCATCAATATTCATGCGAAGTCAGGTTCATCCAATGAGGATTTACTCAGAAGGAGATTTGATAATCAGGCTTTGAAAGATAGCTTGGATGCCTTCTATGCAGATGAAAACATTATTCTGTTGGGTGACTACAATGATGATTTGGATGAATCGATCGGATCAGGAGCCAGCACCTTTGAGGTGATCATCACTGATCCTGATTTTGACGGGGTCACGGTGAGCTTGAGTGAAGCGGGGCTACGATCCTTTATTTTCAATGATAATATGATCGACCATATTACCCTTTCCAACGAATTGTATGACAACTATCTGGAGGGTTCAGAGACTCTGTTCATTCCATTCAACCTCATTTCAAACTATGCAAATACTACCTCAGATCACCTGCCAGTATCAGTTCGTTTGAAGGCAGGTGAACCCTTGGTATCTGATGCCGGAGAAGGTGGAGTCGTTTATTTGGGGTATGCACCTTTGGAAAGCATCACACTCCGAGCAGCTGATGCTTCCGGAGGAAATGGTGCCTACACTTATACTTGGAGTGATGGACAGGAAGGTCAGGAAATCATAGTGTCTCCAAAAGAGACAACTACCTATACGCTTACTGTGACTGATGAGGCAGGAAATGTGTTCATAGATGAAGTAACCGTCTGTGTAGTGGATGTGAGAAGTGGAAGAAAAGGAGATCGTGTCTTGGTTTGTCTTCCACTGGGTAATTCTGGAAAAAAACGAACTCTTAGTGTATCGCCATTTGCTGTACCAGCTCTGCTAAAGAGAGGAGCAACTTTGGGAGCATGCGGCACAGCTCCATGTCAAACAAGTGGAGGCGAGCCATCTGAAGCAGATTTCAAATCAGCAAAAATCAGAAGATTCTTTCCAAATCCAATGGATGCTGAGATTCACCTGGAATTGGACCAGCCGATTACCATAGAGGTCTCCTATGTCTTGTTCAATCATAGGGGGGAAACAATCAGCTTCGGTCTAGCTGAATTTGTGGAAGGAAAATTGAGTTTGAATTTCTCTGAAAATCAATTGGAAAGAGGTTTATACTACCTTCACTTAAGTCAGGGTCAGGAAACAAAAATTGTAAGGCTGTTTAAACGCTAACTAAATGAAAATACCCTGTCAATTCAAATGAACTAGCTCCCAAATATTGGACGGTTTTGAGAATGATTTAAATAAAAAGAAAGAGCCCGGTATAGTACCGGGCTTTTTCTGTTTAGTCTGATCTAAACTCAAACTCAGTAGAAGAGGGAGTTCAAAGTAAGATCATATATTTTATTAGTTTGAAAGTTCTCCTAAACTTTCTGTTTTGAGTTGATTTTTTAAAAGAAGAGAATCAGTATTTCATATCTACTTATTTTTTCTTTTATTTAAGTAAGTTTTTGATTTACATTTAATTAGATGTTTTCCAAACCTTCCTTGAAAACCCTGATTTTTATGGTTTTAGGGAATTTCACACTGAAAAATCAATCTTATGCTTATACATTCTGATAAAAGTGAAAAAGTAAATGATCCCTTCCAAAAACCTGTAAAGGCTAATTCCCAAGCCAACGCTAAAAGCCCTTTTCAGTTTGTGGATAATCGATCTGAGACTATGCTTCAGAAAACTATGCAGCAAATGGCTGATAAGACTAAGGGCGATATGGATGATCAATTATTTAACCCTAAGCAAAAAATGAGGGAAAATTATGGTGTGTCCCAGTTCAAAAAGTCAGTTGGAATGAATGTGGGATCATCTGATTTGGTGAAACAGCCCAATGATACCGGATTACCTAATCAACTCAAATCGGGAATAGAAAACCTTTCGGGTTATTCTATGGATGATGTGAAAGTACATTACAATTCCGGAAAACCTGCCCAACTTCAGGCCCATGCCTTTGCTCAGGGTACTGATATCCATTTGGCCTCAGGACAGGAGAAACATCTTGCCCATGAAGCATGGCATGTGGTGCAGCAGAAGCAGGGGAGGGTGAAGCCTACTTTGCAGATGAAAGGCGGAGTTTCTATAAATGATGACCATGGATTGGAAAGAGAAGCTGATTTAATGGGGCAGAAGGCTGAACAAAATGACGGTGATTTCCAAGATTCTCAGCTAATAGAAAATCCACGTTTGACTCACCTTTCCATTCAAAAGAAACAAATCATTCAGCTAGTGCTTTCTGAAGAGCAACTAATCGACTTCTACAATGAAAAATTGTATCAAGGAAAAATTCTTTCTGAAATTTTAGAGGAGAATGATTATTTGGATGATGATGAGAAAGAACAGCTAGGGACTTATTTTTACAATAGAGATAAGGATTTAGCAAAATCAAAAAGAGTGAAAGATGCATTAGATTCAATTGATAAGTCTACTAAAATGTCAAGGTGGGATTATGATGGAAAGACTTATCATTTGAATTTTACTACTGAGACCCACCATGTTACTGAGGAAGGAAATCCAAAAAAACATTATTTCTTTGAGGGAACAGGTGCTGATATCCAACCTAAGCAATGTACTCCTGAGGAAAGAGGTAGAAATAGTAAGGAAAGTAAATTCACATTTTCAAGTTTACCGGAGGAAGTTCGAGATTTTGTAAAGACTTATTGGTATAAGCTTTAGTCAAATCAGAATGGGTAATAGCAAAGCCAAACCCATCGGTAAAATGTCATTCCAGAGTAATTCAATAAATGTGCTTGTATTTTTATCAGTAAATTAAAAAAATATCTGTAGTCCTACCATATAATCAGCGAACAAATGATGCAAAACCATCAAGTTGTGTGGAGCGGTAAGCCAAACCGAAGATACTTCGGTCAAAAACTTTTTGATTGACTCATAATTGCTTCAATTAACCCATCTTCGTATGATTGCGGATAATCATTATTTAATTTTTCTGGGTAAAGCAATAGAAGGTTCTTGGCAAATTTCCCATTCCCTCCATTTGGAAGGGATATCGATCAGCATATGAACCTTACTGAGTTTTCAATCTCAACTCAGATCCCTGATCTTTTTCACAAAAATATACCAAGTCAAGAAACCCAATCCTCCAAGTATAGCTGTTACTAATACAAAAGAGTGCCAAGAAAGAGAATATCTTACCAGCATAAAGGAATACATAAAACCAAAAACGGTAATTGCTATCCCCCAATTGAGATACTTCCAAAAGCCCAAAGTCTCAGCTGAAAGATTTTTTGCCTTTTTCGCCTGTCGGTTCAAGGCAATCCAAATCCCTGTAAGAATCAATCCAGAGAGTGAAAGTCCAGCCACAAACCAGATGATTTTGGTAATCAAACCGCCCCAATTACCAAAATGTAAAGGATCTGCAATATCATTTAAATACATTACAGTTGGTATTTGAGTTGCCTTCTGAACCTCCAACACTTCGTAGGTAGAAGGATCCACATAGACTCTGTTTGAACGTTTTCTTACCAACGGAACATTGCTTTTGCCGCGGATATAAATAGGATTTTCCAAGGAATTGGTTGGGACAATGCCACCGATTCGAAGTTCGGGAATTTGAGCTAAAGCTTTCCTTGCCGCCAAATCGTAATCCAGTGTGAAAGAAAAGGCAATTTCATGCTGGGGATTCATACTTTTCTTTTCCAACTTGGGTGCAGGTGGATTAGAAATGCCAGATACGTTTGCAATATTGGTTCGCTCTGTGAAATACCAAATTCCAGTGATCGAAAATAGCAGGGCAAAAGGTAGGGACCATAAACCTACCACGCGATGAAGACTGCGGAAAAACACCAAAGGATTTGTACCGGATTTGAAATCCATAAACTTCTTCCACCATTTTTTATAAAAAACCAGTGCAGTCGCCACGGTGGCCAACAAGAAAAAAGCAAAAACAAGAACTATGAAGTACCCTACTTGATAGAAAGGAATGAACAGGTAATAATGAAAATCCCTGAAAAATCGCTGAAAAGTCACCGTCGTGCTTCCTCTGACTTCGCCTTTGTAAGCATCCACAAAGACATAATGTCGCTGATCTCCTACTTCTACATAGGCTATATCATTCAGATAGGATTCCTCCGGCATCAACCAATAGGTCAATTTTCCAGAAGGAAAAGCCTCTCCAACCGCCCGGGCGAGTTCATTATAATGAACTCGTTCTCCTACCTTTTCTGCCCGCAGTCCGGGATAAAAAAGCCAGTCCATTTCATTGCTCAGAGTAGCTAGGGTACCAGAAAAGCATACTATAAAAAATAGTATGCTTAACTTGATACCTATCCAGCTATGAATCTGAAAAAAAGATTTTTTATTCAGTTTCACTTAGGAATATGTTTTATTGTTTTAGAAAGTATAAGATACCGTAGTCATGATATTTCGGGGTGCTCCAGGGAAAGCCCGGATCACGTCATAGCCACCTACCCAATGCGTTTTATCAGTCAGGTTATTCACATTTACCTGAAACTGCACCTTATCTATCTTGTAGTAAAGAGCTGCATCGATGATTCCGTAAGAAGGAAATACATCAGGCCGCTCAGAGGAAACGATCGACCCAAAACGATCTGACACATAATTATATCCAAGACCAATACCCAAACCGTTCAGTGAACCATTTTCAAAGATATACTTGGACCAAAAGTTTGCTGTATTTCGCGGCGCATTGGGTTTTTGTCTTCCTATGACACTCTCATCATCTGCTTGGGTAATTTTGGCATCGTTGAAGGCATATCCAGCTACGATAGACCAATTGGGAAGAATATTTCCCGTCACATTCAATTCTACGCCCTGGGACTCTTCCTCACCAAGCTGAACAAGGCGCTCCGGATTATTGGGATCATTGGCATTGTAAAGACCGCCTCGTTCCACGATTTGATATAGAGATAGGGTCGCGCTTACACGCTTGTTGAACCATTCACTTTTGGCTCCTACTTCAAACATCTCACTGGTCAATGGGTCAAAAGGCCCTCCTGCTTCAGGATTGATGATTCCCGCTGCCCCTTGTGGCTGGTACCCCTGTACCCAAGTACCATAAAAGTTGATAGTTGGATTGAGGGTGTAGACTAAGCCTACTCTTGGGAGCAGGGCTTGCTGATCCACTTTTTCCTCTGCTGGGCTGTTGTAGTTTAGATAGTCTGTGAAGTATTCCTGTCTCAAGCCAAGTAATACCTTCAAAGGTCCAATTTCTGATTGATTCTGGAGGTATATTCCATGTGACTGCTGAAGAAATTGATTGAAAGTCACTGTATTGTAAATGTAATTACTCATATCCCTCATCCCGTTCGCAGTAGGAGAAGTAAGGTCAAAATGAGCTACATTAGTAGCCGGATTTCCATTGGCATCCAAGGCATAGTTGTCAATATTGGCAGGATTAAAGCCATTGGTTGCAGTTCCATTTTTCAGCAAATAAGATCGGGCTTCAAGCTGAGATCCACCCGGTAATTGTTCCTGTCGGAAGTAATCATATCCGATCAAAGCTGTGTTTTTGATACTTCCGATCTGATAATCCGCATTGATATAGTTGTTGATGGCATTGTTATTCCAAGATCTTTTTCGGATAAAAACCCGCATGGCCACCTTGGTTTCATCAAATGATCCATCAGCCAAAGAAGCGAATCGATTGGAAGTTCTATGCTCCAACAAATCCTCCGTGTAGGACGAAAGTTGGTAAGTACTGTTGAAACTTATTTTATCCGAGAAATTATGTCTTAAAGAGACCGTCGTATTGATCGTCGTTTCGTCTAAGAAATCATTTACCGCACTCAGCGAAGTGGTAATGGGAGTAGTAAAAAGATCTCTATTTCCAAAAGCAGCCTGACCACGGTCCAATCTTCCTTTGGAGTCCTGATATACGATATCAAAATTCAAGCTTGTGTTTTCACTGGGCAAAAATGCAAATGAAGGAGCTATGACTAGGTTTCGGCTAAATTGGAGATCTCTGAAGCCATCTGAGTTTTCGAAGCCAAGATTTAATCTATACAGCAGTTTTTTATCTTCAGTCATGGCGCCGGTAAAGTCTGCCAATGTTCTCAGGGTATTGAAGCTACCGACCGAAGCTGAGATAGATTTACGGGATTCGGCCAAGGGTTTTTTAGTTACCCGGTTGATAGAACCGCCCGGGGAGGCATTCCCAAATAGTGCAGATACAGGGCCTTTGATTACTTCAACCCGCTCGATGTGTGGAATGAGTTGGGGCTTCCAAAAGCTTGTAAAAGTCCGCATTCCATTTAGAAGTGTTCCGAAATTCCGCTGTCCCTGAACCCGAAAACCACGAATCGTGATATCATTGTAAAAGCTAAATTGATTCACACCCGCCACATTTTTGACGACATCATTGACCGTAAAAGCCACCTGATCCAGCATTAATTCCTTGGTAACGAAATTGATCGAAGCAGGTACATCCTTTACCATGGAGGCTGTTTTCGTACCAGAGAAAGTCTCCTTATTATCATAGCCGATCTCGCGTCTTCCAGTGATTTCTACCGTTTGAAGCCCCTGCAAGACTTCCTGCAGGCTAAAAGAAATTTCCACTGTCCCTCCTGAATTGATTGTTACCGTTTGTGAAACTGCTTCAAAACCAATAGAGGAAGCAGTCACAGTAAACTGTCCATCGGAAAGTCCCAAGATCTCAAAACTTCCTGAAGCTGTACTGACGGCACCTTTTGAGGTGCCTTTTACGCTGATATTGGCAAATTCAATGGGGTTTCCATCTTGGTTTGTGACCAAGCCCTTAATTTTTCCGCTTTGTCCGAATACACTCCAAGAGGAAATGCAGAAGATAATCAAGAAAGAGAATCGTATATGTTTGCTCATTACTTTTATTTAGATTGATTTTAAACAATGGCAAAGATAAATGAGTGGAAGAATACAATCCAAGATTTATTTAGATTATTTCTAAATTAATTTTGGTAAGAAAAGAGATTGCTGATTGGGGTATTTCTTAATCATTTGAAGGGTTTTGTGCCAAAAGCTGGCTCAACTACTTGTATTTAAATAAGTTGGTAATTACGATGACTTATTAATTTTGGAAGCATCCAAAAAACGAAGAAGGGTTAAACTTTCGGTCGTGAAATCAGTCTAACGACCAAAATGGATTGATTATGAGACATATATTTTTTCTGGTTATTGCTTCTTTTCTCTTTTCCTGTGAAGTGGGTGGTGAGGAGATTTCTAATACTACAGAAGGTCATGTATCTTATTTTCCACCCTTGAATTCTCAGGATTGGGAACGTATTTCTCCATCCGAATTAAATTGGAACCTATCCCAGCTTGATCAATTATTGGAATATTTAGAACGGAATAATACCCGAGCATTTATTATCCTGAAGGATGGAAAAATCATAGTTGAGGAGTATTTCGGTAATACTATTTTAGGTACAGCACCTTTTGATCAAAACTCCCAGTGGTACTGGGCTTCTGCCGGAAAAACAATCACAGCCACTTTAGTGGGTATTGCTCAAGAGGAGGGATTTTTAAATATTAACAAGCCATCAGCTGACTATCTCGGTAGTGGTTGGACCAGCTTAGATTCCGAAAAAGAACAATTGATCACCGTACGGAATCAATTGACCATGACTACTGGCTTATCCTTTGAGGTACCGGACCTAAATTGTACTCTCCCTATCTGTTTGTCCTATAAATCTGATGCTGGCCAACAGTGGTTTTATCATAATGCGCCTTACACACTTCTTGAAAAGGTGATTGAAAATGCCACTGGAAATAGCTTAAATGAATATACTAACCTGGCCCTCAAATCTAAAATTGGAATGAATGGACAATGGATATCCCAGGGATATAATAATGTGTATTGGAGCACGGCTAGAGATATGGCACGATTTGGACTGTTGATCCTCAATGAAGGAAAATGGGGCGATAAAGAGGTGATTTCTGATGCGGATTATTACCGGGAGATGATTTCAAGCTCCCAAAACTTAAACCTCTCTTACGGGTATTTATGGTGGCTAAATGGAAAAGAATCCATTATTTGGCCAGGAATTTCCAACTCGTTTGCTACCCAACTATCGGATGCTGCAACTGATGATTTATATGCGGGGATGGGTAAAAATGGCCAATTTGTCGAAATTGTTCCAAGTCAAAATCTTGTAGTCATCAGACTTGGAGAGGCCCCGGATGACTCATTGGTGCCCATTTCATTTCATAACGAAATGTGGGAAAAATTGGGTTTAGTTTTGAAAAAGTGATTGGGGTTTTAGCTTTTGAAAAATTATTGGATATAATTTCAGTTAGGCCGTTTTCGATTAGTCTAGAGATTCTGAAGTATTGAATTCAGTGATCCACAATTTGAAATACTTTTATCCTTCCTTCGAGCATGTTAGTTAATCAGCGTTTTAACCTATGTTTTGAGTAAAGTCAATAGTAGGGCTACTTATTCCTTGTTCAACTTCATAAGTTTAATTATACCACTTGGAAATTTTTAACGAAGAAGGTATTTAAAATTCAATTTTTTTAATCAAATTGCATGTAAGGTTCAGATTTTCAGGTAAGTAATGTAGGAATTGTTTTTTCAAGAGCCTTAATAGTCTTGAATATTTTGAATTCTGATCATCTTTTTAAACCTCACCAATTTTTTGGAGCATGTTTATCCTAGACAGATTAAAGATGTAATGAGAGTACTCTTTTTAAAACTGTATTTTTATGGAACAGATAAAGCAAAAAAATGACACCCATGTTGTTTCGTATCTTACTTTACGTAGGCTGATTGGTATTTTAGGAATGGCCTTACCTTTCGCATGTTGGATAGCCAATGCTATTGTCAATAAATTTGATTTATTGAATAATGAGAATCTAGCGATTTTAAATCCAGGTGCCAGTTATCAAGCTCAACGCAACCTAAAGGAAAGTATAAGTCATTTTTATTATACGGCATCAGCCCCGATGTTTATTGGAATTCTCATCACTGTTGCAATTTTTTTATTTTGTTATTCAGGCTACGAACCAAGGGAGGATGATAAATACAAATGGATCACAGACAAACTTGTTACCACATTGGCTGGCATCGCAGCTTTGGGAATAGTCATTTTTCCAACCTCCTCTTGTGAGGTAATAATAGACAACTTCTTCATTTTTAGAGCAAGTAAAATAATTGGGCTTATTCATTTGATCTTTGCAGCTGCCTTTTTTATCCTGATGGCACTTCTTTGTTTGGTGAATTTTAGAAGACAAGGAGATAAAGGACCTTTTGGAGAAGGTGAGTATGATAGCCTCTATCGTTTTTGCGGAGCTGCAATTCTTATCAGTATTGGGATTGTTTTTATCTATGGTAGCTTTCTCAAGGATATTGTCAACTTAGACCTCCCCGTTACTTTTATTTTCGAGACTGTTGCGCTTATTTCCTTTGGGGTTGCATGGCTTTTTAAAGGGAAATTATACGAAACGAATTTTATTCTGAATACTAAAAAAATGTTTAAATCAATCTCTCCTTCCTCAAATGAATAATGAAATCCAAAACACAGTAATCACTGTTATCGCTGCAATTGCCGGAATAAATCCGCAACAAGTTGAACTGGAATACAAGATTTCAGGACCACCATTAAAAATATCCAATCCAGATATAACCTACTTAGCTATGGCATTAAGGGCAATTGTCAAATCTTCAAATAGTGGAAAAACGCTTAAGAAGAGAGAACTGACAAAATCAGGAATTACAGTAAAGCAAATAGTGGAACTTATGGAAACCAAGCTAAAACCATGAAAAAAGTCTATCTTATATGGTTGATTTTCTTTCCTATTTCCGTTTTTGGACAAGAAAAGGAAGAGAAGCGAGATTTTTTTCAGTGGTTGACTGATGGGAATATTGGTTTAAGAAAGAGTTATGCAAGTTCATCGAGAGATGAACAAAAGCCAGCGAGTTTCTTTTTTAATCGTGATATAGAAAATAATTCAAATTTTCTTACGGTAGATCTAGGCCTAAAAATCAAAGAGTGGGATGTGTTGGAAAATACATCAATCGGAGACAAAGCGGCATTGATCTTTTATCCTAAACTTGAATATCATCGAAATACCCAGGAAGAAAATGAGAAGAATTCTTTATCTGGAGGAGTAAACATGGAGTTTTTTCCTGTTCCGTATAAGACACCTGTCACAGAAGGCTGGTCATTGTCTCCTTGGATTCTGGGGTCCGTTGATTTTAAAAATGACAAAGTCAGCGAATTACAGACAATGAACTATAGCTCTTTTCTAAGTTTATTTAGTGCTAAGCCATTCCTCCCGGGAGGTAAGGCTAGGTCCAATAATGGTAATTTGGTTTTCAGATATTTTATTTATTCCGGGTATGAGATTTATTCTGCAACAGGTGAGAGAGAGGGAAATTCGTCGTATTGGTCAAATAGAGTTTTTATGGAACTATGGCCTTTTCCTGCCAAAAATCCAGAAAAAGAATTTGTACAGTTGACCTTCGAGTTTGCCAATCGAAAAGCTCTAAAAGATAATTTGTACGAAATGGGAAATATTAATTGGTTGACAGCAGGACTCAATATATATCCAATGGGAAGGTCCAATGTAGGCTTAGGATTATTGTATTCTAAAGGGGGTGATCCCACAAATTCCTTTCTTGAAACCGAAAGATTAGAGATGGGACTTAATTTGAAATTCTAGATTCGTTTCATTTTTGGATATAGATTGCTTGCTTTGATTTAATTACAAAACTGATGAAGTTAACCTTGTATTCTATTTGCTAAATCAATAATTATTAGAGTAAATGCTCAAAAGTGAGAATGATAGTTCGAAAGACACAATTATCTGTTGTGACGGTACTGGAAATAAAGTTACTGTAAATGAAAATTCAAAAACCAGTTGGCATTCTTTTGCATTTGCCGAATTTTTAACGGAATTGATGGCTCTGATTAAAGTCAGCTTTCATGTTATCAAATCTGCCAGAATCAATCCTATGGAGAGTTTGAAAGGGGAGTATGAAAGTATTGTATAAGCCGAATACTTAATAATAAAATCCGCAATTCTGTGGCTTTTCGGGACTTTTTTGAAGGTCACAGAAGAGAGGTCAAGGTGAAGCGGACTCTTCGCAGGATTTTAATTTACTGCGAAGGAGAAGGGGTATTTTAGTTTTAAACTAGAGTAAATTGACGCCTAAAATCATTGATAAATGCACTATTACTTATCTTTTATAAGGTTTAGGGAATTCACTATTGAAAAATATAAATACCTAATAGGGAAAATGATTGAAAATATTAGAAGAAATAAGTAAAAACTTATCTTCAACCTTTTTTCAGAAGATTTTATAAAATAAATCTTATTCAAGATTTCATTATTCTTAGCCTCTAATTCGGTGGTTGAATTATTACTTGAAAATTCGATTAATTCACTAGGATTTTTAAACCCTAATTTGATAAAATCATCTCTTAAACCATTTTTAGCCCATTTATCATTCCATCTATTTCTAATACTGTCTTTTTGTACGAGTTCATTTAGTCGATTCCAAATATCATTAGAAAAATAAGTGTAAATTAGTTTTTTTCTCCGCTCAATTTCTTGGGTATTTTTTTCTAATTCGGAACCGTTTATTTCTACATAAATTGTAAAAAAAAGAAAAGATAAAATTCCTGTACCTATACAAGAAAGAAAGTATAAATACTCTTTTGCTAGGGATTTTTTTGTTTCAAGCTTCATGTTTAACAGGTGGAATAGAAATTAATATTCTTTATTTTAAATTGCCTTTAATTCTACAGCATATTCGTAAGATATGAATTGTTTTCCATGAATATTTTCCAGCCAGCCTTTTTCAAGATGGCTAATTTCAACAATTTCATTTGTCGAAATGTCTTTGAAGTGAGAAGCAATTTTTTCAAGTATAGCTAATTCTTCTTGACCAAATACTTCAGGATTAAATTTTCTATCTTCCCGTCCTACTAATTTCTCAATTCGAATCCCATCAGTTTTATCTACATACTCAATATCAATTACATCGTTTATTGCTAGATTTTCAAATATTGTTTCAAACATATTTGGTACAGGACCATAATTTATAGCTTTGTATTTAATTCCACTTATTGAGTTACCATAATATTTAAAAAAAGAAAAATCTGAATAAAAAAGTAACTTATTCATTTTTGTCTTATAACATTGTGTCATATGAGAGAAGAAAACAATCATCTCGATAAATTTTTCTAGGCTAGGCTTACTATAACCAGTCAAAATACTTGCTTCATCATCACCCATTAAATAATCATCTAGATTAATAAGTTTTTGTTTGTCTAAGTAAATTAACCGATCTATTCTCTTTAGAAGATCAAATTTTGTGTTTTCAGATTTAGGATTCCAATCCTCTACTAAACTTCTAAACTTAAATGGGTCACGTGCTAGTTTAATTAAATTTGCATTTGCTAAAGAAGGAAGCTCGCCCTTTTCATAAAGTCCGTATGTATTTTGGCCGAAACCCAAAATTTCTCCCATTCTAATAGCTGATAGACCATATTTTCCTCTTATTTCAATGATCTCTTCTCGTTGAGGAATATGATTTTTTACCCGGTAGGCATGCTCTACCATCAACAGATTGTATTCATCCAATTCTGTTGTGGTAAATTTCTCTCCTGTGTCCTCGCAGAGATAAAATTGAAATCTCGTTTTAATTTCTTCCTTTCTAAAAGTGATAGTTCTCAATTCATGCCTCAAAGGCATCTCTTTTCCTGTTAATGGACTTTTCATAAGATTATTTTTTGAAAGGGTATTTCATTCTTCGTTCGGCAATGTGGAATGAGATGCAAAGAACTTTTGATCCTTCTATTCCTTTTGTAATCTTGATGTAGATTTCTTGCCCTTTTACAATTTTTCCAAAGACCCACATTTCTTTGGTTCCGTGCATTTCCTCCGGCTTAGGACCTTCTGCGTAATCATCCACAAGTAAGTCTTGCAAAACTTGCTCGCGATCTATTGGTCGGATATCGAGAAGAGATAGTGTTTCAAAATTCTTTCCTCTTTCATCAAGGAACATCGCTCCCCCGCGTAACTTCAATTTTTCCTTGAAATCTCTCAAGAATTCTTGGACTTTTTCTCTAGGTGTTTTTTGCAAAGGTATCACGATAAAGTTTTAAAAATCAAATTTATTAAAAAAAATCAAACTTTAAAGGTTAATTTTGAATTCCTTTTCTTCAATTGAAAACAAAATTTCGCATTTAGTTTAAGATGAAACCTGAAATTTACCTTCCAAAAGCTGTAAAAATCCTTAGCCGATTAGATTTGACTAGAAATTATGAAGAAGTCATTCGGTCAGTTTTTGATCATGTTAAAAATGTAGGGACGATGGTGGTTACCTATAATGCTGGAAAAGGGATATTGAGGGCAAGACCAATGGGAGACGGAGAACCAAGGTTTACCACGGTTTTGGATTTTTCATTTAAGCCACAACATTTGAACCGGGAATTCCAAAGAGCAAGTACACCAAGAAGGACCATGTTTTACGGATCCACGGTCAGAGAAGGACTTAAAACTGGGGAAATTGATACTCCTAGGGTAATAGCCTTGGCAGAATCTATGCCATGGATAAGGGATAAGACTGTCTCAGGAATTAGGAAAATAGCTTACGGGAAGTGGATTACTCAAGAGCCATTAGAGCTATTTGCAATTGTTAATAATAAAGGGTTCCATGGAGTAAACTCTTTTTCTGAAGAGGTTTACCAAGCTTTTCTTAAAAGTCTTAATGCCCATAGTCCTGAATACCAGAATGCAATACTTGGTTTTTTCGATTACATAGCCCAAGAATTTTCTAAAGAAATAAGGAGTCCACTTGATTATCAGGTTTCAGCAATTTTTTCTGATATGATGTGTAATCATCCTAACATTGACGGAATTCTCTATCCAAGTTTTAGGATGGAAGGCCAAGGATTAAATATTGCAATCAAACCAGAATCAATGGATAAGCTAGCTCTTTTTGCAGCTGGTGAATTTCTAATCTATAAAAACAAAGATCAAATGATGGTTGGGAATTCTGCCAGTATAGTATTGGATGGGAATACACTTGAGTTTGAAATGAACGAGGATGAAAAGCACCTTGACGAAGTTTTAAAAATCATTCGTGTCAAATCACTTGATGAACTGATTTAACTCCTCAAGAAGTGTGAATTTTTACTCTATAACTAACTGGCTCCTTTATCACATTTTCGTTTTCAGGATTGAATGGATTTTCAATAATCCAAATTTTTGGAGTTTTGGAGGTGATGTCATAAACCATATAGATATAATAGTTCTCCAGCTTCATGGCTTCCTTTAGTTCATTGGAAGAAAGGAAAAAATTAGCATCTCCAACTTTGGAAGTAGTGGATTTCACTTCAATATGCCTTGGCTTTCCATTTGATTCAAAAGAATGAATGTCATAGCCCAGATAATCGAACTTCGCTTTTTCCACTTTTGATGCAAGTTTTGGAAAACCAAGATCAGTTAAACGTTTTCTCTCCATGTCAAGCACTATTTTTTCCCCTCTATCACCAATTTTCTTCAGCTTTCTTGCCTCCAACTCATAATCTGGGTTTTCAATTGAAATCATCCTTTTTTTTGAATGGGAAAGATTCTTTCCTGGCTTAATTTCTAGGGATATCCATTTTGGGGAAATTAAGGAAGGGAAGTTTGGTGTTCGGTAATCCTTTAAAATATCATCTTTGGGTCTTTCCTCTCCTTCTGGTATCGGCTTACCAGGATAAACGTTGTATAAGAAATCAGTAAAAATATCGAGAGGCCAATCTTTCATAATTTCATCCTTCAGCTTGAATCCCAAAAGTGCCTCTCTTTTGTAAACGGCATCAGACCAAATCAGATCCTCGTTATCTAGATTGAGTTGAACGAGGAAATATTCTAAATGGAAATCTGAAAAAAGATTCAAATATCGGTCTGGGAAATAGGTTGATAGTATTTTGCCTTTAAACATTGGGGAAAGAGGATTAGCCTCAATTCCTTCCAAATCGCTTTGTTCTCCGAGCTCAATTAAATCTATAATTGCTTGTTTAATATTTATGAATGCGCCATTAACACTTGAGCCAAACTTCTTTGTAAAACGGTATTTTATAGTGTCATCGCCTTTAGTTTTGCCGTAATAAATGCCAAATTTTGATGATGTAGCTCCTATAATTCTACCCAAGCCGTCTAAGCTTCTTTCAAGAGTGTAACAGAAATTATAGCCTGTTTTAGGAAGGTTATTGCCTATGGCATACTGATTTAAGGTCATATTCTTTATTCTTCTTTTATCATAAAACTTGGTAAAAGAATCCCTTAAATTGTATAAGTCCTTTTTATTCTTTAAAAAAGTGTCCATTTGGCTTTCAAAGTGGACCTGCGCTTCTCTAAGGTCATGAATATTCATGTATTATATTTTTTTAATTTGAGTGTTTTTGTAAAAGAATCCAAAGCAAATTTAATCACTTGATTTATCCTGCAGTTGTTGCCAAATAATAAGATTAGTTTAGGGGAAAATCTATAGTAGGCTATTATGAACTTTTGACCAATTTTAGATTTAGAAAGAGTTTGATCTCTAAATTTTCTTAGCTGAATTACTTCAGGAGATGTAGGGCTTCCGTAAACATGAGTTGCGATATAACATCCGGAACTAGACTTGAATATTTTTTTCTCCACTTCAGAGAGAATTTTTTTATTTTCATTTATTACCTGTGTTCCTTCAGGCAATAACTTGTAAGTATCTAAGTCTGTATAGAAAGAAGAAGCTATGAATAAATCATTTTTTATTTTTTCTTTTTCCAATGAGCTTAAGCCACTATTGTTTGAATTTAGAGTCAAAAGAATATTGGATAATTGCATTTTAACCATGGATGAAGCGGTAACTGCTAGGGCAGTAGAAATTTCTAAATATTTTGGATTTTCAATTCCGACGCTTTGGCCGTAAGCTTTAAGATCAGGATATGCTTTTTCGAGAAAGTTAGTCGCTTTTTCAATTCCGCGTTCCCCAAAAAGTTTCATCATTCCTATTTCTTCGGCTAAATTAAATTGTTCTTGGATAGCATGGTTTAATCGATAATATATTTCTTGATGATTTCCTTTTTGAGAACTTTGGGAAAAAGTATTAGAGGTATTATTTTTTTGTTGTTGTTTCGAAAGAAATATGGAGAACTGTTCGTTAAAATCTTTTTCAGTAATTTTAAAGATATCATTTGTTGTTTTTATAATTATTTCATCCGAAAATGATATCTCAATATCGATAAGAGTCTCTACAATTTCTTTTTTTAGTTCTAGAAGTTTAGCTTTGTTAAATTCAAAATTATTCTTGTTGTAGTTTCTGATTTTATTCTTTAGGACTTGATTTAAGGCTTTGAAAGAGTTGATGCAAAAAAATGAAAGTTTTTTTTCAACTATCAATCTTTTTTCTTCGTCGATTTTAGTTTTCGAATTTACTATTTCAAAAAGTGTGTCTAATCCCTTCTTCTTTATTAAAAAGAGGTCCTCAATGTCATTAAAGTCTAATATTTCATTTTTAAATCTTAGTTCTTCAAAGTGGTTTTTTGAAAATAGAGCTAGTAGATTTTCAAGTTTTTCCTGCATAATAGAAATAGGTTTTAAAATAATTTTTTCTGAGTTAAGTTTTTTATTAATTCCTTTTTCGATGTTGCTATTTTTACTAAATAGGTCTTGTTGAAGTTCCTGTGATTTTAGTTCTTTCTTGCTTTTCTTTTCTACTATATTGGTTTTTTTTTGGTTATAAGTATCATTTTGTCTTAAAGATGGGAATTCAATTACTTCATGCTCTATAAGTTGATTAGCGGCGAACTCTAATTTTTTTCTTAATTCATTATAATTATTGTTCTTAACTCTTAAAACAACTTCTTCTAAAAACTTTATAAAGTGATTAATCTTTAATATTACCTTATTTGCGTTTATTTCATGAAACTCAAAATACTCTGGGTTTGTGATCTCCGATTTGTTAAAGACAGGAACTAGATAGGTGTCACTTTGATCGGGCTTAATATAGATATCTCTCTCTTCCTTTGTAATATCAAATAATGGAAGTCTGATTATCATTTCTCCATTTTTTGTCAAATCATGTTTTGAATTGTATGAGGTTCTCTTAAATTTTTTGATTAATTCTTCGTATTGAATCTCATGCAAAAAGTATTTTTCTAGGTTTAGATTTTTTATTTCTGATTCTAGAAAATCGTGAAATAAAATATTGCCTTGACTACCTAAAAGAGAAGGGTTGATTTGGTTTGTTGGTGCCGTATAAATTCTTTTTGTGAAAGTAGTATAAAATCCATCTCTTGAAACTGAAACTACTTTTTGCTCTAACTTTTCGACACTATTTTCATTATTGAATAGTATAGGTCCTGTAAGATATGAATCAAGTAAATGGTGAACATTATGTGAATTAAACGCTAAGCTTAGATTACTTGCTATTCTTTGAAGAGGTGATACTAAGTAATTTGGATAATCTTTTGATTTATTGAATATTGGGAGATGAAAAAGTATGCTTATTGGTCTTAAAAATTCCTTTCTTTCAATTTGTGGTATATATGATTCAAGAATTTTAACTTTTGAATCTATCCAATTTATATGATTTTGTTGTCGTTTTGTTAATATTGGAGCATTATTATTTTCCATATTTTTAAATATGATATTTTTCTCTTAAATCTTCAATTACTTCCTTTATGTCTGGATTTAATTCAGGATATAGAAATTCTTTATTAAAACCTCTATTAGCAAGTTCATTTCTGATCCCAAATTTTGCTTCCTTTGGGATACAATATTTTTCAAGTAAGTGAGAAAGGTGGGGCTGATTTTCCAAGGGAATTACTGAATCCGATAATGATTGAATGAAAAACTTCCCATGTTGCCGAGCCCGGCGCATTTCAGCAGTTTCATTTTCATAGTTTCCTGTCCAGAAAAAAGGAGGATTGATAAGATTTTGATTTTTAAATTGAAATGGATCTAAATCTAAGAATTCACTTTTCCTTGAGTCATTTAGAATCATTGATTGTGGCGACCTAAAAACCCAAAACTGACCATCATCATCGTTATACTTTTCAGAATCTTCAACAGCGAAAAATAAAGCGACTTCCCATTTTAAAGTAAAATCTAACAATCTAGTAGGAACTCTACTATGCTGAGCTTGTGATAATAGATACCAGTCTTCGCTGTATTTACCTGATGTGAGTGGATTCATTAGAAATGAACCTTCGAGTCTATTATAAGCGATTTCGTTTTTTAAATCTTGGATAAGTTCGTATTCAATTCTGGCTAGTTCTATTGGGTTAGAATTTGTTCTAGTCAGACTTGGCCTCAATTTAAAAGTATTTGAAACTTGACCTCTATAATATTCTTGAAAACCTTTGAAAAAGCTGTGTCTATTTTGAATCTCAGAAACTAAGGATTGAACTTCTTCAAAAGAATTCAAATATTTTATGCAGTCCATTCGATAACCCTTTTCGACCTTCTTATATCTCCCTCAACCCTAACTCCCTCAAAAACGCATTGTGCTTTTCCCTTGCCTCCTTTGCTCTTCGGTCGATATCTGTTAGGCGATTGTGGACTTCCTTGAGGTCGATGATTTCCTCTGCTTGAGTGGTGCTCACATACCGGGAGATATTTAAGTTCCAGTCGTTTTTCTCGATTTCTTCCATGGAAACCCGTCGGGAGTACTCTTCCTCCTCTTTTCGGAACTGATAGGTCTCAACGATTTTACGGATGTCATTGGGTTCTCCATCTTCGCCTTCTCTTAGTACGTTTTGTCGCTTTCCCTTTTCGTAATGCTCCGCTGCATTGATAAAAAGCACGTCTTCAAATCGCTTGCAGCGCTTGAGTACCAAAATACAAACGGGAATCCCTGTGGAGAAAAACAGGTTTGCAGGAAGGCCGATGACGGTATCGATATGTCCGTCTTTCAGCAGCTTAGTCCTGATGCGTTCTTCGGCTCCTCCTCGGAACAATACCCCATGGGGAAGGATAATCGCCATGGTTCCTTCCATACTCAGGAAGTGAAACCCATGAAGCAAGAAGGCGAAATCGGCTGCTGACTTCGGTGCCAGACCGTAATTCTTAAACCGGAAATTATCTGATAAGGATTCTTTCGGCTCCCAACGGTAGCTAAAGGGTGGATTGGCGACGATGGCGTCAAACTCTATTTTCTTGCTTGGGTTTTCTTCATTTAAGATAGCCCAATCGTTGGTCAGGGTGTCTCCGTGGAAGATTTCAAACTCTGTGTCTTTGACTCCATGGAGGAGCATATTCATCCGTGCTAGGTTGTAAGTCGTAATATTCTTTTCCTGCCCGTAGATTTTGCCGATGCCGTTTTTGCCCATGTGGCGGCGTACATTCAGGAGCAAGGAACCTGAACCGCAGGTAAAATCCAGCACCTTGTTGATCTTGGTTTTTTTCCCGGAAGCGGGGTCTTGGCTATCCAAAACCACAATCTCCGAGAGGATGGTGGAGACCTGCTGCGGGGTATAGAATTCCCCGGCTTTCTTTCCGGATCCTGAGGCAAACTGCCCAATCAAGTATTCATAGGCATCTCCAAGGGTATCTGCGGAAGTGGAAAACTGGGAAATGCCTTCTGAAATCTTCTGAATGATCCCGCAAAGGCGTTCATTCCGCTCAGTATGGTTTTTACCAAGTTTTTCCGAGTACAAGTTGATCTCGGAGAATAGTCCTTGGAAGGCGCTGTCAAAGGATTGGTTTTCGATGTATTTAAATCCTTTTTCTAAAGTACTGAGCAAGTCAGGGTCTTGTTTTCTTGCCAGTTCTGCTATATGGGACCAGAGGAACTGAGGCTCGATCACGTAGTGGATTTTCCGACGCATCAGGCCTTCAAATTCCGTTACATCCTGGGGATTCGCTTCGTACCAAACCTTCAAGGGAGTCCTTTGATCGTTCTCCGGCAAACTGGGATAGTCTTTTCCCAATTCCTTTCGGGCAGCCATTTCGTAATTGTCTGACAGATAGCGCAAGAAGAGAAAGGAAAGCATGTAATCCCGGAAATCATCCGCATTCATGGCTCCGCGAAGCTGATCGGCAATATCCCAAAGGGTTTTTCCTAATTGATTTTGGTCTTGTTTGGTCATGGGGGGTACTTAGGTCGGCTTGGGCTTAATCTAATTGAGGAAATAATTGCTGAAGCAATCCTTTTTTATGGGATTTAAGGGTTTGAATTTTCTCGGATTGGGAGGAAATTTCGATATCAATAGCTGTAAGTAATTCAGCAATTTTTAATTGTTCATCTCTTTTTGGAACCACAATTTTAAATTCTTTTATGGAATCCTTATTTCCTCTTGGCATTTTTACTCCCTCAGCACTTTTCATAATGTGGTTAATGAATCTGTCACTTTTAAGTAGGAAGGAAAAAAATAAAGAATCTAGATTTCGGTTGTTTCTAATAATTATAATATCATTTGACGCTGCTCCTTTTTGATTGGATAACCATACTTTTTTCAGATAGGGCCTTATGTTAGAGAGCAAAATATCACCTGGCAAAAAACAGTTAAAGGAACCAGAATTAGGGAGTTTTGAAATCTTGACTTTTCCACCGAAATCAGATAGAAGATTTTCAGTGCTTACATAAGAGTCATCTTCAAGTTCATCAACTTTAACTTTTTGATTCACGAATGAAGATACTTCAGGGTCCCCCAACTTCTTCTCCACCCACTCCCCACTATCCTGAAATTCCGGGAAGCGGAGTTTGGGGACGGTTTCGCCTTCAGCGGGGAAGAGCTGCTGCATCAGGCCTTTTTTATGGGCCTGGAGGGCTTCCAATCGCTCCGTCTCTGCCTTAATCAACTCATCCAAGGAAGAAAGACAATCGGCGATTTTTTGTTGTTCGGCGGGGGATGGATATGGTAAAGGCAAGTTTTTTAGGTCACTAGAACTAATGCCCATTCTATCATGCCTTGCTCCTTGTTTTGCCTTATCTAATAGGTACTTATGCCAAATTGTGGTTTTAAAAAAGAATTCAAAAAATTCGGTCTCGGAAGAACTAAATCTGAAAATGGAATACAATGGCGACATCAAACCATCACCTATTTTATTTTTTGAAATTGGGCCGACAGGTGCATGTTTTGAAACTCTTGGGTTGTATACAAAATCACCCTTCTTTACTATATAATATCCGTTAAGGTTTGCTGAATTTGCTATTTGCTTGTCAAAAAAATCCTGTTGATCTACTACTCCATACTCAGCAGAATTAGTTAAAACGCGGGAGTGAACGTTTTTTCTATTTTTATCGGTAACTGAAGAAGCAATTTCAATTAATCTTTTTATCTCCCAAGATCCTTTATTCTTAAACTCAGGAAAACGTAATTCCGGTTCTAATTTCTTATTCATACGCTGCTAATCCAGAAATTTCACGGCCATGGGCCAGTTTTTTAAGGTAAGGGCCCAGTTGTTCCATCAGGGCCAGTTCTTTTTTGGTGCGGTCTTTCCAGCCTAGTTCGAGGGGTGCTAGGAGTTCACTCAGCTGATCCCCGTCGAAGATCATTCGGTTAAGAATAGCCGAGACAAAGTCCTGCAAAGCTTCGAAGTCCAGCCCGTGGGTGTCGGCAATTGCTCGAAGTACTTTTTCGGATTTATCCTTTTTGAAGCGCTCGTACCCGGCTTTGATTTCTTCTACATTGAGACCTTTCCCGACTTGAAGGCTATTGATGTACTCGGTGATGTCTTCCCGCTCATCCATCAGATTGGCACTCGAGCTCAGTAAGTTGATCAGTTGCTCCCGGGTCATCTTCTGCTTGGAAGGCTTGTTCTGCGTGTACTTGGCGATCAGGTTCATGATGTAGTCGTAATCGACCACTGCCGAAGCGAACAGCACTAAGTTGAAATCCAGCGCGTCGACCTCCGGAGGCGTGTCCTTGCCGCCTTCGTCTTGTTTGCCTTTCAGTCGCCTAGCTGTCTCCAGATAAGCGGATTTGAAGGATCTTAGCTCTTCCTCCGGCAAGGTGCTTTCGATTTGCTCCTTGATTTCTGGGGTGAGATCGGTGTATTGATCCAGTTGGGTTTTGAGCCGCTGCACCTCCTTGAACTTCTCGATAAACTGAGCCCGAGCGATATCTCCCTTGAGGTTAGCGACTTCCTCAGCCTTGCATTCTACCCCATGGGATTTCATTAGATTATTGAGCTCTTCCAAGGCTTTTCCAAATTTCTCGAAGACTTTGGGAGCAGGTTCCGCCAGCCAGATTTCTTTGGCTTTGTCCATATCACCCCCTGAAAAAAGGGCAATTGCATCTTCCACATTTTTCTGCTGACCGCGGAAATCCATCACCTGACCATGCGGCTTGCTTCCATTGAGAATCCGATTGGTACGGGAGAAAGCCTGAATCAAGCCGTGGTACTTGAGGTTTTTGTCCACGTAGAGGGTATTCAGGTATTTGGAGTCAAAGCCTGTCAGTAGCATATCCACGACGATTACCAAGTCGATTTTCTTGGAATGCGGCACATCGGAGTTGGGATACTTTTGGTCTTTGATCCGTTGCTGTACGTCCTGGTAGTATTTGTCAAATTCCCCGATGGAGTGATTCGTGCCGTATTGCTCGTTGTAGTCGTTGATGATGCCTTTGAGCGCCAGTTTTTTCTCCTCGGGTGCGACTTGGTTGTCCGCTTTTTCGTTAGGAAGGTCTTCTTGAATCTGCTGCACATCCTTGTTTCCTTCTGCCGGAGGGGAAAATACGCAGGCGATGTTCAGAGGTCGATAATCCTCATCTGTTGCTGATCTTTGCGCTTGAATGGCTTTGAACAAGTGATAGTACTCGATGGCATCATTGATCGAGTTGGTCGCCAAGAAGGCATTGAATTTCCTGAAGTTTGTAGCTGCCTCATGTTTTTCCAGAATTGCTTCGATGATGGCCTGCTTGGTTGCCGGGTCATTGACAGTGGGAAGGTTTTTTCCATCTCGCTTGAAGTAATCTACATGGAATCGCAAGACATTCTGATCCTCGATGGCGTTGGTAATGGTGTATTTGGGTAATTCGTTTTGGAAAATGTCCTTCGTGGTCACGTAGCTTCCCACTGTTCCGTCGATCTGTTTGTAATTCGCATTTTCTTCAAAAATAGGCGTGCCGGTAAAGCCAAAGAGTTGGGCATGCGGGAAAAACTCCTTGATGGCCTTGTGATTATCCCCAAACTGGGAGCGGTGGCATTCATCGAAGATAAAGACCAATCGCTTTTTGCTCAGGGGAGCGAGCTTTTCTTTGTAGTTTTTGGGATTGTTGGGGTCTAGTGCCAAGCCCAATTTTTGGATAGTGGTGACAATGACCTTATTTGCGTGATCATCCGAAAGCATTCTGCGAACCAAGGTACTGGTATGCGTATTTTCCTCGACGCAGTCTTTCTGGAAGCGGTTAAACTCCTCCCGTGTTTGTCGGTCCAAGTCCTTCCTGTCCACTACGAAAAGGCATTTGGCAATATCAGGATTGTCCTTGAGTAAGGTGGAAGCTTTGAAAGAAGTCAGCGTTTTTCCAGAGCCTGTGGTATGCCAGATGTAACCGTTGCCACGATTTTCGGTAATGGAATTGAGGATGGCTTTGACCGCATAGATTTGATAAGGGCGCATGATGAGAAGCTTTTGTTCCACTTCCACCAAGACCATGTATTTGCTGATCATTTCAGCCAGTTTGCACTTGGCCAGAAACTCTTCCGCAAAGTCATCAATGTTCGTTACCTTCTTATTATCAGGTTTCGCCCATTGGTAGACGGGCAGGTATTGCTCGTCGGCATTGAAAATAAAGTGCTGGTTTTTATTGTTGGTGAAATAGTAGGTCTCTTTTCGATTGCTGACCACAAACAACTGAACAAAACAAAGGAGTGAGTTGGTGTAGCCATTACCGGGATCACTTTTGTAATCCACGATTTGCTGCATGGCCCTTCTAGGACTGATTTGAAGGGTTTTCAGCTCAATCTGAACGACCGGTATTCCATTGATCAACAGGAGTACATCGTAGCGATGACTGCTGTTTTGGGAATTGACCCGAAGTTGGTTGATAACTTCAAATTCGTTTTTGCACCAGTCTTTGATATTGACCAAGGTAAAAGCCAAGGGAGTTCCGTCCTCCCGGATAAAGTCATTTTTTTGTCGAATCAGTTTTGAAGAAAGGAAAACATCCGGCTGAATGATTTTATCCTTCAATCGCTCAAACTCAGAATCCGTCAGACTGACCTTATTCAGTGCTTCAAACTTTTTTCTAAAATTCAGTTCAAGTGCCTTGCGATCACGGATATCTTTTCGATAGGTGTACTTGAGGTCTTGAAGCCTTCCGATTAGGCCGTATTCTATTTCTGATTCGCTGACTGATGAAGCCATTATTTAAAAATTACTTTTAAAAACTTTATTATCTAAAGAAATAGAATTATTTCGTTTTTTACCAAACCAACTCCCATAAATCCACCAGTCCATGATTAAATTCACTTACTTCAAACATGGTTTTCAATTGAAACTATCTCTTATTTTAATATTCAACTTTTATAGGGGCTAAATTAGTATACTTTTTATTTCAACCCTGTCCAACCATAAAGATTTAGGCTAAAACGCTAAACTTATATTGGAACCTTTTATTTGGGTATTGAATCTGAAAGTCCGGTTTATGGTAATTACGAGATTTGGGACAAGGTAGAAAAGGGGATGTAATATTGGAATTAAGTAAGAAGGTTCAGATTTATAGTAATATAATGCGCAAACTTGATAAATCTATTAGTAATGAATAATGCGTTATGATTTCCGATAATTATCCGATAAAGGCTTGAATCGGCTAGGAGGGTAGCTAAATCTTAATCAGAATCCAGTAAAATTTGACTTAACTTAGTTGGATTAGATGTCAAAATTGCCCATTTGGAAAATTCTTTGACCTTAAATCTCCAGACTTCTCAGTTCGGAATTACAAATCCTGTGTAGCAAATAGGAGGGGTTCCATTTGTCCAGCTTTTCCTTAAGATTTGATTTTCTTACTTACCTATCCTTGGGAATCATGTTGGACTTCTTTACTTTCCAGAACTCTTTCAGATTAATTAATATTCATAGATCATGAGAAGCAGGGCCAATATCAACCTAGAGCTTTCTAAAGAAGAGAAAGGAAGTTTGAGGAAACACAAGGTCAAAATTTCGGAGATTTTGGACTATTCCCCAGATGAGATTGAAGTTTTATTAAATGTTTCTGAATCAAGAGCTAAGGAAATTTTTGCCTTAGCCGATTTTCAGCAAGTGCCCTCTATCGGGATCAAGTTTGCTAAAGACTTAATATCAATGGGTTTTTACAGCATGGATGATTTGCAAGGTAAATCGGGTGCTGAATTAACTGATCTTCATGAAAAACATATCGGATATAAAACTGACCCCTGTGTGGAAGACCAATTTCGCTTAATAGCTTACTTTTCTAGTACCAAGGATTTCTCCAAGAACTGGTGGGACTTTACAGCTGAGCGAAAGGCATATCGAGCCGAATTTGGATACCCAAAAGACAGGCCTAAAAAGAGTTGGACTGAAGTACTGTAAAGACTTGGTCAGTTCAAAACCTGAATAGACCATTCCAGTTAGAGGGCGTTTATATTCTCCTTAGATAAGGCTTTAAATACCAGGTTTTCACCCTTATGAAACCCTCTCTGAACCCTAGTTCCTCCCTACCCATTCTTGGGAGCGAGTAGGGAGATGATAGGGAGCCAAGTGGGATGAAAGTGGGAGGAAGTATAGCTTATCCCTAGCGTATTTATAGGGATATCTGAACTTATCTCTATAAAAGCGATAGGTGATCTTTGCTTGAAGTAAAGTGCTTCAAATCCTTAGCTTTGGGAAAGAAATACATGGGAAGTAGGGGGGGATATGAAAAGAAGCTTTTAAACCATAGCTCCTTTTTATCTTTCTTTTCTGGCTAGGTTTTAATTAATTGAAAGCTTCCCGATTTTGACTCTTTCAGTTTATTTCCTGTCCTAGGGTTTTATTATTGAAATAGACAGAGATAATTAATAATAAAAATGCCGAACTAGTGCTTATGACTACCACTGAACTCATTATCTTAAATTTTGCAGAGATTAGAAGAAAAAGCATCAAACTGTGGGAGGGATTACCTGAGCGATTTTATCATTGGAAGCCGGATGAAAATGCTATGTCTGCCATAGAAATTATCAGGCATGTCTTGGAAGCTGATTATGGATGGAATATCATCATCAACCAAGGAAGTATGACTAACTATCAAACCCCTTGGGAAAAGCGACCTTTTGTGAGTCTTGCAGACGAACTTGAATTTGCTGAGCCCTACAGAAAGCAATTTTTAGAAAGTGTTCGGCAATTTTCGGAAAAAGACTTGGAGGAAAAAAAAGTCATTCATCCCGGTAATGGAGAGAGAAAAATGCTTGGAAAGTATTTGCTTCGAATTGGCTATCATGAGTCAGTGCATGCAGGGCAATTCCTGTCCTATCTAAGAGCTATGGGAATGGATCGGCCGGATATTTGGGATTGAATTTGAATATGAACTAGAAAGGTTTGTAATTGTGAAATAGTTGCTTTTAATCCCTAAACGGAAGATGTCAGTGGATAAGGAGTCATTAAAATGAAAAAAATACAAATAGCCTGCATAGCCCTCTTTTCAATGATCTTAGTCTTAAGTAACCGCTATGCTGGATATATCAATGTGCTGACGGAGGGGCTGGGTCAATCATATTTATTTCAAACCCAGAATGCTGAATTTGAATTTTGGGCCATACCTTCCAAAGGAAGAGACATTGAAATGATGGAGCAGCAATTCAAGGAATTTAGGGAAAGGAGTCCTGAATTCTCGGAATTAAGGATCTATCGGACTTTTAGCAGGAATCCTTTCAAATTTTGGAATTGGTTTGATTACCTGACGAATGATCAATATGATTATCCATTTCAGGAAGAAATTGCACAAGCGTTTGATTGATCTTTTGAATCAGCAGATGTGAATTTGAGTTCTGTCTGAATGAACTATTTTCCTCAAACTAGTGATTTATTATTTTTAGTTTATATTCCTTTTTGAAATGAAACATCAAAATTTTCTGGGAATAGACCTTGGGGGAACAAAATTGCTGCTAGTAGCAGGAGAACACAAGGAAAGGGTGGCTACCGGCGTGGATTTCAAACCTCAGGATCTTTATCAGGCGGTAAATTCCTTTTTGACCGCCAATCAGATTACCATCGAGGGAATAGGTTTAGCAGTTCCCGGTTTGATCAGCAGTAACCAATTAATTAGTTGCGATGTACTTCCTCATTTTTCAGGTTGGAGCCCTGATTTTTCCTTCTTGAAAAAGAGCCTTCCTGTGTTTTTTATCAATGATGTGCGGGCTGCGCTTTTGGGGCTTTACCCCAACCCTTCCAGGGATTTTACGGGAGGAGTAGTATTTGTAGGAACCGCCATCGGGTCGGCTTGGCTGGTAAAGGGACTTACTTTAGAAGGGGAGAAGGGCTGGGCCGGAGAACTGGGATATTTTCCGATTGAATGGAAAGGAAGGGTATATAGACTTGATGAAATTGCAGGAGGAAGATATATGGCCGAGAAAGTAGGTTTGGATGGTTTTGAGATGTTTTATCGTGCGTTGGAAGGGGATCCGAACGTAGTGAGGGTAGTGAAAGAGGGTGGCTATTCCTTAGGGATGACCCTGGCCGGAATGATCAACTTGTTTAATCCTGCTGAAATAGTTCTAGGTGGAGGGACTATCAAATTGCCTCATTACTGGGAGGAAGTCCAAAAAGCTGCCAAGAAACATACCATTCCTTCTT
>NZ_AUBU01000022.1 GCF_000429405.1 Algoriphagus marincola DSM 16067
TATTATCCCCGTCCAACATCAGGATACCAAGATCCTTTCGCAGGTTGGTCAAAACCTGCTCTGAATAGTTTAAAATGCTCATAGTGTAGTTGGTTTAGTTTAATGCTTTTTTTATTCATAGCGGGTCGTGACATGAAAGGACCAGTGGTTGGAACCGGCCACTTTATATTTTATTTGTTTCAGACAGTGCAGCAAGGAGAGATTTCCCGGATCAAAATCCGATCGAATCTTTCGGTCCAATTGTAAGAATTCATCCAGCGTTTCTTGAAATTCCTTTAATACGGCAGACTCAGCCTTTCTATAGGTCCAGGAGTTTTTCCGCATCAAAATCGACAGGTAATTCATCGTATCACCTTTCTTTCTTTCCTTCCGAAAAGAGATCAGATCATTGCTTAGAAAAATTAATTTGGCACCCAACTCCCGAATTTCTTGGGATTTATTCCATTCCTCAGACTCGCTCTCAAAGCTTTCATCCATATCCAAACAGGTAAAATTGACTGCCAAACTGGCCCCTGAGAAAAAAGGCTTATCCCTGATAAATTCTGAAGGTTCGGGGATTTCACCGGCATCCTTCATGCGGGCCTCTTTGAAATTGTATTGAATAAAAGCCCCCACCTCCTGCTCCACCAATGCAATCTTGGAAGCAGACATATTTTCCAAAGACTCCAATTCCTTTCGCAGCTCATACCAAATCCTGATCAACTCCCACACTCTCCCGGGAAGGGTATGCAATTCCAACAGCAGGTTTTCCCGATCCATCCCCTGAGTCACCCAATTCCAAAACTGACTTTTCTGTCCTTTCGGGATATGATCAGTCATATCATCCAGATAAAAGAGCCAAGTATAGAGTTTGGCGATCCAAACAGCGGTATCCAATTCGGTCTCAGGATACAGATAGCAGGATAAGAGCCCCAGTTTTTGAGTCTGAAAAACCTTTAACTCTTCCGAACCTCTCAACAAATTATGAAAGACCGTTGCCCAAGTGATCGTTTGACTAATAATGGATTTATGAAGAGGATGAATCTCAGCGCCAAAAGGATATTTTAACTCTACCTGAAGCCGCTCCTTCAAATTACCAGATATACTTTCTTCCTCCTTCCGCTTTTTTCGGATTCGTTGAACAGTCCGATCACTCGTTCCCAACACATTGGCCAGATCCAGATCTTTTAGATCAAATAATATTTTCGGGTTCTTGGCTTCTAGCTGCTTTAACTTTTCCAAATGATGCAGTTGGGTAAAAGCGATCCACTGCTCATTGGCATGCCGAACCCTTTTGATCAGGTTCTCCGAGACTGATTTCATTTGCGGGATTTCTTTCAAGACCAATTCTGCTTGCTCAAAATCCAAATTGGTAAAAACGGAACCATACAAAGCCCGAAACTCAAATCGACTCGGAACCTGCAATTGATAAGACTCATAATCCAAAAACATATCCCCGGGAAAAAACATACGCACCAGTTTTTGACTTTGATACATTCCCACCAGGCCATCTATCAGGACATGAGACTGTGTTTCAACTTCCCCCGCATGTCGGATTACAGATTTTTCAGGTAATTCTGAGAGCGTCAAATACTCCCCCAGTTTTTGAAAAGCAGAAATATCCGCCTTTCCCTCCAAGCCCAATAAGACCCGGAGTTGAACAGGTTTCCATGAAATAGTTTCCATAGATTAATAAGTTAGATGTAAAAAAGAACTACAGATCACCTACCCTTTCAAAAAGGTACCTAGGAAAGGACATATCCCCGTGTACAGCGTGAATTCCCCCCTTTTCCAAACTCAACTGAAATACCCAAAACAAAGCCTATCAAGACTAAATAGTCTCGGGTTTTCATTTATTGCATGATTGATTTTAGAAGTCAAATCCCTAAAAACCAAACAATTAATCAAAAAACTATAGCAAAAAGGCCAAAATACCGACATTGTCGCAAAAAAAGTCACCATTACCCCAGTGGGGTATTTTTCATTTCCCTTTTTGCTAGATTTTCCGCAAATCATCAATGAAATGGAAAATCCTAGCCTCATCAAACTACTTCCCTCCTACCTCCTAGCCTTTCTTTGGACTTATACCGGCCTGGACAAATTGATCCGATTTAAGCAGAGTCGAAAAGCCTTTCACAATCAGACCTTTCCGCCCGAGCTTGCAGAAATCTTAAGCTACGCCATACCCATTGCCGAGATACTCTTGGCCATCCTGCTGGTATGGAGCATCAGCCGCTGGTGGGGCTATTTGGGAAGCCTGCTCTTGCTGACGGTATTCCTTAGCTATGTGGGACTGATCTGGGTAGGTGCATTTCCCAGAGTTCCCTGCAACTGTGCCGGACTTCTGGATTCCATGGGATGGGGTTCACATATGATCCTAAACCTGAGTTTAATCATCCTTGCCATTGGAGGATTATGGATAGAATCAAAGAAAAAGAAGCCAGAAAAAATCTGACTTCTTTAGGTGTTAAGCAACTAGGCTCAAGCCTTTTTACCATTGAGTTAATGAAAGTAATCTTAAGTTAAGAAAAATATCAAACTAAAAAAACAATCCGAAAGAATAAAACTAAAAATTTTAGGGGTAGCTGCTGCGACAGCTACCCCACAGCCTCCGAAGGTGACATTCGGAGCCGGAAAAAGACTTTCATTTCGATAGAAACAGTCAAGTCTCAAGAAATCAATAAGCGCTCATTCTTCTCGATGGCCTGGGTGAGAAGCAGACCAATACCGATGAGCAGATAGGGAGAAGCCGAAAACCCTCATCAGAGTAGGCAAACAACCGAAACGTTTTGTCCCTTTTTGATTGGTTAAAAAAGGGCCCACAACTATGAATAAATTAAGAAAACTGCTTCCGGCACTGGCATTGGTGCTGGGGGCAGGTTTGGCTATAAGCCAAGCAGGTGACTTGGATCCAGAGTTTGCTCAGGATCCTGATAATCCAGCTATCTGGTACGACCTGTCAAATGTTACACCGGGACCAAATACCTATGAGTGTGATGATGTACAGGACGTTTGTACCCGAGTCTTACCTAGTTCGACCTCGGCAATGAAAACTTCGGGAGAATTCATTAAAAACGGAGCTCTTCCTCAAGTTCAACCTTAATCAGGTGGAGGCCCTTCTCTTTGAGAGGGGCCTCCCTTTTATTACCTCGGGTTTTGAACCATGGGATTAAGATCTATTTCATCGGGGGGTATGGGAATAACATATCTTGGATCATTTGGAGGCAGGATAGCCTCAGACATATTAAATCTCCTGTTTAAAGTAAGGGCCAATTCAGATTCCGTATTCAATCTTTTCAAATCTAACCAACGAACTCCCCGAAAGACCAACTCTTTCCGTCTCTCCAAAAGAATTTGTTGAAACAGTTCTTGATCTGAACCTTCAAAAGGCAAGAATTCCGAAGCCGATATCCTATTTTCCCGCAAGGTATCTAGTGCCATTCTCGCCTTTTCAATCTCTCCAACCCGAAAGGATGATTCTGCAAAATCCAACCACACTTCATCGACTGCCAAGCCTCCGAAAGGATAAAAGTCTCCTGTGTAATGCCCTCTCATATTGTAAAGACTATCTACTCGAGCCACCCGAAAAAACAGAGGAACTCGCAAATCACCCTGCTCATACAGCTCAACCAAGTCTGGATTGATGTAGGTCTCCCGATTCGTGGCATAGCGATTCGTAATCATTTCAGAATAGAAAATCACCTCTGGATTGAATATCTCGAAAGAGTAAGGCAAGCTTAAATCATTCTCATTGAAATCCATCAATTCATCCCGGATAGCCAGAGCCTTTTCTGCATGCTCCATCGCATTTCGATATTCCTGACGAGTCATATAAACTCTACTTAATAAAGCATGCACTGCCCACTGAGATGGCCTGGTTGGAATACTTGCGATAGCTGGAAGTGCCTCAAAAGCTTCTTCCAAATCCTGAAGTACCAGCTGATAGGCTTCTTCTAGGGTAGATCGGTCTGTTCTGATATTCACATCAGAGCTCGTCCTCAAAGGAATACCCAACTGGTCGCCTCCTTCAGGTAGGTACTGTGGAGCAAAAAGGGTTAGAATTTCAAAATGCCCAAAGGCTCGATAAAATTTCGCCGCTGCCTCCAACTCATTTTTTCTCCCTTCCTCTGCTTCTGAGCTTGGACTATAATCTAACAAACCATCCAACACCACATTAGCATAGAAGATTTTCTGATATATTCTGGACCAGTTTGGATCAAACTCTCCGGGAAGGTGAAACTCCTCTTCCCAAAAGTATGCTGCAAGCTGATGGGGTTGCAATCGATTAATAGCCCCAGGACCAAGATAGACATCATCGGAACTCAAAAGCCCATAAAAGCCAGAGGTATTCATTCCTCTCAATCTGGCATCCAACAAGGCCTGAAAATCATCCAAAGATTGTGGAACAACCAAATTCTTGGATGGTTTTTCAGATAAAAACGTCTCACAGGAGCTAAATACTCCCAGTAAAACCAATAGTGTTATTAATTGCTTTTTCATTTTTGATAATTGATTAAAATTCAAAGGGTGGCGGCCTAACCAACCATAATCTACCGCCGGGAGAAACAGTCAGGGAATTCCCTACCTTATGAGGATGAATATTTGGGTTTATATCTGCTCACCTTTTACCCTTTGAACCTGGTTTAGAAATTCATTTTTAAGCCCATGGATAGGGTTCGTAGGTTTTGGGAAAAGCGGAAATCAGGATCCAGTTCTTCCTGGCTTGCTTTCCAGATCAGACCAAGATTATTTGCATAGAAATAGACTTCTGTTTCACTCAGCCATGATGGAAATAACTCCCCGAATCGGTAGGAAAGGCGTATATCCTGTAGGCGAATATGATCACCTTTCTCTACGAGTGATTCGCTACGAAACAAAAATTGGTTTCTGCTTGCATTGATACTCCCGGGATCAGAGGGGATATCAGTTACTAACTCATCCCCAGGCTCCTGCCATCTTCGGGAATAATCCCCATGCTCGAATTCTCCTCTATTCAGATTATCATAATTTATGGTCTGTCTTCGGAAAAAGTATCCCATTCGATAGGTTATATTGGCAGAAAGCATAAAGCCCTTCCATGAAACAGTATTCCTAAAAGAACCAAAGACTGTGGGTCTAGATGAACCGTGATAAATTATATCCTCTAAAGAACTTTCGTTTAATATGCTGTTATAATCAGCGCTAGGCTCACCATTTAAAATACCTCGTGGATCTCCTGTATCCGGATCCAAGCCACCCCATGGAAGACTATACGTGTAAAACAACGGTCTTCCGATTACCGGTACAGGGCTTCCAGCCTGTGAATTCAGGATTTGAGCTACCGTAGGATCATTTTCAAAGTCAGTAACCTCCTCCTGCACCCAACTCAGGAAAAAATTATTAGTCCAGCGTACAGGTCCTCTTAGGATCTCTGTATTTAATACCCAATCAATCCCGCGTGTTTGGGTACTGGCATAGTTAATGGTTGCCGTGCCTACACCAGAGGAGGCAAAAAGAGGCTGCTCTCCCAATAAATCCAAGCCACTTTTACGATAATATTCGAGATAACCACTAAAACGACCTTTTCCCAATTCATAATCCAAGCCGAAATTGGTAATCTTTATCCGCTCCCACCTTAATTCAGGATTGGGAGGGCTCAGAATCCCTAAAAAAGGTGCATTGATCAAAGGGTTTGCTCCTGCCCCAAAATACGAGGCTGTAGTAAAAGCAGTGGCATTCGGGTTGGTATTGCCATTGAATCCATAACTCAGGCGAAGTTTCAAGAAATCAACCCAGTCCCATGATAGGAAACGCTCTTCGGAAAGAATCCAACCCAGTCCTGCCGACCATAGCGGCACAGCCCTCTGATTGGTGTTCACCCCAAAAATATTTGAAGCATCCACCCGAGCACTGGCAGTTAACAAATATCGATCCTTAAAGGAATATCCTGCATTACCAAAGCCTGACACAAAACGGTTGATAGTGCCGCTAAAATCCTCCACAAATGGAATATTCCCAGGAAAACCAATCGCATACTGCGTAAAAAACGAAAGGTAGTCCACAGGTTGGGATGTAGCATTCAACTCATTGTAACCATAGGCTCTTCCTCCCATTCCGTCGCTTTGAATATCCCTGATTTCAGATCCTAGTAAGATATTCAATTGATGAGCATCCCAACGTTTTTCATAATCACCCTGAGCTCTTAAGCTGTGGCTGAAGGATTTTCGGGAAGAAAAATCGAATATTCCGCCTTGTGGAACATTCCTGGTCAAAATACCATCTGCTCCTATTTCTGTAAAATTATTGATCAGGTCCCGAGTAAAATAGGCAGATTCAGGTTGAAGCTGCTCATTACGCTGATTATTGGTCCAATATTGATAATTGAGCTTCAAACTCAATCCTTGCAAAACCTGATAATCGATATTTGCAGTCAAACGCAGATCCTCTGAGTTACTAAATCTTGGACTCATACCTATCTCCTGCAGCGGAAAATAATCCCAGTTTAATAATCCCGTTCCTCTGGTAGATTCCTTAAATCGTTGGTGATATCCCCGATAAACCAAAGCAGGATTTCCCTCATCATCAGCCAACCGCTCATAGGCATAGCTGTTACCAAGATCAGGCAAGCCATTTTCCGATCTATTCAAAGTAAGATAGGTGCCCAATGAGATATTCAGTTTATCCTTAGCTAGGCGAAAACGCTGGACCGAGTTCAGAGTAATCCTGGAATCATTTCGACTGACCTGATTCTGCCTGTTCTGATCCCATCCCAAGGAAAACAAATATGAGTGCTTTTGCCCGCCTCCGTTCAAATTGAGCGCATATTGCTGAAAAACAGATGGACGGTTGATATAACGCTCCAAATCACTTCTAAAGTCAGAAGTCCGAAATCCAGCCAATCGGGCATCTCGCTCGGATTCGCTAATCTGACCCTGTGAAAATGCATAAAGAGTCTCCACTACAGGAGATACAGGAGACTTGAAGAAAGAATCAATCGTACCGTCAAGGGCACCAGATTCAAATAATTCAACTTCTTTATTCACCAAATCAGAAATAGTCATTTTAGGTAAATAAAAAGGGTCAGGAGCTTCCCCAACGGTCAAGTTGGAAGTGAGACTTATCCGAACAGGCTGATCAAAGCTTCCATTTTTGGTTCTGATCACAATTACCCCGTTTCCGGCTCTAGCTCCCCAGATAGATGCTGCTGCTGCATCCCGAAGCACAGTAATACTTTCCACATCGTTGGGATTGATATTGGAAAGTGGACCATCATAGGGCAGATTGTCAATTACGATTAAAGGCTGGCTATCCGAACGGATCGTTCCTGTGCCACGGATAGAAATATCCTCTCCATAGTCCAGATCCGGTCGGTCCCTGTTAAAAATCAATCCGGGAGTCAGGTCTTCCAATCTATCAATGATATTGGTACTGATTCTTCGGTCTACCAATTCCTGATCCAATTGGGCAAAAGAGCCGGTCACCCGCTCCGCCGGTAGTTCCTGAAAACCTGTTGACAAAATGGTCACCTCCTCCAGCCCCAATTCATCAGCTTTCAAAAGGACCTTTATATCCTCTTTTTGATCAGATGAAATAATGAGTTCCTCACTTGCATAACCTATAAAACTGAAAACCAATATGCCCGAGTTTGTCTGGGGAATAAAAAGCTGGAAAGCTCCGTTCTCATCGGTGACAGTACCCAGACTGCTTCCTTTTAATACCACATTTACACCTGGTAGCGGAGTAAGGTCAGTTCGGTCCAATACCTCTCCCCTCACCGCAACTTCTTGTGCTGTAATACTTCCGAAAAAGAAGAAAAAACAGCCAATCAATAAGTATTTTTTCATGATTAATTAGATTAAGATTTTACATTAATTTTTTGACCAAAAAATTTGGCTCTACTCCATCCTTCCATCGGAATCTTCTTCCGCTTCGACCTCAACCCCAGTGATCCTCTCCTTCGCTGTAATGACTTCCAGTAATGCGATCATTTTAGATTCAAAATCCAGATAGTTTGATGCAGGAATTTTAAAGGATCTGACTTTTCCATCAGAATCAACCAAAAGGGTAAAGGGATAGCCGGAAACCTCGTAAAAGGAAGAGAATTGTGATTTGGATGCAGCCGAAAGACGGTAGTTGGGAATCTCCGTACTGGAAAAAAGCGGAAGATTTTCAATCCAGAGACTTTGGTCCTGATCGATGGAAACCGCAATCAAATCCAATCCCATAGCATTTCCCTCTTCCTTCCAAAAAGGAAAGAGATAGTCCTCAAAATAATGTGCACTATGCGGACAGGTGGAAAAGTAGAAATAATACAAGCGTGGATTCTGAAAAGAATTCATCGAGCTCCAGGCCTTACCTTCAGGATCAACCCCCTCTAGACTTATCATATCCAAACCCAATGCAACTGAGTTTTCCAGAGATTTCACCCGTTCTTTCCAAGGTGAATGGCTAATTCCAGAGCCTAAACTTTCCAATACTCTTTCCGGATCGGGATAGCGCTTACTATTGGCTGAAAGAAACCCTGCTAGAATTCTATCTTTTAAAGGCCCATCAAAGTTTTCCTCCACCAAATACCCAAAATCAACCCCTTTAATTAAAGCCAAAAGCGTCAAGCGATCTAGCTGCAAATCCAGATAGGCTGGAGAAATCAGCTTGGAATCCATTCGGAACTCCTCCTCACTCATTTCCATCAGAATAGCTTCTGTTTTCGCTTTATATTCTTGCACTTCATCCGGGCTAAGGAATATTGGCAATTCATTGTAATAAAATCGATATAGAGTAGAGACAAGGGGGCCATAGTGCTTGGCATATACTTCCAATTTCAGCAAGTCGTAGGATTCTGGATCGAGTTCTTCCTGAAATGAATCCAGAATTCCCAATTGCTTTTGAAGATGTTTGGAACCAAGTAGCAGACCATTCAGCACCTCTTCCAGGCTTTCTTTTCCAAAAACTTGAAAATCAAGCCGCGACCCGAAGATTTTATTGGCTGCTTTCCAGAGCGAGTCATTTGTAGAATCAGCCAAAAGAGAGTTGGCCGATCCTATCATGAGCTTTCTAGGCTCATTTAGCTTTTCTTCCTTTTTGGCTCGATTCAGTAAGTATTGTACTTCATAAAAAGCCGCATCCGGGCCTCCAAATACCACTGAAGACTCCATAAGATCCAATCCGATTTTCAAGCTATCACCAGGACGTAAAAAGTATTCGGCAAGAATTTCCCGATCTCCCAAAGCCAAGGTAAAGAGTCCAGTCTCATCTATGGAATCAATAACTTGAGAAAACTTACGGACCCTAGGATCCAATACGCCATCAAAAAAAGTCCCTTCATCTAATTGAACATCGAGGGAGAAATCCATAAAACGGCTCTTTTTACTGAAGTAATGCGGAGTCACTTGGAAAGACAATGGCCCCAAGGAATCCGGATTGATCAGCTCACCATAGATCAGGACTGTGTTCTGATTAGGATATTCACCTAAGCCAAGAAGCTTTCCATCCCTTTTCAGTATAGAGGCCTCAGACTGTCTAGACAAGACCGGCCCCCCATCGATTTCCAAGCTGGCAATTGAATAGGATGAAGAGGAAGCCAAAGAATCAAAACTATCCTCCTGATCAAGACCAGCTATCCAAAGGCCCAGCTCCAAAGGATGGGCGGGAGTGCTGTACTCCTCCCGCCCGGGGGATTGGGAATCGACACTAACTAAATCGATTCCCGGGGGTGAATCAGCAACTTGACTCATTGATAATGGAGAATATCCCAAGAATAGTAGGAAGCATAGTGCTATAAGTTTTAATCGGATATCTGGAATAATGGAAGAAATACACTCCCTTTGGTCGCAAAATACCCGCCTATCGGCGTGAGATATGCTCCTCGTTCCTCGGAGCGAGATAAGCCACCCACCTACATGGAAATATTGCATGCTTATTGGATGGAGCTGACTTCTAATTGATTTTTTAGCTTTCCGGAAAAGGCATAGCAATTCCAGGAAGCATGATTGTAGAATTTTTTTCATGCTTTAAAATGTTTGATGATTGCTTGGGATGAAGGAGGAAAAGTACCTTAGATGAAATACGCTTTCAGCGAAATACACTTCGTGAGATACACCTCCCTATGGTCGGTGAGATACTAGATTCCGTTTCCAAATCAAGTATTTCAGCCCGCTTGCGGGCTATATTTCCATTGTATTTCTACCGTGTTTCAATAGAGATTAGCCAATAGTCTCCCAACCTGACTCCATATAAGTCAAGCAATCAATGTTTTAGAAATAGATTAGAATCGAAGGAAAATGATACGCTGCAGTCGATCAGCTCCTTCTGGAAACGTCACTCTCTGATCATTAGCGGTAATCCCTTTGGGTAATACAAGCCCCTTGGGAAGCAATCAGGGAGAATAAAAATAGGTTTTAAATAGGCTGTTTGGGCTTACGGGGAAAGAGCCGCTCAAAAGGGCTGATTCCCAATACTGATTCTGAAAACTCCCAAGTGTTATAGATTCCATCCAGCAATCCCCTCCGAAATATCCATCCCGGGAAATAAGTCAATCCAGAAAAAATCAAGGCCTGTTCCATGATACTTGGGTTTATAATTAATAGTCCCCAAGAAAAAAAGCCATTGGAGTGGGCCCTCTTTCTTGCAGAAACTGAGGTACGGCCAAGCACCCTAGAAATGAGCAAGCGAGTAGCCCACGCCAATGGCGTGAGCATTCTCACCTTTGTCTCATTTCTTTAATTGAAAATTGGCCGTTTTCAGTTTCGAGACTCAAGTGCGAATACTAATGGAATTAGATATTCCACAAATATTGAGATTTCTCATTCGAAATCCGATTATAAATATATGAAAAAATGATGCTTGTTGGTTAATTAGCCAACAATTTTTACAGACTTTTCAATGATTTTCAATTTCATAAACTAAATTTTCAATGGAATTGGAAAAAAAAGAAGAATTGATAAACAAGCTTGGTCAAAAATTAAAAGAATTAAAAACCGAAAGCAATCTGAGCTATAGGAAATTAGCTCAAAGATGCAATTTAGATCACGCTGATATCAAAAAGTATGAGAAGGGTGTGGATTTACGATTCTTAACTATTATCGAATTAGCAAAAGCATACGGAGTACATCCCAAGGAAATTCTTGATATCGACTATGAAATTGATTTTAAAAAAATCTAACTAATTAATAATATAGGAATACCCAATCTAAGTAGGATTCCTGAATTATTACAAAATCAAAAAATTGGAATAGTCCGTGGCAGAGGTATGTGATAAGTAAGGTGTGAGAATGTGGTTTGATGATCGGTTAGTTTGACTTGATTATCTTTTTACAAACACCTATTCGCTTTGCTCTTTCTGCAATACCACACTTATTAATAATTTATTCTTCCCAAACAACACTTAAAACTGTATCATACTTTGGTGTAACAATGCAATATTCGTAAAAATTGAAATATTTATCATTTTCCCAGGGTTTAAGCTCAAACCACGTAGACTTCCAAACCTTCTGTTTACTTTCCTTTTTTGAATAGATTTTCCCCTCCTTGAAAAATTCAGATGCTACTGAATCATCAGGTGTCGATAGACCATTTCTATCTTTAATGAAATGATCATATGGGTCTGGTCGTTTCCAATATTTCACGGTATTACCATAACTATAAATCAAACAAATTGGATGATTTCCGTATTCAAAATATCGATAAGCCACCGACGTAATACTAGTCTTAAAATAATCTGCCAAATACCGAAGGAGCTCCGGCCCAAATTCATATTCATCAGATATTTTTCTAAATAAAGCCTCTGGCATTAACAATTCAGAAGCAAATTCATTTGCCTCAGTTTCCTGATGGCCAGATTTAAAGTACTCAAGAGTGGCATCATTGTCATTGTGAATTAAAAAGTGATCCTTATGCATTCGTAGATGACCAATTTCATGTCCAATTGTAAATCTACGTTTCCCTTCATACTCTATCCCTGAATTGATGGTAATTATCGTTTTACGATTGCCAAATACAATTCTACCATCAGCGCTAGACATTGGTTTTTCAATCACAGTTGCTCCCAAACCAGTAGCAACAAGTTCAATAGGAATATTTGAAAGATCAAATAATCCATGTTCACTCATAAACTTCTTAGCCGCTTTTTGACCAGAGGACATTATTGATCTTCCATGTTATCTAAATCTTCTAAGAGCTTAGTAAGATCAATGTCTCCTAAGACCTCTCTTAAATCATCATCCGACCATTTTTCAAGATTTCTGAATTGAAATGACACTTTTCTCTCTGAAAAAATATCTTTCAAAATCTTACCGGTCAGGATCGCATTCTGTTCAGTTGATTCCTTAATTTTGTCTTTCAATTTCTTCAAAAGAGATTGGTCAACTCTCTGATTGGCCTTTGCTTTGGCCAAAAAAATCGCTTTTCTAAATTCATTATCACCTTGAAGACTAAGCTCATCAGTATCAATCTTAAGCTCAGCCAAAAATTCTTTTGCAGTATCAAAATCTTCGATAATTACATTCGCAGAGAGTTTATCGAAGTTCTTGAAAATAGATGTGTTCTCCTTCCTATTCATTAGTCAATAGTTTCTGTCTAAGCTTATATAATCGTGGTTTTAAACGTCTCCAAGCATTATGGAAATCTGATTCACTGATTCCCAAATCCTCTCTAATTGCCTTAGGTTTCACAACACCATCGGCCATACATTCAAAGATCATCAGCTCTTCATCGGATGATCCCTCAGTTTCTAAAAACGCGTAGGCTCCTTGTCTTAACTCTTCATAAACCATTATGTCTTCTGGGCTTCCATCCTCAGAGCTGTTAAAAATTTCTTCGGTCGGTTCTTCCTTAGATTTGAACTTATTGAAGGAGTTATTAAGATGGCTATCAATCACACTTACTAAGAAATCCTTGAAAGTTTTGTATCCATCAGTGTTCCAATTTCTGGTACCTTCTACCAATACTAGGGAAAGTACCTCGCTAAGTTTTTCTTCTGAAATCTTCAGCAGTTCATCCTTGCTGCCTTTTATTCCATACCTATTGATCAGCCTATTGATGCAATGAGCTACAAGAATTACCCAAAGCTGATTCCAGTCCTCTTTTTGAGCCACTTTCTGCAGCTCTTCCATAGATATGATGTGTGTAGCTGATTCCACCTTTCGTTTATAGATGCTGAAGATTTAAAAAAAAATACAATTCAGATTGTAAATTTTTTCTTCCTATCAGCATTGGTTTATAGAGCCCAGTATTTGGTTATTCAATAATTAGAAACTATTAAAAATAGCTATAATATGGCAACGAACAAACCATATGGCGATAACGCAAGAAAAGGGGCCTTGAAAGGCAGGTCCCAAGTCCAAAATCCAAAAACAGGTCATTGGACTAAAAGAAGCTCAGAGACCGGAAAGTTCATGGATGGGAAAAAAGATGGAACACCATTTAAAGAAGTGAGAAAGGAAAAATAATTCAAAACCACCAACTATTATGTCTAAACCATTTAAAATCTTGTCGATAGACGGAGGAGGTATCAAAGGCCTCTACTCTGCAAAAATTCTTGAGCATTTAGAACAGAGGTATTCCTGCTCAACATCAGATCATTTTGATATGATCTGTGGGACATCTACTGGCGGTCTAATAGCCCTTGCTCTTTCATTAAAAATTCCTGCTTCCGAGGTTTGTAAGTTTTACGAAAAATACGGCCATCAAATCTTTCCTCACCGCACCAAATTGGGAGGACTAATAAGACAAACATTATGGCAAGGAAAATACTCAGATAAGCCTCTCCGAAATGCACTAAAAACCATTTTTAAGGACAAAAGAATTGGTGACTGCCAAAATCTTTTATGTATCCCCAGCTATTCGATAACAGATGCACGCCCCTGGGTCTTTAAATATGATCATAAAGAAGTACCACTAGATAGGGATAATAAGGCATTTTGTGTTGATGTCGCACTCGCTACTTCTGCAGCTCCGACATATTTTCCTTTAGCAGAAATTGAATATTATGACAAAAAGCAATTTATCGACGGCGGTGTTTGGGCCAATAATCCAACAATGGTAGGGGTTATTGAAGCTCTCACATACTTTGTTGGTGACGGGAAAGAGTTCGATTCTATTGAAGTGCTTTCAGTCAGCAGCCTTAACAATACTGCTGGAAAATCAATTGGTCTGAAAAGACAACGTCCCTTTATTAAATGGAAGGATGACTTATTTGAGACATCTCTAATTGGTCAAAGCATGTTTACAAATTACATAATGTCAAAGTTTTGCGAGATGAATCATATTAAAGTGAGGTACGTACGGATACCTTCCGAGAGCATATCAGCAGAACAACAACATCTGGTGCAACTGGATAAAGCAACAGATAATGCAATCCATTTCATCAAAGGAAAAGGAAATGACAGAGGTGAAATCGCAAAAAAAGATCCAGAAATAGGATCATTCTTCATGAAAACAAAAAACTATAAAATTTGAAACTATGGCCAACTGCAATTTATTATTCGCTGAATACAATAGAATCATTAGGTTATCTGATGAAAAACGAAAAGAGCTATTAGAGGCTCGAAACAATTTACGAATTAGGTTAAGACAAGGCTACATAATTGTATCGAAAGAACTGGGCCTAAAACATGAAATTCAACATCAGAGCCAAGGATCATTTGTAATGGACACCATAATTGCTCCAATGAGAGGTGACTATGACATTGATGACGGATTGTATTTTATAGGTAGTTTAAATAGGTCAAGCAGGCCAACTCCATCAGAATTTCATAAATGGATAAAATCTGCGCTTGATCGTGGACACGATGACATCGAAAAGGTTATAGATAAATCGACTTGCGTAAGAGTACAATACAAAATTGGGTTTCATGTAGATATTCCTATTTACTATGCGGACAATATTGATTGCCCAGATTTGGCAGATGTGAATCGAGGGTGGATTCTAAGTCACCCTATCGAATTTATTGAGTGGTTTGAACAGAAAATCCAATCAGGATTTAAAAAGGGATTCATCACGGAGTCAAGGTTATTTGATGAATTTGTTCAATGGACCTCTGATATAAGAAAAAATGACCACCAACTTCGTCGAATTGTTAGATATTTAAAAGCCTGGGGAGACCTGAGAAGGGAGGAAATGCCATGTGGATTAATAATGACCATTCTAGCAGCAAACAATTATTATCCACATCACAGGGATGATATTTCTTTAAAGGAAACCTTAATTAATATACAAGCTTCTCTACAGGAAGAATTTAAGTGTGAACGACCTACCACTCCAAAAGGAGAGAATCTATTTGACGGATATAAAAATGAAGAGGCATTTATGAAGTACCTTGGATATTTTATCGAAAACGCCAAAAAAGCACTCGAAGAACCCAATCATAAATTAGCCTGCAAATATTGGCAAACAAGCTTAGGAGACAGGTTTCCTTGCCATTTAGCAAAAGATGAGATTATTGGAAATTCTGCTACCGTTAGCTTGGGAATTGGAGGTTCAATTAGAAAACCGTGGTGCTACTAAGATGGAAAGTTCAGAGATTTTCGAAAGCCATATCGGACCTGCCATAGAAAAATACCCAAAACTAAGTAGGGTATTAACCTCTGAAGGGAAAATAACTATAGAAGGAGAAATCGAAATTATTGATGCAGAAGGTAAATTTTGGGAAGTTTTCGAAATTGAAATTCACCATGTAGATAGTTACCCTTTACAATTCCCAAAGGTATATGAGGTCGGAGGAAAAATCCCAAAAATAGCCGATTGGCACATCTATGAAGATACAAAATCATGTTGCGTTGCGATAGCACCTGAAGAAAGTATTGCTTGCAAGAAAGGAATTACTTTAGTTCAATTTATTGATGAATTTGTATTGCCCTATTTTTTTAATCAAGCCTTTCGAAGAGTTGAAGGATATTATATAAACGGAGAATATTCCCACGGCATTCAAGGAGTTTTCGAATTCTATGATGAGGCTTTCAAAACGGGAGGATCTGTAAGTGAGATGATTCACTTAATGAAAATGATGGCATTAACTCATATCAAACCAGGAAGAACACATGATTGCTTCTGTGGGAGGAAGCAAAAATTTAGACACTGCCACAGAGATTCATTCAATCAACTAAGTGATTTAGATCGAAAACTGATTTTAGCTCATGCAGAATTGTTGCATTACGCTACTACCAAAAATTATTCAATAACTACAAAGGGTTGAGAGAAATCCACTCTTCTATTATTTGCGTCCTATCTGCATAATCAACATCTTCTTCCTTTAACTTTAAATGATGCAAGATATTTGTCAAATCAAGCTTGTATGCTTGAAATTTTTCAATGATTGCGGTTGCTCCTTGTAGGGGCCGTAAAGATTCGAAAGTATTTAGCCAAGGACGTATGCTAAGTATAAGTTCAGTAGTCATATCAACATTTAACAGAAAATAAATTTTTGAACCAAGGCTCCGATTATTGCTCCAACAATTGCTGAAATAGAGGAGGTCATCCACCAGTATTTCGCCAACCAATTCTGCCTTTTAAAATACTCAATTTCGGTTGCCCGATTTGCATCTTCTCTTTCCTGTCTTTTTCGTTGGTTGTATTGTTCGTAACGCAATTCTCTTAGTCTCGCATCAACTGATTCAACCATCTCTCCTATAGAAGTAAGCTCCACAACTTGAGGCCGACCCCTACCGATTGTATCATTTTCCAAAGTGACTAAAGATAGTCCAGCTAAATATTCAAAAATAGGGTCAAAATTTAGCCGCTCTTTTATCGAAGAGTTTTTGTGGTTATCATAGGTGAATTGAGCCACGGTGGACACCAGATTTTTAGGCTTTTGCTTCATTGCCTGAAAAATAAATTCTGCAAATATGTGATCATCCTTATCCATTTTCAATCATTTGTGAGAGAACTATATTATTTAGATCATTAAATATACATCTTCAATTCAACCTCCGGCATCTCATCATAAGTCTGTCCATTTAGCTCTCTGCCTGCTTTCTTTTTATTTTTTCCCCCCCATTGTTTGAAGAAGAAGGCTACTTTGGCTTTTTGGCATTGTTCCTGAATATCCAATACCCAATCAGGGTCCATGGGTCTAGGCTTATGGCCACTTTCACCACCAACAATGACCCAATCTATACCCTGGAGATTTAATTCAGGTAATGGGCCAATAAGGGGTTCGCAGGATAGAAACTTGACTCTGGCACCCGTTTTTCGAAGAAAGTCTATTCTATCCAGAACCCGATTATCCTCAACCGATACACCCATCCAGATATTATGTGACCAGGGTAGGAGATGACTTATTTCTGCTAATCGATCAGCTCGCTTGGTTAGTACCTGAAAGACATGTTGACCATTATCCTTCATGACCTGAAATACTCTTTGGATAAATTCGATTGGTACATCCTTGTGAAACAAGTCGGACATAGAATTAACAAAAACGATTTTAGACTTTTTCCAGGTATATGGAATAGCCAAAGCTTCCTCATGGGTTCTTACTTTTTTGAAACCGGCCTGGTATTTTTCTACTCCCATAGCTTGAAGCCGTTTTGTCATTACTTCAGCATAGCAGAACTTACAGCCTGCGGAAATTTTAGTGCAGCCCGTGACTGGGTTCCAAGTCAGTTCGGTCCATTCAATAGAGGTTTGTGCCATAGGGAATCAGGATAGTTGGATATTAATTCTGTTTGACCTGTTACAATAATCGTCATAATTGATGTAAAAGGAGCCCTTTCTCCATTTTTGGCCGTCAGATAGTGTCACAATTAGTTGATTTTGAGCGGAAAGGCCTTTAAGAACTTCTACTGCGTGTGTAGGCCGAAAACCCTGATGTAAAGTCGCCTCATAGATTTCTCCATTGGTTCGGCTTTCTTTTAGAAAAGATCTAAAAAATTGTTCTAGCTTATTAAGCCGATCCGACGGGCTTGCTGTAAAAAGCGTTGGTGCTTCCGGATTTTTATAGCTCCAGCCTCTACCCTCATTATGATCAATTTCCCATTTTGACTCCAGCATCTTTTCAAACCCATAAATATGGCTGGTAAAGAAGAAAAGGCAGAAAAACTGATTTTTTTCGCGAGTGATAATGAATGAATCCACAAAAAATTCATTGCCTAAAAAGTCCCGGAATGCTGATTTCAGGTTTTCAATGAAATCTATTCCAGTATGAGAGTTGGGCCATTGGTCCAGCGGTATTAGCTCTTCTATAAAAGAATGCAGGGCTTTTGGGGCACCTTTGCGCTCAAATCGAAACATGTGTTGGGTCGGAAGAAAAAGTAGCACTTCTGCCTTCTTAGTTTCTAGAATGGACTTGATTTGTGATGCTCTTACTTCCCTATACCCATAGGGATCAATAAAGACAAAAGATTTTGAATTTTTTGTAATCGAAATCTGCCTTACCACCAGAGGAAGAGCTTCCACATAATCCATGTTCTTGAATCGAAGGTCTCCCAGAAATGGATAGTGAAGCTTTTTTTGTTCAATATAGGCTTTCACTTTTTCTGTTTTGCTATTTTCTTTATCATTGAAAACACAATCTACTTTGATCGTTTTCTGGCCTTCAGCTTGGTTTCGGAAGAAAACGTCCTTGATGGCTTTCATAAAAATAATCGGACTTCCTTCCCCACCGTTTTGGTAAATTCCTTCCCCGCAGAACAAGTCAAAAAGTTGAACCTTATCAAAGGCTTGAGCCCTACTTAGTATATTTAGATATTTCTGGATATACTTATTCAAAAGCTTGACTTTGACCTCTGAATGTTCGAACATGGTGATTTGGGAGTCTTTCATACCAAAAATTTAAAATGCTCTTATTTATAAAAGTCACTAAAATCCAAAGCGACTTCTCTCTGTTTTATTAATTCAATATGTACTGGTTAATTTCTTCTTTTAGCTGGAAAAGATGTTTTCTTTTAACCACAATTAGGAGACCTGTACTAATAAATCGCCTACAAAAAGCTCCTCTATTGGATTTTAAAATCATCACTAATAATTAGCCTTTTCTTTAAACTCCTTCCATTTTGATTTCTGCCTAAAGACTTCATTTGCAAGAAAGTGAATAATTCCAAGAAAAAAATACCATAAAGTGGGTAATTTTAGTGGGAATTGGTGGTTTTGACGGGGTTTGTCGGATTTTTTGAGGTGATCACTTTTTGAAAAAGCAATGTGTTAGGATTCAAGACATCAGTAACCTGGCTTCTTTTCCATATCTACGCCATTGACCTGTAAAAAAGGAAAGAGGTGAGTATATGAAAAGTTTTTTGCAAGTGCTGACAGCATGAAAGGCTATTGGATCACGGTTCTCCCCACATTACTCTGTAAATTCAATTATAAAATCATTTAGATCTTCATAGAATCAGATCAATTCAAACCACCTCGAATCCGAAACATATCCTTTCCGTTCAGTTGTCAAGACCCTGTATTCAAAATACAACTTCTTTCCCTTCATCGGAGGTAGGATTTTCATTCGGTAGTTCTTAATAAGCGTTTCCTGATACTTAATTTTTAAGGGCTTATTGAATTGCTCTCTGGCCTCGTACAGGCTTTTTCGGGTTCTACCGGATGCATCCTGAAGGATAAAAAGTTCAAAAGGTCCTTTCATATGCCGCTGCTGAATTTCTATAACACCAACATCCTTTCCTGTCAGATTACGAAGCTCGAGATCCACATACAAATACTCCCCATCCCGCTGCTTTTGGGTTTTGATTTCTTTGATTCTAACTGGAAAAGAAGCATTGTGACGCTTTCTTCTCAAGTAAAGGAAAAGCCATATCCCACCGATCAAAAGAGTCAGGAAGGATAGGATTAGGAAACTAATATTCGATGTGTTCATTGTGAATTCGTCAATCAAAGCCTGGTTGACTTAGGAGGATTAAGAATGGCAAATCCAGGAATTCTGATCGCATAAAGGAAGGAAAAAAGCTAGAAAATAAACTTTTGATTATTCATGGAATACATTGTTAGCAGTTCGGGTTTATTTTTTTCTCCATCTTATAATTAGTCAATTTCACATTTTGACGTAAAACAGTTTGCGTTTTAATTACTTCAAATCCAACTTTCTCAAAAAATGGACGTGCGGTTTTACTCACATTAGAATTTAAAGATGGTTGATTTTGTCGCCTTGCTTCATTCTCAATTTTCTCATAGAGATTGTCAGCGATTCCTTTTCTTTGGTGGTTTTTATGAACGTATAATAAGTCAATGTAATTTCCATTGTCAAGAGTTATAAAGCCAACAATTTCATTTCTAATTTGAGCAACCAAGACGAATTGTTTTACTAAGATGTCTATCCACTGTTGTCTATTTTCATTATTTTTAGTGTCGGAAATCCAAGCTTCAATTTGGTCTTCATTGTAGTCTGCTTTACAGACTTCAGTTATCGTGTCCAAAAACAATTTCTGTAGTTCATCCAAGTCATCGAGTTGACCAATTCTAATCGTAAATTCTGTTGTCATATTCGTTTTTTAGGTGCTTTTTTCACCTGACCACTAACGGTTTGCAGCTACCCGAAGGTGGCGATTTCGAAGCACTTCACTGTCAAGCAAGCACAAACTTTGATAGAAGCACAAAGCTTGATTTAACCACAGAACCGCCACTTTTGGGTAGCTGCTGTTAGCGGTTCGTGCTTTCATTCCTTGTATTTGTTATGTATCTCAATAAGAAATTCATGTCCCTGCTTTGCCATCTTGTTGCAAAATTCATCGGCAATTTGCTTTTGTCCGTTCTCGTAAAGAAACACAACTAAGTCAATAATATGTTTGTTGTCAACGGAAGAAAAGTAAGGAGCAAATTGTATTGAGTTCAAAATTATTCCGACATGTTTAGCAGATTCATTTGGATTGCCTCGGTCTTTAAGCTTGATAAGATTCTCAATGAGGTAATGAGAGTGAAAATGTTTATCGGTAATGCCACTTGACTTTAAAACCAACTTAGTGTAAGTTTCGTTTAATTCGGGAACGAAAACAAGGAGATTAGAAAATGCTGCTAAAACTTTTTGTTCTTCTTCGCCAGTTGCATTCTCATACTTCTGAGCAAGGTAGTTCCACAAATTGAAAATTATTTCTTCAAAGTTTTTTGCGTCATCACGATTCAAACTTTTCAAATAACCTTCTTGTCTCCAAACAAAATTTACAACTTCAAGAATACTTGTGTGATTGCCTTTGTTGAAAAGCATTGTAAGCAAGCCATCTGTTTGTAAATCTTCAAAACCCCAAAAGTAAAAGGCAACAATGTGTCGGATAATTCCATGGTCGTAAAAACTATTTATCTGAATGTCATTCTTAATAGCTCTTTCATAGTGAGGGTAAAATAACTGATAAATGTCTTTGTTGAATGGTGGATTACCGAAGGCAAATCCACTCAGAAAAGCAAGCCACTCTTTGTCTTCAAGTTTGTAATACTCTTTTATTTTATTGCTTATCCAATCTTTGTCCAAGAAATAAAACTGTTGGAAATACCAACCAGTGAGAATGTATCCGTCAATTATTCCTTTCTTAAAAGTTTCCTCCAATAAATCATTTATCTCCTTCTCCCACTTGGGTAAATTATCTTCTGCCTTTAAATTTCTTGCTCTCCTAAGTGAATAGTCAAGTAATGTTCTAAGAGTTTTACCAGCCGTAGAGTTCAGCGAATACGTTGGATAGTCCATATTCGTTTGCTTAAAATCTTCTACCGGCTTTAATCTTGGAACAATGATTTCAAGAATGTTCTTTGCAATTGGTAAAAGCGATAAATCAAATGCGTTGCTGTCTGATTGCATTCCATCAGTCAAAAGATTTCCAACCGAACCTGTAACCCAATCCGCAGTTGCCCCCCAACCATCATTCTCCAACTGAAATTGTCCTGTTGTAAATTTTTCGTTTGAGATATACTCTTTGTAAAAATTCAAAACTTTTTCCCAATTGAATGACTTTTTATTTTTCCATGCTTCTCTAAAACCGTTGGCAATATGGTAGGCATATATGTAAGGAACATCCTTGTAAAGTTCAATCTCGTCAGAAAACTTTTGGGGCTCGTTTTGAACGGCTGCACTTAATGAGTTTGATAGTCCGTCAATAGTTGGTTCTTCCCAACGGTCTTTTGGTTTGAAGCTATGAATGAACTTAACAATTTCCTGATTGCTTTTTTGAAGTATTTCTTCTACACTAAAAGGAGAAACCGAGCCAAATCTTGTTTTTATCACTCCCAAATTTTCATAGTGTTCGTTAGTCAAGTTTTCTGCTTGTGAAAGTTTTTCGTAACTGTCCTTGAATGGAACCATATTTCTCAAAGCAGAATACCAACGCAACTGCCAATAGTCCTTATACTTCGGGTCTCTATCTTCTTTCTTGTCTTGAGGACCTAAATCAATTATTTTTTGAAGAGTTTTGATTTCTTCCTGGCTCAACAACATTTGATTTTTATTGAGCAATTCGTAAAGATCTTTGTCAAAATTGTGATTTGAAAAAAGTAGCATCGGGTCATTGTCTTTTACAATTTCCCAAAACAAATTTTTACATGCTTCCCAATTCTCCCCTATGACAAACAGAACTACTCTTCGGAAAAATGGTAATCGGTATTTGCTTTCAAAAGCAAATAACTTTAAAAGTTCAATTCCTGTCTTTGCATTCTGTTTTACTTTATCGTTTAGAAGGTCTCTGAAAATTAATGAGAACACTTCAACAACTTTGTCTCCGTGATGGTAGCGGTCATTTAACTTGCTTATTGTGTCATCTGAGAAAGTATAGTATGAGCCATTTGATAAAGCGTTTGTAAGTATTTCAATATCGAACTCATTATCTTTATATCCTTCATATTCCAATCCCAGCTCTTTCAGAAAATCAATGACGAAATTTCTCACTTGCTCGTCATCAAGATTTTCAAACTTCCCTATTGTTTTCCTTCCAATGATTTTTTCCGCATTGTCTTTTTCTGAAATGGCAATATTCAAATTTTCGGTTTCAATCTCTGCTTTGCAGTGGTAGTCCTTGTCCTTTATCTTGAGTGAAAAGTTAATTCCTCTTGGGAAATCAATTCTTAGCGTTTTGATTTTTTCTGCTAATTCAATAATGATATTGTCTGAGCAATAAGCAACAATTTTTGCTGTAAGTTTTTTATCAATCAAAGCATCCGTTAAATAGTGTATGTAAATTCTTGAACGGTAGCTTTCGGCATCAACTCCTAACATGCCTTCTTTAGCAACTTCAATTTTTTCAATAGAGAAAAGATATTTTAAAATCAGTTCTGCCTTTTGAATGTCCTCTGCGGTTGGGTTTTCAGAAAGAAATTTTGGAAGTAGATTCTCACATATTTCTGAACTCTGAATCATTGTGTCAAAACTTCCTTTAAGCCAAGTAGGAATGAAGTTCAATGTCTCTAAAGGAATTTTTTCTTTAGGAAGGTTATTCAATATCTTAATTAACAAATACCAAGTTCTGTAATTGTCAACTGGGTTTTGAGAAACGTTGTTGATGATTGATATTATTTCATCAATGAGTTCAAGGGATTGTCCATTCTTGATTTGAAGTGAAAGTTTTTCAAGATAAATAAGTGGCTCCCAAAAAGGAATTTGAAATCCTTCCTTTACTTGAATTGGAGCAGGATTGTTTGTTGGATTGAAAACCTTTTTCCGTTTGAGTATCTCAAACCAACTTGCCTTGTCAAGTCGTTTATAAAAATCACGCTCATAGGAAATATCAGAATCCACAAGTGCCAAAATATAAATTACTTGCTCTTTTGTTGGTCGTGTTTCCTTTAGGATAAACTCAATCGTGTTTATGTTTTGGATATATGAGCTTTCGCCACTTTCAGTTAGTTTGTCATATTCCGGATTGTAAACTTTTTCCTTGACCTTATTTCTAATTCTATCTTTTCTTCTCTGACCAATATTCTCATCTACCTTTAAGCTATGAGCAGTTTGAAGGAAATAAATCAAATGATTGAGAGTAGTAAATGCCTGAATATTGTTTGCATCAAAATCTGGTTTCAAATCTTGATGAATTTCTTTTTTGCCATTTGCTCTTTGGTAGAAGTCCTCTGTGTTGCTGGAAATAAAAAAGTAGTGATTCCCTTGATTCAACTTAGAAAAGTGAATCAATGAATAAACAATGATTGCATCTGCAATACTACTTTTTTTATGCATCGGTGCTTTTTTGGCGATGCCATCAGAAATGATTCTATCCTTTACTTCTGAATATTCGGGAATGATTTCACTTTGAAGAATTAAATTTTTGGCCCTATTGAGTTGGTCGTCAATAATTTTTCTTTGCATAGCAGGCTCCTTGTATTCTGCAAAAAACGCTGAAGGCAGAATCTCTTCTGCCATGTTAAAAAACTCACGGAGCTTTTTCTCTCTTTCTCCTACTTGCTCTTTTTCGTGTTTAGTCCATTCGTCAATTATCATTTTGGGCAAAAGAAGTTTCACTTCTCCTTTCTGAATCCATGGTTCAAGATAATCAAGTTGATTTTCAATTTGCCAAGATTCATCTAGTGAATAAATCCAAATGTTGCTATCAAAAGTGAGATAAATCATTTCTTATTAACTTCTGTGTCTGGGTTGAGCATGACCGCTAACTAGTAAATATCCTCAATAACATGTAATTTTTTGACAAAAAACAGACCTTAGAAAGCTTGAAGTAGTAGCATAAATCAGCCTTCTCAGTCATTTATGTTCACTATTCAGTCTAAATGGAAATAAGCTTGAGGATCATCTTTCCTATACTAAGGCATTTTGCCTCTTTGACATTTCCCTAAAGACTTCATTTGCAATGAAGTTAATAATCCCAAGAAAAAAATACCATAAAGTGGGTAATTTTAGTGGAAAATGTAGGTTTTGACGGGGTTTGTCGGATTTTTTTAAGGCTGATCACTTTTAGAAATAAAATGTGTTAGGATTCAGGACCCTGGTAAACGGACCCCCTTCCACCTTTAGGCCATTTACCCGAAGGAGAAGGAAAGGGGAAAGTAGATCACTAGTTATAAACCAAAAGGAGAACCCTTAAACAAATAGCACGATTCTTAAAAATTTTACAAACTAGCAAATCTTGCCAATTTCTCAGGCACTTTTTCCTAACCGAAATGACTCTTTCAAAGTGTTCCTAACCGCTTAAATAACTGGACCGTTTTTGTTGCCTAAAATTAGGAACAAAATGATCCAAGATTTAATCAAAAACGCACGACTTTCATCCAGTGGCCGTAAGCTACTGACCTCACAACAAAAAACCTTTATCATTCAGCTTCAGATCCGGAATCACCGACGGTTGGATCATAATGATTCATCTAATTTTTTGAAGTGCCCTTTCGTAATCCAGAATGTCGAAGGACTCGAAATCATCTTTTAAAAAGGAGTATATGATCACTCATTTGTACCAATCCTTTCTTTAACAGAAGTTGTTGTTCGTCTAGGTAAAGAGGAATCGGGGGATTTTCGATAAGTGGATGAAGTCGAAGCGTTTTTGAGCTTTTAGCAATTAGAACGATGGCACCAGTGTTCTCACAATGCTATAGTTAGTTTTTTCAAAAATTGATGCTATTTAATTTTTCAAGATAGTCAAATCAGACAAGCCTGATTTTTTGAAGTTTAAGATCACTGTTATTTGGTAGAGCAAGTTTTAGGTGAATGACTTATATCGAAATTGCAGGAATTAGCTATAAAGCACATTTGATTCGCTTTTTCATGTAATTCATTGGCAAGGTTTACTTTATCCTTTTCCAGAATCTCTACATTTGGATTTAATTGAGCTGAATCAAATCTTCCTGAGCCGTCCTTGTTTTCAGTCATAGTAGCTAAGGCTTGATCGGAATATTTAATAACTGTAATTTTTGCTTCTGAACATAAGTGTAGGTACCACAACATATGACATGCGGAAATTGACATTAGAAATAATTCTTCAGGATTGTATTTACTGCGATCGCCCCTAAAAGAAGGGTCAGAGCTTCCATAAAGCACCGGCTTAGATTGTACCTTAATTTCATAGCTCCTTTCGTAGGCAGTGTAACTATTGGTTCCTTGACCAGTATTACCTGTCCAATGTAATTCGGTGTTGTATATGTGTTGTTTCATATTTTGGAAATTTTCAAATAATTGTATGCGCCTTTCGGAAATCTATATGGTGTGGGTAAATTCCTTCCCCACAGAACAAGTCAGTGGAGTGTTTCGATCTTAACAGACAGTTGTTATCAAAAGACTTTTAGTCAGCTAAGCCTAAGACCTTAAAAAGCTATCTGGACAAGTTTTTTTTCTGCATCTTATAAGGATAATAACCAGGAACTAAGTTGACGTACTCAGAATCATTTTCTCTTTGTACCCCATTGCCTAATTGGTTAAAAATAGACTAAACAGGCGGTGAAGTTAATCATTTACCCTTCCTCTAAGGATTGGAAAAAAGAAATCAAATCCGGTATTGTGCAATAGGGATTTCTCTCAATAACTGAATTTTCCTCTTGCCTTCTATTCATTCTAATAGCACGATCGGTGGCTGTTGGCAGTTTATCTTTCAATTCAGTAAAGTGATTCAGTTTCGTTTTATGATATCGGGGCCACAGTCTTCGAAGATGACTTAGTGCATCTTCTCCTCTCTGAAATGCCCTTCCACACTCTTCAAAATGAAGGATAAACCAATGCTCCATGCAAAGTGCAGTAAAAGAAAACTTAAATTTCTCCGTCTCGATTAAGCGAAAAGCATCTCTTAACTGTGGCCAGTTATCATGGTCAAAGAATATCCATATATCATCATACGGATTCTTTTCCTTTCTGGCTTTTTTCTTTTTTGCGATGGCCTCCCTCACAAGATCCAAAGGGTTCTGCTGATCTCCTTGTGCTATCTCCACTGAGATACTTCTCTGTAACTTTCTATCCAACTCTGCCCGGAGTGAGGTAGCATACAGCTTTTCCGTCACTCCCTCACATAAAATCAAAATCCTTTTATTCAGTCTTCTCAAGGACATCTTCCTGCATTTTGATTAAAAAATCCACGTCATTGATAATTGGAGTTGCACCTAATTTCCCGGAGGCATACCACTTGTCTAAGGGGTTTTCAGTTCTAATCCCTTTAATATCAGAGCAGGCATATATTTCAGTGGCACCAAATTCATTTTTCTCTGTAAACCAAATCTGATCCCGTCTAAAGGCCCCGTTTGCAAGTTGGGTAATATCATGCGTTGCAAAGATCAATTGTGCATTCTTAGTGTTGGTCAGAGGGTTATGGAAAAGACTGATAAGGTAACTTGTAATGGATGGATGCAGGTTTTTTTCAAACTCATCCACCACCAACACTCTCCCAGTCTCCAATGAATCCAAAATTATCCCACCTATCACCAAAAGGCTTTTAGTCCCTGTCGATTCTTCTTCCACATCAAAAAACTCCTGCCCTACCTGCTTTCCTCCATGGTACAAGGGATGGGAAGTCTTGATGTCGTATTTATAATCTTCTTGAATTTTGCGCTTGATTTCATCAGGAACATTATCAGGAAATTTAAAACTATTTGAATCTACTTCCTTTGAGGAAACCGATAATATCCCCGTGTCCAAAGCACAGATCAATGCGTTGAGTTTTCTGGCAAAACCTGAATCCTGCTGTTCTGCCAAGCGCCTGGCATAGAGCCTCGTTAGATTGGATTCATGATCCTCACTTAAAAACGGGAAAACCATCATACCCTGATCGAAAAAATGATAAGGAATCAATAAAGATTCCACATTGTTTTCAGATGCTTTTGAAATAAACAATTGATTAGGAAGAAGAAGTTTTTCGATAGCTTTTTTAGCGCCTTTGTAGCTCTCTCCAAACTTGATCTCTTTACCAGAACTACGCTGGTATAGTAGCGACTGAACTCCGTGGGGATAAAAATACATTTCTTCTTTTATTACTTTCTTTTCAAGAAACGCTAGTTTGAACTCGTATTTCACTCTGTCCTCACCATAAAAAACAATGTCAAGCTCCACAGGCTTCTCTCTGAAACCCTTATCCAAAAGGTGCGGTTCATAGGGTGGTATAGATTGGTCTGGCTTAAATCCTGCTGAATTAACAACCATGAATTCCAAGGCTTTGAACGCTTGGAGCACGGTACTTTTCCCTGATGCATTTGGCCCGTAAAGAACAGCAGTCTTTAACAGCTGAGATTTTGCTGGTGATGTGAAATAGTTTGAAGGCAGTCCTTTCAACCCCGTCTTCTCAAAACTGATATCAATTCGATCCTTTATAGATCGAAAATTCTGAACTGAAAAATGAATGATCATGGATTTACGATTTGAATACAATTTTACGTGAAAAAAGCATATATCTATATATTTTTACTTAAAAATTTACGTTTTTTACGCAATTTTCACTTATTATCCCAGTAATTAAAAGAATAAAGTCCTTGATGTAAATACCTTCTGGAAAAATAAAATGTATAGATTAGACCTGGTGGAAGTTATTTGATCGTAAATCGAGCCCAATACGAATTCCGATAATTATCGGAATTCCTCACCCTTGATCCTCCCCTACTATACTTACCAATTTGTGGTTGGCTTAATTATATTCCTCTCTCTTTCCTACCACAAGCACCTACTCTCAAAGTAAAATTTTAAAAAAGTGGCAATGAATAGTTTGGAAGTTAAACCAATCCCATAATTCTTACAAATTCGAGGCCTTGAGTTAGATAGAAATCAAAATCAAAAGAATTTGCCTTGCCATTACCCAAACTGAATTCTTTCGTTTTCAAGAAGGAGGAAAATTATTTCTAAAAAATACCATAAAATGGGTAATTTTAGTAGGAATTGGTGGATTTGACGGGGTTTGTCGGATTTTTTGAGGCTGATCACTTTTAGAAATAAAATGTGTTAGGATTCAAGTCTCTAGTAAACGGACCCCCTTCCACCTTTAGGCCATTTACCGGAAGGAGAAGGAAAGGGGAAAGTAGATCACTAGTTATAAACCAAAAAGAGAATCCTTGAGCAAATTGCCCGATTCTTAAAAATTTTACAAACTAGCAAACCCTGCCAATTTCTCAAGCACTTTTACCTAACCGAAATGGCTCCTTCAAAGTATTTAAGGTTCTTGACTTTTCAGAATCCATTTTCATCTCGACATCTAAATGTTCATTGGATCAATTCCTGTATTCATTTCAAATATTCCTGCGCTTATTTGATTCTTATTTCCCACGATACTTCTGCCATCTACATTTAGGTATAACATTTAACAAATACGACAATGAACAAAGAATTGATCTTCTTGAGAACCTTTGCAGCAACAGCGGCGATCAGTACCTCTATACTGCTTTTCTCCTCATTTAAATCCAATAGCAATCAAAAATTCGAAACGATTGATGTACAGCGCATCAATGTGGTTGAAGCTGATGGGACAGTCAAATTAGTTATCACCAATGCCGGACTATTCCCCAATGGAGAAGAAAAAATCAACGGGAGACCTACCAATGTTACCCGTAAGAAAAGAGCGGGCATGCTTTTCTACAATGAAGATGGTATCGAATGCGGAGGATTGATCTATGACGGAGAAAAGAAAGAGAATGGCCATAGCGCAGGACTTTCCCTGACATTTGATCAATATGATGGAGATCAGGTGATGCAGTTGCTCACCACTGACTCCCAAAGGGGAGACGAGCGTTTTGTAAGCTCAAGCCTGGTATTCAATGATAGACCACGGAAAGAATCACAGGAGAAAACTGCAGAAATTATGATGGAACTTGCTGAACTCCGAAAATCTGATCCTGAGACTTTTAAGCAGAAATATGCTGCCTATCAAGCTCAGGAATTGATCGGAGGAGCGCCAAGAATCATGCTTGGAAAATCAAGAAGTCAAAACAACGGATTATTTTTGTTTGATGAACAAGGGATACCAAGAGCAATGTTTTACCTGGATAAAGACAACAATCCCAAATTGGAGGCATACGATGCAGAAGGAAATG
>NZ_AUBU01000023.1 GCF_000429405.1 Algoriphagus marincola DSM 16067
ATCTCTCCTTCGAGGATGGCTTCTACGCCCCGTTTTTGAAGTTGGCCGAGAAAAGCATAGAGCTCTTCTCCGTTTTTGAACTGCTTGAGGAATTCCTCGCTGAATGCATCTTCTTTTTTCATAGCTTTAAGTGTGTGAAGGTACCCCGAAAAAGTTATTTCCGTAATTTTTCCTGGCCTTTCAAAGGGCCCAAAAATTCCAGAATAACTTTTCCTACCATTTACACACTTATCGGGACACTACCGAAATCCCACAAATAGAAAGATACTTCCGCTTGATGACTGAAAAGCACCTGATCTCATGGATGAAACGGGTTTACATGCTGAATACACTATCTGCCCAAGAACGGCTGGCTTATTTTATAAGCAGCTATCCTTCACTTTATGAAGCATTTCCAAGATACCTAATAGCTTCCTATTTGGGTATGTCAGCCGAAATGCTCAGCAAATTAAGGTCACGAAAGCGATGATTTCATTTCTTGAACCAGTTCAATTTTATTCAAAATGGAGCTAATGAACTTTGCCAATCATCAAAAAACAAGAACAATGGCAATTAAAATTTTAAACATTCAATCAAGTGCCAGTATGGACTGGTCACTAACAAGAAAACTTTCCAATGCTTTCTTGGAAAACATCAGCAAACAACATAAAGAAGTGGAAATTGAGACGTTGGATCTGGTAAAAACACCGCCTCCATACGTATCTCCTGAGTGGATTTCTGGTGCTTTTAGCAAAACTCAATTAACCCAATTAGAGGTCTCTGCGCTTAGTAATTCAGATGAATATATTGCCCAAGTTGAAAAAGCAAGTATCATTCTCATCGGTGCTCCTATGTACAATTATGGAATGCCTGCCAGTTTGAAGGCATGGTTTGATCAAATTGCCCGTATCAACAAAACCTTTTCCTTCGATCTAAGTCGAGGTGATTTCCCAATCGAGCCTATTTTGAGAGACAAAGTCTTAGTGCTTATGACATCTTCAGGTGAATTTGGATTTGAGAAAGGGGGCATTCGGGAAGACTCAGGTCATTTAGTTCCACATGTACAAGCTTGTGCACATTATTTAGGTGTTAATGCTAAAACAGATTTTTACCATGTTGGAATCGAATACCAAGAATTTAAAGACCAGCGACATGAAGCATCTAAACAACAAGCATTTGAATCTATTCCTGCGCTGGTAGAAACAATCCTAAATAAATACTTTCCTGTTTCTTTGAACCAAGAAAGTAATTGAGTCTAATAAAAACTTAAAAAGTTGAGGTATGCACGTCTCTAAAATTAACGAAATGCCTGATAAAAAGGAAGTACTTTCCTTTATCAAGCGGTTTAGCTTTGGTACAATCATTTCTTCTACAGCCGACAAACCCATTGCCACACATTTACCTTTTTCCATAATTGAAGAGAATGAAAAGTGGATTTTGTCTTCTCACTTCAACAAAGTGAATAGCCATTGGAGATCAATAGAGACGTGCATGAATTTGATTATTTTTTCTGAACCACACGCTTACATATCTCCTTCCAATTATGTAAACCATCCGAGTGTGCCCACTTGGAACTACATATCTGTTCATACCTATGGTAAAGGCCGAATATTAACCGCAAAAACCGAAATTCAGTCCTCTATTCAAAGGTTAATTAATACATATGAAACACCTTATTTAGCACAATGGAACAGCTTTTCAGATTCCTTTCGTGATAAAATGATGAATGGAGTAGTCGCCTTTGAGATTGAAGTAACCGAGATTGTCGCTAGCAAGAAACTAAGTCAAAACAAAAGCACTGAGGAGCAAAAGAATATCATCACATCTCTTAGTCAAACTCAAAGTAATTCGGCCAACCTAATTGCAGAGTATATGTTGAACAATCTAAAATAAACACTCTTATGCAGTTTAATGCAAACACACCTGATCAATACCTATCGGAATTGGAAGCCGATTGGCGTAAAGAAACCTTAGCAAAAGTGCGTGAAATGATTCAAACCCACGGCCCAGCTCTTTCCGAAGGCATTGAGTACAAAATGCTCGCTTATCAGCTCAATGGAAAAACCGTTTTTCATTTAAATGCTCAGCAAAAATATGTTAGCCTCTATGTAGGAAATACGCAGAAGGTAGAAAATAGTGATACCATGCTCAAAGGCTTAGACCTTGGTAAAGGTTGCATCAGAATTAAAAAGTCAATCAACCTTAACGAAACAGGCATCGAGGAATTTATCAAAGCAACCATAGATATTCACATGGCAGGTCAAAATACAGATTGCTAACTTAAAAAATATGCCAATACTCAATTTGAAAATAAGCAAAGAGCTTGATAATCAAGAGAAAGGCTCAATTATCAGTTCATTAACAGAATTGACCCATACATACCTAAAAAAGAAAAAAGAGCTAATGGCAATTACCCTTACGCACATTGCTCAAAACAATTGGTTCGTTAATTCTGAATCGCTTGAAACACTAAAACAGCATAGTTTCTATTTAGATATAAAGGTAACAGACGGCACAAACTCCAAAGACGAAAAAGAAGCTTACATAAAGGCAGTGTTTGATTTGTTTGAATCTATTTTAGATAATATTCACACGGAAAGCTACGTCTACATCGAGGAAGTAAAGGCAGATGCCTATGGTTATTCTGGGAAAACACAAGAGTACCGATTTATCCATTCAAGACTACCAAGGACTAATTAGAATTGATAAACCATTGCTATGAATGACTCAAACCCAGAAATATACATTTGCATTGAAGAGCACGAATCTGAATATCCAATACCGATTATCCTATCTAAAGGTGAAATCCTATTTTAAGACTTTTTAAATGGAATCAATCTGGGATCTGTAAGTTGCAAATGATCTAATAAATATCCTTGTTCTCGAATTATACTTCCTATTTCAATTTCATCAAGGATTTTCATTGCATTAGGTTGTAGCCAAATTCAAGAACCTACCTCTCGAAGCTGTGGATCTCTTTCATATATTTAACTAGAAAACCCCGACTTTTTTATATTAAAAGCAGTGGTTAGACATGAAATTCCTCCTCCAATTATCCCAATTTTCATTTCACTAGCGATCTCCATAAATAGCCTTTAATTTGAAAGAATATAAAAACCCAAGTCCAATTTCTTCATATTCCTCAAATGCCCGAACATCCGATCCCAGGTTCCATCAGCAATTTCTTTACTCAGGAGATCAATACCTTGCTTCAATTTCTTCTTGGAAATCTTATTAAAAGAAGACATCACGAGTCGTACATCCTCCGACAAATATGCCTCGGGCCTTGCCCAATAAGCACTACCAAAACCATCTGAACAATCACTTGGAATAGGAACACTCACCCTCTCCATAGGTCCTAAAGCTTCCTCTATTTCATGAAAACCAGGAAATATCCGGCTATCAATCTGTTTGATTTCAGGGAAATATCGCTGATTCATCCAAAATCCCGGAAATTCTGGATCTAAGGTAAAAATCAATTGCCTATTAGAGACTCTCTTCATTTCCGATAAACCTAGTTTCAAATCTCTCCAATGATGGACAGTCAACAAAGCCAAAGAAATATCAAATTGTAAATCGTTAAAGGGAAGTTTCTCCGCAGAAGCTTTAATGACAGGAGCAGCTTCAGAAGAACGTTGATTGATCATAATTTCTGAGGGCTCCACTGCGATTAAATCCAAAAATTTTGGTTCATACAATCCTGTTCCAGCTCCGATGTTAACCGCTGAAATTGAATTACCTATTTCCTTTTCAATCATTTCCGCAATCCGCTTATCTGGCTTACGATAATCCGAATAATTTATTCCTATCCTGTTATAATCTGACATTGGTTTGAAAGCTATTGATCAAAAATCAAATCATATCAGTGTTGTAGAGAGCATAATTTGATTATCAAAATTTAAATATTGTTACAGTTATCTTATTGTTTCCATTTTCCCCCTCCAACAAAATACCCAAATGTAAAACCGAGATATTTATTTGAAGTAGTGCCTATCCAATCACCTTCTACGCTTTGCAAATCACTATCGGGTACAAAATTGTACTCTGCTCCTATTCTAAATTTACCTAATTCGATACCAGCTCTTAACATCGGGGCCCATCCAAAGCTTCCTCTTCTGACCTCAATCCTATCATTATCAAAATTATGATCTTCCAATCGAACATTACTCAAAGCAAAATATCCGAAACCTACCCCGACAAAAGGAATAATCTCCTTATTTCTTGGAATGAAATAATAATTTATCGTACCTAATACAGAGGAATTAAATGATAGAATCCCATCAAAATTTTCAGAGACCTCATAATAAGTAATCTCCTTACCAAAGCCTGTCGAACCTAATCTCATTCCAAAGGCTAAATTATCCATTAGTAAAAGCTGCGGTTCAAAATTTATTAAGGCTCCAATCCCACCATCCTGTGGAACCACTGCTCCAAGATCCATCTGAAACCTGAATTTTCCAGCTTCTTGACAAAAGGCGTTGTAATAAGATAAGGTAAGAACGATAAGTGTAATAATTCTTTTCATTTTAAAATCGTTTATTGATAAGTTGTTTATTGTTTAAATCTTATTCCAGGTATTTAAACTACCCAAATCAGGTTCTTTTTTATTGTTTTGATAGCATGTTAAGGTTTTAGCGCACCTCCTTATAAAAACAGATTTACAAGTCATTTATTTACGTAAAAATAGTCACAAGGAAATAAATGACTTTTTACATTTATCAAAATAAAACCTAGTAGACTACTATTAACCTATTTAAAAGCCGAAAACAAAAAATCAACTTTTAAATATTCTTTTTTATTTTAGATAAAATCTTCAAGATCCATTCAGAAATAATTTTCTCAATACAAAAACATTAACTACAATCTCTCTTCCAACCATTTGAATGCATCCAGAAGAACAGTATTTAAATTAGAATTGACTATTGGTTTTTTTTCTGCCGTGAATTGGATATGATTAAACATATGATCATGATCAGGATATACCTTGTAGGTTAAATTTTGCTTTCCAAATTTCAAAAACTGAAATTTTATATAATCAGCACTTAAAATAGGATTAATATCCCTGGATCCAACTGCAAAATAAATGGGTATTTCAAGATTTAAAAGAGCGTCTAAAGGTGGGAATTTGGAAAATGAATACCAGCGCTGATAAGTATGTCCATACCAGGATTTCTCAGTTTCTTTTGGAGCTGTCCAAATCTCATTAAAAACATGATATAATGAATCAATCATATCTTGAGCAGTTTGATGAGAAATCTGTCCCCTTTCTGCCTGGATTCGCTGGTTTATAACCTCACTAAAAAGTTGATCAATACCATTTCCACTGAAAAGCATCAAATGAGTAACGTTCTTATTCTTGGCTGCTAAATTAGCAGCTACTTGGGCACCTTCTGAAAAGCCCATTAACACTACAGGTGATTTTAGACTACTTGATTCAAGTATCCTATTTAGAACTAAATCTGCTGAATTTATTCTCCAATCGGCTGAAAGCATTTTATTATAATCTGAAGGGGAGTCATAAAAAGGCGTTCCATTAGAATTATATTGAACTGAGTCTATAAAAGGTATATTTGGTTTACTAATCAATACAATTCGATAATTTTCTTTTAATCTTTGCCAATCAATGACTACCGTAGACCCAATCCCCTTGGGTACATACTGAAACAATGGGAAGGATCCTGACCCGTCTAGATAAAGTAAAGTTGGGTTTTCTTTATTTCCAATGGAATAATATTTTATCTTACCTAAGGAATCATCCATAATTGAGTCAACCTCAAATCCTAAAGATTCAGCTGTAAAGGTTTGACCTATCGCTCCTGGTATTACCGAAATAAAAAAGATTAAGCCTAAAACCATCATTTTCTTTCTACAGTAATTATAGCTAGAAGCGTTAAATAGAGTAGATGATTTTTTTTGAATCAAAATCACAAATGAAACACTTTTCATATTCTATTACTTAGTTTAATTTGCTCAAATAGTTCAGGCTCTTTTTTAGCTTCATTTATCAATAGTACTTCAGCGTTTTCTATAACTTCTTTTTCAGCCGTAGAAAAGTTTCCAGATTTGAAAATAGGCGCTGGGTCGTATTCAATAAAGAGCTGAATAGCTTTGGTTTTAGTTTCACCAACTAGCTTATTACATAAGTATAAAGCCATATCAATTCCAGCAGAAACTCCCGCTGCAGTAATGTATTTATCTTGTTCAACATACCTAGCCACCTTAGGAATAGCACCAAAGTTCTTAAGCAGATTTATGGGTTTCCAATGTGAAGTTGCTTCTAGCCCTTCCAATACACCTGTTGCAGCAAGAATGATGGATCCTGAGCAGACAGAGGTTGTCCAGGTGGTCGTTTGGTTAATTTTTTTGATCCAATCCATCACTTTTGGGTTATTGATTTCCTTCAAGAAAGTGATGGCTGAACCTGGAATTACTAAAATATCAGCTTGTGTAACTTCGTCAATTCCATATTCTGCAAAAAGATGAACAAATTTTGAATCGGCGGTAATTTTTCCTTTTTTTTCAGCAACAAAAATAACCTCTGCCAAATCAATGTTTCTCAAAACCTCATACGGTCCTATGGCATCAAGCATCGTTAAGCCATCATAGATATAAATTACTATTTTCATCTGTTTATAATTTGATTTTTAATGGTCAGATGGAATGCCCATGATAATCATCCCCTTGTGTGAGAAGCATTTTCTAATGGGCATTTCATATGTTTATAATTGATTTTCTTAATGTTATAAATTCAAAGGTTTTTTCGGGATAGAAACTTTTATCATTTGCCTAAGGGTCTATTTCTTATCTTGGCTTTTTAATTATTCACTTCAATTTCAATCACATTATCATCGGGTATTCTATCAATTAATTTGTTGAATGGATCAATACCTCCTGATTTAGGAACCCCCTTTACCTTCATGGTAAAAGAGTTTATACCTGGTTTAATTTTGTGTTTTTCTAAGTAAAGTGGGCTCGTATTTTTAAGCCCCTTTTCATGAGTGCTTGCCGAAGCAAAAATCCCAATATCAATGTAGTCCCCATCGTATTCAGCGGGGATTTCCTTTCCGTTTTCATCAGCGTATAACTTTTGAGAATTGAGTAATAGCGTAACTTCAAATAAATTTTCACTCAGTTTTTTAACCTCCACACTCTCTGCACGATTATCATACAGCGTGATTTTCTTCCAGGTATCTTGCAAGTAATAGTGCAAACTATCAGGGGTGACTGATTCTAAATAACGATACAAGTCAGAACTTCCCGGAAATGGGGGACTTTTCCTCAAGCCAAAATCCCGATTAAATGCATAAAGAGCAGAATCCATCGCCTTATCCCCTATCAAATCCCGAAGACCATAAAGAATTATGCTACCCTTAAAATACCATTGATAGGGTCTATTGCTTTCTATAAAAGTATTTTCTGCAATACTCTCATTTGCTCTGCCCACAAGATATTTATCCAATTGTTCCATTAAGAAACGCTTCATATTATTCTTTCCATACCGTCTTTCTGACAAGATTAAGGCAGAATACTCAGCTAAGGATTCAGCTAGTAAATTTGAGCTCGGATTGCTATTAGGTGTGATTTGATGTCCCCACCATTGGTGGGCAAGCTCATGAGCTGTAGTATAATAGACATAATCGAAGTCATCAGGATCAGAAAAATCAGCCACCCAACCAAAATCTTCGGAGAAAGGTACTGTATTTGGAAAAGACTGTGCAAAATCTGCATATCTGGGAAATTCAAGTAGTCGCATTTGATCAAATTGGAAATCCCCATATGTTTCCGAAAAATAACTTAATCCATCCTGATATGCCTGAAGAAACCTATCCAAATTATACGGATGTTGGCGGTCATAATATATCTCAATAGCTACTTCCTTACCACTTGGGAGAGATGTTTTGGACTTTAAAACTTCATAATCAGCGGATATGAAAGTAAAAAAGTTCTGAATTGGTGTATCCTGGACATAATGAAAATAGCGCCTTTCATTTTCAATCCATTCTTTTTGAAGATAGCCAGGAGCAATAGCAATTTGAGAGGGAATGGTTGAAACAATTGCCTCAAAATAAATCAAATCAGCTTCATCACCTACTAATAAATTTTTTGAGCCCAAGGAATCAATTTTTAGAGCAGAGCTTTCTTTATTTATTGGCAAATGATATTTCCTACGTTTTTCTTCTGATTTTATTTCAAGGTCAGAATCATACCCTATATCAGGAACTCCATCTGAAATAAATGAACCATTATAGACTAATTCTCTTCCATAACCTGAATTTGGAAAAGCAGTATTTTTGACCTCACTAACGATAGTGAGCTTAATGGTATCCCCAGGAAGTAAAGGCGTTGGCAATGCGGTAATCTTATACCACTCTCTCTCAGGTTTTTTTCTAAATATTTGAAAACTAGGCTTATCATATTTCAAAGGAAAGCGGTATTTTAAAGTATCTTCTCCCTTTAAAATCTTAAAATCACTCAATGAGGTAGAATTGAAATGAACAGAATCTATAGGAGCCTTTCCTTTATTTACCAATTGAACCTCTGCAATAAAACTAGCATCACGTTCTCGAGGAAATAGATCAGCTTTAATATCAATTGACACATACTTTGGCTGAGGAATTCCTTGATATTTCTTTAATTTGATTTCATATGCTAGTTGCCTGAGTTCTCTGTCCACCTTTGTCAGGTAGTTATTCTCATATACGACAGACTTATAAATAAAAGCACCTGAAAAAAGAGCCAAAAAAAGGAAAATAAAAGAAGGTTTGAAAGAACGACTAAATAATACACTTTTAGCTTTAATTAAACGATTGTAAAATGAACTTTCAGTTCCACGAGTATAAAATGTTCCAGATAAAAGTAATATAAAAATGCCCCAAGAAGACCAATAAAGATTGAACCAAAAAAGTGAATCAGCAAAATGACCCAATCCATTCATATCACTCCAGATATAACTAGGCTTATAACTATAAAGGAATAAATTAAAATCGAAACCCAGATACCTTCTCAGAAGGATTAAAGAAAGCCAAATACTAATTGCAACACCATGTCCAGCAAACTTATTATTCACTATTAGGTGAACAGCAAATACTAACATAGCCATTTGCAAAAATTCAGGAAATCCTATCAAAAATGAATCTATGAGGTAGACTTTAAAATTGTATTCAAAAAATCCTTTTAGAGTCTGAATAATTAGACCAACAAGTATCGGAAGGCTAGTGAGGAAAAAACAAAGCAAGCCTATAGCTAAGAATTTTGAGGCGATCATCAAACTATCTTTCACAGGGAAAGAGTCATTAATTTTTGAAAATCCTGTGCTTTTATCTCTATGTAAGGATTCTCCTATAAAAAAAACAATGATTATGAATACAAAAACTTTGTATTCAGTTGTCTTAAACTCCATTAAAAATGAGGTAGAAGGGATATTTGGTACACCAAAGTTTGTATCTCCTACCCAGAAATCAAGAACCAAAAAAACCAATGTTACTAACAAAATAGCTTTAAAGTAATTATCATTAATAATGTTTTTTACCTCGAGTTGAATTAAGGTTCTAAAACTTTTTACATGGTACGAAAAAGAAAAATCCGGAATAATTTCTAGGGATTTTCTTGACCAGAAAACAGGCTCTATTTTTCCTTTTTTATGATTTGAATAAACTAATTGAATAAAATCACTAAAGGAAAATTTCAAATAAGAAAGTATAAAGAAAACAAAAGCTATACATATCCATATAACTCTATTAATTAACAAACCATCATCAAAAGCCAATAAAAAGGTATTTTGCTCATAGGGTGTTAGGTAACGAGCTTCTTGGACAAGTGAATTTAAACCTATTGGATCAATCAATTTCACCAAGTCTTTATTTTCGATATTCTGTGATAATAAATTAGCAACAAGGTAAAATATAAATAAAACAATTCCTCCAGTATAAATCGATCTAACGTTTTTTGTAAGTATAATTAAACTAAAAAATATCGAACTACCCAACCAAAGATTTGGGAGAATAAGTATTAACCATGGTTGCAGGTAGTATATAATTTCATTTGGACCATATCTCAGAGGATCTATCCCAAAAGTTGGACCAACAATACTGCCGAGAAAAATACCTAAGATAGGACCCAAGCTTATAAACAGGAGTACTACAAATGAACCCCAAAATCTTCCCATAAAATAAGCTGCCCTACTAATTGGATATGTATAAAGGAAATTTGCTGTTTTATGTTCTAAATCTCTATACAATGGAACACTCATGATAGCTGAAGCAATCAAAATTCCAAAAAAAGATACCAGGGTTAAAAAATTTGCAATATTAATTGGGGAATTGTGATAAACTTTCTCGGATGCAGGAGTATTGCCAAAACCAAATAGTAAAAATGGAACGATAAATAAAATAAAAAAATATACCCAAGTACCAGGTCGACTGAACCGATATTTTATTTCGAAAACAAAGACGTGTTTAAACATATGATCAATTATAAAAAAGAATCTGGATCTATCTTTTGAGATATATAATCAAAATAAACATCCTCTAAGTCTGCAGGTCTCTTTACAAACCCATTCCCAGGAACCGTATAACTTTTAATGCTTAAATTCAGCTTGCCTCCTATTAGTTTGGTTGAAATCACTTGATAATCACCCCTATATTGCTCTAGGTCTGATTTATTAATTAATTTATGATAGACTTTACCTTCAAGTTTTCCAAGTCCATCATTGGGCTTACCTTGCATCAATACCTCTCCTCTGCATATAATGGCCATATTTGAACAGAGAGTCCTTACATCTTCAACAATGTGAGTTGAGAGAATAACTATTATATTTTCCCCTAGCTCAGAAAGCAAATTGTAAAACCGGTTTCGCTCAGAAGGATCCAAACCAGCCGTAGGTTCATCTACGATAAGCAAGGAAGGTTGACCTGCTAAAGCCTGTGCTATTCCAAACCTTTGCCTCATACCTCCTGAAAAAGTGCCTAAAGCCTTTTTCCGGTCTTGATACAAATTAACTTGGTTTAAAAGCTGTTCAACAAGCTGCCTGCGTTGATTTTTATCTGTAATTCCTTTCATCTGAGCAATGTGATTCAACATAACCTCAGCATTTACTTTTGGATAAAGACCAAAGTCTTGGGGAAGATAGCCCAACTTCTTCCTGACGGATTGTTTATCTTTTAAAACATCTATATCCCCTAGTTTCACTATTCCTGCATCAGGATCTTGAAGAGTCGCTAAAGTTCGCATCAGCGTTGATTTCCCCGCTCCATTTGGACCCAATAATCCATACATTCCTTTAGAAATACTTAAGGACACATTACACAGTGCTTGAACCCCGTTAGGATAAGTTTTAGATAGATTCTTAATAATTAACTCCATACTAAATTATACTTGAAAATGGATTAATTTTATTTAATTATTAAAACCAAATAAGAATATATTTAACTTTATTAAATACATTTATTTAAGTTGTATAAATTTAATAAATACAACCTAAATAAGAATAATTTAAGCCTTCTCATGTAATAATATAATTAAACTTAAAATGATATTTTTTTTACTTTTACAAGTACTAAAACACAATGATATACGTGCCAGAATTTTATATTGAAATTTAATTTATTCAGATTGAATGCTTTTTACAGGATTAGCTAAAGCAGCCTTAAAGGCTTTGAATCCCACCGTCAAACTGGTTAGGAATAAAGAAACTAAAAAAACACCGATAAATATACCAATTGATAAATCTATTCTTGAAGCAAAATCATCCAACCAATCACTCATTCGAGAGTACGCAATTGGAGCTGCAACAAAAAATGAAAGTACTACTATTAATAAAAACTCTTTGGAAATCATCATTACAATTTCATTAGTACTTGCTCCTAAAGTTTTGCGAATCCCAATTTCCTTCACCCGCTGTTTAGATATAAAAGAAATTAAACCGTATAGACCAAGAGCGGACAATAAAACTGAAATTCCAGTAAATATCTTGTAAATCAGCGCCAATTTTTCTTCACTTTCATAAAATCTATCAATCGTCTCATCATAATATTCAGCATTGAAAATACTTGAATCAAAAAATAACTTAAATACAGACTCAATTTGATCAATAGTTTCTTTACCGGCAGTATTTTCAAGTCTTATTGATGCACGGGAATATCTAGATGAATTCGAAGTGATCAAAAGGGGCTTCATAGGATCTTTTAAAGAATTAGGAGTGAAGTCTTTAACAACACCAGCAATATCTAACCAATTCCCTCCTCCAAGTTTTATAGTTTTTCCTATAATCTCTTCTGGTTTCCCACCTGATAATTGAAGAGCCAATGTTTCATTTAAGATCGCCTTTTGAGAAGTGTCACCTGGTATATAACCTGAACCATATAGAAAGTCAATCTCGTAGCTTTCAAAAAAGTCATGGTCTCCATATTTGACAAAAACCGGATAAGGCAAGTATTCAGTACTAAAATCAAAAGCAAAATTGATAGAGGAATTACTCATTGATGCAGGAGTATCAGAGGAAAAACTAACGCTTCGAACTCCAGGAATTCTCATCAGTTCTTGTTTGAAGGTAGGTAAAGTCTGATCTCTATTTTCACTATTTCCTAATCCAAATACTAAAACTTGCTCCTCATTAAATCCTAAATCAGCGTTATTAATATGATCCATTTGCAAAATGGTAATAAGTGCTGCTATCATGAGAAATTGAGTTATCACAAATTGAACAGAAATCAAGACCTTCCTAAATGACAAGTACCCAAGTTGACTGGTATTTAGGTTTGACTTAAGAGTCTTTATAGGATTAAATTTGCTCAAAACCAAAGCAGGATAAAATCCTGATAGGACACCAATAAGTATCAGAACAAAGAGAATGTACAGATAAAATGAAGGTGGAAACTCTTTATATTCTTGCGGAATATTAGAAAACTGATGAAGATAGGGTTTAACTAAATAAACAAATAGTGTGGCAAGAAGCCCTGCAGGTATTAAAAGAGTTAGTGTTTCAAAAAATGATAATTTGGAAATTTGGAATTGGGATCCTCCAAGAATTCGATGAACTCCAATTTCCTTACCTCGGCTCAAGACTTGGGAGATAGATAAGTTCACATAGTTGATAGATACAACAAGTATTATCAGAAAAGTAATAATAATTAATGTACTTATTTCTGACTTTTGAACTACTGTTCCAGTAAACGATTGTTTTTCGATATCATAATGGATCTCACTAAAGTTTTGTAAATGGTGACTTTTTATAGAATTACCACGATTTTCAAAATGCTTAATCGACAGCTGTGATAGTCTATCCTCCAGATAACTTAATTCAATATCTTTTTTAGGAGAAACAAACAACTGAAAATTACTTCCAGTAGAACCCCATTCTTCAAAATCAATTTGAAATTCTGAAGGGTTGGCTCGGATGGTTTCAAATGAGATATAGATTTCAGGCCTAAAATTGGAATTAATGGGAGAGTTTTCAACTACACCAGCAATAGTTAACATTAACTGTTCATTGACTTTCAATTGTTGGTTTATCGCATCTCCTACAGAGCCAAAAAGTTGAACAGCAATATCTCGGGTCAAGAAAACCTGATTAGGGCTTTTCAAACTATTCGGATTACCACTAATTAAATCAAAATAGAAAAGATTTGGATAATCATCATTAATTACAAACCCTCGATCCACTTCATAATAGTTTTCTTCGCTGGAGCTTTCCGAATTATCTACAGTAAGACGTGGACCATAAATACTTAAAATAGGTACAATATGCTCAAAGAGTTCATCTTCTGCCATCAACTGATTAGCAAAAGCTGGATTTATTCCAGGATTATTTTCTTCACCATCAGAATAGGTGTCTTTAGTCCATACTCTAAACATTTTTTCAAACCCGGGATGAAATTTATCATGAGAAATTTCATAGTGAATTACTAACCCGAGAATGACAGTTGAAAAAATACCAAGACTAAGCCCAAACAAATGAATTAAACTATTCAATTTTCGATTTAAAATATTTCTAATAGCAATTTTTAAGTAATTTCTAGACATAAATAACAACTTTTAAATATTTATTAATATTGATTTATGATACCTAATTCATGCCAAAAAAAAAAACACTCTAAAAAAGGAAATAAAGGCTTATAAAAATAAATTATAGATACAAATCGAGCAATAACGATCGTCAACGAACAATTCACTTTATTGTATTTAATTGAAAGGCTTATCCTCATTACAAGAAAGAAAAACACTATCCTTTCTTTTTTTCATTTCAGAAGCAATTATAGAATTTTCACCACCAAGAGATTCAAGTTTAGAAATTACATTTAAATAACTTGTTTCATCTTTATCCTGACTAAGCTTAAATATGCTCGATATATGGTTTACTTTAATTTCAATCCCTACAATGGCAGGAATCATTCTATTTAGATAGGAATTGGGAAGATTATCGAAAATAGTAGATGATTCGAAATTTTCTGACTCAAACTTTAAAGTCAATTTCTTCATTAAAGAAATCAAATCATCTTCTGACATAAAACTTAAAGTACCAGAAACCTGAACAGTCATGTAATTCCAGGTAGAACCTATATTTGGATTATTATACCATGTTGCACTCACATAACAAGTCGGACCGGTAAACATTACTAAAGCCTTTTTATTTTCAAGAAATGCTTTGTAATGGTCAGTATTCCGCATAATATGACCTTGCAAGAAAATATCACCATCTCTCTCCACTAATAAAAGAGGGATTTGAGTAGCAGTTTGAAAACCTGAATCAAAGCTACCTATAAGCACCGCAAAAGGATATTTTTCAATAAATTCAAGGATAATTTGATTATCATTTTCCTTAAATTGAGATAAGTTATACATCGTTATTAATTAATGACTTAATAGAAAATTAAAGATTTGATGATTTTATCTTGCAGTTAAAAAAACTGGAAGATAAATTGAGGGTATTTTTTAGAGGCAAAATAATTAATTTTCAATTTGATCACTTCTAGTTAATAATTTCTCTTGATGAAAAATACTCTGAATACCTCCACTCTACTACAGCTATACCCATAATTAATAAGGACTCAACGATAAAATAAATCACAGCCAACATTGTCAAATCCTCAAAATGCTGATAAACCAACTTTAAAGTAATTACACAGTATGAGAAATTGGCCAGTGCAATTATTTTTAATAAAATCACCCATTTAGTTGGCTTAATTAAAAAGACCGAAAATGAATATGCGAACAACACTAGTACATATATTGCCAAAAAATGTAAGTGCCCTATTTCTACTCCTAGATAATCATTAAAATATGGTAGTACAATTCCGATTGTCGTTGCAGTTAATATAGCTCCCATACTATCCACAAAAAACATAGTCCTAGGAGACCACTTTGATACTAGAGAAACAGGGAAAGGGATTTCACTTCGATTGATATTCATAATCCAGTAGTTTAATTACAGCGTTTTTAAAGTTTGAACCAAATTCATTTTCTATCAGCGAGAGGGAATAATCAAATACGTACTCTTTTACATCGGAATGATCCTTCACATTTTCCTTACCTGAAAGAGCTGACTTTTCAAAAACATGAATCTCATCAAAATCCATAGCTGTTTCTGTAGGGATCAGAACTAAACCATTTTCTGAGTTCACAGGTCTACCGTCCAGAGAAAAAGTGCCAATATTCTCTGGAAATGTCCTCGAATAGGTGTCTAGCATACCAGCCAAACTTAACTCTGAGATCCCTTCTGTCAGCATGAAACCGACTTTCTTATTGTCTTTAAAAAGCACCTTCTTGAGTATTTGATATTTATCAGACCAACCTATAGGTTGATGAGTCTTATCAAGTTCTTGGGAATCAAATGAAAAATAAATTTTTTCAGCCACCCTATTAGCAACCTCATGACCGAACAAGGATTTCATGACTACAAGTGATCCTTCGGTGGCATTGGAAACACCAGCAGTACTGTAAAAACCATTTGATTCAATAACCTTCAGTCCCTTTTCCCACTCAAGTTGAGGCCATTGTTTTGCCAGGTAATCCAGATCTGAGGAATGGGTAGTGATTTTGAAACCATCAAATAAGCCTGTTTGAGAAGCCACTGCCGCTCCGTCGCAAACCGACAGGACGGAGGTCTTACCATCTACAAATTGCGACCGAATGAAATCGGTGATATCCGGGTCAATCTTTTCTTTTTCTACGCTTGATAAATTCGGAATAACAATCAGATCTGGACTGATCCCAAGAGATCGAAATGTTTCAAAGCTATAATGGGGCATGACCATCAATCCTCTGAATAAATTAATTGGTTGCTCTTCTTTTGAGACTATGTAGACATTTGCCTCTCCGGAACTAGAAAAAAGGTAATAGGGTGATAGAAGATCAAAAATCTCTGTAGAACGGTGATCAGCTATCAAAATCACAGTCTTTAGCGTATCATTGTAATCTCCTTCAGAATTTTCTGGTATTTCTGTTACAGAATAATCTAGCTCTTTATGAAAATCACTTATTGGCTTACAGGAAAGCAAACCCATGAGTAAAAAAGAAATAAGAAAATAGGTGAAAGGTTTGTAATTACCCGAATCCCTCTTGCTTTGGCTCATCATTTAATTTTATTTGATTTACCAAAGGTATGCCTCTGTTTAGCCCTTATACTTGATAAATTTCTAAAAAGTATTTAGTTGTTACTTCAAAGCCTTTGAATGATCTAAGAGAAATCCCAATATTGGTTCAACTCTCTTTTTTTGCCCTTATCCGACTCAAGGTTTCCTGTGTAACTCCCAGATAAGATGCTATATAGCCTAAGTTCACTCGAAGAGGCAGTTCAGGATTCCTATCCAATAAGGTTAAATATCTCTCCTGAGCTGTAAGAAAATTAATCCCCTCAATTCTCTCCAGCAATTCCAAATATTGTAATTGAGTAAATTTGCGTACCAAGGATTCTAAAGAAGGGTGTTTATCAAGAAAAGACTCCAAGTCAGTATTTTTGACTACATAGACCAATCCATCCTCAAGTGCCTGAATAAAATATTTACTCTTGATGCCGAGGATAAAACTTTGTGGGGCAGTTATGGATTCATAAGAAAAAGCAAAATGGGCTGTGATGTCTTTGTGGCCTTGATAGTAAAAGGCTCGTAGAATCCCTTGTTTTACTAAAAACAAATTGGGGCATCTTTTACCGGATTCCTGAAGAATTTCACCTTTTAAAACCTCTCGTTTGTAAAGAATTGGAGCAAAACTGTCTAAGACTTCTTCAAAGAGTTCCTGATGGGTCATGTTAAAACTTTTCATGCAGCATGTACTCATTGGAAATTCAGGTGATTCTAAAACTATCAGGACATCTGATCTTTATGACCATGCAGTATCATGCTGATTACTAAAACTACTAAAAAAAATTAGAATCAACATTAAAACACCCCATAGACCTACTAGGATCTCAAAAAACTTAAAAAATTAGACTTAAAGTCCTCTAGCTTCATATCCAAACTATAACTCACTGCGTTCTCCTTAAACTCTTCATTTTTATATAAATCCACAATCTTGTCTTTCAAATTCTTAGAGGGTAAGTCATTTACACTGATCCCTTTCGGACCAAGTTTCTTTTCAAAAATCAAATCATTCCAAATATATTGGTCTATAATATGAGGGATAATCATTGTTGGGCAGGCATACTGTAATCCAAAATGCGTTGTCCCCGATCCTCCATGATGGATGATGCAGTAAATGCGCTCTAATATCCATGAATAAGGAATTGAATCCACAAAAATGAAATTTTCATTTTTCTGATATTCTTCGATGGGTATTAACCCCCCGGAAGCTTGATTGACAATTGTTGGGATTTTTAATTCATCCAATATTTTATAAAAGAATTTAGAGATCTCTTCCGGAAATTGATTTACCATGCTTCCAAAGGTTAAAAAGAGAATTTTCTCATGATTCTCAATAAAATCGATTAAATCCTCACTTGGCAACCAACCTGAAAGAGAGTTATGATGTCCTGAAAACCCCAATACCTGAGCACCATCAAGCCATGAGGTGGGTCGGGTTATTAATGCTGAAGAAAATGAATACCCTATCTTATTTGATATGATTGCCTCTTTTATTTCTTGTAAAGAAAAATTGAAATCCTGAGGTAAATGTTTTTGGGCATCAAATACAGTTTTTGCCAATCCATAGTTTGCCAGTTTGTACGTTAATCCATTCAAAAAATCACCCATATTAATTTTAAACCCAAGATGTGAGGAACCCTTTACCTCGTGAATAAAATAAGGAACTGGACTGATAATCAGAGATTCATTCTTGTTCTTAAGGTGCCACAGAATTGGAAAACTGCATTTCCCATGATGAACAACCAAGTCTGGATCCTCTAATTTAAAAACATCTAACTGACTTAAAACCAATTCTTTGTTCACTTTTTTCCCTTCTCTATACAGGTAAATCAAAGCCTTTATTTTTTGAAAAATATTTGCCTTACCCATGACAATCTTCCCCTCTTTCCCTTCAATTAAATCAATTACTCTGGATGAAAGTGGATAAAATGGGGCATCTGAAGGAACCAATTTTGAAAATTGGATAGGAAAGCTATATATAACTTCAAAACCAGAAAAGTCCAAAATCTCCCCTATTGCAAGAAATGGTTCAATATCTCCTCTTGTTCCAATTGCAAGTAATAAAGCCTTTTTCCTTTTAATTTTTAAACTCATAGATGGATCTGGAAATATTATTTCAGATGTATTCGTCGAAAATCAACACTAGGACAAGTATTAAATAGGAATTCGGGCAACACAATTTATTCCCAGCATTTAATATGTTTTCTTCGGTATGCTCTGGTAAAGGTAAAAAAGCTCTTCATTTCACACCTTGATGAAAATCAAAAGAAATATTCGTTTCTAAATTTTGATTAATAGCTATAAATCGTATTCTGAAACCAAAGGTAAATAGTAGTTTTTCTTTACCCGTTAACTCTTATTAATTGAGGACCATCAGTCCTAAAAACTACTGAACTGATAGAAAAGATATCGGTAAAAAGCTTCCTTATCTACCTGAGCTGCAATTTTCAGGTTAAACCCATCTGAACTCAAGATAGTCTGTCCCTCATTGGGTGGCCGATCAGAAACTATTGCTTTAACTTCTTCCAACACGAAAATTTCATCTAAAGCCAAAAATGATGTTGCCAAAACATCCCACATAAAATAAGTATAGTGATAACTTGGAATGGTATCAACGGTCATGGCCCAGAATTGACCAGCAAGATCAGCTAATTTTCTATTGGAATATTTAGCTAACTCTGACAAAAAGCCCCGATCTACGGGTACTTGATTGGTCAGGTCAAGCGGAATACATACCAAAGGAAGCTCCATTTCAAACAATTCTTTTGAACTTATGGGATCCCAAAACACATTCCATTCTGCCGACGCATCATGTTGATAGGTTTGGACATTTCCTGAAGTACGGAAAGCTCCTCCCATCCAAACCACACCTGAAATTTTTTTTCGTATTTGCGGTTCCCTTTTCAAAGCCTCGACTAAATTAGAACAAGGCCCAGTCATCAAAATTGTTACCGGCTCTTGACAATTATTCAAAGTTGAAGCAATTAAATCAACCGCATCGGGTAAACCGTAGGGATCTAAACTATACTGAATGTTTATCAAAGATGGTAAAGCATTAACCACTTCTGGCCTGGCTCTCCATTCACCCGGAAATGCATTGACCCCATTTATTCGACTTCTTCCTACGGGGATTTGCTCTTTGCCGAATAATTTAAGTATCTTCCAGGTACTTTCTATCGCAGGTTCAATGTAGCAATCGGCAGGGGTCACATTGACTCCAATTAGTTCCACTTCCTTCATAGTAAGCAATAGCATCAGAGAAAGTAAATCATCAATGGCACCATCATGCTCAAAGAAGACCAGTTTTTTACTTGAATTCATAATAAATTAAAAGTTTTTGATTTTAATAGTTGTAGAAGAATCAAGGTCTTTGCATCTCGTATTTCACCTCTTTCAATCATGTCGAAAGCCTGGTCAAAAGACATTTCCACTACTTCAATATGCTCTTGCTCCTTTTGGAGTCCTCCGCCCTCAGAAACCCGCATTTCATCTGAATAAGTTGCCATATAAAAATGAATAATCTCGGTTACCGATCCGGGAGACATGAAAAGCTCAAAGACTTTCTCTACCTGTTCTAGCCGATAACCAGTTTCTTCTTCAGCTTCCTTTCGTATGGCTTCCTCAGGATTTCGTTCATCCAATAATCCTGCACATACCTCCAAAAGATATCCGTCATCATTCCCGTTGAGATAAGTTGGCAACCGAAATTGTCGGATTAAAACGACTGATCTTTTTTCCAAATTGTATAACAAGACAGCCGCTCCGTTACCCCTATCATAAGCTTCCCGGGATTGACTTTCCCAAGAACCATCCTTCAACTGTATCTCGTAGCTTACTTTTTCTAATTTGTACCAATTATCCGAAAGCAATTCCCGGCTTAGATTTCGAATTTTATCACTTGACATGAGGAATATCGTTGAGGTCAATATAAACCGGAATCCCTTTGGATTGAGCTATGGCCACATCTTGATCAGCTCCCTTAGATTCTCCAGGGATTCTAAATACAGCATCGCACTTTTCGATTAATCGGTGTGCAACAGGATATTGAATCCGCTCCCAATGGGCATCTCCTATTTTCTCAGAACCCGCAAGCCGTAATAAAGGAAGCGCTACCCATTCCCCAATCATGGGAATATGTCCCTTTTCAAAAATGGGAAGAGCCACCGCTTCCAAATTATCCATATTTTTCTGAATCAGTTCCGGATCATCATTGGTTCCACTCCGGTAAGGACCTGCTATTAAAATCAACATATTCTTTTTCCTCAAAGAAAGAGGATTGAGCAAGGAGGAAAAATAAACTAGTTTAAGAAAATGAAGATTTAGCTACTTTCTATTACTTCTCAGCATGCTCAAAAATTCTGGAGTAATCCCTAAATAGGAAGCAATCTGCTTTAAACTCACCTTCGATGCGACATCAGGATATTTTCTGAGGAAATTTTCATACCGCTCGGATGCAGGCAAAGATAAGTTCTCAATCATTCGAAGTTGCTCTCGACAGTAGGCATTTTCCATCAGTTTTCTGAAAAAAATATTAAAAGAAGGAACAGAATCAAATATTCTCTCCAAATCATTCTTATTCAAGGTCAAAACAGAACTATTTTCTATCGCCTGAATGGATATCATGGCAGGTCTTCTATTCAAAAAACAAGGCATATCTGTTATCCACCAATCTTTAGCTGCAAACATAACTGTACACTCCTTGCCCGACTCATTCAAAAAGAAAGATCGAAGAATGCCCTCTCTGACAAAGAATAAATCCGTGCATTGCTGATCTTTTTGAAGAAGAAACTCCTTTTTCTGAAAAGTAGCCTCTGAAAAAAAATCTAGAAGTAAATCAGCTTCTTCGATACTTAAATGTACTCTCTTACTGATGTGTTTTATTAAATCTTCCAAAACCAAATGACAATTTGAATAAAAATAAATTCTAAAGTAGTTAACCAAAGAATCTAGATAAAAGAACAACCAAGTTATAGGATGCTGTAAAATTTCTGCTAATTGAATGACCTTATAACTGTAACAATACAAGTGCTCTACAAATAATAGGCATAAAAAAGTTCACTCGTTCACTTTTTGATTTCAGACAAGCGGTCAAACTCCTCAATTAATGCTATCAGCTTGATCCGAACCGTTTTATCTCCTATATCCATACCTAAAGCATTAAATTGATTTTGAATGAATTTAAGGGCATTATAAGGCACAACACTTATTTTGTTAAATGCTGCTTCCTCAGGGGAAATAATATTATTGTACATATCCAGCATTACATAGCCCTTATCTGACATCCTCAAAACTTCCAATGATTTATCAATCGCTTTATCCCAATTTGTTCCTTCCATTTTTTGAATTTCTAAAGGGTGAATTATTCACAATATTAAAAAAAATAAAACGCTTGAAAATCCGTCTAAATAATTCCGTACTTTAATTTTTTAAGATTTATCCTTTAACCTTGCATTCATTTGCCTTAAAGACTTCAAGGAAAGATTCTAAGGCAAGTAAAGGTATAACTGGTTTCCAGTCATCAGTAATTAAAATTCCTACCCATGAACTTATCCCAAAAAATCCAACAATCCTGGGAAGAAAATGCCGAAACCTGGATAGATGCCATTCAAAAGGAAAGGATTATTTCACGGAAAATAACCAATCAAGCTATTGTTAATGCAGTTTTAAATCATGTCCATGGTTCTTTGCTGGACATGGGATGTGGAGAAGGATGGCTTTGTAGAGAGCTAAGACAAAATGGTTTGGAAACTTTTGGTATAGACGGGAACGAAACTCTCATAAAAAAGGCAAAAACTTTATCTAAAAGTGATGAATTTGAACGAATAAGCTATCAGGAGTTAATCGCTGCTTTTAAGGGTTCTGGTAGGTCAACCACGGAAGGGAAATTCGGCAATAAAAAATTTTTCGGAGCAGTATTCAACTTCTCCATTTATGAAAAAGAAGGAATTGATCTTCTATTTCAAACAGTTCAGAAAATCCTTATCCCATCCGGGAAGATCATTATACAAACCATCCATCCCTTTCACTTGATTAAAAATGGATTGGCTTATAGAAGTCAGTGGATCAAGAATTCTTGGGAAGGGCTGGACGATGGTTTTAAAAATGGACACCCCTGGTATCTTCGGACCTTTGGTGAATGGTCAGACCTTTTTTACCAGTGTCCTTACCGACTGTTAAAAATTTATGAACCGACGAACCCTGATACACAAGAACCTCTAAGCGTGATATTTATTTTAGAATCAATTCAACAGGTTAAATAAATCCATTAATGGCCAATTACATTCTAAGCCATGACAGTTAGCATCGTCAAAAGATGATGGCCTAATTCCTGATCTCCTGTTACATCTACTGCTTTCTTTGCCGTTTCACTTCTCAGTCCTTTGGTAAATATCCTCCAGGCAATATGATCAGGAATAGCTATTTCAGAAGATGGCTTGACCTTTGAAAAGGGTAATAGCTGCCAGCCCGAGATTGTTTTCTTTAGCCACCAATCGAAAGAAAACTCACCGGTAATAGAAAATTTAATCAAGGTGCCAGTTGGACTTTTTACGCTTCGGTAATGATAAGGAAGAGCACGAAAGGCAGTATCCAAGAAGGGCAAATACAAGCGCTTACTGAAAAGACTTTTGTCATTTGGATTCAGAGCCAAAAAGATTTGCTGTGTATGATGCCACTTTTCAGTGTACTCCCTGGCTATATGAAACCAATTCAATGACTCTTCCTCGCCAGCCCAGGCTACACTGAACAAAGCTTTTTCAAAAGGCTTCAATGACCTCAACAGGGCTCTATACTCTCTCCCTGAAGATTCCAATAAGGAAATCAATACCTTTGGACTGAGGCGTTGAGTTGCCTTCACCCAGTCAGCATTCAAGCGATTCAGGAAACTCACCAAATCCTCATAAGAATTTACATCTCCTGGGTTTTCACCGAAATAGCCATCCCTAAGCATGGACAAAGCTCGAAGATTCCCATCCAATAGATGACTCACTACCTGCTTGACAGTCCAAGAGCCAGCCAGAGTAGAAGCTCCCCAATCCTCAGAACTTAAATCACGCAATTTGTCCAATAGGAGGAAATCCAACTCTTCAAATAAGTGGATCGTTCGGATAGGAATAGATTGTCTCACAAAAGTCTTGTTAGTCTTCCAAAAATCAACTTCGCGAAACTTAAATCAAAATCGATTTTAAAAAATCGACCAAAAAAGGGGTTTCCCCCTCTTTTCAAAAAGGACATTCCATCAAAATGTAATCCACCGCCTTTTGAGCTTTGGAAGCTGCCTCTATCAGAATATTTTTATCCTCTTGAAGGATGCTGATCCAATTCTGGATATATGCTGCATGGTTAGAAATCAAATCCTCATCCAAAATCCCTGTCATACCTCCCAAGTACCCGGCACCCATTTCAGCAATCAGTTCCTCCTTGCTGTATTCTTCTGTTCCAAACCGGGTTGGTTCAATGATTCCACTTCTTCCGAGCCTTCTTTCACTTCCCGTTGAATGAACCAATTCATGAAATAACACACTGTAGTAACTTTCTGCCCGTTCAAACCTCCCAATGTCTGGAAGCGTAATGCAATCTTCTTTGACATGATAAAAAGCTTCATTTCCTTCAATCCGAATCTTCGGCGGATAAAGCATTTCTTCAAAAATAGCTTCACACTGTTCAATCGCAGGAATTCCATTATTCCCCGAGTCTATTCCCTCCCACTCTATACCTTCAATATCTGAGATACAAAAAACCTTGTATTCTTTCAGATATGAGGATTTGGTCACAAGATCTTTCGGATAATATTGCAAGAGATCCTGAGGAATCTTTTCCCCTGTTTCCTTATGCCGATAAACAAAATTCCAATAACAGATCGGAATACTTTTACTTCCTTTCTTCACTTTTCCACCCAGCTCCTGAGTTTGCTTGAATGTCAGGTAAAAGGGTACACTGTGTTCTTGTGCCAAAAGAATCCAGAGGTTGATTCCCCGGTAGGGTTTCTTGGTCAAGTAATTACTGGGTAAACCCAAATCTCCCCAAGGTTTCTTCCAGGGAATTATCCCACTTTCCAACTTCTCCAAAATCAAATCTGTCACCACTTGATATAGGTCTCTTGGGGAATTATTGGAAATTTTTCCCCTTGATTTTCTTTTCGAATTAACCCCTATTGAGTTGATCCCTTTTCTGTTTTTTGCTGTAGTCTTCATTTTTCTTTACGTTTTAGGTTAGACATGAACTGATACAGCGAATCCCAGCGGAAAGGAGGCACTAAGTGCAAGAGGAAACGGAATAAACCAGCAGAGGCAATGAGCGCTGGCTTTATGCCGTAGTCTCTTGCCTCGTGTGCATCCTCCCCGCTATTTTAGTTGGAGCAGGGAGTAGAAAAAATTAATGGTTTGGGATATCCGGATTAAATAGGAAGAAGAGAAGTTTAAAAAAAGTTTAAGTAAAATTCTACTTGATCATCAAGCTCGCCAAAGCCGGTGTATCCAACATCCGTTCAAGTTCCTCCTCAATCAGTTGATTCACTTCTGATTTGATCCTTCGATAGTTTTCCAAAACCTCTTCTCCGTGTAATTTCCTTACAGCAGGAATCGACTGATAGCTTTTTTCTTCCCTTGCCAACTTCTCATGGTCATTTTGAATCTCACAGTGAAAAGCTTTTAACTCTATCTTTTGAGATGGATCATCTGCCACAATCCCTACAAACTGACCAGAAGAAAGCTGAGAAATTGACGAAGGGGGAACAGCCAGTTCCAATTGAGTCGAATGGCTAATTGAAGTATCACCTGAGTTGATCGAAAGACTTCTTCTGGATTGATTGATTTTTCCGATACGATCCGAAATCTGCTTGGCCGTATCTCCCAATACCTGCCCCGAAATGATATTCCCTACTGTATTCATAATCACCTCAGCTTGCTCCCTTCCATAATCCTTTTTCAACTGACTGTAATCCTGCACACCCAAAGTCGTGGCCACCTTATTGGATCTGGCAGTAGCAATCAACGAATCAATCCCATTAAAGTAAATGGTCGGAAACTCGTCAAAAATCAAACTGGACTTCAAACAATTTTTTCGGTTCACCAATTTGGTGATTCGGGAAATATACAATGATAGTACAGCCCCGTAAACCTGTTGCTTTTGGGGGTTATTACCCATACAAATAATCTTTGGTTCTGCTGGATTATTGAGATCCAAGGTAAATTCACTCTGGCTTAGTACATAGTAAAGTTGAGGAGATGCCAATCGGGCCATGGTTATCTTGGCACTGGCGATTTGTCCCTCCAACTGTTCAGCCGCCCCATGCAGGAAGGCCGAAACAAAAGGATTGATCAAAACCTCAATTTCAGGTTCGGTCCGTAACACTGAAAATAATTTTGGATACTCTACCTGCATTAATTCAATCACATGAGGAAGTGTACAAAATTTTCCTCCCCGATACTTTTTCAAAAACCAAATAACAGCCGTCACGAAATTGATGGGAGATTCCACAAAGAAATCTCCCTGCTTTTTGATCCACTCTCGGTTTAAACCCAGCATAATGGTTCTGGAAGATTCTGAAGCATCCGTAATATCAGTCATCGTACTTGGCTCCAAAGGATTACATCGATGGCTGGTTTGAAGATCATCAAAATTGATGGTATAAAACTTGGGTTCTATCGGATATGCCTTCCTGAATTTCAATAGATTATTGTAGGCAATCCTCGAAAGGTCATCATATTTAAAATCATAAATAAACATGGAAAACCCTTTACTCAAATGTTGGGTGATGATATGACGTATTACAAAATACGATTTACCGGCACCTGGTGTACCAACCACGAGGGTGGCACGAAAGGGATTTATGATATTCAGCCAACCGGAGTATGCCTGTTTCTTTAACTTAAACCGGGTAGGTAAATTAACTGAATATTCATTTTCCAATAGTCTTTCTTCCTGAGGGAAGGTCTCCTCTAGATGATTGAATATCGCAGGTGAAAACCCATCTCTAATAACCCTT
>NZ_AUBU01000024.1 GCF_000429405.1 Algoriphagus marincola DSM 16067
CCAACTTTATACAGCCTTCAATGGCCCCTATTGCCACCAATTCATCATTTCCTGTCCACTTTTTCAATAAGCCATTTTTCCAAAAAGAAGGAATGGTATGTTTCTTGGCAGCTTTTTGGACTTCCTCCCAGTAATGAGGCAATTTGATAGTCCCTCCACCTAGAACTATTTCAGCAGGATTAAACAAGTTGATCATTCCGGCCAGGGTCATCCCTAAGGAATAGCCACCCTCTTTCACTACCCTCACTACGTTCGGATCCCCTTCCAACGCACGATAAAACATCTCAAAACCATCCAAACCTACTTTCTCGGCCATATACCTTCCTCCTGCAATTTCATCAAGTCTAAATACCCTTCCTTTCCATTCAATCGCAAAATATCCCAGTTCTCCGGCCCAGCCCTTCTCCCCTTCTAAAGTAAGTCCCTTTACCAGCCAAGCCGACCCGATGGCGGCTCCTACAAATACTACTCCTCCCTCTGAGAGTAGTCAAATTTTGGTAGTTTTCCTGGGTGGGATTTGCAATCCTACCCTACTATCCTTTTCAATTTGCAATTGAGGTCTCTCTCTGCTTCATTGCTGAAAGATTCCACAAATCAAAAAGGATTAAATTTTGTCTTATGGTTTTGAAATAGTTTTTACTATGGCAATAAAGTGAAAAATTTTATTAAAAAAACACCCCAGTACAGGGTATTTTTGGGGAATAGTGGCTGGTTTTGACAAGTTTTGTCGATTTTTTTGGGGTATGTAAAGTTGATAATAAAAGGACGATGAAACCCAACCCTCTCAATTCCTTGAATCATTTAGTTTAAGAATTCTCCCCCAGGTTAATGGTGTAAGTACATCGTGGAAAGTTGGAACATCCATAAAACCCACCATAGCGACCTTGCCTTTTCACTAGACTTCCACCGCATACGGGGCAGGCACCTGAAACTGAATTCTTGTTATTCTCTTTACTCCTTTTTCTTATTCTTCTTACGTGTCCCCTTCTTTCTTTCCCACCGAGCAACTTTATCTTGTCCAACCTGCTGGAAATACTCTTCATTTGTTCATAGGTGAGGATCGGTTCTTCGTCTTGTTGTCTGATGGTTTTTATGAGTTGATGAGCATAAATTACAGGAGTCCAATTCTTAACATTTTTGAGCACTGCCCTACCGGTAAAAACTACCAGAGGATAGAAGTTGAGATGCGGATATTCTTGGAGGGATTTCTTTAAAAAATAGACGTGTACCTTATTTTGGTTTATAGGATTTTTGAATGGGTACTGTTTACGATATAAGGTCTGTTTCCAATACTCGGAATTTTCATGTCCATGGATCCATCCCTTATAATTTTTGGTTTCGATTACAAAAATTCCACTTTTGGAAATCACCAGGTGATCAATTTGCGTGGTAGAATCGCCAACTTTCAGTAAAATATTACTAAGGACGATATACTTCTTTTTATTTAACCTCCTTAATCTAAGTGAAACCTCAAGCTCTCCCATTCCACCTTTGACCTTGGGAAAAACCACAGTTTTGAGATAGATATAAATCCCAAAAAAGAGGAAAACCAAAATGAATAATGGAAGCTGTGAATCCATCCCTAAAGATAAAAAATTAGAGATTGATTAGTTTATCAGCGAACTTGGTAGCCAACTTAGCAATTTATCCACTATACTGATTCAGATTTTCAGCAGAATCTATGAGTTCCTCTGCATACCCTTCCCAGCTCTCTTCAAACCAAATTTGATGAGGAAGGGCTATGGAATCAATGATTTGAACTGCTTTATCAAATTCTTTAAAGAGGGATTTGGAATGAGGCTTGGTCAGCAATACATCAATGGTGGACAGTGAATTTAAAAAAGAGAGATTTGACTTGAGTTGCTCCAGTGCCCCATAAATCTGCAGGGCCTTATTCTGTAGAAAGGCAGCTTGCTCCAAATCTAAACTGATGGCTTTCGCAAAATGGGAATCTGAAGACTTCCAATAAAAATCAAAAGTGAAATTAACCAGCTCAGTTTGTACCGTTCTATTCCTTTCGATCTTAGAAAGAAAATCGGTATCTCTGTCCTTTAATATCCGATTTACTTCCTCAAGAATATACTCCTCATTTCTTTTTATCCTATTGGAGGTAGTCGTACCTTTTCCTACTAAAAATAGCTGAATCAAATAATCTTTGGTATGCTCAAAAGTGGACTTTTCTGAAAGCGGAATTTCTTCGATCGCATCAAAGGTTAACCCCGCTGCATCCGAAAATAAAAGTTCTTTTGAAACAAATCTCCCCAATTCTGTTGAATCGACCTGATAGGTAAAATCCCCATTGACTTTTTTAATGTTTTGCTCTAATACTCCAATAAAGTTTTTGAGAAAATTCAACTGCAAATTCGGATAGGACGCAGCGACCCGCTTTAATTCTCCCTTTTCAAAGGAGAATTGCCGGTTCCTGGGATCAAAAAATAGAATTCCCGCATTTAGCGTCTCACCTAGAATAAGTCCATGTCTATATCGTAAAATGGAGTAAAAAAGTTGATTTTTCATTGCAGTGTTCTTTTCAATGCGGAAACAAAGGTAGATGGATTACTTCAAATCTAAGGCTAATCATCAAACCTTAAGCTATTCCCAATAACTCAAAAAGCTCGTGCATTTCAGAAAATCCTCTAGCTGGATTTTCTAAATCAAACTCATTGAGTCTTTTTGAATTTTCGATAGCAACAGGCAGTTTTTCTCTCAACCGCAAGTAGATGTCATTCCCCTCCTTGGTAAAATACTTTTGGGATTTTGAATAATCCCTTAAATTTCTTCTAAGGCGATCCTCGGCCCCTCCACAATCTTCAAACGGAGGTTGGGTAAATTCAAAATGAAGCAAAAACCAATACTCAATACAAGGCTGATTGATAATTATTTTCACATTCTGACTTGTGGCCAGCTGTCTTTTGTATTTCAAAAATTCATCAAGAGGTCTTGCTTGACCACTTTTTACCTCTCTTGTTTCTTTTATAATCACATCCATATCGACAATCCAAACCACTTGATCATAATCCTCTGCAAGGCGATTTACTTGCTCAAATTGATTGACCAAAGATTTCCGTTGAGGGATTTCAGGTTTGATCTGAAACCTGGCGTCAGACTCATTTCGATTAAGCATGGCGAAATACCAAGCCTCTGTTTCTCCATCTACGACAATGGCTATCTTAGGCTTCCCTCTTGAAAGTATGTTCTTTTTATTTCTCATTCTTCAGATCGATATAGAAGTCCCCCGTATTTGGAACACCTCCAAGCTTTCCGATTTTATAAGCATTGTATACATTACTAGTATTGCGGATCACAGACGAATCAAAATCAGCCAAAGAATATAGCTCAGTTGCACTTTCTTTATTCTTGTCTGTAAACCAGATCGCATCATTTCTATAGAGATCTCTATTGTCCAAAATCTCCCGGTTATGGGTTGTAGCAATCAACTGGGAATTTTTGGAATTCATCAAAAATGATAGAATAAAATGACTATACAGGTCTGGATGCAATGAACTTTCGAGTTCGTCTATGGGGAAAATCACAGGCCCTTTGATCATCATAATCAAAAGTCCGGCAAAGCCAAAATACCGTTGAGTCCCTTGAGATTCAGAAAAGAAAGGTAAAGAATACTTCGAGCCTTTTACAGTATGTTCAAATTCTAAATTTACAGCCTTTACTTTTCCTTTATTGATGAAATCATTAATTCTTTCTGGATGAGTTTCAAATCTAGCTTTCAAATATTCCAATAATCCTTCTGGCATATCTTGTTCATTCTCCTCCATGAAGATATCCGAAATATTGAAATCAGCTTTTCTGAGAATCCTGGATATATCCTGCTTCTCTATTTCACCAGAGCCAATTTTACCCAGCACATAAGTATCCAGCTCTGTTTTGGTTAAAACAAGTGGTTTAAGTTGCTTTTCAAACCAATCCCCTACCTGTTTTAACTCATCGATCTGAATATTCGTCTTGAGGTAACCACCCAGCACCGTATTGTTCCATAGGGTATTGGACTCCAAGGTCTTTTTATAGACCTTATCCACCGAAATCTTACTTCCAAACTTGATCTCAGTAAATCGGTTTTGCACATCAGTCGTCCTTCTGAAAATATTGGCCTTATTCGGATGGAAGTAGGTTAGTTCCTCTGATAGAATCGCATTCTTATTGAATTCGACCCTGTAGGCATACTTTATCTCTTCCTGTATAAATTCAATGGCAAGTAAGGAAGGTTGACTTGGCGTCTCCTCATCGAAAAGAAAAGGTGAGAAATTAAGTTGGCTTGTTTTCTTCTCCTCTGGCTCTAGCACCAAATCCCGAAGAAAATCAAGTGCTTGAAGAATAGTAGTTTTTCCGGATGCATTTGCTCCGTAAATGAGACCAAGCTTTAAAATTCGATGTCCGCTTTTAGTAGAAATAAGGTACTTATCCTCTAAATGAGTGGAACTATCCGCCTCAAAGGAAAGGGTTTGCCTTTCTTTAACGGGTCCGAAATTCTGTACACTGAAGTTAAGAATCATTAGCGTAGTAAATTAGAGTAAATAGTAAACCTAAAATCAGGAAGAGATCGCAAAAGTACTTCAAAAATAATGATATTTCGATTTTTTAATTCAAAATTGTAAATCATTTACAAATAGTTGGATAAAAATTAAAAAAATGAGTTTTTAAGCTCTTTAGCTAAGCTTTTAAAACTCCGAATTAAAAGGCTTAAGCTTTATACCTCTTAAAATTCTCCGCCTGCTCAAAAATCTCCTGGTAAACCTCATCCCGATCAACAGGTGGATAGTCGTTTTCTGCCAGGAGAATAATCAAATCCACCTTCAACTCGGCCTTGATATCTTCCCGCTTGCTCCAGTCGGTATATTTGGCTTTGTCATCGACTACATCTTTGACTTCCTGGGCCAAGTGGATCAACTTATCCTCCGGATAGACGAAATCATATTTAATTGCCAATGCCTTGAGAATATCATAGAAAGCTTTTTCCTCAAAGTCTATCCCCAATTCTGCAAAGGATTCCTTCTCCTTCTTCATGGCATAGTAGAGGTCGATGATCTCATTGGTAAAGTCTTCCAAAACCTCGCTTTGTAATACATCGGCCTCCTTCCTCTCATTGTATAATTCTACCAAGCGCTGCATCTTTTTCGAGAATTCAATCCCTTTGATCTTATTCACCTTTTTGAATTCATCAATGGCCTTTGCTAGCAACTTTTGCAGCAATTTAATTTTGGTATTGGGTAATTTGATTTTATCGATCTTGGCCAGATAGTCGGCTTCGAAAATATCTACCTCCTTCTCATCTTGTTCTCCCAACTTGAAGATCTCCTCTACTCCTTCAGAGATGATAGCCTCATGGATCATTTCCCGCACCTTGGCATTCATCTGATCAGTATCCGGAGCCTCACCTTTGGTCAACTTGAATACAATTGATCGAACAGCGATGTAAAAATGAATTTGATCTTTCTCCGCATTGCTAAACACCGAACTACCCGAACAAATGTCATAGGCCGCTTTCATCCGCTTGACCAGATTCATAAATCGTCGCTCTAATTGCTGGGTTAATTGCACGAATTCCGCAGCCATGTTTAGGACATGCAACTGATCTAAAGGGGAACCTGAATAATATCGGGAAGCATCAAAGTGATGAAACATTGCTTTGAGGAGATCTAAATGATCTTTCACCACCACAATGGATTGCTCTATATCCTCAAAGTTTTGACTATCTACTTTGGAATATTGCTTCAGGGCCAAGTTCATCTGCTTCTTGATGCCTATGTAATCTACCACCAAGCCTTTTTCCTTTCCTTCAAACTTCCGATTGACACGAGAGATAGTCTGAATCAGCGAATGCTGCTGCAAGGGTTTGTCGATGTACATGGTGTCCAAAAAAGGAACATCAAAGCCTGTCAACCACATATCCACCACAATGGCAATCTTGAAATTGCTCTTGATATTTTTAAACTGTTTATCCAGCTCCTTTCGGTATTCCTGAGTACCCAGAAGGTTCCAAAGCGCCTCTTTGTCATCCTTGCTTCGGGTCATGACCAGGTTGACTTTAGCCAAAGGCTTCAATTCCCGTTTGTCTTTTTCGGAAAGCTCCACTCCCGGCTCCGCCTCACGGATATCTCCCCAATCCGGCCGCAAGGCCAAGATTTCTTGGTACAATATGTAGGCGATCTCTCGGGTACTCGTCACAAACATGGCCTTTCCAGCCAGGGTGCTTCCCTCGGCCACCCGGTTTTCGTAGTGTTTGACAAAATCTTCTGCAATTGCCCGAATCCGATGGGGATCTCCTAAGATGGTCCGCATCTGAGCCATTTGCTTTTTACTTTCCTCAATCTGGTATTCATTGCCTCCATCTTCAGCTACCATTTGATAGTAGTGCTCGATCTCCTGCAGCTTCTTATTCTCCAGCATGACCTTAGCAGCCCGACCTTCATAGACGATCCGAACTGTAATTTCATCCATCACCGATTCAGTCATGGTATAGCTGTCCACGATCTCCCCGAAGACATCCATAGTCGCATCGATGGGCGTTCCGGTAAAGCCTACATAAGTCGCATTGGGTAGAGAGTCATGGAGATGCTTCGCAAAACCAAAGCTTTTCTTCACTCCTTTTTCGGTCACCCGAACTTTCTGATCGAGATTGGTTTGGCTGCGGTGAGCCTCGTCGGAAATGCAGATCACATTGCTGCGCTCCGTCAGGAGTTCGGTGTCTTCGTTAAACTTATGGATGGTAGTCAGAAATACTCCCCCACTGTTTCTTCCTTTGAGTTCCTGGCGAAGTTCAGCCCGGCTGCTAACGCTCTTGATTACATTATCTCCGATAAAGCGCTTGGCATTGGTGAACTGCCCGCTCAACTGATCATCCAAGTCCGTACGGTCGGTGATCAGGACAATGGTCGGACTAGCAAAGTCTACTGACTTCATCAGCAAGCGCGTCAAGTAGAGCATCGTAAAACTCTTCCCACAGCCCGTCGCTCCAAAGTAAGTACCTCCTTTTCCATCCGCCTTCGCTAAAGCTTCGGCGGACAGGTCTCCTTCTTCTTTTTTTCGATGAATTACAATATTATCATAAAGCTTTCTAGCCGCATAGTACTGCGGATAGCGACAGACGATCTTTTCTTCCTTCTTGGAAGTATCCGGGAGGTAGATAAAATTGTGGATGATATCCAGCAAGCGATGCTTATCCAGCATGCCCTTGATCAGGGTGTACATCGCATCGATCCCATGGACTTTCGTGGATTTTCCGGTCTTCGGGTCGATCTCTTTGTCCAGTCCTTCGATCTTTCTCCAGGCATAGAAGAACTCATAGGGCGCAAAAAAACTTCCGGCCTTGGTATTCACACCATCCGAAATCACGCAGAAGGCATTGTACTTAAATAAATCAGGGATATCTTTTCTATATCGAACCGTCAGCTGTCGATATGCTTCATGGATTCGAACCCCTTCTCGTATGCTAGACTTAAACTCAAAGACTACCAGTGGAAGGCCATTCACATAGAGAATCCCATCCGGGATACGCTTCTCAAATCCCTGAATCTCCAACTGATTGACCAGCTTAAAAATATTGTTTTCGGGATGGGCGTAATCGATCAGGGAAATATAGAGATCCTTTTGCTTCCGATCTTCCCGCTTGAGCAAAAAGCCATCCCGAACCCAATGCATAATGGTCTTATTCGTCTCGTAAAGGTCCGAGGCGGGTAACTTTTCCAAATCCCGGATAATCCCAAAGATCTCATTTGGAGTGATTCCCTCTTGGGCATAAGATTTTTTGAGAAACTCTTCCAAATCCGCCCGAATCAGGACTTCTTCCTTTCCACGAATAATCTCCTCTCCCGGCACATAAGGATAGCCCTGCGCTTCCAAAAGCGAGATAAAGGCTTGTTCGAGTTGGGATTCGGCGAATTTCAAAATATTGGGAAGAAATTAAAAGGTGAACATATATCCAAAGCTTAAAAACCAGGAGGTTTCAAGATCTTGAACCAGAATAGTCGGTTTTTCGGAAAATCGGTCGCTTGGAATTCCGTTGCTGAACTCTTTTGCAAAAACGTCTACATAACCGCGGGCCCAACCCACATCAATAACCAAATGATTTTTTTCTCCCAGTGATATTCCTCCTCCATAAAGCATTCTTGCCCGGACTTCCTCACCCAAAGAAACACCTGTGCCAACACTTAAATGAACTCCACCATAAATAGACCCTAATTGAATTCTTCTCCCAGCATGAAACAGAGCTGATACTCCAACTTCTCCCTTAAGTGAATTTTCTTCCACAACCTGAAATTCCTGAGTAGAGTCTGGTAAATTGAAGGTTTTTAACCCAACACGCTTATTTTCTAAACCCGATAGAAAAATTCCTGGCCCCACGGCCCAATACCAAGGAGATCGGCCAAACTTAATGGGAGAAAGATGATAGGTCTGCAAATTGGAAGCTGAGTCTTTTGGAATAAAACTCATTTTGATTTCTGCTTCCTCTCCTGTGAATTGGATGGGGAGAGATGTGTAAGTAGTATTTGTATAAAGTTGATAGACACTCAAAAATGATTTTTCTTCATTTCCCAAACTAACTAGGGCCTGTGCCTTTGTCCATATTTTTGAGAGCTCTGCATAAGCCTTCTCTATATTTTCTCTTTCCTTAGCTATCTCAATCCCTACAGGCTCATCTTTAATTTTTCTTAATAAGGAAATTACCTTCGCATTTGAAAAAAAATCATCATAGGCTTTCTTTCCTAGGTTCTGCTTACTTTCAATTGTTTTAAGTTGAGACCGAAGACTTTCAAAAGTGTTCATTGTACTTTTTAAATCAATGGGTTCAAAACTTTGAGCTGGTTCAACCTTGGAAAGCATCTTTCTCTTTTTAAACTCATAGATTAACGAATCCACAAGCTTCACCTGATCCGTGAGATTTTTCCCTATGCCTTTAAGGGTGTCTTCCTGTGTATTGAGTACTTCTTTAATCCTGTTTATTTCCTTATTTAAAGCATTCAAAGAATCTTTATCTACTATCTGTTTCATATCTGGGTCCTTTTTTATCGTAGAATCACCTTCTACTCCCTGTTGTTCTGTAGTAATATCTAAGTCCTTAAATATTCCTAGAACCCCTTCCAATCCACTAAGGTCAATCGATCCAAAAACAGGAAAATCCAAGGCCTTGCTGTAATAAACTGTGTCTTTGACCTGCAACTCTACGCGGTAATTATTCAAATTGATACCATCTACTTTTACCCGATAAAAGTCTCCAGTTTTTATTTTTTTAGGAACTGAGATAGACCCACCATCGCCAAAAGTAAAACTCACTTCTTTGACTAATGGATATGATTTATTGACTTCCTTGGTCTTTTTAGAGGGTGCAGATGATCCATTTGCTCCATCTTGAGCTAGTGCAAAAGTTGACATTCCAGCCATCAATAGAGATAAAACAATAGGCATTTTCATAAAAATCAAATTTAAAGTTTCACATAAATTAATTATCAATAATCTTCTCAATTATTCTCCTCTCCCGGAACTTAGGTATGGCCCTGCGCCTGCAAAAGCGAAATAAATGCCTGTTCGTTTGAGATTCGGTGAATTTCATTTGTTAAAACACTTGGTAATGAATGCTAGAAAAATCGAGTTTCTCATCAAATTTTAGGTTCAAACCCTCATTCGGAATTACTGTTGTATAATTAGAAGGTGCTCGAGGAACAAAATTCTCCTTTTCGAGTCCAATTCTTACATTTTCAATATATCCCTTGACATTACTGGAATCTATCCCTTCCAATTGACTTGCAAAAAGATCATCAATTGCAATGGAAACGCTATTTAGTAATTCTGAAAAATCGGTACCATTCCCCATTTTAAAAACCTTAAAAAGCCTTTCAATCTGAATCGATATCAATTCAGAAAGCAAATTCCCAACAAAACCTTGATCCAAAAGCAACAAAAGCAAAAGAAGATTTACTTCACTAGTTTTTCTATCATAGGAGACTCTAAATTTGTGAGGATCATTTGTTATAGTTTTTACAGATTCATTTTTGGAGGCTTGCCTATCCATTTCTTTTACAGGAACAAAAGATGTAAAGTCTAGCAGAGATCCAATTTTCTTTAGAAAATCCTTCCGTTCTGTAATTCTTGGAAAAACATACAAAACAGAATTTTCCTGAATTTCCGGGTTCTCGGCCAACTTTCTCAAGGTCGAATGTTGTGTGTTTCCAGCTGCATCATTAAACGTAAAACATACATGCTCCGCCAAAGCTCCCTTTGACTTTTCAAAAGAAGATCCTGACCGATTACTGTACTTTCTTCTTATTCCTGCTTTGTATTGCAGGAAAAGCATTCTTGCCTGCTGTCCACCCGGCAAGGCATAATTTATCGAAACATCATATCCGCCTTTTTTTGGATTGGCCTCTTCTCCTTGAGTAAGTCCAATGGCAAAAAGACAAGTTTGTTTTGAAAACTCTGGCCAAACTCCTGTAGCAATCAGATCCTTAATCGGAGAATGATCCATATACCAAAGAAATGATTTACTCAGGTTAAGCAGTTCATTGGTGATATTCAATTCAAAAGTCTTCTCGTTGATTTCTTTTTTCATAAAAGATTATGGTTCTAAATCCTTTAAAAACTTCATAATTTCTAGATAGCTTCTTAAGAATTGATTGTCATTCGAATTGGTATTCGGTGAATTTTATTCTGCAATAATTTCAACACCAATGCTAATCAGCAATGCTTCAAATTGGTCTTTATCCTTTTCTTTAATTTTTTCCAAAATAAACGTGGCTGTTTTTTTCATTTCTGGGATGTCTATTGGAATCATACCTCTTTCAAATAATCCTTCAAGGTGTGAAAACTCATTATTAATTCTATCTGTCATACTTGATGCTTGCCTATCATCACCAAAGAATCTTGTTAGTTTGTCGTCTCTATCAAGTGCGTTTGGATATTTGTAAAACAGGAATGCCTCTAAAAATTTACGTGTATTGTTCCCAAAGTTGTAAAAGAGGCTGTGTTGCGTTTCATCATCAGTATTAGCATTAGCACACAAATAAATTTGATGAAACAGAAAATTAAACTCCGTTACATAATCTTTTAAATACTTTGGCATCAATTTAACCTTGCTTGTTTCACCCTCTCGAGAAACGATAAAATAACCTCTTTGAGAATTGTTGCCAGCAGCAGGTATCCTTTTCAAATACTTTAAAAAGTCAAGATTATGCGTGGAAATAAAAAGTTGTTCAAAGTCCTGCTTCGCAACAATTTCGGAGTTAATAAGACTGTAAACAAAGAAAATATGATTGCTATCTAAACTTGAAATCGGGTCGTCAATCCAAATAATAGGTTTGCTTCCTTTTGTTTCAACGTCTTCAAGCTTTGCCATAAAATAACAGAAAGCAATTAAACTGCATTCGCCTTCGCTTAAATGGTGAGCTTTTTTACCGTTTCTGATAATTTCAAAACGAATTTTTTTACCTCCTAATTGGTCGGGTTCTTCTAATGCTTGTAGTGTTAGAAAATCGTGTCCGAAAAAATTGTTGAGATATTCATTTACTTTCAAAGCCCCCTTTTCTTCATCATTCATTAATCGCTCTTTGTCTTCAATAGCTTTGATTTGATTTTGAATTTTTAAGTCTATATCTGCTTTTTCCTGGGCTTTGGTATCAGCATTTGCCTTTAGACCATCAATCCTTAATGCCTCAGTTGAATACTGAATTGAATTTGCAAAGTCGCTCACTTCCCTTAAACGCAATAACCTTTTTGCTTCGGTTTGCTCGCCTCCAAGTAAAGTGCTATAAGTATTTGCTTGCGTTCTTATGTTTTCAAAAATTTGCCAACACCACTCAAGGCGTTTACTATTGTCATTTACTGAGGTAAATGTTTTTGTATTTAACAGGTCATTCTTCCGATTTGTTAATTGCTCAGAAATTTTAATTAGTTCTAATTTAATGCTATCAATTACATATTGTCGAAAAGCAATTAGCCGGTCAATGTCTTTGTGATATTTGGTGTAAAAAACTGCTTTATTAATGCTCAAACAATTATTCAGTGCTGCTATCTGTTGTTGAATTTCTATATGTAAAGCATCAATTTCTTTTTCAAGTTTTTCTGATTCTTCATCAAAATGACTATCAAGTTCTTTCCACCGATCTTCTGTTATTTCACTTCCACAAAAAGCACATTTATCTAATTTGTCTTTATGATGTTGTCTTCCTTCTTTAACCCAACGATTTAACACAGCATTTTTTACCAACTGTGCAATTTTATCCGAACTGCTAATAGGTTTGGTAATGAGTTCTTCCGCTTTACTTGAAATATTTGGTATATCAATAGTATGTTTTAATAGTGGCCTAATATCTTGATTTACTCTCTCTTTTAGCAAGGTATCTTTTTCAATTACCTGTGTATCTGTTAAAGGAGTAAAAGTGGGTTGATTAACAATGCCTATTTCATCTTTAAGCTTGCTTATATTGTAGTTTTGGTCGCCAAATCGGTCTACCTTGTATCGAATTCCGTTGGGATTGTTTGTGGCCTTATAACTTAATTGTTGATTAAGGGTTGAATTTGCAGACTCATATGCTTGTTTTGAAGTAGTTGCAATTTCCTTGGCGTTTTTCAATTTTAAATAAAATCCTGTTTCACTGCCTTCCTCATTATTCCCGAGTGCTAATTTTAAAGCATCTATTTCGGCTTGGATGTCAGCATTTCCTCCAAGAATTGCAAATGGGTTAATGCTTTCATCAGGATTTACAATAAAACGTAGATTGTCTCTAACAAAATCTTCATTAAATACTCTTATCTTTTTTCCATGTGACGAAAGATTTGCTTGTTTTGCATCTGCTAGATCCTTAATGCTAACTTCAAACTCAGGGTTTTCATACTTATCTGAAATTTCACCCTTTTCTAATGCCCTGACAATTCTTGATAAGGTTGTTTTCCCTGAATAGTTTCTACCATAAATCACATTGATGTCCTTGAATAGCTGAACATTGCTTGCGGCATCATGCACCGAATTATCCCAAACAAAATTTCGGAAAACAGCCAGATTCTTTATGGTTTTAAACTTTGTTATCATATTTATTCCACTGTAGCCAATTTAGAAAGCAACAACTCTTTCAATTCCATTAGCTTTTGGTTTTCTGACTTTTTTATATATATTTTATTTTGTATTGTAGTTGCGAGCTTGTTGAATTTCTTCAAAAGTTCTTTATCAGGAATAACAGCAGGATAGTCCATTATCCATTTCTTATCACCCCGGGGCATTTTTGTCCCTTTGCTTCCCGCCATTACATATTCAAAAAAATCATCTTTCTCAACTACCTGATATAAATAAAGAGAAGGAATATTTGATTTTGGAACTAAACATAAAACATCATTAGAACAACCACCATCAAAGTTTGCCAACCAAACTTTCTTGAAATACGGTCTGATATTCGAAATCAAAATATTTCCTATTTCAAAGCCCGTTGTTGTAGAAACATTCGGAAGATTGTTTGCGATTGTTACTCCACCACGCTCTTTCAACATATTCTCGGTAGAAATGTAATTTTCTAAACTAAGCTCAATTATCGAGATCCTGTCCTGGGAATAGCTGCATAAATCCCGAAGAAGGCCAAACCTCCAACCCTCAGGCAAATTCTCCAAATCAATTCCCTCCACAAACCACTCCTTATAAATAGCCTCTGCGGATTCTTCGAGTTTTTGTATGAGTTGGTGGTTAAGGGCTATGCGGTTTTGGATGGTGTTGAATTCTTTGACAATTTCCCGTTGTTTGTCGATGTGGGGGATGGGGAGTTCCGTTTCGCACATTTCATCCCAATCAAAAATCTCGCGGACGCTACCATGAGACTTGAAACGTGCGTAACGGTCAAATTCGGGTCGCCTGAACCACATCATCAGATATTCAGGATCTAATAATTCGTGGTCAATTATTTTGAACACCGTGTAGGCTTGTGAAACTAGAGCGATATCTTCACTGTCAAGCATCGCTAGGCCAATTTTGTCACCACGCCTGGATGTATCTGGTATGTACGTAAACTGTCCTCGCTTAACAATTTTATACTTGGTGAAATCGGTTCCAACTGTATTTGCAATAGAAGGAATAAATTTCTTCTGAACACTAACGCCCAAAAGAGTTTCTACATCCAAGTTTTTATTCCTAATATCAACTTGCCTAATAAAAGGTCCGAGCGGCCTATAATTCAATCTCATAGCCCAACTCTTTAAACACGTTTAGTAAATCTGCTTTAGATTCCGCTTCTTGTTTTAGCAAGTCTGAAAACTCGCTTTGCAGATGGCCCATTTTTTCATCAAAGTCAATATTCTCATCGCGGTTTACAAATTCTATGTATTTGCTGGGTACCAACGAAAAGTCTTTGGCTTTAATCTCATCAAGCGAAGCCGCATAGCAATACTCTGCAATGTCTTCGTATTCGGTGCCCGCTTGCTGCCATGTGTGGTAGGTTTTGGCAATGTCTTTAATGTGCTGCTCTGAGAATTGGGTAAATTTCTTTTCAAAAGGTTCGCCTATTTGGCGCAAATCCAAAAAGAGCACTTCGTTTTTTCGGTTTCGGTACTGCCGTGTTTCTTCGGGCAAAACAACCGTTCGCTCCGTTTTATTATTGTTTAAAATCCAAAGCGTAACGCTAATGTCGGTAGTATAAAACATGCTTCTCGGCAGAATCACAATGGCTTCAACCAAGCCGTTTTCTACCAATTTCTTTCTAATCTTATATTCTTCTCCTCCAGCAGAAAGGGCACCGTTGGCTAATATGAATCCAGCTATACCATTTGCGGAGAGTTTACTTACCATATTTAAAATCCAAGCATAATTAGCATTGCTAGTTGGCGGTACGTCGTACCCACTCCATCTTGGATCATCAAACAATTCGTTTGAAGCTCGCCAGTCTTTTTGATTGAAAGGCGGATTTGCCATAATAAAATCAGCCTTCAGATCGGGGTGCTGATCTCTGGCAAAAGTATCGGCCGGAACACTACCTAAATTGGCTGAAATTCCCCGAATAGCCAAGTTCATTTTAGCCAGTTTATAAGTAGTGGCAGTGTATTCCTGCCCGTAGATAGATATCTCCTTTTTGTTACCGTGGTGGCTCTCAATAAACTTAACTGATTGCACGAACATGCCGCCAGATCCACAGGCTGGATCGTAAATAATTCCTTTGTAAGGCTCAATCATTTCGGCAATGAGGTTAACAATACTCTTTGGCGTATAGAACTCTCCTTTTCCTTTTCCTTCAGCCAATGCAAACTTGCTTAGGAAATACTCATAAACCCGACCAACGATATCCTGGTCTTTATCTTTAAGGGTGTCGATATTGTTAATTGTATCAAGTAAAGCCGCAAGTTTGCTTACATCCATATTGAGTCGGGAAAAGTAATTATCCGGCAAAGCACCTTTGAGAGAAGGATTGTTTTTCTCGATGGTATGCAGAGCGGTATCCACGATCAGGGCGATTTGGTCCTGCTTGGAGTTTTCCATTACATGGGACCAGCGGGATTCCGGAGCGAGGAAAAAGACATTCTTCATATTGTAGAACTCCTTCATCTCCAGGTATTTCTCCTTTCCTTCTGCGATCAGTTCGGCGCGTCTTTCTTCGAATTTGTCCGAAGCGAACTTGAGGAAGATCAGGCCTAGGACTACGTGTTTGTATTCCGAGCTCTCTACTGTTCCTCTGAGTTTATTGGCCGAATCCCAGAGGGTTTCTTCCATGGATTTGGTATTCTTTTGGGTAGTTTTTTTTGCCATTAGCTAGTAATCTTTCCCTTAAAGCTAAGGAATCAAGAGATGTTTTTAGGTTTTGCAGACGAAATTTGTCACTGATTATTTTTTATCGATTTAAGTTGATCACTATATGGGAGGATAGCTTTTTCCACTTTCTCAACGATTTCTTGAATCTTTGGCCAGGCGGAGTTTAGAGATTTTTGTACCTGCTCCGGATCAGGTTCAATTCCCTCTTCTTTTTCAAATCTCCAAGGAAACATGAAATGAACCAACCATTTTTTACCGTAGGGTTTTTTGTGATCAGGAATGGATTCAAGGGCATTTTTCAATAACTCGTAGACTTCAGGACTAGAGGGAGCAATGACAGTTTTGAATACTGCATTCTTCTTATTCCAATAAAAATCGAGTTCAAATAAAAAACTTTCTTTGTTGGGCCAGCCTTTGCCATCCCTTGGAATGATTTTATCTAACGCGGGAGTTAAAAAGCGAATATATCCTTTGTTCTGTGAACCTTCTATCCATCCGGATTGCTTTACCTGTTCTTTAAAGTAAGGAAGTAACTCGGTGGCTAAATCAGACTTATGTTCCAGAATAAAATTAAACAGGGTTCGATGGTTTTTGAATAATTTATTGGCTAGTTCGTTTGCAATATCATTTTTCATCAATTCTCTTTTTAAGGTGGTAAGGTAATCCTGAATGTACTGTCTCACGCCCGGGAGTATATTATCACCATACACGGAAAGGATATTTTGTGCATGAGAAACCAACTCCTCGTAAGAATACGTAGCATAAAATTCTGATTCATCTGTCTGCTTAGGAGTATCTCCATTTGGGGTCAAGTATACAAATGCCTTTTTGGACATTGGAAAAAACTCATTCACCAATTCGCGATACTTAGTTAGCTGCCTAGAATGATCGTGAGAGTAAAATTTATTTTCGATACAAACCACCAGTTCGTCAATAATGAGTAATAGATCTATATTTTTCCACTCTCGTCTAATTTCTACCTGGGTAAAATTGAGCTGTTCAATCTCCAATTCGTCTAATTCACTAAGTACTTCAGATGTGGCAATATCCCGGAGAAATTTGATTAGAAAAACCTTTCCCAAACCATGACTTTCATTGGGATTAAGCAACCATGCTAAAAAATTAGAATGACGAATTTCAGCATTGCCAATATTCAGAATATGAAAAATATTGGGTTTCCCCAATTCCAATTCAAGCCGCTCAAAGTCCGGATCATTTAGTAAGTCCTTGTAAGCGGATCTGATTTCTTTTTGTTCGGCTTCAGTCATTATTTAATTGAATTAAAGCGAGAAAATCATTTTCTGAAAGAATTTTTATTGGAAAACCCCTTTGTGATAAATCTTCAGCTTTTCGGTGCTTTGAGCTTTTCTCATATCCTGCAAGCCGATAGGAATCCTGCAAACCAACGACTAACAAGGTGGTCTCTTTATTGACTCCATCTTGTACCCGACATCCTGCCTCAGCTGCAATTTCAGCATAAATAGACCTCGATTGAGACAAGGTTCCTGTAAACACAACAGACTCCCCGTACAAAATACCATTTGGGTTTCCTTCCTTTTTATATGACCTCTCTTTTCCTGTAAAATCTTTTTGGTGGATTGGAGCATAAATTCGAGTCTCCCAGTCCTTAAGTGAGACGTTTGAATGATGTAGAGCTTTTTGAATTACCTGACCAGTGGCAAGTGCATCTTGCAATGCATCATGGGCTTGAAAGCTTATCCCTAAATGAGTTGTGATTTTTCCAAGTGCATAGCCTGAATTTGCAAACTCAGGCCATGCCCTGCGTACAACTTTGGCCGAGTCCATCCATATAGGATTCCAAAAAGGTAATTGATATCGTTCACATGCTCTATTTATCGCATTTCTATCAAACGGCATGTGATGGAATAATCTCCGACCATTCACTTTTTCAGCAAGTTCTTTAGAAACTTCTTGAAACGAAGGACTTCCATCTATTAGATCAGAAGTAATTCCATGAATTCGACTTAGGTATGGATCAAAAAACTGCTTAGGATCAATCAGTGAATCCCAAGATGAGATCAAATCAGGTCCATCGAATTCAGCTAATCCTATTTGACATATTGAGGAGTTGTCCAGATTGGCCGTTTCTAAATCTATGACAAAAAAGTGGTTTTCCATTATTAACAAATTTCAAAAAGCTAGTTATAGAACATTTTCCAAAAATGAAATACCATAAAATGGGTAAAAATCCAGTGAAATAGCTTTTTTTCTCAGAAATCCAATAATTAGGAATTCTATTATAGTATGGTGCTGGAGCACTTACTAAACTAACTGGAAACTGAGACCATAAATAGCATGGATCTTCCCAATTTTTATCGAGAGAAGCATGGCTTGCCTGCCTGAGGCGGCTAAATATTCCGATGATCGCAAGGTATGGACTGATACTGCAGAAGTAAAGAACAAGGCGAGTGGACAGCCTCATAATTTCTGCCGCCTACCCCTAGGCCCAAAATCACCAATAGTACATCTCAAAATATTATTTTTTAATTACCAAACATTGCAGAATTATGTCATGCCACCCTTGTTTTCTTTTAGTGAATCCGATAGCTATAATTCCAAGTCCTAATGGAATTGCTACAAATGTTCCAACTAAAATCCTTAACGCGGCTTTAGGGAAATCCAACCTGGTACCATCCTCATTTACTACCTTTAGGCTTAGTACTCTTTTCCCCAAAGTTGCTTGGTGAGTTGACCCTTCTGTTATTCCATAATAAGCCATCCATATAAGTAATAATTGGATGAAATCAAGAAAGGCAAATAGGGATGAATTTTCGAATTTACCTTGAAATATCCATCCGAATATAGAAGAAGGTATCCATAAAATTAAAGTATCAATTATGCCTGAAAATAAACGTAGCCAAAATCCAGCATAACTTGTTTCTTCCAATTTCAAATCTTGATTATTTTTCACTAATTACTTAATTCAAATTTATTCCTCTTTTTAAGATGTGGATTTATATCAGGATTTAATGTTCTGCCCATCAAAGTGCTTAGTCAAAGGAAACAGAAGTCTCCCTGTCCACGCTCCAAAGTCGAGAATTGTCTCTATGAGCAAAATTTGGTTAATTCCATTCAGAGTTTCTATCGTTTAGTTGCTGTAAAAACGTACAAAAGCCTGTTCGCAAACAAAATCGTAATATTTTCCCCTTTTATCCTGTGGTTGTTTCATAGTTGACTGTATTTTAGAGTGAGGCATGAAGTTTTGAAGCTACCCGAAGATTTCACAGCACTTCATTGTCACCCAAACACAAACTTTGATAGAAGCGCAAAACTTGTTTTACCTGCCGGCATGGTAGGATTGACCACCGATCCACCACTTTTAGGCAGGTGCTTTTCTAAGGGCTTTTTTGTCAGGGTTTCTTTTCAAGTTTGTAAGTCATAAGTTTTCCATTTGTCACACTTGCAACATTGCCAACATTTTTCTTGTAATAATTAAGGTATTCTGCCAGTTTAGTTTTATCTCTATTTTGAAGTTGGGTTGCTTTAATTTCTAATAACTTTTTATACTTTTTTACTGGTGTTTCTAGTTTGGCTTTTGTACTTGTAATTTCATATTTCCAAGCTTTGTCAGTACTTGTCCAAGTCATTCCAACTTTAATGTCCTTAGGGATTTCAACACTTTCTGTATGGGACTTATTGTCGTAATAATAAACTATCTGATTTTCAGTTCTAAAGTATGCGGTGTCGTTTTTGCCCCAAGAGTATTGGATTAGTCTTACACTATATTCTTTTCCTCCGATTAGTTTTTTTTCTTTAAGGTCAATATTTTTCACAAAGCTTTCAGTGTCGGTGTACTTAAAAACAACATATTCGCTTAATTCCATTGGGAAATAATCATTTTCTTCTACGTCTACCTGAATCATACTTGTCAGAACACCTAAAACAAGCGCAAGGATTGATGATTTTACTTTCTTCATTTTTGTTTCTTATTTGTAGTTTTAAAGCGCGTCAAAACGACACCGGCTATGGCTATTGCTGGATTTGAAACCGACTTCTCCCCTGCAGGCCTTCAATTTTATTAGTTGTAACATCTTCATTTTTAAGCAGTCAACCCGTATTTGCTATAGCCCACATGATCTAATTTAGTTCGTAAGAGAAGTATAACCAAAGAGAAGATATTATGGATACCGAAGTTTCTCCTATTTATTCATTGGGATCGATGTACACAAGCGTCAGTGGAGTGTTTCGATCTTTACAGCCAACTGCCATCACAAAACCTTCAGTCAGGCACCTGATCCGAAAGCCTTGAAGTCTTACTTGGATAAGTTTTTTCCAAAATATCTGATCATCTGCTGCTATGAAGCCTTCAAAGTAATCAAACCAATTCCAAAATTTGATAAGTAAAAAGGACCGATGGTCTAATAACTCCTTTCATATTACCCCCTACTTCCCATGTATTCCTTTCCCAAAGCTGAGGATTTTGAAGCACCTTACTTCCAGCAAAGATCACCAGCCTCTTTTGTGGACATAAGCTAAGATATCCCTATTTATGATCTAGGGTAAAGCTATACTTGATCCCTTTCGCCTACATATTCACTTCCTAAAACATTCGCTTTCAGTAATACAACCCTCTGCAATAGAAATAAAGTAGAATTAACCGACCAAAAAAGGGGTTTCCCCCTCATTTTAAAATGGAGATTCCATCAAAATATAATCCACCGCCTTTTGAGCTTTGGAAGCTGCCTCTATCAGAATATTTTTATCCTTTTGAAGGATGCTGATCCAATTTTGGATATATGCCGCATGGTTAGAAATCAAATCCTCATCCAAAATCCCCGTCATACCTCCCAGGTACCCGGCACCCATTTCAGCAATCAGTTCCTCCTTGCTGTATTCTTCTGTTCCAAACTGGGTTGGTTCAATGATTCCACTTCTTCCAAGTCTTCTCTCGCTTCCCGTTGAATGAACCAATTCATGAAATAGCACACTGTAGTAACTTTCAGCCCGTTCAAACCTCCCAATGTCTGGAAGCGTAATGCAATCTTCTTTGACATGATAAAAAGCTTCATTTCCTTCAATTCGAATCTTCGGCGGATAAAGCATTTCTTCAAAAATAGCTTCACACTGTTCAATCGCCGGAATTCCATTATTCCCAGAGTCTATTCCCTCCCAGTCTATACCTTCAATATCTGAGATACAAAAAACCTTGTATTCTTTCACATAAGAGGACTTGGTCACAAAATCTTTAGGATAATATTGCAAGAGATCCATAGGAATCTTTTCCCCTGTTTCCTTATTCCGATAAACAAAATTCCAATAACAGATCGGAATACTTTTACTTCCTTTCTTCACTTTTCCACCCAGCTCCTGAGTTTGCTTGAATGTCAGGTAAAAGGGTACATTATGTTCTTGTGCTAAAAGAATCCAGAGGTTGATTCCCCGGTATGGCTTCTTGGTCAAGTAATTACTGGGTAAACCCAAATCTCCCCAAGGTTTCTTCCAGGGAATTATCCCACTTTCCAACTTCTCCAAAATCAAATCTGTCACCACTTGATATAGGTCTCTTGGTGAATTATTGGAAATTTTTCCCCTTGATTTTCTTTTCGAATTAACCCCTATTGAGTTGATCCCTTTTCTGTTTTTTGCTGTAGTCTTCATCTTTCTTTACGTTTTAGGTTAGACATGAACTGATACAGCGAATCCCAGCGGAAAGGAGGCACTAAGTGCAAGAGGAAACGGAATAAACCAGCAGAGGCTAGGAGCGCTGGCTTTATGCCGTAGTCTCTTGCCTCCTGTGCATCCTCCCCGCTATTTTTGTTGGAGCAGGGAGTAGAAAAAATCTAGAATAATTAATAAATTCTTAAAGAGGAAAGAGTTCGGACTAAAGAAACACTGAAATTGAAAGAATTAAAAAACTACTTAGTAGAAATAAGTAAAGAAATCTTATAGTAGGGTACTTAATCTTCCAATAATTTATTAATTCTCAAACCGTTTCGAGAGTAATTAATTCAACTATCTAAATTACAAAATAAAGTAATCTGCTACCTAAGTTTTCATAAGACATGGAAGGAAACTCAAAGAATTAAGCACCATATTTAAAAAAAAATTAAACGAGACTGTATCAAACTATTTTCCCAAACTCTCTATCAAAGGCAGTCACCTTTTTCCTGGACTTATGCTTTACAGCAGATTCATACTTTTCAATCAGCTCTAAAAGTTCCTTTCTAAATTGGCTATCATCAATTGGAAATCCAGAAAGGTTAAAATTATCGTTTAATGTTCTTATCAGATCTTTTGGATAGACTTTCTTCTTATAAAATGCGGCATCGGCCACATGAATAATTTGGTTGTCGATATCTTGGAAAATCACTCCTTTATCTGACTTTTCCAGCATAGAGAGAGATTCTTTAACTAATTTTCTGAAGTTCATAGAGTATTTTACTACTTTTAAATAAAAAAGATTCAATTTCTATCAAAATTTTTCAACTAGTACTGAAGCATAACTTATTGACAGACTATTAATTTCGGTTTTCAGTTAGAGCTTTCATTTTAATCACTGATCAGAACTAGTGGTTACCATAATCAAGAACTCCTCACAATCAAAGATTGACATCTATTCCTAGAAATTAAAAGTATTTCATTAACAATTACTTACAAATCAATTACTATTTCTTGAAAATGAGTTTGAGAAAAAAATTTACCTCATACATTTGAACAGACCAAATAAAACGTTAAAAGTTATGTACAAAAAATTTAAATCAATCGCAATACTTGCTATTTCAAGCTCAATAATTATTTCAGCTTCAATAGCTTGTGGTTCCAAAAAAGAAAATCAATCTGAAGAAACTCCTGAAAAAGAAGTTGTAGAATCACCTCAAGAAGTTTCTAAAGAAATTATGGAAGAAATGCCTACTGAACAAGATTCCATTAGCGATTAACACTAAAACTGAGGAAATTCTCGCCCTTTTATCCAAATTATCAACGCTAATTAAATTCACCATTATTTTTCTATTTAAATTGAACTGATCAAAAAGGCATTCGAGCAACTAAGACAGCTAAGATCTTAATCTATTATTTTAATTGGACTAAAGATTTTTAGCTGTTTTTTTAATCTATTCCCTATCTTAAACATATATAATATATAAACCCACTAATTTGCATCGAAATAAATTAACAATAATATTATTTAGGCAAGCTTTTTATTTAATACAAAACAATGGTAACTAAAATTAAAAATGATCAATAATTTATTACTAAAATATCAATAATTTAATAATCAGTGTTTTTTAATTCTTATTAAGACCCTTTAAATTTTATAAGCAAGACTTTTGAAAAAAAAATATTCACTGAATTAAATCATAACAAATCAATTTATTTTGAATCTTGAATTTATAAATGTCTTAGAATAGCTTTTATCAAGTAAATTTAAATTTCACAAAGCAATTATTTAAATTTTTTATCTATTAACCTTCTAAATTTAGGGGAAATCAAAAGTTTACCTCTCTTATAGTCCATAAAGAAATCTAAGTCTCCGTTTTCTTTAAAGACAAAAGTTCTACCATCCTTTAGACCTTCAGTGTAAGAAACTGTCCTTTTTAAGTTTCCATTTTCATAAAACTCTTTCCACTCTCCTACCTTTAAACTCCCCTCAATCCGACCTTTTATTTTTGTTACCCCATTCGGATAATACTCTACAAATTCCTCCATTTTTTTCACAATTCTTTTTTTTCTTTACAACAACTGTCCCACGCACTATAATAATGATAAAGCACCATTGAAGTAGCTTCACCAAAATTGATGTAAATAAATTGGTATTATTTGTAAATAAAACGAAAAATATTAGTAACTGGATATTTGGAAAGACTGTTGCAAAGATCTGAATCTTTTCAAGAGTAAACACGCTCAATTCTAAGGGTTTTACTAATTTCAAAATAAAAGCTATTTAAGAAAAGTTTTTAGGCATTCTCAAAATTTTAATCCCCCTTCACTATTTAGTCATCCTGTTATCTCAATACAAATATGGGGCTTCTCAGCTTAAAATATCTAACGCAGCTCATAGCTTAGGTGTATAAAAAACTCAAGAGAATATATTTAAAAAACCAGAAATAGTGAATCATATAAATTCATCACTTTCTAACCTAGGAGAAAATGACGTAATAATTAGGTGAAAATTTTCAAAACAATAATAAAACGATCCTTATTATTTGAATCTTAAATCTAACAATCATCAACTAAATCTAGAATCTATTATTTTTTCCATTTACAATGGATTTCATAAATAGTAAGCCTTATAGATTTATAAATAATATATACCACTTTTGATCTCCACACAAAAACCTAGACAAAAAAATAGCGTTTGCTTTAAGTAGGCTAATCAAGATTTTATGAATCGAATTTCAGCAAAAGTATTGTTATCTATTTTTTGACCTCTAAGACAGCCATATATTAGGCTCAACTAAATAGGCCACACCTCTGAAACCACTAAACTAAATGAAGCACTGAAAACCATAAACCTATAAACACCCATCAGTTTCTTGTACATAAAGATCGTTAAACCCTCCACTTCTTACGAGGAAAAGACTGAAAATAATCAAGAAGTAGTAAATCAATTCGGTCTTCGTTGATCTAAAATCAAAGAGGTCACACCTTCACAGGATAGATTCTTAATAGTATTTTTAAAAAAAGACAACAACTCCGAAAAAGCTAAACTTTTACAAATCTCCGTGCATCTAACTTACCTGAATAGAGTATTCAAAAAAATCACCGTATAATTAAAGCTGCCAAAGCCGGTGTATCCAACATCCGTTCAAGTTCCTCCTCAATCAGTTGATTCACTTCTGATTTGATCCTTCGATAGTTTTCCAAAACCTCTTCACCGTGTAATTTCCTTACAGCAGGAATCGACTGATAGCTTTTTTCTTCCCTGGCCAACTTCTCATGGTCATTTTGAATCTCACAGTGAAAAGCTTTTAACTCTATCTTTTGAGATGGATCATCCGCCACAATCCCCACAAACTGACCAGAAGAAAGCTGGGAAATTGTCGAAGGGGGAACAGCCAGTTCCAACTGAGTCGAATGGCTTATTGAAGTATCACCTGAGTTGATCGAAAGACTTCTTCTGGATTGATTGATTTTTCCGATACGATCCGAAATCTGCTTGGCCGTATCTCCCAATACCTGCCCCGAAATGATATTCCCTACTGTATTCATAATCACCTCAGCTTGCTCCCTTCCATAATCTTTTTTCAACTGACTGTAATCCTGCACACCCAAAGTCGTGGCCACCTTATTGGATCTGGCAGTAGCAATCAACGAATCAATCCCATTAAAGTAAATGGTCGGAAACTCGTCAAAAATCAAACTGGACTTCAAACAATTTTTTCGGTTCACCAATTTGGTGATTCGGGAAATATACAATGATAGTACAGCCCCGTAAACCTGTTGCTTTTGGGGGTTATTACCCATACAAATAATCTTTGGTTCTGCTGGATTATTGAGATCCAAGGTAAATTCACTCTGGCTTAGTACATAGTAAAGTTGAGGAGATGCCAATCGGGCCATGGTTATCTTGGCACTGGCGATTTGTCCCTCCAACTGTTCAGCCGCCCCGTGCAGGAAGGCCGAAACAAAAGGGTTGATCAAAACCTCAATTTCAGGTTCGGTCCGTAACACTGAAAAAAGCTTGGGATACTCTACCTGCATTAATTCAATCACATGAGGAAGTGTACAAAATTTTCCTCCCCGATACTTTTTCAAAAACCAAATAACAGCCGTCACGAAATTGATGGGAGATTCCACAAAGAAATCTCCCTGCTTTTTGATCCACTCTCGGTTTAAACCCAGCATAATGGTTCTGGAAGATTCTGAAGCATCCGTAATATCAGTCATCGTACTTGGCTCCAAAGGATTACATCGATGGCTGGTTTGAAGATCATCAAAATTGATGGTGTAAAACTTGGGTTCTATCGGATAGGACTTCCTGAATTTCAATAGGTTATTGTAGGCAATCCTCGAAAGGTCATCATATTTAAAATCATAAATAAACATGGAAAACCCTTTACTCAAATGTTGGGTGATGATATGACGTATTACAAAATACGATTTACCGGCACCTGGTGTACCAACCACGAGGGTGGCACGAAAGGGATTTATGATATTCAGCCAACCGGAGTATGCCTGTTTCTTTAACTTAAACCGGGTAGGTAAATTAACTGAATATTCATTTTCCAATAGTCTTTCTTCCTGAGGGAAGGTCTCCTCTAGATGATTGAATATCGCAGGTAAAAACCCATCTCTAATAACCCTTGAAAGCTTTCCCCCAATCATCAGAATTCCTAACCAAGCAATCCACAAAATCAACAAGTAAACTTCTTGTTCAAAACCCCAATATTTAATTCCATAACTGGAAAACCAAAAGACCCCGTTCCAGAATAAAAACCAAGCCCCCAAGACATGCCACTTAAGATCTATATTCTTTTTCCCTTTCGCACCTAAAAGTGAGATCCAAAGTAAAATCAGCGCTGTAACCTTAAT
>NZ_AUBU01000025.1 GCF_000429405.1 Algoriphagus marincola DSM 16067
GTCACCCAATTCCAAAACTGACTTTTCTGTCCTTTCGGGATATGATCAGTCATATCATCCAGATAAAAGAGCCAAGTATAGAGTTTGGCGATCCAAACAGCGGTATCCAATTCGGTCTCAGGATACAGATAGCAGGATAAAAGCCCCAGTTTTTGAGTCTGAAAAACCTTTAACTCTTCCGAACCTCTCAACAAATTATGAAAGACCGTTGCCCAAGTGATCGTTTGACCAATAATGGATTTATGAAGAGGATGAATCTCAGCGCCAAAAGGATATTTTAACTCTACCTGAAGCCGCTCCTTCAAATTGCCGGATATACTTTCTTCCTCTTTCCGTTTTTTTCGGATTCGTTGAACAGTCCGATCACTCGTTCCCAACACATTGGCCAGGTCCAGATCTTTCAGATCAAATAATATTTTCGGGTTCTTGGCTTCTAGCTGCTTTAACTTTTCCAAATGATGCAGTTGGGTAAAAGCGATCCACTGCTCATTGGCATGCCGAACCCTTTTGATCAGGTTCTCCGAGACTGATTTCATTTGCGGGATTTCTTTCAAGACCAATTCTGCTTGCTCAAAATCCAAATTGGTAAAAACGGAGCCATACAAAGCCCGAAACTCAAATCGACTCGGAACCTGCAATTGATAAGACTCATAATCCAAAAACATATCCCCGGGAAAAAACATACGCACCAGTTTTCGGCTTTGATACATTCCCACCAGGCCATCTATCAGGACATGAGACTGTGTTTCAACTTCCCCCGCATGTCGGATTACAGATTTTTCAGGTAATTCTGAGAGCGTCAAATACTCCCCCAGTTTTTGAAAAGCAGAAATATCCGCCTTTCCCTCCAAGCCCAATAAGACCCGGAGTTGAACAGGTTTCCATGAAATAGTTTCCATAGATTAATAAGTTAGATGTAAAAAAGAACTACAAATCACCTACCCTTTCAAAAAGGTACCTAGGAAAGGACATCTCCCCGTGTACAGCGTGAATTCCCCCCTTTTCCAAACTCAACTGAAACTCCCAAAACAAAGCCTATCAAGACTAAATAGTCTCGGGTTTTCATTTATTGTATAGTTGATTTTAGAAGTCAAATCCCTAAAAACCAAACAATTAATCAAAAAACTATATCAAAAAGGCCAAAATACCGACATTGTCGCAAAAAAAGTCACCATTACCCCAGTGGGGTATTTTTCATTTCCATTTTTTCTAGCTTTTCCGCAAATCGTCAATGAAATGGAAAATCCAAGCCTCATCAAACTACTTCCCTCCTACCTCCTGGCCTTTCTTTGGACTTATACCGGCCTAGACAAATTGATCAGATTTGAGCAGAGTCGAAAAGCTTTTCACAATCAAACCTTTCCGTCCGAGCTTGCAGAAGTCCTAAGCTATGCCGTACCCATCGCCGAGATACTCCTGGCCATCCTGCTGGTATGTAGCATCAGCCGCTGGTGGGGCTATTTGGGAAGCCTGCTCTTGCTGACGGTATTCCTTAGCTATGTGGGACTGATTTGGGTAGGTGCATTTCCCAGAGTACCCTGCAACTGTGCCGGACTTCTGGATTCCATGGGATGGGGCGCCCATATGATCCTAAACCTGAGCTTAATGACACTTTCCATTTTTGGTATATTCACAGAGACTAAAATTACACAAAAAAAGAAGTCAGACGTAAGCCTGACCTCTCCATGTGTCAAGAGCAGAAAATGACACAAACTATAAAAAACCACTTCTAGGTGATTGAAACTAAAGGAAATTCTATTGCTGATGAAATGGATATGGAATAAAAAAAAGAAGTGCTAGAATAAGCTAATCAAATGATAAAAAAAGAAGTCAGGCTACTGCCTGACCTCTTTAAAGAGTCAGAACAGAGACTGACCTTTAACACATAAGCCAAATTAAATCATCGCCAATTTAAAATAATTCAATTGATGCAAAAATCATGTATCAAATAGAAAAGCAAGATGTCTAAAAAAGATAATTAACGGTTTGAATTCCCATGATTAAAGTTAAGAAATTCATTATTACCCCACGGCCTCCGAAGGTGACATTCGGAGTCGGAAAAAGACTTTCATTTCGATAGAAACAGTCAAGTCTCAAGAATTCAATAAGCGCTCATTCTTCTCGATGGCCTGGGTGAGAAGCAGACCAATACCGATGAGCAGATAGGGAGAAGCCGAAAACCCTCATCAGAGTAGGCAAACAACCGAAACGTTTTGTCCCTTTTTGATTGGTTAAAAAAGGGTCCACAACTATGAATAAATTAAGAAAACTGCTTCCGGCACTGGCATTAATGCTGGGAGCTAGCCTAGCCATGGCGATGAATTTCGCCCATAATCCGGAGGAGCGGTATGCAGAAGACCCTGCCCCCGGTGTAGAAATCTGGTATGACTTAACCGATGTCACTCCAGGTCCAAACACCTATGAGTGTAATGAATCCGTTCAGGAAACCTGTTCTTTTGAAGACCCCATGTCTACCTCTCAAGAGGTAGAACAAGGAGAATTCATCAAAAATGGTTCTTTGCCTCTGGCTCAGCCATAATTCAAGTGGAGGAACTTCCTTATGGGGAGCTCCTCCCTTTGGAATTTTATCTTCTATTCTGCTCCATGGGGTTCAAATTGATCTCCGCTGGAGGGATCAAAAAAGCGTACCGAGGATCATTAGGTGGTAAATTTTCCTGACGCTCATTAAAACTCCTATTTAAAGTGACTGCCAATTCAGGATAAAGATTCAAGCGCTTTAAGTCTAACCATCGCAATCCTCTAAATACCAACTCCTTTCGCCGCTCTTCTATTATTTTTTCAAGCAACTCCATCCCTGATAAATCAACTAAAGGTTCAAAACCTTCGTCATAACGATTCTCAAGTAGGTCATTCAAGTGGTTTAATGCCTCTGACTCCTGTCCAATCCTGTATGCACTCTCCGCAAGGTTCAAGACTACTTCATCTACAGCAAAGCCCCCAAAGTGATAGAAATCACCTGTATAATTCCCCCTGAAATTGAAAAGCCCCTCCTCGGAACTGGGTAACAAGAAATAGGTCCTTCTTAAATCCATGCTGTCATAAAGCTCAACTAATTCAGGATTGACAAAGGCTCCTCCATTGGTGGTATGCCTGGAGGTCAGGTGCCTCTGATAGAAAATCACTTCCTCATTGAATATTTCAAAAGAGTAAGGAAGGTCTGTTTCAATCTCCTTAAAATCCATTAGGGAATCATCTATATCCAATGCAGCTTTTGAATACCTATAAGCCTTTTCATAATCCAACATATTGAGATAAATCCTTCCAAGAAAGGCATTACTTGCCCAAAGAGAGGGTCGTGTGGGTATCTCCGATTGACTAGGTAAATAATCCAGACCAAACTCCAAATCTTCAATGATTTGGTCAAAACACTCCCTCATGGTAGAACGACCATTTTTTATATTGATATCAGAGCTCAAGCGGATGGGAATCCCAGGTTGATTTGCCTGATTAGGATCAAAAGGAGGAGCAAAATGCATCAATACCTCATAATGACCCAGCGCCCGATAAAACCTGGCTGAGGATTCCAATTCCAATACCCTATTCTGTTCTACTTCATTCTCGGGCTCATAATCTTCCAAACCTTCCAAAACCAAATTGGCATACAGGACTTTTCGGTAGGAAGTAGCAAATCCGGCATCCCACTCATCAGGAAGATAAGGCTCAGGTTCCCAAAAATAATGCGCTGTTTGGCTAAAACTAAGGAGATTCAATAATCCTTCACTGAAGTAAATATCATCTGAGCTGAATAACCCATTAATATAATAGGTATTTAAACCCCGCGTCTCCGCATCAAGCATTTGCTGAAAATCATCAAGACTTTCAGGAATCACCAAGTTTCGATTGGGTTTGCTGTCCAAAAACTCCGCACAGGATTGAATCCCTACAATCAGGATTCCAATAGCTAATATTCTTATTTTTTTCATTGTCAATTCTTTTTGATAGTTGATAAAAAGCCCGGGGTGGCTAAACCATAAACCGGGGATTCTGATGAGGAAAGCTTTACTCTGGTCCCTTTTACCCCTGGGCATACTTTAAAATGAGGCTCTAAAACCTAATGCAATGGATCGTAAATTTTGGTTTACCTGAAAATCCGGATCAGGTAGAATATCACTGGCCTTCCAAATGATGCCCAAATTGTTGACATAGAGGTAGGCTTCGATGTTTTGAAGAGGAAAACCAGATGCTTTTTCTCTATTCCAGTTATAAGCCAAACGGATATCCTGAAAGCGGACATGGTCACCTTTTTCAACAAGCGCCCCACTACTGAGGTAAAAGCCAGTCATAAGTGGATCAATCGTGCCGGGGTCAGCAGGCACATCAGTGATTAGCTCGTCTCCTGTCTGTTGCCACCTTCTGTCATAGTCGGCATGCCCAAATCCTCCCCTGTTAATATCCACATAATCCACACCCGGTCTTTTTACAAAATATCCCAAACGATAGGTGATATTGGCTGAAATACTAAAGCCCTTATACCGGACCGTATTTCTAAATGAACCAAAATTGGTAGGCCGACCCGAACCATGAAACTGAATATTTTCGGGAGTAGCATCATTGAAAATGGTGGAATAATCCCTGCTGGGCTCTCCATCGACTATACCCAAAGGTGCTCCGTCATTGGGGTCTAATCCGGCATATTCAAAACTATAAATCGAAAACAGGGGTCTACCAATAGCAGGGGTTGGAAGAGCTGGACTATAATTGATCAATTGGTTGGCAGTAGGCAAATTTTCAACTTCAATTACCTGATCATTCAAAATGCTATGGAAGAAATTGGTTTCCCACTTGACTACTCCCCTTGTATTCACGGAATTTATCACAAAATCCCATCCTTTGGTTTGGGTTGATGCATAGTTAAGTGTAGCATCTGTAAATCCGGATGAAATGAAAATCGGAATGTTTCCCAGCAGGTCCAGACCACTTTTTTGGAAGTATTCCACAGATCCTGCAACTCGGGAATTCAGCAGCTCAAAATCCAAACCTGCATTGACTATTTTGATTCGCTCCCATCTAAGCTCGGGATTGGGTGGAGTTTGAACAGCTAAAAACGGAAGCCTAGAAATCAAATTTTGAGCTGCAACAAACCTTCTTGCAGTTGAAATAGCAGTAGCATTGGGATTGGTATTCCCATTGAACCCGTAGCTTATTCTGAATTTCAGAAAATCCACCCAGTCCCAGTTCAACATATCCTCTTCGGACAAAACCCAACCCAGTCCCGCTGACCAAAGGGGAACAGACTTCTGATTGGTATTTACTCCAAAAAGATTAGATGCATCTCTACGAAAACTGGCATTCAACAGGTATTTGTCCCGAAAGGAATAACCAAGATTTCCGAAAGCTGAAACAAATCGAGTAACACTGCCTCCAAATTCCTCTGTAAAAGGAATATTACGGGATCTGTTGGAGCCCTGATTAACAAACCGAGTAATGTAATCCACCGGAAGCGAAGAACCATTTTCAGCGATATAGCCATAAGAGCTATTACCAAAAAACTCAGCTTGGAAATCCTTCAATTCTCCTCCACCGAAAATATTCAATCGATGATCAGTCCAGGATTTTTGATAGTTGAGCTGTGTACGAATGGTATGACTGAAGGCATCGGAAATACGTTGATCCAAAATTCCTCCCAAAGGGACTGGCAAATCAACTTCACCTTCTCCAAGAGGCTGAGCAAATGAATTGATCAGATGACGTGCTGCATAGGAGTCCGGAGAATCATTTCTGTTGGTCTGAGAACGATTGGTCCAGTATTGATAATTAGCTGACCAGTCCAAGCCTTCCAAAATCCTGTAATTCAGGGATCCAAAAAGCCGCAAATCATTAGACCGGTTTATGGTTGTGCTTCTCCCAATTTCCTCCAATGGAAGGTAAGCCCAAGATAGCGGCAAAAGGCCATCAACTGATTCTTTGAAACGTACACTGTAATCCTGATAAACCTCAGTAGGGTTTCCGTTCTCATCAGCCAGACGCTCATAAGGAAACAAGCCTCCTACCGCCGGCATCCCGTTGTAAGATTCGGATTGAACCCAATATGCTCCGGTATTGATATTCAACTTATCCCTAAGGATTTTCCAGCTTTGCTGGGTAGATAAAGTCAACCTTGAAAAATCATTGGCGATTTCTGAATTCAGGTTTTTATCATAGCCTACACTGACCTGATAATGATGGTTTCTGCTTCCACCATTGACATTCAGAGCATATTGTTGCTGACTGGCCGGACGGGTTAAATAGCGGTCTATATCCCTTCTGATATCAGAATTCCTGAATTGCTCAATGGCAATATCCCTATCCTGCTCTGATATCAAACCCTGATCAAATGCATATAGCGTCTCTACCAAGGGTGGTAAGACCGGATTTCTTCTATTTCTGATCAAGCTGTTGAATGCCCCGCTTTCATAGAGTTCCCGCTGCTTGTCAATAAGCGAGCTGATGGACATCCTAGGTTCATAAAAGGGGTCTGCTCTCTCGAAAGTGGTGAAGTTGGAAGTTAAACTGACTTGCATGGGCTTCCCATAAGTTCCCTGTTTAGTTGTAATGACGATTACACCGTTTCCTGCTCTTGCTCCCCAGATCGAGGCAGCCGCCGCATCCTTGAGTACCGTAATACTCTCCACATCATTGGGATTAATGCTGGAAAGGGGACCATCATAGGCCAGATTATCGACCACGATCAAAGGCTCCGCGGATGAAATAAGAGTCGCTGTTCCCCTGATAGAGATACTTTCTCCCGGCTCAATCCCACTGATATCCCTGTTAAAAATCAATCCGGGTGTGACATCTTCCAGGCGGTCAATCAAATTGGTAGATACCCTTCTGTCCACCAATTCCTGATTCAATCCTACAAATGACCCAGTGGTACGGGAAAGAGGTAATTCCTGAAAACCCGTTGATACTACGGTCACTTCCTGTAGATTCAAGTCCAAACTTTCCAGAAGGATATCCAATGCACTTTGATCTGTACCAATGGAAATTTCCTGACTTTGATATCCAATATAACTGACCAGAAGCGTCACTTCCTCATTCGGAAGGGTGAGGATAAAATTCCCCTCATCATCTGATATTGTCCCTGAAGTACTACCCTTCAGAATTAAATTGACCCCCGGTAGTGGAGACCGGTCTTTTGCATCCAGGATCCTGCCTCTGATTTCTCGTTCTTTTTCCTGAGCCATGGACTTGCCAAAAAACAAGAGCAAAGCCATCAGGACTGTCAATGATCGTATAAGTTTTGATTTCATAAGGTATTATTGGTTTTAGTGGTTATTACATCGCTGAATTTTTTTCGGAATTCCCGAAGAAGTTCATCCTGGGTTTCCCCCAAATGCTTGATATCAAAAGACTGAATCCGGGATTGACTATCCAGAAACATGACCCTTGGAAATGAAGTGATTTCATAGAGCTCCTTCCAGCGCTCCTTGGAAAGTCCCCGTAGGTTATAATTAGGAATAGAAGGATCTGAATATTTGGAAATCCGCTCCTTCCACAGGTCGGGATTCTCATCTACCGATATGGCTATCAGTTTGATCCCCTCAGATTTTAATTCCTCATAAAGGGGGAATAGATAATTTTTAAAATAGCTGGCGCTGTGAGAGCAGGTAGAGAAATAGAAATAAACCAGACTTGGCTCTTCCGATAACTCTGAAACAAGAATCGTATCTCCGGTAAGACTGATCAATTGGGCTTCCTCAATGACTTCCCCAGGAATGGTAGCCCTTTTGAGATTTTCTATCCGATCTTTCCATGGACTGAATTCGGTTTGAGACAGGTAATTGAGAAGTATTTCCTCCTGCCCGGTGTGGGATGCAAGGTAATTGGATAGGTAGGCCGCCTGTAGTCGATCTGCCAGTTCTCCGGAATGGTTTTCCTCTACCAGTTCTATAAATGACCTTTTTTCCCAGAGTGCAGTCAGAATCAGTCTTTCCAATTCAAGGTCCAAAAAAGAGGCTGAAATCAGCTTAGACTCATAGTCAAACTCTAAGTCCCCTACGCTATCCACCAATTCAACCAAGCGCTGCCCGTAGCTTTCCTGATCTTCAGCACCGAATTTGTTTTGCACATAGGGATAATGGAATTTCCGAAAAGTGGAAAATATGCTGTAATAGAAGCTCCCATAGACTTCGGCCCGGAGAAGATCCCATTCCGAAGGGCTGAGTTTAGCCTTAAAAAAGTCCAGCATTTCCAATTTAGGCCCCAATATTTCTTCTGCCTTATTCGCCTGATCAATCAGGTAATCGAGACTCTCTTTTCCCGGCTGAAGAATCAAAAGCTCCGCACCAAACCTGCCCCTGAAATAGTCGATCTTCTCCTGGCTTCCGGGTCGACTGAGCAAAGAGCTGGATTCAGGAATGATTAATTGCCTTGGGGAATCAAATACCCGCCTTTGATCCAGACGTTTCAAGGCATATTGAGCCTCATAGAAGTCTTTGTTCTTTCCGGCAAAAACCACCACACTTCTACTGAGGTCCAATTTAACTTTGATACTATCACCAGGTAAGACCAAGTAATCTTCCAAAAGGGGGCGACTGCCCAGGAAAAGAGACAGGTAGCCCGGACGATGGGAAAGTGGAACCAGCGTTTCAAACTTTTTTGTTCTCGGGTTCATCACCCCATCATAGAATTCGCCTTTTTCCGTACGAACCAAAACTTCCTCCTGAAGAAAAGTCGTCCGGGGAGAAAAATAATAAGGGGTGATTTTCAATGACAATGGCCCCAAAGAATCCGGATTGATCAGCTCACCATAGATCAGGACTGTGTTTTGATTAGGATATTCATTTAAGCCAAGCTTTCCATCCCTTTTCAGTGTAGAGGCCTCAGACTGTCGAGACAAGACCGGTCCCCCATCGATTTCCAAGCTGGCAATTGAATGGAATGAAGAGGAAGCCAAAGAATCCAAACTATCCTCCTGATCAAGACCAGCTATCAAAAGGCCCAGCTCCAAAGGATGGGCGGGAGTGCTGTACTCTTCCCGCCCGGGGGATTGGGAATCGACACTAACTAAATCGATTCCCGGGGGTGAATCAGCAACTTGACTCATTGATAATGGAGAATATCCTAGGAACAATAGAAAGCATAGTGCTATAAGTTTTAATCGGATATCTGGAATATTGGAAGAAATACACTCCCTTTGGTCGCAAAATACCCGCCTATCGGCGTGAGATATGCTCCTCGTTCCTCGGAGCGAGATAAGCCATCCACCTATATGGAAGTTTTGAATACTTATTTGATGGAACTGACTTCTAATTGATTTTTTAGCTTTCTGAAAAGGGCGTACTCCTCCCAGGAAGCATGTGAGTAGAATTTTTTTCATGCTTTAAAATGTTTGATGATTGCTTGGGATGAAGGAGGAAAAGTACCTTAGATGAAATACGCTTTCAGCGAAAAACACTTCGTGAGATACACCTCCCTATGGTCGGTGAGATACTAGATTCCGTTTCCAAATCAAGTATTTCAGCCCGCTTGCGGGCTATATTTCTACAGTATTTCCACCGTATTTCCATAATATTCCCACCAAGATCCCGTGTAGATCAAGCAATCAATGTTTTAGAAATAATTGAAATCGATAAGCAAAAATCCTCTGCAGCGGAATGGCTTATCATTTTTGCCAAATGAAATGAAATAGGGCCGCTGTTAGCGTCTGAAATACTTGGAAACACAGGCTTGTCGGCCTGAAATAGGGTCGCCTTCGGCGCCCAAAATACAGACCATAGCAGAATCTTCTATTTCAGCCAGCTTGCTGGCTATATTTCTATGGTATTTCCACTGTATTTCCATGATAATTCCACCTGAGATTCATCCCAAATACGGATTACATCAATCCCTGATCATCAATAATAGTCCCGCAATACGGAAGCAATCAGGGATAAAAAATAAGTTCAAGTAGGATTCTTGATAAGGTTTTTGAAGAGTTGTTTTGGGGAGGCAGGTATATGCCTTCCGGGGTTGTTGTTAGAATAAGTTTTCATAGGACTGATTGTAGTTTAGTGTCCGATGATTGATCTTGGGTAAATGATGCTTTGATTCACCCAAACTTTCAAGATACTTTCAGAAATCAATGATTTCCACCAGGCCATAGAGGCGGCATTCAATAGGTTTAAGAGAAAAGTTTCCCCGGATTAGTCATTGATCGTCCTTGGCGTATAAGGAGCAATCCGAGCGAAAAGTGTTAAGCTTTGATTATTTGGAGTTAACCAGATTCTGGAAGCTCAGAAATCTCTGAAATAAAGTCTAGAAGCTTATAGATATTCTGAAGATCACTTAAAGGAATTACCCCATTTTTATCTAGATCAATATTTTCCAGTAGTTTCAGCAAAGATGATTTATACTGAAATGCTTGATCTTTATGAATTTGAAGATTCATTTCCTTTGTATCGCCTTTATTTCTAATCATACATTGTAGATTTTTAGTAAAAATATATAGAATTTCTACATAATCAAACAAAATTTATCTCATTTTTCGATATTTTTTTGAAGATTTTCTACATTAGTCTATATAAAATCTACCAATGACACGATTAGGAGAAGTTTTTCAAAGAAAATCAATTAATAAAGCAGAAGTGGCTAGAAAAACTGGATTGAGTGATTCTAGAATAGGACAACTAACTAATAATCCTTCAACCAAACTAACAGCGGCTGAACTTTATCTGATAGCAAAAGCGATTGATGAGGATCCTTGTAAACTTCTGGAATATGTCTGCCAGGACCTTAATGCCTGATTAATAATTATTTGCTTTCCAAAGAGCAAGTCTGTTTGTCATACGGGAAGGTAAAAAACACTTCTTGTGGCTTCAAACTCCTAGCAGCCTCTTACACCATTATGGTCTGGCTTTCGGTAAATTTACCTGCAGGAATCACGTCTTTCTTTTTCCTACAGTTTAAAACTAGTGACTTTGTCGTCTTTTAAACTGTCCTATTTTTGGGGAATCTTACAAGGAAACCTATGCCCATGCAATAAAAAAGCCCCTCCAAAAGGTATTAGAAAGGCTAAAACATTAAAACTCTTTTTGAATAAATACCGAATCTTCTGACAGGTATTACTTTTTAAACTAATTGAACACCTCGTTTCCTTCAAAAAATCCCGACTCAATCCCTATAAGAACCTAATCGGTTCCGTGCATCATCGGTTTCATCTTTCGTGCTGCGCACGCGACGAAAACCTAGTTGTTATGTGCAGTTTTATTCATGTTTTACAAGTTTAAACTCTTTGTTGTCCAATATAATAATTGCGTCTCCACCGATATGAGTCAGTCCGCTTCTTATTTCACCTTCTTCATATGTCAAAAATATTGGGTCAATGAATGTGTATGAAATGGCATCGTAGTTATCATGGTAAAGTCCGTCTTTACTTACGGGATAATTATTGAACAACTCTTTGTTGTATGATGGTTTCATTGCTTTGATTAAGGCCTTTTCAGCATCAAGAAACACTTTTTCCTGTTCCGGGTAATTTTCTCCAAGTAATGATGCAACCATCTCGTTTGTATCAGCTCCATCTCCAAATGATTGAATTTGTAAATTGTCTTGGAATTCAAAAGGAAGAATTACAATTTCATTCGCGGGTAATTGCTTTTCAGTTATTGGAGCTTCTAAAGAGAGTATGTCTTGAAAGGTAGAATGTCCAGTCAGTCGCTGTAAAATACCTTGTTTAGTTGCCTTGCCAACATAATGCACTTTATAATTAATAAATGATTTCCAGTCTCCGTCAATTTCGCAATCAATACTTCCTTTCCACCAATTTTGGAGAAGCTTTTCTGGAGAAAACCAAATGATAAATTCCTTTCCTGCATTCGTATGTCTGACCAAAGAAAAACCATGAATATTTTGGAATGGAGGTTTATCTTGTTTATCAGACTTGTCGAGGAAATTAAATGCCACATCAACAACATTGTCTTTTATTAAGCCAAATACCTCTTGGTCAAATGGCAGTTGGCATTTTAAAATATTTGAATTGCCTTTTTGATGAATTTCAAAATTCAATTGATATACGGACGTATCAGGAACTACATTTTCAAAGGTGATTACTGGTCTTTGTCCGATAAGATAAAGACTTGCTTTCTCAAGCGCTCTATCAATCAACTTGTCGTCCTTAAAAATGGCGAATTCATATGCAGTCAAAGGTGCGTATGCTAATTCGAGTTGATTTAAAAGACTTTTTCTGTTCATAAAAATTGCACATAACGGTCAGGTATAAGCGTAGTGCGGGATTCGGAGCGATTCACAGTCCGCCCACCGCAAAGTTTATTAGAAGCAGGGATGCTCAATTTTAGCCATTCAGCCCGCATTACGCTTATACAATGTTGGCAACTGGCTTTTATTCTTTTGGTAGGTATTCACGATACTTTGTTTTTAAATATTCTAGGTTCTTTTCATTGTCCATAAGGTTAAGATTTAGCTTTTCCTTTATGTATTCAAAACGTGTGCGTGCTTCGCTAATAATATGTCCCCAAGTTAAAACATGCACGTCTACAAGGTCGCTTGCTAATACATGTCCATAGCGTCTATCTGTTTGTTCAAGCTCATATTCAATGTCTGACTTAATGTCTTTTGTTACAAGCAGAAATTTCCACTTGGTTTTTTCTTTTGGAAATCTTCTGTCCCTGCTCACTCTTGAAGCATAAAGTTTGATTTGACTTAACTCATCAGGTCCCGCATCAACTCTTGGTTTCTTTAGTTCAATTATCAAATTAGTTTTTTGCCCTGGAATGCCTTGTGGAAATTGACGCCATAAACAAACATCAGGTATTATTTGAAGTTCGTCATTTTCTTCTGTTGATACGGTCTCTTCAAAATCTTCACGACCTAGATGTTTCAAATACTCCTTGAGAACTGTTTTTAAGGTCACATCATCCACCCCATAAGTATATTCATCTCCAAAAATCCATGTTTCGTTTGTGATAATTTTATGAAGGTGTTTACGCTCTAAAACATTTTTGTTTTCTTCCTTATTGTAAATTAATTCTTCAAGGCCATTTAAGAATTTGAGTCTATTCTTTATTTCAGTCATTGTGTCTATGACGCTCGAAAGAGAAGTCTCTTCTAATATTTCAACAAGTTCTTCTCTTTTTTCATCTGGAAGTTCAATTACTTCAGTAAGAATTTTTCTTAGTGCATTTGAATCTTTCTCTAATGCTTCTTTAATAAGTGTAAGAGTGAATTTTTTGCTTTTATCTTGTTGGTCTTCAAAGTCAGGTAAGTACTCATTCACTTGAAGAGCCACAATGTCAAATACTTGTCTTTTAGATTCTTCAATTAAGCTATCTGCTGTTTCGGTATAAGGGTAGAGTCCTTTTTCCTTTAACCCTTTAATAAATTCGCCTGAGTACTGGTGTAATCTTTTCCTAACGTATTCCCTTGCAAATACCTTGGCTTTATCATGTGCGAGTTGCACGATTTCGTCCATTTCTTGTAAATCAAGAATATTTTCCCTGTGTAACTTCTCGATATAAACAGATTGAATGAAAATAGAGATTGGAATAGTTGCACGTATCCCAAGATTAATTTCCTTGAAAGGAACTCCTTTAGTATTACATAAATAAGTTTTCTTTTTTATATCAAAATTCCATTCTATAACCTTTATGTCAAACTTGTAACTTAAATCTTCCTTTTCAATTAGAACGTCTGTTGAATCTGTGTTTTTAATTAAACTTTCAAACTCAAGCTTGTTACCGTTAAATGAAATTGAAAAATCAGGATAATTAATCCAATACGAAGCAAATTTCTGTTCAATATCCTTTCTGTTTCTTATTTCTATCGCTTCTGTTGCATGTTCTAAATTTACATTTTGGATTAATACTTCAAATCCGCTTTTTCCTGTGCCTTTTGGAAGAGTTTTTAAATCGCTGAAATCAGAATATGAAAGGTGGTTTCTATCCAAAGTAATGGTGAACTGCTTAAATGAGTCAGAATTCTTATATGTACTCTTGAATTGAACCAAATCACCTAATGCTAAAGATTTATACCGACCCTTGCCTTCCTTACCATGGTAATGTCGTCCGTTAGGACTCGTTGAACTTAATTTTTTTTGAGAGCCACCAAGTCTGCCGAAAACATCTTGTGCTTTAGAATAGTCAATACCATGACCGTTGTCTTTGATAGTGATTGATTCGATACCATCAAGCTTGTTTCGTTTAGTTTCAATTTCAATGACACTGGCATCTGCATCCAAAGAGTTCCAAATCAATTCAGAAATAGCAGTTATTCCACCTGCTTTGGTAAGGGATTCAATGTGATCTTTTTCAACTCCTAAATCGATTTTTTTTGACATAGCTTATATTCTTTTAAACGCATTTCTTAATCTCTCCTGAATGGACTGGTCTATTTTTTCCGAAAATTCAGATTTTTGTTTCAAACCTTGAGCTTGGTTAATAGAGTCAATCTCAAGCTCCATTAATCTAAAGTATTTGTAGGTGTATTCTCCTTTAGCACTATTATTCAGCACCTTATATTTTATGAGCTTTTTGTCATTCTCAATTCTCTGGATATACGCTATATGGTCAAAATATACGTCTGAGTTTGGGTGAATGAATTTATACTGATTCGAGTCTTCATGATTATTAGCGGCATTGTTTATGTCGTGAACAAAGTCCGTTCTGGTACCTTTTACGTTCATATTGCACCTTTTACAAGCAACATTCAAGTTGGTCAGAACGAACATTAGTTCTCTAAATTCAGGTTGTCCTTTTGGCAAGATATGTTCAATGTCAAGTACCAATTTGAATTCTCCATGTGAATTCTTTTTGCAGTAACAGCATTGTTCATTACCAAGATTCCTATAGTATATTTTTACTCTATCTTTAAAGTCCTTCACTTTAGGATTATTCCATATATCACCACCTGCTTCAATAGCAGACTCAATATTCTTTATGTCCTGTTCCGTCAAATTCATCTAATTGTTATTTGAAACGATTTCTTGGGCAAGATTCTGAACAGACGTCAATGCTTCGCTTTGTTCTTGTTGATAAGACGTACGTCTTATTCTCATAATTTCTTCGTTAAATGCGGCAATATCTAGTTTCCTTTCAGCAAGCAAATTCAGAAGCCTTACAAGCCTGTTTGATAGATAGCGATTTTCAGGTGTGCTGATATCAAAAAATTTGTAATACAATTCTTCTATATTTAAAGGCTCTTGACTTTGTAGAGTAAAAGAAAAATTCTCTGATTTGAAAATTTTTGCCGAATCTGAGAATATTTCTGCTCCATTAACAATAAGTGGAGAATGAGTAGCAATAATGATTTTTGGCTGGTAGAAGTAGAAAATGTCAAGTAAGGTTTTTGCATATTCCTTTTGCCAAAGTGGGTGTAAACTATTCTCTGGTTCATCAATTAGTATTACAGTATTATCTGTAATTATAGTTGAGAGATAAACAATTGAAGTTATTAGTGCTAATTCACCTGAACTAGCATTAAGCATAGAGAGTTCTCTTCCATCTTTTCTCAGGTAAACTTCAATTCTAGATATAATTTTCTTCTTTTTTAGATAAGATTCCCAATAGAAAAGTTCAGTAAGATTGGATTTCTCTAAATCATTAAAATTTAAGTATTCAGTTTCGAGCCAAATAATCTCTTCATAGCGTGATTGACGCTGGGTCGTCTCAATTAAATATTGAAGTCTCTCAAATTCAGAACGACTTATTCTATCATCTTCTGCATATTCTAGGTTGTAAGGTGCAAATCTTTCAAGCCTGAAACCAATCATTGGATCAAAACCAACATAGCCCAAGGCGGTCGTTGCACTTTTAAGTCGGTTTTCTTCTTTTTCTTTTCCTACAGCTTCTAGTGCTTTCTTAATCGTTGTTCGGGTCTGCCTTCTACCTGAGCGTCCGCGTAAGGTTTTAAAATTTCTATGTAAACTGTCAAATTTGTCATGAATCGAATTGGCGAGTGCAATTACATTTTTTTGATTTCGTAAATAGTATTTAGAGAGCTCATTCAACAGAGTGCTTTTGCCACTTCCATTTTGGCCAATGAGTACATTAACGTCATTAGGGTAGCTCTCGATATTTAATAACTCACTTGGTATGTCGTCAATGTAATTCATGTTGTTAATTTAGCTTGTTGCCAACTAGTAAATATCCTCAATAACATGTAATTTTTTGACAAAAAACAGACCTTAGAAAGCTTGAAGTAGTAGCATAAATCAGCCTTCTCAGTCATTTATGTTCACTATTCAGTCTAAATGGAAATAAGCTTGAGGATCATCTTTCCTATACTAAGGCATTTTGCCTCTTTGACATTTCCCTAAAGACTTCATTTGCAA
>NZ_AUBU01000026.1 GCF_000429405.1 Algoriphagus marincola DSM 16067
TTTCCCAGTCAATCAATTCCATGAAAAGTATGGCTTTGATCTGAAGGAGTCCCTGCAGAAGTTTCCAATCAAGGAATTACAGGATGAAACCAAAACGGACTGGATGCTCAAATCACTGAAAAAAGGGAATACCTATCCGGTAGTAATGGAGCGTAAAGGAATGGAAGAGATTATGTTCGTGGAAGCGAATCCCAAGTTTAAATCCATCAACGTGTATGATGCCAGTATGAACTCAGTAAAGAATTCAGAGATTTTGGAAGCCAAGAAGTCCAGTACTTTGGATCAGAAAGAAGGGCTAAGCAATGATAAAAAAAAAGACCTGAAGGAGAATTCCAAAATCCAGAAGAAGGCTGATGAGATAGGGGAAATGCCTGGTCAAAAAGCAGCCAAGCCCAGAAAGTCCAGATCCAGAGCAATTTGATATGTAACTTGGATCTTTTTATAGATTCCTGAAGGAACAAAAAGCGGTCTAGAATAGTATCGGAGATATTAATGTGTAGATTATTTACAATTAAATACAATTTCTTGATAAAACGGTTGTGTTACTTAAATTTACATTTGATTGATTGTTATTTAATTCGCTCATGTGTTAAATGCTAAAATGGTTTTATATTATTTAAGGCATCTCAAAGTTGGGATGCCATATTTGTTTTAAAGAACAGGTACTTAGATTTTTAATAAAAATACAATTTATTTACAAATAATTACTTTTATTTTTTTGAGGTATTTATTGATTTCCCTATTTGGAAATAATTATTAAATCTACATCTGCTTTCTTCCCAGTGAAAGAAAAATACGAGTACTCTTAGCCCAATGATCAGAATCTGAGAGCTTGTTCAAGAGCCTGCAAGCTTTGTTCATAATTATTTTGTTTCAATAAGTCAAGGAGATATGGGAATGGTAAGATTACGTAGAATAAACTGTTTAATTTGATCTTGCAAAAGAGTGCTCCTAATTACATGATCTTGAAACTTTATTTTTAATTAAGTCTTCGATCATTTTGTTCCTAAGTTTAGGCAACAAAACTGGTCCAGTTATTTAAGCGGTTAAGAACATTTTGAGCTTCGGTCTGGCGAAAGTCTGGGACTTTTTGCTCCTGTGGGAACAGGCAAAAGCACGCTAGTGGATCTGATCCAAAAATTCTACCAGCCTGAATCGGGAGAGATTCAATTACCCTTTCTGAACAAGGAAAATATCTCCCTTACCGAATGGCGCGCACAACTGGCCGTCGTCCATCAGAAGGAAAAGATCTTTCACAGTACCGTCTTGGATAACATCGTCCTCAGCAGCGATCCCAAAGAAATCGAAGCCAAGGTACAAGTCATGCAAGCACTGGGCTGTCTTCCACTCTTTCAGGATCTAAACCAAGGTCTACTCACCCTCTGCGGAGAGGAAGGAAGGAATCTCTCCGGAGGACAGCGACAACTCGTCGGCTTGGTTCGGGCCTTGGTAAAGCAACCCAAGATCCTGATCCTAGATGAAGCCACGGCTGCCATGGACTACCGCATGGAGCGTGCGGTGATGGACTTGATCCGAAACTACCTTCACCAATCCGGTGCCGGACTGCTACTGATCACCCATCAGTCTACCTTGGCGATTACCTTAGACCGTATTCTAATCCTCGAGCAGGGAAAGATCAGTAATTCCGGCACCCCCTCTAGGCGAAGATTCTACTATGGTTTCTTGAAGTTCAATTTGGCGCTTGATGGGATTTGCCCGCCCAGCATGCTGGTCCAAGGCTAAAATATTCCATAGAGTATTATTTTTATCACCTTGTCATACCTGCTTTTTCCAAAAAAATATTGTGAAAAAATCCAACCTTTCGCCAAGATCATTTCATAAATGCTGCCCAATTTTATAATTATTACTTAAAAATCGAACCAATTACACCTTCTCCTCCCCCCACTAAGAGTAGACTCTACTATCCCCCATTGAAGTTCAATTAGGCCCTGTGTGGAATTTGTGTGTTTTTCATGTGTCCTAGACTTAAATTCTCACTAATTGAAGGGAAGAAACTTAATATTTTTCCTGTAAACCTAGATCATTCAATTTGAGGATTTGAGTTATTTCGCGTTTTAGGACATGAGCAAATGTCGGTTTTGTAATAACTAAATCAAATATGGGAAGATCATCTTTAGATAAATCTTCTTCATTTAATGCCGTAATAGCAATTATTGGAATATTTTTCAAGCGTTTCTCTCCTCGGATGAAATTTGCTAGTTCTATTCCACTCATATTGGGCATCATTATGTCAGTTATGATTAAATCTGGCAAAGTAGGAGTGCTCATCAAGAATTCATAGGCTTGATATCCATCCTCTTTGACTGTTATTTCAAAGCCCCACTTTTGAAGTTGTTTGTTCGTTGTAAATCTGATAACCAAATCATCTTCAATAAATAATATTTTTTTATTCATTATTTGAAAATTATTCATGCCTTAATTAGATGTGTCCCCTATATCTCATTATTTTGTTTAAAAATATTGATATGCTATATAAGTGATTATAGAATTCAATATCTATTTCTTTAAAATTAGAAAGATAAGTCATTACCCCCGTTATTACATTTTTTTCATATATTGGAACAGCCATCAAATATTTTGATTTTGTTGAATTTAGTTTTCTTAAAACTGACTGTGAAAAAATTTTCTCAACTTCAATTCTTTTGATGTATCTTTTTCTTATTTTACTGAAATATTGAATATGATTTTCAAAGGTGGTATCGTCAATATTAACTGATTGATTTTGTAATAGGTAGATTAGGTTAGCATTTTCTCTTTCTTGTAATAATGAAAACCAATAAGCGCCGTTAAAATTAAAGGTCTCTACCACTTTTTGTAAAATATTCTGAACAAATCTTGAATTTGGATCCTCAAGATTTAAACCTATAGAATAATTTAGGTGTAATAATAGCTCTTTTTTTGTGATCTCTTTTTCAAGATCAAAAATCTGATTCATATTTTCTATGATTGTCAAAAAATTGAATTTTGTTTCTGTACTAATATTTGTAAGAGTTATTCTTAGTTTAGTATTATGATTGTTTATTTTTTCAAAGATATAGAATGTCAGGTTTTGATTGGAACTTATATTTTCAAGGTAATTTATTATTTGTTTTTTATTCTCTATACCCCATAATCCCAAGAAGTCCTGAAATAGTTTTATATCGGTAAATAGCTCTTTAGCTTTGGTGTTAAAATTCTCTATTAATAGATTTGAATTTATTTCTATGACAGCTCGGTCATATTTTTGAATTAATGCGTTGTATGATTCAATTGTATCCTTTTTCTCAATTAATTGTTGTTTTATTTTTTGTAAAGCATTTGTTATTGTTTTATCATTTTCAGTTTGCGAAATTATTAGTACATAATCTTGTTCTTCTTCATCGAATAGCGGAAGTATAAAAAATTCTTTGTCAATATTTTTTTTTGATTTTGAGATGTGATTTATTTTTAAAATTTCTAGACCCTCCTTATTATAATTGAAATTTTTTTGCATTTTTTTTATTTCACTGATCTTTATTATCAATCTTCCGCCTTCAAATTCTATAGCGTCTAATTCTTTACCAGCATCTTTTTTCCATGGATTATTTTGGGAATCAATCAATCTTATTTTAGAGGAAATTGTAACTGGATTATGGGAGGACATGTCCATATTTAAAACGACTGCTTGACTATTCATAGGAAGTAGGAAAGGAATTGTAAGATCAATGTCAAAATACATGTTATGGGATTTGTACTTCATATTTAATTATTTCAATTATCTTGGACATAAGTGAATTGCCAAAATTTTGAGGACTCCAGGAAATAATCTAAATGTTAAAACCGTTCCATGTCCTTATAATGTTTGGACAATTTATAAAATTCCTATTTAAATATTTTTTGGTTATAATTAATTGCATATAAATGTAAATCATCTGCGATTTCTTTTAATTCTTACATATTATTTGGTTTGTTATTTTGATTAGCTTGGACTTGATTTACATTTTTGTTCAGTTTATTTTGTTTTTACCTCAAATTTCTCTAAAAATTTTAAACTTAGAAAAACAAAATTATGAATAAGAGAAAATTTGATCAAATGTTATACACTTTGAAAATAGTCCTACTAATTACTCAGTTAGATATCGATTCCTTACTCAGCTTTTCCTCAAGACTTCCTTTACCTCTTGGCGATTATGTAGTTGATGTCTACTTATGATTTATATATCTTGTAGCTTTTGTCTGGTTAATTATATTATAATCTGCTTAATAAAGTTTGTATATACTGGCTATACATACTTTGCTAAGATCGTGCTTTAATGCTTAATAAAATAATATTTATGTATTTATATGTCTAAATTTCTTGTAATTGGTTCTGCTGGGTTTATTGGTTTTCATGTTGTTCAAAGTTTGCTTAAATCTTCTCAAAATTCTGTTGTTGGAATTGATCTGTTGAATGATACAAATGATTTGGAATTAAAAAAAATGCGTTTGGAATTTCAGGGAATAGTTCTGGAAAAAATTTCTTCTAACTCCTTATGTAAAAGTATATTTTTCCGGAATTATCAGTTCATGGAATTAAATCTTTCCAAATTTGATTTTATATTTTCCTTTATTATTCGAGAACAATTTGATTATGTAATTCATTTGAATGATAATAACATATCTTTTCAGGCAGTTAAAGATTTGTTTCAGATTAATCGATTCAATTCTCATGAATTTCTAAATATTCTTGAAGCTTGTAGACATTCAAATGTTAAACATTTTGTCTTCTCAAGTACGGTTGATTTATTTGGATTATTTAATAATAATCAACTTTTGGAGTTAGATAAGGTTCTAAATACTAAAGGAGATTTAAATTACTATAATAGAGAAAATGAAATCATGGCTTACTATTATTCATCTGTATTTAAAGTTCCTACTACTTGCATTCGTTTTTCTTCTGTTTTTGGAGCATGGTCTCAATCTGATTCTGTAATTTTTAAATTTACCGAGTCAATTATAAAGGATAGACCGGTTGAATTGATTTGTCAGGGAAATATTGTGCTCAATTTTTGTTATATTGATGAAGTAGTCCGAGATATTATTCAATTGACATTTAATCCACCAATTGAATCTTTCGAAAAGAAATCCAATGTTTATAGTACTCTAAAATTTGATTCTCCTTTTAATATATTTAATGGTGGAAATAATGTACCTATGAGATTAATTGACTTTTTAGCCTTGGTTGAAACTAGTCTCGGAAAAAAATCTATTAGAAATTTTATAGATTCACCTAATGTTCTTAATAAAAAAATATTTTCTGATTTATCTACGGCTGAACATGCAAAATCAACTTATAATGAAAACAATATGCTTGATGGTATTAATGTGTTTGTTAAATGGTATTTAGAATTCTATGTTCGTTATATGGCTACGGAAGATTTCCTATATAATTAAATCAATAATGACTTATTTTATTATATTGTATTCAACGTTCTTTCTTGTTGCTTTTTTCTTTTGTATTATTTATTGTAAATCAGTTTCTCTTTGTATCTGCTAAACCATCATCTCAGGTTATCAATTTAAAAAATGTAAACAATAAATTAATTCTAAAATGCTTTTCAAGTTTAGAAATTCAAAGTCCTTCGGTATTAATTTAGGTACTTGCAATACACTTATTGCATCTGGAGATCAAATGCTTATTAATGAGCCTTCTATTGTAGCCGTCCAAGCCAAAAGTAATCAAGTATTGGCGGTTGGTAATCAAGCCATGCTGCTTCATGAAAAGACTGATTCATCTAAAGTTAAGATAAGCTTTCCATTAAAAAGTGGGGTAATTGCTGATTTTTCTATGGCTGAAATTATGATAAAGTCTTTCGTTAGTCAAATAAAGAAATTAGAGAATAAACTATTTTTAAACAATTTTTCAATGCTTTTTTGCGTTCCTAGTAATATTACTGAAGTAGAAAAAAGAGCAATAATTGATGTCGGCTCTAATTCTGGTGCAGGGGAAGTATTGATGATGTTTCGACCCATGGCTGTTGCAATAGGTTCAGGATTAGATGTGCTTTCTCCTGAAGGATTGATGATTGTTCATATAGGAGGTGGGATTACTGAAATCGCTATTATTTCATTAGGAGGTATTGTTTATGATTTTTCTATTCGGACTGCGGGTAATTCTTTTAATCAAGATATTATCGATTTCATCAAAAAAGAATTTAATCTGCTTATTGGTGATCGTACTGCTGAAGCCATAAAAATAAAAATTGGTGCAGTAATTCCTGATTCTGAAGAGGAAAATAGTAAGCTTCGGATCGTAGGTAAGGATCTTTTTACTGGGATTCCCAGATCCATTCAAATAGGTTCTGTTGATGTTGCTTTGGCTTTGGATAAGTCCACATCTCGTATAGAAGAGGCCATAATTAAAGTGCTAGAGAATTCTCCGCCAGAGCTTGCTGCTGACTTTCATATTAAAGGAATCTACCTTAGTGGAGGAGGAGCTTTACTGAGAGGTATCAAGCAGCGACTTGAAAATAAAACTAGGTTAAAGGTTAATCATGTAAATAATCCTTTGCATGCTTCCGTCTATGGAACCACAACAGTATTAAAAGATCGGAAAAAATATAAATCACTCTTTATCAGGTGAATGAAGGTCTTTAGATTCCATTTATTTCAAAAATTTAATGATTAAGTGCAAATAAATGATTTTCTAATCAGGAAAACCTTTAATATTATTCCGGGCTCATAGGTTGGAGTTAATTCTTCTTTTTTAAGGGTACTTTATTTCAAAAAAACCAAATTAATTTTTTTCTTATATGATTCCATCTCTTTGCCTTGAATGCCCATTTGCTTAGAGCACTAAAATAACAGAAATCATACTTTTCAAAACTTTTTTAATGAACAAACTATTTCTAAACATTTCCCACTTAATTTTCTAAATATTTCTTTATTCTTTTTAAATATGGTTGCTTTCTTTTCTTCGGAGCTTTTTGGTGCAAAAGCTTCCTTTCTCCTTAATTTAAATCCAATTCATGTTTATCTGAATTTTCTGGATAAGGGTTAATCTTATTTCGGGTTTTATCCAATACTAATCCTTTAGGATATTCAAATCCAAAGTAGGTTCCCCTGGATCTTTTTTCAGGCCCTAGTTTTTTTTCTTATTATTTCCAGTTTGGCTTTGGATTGGAGATCAACCTGATATTGATACTCATAATGGCTCCTGATTAAGTATGAGACTGCCAACTATACACCTGACTTGTGATCAGCCCGTGTCGGCGACAATATTCAGGACAAGATAAGCCAGAACTTTCCCAATCTTCTACAATAAAGGCTTTTTGTTGTGAGGTCAGTAGCTTACGGCCACTGGATGAAAGTCGTGCGTTTTTAATTAAGTCTTCGATCATTTTGTTCCTAAGTTTAGGCTTCAAAACTTTTCCAGTTATTTAAGCGGTTCTGAACACATTTTATAGGATTGATGCGATTTCTAATAATTGAAATACAATTTATTTATAAAAAGACGCACTTTATTTATAATTCTTACTCTAATTTTTTATAAAAATTCTTTTACTCTTATTTAGCACTCAGAAGAGAAATAGATAATCTAATATCCTTACGAAGCAGGGCTAATTTATAAGTACCCGCTATAGCGTTATAGGTGAAAATTAGTTGATATTAGTCTTCTATACACATGGTTTCTTTTCTGATAAGTTAGTTATTCAATTGCTCCTTTGACTAACTAAACATCTGAAAACCAAGCCATTGTATTAAACCCCTAACAACTCGCTGCTAAGTCTGTGTGACTGACGTGGCGAAGCTGTATCTTGCCGGTTTCAATATGACAATAGAATCTTTTATGTATATCTTATTTAAGAATAAATCAACTAACTGATAGTCCCTTAGTTCTATGTTTTATTTCCGCTCTTTAAAACCCAATAAATTAGGTAATTGATGAAATTTAGAGAATCTTTAATCTTTTTTTGTCTTTTGATTTTCTATTTTTTTACTGAGAATATCTATGCTAATAACATCCAAGTTTCGAATGTTACTGTCACGGGACAGAATCTTGCTAACGATTTTACCAAGGTTCAATTTGACATTTCCTGGGAAAATTCATGGAGGATCAACTCCGAGGCTTCCAACTGGGATGCTGCTTGGGTTTTTGTGAAATTTCAAGTAGGAACTGTTGATCCCAGCTTTTCAGGAGTAAGTAGCAGTGGCAATACAGTCACCGTTAGCAGTACATCCAATTTGCGCGTAGGAATGCCTGTAGTCAAGACCTCCGGTACGGGAAATATTGCTTATGGAGCGGTCATCACTGCGATTACAGGTCCGACCACTTTCACTGTAAGCGGTTCAGTTCCCGGCCTGAGCAATGCATCGATCCAATGCAAACGCATCTGGGAGCATGCCACCCTTAATACTTCATCCTCAAATCATACTTCTGTGGCAGGGACTACCATTGATGTGACGAATGATGGCAAAGGGATATTTATTCACAGGGATGTTCCAGGCATCGGAGATGTCAACTACTCGGGAATACAACTTCGCTGGGATTACGGAATAGATGGGGTATTAGGTAATCATCTTGTCAGTGTCAAAGTCTTCGCCATCGAGATGGTCTATGTACCACAGGGAGCATTTTATGTGGGGGATGGCACGACAACTGATATTCGTGGTCATTTCAGGAACGGTTCCGCCAATACACCTTTACGTATCAGTTCAGAAGGTGAACTTACACTAGGCGGTACCGCCGATGGTAATCTGGCAAATAGTAATAATTTTGGTTTATTTTTTGTTTCTTTTGATGATTTTAATAATTCCACTACGAGAATTTTGCCGGAGACTTTTCCTAAGGGCTATGCTGGATTTTATAGTATGAAGTATGAGCTGTCGCAGGGACAATACCGGGATTTTCTCAATACGCTTACTTATGAACAGCAAGGTAGCCGAACTACAAGTCTTCCTAGTGCCGCCAGTCGAACTGCTGCCTTGGTAAATACAAATAGAAACGGAATTCAGATAAAAACGACTGGAATTGCTGCTTCTCTGACCCCTGCGGTCTATGGCTGTAACCTCAATAATAATTCAGTTTTTGATGAGAGCAATGATGGTGAGTGGATTGCGTGTAATTTCATTACCTGGATTGATGGGGCTGCATACTTGGACTGGGCTGGTCTCCGTCCCATGACAGAGCTTGAATATGAAAAGGCTGCCCGTGGTGTGCGAGTTCCTGTAGCAAATGAATATGCCTGGGGAAGTACAGTGGCAGTCCCTGCTACGGGAATTTCAAATAGTGGTGCAATCAATGAACTCCCCTCCAATAGTACGGCCAACATTGCAGCTGCTAATCAGTCAGGTGTTCAAGGCCCACTCAGAGTTGGTGCCTTTTCCCGTGCAAGTAGTTCCCGTGTTCAATCAGGCGCAAGTTATTGGGGTATTATGGATCTTTCCGGTAATCTCTTTGAACGTACGGTAAGTGTTGGTCACGTCAATGGAAGGGCTTATACTGGTACTCATGGTGATGGGCGGCTTAGCGTGAGCGGTAATGCTAATGTGACGAACTGGCCCGGTATGAATGCTGGGACAGGTGAAGTCAGTAACGATGAGTTGGGTCTTGGCTTGCGTGGCGCTGATGGTATTTATCCTTTAATCTCGCACAGGGTTTCAGATAGGGAGTTAGCGAGCAATTTCTCGCTGCTTAGAAATAGTCATCGGGGTATTCGTGGTGTCCGTTCCGCCGAATGTTTGAATAATGCTGCTGCACCTGTATTTGATACTTCGGATGGTAAGTCGCCTGTACTGGTTTTACCAGGGCAGATTGTTAATTACAAGGTGACTGGATCCGGGAGTTTCCGATGGATGGTTCCACAGGATTGGCAAATACTGAGTGGTCAGGGTACCAATGATGTGACATTAATTGTTGGGTCTGCGCCAGCTGATATCCGAGTAGCAGCTTATAATGATTGTGGATTTGGAGCTGAGGCTACAGCTGTAGTTTATCCTATTGCTTCCGGTGGTGATGAGGTGTATGAATATGTTGCGGATGGGACAAATGGTGAAGCGGGCATTACTTATCGGGTACACAAGTTTACGACAGTAGGTAGCAGTGAGTTTACGTCTTACATTCCTTTAGAAATTGAATATCTCATCATTGGAGGAGGAGGAGGTGGTGGTGTTGGTGGAGGTACTTCCATTGCAGGTGGCGGTGGTGGCGCCGGTGGATATCGGTCATCAGTTCAAGGTGAATCATCAGGTGGAGGAGCGAGCGCTGAGGCTCCGTTAGCTCTATCAACAGGGACTTATCCTATCGTAGTCGGAGCTGGTGGTATAGGTGGTCAAGTTGTTTGGAATGTTGGTGCAAGAGGGGGTAATTCTTCGGCATTCGGGCTTACCTCCATTGGAGGAGGGGGAGGAGGAACTTGGACTGGTCAGGCTTCATCAGGGGGATCCGGTGGTGGAGCTGGTGAGAATGGACAAGGATTGACTTTTGGAAATGGAACTTCTGGTCAAGGGTTCCGTGGAGGTGATGATATAGGTTCTTACAGCAGTAATGCCTCAACTTCTGCCGGCGCTGGTGGTGGAGGTGCAGGATCAGTTGGCCGAAACGCTATCAGCAGTACACAGGGTGGATCTGGAGGTGTTGGTCTTCAGTCTTACATCACTGGTCAGGGTGTATTTAGAGCCGGTGGAGGTGGTGGAGCGGGTAATGTGGATATAGGTGGGAATATCTCTGGTCCGGGAGGGATTGGAGGTGGAGGTGCTGGCCGGGGTGGTACTACCGGAGTTGGTCGACACGCTGAACCTAACACTGGCGGAGGCGGAGGTGGTGGATTATTTACTGGTGGTTCGGGTAATGCTCCTGGCGGTAACGGCGGTTCAGGTATAGTGATTATCCGATATAGAATAAACTAATCCTTTGATGAAGCATTATATTTATTCTATTGGGTTTTTTGATTCAGTCATTGTTCTGATTGTTTATTTAATAAGGATAGTTCTTCCCTTGCTTGTTATGGTAAATTATCTGCCTAATATCCCTCAGGTTGTTTGGTTAATGCTAATTCAACATAATAATAGTAAAGAAACTACTTCTGAAAGGTTAGACCTTGGCTTTCTCAGTTTCTTGAATTCATGTGGTAGTAGATCCGAAGTTTTGGTATTTGCCGTAAGCCCAAAAAGCAATCAATATTACAAGTCGTCCACTGGTTATAACAAGCTTGGTAAATGGATTAGTAAAGCCTTTTTTATAATGATAGCACATCCTTTTTTCTATTATTTAGAAAAGAAAAGTAATGAATCTCTTGCCAGCCATGGTATTGGAAGTATAACTGTTCTAGAGGATGAAAGGAATGGCCTACCTGATACTGATCACCAAATTAATACTGGGTCTTATGTGGAGGGTACAATTGATTCTACTGCCTTATGTTTTAAAATAACTACACAAGGTAAAGTATATGATAAAACTCTTTCTAATTTTTTAAAAAATTTCAGAGAAAAGCTTATTAAGCTATTAAATATCAATCAGTTAAAACACTCTTTTACTTTTAATAATAATATTAGTTTCTGTTAATAGTGCTGTTTTTCTCCCGTCTTATTTATCATACCATTTTGGCTGAAAATATATTCACTAAAGACTAACCTATTCTAAAAATCTCAAGGACAAAGATTTCTAAACTGTATGAACTCATCTTTTAATTTAACGGCAAACAAATTTCTTAACATTAAGACTGTCGTTATATTTTTTTATACTTTGATTTCTACTTCAATTACGCTCCATGCCCAATCCAATACAGATTATGGAGCCACCTCTTTACGGCCAAATCAAATTTCGCGAATTCAGGGACCTACACCAGATACCAGAACCGGAACAGTGTCGAATGTTACAATCTATCCTGCAAACCAAGCTTCAATGAACCTTTTAATAGATGGTTCGTTAACTGGAGGTGGTGGTACTTTTTCGAATTTTTTGGGTACTCAAGCCACCGTCAACGTCGATGGTTCGGCTTGGAGTGTAAGTCCCAATCTAATATTTCGGATGACATATAACACTCCCGTCGATGCTGATGGGTTTAGGATTTGGCATGATTTCGGTACCGAGCCAAATCATCACATTGCCCTATATAATGTCAGGCTATACGATGCCAATAATGTTAATATTGCAAATTATCCCGGCAATTCAGTTGCAGCGGGCACCAATGGATTGGGAACTGGTAACCCCTATCAACAAATCAGTTTTGGCGGTTTAAAGCAAAATATTAAGTATGTTGAATTAGTAATTAGACAAGTAAGGTCGAATAATAGTGTATTTCAATTTAGAGAATTTGCACTTTATGCAAACTGTTTAAACATTACCAATCCAGGAATCATTTCAGGAGATCAGGATAGCTGTGGAGCGTTTAACCCTTTTTTGATAACTAATTCTGCGACTCCAAGTGGAGGAGTTGGAAGTATTCAAATTCAATGGCAATCCCGAACTGGTCGTGACTGGTCTGATATTCCCGGAGCAACTGACTTTAACTATGATCCCGGTACCATATCGCAGACTACCGAATACAGGCGTGGTGTGCGGAGAAGTGGTTGTTCTACTTTCCTATATTCGAATATAGTAACAAAGAGTGTAGTTAATAACTTTACCAATGCGGGAAGCATTGCAGGAGATCAAAGTGTCTGTGGTGCCTACGACCCATCAGGAATTAGTAATACTGCCGATCCAAGTGGCGGTTCAGGAGGTAGGCCATTCTACCAATGGGAATTTAGAACTACAGGTAACTGGACTGCTATTGGCGGTGCAACTGGTGCCACTTATGACCCAGGCACAATATCCCAGACTACTCAATATAGGCGTGGTGTGCGAAGAGATAATACGTGTTCATTCGTTTATTCTAACATCGTCACCAAAACTGTTACTCAGAATTTCACGAATGCAGGAAGTATTTCAGGAGATCAGACCAATTGTGGTTCATACGATCCAACGGGAATAAATAATACTTCTAATCCAAGTGGGGGGTTTGGTGGGACTACACAATTCCAATGGCAGTTTCGAACCACCGGTGGCTGGTCGAATATTAGCGGTGCAACTGGTGCCACTTATGACCCGGGAACAATCTCTCAGACTACACAATATAGGCGTGGTGCACGAATAAGCTCCTGTTCAAATTTTGTTTATTCTAATACAGTTACCAAAACTGTCATCCAAAACTTCACAAATGGAGGAAGCATTGCAGGTGATCAAAGTAGCTGTGGTGCATTCAATCCATCGGGGATCAGTAATACTGGCAATCCAAGTGGAGGTTCTGGAGGTACAACGCAATACCAGTGGCAATTCCGAACTACTGGTGGCTGGTCGAATATTAGTGGTGCAACTGGAGCCACCTATGACCCGGGAACAATAACTGAGACTACTCAATATAGGCGTGGTGCACGTAGGAGTTCTTGTTCAAATTTTTATTACTCGAATACCGTCACCAAAACTGTTATCCAAAATTTCACCAATGCAGGAAGTATATTAGGAAATCAGAGCAATTGCGGGGTGTATGATCCATCGTTAATTAGCAATATAGCTAATCCAAGTGGTGGTGTAGGTGGAACCACACAATACCAATGGCAATTCCGAACTACTGGTGGTTGGTCTGATATTGGCGGTGCAAACGGTCCCACCTATGACCCGGGCTTAATATCGGAAACTACCCAATATAGACGCGGTGCACGAAGAAGTCCGTGTTCACCATTCCTATATTCTGATCCCGTCACGAAGACAGTTGATAATTCGGATAATTTTGACAATCCGGGATCGATAGGAACTGATGAGATTCAATGTGGGGCATACGATCCTAGTTTGATCAATACCATTACCGCACCTACTGGAGGCACAGGTGGTGTTCCGCAATACCAATGGGAATTTAGAACCACCAGTGATTGGATTGTTATTCCTGGTGCAAACAGTGCATCTTACGATCCGGGTGCAATTACTGAAACTACACAGTATAGGAGAGGGGCAAAAACGAATGTTTGTTCTTCGTTTATTTATACTGATGCCGTAACAAAATTCGTTGCAGTTAATTTCAGCGATGCCGGTTCAATCGAGGGTGATGAAAGTATTTGCGGTCCTTATCAACCACAAAGTATCAGCAACATCACACTACCGAGCGGTGGAACTGGAGATGGTCTCGAATATCAGTGGCAATCTAATACAATTGGTACTTGGGAGGATATTATTGGAGCAAATTCTGAAAATTACACACCTCTTTTTATCAGTCAATCTACAAGGTACAGAAGAGGTGCAAGACGAAGTGTATGTCAGGATTATGTTTATACCACTGAAGTAACAAAGGAGGTTGTTTATGGTCCAGATACAGATAATGATGGTATTCTAGACCCATGCGACGTGGATGATGATAATGACGGGGTGCTGGATACTGATGAAGGCGATGCTGACACCGATGGCGATGGTATCCCTAACCGCTTGGATCCTGACTCCGACGGCGATGGTATCTTCGACATCGTTGAAGCGGGAGGAACGGATGCGGATAATGACGGCATGGTGGATTCGGCTACCGATACCGACAATGATGGCTGGGCCGATACCTTCGATGCCGACAATGGTGGCACAGCCCTGCCGGATGGCGATCAGGATGGTGACGGACTGGAGAACAGAATCGACCCGGACAGTGATAATGATGGCATCTCGGATGCAGTAGAAGGAGCTACGGACACGGACGGCGATGGTTTGGGCAACTACCTGGACGTGGACTCTGATGGCGATGGGCTACTTGATGCCGATGAAGGCGCTGTGGACACCGATGGGGATGGACTGGCCGACTACGTAGACCTCGATTCGGACGGTGATGGCATCTACGATCTCATTGAAGCGGGAGGAACGGATTCGGATGAGGACGGCATGGTAGACTCCGTTACTGATACAGACAATGACGGTTGGGCCGATCTATTCGATGCCGACAACGGAGGCACTGCCCTGCCGGATGGTGATCAGGATGGGGACGGACTGGAGAACAGGATCGACGTGGACAGTGATAACGACGGCGTTCTTGATTCGGCAGAGGGTCTTTCGGATACCGATGGGGACGGCCTGGCCAACTACCTGGATCTCGATTCCGACGGGGACAGTATCTATGATATTGTTGAAGCCGGCGGAACAGATGCGGATAACAATGGGATGGCAGACTCCGTCACGGATACCGATTCCGATGGATTGGCGGATACCTTTGATACCGACAATGGAGGAACTGCCCTGCCGGATGG
>NZ_AUBU01000027.1 GCF_000429405.1 Algoriphagus marincola DSM 16067
GGATAATAAACTGATCCAATTTGAATCTGCCTTTTACTTGGTGGACAAGGCCTTGTCAAAGGTGAAACACTATCTTTCCAATTATGAGTTTAAAAATGAGGAAGAAGAAATCACCTTTTTCAAGGAATTGATGACTGAGTTTTTAAAGGAGTCGGTCTATTTTGCCGAGTTGTTTAATCTGGAGTCGAGCAAGCCTCCCGGTCCCAAGAAGGACATCAAACGGTATTTTGAAGGGGAACTCAAGTCTATCCGGAGTTTTCTGAGAAGCAATCAAAACCTTTATAATTACCTGCTTCTGAATAAAACGAATCAGGATAAGGTATTTTTTCTAAGGAGTTCCATGACTCCTATTTACAAGCCCAATCTCTTCTGGCAAACACTGGATACACGCTTCTGTACGGTTTACACCCTGTACATCGCCCGGATCAAAGGGAGTTTGGCTTTATCCGAATTCATTGATTATCAATTGAAATTATTGAATGGGGATGAATCAGAACCTACTTATAAGCGGAAGAATCCGCTACTGTGGACGGGAAAGAAGGTGGAGCTGGTGGAGTTAGTCTATGCACTGAAACAGACCGGAGTTTTGAATCATGGTCGGGCGGATTTGAAAGAGATAGCCTATCGGATGGGGGCATTTTTTGGGATGAATTTGCATGATTTTTACCGCACCTTCCGGGAGATCACTCTTCGGAAAAAGAGCCGGACTTCATTTTTGGATACCATGCGGGATCAATTAAACGACTACCTCGAGAAGGGTGAGGCGCTGAATTAACAATCAACAGGAATTTCTTTATCAAATTATAAAAAGATGAAAAAGCTAATCACATTGCTTTGGACGGGAATGCTATGTCTTTCCTTACAAGCTCAAATTCAACTGGAGGGGAAGTTTGATGTAGATATTCCCCAAAATCAAATCTGGGATGGAAGGTACCTGCTTTATACTTTCAGAGGGGATGCACATATCTATGATACAGAGACCAAGAAGAAATGGGTGATTCCTGATCACCAGGTTTCTGGCTTGGGATATCAGCAGGGGTATTATTTCCAAAAAGATGGAGATGAATACCTGATGAGGAAAGTGGGGGAGGAAGAACCGGTATTACCTCATCGTTTTTCTTGGGTATCGGGCTGGTTTGGCGATACGATACTAGGCTGGGAAGAAGTGACTGGGCCTGATGCGGGGGTGTATGGAATCTGGTATCAGCTGGGAAAAGGAGTCATTGCCCGACATGAACTGAAGGATATTCACCGGGCGGTAGGATTTGATCATACTCAGAAATGGCATTTGAAGAAGCTGGATTGGCAAACAGCACAAAGGTTGTATTCCTACCAGTATCAGGAAGGACTGATAGTTCTTCCCAATAGGGATAAAGAAACCTTTTCTTTTTATGATTTGAAGCTAAATCGGGCTTTTCCAGGTGAGTTTATAAAGGCAGAGCCTTTTTCGGAAGGCTTGGCTGCCGTACAGAATGAAGATGGGCTTTGGGGATTTATAGATACTAAAGGAAAGGTTCAGGTTCCCTTTATTTATCGAAAAAGACCCGGGCAGTTTCATTCAGGTAGGGCAAAGGTCATCAATAAAGACAACCTGATTGGTTTTATCGATTCCAAAGGGGAATTGTTGATTCCTGCCAAATTCAGCAGTGCCACGGATTTTTATAAGGGGAAGGCATTGGCCAAAGTGTCCGGATGGGATAAGCCTAGAGTGGTTTTGGATCTGGAAGGAAGAGAAGAAAAGTTGTTCTGCACCAATTGTGTTTTACATTCCAAAAGCTACAAAAAATATGAGCAATACTTTCCTAGTCAGGATATCTTGGACTTAGTAGATGATGGTTTTTTGATTCTAAGAGTTAGTCGCAAGTTATCCTTGTTTAGTAAGGAAGGAGAAAGAGTGTTTGAAAAGGAAAGTCTAATGATGAAGGATTTAGTAAATGATAAAGTGCTTCTCGTTGAGGGTGGTTTTTTTTCTAAAGATTTGGATCAGCGTTTTTACCTCTGGGATTTGGAGTCAGATCAGCCCTTTATTGAGCTGAGTTTTGAGGAGTTTTAACTTGTCTTTATTGGGCTAAAACTTAAATGCTGACTTCATTAACTCTTGCTCATGTCGAGATATGCCTAAATGTTTGGCTACTATTCGCCATTGCTTTACAGCAGATTTAACTTCTTGAAAAATTAAATTCATTCTTCCGTTTGTATTTGGGTTTTATTGGTATCTATGTTATTTGGCTCTTAGGAGTTTCAAGTCCTATCTCTTCTAGAGAAAAATAGCAGGCAAATCAGGATTACAAATCCTGACCAGCAACACGAGTGACAATTCAAAAAAAAGATTTTTATTCCCAGTTGGAATCAAAATTTCCTTGTTCAGGTTTCTGAACGTATGGTATTTAATGGACCCACAGGTGAATTTTTACAGCTGGAATGTATCCCTGAGACCAGCAGTGGTGGCTTACCCAATCAGGGTAAATCGGAGCTTGCTTTTCTATGGATTTTGGAAAAGTCCGAGTTGGTTATTGACGGAGCTTGTTTGACTTTCGAAGCAGATCAAATTCTTTGCCTGACCGAATTCCACAAACTATCCGTCAAAAGCCTGCCAAAAGCCCGTTTGGTGAGGTTCAACAGACCCTTTTTCTGCATTCTGGATCACGATTCCGAAGTAGGCTGCAAGGGGATTCTCTTCTACGGCTCATCAAGACTTCCTGTAATCGAGTTGGATACCGTGAATAAAGCCAAACTGGAAGCCCTTTGGGGAGTTTTTCAGATGGAAATCCGGGAGGAGTCAGACGCCTTGCAGCTCGAAATGCTCCAAATGCTCCTCAAAAGGTTACTTATTCTTTGTACCCGGCTTTACAGCCAACAAACTCTTTTGGGAAAATTGGATGCTCAAAAATCCGATTTAATCCGGGAGTTTAATTTTTTGGTGGAAATGCACTTCCGAAGCAAACATCAGGTGGCGGACTATGCCGAATTACTTTTCAAATCCCCCAAAACGATCAGTAATGCCTTTTCTAAACTAGGGACCAAAAGTCCCTTGAGCTACATCCATGACCGGATAGTTCTGGAAGCCCGAAGGCTTTTGGGCTACACCGACAAGCCCATCAGTGAGATCGGCTACGAACTGGGCTTTGAAGAGGTACAGAGTTTCAGCCGCTTTTTCAGAAAAAGTGAAGGACTTTCACCCTCCGACTTTAGAGAGAATCTCCGAATGGGAAAAATTGCCAACTCCTCGGGAAAAACCGCCTAACTCTAGGGCGCTTTGGTCCTACATCTTTGTATTGTTCATTTTATCAAACACAAAAAAACAATACCACGATGAAAAATTTCACAGTACCTACCCGAGCAGAAGTAAGTCCAGCCAATCAGGCTATTTTTGACAACCTACAGAAAGGCTTGGGGTTTGTTCCCAATCTGTACGCCTACTATGCCAAAAACGAAACGGCACTCGGCGACTACCTGGCACTCCAAAATAGAAAATCAACGCTTAAGGCCAAAGAGCGGGAAGTGATCAATCTGGTCGTATCCCAAGTCAATGGCTGTCGTTATTGCCAGTCAGCCCATACAGTTTTGGGGAAGATGAATGGATTTACCGATGAACAGATTCTGGAAATCAGAAGAGGATCGGCTTCGTTTGATACCAATCTGGATGCTTTGGCTGGATTCACCAAATCTGTGGCTGAAAACAGGGGAAAAGCAACCGAAGAAAGCAAGAATGCCTTTTTCGAAGCGGGCTATACCGAAGCCAACCTGATTGATGTAGTGATGGTGGTCGGGGACAAAATCATCTCCAACTATATCCACAATCTGACCGGATTTGCGATTGATTTTCCTGTCGCGCCGGAACTAGAACCAACGACTGTTTAATGCAGGAACTAACCCAACAAGAAGCCAGCTTAAAAGCTGGCTTTTTAAGTTCTCCAAGCCCCTATTTTTTGCTCTTGCTCTTCAAGCTTTGATGTTAATTGTGGATGTAAACTCGAAGCTTTATCCGGAGATTTTTAATCTCTGAATCCAAACTCTCTTTAAAACAGAAACTAAAAGGTTTATCCGGATTTAAATTCTGGGATTTGGATTCAGATCAGCCCTTGATTGAGTTGAGTTTTGAGGAGTTTTAAAGAAAATTTTTCCCCAGTGGTCATAAGCTACTGAAAAACAATGGTTTTTTCTGGGGATGTTTGAAGCCCTTATTTAAAAAAGCTATTGCTATGATTCATTCCTTACTTCAAACAGATGAGTTTTGCACTCTACTTCTAATTTCTGTTGCCGGATATTATGGTTGGGTGATCTATACTTTCTTTCGACAGCCTTTGCTTAGCTTCTTTCATCATCTTGTTTCGGGAGAGAAGAAGAGCATAAAAGGAAGGATGCTAAAGGTGAGCTGGGATGATCTGGTTTTTGCCTTTGCCATACAGCGCAAGCTGAATCAAAATCCCACAGTGGCCTTGCATCCGGAGGAGTTGGCACTGCTGAATTCCTCGCCTTTTCGGGAGGTATTGGGAAGAGAAGGCAAGATCTGATAAGCCTTCTTTTAGGAAGGATTGTATTCGCTTTGAAAAAATTAAACTAAACCAAAAACCACTATGAAGAAAAGTACCCAAACTCTCTATTTCAGGCTCAGTGTAGCTTGTCTCTTTCTGTTGACTCATTCCGCTATTGCCCAAGATGGGAATGGTGTTGCCGGAATTGAAGCAGCTTCCAATCAAGTATCTGATTTTTTTGAAAGCGGAGTTACCCTGATGTATGCCATCGGAGCCATTGTTGGCCTAGTTGGTGCCGTCAAGGTGTTTAACAAATGGAATTCGGGGGATCCTGATACCGGAAAAGTAGCTGCGGCCTGGTTCGGTTCCTGCGTCTTTTTGGTTATTGTCTCCATTGTTCTGCAGAGTTTCTTCGGAGCACCGGCAACTCCCTGATCAATGGCTATGCCTAAACGCATTCATAAAGGACTGGATCATGAAATGGAGTTTAAGGGCTTAAAGCCTCCTTTTCTCTACTATATGATAGGTTTGGGAATTGGGACTATCCTGCTCTTTTTACTGCTTTCGGGTTTGGGTTTGGCCCCTTTACTGGCGGCATTTTTTACCCTGTTTCCAATGATCCTTTTGGGCAGTAAGATCCTGGTCTGGAATCGGGATATGGGGCCACATGGCCTGATGAAACGATCAGCCTTTCGGCGGGTGCCTTCCTGCATCCGAATCCGAAGCAGGGGGCCGATCAGGAGCTTGAAAAAGTCAACAAGCGGGCGCTAATCGGGGGTAGAGGGCAGGTTGATTCGGCCTGCCTTCTCTTTCGGTTTCCCGGGATGCGAGGCCCGGGATAATTTTCAGAGGATTTACAAAAATTTATTTCATCATTAAGCTAATTACATGAATACCAGCAGGGAACTCACTGAGGTATTGCCTTTACTTTCTTTTGAGGACGGTTTTTTGGTTTCCAAACAAGGAGATCTGACTGCCGGATTTTCAATGGAGCTTCCACCGGTATTTACCATGAACAAGACGGAACTGGAAGCACTGCACAGAAGTCTTATCAAGGGCTTTCAGCTGCTACCTGCGGGGACTTTGGTCTGGAAACAGGATTGGTGTATTCAGAAAAGCTGGCAGGAAAAGGATCGGGAGGCTTTGGGCTTTTTGGATCAGAAGAATTCGGACTTTTTTCAGGGAAAGACCTTTATGGATCTCCATTCCTATCTTTTTGTGACCTTGCCCAATCAGGATAAAAAGCTAAGCCCATCGAGCTTATCCAATTTGTTTCGAAGGCATTGGGTGGATGAATTTTCACGGGATTCCCATCGCTTAAAAGGCTTTGTTGAGGCTTTGGCGCAAATGAAGTTTCTGATGGAATCGGAGGGAATTCCCATGCAGGCACTTGGGGAATCTGATTTCTTGGGCGAGGAAGATAAACTGGGATTGATTGAGGCTTATTTGATGCCCGCTGCCCGGGAGGATTTTCCACAGCTCTATGATCTGGAGTTTCAACCGGATTGGAAATCAGGTCAAAAACGCCTGGGCTTGGTTTCTTTTTCAGATTTGGATCAGTTGCCTGGATCAATTGAAACGACTCAGGTGTATGAAGCCTATTCTACAGATCAAAGCAGATTTCATTGGGGGAATGCCAGTGTTCTGGGCTCTGTATTAGACTGTAATCATATCTACTCTCAGGTTTTTCAGATTCAGGAGAAGGAGAAGTTTTATGCCGGTTTGGAGAGTAAAAGACTCCGGCTCCATGCCCTTTCCCGCTATTCCCGGGCAAATGAATTGGCGGCCTCTTCCATAGCGGAATTTTTGGATGATTCGATTCAGGAAGGAAGGATTCCGGTGAAGGCTCATGCCAATGTCCTGGTTTGGGCTGATGCCAAAGAAGAACTGCAGCACCAGATCCGGCAGGTTAGTGCATCGGCCAGTAGGTTGGGTTTAATATCCAAAACTGAAACATACGGGGCAGCCCAACTTTATTGGGCAGGTATACCTGGAAATGCGGCTGCCTTACCGGTGAATGAATGCTTTCACTGTTCTTTGGATCAATTTCTTTGCTTATATAACCTGGAAGGAGTACAAGGCTCAGGTCAGGCTGGATTGGGGATTCGACTCGGAGAGCGGATTTATGGGAAGCCGATTTGGCTGGACCTTTCGGATCAGCCTATGAAAAAAGGCTGGATTACCAACCGAAACAAGTTTGTTTTGGGACCATCGGGATCAGGTAAATCCTTTTTTACCAATCATATGGTCCGCAGCTATTATGAACAGGGTGCCCATGTGGTTTTGATTGATGTGGGGCATTCCTATCAGGGTCTCTGTGATTTGGTGGAGGGGTATTATTTCACGTATTCGGAGGAAGAGCCCATTTGTTTCAATCCTTTTTATTTGGAAGGGAAGGCCCTTGATACTGAAAAGAAGGAGAGCTTGAAAACCCTCTTGTTGGCACTCTGGAAAAAGGAGAATGAGACTTTTCGCAGGTCGGAGTATGTGGCGGTTTCCAATGCCCTAAAGGGATACTATGCCCATTTATCAGCTCATCCGGATTGCTTTCCCTGCTTTGATACCTTTTATGAGTTTTTGCGGGAGCACTATGCTTTTCAAATCGAAGCAGAGGGAGTACAGCTTAGGGATTTTGACCTGAAGAATTTTCTCTATGTCCTACGTCCTTTTTATCAGGGAGGAGAGTTTGATTACCTGCTCAATGCCCGGGAGAATATCCATTTATTGGATCAGCGATTCATTGTTTTTGAACTGGATAAAATCAAGGATCATCCCATACTTTTTCCGGTGGTCACCTTGATCATCATGGAGATTTTTATCAGCAAGATGCGCAAGCTCAAAGGCGTTCGGAAAATGATTCTGATCGAGGAGGCTTGGAAAGCCATTGCCAAAGAAGGAATGGCGGAATACATCAAGTACCTGTTTAAGACGGTACGGAAATTTTACGGGGAGGCCATTGTGGTCACTCAGGAAGTGGATGATATCATTCAGAGTCCGGTGATCAAAGATGCCATTATCAACAATTCGGACTGCAAGATTCTGCTGGATCAGAGCAAGTATCAAAATAAGTTTGAAGACATCCAACGGCTTTTGGGATTGACTGAAAAGGAAAAAGCATTGGTACTGTCCATCAACCGGGCGAATGATCCCCATCGCATTTACAAGGAAGTATTTATCGGGTTGGGAACTCACAGTCAGGTGTATCGGACGGAAGTGAGCTTGGAAGAGTACCTGACCTATACCACCGAGGAAAAGGAGAAGATGCGATTGGAGGAATTAAAAGGCCGCTTGGGTGATCTGAAAATGGCGATTACTGCCTTAGCTGCTGAAATGCGGGGAGAAAAATCTGAATAAACAAAAAAAACAATGCAAGGACTATCAAAGAAAATAGGAATGATATGCCTGCTGTGGGCAGGCTTCATGTTCCGGGTAAATCCGGTGGAAGCTGCTGTTCCCATAGCAGAAATCATCCGGCAGGGGGTGAAGAAAATCATTGTGGCGGTGGATTTAAAGATCCAGCGCATGCAAAACGAGACGATTTGGCTTCAGCAGGCTCAGCAAAAGCTGGAAAATGTGCTGACGGAAAGTCAATTGGCTGAGATCGCTAACTGGTCCCAAAGGCAAAGGGAATTATACGGAAACTACTATGAAAGCCTCTGGAAAGTCAAGTCCTTGATCAGTCAGTTTCAGAAGGTCAAGGCCATCTCTGCCTCACAGAGAGAACTGCTTCGGGCCTACCAAAAAAGCCGGGATTTGGTAGTTCGGGGAAATCTATTCAGCCCGCAGGAATTGCTGCTTCTTGAGCGGCGCTATGGGGATGTTCTCAGGCAGAGTGCCCAAAATATTCAGGAACTGACCCAGGTCCTGAAATCCTACGGTCTTCAGCTCAGTGATGGGGAACGCCTGGAACAAATCATGGATTTGGAGCATCGAATGAACCGGAACTTTAGAAGTCTGACCCAACTCAATCTGCAGGTGGAATCACTTCTTGCGCAGCGTAGCCTATGGGCAAAGGAAGGCAGGAGTTTGGAAATGCTTTTGAAATGAGAAGGTTGATTTGAAGGAAAATAGAACCTGTAAAAACTCTTTATAAAATCAGGAAGTGGACTGAATTAAAGACTGAAATACCATGAAGAACAAGACTTTATCCATACTCCTGTTAGGGATGCTAATTTCTCTAACAGCCTATTCCCAAACTTGGTCGGAACTGTTTGAACAGAAAAAGACACAGGAGAAATACCTCTTGATACAGCTGGGAGCCTTGAAGGTCCAATCCCAATTGCTGAAGGATGCTTCGCAAATCTTCCAATCAGGTCTTGGTCTGTTGAGCTCCTGGAAGGATGCGGAATTTCTGGCTCATCAGGACTTTTTTGAAGCTAGGAGGAAGTTGGGGGCCAAGTCAGAATCAGTACTGAAGCGAATGGCTGATGAAGGCTTGCTTCCCGGTGAGCTGGAAGAGAGAATTGAGTACTCCCAAAATTATTGGAGGAGTAAAAATCTTGAAGCGACTTCAAGGGAGGCCTTATTGGCACTGCACTTAAAAATGCTGGATCGCTGTAGGGAATTGGCAAGTGCTTATATGCAAGTCAGCTCCGGTAAGTTGGAAATGCAAGATGGACAGCGGGCTGAATTACTGATGGGTCTTCATGGAAGGCTTTTTGAACTTTCCGCTGACCTGAACAGGATTCAGGTCTTGGGAAAAATGGATTTAGAACAAAGGGAATTTGAGGAAGGCATTCTGAAAGGACTAATAGGACCAAGATTTACACCATGATGAACAAGTTGAAACCTACCAAGACCGCTCTTCAGGGCCTGCTTATGGGTATGTTCTATTGGGGAATGATATCCGTGGCTCAGGGGCAGTCCTCGGAAGTGAAACAGCTCCTGCTGAATGTGGAGAAGCTGGAGCAGCTACGGGAAATGCTGGATGGCATGAAGGAGAAATACCGAATCCTTCAATCGGGCTTTGAACAGGTGAAGGGAATTACCGAAGGTAATTTCCGCTTACACGAGGCCTTCTTGAATCGCCTGACTCAAGTCAGCCCGGAGGTAAAATCCTATTACAAAGTGGCTGAAATCATTCAGTTTCAGATTCGGCTGGTTCAGACCGTATCAGGAATTCGGGCTGATTTGAATCGATTGGACTGGACTGATTGGGAGGAACAGCAACAAGTCTTTCAAAGCTTCGCGGCCTTTTCAAAGGCTGGAATGGAAAATATGGAAAGTCTGCTTTTGATTTTGGCAGACGGGCAGCTTCAGATGGATGATGGGGAACGGATACGAAGTGTAGATCGGATTCATGATTCCATGCAGGAATTAATGGCAGGATTGGGACGGTGGAACTGGTCCTATCGGGAGCTATTGGATCTGAGGAAAGGCAAGCAAGTGGAGCTGAGAAGTCTGGAAAACATCCTGAGAAATGAGTAAGCATTGGATTAAAATATCGGTTTTTCTGGGGCTTGGCCTGTTCTTTCCGCAGGTGATGATGGCCAATGATTTGGCAAGGTATATTGAGGATTTTAATGAAGTGATTGCTTCGGTCAGTGAAACGATTGGAAATGATACAGCCGTGCTTCAATTTGCGGCTGGATCCATAGCGGGAATTGGGGCTGTTTTTTATATCGGAAACCGGGTATGGAAGCATATAGCCGAGGCAGAGGCGGTTGATTTTTATCCACTTTTCCGGCCCTTTGTACTGGGTATTTTAGTTGTTAATTTTTCCTGGGTGACAGGAACCATAGAACTTCTCATGACTCCGGTGATGCTGGCTACGGAAAAACTACGGGTTGGCTCCCAAGAAGGGATCAATCAATTGATCGAGGCCAAGAAGAAGGCCATGAAAGAGGGACAGTTTTGGAATATGTATGTGGGGAATACCGGATCAGGTGACCGGGATCTCTGGTATGAGTACTCCAATCCCGGGGCAGGGGAGGAAGGCTGGATGGAAAGCATAGGAAATGGGATTCAGTTCGCCATGGAAAAAGCTTCCTTTCAGATGCAGCTGAATATCAAAACCTGGATGTCTGAGGTGCTGCAAGTACTTTATCAGGCTACGGGATTGGGCATCAATGTGATCCGGCTTTTTTATTTGGTGGTATTGGGGATACTGGGTCCGATCAGTTTTGGTCTGGCAGTGTTTGAAGGTTTTCAGCATACACTGGT
>NZ_AUBU01000028.1 GCF_000429405.1 Algoriphagus marincola DSM 16067
ATACGGCTATGCGATCAAAAGCTGGAGAGACAACTGGGAAGAACTGACCGCATTTCTGGACTTTCCGCTGGAAATCAGAAAAATTATCTACACAACCAACATCATCGAAAACCTGAATGGAAAAATCAGAAAATACACCAAAAACAAGCTTTCCTACCCAACCGATGAAGCCGTACTGAAATCAGTATTCTTGGCAGTCATGGAAGCAACAAAAAAATGGACCATGCCTATCCGAGATTGGGGCATGATCCTAAACCAATTTATGATTATGTTTGAAAACCGTATAAAACTCTAACTAACCCTAAAATCTATTTACACACTTTTTGGGATAGTGTCGAAGAAGGCGGGTCTTAACCCGCCTTTTTTTTTGACCTTTATCTTTTACTCAGCAGTATACAGTAGTTGATTTGTCTCAAAGTCATACAGCGTGAGCGCTCTCAATTCGTAATAAGCCAACCAAAAATCCCTCAATGCACTGAAATAAGCCCTTCTATTGGTATCTTTTTCATTTTGAGCAATGGAAAGGTCAGTGATCGACACATTACCTGACTGATAGCGCTTGATGGCGATTTCATACCGTCTCTGAGCCACTTCGTCAGATACTTTTGTCACTTGAAGACGCTCTTTGATCATTAGAAAGTTTTTGACTTTTGTGAAGATCTCCTGTTCGAAATTAATCTGATCCTGCTCCACGGTATATTCCACAAGCTGCTGATTTGCTTCTGCTTGAGCCATTCGCGCTTTATTTCTACCCCAATCCAAAACAGGTACCGAAAACCCTAAGCTGACCAAAGCCTGGGTGTTGGGGTTTTGATAAATATCAGGAAAGGTTAAAGCGGCATTGTTAAATCCATAGCTGGCATTTAGCTGTACGGCAAAGCGTTGTCCTTTTGCTTCCGCCAAAGCAGCCTCTGCCTCAATTTTCCTCCGTTGAAAAGCGAGTGCCTCTGCCCTATTTTGGAATGCCAGGGAAATGGCATTATCCACGTTTACATCAAAATCAGGCACATTCTCTGGCGATTCAAGCTGTATCAGTGTATTCGGATCTAAGCCGATAAATGAATTCACAGCAAGAGCTGAGCTTTCCAGGTCCAACTTTGCTTGTGCCAAATCCTGTCTCGCCTGAAGCACCTGAAGTTCTACCTGCAGAAGCTTATCCTCGAAAGTCGTTCCTAATTGATACCTCGCTTTCTCTATTTCAAAAATCTCCTCGGTATTACTAAGATTCTGTGTCGCGATATCCACATTGGCCTGAGCAAGCAAATAATCAAAAAAGAGCTGACTGACGAAAAAAGAAACTTGTTCCATTTCCTGCACATACGCTCGCTTGCTTTCTTCAAAAAGCAAAGGCTGAATTTTTTTATCCCACTTGAAAGGATTGTAGGCGAAAATTGGCTGCTGCAAGCGAATATTTACCGGTACACCGGACCAGCGAGTCTGCACATCATTTGGACTGGCCAAGAAATTATCAAATCGATTGGTTGAAGTATTTACTGAAATAACCCCTCCGGTAGGTGAAATTACCTGCTGAAGCCCCAACTCCAAGTCCATGAAGTTCTGCTGCACCTCAAGGAATTCGATAGATCCATCAGGCTGTGTAATGCTATTAAATGCCTGAGAATAGCTGGGAATTGTACCGTTCAATCGCAGTTGAGGATTGTAATTTGATCTAAAGAGTCTGTATTGCCAATATCTGTTTTCCTTTTGTGTTTTGGCACGAAGGGAAGCCGGTGATAGTTCCTTGGCACGCTGCACCATATCTTGAAGGGTGTAGGTTACCGTCTCTTGGGCTTTGGCTTCAAAAAAGGGGAAAGAAAAAATCCCCATTGAGAGTAGTAGGATAAATAATTTTTTCATGCAGTTAACTTAGGCGGTTAAAATAATTTAACTAAAATACTGATAGATATCTCAATTCCAAACCTACTCATCTTCATCTAATGCTAAAAAATGCTAAAACATTTTTTGGATGACTAGCTAGCCAAAGCTTCGATAGCTAAATTGCAGCTCCATGATCAAAAACATCATTTCCTTCGTCATTCGCTACGTTCCCAGACCTTTTTTGCAGCGTGTCAGCCCTTTGGCTATGAAATTTTTTGCCTGGAAAAATAAAGGTGATGCTGTCCAGTGTCCAGTATGCCAATCTCAATTCGGAAAGTTTTTGCCCTATGGAAGAAAGGCACGCGAAAATGCACTTTGCCCCAACTGCCTTTCATTGGAGCGGCATCGCTTGATGTGGCTTTTTCTTCAGGAAAAAACCAACTTCTTCACTGCCAATCTCCGCGTATTACATGTGGCTCCCGAACACTGCTTTTTGAAGCCCTTCGATTCGCTAAAAAACTTGGAATATATCACCGCGGATATTGAGTCTCCTTTGGCCAAGGTTAAAATGGATATTCATGATATTCCTTTCCCTGATGCCAGCTTTGATGTAGTGTTTTGCAATCATGTACTAGAGCACGTCAACGATGATATCAAGTCTTGTGCAGAGATCAACAGAGTTTTAAAGCCCAATGGATGGGGAATCTTGCAATCTCCGGTATATGACCTCCCGGAAACTTTGGAAGACAAATCAATCACTGACCCGGCTGAAAGGGAGCGAATCTTTGGTCAGCGAGACCATGTAAGAAAGTATGGAAAAGACTATGCAGAGCGCTTGAGAAGGTCAGGATTACAAATTGAAGAGAATCAATTCGTCAAAAACCTTCCTGCTGAAATGGTTCAAAAGTTCGCTTTACCTCCTGATGAGACCATATTTGTTTGTAAAAAGGGCGTTTAACCCTTTAAAAGCTTTCTAAAACCTTCGACAAGCAAGCCGGCCCCATAACCAGCCAATTGAAGAATGGAAGTTGCCATAGACAGCCCTCCTACTTTTAGGGACATGTATTGAAGACTTGCAAAAAAGAAGACCAAGGAAATCCAAATCAAAAAGACCAAGAGCAATACTGGAAAAATCGACCAGGAAAAAAGTCCTGAAACAAAGGTTAAAGCTAAGAATAACAAAAATGCAGAAGGTAATAAATGAACCAGCTTTACGGCATCTGGGTGATACCTCGACACATTAATCCGGTTCTGACCAAAGGAATAGGCTTGATTGAAAAATGACTTAAGAGTATTCTTTCGCTTATGAAATACAAAGGCTTCTTTGACTAGCTCGAGTTTAAATCCGGACTTCTTTATTCGAATACTCCATTCGATGTCTTCTCCACGATTCGGATCCACAAAGCCTTTTGTCTCTTCAAAAACTTGTCTCGATACGCCCATATTAAACCCTCTCGCTTGGTAAGAAGCTGGGTTTTTCATTTTTCCACGAATCCCTCCTGTCGTCAAGAAAGAGGTCATGGCAAAATCCATGGCCTTTTGCAAAGTTGAAAAACTGGATTCGGCCGTATCAGGACCTCCAAAAGCGTCTAAATTTCTCGACTCAATTGCCATCTTGAGTTTTTCGAGGTAATCTTTGGGAACAATTACATCCGAATCAAAAATGACATAGAAAGAGCCTTTAGCTTCTTGCATTCCGTGATTCCTAGCAAAGCCCTGACCTTGATTCTCTTGATAGAGGTAATGGATAGTTAGCTTTTCTTTAAATGAATCACATACCGACTCAGATGTCAGCGATGAACCATCCTCAATGACAATCACCTCAAAATCTTGGAAAGATTGGACCGAAAGTGAGTCCAAAAGCTCCCGAAGTTCTTCAGGGCGATTGTAAACTGGAATGATTACCGAAAAAAACATCAATAGTCAAAATTGATTTCTTCGTCTATTTTGTACTCTGATTCTTTGGATTGGTTTGAAGTCATCAACTCCGCGATAAATCCGGTAACAAACAATTGGACTCCAATGATCAATGCCACCAATGCTAAAAAGAAAAGCGGTTGATCTACGATTTCACGCACTTCTAAACCCTTTTTCAGACCATAAATCTTCTGAAAAATAAGCCAGCAAGTGATCAAGAAACCAGAAACAAAAGAAAGCGTACCCAGGAGCCCGAAAAAGTGCATGGGTTTCTTTTTGTATCGATGTACAAATGAAACTGAAATCAAGTCCAGAAAACCATTGAGAAATCGCTCGATCCCAAACTTTGAGACCCCATATTTTCGAGCTTGATGTTGGACTACCTTTTCACCTATTTTCCCAAACCCATTCCACTTAGCTAGAAGAGGGATATAGCGGTGCATTTCTCCGTAGACATGAATATTTTTTACAACTTTTAATTTATAGGCTTTTAGCCCACAATTAAAATCATGCAGCTTGATTCCAGAAATCCATCGTGTCACTGCATTAAAGAAGCGGGAAGGTATTGTCTTGGTGATTGGATCGTGACGCTCTTTTTTCCAGCCTGAGACGACATCATAGCCTTGCTCATGAATCATTTGAAAGAGTTCAGGAATCTCATCCGGACTATCCTGAAGGTCTGCGTCCAGGGTGATGACAACTTTACCTTGTGCCTTTTTGAAGCCAGCGTCAAGAGCTGCCGACTTTCCATAATTTCGGGTAAAGTTGATTCCTTTGATATTCCCATTACCTTTCGCCAAGCGGCTTATTTCAGCCCAAGAGTCATCTGTACTTCCGTCATTGACCAAAATAATTTCATAAGAAAAGCCGTGATCGTTCATGACACGGCTAATCCATTGAGTCAATTCTGAAAGGGATTCCTCCTCGTTAAATACAGGAACAACCGCCGAAATTTGCAACATATCAGTAATCCAGTGATTTATCTTTTTTCTTCAGAATAGCACCCGTGATAAGGGAAAGAATTGCATAAAATATAAGAGCGAAACCAAAGCTTTTAATTTGCCCCATTAAAGAGAACCCATCTGAAATGGAATTCCTCATTTCGTCCAATTGTTCAGCAGACATCGAATCTGCGGAGGCACCGAAACTTTCCATCATTTCTAAAGTATTTTCCACAGATTGCTCTGCAAGAACAGAAGGCAATGCAGGGTCAATTACTTGATAAAGCAGTATTCCTCCTATGATGGAGATTAATCCAGCAACCACCATCGTGATGAAAGAGAAATTGAAGGCCACGCCAAAGGTCATGAATCCACCTAATTCAGCCCGGTACTGCCTACCGAAGAAGATAACCAATACAAAGAATATGGCAAGAGCCACAAGTCCAAACCAACCCGCTACAAGGAGGCTAGAGTCAATAAAATATACCAGAAACGTAAGTGCAACAGAAACTAAGCCAATGGTAAGACCTGGTCTTACGGCAGCTTGAAAAGGAGTTTGTTTTTCTTCCATAGTCGTTTAATTAGGGTTTTTCCTGAAAATAATAGAAATAATAATGGTAAAAAACAGTCCGGGGACTATTTTCCAAATTCCATCGTTGATCGCAATGTCAATCGAAGCCATTTCTTGAATACTTTTTTGGGTTGCTTGGAAGGACTCTTCCCCTACTTGAGAAATGATAGTATCCTTACTTTGCTCCATAACCTGAATTTTTGAGACCTTTATAATCTCAAAAAGATCGGGAAAAAGAACTAAAATAATCCAAATCCCCAAAGCAGAGATAATAGCAATCAGCATGTACGTCACGAAACCTACTGACATTCCTTCCGCAAAGGAAAGATAGCCATTATTAGAGTAATCTTTAAAAAACTTCAAGGCCAAGAAAATGGAAACTGGAGTGATAATGTATCCAAAAATCAAATTCAGATTTGTCGGATCTGGCTGAACCCAAGCTAAAAACCCAAAGGAAATTAAGCTTAGAGTTCCTCCCAAGGTTCCAAACTGATAAGCAGAACTGAGGTATTTATTCATTGATTTTCAGCATATTACCTTCATATGTTCTGTATTTGACCTTTCCGAGTAACTCTTTGCCAAACCATGGATTATTAGAAGCTAAAGAATGATTGGAGTCCTCGTTGTATATCCATTTTTCCTTTGGATCGAAAATCGTAAAACCCCGAGAAATCTTTGAATCAAGTACTTTTGCTGGTCCAGTGGTTATTTTTTCTAATAATAATTCCCAACCTAGCTCTTCTTGCAAATGATTTAGCGCAGGCAAAAAAGTCTGCAATCCTGTCATACCAAAAGCGGCTAGATCAAACTCCATAAATTTCGAATCGAAATCTTCAGGTTGATGATTGGAGACCAAAGCATCAATGGTTCCATCCTTCAAACCTTCAATCAATGCGTCTCTATCTTCTTTCTCTCGAAATGGGGGGTTGACCTTTAGGTTTGGATCAAAATCAAATAAATCCTGATCATTAAAAATCAATTGATAGATAGAGACATCAGCTGTAATATTCAAACCTTCCTTTTTGGCTTGCTTTATCAGGTCGACTGACTTTGCAGTACTGATAGTTTGAAAATGTACACGTCCACCTGCATATCGAAGTAATTCTAGATTTCTTTGAATTGCTACCTCTTCTGCAAGCCTTGGAATTCCTTTCATCCCTAATTGGGTAGAAACATCCCCTTCGTGCATCTGACCAAATATTGCTAGTAAAGGATCATAAGCATGATCAAAAAGAATCCCGTTGACACGTTGTAAATATTGGACAATCTTGAGGTAGCGATCGCTATTGGAAAGAGAGACCTTTCCCTCACCAAATATGGTGACCCCAGACTGGAAATGTAGATCCAAAATTTCTGTCAGATCTTCTCCTTGAGTACCTTTAGTAACTGCAGCTTGGGGTATGATTTCAACTGGAAAGGCTTTGGACTTACTCAATAAGAAATCAACCAATCCCTTGTTTTCAATTACAGGATCTGTATTGGGAGTAAGAACAGCTGCCGAAAATCCAGAAACATGAAGGCTATTGCAAAGGCTCTCAATTGTTTCTTTATGTTCGTGACCCGGTTCTCCTGCACTTACTCTCAGATCAACCCAACCCTCAGAGCAAATCCAGCCATCAGCTATGATAGTCTCAGAGGGCGATGAGTCATAAGATCCAGCTGGAATAATCTCTCCATTATCAAAGATAAAGTCCCCAATTGTGGACTTTCCCTTGTGAACCCATCTCAACCCTTTAAATAATACAGCCATTCGATCGTGATTTGCTACAAAACTGCGACAATAATCCAAAAATGAAAAATAAATCTCCTAATCAGGAATGAATATTATCAGATTTCATTGATCACTAAAAGTGGGTTGTCCTAAAACCAAAAAACCCCAGCTGTTAGGCTGAGGTTTTGAATAATGAGGCGGCGACCTACTCTCCCGGGTGTAACCCCAGTACCATCGGCGCTGCAGGGCTTAACTGCTCTGTTCGGGATGGGAAGAGGTGGAACCCCTGCGCCAGGCCGCCTAAATCTTTGAAGACTTTTAGATCAAAGAGACAAGATCCAAGACACTAGGTCTTTATTCATGACTCCGTTATACCGATAGGTATATCTTGATTCCAATGTCTTGCTTCTAATATCTGAAGTCTTTAACATATCTTGTAGAAACTGCAACAGGATTTCGGTAAGCTTTCGGGCAATTAGTACTGCTCGGCTATGACATCACTGCCTTTACACCTGCAGCCTATCAACCTCATCGTCTCTGAGGGCCCTATACGGAAGTCTCATCTTGAGGGGAGTTTCGCACTTAGATGCTTTCAGCGCTTATCTCTTCCCGACGTAGCTACCCGGCAGTGCAGTTGGCACCACAACCGGTACACCAGCGGTCAGTCCAACCCGGTCCTCTCGTACTAAGGTCAGGTCCTCGCAAACTTCCCACGCCCGCAACAGATAGGGACCGAACTGTCTCACGACGTTCTGAACCCAGCTCGCGTGCCACTTTAATGGGCGAACAGCCCAACCCTTGGGACCTTCTCCAGCCCCAGGATGTGACGAGCCGACATCGAGGTGCCAAACCTCCCCGTCGATATGAGCTCTTGGGGGAGATCAGCCTGTTATCCCCAGAGTACCTTTTATCCTTTGAGCGACGGCCCTTCCATACAGTACCGCCGGATCACTATACCCGTGTTTCCACCCTGCTCGGCTTGTCGGCCTTACAGTCAAGCTCCCTTATGCTATTGCACTCCACGCACGGTTACCAAGCGTGCTGAGGGA
>NZ_AUBU01000029.1 GCF_000429405.1 Algoriphagus marincola DSM 16067
GGGTATTGACAATAAGAAACCTCCCTATTTCCTTTAAATCAAAAACGATGAAATTTCGAATAGCACTTTTATTTTCATTTATCTCTGGCTTTACATACGGCCAAGTCAAAGAGGGTAGGTTGAAAAACCTTTCAATAGAAAGTTTTAATCTTCCATTTAAGGATACGGTTTCATTTGACACATTAAAAAGTCTTCAAGGGTTTTTCTTTGAGCCATTTAGTTCAGTGGAACCATTCCGGGAAATGCAAGTACCACCCTCTCCCCAGATGGCTTCATTAGGTAAGTTTGGGGAGATTCCAGTAAATCACTCTACAGGTGTAGCGAATGTTTCAATTCCCATCCATTCAATTTCAGTAAATGGCTATACACATGAAATAAACTTATCCTATCATGGAAGTGGTATCAAAGTGAACCAAGTTTCTTCAAATGTGGGATTAGGCTGGGCATTAAATCCTTCAGGGGTTTTAGCAAGGACCTCAAACAAAAACACAAATGATAATTATGGGGAAATTCTTCAACTTCCATCAAATTTTTCAAGTTTTAATCCCAATATTTCTTCAAGCTCCTCTTTTTCAGTCAGTCGAAACAATGCAGATTATATGTGGGCACATGATGGCCTAAACAACTGCATCGATACTGAACCGGATATTATCAATTTTAATTTCGGGAATTATTCAGGAATCATGGTTCCGATCTATCAGGGTAACTTTAGAGAAGTTCCATACAAAGGATTTACAATCAGCCAATCAGCGAATTCATTTATTATTTATGACAAGAACCAAACCAAATTCACCTTTGATGTTTTTGAAACCAACTACCTTCCTCCAGGATGTCCCGGTTCTTTATATATCAGCTCGGAAGGATGTGTCAATTCAGGTGTTTATAACAAATCATTTTATTTATCCAAGATCGAGTCGAAAGAAGGGGGTACGATTCTCTTCACGTATGAGGATGAAAACTACACCTATGCAATAAACCGATTGGAACAAAAGTACTCATGGGTAACTGGAAATGGTTGTACACCGGATTCCAATCTTTTAGACCAAAATTGTATACAAGAAAGTACTGTTTCGGGTAAAAGACTCATCAAAATTGAAACTTCAGAAAACGAGGAGATACTATTCAAATATAAAACAGAAGCCACCTCTGATGGTAGCAGAGAAGATCTTCCAGGCACAAAGGCCCTCCAGTATATAGAGATTTATGATAAAGGAAGCCAAAGTCCTGTAAAAAGAGTTGAGTTTAAAACTTCCTATCACACATCTTCTGGCTCAACTGGCCCTAATCACAAATCGGAATGGAACAAGAGGCTTAGATTGGATCAAGTGGTAATTGATTTTGACCAAATTTATTCCTTTGTCTACAATGGTAATCTTTCTCCAAGATTGTCTTATGACCAGGATTACTATGGATATCATATTTATAACTCCGTTTACAGTTCGATTCCCTATCATCCTACCCATAATGTAAATGGGGCCAGTCGAGAGCCCAGTTCATCAAGGGTTACAGCTGGGCTTTTGAACAGGATTAATTACCCTACAGGGGGGTATTCGACTTTTCAATATGAACAAAACATAGTTCGGTATGGTGGCCAAAATAAGGTTGGGCCCGGGGTAAGGATAAAAAGAATAAACTCCTACACTGACAACGGAGCTCTTGCCAAGTATATGGATTACAAATATCTGCAGGACGGATCATTAAATTCCTCGGGAGTGATTGATAATATCCAATCAAATATAAATTTTATAGACCTGCAGTCTCAGCTTCAGCATGATATAGATACTGGTCCATACCGGCTTGAATGTGATTTTTACCTGCTAAGCAGTGATGACCAGCAATCATCCTTTTTTGGGAGAACATATCATGTGACCTATACCAGAGTCGAAGAAATAATCAATGATGGAAGCCAGGGAAAAACCGTATACCATTTTTCACAAATTGGAGACTTAGTTTCCAATCCATCTTATTCAATAGCAGACATCAATTATGATTGGACCTATGGTATACCCACTAAAGTGGAGGTCTTTAAAGGTAGTGGCACTTCTTTGGAAAAAATTGAGGAGAAAACTTACGAGTATAAAACTTTTATAACAAACAACTCAAGTTTTTCTTCTTATGCGGGGCCAAGTTCAAACTATTCATTTGGTATGAAGCTGAATAGATTGCGGTCTGAAGTATTTCCTGGGCAGCAATGGCAGTTTAAGCCCGCAATATATCGAGTCTATAAATACGGTTATGTTTCTGCTCTTTTCTCAAAGACAAAAGAGAACACAAAAACTTTCCGAAATGGAGGTGTTTTAGAGTCCGAAGTTCTTTATTCAATCGATTCGCTCAATAATCAGATAACAAAAGAGCTTTACAGGAATTCAGTGTCCCCAAGTGAGGCGAAAGCCAGGTATTTTTATTATACCAATGATATCGGAGGACAGAGCTTCTATAGTATTTACAATCAGCCAATCCTGTATTTGGATAAAAAAATCAGAAATGGATCAGAGTATACAATCGGGGGAGAGTACTTTCCGATTACCTCAATAAATGGAAAACTTCTAAACCAAAAGGCCTATACATTAGAATTAGAGCATCCTGTAAGCTCTTACAGTTTAAATCTTGCCAATCCAGCTTTAAGTGTTGGTTTTAGACTAACAAACGAGATTTTGGAATATAACTCAAATAATTATCCTACACTGATTTCCACAAATCAAATCAAGACCAAGATTTTGTATGATTATCATGACACAAAGGCTGTTGCAATACTCAATAACTTTGAAGGAACGAGCAACGATGTTGGATATACGAGTTTCGAGTCAGATTATAAAGGAGGCTGGACCTATACAATTCCATTTTTGCCTTTAGGAAGTTTAGGATATACTGGGAAAACTAGTTTTCCTGTTTCAGGAAATTCTATCAGTAAGTCAGGACTGTCAACTTCTAAAAGCTACATTTTATCATTTGCAGTAAAAAAGAACGGTTCCTCGACACCAAATCTAGTAGTAAGGAAAAACGGGGCTGTAATCACGGATTCAGGTATTTCAAATTCTGATATCGGTTCAAACTGGATAGTATATCAATATTTGGTATCCGGGGCCAGTTCCGTTCAAATTGAAGGGAATGGAATATTGATTGATGAATTAAGGATTTATCCAAAAGAATCTACCATAACCACCTTTGGTCATATCCCTTTTGTGGGGATTAGTTTTCAGAATCCAAATGAAATGACACCTGTAAACTATTCCTTTGATTCACAAAGAAGACCGTCCATAATTGAAAATGGTTACGGAGAAAGAATCAAACAGTTTTTTTATCAGTACAAGGCTCCTTTAACTTATTGATATGAAAAAGTTTCTAATTATCCTGCTGGCAATGTTTACTGCCCTAAAGGGGGAATCACAAAACATTCCCAACTCGGTTTCTTCTGCTATCGCATCTAATCCGGAATCTCTGGCAATTTCCTCTATCGGGTCATCAACAAATATCAATGTAGTAAGAGAGCTTACCTTCAACCAACCCCTGCAACTTGTATTCGGAAACCTTACAAAAGAACAGGCCCAAACAGTCACTTATTATTTTGACGGTTTGGGTAGACCACTTCAGGAGGTTTTCTTTCAAATATCCCCAACAGGAAAAGACTGGGTAAAACCTTACACTTATGATGCTTTTGGTAGAGTGAAATATGGACTTTTAGCCTACCCTTCCACAACGACAGCGGGTAAGATCATTCAAAACCCCGGATCAAATTATACAGGAAGGTTGGCTTCTGTCTATAATGGAGAAGGAAATTTTTTCACCCGTTTAGCTTATGAAAATTCACCCAAGGACAAAGTATTGAAGAGTTCCTCTCCCGGTAATTCCTGGTCTGGATCCAATCGAGGTTTAGAGTCTACTGAGCGAATGAATTCTACCTCAGATTATATCAGGAAATTTGAAATAGCTCCTGGTCAAACCACACCAACTTATCTTGGGACCTACGGAAACAATGAGCTTTTTGTCAATAGGACTATTGATGAAGATGGAAAAATCTCGGAGACATTCACAAATTATCTGGGGCAAAAGATCCTGTCAAGAACAGCTGCTATCTCGTCTCCGGGAACCGGATTTTCACATTGGCTATGGACTTATTATATCTATGATCATAAAGGAAGGTTAGTTTACACCCTTATGCCGGAAGGGACCCATTTATGCAACAGTGCTCAAAATTGGAATATTGAGGCATCAACTATTAAGGGACACTATTTTAAATACTTCTATGACAGCAGGGATCGGGTTTACCAAAAAAAGATTCCTGGTGCTGACATCAGTGAATATGTATTTGATCATTTGGATCGTGTGGTCATGGAACGTAACGGTCTCCATGAAGAATCGGGGTATTGGATGGTGTATAAATACAATGATTTCAATGAAATAAGTATTGTGGGAAGATTAAATAGCACCTCATCAAGGGCAACATTTCAATCTAATGTAGATGCAAACAGTGATTACATTGCGAATCTTTCACTCAGCTCTACCGACCAATCAAATATTTTCGGAAATTATTCATTTGCTGGAACTACCCATACCTTTAATTCAAGCTTTAATTCTCAATTCACATCTCCGCCAAAACCAACCAAGGCTATACACCGTAGATTGACAGGCAAAAGGCTTAAAATTGATGGAACGGGACTTTACATTACTGAAGTGTATTTTTATGATGATAGGGGTAATTTGATCCAAAAAAAGGTACTCAATCATAAAGGTGGAACAGATTGGACCACTTTTGAATATGACTTCAGGGGAAATATTACCAAAAGTTACCATGTCCAGAATAATCCATCTGCTGGGAGTAACTCTACCATTACTGTTTTGAAAACCTTTACATATGATCATGCCAACAGGCTACTTTCAATTTCTCAGAAAGTAAACTCAAGACCGGAACAAACCCTGGTGTCTTATTCCTATGATGAATTGGGCCAATTAGTCGAAAAGGATTGGAATGGGCTCCAGACGGTCGATTATAAATATAACCCCCGGGGTTGGTTAACTCATATCAATGATCCAAATCTGTCTCAATCGGGAGACACCTTTGGAATGCAGATTTTTTATGACTTTGGGTACGGGTCCGTAAATTACAACGGTAATATTTCCGGAATCCAATGGAAATCTTCAAGAGATGGCATGAAGCGGAGCTTTGGATTTAACTATGATCAGCTGAATAGAATAAGCCAAGGACATTATGTCCGGTTTGGAACTTCCTGGAATCAGGAATCAGGGAGATACTCCCTTTCGGGAATCACCTACGACAGAAATGGAAATATCAATACTCTTAACAGACAGGGGAAAACTTCAAATCCAGGCTCATTTGGTGCAATTGATCAATTAACCTATAGCTATGCATTCAACAGAGTGACTAAAATCGAGGATGGTATCAGCAGTTCATTTGGGTTCGGCGATTTTAAAAACGGGGCCAATGTAACTACTGAATATGAATATAACGACGCAGGATCCATCAAGAGGGATAGGAATAAAGGGATTACAAGTATTAGTTACAATTTCAACAACCTTCCGCGGGTTATCCAGTTCGGAAGTTCCTCCAA
>NZ_AUBU01000030.1 GCF_000429405.1 Algoriphagus marincola DSM 16067
GAGCAGCGGATAATATGATTAAAAGAGTAAGTGAATAAGGGCGCACGGGGGATGCCTAGGCTCTCAGAGGCGAGGAAGGACGTGCCAAGCTGCGAAAAGCCGCGGGGATCGGCTGAGGCGAAATGATCCGCGGATGTCCGAATGGGGCAACCCACCCGATTGATCGGGTATGTCGAAAGACAGGCGAACGTGGGGAACTGAAACATCTAAGTACCCACAGGAGGAGAAAACAACAGTGATTCCGGTAGTAGTGGCGAGCGAACCCGGATTAGCCCAAACCCAGGCTGTTTCGGCAGGCTGGGGGTAGTAGGACCTGCATGATTTCAAACAAGGAGACGGGAACGGCATGGGAAGGCCGACCGCAGGGGGTGAGAGTCCCGTACTGGAATTTTTGTTTGGAAGGCGGGTATCCTGAGTAGGCCGGGACAGGAGAAATCCCGGTTGAATCTGCCGGCACCATCCGGTAAGGCTAAATACTCCTGAGAGACCGATAGTGAACGAGTACCGTGAGGGAAAGGTGAAAAGTACCCTGAATAAGGGGGTGAAATAGAACCTGAAACCGTGCGCTTACAAGCGGTCGGAGTCCCGATATTTATCGGGATGACGGCGTGCCTTTTGCATAATGAGCCTACGAGTTGCACCTCTTTGGCGAGGTTAATTCCGTAGACGGGAGCAGCCGGAGCGAAAGCGAGTCTGAAAGGGCGTATAGTCAGAGGGGGCAGACGCGAAACTTAGTGATCTACCCATGGCCAGGCTGAAGTTGTGGTAACACACAATGGAGGGCCGCACCGATAAGCGTTGAAAAGCTTCCGGATGAGCTGTGGGTAGGGGTGAAAGGCCAATCAAACTGAGAAATAGCTCGTACTCCCCGAAATGTTTTTAGGAACAGCGTCGTGGATTGTATGATGGAGGTAGAGCTACCGATAGGACTAGGGGGAGTCACATCCTACCAAATCCTGACGAACTCCGAATGCCATCATAGAGAAACGGCAGTGAGGGCTGGGGTGCTAAGGTCCCAGTCCGAGAGGGAAAGAACCCGGACCTACCGCTAAGGTCCCGAAATTTAGGTTAAGTTGAACAAAGGTGGTCCAGTTGCAGAGACAGCCAGGAGGTTAGCTTGGAAGCAGCTATTCCTTTAAAGAGTGCGTAACAGCTCACTGGTCGAGCGACAGGGCGTCGATAATAATCGGGCATCAAACCTAATACCGAAGCGTAGGATTCGCAGCAATGCGAGTGGTAGGGGAGCATTCCAACGGCGGTGAATGCACATGGTGATGTGTGCTGGAGCTTTTGGAAAAGCAAATGTAGGCATAAGTAACGATAATGGGGGCGAGAAACCCCCACACCGTAAGACCCAGGTTTCCTGATCAACGCTAATCGGATCAGGGTTAGTCGGGTCCTAAGGCGCACCCGAGAGGGGCAGCCGATGGCAAACGGGTTAATATTCCCGTACTGGACATGCAGGTGATGGAGTGACGGAGTGGTGAAAGGCCCGCCCGGTGACGGAATACCGGGTTGAAGGGAGTAGGTATTGGACCCATAGTTAAATGCGTGGGTTTAGCCGAACCTGACAGTACCGAGCGTCCTTGGACAATCGGATAGTGGCCCTAAAAGCTTCCAAGAAAAACTTCTAGCGTTAAGCGCATGTTTACCCGTACCGCAAACCGACACAGGTGGTCGAGGAGAGTATCCTAAGGTGCTCGAGTGAATCATGGCTAAGGAACTCGGCAAAATGGCCCTGTAACTTCGGGAGAAGGGGCGCCCCGCAGGAATGCGGGGCCGCAGTGAAGAGGCCCAGGCGACTGTTTAACAAAAACACATGGCTTTGCGAAGTTGAAAGACTAGGTATAAGGCCTGACACCTGCCCGGTGCCGGAAGGTTAAGAGGGGATGTTATCGCAAGAGAAGCATTGAATCGAAGCCCCGGTAAACGGCGGCCGTAACTATAACGGTCCTAAGGTAGCGAAATTCCTTGTCGGGTAAGTTCCGACCTGCACGAATGGTGTAACGATCTGGGCACTGTCTCAGCCATGAGCTCGGTGAAATTGTAGTCGCGGTGAAGATGCCGCGTACCCGCAACGGGACGGAAAGACCCCATGAACCTTTACTGCAGCTTAGCATTGGTACTGGGCAAACGATGTGTAGGATAGGTGGGAGACTGTGAAGCGGCGTCGCCAGGCGTTGTGGAGTCACCGTTGAAATACCACCCTTTGTTTGTCTGGTATCTAATCCCGACTCGGGAGACATTGCTTGGTGGGTAGTTTGACTGGGGTGGTCGCCTCCAAAAGGATAACGGAGGCTTCCAAAGGTTCCCTCAGCACGCTTGGTAACCGTGCGTGGAGTGCAATAGCATAAGGGAGCTTGACTGTAAGGCCGACAAGCCGAGCAGGGTGGAAACACGGGTATAGTGATCCGGCGGTACTGTATGGAAGGGCCGTCGCTCAAAGGATAAAAGGTACTCTGGGGATAACAGGCTGATCTCCCCCAAGAGCTCATATCGACGGGGAGGTTTGGCACCTCGATGTCGGCTCGTCACATCCTGGGGCTGGAGAAGGTCCCAAGGG
>NZ_AUBU01000031.1 GCF_000429405.1 Algoriphagus marincola DSM 16067
GATATAGTGTATCCATTATTGCCGTCATCTGCAATAGAGCTATCGATATAATAATCATTAGCCGTTGAGGCTATGGTACTTGTGTAAAAAACTTCGTCATTCTTTAAGTAGGTGATAGTTGTTCCTATTCGTTTGATGCTAAACACATCATTTGCTGATGTTACACTGGATAAGTTGCCTCGATTTGAACCGTTTTCATAGACCTGAACTACGTTGTTCGAATTCAAATAAATCGCATAATCAATGTCCGTGTAACTATCCGTACTATTATTACCCACAGCATTTAAGCCGATCATTATCTTACGTGTAGAAACCTGACCTACAGTAAAGCTTAATTCAAAATCTTCCCCCGCTGCTACTCCCAAATCATTGGATTGCACACTATTTGTCCAACTGCCTGTTAAGGATGATGTGACTGTAAAGGCATTGGAACCTAGCTCAACACCCAGACCCGCTGATACGACGGTGAGTCCGGATACCAAATTATCCTCATCAGTATCCAATATCCCATCGTTGTCATCATCAATATCGATTAAATCGCCAACACCATCGCCGTCCGTATCTAGACATGCATTTAAAGTATCCTCTAAAGCAAAGTCAGCATATGTGGATGTATAGTTGATGTTTCCTGTCGTTCCATCCTCAAATTCATCCAACAATCCGTTACAATTGGCATCAGTGCCTGTTTTATAATTTACAGTATCATTGTTATCTACACCGGTATTGCCTGCCTCTACGCCGTCACTACAGCCATCTCCATCCGAGTCTAAATCCAAGCGGTTAGGAATACCATCGCCATCTATATCAGCATCACCTTCATCGGTATCTAAAATACCGTCGTTGTCATCATCCAGATCAAATACATCGCCTATGCCGTCGCCATCAGTATCGATACAAGCATTTATCTCATCGTTGATCGCGAACTCATTATAAGTAGACGTGTAGTTAATGCTTCCTGGATTACCCATATTCTCAAATACATCCAACAAACCATTGTTGTTAGTATCTGCTCCTGTGTTGTAGGTTGAAACATTATTGGCACCTGTTATATAAGGATTGCAAGCGTTACCACCTTCTGGGAGTGGTGGTGAATCCTTGTAAGGATGACTAGCCGGTAGATTTGCTGTAAGCCCCCATTTGTGAGCAAGGTAGCCTTCTAATTTTTGGCGGTTGCTACTGTTAATTGTTCCATTTATTACAATGAATTCACCAATTGAAACATCTTGAAAACTAACCCCATTTGAAGAACCTATAAAAATATTGCCAACTGTATTTACAGTGTGACCGGTTGCATCACCTACAAACAAATTCCCATTCCTATAAACTTGTTGTACATTATCTGTTGTAGATCCATAAAAACCACTGATTAAAACACTCCCAGCACTCGCATAACCTCCTAATGAGACACGATACCCACTTGCTAGACTAATATCAAAATATACAACACCATCTGACCAGGGCGCATGAGCGTTCCATCTATTTGAAGAACTGTTGGTTCCCGTCAATGAAAAAAGTGACCCTGAATTTATCGCATCTACCCGATAAACAGTAATAATAAATGCATTATTAATAGTAGATCCAAATGGATTATCTGAGGTACTCATTTCATCATTTGTAAAATCTAAGGTATTTAATCCGTTTATTGTTACACTATTAGTTGTAGGCTCTCTGTTAATAGTAGATGTAACATTTAAACCATTCCCACTCTTATCATTCCACTGACTTACTAATCCACCAACTTCGGTAATGGTAAAGGCGTCGGCTGCATCCAACCATAAAGCGGTATTTAATTGTGATGGCGTCCAATCGTTAAATGGACTAACACTTTCTTTTGTATCGCTACAGCCATCACCATCTGAGTCTAGGTCCAAACGGTTTGGAATACCGTCACCGTCGGTGTCCCCGTCGCCTTCTTCGCTATCCAATATTCCATCATTATCATCATCGATATCAATAGAATCGATTACACCATCACAATCAGTATCTCCATCTGCGATCAGTGAGGTAACTGCCTCACCATTCAGCGTATAGCAGTCTTCTGATGGACTGTAAAAAGAGGCATAATAAACACCTGATATAACAGCCGCCGGATTACTCACTTTATTGGCGTTTGTAGCCGGCACACCAGTATGCCAGGTCAAGATGGTATTAGCAGGCTGGTTGGTAGCCGAAATGCCTGTTAAATCTATGGTTTGAGTTGGGCAGCTGTTGGTAGC
>NZ_AUBU01000032.1 GCF_000429405.1 Algoriphagus marincola DSM 16067
GGCATTCCAAACCGTCTGGACTTAGACTCTGATGGCGATGGTTGTAGTGATGGGGTAGAGGCCGGCAATACCAGTGTAGGCAACAATGATGTTGTAAACTACAACACGGGCACCGATGCCAACGGCAACGGCCTGCTAGATGAGTTTGAGGATGGCACTACCGGCACTATCAACTATACTTCATACTATTCGGACTTTGCTTTAGATAATAGCATTAATGCCTGTTTAGATACGGATGGTGATGGCGTTCTTGATGTCTTTGATATTGATGACGACAATGATGGCGTGCTGGATTCTGAAGAAGGCGACGGGGATACCGACGGCGATGGCATTCCAAACAGGCTTGATTTGGATTCGGATGGTGATGGCTGTAGTGATGGTGTAGAGGCTGGCAATACAGCCACCACCAATAATGACGTTGTAAACTTTAACACGGGCACCGATGCCAACGGCAACGGTCTGTTAGATGAGTTTGAGGATGGCACTAGCGGCACCATCAACTATACTTCATTCTATAGTTTTGCTCTCAATGATGCGATCAACGCCTGTAATGATACCGATGGGGATGGTGTAGGTGATGCCATTGATATAGACGACGACAATGATGGGGTGTTGGACACCCAAGAAGGTTGCCGACCTGTTAGTTACGATTTCTCTACTTTAACATGGACTACAGATGCAGCTATCACAGTGAGTGCTCCTGATGATAGTACCTTATCTGGTATCAGTACTAGCGGTTGGAAATCTGCATTGTCTAACCAAACATTTTCACTGCCATTAGATATTAGCTTTACCTATTCCAGCACTTCTGCTGAGTTGATGTTTGGCTTTGCCAATGAAAATAGTGCTCTGAACGATAACTGGACTGTTGCAAATAGCTTTGGTTTCTACATTATCAATTCAACAAGCTATACAAAAATTAACAACAGTCTTCAGAATGCAGTAAATGGTACACAAGGTCAAGTACACCGGATTGTCATTGATGAATCAGGGAACCTGACCCTGTTCAGAAACGGTGTACAGATTTTAGTACAATCGGGTTTATCTACGACCGACAGTTATAAATTATATATCGCCCGTAATAGTAATGGAACTAAGCCGGTTGAAAGCATTGAATTTAGGGCTTCGGGAAGCCCTCTTGAATGCCTTTTAGATACTGATGGGGACGGAATTCCAAACAGTCTGGACCTAGATTCTGATGGAGATGGCTGTAGTGATGGTGTGGAAGCCAATAATACATCAGTATCTAATAATGACATCGTTAACTACAACACGGGTATAGATGCCAATAAGAACGGTCTCCTGGATCAGTTTGAGGATGGCACTTCCGGTACTATCAACTATACCTCGTTCTATAGTTTTGCTCTCGATGATGCGATCAACGCCTGTACGGATACTGATGGGGATGGCGTTGGTGATGTTATTGATATTGATGATGATAATGATGGTGTACTTGACTTTGATGAACAAAGCGAACCATGCTACTATCTGGGAGGCACCAACGATTTTACCAACTTGTCGTTTACAAATCCTGCACAAATTGAAGTCAATCCATTAGCCGCTGACAGCATCACGGTCAGACGCCTATCAGGATCTTGGGTTAGTACTTACAGCTTACAAACCTATCAATTGCCGGTTCGCTTTGAGTTTACCGTGAACAATAGCAACTCCCCTACGATGATTGGCCTCATCGGGACGACGAAGAACAAGACCAGTACGAATTGGAACGACCAAAGCCATAAATTCTATTTTAGCAATGGTTCAAGTTATGACATTCGGGATTTTGGAGGTTCATCATCAGGAAGCACTTATGCGTCAGGTGATCAATTTGCTATTGAAATTGATGCAAATGGTAACCTGTCGATGAGTAAGAATGGCACAATTCTATTCACTGATGTAGTAAATGACAGTGAATTTCAATTGGCCATCTCTTCGGCCAGTGGTACGCTAAAGCCGTTCTTTAATATCTTCCTGGAAGGTAATCTTGACTCCTTCCCATATCTATGTGAAGACATAGACACTGATGGCGACGGTATTCCAGACCGCTTGGATCCTGACTCCGACGGCGATGGCATCTTCGACATCGTTGAAGCGGG
>NZ_AUBU01000033.1 GCF_000429405.1 Algoriphagus marincola DSM 16067
GAAAGTCAGGAAATACTTCCCGGGGAAGCGGTGGAATTGATACTGGATCAGGATCTTGTTTTGGGTTCGGTTCAAATTCCCGCAGGAACTGCTCTACATGCCAATACCAGCTTGGCGGGTGCCAGGCTACAGCTTCAGGTTTCAGGCATTGTTTGGAAGGAACAATTGATTCCGGTGGAGCTGAAGGCATATGGCTTGGATGGTCTGCCCGGAATGGAAATAGCTGATCAAAAGGTTGCATCCCAATGGCTGGATCAGTCCGCTCAGGGGGTACAGGGCATGCGCTTCAATACGATGGGTATGGATTGGCAAAGTCAATTGGCCACGACCGGGATGGAAGCCTCCCGTTCCCTGATTCGGGCAAAAAGCCGGATTAGGAAATTGCAGATCAAAGCAGGTCACCCGCTTCTTTTAATTGATTTTTCCACTGCAAATCCAAAAAACTGATGAGATCATATCAAATATTCCTCCAGTCTTCCCTCTTGTTTCTTGCTTGTTTGTGGGGCTCAAATTCATGGGCTCAAAACCCGGAGCTTCAGGTCAGCTGGGATAAGACCACCGTCCTGATTTTTGATGCTCCTATTCAGTCAATCGATCGGGGAAGCCAATGGCTTTTGGGGCAACAGGATGCTCAGGCGCTTAACCTGCTCAAATTGAAAGCAGGGAGTAAGCAAATGCCCAATACCAATCTCCATGTACTTACAGCTGATGGAAGAATTCACGAGTTTGAGGTTCGCTATGCAGAGGAGCCTTCCAACACCACTTGGGATCTTAGGAAGAAAAAAACTAAGGAGCAGGAGTTGGAATCTCCTTTGGGGATGAACTCCAGGGAATTCGAGGAGCTGGCTGGGGATTTGGCATTTCTGGATACCAAGGCCATCAAAAAGCAATTCCGATATGAGCTGCTCTTTTGGCTGAAGGGAATTTACTATCAGGATGGCCTGCTCTTTTTTGATCTGATGGTGCATAATACTTCCCATATACCCTTCGAGCCTATGGGGCCTGATTTACGCATAGTGGATACCCGCTCAGGGAAGCGTTCCTCCAAAAGGGAAGTGGCTATGGAACCGGTATTTTCGCGGGTCCAATCCTTGGATCAGGAGGACAATCAGGAATTGAAATCACTGGTCTTGGCCTATCCGGTTTTCACTGTGGCCAATCAGAAACGCCTGGAATTTCGTCTACGGGAACAGCTGGGAGACCGGGAACTCCAACTCAGTCTGAAAGGGAAGCATCTCCTTCAGGCCCAATCATTACCAATCAAAACAAACTAAACCAATACTACTATGGACATGGAGAATTATGAATTCCTCACCGAGAAACTGAAGTACAGCGGATTTGAGGATCAATTAAACGGAAAATTGAAAGAGGCTATTCAGTCCGGCAAGGAAGACTTTACCTTGGCTCATCAAACGGCAATCGAGGGGAAGCAGCTGGACGTGGATCTCTATTTCAAGAAATCACAGATATCGGATCGGTATTTCTTCAACAAGTTTGAAGCAAAGCTCCAAAACCCGGAAACAGGGC
>NZ_AUBU01000034.1 GCF_000429405.1 Algoriphagus marincola DSM 16067
GTGAATGACCGGCTTTCGGATTACCCCTTTCGGGTTTATGCCCGGCAGGAAATAATTCGGTCCAGTTCACGATTGACCCGCTCTTTGATCACGGCCGGAAAACTTCGTCAGATTCAGCGTAGCCCTGCCAATCCCCACGGATTCCTGATAGAAAATTGGGAAATCCTGGAAAACAGGGACCTCAAACAAGAAGCACGATGATTATACCCTCAGCCATGAAAAAAGTATCTCAAACTCCGGGGTTAAAGGAAGCGGATTTCCCTGCATTTTATGCTCTTCTGAGTTGGGTATGGAAAAAGACAGAATGCAGGCTAGAGCCTTGGCTCAGAGGTATTGCCATTAAACTTCAGGCCTGGGATAAAGGGTTGGAAGCTCCTTGGAGAAAACTGACCTATATGCTGCTTTTACTCCTCTTTGCCCTGCTTATTTACCTGCCTTCCTGGATTCCAAGCAAGATTGCCCGAACCAAAGCTGTTTCCGGTTTGCTGATGGCTCCCATTTCTCCAATTGATCCTCTGATCGCGCCTGATACCCTTTTAATTCATCTTTCACTTAAACCTACATGCTATGAAGAATAAGCAAAGCAATTTGGCATCACGCAGAAAAGGAGTTTTCCTGCTTTGCCTCCCGGTATTGATTGTACCCCTCTTGTTTCTCTTGGGGATGACCGATAGCGGAGGTGAGCCGGTTGAGGAAATTCCAAAAGGATTCAATCAGGAAATGCCCGAAGTACTGATCAGGGAAAAGAAGACATCCAAATCGGAGGCCTACAGTCTGGAGGAGAAACTGAAGCGTGAACCCAAGGAGTTGGAAATGCCTGCCTTCCTTCAAAAATCACTGGTCGGTTCAGGAACCGGCTTGGAAATGGAAGATTTGGATGGTTCGGCTTTGATTCCTGAAAGCCCAAAAAAGTCTCTCCCTTCTTTTGCCGGTTCTGATAGGGCTGGGCAAGCAGAAGATTTAGATCCAGAAGAGGCCATGATGAATCAGTTAAGGGAATTGGAGAAACTGCTCAGCCAGAAACCTGAGGAACTGATAGAAAAGACTTACAACAGGGATCTGGATCCACTGAGCATTTCAGAGGAACTAACAGAGGAAAAGCAGGAATGGGAAGCAATGATGGACGGACTGGAAAGTAAATCCGGGACAGATCCTGAATTGGAACAACTGGAGGGCCTGCTCGATAAGTTGGTTTTGCTTCAACAGGGAATTGATCAGCCTCAATTGAAATCTGAATTTCCTGTATCAACTGGTATGGAAGCGGTGGCGGTTTCTAGCAAACATGAGGAAGTAAACCAATCTCTGGACTGGAAGCAATTGCCTGAATTTCAGGATGAAGCCATGCTTT